>AGIQ01000002.1 GCA_000230935.2 Mycolicibacterium rhodesiae JS60
CGGCCCTTATAACGCCGTCGGCGGCAGCGGCGGTCCCGGCGGCAGCGGCGGTAACGGCGGCAACGGCGGCAACGGCGCTGGCGGCACCGGCGGCAACGGTGGTAAGGGGGGCGACGGCGGCGATGGCATCGGCCGTGTCTGTCAACTCTGTGGACCTGTCGACGGCGGCGACGGCGGCAGCGGTGGCGGCGGCGGTTCCGGCGGTACGGGCACCGGCGGGGCCGGCGGGCCCGGTACTGGCGGCACCACTGGCACGCCTGGCACGAAGTCCGTCATCCCCCCCGCCATTGCCTCCGGTGGCACGGGCGGCGCCGGCGGAACCGGGGGCGCCGCGGGACCGGCGGCAAGCGCGGTGGCGGCGGCGCCGGCGAGATCGGCACGGCTAGGACGGCCGGCACCCACGGCGGCGGCCCGGCGAGACGGGGATATCCGGTAGTCGTCTGATTCGCACAAGCGGCTCTACTCGTCGGCGGCCATCGAGAGCCGGAACCCTGGCGATCGTGACATCGTTGAAATCGGCGTCGCCCAGTTCTTCCCACAAGGCGCGGGTCAACGACAACGAAGGGTGGGCCAATCCTTCCGGAATCACCTGAATCCCCGACAAGACGCTCTGCGATTAAGTGTATGGTCCACCGATGGCGACGTTGGACGACATCGACCTTGCCGACCTCGATCAGTTCACGGCGGGGTTCCCGTACCGCGTGTTCGATGTTCTGCGCCGGGAAGCGCCTGTCTGGTGGCATCCGCCCACCGAGCACACACCGGGCGGTGAGGGCTTCTGGGTACTGTCCCGCTACGCCGACATCGTTGCCGCAGCCGCCGACGCGGCGGCCTTCTCGTCAGAGACGGGCGGTGACCGCGAAGGTGGCGGCACCACACTGGAAGACATGCCGATGGAGTTCGCCGTCGGCGCACTGCTCAACATGATGGACGACCCGCGGCACGCGCAGTTCCGCCGCCTGCTGACGCCGAGCACTACTCCTCGAGCGCTGCGCGCCATCGAAGACGATCTTCGCCGCCGGTCGATCGACATCGTCGACGCGGCAATTGCCAAGGGCGAGTGCGACTTCCTCATCGACGTGTCCGCCGAGTTGCCGTTGCAGGCGGTGGCCGAACTGGCGGGCGTGCCGCAAGCCGACCGACACGAATTGATGAACTGGGCCAACGTCACCCTCGACTACGAAGGGCGCGAAGTAGGCGAGATCAGTGATCGGGTAGCACGAGCACAAGCACAGATGTTCACTTACGGGACAAATCTGTTGGTGCGCAAGCGATCCGACCCGCCCAGCGCCGACCTGCTGTCGATCGTCACGCACGCACTCATCGATGACCAGCCGCTCAGCGAGAACGAGCAGCGCCTGTTCCTGAGTCTGATCATCGCAGCTGGAAGCGAGACGACACGCAACTCCATCGCCATCGGAATGGCCGCCCTGAGCGAACGGCCGGAGACATGGGAACGGCTGCGCGACAACCGCGAACTGCTTCCGACCGCAGTCGAGGAGCTGCTGCGCTGGGCGTCGACGACTCCGTACAACCGGCGTACGGCCACCCGCGACATCGAGATGCACGGCCAACGGATCAAGGCCGGCGAAAAGGTGTCGATGTGGTGGGCGTCAGCCAACCGCGATGAATCCGTGTTCGCGGACCCCTACGTCCTCGACATCGAGCGAAACCCCAACCCGCACCTGGCCTTCGGGCGCGGAGTCCACTTTTGTCTCGGCGCGTCGCTGGCCCGCATGGAGATGCGGGTGATGTTCGACGTGCTGCTCGACCGTGTCGAGTCGGTGACCCTGACCGGTCCGATCGAGTACGTCCGCAGCAACAAGCACAGCGGCGTCCGGCATATGCCCATCACCATCGCGCCCCGGGAGGCCTGACCCGTGTCCATTCCCGAGCAGTACATCGAATTCGTCAACCGGGCGGACATCGACGCACTCATGAGCCCGTTCTCGCCGACCGCGGCACTGTTCCACCCAGCAGGTGAATTCACCGACGCCGACGCGATCCGTACCTTCTACTCCTCAGTCGTGTTCGCCGGGCAGGCGGTCACCGAGATCCAAGCCAGGTTCACCGACGGCGACAGCGAGATCCTGCAGATCAGAGCGTCCAGCCCGCTCGGCGAGCCGGGGAACTACGTCCATGCCGCGGACGTGTTCAGGATTCGGGCCGGCCTGATCGAGCGGCTCGACATCTACTACCGCTAGGCGCGTCAATCAGCGGGCGAACTGCAAGGTGATCATTGCGTCGCTGGCTATGACCTGTCCTGGCGCCGGCACCTGCGCGGCAATTTGGTTCGGCCGGTATGGCGAGTTCGTCAGATCAGGAGCCTTCTCCAGCACACCGGTCCAGCCGACCGTCCGTAGGGCCGGTTCCGCGTCGGTCCAATACATGCCCCGCAGGTCCGGCATGACGAGGTCGTGCGGACGCGTCGGCGGACTCGACACGATCGTCTGCGTGACCGCACCGCTGACCGATGATTCGGTCGCGACAACCGATTTTCCGCCTGTCGCGCAAGCTCCGAGGACACAGGCCGCCGATGCCGCAATGACCAGTGCGCGTGGCGTTTTCACTTCTTCGGGTTGCCGTGCTCGTCCCAGTGCGCCGCCACCTTCTTGCTCGGCTGCACCCGCGGCGGTTCGCCAGGCATCTTCGGATAGTTCGGCGGGTAGGGCAGGTCACCGAGACCCCGCTCCTCGTCGGCGGCCACCATCTCCAGCAGTGAATCGATCGACTGTGCAACCGAATCCAGACTGGACATCGGGTCACCGCGCTTCTCGAGGAGGGCCGGAACCGTCGCCATGGTGAAGTCGTCGGGATCGGCTTCGGCCAGTTCCTCCCATGTCAGCGGAGTCGACACAGTGGCGATCGGGGTCGCCCGCACCGAGTACGCGCTGGCGAACGTCCGGTCGCGGGCGTTCTGGTTGTAGTCGATGAACACCCGCTGCCCGCGTTCCTCTTTCCACCAGGAGGTGGTCACCAGATCTGGTGCACGGCGCTCTAATTCGCGTGCCAGCGCAATCCCGGCCCGGCGCACTGCGATGAAATCCCAGTCCGGCCGGATGCGCAGGAACACATGTACCCCACGGCCGCCGGAGGTCTTCGGGTAGCCGACCAGGCCGAGTTCGTCGAGCACGGGCTTGAGAATGTCGACGGCGATCGTGCGGGCCTGCGCGAAACCCGTTCCCGGCTGCGGATCGAGGTCCACGCGCAACTCGTCGGGGTGTTCGGTGTCCGGGCAGCGAACCTGCCAGGGGTGCAACGTGATCGTGCCCATCTGCGCGGCCCAGACAATCGCCGACGGGTGCGTCACCTTCAAAGCGTCGGCGGTGCGCCCGGACGGGAACGTGACCCGGCAGGTCTCGAGATATTCGGGACGCTTCTCCGGGACGCGCTTCTGGTAGATCTCCTCGCCCTCGATGCCGTCCGGAAAGCGCTGCAGATGCGTCGGCCGGTCCCGCAACGCGGTGAGCAGCTGCCCGCCGACGGCCACCGTCCGGTAGTACTCGACCACCTTGCCCTTGGTGCCGTTCGACCCGAGCTTGGGGAAGTACACCTTGTCCGGATTGGTGAACCGGACGGCGACACCCTCGACGTCGATCTCTTCGGCCTTGGCCACGCTTTTCAAGCTACCGCGCCCGCGAGGAGAATGAACCGATGCAGCTGCCCGTCAATCCTCCGGTGTCGCCGATGCTCGCCAAGTCGGTGTCCGTCATGCCGCCCGACGCATCCTACGAGCCGAAATGGGATGGCTTTCGATCGGTGTGCTTTCGCGACGGCGACGAGATCGTCCTGGGCAGCCGCAACGAGAAGCCGCTGACCCGATACTTCCCCGAACTGGTCAGTGCCGCGCAGGCCGAACTGCCAACGCGCTGCGTGATCGACGGCGAGATCGTCATCGCCACCGACGCCGGCCTGGACTTCGACGCTCTGCAGCAACGCATCCATCCCGCCGATTCCCGGGTACGGATGCTCGCCGATAAGACCCCGGCAGCATTCGTCGCCTTCGATCTGCTCGCGCTCGGCGAGGACGACTACACCGGCCGGCCGTTCAGCGAGCGGCGCGCCGCCCTGGTAGAGGCTATGGCCGGTACTGGTCCGTCGTTTCACGTCACACCGGCCACCACCGATCAGGAGACCGCGCAACGCTGGTTCTCCGAGTTCGAGGGCGCCGGACTCGACGGGGTGATCGCCAAACCGCTGACCATCACCTACCAGCCCGACAAGCGGGTGATGTTCAAGGTCAAACACGAGCGGACCGCCGACTGCGTGGTCGCCGGCTACCGGGTGCACAAATCTGGCGAAGACGCGATCGGCTCGCTCCTGCTCGGGCTCTTTCACGACGACGGCATGCTGGCCTCGGTCGGTGTGATAGGCGCATTCCCGATGGCCGAGCGGCGCCGACTGTTCACCGAATTACAGTCTCTGGTAACCGAATTCGACGGCCATCCATGGAACTGGGCCGCCCACGAGGCGGGCGAACGCACGCCTGCGAAGAATGCCGGGTCCCGCTGGAATGCCGGCAAGGATCTCTCGTTCGTACCGCTACGGCCTGAGCGCGTGGTCGAGGTGCGCTACGACCACATGGAGGGCGAGCGATTCCGGCACACCGCGCAGTTCAACCGCTGGCGGCCCGACCGCGATCCACGCTCCTGCACCTACGAACAGCTCGAGCGTCCGCTGACGTTCAGCCTCGGCGAGATCATCCCCGGGCTGAAGACCCGCTAGTCGAGCGAGCCCGGCGGCCGCGAGACGCACTGCGCCGAGTACAGCTCCACACCCAGCTTGTCCATCAGCTCGAGCTGCGTCTCGAGGTAGTCGATGTGAAGTTCCTCGTCGGCCACGATGTCCTCGAAGAGGTTGGCCGTGGTGGAGTCCTGCTTCTCACGGCACAGCACGATGGCCGGCTTCAGCCGATTCACCACCTCGTACTCGAGAGCCAGGTCGCTCTCGAACTGTTCACGGATGGTCTGACCGATGTTCAGCGTGCCGATCCGCTGGTAGTTGGGCAGGCCGTCGAGGATCAGGATCCGGTCGGTGACGCGCTCGGCGTGACGCATCTCGTCGAAGGACTCATCCCGGGTGTGCTTCGCGAGCTCCGTGAACCCCCAGTTGTCCTGCATCTTCGAGTGCAGGAAGTACTGGTTGATCGCGGTCAGTTCGCTCGTCAGTTGTTGATTGAGGAGAGTGAGAATCTCGCTGTCGCCTTGCATGACTTTCTCCTGTCAAATTACCGGGCCGCAATCAATACCGTATTCGATGAATCTAATACAGATGCGTCGTCGGCGCGCCGCTGATAGAGGTCAAAACGGGTTGCCGTGCTTGAACATTGGCACATCCACTCGGTCGTCGGCAAATAAGATAAGGCTTGGCTGACTTCATTTCGATTCGGTTAGTCTTGCCTTAGTCGGCGGCAGAAATAAGCGGTCGGCTGAAAGTAGATTTCGGCTGTCGAATTACGCCTACGGCGGGTAATACAATTCCGCTGCCCCCGACCCCGGGCGGACCCCCGTAGGCCCCGGCGATCTAGTTAGCTTAGGTTAAGCTAACTATCTGCACGCCCGCTAGCGGAGGACACCGAACATGGGACGAGGCATCGGAGGCGCGATGCTGCGCGGCTTCGGGGGACGCGATCACGTCGCGACCGTCGAGCAGATCTCCCACATTGCACCTCACTGCGTTCGCATCACCCTGTCGTCACCGACCGTCTTCTCCGACGTCAGCGTCGGGCCGACCGCCTGGCTGCGGTTCTGGTTCCCCGATCCAGCCGGCGGAAAGACCGAGTTCCAACGGGCCTACACCCTGGTGTGGGCCGATCCCGACGCCGGCCGATTCGCTATCGACGTCGTGCTGCACGAGCCGGCCGGCCCGGCCTGCGCCTGGGCATCGGCAGCCAAGCCGGGCATGACGATCCCGGTGGTATCGCTGGGCTCGACCCGGTTCGAAGTCCCCGAGGAACTGCCCGCGGGCTACCTGCTCGTCGGCGACTCGGCGTCGATCCCGGCGATCAACTCCATCGTTGCCGCGCTGCCGCCCGACGTGGACGTCGAGGTCTACCTGGAACGCCATTGCGACTCCGACGAACTCATCCCGCTCACCAAGCACCCGCGCGGGCGCGTGCACTGGGTGACGCGCACCGATGACACCTCGCTGGCCGCGGCCATCGAGGACCGGGACTGGTCGAACTGGTCCGCGTGGGCCGGTCCCGAGGCCGGTGCGCTCAAGCACCTGCGCAAGCGGCTGAAGGATACCTTCGGCTTTCCCAAAGCCGAGCTGAAGGCCCAGGCGTATTGGACTCAGGGCCGCGAGATGGGCAGCACGCGTGACGACGACGCGACCGCGCCGGAGGCCGCCAGCGCCGCGCCACCGGCGCCCGCCCAGCCGGTCGTCGCCAAGGGTAAGTGGCGTTCCCAAGCGGGCAAAGACCTCCTGGCACCGGTCACATCGCAGTTGATCGTCGCGGGCGTGCTGCAGGCGCTGCTGACTCTGCTTCAGCTGGCCCCGTTCGTGGTGCTGGTCGAGTTGGCGCAGCTGTTGCTCAGCGGTGCCGATGACTCCCGGGTGTGGAACACGGTGACGGTGTTCGTGGTGCTGCTGACCACCGGGACCACGCTGGGCGCGGTCCTCGTGCTGTGGCTGCACGTGGTGGACATGCGCTTCAGCGCCGAGGTACGACGACGCCTGCTGGACAAACTCGCACGAATGCCGTTGGGCTGGTTCACCGATCGCGGTTCCGGCTCGGTCAAGAAACTCATCCAGGACGACACCCTGTCACTGCACTACCTGGTCACCCACGCGGTGTGCGATGCGGTCGCCGCCGTGATCGCCCCCATTGCTGTGCTGGTGTACCTGTTCACCGTCGACTGGCGGATGGCGCTGATCCTGTTCCTGCCGATCCTCGTCTACATCGTCACCACCGCGACGATGGTGTACCAGAGCGGGCCGAAGATCGCCGAAGCGTCGAAGTGGGCCGAACGGATGAACGGCGAATCGGCCGCGTTTCTGGAGGGTCAGCCCGTGATCCGGGTCTTCGGCGGTGCCGCGGCCTCTTCGTTCCGCCGGCACCTGGACGACTACATCGCCTTCCTCAACGAGTGGCAGCGCCCGTTCATCGGCAAGAAGACCTTCATGGATCTGGTCACCCGGCCGAGCACATTCCTGTGGCTGATCGCGACGGCGGGCACCGGGTTCGTCGTCGCGGGCTGGATGGCACCGGCGACGCTGCTGCCATTCCTGGTGCTGGGTACCACGTTTGGCAGCCGCCTGCTGGGCATCGCCTACGGCTTGGGTGGTATCAGGGAGGGCACCCAGGCCGCGAGTCGCATCGCCGTGACGCTCGACGAGACCGAGCTGAACACGCACGATGCAGCGCCGTCCCCGACGGCCGCCGGTGTTGTGTTCGATGGGGTGAGTTTCGGTTATCGCCCCGGAGTCCCGGTGATCCACGACGTCACGCTGGCGTTGCGCCCCGGGACCGTGACCGCGCTGGTGGGTCCGTCCGGTTCGGGCAAGTCAACCCTGGCAGCGCTGCTGGCGCGATTCCACGACGTCGACACCGGTGCGATCCGCATCGACGGCCGCGACATCCGGTCCATGACGCCCGACGAGCTCTACAGCTGCGTCGGATTCGTCTTTCAGGATGTGCAGCTCGTCGCGGGCACCGTCCGTGACAATATCGCGCTGGCCCGCCCGGATGCCGGCACCGCCGAGGTCGAGGCCGCAGCGCGCAGCGCGCAGATCCACGAGCGAATCCTGCGGCTGCCAGACGGATACGACACCGTCCTCGGGGCCGGCAGCCAGCTGTCCGGCGGGGAGAAGCAACGTCTCACGATCGCCCGCGCGCTGCTCGCCGACAGCCCGATCCTGATCCTCGACGAGGCCACGGCGTTCGCCGACCCGGAATCGGAATACCTTGTGCAGCAGGCGCTGAGTTCACTGATCCAGCACCGCACCGTGCTGGTGATCGCACACCGGCTGCACACCATCACCGGTGCCGACCAGATCGCCGTCCTCGATCATGGGCGGATCGCCGAAACCGGCACCCACACCGACCTGATTGCCGCCGACGGGCGCTACCGTCGGCTGTGGGACGGCCGCCTGACGGGCGCCTCGGCCCGCAGTGAGGCGGCCCGATGATCCGCTCCCTGGTCCGCTTGATCCCCGCCCAGGCCCGGACACAGCTCACCACCTACGTTGTGCTGTCACTCATTTCAGTGGTCCTGCGAGCGGCAAGCGGCCTGCTGCTCGTGCCGCTGCTGGTCGCACTGTTCGGCCCGCACCCGGCCGACGCCTGGCCGTGGGTCGGCGCTCTCACCGCCGTGACCGTCGGCGGGTGGGTCATCGACATGACCCTGGCGCGGATCGGTTTCGGTATCGGCTTCACGCTCGCCGACACCACCCAGCACGAAATGGCCAACCGGCTCACCGACACTCCGCTTCGCTGGTTCACCGCTGACAACACTGCGATCGCCCGCCAGGCCATCGCGGCCAGTGCTCCGGATCTCGTCGGCTTCGTCGCCAACCTGCTCAGCCCGTTCATCGGGGCGCTGCTGCTGCCCGCCGCGATCACGATCGGCCTGTTCTTCGTCTCCTGGCCGGTGGGAGTGGCGGCCGCGATCGCACTTCCGTTCCTGCTCGGCGCACTGGCCGCGAGCCAACGACTGGTTCGTAAGGCCGATGCCGCCGACGCGGCCGCGCACAGCGCACTCACCGAACGCCTCGTCGAGTTCGCGCGCACCCAGCAGGCGCTGCGGGCCAGCCGCCGCGTCACAGCCGCCCGCAGCCAGACCGGTGAGGCCATCGGAGCCGTGCGCGGGGCGACATTGCGGCTGCTGCTGTTCGCAATCCCGGGCCAGCTGCTGTTCAGCGTGGCCAGCCAGATCGCTCTCATCCTGCTGGCAGGCACGATCACGACGCTTGCGCTGCAGGGCCAGCTCGGCGCCCCTGCCGCGGTGGCGCTGGCGATCGTGATGGTGCGGTTCCTCGAACCCTTCACCGTGCTGGCCGAACTATCCGGCGCCATGGAGTCGTCTCGCGGACTGCTGGAGCGGCTGAACACCGTCACCGCCGCACCGCTGCAGAAGTCCGCTGAGGGCAGCCCGCCGCCGTCGGGCGAATCCCGTGCGCCCAGAATCGAATTCCGTTCGGTGAGCTTCGGCTACCAGGACACCGAGGTGCTCACGGACATCAGTTTCACCCTCGAACCGGCCACCACCACCGCGGTTGTGGGCCCGTCCGGCTCCGGCAAGAGCACGATCCTGTCGCTGATCGCCGGGCTGCACACACCCGAGCGTGGGCAGATCCTTGTCGACGGCACCGACGTCGGCGAGATCGACCCCGACGCGCGGCGAGCGCTGGTCAGTGTGGTGTTCCAGCATCCGTACCTGTTCGACGGAACGATCGCCGACAACATCCGGGTCGGTCATCCCGAGGCCGACGACGAGGCCGTCCGCAGCGCGATGGCGCTGGCCCGTGTCGACGACATCATCGAGCGCCTGCCCGACGGCGCGCAGAGCTTGGTCGGTGAGGCAGGCACCGCTCTGTCCGGTGGTGAACGCCAACGCGTCAGCATCGCCAGGGCTTTGGTGAAACCGGCCGGGGTGTTGCTGATCGACGAGGCGACCAGCGCGCTGGACACCGAGAACGAGGCATCGATCACCCAGGCGATCAGCAACGATCCGCGTCAACGCACCCGGGTCATCATCGCGCACCGGCTCGACGCCATTCGCAATGCCGACCAGGTGCTGTTCGTCGACGACGGCGTGATTGTCGAGCGCGGCAGCATCGACGAACTCACCGCGCGCGGTGGACGGTTCGCCGAGTTCTGGCGGCAGCAAGAGACGAGCGCCGGCTGGCAGATCGCCGCGGACGCATCCGGTCGGGTATGAGAGTTCTTTCCGCCGCCAAGCGGGCGTGGATTCCGCTGGTGCTCGTCGTAGTTCTCGCCGCCGGCGCTTTCGCGGTGTCGCGGGTGCGCGGGATCTTCGGCTCTCATCAGCTTCCGACGTACGCCGGCAGCATGTCCGATGAGAAGCGGAAGTCGGATCCCAAACGCGTTGTCTACCAGGTCTTCGGCCCGCCGGGGGCGGTCGCCGACATCAACTATCTCGATGACAGCGGGACCCCGCACCAGGTCAACGGGGCAACGCTGCCGTGGTCGGTGGAGATCGTCACCAACGCACCCGCGATGGCGGGAAATGTTCTGGCGCAAGGCAACAGCGATTCGATCGGGTGCCGCATCACCGCCGATGGAGAGGTCAAGATGGAACGGACCGCTGAAGCGGTGAGTGCCTACATCTATTGCTTTGTGAAGTCGGCATGACACCGCCGTCATCGTCAAGGGATCCCCGGCCGCTGGCCCGCTGGATTCGGCGACTGGCCATCCCGATCATCCTCGGCTGGCTGGGCGTCGTCGTCGTGTCCAGCATCGCCATACCGCCGCTGGAAACCGTGGCGAAGATGCGGGCGGTGCCGATGAGCGCACCGGATGCGCCGTCGGTGCAGGCGATGGCGCAGATGGGCCGGGCCTTCGGCGAGTCCGAGTCGGACAGCGTCGTGATGATCGTGCTGGAAGGCGATCAACCGCTAGGGTCCGACGCGCACCGCTACTACGACAGCATCATTGCGAAGCTTCGGGCCGATCCCTCTCACGTCACGAACGTCCAGGACTTCTGGGGCGACCCCCTCACCGAGGCTGCGGCGCAGAGTGCCGACGGCAAGGCGGTGTACGTTCAGCTGAACCTGGCCGGCAACATGGGTACGACCCAGTCCAATGAGTCGGTGGCCGCGGTGCGTAAGGCAGTGAGCGAGACGCCGCCGCCGGCCGGGGTCAAGGCCTATGTGACCGGACCTGCCGCGCTGCAGTCGGATATCGAGGCTGCCGGCGGACACAGCATGGCCAAGATCGCGCTGGTCAGCTTCGCCGTGATCATCGCGATCCTGCTGTTCTTCTACCGGTCGATCGTGACCGTGGTGTTGCTGATCGCGGCGGTGTTGGTCCAGGTCGCGGCGGCGCGCGGCATCGTGGCCGCACTGGCCTATTACAACGTCATCGGATTGTCGACGTTCGCCGTCAATCTACTTGTCTCACTGGCGATCGCGGCGGGCACCGACTACGCGATCTTCCTCGTCGGCCGCTATCAGGAAGCGCGCCAGGCCGGCGCGGACCGCGAAGCGGCGTACTACGAAATGTTCAACGGCACCGCTCCCGTCGTGCTGGGATCCGGCCTGACCATTGCCGGTGCGTCGTTCTGCCTGAGCTTCACCCGCCTGCCCTTCTTCCAGTCACTGGGTCCCCCGTGCGCTGCCGGCATCGTGGCCGGTGTGGCGGTCGCCCTCACGCTGGGTCCGGCCATCGTCACCGTCGGCAGCCGGTTCGGGTTGTTGGAGCCCAAGCGCACCATGCGCATTCGCATGTGGCGCAAGATCGGTGCCGCGGTGGTTCGGTGGCCGGGACCGATCCTCACCGCCTCGCTGGCCATCGTCCTGCTCGGCCTCGCCGCGTTGCCCGGATACCGCACCAGCTACAACGACACTCGATACATCCCGAAGGACATCCCGGCCAACGAAGGGTTTCAGGCCGCCGACCGCCACTTCAGCCAGGCTCGGATGAACCCCGAGATCCTGCTGGTCCAGGCCGACCACGATCTGCGCAACCCGGCCGATTTCCTGGTCATCGACAAGATCGCCAAGTCAGTCTTCCGAGTTCCCGGTATCGCGCGGGTACAGACGATCACCCGCCCCGACGGTATGCCGATCGCGCACACGTCCATCCCGTTCCTCGTCAGCATGCAGAACGTCGGCATGGTCCAGAACATGAAGCTGATGAAGGACCGGATGGCCGACATGAAGCATCAGGCCGACGAGATGGGCACCACCGTCGCAACGATGCAGCGCATGTACGACCTGATGTCACAAATGACCGGCGTGACGCACGATATGGTCGCCCAGACCGTCCAATTGCAGGAGACCGTCCACGAATTACGGGACCGGATAGCCGATTTCGACGATTTCTACCGTCCGATTCGCAACTACCTGTACTGGGAACCGCAGTGCTACAACATCCCACTGTGTTGGTCGACCCGGTCGATATTCGACACGATGGACGGCGTCGATGAGATGACCGGCACGATGGACAAGGTCATCGCCAACATGGGCAACTTGGACCGGCTGTTGCCGGAGATGCTCACCACGATGCCGCCGATGATCACCACCATGCAGAACATGCAACAGATGATGCTGACCACGTACAGCACCATCTCGGGCATGTGGAATCAGCTCGATGAGCTGAGCCAGAACTCGACGGCCATGGGCAAAGCCTTCGACGACGCCAAGAACGACGACTCGTTCTATCTTCCGCCGGATGTGTTCGACAACCCGGAGTTCCAGCGCGGCATGAAGAGTTTCGTATCGCCGGATGGTAAGTCAGTACGGTTCATCATCTCTCATCGCGGCGATGCCGCCTCGCCCGAAGGCCTGACACACGTCGAACCGATCAAGATCGCGGCGATCGAAGCCGTCAAGGCCACCCCGCTGGAGGATGCCACGATCTCGCTGGCGGGTACGGCGGCCACCTTCAAAGACATGGCAGACGGTTCGAAGTACGATCTGCTGATCGCCGGAATCGCAGCGCTGTGCCTGATTTTCATGATCATGGTGGTGATGACGCGCAGTCTGGTCGCGGCGCTGGTGATCGTCGGAACGGTCCTGGTGTCGTTGGGCGCGGCCTTCGGGTTGTCAATCATCCTCTGGCAGTACATCTTCGGAATCGAGCTACATTGGCTGGTGCAGGCGATGGTGGTGATCGCTCTGCTTGCGGTCGGCTCGGACTACAACCTTCTCTTGGTCGCCCGCTTCAAGGAGGAACTGCCCGGCGGTATCAAGACCGGCATCATCCGCGCCATGGGCGGCACCGGCAGCGTCGTCACGGTAGCCGGCCTGGTGTTCGCCGCCACAATGTCCTCGATGGTGGTCAGTGATTTGCGCATCATCGGCCAGATCGGCACGACGATCGGGCTCGGACTGCTGCTCGACACCCTCGTGGTGCGGTCGTTCATGACACCGTCGATCGCCGCGCTGCTGGGCCGGTGGTTCTGGTGGCCGATCAACGTCCGAACCCGGCCCGCCCGTGCCGCGACAATCGGGGACGAGACTTCGGTTCCGGTGCGCACCTGAGTTAGATTGCGGACGTGACCCGCGAGGCGCCGGGCGCGGGCCGGTTCGCCCCCAGTCCGTCAGCCGACCTGCACATCGGCAACCTGCGCACGGCTGTGCTGGCGTGGCTGTTCGCGCGCTCGACCGGTCGACGCTTCCTGATGCGCGTCGAAGATCTCGACGACCGCACTCACGACGATGTGGCGCAGCAGCAGTTGGCTGATCTGGCCGCGATCGGCATCACCTGGGATGACGAGCCGCAGTGGCAATCGCGGCAACGACAGCGCTACGACGCGGTCATCTTTCGTCTGGCGGCCCGGGGACTTTCATACGAATGCTATTGCAGCAGAAGGGATATTCTCGGCGCGCCGCGCGCACCACACGCCCCGGAAGGGGCCTATCCCGGCACCTGTCGCAACTTGACCGAAGCCGAACGGGCCGCCAAGCGCGAGACCGGCCGCCCGCCCGCACTGCGGCTGCGCGCCGACACCGGTCGATACACGGTCACCGATCTGGTGCACGGCGACTACACGGGTGTGGTCGACGATTTCGTGCTGCGCCGCGGCGACGGTGTGCCGGCCTACAACCTGGCCGTCGTCGTCGACGACGCACTCTCCGGCATCGACCAGGTGGTCCGCGGTGACGACCTGCTGGCGTCCTCGCCCCGGCAGGCGTACCTGGCCGGCCTGCTGGGCTATCCGCAGCCGGTCTACGCCCATGTGCCGCTGGTGCTCAACGGCGAGGGTAAGCGGCTGGCCAAGCGTGACGGCGCGGTGACACTGGCCGAGCTCGGCGTCTCGACGGCCTTTGGATTGATCACCGAATCGCTGGGCTGGCCGGCCTCGGACATGGGCGAACTGCTGGCGCGCTTCGACCCGGCCGAACTCCCTCGTGAACCGTGGATCTATCAACCGGTTTGAGCGCAACAGCACCCGACGCTGTGCCACAGTGTCCATCATGCCGAAGCAGGAGATCGACGCGGACGTCGTCATCGTCGGCGCGGGGCTTTCGGGAATGATCGCCGCGCGCAAGGTTCTGGAGGCCGGACTAACGCCGGTGGTGCTGGAGGCCGACGAACGCGTCGGCGGCCGCATCCTCACCGAGGAGGTCATGCCGGGACTGCCCGTCGAACTCGGCGCCCAGTGGATCGGCGATACCCACGAGCGGATGTTTGCGCTGGCGGCCGAGCTCGGGGTCGAGACCTATCCGCAGTTCGAAGACGGTGAGACGTCCTACGACCTCGTCGGCTCCGGTGTGCTGCGGGAGACGGAGTTTCACGCGCGGTTCGCCGGTGAACTGGCCGAACTCGAACGCGTGCTGCGGCGCCTCGACGAGTTGGCCACCGAAGTTCCGGTGGAGGCGCCCTGGCTGGCACCCCTGGCCGCGGACTGGGACTCCATCACGGCCGGTGCGTGGTACGACGCCCAGGGCTTGACGCCGGTTGCCCGCACCCTGCTCGAGATCTGCACCGTCGGGATCCTGGCGGTGCCCACCGCCGAGGTGTCCTTCCTGCATCTGTTGTTCACCATCCAGACCTGCGGGGTGACCTCGGAGCTGTTCGCCGAATCGGAGGGCGGCGCGCAGACCACCCGGTTCGTGGGCGGCACCAGTGAGATCCCGCGCCGACTCGCCGCGCTGATCGCCGACCACATCGTGCTCAACGCCCCCGTCCAACTCATCGAGCACACCGCCTCCCATGTGACCGTGACCTGTCGCGGTGGGCTGGTCGCCCGTGGCCGCCGGGTCATCGTCGCCATCTCGCCGACACTGGCCGGCCGAATCATGTACGACCCACCGCTTTCCGGGGTTCGCGATCAACTCACCCAGCGGCTGCCGAACGGTTCGTCGATGAAGGCGTTCTTCGTCTACGACGAACCCTTCTGGCGCGCAGACGGTTTCAACGGTCAGCTCATCTCCGACGTCGGCCCGGCCCGGATGTCCAACGACACCTGCCTGCCCGGCGATGACCACGGTGTGATCCTGATGTTCCTGGAAGGCGAGCAGGCCCGTACCTTCGGACGCCTTCCCGAAGATGAGCGCCGCGCGGCGCTGACCGCGGAGCTGGTCCGGCACTATGGCAGCAAGGCCGCGAGGCCGGAGTTCTACGTGGACGGCGAGTGGTCGGATCGGCAGTGGACACGCGGCTGCTACAACGCCAATCTCGGACCCCATGTATGGACCGCGTATGGCCCTGCCCTGAGCGCGCCGATCGGCGTGATCCACTGGGCGTCGACGGATACCGCCACCTATTGGAGTGCCTACATGGAGGGTGCCGTCGACGCCGGCGAGCGGGCCGCTCGGGCGGTGATCGCCGAATTGGCGGGGTGAGCAGTCAATTCCCATGCGGATCAGCCGCATTCAACGTCGCCACCACCTGGTCGTAGTCGCCGCGGGCCTCGCCGTACCGGAGGAATTTCACTCTCTCGACCAGGATCTCGCGTGCGTCGGGCTGGCGTTCCAGCAGCGCCATGACCTCGCCGATGAAATCCTCGAGCGGCATCGCGAAGTCGCTGTCCTCCTGCCCGGGGAGTAGCCCGGTCCGCACCGCCGGCGGAACCAGTTCCAGGATCTTGACATTGGTGTCGGCCAGTTGCAGTCGCACCGACTCGCTGAGCATGTGGATCGCCGCCTTAGCGGCGTTGTAACTGGGCGTGACCCGCAGGGGTGCGAACGCCAGCCCCGACGAGACCGTGACGATCGTCGAATCCGGTTGCCGTTGGAGGTGTTCGACGAATGCCGCGATCAACCGGATCGGCCCGAGCACATTGGTGGTGATGATCGCCTCGGCGGAGTCGAGGAAGGTGCTCGGACGATGCTGGCCGGGTCGGTGATGTCGATGCGCACGGCGCCCAACTCCGGGTGCTCGGCGGTGATGGCGTCCAGCTGATCGGCGCGGCGTCCGCCCACGATGACGGTGTTCCCCTTGGCCGCCAGGGCGGTGGCCAATGCCAGTCCGATGCCGCTGGTGGAACCGGGGATGAAGATGGTGTTGCCCGAGATTTGCATTGCCGGTCTCCTTCGCTCAACGAAATGCCATGCCTAGAGTTACCTTTGCGGGGCGGCATGGAATTGTCATCAGCGCTGACCGCCATGTCCACTACCGGCTAGCGGTACTACCGGCAGGAGGATGGATGTCTGGCACACGCGTGGTCGTGGCCGATGACGATGTGCTGTTGAGGGAGGGATTGGCCAGCCTGCTCAGCCGATCGGGCCTCGAGGTGGTCGGGCAGGCCGGCGATGGCACCGAATTGCTGGCCCTGGTTCGCGCCGAATACCCCGATCTGGCGATCGTCGACATCCGGGCGCTCTGGTCTGGACCGCCCCGGTCGAGCACACTTCAACCATGACTTCGCCTGACGTGCAGAATGGTCCACTGACCGACGGGTTTCACCTCGTGGTCGACGCGCTCAAACTCAACGACGTCGCCACCATCTACGGCGTGGTCGGTATCCCGATCACCGACCTCGCCCGGCTGGCTCAGGCCTCCGGTATCCGCTACATCGGGTTCCGCCACGAATCGGCTGCCGGTCACGCCGCTGCCGCCGCGGGGTTTTTGACCGGTAAACCCGGTGTGTGCCTGACTGTTTCGGGTCCGGGCTTCCTCAACGGCCTGGTGGCGCTGGCCAATGCAACAGTGAATTGCTTCCCGATGGTCCACATCGCCGGCTCCAGCACCCGGGCGATCGTCGACCTGCAGCGCGGCGACTACGAAGAGCTCGACCAGATGGCCATTGCCAAATCCCTTGCCAAGGCCAGCTATCGCGTCGACCGGGTGGAGGACATCGGCCGCGGCATCGCCAGAGCGTTCCGCACCGCGGTGTCCGGCCGGCCCGGCGGGGTGTATCTCGACATCCCCGCCGATGTCCTGGCCCAGACCATCGACACCTCCGCCGGTGCGGCGACGCTGTGGAAAATCACCAACCCCGCGCCCAGCCAAACCCCCTCCCACGAGGCGGTTTTGCGGGCATTGGAGTTGCTGGCCGGGGCGCAGCGCCCGCTGATCGTACTGGGCAAAGGTGCCGCATACGCCCAGGCCGACAGGCAGATCCGGTCCTTCGTCGAGACCACCGGGATCCCGTTCCTGCCGATGTCGATGGCCAAGGGCGTGATCCCCGACGACCATCAGCTCTCGGCCGCCGCCGCACGATCGCTGGCCATGTCGCGCGCCGATGTCGTTCTGCTGGTCGGCGCTCGGCTGAACTGGTTGCTACAGCACGGCGAGACACCGCACTGGGCCGGCGACGTCAAGTTCATCCAGGTCGACATCGACCCGACCGAGTTCGACAGCAACCAACCGACGACCGTCCCGCTGGCCGGTGACGTCACATCGGTCATCCACGCCCTCGCCGCCGGTCTGCAACGGCATCCGGTCATGTGTCCGGACCGGTGGCGGACCGAGCTGGCCGAGAAGCGCGAACACAACGCCGCGGGCATGGCCCGACGGCTGGCCGAAGATCCCCAGCCGATGCGCTTCTACAACGCCTTGCGCCCGATCCGGGACTTCATCCGCGACCACCCCGAGGTGTATCTGGTCAACGAGGGAGCCAACACCCTCGACATCACCCGCAACGTCGTCGACATGCGGGTGCCGCGGCACCGCCTGGACTGCGGCACCTGGGGTGTGATGGGCATCGGAATGGGTTATGCGATCGCCGCGGCCGTCGAGACCGGCGAGCCCGTCATCGCCGTCGAAGGCGACAGCGCCTTCGGGTTCAGCGGTATGGAGATCGAAACCATCTGCCGATACGGCCTTCCCATCACCGTCGTCATCCTCAACAACGGCGGCGTGTACCGGGGCGACGGAGTCGACCCCTACGGCACCGATCCCGAGCCGACCGTGCTTGCGCCGCGTGCACATCACGAGCGGCTGATCGAAGCGTTCGGCGGCACGGGCTATCACGTCGACACCCCCGATGCACTGACCGCCGCACTGACCGCCGCCGTCGCCTCCCGACGGCCCGCACTCATCGACTGCGAACTGGACCCCTCGGCCGGCACCGAGAGCGGCCACCTCACCAACCTCAACCCCCGCAGCGCACTGCAACACAGCCAGGCCTGAGTGGAAAGGAAGACCGATGAGCATAGAAGCCCCACAGCCGCTTTCCGGTATCAAAGTGATCGACTTCACCGGCGTCCAGGCCGGGCCGGCCTGTACGCAGATGATGGCGTGGTTCGGCGCCGACGTCCTCAAGGTCGAGCGACTCGACGGCGGGGACGTCACCCGCCACCAATTGCGCGATATCCCCGATCACGACGCCCTCTACTTCACGATGCTCAACAGCAACAAGCGTTCACTGGCCATCAACACCAAGACCCCTGAGGGTCTTGAGGTCATGGAGAAACTGATCCGTGAGGCCGACGTGCTGGTGGAGAACTTCGCTCCCGGCGCTCTCGACCGAATGGGCTTGTCCTGGGAGCACATCCACGAATTGAACCCGCGGCTGATCTTCGGCTCGGTCAAGGGCTTCAACGATGAGTCGCCGTGGAAAGACCTCAAGGTCTACGAGAACGTCGCGCAGGCCGCGGGCGGTGCACTGTCGACCACCGGGTTCTGGGACGGACCGCCGACCGTGAGCTCCGCGGCGCTCGGTGACAGCAACACCGGCATGCACCTGCTGATCGGAATCCTGACGGCGCTGCTGGCCCGCGAGAAGACGGGTGCCGGACAGAAGGTGTCGGTGTCCATGCAGGATGCGGTGCTCAACCTGTGCCGGGTGAAGCTGCGCGACCAGGAACGCCTGGAAGCTCTCGGCTACCTCGAGGAATACCCCCAGTACCCCGACACCCCGTTCGGTGACACGGTTCCTCGCGGGGGCAACGCCGGCGGCGGCGGCCAGCCGGGCTGGGTGCTCAAATGCAAAGGCTGGCAGGACGATCCGAACGCCTACATCTACTTCACCATCCAGGAACAGAACTGGGCGAAAACCTGCGAAGCGATCGGCAAGCCGGAATGGGTGGACGACCCGGCCTACAACACTGCCGAGGCCCGCCAGCCGCACATCTTTGATATCTTCGCCGACATCGAGAAGTGGCTGGCCGACAAGACGAAGTACGAGGCCGTCGACATCCTGCGCACCTACGACGTGCCGTGCGCGCCGGTGTTGAGCATGAAGGAGATCGCCTACGACCCGGCGTTGCGGGCCAGCGGCACCGTCGTCGAGGTCGAGCAGGAGGAGCGCGGCACGTACCTGACGGTCGGCAGCCCGGTGAAGTTCTCGGATTTCACCCCGACAATCACCGGCGCTCCCCTGCTGGGAGAGCACACAATCGATGTGCTCAGCGACCTCGGGTACACCGCTGACCAGATCGAGGACCTGAAGACCGCACACGTCATCTGACCGGAGGCCATCATGCTGCTGGGCGAGCTGGTCGCACATCATGCCGCGACCGACCCCGCGGCGGTTGCGGTGGTCCTCACCGCCGAGAACCGTCCCATCAGCTACCCCCTGCTGGCCGATCTCATCGAGCAGGCGGCCACGGCACTGGCTGGCACCGGATTGAAAGGCGGTGACGTGGTCGGGCTGCGTGCACCCAACACCGCCGCCTACATCGTGGGACTACTCGGCGCCGCGCGAGCAGGGCTGGTGGTGGCTCCGCTGGATCCGGCACTGCCCGTCGCCGAGCAGCAGGACCGCATGCACCGGCTGGGTGCTCGAGCGGTCCTGACCGACGCGCCTGCCGCGGCATTGGACGGCGCTCCCGAGATCATCGTCGGCATCGACGGATCGCGGTGCACGGTCAGCGGTACCTGCGCCGAGGGCGGCGACCCCTCGGCGATCGGCCTCACCACCGACGACGCCATGGTGATGTTCACCTCGGGGACGACCGGCAAGCCGAAAATGGTTCCATGGACCCATGATGCGCTGGCGGCGGCGATGCACAACGTCGTCTCCGCCTACGGGCTGCGGCCGGAAGACGCCACCGTCGCGGTGATGCCGATGTTCCACGGGCACGGTTTGGTGGCCGGGCTGCTGGCGACGCTGTCCAGTGGTGGAACGCTGGGATTGACTGCGAAGGCTCGCTTTTCGGCTCATACTTTCTTCGACGAACTGGCCGCGACGCGGGCCACGTGGGTCACCGCGGTGCCAACGATCTATCAGGTGCTGTTGGACGTCGCGCCGGCCGGCGCCCCGGCCGCAGCGCGGTTGCGGTTTCTGCGCAGTTGCAGTGCACCGTTGCCGCCCGCGGTGGCGGCCCGTCTGGAAGAGGCGTTCGGGGCGCCGGTGCTGCCGGCGTACGGGATGACCGAGGCGACACACCAAGCCTGTGCGGTGACGGCGACCGCCGACACCGGGACCCGCTTGGAGACGGTCGGGGCGCCGGTCGGAGCCGAACTGCGGATCGCCGATACCGGTGAAGTGTGGCTGCGCGGCCCAGCCGTGGCCCGCGGCTACCTCAATGACGCGGCCGCCACCGCCGCCACGTTCGGGGACGGGTGGTTGCACACCGGCGACCTCGGATCGGTGAATTCTGCTGGCGTGCTGACACTTCGGGGCCGGATCAAGAACATCATCAACCGGGGCGGGGAGAAGATCTCACCGGAACGGGTCGAGGACGTGCTGCTGGCGCACCCCGACGTGGTGCAGGCGGCGGTGTTTGCGGTGCCCGACGACAAGTACGGCGAGCAGGTGGCCGCAGTGGTCGTCCTGCGAGCCGGCACTTCCTTCGACGATGCAGCGCTGCGTGCGTTCTGCGCATCCCGGCTTGCCGCGTTCGAAGTACCGGAACGAATTTCCCCGGTAGGGGAACTGCCGGTGACCGCGAAGGGCTCGGTCGACCGCAACCGGCTGGCCGAGACGCACGGCTAGCTCGTCACACCGTGACGTCGAGGCGGGCCATGCCCCGCAGGGTGACGTGCGGCTTGTAGACCGGTTCGTCGGCCAGCCGGGCATCCGGGAAGCGTTTCGTCACCGCCGAAAGAGCCACCGCGGCCTCCATCCGCGCCAGCGGGGCGCCCAGGCAGAAGTGCGGGCCGTGCCCGAACGCGAGGTGTCGGATCGTGCCGCGGGTCGGGTCGAACTCGTCGGGGCGCTCCACAGCGGCGGGATCGCGGTGCGCTGCGGCGAGCAGAATCATCATGATGTCGCCCTTGGGGACTTCGATAATCCCCCGGTCGCTTCGCTCCTGCCCGCCGGAGCTGGTGCCGATCGTCATGTCGGCGCCGGCGACCCGGCTGGCCAGCTGCACCGGCGGGTCGAAGCGCAACGTCTCCTCGATGATGGCCGGGGCCCGGCCGGGGTCGGCACCCAGCGCCGTCCAGTGCTCCCGGTTGCGCAGCATCGCCAGGACCGCGTTGGCGATCAGATTCACCGTCGTCTCGTGCCCGGCGATCAGGAGCAGGTTGCACGTGGCGACGATTTCTTCCTCGGTGAGCTGGTCACCAGATTCCTCGACGGAGATCAGGGCCGACATCAGGTCGTCGGCCGGTTCCGAGCGCCGCTGCTCGAGCAGTTCGCGCAGATAGCCCCGCAGCCACAGTCCGGCCTGCAACCGTTCCTCGAGCCCCTGCGTCTCACCGGAGAACGTCACAAACGGATCCAGTCCCTGCGCCAGCAGCGTTGACGCTGAGCTGAATTGGGGTTCGTCCTCCATCGGCACGCCCAGCAGCCGGCAGATCACGGCCACCGGCAGCGGATGGGCCAGGCTCTCGATGACGTCGAATTGGCCGGTGTCGGCCACTTTGCCCAACAGGCCGTCGACCAAGCCGTTGATATCGGGTTCCAGCGACTTGACCACTTTGGGCGAGAACGCCTTGCTGACCAGTCTGCGCAGCCGGGTGTGGTCGGGCGGGTCGAGGAAGAGGAATCCGGGGGTGCCGAACGGCCGCGGCTGTTCGCCGGCTTCGATGGCGCGCTGCGCGGCGGTGGACTTCAACCGGTCGCTGCACGAGTCGGGGTGGCGCAGGACCTCGTCGCAGTCGGCGAAGCTGGACAGCACGTGCAACGTGGACTCGGGCATGTGCATGGGCCCGCTGTCGAGGATCTGCCGGTACACCGGGTACGGGTTGGCCCTGATCGCAGGGTCGAGCAGTTTCAACAGCAGGGCTTGCGGCTCGGCGGGAGCAGTCATCTACCTATTGTGCACGCGTCGAATGGCTGTAGTACTGACCGAGAACGTGATCGCGCAAATCGTCGAACTCGCCGGCGACGATCGAGGCCCGAATCTGGTCGACGAGCCGGATGACGAACCGCTCGTTGTGGATCGTGCACAGGGTCGCCGAGAGGATCTCCTTGGCCTTGAACAGATGGTGCAGGTAGGCCCGGGTGTAGTTGGCGCAGGTGTAGCAGTCGCAATCGGCGTCGATCGGGGTGAAATCGCGGCGGTAGCGCGCGCCGGTGATGTTGAACCGCCCGGTCGGCGCGTACACCGCCGCGTTGCGCGCCACCCGCGACGGCGACACACAGTCGAAGGTGTCGGCACCGGCGGCGACCGCCGCAAACAGGTCGTCGGGCTCGCTGATCCCAAGCAGGTGCCGCGGCTTGTCGGCGGGCAGCTCGTCGGTACACCACCCGACGATCGTGGCCAGGTTCTGCTTCTCCAGCGCTCCGCCGATGCCGTACCCGTCGAAGCCGCGCCCCTCCGCATCGACGATGCCCGCCAGGTCGCGGCACGCCTGGCGGCGAAGGTCCTCGTACTGCGCGCCCTGCACCACACCGAACAGCGCCTGACTCGGCCGCTCGGGGCGCGCCGCGGTGAGCCGTCGGTGCTCGGTCAGGCACCGCACCGCCCACGCCTGGGTGCGCGCCACCGACTCCTCTTGATAGCCACGGGTATTCACCAACGTCGTCAGCTCGTCGAAGGCGAAGATGATGTCGGCGCCGATCTTGTGCTGAATCTGCATCGACACCTCCGGGGTGAACCGATGCGTCGACCCGTCGAGGTGCGAGATGAACGTGACCCCGTCGTCGTCGACGTGGGCCAGCCGCTGCTTGCCTTCGGCGATGACGTCGTCGGCTTGAACCCGGTTTGCGTCCATCGACAGCACCTTGCGGAACCCGGCACCGAGCGAGAGCACCTGGAAGCCGCCGCTGTCGGTGAACGTCGGCCCCGGCCAGTTCATGAACGCACCAAGACCGCCCGCTTCATCGACGATGTCGGGCCCGGGCTGCAGATAGAGATGGTAGGCGTTGGCGAGCACCGCCTGCGCGCCGAGCTCGCGCATGGTCTCCGGCAGCACCGCCTTGACCGACGCCTTGGTGCCCACCGCGATGAACGCCGGTGTGTGGATATCGCCGTGCGGGGTGTGGATCGCCCCGGTGCGCCCACGGCGGCCGGGCAGCTCAGCGTCGACGGTGAAGAACGGCACTCCAGGTATCTAACCAGCGCCGTGGATGGTCGGGACCATCGCTCCGGTGCTGGGATCGTCTGGGAACGGCCGAACCCGACCAGGAGGGTTCGCCATGCAACAGCAACACCGGGTCGGCGCCTTCGAGTCCGTCACCGATCCCCACCACCCAGACGCGACCGCCTTCGGGCCCGTCGCGCTTCGAATAGCGAAGTGAATAACGCAAATTCGGGATTTCAGCAAATCACTCGTCAGGTGCTCACAACGTCTGCAACGCGGTGAAGACACTGACTTTCCCTGCGCCGTCCGCGATTTGCCCGATGCCACGCTTCATTTCCGCGAGTTGGCTGCCAGGCAAATTTTTCTTCCATTCCTGCCACCAGCGGGAATTCGCAAACCATACTTTCCCTCGATGATCCGTCAATGGCGACGGATCGCGCCTACATAAGGAGACATCGGTGAAGCGTGGATTGGTGGTGACCGTCGCCGGCGCCGCAGTCTTGGTGGCGGGGCTGTCCGGTTGTTCCAAGGACGAGAAGAAAACTGAGTCGACGACGACCGCAGCGGCGACGACTTCGGCAGCGGCAACAACGAGCGCGGCGGAAGGGTCCCCCACCGCGACCGCGGGAGCCGGCAGCGCCAAGGTGACGATCGACGGCCAGCCGCAAAACGTCCAGGGTCAGGTTGTCTGCGCCACGGCGGGCGGCAACATGAACATCGCGATCGGGGAGGCGATGACCGGTATCGCGGCCGTGCTGTCCGCGGACGGCTCTACCGTGCAGTCCGTGGGGCTCGGCAACGTCAACGGCGTGACGCTCGGCTACACGCAAGGTGTGCCCGGCGGGGCCAGCGCGACCGCCACCAAGGACGGCAACACGTACAAGATCAGCGGAACTGCGACGGGTGTCGACATGGCCAACCCGATGCAGCCGGTGACCAAACCGTTCGAAATCGAGGTCACCTGCCCGTAGCGGGGGCCTAAACGGAGCGGCGGCGCCCTGAGGGGTCGCCGCCGCTTCTTTGGGTCAGACCCCGACGGCCTTTTCCAGCGCGGCCAGCGAATCTTCGAGCTGCCCGAGTAGCCGCTGCAGATGCGGGATGCTGCGCCGGCAGCCAACCAGCCCGAAGTCGAGGTTGTCGGCGTTGTTGGACAGCGTGATGTTGAGGGCCTGGCCGTCCAGCGCGATCGACAGCGGGTAGTTGCCGTCGAGCCGCGCGCCGCGCCAGTACAGCGGCTCGCGGGCGCCGGGCACATTGGAGATCACGACGTTGAACGGCGGCGAGGCGGCGGCCGCCAGCGCCGGGATCAGTGTGAGGGCCAACGGCGCGACGTTGAACGCCGACAGTGCCAGCTGCTGAAGCCTGGGGAGCTGTTGGAAGACTTCCTTGTTGCCGCTGATCGAGTCGCGGATGATCTCGAGCCGTTGGGCGGGATCACCGACGTCGGTGGCCAGGCTGCACAGGATGCTGCCGACTTGGTTGCCGCCGCTGGAGTGATCGTCTTTGGAGCGAAGGTTGACCGGCACCATCGCGATCAGCGGCCGGTCCGGCAGCGCGTCCTGCTCGATCAGGTAGGCGCGCAGGGCGCCCGCGCACATCGCCAGGATGACGTCGTTGACGGTGACGCCGGCCGCGTCCTTGATGGCGACGATCCGTTTGATCGGCCAAGACTGCGCAGCGACGCGGCGAGCCCCGCCGATTGACACGTTGAACATCGTCTTGGGCGCCCCGAACGGCAACGTCAGCTGTTGTTCGAGCAGGCCGGCGCGGGCCACGGTCAACGCCGACGGGCCGAGGCCGGCGATCGATCCGGCCAGTCGCTTCAGCTCGCCCACCGGTGTCACGCTGCGCTTTTCCTTGGTGCGTTGACGTGGCGGGAGGCTGTACGGCGCCCGCACCTGGGTATCTTGCGGATCAGTGGACAGCGAGCGACGCATGAGCTTTACCGCAGAGACGCCGTCGAGCAGCGAGTGGTGGACCTTGGTGTAGACCGCGACCCGGCCATCGTTGAGCCCTTCGACCAGGTGGGTCTCCCACAGCGGCCGGTGCCGGTCGAGCAGGCTGCCGTGCAGCCGCGAGGTGAGCTCGAGCAGTTCGCGGACCCGTCCGGGCGAAGGGAGTGCCGAGCGGCGCAGGTGGTATTCGAGGTCGATGTCGCGGTCGAAGGACCAGGCGAGGTTGGCGATACCGCCAAGCAGTTCACCAGGGTGCTTGCGGAAGGTGGACTGGACGTCGTTGTCGGCGAGCATCTCGACGTAGATGTCGGCCAGGAATTCCGGTCCGGCACCTTCGGGGAGCTCGAACAGTTGCAGGCCGCCGACGTGCATCGGATGTTCCCGCGACTCGGCCAGCAGGAACATCGAATCGGTCGGCGACATCAGCTCCATCGAGGACCTCCGCGTTGGTTCTTACCCGGTGTGCCCATTACACCGGTTTGTCACACGGTGCGAGCAGTCCTCGACGGATCGGTGGTGGCCGCGAGTGTGCGAGCTGATACGCCGGGCACGGCGTGTTGCGGATGACGCCGCACACTCGATGCCGACCAGTCGGATCAGTGGTGGCAGTCGGATCAGTGGTGGCCGCCGCCACCGCCACCGCCGCCGTGGGGACCGCCGGCGTTGAAGCCGGGCTCGGCCACCTCGGCCTCGGTGAGCTGATCGCTGGTGTCGGGGATGATGGTCGGGGCGCAGTTCAACGAGAAGCTGTCCTCGGTGTCGGTGTCCTGACACTGGGCGGCCAGGCGCGGCGCGGTGCTTTCGATGCCGGCGACGACGGCGACCGCCGGGGCCCGCCGCGATCACCAATCCAATTGCGGCATAAAGGAACCGCCGAGTACTGGTTGAAGCGGTTGTCACGATCACATACCCCCTGGCCTACAGCGCTATGTCTCCAAAGCGCCAGGGTAAGTCAGCTTCCTGGGAATCGCGCCGCCAGGAGCGGTCCAAGTTCGGTGAGAGACCGTGCCGCCGCTCCTGCCGCAGGCGATCCGCACCCGGCCGAACCCCAGCGGCCGTGTTCGGCGGGCTGTCTGGGACGTTCGGAAACGATTGAGACCCGAACACCGATGGACCCTGTAGGGAAACCCTCTAGAGAGAATGGAGGGCGGGGTAATGCATATGGCATTGGCACTCGCCGCTCTGGCAGAAGCAATGTGCGGCGTGCTCATCGCACCAACGGGCCTCGCATCGGCCGAGCCGTCGGCCTTCGGCACGATAGGCCAGCTCGAAGCCGTGGGATATACCGTCAATATCGATCGGATCGGAAGTGGGCCGCTCGAAACGTGCGTTGTCACCAGCGTCCGGAATCCGCAGACCGTCACAAGGCTCATCCGCGTTGACAACGGGGGTAAGCACGGCGGCAAACATGGCGAAGGTCGTGACTTCGACCTGGTTGAAGTGATCGTCAGCCGGTCGATCTCAGTTTCGTTGGATTGCACGCGCTAGCGTTTACCAGCACTTTTCGCTGGTAAACATGGCGGTGGCGGAGGGATTTGAAACATAAATCGGGGTGGCGTGCACCTGCCTAAGCCTCATCTAGCTGCGAAAACACATGACTGTAGTTCACACAAGTTATCTGTAACTGTGTCCATCGTGCGTCCACATGGCGCCCAGGTCGGTGGCCCCACCCGTGTCGACCGACAGTTTCGGGTGGGGCCACCTGAAGGCGGCCGGCGCAGGTACCCGCTCGGGCTCACGCTTATGGCCGTCGTGGCGGGTCCTTGCCGACTGTAGGAGAGGGTTTGACGCCAGCCGGCCTGGTCTATCTCGCGCGGACGCGGTAGCGGTTGAGGACGAACTGCTCGGCCAGGGTCCAGCCGGTGAACGCGCTGCGCAGTTCCGAGGAGTCGGTGTCCATGGTCATGCTCCAGTTGATTTGGCGGGCGTTGCCGGCTAGTCGAGCGGCTGCGGTGGTGATGACGGCGGCGATCTCGTCGTTGGGTTCGCCGGCGTCGGTGAAGCCGCGGCCGCGGGTGTAGGCCTTGGCCATGGCCAGGATGAGGGGCACCGCCGCGCCGGCCCCGCTGGTGGTTTGTCCAGCGTCCAGGAGGTCGGTGACGGCGGTGGTGATGTCCTCGACGGCGGTCATCAGGCTTCGGTGAGCAGGGTGACGGCCTTGGCTTGCAGCAGTGCGGTGTCCCAGCGGGAGACGACGCGGATGCCGATGCTGTCGTAGTCGCCCCACGTTTGGTCGAGGATCTTGACCTCGGCGTTGACGTCGCGGGCGACGACGACCTTGGAGAAGTCGACCAGGGCCACCCGGTTCTTGGTCGACACCGCGGGGATGTTGTCGGTGATGATCACCGGCAGGCCGAACAGGTGGAACGAGGTGCCGCCCTGAATCCCGGTGGGGTCGAACAGGTATTGGCGGAAGTCTTGATCGCTGGCGGTGCCGGGGTTGGCGATCTTGAGCTTGCGCAGGGTGGCGAAGCTGGTGGAGGTCATGACCCAGTGGGTGGGGTTGACCTTGTTGGCTTGAGCGGTGGCGATGCCGTCGATCAGGGAATCGGCGTCGGTGAGGTCCAGCGTGCCGGTGGCGATACCGGTCTGGCGCAGGATGCCCTTGATGGTGTTGGACGTGCCGGCGCCGTCCCACAGTGCGGCGTCGAGGGCGTTGCCGACGTCGGTGACCAGGCGGGTGCGTAGTACCGATTCCAGGCCGAGCACGGCGGTGCGGATCAGCTCGTTGGACAGCTTCACCAGGACCTTGAGGCCCTTCATGGTGGAGGGCAGCAGGGTCACCTCGTCGAACGCGACGTCGCCGTCGCTGATCTGGGAGCCTTCGGCGACGAATCCGGCGGTGACGCCGTTGACGATGCGCGGCACCCGGACAGGGCTCGAGCTGTCGAGGATGACGGGGCCGGCCGACAGGAATGTCGAGGCTTGCTCGAGCGGCTGGACGGGCAGGCTGGCGACCTGCGACTGAATCAGCGTTGAGTTTCCGCTGGTTACTTCAATTGTCATGATGGACAATCCTTTACGTGTGTCGGTGTGGTTGGTCGACACGTCGCCAGGACGTCAATCGGCAGGGCGCCAGGCCCGTTCATCCTTGAGTGTAGCGCGCTCAGGTCCGTTCTTTGAGCATGTCGAGCAGCGAGAACGATGACGACGCAGGTCCACGCTGGCCCTGGCCGATGTCGCCGGCCGGCCGGCGGCTGGCCAGGTGCGGCTTGGCGGTCAGTAGTTCGTCGATCGCGGCGGCCAGGGCGTCGGCGTCGTCGAGGTGGTCGGCGTTGAACGGCAGGTCGGTGGGGTCGGCCAATCGCCCTGTCGCTCGGACGAGTTCGGTGTGCAACCGGTTGGCGAGGGAGTCGGCCTCCCCCGCACGCTGCCGGTAGCGGCCGTTCTCCCGGCGCAGGTCCTCGACAACCTCACGCGGGAAAGTGTCGGGCTGCTCGTCGATACCCTGCGTTGAAAGCAGAGTATCTGAGCTGCTGTTTTGCTCCCCGGCCGCGGTTTGGTCGACCTCGGTGTCGTCGACCGTGGTTGTCTCGGTGGTGTTTTCGTCGGTCATGCTTGGTTCCTTTCCAGTTTGCGGGTGTATTCGGTTGATGGGATGTGTTCGGCGAGAACTAGTTTCGGTTGGCAGTTGCAGCCCTTGTGCGATTGGAAGGGGTGGGCTTTGGGCCAGATCCGGCCTTCGCGCCACCACCAGCGGCACAGTTGGCAGGGGTCGGCGTCCATCTGCCGGGTCCAGCCCTCGACGAGCGGTTGGGCGGCCATGACGTCGATGCTGAACTGTTGTGCGGTCTCCAGGGGTTCGGAGTGCGCGAGCCGCTCGAATCGCAGGCCGGCTGTCCGCACGGGATCAGGTTGCGCGGCCGAGCCAGGTTCGACCGGCGATTCTGTGGGCAGGACCTGAACAAGCTGCTTTTCACGGTTGACCGTGGCAAGGTCGTCGAGGATGGTGCGGGCGGCCAGGGTCAGGCGGTCGGTGTCGTCGCGCGGTGACAGGCCCACGGTGGGGGTGGGATTGCCGGTGGCGTGTTCGATCTGCGCGGAGATGAACGCGTCGGCCAGGGTGGAGGCGGCGGCGTTGGCCGTGGCGACCGCGGCCGCGATGAGCTGTTCAGCCTCCGTGGTGGCGATCTGGCCGGCTTGGAGCGCGGCCCAGATGGCGGCGACTTGAGTCACGGTTCCGGCGGCCAGGCTCTCGGTCTGGGCCTGGTATTGCTCGACGAGATCACTCACGCGGACCTCACCAGGTTGATGCCGGCCGTGTCGAGGGATTCGGCCCGGCGTGCGGTGCGAATCGCGGTGATCTCGTCATCGGAGTAACCGAGCTTGGCCAGCGCATACGAACTCGGCAGTAGGCCGGCCTGGTACAGCTTGACCACCGCGTCGGCCTCCTGGGCCACCGAGCGGGTGGCGGCGTCGGCCCATTGCACGCGCACGTCGTCGATCAGGGCGGGGTCACGGCCATCCCGGACGGCGATCATGAGGCGGGCGACTTGTTCCCATGCCCGGCCGAAAGTCTGCTGTCGGGCTTCGGCACGCGCGGTTAGTGACGCTTCGGCGGCGCGCAGGGCGTCGGCGGATGCGGGGTTGTCGGTGAACACCCCGACGTAGTGGGCGGGCAGTGTGGACACGGCCATGATCTGGCCGAGGATGACCCGCACCGACGCTTCATAGCCGGAGAGGTCGGCGGCGTCGAGCTGGCCGAACTTCGCGGCGTCCTGCTCAGCGATCATGGCCCGGTTGCCTTCGGGGATCGGGTTGACCTCGGTCATCACCGGCTGGTTGTCGTCGTCGAGGACCGGGTTGCCGTCGTCGTCGAGCACTGGTTCCTCGGTCAGCTCGATTCCGGTGGCCCACCGTCTTGGCCGGCCCACGTATTCGGAGGTGACCATCATGTCGGCCAGGCTCTTGTTCAGTGCGTCGACCAGGGGTTTGAGGTCGTCGATCTCGCTGCTTCCCCAGTCCCCGATGATGCGGTCGGTGTTGCGCAGGTTGACCACCGGGACCACGCCGAGCGGGTTGGTGATCTCGTCTATGGTGTCGAAGCCTTGAATGGCCCCGGTCTGGTTGGCCCGCAGCCGCAGAATCCGATCGGGCAGGTACAGGACGGCTTCGGTGGTGTTGGCCTCCCTGTCATCCCAGCGTTTGATGCCCGCGGTGATCTGGCGGGTTCCCGGATCGGTCAGGACCGCAACCTGATTAGCTGACTCGACGGTGACCTTGGGCCGGCCGAACTGGTCAGCCCACACCAGGGCGTAGGAGTCGCCGAGCAACAGTGCCTCGCGGTGGGCGACACCGCTGGTCTGGTCCAGGTCGTTGCGGATCCAATCGGCCCACAGTTCGGTGTCCCCGGTGAATCCGGTGATGCGCAGCCGCTCCGCCAAGGCGGTCACCGCCAGGCGGGGGATGTTCGAGGCCATGATGCCGAACCTGTTGCCCAGCGCGGTCTTTGCCTCGGGCGACAGGAACGCCAGGGGTTGGGTGCCGGTGTAGTAGCGGTCCAGGTCGGCATACCGTGCCAGCGGGGCGTTGAGGCGCTGGATCAGCAGGGTCAGTAGGTCAGTCATGATGCGAAACTCCTTGTCTTTCTGCGTTTCTTGTGGGTTGCGCGCCAGGTGGCGCGACTGTGGGCCATGACCAGGCAGGCGGCCAGGTCGATCTTGGGGGCGGTGCGGGATCGGGATTGCTTGGCCAGCCGAAGCCCGCGGGCGTCCTCGACGATCACTGCGGCACCGACGTGGGCGGTCAGCCGCGGATCCCCGGAGTGCGTCATGCGGCCGTTGACCGCGGCGCTGTAGAGGTCGGTGGTGGCCGCGGTCAGTCGTGCTGGGGAGTGCGGGAACTCGACGACGGGCAGCTTCTCGGCTTCCAGGGCTTGCAGGGTGCGGGTCCAGCGGAACGGGTCGGCGATGATCTCGACGACCTGCCAGCGCCGGCACGCCGCCCGGATGGTGTCCTCGACATCGGCGATGGGCACTCGGTAGTCCTCGTCCTTGCGGTGCGGGCGTTCCCACACACCGAGGACATCGAAATGTGGTTCGGGCGAGACGGTCCCGACGAGTAGGGCGGTGGTGTCATCGGAGAACGATCCGTCGAGGGCGATGACGACTTCGGCGCGGTCCGGGACGCCGGCACCCGTGTCCAGATCCGCCCAGACTTCGGAGGGCAGGAACTTCCCCTCGGTGTCGGCGGCGAGCTGACACAGCCGGGCACGCCGGAACGTCGACTCGCGGGTCTTGGGCGGCATCAGCGCATGCAGAGCGTCGCGATGCAAGAAGTCGTCGAGTGCCGGGTTGGCCAACTCCCAGCAATGCTGGCAGTCCACCGGGTGATCCTCGAAGCCGGCCGCGGAGAACTCCCGCCACACCAACGACGTGTCGTCGGGGTGCTCGGCGGCATACGCCCGCAGATCGAGAAGCACCTGATCCTCAAGGTTCGGGCCCGGCGTGCCGATGGCCACCAACGTCGAGCGTTCCCGCTTGCCCTGCGCCAGCGTCAGCACCTCATACGAATCCCTGTTGGCCACGCCGGCCTCGTCGAGGATCGCCAGGGTGTAGTCCAGCCCCTCAAGGCGTTTCGGTTCGGCTGGCAGGCAGTGAAACTGGGCGTCACGCGAGGGGATCACCAAACGCTCTTTGAACACCTGGCAGCGCGCTCCCAGGTGATCGTCGAGTTCGACCATGCGCCGGGCGATCCCGAACACGATGCCGGCCTGGCGCTCATCGACGGCGACCACACAGACCGTGGCACCCTCACCGCCGGTGAACAACTCGTACAGCCCCCACGCGGCCATCAGGCTCGACTTGCCCTGACCGCGGGGCAGCATCCACCCGGCCGTGCGCGGCTGCGGGTCGGTGTCGAGGACCGAGCCGACGAGATCGCGCTGCCAGGTCCGCAGCTTCAACGGCGACCGCGCGCCGGTGCCCTTGGGCACCTTGACGAACTTGCGGCAGAAACTCGCGAACCGAGCAGAGCCCACCGATCGCGGCCGCCACGGCAGCGGCGAAGGGTCGACGGACGCCTTGGGGCCGGCCTTCACACATACCCCCCAGGGGTGTGTAACGCCCCCTGCGCCTTGGCGTCGCGGCTGGTCAGGGGCTCGGATGGGGCCTCTCCCCTGGTCAGCAAGGCGCGTTCGGCGGCGGCGATGCGTTCGCGGCCGGCGCGGGTGGGTCGGCGGCGGTAGGTGGCGGTGAGGGCGGCCAGGACGCGGCGCACATCGGCGGCGGTGAACCCGGTGTTGCCGCGCAGGGAGTTGCACGACCGGCAGCGCACGGCGACGTTCTCGATGGCGTGGACCAGCTCGGGGGCGACGCTCTTGGGGATGATGTGGTCGGCGGTCAGGTCGCTGCTGGAGTCGCAGTCGTCGCACCAGGGCTGTTGGCGGCGTGCCTCTGCGGACAGGGCGCGCCAGCGTGGGTCGTGTGCGGCTTGGCCGTGGCTGCGGCGTGCGGTGCGGTTGTTCTTCAACCGGTGGTCGTGGCAGCGGGAGCCGGTGGCGGGGGTGCCGCAGACGACGCAGGGTTTGAGGGTCACGGGCGGCCCTGTCGTCGGTTGTCCCAGGTTGCGCGTTGCTGGTCGAGTTGGTTGAAGGCGTTCAGCAAATAGCCGGCGAGTTCGACGAGGCCGGCCGGTGTGAGGTTCAGCGCGAAGGGTCCGCGGTCGGTGGTGAGTTCGACGCGGAACCCTTCGTCGACGTAGCCCTCGGCATCAATCTGCTCGGACTGGCCGTAGCGGATGGCGATGCGGTCGGGGGTCAGGTCGATGCAGTCGGCGGGATCGAAGTCGGTCATGGGGGTCTCCTTTGTCCAGTAGCCCTCGGGTACGAAGATGACGCGGCGGCGGCTCATGACGCCACCTGTTGTTTGCTGCATGAGAGGTGGGTGCCGCCTTGGCCGCTGGTGATGCGGCCGTGGCAGACCGGGCATTCGGGGTAGCTGGTGAGGTCGATGCCGCGGATGGTGCGGTGGCGCTCCCGGCCGGGCTTGGGCGTGGCGGCGGGGATCTTCGTGGGCATTGCGGCGGGTGATGGTGCAGTGGCGCCACCAGTCGCGCCACTCTCGGGGGTGTGGCGCGACTGTGAATCTGGCTCAGTCGCGCCATCGCGTTTTACCTGGTCGGGCTCAGTCGCGCCAGTCGCGCCACGTTCTTGAGTGTGGGGGTGGCCCAACTGTGAAGTGGCGCCACTGGGAAGCTCCCATGTGGACACCCGCGGGAAGTTTGACGAGCGGTCGAGCACGCCAAGTTTCTGCTTTGCCCGCTGGAGCGTACGTTCGGTGATCTTCTCTTTGGCGGCGTCTGTCTTGATGACCTTGGAGGGTGTCGGTCCGTTAGCTGTGAGGTAGTCCTCCAGCCAGTGGGCGGCGGCGGTGCGCTCGTCGTCGTCATGGTCTGGCGTCCGGTTGATGATGTCGCCGACCGAGGTGTCGGACGCGCCGAGGTCGATGACGCGGGCAACCTCGGCGGGGCCGTCGTCGGTCGGGACCGAGGTGTTCTCCAGCCGGAAGGCGAAGGACTCCGCGCCGGGTGGCGCGTAGTTGCCTTTGTCTTGGCTGACGACTACGCGGCCCTCGTCTTCAGCAAAGAGGAACACCGAGCGGACGGCGTCGCGGAAGGCGTGGGAACCGCTCATCTTGTCTGAGGGGTTGCCTGCTCCTTTGCCGAAGTGGCGGACGAACATCACGACGGCGCTGGTGTCGGCAGCGAGTCGGGCCAGGGCGTCAACCGCGGCACGGACGTCGGCCTCCCGGTGGAGATCCCCGGTCATGGTCGAGGCGATTGGGTCGATGATCACCAGGGCTGCGCCGCTGGCCGTGATGGCGTCACGGAAGGTGTCGGCGTCCAGGGGCAGCAACGGAGTGACTTCGCCGCCGGTGACGGTTGAGCTGATGCCGAGCCTGCCGACCATGCCCATGTCTGCGCGGGCGGCGAGCAGGCGTGGCACGAGGACCGGACCCCAGGCGTCTTCACCCGACCAGATCAGTGTTGGTCGTGGGGTTCCATGGTGCTGGCCTGGCAGTGTTCCTCGGGATAGCTGGGCGGCCAGGTGCAGCGCGTAGGTGGTCTTGCCGGTGCCGCCGCGGCCGGCTAGTGCGGACACGGTTCCGACTGGTATGCGGTTCTCCCACAACCAGATTTGCCGCTCGGGGCGGATTGTGGAGGCCCACTCGATGTGGGCCTGACGGCCGGGGGGCCGCGTCTGAGACGCGACCCCCTCGGCGTGATTGTTGTCAGGCAACCTTGCTCTCCTGTCGTGCTTCGTGGAAGCCCTTGGTGTAGCCGGTTTTCCAGCCGTCGCGGTATCCGGTGCGGTAGCCGCTGCCGCGGATCAACCGAGGCGCCGGACAGGGTGGGGTGATGATCCAGTCGGCGTAGTACGCGCATGTGCAGTCGGTGCCGTACGCGCAACGGCCGCAGGGATTCTCCTCGGTCGTCGTCATCGGACGGCCTCGATCTCCTTGGCGACGGCTACCAGGTGCTCGGCGAGCTGCCGGGCCTCGGCCGCGGTGAGCTTGCAGGAATCGTCGAGCACGCCGTTGCCTCGGCTAGCGAGCTTGAAATGCAGGTACACGCACGGCCGCTGATTGAAGCCCTGGTAGGCGCATGGTCCGATAACCGACGGCCAGAACCGGTACGTGCCGGGCTCCTCGGCAGGGTTGACTTCCACATCTTCGAGCGACGGCTCGACGTAGTGGGAGCACCCCCAACAATTCTGGTCGTGGCGCGAGGTCGCGTTGGTGTGACCGTCCTCGTCGGTGCACCATGGGGCGCATTCGACCGCTCGGATTGTAGGGAATGGGGCCTCGCTCACCGTCGAGCCTCCGCGTCGAATGGGACGGAGAGCTGGTTGATGGCGTGGGTGACCTTCTGGCTCAGCTGGATCAGGCGGGTTCGGCGCGTAGGGTGATCGGGGCTGTCGCGGATCATGCGTTCGAGGTCGATGCGTACTTGCTCCAGGTCCTCGATGATGTTGGCCCGGAGTGCGGCGCCCGGATGCGGGGCGGCTGTGCACCGGCGGCTGTGCCGGCCGATCGCGTTGCAGCACCCGTAATACGTGCTGTCGACCGGATACGGGTTGGTGTCGTGTGTCATCGGTCCGACTCCTCGTTGTCGCCGAGGTCGTCGGCCAGGTACTCGATGCGGTCGGCGAGGTCCTGGAGTCCGTCGACAATCTCGGCGATCTCCCGGCGGTGATCGGGGTCGACGTATCGGTAGATGTCGGTCAGGTGCTCGATCGTGCTGTCGGCGGCGTCCTTGGCCTCGCCCAGGTTGTGGACGACGGTGGCAGCTGCCTCGTCGATGGTGTCGGGGTTGTCTGGCATGATGGGTGTTCCCTTCTGATTCCTGTTGGTGGGGTGAGCTGTTGAAGGCCCTGGGGTTGCAGCCCTGGGGCCTTCACTCGTTGTGGTGGCCATCAAGCAGCACCTCTGGGGTCGTCGGTACGCTGCATGGTGTTGGCGTCGAGGTAGTCCCGTACGTCGGACCACCGGTAAATCACCTTGCGTGGACCAACTTTCACGAATTTTGGTCCTATGCCGCGATATCTCATTTGCGCTAGGCCCGCCTCTGTGGTGTGTAGGTAGGCGGCGACTTCTTTCGAGGTTGCGGTGTCGTTCGTCATTGCTCTGGTTCACCTCCTCCTCTCGGGTGCTCGGGCGTTGTCCACACGGCATTGCGGCGTCGTCTCGTCGCGCTGCCTTTAGTTGTAACCGTACTGTCTAAAGATGGCAGTACGGTTACAGAAGATCACACACGCTCTCGCCTGTCAAGGATGGCGGTTGACTGCGATCTTTTGACAGTCCACTATGGGCGGCATGGTAGGTAAGGAATCGACCCGTGGTCCGACTGCGGACACCGTGGCGGCGAACCTCACGGCGGTACGTGAAGCGCACAACCTGAACTACACACAGGTATCGGACCGATTGGCGGCCGTCGGCTGGTCGATCAGCGCGGTCGGGATCCGCCGAATCGAGTCAGGAGAACGCCGCGTAGACGTCGATGATCTGGTGGCTTTAGCTGCCGCCCTTGATGTCTCACCCGCAACACTGTTAGTTCCAGGCAGCTCTCACGGGGATTGCATCGTCGAGGCAACGGGTCTCAACGAGTCAATCGAGGTCGAATTCCTGTGGGCTTGGGTAACTGCCTCGCAACCGCTACCCGATACCGTCTCAATGTTTGATTTCTGGGCATCGGCACTGCCGTTGTTCCTCAGAAAGCGATTCGTTGAAGAGATGGAGAAGCACAACAAGGTGTTGCCGCCGTCGGCACTACTTCGACTGCGTGAGACGGTGCGCGATGGCGACGATTGAGAAATACCAAACTGCTTCTGGCACAACGCTTTATCAGGTGCGTTACCGCCACGATCACCGAACGACCCGCAAGCGCGGGTTCAAGACCAAGCGGGATGCCGAGGCGTTCGCCAACACCGTCGAGGTCAAGAAACTTACCGGCGAGTTCATCCCCGAGACCGCCGGCCGGATCACCGTAGCTGAGCTGGCCCCGGCCTGGCTGGAACGCAAGAAGCAGATCACCGCGGCGTCGAACTATCGGATGCTGGAATCAGCTTGGCGGGTGCATGTTTCGCCAAAGTGGGGTCGCCGTCAGGTGTCGTCGGTGTCGATCATTGACATTGAGGCGTGGGTGGCGCAGATGGTCCGCGACGGCCGAGGGGTGACGACGGTGTTGCGGGCGCACGGCGTGCTGTCGGGGATCTTGCAGGACGCAGTGAAGGCCCGCCGGTTGGCCGCGAACCCGGCCCGCCGAATTGAGGGATTACCGAAGCGGGTCGCGCGCCGGCACATCTACCTGACTGCCAATGACGTGCACCGACTGGCTGTCGAATCCGGTACGCACGGGCCGCTGGTGTACGTGCTCGCGTTCTGCGGGCTGCGGTGGGGTGAGGCGATCGCGTTGCGGGTGCGAGATGTGGAGTTCCTGAAACGTCGTCTGGTGGTGCACGAGAACGCAGTCCAGCTCGGTGTCGATCACGCGGTCGGGCCGACGAAGGGCAAGCAGGCGCGGTCGGTGCCGGTCCCGTCGTTCGTCCTCGACGAATTGTCGCCGTTGTGCAAGGACAAGACGGCCGAGGATCTGGTGTTCCCCGGCCCGGACGGCAAGTATCTGCCGCGGCCGAAGTCGGCGCGCGGGTGGTTCTCCGAGGCGGTCAAGCGGGCCAAGGTGCAGGCGATCACTCCGCACGATCTTCGGCACACGTGCGCGTCGCTGGCGATCTCGGGCGGTGTCAACGTCCTGGCCTTGCAACGGATGTTGGGACACAAGAGCGCGAAGGTCACCTTGGACACCTACGCGGACCTCTTCGACACCGATCTAGACGCTGTTGCGGTCACCATGAACAACTACGGATTACCTGTAACTGCGTCCAAAGTGCGTCCACGGGGCACCGGTCAGCCCGTTCAGCAAACATGAAAATAGCCCCTCACCTGCATCGCAGGCTTCGGGGCTATGGCGGTGGCGGAGGGATTTGAACCCTCGGACGGGGGTTACCCGTCACACGCTTTCGAGGCGTGCTCCTTAGGCCGCTCGGACACGCCACCGCCGAAGAGCTTACGGGGCGCGGCCGGGCTAACCCAAATCGCGCTGACGGGCGAAAAACCCCTCCATCAGCGCGGCGCACTCGTGCGCCAGCACTCCCCCGCGCACTTCCGGCCGGTGCGTCAGCCGCCGGTCCCGCACCACGTCCCACAGTGAGCCTGCCGCACCGGTTTTGGGCTCCCACGCCCCGAACACCACCCGCGCCACCCGCGCCATCACCAGCGCGCCCGCGCACATCGTGCACGGCTCGACGGTCACCGCCAGCGTCGTTCCCTCCAGCCGCCAGCCGTCGCCGTACACCCGGGCCGCCGCCCGCAACGCCAGGATCTCCGCGTGCGCAGTCGGGTCACCCAGCTGTTCGCGGGCATTGGCCGCGCGGGCCAGCTCGGTTCCGTCGGGGCCGAACACCACCGCGCCGATCGGCACGTCGTCGTCGCCCGCCAATTCCGCAGCCGAGATCGCCGCGCGAATCAACGCTTCGTCAGGCCCCGCCCGATGGCGCCGCTCCTCCTCCTTGGCTCCGCCTGCGGCATCGTCGCCGGCGCGACTCACCGCTCGAGGCGGTCGAGCACGGCTGCCAGCTCGTCGGCAAACCCCATCTCCCGCGCGATCCGGCCGAGCTGCTCGTCGGCATAGAGATCGGTTTCGTCCAGGATCACGCTGAGCACCGGTTCCGGCAGCCCGATATCGGCCAGCACGCCCAGATCACCCTCTTCGAAAGGGTCGGCATCTTCGAGGTCTTCGGGCGAGATATCGGCGTCCAACGTCTCCAGCGCCTCGGCCGCAATGTCGTAATCCAGCGCCGCCGTCGCGTCCGACAGCAGCAGCCGAGTGCCCGCCGGCGCGGGTCGCACGATCAAGAAGAACTCGTCGTCGATGTCCAACAGCCCGAACACCGCACCGGCACTGCGCAATTCTCGCAACTCCGTCTCGGCTGCGCTCAAGCTGGTCAACACCTTCGTGCTCATGGCCGAGCAACGCCACTTGCCGTCCTCGCGAACCACGGCAACCGCGAAGCCATCCGGGGTGTCCGACCCCGGGCTGTTCTGCGCTCGCTGTGCTGCCATGGGCGCATACGCTAGTCGCTGATCAGGCATTTTGACCAGGTACCCATCGGTCGTGGCGCGTTGATATGCCAACCTGGAGACGTGACGAAGACACCCGTGTGCGTCCTCGGGCTTGGACTGATCGGCGGGTCGCTGTTGCGCGCGGCAGTCGCCGCCGGCCGTGAAGCGTTCGGATACAACCGGTCCGTCGAGGGCGCCCAAGGTGCCCGATTCGACGGTTTCGCCTCCACCACCGACCTCACCGAGGCCCTGCAGTGGGCCGCCGATCGCGACGCACTGATCGTCCTGGCGGTCCCCATGCCGGCGCTGTCCTTGCTACTGGGACACATCAAAGACGTCGCCGCCGATTGTCCGCTGACCGACGTCATCAGCGTCAAGGGCGCCGTTCTCGACGAGGTGAGGCAGGCCGGGCTGCTCGACCGCTACGTCGGCGGTCACCCGATGGCCGGCACCGCACACTCAGGCTGGGCCGCGGGCGATGCCAGGCTGTTCGCCGGTGCGCCGTGGGTCCTCAGCGTCGACGAACACGTCGACGCAACGGTGTGGGCGCAGGTGATGGACCTGGCCCTGGACTGCCGTGCCGTCGTCGTCCCCGCCAAGTCCGATGAGCACGACGCTGCCGCGGCGAGCATCTCCCATCTGCCGCACCTGCTGGCCGAGGCGCTGGCCGTGACGGCCGCCGAGGTGCCGCTGTCGTTCGCCCTGGCGGCGGGCTCGTTCCGCGACGGCACCCGGGTCGCGGCCACCGCCCCCGACCTCGTCCGCGCGATGTGCGAGGCCAATGCCGACCAGCTGTTGCCGGCCCTGGACCGTGCGCTGGAGCTGTTGAAGCAGTCCCGTGATTCGTTGGCACAGAAGGGCTCGGTGGCCGAGCTGGTCGAGGACGGCCATGCCGCCCGCATCCGCTACGACAGCTTCTCGCGCCCGCAGATCGTGACGATCGCCATCGGCGAAGAGAATTGGCGGGAAGAGCTGGCCGCCGCCGGTCGCGCCGGCGGGGTGGTCAGATCCGCTCTGCCAATCCTGGGTAGTCGGTGATGAATCCGTCGGTGTCGACGGTGATCGTGGTCTGGGCCACCGGCGAGTGCAGCTTGATGCCGTCGCGGCCGTCCGGGCCGAGGCTGCTGTAGCTGATCGTCGCCTGACTGACGGTCAGGTCGGGCAAACTCACGTACACCACCGGCAAGCTCACCGAATCGGCCCGCCGGTACAGGCCGGTGCGGCGGATCGGCAGTGCGTTGAAGAACGGGCTGAAGACGACGTCGACGTCGAGTGCGCCCTCGTAGGAGGCCCTGGTCTGGCCCTGGTGGTCGGTGATGAGCCACATATTCTCTTCGTCGCGGGCGATCGACAGTTGCCGGTCCCGCTCGGCGAGGGTGACGCTCATGGACAGCCGCTTGGTGGCGCCCGTCTCGTCGGTCACCAGGTCGTAGGACGCGCTGAAGGCGGGGTTCGTCGCGGCAGCCGAGGCGACGATGCGGCCGTACGCCTTGATCCGGCTGCCCGATAGCTGGACCCGGGCCGATTCCATCCGCGAATCATCATGTGCGCGCCAGGTCAGGATGGCCGGCCAGGCGCTTTCTGTCGCGTCGTTGGCTGCACTCACCCGTCTACCGTATGCGACGGACCACCCCGTTCGTAACCAGGTGGCGAACTGCGGCCCTTCCGTGACGTGGGTGCTTGCGCATCGAAACTCACCTCGTCGTCGATCAGTGGTTGCGGCATCCGCCGGATTCGCCCGGTGCCGGGCACCGACGCCCACACCGCCAACGCCAGCAGTGCGTCGAGCACCAGGGCCAACGCCGTCACCAACAACGCCCCCACCAGGGCCAGGTAGAACTGGCGGACCTTGATGCCGTCGATCAGGTAGCGACCCAGCCCGCCCAGGCTGGCGTACGCGGCCACCGTCGCGGTCGCGACGACCTGCAGCGTGGCGGTGCGCAGCCCACCCAAGATCAACGGCAGTGCGTTGGGCACTTCGACGCGCAGCAAAACCCGCGTCTCGGTCATCCCCATCGAGCGGGCGGCATCCTTGACTGCGGGGTCGACGTTCGCGATCCCGGCGTACGTGCCCGCCAGTAGCGGCGGGATGCCCAGCAGCATCAGCGCGACGGTCGGCGGCAGCAGTCCCAGCCCCCACAGCAGCACACCGAGCAGTAGCACCCCGAGGGTGGGCAGCGCGCGCAGCGCGTTGACCCCGGTGACGACCAGGAACGTGCCGCGCCCGGTGTGCCCGATCGCCATCCCGATCGGGATGGCGATCAGGGCAGAGAAGACGACAGCGACCGCGGTGTACTGCAGGTGCTCGAGGATGCGCACCCCCAGACCGGCCTTCCCCTCCCAGTTGGTGGCGGTGAAGATGTAGGCGAGCGCCTGATGCAGGAAGTTCATGACGACGCCTTCACCCGGGCCCAGGGCGTGATGAGCCGGCCGGCCAGCAGGATCAGCACGTCGATGATGATCGCCAGCAGGAAGATCGCGATGATGCCCGCGACGATCTGGTCGCTCTTGTCCGCCTGATAACCCTCGGTGAACCAGGTTCCCAGCCCGCCGATCCCGATGACCGAGCCCACCGACACCATCGAGATGTTGGTCACCGCGACCACCCGCAGCCCGGCGATGAGCACCGGAATCGACAGCGGCAGTTCGACTTTGACCATCCTGGATAACCTGGTGTAGCCGACCGCGGTGGCGGCGTCACGCACTTGGGCGGGCACCGCGTCGAGCGCCTCGGGCACGGCCCGAACCAGCAGCGCGGTGGTGTAGAGGGTGAGGGCGACGATCACGTTGGCCTCGTCGAGGATGCGGGTCGGGATGATCAGCGGCAGCACCACGAACAACGCCAGCGACGGGATGGTGAAGATGATGCTGGCCGTCACGGTGGTCAGGCGCCGCAGCGCGGTGGTCCGCCAGACGTAGGCGCCGAGCGGCACCGCGATGATCAGCCCCAGCACCACCGGAACCAGCGAGAGCCGAAGATGGATCACCGTCAGCAGCCACGCTTTGTCCAGATGGGTCAGCAGATAGTTCATACTCAGCCGGTCCGCCGTTGGACTTCCAGCGCCTCCAGAACGTCGCCGGCTTTCACCCCGCCGATCACCTGACCATCGTCGTCGACGGCCACCCCCAGCCCGGCCGGCGAGGACAGCGCCGCATCCAGGGCCAGCCGAAGCGTGCCGTCCGGCCCGAACAGCGATCCGCCCGCAATAGTGCTGTCGTACAAGGAACTTCCACCGCGGTGCAGCTGCACACCTTCAGCGTTGAGCCACGCATACGGCCGGCCGTCGTCCTTGGTCACCAGCCGCCATTGCCCCGGCTGCAAGGAGAGCGCGTCGATCTCGGCCTCTTTGACCGTCTGAATGTCGTGCAGCGGCAACCCGGCCGCCTGCCGGAACTGCAGGCCCCGGTAGCCGCGGTCAGTGCCGATGAAGCTGGAGACGAATTCGTTTGCGGGATTGGACAACAGCCGCGCCGGCGCATCGTACTGCTGCAGAGTACCGCCGGGCCCGAACACCGCGACCCGGTCACCGAGCTTGATCGCCTCGTCGATGTCGTGAGTGACGAAAACGATGGTCTTCTGCAATTCGCCCTGCAGGCGCAGGATTTCGGCCTGCAGTTCGTCGCGCACCACCGGGTCGACCGCCGAGAACGGTTCGTCCATCAACAGCACCGGCGGATCGGCAGCCAAGGCGCGGGCGACGCCGACCCGCTGCTGCTGGCCGCCCGACAACTGCGCCGGATACCGGTCCCCCAGTTTGGGATCCAGACCCACCCGCTCCAACACCTCGTAGGCGGCCTTGCGCGCCGTGCGCCGTGACTCACCCTTGAGCACCGGCACCGTCGCGACGTTGTCGATCACCCGCTGGTGCGGCATCAGCCCACCGCTTTGAATGACATAGCCGATGCCGAGTCGCAGCTTCACCGGATTGACGGTGGCGATGTCGCGGCCGGCCACGGTGATCGTGCCGGAGGTGGGGTCGATCATCCGGTTGATCATCCGCATCGAGGTGGTCTTGCCGCAGCCCGACGGGCCGACGAAGACCGTCAGTGTGCCGGTCGGCACCTCCATGCTCAGATCGTCGACGGCGACGGTGCCATCCGGGTACGTCTTGGTGACCGCTTCGAAGGTGATCATCTATTTCCCGATCGGCTTGTCGAAACCGTTGTCGCGGATCCATTTTTGCGCTGCCTCGTCGGGATCGACCCCGGAGTTCCCAGACACCGCGGTGTTGAGTTCGATCAGGCCCTCGGTGCTCAGCTTGGCCGACACCGCATCGAGCACCTGCTTGAGTTCGTCGGATTTCTTCTGCGAACTGACCAGCGGCACAACGTTGGCGGCCAGGAAGTTGTTTTTCGGGTCCTCGAGCACCACCAGCTTGTTCTGCGGGATCGCCGGTGACGTGCTGAAAATGTCGGCGGCAGTGACGGTGCCGTCCACCAGCGCACGCACCGTCGCCGGACCACCGCCATCACTGATCGCGACGAAGTTGTCCGGCTTGATATCCAGGCCGTACTTGGCTTTCAGCCCGGGCAGCCCCTCGGTGCGGTTGAGGAATTCCGAGGGTGCACCGAACTTGACCTCTGCGGAGTGCGCGGCCAAATCCCCGATTGTCTTGAGATTCCACTTCTGCGCGGTGGATTCGGAAACCGCGACAGTGTCGGTGTCGTTGGCCGGCGAGGGCGTCAGGATCGACAAATCACCGGGAAGCGCCCGGACCAACGCCAGCTCCACCTGGTCGGGTGTGGTCACCGTGGTCTTGGGATCGAAGTACTGCAACAGATTTCCGGTGTACTCGGGCACCAGGTCGATCGAGTGATCGCGGACCGCGGGGATGTAGGTCTCTCGGCTGCCGATGCCAAATTGCCGCCCCACCGTGAAACCGTTCGCCTCTAAGGCCTGCGCATAGATCTCGGCGATGATCTTCGATTCCGGGAAGTCCGCGGATCCCACGACGAGCGTCTTGAGATCACCCGACGCCGATCCGCCGCCAAGCGGGTTAGCACTCCCGCACCCCGCGACTACCAGCATGAACAGCGTCGCTACCAACCACAATCGCTTGCCGCCCCGCGACGCCTTCATGTGCGTCCTCTCACCCGGCCCGTTTCACCGACAGTAACGGCACTGACCGCCACCCGCCCAGGTTTGCACCCCGGTTGTTTGCTTATCGCCCCGAAAGGGCAAAGATGACGTGATGAGCAGTGAATTGCCGGGACCGCCCAACGAGTCGATGCCACCGGTTGCGCCTGCGCCGACGCCACCGGAACCGCCCGCGCCCGGGCCGGTCGCAAACGTGTCGGAGGTCAAGTTCACCCGGGCTGCGGCATTGTGGTCGTCGGTGATCGCCGGGTTCTTGGTCCTGACGGTCCTGCTGATCTTCATCGCGCAGAACACCGAATCGGCGTCGTTCGCGTTCTTCGGCTGGCACTGGTCGCTTCCGTTAGGGGTGGCGATCCTGATGGCGGCGGTGGCCGGCGGCCTGGTGACCGTCCTGGCCGGCGCGGCGCGGATCTTCCAGCTCCGCCGTGCGGCGAAGAAGAACCTGAAGGCGGCCCGTCAGATCTAGCCGAACATCGCCAGACCATGTCAAAGCTACAGCGGGGCAACAGTTTCCGACGTCGCCAGCGGTTGACCGAACCGCCTTAGGATTCACCGGTGCCACTCGGTCCATCGTGACCCGAGTTGCCGTTGCTTGAGCTACCGCTACCCGGGCGACCTCCCTTACCGCCGGGCGCACCGAGGCCGCCGCCACCGCCATTGCCTCCGTTGCCTCCGTATCCGGTGCTGGTGGTGGAGGTTCCATTGCCGCCCAGACCGCCGTCACCGCCGGGCGCGCCGAGCCCACCGTCGCCACCGTGGCCTCCGTAGGAACCGTTGGCAGGCCCTGTGATCGAGGTCCCGTTGCCACCGGCGCCGCCGGTACCGCCCGTGCCGCCGGCGCCACCCGACCCACCGAAGCCGCCCCCTCCGCCGGCGCCCAGTCCAGCATCACTCTTGCCGGCCCCGCCAGCGCCGCCGTATCCGCCGCGGCCTCTGATACCTGCCTGGCCCCCGTCGCCGCCACCTCCGCCGTATCCCGTACCTGACGTGGACGTGCCCGCACCACCCTTGCCGCCGGCACCGCCGTCACCGACACCTGGGCCTACCCCGCCCTTGCCGCCCTGGCCACCAGTGCCGGTACTGAGGACACTGGTCCCGGATCCGGCGTCACCGCCGCCACCACCGTTGCCGCTCAACGCGCCGCCGTTGCCGCCGCGGCCGCCATTGCCGCCAAACGCCGGTCCCATGCTGACGCCGCCGCCACCACGGCCGCCGTTACCACCGTCACCGAAGACGGCGGCTTGACCGCCACCACCACCCGCGCCGCCGACCGCTGTACCGCTGTCACTTCGGGCACTGCCGCCCGGGCCGCCGTACCCGGCGGTTCCGATGATTCCGGAGTTGCCCCCGCGCCCGCCCGCACCGCCCGTGGCGACTTCATCACCGTTGTCGATCGCTAAGCCGCCCCCACCGCCGCTGCCGCCGTCTCCCATGAGAATGCCGCCGTTTCCGCCGCGCCCTCCTGCCCCCCCATTGGCCGCAACCCCGCCCATCGTGATCATCGAACCGCCCGATCCGCCGGCACCTCCGTTGCCGAAAAGTCCGGCGCTTCCGCCGTTTCCGCCCGCTTGTCCGGGCAGTAGTCCGTTGCCCCCACGGCCTCCGTTGCCGAACAGTAGACCGCCGCGCCCACCGTCTTGGCCGGGTCCGCCGTCAGCGCCGTTGCCGATCAGCAGCCCACCGTTCTCACCAGGCTCATCGCCGTTGCTGATGAAGACGGCGACAAAGCCACCGACGATACTGCCGACATCGGTCACAGTGGGATTCGCAACGTTCAAGTCCGGCCTCGCCGGCAACCGTGAAGGGCCGACGGATCCACGCGACGCAGATACCGGCTGTGCGTACACCGATGGTCTGGACCGCGTTTCCGCGGCTTCGCGGTCGATGCGGCCGTTCTGGGGTGCGGGCAGCACCGCACCGGCGTCACTGGCTCGGGTCGGCGACGCGCCGCTCGTCGGCTGACCGCCGTAGCCGTCCATCACTACCACCGCTGGGGTCAGTTCCGCCGCGAACAGGCGGTTCGGCGCGATGGACACCGGCCTCACGGGCATCGGTCCGAATGCCGCGCGAGCTGGCGCCTCCGCGGCGACCAGGTGCACCGTGTCGATCACGCCGTCGCCGACCGCGGCAACGAGGCTCGTCGCCAAAGTGGCGGTCACCATGGTCAGTTGTCCGCACAGGACGTTGGGTCGGATGACAAATCGCTTCATACCTTGCACCGTCGTACAACAAGGTCACGGCGCACATCGGTAGGCGATACCCATGTTGCCGAGGTGCTCGGAGTTGCCCATGTATCAAGAGCCGCTACCCACGCCTGGCGCGGGGCTCCATGGAACCAGCGTGTTAGCCCAGCGTCTCCAGGCCCCGCGCGATCAGGACGGCGACGGCCTGCTGCGCCCGGTCGTCGCTGTCGGGGCGCTCGGCGGCCATCCGCCTGCGGAAGTCGATGCCTGCCACGATGATCGCCAACTTGAAATATCCCAGTGCCATGTGGAAGTCCCAGTGCACCAATACATTTCCCGAGAACACCGCGTAACGTTGGGCGAGCTCGTCAGCTGACGGCATCTGCGGTGCCGTCCAGGACTTCTGATCCTCGGTGATCAGATCCAGCATCGGGTCGCGTTGCACACACATCACCGCGACATCAGACAGCGGGTCGCCGAGGGTGGACATCTCCCAATCCAGCACAGCCCGAACAACAGTCGGGTCACCGGCGTCCAGGATCGTGTTATCGATCCGGTAGTCGCCGTGCACGATCGAGGTGCGGCTCTGCTCGGGCACCGCATCCGCCAGCTTCGCGTGCAGCCGTTCGACGTCGACATCGCGCGGATCATCGGGCAGCCGGACGTGCTGCCACTGCGAACCCCACCGTCGCACCTGGCGTTCGAGGTAACCGCTCGGCTTACCGAAGTCGCTCAAGCCCACCGCATTCGGGTCGACCTCGTGCAGGTCGACGAGCACCCGGATCAGACTGTCGACACACGCGCTGACCACCTCGGAGCCACCGAGGGCGTCCAGCTCGGCACGGCTGCGAACCACGTTGCCCGCCACGTATTCGACCATCTGGAACGGCGCACCCAACACGGAGTCGTCGTCGCGCATCGTGACCGCGCGAGCGACGGGCACAGGGCTGTCGGCCAGCGCAGCCACCACACGGTATTCGCGGCCCATGTCGTGGGCCGACGGGGTGAGCCCATGCAGCGGCGGGCGGCGCAGCACCCACTTGGAAGCGTCGTCGAACACCAGGAAGGTCAGGTTGGAACGACCGCCTGAGATGAGCTCGCCCCGTAACTCACCGGCACGCGGGATGCCCACTGCCCGCAGATGCCGATCCAGTGCCCGCAGGTCGAGACCGTCCAGTGAAGTCATCAGCTATGTATAGCTAATAGCGCTGATTGCGCGGCAAGAGGTCCCAAACATGCTCGGTGGTGTTCACCGCGGCCACGGTGCCGAACCCGTTGCGGGCATAGAGCAGGCGGGTGATCGACACGTAGTCGATCGGGAACGACAGCAGCCGTTTGGTGCCCAACAGCTCGTGCAGGATCACGTTGATCACCCCGCCGTGGCTGAATACGGCGACCGTGTCGTCGTGCCCGGCGGCCTCGACGATGTCGGACAGCGCCGCGGCAATCCGGCCGCGGAACTCGCCCTCGTCCACACTGCTGGGCAGCCGGCCTTCGGCCATTCGCGCCCACTCCTCGGGCTTCTCCTTGCGCACCTGTTCGATCGGCACGTAGTGAGACAGCCCGCGGTCGTACTCAGCGAGCCGGTCGTCGATGTCGAGGGTCAGGTCGAGGGCCTTCGCGACGGGCTCACCCGTCTGGATCGCCCGGCGTTGCGGACTACTGACCAGCCGCGTGATCGGAAATCGGGCCAGCGCCTCGGGCAGCCGGTCGGCCTGCCGCCACCCTTCCTCGGACAATTCAGGATCGGCCCCTTCGCCGGCCTCGGTCCGGTGCGGTAAGGCATGCCGGACAAGCAGCAATTGCATGGGTGGGGAGGTCCTTTCGATACCGGCGACCGTCCAACGATAGGCGACTACCGCGCCTTTGCCGCAGGCGCGTAGGCGGGCCGGCCGAGGCCGAGGACCTGCTGGGCGATCATGTTGCGGAAGATTTCCAGCGTGCCGCCGTAAATGCCTACCGGAGAAGCCAATCGAAACATGTACTCGGCACCCCCGTCGTCGGCTGCGCCCAAGGTGGCGACGGGCAGGCTGGCGGCAGCGCCGAGGATGTCCATCAGATCCGGTGCGGTGTCACGCATGGTCTGGGCGATCATGACCCGACCTGACATCGCCGGGGCACTCAACGCGGCCTCCACACGGGCGGCGGCCTGCCCGAGCCGGTAGGCCACCGAGCCGTCGTCGACGGGTGCGACCGCGGCCACCCGGTCGACGGCCTCAGCCATCAGCAGGATGTGCTCGGTCATCGTCGCGAGCTTCTCGAGTCCCTCGGCATTGCGCTCGACGGTGCCGTGTTCGGAGTTGAGGGCATCCCGCAGGACCGTCCAGCCGCCGTTGACCTCACCGATGCGATACTTGTCGTCGACGCGGACGTCGCTGTAGTAGGTGATGTTGGTGCGGTCGCCGTCGACGGTGCGGATTCCCTGGATCTCGACTCCGGCAGAGTCGAGCGGAACCAGGAACATCGTCAAGTTCTTGTGTTTGGGCGCCTCGGGAGCGGAGTTGGTGATCAGGAAGACGTACTGGGCGTTGTGCGCATTCGAGGTGAACATCTTGGCGCCGTTAATGATCCATCCGTCGCCATCCCGCACCGCCTTGGTCTTGACTGTCGCCACATCCGAACCGCCCTCGGGCTCGGTATAACCCAGGCACAGCCGAGTGCGGCCGGCGAGCACCTCCGGCAGGATCTCGGCAAGCAGGTCGGGGTCGGCGAACTTGACCAGGGTCCTGGCGACCATCATGGTGGTGGGCCAGTGGAACCACGGTGCGTGAGCACGTCCGATCTCCAGGTCGAAGATCCTGCGCTGTACCGCGCTGAAGCCGCCATCGGCTTCGGTGTTGAAATCTCTGGCCAGATATCCGAGATCGGCCAGCGCCAAATGCAGGCCTTCGTGGAAGTTCTCGCCGGTCTCCCGATCGTGGCGATGGACGTCCTCGGTCACCAGTCGGTCCAGATCCGCCCGCAGCCGGCGCTGGAACTCCTCGTCCTCGCACGACAGCTCGACCAGGGAGAAATCCATGGCCGTTACAATACTCAGCGCTGTTGTAACTCCGCCAGAATCTCCTCGGTGTGCTCGCCGAGCTTCGGGGCCGCCGACCGGGGCGCCCACGGGGTGCCGTGGAAATCCGCAGGTGTGGCGACCATCGGCAGCGATCCGCCGGCGTCGGGAACGTCGACGAGACCGCCCGCGGCGTGGAACTGCTCGTCACCGAGAACGTCTTCCATCGAATTCACCGGGGACCAGAACAGATCGGGTTCGGCGTCGAACGCCTGCGCCCACTGCGCCAGCGGCTTGGTCGCGAAGATCTCGTCGAGCGTTGCGATCAGCTCACGGGAATTGATCGCGCGGTCGCGGGCGGTGGTAAACCTGCTGTCGCTCAACCACTCCGGATGCCCCACTGCCCGGCAGAGCGACGGCCAGTGCCGGTCGGCTTCCAACCCGACGATCCAGAACCGGCGGCCATCTGCGGCAAGATAATTGTTCATGCACGGGTTGAACATCGACTCGCGCCGGCCGATCGCGATGGGCCGCCCGCTCAGCAGGAACGTGTTGAGGTCGAAGCTGACGGTGTAGGTGCCCTGGCGGTACAGCGACGTGGTGACCAGCTGCCCCTCGCCGGTGCGAGCACGCGCGACGAGCGCGGCGTTGATGGCCGCCGCGAGCGTCATCCCGGTCATGTGGTCGCCCATCCCGCCGCGCTGGAAGGGCGGGCTGTCGCCGGGGCGGGTGAGCAGGTCGGCCACCCCGGAGCGCGCCCAGAACGCCGCGACGTCGTAGGCCGGACGGTTCGCTTCGGGCCCCTTCTCGCCGTAACCGGTGATCAGCCCGTACACCAGACCGGGGTTGAGCGCAGCCACCTCCGGATAGCCGAGGTCGAGCCGGTTCAGCGCGTCGGGCCGCACGTTCGTGATGAAAACATCTGCGCCTGAGAGCAATTGGCGTGCGGTCGCCAACCCACCATCGGTGGTCAGATCGAGCACGATGCTGCGCTTGGACCGGTTGTCCATTTCGAACGGTGGGTTGCTGTCATCGTCGAGGCCGAGCATCCGGCCGAACATGCGGGCGGGGTCACCGGTCGGCGGTTCGATCTTGACGACGTCGGCCCCCCAGTCCGCAAGGATTCCCCCGGCGGCGGGTCCGGCGACCCACACGCCGAGCTCGACAACCCTGATGCCATCCAGCGGTCCCGCCATCGTTGCCCCTTTCGCTGTGCGCCAGGCTAGTGGTTTTGTTAGCGGAGAATGCTATTCTCTGTTAGGAGAGTGAGGGGTTCCATGACGAGAACGCAAAATCCCACAGACCTGGACACCGCGACCCTCGGCCGCTGGCTCGACACCCAGGACGCCCCCGGCGCGGGCGAAGAGCCCGCTGTCGACGTCCTCAAGGGCGGATCGCAGAACATGCTCTTTCGGGTCAATCGCGGCGGTCAGGACATGGTGCTGCGGATGCCCGGTCCTCGCGCCGACGAACGCCGATTGAACGAACTGCTCCGCGAGATCCGGCTGGAGCGAGCGCTGAAGGGCACCGACGTGCCGCACGCCGAACTGATCGCCGCCGACGAAAGCGGCGAGGTGCTGGGCAAGCCGTTCTACCTGATGAAAGAGGTCGACGGCTGGAGTCCGATGGAGGGCGGCTGGGCGACCCCGTTCGACACCGACCTCGGCGCCCGTCGCGAGCTCGCCTTCCAGCTGATCGAAGGCGCGGCGAAGCTCGGCCGCGTCGATTGGAAGGCCCAGGGCCTGGAGGGCTTCGGCAAGCCCGACGGTTTCCACGACCGTCAGGTCGATCGCTGGCTGTCCTTTCTCGCCGCATTCCAGGTCCGCGAACTGCCCGGCCTCGACACCGCGTCGCAATGGCTGCGCGATAACCGGCCCGCGCATTGCACCCCCGGGATCATGCACGGCGACTACCAGTTCGCCAACGTGATGTTCGCCCACGGCGCGCCGGGCCGGCTGGCCGCGATCGTCGACTGGGAGATGACCACCATCGGCGATCCGCTGCTGGATGTCGCCTGGGCGCTGCTCGGCTACGACGGCGAGCACCCCAAGGACACCGGGTTCTATCTGCCGATGGACGGCATGCCGACCCGCAGTGAGCTGCTGGCGCACTATGAGAAGGTCAGCGGCTTGTCGACCGAGAACATCGGTTACTACCTGGTGCTGGCCAACTGGAAGCTCGGCATCGTGCTGGAGAAGACCTACGCCGCCGCGGTCAACGGCGGCAAGGCGGACCCGAAAGTGGTCGAGGCGTTCGGCGCGATGGTGCCCTCTCTGATCGCCACCGCCGCCGAACTCGCGCAGTCCGGTGAAGGGGCCTGAAATGGGTTACGCAGACGACCTTTTCGACCTGACCGGGAAGGTGGTGCTGGTCACCGGCGGCAGCCGGGGCCTGGGCCGCGAGATGGCGATGGCCGCCGCGCGCTGCGGTGCCGATGTGATCATCGCCAGCCGCAAGTTCGACTCGTGTGCGGCCACCGCCAAGGAGATCGAGGACCAAACCGGCCGCACCGCAATGCCGTACGCCGTTCACGTGGGGCGCTGGGATGAGCTCGACGGGTTGGTGCAGGCCGTCTACGACCGGTTCGGCAAGCTCGACGTGCTGGTGAACAACGCCGGCATGTCACCGACCTACGACAAGCTCACCAATGTCAGCGAAAAGCTGTTCGATGCGGTGGTCAACCTGAATCTCAAAGGCCCGTTCCGGCTTTCAGCGCTGGTCGGTGAGCGGATGCTCGACGACGGTGGCGGGGTGATCATCAACGTCAGCACCCACGGGTCGTTGCGGCCACACCCGTCATTCATTCCGTACGCGGCCTCCAAGGCCGGGTTGAACGCGATGACCGAAGGTTTGGCCGCGGCGTTCGGCCCGACCGTGCGGGTCAATACCCTAATGCCAGGGCCGTTCCTCACCGATATCAGCAAGGCGTGGGGGCTAGGCCGTCCCGGCCCCACAAATGGGCCCAGCGGTAGTGAGAATCCGTTCAGCCGCCACGCCCTGCAGCGGGCCGGCGAGCCGTCCGAAATCATCGGCGCCGCACTGTTCTTGATGTCGGACGCATCCAGCTTCACCACCGGATCGATCCTTCGGGTCGACGGCGGCATCCCCTAAGGAGTCAGACATGGCATGGGATTTTTCCACCGAACCGGAATTCGAGGAGAAGCTCGAGTGGATCCGGAACTTCGTCCGAGACGAGGTCGAGCCGCTCGAGGTGATCTTCCCCAGTTGCGAGTTCCTGCCGCTCGATGAGGAGCGCCGCCGGATCATCGACCCGCTCAAGCAGAAGGTCCGGGATCAGGGCTTGTGGGCGCCGCATCTGGGACCCGAGCTCGGCGGGCAGGGCTTCGGCGCGGTCAAGCTCACACTGATCAACGAAATCCTCGGCCGCGCAACGTGGTCGTCGATCATCTTCGGCACCCAGGCACCCGATACCGGCAATGCCGAGATCCTCGCCCGGTTCGGCACGAGCGAACAGAAGGACCGCTACCTGACCGGGCTGCTGTCCGGGGAGATCTTCTCCACGTTCTCGATGACCGAACCGCAGGGCGGCTCTGATCCGCGGGTGTTCACCACCCGGGCCGTGCGCGACGGCGACGACTGGGTGATCAATGGCCGCAAGTACTGGTCGTCGAATGCATCAGTGGCGTCGTTCTTCATCGTCGTGGCGATCACCGATCCCGATGTGCCGGTCCACAAGGGGGCGTCGACGTTCCTGATCCCGGCCGACACCCCCGGGGTGAACATCGAAGCGACCCATCACCTGGTCGGCTCCTATTCCCACGACCCCGGCCATTCGCTGGTGCACTACGACAACGTCCGGGTGCCCGCCTCGGCGATGCTCGGCGAGGAGGGACAAGGCTTCCACGTGGCACAGTCCCGGCTGGCCGGCGGCCGTCTACACCACGCGATGCGCTCCATCGGGGTGGCCCAGCGCGCCATCGACGCGATGGCCCGGCGAGCGAAAAGCCGCTTCACCCAAGGCAGTCTGCTGGCCGACAAGCAGCTCGTCCAGGAGATGGTCGCCGACTCCTTCGTCGAGCTGACCCAATTCCGGTTGATGGTGCTGTACGCCGCCTGGCTGGTCGACACCGGTGGCGAGCGGGCCGCCCGCGAGGCGATCGCGGCCTGCAAGATCCAGACGGCGAACGTGCTGAAGTCCATCGGCCTGCGCGCCATACAGGTGCACGGCGGCCTCGGGCTCACCGACCAGATGCCCTTGACCAGCGTGCTGATGGGCGGGATCACGCTGGGGCTGGCCGACGGGCCCACCGAGGCACACAAGGTCAACCTGGCCCGCCAGATCCTCAAAGGGTACGAGCCGGACGACCCGGTGTGGCCCAGCGAGTTCCTTCCCAATCGCATCGAGCGGGCCCGCGAAAAGTACGGTCACCTGATCGATCGCATTCCCGCGCTGCCTGTTTCGCCGTGACCGATCGCGCCGCGGCCGCCGTAGTGCGGGCCCTCGACGACCGGCAGCGGGAGGCCACCGCGGAGGTGGAACGCATCCTGTCCGCCGCCATCACGGTGATGCAGCGAGTCTCCCCCGACGCGCCGCGGGTCAGCGACATCGTCGCCGAGGCCGGCGTGTCCAACAAGGCGTTCTACCGCTATTTCGCCGGCAAGGACGACCTGATGCTGGCAGTCATGGAACGCGGTGTGCGCCTGGTGGTCTCGTATCTCGAACACCAGATGGCCAAGGAGAACACGCCGGTGGGCCAGATCACCCGGTGGATCAGCGGATCGCTGGCCCAGGTGGCCGATCCGGAGCTGATCGGCATGAGCCGGGCGCTGGTCGGGCAGATGTCCGCCTCGGATAAGCGGCGGATGGGTGAGGAAGAGACCATGGCTGCCATGCGCGACCTGCTGCTCGGTCCGATACGCGATCTGGGCAGTGCCGATCCCCGGCGTGATGCCGACGCGGTGTTCGTGTGTACCGTCGGCACGATGCGCCGCTATGTGGACTCCACCGACCAGCCCGGTCGCAAGGACATCAGCCACCTCGTCGGGTTCTGCCTGCGCGGGCTCGGCGTGGGAGAAGGAGAACGCTGATGCGCGCCGTCGTCTGCCGCGAGTACGGCACCCCCGAGGATCTGGTTCTCGACACCCTGCCCGACCCCACACCGGGTCCCGGGCAAGCCGTGGTCAGGGTGCGGGCCGCCGCGGTCAACTACCCCGACGTGCTGATGATCGCGGGCAAGTACCAGATCAAGGTGCCGCCGCCGTTCAGCCCCGGCAGCGAGATGGCGGGTGACGTGTTGGCCGTCGGTGATGGCGTCGACTACCAGCCCGGCGATCGGGTATCGGCCACCACGTTCGTCGGGTCCTTCGCTGAGCAGGCTCTGGTCGATGCCCGCGGTCTGACGCGCATTCCCGACGGTGTGGACTATGCCGATGCCGCGGCGTTCGGCGTGACCAACCGGACGGCGTACTACACCCTGCGCACCGTCGCCCCGGTGCAGCCCGGCGACTGGGTGGTGGTGCTCGGCGCCGGTGGCGGCGTCGGCCTGGCCGCCGTCGACATCGCGGTTCTGATGGGCGGCAAGGTGATTGCGGCAGCATCGGGCCCGGAGAAGCTCGAAGTGTGCCGTCAGCGCGGTGCGCAGGCCTGCATCGACTACGACACCGAGGACCTGAAGGCCCGGCTCAAGGAGATCACCGGCGAGGGCGGCGCTCAGATCGTGATCGATCCGGTCGGTGGTCGCTACTCCGAGCCGGCACTGCGCGGGCTGGGGCGTGGCGGCAAGTTCGTCACGCTGGGTTACGCTGCCGGCGAGATTCCCAGGATTCCGCTGAACCTGGTGCTGCTGAAGGGAATCACCGTGCAGGGCATGGAGATCCGCACCTTCATGATCGACTACCCCGAGCAGATAGCCCGCGACGACGCCGAGTTGGCGCAGCTGTTCGCCGAGGGCCGGCTGCGCCCCTACCTGGGTGCGCGGTTCCCGCTGGAGCAGGCGGCGACCGCGCTGCGCTACGTTGCAGACCGCAAGGCGATCGGCAAAGTCGTCATCGACGTGCCTTAACACGAGCAGACACAAACATCCCCTTTCTCGCGGTGTGTCGGGATCCTTTGCGTCTGCTCGCGGGAGAACTCACGGCGTGATGATGTTGAAGCTGGGATCGGGCCGATCCAGCGCACCGAGCAGCGTCTGCAATGCCTGGCCGTCACCGCTGACCTCCAGGCCGGGCGAGGTGAAATCGCCTGCTGCGGCTGCCAATAGCCGCAACTTACTGAGCAATCTGACGGTCGCGGTCGCCGTCGACTCGTCGGCCCGGCACTGGCGGTAGACCAGCACACCGTTGCGCAGGGTGAGCCGGTAATTGGCGCCGAGGTCATCGAAGGTGATATCGAGCGCGATGTCGAGATCCCATGCCCGCGGCCCGTTCACGCTGATCGCCAGCACATCGAACATCTGCTCGGGGGTGAGCTGAGCCAGCAGTGTCGTCGACGACGACTGGGTGGGCGTGCCGAAGTTCCCATTCCGCAGCTCGGTGGCACCAGACAGGAAGAAGTTGCGCCACGTCGCACACTCCGCGCCGTAAGCCATTTGTTCCAGCGTGTCCGCATAGAGCTCGCGGGCACCCGCGTGATTCTCGTCGGTGAAGATCACGTGATCGAGAAGCGTTACAGCCCAACGGTAATCACCGGAATCGGCAGCGGCGCGCGCGAGCTCGACCACCCGGTCAACACCACCCATCGCCTGGACGTAGCGCGGTCCGGCCGCCTCCGGCGGATGCGCCCACAACCGTGCGGGGTTGCCGTCGAACCAGCCCATGTAACGCTGATAGACGGCCTTGACGTTGTGGCTGATCGAGCCGTAGTACCCGTGGGCATGCCAGGCGTTGTGCAGCGCAGGCGGCATCTGAAAGGTCTCGGCGATCTCGATGCCGGTGAAGCCCTGGTTGAGCTGCCTCAGCGTCTGGTCGTGCAGATAGGCGTACAGATCACGTTGCAGGGACAGGAATTCGACGATGTTGTCCTTCCCCCACGTCGGCCAGTGATGCGAGGCGAACACCACGTCGGCACGGTCGGTGAAGGTGTCGATGGCCTCGGTCAGATATCCGGCCCACCCGTGCGGGTCGCGGACCAGGGCGCCGCGCAGCGTCAGCAGGTTGTGCAGATTGTGGGTGGCGTTCTCCGCCATGCACAGCGCGCGGAATTTCGGAAAGTAGAAGTGCATTTCGGCGGGCGCCTCGGTGCCCGGAGCCATCTGGAATTCGATCTCGACACCGTCGATGGTGTGTTTCTCACCGGTGGTGGTGATGTCGATCGTGGGCACGATGATCGCGACCTCACCGGTTGACGGTGTCTGGCCCAGCCCGCAGCCGACCTGACCCTGCGGGCCGCGATCGAGCACGGCCCCGTACATGTAGCCGGCACGGCGGGCCATCGCGGTACCGGCGTACACGTTCTCCTGGACCGCGTGCTCGGTGAACCCCTCCGGCGCCAAGACAGCGACCTTGCCCGCGTCGACGTCGGCCTGCGTCGTCACGCCGAGAACACCGCCGAAATGGTCGACGTGGGAGTGGGTATAAATCACCGCGACGACCGGCCGGTCGCCGCGGTGCGCGCGATAGAGGGCCAACGCGGCCGCCGCGGTTTCGGTGGAGACCAGCGGATCGATGACGATGATGCCGGTGTCGCCCTCGATGAAACTGACATTGGACAGGTCCAGCCCGCGCACCTGGTAGATGCCTTCGACGACCTCGTAGAGACCCTGCTTCGCGGCCAGCGTGCTCTGCCGCCACAGACTCGGATGCACCGACGCCGGCGCATCACCGGCGAGGAACCCGTAGGCGTCGTTGTCCCACACCACGCGGCCGTCGGCGGCCTTGACGACGCATGGCGTCAGCGCGCCGATGAAGCCGCGGTCGGCGTCGGCGAAATCGGCAGTGTCCTCGAACGGCAGGGACTTCACATGCTCGGCGTGGGCGGCTTCGATGACGGCGGACGGCGGCTTGGGAGTCATGCCGTCAATCCTGCCCTAGGAGGAGGCGGTCACGTCCAGAATCCGTTGAGGGGTTCGGCGTACTTGTCGTTGTTGGTCATCGTCGGCACGCCGAGCGCATCCTCGATCGTGCGCAGCGTGCTGTAGTGGTCGTAATGATCGGTGACGACGAAGGCGCCGCCCTTCATTCCGCCCGCGCTGACCGCCAGCGGCGATGGGATCACCACGGTGACGATGTGGTTGCCCTCGTTACCGAAACCAAGCGTGATGTTGTTGTTGTCCTCGTCGAACGTGACGATCAGCACCGACTTCGTGTTGTTCCACTCATCGGAGTTGATGATCGTCGTGACGTTCTCCTGCAAGAACTCGTCGAGCGCGGGGACGTTGTACTGGTGGCGCGGATCGATCTGCGACAGCGCGAAGTGTGCCACACCGGCCAGGGTGTCGACGGGGCCTTCGCCGTTGGAGTCCTCGTCGGCGGCGAACCACACGAAATCCGCTGTCTTTCCGGGGGTGTTGAGATCGTCTGCCAATTGCGTCAACGGGAACATGTGCGCGGCGGCGTAGGCCTGATTGTCGCCGATTCCGGCGAACGCCGGCCAGGGCGTCTGGTCGGTCGAATAGTCCGCGGTGGACTGTAACGGCTGGCCGGGCGTCATGCCCTGTGCGTAGGCGGCCCACGTAACACCCGCGTTGTCCATGGTGAAGGCGAGGTTGTTCGGGTCGTTGATGCACACCGACTTGCAGTTGTAGGTCTTGCCGTAGACCTGTCCGCCGACGATCGCGTAGTAGTTCGGCAGGCTGGGATGGGTCACCGCGTAGTAGTTGTTGGCCAGCCCGTAGGCGTTCATCAGACTGTTCAGGTACGGCGCGTTGGGGCTTCCGACGATGTCGTTGTAGCCCTTGTTCTCCATGTAGACCAGGAACACGTGGTCGAGCGGCTGGACCTGGGACACCGGCGGCGTTGGCGCGGGCGGCGCGGATTGGGCGGTGCCGATGCTGAAGGACAGGTTGTCGGCGTAGGCGTTGTTGAACCTTGCGGTGAAACCGATCACGACCGGATTCAGATCGTGCATGGTGAGCGTCACGACCGCGCTACGCGTCCCCGCCGGGACCGTGCCGGTAGTCGTTCGCTGGCGGAATCCCGTCTGTCCCAACCGGTCCAGGTTCGTGACCGGGCCGATCGTCGAACTGCCCAGGTAGAGCTGGTTCTGGTCGAGGAAGGTCACTTTCACCGTAGCGAATGAGGGATCCAGCAGATAACCACCAAGATAGCCATTGAGGTTGAATGGCACTGTACCGCTGTCGATCTCGGCGGCAGAGGCGCTCAGGTCCACCGTCTGGGTGAGCGCCGAGGTGGCGACGTCGCCGCCACTGAAGAACTGGTTCCCGCCACTGGGCGGTGCGGCGTCGACGCCTGGGAACGACACGATGGCAGGAAGATTCGGCCATGCGAAGCTCAGGCCCACCGGCCATGCATTGCGGAGCTCGCCATACTTCACGACCGTCGGAGTTCCCGTCGCCGTCCACCCGGGCACGCTGACCGCGCTGTTTCCGTACCCGGCCGTGTCGCCGAGTTCGGCGCCCGCATTCGTCAGCAGGTTGGGGCCCGTGAGAGGGAGCGCGGCGCTCGTGACCGCTCCCGCCTTCCCGATACCCGTGATGCGACGCAACTCGTTGCCCGCATAGGCGAGCATCGACGATAGCGTCACCGGCGGAGGCGGCGTGCCACCTCCGACGAGCGAATGCAGGCGAATGCCGGCAAGTGGCTGTGAAGACGAAAGTTGCTGAGGATTGCCTAATTTCGACGACGACGGTCCCTTCGCCAAGCTGGGCGTCACACGGTGCGTCTTGCCCACTGCCACCGGTTTTGGTTTGGCTGCCGTGCTATCCGAAGCAGATGACGCGTTCGACGGCTGGGCATCCGCGACACACGGTGTGCTCGCCAACCAGGAACCGATTCCGAGGGTGAGCGCGAGTGCCCCCACCCTGCCGATGTGTGCTGCATTGCCCATGACCCGTACTCCCGCCATCAGATAACTCAGATGGTAGAAGTGCGGGCCCTCCCCGGCTGGGAATTGACGGGGGCAGTTGGGCGCGCTCAGTCCGTACACCTCGCGGGAGCGGAGTCACCACCCGAGGCCACCGCCATGTCCGCCGCGGCCCAGGGTACGTCTGTGCCGACGGTGCGGTCTCGTCCGGGAATCAGCGCGGGCTGATCCGGCTCGCGGACAACTCCTGGAGATAGACCTCCAGGTCGGTGTACCCCAGCTCCGACAGGTCGGTGGCGTTGGTGTTCGACGAGTTGGGATCCAATCCTTTGGCAATTTCCCAGGCGTCGGGCATGCCGTCAGCGTCGGTGTCCAGCGGCGCGGCGGGCGCGGCACCGGAGTAAGCCGGCAGCAGAGCGTCATTGGCCGGGTTGGTGTTGGGCGGCGCGATTGAGATGGTGTCTTGGGCCACGGATTGGAGCAGCCTGGTGTCCATGGGGTCGCGGGGCCACGCGCCGGCGCTGTCCAGCAGGACTGCGCGCAACATATCCGTCGGGGTGTAGGTGATGGCCGGGAAGGGATGCCGCGAGCTGCGCGCTTGCGCTTGGCCGGATGCGCCGTCGGGCTGGGCCACCGACGGATAGTCGTTGCAGCAGTAGAAGAGTTCGTAATCCGACCTCGACGGGTACCCGCTCATTTCGTTGCCGCTGACGTACAACTGGTTACCTGCGACGCGCAGAATCTGGTCGTCGAACATTCCGTACTGGAATTGAGGACCGGTCTTGAAGTAGTTGTTGACGGCGTTGATGTTCCAATAGATCGGATACGGGTTGCCTCGGGCGTCGGTGACGACGTTCGTGCTCACGCCGAGGGCGATGAAGAAGCGTGGATCCCAGTACAGGTTGTTGGACAGCTCCAGGTTCATGGTGGAATTGGCGGCGGCCAGGGACTCGCGGCTTCCTTCCGGCAGTCGACCTTCAATACGGTTGAAGATGTTGTGATGAAGTGAGACGTTGTTCAACTCGAAGCCGTTGGCCGGATTCGAGTAGTTCATCAGCACACCGCCGTAGAAGGAATGGCCCCCAAGGGTTTCGGCGAGAATCGAGTTCTGAACGGTGATGTTGTTCGAGTAGGAGATTTCCACGGCTTCGTCGGTGGCGTTGCCGATGGAGACATGGTCGACGATCGCGTTGCGGGTGTAGCGCAGACGCAATCCGTCATCACTCGGCCCGGTCACGCCCGGGCGAATTCGCACATGTTGCAGAATCCAATTCTCGGCGAAGTCGGATGGGGCGTGGACGGTTTGATCCTGGTAGGGGGTTTCATCGGTGACAAAGCCCCTAATGGTGATGCCGCCCGGGGAGGTTTGACCGGCGATGGTCACGTCGCCATTCGTCAGATGAATCTGGGCGTCGATCAGCCCACTGACTTTGAAGAGAATGTATTTCGGGCCGGGCTGATCGATCGCCCATTGCAGCGAGCCCGGGCCGGAAGCATCGGTGTTGGTGACGTAGATGACGCTGCCGCCCCGGCCGCCGGTTGCGAAACTGCCGAACCCTTCAGCCCCGGGGAAGGCCGGCAGCGCCCCTGCTGGAGCGGGTGGTACCGGCACCAGCGACACCGTGACCGGGATGGCGGCCGTGCCGCCGAAGGCGTCGGTGATGGTGACACTGAAGGTGTCGGCCCTGTCGGCGGGCGTGGCGGTGGGGGCCGCCGCGTTCCCCCGTGCGGTGGGGGTCGGGGTGTAGCTGAACACCCCGGCCGTGGTGACGGTCACCGCACCTTTCGTCGTGGTGGTGGATCCGCTGTAGGTCAGGGCGTCGCCATCCGCGTCGCTGCCGATCACGGCGCCGGTCACCACTCCCGTGGTCGGGTCGGGGCTGTTGACGACGGCGTTTCCGGCAGGGGCGGTGTTGGTCGGGGTGAACGGGGCCACCGTGACGCGGACTGTACCTGCGCTGGTGTGTCCGCTGTCGCCGATCAGGCCGAAGGTGAGCAGGTTGATCAACCCGGACAGACCGTGCAGGTGGAATCCGCCACCCGCGTCGCTGACGCTGACCCCGAACGAGTCGAGGGCACCGGTCGCGGCCACGGCCCGGTCCGGGGTGTAGAGGTAACTGCCGTCGGGGTCGACCACCACAACGCCGCGGGTGGGATTCTCGGTGACGGTGAAGGTCAGCGGGCCGCCGTCGGGATCAGCGGCGTTGAGCACACCACTGACTGCGCCGGTACTTGCCTGGCTGCTCTGGGTGGGGTTCAGCGTCGGGCGCCGCTTGCTGAAGATCGCCGCCAGATCGGTGAAGAACCGACCGATCGGATCGCCGCCGGCGCGCGGCACCTTGACCGGCTGAGGGCTCGGTGAGGAGGCGGAAACCAGCGGCTGAGCCGGGGGCCGCTCGGACTCCCTGCGCGAATATGCCAACGCCATCACCTGTGCCGGCGAGGGCGCGGGGGCCTGCGGCGAGGTGGGGGACGGCGTCGTGCGGCGAAGCGAATTGGGCGCGTCAGCGGGGTGCGCGGAGCTGCGGGCAGTCCTTGCCGACGCTGAAGACCCGCGCTTTGTCCCCGTGCTGCGCTGCGCTGTTCCGGCGGCAACACCCGCCGCGGACGGGGCGGGGGAATGGGAACTCGCGGAGCGCGACGACGAGGAGGAGCCCTCGTCGGAGGGTTCGGCAGCGGCGACACCGGCGCCGCCCACCGCAATCGCAGCGCCCACACCCACCATCGCAGCAAGTGGACCGAGCCGTCGCGCGAACATTGCGGTGCTCATCGTTTTCCCCCGGATGTGGGTGGGAGACCCACGCCACCTTTCCAGGGCAGCACGCCACGACGGGACTTGTCAACGCCCGCGACCTTGGATGGTTGAAAGGGCCAACATCCGATCAGTTCGGCGCGCTCAGGTCGTACACCTCGGTCCCGCCCACGTCCTGCGCGGTGAAGTGCTGCTGGACCCACTTCGTGATCTGGCTTCCGGTGCCCGAGTCGCCACCGGGGCCACCACCGCGATGACCGCCCCCGGGCCCATTCCCCGCGATGAAGTAGCGGACCTGGCCTGAGGCGACGTAGGACTGGAACTGCTCCAGCGTCGGCGAGTTGTCACCACCGCTGAACCCACCGATCGACATGATCGACGTGCCGGTGCTCAGCTCCAGACTGCCCGCGGTGTGTGACCCGACAGTCGCTGCGGCCCAACGATTATCAGCCTCGGTGAGCATGTCCTTCAGCTCGGTGTTATCCGACGCCTGCTGCTCGCCCGGGCCGCCGAATCCGAAGCCCCCGCCCGCACGCGCCGGACCGGACGTCGGGATGCCACCGCCGTGATCACCGGCGATCGTCTCCACGGTGTAGGCCGCGGTTGCGCCCAGCCCGAACAGCAGCCCCGTCGCGGCCAGAACCACCGTCCAGCGTCCGAGGCGATGCGCCCCTGCCGACACCACCGCCGAGACCAGGATGGAGCCGATCAACACCACCCAGCGCAGCCACGGCTGCCAGTCGGGGGTGCGGTCGAGCAGGATGAAGTTCCACACCCCGGTCGCGACGAGCATGGCCGCCAGCGCGATCCGGGGCCCCACAAACTCCTTGCCGCGCCATAGTTCTCGCACGCTGATGCCGAGCACCGCACCGATCGCCGGCGCCAGGGCAACGGTGTAGTAGGGGTGCATGATCCCCTTCATGAAGCTGAACACCACTCCGGTGACCACCAGCCAGCCGCCCCACAACAGCAGCGATGCGCGCGTCCGGTCGGTGCGCGGAGGCCGTCGGGTGAACCACAGCCCGGCGACCAGCCCGATCAGCGCGGCGGGAAGCAGCCAGGAGATCTCGGTGCCCATCGACTCGCCGAACATCCGGGTGATGCCCGTCGAGCCACCGAACATCGGTGAGCCACTCATGCCGCCAGGGGCGCCACCGGAATCCGAGCTGCCGCCCGGGTTGCCGTCGCCGCCGAACACCCGGCCCAGGCCGTTGTAGCCCAAGGCCAGTTGCAGCAGGCTGTTGTCGGTGGATCCGCCGATATAGGGCCGAGAATCACTGGGCCACAAGCCGACCAGCGCCAGGTACCAGCCGGCCGAGACCACGATCGTGACCAGGCCGACCGCCAGGTCGCGAAGACGCTGCCAGACACTGCCCGGCACCGCGACCAGAACCACCAGTGCCAGAGCCGGGGTCACCAGCAGGGCTTGCAGGAGCTTGGCCAGGAACGCGAACCCGATGGCGACACCGGCCAGGGCGATCCAGCGGGTGGACTTGCCGTCCAATGCGCGGATCATGCAGTAGCCGGCGACCACCATCAGCAGCACCAGCAGCGCGTCGGGGTTGTTGAAGCGGAACATCAACGCCGCCACGGGAGTCAGCGCCAGCACCATGCCGGCCAACAGGCCTGCCCCATAACCGCTGACCCGGCGCACCGCGCCGTAGACCAGCGCGACGGAGGCCACTCCCATCAGGGCCTGAGGCACCAGCATCGACAGCGTGCCGAATCCGAAGATCCGTCCGGACAACGCCATCACCCACAGTGCGGCGGGCGGCTTGTCGACGGTGATCGCATTGCCGGCGTCGATTGACCCGAACAGCAAGGCTTTCCAGCTTTGCGTGCCGGCCTGCACAGCGGCGGCGTAGTACTCGTTGGCCCACCCGGCGGCACTGAGGCCCCACAGGTAGAGCGCGGCAGTCGCCACGAGCAGAAGCCCGAGCGCCGGCCATACCCACCGCGGTCGCGCGGTCAGCGCCGTCTCCGCCGATGACACCAATGTCGGCCTTTCGTCCAGCACAGTCATTTGGAGTCTCCAACAGTCTGGCCGGTGCGACGGGGGTGGAACACCCAGCCGCGCAGCAGGACGAAGCGGATCACGGTGGCCATCAGGTTGGCCGCGATCAGCACCAACAGTTCGATGATTCGGGGAGGTTCCCCGAGGGTGTGCAACAGAGCCAGTGCACCGCTGGTCAGGGCCAGCCCAATGCCGAAGACGACGAACCCCTCGAATTGATGGCGCGCGACGCCGGGGCGCCCACGTACCCCGAAGGTGTACCGCCGGTTGGCCGCGGTGTTGGCGATCGCGGTCACCAGCAGGGCCACCAGGTTGGCGCCCTGGGCGCCGATCGGCCGCAGCATCAGGAACAGCAGCAGATAGGCCAGCGTGCACGCGATGCCGATAGCGGCGAACCGAACGCCCTGGTTCAGCAAGGATTTCGGGGCGCCGGCCTGGTTGCCGAACTGGGCGCCGATCGCCTGGACCGGAATCTGTCCGGACCCGAAACCCTTGAGCAAGCGTGCGATTCCCTTCAGGTCGGCGACGGCGGTGGACACGATGTCGACCCGGCTGTCCGGATCGTCGATCCAGTCGACGGGTACCTCGTGGATGCGCAGGCCGCTGCGCTCGGCCAGCACCAGAAGCTCGGTGTCGAAGAACCAGCCGGTGTCCTCGACGTAGGGCAGCAGTTCGGCGGCGACGTCGGCGCGGATCGCCTTGAAGCCGCACTGGGCATCGCTGAACTTGGCGGCCAGCGTCGAGCGCAGGATCAGGTTGTAGCAGCGCGAAATGATCTCCCGCTTGGCCCCACGCACTACCCGGGAGCCGCGACCCAGCCGGGTGCCGATGGCGAGGTCGGAATGCCCGGACACCAGCGGCGCCACCAGCGGCGACAGCGCGGCGAGGTCGGTCGACAGGTCCACGTCCATGTAGGCCAGCACCGGCGCATCCGACGTCGACCACACCGCATGCAGGGCGCGGCCCCGGCCCTTCTGCTCGAGACGGACCGTGCGCACCTCCCGGAGTTCGGCAGCCAGCTCGGCGGCGACCTCGGGGGTGGCGTCGATGCTGGCGTTGTCGGCGATGGTGATGCGGAATGAGAACGGAAAGTCCTCCCGCAGATGGCGGTACAGCCGGTGGATCGAGTCGGCCAGCGCGGCCTGCTCGTTGTACACCGGGACCACGACATCGAGCACGGGTACGCCGCGGTCGGAAGCGATCAGGGCTGCGTTGCGTCGGCGTGCCACGCGGATGTCGGTGATGGTCATGAATTCATCGTCACGGGCACCGGTGAGGGACGAATTTGTGCTTGCTATGCGGCAGCTGTGAATCCTCGCGAGAGGTCGTAGACGGTGACGCGGTCGATCACGCGGGACGTGAAATTGGCACTCACCCAACGCTGAATCTGCTCAGCGGCATCGCTGCCCGACCGGTTGCCGAACATGAATCCGGGCATCTGGCTGCGCACGAACCAGTGGATGCGCCGCTGCGCGACATAGGACTGGAATTGCTCCAACGTGGGGGCCGGATCAGTGCCGTTGAAGCCGCCGACAGCCATCACCGGCAGCCCGGTGGCGAGCTGATATCCGGCGGCGTTACTCGAGCCGACGACCGCTGCGGCCCAGGTGTATTGGTCGCCGGCCTGGCTCAACGCCGCCGTCAACTCGGCACCGGGCCTGGGTGCGTCGAACAATCCGCCGGGCGGGCCGCCACGACCGCTCGAGGGGCCGACGGACGGGATGGCGCCGCTATGCGGTGCGGCGACGGTGGCCAGCGAGAAGGCGAGCGGTCCGGCCAGGGCGGCGGTCAGGGCCAGCACGCCCACCGCGACACCGACCCGCCCGGGCAGGCGACCGATGACGAGCAGCAGGATTGCGCAGGCGATCGCGAGCACCGCGATCGAGATCCGAAGCCAGGGCAGCCACTGCGAATCTCGTTGCAGCAGAATACAAGCCAGCAGCGCGGTGATCGCGATCATCCCCGACAGCGTGGTGGCGGCCCGGATGTCCGCGCGGTGCCGCCACAGCAGCGCGGTGCCGATCGCCAAGCCTGCACCGACTGCCGGTGCGAGAGCCACGCTGTAGTAGGCGTGCAGGATGCCGTTGGCGAAGCTGAACACCATCGCGGTGACCGCCAGCCATCCGCCCCACAGCAGCAGCGCCGCCCGGGTGAGGTCGGTGCGCGGCGCCCGTCGGGTGATCACCAGCCCGGCGATGATGGCGATGACCGCGGCGGGGAACAGCCACGCGATGTAGGTGCCCATCTCCCCGCCGAACAGCCGCGCCCAGCCGGCCTCCTGATTGAGGTTGCCCAGCCCGCCCGTCTCGTCGCCCGTGAGCCGGCCTAAACCGTTGTAGCCCAAGGCCAATTCGACGATCGAATTATGCTGCGAACCGCCGATATAGGGCCGCGCATCGGCCGGCCACAGCGCGACCAGCAGCAGGTACCAGCCGGCCGAGACCACCAGGGTCCCGACCGCCGCGCTCAGCCGGACGACCCGGGCGCGCAACGGAGCGTCGGCGGCGATCAGGAACACCACGGCCAGTGCCGGCAGCACCAGAAAGGCCTGCAGCATCTTGGTCAGAAACCCGACGCCGACGGCGATCCCGGCCAGCGGCAGCCACCACCATGCCGCATCACGGTCGAGCGATCGCAGGGTGAAGTAGGCGGCGACAACCAGCGAAAGCACCAGCAGCGCATCGGGATTGTTGAACCGGAACATCAGCGCTGCTGCCGGCGTCAGCGCCAGAACCGCGCCGGCGAGCAGCCCCGCCCACGGTCCGCTGACCCGTCGCACCGCGACGTACAGGACCGCCACCGCTGCCACCCCGGCCACCGCCTGCGGCAGCAGGATGCTCCACGGATTGACCCCGAACAACCTCGCCGAAAGCCCGGTCACCCACAGTGCGGCGGGTGTCTTGTCGACGGTGATCGCGTTGGCCGCGTCGCTGGAGCCGAACAGCCACGCCGTCCAGCTCTGCGAACCGGCTTGGGCTGCAGCGGAATAGAATGCATTGGCCCATCCGCTGGCGCCCAGGTTCCAGACGTACAGCAGAGCCGTCGCGAGCAAGAGCACTACCAACCCGCCATGATGCCGGGCGCGGATCATGATTCGGCCGCGCGGGGCAACCGCACCGTGAACTCGGTCCGGCCGGGCACGCTGCGCAGTTCGATACTGCCGCTGTGTGCGCGCACCACAGCCGATGCGATCGCCAGGCCCAGGCCGGTCGACCCACCCTTACGAGACCGCGACGTGTCACCGCGGGCGAAGCGCTCGAAAACCTCGGACTGCAGTCCGGCGGGAATGCCCGGTCCGTCGTCGGCCACCCGGAGCACCGCCTCGTTCGGCTCGGCATGCAGCGACAGCGTCACCGAAGTTCCGGGTGGAGTGTGGGTGCGGACATTGGCCAGCAGATTGGCCACCACCTGGTGCAGCCGGGCATCGTCACCGGTGACGTAGATGGGGTCCGGCGGGACGTCGAGGTTCCACTGGTACTCGGGCCCGGCGATGTGGGCATCACTGGCAACGTCGGCCGACAGCCGCGACAGGTCGACCGGTTCTCTTTCCAGCGGGCGGCCCGAATCCAGTCGCGCCAACAGCAGGAGGTCCTCGACGAGCTGCGTCATCCGTTCGGCCTCGGACTCCACCCGGCTCATCGCATGTGCGACATCGGCGGGCACCTCGTCCCGGTTCCGTTGCGCCAGTTCGGTATAGCCGCGGATCGCAGCCAACGGCGTGCGCAGCTCGTGGCTGGCGTCAGCGACGAACTGCCGTACCCGGCTCTCGCTTGCCTGCCGCGTCGACAGCGCGGTCGCGATGTGGTCGAGCATCCGGTTCAGCGCCAGGCCCAACCGGCCCACCTCGGTGTGCGGATTGGCATCCGGTTCAGGAACCCGCACGGGTAGCTCCACTTCGCCACGATCCAGCGGCAGGTTGGCCACCTCACCCGCGGTCGCCACCACCCTGGTCAACGGCGCCAGCGCACGGCGATTGATCAGAATGCCCGCCGTGGTGCCCACCGCCAGCGCGATGACTGTCACCACCCCGAAGATCAACGCCACGCGCAACAGCGTCGCGTCGACATTTTCCATGGTCAGCCCGATGACCAAGGTCTCGCCGGTCAATCGGCTGCGCACCGCCACCAGGCGATAGGTGCCGAGGCCGTCGATGTCGCGGGTGACCGTATGGCGCAGACCGGCGTTCTGGGTCAGCTCCGCCACTGCGCCGGGCGGCACTGCCGCCCGCACACCGCCAGGGCCGAGCACACCCGCGTCTGTCGCGGTTCCGTTGTTGATGACGGCCGCGACCATTCCGACCGGCTGGCCGGGCGCGTCGAGAAATTCCGGCCCGGGCCCGGGCCGCGGCCACGGTGGCCGGTCGCCCCGCCATGTCGGCGGCAACGGCGGCGGGGGTTGGCCGTAGATGATGGCCGACCGGTGCGCCGTTTCGTGCAACTGATTGTCGACCTCGCCCACCAAATACTGATGCAGCGCCAGAATCGTCACCGCACCGATGCCGAGGCCAACCACCAGCAGCAGACAGATCTGGCCGACGAGCAGCCTGGCGCTCAGCGACCAGGTGCTAGCTCGCAGGCTTGAGAACATAGCCCGCGCCGCGCAGCGTGTGGATCATCGGATCGCGTCCACTGTCGATTTTCTTGCGCAGGTAGGAGATGTAGAGCTCGACGATGTTGGAGCGACCGCCGAAGTCGTAGCTCCAGACCCGGTCCAGGATCTGGGCTTTCGACAACACTCGCTTGGGGTTGCGCATGAGGAAGCGAAGTAGCTCGAATTCGGTCGAGGTGAGCGCAATCAGGTCGCCGCCGCGGGTCACCTCGTGGCTGTCTTCGTCGAGCACCAGGTCGCCGACGACGATCTGAGCACCGCTGTCCTCGGTGGTGACTCCGGTGCGGCGCAGCAGCGCCCGCAGTCGCAGCACGACTTCCTCGATGGAGAACGGTTTGGTGACGTAGTCGTCGCCGCCTGCCGTCAGGCCGGCGATGCGGTCCTCGAGGGCGTCCTTGGCGGTCAGCAGGAGCACCGGCAGCTGCGGGTTCTGCTCGCGCAGCTTGCGCAGGACGTCGAGCCCGCTCATATCCGGCAGCATCACGTCGAGCACCACTGCGTCCGGACGCGCCCCGCGCGCCGCCGTGATCGCCGATGCGCCGTCGGCTGCGGTGGCGATGTTCCAGCCCTCGTAGCGCAGCGCCATCGACACCATCTCGGCGAGCACAGTTTCGTCGTCGACGACGAGCACCGTGATGGGGTTTCCGTCGGCTCGCCGCATCACTACGCGTTCGGCCGCTGAAGAGGTCATGTCCTCCAGTATGGGAGCCCCGATGAGCTGTCCCTATGGCATTGCTATGCGTGAGCTGTGAAACCTCGCGCACAGACCCGACTGATCGCATACACAGCGGACACCCAGGTTGGCTGCCCACGGTGGAGGGATGAGCGGCAATCAGCGACCCGTGTGGGGTGCTCCCACCGACCACCCGAAGACCTGGTCAACCCGTACGACCGCGGCTGCCGTCGGCATTGCCGCCGTGCTCGCCGCGGTCGGCGGCGTGGTGGTCTACGCCGCCACCGGCGGCAGCGAAGGCCAGGGCCATGCGGGCGGCCCACCGGGCTGGGGCGGTCCCGGCGGTCCGGGTGGCTTCGAGCGGACGCTGCACGGTCAGACCGTCGTCTCCGACGGCGAAGGCGGGTTCAGTACCGAGCTGACCCAGACCGGCAACGTCACCGCCACCTCCGACACCTCGGTCACCGTGCATAGCCAGGACGGCTTCCGCCAGACCTACCGCCTCGATGCCGACACCCGAAAGCCGCCGCAGCCATTGCAGACCGGTGAGCAGGTTTCGGTGCGCGCGACCCAACAGGGCGGCGTGGCAACGGCCACGACGGTGATGCCCGCCAGATAATTTTCGGGTGAACTTCTTCGAGGTCATCGAGACGGTCGGCAAGGCGATCGACGCGGTCGGCGTCGCCGTGATCGCGCTCGGCGCGCTGATTTCGGCGGCCGGCGTGATTCCCCGACTCAAAACCGGGAAGGCCTACCGGACGTTCCGGGAGCAACTCGGCCGCTCGATCCTCCTCGGCCTGGAATTCCTGGTGGCCGCGGACATCATTCGCACCGTGGCCGTGACTCCCGATGCCCGCAGTGTGGCGGTGCTCGCCGGGATCGTGTTGATCCGGACCTTCCTGAGCTTCTCGCTCGAGCTGGAGATCACCGGTTATTGGCCTTGGCAGAAAGGCCGCCAGACGCCGGCCTCCCCTGACCCCGCCGCGCCGACGCCCGTGCGCTGACCCGTGGACGACAAGCGCCGGGCCCGGCGCACACGAATCTTCGACGCGATCCGCAAGACGCCGCCGGAACCGCTGGGCCCACCCGACACTCACGACCAGACCGAGGTCGCGGCGATGCTCCGGGAAATCGGCATTGCCCTGCTGGAGGTGGAGCAGCCGACCCAGCTGGTATCGGCGCGGCTGACCGAGATCGCCGCGCAGTACACCACCCAACCCGTGCGCATCGTCGTGCTGCCGACCGTGTTGATGATCCAGGTGGGCACCGTCGGTTACGAAGTCGACACGTCGACAACCTATTCGTTGCAGCTCGATATGGCCGGACGCATCGACGACATCGCCAGCCTGGCATCCGTCGGCGGGATCACCCCCGCGGACGCGATCGGGGCGATCACCCGGGCCCGCAATCTGCGCCCACGATTCGGACCGGTCGCGACGACGCTCGGATATGCCGTCACGACAATAGGTTTCGGCATGGTGATCAACCCGACGTGGGCGTCGCTGCCGGGATATCTGTTCCTCGGCTTGGTGGTCGGGGCGATAGCCCAACTGGGCCGGCCGTTCCCCTCCCTCAACCCGGTACTGCCCACTGCCGCGGCGATGGTGGCGACGGTGCTGGCAACCTGGTTCGTCGCCGACACCGCCAACGACGGGCTGCTGCGGGTGATCGCCCCGGCGCTCGTGGCGATGCTGCCCGGGATGGCGCTGACCATCGGCGCCATGGAGCTGGCCAGTAACCAACTGATCGGCGGAAGCAGCCGGCTGGTCTACGGGGTCGCCCAGCTGGCGCTGCTGGTGTTCGGGGTGGCATTGGGCGTTCACGTCGCCGGACACGTCAAACCGCAGATGCCGTCGGCGCAGATGGGTTCTTGGTCGTTGTACGTCGCGATCGTTGTGGTGGCGATCGGACTGTACGTCTACCTGTCCGCGCCACGCGGATCGCTGGTCTGGCTGGCCGCCGCGATCGCGGTCGCGTTGATCGGCCAGGCGGTCGCCGGAAAGTTTGTGGCCGCAGCCTATTCCGGGTTCATCGGCGCGTTCCTCACCGTCCCGTTCGCGATGCTGGCAGCGCGGATCAAGACCTCTCCCCCGGCGATCGTGATGATGCTGGCCGCCTTCTGGGCGCTGGTCCCCGGTGCACTCAGCTTCGAATCGGCGAGTGTGGCCGCCACCGGATCCGACGTCGGGCCGCACAGCCTCGGGGCCACCGGGGCCGCGGTCCTGTCGATCGCGTTGGGCACGGTGATCGGCTGGAGCGTGTTCCACACGATCGACAGCCGGTTGCCGTGGCCGAAGGGATTGGCTCAACCAACCGTGCGGTAGGTTCACCGGGGTGGACGACCTGAGCGCAGTGAGCGCATGGATGTCGGAGCAGGGCCTCGGCGACGGCCCGCTGGAGAACGTCTCCGAGATCACTGGCGGCACCCAAAACATCATGCTCCGTTTCACCAGGTCAGACCGCGCGTACGTGTTCCGGCGCGGACCCCGCCACCTGCGGCCGGTCAGCAACAAGGTGATCCTGCGGGAGACCCGAGTGCTGCATGCGCTGGCCGGAACCGACGTCCCGCATCCCCGGCTGATCGCGGTGTGCGAGGACACCGCGGTGCTCGGTGACGCGGTCTTCTATCTGATGGAGCCGGTCGACGGCTTCAACGCCGGATCCACATTGCCCGCGCTGCACGCCGGGGATGCCGCGATCCGCCACGGGATGGGCCTCTCGATGGCCGAGGCGGCGGCCAAGCTCGGTGCCGTCGACCATGTCGCGGTCGGCCTGGCCGACTTCGGCAAGCCCGACGGCTTCCTCGAACGCCAAGTGCCGCGGTGGCTTTCCGAGCTGGAGTCCTACCGCGGGTTCGACAACTACCCGGGGCCCGACATCGGCGACGTCGACGCCGTCGCCACCTGGCTGCAGAAGAACCAGCCCGCCGAGTGGCAGCCGGGCATCATGCACGGTGACTACCACGCGGCCAACGTGATGTTCTCGCCGACCGGCCCCGAAGTGGTAGCGATCGTCGACTGGGAGATGTGCACCATCGGCGATCCGCTGCTGGACCTCGCCTGGATGCTGGCCACCTGGTACGCGCCGGGCCGCGACTCGGTGCTGGGCAATGCCCTGATGGGTGCTGGCGATCTGGCCACCCCGGACGAGCTGATCGAGCGGTACGCCCAGAACACCACCCGCGACCTGTCCAATATCGACTGGTACACGGTGCTGGCCTGCTTCAAGCTCGGCATCATCCTGGAGGGTTCGAATGCCCGGGCCGCTGCAGGCTTGGCACCCAAGGAGATTGGCGACCACCTACACACCGCGACGGTGCGCTTGTTCGAGCGAGCTGCGGCACTGATGGAGGGACAACGATGATCGATTTCGAGATTCCCGGCGACACCGCGGCGTTGCGCGACGAGATTCACGCGTTCGTCATCGACAAAATCGTTCCCTACGAACGAGATCCGCGCATCACCAGGCACGGACCCAACGAGGAGCTGCGCACCGAACTCGTCGAGCTGGCCCGGGACGCCGGCCTGCTGACTTTCCAGGCGCCGCACCGATTCGGCGGCCGGGAGCCGTCCCACCGCGAGCAGGCGGTGCTCTTCGAGGCCGCCGGTTGGTCCACGCTCGGCCCGGTCGCGCTGAACTGCGCGGCACCCGACGAGGGCAACATGTTCGTGCTGTCCAAGATCGCAACCGAAGAGCAGGCCGAGAAGTTCCTGGTTCCGGTGATCGACGGCAGGCAGCGGTCGGTCTTCGCGATGACCGAGCCCGGCGGAGCCGGATCGGACCCGAATCAACTTGCCACCGAAGCAATTTTCGACGGCACCGACTATGTGATCAACGGCCGCAAGTGGCTGATCACCGGAGCCAACAAGGCACGCACGTGGATCATCATGGCGCGGGTGGCTCCGAATCCTCATGGGGCGGATGGCCCGACGTTGTTCCTGTGCGATGGACAGACTCCGGGCATCGAACTCGAGCGTGTGATGGACACGATGGACCGCAACTACGTCGAGGGCCACGGCGTAATCCAGTTCAACAACCTGCGGCTGCCCGCATCAGCGGTGCTGGGCGAGGTCGGCCAGGCCTTGCGCTACGCCCAATTGCGGTTGACACCAGCGCGATTGACGCACTGCATGCGCTGGCTCGGTGCCGCGTCGCGGGCACAGTCGATCGCGATCGAACACGCCCGGAACCGCACCGGGTTCGGTAAGCCGCTCGGCGAGCACCAGGGTGTGAGCTTCATGCTGGCCGACAACGAGATCGCGCTGCAACAGTGCCGGCTGGCGATCTGGTGGGCCTGCTGGGCGCTGGACACCGGGGCCAAGGGTCGCCACGAGAGTTCGATGGTAAAGGCCTACGTATCCGAGGAACTGTTCAAGGTCGCCGACCGTTGCGTGCAAATCCTTGGCGGCATGGGCATTTCCGACGAGACACCGGTCGGCATGATCTTTTCGGACATGCGGGCATTCCGCATCTACGACGGCCCGACCGAAGTGCACAAGTACGCGATCGCCCGCCAGATCCTGAGGAACCCGTCATGAGCATCCTTGATTCGTTTCGCCTCGACGACAAGGTCGTCATCGTCACCGGCGCGTCCTCGGGGCTGGGCGTCTCGTTCGCGCAGGCCTTCGCCGAGGCCGGTGCCGACCTGGTGCTCGGCGCGCGGCGGGTGGAGCAGATGGCCGGCACGGCGGCCCTCGTCGAGCAGGCCGGCCGCAAGGTGTACACGCAGAAGACCGATGTCGTAGACCCCGAACAATGCCAGCAACTGGTCGACGCGGCGATCAAGGAGTTCGGTCGCGTTGACGTACTGGTCAACAACGCCGGCGTCGGCACCGCCGTCCCGGCCACCCGCGAAACTCCGGAAGAATTCCGCAAAGTCATCGACGTCAACCTCAACGGCTCGTACTGGATGGCCCAATCCTGCGGACGGGTGATGCCGGCTGGAAGCTCAATCATCAACATTGCCAGCATTCTTGGCATCACCACCGGCGGCCTGCCGCAGGCCGCATACAGCGCGTCGAAGGCCGCAGTGATAGGCCTGACCCGCGATTTGGCTCAACAATGGGGATCCCGCAAGGGAATTCGCGTCAATGCCCTGGCGCCAGGCTTCTTCAAGAGCGAGATGACAGATGAGTACCCGCCCGGCTACCTGGAGAAGCAGCTACCGCGGATCGTGATGGGCAGACTGGGCGATCCGGCCGAATTAGCCGCTACCGCAGTATGGCTGGCGTCCGCGGCTGCGGGTTATGTAACGGGACAGACAATTGTGGTCGATGGCGGCCTGACCATCACGTAGTGATAACGGTCACGCATCGACTTAGCGCCTCTCAGCGCTCTCACACGATTGCGACATCTCCTTTTAAGAAGTGTCTGGGACTCTCGTGTGATGTGGGTCGATATGTATGTGGTGACGGCGGTCATCGTCGCAGTCGGCGTGTGGCTGCTCAGCCCGCACGTGCAGTCCAATGACCCACCCGGTGACATCACCCGCGGCGTCTGGTCGGCGGTTGCCGGTGTGCTGTGGCCGCTCACTCTGGTAGGCGTCGGTCAGATTTACCTCGTCCGACTCATCGCGCGGCGGTTTCGCCCCACACTCTCCGAAGATCTGGAATTGGTTCCGCCGGTTGTGCTACCCGAAGCGAGCCTGCGCTTCTGAGTTTCACCCGCTGTTCACCTCCTCGCCAACTGCAGCAGAAACCCTGATCTGCGACGCGAAATCAACGAGATTGTCGCCTGACGAGGAGGAGATCCGTTCGTGATGGTGCGCGCAAGACTGGCGTCGGTGGGCCTGGCAGCCCTGGCGATCGCCGCGACCACGCTCTCGGCCGCCGCGACGGCCTCTGCTGACGACTCGGGTAGCGGCCTGCTGTGGCCGGACCCCACTGAGCCCTACTACTGGGACGCCAACGAGAATCCCGGCAGCACCGGCCCGGCGCCGCTGCCGACCGACGACCTGTACTGGAAAGAGGGCCAGGACGCCGGCGGAACGGGCAATGCTCCGCAACCGAGCGGGCCCGAGTACACCAATCAAGGTGAGGACGCCGGGGCCGTCTAACTGTTCCCGTCGATGGGCGCGAAGTGGTTTGTCGCGTTGCCACCGTTACGTTTTGCATCGAACATCGCCTGGTCGGCGCGCTCCACAACCGCGTCGAGCAAGGCGATGGGGTCGACCCCCTCGGCGGCGAAACTGGCAATGGCAACGCTGGCGACACCGACGCTGGCGGTGATCGGGTGATCGGCAGGCGCCGCGATCGCGTGCCTGACGCACTCCGCGCGCTGCCGCGCGTGGCCAGCTCCCGCGAGATCGACGACCACGAATTCCTCACCGCCGATCCGGGCCACCAAGGCGCCGCTGCGAACGGCCGACGTGATCCGGCGAGCGCAGCGGATCAAGACCTCGTCGCCGGTCGTATGGCCGAAGGTGTCGTTGATCGCTTTGAAGCGGTCCAGGTCGACGACCGTCGCGGCCACTTCACTATCCATCGGAGTGGCCTCGCGCAACAGTTCGCCGATGTGCAGGTGCAGGCCGCGCCGGTTCAGCAGGCCGGTCAGCGGATCGGTGACCGATTCGTTGGCATCGTTACGCAGCGCCCAGATTCCAAGCTGAATCCCAAGCGGAGTCATCACCACCGGTGTCACCAGCACGAGCGCCTTTGCGGTGACGGACAGCGGATCCATATCCGCGGCGATGCTCACCTGAGCGGCAAACGCCGCCGTCGCGAGCAGTATCCACACGATATGCCCGGTAAGGACTTTCGGGCCGTCGAAGAACATCAGCAGCACCGAGAGCATCGCGAAGGCATTGAACGCGAACAAGCCCAACAGCCAGTTGGTGTCCAGCACCGCCACGGCGGCGATCGCGATGTCGGCCGAGCCGACGAACGCAAGGGATACCTGCCGTGACGGCCAGGGCCGATAACACCACACCCAGCCCCAGAAGAGCTGCAGCACTGCAAACACCGCAACAGCGATCTGCGACGCCGGGGTGCGCGCAGACGGCAGCAGAATCAGCAGCGAGAGCACACCGTTGAACCCGGTGCCCATACCGATCAGCACCTGGATCGGTCCCGATTTCGACCGCTTGGTGAAGTACTGCACCTGCGCGGCGTAGTCGACCGGCTCACTCCACCAGTCGCGCAGGTGGCTGCTAAACCCGGCGAAACTTCTCAGAGATGCCTGCAAGGTGGTGCTCTCAAGTCAAACGGCGCGGTGAGGTATTTGAATTGACAATAACGCGTTCGACTTAGCCAGCGATACCTGTCGGCGGGATTTTTACAAGCCATTGGGGGAATCTTGCTGGTGGCGTGCGGTTGCTGTGAGTGCGCCCGAAGGGATTCGAACCCCTAACCTTCTGATCCGTAGTCAGATGCTCTATCCGTTGAGCTACGGGCGCCGTCTGTATTCAGTTGTTCGTGGCTGACGAATCAGCCGCGGCGGAGGCGAGAGGATTTGAACCTCCGGTCCCCTTTAAGGGGGACAACTCATTAGCAGTGAGTCCCATTCGGCCGCTCTGGCACGCCTCCTGAACTACCTGAGCGTACCGGAGCCCATGTGCTGCCCCGAACCGCCGAGGGATGAGAGTACACAGCCCCCTTAGACTTGGACAAATGACTGCCCGCCTGCGCCCTGAACTGGCTGATCTCCCGGCCTACACCCCGGGTAAGACGGTGCCGGGCGCCGTCAAACTGGCCAGCAACGAAACCGTGCACGGGCCGCTGCCGAGTGTGCGCGCAGCCATCGCCGCCTCCGCCGAGACCATCAACCGCTATCCCGACAACGGCTACGTTGAGCTCAAAGAGCATCTGGCCAAGCACGTCGATTTCGCCCCCGAACACATCGCGGTGGGCTGCGGGTCGGTGAGTCTGTGCCAGCAGCTCATCCAGATCACCTCATCGGTGGGCGACGAGGTGATCTTCGGCTGGCGCAGCTTCGAGATCTATCCCCTTCAGGTGCGGGTGGCCGGCGCCACCGCGGTTCAGGTGCCGCTGCGCGACTACGCCTTCGACCTGGACGCCATGCTGGCCGCGATCACCGACCGCACCCGGCTGATTTTCGTCTGCAACCCGAACAACCCGACCTCCACCGTCGTCGACCCCGACGAGCTGGCCCGCTTCGTCGCCGCGGTGCCGTCGGACATCCTGATCGCCATCGATGAGGCCTACGTCGAGTACATTCGCGACGGCATGCTGCCCGACAGCCTCGGCCTGGCCCGCAGCCATCCCAATGTCGTTGTGCTGCGCACCTTCTCGAAGGCCTACGGCCTGGCCGGCCTGCGCATCGGCTACGCCGTCGGCGACCCCGACATCATCACCGCGCTGGGCAAGGTCTATGTGCCCTTCACCGCCACCACCGTCTCGCAGGCCGCCGCAATCGCCTCGATACACGCCGCCGACGAGCTGCTGGCCCGCACCGACGCGGTGGTCGACGAACGCCGCCGGGTCTGCGCAGCGCTCACCGAGCTGGGCTACACCTTCCCGCCGTCGCAGGCCAACTTCGTCTGGCTGCCGCTGTCCCCCGAGCAAACCCCCGATTTCGTGGAGCAGGCCGCGGACGCCCGCGTGCTGGTGCGGCCCTACGGCACCGACGGTGTACGGGTGACCATCGGCGCGCCCGAAGAAAACGACGCCTTCCTGGCGTTCGCCCAAAAATGGAGTGCTACCCGCTGACGGGCACCCGGCCGGTGAAGGCAGCGAGCCGGTCCAGTTTGGAGGCATGCGCGGCGACGTCGACCGGATCGTCGAAGCCGGCTCTGGCCCGCCCCTCCGGGGTGATGATGCGCTGCGCCAGGGCCGCTACGTAGTCGGTCAGCGAGTCCGGCGCATCGATCGGGCGGTTGATCGCCGAGGCGTAATCCCAGGCATGGACCAGGAATTCGAGCGACAGGATGGCGACCATGAATTGCGCCGGCGCCTGGTTGTCGCCGAACGGAACCGTGCCGTCCAGCCCGCGTCGATGCCAGGCATCCAGCGCCGGACGGGCGGCCTCGATGATCTGCCGCTCGACCGAGTCGTCGCGGTTGCGCTCCGGCAACTGCGCGTCGGCAGCGCCGCCCAGCAGGGTGATCGAATTCAGCAGATGATCGGTCAGCGCCGCGACGTCGAACTCGCGGCACGGGGTCTGTCTTTTCAGATCATCGGAAGCAATACCGTGCACGACCTGTTGAAGAATCTTGAGCGACGCTTCGGCGCTCGCCAGCTCGTCGGTGGGCGGAGCGTCCGGGCCCGGGATCAGTTCGTCAGCCATGCCCCAACCGTACGACCAGCAGCCGACAGAATAGTGTTCGGTGGAGTGCACGAGAAGGGACGCGCAGCATGGGCAAGATCTATGACAACGTCACCGAGCTGATCGGCCGTACGCCGCTGGTCCGACTCAACCGTTTGACCGACGGCATGGACGCCGAGGTCGCGGTCAAGCTCGAGTTCTACAACCCGGCCAACAGCGTCAAGGACCGGATCGGCGTCGCGATCATCGACGCGGCCGAGGCGTCCGGCGAGCTGGAGCCCGGCGGCACAATCGTCGAGGCCACCAGCGGCAACACCGGGATCGCACTGGCGATGGTCGGTGCGGCGCGCGGCTACAAGGTGATCCTGACCATGCCCGAGACGATGTCTACCGAGCGCCGGGTGATGCTGCGCGCCTACGGAGCCGAGATCGTCCTGACTCCCGGCTCCGAAGGCATGGCCGGCGCGGTGGAACGGGCAAAGCAGATCATCGCCGAAACCGACAACGCGGTCTCGGCGAACCAGTTCGCGAATCCCGCCAATCCGGCGATCCACGAGAAGACCACCGCCGAAGAGGTGTGGGCGGATACCGACGGCAAGATCGACATCTTCGTGGCCGGTATCGGTACCGGCGGCACGCTCACCGGGGTCGGGCATGTCCTCAAGGCGCGCAAGCCCGGGGTTCAGATCGTCGGGGTCGAGCCGAAGGACTCCCCCTTGCTGACCGAGGGTGTCGCCGGACCGCACAAGATCCAGGGCATGGGCGCCAACTTCGTTCCCGAGGTGCTCGATCGCGACGTCTACGACGAGATCATCGACGTCGAGCTCGACGACGCCGTTCGGGTGGCCAGGGATCTGGGCACCGCCGAAGGCATCCTGGGTGGGATCTCGTCGGGCGCGATCGTTTGGGCCGCATTAGAACTCGCCAAGCGTCCGGAGAACGCCGGCAAGCTCATCGTTGCGGTGGTGTGCGACTTCGGCGAGCGCTACATCTCCACCGTGCTCTACGAACACATCCGGGACTGAATTCATGGGCCTGCTGTCGACAGTTCGCGAAGACCTGAGCAATGCGCGCGGCCATGACCCGGCTGCCCGCGGCGATCTGGAGAACGCCCTGGTCTACTCGGGCCTGCACGCCATCTGGTCCTACCGGCTCGCGCACCGGCTCTGGGCCAAGCCGTCATTGCGCGGTCCGGCGCGGGTGCTGTCTCAGCTGACCCGATTCCTCACCGGCATCGAAATCCATCCCGGCGCCACCATCGGCCGCCGCTTCTTCATCGACCACGGCATGGGCGTCGTGATCGGGGAGACGACCGAGATCGGTGACGACGTGATGCTCTATCACGGTGTGACTCTCGGCGGGCGCTCGTTGGAACACGGCAAGCGACATCCCACACTCGGGAACCGAGTTGTTGTCGGCGCCGGAGCAAAAATACTGGGCCCCTTGGTCATTGGAGACGACAGCGCGATCGGCGCCAACGCCGTCGTCACCCACGACGTGCCGGCGGATTCGATCGCAACCGGCATTCCAGCCGTTGTCCGCCATCGCACCGAGAAGCAGCGTGAGCAGTTGGTGGATCCGACGACGTACGTCGACCCCGCGATGTACATCTGATCCAGCCCGCCACGGGATTAGCGTCTGCCGACGGCGACCGGACGTGACCCTCGAGTGACGCCGGTCTCGGCGCGCCGTAGCCTTCATGGTCATGAGCGCGCCGTATGAATCCCTCACTGTCGAGGTCAAGGACCACATCGCCCAGGTCACGCTGATCGGTCCTGGCAAAGGCAACGCGATGGGCCCGCAGTTCTGGGCCGAAATGCCGGTGGTCTTCGCCGGTCTCGATGCCGACCCGGACGTCCGGGCGATCGTGCTGACCGGCTCGGGCCGCAACTTCAGCTACGGCCTGGACCTGGTCGCCATGGGCGGCACATTGTCTGCGCTGATGACGGGTGAGGTGTCGGCTCGGCCTCGAGCCGACTTCCACGCCCACCTGAAGCAGTTGCAACAGTCGATCACCGCGGTGGCCGATTGCCGCACACCCACCATCGCCGCGGTACACGGCTGGTGCATCGGCGGTGGGGTCGATCTGATCAGCGCGGTCGACATCCGCTACGCCAGCGCCGACGCGAAGTTCTCGGTGCGAGAGGTCAAGTTGTCGATCGTCGCCGATGTCGGCAGCCTGGCCCGCCTGCCCTACATCCTGTCCGACGGGCACCTGCGCGAACTGGCGTTGACCGGTAAGGACATTGACGCCGCCCGCGCCGAGAAGATCGGTCTGGTCAACGACGTCTATCCCGACGCCGAGGCCACGTTGGCCGCCGCGCACGAGACCGCCGCCGAGATCGCCGCCAATTCACCGCTGGTGACCCACGGCATCAAGGACGTCCTCGATGAACAGCGCACCGCCGACGTGGCAGCCAGCCTGCGTTACGTGGCGGCGTGGAACTCGGCGTTTCTGCCGTCCAAGGACCTAACCGAGGGCATCTCGGCGATGTTCGGGAAGCGGAACCCGGAATTCACCGGCGAATAGCCGCTAGCTGCCGGCCTTGATCGCCGGCACCGCTTTCGTAACGGCCAAAACCGTCGGCTCGTCGGCGGGCTGCGTGGTCGTGGTCGCCCCCATGTTCATCGCCCCAACGGCGGGCGAGGAGTAGGCCGGGAACTTGGTCTCATCACCGGAATCGGCGGTGTGGGTCAGGGACACCGGAGCCGGATGGGTCAGCCCGAACAGCCCGAGCACCGCGATCGCCCCACCACCCACAACGGTGCCCAGCAACCTTTTATTGAAAGCCAAGCTTTTCTGAAGCTTCAGCGGAGATGACATGTTGAGCAGCACCTTTCGGACATCTGAGGGCGCCATCGACCTATCGGACCACCCCTAGGGGAATGGCCCGAGCTACTTTTGGCACGCCTTTCATCCTTTGTATGCCCGCGCACCACCAAAAAGCTCGTGTCCCAAGGTGATCCACAGAAGTCCCGATCCCGCCGCACAGTTGTCCAGCGCACGTTGCGCCGGGCGACGTGGGCGGACCATTCGCCTCACATCGAGTCGAGTTGTGGCCCTGCGGTCAGTCCTGCGATGCGGACCTGGTCGCGGCCCGCCGATTTCGCGGCGTAGAGGGCGGCGTCTGCCATGTCGAGGGCCTGCTCGACCCGGTGTCCGGGGATGAGCTCGGCGACCCCGATGCTGACGGTCACGCTGGCCCGGCCCTGCGCTGCCTCGACGTGATCTGCAGCAATCAAGCCGCGAAGTCGCTCTGCCATGCGAGCGGCGTCATCAATGCCGATGTCGACCAGAATGAGTGCAAACTCCTCCCCGCCGAGCCGGCCGGCTCGCTCACTTCCGCCTGCGATTGCGGCACAGTGGCGACCGACCATGACGATGACGGCATCACCCACGGCGTGGCCGAATCGATCATTGATCACCTTGAAGTCGTCGATATCGACGACGAGTACGGAGGCGGGATCCCCTGTCCGCCAAGACCTGTCGGCGGCGGACCGGAATACCTCCAGAAAGTGCCGCCGGTTGGCAACGGGGGCCAGCGGGTCGCGCGAGGCCAGCACGGTGAGCTTCTCGATGAGCTCACGCCGTTCGCTCAGGACCGCCGCCACCACCAGTGCGACCAATGATCCGCTGGCAATGAAGAAGCTGACGTACGCGATGCGGTCCGGCACGCTGGCATCGGCGAGAAAGCCCTCACCAGATCCGGCCCAAATCACCGGCGGTGCCAACAGGAGGTTCGCCATGACCGCAGGTCGGGTTCCACCGCGCAAGCCCACCCACACCAGTAATGGATAGGTCACGGCCAGCAGCACGAGCGGAGGGACCGAGGTCCGGCCGACCGCTCCAACCGTAACGGCCGCGATGCAAACGACACAGACGGCGATCTCATACGGTCGGAGGCGCCGCCGCTCAGCCGGTTGACGAACCGACCACACCAGCAGCACCGGGGCAACCAGCAGCTGGCCCATGATATTGGCGATCCACCAGTGCAACCAGGCCGACGTCTCGGGAATGAGATCTGCCGGGATCCCGCCGGTGATCAGCAGCGCGGAGACACCGCCGGTGGCACTGATCGGTGCAAGGATGCAGCACACCAGGACCACGAATCGCGCCACGTCGCGGGGATGATCGAGGGATCGGCGCAAGGCCCAGCGCTCGAAAAGGTAAGCACCCAAGACACTTTCGAGCATGTTGACCGTGCCGATCAAAGCTCCGGCCAGCACCGACGGTCCGGCCCAGAGCGAAAGCAGGATCTCACCGAGGAGAATGCCCGGCGCCACTCGGCGACCGAACAGGATGACGAAGGCCAACGCGAGGCCCTCGGGCACGAACACCACGCTGGTGACGGTGCCGTGTTGCACCGAGACCGCGAACGCCAGCCTGCCGAGCACGACGTAGCTGACGGCGAGGACGACGATCAGCAATGCCGTCCGAACTGCCACATTCCACCGGACCAACATCCGATGAGACTAGGTCCGGCGGGGGATTTATGCCCCGCAATCTCGCCGCCAAGTCAGCGGTGGCGGAGGGATTTGAACCCCCGGACGGTGTTAGCCGTCTCTCGCTTTCAAGGCGAGTGCATTAGGCCGCTCTGCCACGCCACCGCCGATAAGCGTAGCGGTTCAGACGCGGCCGACCTTGGCCGAGTTCCCGCCGCCCTTCAACGACGCGCTGATGCGGCGACAGTTCTCCCCCATCGCCGCCATCTGCGGACGCGACAGCGGGCCCAGGAACGTCTCCCGAACTCCCCTCGCGTACGTCAGCATCGCGTCCTCGACGACCTCGCGGCCCCGGTCGGTGATCCCGGCCAGAACTCCGCGGCCGTCGTCGGGACTGGCTTCGCGGTGCACCAGCCCCGCGGCCTCCAGCCGACGGATCTGGCGAGTCACCCGACTCGGCAGCGACATGAGCTGCTCGGCCAAGTCCCCCATCCGAGCCGCACCGGTTTCCGAGTTGTCCAATATTTCCAAGAGACGGACGTCGACCAAACTCAACTTGTGCTTTTCGACGAGTCCGCGATTCAGTGTTCCGTACAGCCGCAGTGCTGCGTCGAGGAAGTTCTGCCAAGCTCTCTGCTCGGCTATGTCCAACCCCGGCATCTCACTGGCGGTCCGCCCCGCAATTATCCCTCCCATAGCGCAATCGTAAGCGACACAGCGCGGTACGACTCCGAAATGACTCGGGAGTAACCTAACCGGATGCTGGCCATCGTCGCTGAATCCACCGACCGTCTGTTCTGGCACGAGGTGCCGGATGTTTCGCCAGGCCACGGCGAGGTGTTGATCAAGGTCGGCACCGCCGGCGTCAATCGCGCCGACCTTCTGCAGGCCGCCGGGCACTACCCGCCCCCGCCCGGAGCCAGCGACATCCTCGGCCTCGAGGTCTCCGGCGTCATCGCAGCAGTCGGCGACGGTGTATCGGAATGGGTTGTCGGACAAGAGGTCTGCGCACTTCTGGCCGGTGGCGGCTACGCCCAGTACGTGGCGGTTCCGGCTCCACAGGTGATGCCCATTCCGCCTGGCGTCAGCGTCGCGGATGCCGCTGCGCTGCCGGAGGTCGCCTGCACAGTGTGGTCGAACCTCATCATGACAGCGCACCTTGCGCGCGGTGAACTGGTCCTCATCCACGGTGGCGCCAGCGGAATCGGCACGCACGCCATCCAAGTGGCCAAGGCGCTCGGCAACCGAATCGCTGTGACTGCGGGCTCGAAGGCCAAGCTCGACCTGTGCGCTGAACTGGGCGCAGACACGCAAATCTCCTACCGCGACGAGGATTTCGTCGCGTGCGTCAATAATGCCACTGATGGTCGGGGCGCGGACGTGATCTTCGACATCATGGGCGCGGCGTATCTGGACCGGAATCTCGACGCGCTCGCACCCGACGGCCGGCTCGTCATCATCGGCATGCAGGGCGGGATCAAAGCCGAACTGAACATTGCCAAAATGGTCCCCAAGCGGTTGAGCGTGATCGCCACGTCGTTGCGGGGACGGCCCGTCGACGGCGCGAACGGCAAGGGCGCCATCGTCGATGCCGTCGTGGATTCGGTGTGGCCGATGATCGCTGACGGCCGGGTCCGTCCCATCATCGGCGCGCGCTTCCCCATCACCGAAGCCGCCGAGGCGCACCGGGTCCTCGCTTCGGGTGAGACGTTCGGAAAGATCCTGCTGACGGTTGGAGACTGACTCTCAGCCCAGCGACGCGAGCGCCCGCACGAGCTGATCCACCTCGGCCATCGTCGAGTAATGCGCCAGCCCGACGGTGACGGCGCCGCCGATGTCGTTGACGCCGATCAGGTCCAGAACACGTGAATTGGCGTTGCAAACGGCCAGGATTCCGTTGTCGGCCAAGCGCTGGACCACCCGCTCGGCGGGCACCCCGGTGACCGCGAAGCTGACCACCGGGATGTACGCCTCGGGCCGGCCGATCACCATCACCAGGGGCAGCGACCGCAGCGACCCCATCAGGTAGTCGAACAGCCCGCTGAGATACGAACCCGCGGATTGCATTGATAGCGCGAGCCTTTCGCGCCGCGTGCCACGTGCCGACTCGTCAAGCCCGGCCAGATACTCGATGCTGGCGACCACGCCGGCGAGCAATCCGTACTGATGTCCGCCCAACTCCAGCCGCTCCGGACCGCGCGCATGCGGGTTCATCGACACCGACCCGAAGCTGTCGATGAGCGACGGATTGCGGAACGCCAGGGCGCCGATCGGCGGGCCGCCCCACGCCGGTGCATTGAGTGCGACGACGTCGGCTTCGATCTCTTCGATGTCCAACAGCGAATACGGCGCCGCCGCCGAATGGTCCACCACGACCAGCCCGCTGACGTCGTGGACCAGTTTGGTCACCGCTCCGACATCGGTGATCGTGCCCAGCGTCGACGACGCCGACGTCATCGCCACCAGCTTGGTGGGCGGCGTGATCAGGCTCTCCCACTGCCACGGCGGAAGTTCGCCGGTTTCGATGTCGACCTCGGCCCATTTGACCTTGGCCCCGTACCGGTTTGCCGCGCGCAACCACGGCGCAATGTTTGCCTCGTCGTCGAGCCGGCTGACCACCACTTCGTAGCCGATCCCCGCCCGCGACGACGACGCGTCGGCCAGCGATGTCAGCAGCACCGAACGGTCCGCGCCGAGCACCACTCCGGCCGGGTCACCGTTGACCAGGTCGGCGACCGCCTGGCGAGCGGCCTCCAGCACAGCGACGCTGCGCCGCGCGGAAGGGTGGGGACTGGCCGTGTTGGGTACCGAACCGCGGAAGGCGGTGGACACCGTCGTAGCAACCGACTCGGGGATCAACATCCCGGCTTGAGCGTCGAAGCGCATCCACCCGTCGCCCAGCGCTGGGTGCAGACCACGCACCCGGGCGACGTCGTAAGCCATGGAGCCCACCTTAAAGCCTTGGCGATTCCGCGATCGAGACAGCAATGGCGCCTGCGGTCCCCCCAAGGACAGGATCACCTGGGCAGCCATACTAGTCCAGTGAGCTTCGCGTTCGGACTGATGATCGCGGTCTTGTTGCTGATCCTGCCGGGCGCGGTGGTGGCGCTCGCCGCGCGACTTCGGTGGTTCGTCGCGCTCGGGCTCGGCCCGGTATTGACGTACGGCGTTGTGGGCCTGGCCATCATCCCGTTCGGTGCGATCGGGATCCGCTGGAACACCTGGACCGCACTGCTTGCCCTGGTCATAGTGGCGGCGGCGGTATTCGGTTTGCGGATTCTGCTCGCCCGCTATCGTTCCGCCGATTCGGCCGCCGGAGCGCCCGCACTGGGGCCGGCCCTGGTGGTGGCGGCGGGGGTGACCCTAGGCGCCCTGTTCATTGCCGTCGCGGCCGCCAAGGGCATGCCCTATTGGCAATCCATCCCCAGCAACTGGGACTCCGTCTGGCACGCCAACACCATCCGCTGGATCCTCGACACCGGACAAGCGTCATCGACGCACATGGGCGAGCTGCGCAACGTCGAAACCCACGACGCCCTCTATTACCCTTCGGTGTTTCACGCGCTTGCCGCGGTACTCGCCCAGCTGATCGGCGCGGCGCCGACCACCGCCTACACGCTGAGCTCCCTGGCGGCGGCGGTGTGGCTGTTCCCGCTCAGCGGGGCGCTGCTGACCTGGCAGCTGATCCGCCCGCACACATCGCAGTGGCGCACCGCGGGAGCCGCGGCCACTGCGGCCGCGCTGTCGGCGTCGTTCACCGCGGTGCCCTACGTCGAATTCGACACCGCCTCGATGCCCAACATGGTGGCTTATGGGCTCGCCGTGCCGGCGTTCGTGCTGATCACGTCGTCACTGCGGCACCGCGATCGGGTCCCGCTGGCGGTGGTGTCGCTGGTCGGGGTGTTCTCGGTGCACATCACCGGCGGCGTCGTCGTGGTGACGTTCGTCGTGGCGTGGTGGCTGCTCGACCCGATGTTGCGGCCGGTGCTGGGCCGGCTACGGGACTTCATCACCCTGGTCGCGATCGCGGCGCCCACCCTGGCGGCGCTGCTACCGCAGTTCCTGGGCGTCCTGCAGCAGGCCGAGGTCATCGCCGGGCATGCCTTCGTCACTCATCTGGGCCGCAAGCGGACCTTGTTCAATGCCGTCGTTCAGCACACCCGCCACCTCAACGACTTTCCGATCCAGAACATCCTGATCGGGCTGGCTGGTGCGGGTTTCGTGCTGTTGCTGACCAAACGAGTCTGGTGGCCGGCCGCGGTGTGGCTGCTGATGATCGTGTCGATCGTCCATTCCGGGGCGCCGTTCGGCGGCCCGGTCGGGGCGGTCATCGGCAAGTACAGCGACCTGTTCTACAGCGACCCGCGCCGGCTGTCGGCGGTGGTGACGCTCTTGCTCGTACCGATGGCCGGGATCGCTGCGTATTCCGCTGCGTTGCTGGTCGTGGCCGGCGCACGCCGGTTGATACGGCACTGGGCCGCCGACCGGGACCCCGACCGCGGATTCTGGATCGGCGCCACCGCGCTACTGCTGGTCGCCCTCACCGTCGGGTTGGCGTGGCACTACTTCCCCCGGCACCGCTATCTGATGGGCGAGAAGTACGACCGGGTGATGATCGACGGGAAGGACCTCGAAGCGATGGCCTATCTGGCCACCCTGCCGGGGGCCCGCGACACGGTGATCGGCGACGCCAACGTCGACGGCACTGCCTGGATGTATGCGATTGCCGGCCTGCACCCGCTGTGGACGCATTACGACTACCCCGTGCAACAGGGGCCGGGCTACCACCGCTTTATCTTCTGGGCCTATGCCGACGACGCCGATCACGATCAGCGAATCGCCGAGGCCGTGAAGGCACTCAACATCCGCTATGTATTGACCAGTACGCCGGTGGTCCGCGGGTTCGTCATGCCCGACGGACTAGTGTCACTAGACAAGTCCAAGTCGTGGGCGAAGATCTACGACAACGGCGAAGCTCGCATCTACGAATGGCGCGGATCTTCACCGCCGGACGGCCAATGACAATGGGACACCAGGGAACGCTCACTTCCATGACTACGAATACAGACGACGACAACATCGAGATCATCACCGAGCCGGACGGCGGCGTGGAGGACGATCAGCGGTCCGTGACCGAGCTGGTGGAACAGCCGGCCAAGGTGATGCGGATCGGCACCATGATCAAGCAGCTGCTCGAAGAAGTCCGGGCCGCACCGCTGGACGACGCGAGCCGCAGCCGGTTGCGCGAGATCCACCAGACGTCCATTCGCGAGCTCGAAGACGGCCTGGCCCCCGAACTACGCGAAGAACTCGAGCGCCTCGCACTGCCGTTTTCCGAAGACACCATTCCCTCGGATTCCGAACTGCGCATCGCTCAGGCGCAGCTGGTCGGCTGGCTGGAGGGTCTGTTCCACGGAATCCAGACCGCGCTGTTCGCCCAGCAGATGGCCGCGCGGGCGCAGCTGGAACACATGCGCCAGGGCGCGCTGCCCCCCGGAATGGGACAACCTGGTCCGCCCGGAGTTCCCGGTCACGGCACCGGGCAGTACCTGTAACACGAGATTCACGGTGACTGCCGACGATCCGTTCATCGAAACCCGGGACGCCTGGGTCGAGTTTCCGATCTTCGATGCGAAGACCCGCTCGCTGAAGAAGGCGTTCCTGGGGAAGGCGGGCGGCTCGATCGGCCGCAATACCGACAACGTCGTCGTCATCGAGGCCCTGCGGGACATCACGCTGTCGCTGAAGATGGGCGATCGGGTGGGCCTCGTCGGCCATAACGGCGCGGGCAAGTCGACGCTCCTTCGACTACTGTCCGGCATTTACGAGCCGACCCGCGGTTCGGCCACCGTGCGCGGGCGGGTGGCGCCGGTGTTCGACCTCGGCGTGGGGATGGATCCGGAGATCTCCGGCTACGAGAACATCATCATCCGCGGCCTTTTCCTCGGGCAGACGCGAAAGCAGATGCTGGCCAAGGTCGACGAGATCGCCGACTTCACCGAGCTCGGCGAGTACCTGTCGATGCCGCTGCGGACGTACTCCACCGGTATGCGGGTGCGCCTGGCGATGGGCGTGGTCACCAGCATCGACCCGGAGATCCTGCTGCTCGACGAGGGCATCGGCGCGGTGGATGCCGAGTTCCTGAAGAAGGCGCAGACGCGTCTTCAGAGTCTGGTCGAGCGGTCCGGAATCCTGGTGTTCGCCAGCCATTCCAACGAGTTCCTGGCGCGGTTGTGCAAGAACGCGATGTGGATCGACCACGGCACCATCAAGATGACCGGCGGGATCGAAGAAGTGGTACGGGCCTACGAAGGCGAGGATGCCGCGCGGCATGTGCGGGAAGTGTTGGAAGAGCACAGGTCTGATTGGTCGGACGGGGTCGCCACCCCGTGACCGACATGGTGTGCGCCGTCGTCGTCACGCATCGCCGTCCCGATGAGCTGGCCAAGTCCCTCGACGTGCTGAGCACACAGACCCGAATGCTCGACCATCTCATCGTCGTCGACAACGATTTTGACGAACGCGTGCGCGACCTGGTCGCCGGGCAGCCGGTGCCGTCGACGTACCTTGGCTCCCGCCGAAACCTGGGCGGTGCAGGCGGATTCGCGTTGGGGATGTTGCATGCCCTGACGCTTGGCGCGGACTGGATCTGGCTGGCCGACGACGATGGGCGGCCCAAGGACGCTTCGGTCCTGGCCACGCTGCTGGCGTGCGCTGCGCGCCATCAGCTGGCCGAGGTCTCCCCGATGGTGTGCGATATCGACGACCCCGACCGGCTGGCCTTCCCGCTTCGCCGTGGCCTGGTGTGGCGGCGGCGGGTGTCGGACCTGCGCGTCGCCGGCACCGGGGACCTGCTGCCCGGGATCGCGTCATTGTTCAACGGTGCACTGTTCCACGCTGAAACCGTTGTTGCAGTGGGTCTTCCGGATATCCGGCTGTTCATCCGCGGCGACGAAGTGGACGTGCACCGGCGCCTGGTGCTGTCGGGACTGCCGTTCGGGACCTGCCTGGATGCGACCTATCTGCACCCCCAAGGTAGTGACGAGTTCAAGCCGATCCTCGGCGGTCGCATGCACACCCAGTATCCGGACGATCCGACCAAGCGGTTCTTCACCTACCGCAACCGCGGCTACCTGCAGGCGCAGCGCGGTCTGCGCAAGCTGGTGCCGCAAGAGTGGCTGCGATTCGGATGGTTCTTCTTGGTACAGCGTCGCGATCCCGCCGGCTTCGCCGAATGGATTCGATTGCGGCGCTTGGGCAGGCGGGAAAGGTTCAACCGATGACATTCACCGATGCCGCCGCTCAGTCGAAGACGTTCACCCGGGCGTGGGGCGACCTGCGCGACGGCTATCACAAGCGCGAGCTGTGGCTGCACCTGGGCTGGCAGGACATCAAGCAGAAGTACCGCCGCTCGGTGCTCGGCCCGTTCTGGATCACCATCGCGACCGGGACCACCGCCGTCGCGATGGGTGGGCTGTACTCGCAGCTGTTCCACCTCGAGCTGTCCGAGCATCTGCCGTATGTGACGCTGGGGCTGATCATCTGGAACATGATCAACGCCGCGATTCTCGAGGGTGCCGATGTGTTCATCGCGAACGAGGGCTTGATCAAACAGCTTCCGACGCCACTGAGCGTGCATGTCTACCGGTTGGTGTGGCGGCAGATGATTCTGTTCGGGCACAACATCGTGATCTACGTGATCATCGCGATGATCTTTCCGAAGCACTGGACGTGGCCGGATTTGGCGGCGATCCCGGCGCTGTTGCTGATCATGCTCAACTGCGTGTGGGTGTCGTTCTGCTTCGGCATCCTGGCCACCCGCTACCGCGACATCGGACCGCTGCTGTTCTCGATCGTGCAGCTGCTGTTCTTCATGACGCCGATCATCTGGAACGACGACACGTTGCGACAGCAGGGTGCCGGCCAATGGGCGACGATCATCGAACTGAACCCGCTGCTGCACTACCTCGACATCCTGCGCGCTCCCCTGCTCGGCGCCGACCAGCACTGGCGGCACTGGGCGGTGGTGATCGGGCTGACGGTGATCGGGTGGGTGGTTGCGGCGTTCGCACTGCGGCAGTACCGCGCGCGGGTTCCGTACTGGGTCTAATCGGCGCCACTTTTAGATAGCGAAAACTATCTTTGCGTAGCGCGCGGCGCGCCAGCCCGTCTGGCCAATCAGCCGCCTTTCGCCCTATATCTAGTGATCTTTCGTCCTATATCTAGTGATATTGATCGCGGTCACCCCTTGACGTGACGCGCGCCACGCCCCACAGTAGATAGCGATTCGTATCTACAGTGGAGGGACCCGCATGCGTCACATCATCGATTTCGACGACCCTGAGGCTGGCTTGCTAGACCTCGTCGGCGGCAAGGGCGCCAATCTCGGGCTGCTGACCGCCGCCGGGTTTCAGGTCCCGCCGGGCTTCGTGGTCACCACCAACGCCTATGCCGACTTCCTGCGCAGCGGCGGGCTGACAGAGAAAATCTCCGGCGCGCTCGCCGATCTCGACAACAACGGAGCCGAGCAGATCTGTGCTGCCATTCGTGATCTGTTGCGCAACGCACCGATGCCCCCTGAGATCGCCGAGGTGATCGCGCAGTCCTACCGCGGGCTGGGCGCCGGAACATATGTGGCCGTGCGTTCCTCGGGCACCGCCGAGGATCTTGACGGGGCGTCGTTCGCGGGCATGCACGACACCTACCTCGACACTCTCGGGGAGACCGACGTCATCGACGCCGTGCAGAGATGCTGGGCTTCACTCTGGAACGAGCGCGCCGTCACCTACCGCCACGCCAAGGGATTCGATCACTTATCGGTGGGCATCGCCGTCGTGGTGCAGACCATGGTCAGCTCGGAGGCGTCCGGAGTGATGTTCACTGGCAACCCGTTGACAACTGCCACCGACGAGGTGGTCATCAACGCCAGCTGGGGTCTGGGTGAGGCCGTCGTGCAAGGCATCGTCTCGCCCGACCAGTACACCCTGAAGATCGGCGATCTGCGGATCAAAGAGAAGGTGATCGCACACAAGACGGTGCAGACAATTCGCAACCCAGAGACGGGAAGGGGCGCAGTGGAGACAGAAATCCCTGCCGCGCGCCAGAACTCCGCGGCTCTGACTGACCCTCAGATCCAGGCGCTGGGCCTGCTTGGCAGGCGCGTCATGGAGTACTACGAGGGACTGCCCCAGGACATCGAATGGGCGTTAGCCGGCGGTGAACTGTACTTGTTGCAGTCCCGACCCATCACCGGCGTGGACTTCTCGTGGGATGCCGACGTGGACTCGTGGCAACCCGAGATCGAGGACGACGACATCATCTGGTCGCGGACGTTATCCGACGACATGTGGACCGGTGCCAAGACCCCGTTGTTCTTCTCCTACCGCGGGGAGGCGTGGTCGGTGGACTACCGCAAGTCCTCCGTACCGGTCATCGGTCGTCCCGAGCTGGGAGACATGCGATTCATCAAGTACTACAAGGGCGAGGCCTACACCAACGTCGAGGCCGACAAGATCTACATCCAATCCGCGCTGCCCGCCGCACGGCCGGGAATGGCCCTCAAACTCCCGCCCGCTATGCAGCAGGATGCCATCGATTCGCCATTCAGCTACCTCGACTACCTCAAAATGCTCGCTCGCGCCAAAGTCGTATATCCCAAGACCGGCTCGCCCTACGGCTGGATGAAGGCACTCGAGGACTACACCGCCAATCGCGTGCAGGAAGCCGACGGTCTACCTGCCGAACAGCTCACCACGCTCTCCGACGGTGAATTGCGCCGCTACATCCAGCAGCAGATCTCGCTGGAAAACGAGTACAACGTCGACCTGTGCTGGCCCGGGTTGTTCATCTACGTCCGCGACCTCATGACGATCCTGTATCTGATCGTCGACAAGTGGTACGACGGCGACAACGACTATGCGTACCCCGAACTGATCGCCGGTAGCCCGGAGGTCACCGTGACAGTTCGCGAACATCTTGATCTGCACCAGATGGCCGGAATGATCCGCGACTCAACGGAATTGACGTCAAACTTTGAACGGCTGGGCGCGCAGGCCTTCTTCGACTCGCTGGAAACCAGCCAGGACGGTCGCAACCTCCGAGAAAGACTTGATGCGTTCTTGGCCGAAAGCGGACACCGCGGCCATGCCGACCGCGATATCTACTTCGACCGCTACGCCGACAACCCCGAAGTGGTGCACCGTGCGCTACAAGCCCACATCAAATCCACCGAAGACCCAATGATCCGTGAGCACGCCAACAACAAGCGACGGGCCGAAGTCGTCGAAGAGGTCGAGGCCAACATCCGCCGAAAGCCATTCGGCGGCCTGAAGGTCGAGGCGTTCCGCTGGGTGCTCAAATACGTTCTCGATTTCCAGATTTGGCGCGACAACGAGCGTCACTATATCGATCGTGACACCTACTCGGTCAAGCTCGGATTCGCCGAGGTCGCCCGCCGGCTGCGGGAACGCGCCGTACTCACCGGAGAACGCGACTACTACTTCCTCACGCAGTACGAGTTGTTCGATCTACTTGCCGGCGCCCCGGCGACCAAGCTCACCCGCGCCAAGATCGAAGCACGGATGCGTAACTTCGACGCATACAACACGAAAGAATGGTCACCGCCGAAGTTCCTGCATCACGACCGGCCGATGGACACTGCGCACACTTCACACGAGGGCGGCGTACTGAAGGGCCTGCCCACCAGCCGCGGCACCATCACCGCAACCGCGCGAGTGGTCAAGGAACTGTCCCAGATCGGCCGGGTGAACAAGGGCGAAATATTAGTCGCCAACAGCACCGACCCCGGTTGGACCCCGGTCTTCGCCGTCATCAGCGGCGTGATCGTCGAGACGGGCGGGCTGCTGTCCCACAGTTCCTGCCTGGCCCGTGAATACGGTTTCCCCGCAGCACAAGTCGAGGGTGCACTCAACCTGATCCCCGACGGCGCGACCATCACCCTCAATGGGGACACCGGCGAGGTCTTCCTCGAAGAGGACCGACCAGCCGATGCAGTGGAAACTCCCGACGCCGAGGAAATGCCCACAATGGGACTCGCGCAGGTCGGCGTCGGCAGCCTCTGACCGATGAAATCCATGGTCCGCGGGCGGAGGCCCGAACCGCCGCCGCCCGCGGACTACCCTCGAATAGTGGATGACACCCGAGCCGACGGGCGGCCCGAGCCGCTGCCGTCCCGCAAACGCCGCCCGCGTAAGAGTACCGAGACGCTGAAGGCCGAGTTGCTCAACGCCGCGGCAACAGTATTCGCCAGGCGTGGCTACAGCGGAGCGAGCATCAAGGACATCGCCGACCTCGCCGGGACCCCGCAGGCGTCGATCTACCGACACTACGGTTCCAAGGCGGACCTGTTCGTCGCCGCCGTCGCCGACCCGTTCATCGAACTGATCGCCGACTACACCGCCACTCTGCAGGACCAGTTCACCCACAGCTCAGACCCCTACCACCTGACCGAAACTCACATCGCCAACCTCTACGACCACCTCTACGACCGCCGGACCGCGGTGCTGGCGCTGATCTGCGCCAGCGGCGACCCCGAAGCACAAAAGCCGGTCCAACTCGTGGTTCAGCGACTCAACGAGATGTTCGAAACTTTCCAAACCGTCAGTGTGCAGGTCTGGGAACGCGGGGGTGGCTACGAAATCGAACATGCGGCCCTGTGGCATCGCCTGGTCGCCGGAATGGTCGTTGCAGCGACCGCGCTGGAACCCCTGTTCTTGCCCGATGGCTGGTACAAGCCAACCCGCAACGAAGTCATCGGCGTCATGTCCGCGATGGTCACCAACGGCATATTCGACCGCACGACGCAGAACTCACGACCCGGGCAGCCTCAAAAACCTGATTAGGTACCAGGTTTGCGGACACACCACGGATCCCGCGGGCGTCACACCCGCGCACTCCCCCACCATCTCGAAAGGCACATCATGGATCTGCACCACCAGGACCCCGACTCCGACCTCTGGCTTCCCGTGCCGCCGGATCCTACGCAGATCGACCCCCACACCGTGCACACTCACTACTTCGGATTCTCAGTTGCGGCTGCACATCTCGGCGTACACCTCTACATCCGCTACCAACCGGCCTTTGGCCTCTCGCAAGGCGGCGTCTGCATCTTTCGCGGCACCGACAACGTGGAGATTCTGGACCCTGACTACCTCAACTGGCAGCTGACCATGCGCTGGCCGCACGTCGATGGGAACAAGATCGTGACGCCCTACGGACTCGAGGTGGAGTTCGTCGAACTCGGCAAGCTCGTGCGTCTGCGCTACGACAGTTCCGAGGTCAGCTTCGACGTAATGCAAACCGCGGTAACGCCGCTCGTTGCGCGCGCCCACGTCATGCCCAGCGAAGCTGTCGATACCGACCCCGCAAATCTGCCCGGCGGCAGTGAGCAATTCATGCACTGCACCGGATTCCTCGCACTGCGCGGCGAGCGCCATGAGGTTGACTGTTTGGCGCCCCGAGACCGCAGCTGGAATCAGGTCCGCTCCGAACGTCGCGGTGCAGTGGATATGCCGCCGATTGCGTGGACCCCGATCTGCTTCGGCCCTGATTTGGCGTTCAACCAGATGGGGTTCGAAGCGCCGGACACGAACCCGCCCTACCGGGACGTTTACCCAGTCGACGATGGTCGACCGTCACACGTCTATGGATGGGTTCATACCGAAGGGCAAACGGCCTCGATCACCAAGGTGAAACGCGAAGTGCACCAACGTAATCCCTACACCCATGTGGCGTCACATCAGTCGATTCAGGCAACCGACGCCCTGGGACGCAGCTTCGAATTCAGGGGCGTGGCAGTCGCTGCTACAACACTGCCGGCCTGGCCGAACCTCGCATTTCACGACTCGCTATACCGCTGGGAGACCACCGACGGGCGAATCACCCACTCCACGTGTCAGGAAGCGTGGTATGACAAGTACCAGCATCACATGAACCGCGTTCAACCACGTCCGCTGGCGAGCGTTTGAGTGGCGGCACGAGATCGACAGGTTCATTGACACCCACTGCCCGAACGTTGGGGCAGTGGGTGTCAACAATGTCCTGAGAGATAACACACGATTCTGTCGTCGTGTTGCCTCATGTCAAGATGCGCGCGCGTTTGGTGATTGGGGCGGGCTTGGATTCAAGCGGTCGCTGCAACGAACGTGGACGGATCTGACAGTAGCCGGTCGAGTTCTTCGGCGGGGGTGCGCCAGCCGAGGCGTTTGAGCGCCACGATGCGTTCCACGGTCATGTTCGGGTGGTCGATCGCGCGGTGAAACGGGGTCTTGGCCTTGTCGTGTTTTCCTGGACACTTTGGCTCCTGCGCGGACTTTGGATATCAGTTCTGCTGGGGGTAGAACTGTCACCGATGTCCTGAGAGAAGACACGTTTCTGTCGGGGGATGATCTAGACTCGAACATATGTTCGATGAACAGATGGGGTCGCAGACCCCCGCCGAGCTGCTAGCCGCGATCGCTGAGTTCGACCGACTTGAAAAAGCAGCAGCGGCGCTGCAGTTGGTGCTGCTTGGAGAGTTGGTGCGGCGATGGTTCAACGACATATCGCTTGAGATTCAAGGCACTGCGCTGCCGGCATACTCGTCGTACGGACCCACGGCTGGACGCGATAGATGAGCGATGCAGCGGCCGTCGCGGTGACCGCGATCGAGAGCGGTGCCCGCATGGCGGCCCAAGGTGAGGGGCGTCGGCTGGCGGGGATCGCGGAGCTGGTGCGGCAGCGCTGTGGTGACGACGAGCGTGCGTGGTGGGCCTGCGATGACTGGGATGCCGTGGCCGCCGAGGTCTCGGCGATTCTGGGGGTGACGCACGGGCACGCCTCGGGGCAGATGCATTTGGCGTTGTCGCTGCGCGATCGGCTGCCACGGGTCAATGCCTTGTTGATGGCGGGCACGCTGAGCTACCGAGTGTGTGTGGCGATCGTCAACCGCACCGATCTGATCGGCGACCGCGCGGCGCTCGCGCTGGTTGATCAAGCGCTCTCCCACGACGCCGTGTCATGGGGGCCGATGTCGGCTCTGAAGTTGCAGCGTTCCATCGACTTCTGGGTCGATCGCTACGATCCTGGAGCACTGCGCCAGGCCCAGTCACGCGCCCGGGATCGTGAGATCGGGATCGGCACTCCGGTAAGCGGTATAGCCGAGATTTGGGGCCGGATACAGGCCACCGATGCCACGATCCTCGATCGCAAACTCACGGTAATGGCACACGCAGTGTGTGAGGATGATCCGCGCACGATCGCCCAGCGCCGGGCCGACGCGTTGGGCGCCTTGGCTGCAGGCTCGGATCATCTGGCCTGCCTGTGCGGCAATCCCGACTGCCCTGCCGCGCAACCCGATGGGCGTGCCGCCGCCGTCGTAGTGTACGCGGTGGCCGACGCCGAAGTGCTTGACGCCCAGCCTGATCCGGCCACGCACGGGGAGGAATCCGACGCCGAGTCTGAGTCAGAGCCCGAGCGTACGCGGCCCGCCGGTGGCGTGTTGACCGGTCACCGTGGGATCGTGCCGGCACCGTTGCTGGCCGAACTCATTCGCGCGGGCGCGAGGGTGCGGCCGCTCCGCCGCCCGGGTGCGGAGCCTGAACCGCAGTATCGGCCCTCGACGGCGTTGGATGAGTTCGTCCGGCTGCGCGATATGACGTGCCGGTTCCCGAACTGCGATATGCCGGCCGAATATTGCGATGTGGACCATACGATCCCGTGGCCGTGGGGCCCTACCCATGCCTCGAACCTGGCCTGCAAATGCCGAAAACACCACCTGCTCAAGACTTTCTGGGCCGGCTGGGGCGATGAACAGCATCCTGACGGCACCATCACCTGGACGTCGCCAACGGGTAGAACCTATCGCACTCAGCCCGGCAGCCGACTCTTCCTGCCGCAGTGGAATGTCACCACCGCCACCCTGCCCGCACCGGTCGGGCAACCTCCACCGACCATCGGCATCATGATGCCCACTCGGCGAAAAACCCGGGCCGCCCAACGCGCCTACCGCATCGCGGCAGAACGCAAACTCAACGACGCCCGCGTCGCCGAACGCAACAAACCGCCACCGTTCTGATATGAGACGGCGTCTGGAGTTTCCGCGTCGTCCTGCTTCTGCGAGCCTCGAAGGAGCATCGACGACAGCGGCGCCGTCCCGACCGTCCTGAAGAAGGCACCGCCACGACGTCGACACTGAACGCCCCCACTCACCCACGGTCGGATGCGTTGCTGCAGCACACACAACAAGTGATCCCCAATGGGATGTACGGTCACCAGAACGCGCGCGGATTATGGCCGGGTGCACCACAATTCGTCTCACGGACCGCGGGATCGCGGATCTGGGATGCCGCCACGGCTACCAGCATCCGCATATCGAAGAAGCCGTCAGCAGGCAGCGCCTGATCTGCGACACCGCCAACGGCCCGTCCGAACACTTCGTGGCCCTGGCCGAGAAACTCGTCGACGTGGTCGAGCACGCCGACTGGGCGATGTTCGCCAAGAACGGCTCCGACGTCACGACGCTGTGCCTGACGATCGCCCGGGCGCATACCGGACGGTCGGTGATCCTGGTCGAGGAAGGTACCTATCACGGCGCACTGCCGTGGTGTAACCCCGACAAGACGGGGGTGCTCCCGTCGGACCGCGCCGGCCTGGCGTACTACACCTACAACGACCTGGCCGGCGTCGAGAAACTGGTTCATGTCGACAGCGTTTACTCCGGCCGACATCGACAGTGTGCTGATCGCCACCGACGTAGCATTCAGCGAAGTGGCCAAGCAGTTCTTCTAGCCGGGGTATGACCCGTGTTCGGGCTCTGGCCCGAAGACAAAACGCCTGCCGGACAATTCGTTCGGAGTGATGCGCACAAAGCGCAGCTTCTCGGTGGCGATCCACGGCAGCAGTTGCGCGCGTTCGGCTTCGTGGATGTCATCGGACGCCGTCAGCACCTGCGCGGTGCCGCGGATGATGACGCTCCAACCCCCGACGACGTCGTGATCGTCGACTTCGAAGAGCACCTTGTCGTTCATCACCGTGCCGAACAGCTTGGTGCCCTCCGCAGTTCGGAACAGAATCGTATGCGCCTGTGCCACGAAGTTGACCGGGAAGATCTCGGGCTCACCGGCGACGTTCGTCACCAGTCGACCCAGCGCGGCAGTCTTCAACAGATCCCAGCACTCGTTATCGCCGAGGACCGTGATCGGCTCCTGTTCGCCTGTCATACCCAGATCTTCCCTCGGCAAGGACCGGCACGCATAGGGTCCAACGGCCCACGAGGCGGGGCCGTTCAGTCGGTCAGGGTCGCCAGCTCGGCCCGCAGATTGCCCTGCGCAGGCGCCTCCCACTCGCGACGCGCGTACGCGGTGCGGAACACCCCGGGGCCACCCAACAGGGCGACCAACACCTGCACGCGTCCGCGGCGGAACACGTCATCAGGCACGTGGCCGTACTCGGCGCGGATCGCTGCGGTATTGCGCTCGTAGTGCTCCCTCGACACGGCCAGCGCCGCCAGGTCGGCGTCGGAGAGAACCTCCCCGTTGTGGTCGCCGGGGGCGGGGTCATGCGTGATCGTCATCCGCACCAACCGAGCCACCTCGTCGACCAGTTGTGGCTCGATCTCCAACCGCGACAGGTCCTGCTCGGCGCGGCGGGCACTACGTTCCTCGTCGTCGGGAAGGCCGTGATACACCGCGTCGTGATACCAGGCCGCCAGGCGGACGGCGTCCGCGTCGTCTGCGAATTCGGCCAGCTCTTCGACGTGGTGGAGGATGCCGCGCAGATGCTCGACCGAGTGATAGCGGCGGTGCGGTTCGGACCAGGACGCGACCAGGTCGCGGCCGACCGCGGCCACCGCCGGGTTGTCGGTGTGCCGGGACAGCAGCGTCGCCCAGGCGTCAACCAGATCCTGCACATGACCATCGTGCACCGGCCGCTGAGGGGAGAGCCAACCGGGACATAAGTAAGCTTCCGGCGTGGCCGAATCAGCCCCGTCGACACCCCTGAGTCTCAGGACGCAAGTGGTGCGCTTTCTCCTCACCGGTGGGTTCTCCGGCATTGTAGATTTCGGCCTCTACGTGCTGCTTTACAAAGGCTTCGGCGTGCAAGTCGATATCGCCAAGATCATCAGCCTGACCGCCGGGTCGATCACCGCGTATCTGATCAATCGCCGCTGGACCTTCCAGGCACCGCCCAGCAGTTCCCGGTTCCTGGCGGTCATGGCGACATATGCACTCACCTTCGGCGTTCAAGTGGGACTGAACCATCTCTTTCTTCATTTGATGCACTACCGCAATTGGGCAGTCCCGGTGGCCTTCGTCATCGCCCAGGGCACCGCCACCGTCATCAACTTCGGGGTCCAACGAGCAGTGATATTCCGGTTGAAATAACCGCGCCGGGTAACCTTTGGCACTGACATGGCTACCGAACTCCCCCTGACCCCGCGTTCCCTGACCGGGTTCGGCCGCACCGCGCCGAGCGTGGCGCAGGTGCTGTCGACTCCCGATGTCGAGGTGATCGCCGCCGCCGTCCGGCAGGTGGCCGACGCCGACGCGAACAGTCCCTCATACCTGCGCCGGGGCATCCTGGCCCGCGGATTGGGGCGCTCCTATGGTGATCAGGCCGGCAACGGCGGCGGCATCGTCGTCGACATGACGCGCCTGCACCGCATCCACTCGATATCGGCCGAAACCGCCATCGCCGATGTCGACGCCGGCGTGAGCCTCGATCAATTGATGAAGGCGGCGCTGCCGTTCGGCCTGTGGGTGCCCGTCCTGCCCGGCACCAGGCAGGTCACCGTCGGCGGTGCCATCGGCTCGGACATCCACGGCAAGAACCACCACAGCGCAGGCAGCTTCGGCAACCACGTGCTATCGCTCGACCTGCTCATGGCCGACGGCGAGGTCCGCACACTGACCCCCGATGGATCCGAGAGCGAACTGTTCTGGGCGACCGTCGGTGGAAACGGCTTGACCGGCATCGTGATCCGCGCCCGCATCGCGATGACCCGCACCGAGACCGCGTATTTCATCGCCGACGGCATCGCCACCGCCGACCTGGACGAGACCGTCGCTGTCCACCAGGACGGCAGCGAGGACAACTACACGTATAGCAGCGCCTGGTTCGACCTGATCAACCCGCCGCCGAAATTGGGCCGCGCGGCAGTCAGTCGCGGCAGCCTGGCAAAACTGGACCAACTGCCACCCAAGCTGGCTAAAGACCCACTGCAGTTCAGCGCGCCCAAGCTGCCCGCAGTGCCGAACCTGTTCCCCGTCAGCGTCATGAACAAGCTGTCACTGAGTCTCGTCGGCGAGGCGTTCTACCGTGTCAGCGGCAACTATCAGAACAAGATCGTCAATCTGACGCAGTTCTACCACATGCTCGATATCACAACTGGCTGGCAATATGCCTACGGCCCTTCCGGTTTCGCGCAGCACCAGTTCCTCGTGCCACCCAATGCCCTGGACGAATTCAAAGACATCATCCGGTGGATCCAGACCCAGGGTCACTATTCGGCGCTGAACGTGTTCAAGCTGTTCGGACCGGGAAACCCTGCCCCACTGAGCTTTCCGATGGCCGGTTGGAACGTTGCGATGGACTTCCCCAACAATGCCGGTGTCAACGAGTTCCTCAACGAACTCGACGACCGCGTCATGAAATTCGGTGGGCGGGTCTACACCGCCAAGGACTCTCGGGTGAGCGCCGAGAACTTCCACAGAATGTATCCGCGGGTCGATGAGTGGATTGCTGTGCGCCGCAAGGCCGATCCCAACGGTGTGTTTGCCTCCGACATGGCCCGCCGACTCGAACTGCTGTAGAAAGGCATCCCCACAGACATGATCGACGCCACGGGCAACCCACAGACCATCCTGCTGCTGGGCGGAACCTCTGAGATCGGCCTGGCCATCGTGGCGCGCTATCTGCGCAACGCCAAGGCGCGGGTCATCCTGGCCGATCTGCCGAACGCACCCAAGCGTGACGCTGCCATCGCCCAGCTGGAGGCCGCCGGCGCAAAGTCCGTCGAGTACCTCGACTTCGACGCCCTCGATAGCGCAAGCCACCCCGGCATCATCGAAAAAGCCTGGGCCGATGGCGATGTCGACGTGGCGATCGTCGCGTTCGGCATCCTCGGCGATGCCGAGGAACTGTGGCAGAACCAGGGCAAGGCCGTGCTGAGCGCCCAGATCAACTACACCGCCGCCGTCTCGGTGGGCGTGCTGATCGGCGAGAAGATGCGCGCCCAGGGATTCGGCCAGATCATCGCCATGTCGTCGGTGGCCGGTGAACGGGTGCGCCGCAACAACTTCGTCTACGGCTCCACCAAGGCCGGCCTGGACGGCTTCTACCTGGGGCTTGGAGAAGCCCTGCGCGAGTACGGAGTTCATGTGCTGGTCATCCGGCCCGGCCAGGTACGCACCACCACCACGCTGGAGCACTGGAAAGCGACCGGCGCGAAGGAAGCCCCCTTCACCGTGAACGCCGAAGACGTCGCCGAGCTGGCCGTCACGTCCGCGGCCAAGGGCAAAGACCTCGTGTGGGCGCCCGGGCAGGTACGCGTGCTGATGTCAGTGCTGCGGCACATCCCGCGGCCCATCTTCCGCAAGCTGCCGATCTAAACGCCTCATGGTCAAAGGCGCGCTGGCCACTGCGGGCCAGATGATCGCGGCAGTCGCTGTGGCCGTTGCGGTTTCGGTCATCGCGCTGATCGCGATATCTTGGGTCCAATGGCCGGCGTTCCCGTCGTCCAACCAGCTGCACGCACTGACCACCGTCGGTCAGGTCGGCTGCCTGGTCTTGCTGCTGGGAGCCGGACTCCTGTGGCGCAAGGGAAACCAATGGGCAGCGCGCATCGCCGCCGCGGTGTTTTTGTCGGCGTTCACGGTGGTCACCCTCGGGATGCCGCTGGGCGCGAGCCGGCTCTACCTGTTCGGCATCTCGGTCGATCAGCAGTTCCGCACCGAATACCTCACCCGCTTGACCCAGAGCCCGGCACTGCACGACATGACCTACATCGGTCTGCCGCCGTTCTACCCCGCCGGCTGGTTCTGGCTCGGCGGGCGGGCCGCGGCGCTCACCGGAACACCCGCGTGGGAGATGTTCAAGCCCTGGGCCATAACCTCCATCGCGGTCGCCGTCGTACTGGCAATGGTGCTGTGGTCGGCGCTCGTCAGGTTCGAGTACGCCCTGATCGTCACTGTCGCCACCACCGCGGTCACCCTCGCGTACAGCTCGCCGGAGCCCTACGCCGCGACCATCACCGTCCTCATCCCGCCTGTCTTCGTGCTGGCGTGGTCGGGACTGCGCGGCAAGACCAGGGGTGGCGGCTGGGCGGCCGTCGCCGGCGTCGGGCTCTTCCTCGGTGTCTCCGCCACCTTCTACACCCTGCTGTTCGGCTACGCGGCCTTCACCGTCGGCGTCATGGGCATCATCGTTGCGATTGCGCGGCGCAGCGTCGAACCGCTGCTGCGCCTGGTGGTCGCCGCCGTCATCACGGCGGCCATCGGGTTGATCACCTGGCTGCCATTCCTGGTACACGCGATGAGCCACCCGATGAGCGACACCGGCAGCGCCCAGCACTACCTGCCCGCGGACGGCGCAGTCCTGACGTTCCCGATGCTGCAGTTCTCACTGCTCGGCGCGCTGTGCATGCTCGGGACGCTGTGGCTGGTGTGGCGGGCCGGCACTTCCACACGCGCGGCCGCACTCGGCATCGGCGTGCTGACCGTCTACGCCTGGTCGGCGCTGTCCATGCTGACCACCCTGCTCGGCACCACACTTCTGTCCTTCCGGCTACAGCCCACGCTGACCGTGCTGCTGTCGGCGGCCGGGGTGTTCGGGTTCATCGAGGTGACACTCGCGATCGCGGCACGCGCCAACCGCAAGGTCATTCCAGTCGCCGCCGCGATCGGACTGATCGGCGCCGTCGGCTTCAGCCAGGACATCCCCGACGTGCTGCGGCCCGATCTGACCGTCGCCTACACCGACACCGACGGCTACGGCCAGCGTGGCGACCGTCGGCCGCCAGGGGCCGAGAAGTACTACCCCGAAGTCGACGCTGCGATCCAGACGGCCACCGGCCGTCCCCGCGAAGACACCGTCGTGCTGACCGCCGACTACAGCTTCCTGTCCTATTACCCGTACTACGGTTTCCAGGGCCTGACCTCCCATTACGCGAACCCACTCGCCGAGTTCGACAAACGCGCCGCCGCCATCGAGTCCTGGGCCAAGCTGAAGAACACCGACCAGCTGGTCCATGCGCTGGACTCGCTGCCCTGGCCGGCGCCGACCGTCTTCCTCATGCGTCGCGGCGCCAATGACACCTACACCCTGCGCCTGGCCCAGGACGTCTACCCCAACCAGCCCAACGTGCGCCGCTACACCGTCGACTTCGACGGCACGCTGTTCAGCGGACCGCACTTCACGGTCAAGACGATCGGGCCGTTCGTGCTTGCCATCCGGAATCCGTAGCGATGGCCCGCCCGAGTGGGCAATTAGCATCTACCTCCGTGGAGAAGACGCGGGTGGATTATCGGACCGCCCGTCTCGTCGCCGTCGTGGCCGGCCTGCTCGGCGCCGCGCTGGCGATCCTGACGCCGTTGCTGCCGGTCAAGCAGACCACCGCCGAGCTCAATTGGCCGCAGAACGGCGTGCTCAACAGCGTCACGGCGCCCCTGATCAGTTACGTGGCGACCGACCTGACCATCGAAGTGCCCTGTAGCGCGGCCGCGGGTCTGGACCGGCCCGGCAAGACCGTCCTGCTGTCGACGGTCCCCAAGCAAGCGCCCAAGGCCGTCGACCGCGGTCTGCTGATCCAGCGCGCCAACGACGACCTCGTCGTCGTCGTCCGCAACACCCCGGTCGTCGTCGCACCGCTGAAACAAGTGCTCAGCCCGGCCTGCCAAAAACTGACGTTCACCGCCCATGCCGACCGGGTGACCGGCGAGTTCGTCGGCCTCACCCAGGGCCCCGACAGTGACCACCCCGGCTCCCCGCTGAAGGGTGAGCGCAGCGGCTACGACTTCCGGCCCCAGATCGTCGGCGTCTTCACCGACCTGACCGGCCCGGCGCCGCCCGGGCTGCGCCTGTCCGCCACGATCGACACCCGCTACAGCAGCGCACCGACAGCACTGAAGATGGCCGCGATGGTGCTCGGCGTCGCGATGACCGTGATTGCGCTGATCGCCCTGCACCTGATGGATTGTGCAGACGGGGTGCGGCAACGACGCTTCCTGCCGGCCCGATGGTGGTCATTGAGCGCGCTGGACGGCGTGGTGTTCGCGGTCCTGGTGTGGTGGCACTTCGTCGGCGCCAACACCTCCGACGACGGCTACATCCTCACCATGGCCCGGGTGTCCGAGCACGCCGGCTACATGGCCAACTACTACCGCTGGTTCGGCACGCCCGAGGCGCCGTTCGGCTGGTACTACGACTTGCTCGCCATGTGGGCACACGTCTCCACGACCAGCGTCTGGATGCGGCTGCCGACCCTGGCCATGGCGCTGGTGTGCTGGTGGCTGATCAGCCGCGAGGTGATCCCCCGGCTCGGCCACGCCGTCAAGACCAGCCGCGCCGCCGCCTGGACTGCTGCAGGCATGTTCCTGGTGTTCTGGCTGCCGCTGGACAACGGCCTGCGTCCCGAACCGATCATCGCGCTGGGCATCCTGCTCACCTGGTGCTCGGTCGAACGCGGTGTGGCCACCAGCCGCCTGCTACCGGTCGCATTTGCCTGCATCGTCGGCGCACTGACGTTGTTCTCCGGCCCGACCGGTATTGCCTCGATCGGCGCGCTGCTGGTGGCCATCGGCCCGCTGCGTACGATCCTGCACCGCCGATCCCGCCAGTTCGGCCTGCTGCCGCTGCTCGCCCCGATCCTGGCCGCGTGCACCGTGACGATCATCCTGATCTTCCGCGACCAGACCCTGGTCGGCGAGGTGCAGGCCAACGTGCTCAAGTCCGCGGTCGGGCCGAGCCTCGCGTGGTTCGACGAACACATCCGCTACGAGCGGTTGTTCATGGCCAGTCCCGACGGGTCGATATCCCGCCGGTTCGCGGTGCTGGCCCTGCTCGTCGCGCTGATCATGTCGGTGGCGATGATCCTGCGCCGCGGCCACATCCCCGGGACCGCGGCAGGCCCCAGCCGGCGCATCATCGGCATCACGATCATCTCGTTCATCGCGATGATGTTCACGCCGACGAAGTGGACACATCACTTCGGGGTGTTCGCCGGGCTGGCTGGTTCGCTGGGTGCGCTGGCCGCGGTCGCGGTCGGCGCGCACGTGCTGAGGTCCCGACGAAACAGGGCGATCTTCGCCGCCGCAGTCTTCTTCGTCACGGGCCTGTCGTTCGCCAGCGTCAACGGCTGGTGGTACGTGTCCAACTTCGGCGTGCCGTGGTCAAACCAGCTCCCCGAGTGGCACTTTGGCTTCACCACGATCCTGCTCACGTTGACGGTGATCAGCTTGCTGGTGGCCGCGTGGTTCCACTTCTCCGGCCGCGACAACGGCAGCAGCGGACGCACGACCTGGTGGCGGCGGATCCTGGGTTCACCGTTGGCGGTGGTGGCCTGGCTGTTGGTGGTCTTCGAGGTGGCGTCGCTGACCTTGGGGATGACCGAACAGTGGCCGGCCTGGTCGGTGGGCCGCTCGAACTTGCAGGCGCTCGCTGGAAAGACGTGCGGGCTGGCCGACGACGTGCTCGTGGAAGAGGACCCGAATGCCGGCATCCTCACCCCGATCGCCGGGGTGTCGCTGGGCGACGCGCTCGGCGCGACCACAGCCGAAGGGTTCACCCCCGGCGGCATTCCCGCCGACGTCTCCGCCGACCCCGTGATGGAGCCGCCCGGCGGTGGCAACTTCGCCGACACCGACGGCGTGGTCACCAGCAGCGAGGCCGGTACCGAAGGCGGGACCGACGCCGTCGGCGGGGTCAACGGTTCGCGCGCACGGCTGCCCTACAACCTGGACCCGGCCCGCACACCGGTCATGGGCAGCTGGCGTGCCGGTGTGCAACAGCCCGCGATGCTGCGCTCGGCGTGGTACCGGCTGCCCGCCGACTGGACGTCATCCCCGCTGCTGGTGGTCGCGGCGGCGGGGCGCTTCGACCCCGACGAGGTCGAGGTCCAGTGGGCGACCGAACAGCAGGCGGCCGACGGAAAGCCCGGCGGCTCCATCATTTTCGGCGACATCGGTGCCGCGCCCGCATGGCGCAACCTGCGCGCCCCATTGGCCGCGATCCCCCGTGAGGCCGCCATGGTCCGGCTGGTCGCCGACGATGACGACCTATCACCTCAGCACTGGATCGCCCTGACCCCGCCGCGCATCCCGAAACTGCGCACCCTGCAGGACGTCGTCGGATCGCAGGATCCGGTACTGCTGGACTGGCTTGTCGGCCTGGCCTTCCCGTGCCAACGGCCGTTCGGCCATCAGTACGGCGTCATCGAGCCACCGAAGTGGCGGATCCTGCCGGACCGCTTCGGCGCCGAGGCCAACTCGCCGGTGATGGACAACATCGGCGGCGGCCCGCTCGGTATCAGCGAATTGCTCTACCGCGCGTCGACCGTGCCGAGTTACCTCCGTGACGACTGGTTCCGCGACTGGGGCGCACTGCAACGGCTCAACCCGTTCTATCCCGGCGCGCAGCCCGCCCGCCTGGATCTGGGCACCGCGACCCGCACCGGATTGTGGAGCCCGGCGCCGCTGCGGCCGACATAGCAATCCAGTCTCGAATCGCCGGAGCCCCCGCAGGCCTTCGGAACTGACACAACTTCGTCGCCTACCATCGAGCCTCGTGCCAGCCGACAGAGCCGACGCCCCCCGGATCGCCCGGCTCGTCGCCGTCGTCGCAGGAATCCTCGGTGTCCTGCTGTGCGGTATCACGCCATTGCTGCCGGTCACCCAGACCACGGCCACGATCGCGTGGCCGCAGGCACCCGGGCCAGACGGCATGGTGAGCGACATCACCGCACCGCTGGTCTCCGGCGCTCCGCAGTCACTCGACGTCACCATTCCGTGCCGGGCCATCGCGACGATGCCCGCCGAGGGTGGGCTGGTGTTCTCGACAATCCCCCCGGCCGGCATCGACGCAAGCCGCAACGGGCTGTTCGTGCGGGCCAATGCGGCCACCGTCGTCGTGGCATTCCGTGACACCGTGGCCGCGGTCGCCCCCCGCCCGGCGGTCGCCGCGGGCGCATGCAGCGATCTGCGCATCTGGGCCGGGCCCGGCGGAGTCGGCGCCGATTTCGTCGGCATCCCCGGCGCCGCCGGCACGCTGGCTCCCGAGAAGAAGCCCGCAGTCGACGGGATCTTCACGGATATGAAGGTCCCCGCCACCGGCCTGTCCGCGCGTATCGACATCGACACCCGGTTCATCACCAGCCCGGGCGCGCTCAAGATCGCGGTGATGGCGCTGGGCATCGTCTGCGTGCTGGCCTCGATCATCGCGCTCGGGGTGCTGGACCGGCGCTCGGGCCGACGGGTGCCCGGAGCCTGGCGGCGTTTCCTCCGGGTCGGCGTATCCACCTGGCTGGTCGATATCGGGGTGATCGGCGGGCTGCTGCTCTGGCATGTGATCGGCGCCATCTCCTCTGACGACGGCTACAACCTCACGATCGCGCGGGTGTCCGAATCCGCCGGCTACAACGCCAACTACTTCCGCTACTTCGGGGCCACCGAGGCGCCGTTCGACTGGTACCAGTCGGTGCTCGCCCATCTCGCCGCGATCAGCACCGCCGGGGTGTGGATACGGCTGCCGGCCACCGCCGCCGGCATCGGCACCTGGCTGATCCTGAGCCGCTGTGTGCTGCCGCGACTCGGTCGACGCCTGTCCCTCAACAAGGTCACGGTGTGGACCGCCGGTGCGGTGTTCCTGGCCGCCTGGCTGCCGTTCAACAACGGGCTGCGGCCCGAACCGCTGATCGCATTCGGCGTACTGGCGGCGTGGATCCTGGTCGAGAACGCGATCGCCGCCCGCCGTCTCGTGCCGGCCGCCATCGCGATCGTCGTCGCGATGTTCAGCGTGACACTCGCCCCGCAGGGTCTGATCGCGCTCGCCCCGCTGCTGGTCGGCTCCCGCGCCATCGCCCGGGTGATCAAGGCCCGTCGCACCTCCGACGGACTGCTGGCGCCGCTGGCCGCGCTGGCTGCCTCGTTGTCGGTCGTCTTCGTCATCATCTTCCGCGACCAGACACTGGCCGCCGTCGCCGAATCCGCCCGCATCAAGTACGTCGTCGGGCCGACGATCGCCTGGTACCAGGACTTCCTGCGGTACTACTTCCTCACGGTCGAAGACAACGTGGAGAGCTCGCTGACCCGTCGCTTCGCCGTCCTGGTGATGATGCTGTGCCTGTTCGGCATGCTGACCGTCCTGCTGCGCCGCGGCCACGTGCCCGGTGTCGCGGGAGGACCGGTGTGGCGCCTGATCGGCACCACCGCCGTCGGCCTGCTGCTGCTCACCTTCACCCCGACCAAGTGGGCCGTCCAGTTCGGCGCGTTCGCCGGCCTGGCCGGGGCACTGGGCGCCGTCACCGCATTCACCTTCGCGCGGGTCGGCCTGCACAACCGACGCAACCTGGCCCTCTACGTCACCGCGCTGCTCTTCGTGCTGGCGTGGGCGACCTCGGGTACCAACGGCTGGTTCTACGTCGGCAGCTACGGGGTGCCGTGGTTCGACCGCCAGCCCGTCATCGCCCACCAGCCCGTGACGACGATGTTCCTCGGGCTGGCCATCGTCACCGGCCTGCTGGCCGGCTGGCTGCATTTCCGGATGGACTACAGCGGCCACACCGAAGTGAAAAACACCGGCCGCAACCGGGCGCTGGCGTCGACCCCACTGCTGGTGGTCGCGCTGATCATGGTGCTGCTCGAGATCGGTTCGATGACCAAGGCCTTCGCGCAGCGCTACCCGGTCTACACCACCGCCGCGGCCAATCTGTCCGCGCTGAAGTCGGGCCTGTCCCCGGCGAGCTGTGCGATGGCCGACGCGGTCCTGGTCGAGCCGGACCCCAATGCCGGTATGTTGCAACCGGTCCCGGGCCAGAAGTGGGGCCAGTACGGTCCCCTCGGCGGCGACAACCCGGTCGGCTTCACCCCCAACGGGATCAGCGACACCCTCGAGCCGGCCGAACCGTTCGTGGCCAACCCCGGCACCGTCAACTCCGACGGCTCCCCGAACAAACCCAACGCCGGGATCGCGTTCGCGGCGGGCACCGGTGGCGGCTACGGGCCGGTCGGCGTCAACGGCTCGCGGGTGTTCCTGCCGTTCGGGCTGGATCCCAAGACCACACCGGTGATGGGCAGCTACAACGAGAACACCGTTGCGGCCAAAGCGACTTCGGCCTGGTACCAGCTGCCGCCGCGTAACCCCGACCGCCCGCTCGTCACCGTCGCTGCCGCGGGCGCCATCTGGTTCTACGACGAGGAGGGCCAGTTCAACTACGGGCAGTCGCTGAAACTGCAGTGGGGTGTGCAACGTCCCGACGGCAGCTTCCAGGCGCTGAACGCGGTGCAGCCCATCGATGTTATCGCCCAAAAGGCTTGGCGTAACCTGCGATTCCCGATGGCGTGGGCGCCGCCGGAGGCCAATGTCGCGCGCATCGTCGCCGACGACCCGAACCTGAGCACCGACCAATGGTTCGGCTTCACCCCGCCTCGGGTGCCGGTACTGGAGACCGCCCAGCAATTCCTGGGCTCCAATACTCCGGTGATGATGGACATCGCCACGGCGGCCAATTTCCCGTGCCAGCGGCCGTTCTCCGAACACCTCGGCGTCGCCGAGCTCCCGGAGTACCGGATCCTGCCCAACCTCAAGCAGGTGGTGGTGTCGAGCAATATGTGGTTTTCCGCCCGCGCCGGTGGACCTTTCCTGTTCATCCAGGGCCTGCTGACCACCTCGACCGTCCCGACCTATCTGCGCGACGACTGGTACCGCGACTGGGGCGCGATCGAGCGCTATATCCGTCTGGTCCCGCCGGACCAGGCGCCCGACGCAGAGATCGACCAGGGCACCAAGACGGTATTCGGCTGGAGCCGTAGCGGACCCATCAGGGCGTTGCCATGACACAGACTCTCGCCGCCAACGCCCGCGACTCGGCCCGCGACGTGAAGATCACCCGTTGGGTGGCCACGATCGCCGGCCTGGTGGGCTTCGTGCTCTCGGTGCTGACCCCGCTGCTGCCGGTGGAGCAGACCACCGCGACGCTGAACTGGCCGCAGGGCGGTCAGCTGAGCAACGTCACAGCACCCCTGATCTCCCAGGCGCCGGTGTCACTGACAGCGACGGTGCCCTGCGACGTGATCCGGTCCATGCCGCCGTCGGGCGGCATGGTGCTCGGGCTTGCGCCGCAGAAAGGCAAAGAGGCGGCGCTGAATTCGCTGTTCGTCAACGTCACCGCCCAGCGCGTCGACATCACCGACCGCAACGTCGTCGTCGCCAGCGTTCCCCGGAACAAGATCGCCGGCTGCTCGCGCATCGAGATCACCTCCACCACCGACGGAACCTTCGCCAGCTTCGTCGGGCTCACAGATCCGGCCACCGGCAAGGAGATGCGCAGCGGCTTCGCCGATCCCAACCTGCGGCCCGCGATCGTCGGGGTGTTCACCGACCTGACCGGTCCGGCGCCGCCCGGCCTGAGCTTGTCGGCCACGATCGACACCCGGTTCTCCACCGCCCCAACCATTTTGAAGCTCGCGGCGATGCTGCTGGCGATGGCCTCCACCCTGATCGCGCTGGTGGCGCTGTGGCGGCTGGACCGCCTCGACGGGCGCCACATGCACAAGTGGATCCCGCAGCGCTGGCGGACGTTCACCGCCGTCGACGTGACGGTAGTGGCCGGCTTCGTGGTGTGGCACGTGATCGGGGCCAACTCCTCCGACGACGGCTACATCCTGCAGATGGCCCGGGTCGCCGACCACGCCGGCTACATGTCGAACTACTTCCGCTGGTTCGGCAGTCCCGAAGACCCGTTCGGCTGGTTCTACAACGTGCTCGCGCTGATGACCCACGTCAGCGACGCCAGCATCTGGATGCGGTTGCCCGACTTGATCTGTGCGCTGGTCTGCTGGTTGCTGCTGTCCCGCGAAGTGCTGCCCCGACTGGGCCCGGCCGTGATCGCCAGCAGGCCCGCCCTGTGGGCGGCCGGGTTGGTGCTGATGGCGGCGTGGATGCCGTTCAACAACGGCCTGCGACCAGAAGGACAGATCGCCACCGGCGCGCTGATCACTTACGTGCTCATCGAGCGCGCCGTCATCTCGGGCCGGCTGACCCCGGCCGCGCTGGCCATCGTCAGCGCCGCGTTCACTCTCGGCATCCAGCCGACCGGCCTGATCGCGGTCGCCGCGCTGATCGCCGGTGGTCGGCCGATCCTGCGAATCCTGGTGCGCCGGCGCGCCATTGTCGGCACGTGGCCGCTGGTGCTTCCGCTGCTGGCCGCGGGAACCATCATCCTGACCGTCGTCTTCGCCGACCAGACCCTGGCAACGGTGTTGGAAGCGACCAGGATTCGCACCGATATCGGGCCGAGTCAGGCCTGGTACACCGAGAACCTGCGCTACTACTACCTGATCCTTCCGACGGTGGACGGCTCGCTGTCACGGCGCTTCGGTTTCCTGATCACCGCGCTGTCGCTGTTCGTCTCGATGTTCATCATGTTGCGCCGCAAGCGTGTTCCCGGGGTGGCGCGCGGGCCGGCGTGGCGGCTGATGGGTGTCATCTTCGCGACGATGTTCTTCCTGATGTTCACGCCCACCAAGTGGGTGCACCACTTCGGCCTCTTCGCCGCGGTCGGCGCGGCCATGGCGGCGTTGGCCACCGTGCTCGCCTCGCCGGCGGTGCTGCGCTGGTCACGCAACCGGATGACCGTCGTCACCGCGGTGTTCTTCCTGCTCGCACTGTGCTTCGCCACCACCAACGGGTGGTGGTATGTGTCGAGCTACGGTGTGCCGTTCAACAACGCGATGCCGAAGATCGGCGGAATCACCGTCAGCACAATCTTCTTCGCGCTATTCGCGGTCTCGGCGATCTACACGGTCTGGCTGCACTTCAACACCCGCGACCATGGCGAGGGCCGCCTGGCGCGGGCGATCACCACCGCGCCGATCCCGCTGGCGGCCGGCTTCATGGTGCTGGTCTTCGTCGGCTCGATGATCGCGGGCGTGGTCCGCCAATACCCGACGTACTCCAACGCGTGGGCCAATCTGCGCTCCTTCTCCGGTGGCTGCGGGCTGGCCGACGACGTACTGGTGGAGCCCGACACCAATGCCGGCTTCCTGACCCCACTGCCCGGGGATTACGGTCCGCTGGGCCCGCTGGGCGGAACCAATCCGGTTGGCTTCACCCCGAGCGGCGTTCCGGAACACATTGTCGCCGAAGCCATTCGGATGACGAATCCGCAACCGGGCACCGATTACGACTGGGATCAGCCGATCAAGCTCACCACCCCGGGCATCAACGGGTCGACGGTGCCGCTGCCCTATGGCCTTGATCCGGAGCGGGTCCCCATGGCCGGCAGCTACCTCGCCGGCCCGCAGCAGGAGGCCACCCTGAACTCGGCGTGGTACCAGCTGCCGCCCGACGACAGCGGCCACCCGCTCGTCGTCGTCACCGCGGCGGGCACCATCGCCGGCCGCAGCGTGCTCAACGGGTTCACCGACGGCCAGACCGTGGAGCTGGAGTACGGCAAGCCCGGACCCGACGGCGCCCCGGTGCCCGCCGGCCGGGTGAGCCCCTACGATCTCGGCCCGGCGCCGTCGTGGCGCAACCTGCGGTTCGCCCGCTCCGAGATCCCCACCGACGCCACCACCGTGCGGATCGTCGCGCAGGACCGGTCACTGACCCCCGGCGACTGGCTCGCGGTCACCCCACCGCGGGTGCCCGAACTGCGCTCGGTGCAGGAGTTCGTCGGCTCCACCCAGCCGGTGCTGATGGACTGGGCGGTGGGCCTGGCCTTCCCGTGCCAGCAGCCCATGCTGCACGCCAACGGTGTCACCGAAGTGCCCAAGTTCCGGATCACCCCGGACTACACGGCCAAGAAGCAAGACACCGACACCTGGGAGGACGGCCGTAACGGCGGCCTGCTCGGCATCTCCGACCTGCTGCTGCGCGCCCACGTGATGGCCACGTATCTGTCGCACGACTGGGGCCGCGACTGGGGCTCGCTGCGCCAGTTCGAGACGATCGTCGAAGCCCAGCCGGCGCAGATCGACCTGGGCACGGCGAAACGCAGCGGATTGTGGAAGCCCGGACGGATCAGGATCAAGCCCTAGTCGGGTCAAGTGCAGTAGTCCGCTACTGACGTCACAACCGCCGATTGGGCCCAGAATGGGACTATGGAACACGACTCTTACCACGGGCCGTTGACCCGCATGGTGGCGGTTGTCGCTGCGGGCGCTGTCGTGCTGGCCACGCCCTCGTTGGCGCCCCCGCACCCGCCCGCGCAGCTGACGAGCCCCCGAGTCTCCACCCAGGCGGTCACGCTGGTTGCCCAACCCGAAGCGCTTACGCCGGTTGCCCGCGCTGCGGCCGCGGCATCACCCGACGAGATCATTTCCACGGTCTTCCAGGCCACGATCGGCCGTGTGATCGCCGGCGCCGGCTCTGGATTTCTTGTCGGATTCTTCGGTGGCGGCGCCTTGGCACTTCAGGTGTTCGGTCGGATTCCGGTGCTGGGCACCCCGATCGTCCAAGCCATCGCCATCACCGCTGGAATCGTGGGCATACCGATCGGAGCGATCGCCGGCGCGCTGTCCATCGTCGCGAGCGTGGTGTCCGGGCTGCGGTCGCCCGCCGCCGCCCGAAAAACCACCGCCGCCACGCTGCACCGCCCCACTCAGCCCGGGTCGCGGTCCAACCGCCATGTCGCCAAGCCGACCAAGATGGTACGCAAAGCGGCTGCGCCGCAACAGCGTTCGGAGACCGCCAAGGCAGGTAGCGGTCGAGACCGTCAAGCGGCCGCCAAACGAGCCGGGCGGCACTGACCCGGCTTTTGCCGTAGCGGCGCCCAATGGACGTTTGCGGTGACACAATCCCGCACATGGCTGAAGACGCTGCGATCGTCGACCCCTTGATGCATGGCCTGCGATCCAAGGGGCTCAAAAAGGGATCGGTTTCCCTCGTCGGTGCGGTGGCGATCGGATTGGCCGCCACCGCACCTGCGTACTCGCTGACCGGTGCGCTCGGCCACGGCGCGGAGGAATCCGGCTATCAGCTGCCGATCGTCTTCATCATCGCGGTCATCCCGATGTACTTCGTCGCGCTGGCCTACAAGCACCTCACCGACGCCGCACCGGACGCCGGCACCGTGTTCACCTGGGGATCCAAGGCGATCGCGCCGCACATCGGCTGGATGGGCGGCTTTGCGTTGATGCTGTCTTCCATCCTGGCCGGCGTCGGCGCCGCGGGCATCCTGACCAACGCCACCGCCGTCTGGCTCGGGATGGACAGCTCCCCGGTGTGGTTCGACATCGTGGTGGCCACGATCTTCATCCTGCTGACGACATGGCTGGTCGCCCGCGGCGCCGAGGAATCGTCCCGCACCACGCTGATCCTGACGATCGTCCAGTACGGCGGGCTGCTCCTGTTCGCGATCATCATGGGAGTCGCGGTGGTCCGCGGACAGCAGAGCCCGGATGCCGCGTCGTTCTCGTGGGAATGGTTCAATCCGTTCGCAATCCACGATTTCAGCGCCCTGCTCGGCGGCTTCCTGGTGGCGATCTTCATCTTCTGGGGCTTCGATGCCTCACTGGCCATGTCCGAGGAGACCTCCGGCACGTCGGCGCAAGCCGGCCGCAGCGGGGTGACCGCGATCCTGATCACCGTTGCCACCTACGTGATCTTCAGCGTGGCCGCACTGGCATTCGCGGGCATTGATCCGGAGAGTCCGACAAGCCTGACCCACGAGGGCAATGTGGACGACGTCTTCACCACCCTGGCCACCCAGTCCATTGGCGAGCGCGGCGCGATGATCGCGGCACTGGTCGTCGGGTTGTCCGCATTTTCGGCGACGATGTCCACCGTCATGCCGACCGCCCGCGGCTTGCTGTCGATGGCGACCTACAAGGCGATACCGGATCGGTTCGCATCGGTGAGCGAAGTGAGCTCGACGCCGAAGTTCGCCACCTGGGTGATCGGCCTGACCAGTCTGGCGATCTACTGCACGCTGGACATCGTCAGCGACAGCGTTGTGGCGGACTCGGTCTACAGTGTCGGGATCGCGATCATGACCTATTACTCCGTGGTGGCGATCGCCTCGGTGGTGTACTTCTGGCGCACCGCTTTTCGGTCATGGCGTACGGCGATGGGACAGGTGATCCTGCCCGGTATCGGCGCGCTGATCCTCATCCCGGTCGGCGTCATCGAGGCCTACCAGATGGCGGATCCGACTTCCGGTTCCGAAGGATCCATCCTCGGCATCGGCACCGCCTTCGTCGTCGGCGTGCTCAGCCTGGCATTCGGCGTCGTGCTGATGATCGTGTGGAACCTGAAGGCCCCGGCCTTCTTCCGCGGTGAGACACTGCCGAAGGAACGGACCTAGTTACCGTTGTGATTGCCGAAACCATTGGGCCCCAATTGGTGATTCGAGGTGGCGGTGACGGTCCGTTATTGACGCGCGGAAAGTCGCTGCACCACAACGACAGCGGCGCGTAGAGTCCGCGGTCAATAAACTCCACAAGCACTGGATATTGAGCAAAGTGCCTGATATCCAACCGTTCTCGATACGTTATCACCCACCCAGGCTGCGCCCACCGGCGTCACAGCTCACACAAATGCGGGCTCCATAACGTCATGCCCGGAAGCACAACCGCGCAATGAAACGGAGATGAGGATGAACCTCAAACGCATGGTGTTCGCCGCGACCGCCGCCGCCGGCATCGGTGCCGCAGGGCTGTTCGGGCTGGGAATCGGTACCGCGAGCGCCGACCCCGGCCAGCAGTGCGGTGGCCCGAACAACGGCTGGTGCAACAACGGCCCGAACAACAACGGCCCGAACAACAACGGCCCGGTGGACTGGCAGCACCGCGGTGTCAACCAGGGCCGCCAGGACCACCAGCCGTTCAATTGGAACGGTCAGTGGGTCCAGCCGATGCCGGCCGGTAACGGCCACGGCTGGGGATTCTGGTTCCTGGGGCAGTGGATCCCGCTGTAAGCCGGATACACCAAGGCACGCCCGTATCGCAGCACCGCGGTACGGGTGTGTTCGTTGTCTAGCCCGATCCGGACTCGACCACCAGCTTCTCCGGCTGCAGCGACCACACGGTGGTTTCGGCCCCCGCGGTGGCGTGCGCGCAATACGCCGGCGCACCCTTCTCGCTGACCGCCGCCGCACCCATCACCGCGCAGTTCGCACCGATGACCACGACGGGCAGGTCCATCCGGCCCGAGACGGCAGGCGGCGGCGATGACGCCCGCGGCGGCTGCGTGGTCGCGGTGGTGTTCACGCCGCGGTGGCCGAACAGCAGCGATAGCCCCGCCGCCGCGCCCGCGACAACCACGACGGCACCGAGGATCGCCGGGATCAGCAGCCGACGGCGTGACGCCGGCGCTTCCGGTTTGGCATGGCGAGCCCGTCGTGGCGCCCTTCCCGACGAAGACGCGAGAGCCGAGCTCGTCACGTCGGTCGCGTGGAAGTCCCGTTCGGCGGTGCCGAGGCCGCGGCGCAACGCCCGCGCGAAGTCGGTGCACCGCCCGTAGCGCTGGCCCGGATCCTTGGCCAGCGCTTTGGCGAAAACAGGGCTCAGACAAGCTAATTCGGGTCGCTTGGCGCCGATCGCGGGAGGCTCGGAACTCAGGCACTGGCTGATCACGATCGCCGGATTGGTATGGGTGAACGGCGGCATGCCGGTCAGCAGGTGATAGGCGGTGGCGGCCAGTGCGTACTGATCGGCGTGGCCGTCGATGTCCTCACCCTTGAGCTGCTCCGGCGCGGAGTAGGCGACCGTGCCGACCGTCATGTTCGTGCCGGTCAGCTGACTTGCCTGGCCCATCCAGCGGGCGATGCCGAAGTCGGCCAGCATGACTCGCTGATCGCCGCTGCCGGGCACACCCAGCAGGATGTTCGCCGGCTTGACGTCGCGGTGCAGCAGTCCGTGGCTGTGCGCGTAATCGAGCGCCTCGGCGATCCCGGTGATGATGCGCACGACCTCATCGGGCGGCATTCCGTAGGGGTAGCGATCGGCGAGCAGGCGGGAGGCGTCGGTACCGTCGACGTACTCCATCGCGATCCACAGTTTGTCCTCGAACTCACCGCGGTCGTAGATCGTCACGATGTGCGGGTTCGACAGCGTGGCCACCATGTCGGCCTCGAGGATGAACCGCTGCCGGTACTCCTCGTCAGAGCTAACCGACGATCCCAGCACCTTGAGCGCGTCATGGCGGGGCAGCCGGGGATGCTGGGCGAGGTAAACCTCACCCATACCTCCGGCCCCCAGTGTCCGCAGGATGGTGTAACCAGCAACAACCTGGCCGTCTGCTAACGGCATTGGGGCATCTTAAGCAGCAAGTGTGACGATCACCGAACCGGAACATTCGCGCCTGGACGGTCGTAAATCACCCGGCTGCCCAGCAGGATGTCCTGTACCGACCGTCGCTGCGGGTCGACCGCCACCCACAGCAGCCCGACGGGGAACAACACGCATGCCACGGCCCGCAGCGCCGCGATCGGAATCCGCAACGATTTCCCCCGCTTGTCCACCACCCGCACCCCCAGCGCAACGGTGCCCACCGTCCGTCCGGAAACCGTCCAGCATCCGGTCAGGTACAGCACCGAAACGGCCAGCGTGACAGTGGTCGAGAAGATCAGGTTCGGCGCGGGGAAGCGAAATGTCGCCGGGTTGACGATCAGGGTGGTCAGCACCAGGCCCAGATAGATCGCGCCCATCGTGACGACCACGACCAGCATGTCGAGGAGTGGGGCCAAGCCCCTCGACACGATGCCCGCGTGGGTCACGGGGATTCCCGGGTTCCCGGCTCCCGCCCCAACATCCGGTCGACGAACCCGGAGACCATGTCGTCGGCGCGCGCGGTCTGGGTGCGAACGTCAGTCATCACCTCGGCGGTGACCCCCTCGGTGGACTCGCGGATGATCGCGGGCAGGTCGACCCCGTCGATGATCTGATCGGCCAACCCGATCAGGTCGATGCGCGCGATGATGGCCTCGATGTCGACGTCGGTCACGATCGCGTCGATATCGAGCTGTTCGCGAATCAGCGCCGTCAGATCGATCTGCTCGACGACGAGTTCAGCGACCCGGGTGATCGCCGCGATGCCGATCCGGGTGGCTTCTTCCCGGGTGGCGCGCAGCGGCCCGCCGATCAGCGGAAGGCGTTCCCAGAACACGGGTGAATCGTAGTCAGCGGCCGACGGGCGGCGGCGCGCTCGCCTTCAACGAATCCAGGGCAGCCACACTCAGGCGGGCCAGTTCGTCGGCCTCGGCGCGTGTCAGCGCCGATTCGACGATCTGCGCCATCCGCCGGTTGGTGGCGGCTTCGACGTCGTCGTACAGACCCTCTTTGCCCGCTGCGTCGACGAACGGTGGCTGCCACCCCATGAACGCCGCGTAATCCGTTCCGTGATTGAGGATGTGCGCCTCGACGGGACTGAGTCCCGAAATCGTGAGGGCGTTGAAGTGCACGGCCGCGCGTAGTTCGCGCAGCACCATCATCACCTGCAGCGCCCGCGCGGGGGCGTCGTCGGCCAGCGGCATGGCCCGCCAGCCCGCGTAGAGCGGCAGGCCTGGTTCGGGTGCCGCGGCGATGACCTTCTCGCCCAGCACAGCAAGGCGGTCCAGCCCCTCGGCACCGGTCAGGTACTTGCGCCCGAAGTCCGCGATCTGTTCCCAGTAGAGCCGGCAGCTCTGCGAAGCGTCGTGCACTGCGGTGCCGTTTTCCCAGCATGACCGGGCCAGATTCGGTTCGAAGACGGCGAACACCGCATTCAGGGTGGTACCGGTGACGTCCCCGAGCACCCCGCCGCGGCCCGCGAAATACGCGGCGAACGGGTCGGGGTAGCCGGCCGCCAGGCTTTTCTCGAAGGTGTCCGGGTTCAACATGAACACGCTGATGGCCTCGCCGATGGCCGCTCCGGCGGCGCGGATCGATTCGACGTCGATATCGCTCATGCGCGGAGTTTACGAGGTGAGGTCGTAGACGGTGCCGGATCGCGTCGAACCCCGCCACTAGCCCGCGGGGGCGACTGTCACCGGAATGCCGTTGAGCGCACCGTTGCCCGAGGGCTCGTCGAGGAATGTCGGCGGCGACAGGATGTTGGTGTTGACGCCGGGCGAGCCGTTGGCCACCGACATCTTGGTGCCGGGCTTGCCATGCCCCCAGCCGTGCGGCATCGACACCACCCCGGGTTTGATCGCCTCGGTCATCTCCACCGGCACTTCGATGTGGCCTGCCGAGGACCGCACGGTGACGGTGTCGCCATCTGCCACGCCGCGGCTGGCCGCGTCCTGGGGGTGCATGAGCAGCGTGCACCGGTCGCGGCCTTTCATCAGCGCCGAAACATTGTGCAGCCACGAATTATTCGACCTCAGGTGACGCCGGCTGACCAGCACCAGTTCGTCGGGCTCACGGTCCAGCCGGCGGGCCAGCCGCGGCAGGTCGTCGAGCAGGTACTCGGGCGCCAGCCGGATCTTCTTGTCGGTGGTGTTCAGGATCTCCGGCACCTGGGCGACCATCGGCCCGAAGTCAATGCCGTTGGGCTGCTCTGTGAGTTTCGCGAGGCTCAGCCCGCCGGGGTTCTCGCCGTACCGATCGCCGAATGGCCCGGTGCGCAACGTCAGGTCCAGAATGCGTTCCGGGCCGCCGCTGGTGTAGTGGCCTCTGATGGTCGCGCCGTCGAGCCCCTGGGTGAGACACAAATAGTCGAAGAAGCCGTCGTCGATGGCGGCGACATCGACATCCTCGGCGGGCATCCCCGCGCACAACCCGGTGAGCCGGACCAGGATCTCCCATTCCTCGGGCCGATCCGGATCCGGCGGGCTGAACACCGGTTTCGAGTAGTTGGCAATGCTCCTGATCGCGAACATCAGGATCAGATCGTCGTGGTGCGGCTGTTCCAGCGGCGAGAGCCCGGGCAGGATCACGTCGGCATGCCGCGTTGTTTCGTTGAGCCACAAGTCAACTGAGATCATCGCGTCGAGCCCCGGTAGCAGCTCGTCGAGGCGCTGCCCCTGCGGGGTGGACAGCACCGGATTGCCCGCCACCGTGATCAAGGCTCGGATCTGCCCTTCCCCCGGGGTCTCGATCTCCTCGGCCAGGCACGACACCGGCACCTGGCCGAGCACCTCCTTGGCGCCACGCACCCGGGTCTGCCAGCGCCCGAACTCGGGCAGCCCGCCCTCCAGCCCGGGTTGCGGCTGGGCGGTGACCGTCCACGCCGCGGGGCGGGGGAACATCGCGCCGCCCGCGTTGTCGAAGTGGCCGGTGAGGATGTTGACGACGTCGACCAGCCAGCTGGCCAGGCTGCCGAACTCCTGATTGCACAACCCGATTCGCCCGTAGACCACAGCCTTCTCGGTCTCGGCGAGCTGACGGGCCAGGCCCTTGATGCGCTCGGCGTCGATACCCGTCACCGGGGCGACCCGCTCCGGGGTCCACTCGGCCGTGACGTCCCGCAGTCGCTCGATACCGTCGATGTGCTCAGCCAGTGGGCCCAGCCGAACCAGGTCCTCGTCGAACAGGGTGTGTACGACGGCCAGCAGCAGGGCGGCGTCGGTACCCGGAGTGATCGGCAGCCACTCGTCGGCCTTGGCAGCGGTGACGGTGCGCACCGGGTCGATGACGATCACCTTGTCGATGCGCCCGATGATGCCCATCACGTCCGGGGCCGCCAACAGCGAGCCTTGCGAGGCCGCCGGGTTGGCCCCCATCACAACGAGCAGGTCGGTGCGTTCGATGTCGGGTACCGGGAAGCCCCACCAGTTGCCGTACATCAGGTGCGAGGAGAGGTTCTTGGGCCACTGGTCGACGGTGCCGGGCGAGTAGCTGACCGGGATACCCGACATGCCCAGCAGCACGCCGGTGTAGCGGCCCAGCGAGAACGAGTGGGCCAACGGGTTGCCGGTGTAGCAGGTGACCGCACTGATGCCGTGTTCGGCGATCACCGGCGCCAGCAATTCGGTGCACCGCCGGAACGCGGCGTCCCAGCTGACCTCCTGCCACCGCCCGTCGACCTTGATCATCGGCGCCCGCACCCGGTCGGGATCCTCGTGTATCGCACCCAGCGATGCGCCCTTCGGACACAGGTGCCCACGGCTCCAGACGTCGTTGGGGTTTCCCCGGATGCTGGCGACGCGGCCGTCGGAGACCTGAATCTCCAAGCCGCACATGGCCTCACATAGTGGACAGGTATAGACGTGGCGGCCGTCTTGGCCGGTGGCGGCCAGCTTGATGGGTGTCACCGCCCCACGGTAATTCGGCGAACGTGTCAGCGGCCCACGTTTCGTCAACTTTGACATTCGACCGGGCGCGGAGCGAATTACACAGGTGTGAGTAAACCTTGGGGATAAACCGCCGGCGGACTAGATCGGGATCAAGCCATGCTTGCGCTGCACCCGACTGATCTGCTTGTCCCGCAGAATCCGCATGGCGCTGCGCAGCTTCAATCGGGTCTCGTGGGGTTCGATGACCGCATCGACGTAGCCGCGTTCGGCGGCCACGTACGGGGTCGCCATGTCGCGGTTGTAGCCCTCGATGAACTGCCGCCGGATCTCCTGTACCTCCGGCGCGGTGGGATCGGGGAACCGCTTCACGATCAGCTGCGCGGCACCCTCGGCGCCGATGACGGCGATCCGGGCGGTCGGCCACAAGAAGTTGAAGTCAGAGGTCAGCTGCTTGGAGCCCATCACCGCGTACGCGCCGCCGTAGGACTTGCGGATCGTGATGGTCACCTTCGGCACATCGGCCTCGACGACGGAATAGAGGAACCGGCCGCCGCGCTTGATGATGCCGTTCTTCTCCTGCTCCACACCGGGCAGGAAGCCGGGGGTGTCGACGACGAAGACCAGCGGGGTGTTGAACGAGTCGCAGAACCGCACGAACCGGGCTGCCTTGTCGGATGCCTCGTTGTCGATGGCGCCCGACATGTGCATCGGCTGATTGGCGATCACACCGACCGGGTGGCCGTCGACGCGGGCGAAGCCGGTGATGATGGCCTGGCCCGCCTGGGCGGCGACGTCGAGGAAATCGCCGTCGTCGAAGATGCGGAGCAGGATTTCGTGCATGTCGTAGGCGACGTTGTCGGCATCGGGGACGATGCTGTCGAGTTCCAGGTCGTGCGGGGTGATCTCGGGCTCGAGACCCGGGTTGATGATCGGCGGATCGTCAAAGGTGTTGGCGGGCAAGAACTCCAGGTAGTCCCGGACGTATTGGAAGGCGGCCTGCTCGGACTCGACGACCTGATGGACATTGCCGTACTTGGCCTGCGCGTCCGCGCCGCCCAGCTCGTCGAGGGTGACCTCTTCACCGGTGACGTCCTTGATCACGTCCGGGCCGGTGACGAACATGTAACCCTGGTCGCGCACGGCCACGATGAGATCGGTCTGGATCGGCGAGTACACCGCGCCACCGGCGCACTTGCCCAAGATGATCGAGATCTGCGGCACCAGGCCGCTCAACAGCTCGTGCCTGCGGCCCAGCTCGGCGTACCAGGCCAGCGAGGTGGCCAGGTCCTGGATGCGCGCGCCGCCGGAGTCGTTGATACCGATGATCGGGCAGCCGGCCATGGCCACCCACTCCATCAGCCGGGAAACCTTGCGGCCGAACATCTCTCCCACCGAGCCGCCGAAAACGGTGTAGTCGTGGCTGAACACACCGACGGGACGGCCGTTGATCGTGCCGTGCCCGGTGACCACACCGTCGCCGAACAAGGCGTTCGGGTCGCCCGGCGTGCGGGCCAGTGCGCCGATCTCGAAGAAGCTGCCCGGATCCAGCAGCGCGTTGATGCGCGCCCGAGGGCTCGGGATACCGCGTTTGTCGCGCTTCGCCGCCACCGCCGCACCGCCCGGTTCCTTGGCCAGCTCCAGCTTTTCACGGAGTTCGGCGAGCTTCTCGGCAGTCGTCACCGGGGCGTGGGTGGGAGCGCTCTCAGTGGTCACTGGTCTTGCTTCTCCTCGGCGTCGATACGGTTGATCGCCTCGCTCATGTGGGCGCCAACCTTGGCGATGTACGGTTCGTCGATCGCTTGGATGTGCTCACCGCCGATCGGCACAACCTCCAGGTCGGCGACGAATTGTCCCCAGCCGCCGTCGGGTTGGCGAACGGCGTAGCGCGGCTCGAACATGATCGCGTCATCGTGGTAGCGCTCGGCCATGTACAGCACGACATGTCCCTCATAGGGCTCGATGTTCGCGGTGTCCAGCGCCCGGTTGTCCAGATACGACGTGCGCTGGTGCTCGATGATGCCGCCCGGGATGTCGACCCCGGCCTGCTTGACCGCGTCCAGGACGAACTTGACCTGGCCTTCGTCGTCGAGCTCTTCGAGCTGCTCGTAAGGGATCTCGGGGATCTCGACGTTGAACGTGCGCGAGGCGAACAAGGCGTAGCGATCCCAGCGGGCACGGATCTCCTCCTTGGTTTGCGGCACCTCCTCGCCGGCACGCACCGTGTCGATCAGCCCGACGAAGCGGACATCGCAGCCGTTGCGCTTGAGCCCGACCGCACAGGCGTACGCCAGCGCCCCGCCCAGCGACCAGCCGGTGAGGATATAGGGGCCAGCGCCATGTATTTCCATCAGCTTCGGCACGTATTCGGCAGCGCGCTCCTCGATCGATCCCTCGACCCGCTCCAGCCCGTAGATCGGGGTGTCGGCGGGCAGCCGCTTCATCAGCGGCTCGTAGACCACCGTCGATCCGCCGGCCGGATGGAAGACGAACACCGGGGTCTGCGCGCTGCCCTCTTGCGGAGCGCGCAGAATCCGCACGAACCCGTCGACCACACCCTCTTCGAGCTGGGCGCGAACGATGGTGGACAGCGCCTCGATCGTCTTGGCGGACTTGACCTCATCGACGCTGATGACACCCTCGGCACGCTCCGACAGCCGGTCGGCCATCTTCGTGGCCGCCGCGTCGTCGAGCGCGGGCAGCTCGTTGAAGATGCCGCCCGGCGACTTTCCGGTGACGATCGCCCACGTCGCGAACGTCACGCGTTCGGCGGCGTCACGCGGCGGCACGTCGGCACCGAGAGCCTCGGCGACGGCCTCCTGGGTCAGCACCTTGGCTGCCGCGGCTGCCGCCGTGGACTTCGCCTCTCCCGTCGCTTCGCTCGCCCTGGGCCCAGGTCCCGCGGGATCTGTTGGCGGCGGCGGGATTGTCGGCTCGGATTCGGTTGCGATCGGGTGGCCCGCTTCGGCGAGCTTTGCCTCGAGTTCGGCGACCGTGCTGGCCCCGCCCATCAGCTCAGCTTGTTCGGCGGCGATCTCCTGCGCCGTCTTGCCCTTCTGCGTCTCGGCAAGCTCCTCGACCTCGTCGCGGTGCTCGATCGCGTACTGGATCAGCTTTTCGACGGCGTACAGGTTGGCGTCGCGCACCGCGGTCAGCTGGATCGGCGGCAGGTCGAAGTCGTACTCGACGCGGTTCTTGATGCGAACCGCCATCAGCGAATCCAGGCCCAGCTCGATCAGCGGCACCTCCCACGGCAGATCCTCGGGCTCATAGCCCATCGCCCCGCCGACGATCGCCGCGAGCCGGTCATGCACGGTCTCACCGGTGTCGGGTGACCACTTGGCGAACCCGGCAGCAAGGCCGGCACCCGCAGTCAGGTTGTCGGACAAGATATCTGCGTCGTCGTCCTCTTCCACAGCCGCCACCGCAGGTGCGCTTACGGCGGTACCCGTCGCCACGGCAGACGGCAGCGCTGACACCGCACCGCCGCGGGTGACGACGGCGTCGTAGACCAGCGTGAACGACTCGTCGATCCGCGCATGCACCTGCACCGAGGCGCCACCGGGATGGCGGGTCAGCGTCGTCACCAGCCGGGCACCGTCGCCGACGACCGCGCGCTGTTCGGATGCCGTCAGCTTCGCGTCGGGAAGAACCTGCGCCGCAGCGGATTTCACCAGTGCGGCCAGGTCGGTCTGGCCCTTGGGCGAGTACTCCCAGACGTGGCGGCCGTCAGGGGTGGCGACGTGGTTACCCGGCATCATCACCGAGCTGTCGCCGGTGAACTGCGCGTCCAGCCAGTGCGGCTTGCGCTTGAACCGGGTCGGCGGGATGTGAGCGAAGTCGCCGGCCTCGAAGAGGGTGCGCAGATCGAGGTCGTGGCCATAGACGTAGAGCTGGGCCATGGCCGCGACCATGGACTCCACCTCGTCCTGCTTGCGGGCCAACGTGGCGATCAGCTGCCCGTCGTGCAGGCCGGCCGAGGCCGTGGTCAGCCCAACCTGCATGAGCGCCACCGGATTCGGCGCCAGCTCCAGGAAGGTGGTGTAGCCGTTGTCCACTGCGTTGCGGATGCCGTGGGTGAAGTAGACGCTGTGGCGCAGCCCTTTCTTCCAGTACTCGACATCGTGGATCGGCTCGCCGCCAGGGCGGATGTAGCTGCCCTCGTGCACCGTCGAGAAGTAACCGGTGTGCAGCGGGTGTGGCTCGATGCCCTGCAACTCGGCGGCGAGCTCGCCCAGCAGCGGGTCCATCTGCTGGGTGTGGCTGGCGCCCTTGGTCTGCAGCTTGCGGGCGAACTTGCCCTCGGACTCGGCGCGGGCGATGATCGCGTCGACCTGCTCGGGCGGACCGCCGATGACGGTCTGTGTCGGGGCGGCGTATACGCACACCTCGAGACCCGGGAAGTCGGAGAACACGGTCTTGATCTCTTCGGCGGAGTACTCCACCAGCGCCATCAGACGGATGTACTCACCGAACAGCATCGCCTCGCCCTCACCCATGAGGTGCGCGCGGGAGCAGATGGCGCGCGTGGCGTCGGCCAGCGACAGACCCCCGGCGAAGTACGCGGCGGCCGCCTCTCCGAGTGACTGGCCAACCACGGCGGCGGGTTTCGCGCCGTGGTGCTTGAGCAGTTCACCGAGTGCGATCTGGAGGGCGAAGATCACCGTCTGGACCACTTCGATGGGGTATTCGCAGGTCTCGTTGGTGTAGTCGATCGCGTCGTCGAGGATCAGCTCGACAACCGAGTAGCCGCGCTCGTCCTGGATGTGCGCGTCTACCTTGTTGATCCATTCGGCGAACACCGGATCGCGCAGGTACAGGCTCTTGCCCATCTTGCGGTGCTGCGCACCGAATCCGGCCAGCACCCACACCGGTCCGTTGGTCACCGGCCCGTCCGCGCTGTACACCAGCGGGCTCTGCTTGCCGTCGGCGATCGCGCGCAGACCCTTGACCGCCTCGTCGTGGTCGTGGGCCAGAACGATGGCGCGCGAGCGGCCGTGGTTGCGCCGCGACAGCGAGCGCCCAATGGCCTCCAGCGAGGTCGCCCGGCCCTCCGGGCTGTCCACCCAGTCGGCCAGTTCGGCGGCAGTGGTCCGCTTACGCGAGGTGAGGAACCCCGAAACTGCCAGCGGCACAACGGGAACAGGCTTCTCAGCCGACTCCCACTCAGCCCGGGCAGCCTCGATCAGTTCCAGCGCCTCGTCGGTCAGGCCGGGCAGCTCCGGCTCGGCGTCCTCGGCGAACGCGCTGGCCGACGCCGCATACTCGTCGTCGTCGGCGTCGTCGTCGCTGTCCGATGCTCTTCGCGCAAGCGGCTCATCGACGAATTCGCCGTACTCGTCCATCCGAACCCCGCCGACATAGCCGGCGTTGGGGTCGGCCGCGGCTTTCTCCGCGACCGGCTCGGAGTCCGCCACCGGCGGGGCCAGATCCGAGGGCAGCACCTCGCGCAACACCAGGTGCGCGTTCGCGCCGCCGAAGCCGAACCCGGACACCCCGGCGATCGCATGGCCGCTGTAGCGGGGCCAGTCGGAGACCTTGTCGGCCACCCGCATTCGGATGTCGTCGAAGTCGATGTAGGGGTTGGGCCCGGCATAGTTGATCGACGGCGGAACCTTGTCACGACTCAGCGACAGCGCCACCTTCGCCAGACTGGCGGCGCCGGCGGCCGATTCCAGGTGTCCCACATTGGATTTCACTGCACCCAGCAGCGCCGGCTGGTCGGCGGCACGGCCCCGGCCGATCACCCGCCCGAGCGCGTCGGCCTCGATCGGGTCGCCAAGGATGGTGCCGGTGCCGTGTGCCTCGATGTAATCGACTGTGCGCGGGTTGATTCCGGCGTTCTTGTAGGCCTTGCGCAGCACGTCGGCTTGTGCGTCTGGGTTGGGCGCGAGCATGCCGTTCGAGCGCCCGTCGTGGTTGATCGCGCTACCGGCGATGACAGCGAGGATCTCGTCGCCGTCGCGGCGGGCGTCACTCAGGCGCTTGAGCACCAGCATGCCGCCGCCCTCGGAGCGTGAATATCCGTTGGCGTCAGACGAAAACGACTTGATCAGGCCATCCGGTGCTAGCACACCGCCGACCTCGTCGAAGCCCACGGTCACCAGCGGGGTGATCAACGCGTTGACGCCGCCGACGAGGGCGACATCGGCCTCACCGGAGCGCAGTGCCTGCACACCGTGATGCGCGGCAACAAGGGAGCTCGAGCAGGCGGTGTCGACTGACACCGACGGTCCGCGGAAGTCGTAGAAATAGGACACCCGGTTGGCGATGATCGCGCTCTGGTTGCCCGTGATCGCGTAGGGGTGGGCAACCGACGGGTCGGACAGTGACAGGAAGCTGTAGTCGTTGTTGGAGGATCCGATGTACACCGCGACATCGGCGCCGCGCAGGCTCGACGCCGGGATGCGCGCGTTCTCCAGCGCCTCCCAGGTGAGCTCCAGCGCCATCCGCTGCTGCGGATCCATGTTGTCGGCTTCCATCTTCGACAGCGCGAAGAACTCGGCGTCGAAGCCCTTGATGTCGGACAGGTAGCCGCCGCGGGTCGCGGCCTTGGCCACCCGCTCGGCGATCCGCGGTTCGGAGAGGAACTCCGACCAGCGGCCCTCCGGCAGATCCGAGATGCCGCTGCGGCCCTCCAACAGGGCCGTCCACATCTCGTCGGGGGTGTTCATGTCACCGGGGAACCGGGTCGAAACACCCACGATCGCAATGTCTTCGACGCCGTCGGCGCGCGACCAGTCTTCGCTGTCGCCGTCGAATTCGACCTCCGGTTCACCCTCGATGATCACCGTGGCCAGCGACTCGATGGTGGGGTGGCGGAAGGCCACCGTCGCAGTGAGCGTGACGCCGGTCAGGTCCTCGATATCGCTGGCCATCGCGACCGCATCTCGAGAGGACAGGCCCAGCTCGACCATCGGTGTGGACTCGTCGATGGCGTCGGGACCCTGCCCGGTCGCGTTGGCCACCCAGTTGCGCAGCCATTCGCGCATCTCCTGCACCGTCATGTCGGTGCGCGGGGGAACGTCGGGTGTTTCGGGCGTTTCTGATTCAGACATGAGGCCTCACATCGTGCGAAGGGGCGGCCACCCCTTCGTCGCTTGAGAACTTGCTTCGGTCGTCATTCCGATTCATCGGGGAAGGCATTGGCCACCTTCCCGCTGCGCAGGGTGCCGTCCAGATAGGCCGACCGGCAGGCTCGGCGACCGATCTTGCCGCTCGAGGTTCGCGGGATGGCGCCCGCCGGCGTGAGGAGCACGTCGCGGACCGTCACGCCGTGGCGTACCGCGATGGCCGCGCGGATGTCGTCGGAGATCGGCCCCAGCTCCATCTTGTGCGAACCCGGTGCACGCTCGGCGACGATGACCAGCTGCTCGGAGCTGTCACTGGCGTCGCGCTTGAGGCCGGCATGCGCGTTGTCGAACACCTCGTCGGGCAGCTGGTTGGCGGGCACCGAGAACGCCGCAACGAAACCGGTGCGCACGGCCTTGGTGGACTCCTGCGCGGAGTACTCCAGGTCCTGCGGGTAGTGGTTGCGGCCGTCGATGATCACCAGGTCCTTGACCCGGCCGGTGATGTAGAGCTCGCCGTCGTGGAACGCGCCGAGGTCGCCGGTGCGCACCCAGGTCGCCTCATCGGCGGCACCCTCGGCATGCGACGGGCTGGTCCGCGACTTGAGGATGTTCTGGAACGTCGCGACGGTCTCGTCGGGCTTGTTCCAGTAGCCGGTGCCCATGTTCTGGCCGCTGATCCAGATCTCGCCGATCTGGCCGTCCGGCAGCTCGGTGGCGGTGTCGTTGTCGACGATCACCGCCCATTCGGCGACGCCGACCTTGCCCGCCGAGGCCTGCGCCACCGCCGTCGGCGAATCATCGGGCACGACGACGAACGTGCCGCTGTTGAGCTGGTCACGGTCGACGGAGACGATCTTCGGCTCTTCGGCCGACGGTGTGGTCGACACGAACAGGGTCGCCTCGGCCAGGCCGTAGGACGGCTTGATGGCCTTGGGCTGGAAGCCGAACGGACTGAACGCATCGTTGAACCGCTGCACGGTGGCGGCCGAGATCGGCTCGCTGCCGTTGAGGATGGCCTTGACCTTGGACAGATCCAACGGCTCTTCGTCGTCTTTGGGCACCCCGCGCGCAGCGGCGTGGTCGAACGCGAAATTCGGGGCAACCGAGATGGTGCCTCCGGTGTCGCCCTCCCGGTAGGCCAGCTCACGGATCCAGCGGCCGGGCCTGCGGACGAACGCCGCGGGGGTCATGAACGTGAAGTAGTGACCGATCATCGCCGGCAGCAGCGCGGTGACCAGGCCCATGTCGTGGAAGAACGGGAGCCAGGAAACGCCCCGGTCGCCTTCCTCACCCTCGAGAGCCTCGATCACCTGCACCACGTTGGTGGCCAGGTTCAGGTGGGTGATCTGCACACCGCTGGGGATCCTGGTGGAGCCGGAGGTGTACTGCAGGTAGGCGATGGTGCTCTCGTCAACGGCGTTGAAAGGCTCCCAGGTGGCCCCGACCTCGTCGGGAATCGCATCCACCGCAATCACGCGGGGCCGCTCCTTGGCCGGGCGGCTGCGGAAGAATTTGCGGACACCTTCGGCAGCGTCGGTGGTGGTCAAGATCGCGGATGCGCCGCAGTCGTCCAACACCGCGTGCAACCGGCCGACGTGCCCGGGCTCCGACGGGTCGAACAACGGGACTGCGATCCGGCCCGAGTACATGGTGCCGAAGAAGGCAACGAGGTAGTTGAGGTTCTGCGGGCACAGGATGGCGACCCGGTCGCCGGGCTGGGTGACCTGCTGCAGCCGGGCAGCGACGGCGCGGTTGCGGGCGCCGAAGTCGGCCCAGGTGAGTTCACGGACGACACCGTCGCGCTCGACGGAGAAGTCCAGGAAGCGGTAGGCGATCTTGTCACCGCGGACCTTGGCCCAGCGTTCCACGTGTTTGACCACGCTGGCGCCCTCGGGGAAGGTGATCAGGCCGTTCTTGATGAACGGATTGTGGAACGGCATACCAATCTCCTGTCAGAACACATCTGTGTCGGGCCCTGCGGCGGCCGCGCATGACATCGCGCCACCGGTCGCCCTGCGTCGCGGGCCCCAAACCTCCAGATCGTACAGAGCCATCTTCGCCCTGACTGGGACGAAGATGACCGGGGCGCCATCGGCGCGTGCAGCTCTTATTTTCTTCTTAATGTTAGGCGTAGTAGCGGCAGCGGCCAAATCATGACCACCGGCGCGTCCACGTCAGCCATGTTTCGGGTGCGGCGCGTTCTCGATGAGGTTCTGTGCCCAGCTCAGCGTCCACTGCGTGGAGGTTTGGCCGTCGAGGTTCCAGAACTGCGGTGTGTTGTACAACGCGTGCACCGGTTGTCCGGCGCCGCCGGCCAGCACGTCCAGCGTGGTCGGCAGGTTGGTGATGTTGAACGCTTCCTGCGGTGCCGCGCAGATCAGGTCACCGGCCGCACAAATCTCGTTGGTGCGATTGTTCAGCGCACCGAATCCGCCGGGGCGCTCGCCGGTCATCGTCAGGCCCATCGCGGATAGCGCCGGCAGCTCGTGCAGCGTGATCTCGGCCCCCTGGCCGGGCGGGTTCGGACCGATGTCCTGCCCGACACCCGCCTGGCGGCGGCCGTCGGCGATCAGCGTCACACCGAGGACCAGATCCTCGTCGACCGGACCGCGCCCATTGCCGATATCGCTGGCGATGTCACCGGCAATCACCGCGCCCTGCGAGAAGCCGATCAGGACATAGCTGGTCAGCGGGCAGCGGTTGGTCATGTCGGTCATCGCCTGGACCGCACCCCGGGTGCCCTCGGCGCGGCTGTCGTTGTACGACATCTGCTTGTCCGACGACAGCGGGTTATGGAACTGCGCGGTGTAGGGAACGGTGTAGACCTCCAGCCGGTCGCGGCCGAACTGGGCGGAGAGCGGCCGGGAGACACTGCCGAGCAGCGCGAGCGGGAACTGGGTCGGGTTCAGCGGATCGTCGGTCGGCCACGATTCCCAAGTGCCGGGAACGACGACGGTCATGACGTCCGGGCAGCTGGCGTCCTGGAACTCCGGCCGTGGTTTGGCGGCCCCCGGTGAACTGGTCGGCGGGAGCGCCGTCGGCGGCACGGCCGACGGCGGCGATTCCGGGCGCCGCACGACGATGACGATGATGGCGACGACGAGAGCGACGACGACGGCCATCGCGCCGGCGGCGACCAGGCCGAGGATGCGGTGACGTCGACGCCGGGCATTGGTCCGGGAGTTTCGAGCCATGGGAAGGGGCGTTGTCTTCCTGTCAGCAGAGCCGCTGGGTAGCGATCCGGATGTAGTCGGCGGTGGCCTCAGTCACCTGCGGCTCTGGGGCGGTGTGCGGTGATATCGGCGTACCCGAATCGCTGACGTCGCTGCGCACCATGGGCGTGATGTAGTCCCAGACTGCCTGATCGCTTTGACCGGCCGCGTGGGCCTGGCAGACGTGGGAGCCGATGCTCAATGCTTCCAACTCGCTCGACGGGTACACGCCCGCGGCGGAGAGTGCGTCGAGGAATGCGCGCTGCGCCGGCGTGACGTTGAGCTTGGTGGACTGCAGGTCGACATCAGGGCCCGGCAGCGCGCCCTGGCCGTGCACGGCGCCGTAGGTCTGGGCCGGCGCGGCGGTGGTCACCAGGTCCTCGCCGGAACTGCAGGCCGCCATCAGCCAGGCCGCAGAGGCCACGAAGCCGATCACGAACGAGCGCTGCACGTCTCCACGGTACCGGCTGGCCGTGCGGCCCTTAGAGCTCCAAAGGATTGCGGATAGTTAACAGTTCATCCGCAGTTGTGACCTATTTGATGGCTGCGGCAACGTCGTTCGACATCGCTGCCAGCTGAGCCGACCAGTTGCCCCAGTCGTGGTTACCGCCGGTCGGGAAGTCGAAGTGGCCGTTGCGGCCGCCGAGTGAGCGGTAGTGAGCGTAGAAGGTGCGGTTGCTGCCCTGGGCCTGATCGCAGTAGCCGATCATGGCCGGCACGTCACTGCAGGTCAGCGTCTGGGGGCTGAAGATCCACAGCCGGGTGTTGTTGTCGACCAGCAGCTGGGCGTGCACGTCGGGGTCGTGCCACTTCCACCGGCCCAGCTGCGCGGCACCCCACATCGCCTGGGTGTTCACCCCGCCGAACTCGTTCATACCTGCCGTGATCGCGCCGTTGAGGAAGGTGTTCGACGGGGTCAAGAAGCCCGACATCGACCCCGCGTAGCGGTAGCGGTCGGGGTGGAACGTCGCCTCCATCAGGGCGCCGGTGCCGCCCTGGGCGGCGCCGACGATCGCGTGCCCACCCGGTGCCAGGCCCTTGTTGGCCGCCAGCCAGTTGGGCAGCTCATCGGATAAGAAGGTCTCCCACTGCCGGGTGCCGTCGGCTTCCCAGTTGGTGTAGAGGGTGAACGCGCCGCTGGCGGGCGCGACCACGGAGATGCCCTTACCGGCGAGGGTGTTGAACGCATTACCCGCGGTCACCCAGTTGCTCACCGGATCGCCGGCATTGAACGCGTCCAGCAGCACCACCGCATGCGGGCCACCGCCCATGAAGGCCACCGGGATGTCGCGGCCCATGGCAGGCGAGGGCACCATCAGGTACTCCACGTCGGCGGCGTGAGAAGCCGGCGCCGTCGCGCCCCACAGGCCGAGCGCCAGAACTGCGGCACAGACTCCCCGGAACAGGCCCGACACACTCATCATGGTCACCTCAAGTCGACTCGTTTACGTACGTAGCCCCGCCCCCGCCTGCAACCGTAGTGAATCACACCGCTTACTGGCGATGGTATGGATACGCCAACGGCGACGACCCGAAGGTCGCCGCCGTTGGGCTCGGTCGACTACTGACGCACGCGCCGATCAGGCGGTCGGCGTGGCGCCGAGCACGCGCTGGATGTCGGGCTTCATCTGCTGCAGCTGCTGGCCCCAGTAGTTCCACTGGTGGGTGCCGTTGGCCGGGAAGTTGAACACCCCGTTGGTGCCGCCCTTGGCCAGGTAGGTGTCGCGGAACGTCTTGTTGGTCCGCAGCGTGAAGCTCTCCAGGAACTTCGCGTTGAACAGGTTGCCAGAGCTGGTGCCGGCGTCCAGATCGGACGGCTTACCGTCGCCGCAGTAGATCCAGATGCGGGTGTTGTTGTTGATCAGCGTCTGCATCTGCACCATCGGGTCGTTGCGCTTCCAGGCGCTGTTCGGGTCTTCGGTCGGACCCCACATGTCGTTGGCCTTGTAACCACCGGCGTCGCCCATCGACATGTTGACCAGCATCGGCCACCAGCCCTCGGACAGGTTCAGGAAGCCCGACAGCGACGCGGCGTACGGGAACTGCTCGGGGTGGTAGATCGCCAGCGTCAGCGCGGCCGAACCAGCCATCGACAAACCGACAGCCGCACTACCGGTCGGCTTGACCTCCTTGTTGGCGGCCAGATAAGCCGGCAGCTCCTGGGTCAGGAACGTCTCCCACTTGTAGGTGGAGCAGCCGTTCTTGCCGCACGCCGGCTTGTACCAGTCGGAGTAGAAGCTGGACTGGCCGCCGACCGGCATGATCACCGACAGGCCGGACTGGTAGTACCACTCGAACGCCGGGGTGTTGATGTCCCAGCCGTTGAAGTCATCCTGGGCCCGCAGACCGTCAAGCAGATAGACCGCCGGAGAGTTGGGGCCACCACTCTGGAACTGGACGCGGATGTTGCGTCCCATGCCAGCGGACGGCACATCGAGGTACTCGACCGGGAGGCCGGGCTTGGAGAATGCTCCCGCCGTTGCGGAGCCGCCGACGACGCCCACCAGGCCGGGCAGCACGGCGGCAGCCGCGGCAGCGACCGTCAGCCGGCGCAGCCAAACGCCACGCAACTTCTCAACGAACTTCATTTATTTCCATCCTTTTTTGGGTGCCGCACCGCATGCGATCAAGGGCAGCCGTGCCCTGGTAGTCAACCACATGTGGCCTGATCGTTCCTCTTCTGGAGATGTCATCGTGACCGCCTTCTCACCGGTTGATCGTGGCGATGAGGTCGGGTTTCAACGCCGCCAACTGGGCTCCCCAGTACGGCCACGAGTGGTTGCCGGAGGGCGGGAAATCGAACGTCGCTGCCGTGCCTCCGGCCGCGGTGTAGGCAGCCTGGAAAGCCTTGTTGCTCGCCATCGCCATCGACTCCAGGCTGCTCGCACTCAGGGCCTGGCCGGGGTCGGCGCCCGTGTCCAGAGCGGTCTGCCCGCCGGGCGCGCAGTAGATCCACAGCCGGGTGCCGTTGCGGGCGATGGTGGCGGCCTGTACCAGCGGGTCGTTGCGTTTCCACGCGGGATCCCACGGTGCGCCCCACATGTTGTCGACGTTGTAGCCGCCGGCGTCAAGCATGGCCACCCGGATGGCCTGCTGCATGAGCAGGGACGAAGGATTGAGGAAACCCGACAGCGAGGCCGCGTAGATGAACTGCTGTGGGTGATAGGCCGACAAGATCAGCGCGGCGCCACCCGACATCGACAGGCCGACCACACCGTTGCCGGTTTGCGAAACCTGCTTGTTGGCGGCCAGCCACTGGGGCAGCTCGCTGGTGAGGAATGTCTCCCACTTGTAGGTGTAGGGCTGCTTGTTGAAACTCGACGGCGAGTACCAGTCGCTGTAGAAGCTGGACTGGCCGCCGACGGGCATGACCACCGAGACACCCGTGCCGAAGAACCATTCGAAGGCCGGCGTGTTGATATCCCAGCCGCTGTAGTCATCCTGGGCACGCAGACCGTCGAGCAGATAGACGGCCCTGGCGCCCTGACCCTGGAACTGGACCCGGATATTGCGGCTCATCGACGGCGAGTACACGTCGAGGTACTCCACCGGCAGGCCGTCCCGCGAGAAGGCATGCGCCTTCGGCAGCACGCCTGAGACCGTCGCCAGCGCGGCGAGCAGCAGGACGGCGGTGAGGGAGGCTCTCACAGCACGAACCATCGATTGCTCAACTCATCATTCGTTCACTCACGTGACGCAACCGCTGTCGACTTTGACGGTGGTAGGCCACGCGTTGTCACACTTGACTGTGTATCGCCGCGATCTGACCGCAGCGTTACCGGTTAGAGCCCGGCTGGCAAACTAAGCTACCGGGTCGCCCCGGAATCCGGAAACTTGCTGCACCAAACCCCACTGCGGTGAGATATCGACCACAGTTTACCTGAGCTCCAAGAACTTTCGCTCCACGCACAACAGGTTGCACTCGACCCACAATGGCCCCACATCCGCAACGGACGCTCGCGTCAGCCGGGCTAGGGGCCCGTCGCCGGCAGGCCGGTGTACGGCGTCCCCTTCAGCGGCGGCTCCGGCAGATCGCAGCGAGCCAGCTCGTACTGAGGCACCCGATCGATGCGATAACGGGTGAATTCCAACGCATGCATCACGTTCGACACGAACCGGCGGATGCCCAGTGGACCCCGGATGGAGTTCAGCATCGCGTCGGTCTCCGGGCAGCCCAGTGCAACGCCGGCCTCTGCTATCCAGCCCTCGTCGAGATAGGGCGGGACGTAGGGATGTTCCTTGAGCCAGGGGCCCTCGGCGACGGCCCAGTCGGGGAACAGGTTCTTGTCATGACCGATGCGGCCGTCCTTTAGGCGCGCGGTGTGCGCCGCGATCGGGTTCGCCAGCCCGATCTGGTCGATCACCCTGATGTTCAGCCCGACATTCATACCGAGCATCCCGAGGTTGGTGAAAAACACTGTGTGAGGCGCTATTTCGCGACGCCAGGTGTCCATCGAGACACCGGGCGGCGGTGGTGGCGGCGGATAGGCCGGGACCACATCCCACTGGTCATAGTTGCCCGACGGCAGCAGTAGCGCACCGTCGGGCGTGTTGTTGATCGCGGTCAGGACCGCGCGCATCCGCGGATAGTCCAGGTAGTCGGCGGCGGTCAGCGGATGCGCGTGCCCGGTGGCCTGGGAGTAGAACCGGCGTTCGTCGACGATGCCCGAATACGTGACCCGGGTGGCGTCCGGACCCATACCCGGTGAGTTTGCCGCCCACAGCGACCAGCCGACGATCCCCAGCCAGAGCGCGGCGCTGGTGCCCGCGAGAACGACGCCGCGGTCTCGTGCCGATCTGACCGAGTCGGGAAGCGCGATGGGAATCACCGCGATCGGGGTCAGCAAGCAGAACACCGGCGTCAGCAAGACCCGGCCGTGCATGAAATCGCCGCCCTGCCGGATCCAGTACAAACCCTGAATCAGACCACTGACGAGCATGAAAATGACGACGGCAGTGGGGCTTTGGACCCGGCGGGCCCACCGGTCGGCGGTGTGGGAGGCCCGCGGTCCCCGGGTGTCGCGGGCGGCCACCACGACCGCAGCGAGCACGATCACCAACAGCGCCGCCAGCCACAGCGCGTAGGGCTTGTTGAAGTTGGCCAGGTAGATCAGGCCCTGCGCCCACTTGTCGCCGGAGGCATCCTTGGCCAGCGCGGTCTGCGGAAAGAGCAGCCCGTAATAACCCATCCGGAAGATCTGGTAGCCCACCGGCAACAGGCCGCCGGCGACCACGATGAGCAGCCGGGCCCGCCAGCCGCGGGTCGCGACAAGCATCATTACCAGTGCCAGCCCGCCGACCAGGGCCAGTTCGGGACGCACTAGCACACTCAGGCCGGCGACGAAGGCCAGCGCTGCGGTGAAGACCGGGCCGGTGCGGTCACGTCGGGGAGCTTGCGACCAGGCCACCATCATCCACCACAGCAGGCCCAGCCAGGCGAGCACGAGGCCGTTCTCCAGGCCTGAGGTGGCGAAGTCACGCGCGGGCGGGATCGCGATGTAGACCAGCGCGCCCGCGGGCAGCAGCAGCGCCGGGCGTCCCTGCAGTCGAGGCGCGAATAGCCTTGCGGTGCCAATCATCACGAGCACCACTCCGGCTACGGACAAGCCCAGCGCCAGCGCGAGCGCGACGTACTCCAGGCGCACCGGGCCGCCGACGAGTGCCCCGAAATAGTTCAGAAAGGTCCACAGCGTGGACGTGTTGGACTCCACCCGCTCACCGGCATTGAACACCGGCCCGTTGCCGGCCAGAAGGTTGCGCACCGTGCGCAGCACGATCAAACCGTCGTCGGCGATCCAGCGCCGTTGCCAGGCCCCCCAGGCCCACAACCAGGCGACCACGACAACGCTGAGCCATAGGGTCACGCGCGCCAGCGGGCGCAACGGAAATGCCGGCGCCCACGGCAATTTCAGCGGCCCGGCCTCGGCCGGGTTGGATTCGGGATTCAGTACGTCAACTGAAGGCGATCGCTGCACCGATGGTCCCGATCCACGCCAGCAGCAGCAGCTGCAGCACCCGATCCTTCAGCGCGATGTCCTCGGGTTCACCGGCCAGTCCACCGTCGACGTCGACGGCGTACCGCAGGATCGCGATGGTGATGGGAATGATCGTGACCGCATACCACGACGCATTGGCGCCATCCCGCTCGAAGGCCCACAGGCTGTAGCAGACCACCATCGCGGTGGCCGCGACCGTCCAGACAAACCGGAGGTAGGAGGCGGTATAGCTCTCGAGCGACTTGCGGATCTTGGCACCGGTGCGCTCAGCGAGTTGCAGTTCGGCATAACGCTTTCCGGCCACCATGAACAGCGAGCCGAAGGTCATCACCAGCAGGAACCACTGCGACAGCGGGATGCCCGCCGCCGCGCCACCGGCGATGGCCCGAATCAGGTATGCCGACGACACGATGCAAATATCCAGCACCGCTTGATGTTTGAGCCCGAAGCAGTATGCGAGCTGCATAGCGATGTACACGCCGATCACGATGAGCAGATTCACCGAGGCCAGCAGAGAGAGCGAGAGCGCACCGACGCCCAGCACGACAGCCAACGCGTAGGCCAGCGATTCGGGGACCACGCCGGCGGCGATCGGGCGGAACCGTTTGGTCGGATGCTGACGGTCGGCCTCGACGTCACGCGAGTCGTTCACCAGGTAGATGCAGGAGGCCGCCAGCGAGAACGAGGCGAACGCGATCAGGATCTTGACCGCGACCTCTTTGTAGTCGTATTCCACGTTGCCGCCGAGCGCCGCGATCGGGGCGAGCAGCACGAGCAGGTTCTTGACCCACTGGCGGGGGCGGATGGCCTTGATGATGCCGGCGAACAGATTGCTCGGCGGCCCGATGACCGGTTTCGCTTCCTCACTCATGGGCGCTTCAGCGTCTCCTTCTGCGGCGAGGCGAAACAGCCGACCGTCCGCGCGACGACGGCGCCGACTGCCGCCCCGGCAACGACGTCGGTCGGATAGTGCACGCCGAGCACCAGCCGCGACAGGGCCATCGCGGGGATCACGGCCAACGGCAGCCGTGACCGGGTGGCCCGGCTCAGCAGCATAGCCGCGGCGGTCGTCGAGGTGGCGTGGGCGGAGGGAAAGCTCAGCGCGCTCGGCGTGCCGACGTTGACCACAACCGCCGGGTGATGGGGCCGCTTGCGGCGCACCACCAACTTGATCGCGATCGCGGCGGCATGCGCGATCACCGCGCCGACACCCACCAGCGCCCAGTCGCGGCGGCGCTTTGGCATCGCCAGTGCGCCCAGCGCCGACACCGCCATCCAGCCTTGGGCGTGCTCACCGAAATGCGACATCAGCCGGGCCGCCTCGATCACCGGGGGCTTGCCCAGCGCAGACTGGACCGCGACCAGGACGGCGACCTCGCCGCTCGCCGGTGGCGCGACCGGCTCCGGCCCGCCGTCAGGCATCGGCTGTGGAGTTCTCGAGCAGCACCGTTTCCCACTTTTCCTTGCTGGACAGCACCGGCAGCGCCTGTCGGTAGACCCTGCGCATGCGGTTGAACTGCCTCGCCAGACGCAATTGGCGGCGCGCCGAAGCACGCAGCAGCGCAAACATTTTCGCGCGGTCGCGCTGCCGGTAGACCACGCCGCGGCCGTCGGCGGTGGTGACGGTGACGCCGTCGACTCGGCAAAGCGAGAACCAGCGGGCGTCCTGGGTTGCGACATTGATCTGCGGGCGCTCGTGGTGCACCGGATGGTGCGGCGTGAGCTGATGAGCCACGCCGCGGGCGAGTCGCCACGAGATCGACATCGGGTTGGTGGGGATGCTGACCTTCCTGCGCCACCGCTTGTCCGACGGCGTGGGCAGGGTGGTCGCACTGGGCAGCACGACAGCATCGGGGTACTGCGACCGCATCTCGCGCACCTCGAGCAGCGCGGACTCCAGGATGCTGAAGATGTGCTCGGGTCCTTCGAGGAAGTCGTCCATCGCCTTGTTCTGGATGGCGACGGTCGAATATTCAAGGCAGAGAAGGTGTTTGAGCGTGGCCTTCATGTGGCTGGCGATCAGACCCCGGACGTTGCCGTCCCAGTGTATGGCGGCCACCACCAAACGGTTCCGCAGGTGGAAATAGGCCTGCCAGTCGATCGCGTCGTCCTTGTCGCTCCAGGCCATGTGCCAGATCGCCGCACCGGGCAGGGTGACGGTGGGATAGCCGTGTTCGCCGGCCCGCAGGCCGTAATCCGCGTCGTCCCACTTGATGAATAGTGGCAGCGGCTGCCCGAGTTCCTCGGCGACCTGCCGCGGGATCATGCACATCCACCAGCCGTTGTAGTCGACGTCGATGCGGCGGTGCAGCAGACGGCTGCGTTCACTCTCCTCGTCATTGAGGGGGTACTTGGCGAAATTGTGGTCGTACTCGGTGTTGATCGCGTTCGTCCACATGAAGTTCTCGGCGGCCACCATCTCGCCCATGACGTGCAGGTGCGACGGCTCCTGCAGGTTGAGCATCTGGCCCCCGACCAGAGTCGGCGTCTTGGCGAACCGGTTGAGCGCCAGCGCCCGCAGTATCGAATCGGGCTCGACGCGAATGTCGTCATCCATGAACAGGATCTGTTCGCAGTCAGTGTTTTTCAGTGCTTCGTACATCACCCGGCTGTAGCCGCCGGAACCACCGAGATTGGGTTGGTTGTGTATCGAGAGACGCGCACCCAGTGCTGCAGCAGCGGCCTCGAACCCCGGATGGTCCTTGGCTTTCCGGGTTCCCTGATCGGACACGATGACCGCAGTGATCACGTTGTCCACCAACGGATCCGACGTCAGAGCAGCCAGCGCATTGACACAGTCGGCGGGCCGGTTGAACGTCGGGATGCCGACCGCGACGCTGGCCCGGCCCGGGGCAGGCACGGGGGCATACCAGCCCGCGCTGTGCACCGTCGAGTTGCTGTCGGTGGTGATGTCGAACCAGATCCAGCCGCCGTCTTCGAAAGGGGCGAGTTCGATCTCGAATTCAGCCGATGTCGACGTCGTCGCGTCGGGGCTGCTGACTTCGGTGCCACCGACCGTGATCCGGGCGCCGGTGGCCTTCGAGCGGTAGACGTCGACGCGCGCCGAACCGATCAGCTCGACCCGCAGCACCACCGACTCCAGCGTCGACCAGCGCCGCCAGTAGCTGGCCGGGAAGGCGTTGAAGTACGTCGCGAACGAGACCTCGGACTCCGCGCCGATCTCGAGTGTGGTGCGGGTGGGCGCATGCGCCCGGCGTGCGTTCGTGTCCGACTCTTCGATGTAGAGCTTGCGGACGTCGAGGGGTTCACCCGGTCGCGGGAGGATCACCCGCGACAGCAGGCTGACCGCCTTGGTTTCACCGGCCGCGATCGGGCCGGAGGGAATCTCGCTCATTCTGTGCTGCTTTCAGTCACGGTCAGCGGCGCCCCGTCGCGCAAGTGTGGCGCCAGGACGTTGTCGTACATGCTCAAAGCGCTGGCGATCGCCATGTGCATGTCCAGGTATTGGTATGTGCCCAGCCTGCCACCGAAGAGCACCTTCGCCGCGGAGGTCTCCTGCCGCGCCCGGTTCCGATAGGCGGCCAGCAGCGCGCGGTCGGCTTCGGTGTTGATCGGGTAGTACGGCTCGTCGTCGGCGGCGGCGAACCGGGAGAACTCCCGCATGATCACGGTCTTGTCGGTCGGGTAGTCGCGCTCGGGATGGAAATGACGGAACTCGTGGATACGGGTGTACGGCACGTCGAGGTCGTTGTAGTTCATCACCGGGGTGCCCTGAAAATCACCCGTGGGAAGCACTTCCAGCTCGAAATCCAGGGTGCGCCAACCCAACCGGCCCTCGGCGTAGTCGAAATAACGATCCAGCGGGCCGGTATAGACAACAGGAGCGTCCGGGCTCTGCGCCCGCAGGGCGTCGCGGACGTCGAACCAGTCGGTATCCAACCGGACTTCGATACGGTCGGCGGCGGCCATGTTCTCCAGCCACTTCGTGTAACCCTCGACCGGCAGGCCCTCGTAAGTGTCGTTGAAGTAGCGGTTGTCGAAGTTGTAGCGAACCGGAAGCCGGTTGATGACGGCCGCGGGGAGCTCGGCGGGGTCGGTCTGCCACTGCTTGGCGGTGTAGCCCTTGACGAACGCCTCATACAGCGGGCGGCCGATCAGCGAGATCGCCTTCTCTTCGAGGTTGGCGGCCTCGTCGGTCTTGAACTCGGCGGCCTGCTCCTGGATGAGCCGGCGGGCCTCGTCGGGCGTGAAGTACTTGCCGAAGAACTGCGCCACCAACCCCAGCCCCATCGGGAACTGGTAGGCCTGCCCGCCGTGCATGGCGAACACCCGGTGCTGGTATCCGGTGAAGTCGGTGAACTGGCGGACGTAGTCCCATACCTTCTCGTTCGAGGTGTGGAAGAGGTGCGCGCCGTACTTGTGGATCTCGATGCCGGTCTGCGGCTCGGGCTCGGAATAGGCGTTGCCGCCGATGTGCGACCGGCGTTCGACGACCAGTACTCGCTTGCCGAGTTGACTGGCCACCCGCTCGGCGATGGTCAGGCCGAAGAAGCCGGAGCCGACGACGAAGAGGTCGACGGGGCGGGGATCGGCCGGGCCGTTTGATCCGGCGGGGAAGAGCGGAGCGACCCCGGATTCTGAACTGGTCATCGGCGCCTAGGTTATCGGACGGCCGAGGTGTGATCCGCATCGCAAGCCGATGCGCCACCGGGAAATCGGGCGTGGTCCTAACGATCCAAGGTCGCAATTGGCTCACGATTCCGCATCGTCACTTTAGCCACTTCAATCACACTCGTACCATCAATCACGTTGGCTTCAGACTCGGCGTTCGGCCGTTTCCGGGGTCCCATGAAGTAGTTCAGACACGAACGTTGTCTAGATATTGAGGAGACTTCGGTGCCTAACAGCCGTCGACGCAAGCTCTCGACAGCCATGAGCGCAGTCGCCGCATTGGCCGTCGCAAGTCCTATTGCCGCTATTGGCGTGGTCGAACTGACCGCTACCCCGCAGAAGGCACCCGAGCAGCGTGAGTTCGTCCGCGCCGCGGTGGTGACCGACCTGCCGAACGAGTTGATGTCCGCGCTGCAGCAGGGTCTGTCGCAGTTCGGGATCAACCTGCCGCCGCTGCCGACGGGCCTGAGCCCCGCCGGAGCCCAGCCTGCCCAGGCCGGCCCGACGTTGACGACCCCCAGCCTGACCGCGCCCGGCCTCACCACGCCGAGCCTGACGGCGCCCGGCCTCACGACCCCGGGTCTGACCACGCCCGGGCTGACCACCCCGAGCGTGACCACACCTGGGCTGACCACCCCAAGTTTGACCACACCCGGGCTGACCACGCCTGGCCTGACTACACCCGGGCTGACCACCCCGAGCGTGACCACCCCCGGCCTGACCACGCCTGGCCTGACCACGCCGGGGCTCACCACGCCGAGCGTGACCACCCCCGGCCTGACCGTGCCGTCGGCCTCGGCCTCGCTGACCGATCCTGGGCTGACCAACCCGGCCCTGACCACTCCCCAGCTCGGTGCGGGCACCCCGTCGTTGTCGACACCCGGGCTGACCAGCCCGTCGGCGACCGGACTCGGCCTGCCCAACGAGCAGCCGATCAGCGCCCCGCTGGGCCCGGTGAACGGGACCTACCCGATCCTCGGTGACCCCTCGCTGGCCATGCCCAGCACGCCGGCCGCATCCGGCGGGATCATCAGCGATCTGAGCAGCGCCGCCAACCAGCTCGGCGTCGGACAGGCGATCGACCTGCTCAAGGGCGTAGTCATGCCGTCGATCAACCAGGCGATTCAAGGCGCCTCGACGGCGGCCGCCGCTACCCCCGCGGCAGCGGCAGCCCCGGCCGGTTAATACAGACCTGCGTCGGAACGGCACCGCAGGGTGGGTCACGCCATCAGGTCAGTGAACCCGGAGAGGCCCCTGCGGTGCCGTTGCAGGTCACAAGTATCACTTTCTTCACACTGGCCCGTGTCGAAACAGTGGTATCAGAGGGCGCATACGTAACATCGCCTTGTGCTGTCCCGTCGACCCGCGCCGTCGATCGTGTTGACCGCGATCGCGGCGACCGTCGTCATCCTGCCGTGGGCGGTCACCGGGGTGCCGGGCTCGGAACACAACGACGGGCCGAACGCGGCGGACACCGTGTTGTCCCAACAGCCGCTGACCGGACTGGGTGGCGGTATGACGATCCGCGAGATCAGCCAGCCGACGCCGTTCTCCATGGTGGCGTTGACCGGTACCGACCTCACCGGAACGTCGGCGCGGGTGCGCGCCAAGCGAGCAGACGGCAGCTGGGGACCGTGGTACACGGCGGAAACCCTGGAGTCCAACGCCGACGACACTCAACACGGCGGACCGCGTGGCACCGATCCGGTGTTCGTGGGCACGACGACCTCGGTGCAGATCGCGGTCACCCGTCCGGCCAACGCTGCGCTCACCAGCGCGCCGCCCGAAACCGGGCTCGACGCGGGCAAGGAACTCGGCTACGTCCCGGCCACCGCTGAACAGCCGTTCGCACAGAACATCTCGGCCGTGCTGATCACCCCGCCCAAGGCGCCCGTCGACTCCCAGTGGCAGCCCCCGACCGCAGCACTGGGGCCGGGTCAACCGCCGAACATCATCAGCCGCTCCCAGTGGGGCGCCGACGAACACATGCGCTGCGGTAATACCGCCTACGGCAACGGGATTCGCGCGGCAGTGGTACACCACAGCGCGGGTAGCAATGACTATGCACCCGAAGACTCGGCCGAGATCATCCGGTCCATCTACGCCTACCACACCCGGATCCTGGGTTGGTGCGACATCGCCTACAACGCACTGGTAGACAAGTACGGCCAGGTGTTCGAGGGCCGTGCCGGCGGTATCACCAAGGACGTACTCGGCTCGCACACAGGAGGTTTCAACACCGACGTGTGGGGCGTGGCAATGCTCGGCGACTTCGAGGACGTGCCACCCACCGACATTCTGGTTCGCACGGTCGGCAGATTGCTCGGTTGGCGACTCGGTCTGGATCGGGTGAATCCGCTGGGCACGGTGATGCTGCGGTCAGCCGGCGGCGGCTACACCTTCTTCTCGGCCGGGTCCACCCCCACACTGCCGACGATCTTCGCCCACCGCGACGTGGGCAACACCCTGTGCCCGGGCAACGCGGGCTATGCCGCGCTCGGTCAAATCCGGGACATCGCGGCACGATTCAACCGACCACCAGACCTTCTCGAGTCGCTGCGGGGCGGCGCCATCTTCGCCAAATGGGAGTCCATGGGCGGCAGTAACGGACCACTCGGGGCGCCGACGTCACCGGAGGCATCCGGCGACGGCACCACGCGGTACGTGACGTTCGAGCACGGCGCCATCTATTGGTCGCCGACCACCGAGGCGCAACCACTGACCGGCGCGATCTACGAGGCCTGGGCATCGCTGGGTTACGAGCGCGGCGCCCTGGGCTTGCCGACCAGTGGCGAAATTCAGGAACCGGAGTGGATCGTGCAGAACTTCCAGCACGGCACCCTGAACTTCGACCGACAGACACACAACGTCTTGCGGGTGGTGGACGCGCTGACACTGGTGATGCCACCACCACCGGCCGACGGGCCACCCGTTCAGCTGGAGCGCTTCAGCCGCGCGTCGAACCCTGTACTGGAACAGCCTGCCAGTTAAGGCTTTAGAGCCACCAGCGCTCGAGAACCCGGGCCAGCCCGTCCTCGGCGTTGGACGCCGTCACCTCGTTCGCGGCGGCGACCGCATCCGGGTGGGCATTGCCCATCGCGACGCCATGGCCGGCCCACCGCAACATCGGTACATCGTTGGGCATGTCGCCGAAGGCGACAACATCCTCGGCGGTGATCTCCAACGGCCGCGCGACCTCTTCGACACCGGTGGCCTTGCTGGTGCCGAGCGGATTGATCTCGATCAGGCCGTTGTTGGTGGAGTAGGTGATATCTCCCTGTATCCCAATGTGTTTGACGAGTTCGGCAGCCATGTCGGAACTGCGCGCGCCGGACTTGCGGATCAGTAGCTTGACGGCGGGCGCGCTGAGCAGATCCTCGATCGACACCTCGGTGTTGTCCGGATTCAGCCAAGCGTGCTCGTAACCGGGCGAGCTGACGAACTGCGGCGTTGCCGAGTCGTGCGCGGTTCGGCCGACCCGTTCGACCGCCAGGCCCGCTCCCGGAATCACCCGGGTGGCGATCTCGGCGAGCTCGGCGAGCACGTCGACGCTCAAGGTGCGTGCGGAGATGATCCGATCGTGCTCGGAATCGTAGATCACTGCGCCGTTGGCGCATACCGCCATTGGCGCAAAGCCCAGCGCCTCGACTACCGGGGACACCCACCGCGGCGGGCGGCCCGTCGCCAAGACGAACTGGACACCGGAGGCCACCGCCGCGCGCACCGCTCGGCGGGTACGCGGCGTGATCCGCTCGTCGTCGTCGAGCAACGTGCCGTCCACATCGGTGGCGATCAGCGCCGGCAGCATCAGTGGTGCTCCTTTGCGCGGCGCGCGCGCTCGGCCAGCTCGGCCTCATCGAGTCTCTTGGCCTCGTCCGGGCTCGGGGCTCCGCCGCCGAGGACCTCGGGAACCCAATACGCACCGGGCGGATGCGGGTACGCCAGCTGTACGTCGTGCAGAATTTTACCCATCTTGTGTCGGAGCTCGGCTTCAAGCTCGACGGCCGTCCCGTGCGGCAGGAGCGGCGGGCCGAACCTAACGGTGAATGGAATCTTATTGCGGCGCAGCTGCTTCGGGTGATCTTTGGTCCATACCCGGTGGGCTCCCCACACGATGCACGGAATGATCTGGACCTGTGCCTCCAATGCCATGCGCGCCGCGCCGCTCTTGAAGTCCTTGAGGACGAAGGCCCGGCTGATCGTCGCCTCGGGGTAGACCCCGACGAGCTCACCGGCTTTCAGCGCACGGACCGCCTCGGCGTAGGCCTGCGCGCCGGCCCGCCGGTTCACCGGGATCGTTTTGGTGTGCTTGATCAGAAAATTCACGATCCGGACGTCCTGCATTTCAGCCTTGATCATGAACCGGATCCGGCGTTTGCGTGCCCGGGTACCCAGCGCGGCCGGCAGGAAGTCGATATAGCTGGTGTGGTTGATCGCGATCACGGCACCGCCGCGCGCCGGCAGGTTCTCGAGGCCCTCGAAGCTGATCTTGGTCCCCGCGGCCCTGACCGCCAAACCGGCGACGATTTCCAGGGTGCGGAAAACGGGTTCCATAAGTACTACCCCGCCGGCCCTGGCGGATCACCGCGCTGCGCTCGTTTGGCCGCCTTCTCCGCGGCTTCGGCAGCTTCCAAGACGGAGGCTTCGGCCAATGTCGGTGCGCCGCCGCCCAAACGGTGGGGCACCCAGAACTCGCCCGCAGGGTGCGGGCCGTAGCTGTCCTGCACCTTCTCGAGCAGGTGCTGCATTCTCGAGTGCAGCAGTGCGGTGAGCTCGTTGGCCGGCAGGGTCGGCGGGATGGGCTCACCGACCGCAATCGAGATCGGCACCTTCGGGCGCCACATCTTGCGGGGATGGCCCTTGGTCCAGATCCGCTGAGCACCCCACACGATGTGCGGGATGATCGGCACGTCGGCGGCAATGGCCATGCGGGCCGCGCCGGACTTGAATTCCTTGAGTTCGAAGCTGCGGCTGATCGTCGCCTCCGGATATACCCCGACCAGCTCGCCGGCCTTCAGCGCCAGGCAGGCTGCGTCGAAGGAGGCGGCGCCACTCTCGCGGTCCACCGGGATGTGCCGCAGGCTGCGCATGATGGGGCCGGTGCCCTTGGCGTCGAACACCTCTCGCTTGGCCATGAACCGGACCTTGCGGCCGCGATGCTGCAGATAGGCGGGCAGGCCGGCGAAAGTGAAGTCGAAATAGCTGGTGTGGTTGATGGCGATGACGGCCCCACCGGTGACAGGCAGGTTCTCGACGCCAGTCACGGTGAACTTCAGCCCCTGCACACGCCAGGTCAGGCGGGCGAGCTGGATGACAGTCCCGTATACCGGTTCCACAGCGGTCAGCCTAGCCCGCTGACGTTCCGGGCCGTCGGGGGACCGCTAAGCTCGGGTGGGGTGCAGCGACCAGGGGAAAGGGAATTCGTGCAGGTCACCAGCATCGGCCACGCCGGTTTTCGGATCGACACCCAGGCGGGAAGCATCCTGTGCGACCCCTGGCTGAACCCCGCCTATTTCGCCTCGTGGTTCGTCTTCCCCGATAACAGCGCCCTGGACTGGGCCGCCATCGGCGACTGCGACTACCTCTACGTCTCGCACCTGCACAAGGACCACTTCGACCCCAAGCTGCTCGCTGACTACGTGAACAAGGACGCCGTCGTTCTGCTGCCGGACTTTCCGGTACCCGACCTACGGCGCGAACTCGAGAAGGTGGGCTTCCACCGGTTCTACGAAACCGCCGACTCGGTCAAACATCGAATCAGCGGCCCCAAGGGCGAGCTCGACATCATGATCGTCGCGCTGCGAGCACCGGCCGACGGGCCCATCGGTGACTCCGGATTGATCGTCTCCGACGGCACCACGACGGCGTTCAACATGAACGACTCGCGACCGCTGGCCGTCGACGTGCTGGCCGAGGCATTCGGCCCCATCGACGTGCACATGCTGCAGTACTCGGGCGCAATCTGGTATCCGATGGTCTATGACATGCCCGCGCGCGCGAAGGAGTCTTTCGGGACACAGAAGCGTCAGCGCGGCATGGATCGCTGCCGGCAGTTCATCTCGGATGTCGGTGCGACGTGGGTGATTCCATCGGCCGGGCCGCCGTGTTTCCTGGACCCCGCGCTGCGCGATCTCAACGACGATCATGGCGACCCCGCCAACATCTTCCCCGACCAGATGGTCTTCCTCGAGCAGATGCGGCGCAACGGCAACGACGGCGGGCTGCTGATGATCCCCGGCTCGGTTGCCGAATTCACTGGACCACAACTGGATTCGCTGACACACCCGGTGCCGACCGCCCACGCGGAGGCGATCTTCACCACTGGTAAGGCGGACTACATCGCGGCATATGCCGAGCGGATGGCGCCGGTGCTGGCCGCGGAGAAGGCAAGATGGGCGCCGGCAGCCGGCGAATCGCTGCTGGAGCCGTTGCGGGCCAAGTTCGAGCCGATCATGTTGCAGAGCGACCAGATCTGCGATGGCATCGGCTATGCAGTGGAGCTGCGGCTGGGTCCGGAGACCATCGTTTTGGACTTCCCGAAACGCGCTGTGCGGGAGCCGATCGCGGATGAGAAATTTCGCTACGGCTTCGAGATCGCACCGGAGCTGGTGCGCACGGTGCTGCGCGATGACGAGCCCGACTGGGTGAATACCATCTTCCTGTCCACCCGGTTCCGGGCGTGGCGGGTCGGCGGGTACAACGAGTATCTGTACACGTTCTTCAAGTGCCTGACCGACGAGCGGATCGCCTACGCCGATGGTTGGTTCGCCGAGGCGCACGACGACACTTCCGACGTGACGCTGGATGGCTGGACGATGCAGCGCCGCTGCCCGCACCTGAAGGCCGACTTGTCGAAATTCGGTGTGGTCGAAGGTTCGACGCTGACATGCAACCTGCACGGCTGGCAGTGGAACCTGGAGAACGGGCGCTGCCTGACCACCAGGGGGCACGAATTGCGGTGCTCCCGGCAATGAGCGCGCCACCGCAGCAGCACTACGACGACGGCCTGGTTCAGCTGGACCGGTTCGCCCTGACGTTGCGGCGCTACCACTTTCCGTCGGGCACCGCGAAGGTGATCCCGCTGCAGGCGATCAAGGGGTACAAGGCCGAGCCACTGGGATTGTGGATGCAGCGCTTCCGGCTCTGGGGCAGTTCAGACCTGCGGCGCTGGCTGCCGCTGGACATCTACCGGCCGATCAAGTCGACACTGGTCACCCTCGACGTGCCGGGCACCCAGCCGAGCCCGGCATTCACGCCGGTCAGGCCGCGGGAGTTTGTGAAGGTGCTCGATGAGCTACTCGGCGGCACCTAAGCTCAGCGGATGCTCGAGCTGCTCACCAAAGGTGCCGGCACAGCCGCGCACCCTACGCCGCTGCTCTTCGTCCACGGCGGCTGGCACGGTGCATGGTGCTGGGCCGACAACTTCCTGGATTTCTTCGCCGGGCGGGGATTTCTCGCTGCTGCGGTGAGCCTGCGTGGACACGCCGGAAGCGGTTCGCCGACACCGTTGAAGTCGTGCACGATAGCCGATTACGTCGACGACATCGCTGCCGCGGCGGCCCAGCTCGGCGCCAGCCCAGCGGTCGTCGGACATTCGATGGGCGGGCTGGTCGTACAGAAGTATCTCGAGCAGCATGACGCCCCGGCGGCAGTGTTGATGGCGTCACTGCCGTCGCGGTCTGCGGGTCGCGCTGCGGTGGCCTTCCGCATCATGCGCCGCCATCCGACGCTGTCGTTTCGTTCGTATACCGCTGGCACGGTCGCAGATCTGGTCAATACGCCCCGGCTTGCGCGCCAACACTTCTTCTGTGATGACACACCGGAATCCGTGGTCGCGGCATGTGCAGAGCGCCTGCAGGCCGAGAGCCACCACGGCGGCGGCTTGCGCATGCGACTTCGACCCGGCCGGGTCACCACACCCCTGCTGGTTCTCGGCGGCGCAGAAGACCGGGCCGTCAGCACCCGGGGCGGTGCATGCGACGGCCCGCGACTACGGCACCCGGGCCGAGATATTCAGCGGTATGGGACACAACATGATGCTGGAGCCCGGCTGGCCCTTGGTCGCCGAACGGATCCAGGCCTGGCTGGCGGGGTTGGGGATCTAGGGCTGCCAGACCAGTTGGCGCAGTTCGGAAGCCGCGTCGCTGGCGGTGTCGTAGACCCGCACGATCGCCTCGTCACCGGGCTGCAGATACGTCGACTCGCCCAGCTTGGTGTAGCGCGTCGCGCCGATGCCGATCAGGACCTTCGCCGGACGGCCGGAGGCCACCATCAGTGCGCCGACATCCTCCAAAGGAGTATCCGCAGAACCTTTTTGGTTGGCCAGCCGCTCGACGATCCAGTCGAGTAGCACCTCGCCGTAGTACGAGTAGCCCAGCAGCGGGCTGTCCACCCCGTACTCGTGGTGCACACCGTCGGCGGTGCGCAGGTGGCACAGCAGCCGCAACGTCGCGGTCGGGCCGTCCGGGGTGAGATCGCTGATGTCGAAGAATTGGTGCGCAACGCCTTTGGATGACGGACCCCAGTTCTTCTTGTAGCTGATCTTGGGCGCGTTCGGCCGGCGGATCGAGCAGTCGTTGAACGCGCCGAGCGCGAACGGGCGCAGCGTGACTACCGTGTCGCCCTCCCACACCACCTCGCACGCCAGGCCGACCTCGGGCTCGATCTGCAGATTGAGCGGGCCCCCATCATCGGAACCCTCGGTCGGCACCATGAGCGCATCGTGCGAGAGCGGGAACTCCCCCAGGAAGCTGTCGTGACCGGGTGCATACCAGGGGAAAATACCCTTGGGTGCGACACCCTCGCTGGCGACGTTGACGAAATCGACTGCCTCACCGGCTTGTTCGAGGTGGCCGGCGAAGTTTCCGGCGACGCCGAAGCCAAACCAGCTTTTGACCTCGTCGAGGTCGAGTTCGATCACGGTTGCAGGACCTCCGCCCCGACGTAAGGCACCAGGGCGGCGGGAACACGCACGCTGCCGTCTGGCTGTTGATGGTTTTCCAGGATCGCGACCAGCCACCGGGTGGTGGCCAGCGTGCCGTTGAGCGTCGCCGCAATCTGCGGCTTGCCGTTCTCGTCGCGGTATCGGGTGGCCAGCCTGCGGGCCTGGAACGTCGTGCAGTTCGAGGTCGAGGTCAGCTCACGGTAGGCCTGTTGAGTGGGAACCCATGCCTCACAGTCGAATTTGCGGGCCGCGGAGGAACCGAGATCTCCAGCGGCCACGTCGATCACCCGGTAGGGCACGTCGATGAGCTCGAGCATCTGGCGCTGCCAGCCCAGCAGCCGCTGATGTTCAGCCTCGGCTTCGTCGGGGCGGCAGTACACGAAACCCTCCACCTTGTCGAACTGATGCACCCGGATGATGCCGCGGGTGTCCTTGCCGTAGCTGCCTGCCTCGCGCCGGAAGCACGACGACCACCCGGCGTAACGCAGCGGACCGCCGGACAGGTCGAGGATCTCGTCGGAGTGATAGCCGGCCAGCGGCACCTCCGAGGTCCCGACAAGGTACAGGTCGTCGTCGGGGAGGTGGTAGATCTCCTCGGCGTGGGCACCGAGGAATCCGGTGCCTGCCATCACTTCGGGGCGCACCAGCACCGGCGGGATCATCAAGGTGAAGCCGTTCTCGGTCGCCACCCGTACCGCCAGCTGCAGCAGGCCCAGCTGCAGCAGCGCGCCGCGGCCGGTCAGGAAGTAGAACCGCGAGCCGGACACCTTGGCGCCGCGTTCCATGTCAATCAGCCCGAGCGTCTCGCCGAGCTCGAGGTGATCCTTCGGATTCTCGATGTCCCGCGGCTGGCCCACCACATCGAGCACGACAAAATCGTCCTCGCCGCCGGCCGGGACGCCGTCGATGATGACGTTCTGGATGCTCATGTGCGCGCTGGCGAAGGCCGCCTCGGCCTGGGTCTGCGCGGATTCCGCCGACTTGACCTGGGCGGCAAGTTCTTTAGCCCGCTCCAGCAAGGCGGGCCGCTCGTCCGGGGACGACGAACCGACCTTCTTGCTGGCGGCCTTCTGCTCGGCCCGCAGTGAATCGGCGGCCGAAATCGCCGCCCGGCGCGCGGCGTCGGCGTCCAGCAGGGCGTCGACGAGGCCCGGGTCCTCACCACGGCTGAGCTGGGACCGCCGTACCGCATCGGGGTCGTCGCGCAGCAGTTTCAGGTCGATCACGCCCGCAACCCTAGCTATTGCCGTCGGCCGCCACGTCGGCCCCTCCGGGGAGAACGCACAGCACAACCCCATAACAGTACAACTGCATCACTTGTCACACGACTGCGCGCGCCTGCCACAATGGATTCGATGTTGCAGTTATCCGAGCGTGAGGACACGACGCCCGAGCTGCCCGAAACGGGCGTGCCGCGGCGCACGTTCCTGGGCGCCTTCGCGGCCACGTCGACCCGCCGGGTGCTCCTGCTGACCGCGCTCGGCGGCCTGTTGATCGCCGGTGTCGTCACCGCCCTGCCGATCGGGCTGAACAATCGCCTGGACGGGTACGCCGGCTCCGATCCCCTCTCGGGCGCCAAGGGCACCGCCGCGTTCGCCAACGCCAAGGCGGGCAACTGCCTGAACTGGCCCGGCAAGGACCCCGACGCGGCCACCGTCGTCGACTGCAAGAACGACCACCGCTTCGAGGTCGCCGAGTCGGTCGACATGAGGACCTACCCAGGCACCGAATACGGACCCGACGCCGCACCTCCCAGCGCCGCACGGATCCAGCAGATCAGCCTCGAGCAGTGCCAGCCCGCCGTCGAGCGCTACCTCGGCGACAAGTTCGATCCCAACAGCAAGTTCACGATCAGCATGCTGTGGTCCGGCGACAAGGCCTGGAAGCAGGACGGCGAGAGGCGCATGCTGTGCGGCCTGCAGCTGCCGGGTCCCGACGGGCAGCAGACCCAGTTCAAGGGCCGGGTGGCCGAGGTCGACCAGTCCAAGGTCTGGCCGGCCGGCACCTGCCTCGGCATCGACCCGCCCACCAATCAGCCGACCGACGTCCCGGTCGACTGCGGCGCACCACACGCCATGGAGGTCACCGGCGCGGTCAACCTGGCGGAGAAGTTTCCCGGCGGGCTGCCTTCGGACGCCGACCAGGACGCCTTTATCAAGGACGTCTGCACCCGGATGACTGACGCCTATCTGGCGCCACTGCAGCTGCGCTCCACGACGCTGACGCTCATCTACAGCACGATCTCGCTGCCGAGCTGGACAGCGGGCAGCCACCAGGTGGCCTGCAGTATCGGCGCCACCCTGGGCAACGGGGGTTGGGCGACGCTGATCAACCCGGCCAAGGGTGCGCTGCTGATCAACGGGATGCCCCCGATCCCGCCGCCCGATATTCCGCAAGAGCGGCTGAGTCTTCCGTCGATCCCGCTGCTGCCCAGCGTGCCGACGACGCAGTACTCGCCGTCGACCAGCGACAGCAGCCAGTCGGGCCAGTCGACGCAGTCAACCCAGACCCAGCATCTGCCGGGACAGTCGACGCAGCAGACGCAGGCACCGACCTCGACGGCGGCCCCCACCCCCACCGAGGGCCCCCCGCCGCAACAGGGCAACATCCTCAACGGCGAGTTCGTACCTGCGCAGCCGGTGCCGCCGCCACCGCCGCTCGACGCGCCCCCGATGGACGGACCGCCGCCCGCTGAACCACCACCACCGCCCGCCGGCCCGCCGCCGGGACCGGCCGACGTTCCGCTTCCACCGGCTTAGTGCCCGTCTGGATGAACCCGCAGCGGTTCGAGGAATTGGTCGGTGACGCACTGGATTTGATTCCGCCCGGACTGGCCAAGGCGATCGACAATGTCGTGATCCTGGTCGAGGATCAGCACCCGGAGGACCCGGAACTGCTGGGCCTGTACGAGGGCGTGGCGCTCACCGAGCGCGATTCAAGTTACGCCGGATCACTGCCCGACACCGTGACGATCTACCGGGAACCGCTGCTAGACATGTGCGATAGCGAGGCCGACGTGGTCGAGGAAGTCGCGATCACCGTAATCCACGAGATTGCACATCATTTCGGGATCGACGACGATCGTCTTCACGAATTAGGTTGGGGATGAGCTATTTTCAGCGCGCTGGATCGCCGTTCCAGGTGAAGCTGTTGACATACTTGCCCATGTCCTGAGCGATTTGCACGTTGGCCCCCGATGGCAGGCCGGGACCGAAATCCGGGCCGAATGCGTGGTAGGGGCCGACCGCACCGGCCACCAGCGCGAGGTCGTTCTTGACCGAGACCAACAGCACCGTGCGAATGCGGATGTAGCTGTTACTGGTGCCCTGTGGCCACGAGTCGGCCACCTCCCCGTAGCCGGGCTGATAGCCGACCATCGCGTTGGGGATCTCGTACGCGATCTTGGCATCGGGGAACTTCTGCTTCAACAGGTCGCGGGCGATCGTCTGCGCGCTGCGGCCGTTGGCAGGTTCCGAGAACAGCTGCATGACACCGGTATCGCCGCCGGTGAACTTCGCGGTCACGCCGTTGTCCTTGGTCTCGATCTCATAGGCCGAGCCCGGTGCGGGATAGGACACCGAGAAGGACCCGTCGGCGGCGGTGAACCGGGGCAGACCTGTCACGGGTGTGCCCATCGGCGGGGCGCCGCATTCCGGCGGGCACATGTAGCGCGGTGCCTTCTTCGTCACCATCAGCGACACCCCGACGAGTACGGCTGCGACGACCACGATTCCGACCACCCACAAGCCGAGGGTGCGCCTGGAGCGGACCTGCCGAACCTCGGGGGCGAGATACGTCCCCCGAGGCAGGGCGTAGCCCGGGAACTGCTCCTCGGGAGCCCCCGCGGGTGAGGTCACGACCCCTCCGCGGCGACCCGCACCGGCCGCGCTTCACGCCGTTCGTGCCGCGACGCGCGTGACGAGGCCCGCGTCGCCACACCGCAGGCCGGACAGAAAGCCATATCCGGCACGACGTGCTCACAATGGATACAGAGCAGCGGCTCGTCACGCTCGATCGGATCAGGTGCCTCGTGCATCAGCGCGAGTTGCAGGGCGATCCGCAGCAGTACCAGCACGACGAGTGTCATCACGAGGTGGACCGCGAGCATCCGCAATTGCGGCATCCCCATGATGTCGGTGACCGCACCCCCGGTATGGATCAGCACCACCACGATGGCGAGCACGACCAGCACCGCGCGAATTCGGCCGGGATGCTCATGCGGGTTGGAGTCCGGCCCCTTGAACCACAGCGCGACGCCGACCATGCCGCCGGCGACCGCGGCGGTCAGCGGAATCGTCACGCCGCACAAGATGGCCTCGACGAGCAGGCTCGTGAAGGGCCGGCTGTGCGCCAACAGTCCGGTGGCGAATTGTGGCGCCAGCCGCGTCAACGTCGCCCCAGCGGCGAACATCAGTGCCGCCAGGGCACCGATTACGAAGCCGTCCAACGATTCTCGCGACGTGGGCCGCAGCAGACGCACCAAGACAGTGGGCACCAGCATGAGGATCATGCCACCGGCAGGGATCGCGATGCCCTCGCGCATGAGGTGGTGAATGGCCAGGCCGGCGGCCATCGGGACACCGTAGGCCTTGGCGACCATCTGACCGGTCAAGAGCACCCAACCAACCCCGAGTGCCGCACCAAGGGTGCCCGTCAGAGCCATCGCCCACATCGACATGTCGCGGTAGACAGCCGACTCGCTGACGTAGAGCACGAACAACAGCGGCAGCCCGAGGGCAGCGATGGTGATCCCTGCCGCAGGCAACTTGACGACAGCGCACCCGACGAGACCAACGAGGATCAGCCCGAGGCCCACCCGAAACGGCGTCCGGGACCGCTGCGGCAGATGGGGGAACAGTGAGCTGGCGATCGCGGGCCGGAGCACGCCCTCGCCGGGCGATGCGCCGAAGGTGTCGCCGCGCAGCTTTCGCAACCAGCGCGGGCCGGGCTTCTCCTCTGATGCCAGATGCGCACCGCAATAGCCGCAGAACGCTCCGGCCGGGACGTCGATCCGGCAGACCCCGCATTCCATGGTGGGCACGTCGTCGTCGTCATCCGGGACGGTCATCGGTCGACCACTTTCTGGGTCACAAGAATATTCTGCGCCAGGTTCTCGACATTCGGCGTACCCAGCCCCGTCACCAGGTCATAGCCCGGACCGGCGTTGGCCACGGCGTTGCCGCCGAGGACGACATCGCGGAAGGCGGGCAGCGGGGTGCCCTCGGCGATGGTGTACAGGATCGGGTTCAGATCGCCGATGAGCGAGCCGCCCTTGTCGACGACGAACTGGTTCATCAGCGCGGTCAGTCCGGCCCAGATCGGCGCCGACAGCGACGTCCCGCCGCCGATGATCAGATTCTGGTTGAACACGATCTGCACGCCGGTGAACGGATCGGCGACGGCGGCGATGTCCGGGGTGAGCCGTTTACCCTCCCCGTTGGGCACATCGAGGCCCCGTTGCCAATCCGGACGCTCGTAGAGATTCGACACGCCCCCGCCGGTGCCCTGGGACAGCGGTGGGTCGAACCAGGATTGCTCAGCGAGCCAGTCGCCCTTGTCATCGGTGGACACCGTGGTGCCGCCCACGTCGACCATCTCCGGCATCGAGGCCACCGCGTCCAGGCCGACGTCGTTATCGCTCGGCGGCGAGGACCATTCGTCGCCGCCCTTACAGTCGAGGCCGGCCAGGTCACCGCTGGCGTCGAACGCTGTCGTGCCCGAGCGCTGCGCCGAGGCCAGCGCTGCCCGCACGGGCACCAGATCGGCGGCCGTGATCAGCTTGTCGCAACCCCAGCCGATCGAAAAGCTCCACACCGCACCCGGATAGCTCTTTTCGGTGTCCTCCATCAGCTTCGCGATCTTCTCGTACGACCCGTCGCCCTCCACGGTGGAGCGCGCGTTGACCAACACCTTTTTGGCGTCGGGCGCGATCGCGTGGACCGCCTCGAGGTCCATGGTCGCCTCGCCGCGGCGGGCAGGCGGCATGCCGCCGACGACATCCGGGGTGAATTTCGGCAGGTTGAAACTGGAGGCGAAGGTGTCGAGGTCGGCTTGGTCGAATCCGTCGAAGGCGAACACGACGACGGTGATGCCCTTGCCGGTGTAGCCCTTTTCGTGCAACGGAAGCGCGTTATAGGTGCGCAGCAGCGCGGCGGGATTCAACCCTTGGTCGGGCACCTCGAGGGGGTGCATCCACACCTTCGACTCGCGGTGCGGCGTGTAGCCGAGGATGCGGCCGAGCCCGGCCACTTCGACGTTGAGCGATTGCGGAACGGCCGGCTGCTGGGGCGAGGCGTAGAAGACCTGGCCGCGCTTGCCGCGGTAGTCATGGACGTCGACATCGAAGGCGCCGGACACCGCATCGGGCGCACCTTCCAGGATCGCCCAGCTGTCTCCGGGCCGCCAGCGCACCGAAAGATTCTGTTGGACAGCCCATCCCATCAGTAGATCAGGGCGAGAACCGTCGCGCAGCGCCGCGGTCAACTGAATATGGTCGGTGCGAGCCGGACCAAGGTCGACGGAACTGGCGAGGAGAGACGCGTACGGGCCGCTGATCACCCCGGAATCGGCGGGTGCCGAAGACCGATGGAGATCAGCGACCAGTACTGCAGCTGCGGTCAGCACGCCCAACAGGCCCACCACGGACAGCGCGCGAAGGCGTAGTACCCCGATCACTGTCGGCGGAGGGTGGCTGTGGACGAGTGCTGACCGCGCGGCTCAGTTGCCGCCGGTGACGACGTTGCCGGGCAGCGCGGTGGGCGCCGGCGGAGCCTTGACGGTGGGCGTGAAGGAGTTGGGGCCACCCGGCGACACCGCCTTCTCGGTGGGCGACGGCGCGGGCGCGCTCGTCGTCGTGGTCGGCGTGGTGGTCTCCGGAGCCTTCTCCTTGTCCTTACCGCAAGCGGTCAGGGTGCCCATGCCGACGATCGCGAGCCCGCCAGCACAAAGAGCAATCTGCCGAGTCAAACGACCTGACATCATGTTCAGTCCTTACTTCTCAAGCCGGGATTGGTTGAAGCGTCGCTGGCTGGCCCGGCGGTAAACCAGCCCACCCCCGAAGGGCCGAGGACACCCAAGATATCTCACTGCACCAGCTATTGCATAGCAACTTTTGCTGCGGGCGAAAATGACGTGCTCCGCCCCCGCGTGGCAACAGCGCTTCGACAGGCCGAAATGTTATGAACGAACCATGGTACAAAGCTGCCGAGAATGCGCCGCTGGCCTGGGACATTGTCACGGTACGCTGATCCTTCACGCCGCGCGGCGCGGCGAGTGCACCGAGGACGACTGCGCAACTCCCGAACTGGTTTTTCATACTTTCGTCATAGATTGCGACACGGTTGGGTGCGCCTGCTTTCAGCAAACATCGGATCGATTGGCTGGGTAATACCTGTCAGCCCATGGGATCGGACGATTCCAGCGCATCCTTTATTGCGTGCACGTCGGGCTCGGGATAGAACGGCGGGCTGAGCGCTCCCCACTGCACGCAGCTCCAGCGGCCGTCAGTGATCGGCGACAGCACCACCGACTCGGTGTTGGCCAGATGGTGATCGAGGACGAAACTGCTCTCCACCCCGGCCAGCGTGGCCGCGATCAACCGGATCGCCGCGCCGTGGCTGACCACGACGATGTCCTCGGCCCAGGCGTGGTCGTCCAGATAGCGCAGACGCAGATCGGTGATCACCGGAAGGTAGCGGCCCAGGACGTCGCTGGCACTTTCGCCACCAGGCATCGGGACCGTCAGCTCGCCTTCGTGCCAGCGCTGGTAGATCGCGTTGAACTCGGCGATCGCATCGTCGTCGTTGCGGTTCTCGAGTTCGCCGGCCTGCACCTCGTGGATACCCTCGAACTCCTCGGCGGACAGCCGCAGCTGGGTGGCGATCTCGGCCGCGGTCTGTGCCGCACGCCGGGCGATCGAGTGGACCAGTAGGCCGGGGGGACGGCTGCGGGCCAGGGCGAAATCGCGCGCCTGTTCCCGGCCCAGATCGGTGAGGTCGGCACCGGGGGGACGGGTGTCGATGCGGCGCTCGACGTTGCCGTGCGATTGCCCGTGCCGAAGCAGGATCAGCCGTCCACTCATGTCGGATCGCCCTCACGAAGTCGGGCCAGCCATCGGTCGGCCTCGTCGAGTTGCGGCGGGGTCGCTCCGGTCGCCGATCCTGTCGGCCACGAGCCGAGGTAGCGAACGTCGGCGCAGCGCCGATGCAATGCCTTGAGCGCCTCGGCGACCGCAGTGTCGTCGAGGTGACCGACACAATCCAGGAAGAAGACGTACGTACCCAGCTCGACGCGGGTGGGCCGGGACTCGATGCGGGTCAGGTCGATGTCGCGGATGCCGAATTCGGTCATCGCCGACACCAGCGCACCCGGGGTGTTGGCGATCCGTAGCACCACCGAGGTGCGGTCGGCACCGGTGCGCGCGGGCGGCGGTCCAGGGCGTCCGACAAGCACGAAGCGAGTCCTGGCATTCGGTTCGTCGACGACCCCGTCGGCCAGGGTGGCCAGCTCGTAGCGCTGCGCGGCCAGCGCCGTGCTGACCCCGGCGTCGGCGCGTCCGGCAGCCACCTCTTGGGCGGCCGCGGCATTCGAATTGGCCGGGACGAGGGCGGCGTCCGGTAGATGCTGGGCCAACCACCGGCGGACTTGCGCGGCGGCGACGGGAAAGGCCGCGACCGTGCGCACCGAGTCCCGGTCGCGGCCGTCGCACACCACGATGCTGAAGGCGACGTCCAAGGTCAGTTCGGCGTAAATCTGCAGCGGAGAGCCGTTGGCCAGGCTGTCCAAGGTCGGCAAGACGCTGCCTTCTATCGAGTTCTCGATCGGTACGCACGCGAAATCGGCCACGCCGTCACGCACGGCCGCCAGTGCGGCCGGAGTGCTGTCCGTGGGCTTGGGTTCCGCGCCGCTGCCACCCGGAATCACACCGGAAGCGGACATCTTGAGAAGTGCCGCTTCGGTGAACGTGCCCTCGGGACCGAGGTAGGCGATGCGGGCCACGCTCCAACCCTATCGGGTCGGCCGCGGAGGGAAGCCTTGCGCGACCACACCTCCATAGTTAACTTAGGCTTACCTCACTAACAGGAAGGTGCGCGATGACCTCAGCGACGCTCACTACGCCGTCCACCGCCGAACGCGTCCGCAGCGCTTGTGCGCGCGCTGCCGGGGCGATGCTGGTCGCCGACGACGTCGCTCCGGCCACCACGCCCATTCACCACCTGCTGCCCGGTGGATCCTTCGCGGTGAGCCTGCCCAGCCAATCTGCGCTGGCCGTGCGTGCCTGCGCGGCCGGTACCGATGGCGTCGCGGCCGTACTGGAGCTCACCGACTTCGCCCCGCTGCCGTTGCGCGAGCCGGTGCGCTCGCTGGTGTGGATCCGCGGCCGCGTGCAGAGCGTGCCCGAGCACGCCGTTCGCACCATGGTCGACATGATCGCCGCCGACCATCCCAACCCCGCACTGCTCGACATCAGCTCGGGGCAGGTCCTACTCCTCCTCGAGGTGGAGTCGGTGGTCGTCGCCGACGCCGCAGGCGCCGAGACCGTCGGACTGCACGATCTGATGTCGGCCGAGCCCGACCCGTTCTGCGAGTTCGAGTCGGCGTGGCTGTGCCACCTCGACAGCGACCATCCCGAGGTGCTCGCGCGGCTGGCGGGCAAGCTGCCTGCGCCGCTGCGGCGTGGCCGGGTCCGCCCGCTGGGCCTGGATCGCTACGGCGTGCGACTGCGCGTCGAAGGAACCGACGGTGACCACGACGTCCGCCTGCCCTTCGGGGAGCCGGTGCAGGACGTCCCCGGTCTGGGCCGGGCCATCCGGCTGCTCATGGGTTGCCCGTTCGTCAACGGGCTGCGCGCACGCAAGATGTAGGGCCGTTACCGTGACGGGGTGAGCGCGCCACGCGACGAATTCCTCGCCACCGACCGGCGCGGACTGCGCATCGAAATCGGCGTCATGCTCGCCGTCACCTTCGGCGTCAGCGCCGTCATCGCGACGCTGAAGCTGTTCGACGCGGTGCTCTCCGGGCTTGCCGGGCAACGAGTTCGGTTGAACCCCAACTTGTCCCGCTATGACCTGATCAACCTCGGCCTGAACTTGACGTCGGTCGCCCAGTTGGTGGCATGGGGCATGCTCGGCCTCTATCTGTTGTGGCGCAGCGGGATCACGCCCGATCGGCTCGGGCTGGGACGCGTGCGCTGGCGTAGCGACGTGCTCGGCGGACTCGGCCTGGCCGCGCTGATCGGCATCCCCGGGCTGCTGCTGTACCTGGCGGGCCGCTGGCTGGGGATGAACGCCGAGGTGGAGCCAGCCGCGCTGCACGCGTCGTGGTGGCGCATCCCGGTGCTGATCCTCTCGGCGTTCGCCAACGGCTTCGCCGAGGAAGTCGTGGTCGTCGGCTACCTGATAACCAGGCTCAAACAGCTCGGCCTGAGTCAGAACCGGGCGATCCTGATCTCCAGCGTGCTGCGCGGGACGTACCACCTCTATCAGGGCTTCGGGGCAGGACTGGGCAATCTCGTGATGGGCCTGGTTTTCGGGTACGCCTGGTGCCGCACCGGCCGGTTGTGGCCACTGGTGATTGCACACGGCGTCATCGATACGGTCGCGTTCGTCGGCTACATCGCACTCGCCGGCCATCTTGGCTGGCTCAAGTGAGCCGGGCACGTAAATTGACCTGGTGAGCGAGGACTGGCCGCCGCGCGCGGATCCGCCGACCGAGCGGATACCCCGACCCGAGCCGCCGACCGAGCGGATACCGCGAAGTGAGCCCTCCCAAGTGATTCGGCGCGATCCGGGTCGACGGCCACCGCCAACCCCACCGCGAGCGCCGGTTCCCCCGCCACCCCGGCAAGCGCCGCCACCGCGCCGGCCGCCACCGCCCACGGCTCGTCCCCCCGCTCCCGCGCCAATCGCTCCCCCGCGACCCAAGCGCAAAAAGCACTGGGGCCGAAGGATTTTCGTCACACTTGTGCTGGTCTTCCTCCTAGCCGCCGGTGGACTCATCGGTGGCGGGGTCTGGATCGACACGAGCCTTCGCCGGGTCGCGGTGTTCGACTACACCGACCGGCCGACCGCGGGCGCGGGCACCACATGGCTGCTCGTCGGCTCGGACAGCAGGGCCGGCCTGACCCCGGAACAGCAAGCCGAACTGACCACCGGCGGCGATCTGGGGAACGGGCGAACCGACACCATCCTGGTCGTCCACATCCCAGCACTCGGGTCCAGCACACCCACCACGATGGTCTCGATCCCCCGCGACTCCTACGTGGACATCCCCGGCTACGGCAGGGACAAGATCAACGCCGCATTCTCCGAAGGCGGTGCGCCGCTACTGGCCCAGACCGTCGAGCAGGCGACGGGCCTGCACCTCGACCACTACGCCGAGGTGGGCTTCGACGGCTTCGCGGTGGTGGTCGACGCGCTCGGGGGTGTCCAGCTCTGCCCCGCCGACCCGATCGACGATCCGCTGGCCGGGATCAACATTCCCGCCGGCTGCCAGACCCTCGACGGGCGTAACTCATTGGGCTACGTGCGATCCCGCGCCACCCCGCGGGCCGACCTGGACCGGATGGTGCATCAGCGCGAGTTCATGGCGGCGGTGATGCACAAGGCCGGCAGCCCCGCGGTGTGGCTCAATCCGTGGCGCTGGTACTCGGCGCCGCATGCAGCCGTCGGGTCATTGACCGTTGACACGGACGACCACGTCTGGGACCTGGCCATGCTGGGCTGGGCGCTGCACGGCTCGACCATCGCCATCACGGTGCCGATCGGCGAGTTCACCGGAAGCGATTCCGGCTCGGTGGTCGTATGGGATTCCGACGCGGCCGATCAACTGTTTTCAGCGCTGCGCACCGACTCGGCGATCCCGCAGCAGGTGCTCGACGCGCAGCCCTAATCGCCTTGGACGGCCAACGGATTCTGCAGCCAGGCCTTGGTCCGCCCCGGATGGTTGGTGGCGATCCAGCCGACCCCCAGATCGCGGCAGTAGCCGACGTCCTCGTAGTGGTCGACGGTCCAGCAGTACATGGCCCGGCCCTGGGCGGCGGCCCGGTCGACGAGCTCGGGATGCTCGCGCAGCGTGGCGATCGACGGCCCGACGGCCGTCGCCCCCACCGTCGTGGCGGCACTCCCACCCAGATAGCGCGACGTCTCGCCGAGCAGCACGGTCGGCAGCAGCGGCGCCGCGCGGCGGATCCGCCACACCGCCGCGGCAGAGAAGGACATCACGACGGCCCGGGACAGGTCCGCCGAGGCCGGCGCGGCGATGCCATAGCGATGCAGCAGGGCCAGCACCTTGTTCTCCACCAGCCCGCCGTAGCGGACCGGGTGCTTGGTCTCGATGAACATCTTGACCGGCCGGTTCCAGTCCAGCACCAGGCGGACCAGATCGTCGAGCGTGAGCAAGCCGGTGCCGGTCGGTGGATCCTCGGAGCGCGCGCTGCCGTGCCACGCCCCCCAATCCAGCCGTTTGAGTTCGGCCAGCGTCATCTCGCTCACCAGACCCGTACCGGTGGATGTGCGGTCGACCTTCCGATCGTGCACACAGACGAGGTGGCCGTCGCGGGTCAGCCGAACGTCGCACTCGACGCCGTCGGCACCTTCGGCCAACGCAAGCTCATACGCGGCCAGCGTGTGCTCGGGGCGCTCGGCCGAAGCGCCCCGGTGGGCAACCACGAAGGGGTGCCCGCCAAGCGGTTCGCCGGCCGATTGCATACGCCTATGCTGCCGGTTCCTGTTGGTCGGTCTCAACCGCTGGCGGCGATTCGGGCGCGGCAGGCTCGGGTTGTTCGGCTCCGACCATCACCCAGCGGTGCAGCGGCCGTTCGACGGGCTTACGCACGAAGGCGTCGAACACCTGCCACAACAGCACCAGCACACCGGCGCCCAGGAGATAGGCGACGATCACCGTCACGGTGTTGTCGGCGATCCCCTGCGGTTTGGTGGTGAAACTCGTGGCGATGCCGAAGACCGAGACGGCGGTCGACAAGATCCACGCGATCCACCACGCCGCGATCGGTCCGCGCAGCCGAGCCTGTGTCTGCTCGGCGTGGGCAAGTTCGATGAGGTACACCGGTGCCCACACCAAGTTGGCGACCGGCACCAGGCAGCCGGCCCACAACGCCCATGCGGGCCGCGGGTCGTCCTGCCCGAGGTGTTGATAGACCGCGGCGCGGCGTGCAATCAACCATGACGTCGTGACGACGGCGGTCAGGATCACCGCCACGATCGCTGCCAGACTGACCAACACGCCGAGCCACAGCGCCGCGCCGGCGACCAATGGCGGCAGCAGCGAGGTGCGGTTGATCAACAACAGCACGTAGCGAACGATGTGGATGGCCGCGGCCAGACCGAAAATGGTGATCGCCGACAGCAGAGCTGCGCGGACGGTGACGGCCGCGGGCCCTTTCTTCACAGCGGCGTCGTCGCCCGTCGCCACCGGCATCACGTGGTCGGCAAGTCCCCAGCGCGGAATGTAGGTGTAACGCGGCGTCGGTCCGAGGGGCCGACGGCGGCGGCGAGCCGGAGGTGGCGGGCCAGGCCTGACGGCGATCCAGCGGAATCCCGAAGGCAGCCGCGGTGCACCTCCCTGCGGTGCAGGAGGGCTGGCCGGTGGGCGGCTCGTCGCACCGGGGCTCCAGCGCGGATCAGGTGGACTGACCGGGGCCATCAGGGCGCCGTTGCAGCGGGGGCACCAGCTGCGCTGGCGGTCGCGCACGTTCCACCGCGTCCCACACTGGGAGCACACCTGAATCACGCGGACCAGCCTAGCGAGCAGAACCGTGGTCTGGAGTGCTGCAACGGGCCTCCCGAGCATGCGGATTGTGGCACGCAGTGCATCTTCGACAGTCGGGGACGTGCAGCAATGACCGGACTATCCACAGTTTCCACAGGTTTATCCACAGGCGTCTAGGCCGGTGAATGGGCATTGAGCGCACCATCTCGCCCTGGAGACAGGCAGTATCTGTGGATAACCCGACGCGCTTAGGGCGGCCTGATCAACAAGTTCGTGACGAGCGAGCGAAATCGGTTGCATCGCTAACCGTCGGAACACACGCCGCGACGCGCCGAACGACACGCCGACGCGGTTGAGTCAATTGTGATCTTGGATACCCCGTTTCACGATCGACAAACCACAGCCTCGCGCCGGGGATCAGACGCCGTGGTTGAGCCGATTTTCCAAGGGGTACAGGAGGGGTTATGATCGCGCTCACAGAACACTCTGTGATTGATTTCACTGGGGGCGGTAGTTGAACATGCAGGTCAGGACGGTGTGATGGCATCTCAATCATTCCGGGCGCGCGCCGCGTCTCAGCCGTCGCATTGGCAAGTCTCCTCGGCGACCTGCAACCGCTCGTACATGCTGGCGGCATTGCGCGCGGGCCTCATCGCTCTGGTCCTGCTCGGCATCCTCGCCGTCATCGTTTTGTTCTGAGCCTCACCCCGTCCTCAACCGGCCGCGGCCGAGCCTATTCCCCATTGGCACTCGTGTCGTCTTGCGTGCCATGCGCTGCGTGCCGCATCCTGAATCGAACCGACCCACTGTCGAGTCGCACTGATACACCTAGTGTCGCGGAGGCGAGATGGAAACTGGTTCCGGGGGTGCGGTCGAAGTCGCCCCCTTTCACTCTCGTGGCGCCCTGAAGGGCTTCGTCGTCTCGGGCCGCTGGCCGAACTCGACGAAGGAATGGGCACAACTCCTGATCGTTGCGGTCCGCGTCGCATCGCTACCTGGATTGCTTTCCACCACAACCATTTTCGGCGTCCGAGAGGAACTTCCCGACAGGCCGCAGCCGGGCACAGTCGGCCTGGTCCTCGCCGAAGGCACCGTGGTGGGCGAATCCGCTGTTCCCCCGGGTCATTTCGCCGAGCGTCAGCCACCGGCGCTGCTGATGCTGCATCCGCCCTCAGAGACCACGCCCTCACTTCCGGAATGCTCCGGAGCTGCATCGGGTTGCGTTCTACTGCCGGGTCTTCCGCATCTGGGCCTGGAACACCGCGCCGCCTGGGTCGAAGCCGAATCCGACGGAACCATCACCAGCATGGTGAGCCGAGTCGGCGTGGACCCGATCAGCCACCCCGACACCGCAATCCTGGCGATGCTGCTCGCCGCCTAACCGGCGCAGTTTGCGGGTACCCGAACTTTTCTTGCCTGGTGTCCAAATTTCCTGCTGCAGTTGGGTTTTCGCCGAACATGAGTTGCGCGTACCGCAGCGGTGCCCGTAGAGTTGGCGTCAGCGAAGGGGAGTAGCCCCCAATCGGACAATCGACATACTGGCCCAGCAATTCTCTGGGCCCGGTTGTCCGGCCGGCGAAGCCGGTGGGCGAGACCTTCGGCCGCAAAACCGTTAGTGGTTGCCGGCCGGAGGCATCTGTACCGCCCCTGACGACAGCCACCCGAACGAGGAGTTCCGGGTGCTCTCCGCATTGATCCTGAGTTTCGCCGTCATCTTCGTCGCCGAGTTGGGTGACAAGTCACAGCTGATGGCCATGACGTTCGCGCTGCGCCACCGCTGGTGGGTCGTGCTCAGTGGGATCACCGTCGCGACGACAGCGGTGCACCTGATCTCAGTGGCCGTTGGTCACTATCTCGGTGCCGCGCTGCCCACCCATCTACTCGGGATCCTCGCGGGCGTGGCCTTCGTCGCGTTCGGGCTGTGGACGCTGCGGGGAGACAAGCTCTCCGACGACGAGGCCACCCGGGCCCAGCGCACCACCGCACCGGCCTTCTTCGCCGTCACCTCTGCGTTTCTGCTCGCCGAACTCGGCGACAAGACCATGCTTGCGACCATCACCCTGGCCGCCGACCACGACTGGATCGGGGTCTGGATCGGGTCCACCATCGGCATGGTCGCCGCCGATGCACTGGCCATCGGAGTTGGTGCGTTGGCAGGCAAGCATCTGCCGGAGCGGTCGATCCAGCTGGCCGCGGCGGCCCTCTTCCTGGTGTTCGGCGTGTCCATGCTGATCGAGGGCGCGTTCCCCACGGCACCCGGGATGGTCATCGCCGGAGTCTCGATTGCCGCCGTGCTGCTGGCCGCCGCCGCACTGCGCGCACTGCCGACCGGCCTTCGACCCGCCGTGTTTCGAACCGACGCTCCGCAGGCGTCCGACGAGTCGTCAGAGGGCGAGCCGGCGCGGGTCCCGGCGGGAGAAGCCAAGCCATCCGGCGACTCGGCATAACTGCGCTTACAGCAAAGTAGATTTCCGAAAAGGCACTCGATACCCTCGGTTGCTCAGGGTACTCTCAGGTTCTTGAGTAGGCGATTATCAGTGGCCCGCTGCGCCAAGACGCCTCTCACCATGTGTTTCTTTGCCTCACCGCATGCTCGGAGCAGGCGCTGACCTGAGAAAATGCCCGAACGAATGTTTGCCGGTATGCCGAAAATGTCCGCGCGCGTCAATTATCGGGTAGTTTGCACTTGGTTGTCGGCGGATGTGTCGCTACGATGATCAGCAAATAAGCCAACGGAAATGACCGCTCTTTCGCATGTGGAGGTCAACTAGATGAGCACGACGTTCTCGGCCCGACTGAATCGCCTGTTCGACACGGTGTATCCGCCCGGCCGGGGTCCTCATACCTCTGCGGAAGTGATCGCCGCGCTCAAGGCTGAAGGCATCACCATGTCCGCCCCGTACCTGTCGCAGCTGCGTTCAGGCAACCGGACCAACCCGTCGTCCACCACGATGACGGCGCTTGCCAACTTCTTCCGGATCAAGCCGTCCTACTTCACGGACGACGAGTACTACGAGAAGCTCGACAAGGAACTGACCTGGTTGGCGAACATGCGCGACGAGGGCGTGCGCCGCATTGCCGCACGGACCGTAGGCCTGTCTCCCGAAGCCCAGCAGGACATCGTCTCCAAGGTCGATGAGCTGCGCCGCCGGGAACACCTCGACGATTAGCCCGTCGCTCCTGCCACAGGAGTTTCGGCAACGTCGGATTCGCAGTCAGCGCGCGTCGGCTTCGCACTCCAGCGCGCGGTACTGCCGCGCGATCTCGAGGATCCACTCCCGGTCCGAGTAAGTTTCGGGCTGACCCAGACAGCTCATTCCGGGGAACTGCCCCTGCCCTGCCGGGCGCGCCACCCGCGGCGTACGTCGTCCGGCATGAATCCACTTGGCGATCGCCATCGCCTGCGCATGCGGGCTGACCCGTGCGCGGTCAACGTCGGCAATCACCTCGACGCCCGAGCCGTCCGCCGCCCCGGCTGCCAAATGCTCAGCCATCGTGGCCTCCAGGTACAGGGCGTCGGAGATCAGCGACAGCCGCTCGGCCACTCGGAAAACCAGTGGGCCACGGGGCCGCACGCCGATCCCGACATCGGGTTGACGCCGCTCCAATTCGGTCAGCAGTGGCTCGATGAGACGCAATTCACGTCGCCCGCCGAACCAGTCCTCGATCGCGGGTAACAGCGATCCGGCCGCGACGATCGCCATCGCCGCACCCAATAACGTCGCGGCGGTGCCGACACCCACGAGATGCGAAGTTCCGACGGCCCGGATGAGGAAGAACGCGGTAGCGGCCACCAGCAGCGCGATGCCGAGGGTGAAGACGAACAAGGCCCGGCCGCGACGGGTCCGATTGGAGTGGCGCATGCCCGCCCACAGCACCAAGGTGAAGACCAGCATCACGTACAGCAACGGCAGCAGCCAGGGCAGCGAGGTGTTGGCCGATCCGAGGTTGCGCCGCAGGTACTCCTCGGGCGACATCTCCGGTTGCTGACCGGACGAGAAGAACAGCACCAGGGTGGCGACACTGATCACCCCGGCGACGGAATACTGCACCACCGCGATCCGGCGAATGGCAGCAGGGCTGCGAGTCGACGCGACGCTGGTGATCATCACGCAGCTGCCCGCCGCGCACCAGACGAGCGCCACCTGACTGAGCCCGATCGAGATGTTCGGCCAGTGCAGGGCGCTGTCGATCAGCAGCGTCAGCGGCGGCCAGTTCAGCGCGGCGACCATGGCCAGACTGCCCAGCGCAACGATCATCGCCGAGCTGACCACCGACTGCTTGTTGACCAACGCCCACCCGATGCGCAGCCCGGTGGCCATTCCCAGCAGACCGGCGATCAACCAAACGATCAACCAAACGCCTCTCCGAGGCGAACTTGCACGATCGAGGACCGGTCCGACGGCGAGCGGCCCAGTCGATACAACAACAGCGCCGCGAAATCCTCGGCCTCCTGCTCGACGTCTTCCCCGCCGGGCCCCATGCAGCCGGTGCGTTGGTTGAGCATGTATCCGATGAGGTCGTCGCTGGCCAGCTCCGCGACATCGCGGGCGGCCTCGGTGATCGGAATGCCGTAGTGCCCGAGCACAAGGTGGCCCAGTTCGTGGGCCAGGGTGCGGTCCCAGGTCGGCAGGCCGTGTTGAATCAGGAAGACGTCGTGATCGGCATACTGCCGCCATTGACCGCAGACTCCGGCCGGCAGGTCGGCCATGGTGACTTCGATGGGACGGTCGCGGTCCTGGCTGACGGCGGCGACCAACCGGGTCAGGGAGATTTCACCTTGGCGGGGAGCCAGATCCAAGACGTCGTTGACTGCCGTGGTAACCCGACGGCTGGCCGACATCTCATCCCCCTTCCCCGTCGGCGACTGGGCTGCGGTCGGCGGACCGCGTCACCGCATGAACCGGGTGGTCCCTGCGGTCCGCACGACGTGGCCGGCTCGTGCTTGGCGATACCCGACGACGCCTCCGAGCGCGGTGAGAGCGAGAATTCCGGCGAAACCCGGGAGGGCCAGCGCCGCGACCTCGCCCATCTTGGCCTCTTGGAGGTATCTGGGATAGCCAACCCTAGTCGACGCCGGCATTTCTGTACCCGCTCCTGACGACGTGACGGGCGGACGTTCGCGGCCGGTCGCGGATTCCCGGCCGGGACCCGTACGCGGGCCGGGTTCGGAACCAGGGCCGAGCGGGCGCATCGGCGCTGGGAACGCCGGCGGCGCCACTCCGATCAACGGGGGCATCGTGATGGGCGGTGGCTCCAAGCTCGTCGGCCCGACCGTGCCGCTCTCGGCACTGGCGACCGGCGCCTCCCCGGGCTGGCCAGGCTCGCTCGGCGGCGGAATCGTCCGTGGCCGGTAGTCGATTCCCCCGCCACCCCCGCCGCCACCCACGGACTCCGGCGCTGGGCCGATGCTCAGGCTTGGTGGGCGGGCGACCCCTTCCACCCCGACGCCGTCACCGACCGCGGCCCGCGGCCAGTGCAGCCGCGGAAGCGGGGGAAGCGGCGGAAGCACGATCGGCGGGAAGTGTGGCAGTGGCCAGCCGTGGTGCGGCCAACTGTCATCGGGCCAATCGTCGTCGGGCCACCCGTGATGGGGCCAGTCGTGGTGCCCTGGCTGCCCGGGATGCCAGTGACCGCTCGGAAGCCCGCCACGACGGCGTGGAACACCGAAGACTCCGCTGTCCGGCCGCGTCGAGCCAGCGCCGACGTGTGTGCCGCGGGGCATCCGCGGTCCACCCGGCCGATGCCCGCCGGGGCGGCCGCGATCACGTGCATCGTTGCTGTCGGAACCCGGTTCGTCGTGGCTGTTACCCACCGTGCCGCGGTCGGCAGCGGCCGGCGCCGCCATGAGCATGCCGGTACCGCCGCAGAGCAAACCGCACGTGATTACCCAGCTAATCGCTGTGGCCTTCATCGGCGAGCGGTTCACAACGTTCCTCGAGTTAGCAGCGCAGCCGGCGCCGCGTCGGACGGTTCGCAGATCATTGTGGCATATCCCCAGGTCGTGATCGTCACCCTTGGGCTGGGCGATAGGGTTAGCTGACCCGGTCGCGAGCGTGCCTCGCCGACCGCCGACGACCTACTCGGGAGGCATCAGGAATGGGCCTGTTCACCAAGCGCAAAAGCCGTGCGACGCGTCGCGCGGAGGCTCGGGCGATCAAGACCCGCGCCAAGGCCGATGCCAAGCATTCAGCCCGCAACGAGCTGCGCCGGATCAAGTCCGCCGAACGCTCCGAGAACAAGGCGATCAAGGCCCAGCTGAAGGTCGCGCGCGATGCCGACCGTGCCGCGGTCAAGGTTGCCGAAGCGCAACTGAAGGCTGCCCGGGAGGGCAAACTTCTTTCCCCCACCCGAATCCGGCGTGCGCTGACGGTGTCCCGGCTGTTGGCCCCCGTCGTCGTCCCCGTCGCTTACCGCGCCGCCATCGCGGCGCGCGGCGCCATCGACGAGCGCCGTGCCGATCGCCTGGGCGTGCCGCTGAGCCAGCTCGGTCAGTTCTCGGGGCACGGCGGTCAGCTGTCGGCGCGCATCGCCGGTGCGGAGAACTCGCTGCGGGTGGTCGCCGAGAAGAAGCCCAAAGATGCCGAGACCAAACAGTTCGTCGCTGCGATGACCGAACGGCTGGCCGCACTCTCGGCTGCCGTCACCGCCGCGGAGAACATGCCCGGCCCGCGCCGGCGCGACGCCCATGCCGCGATCGCCGGCCAGCTCGACGGTATCGACGCCGACCTGATGGCCCGCCTCGGCGTGCTCTGATGACCGGCCATCGACTGGCGGCGCACGCAGTCAAGTCGGCGGCGCTCACCACCTCCCTGATTCTCGGTTCCTGGTTCACCGCGGCGACAGCAGGCGCCCATGTCCACGTGAGTGCCGATCACGCCACGCGCGGCGACTATGCGCTGGTGACGTTCCAGGTGCCCAATGAGTCTGAGAAGGGCTCTCTCACAACACAAGTCATCATTGCGCTGCCCAACGTCGCGTCGGCGAGCACCGACGTGATGGCGGGTTGGACCGCTGTCCTGGATCGCGACGCCACGAACGGTGCCTATCGGTCGGTCACGTTCACCGCGACACCCAACGCGGGAATCGGAGCTGGCCAGTTCGAACTGTTCCCGATCTCGATCAAACTGCCGGATGCCGATGCGGCGACGTTCCCGGTCGTTCAGACCTACGCCGACGGCACCGTCGTGCACTGGGACCAGCCGCCGCTACCCAACGGCGGAGAACCCGAGTTCCCCGCGCCGGTGTTGGCACTGACGTCCGGCCCACCGGCTGCCACGGAAAGCCACGCGGCGCCCGCCGCTCCGGCACCGACGACGGCCCCTTCGGTCACCGCCGCACCGACGTCCGGTGAGCACGCCGAACCCAAGGTCGGCCCCGACAACACCGCCCGCGCCCTGGCCGGCGGTGCGCTGCTGGTGGCCGCGATCGGCATCGGCGTCGCGGTGGCCCGCCGACGGACTTGACGACCATCCGGCGTCTGCTCGCCACCGCGCTGCTGATCGCCATCACGGCGCTTGCGGGAACCGCGGTTGCCCGGGCTCACGCCACGCGAGTCGCCGCCGACCCGCCGCCCGATTCGTCACTGGCCACGGCACCCGTCGCGGGTCAGTGCCACCTTCAACGAGCAGCTACCCACGGACTTCGCCGCGATGACCGTCGTGGGACCCGACGGGAATCTCTGGTCCGACGGACCCCCGCAGGTGCAGGGCGCCGTGGTCAGCGTCGGGGTGCGGCCACTCGGCCCGGCCGGGACCTACACCGTGAACTACCGGGTCACCTCGGCCGACGGCCATGTCGTGTCCGGCTCCTGGTCGTTCACGCTGACCGCGGCGGGCGAGGGCACACCCGGTCCCCCGGCCTCGGCCCTGGTAGACCCGCCCGAGCGGCCTCTGCCGGTCTGGCCGTTCGTCGTCGGCGCCGCGGCGGTGATCGGCAGCGGCATCATCTGGTCGCGACTACGCCGTTCGTGAGCAGGGCCGGACGGCCGATCCTCGCCTGGCATGATGGGTGCCATTGCCGGCGTTCGCGACTAGATATTGCAAAGGAGCGCACCAGATGGCAGAAGCGCAGGACCAGCCCGAGGAGGGCCAGGACGCCACGCCGCCGCCGGGGCCGCCGCCCCCTGAGCAGGCCGCTGCCAAAAAGCAGCCGGCCAAGAAGGCGCCGGCCAAGAAAGCCGTGAAGAAGGCGCCGGCCAAGAAAGCGCCCACGAAGGCCACCGGCGCCGCCCCTGCCAAGAAGGCCGCGCCCCGAAAGGCCCCGGCCAAGAAGGTGGCACCGCCCGCCGAGCCCCCCAGCCCGGCCGAGCTCGCCACGGGCAATGGCTCGCCGCCGGTCACCGACGGCGCCCGTGCGGCGGCTGCCACCGCCAAGTCGTCGGTGGAGCAGGCTGACAATCCCGTACCGCCGCCGGCCCCGGTACCCGCCCCGCAGTCCGGGCGCTCGCCGCTGCCGTTCGCTGTCGCCTTCGCGGTGACCGTGCTGATCGCTCTGCTGGTGCGCCGCCTGCGGCACCGGCGGACCGAGTGAGCATGGCCGTCACATTCCGTGCCACGGCCGATCTCGTCGACGACATCGGATCCGAGGTCCGCAGCTGCGATGTCCAGTTCCGCCAATTCGGCGGCCGCACCGAGTTCGCGGGCCCGATCAGCACGGTGCGCTGCTTCCAGGACAACGCCCTGTTGAAATCGGTGCTGTCCGAGCCGGGCCGCGGGCGCGTTCTGGTGGTCGACGGCGACGCATCGGTACACACCGCGCTGGTCGGTGACCTGATCGCGGAGCTGGGCCGATCCAATGGCTGGGCCGGACTCATCGTGCACGGCGCCGTGCGCGACGCCACCACGCTGCGCACACTCGACATCGGTATCAAGGCGCTGGGAACCAATCCCCGCAAGAGCACCAAGACCGGCGCCGGTGAACGCGATGTCACCGTCAGCTTCGGCGGTGTCAGCTTCGTGCCCGGCGAGGTCGCCTACAGCGACGACGACGGGATCGTCGTCACCTCCAGCTAAACGCTCACCGGGACACGGTGTTTGGCGAAGCTCAGCGCTTCGTCGTCGACCTTGCCGTGCCGGATCAGTCCCAGGTCCAGCAGATAGTTCTGCTTGAGCCGCCACGGGGCCCGTGAACCGGCCTTCGGCAGGTGGTCCAGGGCCCGCAAAACGTAGCCGGGGGTGAAGTCCATTAGCGGACGTTCCTCGATGTCGGCACCGGGTTGCGTGGGTACGACGTGGTCATATCCTCCCGCATCCATGTAATTCAGTACGCGGCAGACGAATTCGGAGACCAGGTCAGCCTTCAACGTCCATGACGCATTGGTGTAGCCGATGGTGAAGGCCATGTTCGGCACGCCGGAGAGCATCATGCCCTTGTAGGTCATCGTGGTGGTGAGGTCGAGCGGTTCACCGTCCTTGCGGATCTCGGCACCTCCGAACAGTTGGAGATTCAAACCGGTTGCGGTGACGATGATGTCGGCTGCCAGCTCCCGGCCTGAGGTCAGTTTGATGCCTGTCGGCGTGAAGCGCTCGATCGTGTCGGTGACCACCTCGGCCTGACCCTTGCGGATGGTGCGGAACAGATCTCCATTGGGCGCCAAGCACAGTCGCTCGTCCCAGACCCGGTAGCTCGGGCCGAAGTGCTTGTTCACGTCGTAACCCTCGGGCAGCCGGCGCTGCGCCATCGTCATCAGCTGCTTGCGCATGAAGTTCGGGAACCGCCGGGCCAGCCGGTACTGCGCGGACTGGAACAGGATGCTCTTCCATCGGTTGGCGATATAGGCGGCTTTGGCGGGCAGCAGCTTGTTCATCCGGACGGCGAAGGAGTCGACGTCGGGCAGCGAACCGATGTAGGTCGGTGAGCGCTGCAGCATCGTGACGTGCCCGGCACCCGAATTGGCAAGGGCGGGAATGAGAGTCACGGCAGTCGCGCCACTGCCGATCACCACAACCCGCTTGCCGGCGTAGTCGAGATCCTCGGGCCAATGCTGGGGGTGAACGATGGTGCCGGTGAAGTCTTCGGAACCGGGGAATTCCGGCGAGTAGCCCTGGTCGTAGTCGTAATAACCACTGCAGGCGAACAGGAACGAGCAGGTGATGTCCTTCTGCTCGCCGCCGGACTCGACGCGCACCGTCCACTGGTTGTCCGCGCTGGACCAGTCGGCGGCCACCACACGCTGGCGAAAGCGGATGTGCTTGTCGATGCCGGACTCGCGGACCGTCTCGTTGAGGTAGGCCATGATCGAGGGTCCGTCGGCGATCGCCTTCTGCGACGTCCAGGGCTTGAACCGGAAGCCCAGCGTGAACATGTCGGAGTCCGATCGGATGCCGGGGTATTTGAACAGGTCCCAGGTGCCCCCGAGATTCTCCCGGCGCTCCAGGATCACGAAGTCCTTCGACGGGCAGCGGTCCTGCAGATGCCAGGCAGCGCTGATCCCGGAGATTCCGGCGCCCACGATCACCACATCGACGTGTTCAGTCATGCAGGCCACGCTATCAACACTGTGTTGAATAGGTCAACGGTGTGTTGAATAATTCGACACCCTGTAAAGTAACGCCCGTGCCAGCTGCCACACCAACCCGCGTTCGCGGCCGTCGCGCCACCCGCCCCTCCGGCGACGATCGTGAGGCGGCCATCCTGCGCACGCTGGAGGACATGCTCGAGCAACGGCCGTTCACCGAGATCTCGGTGGACGACCTCGCCAAGGGCGCCGGCCTGTCCCGCCCGACCTTCTACTTCTATTTCGCGTCCAAGGACGCGGTGCTGGTGCGTCTGTTCGCCAAGGCGATCACGGCCTCGGGGGCGCAACAGCAAGGACAGCAACAGACCGACGCCGTCCCCGAACACCCGCAGCAAGGCTGGCACGACGGCATCTACGCGTTCTTCGATACGCTGCGCCCGCATCGGGCGGTCGTGCTCGCCGGGTTGGCGGCCATGGCCACCAACGCCGAGCTGCGCGAGATGTGGACGACGTTCATGACCGGCTGGATCGATTACACGGCCGGGCTGATCACCAGGGAGCGGGACCGGGGCGCGGCGCCCGACACGATTCCGGCTCATGATCTGGCGACGGCGCTGAACCTGATGAACGAGCGTGTGGTGTTCGCCGCCCAGGGCAGCCAGAAGCCGACCCTGCCGGAAGCCGCCGCCCTGGAAGCCCTCGCCCATATCTGGATCGCCAGCATCTACGGCGGGGCTGGGGTTTCTGCGGCCTCGGTTTGATTCCGGCTTCGCATATTGGATTCGTCTCCCGAGCGGGTGGCCCTAGTCTGGCGGGGTGCCGGAGCCACACCCCACGACGGGCGCCACCGTTGCCAAGCTCGCGTTGTACTGCGTGTTGGCCGGTGTCTTGGTGGCGGCCATGCTCTTTCCCCTCGCAGGCGGTGCGGGCGTCGTCGTCAATCACGCCTCCGATGTGGCCGCACAGGACTCGACGGACTTGATGACGGGCGAGGTGCCCACGGTCTCCACGATGGTCGACGCCGAAGGAAATCCGATCGCCTGGATCTACGCGCAACGGCGCTGGCCGGTACCCAGCGACCGGATCGCCGCCACGATGAAGCTGGCGATCATCTCGATCGAGGACAAGCGGTTCGTCGACCACAACGGCGTCGACGTCCAGGGCACCCTGACCGGACTCATCGGCTACCTCAGGGGTGATCTGGACACCCGCGGCGGGTCGACGATCGAGCAGCAGTACGTCAAGAACTACAACTTGTTGGTCAACGCCCAGACCGACGCCGAGCGGCGGGCGGCGATCGAGACGACGCCCGCGCGCAAGCTGCGTGAGATCCGGATGGCCCTGGCCTTGGACAAGGCGCTCAACAAAGAGGAGATCCTCACCCGTTACCTGAATCTGGTCTACTTCGGCAACGGTGCGTACGGCGTCCAAGACGCCGCCAAGACGTACTTCGGCATCAATGCCAGCGACCTGAACTGGCAGCAGGCTGCCCTGCTGGCCGGGATCGTCCAGTCGACCAGTGCATTGAACCCCTACACCAACCCCGACGCCGCCCTGGCCCGCCGCAACGTGGTGCTCGACACGTTGATCGAGAACGAGCCCGCCAGGGCCGTGGAGCTACGCGCCGCCCGCGAGCAACCGCTGGGCATCCTGCCGCAGCCCAACAGTCTGCCGCAGGGCTGTATCGCAGCCGGCGACCGCGGCTTCTTCTGCGACTACGTGCTGCAGTACCTGGCCCGTGCCGGACTGTCCAAAGAGGAAGTGGCGCGCAACGGCTATCTGATCCGCACGACTCTGGACCCGCGGGTTCAGAACAGCGTCAAGAAGGCGATCGACACCGTCGCCAGCCCGACGCTGGACGGGGTCGCCAGCGTGATGAGCGTCATCCAGCCCGGCAAGACCAGCCACAAGGTGCTCGCGATGGGCGACAACCGCAACTACGGTCTGCAACTCGATGCCGGCCAGACCGTGCAGCCCCAGCCCTTCTCGTTGGCCGGCGACGGGGCCGGTTCGATCTTCAAGATCTTCACCACCGCGGCCGCGCTCGACATGGGGATGGGTATCAACGCCCAGCTCGACGTTCCAGCGCAGTTTCAGGGCAAGGGCCTGGGCACCAGCAACAGCCCGGGATGCCCTAAGGAGACCTGGTGTGTGAAGAACGCCGGCAACTACCGCAGCCCGATGAGCGTGACCGATGCGCTGGCGCAGTCGCCCAACACCGCCTTCGCCCGGCTGATCGGACAGGTCGGCGTGCCCCGCGCGGTCGACATGGCGGTCAAGTTGGGTTTACGGTCCTACGCCGAACCCGGCACCGCGCGAGCCTACGAGCCGAACAGCAACGAAAGCCTGGCCGATTTCGTCAAGCGACAGAACCTCGGCTCGTTCACGCTGGGCCCGTTCGAACTCAACGCGCTGGAATTATCCAACGTCGCAGCCACATTGGCCTCCGGCGGGATGTGGTGCCCGCCCAGCCCGGTCGACAAGATCTTCGACCGCAACGGCCGCGAGGTCGCGGTCGAAACACAAACCTGCGAGCAGGTGGTACCCGAAGGCCTGGCCAATACGCTGGCTAATGCGCTGTCCAAGGACACCACCAGCGGCACCGGCGCGGCTTCGGCCGGCTCGGCGGGCTGGAGCCTGCCGATGGCCGGCAAGACCGGCACCACCGAATCGCACCGCTCGTCAGGGTTTCTCGGCTTCACCAATCAATACGCCGCGGCCAACTACATCTTCGACGACTCCACCAACCCCGGCGGCCTGTGCTCATATCCGCTGCGTAAGTGCGGCTACGGCAACCTCTACGGCGGCAACGAACCCGCCCGAACCTGGTTCCTGGCGATGAAACCGGTCGCCGAAGACTTCGGCCCGATCTCGCTGCCGCCCACCGACCCCCGCTATGTCGAAGGCGGCCCGGGCAGTACGGTGCCCAAGGTCACCGGCTTGAACTTCGACGCCGCGCGAAAGCGGCTTCGCGAAGCCGGTTTCCAGGTCGCAGACCTGCCCACCCCGATCAACAGCTTCTCGTCGAGGGGAGCGGTGGTGGGCACCACCCCGTCGGGCAAGACCATTCCTGGGTCGATCATCACGATCAACACCAGCAACGGAATCCCGCCCGCACCGCCGCCGGATCTGGCCCCACCGCCGCCACCTCCCCCACCGGACGCCCCGCCACCCGACGTCAACGTCATCAACATCCCCGGCCTGCCGCCGATCACGCTACCGATGTGGCCGCCACCACCGCCACCGCCGCCGCCGGCACCCGAGCCACCGCCGCCGCCACCACCGCCGGCACCCGAGCCACCGCCTCCGCCACCGCCGGACGCGCCGCCACCGGCGTAGCGGTGTCGGAGCCGCATGCGAACATGTGTTCGTGTTCGGCGATCGGGCGACCATCCTGCACGCTGATCTCGACTCGTTTTACGCCTCGGTCGAGCAGCGCGACGACCCGACGCTGCGGGGCCGTCCGGTGATCGTTGGGGCCGGTGTGGTGCTGGCCGCCAGCTACGAGGCCAAGGCCTACGGGGTGTGCACCGCGATGGGCGGTCACCAGGCGCGCCGGCTGTGCCCGGCTGCGGTGGTCGTCCCGCCGCGGATGTCGGCCTACAGCCAAGCCAGCGACGACGTATTCGCGGTGTTCCGCGACACCACGCCGCTGGTCGAGCCGCTCTCCGTGGACGAAGCCTTCCTGGACGTGGCCGGGCTGCAGCGTCTGTCGGGCGATCCGGTCACCATCGGGGCGCGCCTGCGCCAAGAAGTACGCGACCGGGTCGGGCTGCCCATCACAGTGGGCATCGCCCGCACCAAGTTCCTGGCCAAGGTCGCCAGTCAGGAAGCCAAACCGGACGGTCTGCTGCTCGTTCCGCCGAACGGCGAGCTGGCGTTCCTGCATCCCCTGCCGGTGCGCCGACTATGGGGCGTGGGTCCCAAGACCGCCGACAAGCTCGGCGCGCACGGAATCCATACGGTCGCCCAGGTCGCCGAGCTCAGCGAGTCGACGCTGGGGTCGATGGTCGGCCCCGCGATGGGCCGGCAGCTCTACTGCCTGTCGCGCAATATCGACCGGCGCCGGGTGAGCACCGCGCACCGCCGCCGCTCGGTGGGCGCACAGCGAGCGTTGGGCCGTCAGCGCAGAACGCCCGCCGAGCTGGATGCCGTGGTGATCGGTCTGATCGACCGGATCACCCGCCGCATGCGTTCTGCGCAGCGCACTGGTCGAACTGTGCTGTTGCGCTTACGCTTTGATGATTTCACCCGTGCCACCCGCTCACATACGATGGCCAGGGCCACCGGGGCGACGGAACCAATCCTGGCCGCCGCGCGCGGGCTGGTCGCCGCCGCCGAACCGATGATCGCCGAGCGGGGCATCACGTTGATCGGGTTCGCGGTGTCCAACATCGACGCCGCTGGCGCCCAGCAATTGGAGCTGCCGCTGGACGGTCGGCGCCCCGACACCGTGGACGTGGATGCCGCCGTCGATCAGGTCCGCCGCCGCTATGGAAATGCGGTGCTCACCCGCGGAGTGCTGGTCGGGCGAGATCCCGGTTTGGAGATGCCCCACCTGCCGGACTAGCCGAGGACTAGCCGGCCGGGTGCCAGCCGCGCATCGCGGCGTCCATCTGCTCGTCATCGAGCGCACCGACCGGCAGCGGCTGCTGACCTTCCCGATGGCGCATGCCCTCGAGCAGCAGCGCCACGTAGCGCCGCCACAGCTCGGAGTCGACGTGACCGGCCCACTCACTGACGGTGCCAGCGAGCATGCCGAGAATCGGCATATCGGTGGGCTCGGCATCGGGCCTGAGATATCCGTCTTCACGAGCCCGCTCGACGAGTTTCGAGATCGGCGGCGTGAGCCGAAGGCGCGCGCATTCGACTCCATAGCCGCCGTACGCGGAGCTGTAGACCATCTCGCGCAGTCCGCGGTCGCATGCGGTGAGTTCGCAGAGCTGCTCGACGAACCACACGAATCCATCCCACGAATTCTCGTGCTGTAGAGCGGTTTCCGCGGCACAGACCACTCGGTCGATACCGTCGGAGAAGATCGCGTCGAGCAACTCCTCCTTGGTGGCGAATCGCCGGTACACCGTGCCTACGCCGACGTCGGCGTGGTGGGCGATGTCGTTCAGCGTCGCCTCCAGCCCGCGCACGGCGAACAGCTCGCGCGCGGCGTCGATGACCCGCTGCCGGTTTCGCTCCGCATCTTTGCGCAGCCCGCGGCATGGTTTGTCAATCACGAGCCCGAGTTTAGTGACGTGCCTAACGAAAACCAAGAACCGGATTGACTCTATCCACTTATACCCTTAGATTGCCTAGCTAGGTCACCCCGTCAACGTGGAAAGGCCTGAATGTGATTGCGGTACTTAGACGCACCTGGCTGCCCGCGCTCTTTGTGGTCGCTATCGCAGTAGGCGTGGTGAGCGTGACCCACCTGAGGTCGATCTTCGGGGCCGACGGGGTTGTGGTGACACCGGTCGGTTCCGACACCGCAGACAAGTTCAATCCGAAAGTCGTCGTCTACGAGGTTTTCGGCTCGGCGACGACGGCGGTGATCAACTACACCGACCTCAACGGATTGCCGCAGCGGACTGGTGAGGTCACCCTGCCGTGGTCGTTGCGACTCGAGACGACGGTGCCGTCCGTCATGCCAAATCTGTTGGTGCAAGGGGACGGTCAATCGATCGGCTGCCGCGTCCTCGTCGATGACGAGGTCAAGGACGAAAGGACGGCGCAGGGCGTGAACGCCGCGACGTACTGCTTGGTGAAGGCCGCATGAGCACGCTGGTCGATGCTCCGACCGACACCATCCCGCCGGCCCGGCACTCCAAACGGCCTGCGCTGCCGCGGTTTATCCGCGCCTTCGCGATCCCGATCATCGTGGCCTGGATCGTCCTGATCGGCATCCTCGTCGGTACGGTGCCTCAGCTCGCCGAGGTGGGCAAGATGCGCGCAGTGTCGATGAGCCCCAACGACGCACCGTCGCTCATCGCGATCAAACGGGTCGGCCAGGTGTTTCAGGAATACGACACCAGCAGCTCGGTGATGATCGTGCTCGAGGGTGAGCAGCCCCTGGGGCCCGACGCGCACACGTTCTACGACAAGATCGTCAGTGATCTGCGGGCCGACACCAAACACGTGCAACACGTCCAGGACTTCTGGGGTGACACGCTGACCGCCGCTGGCGCCCAAAGCATTGATGGCAAAGCGTCTTACGTCCAGGTGTACATCAGCGGCGATCAGGGCGAGGCGCTCGCCAACGAATCGGTCGAAGCGGTGCGGCACATCGTGGCCAATACTCCGCCGCCCCCCGGCGTGAAGGCCTACGTAGCGGGCCCGTCGGCGACGACCACCGACCAGAACGCCGTCGGCGACGCCAGCATGGAGACGATCGAAGCACTGACGTTCGGTGTCATCGCGATCATGCTGCTGCTGATCTATCGGTCCATCGTCACGACGGCGATCACCATGGGCATGGTCGTGGTCGGCCTGCTCGCCTCGACGGGAGCCGTCGCCTTCCTCGGGTATCACGACGTGTTCGGGTTGACCACATTCGCCACGAATATGGTTGTGACACTGGCGATTGCGGCGGCCACCGACTATGCGATCTTCCTGATCGGCCGCTATCAAGAGGCCCGCCGCAAGGGACAGGACCGCGAGTCCGCGTACTACGACATGTACCACGGTACGGCGCACGTGGTGCTGGCTTCGGGTATGACCATCGCCGGTGCGACACTCTGCCTGCACTTCACCCGGTTGCCGTACTTCCAGACCATGGGCATTCCGTTGGCGGTCGGCATGACCGTCGTGGTCGCGGCCGCACTTACGCTGGGTCCCGCGGTGATCTCGATCGTCACCCGATTCGGCCGAGTGCTCGAACCCAGGGGCAACGGCAGGGCCCGTGGCTGGCGTCGAGTGGGCGCAGCGACCGTGCGCTGGCCAGGGGCGCTCCTCGTCTTCGCCGTCGTGCTGTGCCTCGTCGGTCTGCTTGCGCTGCCCGGGTATCACACCACCTACAACGACCGTATCTATCTGCCCGGCGACATTCCGGCCAACGTCGGTCAGGCGGCCGCGGATCGGCATTTCTCCGAGGCCAAGATGAACCCCGAACTGGTGATGGTGGAGGCCGATCACGACCTGCGAAATCCCGCCGATTTCCTGGTGATCGACAAAATCGCCAAGGCCATGGCGCGAGTGAACGGCATCGCACAGGTCACCACGATCACGCGCCCCGACGGCAAGCCGATCGAACACGCGTCGCTGGCGTACACGATGAGCCAAAGCGGCACTGGGCAATTGCTGAACAACGACTACCAGCAGACGATTCTGGAGAACACGCTCAAGCAGGCCAACGACATGCAGGCCTCCATCGACTCAATGACCCAGATGTACACCATTACACTGGAATTGGCCGACGTCACGCGCCGGATGGCGGATAAGATGAAGGGCACGTCTGTCGACATCGCTGACGTTCGGGATCACCTCGCCGACTTCGATGACCAGTTCCGCCCACTCCGCAACTACTTCTACTGGGAGCCGCACTGTTTCGACATCCCGATGTGCTGGGCGCTGCGTTCGGTTTTCGACAGCCTCGACGGCATCGGCAAGATGTCGGACGACTTTCAGGACCTGGTGCCCGATATCGAGCGGATGGCCGACCTGACGCCCCAGATGGCCGCGGTGTTGCCGGCGCAGATCCAAACGATGAAGAACCAGAAGCAGATGATGCTGAATCAGTATCAGGCGCAGAAGGCACAGCAGGATCAGAACATCGCGATGCAGTCCGATGCCACGGCGATGGGTGAGGCATTCGACGCGGCGCACAACGACGACACCTTCTACCTCCCTCCGGAAGCCTTCGGCACTGCCGACTTCCAGCGCGGCATGAAGCTGTTCATGTCGCCCGACGGCCACGCGGTGCGGTTCACCGTGAATCACCAGGGCGACCCCCTCAGTGAGACGGGCACGTCGCACATCGAGCCGCTGCGCACCGCCGCCGTCGACGCCATCAAGGGCACGCCGCTGGAGGGTTCCACGGTCTACGTTGGCGGCAGCGCCTCCATGAACAAGGACATGCAGCTGGGTGCCGACTACGACCTGCTGATCGCGGCGGTCGCGTCGTTGATCCTGATCTTCCTGATCATGGTGGTGCTGACCCGCGCGGTTGCCGCAGCGGCGGTCATCGTCGGCACCGTGGTACTGAGTCTTGGTAGCGCCTTTGGTCTTTCGGTCCTGTTGTGGCAACACCTGATCGGTATCCCGCTGCACTGGATGGTGCTGCCGATGTCGGTCATCGTGTTGCTCGCGGTCGGTGCGGACTACAACCTGCTGCTGGTGTCCCGGATGAAGGAGGAATTCCACGCCGGCATCAACACCGGCATCATCCGGTCGATGGCCGGGACCGGATCGGTGGTGACGTCGGCCGGTCTCGTGTTCGCCTTCACGATGATGTCGATGGCGATCAGTGACATGATCGTCATCGGCCAGGTGGGGACCACGATCGGCCTGGGCCTGCTGTTCGACACGCTGGTGGTGCGTTCGCTGCTAACTCCCTCGCTGGCAGCACTTCTCGGTCGCTGGTTCTGGTGGCCGCAGCTGGTGCGGCGACGCCCGGTGCCACAACGCTGGCCGAGCCGCGAGCGTGTCCTGACTCCGGTTGGTAGCTAACCGGCCCAGCTCACCAGTTTGTCGACGGGCCAGGTGGTGACGATCCGCTCGACCGGAACGCCGTTGTCGAGCGCCCGCTGCGCGCCGTAACCGAGGAAGTCCAGCTGGCCCGGGGCGTGGGCGTCGGTGTCGATCGAGAAGTCGCAACCGATCTCCAGCGCCAGCTTGAGAAGTCGGGTCGGTGGGTCACGGCGCTCCGGGCGCGAGTTGATCTCCACGGCGGTGTTGTTGTCCCGGCACGCGGTGAACACCTTCTCGGCGTCGAACTTCGACTCCGCTCGGATGCCGCGGTTGCCGGTCACTAGGCGGCCGGTGCAGTGGCCCAGCACATTGACCCGTGAGTCGGACACCGCGCGCACCATCCGCCGGGTCATCGCCGGTTCGTCCATCGCGAGCTTGGAGTGCACACTCGCGACGACGATGTCGAGGCGTTCCAGCAGTTCAGGCTCCTGGTCGAGGGTGCCGTCCTCGAGGATGTCGACCTCGATGCCGGTGAGGATCTTCAGCGCCGCCAATTCGTCGCGCAGTTCATCGATGACGTCGAGCTGCCGGCGCAGCCGGTCGGCGGATAGCCCGTTGGCGATGGTCAGTCGGGGCGAGTGGTCGGTGAGCGCGCAGTATTCGTGACCCAGCGCGGCCGCGGTCGACAGCATTTCGCGGATCGGGGCCGATCCGTCCGACCAGTTCGAATGCAGATGCAGATCGCCGCGCAGCGCGGCCCGTATCTCGCCGCCACCGAGATCAGCTGCGGTGCTCCGCAATTCGACGAGTGCGTCCGGTTCCTGCCCGGCCCAGGCCTGAGCGATGACCTTGGCCGTCTTCGGACCGATGCCGGGGAGCGACTGCCAGCTGTTGGCGCGACCGTGCCGCTCGCGGATCGATTCGTCCAGCGCCTCGACGACGTCGGCGGCCTTGCGGTAGGCCATCACCCGCCGGGAATCCTCGCGCGCGCGGTCCTTGTAGTACGCGATCTCACGCAGCGCGGCCACCGGGTCCATGGCTCCAGTGTGCCCCGCAGGACGATTTGGCCACGCAGGACAGTTCCGGCTACATTGATTGCGGTTTTCTTCAATCCATCAACTACTCAATCCGAGGATCGCGGTGCCCTCCAGCTTCCCCGGCGGCGCCGATCGGCCGCTCTACGAAATCAAAGCGAACCTGTTCAAGGCACTCGCGCACCCGGCTCGCATCCGGATCCTCGAGATCCTGTCGGCCGGCGACGAACCCACCGCCGTCAGCGAGATCCTGGTCGCCACCGAGATCGAGCCGACGCTGTTGTCCCAGCACCTGGCAGTCCTCAAACGCCACCACGTCGTGTCGGCCGAACGCGTCGGCAACGCCGTCTTCTACGAGCTCACCCACCCCTCCATCCGGGACCTGCTGGTGACTGCGCGCAGTTTCCTGGCCGACATCCTCAAGGCCCGACACCAGCAGCTCGAGGCATTCGACGCACTCCCGCCGGTCGGAAATTCGCGATGATCGCCACGGCGGCCGGCCAGCTGTCGCGGCTGCTGCCCCGTCTCAGCGACTACACCGGCCTGCGCCGGTCGTGGCGTCGCGACATCCTCGCCGGCGTCACGGTCGGTGTGGTGGCACTTCCACTGGCGCTGGCGTTCGGCATCAGCTCGGGGGTCGGCGCGGCTGCCGGTTTGATCACCGCAGTGGTCGCGGGCCTGGTCGCCGCGGTGTTCGGCGGCTCGCACGTCCAGGTGTCAGGGCCGACGGGCGCGATGGCGGTGGTGCTCGCTCCGATCGTGGCCCAGCACGGCATCGGCAGCATCGCACTGGTCACGGTCCTGGCCGGGGTCATTGTGCTGGCGGCGGGCATCACCGGCCTCGGCCGCGCCGTGACGTTCATCCCGTGGCCCGTCATCGAGGGTTTCACGCTCGGTATCGCGGCGATCATCTTCCTGCAGCAGGTGCCCGCCGCGTTCGGCGTCGCCGCCCCGGCCGGCGAGCGCACCCTGCCCGCGTCCTGGCGGGTCATCTCCCACGCCGACTGGACGTCGGCCTGGCGGACGCTGGCGATCGTCGGCCTGGTCGCCCTGCTCATGGTCGGCCTGCCGCGGCTGCGCCGGGGGATTCCCGAGTCGCTGACCGCAGTCGTCGCGGCCACTGTCATCGTGGTGACGTTCCACGTTCCGGTGGGCACGATCGGGAACCTCCCGTCGCATCTCCCGGCACCGCTCATGCCGCACGCTGACCCCGGCGCGCTGCGCACCCTGCTGGGCGCCGCGGTGGCCATCGCCGCGCTGGCCGCCATCGAATCGCTGCTGTCGGCGCGGGTAGCGGCCACCATGTCGCCGACCGGCCCGTACGATCCCGACCGCGAACTCGTCGGGCAGGGTCTGGCGTCGATGGCGTCGGGGCTCTTCGGCGGCATGCCCGCCACTGGAGCGATCGCACGCACCGCGGTCAACGTCCGATCCGGTGCCCGGACCCGGCTATCGGCCATCGTGCACTCGGTGCTCCTACTCGGGGTGGTATATCTGGCCACCGGGCCGGTAGCGGCAATTCCGTTGTCCGCCTTGGCCGGTGTGTTGATGGTGACGTCCTTTCGGATGATCTCGGCGGGCACCATCCGCAAGATCCTCCGCTCGACCCGCTCCGATGCCCTGGCGTTCGTACTCACCGCCGTGGTCACGGTGTGCTTCGACCTGATCGAGGCGGTGGAGATCGGAATCCTCATCGCGGCGTTCTTCGCGCTGCGCACGGTGGCGCGACGCAGCAGCGTGGTCCGCGAGGACCTGCCCGGCCCGCATCAGCCCGGCGATGAGCGGATCGCTCTATTGCGGTTGGACGGCGCAATGTTCTTCGGCGCGGCCGAGCGGCTGTCCACTGCGATCACCACACACCCCGACGTATCGGTCGTGATCATCCGCATGTCGCAACTCGGCATGCTGGACGCGACCGGCGCCCACACGCTGGCCGAGATCGCCGAAGATCTGGAGGCGCAAGGCATCACCGTCATCATCAAGGGAGTTCAGCCCGAGCACATGGCGTTGCTTGCCAATATGGGCATCCTGGACGCCCTGCGCCACGAGAACCATCTGATCGATTCTCTCGACGACGCGATCGCACACGCGCGCTCACACGTGTCGGGCGCTGTTTACCCGTAGACCCGCCCGGGTACAAAACCCCTCGTGTCGTCTTTCCAGTGGGTGATCACCTACCTCTGCATCGCAGCGGTGGTCACCGCTGGCGCCATGGTGTTCGCCGCCTGGTCGCGCAAGACTGAGCAGTCGGCGCACACGGCCGGCATTCCCGCGCTTCTGGCCGGTGCGGTGTGGCCGCTGGTGCTGGCCGGACTTGTCCAATGGCTGCTGGTATACGTGATCGCCAAGCAGTTCCGGAAGCAGCCCCGAGGCACCAGCGAGGTCATCTACGACGGCCCGCCGAAAGTCACCGCAGCCTGAGAGCCTGGATCAGACTAGGCTCGGCCCAGTGCAATTCGCCTTCAAAACCTCACCGCAGAACACCACGTGGTCCGACATGCTGGGGGTCTGGCAGGCTGCCGACGAGATCGACATCTACCACTCCGGCTGGACGTTCGACCACTTCTATCCGATCTTCTCCGACTCCACCGGCCCGTGTCTGGAGGGCTGGACGACGTTGACCGCGCTGGCCCAGGCGACCACCCGGCTGCGCTTGGGCAACCTGGTCACCGGAATCCACTACCGGCATCCCGCGGTGCTGGCGAACATGGCGGCTTCGGTCGACATCATCTCCGGCGGTCGCCTGGAGCTGCGCGTCGGCGCGGGGTGGAACGAGGAGGAATCCGGCGCGTACGGCATCGAGCTCGGCAGCATCAAGGAGCGCCTCGACCGCTTCGAAGAGGGCGTCCAGGTGCTCATCGGCCTGCTCAGCCAGGAGACCACCACCTTCGCCGGGGCCTACTACCAGCTCGACAACGCGCGCAACGAGCCCAAGGGGCCGCAGCGGCCGCACCCGCCGATCTGCATCGGCGGCAGCGGGGAAAAGCGGACGTTGCGCATCGTCGCCAAGTTCGCCCAGCACTGGAACTTCGCCGGCGGTACTCCCGAGGAGTTCGCCCATAAGCGCGACGTGCTGGCCTCCCATTGCGCCGACATCGGCCGCGACCCGAGCGAGATCATGCTGTCGGCCCACGTCCGGCTGAGCGAGGACCACGACTACGCGAAGGCGATAGACGAAGCCGCGGCGCTGGCCGCCGTGGGGCTGGATCTTGCGATCGTCTACCTACCGCCGCCGCACACTCCGGCAGTGCTGGAACCGCTCGCCGACGCGATCCGCGATTCGGGGCTGACCGACACCATCGCCTGATCTCTGGCTGCAGTTCGCAAAGTTCTTCACAGTTAGGGTGCGCGATGCGCCGCCGATGCGCCATCATCAACTCGCCACCACGGCGACGCTGGGGAAATCGGGGAGATGGTCGGCGCGGGCGAGGAATCCGTCAATACGTGTGGGTCGTGCGGTAACGACCTTCGCGCCAGAGCGCAGTTCTGCGACGTGTGCGGCTCGGCTGTGGTCTGGCAGTCGGTACGAGGCGAATACAAACAGGTGACCGTCCTGTTCGCCGATGTTGTCGGTTCCATGCGACTGGCGGCCTCATTGCGTCCCGAGCAGCTCCAAGCGGTGATGCACGAGTTGTTCAACCGCACCGCGGCTGTCATCCAACGCTTCCAGGGCACCGTCGCAATGTTCACCGGTGACGGTCTGATGGCGCTGTTCGGCGCGCCCCTGGCCCTGGAAGACCACGCGCTGCGTGCCTGCATCTCCGCTCTGGAGATCCAATCGGTCACCAAGCAGTTCGCTGCGGAGCTGCTTCGCGCCGACGGTATCGACCTGAAGCTTCGGATCGGACTCAACTCGGGTGAGGTGGTGGCGGGCGAAGTCGGTTCGGGCCGCGGCACCTATACCGCTGTCGGCCACCCGGTCGGGATGGCTCAGCGGATGGAGAGCGCAGCACCACCGGACGGTGTTCTCTGCTCCGAGTCGACAGCTCGCCTGGTCGAAGGATCGGCCACATTGGGGCCACTGACCAACGTCCGCATCAAGGGCTCCGACGAACCGGTCCCCGCCGCACAGCTGCTCGAAGTGCGGCTGGATCGAATGGTGTTGGGCCGCAGCGAGAGTCAACTCGTCGGACGCGATGTCGAGTTCGGTGATCTCACCGGCATGTTCGACGCGGGCCAGGGCGGCACGGTGCGCGTCGTCGGAGCACCCGGGCTGGGCAAGACCTTACTAACGCACCAGTTCGCGGAACACGCGGCGGCCCGCGACGCCAGAGTCGTGGTTGCGCGTTGCGAAGCCCACACCACCGGAGTCGCGTTCCGGGCACTGGCACGCACTTTACGGGCGCTCTTCGACGTCGACGGCCTGGCTCCGTCGGAAGCGCGTGCCCGGGTCGCCGCGCACTGTGATGCATTGCCCTCTGAATCGACCGACATCCCAATGCTTTTCGACGCGATGGGCATCGCAGAAGGTGATGCTCCGCCGCAATTCAGTGTCGACGGCCGTCGACACCGGCTGGTGGAGATGATGACCGGCGTGGTACGCGCCCAAGGCCGGCGCACCGTCTTCGTCCTGGAGGACGCACATTGGATCGACGGCCCCAGCGATGACGTGATCGCTGCCTTCGCGACCGCCGTCGCCGAGACCGGCGCCATGTTCGTCACGACATATCGGCCCGAGTTTCGCGGCGCCCTGCACCGGAGTTCGACCCACACCATCGAATTGGGCACTCTCTCGACCGCGGCCGCCGAACAGGCAGTGGCCCAGATACTGGGCAACGACCCGTCGACCGTGCAGCTCGGTCAACAAATCGCGCAGGCCGCTGCCGGCAATCCCTTCTTCGCCGAAGAAATCGTCCGCGACCTCGCGGGCCGCGGGGTGCTCAAGGGAAATCGCGGCGGCTACCGAGTGTCCGGAACGGTCGACCACATCTTTGTGCCGGCGACGGTCCAAGCGGTTCTGGCGGCGCGGATCGATCGACTTCGTCCCGAGACGAAGTCGATCCTCAACGCCGCGGCCGTGATCGGCTCGCGATTCGACGTCGACACATTGCAGACGGTCCAGCCGCAGACCACAGCCAACTCGATGGCAGAGCTGGTTGCGGCCCAACTGATCGACCAGACGGAGTTCGTTCCCGCACAACGCTTCTGCTTTCACCATCCACTGGTCCGCACAGTGGCCTACGACTCGCAGCTGCATGCCACCCGAGCCCGCACGCACAACGCGGTGGCCGAGGCGATCCAGCGGCGGCCGAGTTTCTCAGACGAGAGCGCCGCCATGGTCGCAGCACATTTGGAGGCCGCCGGCCAGCGCTCGGATGCCTACCTGTGGCGCATGCGTGCGGCCGCATGGCTTCGCCCCAGGGATCTTGCCGCCGCGCGGTCCCAGTGGGACAGCGCACGCCGGATCGCGGATGGATTGCCCGACAGCGATTCAGAGACGCTGCAGAGGCGCATCTCGCCACGAACAATGCTCGTCTCGACCACCCTGTACGTCCGCGACGAGTTCGCCACGGACGACACCTATCGAGAACTCCGCGAGCTGGCGATGCGAACCGGGGACACAACGTCGTTGGCGGTCGGGATGGCTGGGCGAATTTTCTCGATGTCGGTCAACGACAGTCGGGCCTCGGATGCCAAGCCGTTGGCGTCCGAGCTCTACGTCTTGTCCACCGAGATCCGTTGCGATGCAGCGACCAAGGCGCTGATGCTGAACTCTGTAGCGTTCACCGAGTTCGCCAACGGGGAGTTCCGCTCTGCGCGCGCGGTCGCGGAGGAGATCCTCCGCTTGGCACCCGAGTGTCCGGTGACCGAGATCGCACCCGCGCAGGCGCTTCTCGGACTGGTTCAGACATGCTTGGGCGACGTAACGCCCGGCCTGCGCAACCTCCGGGTCGCGCTCGAACGGGTACGTTCGCTCCACCCCGTGATCGTGGCTTCGGTGCAACTGTATTCGGCGCTGGTCGCGGCATTGGGCCTCGTCGACCCCGGTGAGCTGCTCAGCGATGCCCACGAGGCCTGGCAACGCGCCGAGTCGTTCGGCGATATCTGCGGGACGGTCATGGCGGGCTGGACCTACGGCACGATTCTGTTGCGCACGTCAGATCCACGCGACGAGGAGGCCCGCGGTCTTCTCCGACGCGCGCGGGCCACGGCCGACGAGCATCGATTGGGCGCGTGCTCCCTGGCCACGATCTCGACCGATCTCGCACTCGATGCGGCGCGCAACGGTCACCTCGAGGACGCGATCAGGGAACTGCGCGCGAGCTTCGAACGGTTCTTGTCCGGCTTCCCCACGTTCGCGGCCTTCCCCGGCGAGGCGCTGGTCGAGTTATTGGTCACGCGCGGGTCACCAGGGGACCTCGTCGAGGCGGACCAGGTTCTTGCTCGTTGGCATGAATGCGGATTCGACATCCCCAGCCTGCGACTCTGGTCGTCACGAGCGCAGGCGCTCATCGCCCGGGCACATGGAGACACCACCGCCTACCACCGCTGCGCCGGCGACTATCTCGCGCTCTGCGAACAGCTGAGCGCCATCGGCAGGCTCGACGATGCCCAGCGCCTCGCCGCCGAGGCCGGCGTGAAGACGGCGCCACGGTAACCGCGATGGCGAAAATCCTGGCCTACACCTCCCCGGCACTCGGTCACATGCTGCCGATCAGCTCGCTGCTGACGGAGTTGGCCAGCCGGGGGCACCGGATCCATCTGCGGACGCTTTCCACCGCAGTGGAGATGGCAACGCAGTTCGGATTCGAGGCGTCGGCGATCGATCCGCGCATCGAGGCGATCGAACTCGACGACTGGCAGGCGGCCAATCCGCGTTCGGCACTGCGACTGGGGGTTCAGGCATTCGGCCGGCGGGCAGGCTACGAGGTCGCCGACCTGGCCGGTGCCGTTGCCGAATTCGGTCCGGACGCCCTGGTGATCGACGTCAATTGCTGGGGCGCCTTGAGTGCGGCCGAGGCCGGCCCCATTCCATGGACCTGCTTCACGCCCTACACCCCTGCGCTGCGCTCACCGGGTGTTCCGCCCTTCGGTCTCGGCTTGCGGCCACTTCCCGGGATCCTCGGCAGGGCACGGGACGCAGCGGTCGAGGCGGTGGTCACGCGTTCCCTCGAGCGGATCATGCTGCCGCCGATCAACTCGGTCCGGCATGGCGTCGGTCTGGCCCCGGTCGACTCGATGGACGAGTTTCTTCGCCGTGCCCCCTTCACGCTTGTCGCCAGCGGCAAGCCCTTTCAATATCCGCAGACGCAGTGGGGCCCCGGTGTGCAGATGATCGGGCCGTGTGTCTTTGACCCGCAGCCGGAAGCGGCTCCCGACTGGCTTACGGCGATCGAACGCCCGATCGTGCTGGTGACCACCTCGTCGGAGAAGCAGGACGATGTCGTTCTCGTCCAGACGGCGATCGCCGCACTCGCCGGGGAGCCCGTACACGTCGTGGCCACGATGCCGGCCGGCGGCGCCGACGAGGTGGCGGCCGGGCCACACGTGACGGTCTGCGAATTCATCTCCCACAGCCGGGTTCTCGAGCGGGCTGTCTGTGCGGTAACCCACGGCGGCATGGGCGCGACGCAGAAGGCTCTGGCCTTCGGCGTGCCCGTGTGCGTCGTGCCGTTCGGCCGGGACCAACTCGAGGTCGCCCGGCGGGTCCAGGTGGCGCGCTGCGGGACGCGTCTGGCAGCAGGAAAGCTGTCGCCACCGCGTCTGCGGCGGAAGATCCGGCAAGCCATGGAGATGACGGCCGGCGTCGAGAAGGTGGCAGAAGGATTCGTCAATACCGGAGGGGCCCCACGCGGGGCCGACCTCGTCGAACGCGAGCTGCTCGGGCGCACTGGGAATGCGACGTGATCCGGGTTTGTAGATAACAGCTTGGTAACGACGGGCAAAGCTGAATCGGCGCCAAGCGCGCCGGAAATCAGTTGCTAGAACCCGTAGTGCAGGAGTTCGGCGCGAGTGACCAGGCGCTCGTGCTTGGCCGGGAACTCGCGGCTCTTCACCGGGTGGCGGAAGAAGGACCAGGCGATACGCCCGACCCGCGTGCGAGATATCGGGTTGAGGTACACAAGGATCACTCCTGTGGTCGAATCTCGGTCTTACCGGGTCGCCACTTTACCGCAGCACCCGCTCCAGCAATTAGACACAGATCACACCGCAAATCGCAATAGGCGCGCCGGTAAATAATCCGATGATTCGCATGTGGCAGCAGTGACTGCTGAGATCCGAACGGATCGGGTCCGCTCAGCGCTGCGGAGCGGCCGTCGGCTTGATCGGCGCCGGCAATGCGGAGTGCCCCATCAGGTAGCGGTCGACGCCTGCGGCCGCGGCGCGGCCCTCGGCGATCGCCCACACGATCAGCGATTGGCCCCGGCCCATGTCGCCGGCGACGAAGACGCCCGGCACCGAGGTGGCGAAGTTCTTGTCGCGGCTGACGTTGCCGCGCTCGTTGAGCTCGACACCCAAGTCGGTGAGCAGGCCCGGCTTCTCCGGTCCGACGAAGCCCATCGCCAGCAGCACCAGGTCGGCCTCGAGCTCGAAATCGGTGCCGTCCACCTTTTCGAACTTCCCGTTCTTCATCACCACTTCGTGTGCACGCAGCCCGGTGACCTTGCCGTCGGAACCGATGAACTTCTCGGTGTTCACCGCGAACAGGCGCTCGCCACCCTCTTCGTGTGCCGAGGCCACCCGGAACATCAGCGGGTACGTCGGCCAGGGGGTCGAGTCGGCCCGGGTCTCCGGCGGGCGCGGCATGATCTCGAACTGGTGGACGCTCACCGCACCCTGCCGGTGGGCGGTGCCGAGGCAGTCGGCGCCGGTGTCGCCGCCACCGATGATGACGACCTTCTTGCCCTTGGCGGTGATCGGCGGCTCGCCGTCCTCGTCGACCACCGGATCACCCTGCTGGACCTTGTTGGCCCACGGCAGGTACTCCATGGCCTGGTGGATGCCGTCGAGCTCGCGTCCGGGAACCGGCAGGTCGCGCCAATCGGTCGCACCCCCGCTGAGCACCACGGCGTCGTAGTTGAGCCGCAGCTGAGCGACCGTGAGGTCGACGCCGACATTGACTCCGGTGCGGAACTGCGTGCCCTCGGCCTCCATCTGCTCGAGCCGGCGGTCGATGTGGCGCTTCTCCATCTTGAACTCGGGGATGCCGTAGCGCAGCAGGCCGCCGATGCGGTCGGCGCGCTCGAAGACCGTCACCTGGTGCCCGGCCCTGGTCAGCTGTTGCGCGGCCGCTAGGCCCGCGGGACCCGACCCGACGACCGCGACCTTCTTGCCGGTCATCTTGTCCGGCATCATCGGCACGACCCAGCCCTCGGCGAAGGCATTGTCGATGATCTCGACCTCGACCTGCTTGATGGTCACCGGATCCTGGTTGATGCCCAGCACACAGGAGGCCTCGCACGGCGCGGGGCAGAGCCTGCCGGTGAACTCCGGGAAGTTGTTGGTGGCGTGCAACCGCTCGATCGCGTCGCGCCACCTGTCCCGGTAAACCAAATCGTTCCACTCGGGAATCAGATTCCCCAGCGGGCAACCGTTGTGGCAGAACGGGATACCGCAATCCATGCAGCGCGAGGCCTGGGCCTCGAGGGTCTCGTGGGAGAAGTCTTCTTCGTAGACCTCTTTCCAGTCCTTCAGCCGCAGGTCGACCGGCCGGCGCGCCGGCGTCTCACGGTGGGTGTACTTCAGGAAACCGCGCGGATCAGCCATTGGCCGCCGCCATGATCGCGTCGGCGATGCCGTTAGCGTCCGCGCCCTGCTGTTCGGCCTCGGCGATGGCGGTCAGAACCGACCGGTAATCGCGCGGCATCACCTTCACGAAGTGCTTCAGTTGAGACTCCCAGTCCGACAAAATACGTTGTCCCACAGCCGAATCAGTAGCATCGACGTGAGCGACGAGCATGTCGCGCAACCATTCGATGTCCTCGGCGTCCAATCGCTCCAGATCCACCATCTCGGTGTTGAGGTTGTCGCCGAGATGGCCATGCTCGTCGTAGACGTAGGCGATGCCGCCGGACATGCCCGCGGCGAAGTTACGGCCGGTAGGTCCGAGGATCGCCACCTTGCCACCGGTCATGTACTCGCAGCCGTGGTCGCCAACGCCTTCGACCACCGCGTGGGCGCCCGAGTTTCGCACCGCGAACCGCTCGCCGACCTGACCGCGCAGGAACGCCTGCCCGCTGGTCGCGCCGAACAGGATCACGTTGCCCGCGATGATGTTGTCCTCGGCGACAAAGTCACTCGGTGCGTTCTCGGACGGGCGCACCACGATTCGGCCGCCAGACAGCCCCTTGCCGACGTAGTCGTTGGCATCTCCGTAGACACGCAGCGTGATGCCCTTGGGGACGAAGGCGCCGAAGCTGTTGCCCGCTGACCCGTCGAACGTGATGTCGATGGTGCCGTCCGGAAGCCCTTGTCCCCCATGCACCTTAGTCAGCTCGTGGCCGAGCATGGTGCCGACGGTTCGATTGACGTTGGCGATCGTGGTCGAGAAACGGACCGGAAGCCCGGTTTCCAAGGCCTCATTGCACTGCACGATCAGCTGCTGGTCGAGCGCCTTGTCCAGACCGTGGTCCTGACGCGAGCTGCAGTACAGGTCCTGGTTCATGAACGCCGAGTCGGGCTCGTGCAGCACCGGCGAGAGGTCCAGCTTGTGGGCCTTCCAGTGCTCGGCGGCCTGCGCGGTGTCGAGCGCGCCGACCTGACCGACCATCTCGTTGACAGTGCGGAAGCCCAACTGCGCCATCAGCTCCCGCACTTCTTCCGCGATGAACATGAAGAAGTTCTCGACGAACTCGGGCTTGCCGTTGAAGCGCTCGCGCAGCAGTGGATTCTGGGTGGCGACGCCGACGGGGCAGGTGTCGAGGTGGCACACCCGCATCATGATGCAGCCCGCCACCACCAGCGGGGCCGTGGCGAAGCCGAACTCCTCGCCGCCCAGTAGCGCGGCGATGACGACGTCACGACCCGTTTTGAGCTGACCGTCGACCTGCACCACGATGCGGTCACGAAGTCCGTTGAGCAGCAACGTCTGTTGGGTCTCGGCCAGGCCGAGCTCCCATGGTGCGCCCGCGTGCTTCTGCGAGGTGAGCGGCGTGGCTCCGGTACCGCCGTCGTGACCGGAGATCAGCACGACGTCGGCGTGCGCCTTCGACACCCCGGCTGCGACGGTGCCGACACCGTTCTCGCTCACCAACTTCACGTGCACGCGGGCCTGCGGGTTGGCGTTCTTCAGATCGTGGATCAGCTGGGCCAGATCCTCGATCGAATAGATGTCGTGGTGCGGCGGCGGCGAGATCAGGCCGACGCCGGGCGTCGAGTGCCGCACTTCTGCCACCCACGGGTACACCTTCTTACCCGGAAGCTGGCCGCCCTCACCGGGTTTCGCACCTTGGGCCATCTTGATCTGGATGTCGGTGCAGTTGGTCAGGTAGTGGCTGGTGACTCCGAAGCGGCCGGACGCCACCTGCTTGATCGCGCTGCGACGCCAGTCACCGTTGGCGTCACGGTCGAAGCGGTCGACGGACTCGCCGCCCTCTCCCGAGTTGGACCGGGCGCCGAGGCGATTCATCGCGATGGCAAGCGTCTCGTGCGCTTCAGCGGAGATCGAGCCGTAACTCATTGCGCCGGTGGAGAATCGCTTTACGATTTCGGTGGCGGGCTCGACCTCATCCAAGGGAACCGGCGGACGCACGGCATCATCACCTGTGCGGAACTTGAGTAGACCGCGCAGCGAGGCGAGGCGCTCGCTCTGGTCGTCGACCAGCTTGGTGTACTCCTTGAAGATCGAGTACTGACCGGTGCGCGTGGCGTGCTGCAGCTTGAACACCGTGTCCGGGTTGAACAGGTGGTATTCGCCTTCGCGGCGCCACTGGTATTCGCCACCGACTTCGAGCTCGCGGTGCGCGCGCTCGTCGGGGCGATCCAGGTAGGCCAGGGCATGACGGGCGGCGACGTCGGCGGCGATGTCCTCGAGGTCGATGCCGCCGACGGGACAGGACAGGCCGGTGAAGTAGTCGTCGAGAACTTGCTGGCTGATGCCGATCGCCTGGAACAGCTGTGCCCCCGTGTACGACGCCAGCGTCGAGATGCCCATCTTGGACATCACCTTCAGCACGCCCTTGCCCGCGGCTTTGACGTAATTGGCCTTGGCCTGATCGCTGCTGATATCGGCGATCACGCCGCGGTCGCACATGTCCTCGATGGACTCGAACGCCATGTACGGGTTGATCGCGGCGGCACCGAAGCCGAGCAGGGCGGCCATGTGGTGCACCTCGCGGGCGTCGCCGGCCTCCACGACGAGGCCGACGTGAGTGCGGGTGCGGTCGCGCACCAGGTGGTGGTGCACGGCAGAAACGCTCAGCAGCGACGGGATCGGCGCCAGCGATTCGTTGGACTCGCGGTCGGACAGCACGATGATGCGCGCGCCGTTGCGGATGGCCTGCGAGACCTTGGCGCGGACGTCGTCGAGCGCCTCCTTGAGCCCCTGGCCCCCGCGGGCGACCGGGTAGAGGCAGCGGATGACGGCGGCACGCAGACCGTGCTTGTGGCCGCGGATCTCGTGGTCGGGGTCGACACACATCAGCTTCGACAGGTCGGCATTGCGCAGGATCGGGTTGGGCAGAATGATCTGGCGACACGAGTCCGCGTTGGGGTTGAGCAGGTCACCCTCCGGGCCGACGGTCCCCTTCAGGCTTGTGACGACCTCCTCGCGGATGGCGTCCAGCGGCGGGTTGGTCACCTGGGCGAACAACTGCTGGAAGTAGTCGAACAACATCCGCGGACGCGCCGACAGCACGGCGACCGGGGTGTCGGTGCCCATCGAGCCGAGTGCCTCCGCCCCGGTGCGCGCCATGGGCGCGACCAGCAGGTTGAGTTCCTCATAGGTGAAGCCGAAGGCCTGCTGTCGCAGCACCACACGGTGGTGCGGCATTCGGACGTAGTCACCTGGTGGCAGGTCGTCGAGGTGGAACTGCCCCGCGTCGAGCCACTCCTGGTAGGGCTCGGCCGCGGCGAGCTCGGCCTTGATCTCCTCGTCGGAGACGATGCGGCCCTGTGCGGTGTCCACCAGGAACATGCGGCCGGGTTGCAAGCGCATTTTGCGCACGACGGTCGACGGGTCGAGGTTGAGCACGCCGGCCTCCGACGCGAGGACGACGAGGCCGTCCTCGGTGACCCAGACCCGGGACGGGCGCAGGCCGTTGCGGTCGAGGACGGCGCCGATCACGGTGCCGTCGGTGAAGCACACCGCGGCGGGGCCGTCCCACGGCTCCATGAGCGACGAGTGATACGCGTAGAAGGCCCGGCGCGCCGGATCCATCGACTCGTGGCGCTCCCACGCCTCAGGGATCATCATCAGCATCGCGTGGGCCAGGCTGCGGCCGCCAAGGTGGAGTAACTCGAGAACCTCGTCGAACCGGGCGGTGTCCGAAGCGCCCGGCGTGCAGACCGGGAAAATCTTGTCGAGGTCCTGCACCGATCCGAACACGTCGCTGTTGATGAGCGCCTCGCGGGCCCGCATCCAGTTCTCGTTACCGGTGACGGTGTTGATCTCGCCGTTGTGGGCGACCCGGCGGAACGGGTGCGCCAGCGGCCACGACGGGAACGTGTTGGTCGAGAAGCGCGAGTGCACGATGCCCAGCGCGCTGGTGAGCCGCTCGTCCTGCAGATCGAGGTAGAACGCCTTGAGCTGAGGGGTGGTCAGCATGCCCTTGTAGCAGAACGTCTGACCGGAAAGGCTTGGGAAATAGACGGTTTCGCGTCCGGGACCGTCTTGCCCCGGACCCTTGGTGCCCAGTTCGTGCTCGGCGCGCTTGCGCACCACGTAGGCGCGGCGTTCCAGGTCCATCCCGGAGGCACCCCCGATGAACACCTGCCGGAAGGTCGGCATCGCATCGCGGGCCAGCGCACCGAGAGACGAATCGTCGGTCGGCACGTCGCGCCAGCCGAGCAGCGTCAGGCCTTCGGCCTCGATGATCTTGCCGACCGACTCGCACGCCGTAGCGGCGTCGCGCGACGACTGCGGCAGGAAGGCGATCCCGGTGGCGTAGCTGCCCTCCTCGGGCAACTCGAAGTCGACCACCGCGCGCAGGAAGGCGTCGGGAACCTGCAGCAGGATGCCCGCACCGTCGCCGGTGTTCGGCTCTGCGCCCTGGGCACCGCGGTGCTCCATGTTCAGCAGCGCCGTGATGGCCTTGTCGACGATGTCGCGGCTGCGGCGGCCGTGCATATCTGCGACCATGGCGACACCGCACGCATCGTGCTCATAGGCGGGGTTGTACAGCCCGACACTCCTGGGCATTCGCACCTGACCCTTCACAAGCTTCTGTTGCGCGGTGGTTCGTCGACTTCACCGCGCCCCGCCAGGGATTCCTCCGTGCGTCACTGAACGGGGCTCCACTGTGGTGTCAACAAGTCGTAAAACGATATGTCAAACCCCCGCTGACATGCCAACTTAGTCTAGGCTAAGTCGGTTGCTCTCCTGTCTCGCGCCGAGCATCAGGAACTGAAGGGGCTCAGCTGCGGAATCCGTTGTCAGCGCCCCCTTTTGGCGTCGCAATCGCGCGTTTGGGCGCCCCGGTTCGGACGGGGTGGTCCGCCGGGGTGGTTTTGGGCTGTTTGCTGAGGGCGTACCCCCGTGAGGTGCCAGGTGCGGGATACCTCACATCACCACAGATCGCCGTCACCGCGACCTGGGTCAACCGCCGGCCTGGGACTTTGCGCAAACTCTGGTCGGATTCTTAAAGACCGGTTGCCGCCCGGCCGACGACCAGGGAAATTACGAATGCAGCGATACTGGTCACGATGACCGACCGTGACGACTTCCAGCGCGACCGCTACCGGCGGCCGCCGCCGGGGTATTCGGCTGGGCCACCCACGGAGCGGATCCCCCGCATCGAACTGCCGCGTCCGCCGCAGCCCACGCCCGCCCAGCTGCCCTATCCCCGGCTGCCGATGCCGGCCACCGCGCCTGCCCGCCCGCCGAAGCCCAAGCCGACCAGCGGGTGGCGCCGCGGTGTTCACGCGGCGACGTTCGGGCTGGTGAACCTCGGCCCGTCGCGTCAGGAGCAGCGCCAGGCGGCGATGGAGGCCATGGTGGCCGCCCCATTGCGCGGCCACTACAAGATCGGCGTGCTCGGCAAGGGCGGGGTCGGTAAGACGACCGTGGCGGCCAGCGTCGGGTGTGTGCTGGCCGAGCTGCGCCGCGGAGATCGGGTGGTGGCGGTCGACGCCGACACCGCGTTCGGCCGGCTCGGCAGCCGGATCGACCCCCGAGCCGGCGGGTCCTACTGGGAGCTGGCCAAGAACAAGAACCTGCAGTCCTTCGCCGAGGTACTCACCCGGATAGGCAGCAATTCCTCGGGGTTGTTCGTGCTGGCCGGCGAGAACGGCAGCCGCCGAGGGCTTCTGGATCCGGCGATCTACCGCGAGGCCTCCATGCGCCTGGATCGGCATTTCACGATCTCGATCGTGGACTGCGGGTCGACGATGGACGCCCCGGTCACCCAGGAGGCGATGCGCGACATGGACGCGCTGATCGTGGTGTCCTCGCCGTGGCCGGATGGCGCGTCGGCGGCGGCGCAGACGATGGAATGGCTTGCCGCCCACGGTAAAACGGGGTTGATGCAACGCTCGGTGATCGTGCTCAACGATTCCGACGGGCATTCCGACAAGCGCACCCGCGGGGTGCTGGCCGACCAATTCCGCGCGCGCCGTCAGGCGGTGGTGGAGGTGCCGTTCGACCCGGGCCTGCGGCCGGGCGGGGTGATCAACAACACCGGCGAGATGTCGGTGCCCACCCGGCGGGCCTTCGTTGAAGTGGCGGCGGTCATTTCGCAGTTCTTCGCGACGATCCCCGGCCGTGGACCCCACCCCCGCTGACCCCCTGCCGCTCGGGACCGTGATCGGCCGGTACACCGTCGATGCGGTTCTCGGTTCGGGTGCGATGGGCACCGTCTATCTGGCTCATACCGCCGGCGTCACGCATCGGTTCGCCCTGAAGGTACTGCGACCCGACTCCCCGGCGCCGCTGGCAGTGGCCCTGCACCACCCGAACATCGTTCCCACTGTCGAGCATGGACAGACCCCGGCGGGAATCCGTTGGTTGGCAATGAGTTATGTGTCCACGGCGGACGCTGACGCCGAGCTGCGGGCGGGTCGGATGCCTCCCGAGCGAGCACTACGAATCGTCACCGAGGTGGCCGGCGCACTCGATCACGCCCATACCCGCGACATCGTCCACGGCGATGTCAAGCCGTCGAATTTTTTACTCGCCGACGATGACCGGGCCATGCTCGCCGATTTCGGTGTGGCGCGGCACATCGGCGAGTCTGCGCCGCCCGCGCCCGACGGGGCGGTGCTCGCCTCGGCCGCATACGCCGCCCCGGAGGTACTACGCGGCGAGCCGCTCGGGCCGGCCGCCGACGTCTACGCGTTGGGCTGCTCGCTGTTCCGGTTGCTCACCGGCAAGCCGCCCTTCTTTGATGCGGGCTCCAAAGATGCCGTGGTGCACGCACATCTGTACCGGTCGGCACCGAGCGTCACGCAGCACGCGCCGTGGCTCCCGGCGGTTGCCGACGAGTTGATGGCCACCGCGCTGGCCAAGAATCCCGCGGCGCGCCATCCCAGTGCCGGGGAGTTCGCGGCGGCCGCGCTCGCCCTGCGATCACAGCCCGGCGGCGGCTGACCTACCCGGCATCGCCCATCACCGCACCCTCCCGGCGTGGGTCGGCTCCACCAATCCAGCCACCGAGCGGTTCGCGGACGATGGCCGAGAGTCCACTGGACTGGTCGGCCAGGTTCACGTCGTGTCCGAGCTTCCGCAGCCCCTCAACGAGGGGGTCGTGGACGCCGTCGTCGGTGGTATCGATCACCGGGTGTTCGCCGCCGACGTTGGTCTTAGGCGTATTGGCAGCGCCGAAGTCGACCATCGACACCGCCTGCTGTGGGTCTAGACCCCAGTCGAGGACTCCCACGAGCGTTTTGGTGACGTACTGGATGATCGTCGAACCGCCGGGCGACCCCACGACCGCATAGAGGGCTCCCCGGTCACCGTTCGGCTTCTGGTCGAAGACCAGGGTGGGTGCCATGGAACTGCGGGGGCGTTTGCCCGGCTGTACGCGGTTGGCAACTGGAACCCCGTCGGGACCAACGGGGTCGGCGGAAAAGTCGGTCAACTGGTTGTTGAGCAGGAATCCGTCAACCATGTGGAACGAGCCGAACGCCGCTTCGATGCTGGAGGTGAACGACGCTGCATTGCCATCCTTGTCGATCACGCTGACCTGGGTGGTGCCGTGCTCTGGCTGCTGCGGCGCGGGCACGGCCGGGGGCCCGAAGTCGCCGGGCTTCGCAGTGCCCATGCTGCGTTGCGGTGAGATCAGCGCGGCGCGCCCGGCAAGGTAGTCAGCGCCGAGCAGTGCCTGAGGGGACCCGCCCGGCAACGGGACGAAATCGGTGTCGGCCACGTAGCGGTCGCGGTCGGCGTACGCCAGGCGTTCGACTTCGGCGACCAGATGCACACCTGCCACCGTGGGCCGCCCGCCGTTGCGGTCGACGTCGGTCGGCCGGTGCCGAGCCAGATCGGAGAACTCCAGCATGCCCAGGATCTGAGCGACCGCGATACCGCCCGCCGAGGGCGGTGGGACACCGCAGACCTGTTTGTCCCGGTAGCTGATACACAACGGCTCCCGGATCTTTGAGCGGTAATCGGCCAAGTCCTCGGTCGTGATAGCCCCGGGGGTCCGCCCCCCTGACGTGTCAACGGTCGACTCGACGATGTCTTCGGCGATCGCACCGCGGTAGAAGTTGGCAGGGTCAGACGCGATTGCGCCGAGAGTCTTGGCGTACGCCGGGTTGGTCAAGACGGCTTTGACGGCCTTGGGGGTACGGTCCGGGTTGAGAAAGTAGTCGGCGCTGGCCGGATCGAGCGCCAGCTTCGTCGCGTCCTTGGCAATGGCAGCGGCCAACCGTGGGCTAATCTCAAAGCCGTTGTCAGCCAGGCTGATCGCGCCGGCAAAGAGGTCCCGCCAGGGTGTCCTTCCGTGCTCCTCGTGCGCGGCGGCAAGCATCCGCACCAGACCGGGGACACCGATCGAGCGGCCGGATGCGCGGGCGTCGGGCCTCGGCTGATTTCGGTCAGCGTCGGAAATCCAGCGCAGGTAGTTCTCGGTTGCCGCCGCCGGGGCGGTCTCCCGGCCGTCATAGGCCTGCACCGCGCCCGATGAGGCGTCGTAGTGGAGCAGGAAGCCGCCACCGCCGATGCCCGAGGATTGCGGCTCAGCCAACCCAAGCACTGCTTGGGCAGCGACGACCGCGTCCACCGCGGTGCCGCCGTCTTTCAACACCCGGCATGCCGCTTGGGTCGCGAGGGGGTTCGCGGTTGCCGCCGCGTAGCTGCGGGTACGCACCGCCGTCATCTCGCTGCGGTAGCCGGTCGCGATCTCCGGTGCGGCGCCGATGTCCCGATTCGGCGACGCAGCCACCGGCGTCTTGGGCGTCGGTGTCCCGTTGGCGACGACATCGCATGGACGGCCGTCGGGCGGCCCCGATGTCGTATCGGTCGTCGTACCACACGCCGCCGCGACCAACACCACGGCGATGAGCGGCACCACGACCTGCCTGAACTGTTCTGCGACGCGATCGCAGGCGGGCAATACTGCCATCGCTCGACGCTAAGGCATTCGGTCGGGGGCTGTTCGGTGATCGGCGTTGTTGGCAGCGCCGGCGACACCTCAAAGCTGCACGGGCACGTGCTTTTCAGCGCACGCGGCGGCGACCGCCGCGAGTAGATCCTGCGTGCGGAGCGTCTCGAGGTCCTCGACCGTCACCGACCCGCGGTCGGTGCGATTCTGCGCGGCCACCCGGGAGTCACGCAACCGTTCGGCGCGCTCGACGACGTTGCGGGCGAATCGGCCGTTCTGCATCACGTCGATGCCGTGGGTCCCGTCCGGCGCGAGATAGGCCCGCAGCTTGCGGCAGGCCGCACTGAGCGCCTCCTGGGCCGCCGGTTCGATCACTGTGGCGCGCGGCCCGCCGTAGCGGATCGCGATCTCGACCAGCTCATCCGGGCTGTAGGACTCGAACCGCAGCTTGCGGTTGAACCGACCCGCCAAACCGGGGTTCACCGTGAGGAATTCGTCGACTTCCTTCTCATAGCCTGCCCCGATGAAGCAGAAGTCGAAGCGGTGTACCTCCAGTGCGACCAGCAGCTGGTTCACCAGATTCAGCGGCACCGGGTCACCTCAACCCGCCGCCGTAGCGGGCCTGGTTGTCGGTCTCGGCCTCCTCGCGCAGCGCCGCGAACGCCAGGTTGAGCCGATCACTGAGCTCGCCGTGGCTGTAATCGTTCACGACCGCAGGGTGCAACGTGAGTTCGATGAGTTTGCCGTCGGAGTTTGCCACCGCGTGTATGTCCCCCAGATCGACGCTGTAGGTGATGGTCTCGGCCTGCGCGACAAGCGCCTCCCACCGCTCGGCAGCTTCGCTCAATTCGCGTAGGACCGCGTCGACGAGATCCCTGTCGCTAACCTCGCGACCGCTCCCGGATCCCGCCACGCCACTAGTATGTCGAGCGTCACTACCTGCGTCAATTCACCTCTGCGGGGATCACAGTCGCCGGCCCGGAAATTGCCCCAGCAACGTCGCGTCATAGGTTGACTTACGGCGCGCCACGCCAGTTCGTCGGCTGCGGCGCATTAAACGCTTCGAACCAGGCGAAGTGATAGTTGGCGGCCAGCTCGTCTCCGACGGCGATCGCCTCGGTAGCGGCGAGTAATAGGCAGTTGCTCAGCAGCGCTGAATCAACGTCGGGGTACTGGGCCATCAGCTGATAGCGCGCGGTATCGGAATGCACGCGTAGGACGTCGACCTCGGCGTCGAGCACTCCGGTGCGCGCCACGCCGGCCTTCGCCAGGGTGTGCACCATCCTCGGCAACCCGTCGCGCCAGTGGGTCGCCTCGACGAGTTTCCAGCCCATGTCGTCGACGCGGGGCAGCTCCCGGGCCTCGGCGGACGTCGCGGGCGCCTCGACACGCCCCGGGACGAAGGGGTCACCCGGGTGATAGGTCGCCGATCGCACAACGTCGCCGAGCAGCTCGCTGATCCGGCCGCGGCGCCGGGCCGGCGCGAGCAACTCGACGCCGGCCGGCAGCGAGACACCCGGCGGGATCCAGCCGTGTGCCAGGTCGGTCACCAGCAGGGTCGTGCCGTCGCCGCGCTCCCCGATGGACCATCGCAATCCCGGCTCCTGGCGGGCCACGAATTCCAGCAGTCGTTCCAGCCGATGGCTGTCGGGTTCGGGCTCGCGCTCGGGTTCGGGCGCCACCGGCTCGGGCGATTCATCGGCAGGGTCATCTTGGGGTGCTTCGTCGGCAATCACCGGTTCGACATCCACGGAGACTCTGGGCATGGCCGGATCGGTATCGAATTCCACTGCTGTAGACCGTAATTGGCGGATCGTCGACTCGACGCGCTGCACTGCGTACGACCTGGCCACGTCGATGATCCGGACTTCCTCGGCGCGGCGGGCGAAGTCCGGAAGATCAGCGTGACGCAGCGCTCGCAGTCGCTCATTGGCCGAGTCCGCGATGCGCTGCAGATCGTTCTTCAGATGGTCGGCGACGGCCGCGGTCTCTCGCGTGACCGTCGCCAGCTCCGCGGGCCACAGCCCGCCGATCACCCACGGTGTGCAGTCCGGGGGTGAATCGAACGTCGGCTGGGAAAGGGCACGCTGGGTTGCCCTCTTCAGACGCTGACGCGCCGTGTTCCGGCCGAAGATCGCCACCGGAAGGAGCCTACCGTCGATCGGTGCGGCATCAGTGCGCCGAGAAATGTCTGCACCAGCGTCTTGAGCGGACGGTCGGCCAGGTCGGCCCGCGAGTTTCGACGGGAAGCAATCGATGCTTCACACACTCGTATAGACAGTTGTATGGTCACTTATCAAGGTGACGGCGATCGCAATGCCGCACCGAATGACGGAGCTATCACAGTGACAACCTCGATCCACAGCGCGACGCCCAGAATCCGGCGTCTTGTCAGCCCATTCCAGGTAGCGGCTGGGATGGGCGTTGTCCTGGCCTGCCTGCAGCTGTACCTGTTGCTGCAGTGGCTGGCTGGGCCGAACTTCCGCGAGGTGACCTCCGGCCCCAGCGTCCCGCCGCTCTGGATGCAGGTCAGCATCCGGGTCGTTGAAGTGCTCGCCGTGGCCATCGCGCTGGCGATGATCTACCACTACGTGGTGCGGCCCTGGCGGCGAGCACGCCAGGTGCCCTATGACGGGCTCGTGGTACTCGCCGCCCTCGCGACTTCGATGTATGACCCGCTGAATTCCTATTTCCATACGTGGTTTGCCTACAACTCGTTCTTCGTCAATCGCGGCACCGCAATGGTTGAGGTTCCCGGGTGGCAATCGTTCAACGAACCGGGTGCCCAGATCGCCTGGCCGTTCTTCTTCATCCCGCCTCTGTATGCGGTTATGTTCCTGGGCATTCCGATGTTCGCGTGCTGGGTGATGCGCGCGGCGAAGGCCAACTGGCAAGCACTGTCCAACGCCGGCCTCGTTGTCCTGTGCTTGGTGATGGTGGCGGCGATCGACATCGCCCTTGAGGGCCCCGTGGTCATGCGGCTCGGGTTTTATGACCACACCGGCCCGTCGATCCCGCTCCTCGACAGCTATTACGGGCACAACGCGATCGCGAATATCGTGCTCGTTGCCGTCGCTGTAACGATGGCGACGTGCCTTCGGTATTTTCGCAACGACCGCGGTGAGACTCTCGTCGAGCGCGGGGCTACCAAGCTGGGCACCCGCGGGATCAAAGTGACGATCCTGCGATTCTTTGCAGTATTCGCCGCGATGCAGGCAATCTTGTTCGCCGGCTATCACGCACCGATGACGGTCTGGACCGTGCTCAATCCCGACGCCGCCTGGCATCCGAACATGGTGGACAACAGCTTCCTCAACGACCACATCTGCGGTGTCGGGACACCACGGCGATGCCCTTAGGACCGCCCCTGCGGTTGGCCGAGCTGCAGCGTTCCCGCCCAGATCGTGACGAGGACATCGACCCGGGCACGCTCGTCGAGCTGGGATGCATCGGCTTCGCGTCCTGCGATGTAGAGGCAACGTTCGGTGCTCCACACCAACGCGGTCGCGAGATCAGCGCTCGGGAGCCCGGGCGGAAGCTGGCCTGCGCTGCGCTCCTGGTCGATCTCGGCGGCGACCGCCTCGGCGAAACGTGTCATCGCCCCGGTCCATTGGGCTTCCAGTTCTTCCGATGACGCCCAATGCTCCATTACCGCGCGCAAGAGCAGTCGATGCTCGGTCCAGATGTCCATGGCGTTTTGCATGCTGATGCTGAGCGACTCGGTGATCGAGATGTCCGGGCGGCGCAGGAATGGGCTAGCTGTTTCGAAGATCTGGTCCATGATGGCAGCGAGCAGACCCGCGATCACGCCGAGCTTCGAACTGAAATAGTGATAGAAGCTCGCGCGCGATATCCCCGCACGTTCGATGATCTGTGCGACGCTCAAATCGGCGAAGTCGTACTTGCCCAACAGTTTCTCGGTTGCCTTGAAGATCGCAAGCTCGGTGTCGCTGGTACCCCGTCGAATCCGTGGCCGATCAAGCACGCGCGCCCCTTTGAGGTTGCGGCGCTGTGGGGTGGGGGTCGCCAATGTCGGATCCGCTCGCTAGGGGTTGCCTTCCGATGGCCAGGTTAGCACCCAAGTGTCCGCGCGGGGATTGCGCGCCGCCCACGGATTGCCGTCTTTTCCGCTCTGAACTGCGACGTTACGGCAGGGCTTGAGGCAGACGTCAGTATAGACACATGGCTATACACTATGTATGCTCAGCGTCACTATGAGGTCCGCCCGTGATCTCGATGACAGGAAGGAACGACGGTGACGGCGACAATCGAACCGGGGACGACTGCGTTAGGGCAGGCGCGACCTCCTGTTACGCCGAAGAAGGTGGCAACGGTCAAGATCTGGGCCGCCGCTGGTGCGCTGATCTCGGCTTTCGAGGCCTACGTCCTGATCAAATGGGTTACCGGGCCGAACTTTCAGAACGTTCCACCGGGCCCCACGCCGGTGCCACTCGGATTCAAGGTGGCGGGAACCGCCATCACGGTCGGCGGTGCGATCGCAGTGGTGTGGTTCTTCTGGCAGTGGGTGGTCAAGCCGTGGCGCCGCTCACGCACCGTCACTGCCGAAGGCTTGTTGCTGACGTGGTTCGCCACTTTCGCATGGTTCTTCGATCCGTTCGCCAACACCTTCCACGCGTATTTCACCTACAACAGCTGGCTGCCCAATATGGGGTCGTGGGTCGCTGACATTCCGTTCTGGGGGTCGATCACGGCGGGCAAACCCGGTGCGATGCAGGCATATCCGCTGGGATTCGTCGTCACCGCGTATGTATGGGGCCTGTTCGGTGTGATCGCCTTCCTGGCCTGGTCGATGCGCAAGATGCGCCAACGCTGGCCGGCTATGAGCACTCCTGCCCTGCTGGTGTGGACCTATGTGCTGGCGACGTTCACGTTCCTGGCCCTGGAGATCGTCTACATGCGCGCGGGCATCTACGGTTATCACGCGGCGGTGCCCGAGCTGACCTTGTGGTATGGCGAGTACTACCAAATGCCGGTGTATGAGGCGATATTGGCGGGTGCGTGGTGCGTGGGCTATGCCTCATTGCTGTACTTCCGCAACGACAAGGGTCAGACCCTGGTTGAGCGCGGGATCGACAAAGTCAAGGTCGGAACCGCAGGCTCGATTGCGTTGCGATTCTTGGCATTTTCGGCGATCTGTGCCGGCATCTACATGGTGACGTACAACATCCCGTACTGGATCATCAACAACACCAATCAGGCCTGGCCCGCGGTCAATCAAGAGAACTCGTACTGGACCAACGGTATCTGCGGCCCCGAGACCGACCAGGCCTGCCCGTCGCCGGCGCTGCCGATGACGACACGGGACTCCGGTCACTTTGATCCGCACGGCAACTTCGTTGTCCGTGAGGGCAGCCCGGCGCCCGCGAACGCCGACCAAGTCACCCAGTTCAGGACGAACTAGGTTCGGGAGCGAACAGAATGGCACAGAGCGTGTCTGCGTCCGCCGCCATTGACAGCGAGACACGTCCGCTACCGTCCACCACCGCACCAGTCAAGATCTGGGCGGTGGCGGGCGGGGCCGTCCTGGCCTTCATTGCGTGGGTACTGCTGCGATGGGTCACGGGCCCATACTTCAAAGCAGTACCCAGCGGGCCCAGCGAGCCGCCGGGGTGGATGAAAGCCAATCTCGTTTTCTGGCAGATCATCTCGCCGCTGGCCGCGTTGGCACTCATCGTCTGGTTTGTGATTCGGCCTTGGTGGCGTGAGCGCAGGATCGGCACCGACGGGGTGCTGATCCTCGCATTTGGCACGTTGTGGTTCCAAGACCCCTTGTGCAACTTGGCCGGTTCATGGGTGACCTACAACAGCTGGATGATCAACATGGGGTCTTGGCACAGTAGCGTGCCCGGCTCGGTCTCCTTCGCCGCGCCCGGCGAGATGCTGGCCGAGCCCCTGCTGTTGATTCCCGCGCTCTACGTGTACTTCTTCTGGCTGGCCAGTATTGGCGGTTGCTGGGTGATGAGGCGCATTGCCGCCCGTTGGCCGACAGCGAGCAAGCTGTGGTTGATCGCCGGGTGTTTCGCCGCGATCGCGGTGTTCGACTTTGTTCTGGAGGGCCTGATCTGGATGCCCGGCGGAGCCTGGTCACTGCCTGGTGGACATCTGCCCGTGCTCTTCCCCGGCACCTACCACCAGTTCACGATCAACGAATTCCTGCCCGTCACCGCCACATTGACGGCGGTCGCCTGCATTCGGCATTTCCGCGACGATCGGGGCTACATGCTCGCCGAACGGGGTGTCGATACGCTGCGGGCTTCTCCCAGCAGCCGACTCGGGCTTCAAGTGCTGGCGACGATCGGGCTGGTCCATGTCGCGATGTTCGCCTGCTACACGATGCCGAATCTGATCTTCGGTATGAACGCCCGCGAGTGGCCCGCCGACGTCCAGAAGCGGTCGTATCTGACCGACTACATCTGCGGCGACGGGACCGACCGCGCGTGTCCCGGCCCGTCAATTCCGAACCTGCGCAACAACAATCCATCGGGCGGAAGTGGCTCTCTTTGGATCACCAGGGATGGCGGCCTCGGCCGACCACCGCAAGCACCCCTGCCGCCTGTGATCCCGTTCGAGAAATGATGGAGTGCACGTGACAACTACCCTGCCAGACTTGGTGACAACGCCGTTCTATTCGCCAGTCGGCCACGAAGTCGATATCTTCAGCGCCGCCGCACGCCGCGGCTTTCCGGTGATGCTCAAGGGGCCCACCGGATGCGGCAAGACCCGCCTGGTCGAGTACATGGCGAGCCGCCTCGATGTGCCCCTCTACACCGTGTCCTGCCATGAGGACCTCACCGCCAGCGACCTGTTGGGCCGCTACGTGCTCACCGGCGATGAAACCGTTTGGGTAGACGGCCCGCTCACCCGCGCCGTCAAGGAAGGTGGAATCTGCTACCTCGACGAAATCGTCGAGGCACGCCAGGACGCGACAGTGGCCATCCATTCGCTTGCCGACCATCGCCGCGAGTTGAACCTTGAGCGGTTGGGCGGCGTCACGATCAAGGCTGCGGACGGATTTTGCTTGGTGGTCTCCTATAACCCGGGCTACCAGAGCGTCCTCAAGGATCTGAAGACGTCCACGCGTCAGCGGATGGTGTCGATCGAATTGGGCTTTCCACCAGCGGAAGTCGAACGAGCTGTCATCTGTCACGAAGCGGGCGTCGGCGCGGAACTCGCCGACTCACTAGTGCGCTTCGGGCAGGCAGTGCGGCGGGTGCGCGACGCTGGCCTCAGGGAAGTCTCCTCTACGCGCACGCTGGTAACCGCGGCCGGGCTCATCGGTGAAGGGCTGTCTTTTCGTGATGCGCTTCTTGCTGCGGTCGTCGGTCCGCTGACCGACGATGTCGATCTGCAGAACGGGCTCGTGGCGATGATCGACTCATACGACGTCGGCCGACTTCCCAGCACGGTGAACAACGGCCATCATGGCGTTTTACCCAAGCGCTGACGACGGTCGGCTACAGCGCGACGAGCCCGCGGCGCAGCTGTCGCTGTTGGCTTCCGCGATTGCCGGAAGGACTGTGGCCGTCGCGATATGTGACGACGAACGCTGCTGGTCCGATGGGCACCGAATCCTGTTGAGCACCTCGCTGGATGAGGCCGGCATCCGGGACGCGCTGATTGTGCAAGCGATTCTCATCGCCGCGGGAAGCCTTGATCCACGGGTCGTCGCCCGACTGGCCGGCCGACGACGACCGCGGCTGCGGTACCTGACGCTCGAAGTCCAGCGGGCGATCAGCGAACTCGGGACTCTCCTGCCCGCCCGCGTGGTCGCCGCCGTCGCGGACGTATATGACGGACCGGTATCGAGGTCCGCCGCTGAGTCGCTTCGACGTGCGATCAGCGGTGCAGAATCCCTGCCCGAAGCCCCGCAATGGTTCGGAACCATCAGGCCCGCAAAGGCCCTCCTCGCTTCGTCGTTGTTCGGAGGTGGTGCACTGACCGAAGACGACAAGCGCGGAGACTTCCAAGACGCCGGTTTCCCCGAGATGGACGATGAGGAGGAGTCGGAGGAATCCCGCGTGATGAAGCTGCTGTCGGCTCCAGTCATGCAAAGTGCGATGATGCGGTACCTGCAGAAGATGATGGGTATGGGCCGCTCACCCGAGCCCGGCAGCGGGGAGGGGGGCGCCGATATGCCCGTCGGCTCTCACCGGGCGGGTCCGGTGGGCAAGAACGCGCAACGCGCGGAAGACTCCACCGCGCACCTTGCGGCCGTCGCCGACTTCGCCAGCCCCTCGGCACACGTGTACCCAGAATGGAACTGCGACACGGGACGCTACCGCGCGCATTGGACTTCCGTCGCAGAATACGATCCCGCGCCAGAGCCGATCGACTTCAGCGAATCGGCTGTGCGACATACCGATCGGTCGTTGCTCGCCGCGGTCGCGCGGCTGGGTCTGCGGCCAGAACGGCACCGACGACAAGACGACGGTGACGTCCTGGACTTCACTGCGCTGTTGGAGCACGTAGCCACCCGACGCGGCGGCAGGGGAACCCCTTCCGGCGGTGTGTACGAGGCGCGGCGCGTCACCGGGCGTGATCTCGGTGTTCTGGTCCTGCTCGACACGACCGGATCAACCGCTGAATCCGATGAAGTAAGTAGCGTTTTCGACGAGCAACGGGATCTGGCGCACTCGTTGACCGCCGCCTTCAGCGATGTAGGTGATCGCATCGCGACGTATGGCTTTCAGTCATGGGGCCGGCGCAATGTGCAATTTTTGCGCATCAAAGGATTCGACGACCGATACGACGCTGCAGTGCAGCGACGTCTCCGCGGACTGGAGCCCGGCGGGTTCACGCGCATGGGTGCCGTGATCCGCCACGGCACCCGAATGCTGGTCCAGCATTCGGGCGCGACGAACAACCTGCTGCTGGTTATTGGTGACGCCTTTCCCTACGACGACGGCTATGAGCATGCATACGCCGAAGGGGATTGCCACAGGGCACTACTCGAGGCGGTCGAGGCCGGTGTGGGCTGCGTCGGCCCCAGCGTGCGCACCTCGACCGATGCCGCAATGCTCGAGCGGGTATGGGGCGACGTCGCGCATGACGTGATCCATGATCCGCGGTCCCTGCCCGCCAAGCTGCCGTCACTAATGCGCCGCGCGCTCGCCGAGGCCGCGGCGAGTCGGCGTCGGGCAGGGTGACGCGCCCGCCTGTTCAGACCAAAGGCTGGTTCTTTCGCACGCCCTTGTAGATGCCGCGGCGCACGATCCACGGCATCAGCAAGCGGTCGATTGACCAGGCCGGGAATCGATAGGCGGTGCCGTTGGGCGCGAACACTTCCAGCCCGTCGGCCTGGATCCCGACGATCGACCCCCACCGCCGCCGCGGCGCCCGATACCGCTTCAGCGGACGGTCTTCCAGGGTGGCTTTGATGTTGTGGGCCAACAGTGAGTCGGCCCGCGCCCGCGCCGAGGCTCGCAGCGGATCGGTGGCCGCCACGTCGCCGATCGCGAAGACGTGATGGTGGCCGCACAGTTGCAGAGCCGGGGTGACCTTCACGAAGCCGTGCTCGTCGACCAGTTCTGGGGGCAGCCATTCGGTGTTCGGCTTGACCCGCCCGATCGCCCACAGCACGGCGTCGGCTTGGGCCGGCGGCTGCCCGGTGCTCCACTGCACCGGCGCATCGGTGATCTCGTCTCCGTCGAAACCGTCGGGCAGCACCGCACGATGTCCCGGATGCAGGCCGACACCAAGCCCAATCAGCTTGCCCTGCAACTTCTCCCACGCTCGCGGATGATGCTCGGTCAGTGCCCGTTCACCGGGGAAGTACAGGTCGACCTTCTTGCCCGGCCAGGCAGTGGCGATGTTGGCCGCGGCACTGACGGCCGCGGCACCACCGCCGACGATGATCACCGAGCCCGCCGCTCCCAGGCGGTCGTGGACGGCGGTCAGGTCGGCGGCGATCTCGTCGGGAGTCTGCATGGTCGGCTGGCGCCAGAACCCGTTGCGCACACCGGTCGCAATGACCAGCACGTCATAGTGTTCGGCGACCGCCGATCCGTCCGGGGCGGTGCCGTGCACGGTGTGCTTCTCCAGATCCAGACCCGTGAGAGTGGCCTGGACGGTGCGCACCCGATCCAGCGCGCGGTACCTGTCGAACGGAACCCAATTATCCCTGGCCCAGTCCTTGGGGCGGGCCAGTCGCAGCCCCAGCTCCTGACCGCTGAGCAGCGCGGGCTTCGCCGAGATGCCGACGATGTCAGCGTGACGGCCCAATTTGATCGCGGTGAGCAGGCCGCTGTCGCCAAACCCCGCGATCACGACTCGTGGTCGCTTGTTGCTCATGCTTCTCCTTATGGGCCGGCCTTTCGGGGTGGGCGGGGAATGAGCATCGACACTCGATCGATGACGTCCTGATAGTGCAGGCGCCTGGCCAAGCTGCGCTTCTCCATCATCGGGATGCTCGCCCCCAGGAACATCGCCACCATCGCGACCACCCCGACGAACAGCCACCATGCCGAAGCCGGGGCGGCGGCCACCCCGAACAGTGCCAGGGCGAACCAGAAGCTGATCTCCCCAAAATAGTTCGGGTGCCGCGACCAAGACCACAGCCCGCGATCCATCACCGCGCCGGGTTGCTTGGCGCGCACGAAGCGATGCATCTGGGTGTCAGCGACCAACTCGAGGGTCACCGCACCGATCCCGACGGCGAACGCAATCCAGCTCAGCCAGATCAGGCCCGGCCCGGGGGTGGTCACCGCGATGTAGACCGGCAGCATGCCGAGGAACACCTGCACGGTGGGGACGAGGTGGATGCCGAACAGGTCGGCGAGAAACTCCCACCGGCCCGCGCTCCCGCGCAGCATCGGATATCGCCAGTCCTCGTGGTGCAGGCCGGGGAAGCTGTAGACCCAGTTGCCGGTCAGACGCACCGCCCAGTACACGACGACGATCGTGACCAGCCAGCAGCGCAGCGAATCCCAGCCCAGCGGGCCTGCCGCCCACCAGTAGACGAGCAGCAGCGGCGGGATCACGCTCCAGTAGGCGTCATAGAAGCTTGAGTTGCGGTAGGCGCGGGAGAACACGAACACCACCAGGGTGGCGATGACGTCGGCGATGAACGCATCCAGCCACAGTCGCCCTGTCGCCGACGGCCCCCACAGCAGCCAGGCGGCACCTGCCCCGACCGCTAGGACGTAGGCCAGGGTGACCAGATAGAAAGAACCTGCCCGGTCCGGCGTCACTGTCATGCAACCTCCTACCGCGGCCGAACTGTAACACGTTCTAGTTTGAGGATGTGCCGCGACTGCTCATGCGATGTTGCATGATAAGTTGCATTGGTGCCTAAAACCGTGCAGATCCGTGACATCGACGACGGGGTCTACGAAGCCTTGGTGCGTCACGCGGCGGACGAGGGCATCACCGTGCCCGAACTACTGCGTCGCGAGGCGTCCCGCTTGGCCTCGCGTCCTTCCATGCGCCAGTGGCTGGCTCGGATAGGTCGGCGGCCATCGACGGTGTCGACTCCCGAGGTTCTGGCGGCACTCGACGAGTCGCGCGGCGACTGGCCCGATGCTCGTCGTTGACGCCTCGTGCTTGTTCGAGGTCGTCGCTGACACCCCCCGCGCCCAGGAGATCGCGGCGCGCCTCGCCCTCGACACCGATCACGCAGCGCCCCACGTCATCGATGTCGAAGTGCTCGGGACCATTCGCGCTCTGCATCTGCGCGGCCATCTGGATCCGACCGCCGCTCGCCAAGCAGTCGGCGACTTGCGCGACTGGCCGGGCCAACGGTTTGCCCACCGCTGGCTGATGGATCGAGCGTGGGAACTGCGTGAGTCCCTGCGCGGATGGGATGCGTTCTACGTGGCACTGGCCGAGGCTTTCGACGCGACACTGCTGACCCTCGACGCCCGGCTGGCCAGGGCGCATGGACCAACCTGCCGCATCGAGGTCGTCGGTGCCTGAGTATTCGAGACCCGTCTTCGCCCACTCGACTCGATCGCGGCCGGCGAATTGCCGACCTGGCGGGAGGAATTCACTGCTCACGGCTTCCACGCGGTACACCTGCCAGAGGGCATGCGGCGGTCAGGGCGGCACGCTCACCGACATGGCCTGCGTCATCGAGGCCGCCGCGGCAGTACTGCTGCCCGGCCCGCTGCTGAGCACGGCGACCGCCGGCGCCGTCGCCTGCTTGGCCGACGACTCGGCGGCGTCGTTGGTGGCCGATCTCGCCAGCGGGGCAACGGGCCGTGCACGGTGTGGTGCTTCAGATCCAGTCCGGTGAGGGTGGCCTGCACGGTACACACCCCGTCCAGCGCCCGGTACTTGTCGAACGAAACCCAGTTGTCCCGGGCCCAGTCCTTCGGGCGGGCCAGCCGCCGCCCCAACTCCTGGCCGCTGAGCAGCGCAGGCTTGGCGGAGATGCCGACGATGTCGGCGTGCCGGCCCAGCTTGATCGCGGTGAGCAGTCCGCTGTCCCCGAACCCGGCGATCACGACGCGGGGTCTGCTTGCTCGCGAACTCATACCCAAGTCTCTCGCACCCGGCTGCGCTCCTCGTTCATGTGGATACCGGCCCCAAGACTCATCCCAGAACTCCGGTGCACCGTCACGCGGGCTCCCGTCGCGGCGTATCGCGCGGGCGCCGGTTCAAGCCGAACGACGGCGAAACTGTAACACGTTCTAGTACCCGCGCCACAGCCCACGGTATCGCGGATTCACCACACCTAACGCCTCAGAGTACGGCCAGCTGGTCGGCGGCATCGGGTTCGTTTGGATCGACGACTGTGCCGCCGAGGAACCGGGCCAGAGCCTCCTTTTGCACGACGTACGCGTCGTCCGGTGTAGCGCTGAACTCGTCGCTCAACCACTGATACGTGTTGTAGTCCGTGTGCACCTGCAGCCAGGTATATAACTTCGTCAGGTCGAAGCTGACTTTGAAGATGTTGAAGCTAGTCGGCGAATCGGCATGGAAAACTTGCCCCTCCCATAGCGCCGTCAGCCTTGGTTCTGCCAGCCGCGCCTTCAGCCATGGCGGAACCGGCGACAAATATCTGGCCAATGCCTCGGCGTTCACCACCTCATCCCAGTCATCCTGGATATGCAGTGTGACCACGTCCGGGTTGTCCACGATCGGACTGCCGAAAGTCACGATCGTAGTGATCGGCGACTCGGGGAAACCCTCCCACGTTTCAAGTGTGTCCAGATCCCAGCTGCCGCCGATATCGGCAAAGTTCTGAGCGTCGATGCCGCCCTGGCTGTAGCCGACGATCAAGATCTCGGCGACGGGTCCGCAGGCGGAGTTCGACTCGCAGAGCCTCAACGTCTCTTCGATCGCTTGCTTCTGCTCCCATTTGATGAACCCGGCTTCGGCAATAAGGTTCTCCAGGAAGGACTGATCGCCGGACACTACGTCACCAGTGGTGCCACCGACGTAGAGGATCATCCTCGTCTTGTTGTCTTGGTCATCCAGCACAGTCTGGATGAAGATACCTTCGTTATCGTTGCCGGTAGCAATCAGTTTCACGTTGTCCCACAAGTCCTTCACCGAAGCAGGACCCGGATCAGCCGGATCGTCTGGCTCCGGATCGTCCGGATCCGGCTCGGGGTCACTCGGTGGCGGTGGCGGCACCCACTCCGTGATCTGGTTGACCGTCAGCGGGCTGGAATAACATGCCCCACCGGTCCCTTGGCAATAGTTCGTCGAGGCGAGCGCAAAGACGCCGGATGAGCCGACCGCCAAGCTCAGCGCATACGGCAGCCGACCCAACGCATCGTGAAGCTCGACAGCACTGATGGCGTAGTTCTCGGAGTCCACGACAACGACACTGCTGGAGTTGAGCGAAGAAACGTAGAGGTTACCGTCCGCGGCCAGGGCAACATGATTCGCGATGATTCCGACCGGAACAACCGCGTCCACCGTGTAGTCCGGATTCAACACGGTAATGGAGCGATCACTGGTATTCGCGAGATAGATTCTGCCGTCGGCACCGACGGACACATCCGCCGCCTGATGCTGCAACGGTATCGTCGAGGCCAAACCGGTCTCTGGATTGATTACGTCCAACCCGGAGCCAGACAAGACGAGCGCATTCCCGTCGCCGTCTACCGCAATCCGGCCGCCTGCATACGCGTCAGGTACGAGGGTCGCCGAATAGTCATCCGTCGGGTCGAAGACGACAAGGCGGCTATCCAGCCGGATTCTGCTGCCGTCATCCTGCGGTACGTGCCAAAACAACGCCACCGCATACAGATCCCCGTTGGGCCCGACCGCGATGTCGTAAATGTAGTCACCAGGCGTAGACAGTCGGGTATCCCTGCTGTCTACGAACAGCTCACCGTTGACGATGGTGAACAGCTGACCATCAGCGCCGAACTTAACTCGCGTAGTTTGCGGGTAAGAGGGGCTGGAGATGTCGAAGACCCTCTGTACATAGTTTCCCGAGAGGTCGTATTCGTCAACTGCCCCTTGGTTTCCGACGAACACGTTTCCGTTCGCGCCAACTGCCACATCTGCCAGGGCGATAGCACCGCCGCGTGCCTCTGACCACGGCGCGGAGACATAGGTCGGTCCATCGCTGCCGGGCGTCGGGAACACCGAAATGCCTTCGTCGTAGTTGCTGACGAAGATGAACTCGCCGTTGACGCCGCGGGAGACGGTGAATGGAGCGACCTCGACCGGGATGGACGCGGTCAATCCGGTGTCGGGGTCGATGGTGGTCACGGTGTCTGAGCCTGAGCTGACGACATAGATGGTTCCGTCGGATCCGCTGGCAACCCCGACGGGCTCAGCTCCCACCTCGGTTATGGTCGTCACCAACGACAACAGGTCGATGCTGGTGAGGGTGCTCGCGCCGCTGTTGGTGAACAGGAGGCTCTCGTCGAGCCCCAACGAGACTGCCGTCGGCGCGGATTCGAGCAACAGCGCGGTCAACGCGAAGGAGTCATGTCCGGACGTGGTCATGACCACGTCCGGGCCGCCGGCCGCGACAGCAGCGGCGGCCGGCACCACGGTCTCGTCGGCCTCATCGGTGGGTGTCAGCACGATGACCGTGTTGTGGAGGGGATCGGTCACGCCGATCGTGCCATCGACTGTGACCGCGATAGCATATGGGTTGACACCGTCCAAAATGATTGCGTCAGTGGCAAAATCGGCAGCAGAGTCGACGATGCTGATCGTCCCGTCGCCGAAGTTCGCGACGTAGATCCGCCCGTCTGGGCCGGTGGCGATGCCGGTGGGGGCCTCCCCTACCGCCACGGTGCGGTCCACGGCGTAGGTGATGGGATTGATCACCGCTACGGTGCCGTCGGCGGCGTTGGTGACGAAGGCGGTTCCGTCCAGACCGAAGGCAAGAGCTGAGGGGCTTTCACCGACAGCGACGGTGCGCACCAGGTTGCCGGTGGAGTCGGTCACGCTGACGGTATTGTCGCCGAAATTGACGACCCACACCCGCCCGTCGCTGCCGACGCTGACCGCCAGGGGATTTCGTCCAACCTTGACCGTGGTCGCGATCGCGGACTCGCCCGGGTAGATGACCGACAGGGTGTTGGCTCCGGAGTCGGTGACATACAAGGTGCCGTCGGGGGCGACCGCCACCGCCGACGGGGTGCTGCTGGTGCGCTGCAACGCCCCGATCAGCGCAGCCTCCGAGACCGAAAGTGGAACCGTGACCGTAACGGGCGTGTCCTGTTGTCCGTCGGACGCTGTGACGGTGAAACTGGTTGTCGGAGTGGTGTTTCCCAGCCACGCCGAGACCAGGCCGACGACGCTGGGGGTGAAGTTCCAGTGCCCGGTGTCGGTATCGATGCTGGCGGTACCGTACAGCGACGTCTTGGTGATGGTGTACGTCAACTCCGTGGCGCCAGTCCTGCCGGTGATGACGCCGGTGGTGACCCCGGTGTCGGGGTCGGTCGCGGTGATTGCCGCGGTCGGCACACCGCTACCCGCTGGTGGCGCGATCGTGACTATCGCTGTGGCACTGGCTGACCCGCCGTGGCCGTCGGTGACGGTCAGGGTGATCTCATCTGTGCTAGGGCCAGCTCCGGCGGCATCGTCACGGGCAGCGTCGGTGGGGACGTACGTCAGGGTGTTGTCACCGTTGAGTGCCAGGGTTTGTGCGCTGGTGGAGCCGGTGACACCGACCACCAGGACATCTGGAGTTGCTGATTCGGTGTTGTCGGCATCCGATACCGAGTAGGTGACGGTGACTGCGCCGTCGTCGGCTGGGTCGCTGACGTCGACGACAGTGATCGTCGGGGCAGCATTGGAAGCACCCACAGGTAGGGTGACCGTCGCGTTGACGCTGCCACCGTAGCCGTCAGTGACCGACACGGTGAAGCTGTCCCGCGTGACGGCGCTCGGGGCGCCGTCTGCAGCGGCGGCGTGGCGTTGCTCGTCGGTGGGGGTATAGCTGAAGGTGCCCCCGACACTGACGGAGACGGTACCGCCGCCCTCACTGGTGCTCGGACCGCTGAACGTCAGCTGGTCCGCATCAGGGTCGGTCGCGGTGATGGTGCCGGTGATCAAGCCGGTGGGGCTCGGATCGGTCTTGGTGTAACCGGTGACGGTAGGCGAGTGGTTGATGGCAGTGATGCTGACCGACACCGTGACCGTCACGGTGTCGCGCCCGGCCAGGCCCACGACCTGGGCCAGCGAATGGATGAGACTTTGAATGGCGCCGGCGATACCGCTCAGCCGATAGGCGGCACCGCCGTCGACGGTGACAGTGAAGGTGTCGGTGCCGCCGTTGTGCGCCAGATCGGTGCCGGGCGTGTACGTGTAGGTACCGTCAGAGGCAAGATCCGCGCTGCCGTTGCCGGGTTGCTGGACGACGGCGTACGCCAGCGTTGTTCCGGTGGGGCCGGCTTGCAGATCTCCGGTGACCACGCCGAGCTCCGACTGGCCGGGCGATTGCGCCGGGTTGGCGCTGGGCGTCTTGCTGAACAACGTGTACCGCAGGATCTCGCTCAGCGTCGGCGCACTGCTCTGGGCGGCCCAGGTGCGCCCGCCGGCGTCGACGCCCTGGGCAGTAGCCGCCGCGTTCTGTTGCCTGATCTCACGTCGGGAGAACCCCAGCGCTATCGATTCGAGCGCTGAGGGGTCTTGGGGCCGAGTCGGGGACCCACCCGCTGCTACCCAGGTGGAGAAGGTGAGTCGCGTCGCGGTTGCTGCCGGAGCCGCCCTGGCTGCGACACCGTGGCCGGCGCTGCTCCGGGCTGCCCGTGCGGTACCCGCCGCCGGCATGGGGCGGTGCCGCGATGGCTGCGCGGTGGACGTGGCGGCCGAGGCGGTGCCGCGGTGCCGACCCGGTGGCGAACTCACGGCGTCGCCCGGTCTGGCGGCGGGGCCTGCTGCGGTTGACGGCTTCGAGCCATCCGACGATGCATGGCCTTGGGCCTGCGCGGTCCCCGACCCGCTGGCCAGCGCTGCCGCCATCCCAAGGGTCAACGCCCCGGCACCCAACCAGGCATATGGTTGACGACGACGTACCCGGTCCCGATGCGAACCCCTTTGGTGCGTCGGACGCTTTGCTGACACATCGACCCCCGGCCTACCGGCGAACAGTAGACACTTACCAGGCAAGCGATGAGTTTGCAGGACAATCGCGGCTTGTTCAGGCACTCTTAACGGGTGGCAGTGTCGCCGCGCTGAGGCGCCAGAGCTGGCCCATCAAGGCATCGCCTCGGCCGCCGCGATGTGGCCGTCGAAGCCTAGCGATGTGGCCAGCGCGCGGTAGCGATCCCGGTAGTCGCGGTAGCCGCTCTCATCGTGGGCGGCGCGGGCTACCAGCGCGCGCAGCCGCAACAGCGGAAGCTCGTGGAGGACAAAGCCGGGTTCAGTGGGGACCCTGGCCAATCGGTCGATCGCCGCCTTAGCGTCCAACAGATCATCATCGACACCGCGGGCAAGCAAAGCTTCCACCAGAACCGTGGTCGCGAACCCGCGCAAGAACATTGCACCACGTTTGAACATGTCGTCGATGGCTGCCCGGGACAACTCGATGGCTCCTGCGAGATCGCCGTTCCCCGCTCTCTCCCTTGCTATCTCGGGGTCGACAACCGCCAGCGCGTTCAGGGTGATCTCCTTCTGCATCGCTATTTCACGCCCATTGGCCAGCATGGTCAATCCGTCGTGTCGATGCGCGCCTCCCTGGTGAACCAGAACCACACCTCGGACGAGGTAGGCCAACGCCACGGTGTGATCGTCGCCAACCTGCTCTGCTATCCGCAGCGCTTCTTCCGTCTCCTGCAGGGCCAGCGCGTCGACGGACAATGCGCCGACCGGGACCGCCACGACGTACTTGTACATCACCGCCGACACATAACTTCTGCGGTCCGCCTCGGCAGCCAACGCAACAGCCTCGTTCGCGTCGGAGCGCCAGCCCTCGATGCCCAGGCACAGCCTGGAGAGACCTCTCATCATCGTCGCCTGCGCCAATGGCGACCCCGCTGGCAGCTGGCCCTTGGTGGGATCGCCCGCCGCCAAATCGATGCAGCGTTGCGCCAACTGCAAGGCTTCGGTCATCTCACCGACTTGAGACTTGAGATAGACCACACTCGGGAGCAGGCTGGCGGTCAGGGCAGCGTCAGCTATCGCATCGAGCAGCCCCAGCAATTCGGAGGCCAGCCGAGCTGCCTCGTCGTTGCGGTTGTGTCCGGCCAACGCCAAGATCAGCCCGGTCAAGCCCATCGCGAACGAAGTCTGGTCACCGCTGATCGCGCACAGCTTGCGCAGCTCCGCCAAGCCGGCATCGTCGACACCGCCTCCGGCCAGCCAATTTGTTGCACAGAGCATGGTGCGGGGCGCTATCCGCAGCGCAATCTGGCGCGGATCTTCAGCTGGGAGCCGGTCAGCAACGTCGCGGGCGCTCTGCCAGCTGACACTAGCCGCGCCGATGTCGCGTCGGGCCAACCAACCGGCCGCACGCATGTGCCAGTTGTAAGCGGCGCTCAGGTCGCCGGCGGCCTCCAAGTGCCCGGCGATCAAGGCGGCGTTCTCGTCGATCGATTCCGGGCCGCGCTCTTGGATCGCTGTGGCCAGGCGCCGATGAAGCTCACCGCGATCCGATTTCAGCTGAGCCTCGTAAGCCACGGTACGGATCAGCGGATGGTGGAACACATACTCCGGTCGACGGGTATAGCTCACCTGGTCGACAAGCTGAGCGGCGACCAGATCGCCGGCAACGGGGTCAATTCCCAGGACGGTCAGCAGGTCGAGGTCGAAACGCGAGCCGATCACCGCCGCCGCGCTCAAGGTGCGCTTGGCTTGGGGATCGAGGCGGTCGATGCGGGCCGCGATAGTTGCCTGCAACGTCGCCGGCACCTTCACCTCAGCGACGTCGGTAGTCGACGTGTACGCGCCGGGCTCGCCGCGTAGCACACCACGCTCGGCCAGATCCCGCACCATTTCCTCAACGAAGAAGGGATTGCCCGCAGCCCGGCCAGCGATCGTCCGGCCTAACTGGGCGACCGACCAGTCCGTGCCAAGCAACTCTGAGACCAGATCGCAAATCTGCGAATCGGTCAGTGGGACAAGCGCGATGGTCTGCCCACCTGGCACCCGCGCGAGCATCCCCTCGTATTCGGGTCGGTAGGTCACGACCACCAACGACGCCGACTGCGCAATCGGCGTGAAGAAGTCGACCAGCATCGACTCGCTGGCCTCGTCGATCCAGTGCGCGTCCTCGACCACATAAACCGCTGGAGATGCACGGGCTAGCGACGCACCATTCACCAGGGCAGTCAATCGCCGCCGACGAGCATCCGGATCGATTGTGGGTCGCGAGATTTCCGGGTCGGCGATGCCCAGCAACTCGTCAAGCAGCAGTACGTCCTCGGTCGGGGCCAAGGGAAGCTGGGCACGCACCCGCTCGCGGGCAGCCTGCGCATCCAGGCCCCCGACACCGGTTGCAGAGCGCAGCAGCCGCGCCACAGCGTGATACGGGACCTGGCTGGTGTGGGACTCACAGAACGCGGTGAACACCGCCATACCCCGCCGACGAGCCAGCGCTATAACCTCACGCACCAGCCGGCTCTTGCCAATGCCCGGTGCGCCGACCAGGCCCACCAGCGCGCCGTCTCCCCCGGTGCAGTGCTCCAGCAGACTTCGAACCGCGGACAGCTCCCGGCGTCGGCCGATCAGAACCGACTCCGCATGTGAAATGGGGTGGTGCCCATCGCCCATGCCGAGCAGAACGCGGGCAGGGACCGGCGTTTGGGCACCCTTGATCCGAGCGAGCACCGGTTCGCCCAGAATCGCAACGTCCTCGACAAGTTGCGCGGTCGACGCGCTCAGCATGACCCTGCCCGCCGGGGCCACTGACTCCATTCGCTGGGCCAGGCCGACTTGTTCGCCGACGGCCTTGTAGCCCAACGACGTTGAACCGAATTCCCCGGCGATCACTTCACCAGAATTGAGACCGACACGCAACTGAAAGCCAAGGCCGTCGCGATCGCTGACCACGGCAGCCAACCGGACAGCCTCCGCTTGAATACCCAGCGCCGCAAGGCAAGCCCGAATGGCATGGTCCTCCAAGGCCACCGGCGCACCGAAGACCGCCATGATCCCGTCGCCGGTAAAACTGATTACAGTGCCGCCATAGCGTTGCACCACCTCTGAACACCGCCCAACCAGATCAGCCATGATCTCGCGCAGCCGCTCCGGACCGACGGTTGCGGCGATGTCCATCGAACGCACAACATCGGCGAACATGATCGTCACCTGCTTGTACTCCGCGGCGGTTGCGGCTGGCGTGACTGGCACACCGCACCGGTTGCAGAATCGTGAGTCCGGCGGCAGCTGCGCCCCGCACGATCGACACAACGGTCCCGCGGCTGCCACCGCACCGCCGCCGTCCCCACAGCCGTCCACGCCAGTATCGTGTCACCGTTTTGCAGCGTTATGTGACCCAGCGCAAAAACTTGACACCTGCCAACAACTGACAACAGCGGGTTCCCTATCGTGTCGGAATGAGCACCGTCGCTGATGCCGAGCGGGTCGAAGACCTGGCCCGGCGGGTCGTGGCAGACCACGACCCGAAGAGTGTCCCGATTCCGGAATTCCTCGGCGCCTGTTATGACGCCGGGTTGTCCTGGATCCATTTCCCCGAGGGCCTGGGCGGGCTTGGCCTGTCCCGGGGCCTACAGGCCGTCGCCGACCGGATCCTGCAGGGTGCCGGCGGCCCGGTGCCGCTGGGCCTCAACCCGATGGGGTACGGCATGGCCGCCCCCACCGTGCGTGAGCACGCCCAGTCCGAGGAACTGAAGAAAGCGCTGCTGCGCCCGCTGGCCACCACCGAGGACATCTGGTGCCAGCTGTTCTCCGAGCCCGGCGCCGGCTCCGATCTGGCCGGCCTGGCCACAACCGCCGTGCCCGACGGCGACGAGTGGGTGCTCAACGGCCAGAAGGTGTGGACCAGCCTGGCGCACCGGGCCCGATGGGGTCTGCTGCTCGCGCGCACCAACCCCGACGTCGCCAAGCACAAGGGCCTTACCTACTTCGTGCTCGATATGCACGCCCCCGGCGTTGAGACCCGCCCGCTTCGCCAGATGACCGGGCAGGCCGAGTTCAACGAGGTCTACCTGACCGACGCCCGTATTCCCGACAGGCACCGCCTCGGCGCGGTCGGTAACGGCTGGAACGTGGCGATGACCACCCTGATGAACGAGCGCAGCGCCCTGGGCGCCAGCGGCAGCCGACGCGGCAGCGGCACCATCAAAGACGCCGTCACCCTGTGGGTCTCCCGCCCCGACCTGCACACCCCGGTGCTGCGGGATCGGTTGGCGCAGTTGTGGTTACGTTCGGAAGCCCAGCGGCTCACCTCGGAGCGCTCCCGCGCCTCGGCCACCTCCGGCGGCCCTGGCCCCGAGGCCTCGGTCGGCAAGCTGGTCGGCGCCTTGCTCAATCAGCACATCTACGAATGGTGCATGGATCTGCTTGGGCCCGAAGGCATTCTGTATGACAGCTACGCATTGGCCGACGGTTCCGGCGACGCCGGCGACTGGCGCGGGCCGATCCAGCAGCGGTACTTGCGCAGCCGCGCCAACACCATCGAGGGCGGCACCACCGAGGTGATGCGCAACATCCTCGGCGAGCGGGTACTGGGCCTGCCCGGTGATCTACGCGCCGATGCGGGCATGCCCTGGAAGGAGATTCCCCGTGGCTGAGTTCACCTTTACCGAGGAGCAGAACGATTTGCGCGCCGCCGTGCGCAAGTTCTGCGCTGACAACTTCGACGAGGAGACAGTCCGCCGGTTGATGGAGTCCCCGGTCCCGTTCGACACCGCAGTGTGGAACCGGCTCGGTGCTGAGCTCGGCGTGCTCGGGCTGTCGGTGCCCGAAGCCGACGGTGGTGTCGGCGGCTCCCTGGTCGACCAGGCCGTGGCGGTGGAGCAGTTCGGTGCCACCCTGGCCTGCGGTCCGCTTTTCGGCACGGTGTACCTTGCCGTTCCCGCACTGGTGGCCAGCCCGGCCGGCCCGGCGCGCGACGAGTTGCTGGCCCAACTCGTGGCGGGCACCCGCACCGCGGCCTTCGCCGTCGCCGACAAAGCCGGTGCGTTCGATCCGGCGACCGTGACGGTGACGGCCGGCGGTGACACCGTCACCGGCACCGTCGAACGAGTGGTCGACGGTTCCGCTGCCGACGAAATCCTGGTTGCGGCAACGAGTCCTGACGGAATCGGGCTGTACGCGGTGGACGCCAAGGGCACCGAGCGCACACCGCTGATGACCCTGGACCTGACCCGTCCGCAGGCCACGATCACCTTCGCCGACTCCCCCGCCCGGCTGCTGGCCGGCCCCGAGGAAGCGCAGCGGGTGATCACCCACGCTCTGCAGGTGGGCTCGGCGCTGCTGGCTGTCGAACAGGTCGGTGCCGCACAGCATCTGCTCGACCTGTCCGTCGAGTACGCCAAGTCGCGGTTGCAGTTCGGCAGGCAGATCGGCTCGTTCCAGGCGATCAAGCACAAACTAGCCGACATGCTGGTGGACCTCGAGCACGCTCGCTCCACCGCGTATCACGCGGTGTGGGCGCTGTCCGACGGCTCCGACGATCCGACCCTTGCCGTCAGCATCGCCCAGGCCACTGCCTCGGCAGCGCTGAGTCACATCGCGGCCGACACCATTCAGGTGCATGGCGGGATCGGATTCACCTGGGAACACCAGGCGCACTTGTACTTCAAGCGTGCCGCCACCGATGCCGCGCTGCTGGGCACCGCCGAGCAGCACCGGTCCCGGGTCGCCGATCTCGTTCTGGACGAAGCGAGCGCCGAGGGCGGCACGAGGGTGGCCGACGGCCTGCCGGTCTAGCGATTTCGGCGCGTTTTCGTTCGCCTACGGGCGTTGTCAAGCTGCGTGGAGTCGGTCGGTGTCGTTTTCGGTGGGGAGGTTGATGCCGACTACGGGGCTGGGTTTTTTGGTGTGTGGGCGTGTGCGGAATCGTTCGGGGTGGGTGTCGTAGTAGGCCTGTAGAACCTGGTCGCGGTGGTGCCACTGCTGTGTCCATGTTCCGTTGTGGACCTCGTCGGGGGTGAATAAGGCGATGCCGCTGTGGCGGTGGTGGGTGTTGTACCAGGAGACGTAGGTGCTGACCCAGTTCCGTGCTGCCTGCAGGTCGTCGAAGACGCCAGGGTAGTTGGGCCGGTATTTCATGGTGCGGAACTCTGATTCGGAGAACGGGTTGTCATTGCTGACGTGGGGCCGGTTGTGGGTCTGACCGATCCCGAGGTCGGCGAGCAGGTCCTTGAGGTCGGTGGAGCGCATCGCCGGCCCGGAATCGGCCTGCACCACCGCCGGTGGGCCGTAAGTGGCGATCGCCGTGGTGAACATGTCGACGCCCAGCTCGTCGCATTCGCGTTCCTCGACGCGCCAACCCACGATCTTGCGGGAGTAGATGTCGATGATCGAGTAGGCCTTGTAGGCCACACCTCGCCACGGGGTACGTAGGTCGGTGATGTCCCAACTCCAGATCTGTTGTGGTGCGGTTGCTTTGAGCACCGGTGCCGCACGGGGCGCCTTGTTCTTGGCACGCGTCGGAGCGATTGGACGGACACTTTGATCCTCGATCGCCGCAGCGATGCGCCACCACGACCGGCGCGAGGCCAGCAGCACACCGTCATCCCAGGCCGTGGCGAACGACTGGTCGACCGATCCCCCGGCCCGCCAGCCGGCGATGATCTTGGCTTGGATGACCGCCCGCTCAGCAGCGTGGATGCGCGAGGGGTAGGCCCGATCCTTTTGCGGCAACGGATCAGCCACCCGCGTCCGCGGATGCCACCGGTAGTGCCAGCTCGAGCGTGACAACGCGATCATTGCCAACGCGCGGCGCTGCGATCCGATCGCGGCGGTCAGCTCGGTGACGAGTCCGTTTTCGCGGTCGAGGAATCGTCGAGATCGGTGATCGTCGGGGCGGTGTCGGGCCCGGGCACGTTCAGCTCGTGCAAGAGCCCGATAGCTTTTCCCAACGCCTCATTCGTGGCCTCCAGCTGGCGCACCCGCGCTCGTAGCCGAGCCAGTTCGGCCTCATCGCGCCGCTGCTGGGCCTCCTCGGCTTTGGCCATCGCTCTGCGTTTGGCCGGGGGAACTGTCATACCGACACCCTCTCGCGGAATCAGGCCCAGGTCGAGATCACCGTCGAACACCGCGGCTTGCCACCGTCTGAACTGCCGGTTCGAGATCCCCTGCGCAGCAAGCCACGGCCCCTTCTGCCCGTGCGGCACCAACTGATACTCAACGACAAGCTCACGAATCTCGGCCGGACTGAACCCCGCAGTGATCGACACACACCCTCCCAAAACTGGCTGCAAATTGACTCACAACCAGCCTGGCAAAGAGGGCCAGCGGCGGAAAACGCGCCGAAATCGCGTATTTCGTCAGCCGCGATGGCGATTCCACTGGTGGTGGTGATGGATCGAGGAGCCGGGAACCGGCTGGTTGTGCTGGCCAGGGAACGCCGGGTGCGGCGCGGGGTGGCTCATGTTGGGGCCGGTCGCGTCGGCAAAGCTGTCGGGTGCGACACCCAGGGCGGCCAGCGCGGAGCCGGTGGCCAGGATCGCACCAGCGGCAATGCGCTTGAACCAGATTGTGGTCGAGGTGTTGGTGGTCGTGACGGTCATGATGTCTGTGCTCGTTCTCTTCGTGCTTCACCCGGTTTGCCGGGTGAGACAAGAATCGCGGACGCGGGACCCGATGTCTGTCGGGTGACCGGGCTATCGCCGTGATGAATCCGGTGTCCGCCGATCGGGGGACACCGTCGGACGCTGAGGACTTTCGGCCGCGACCAGCGGACCTTTGGCCTATGTCGCTTGCGCTTGCGTTGTGGCCCTATTGATCATGAGATCAGTGGATCTCATGATGGTCGAATCATGAATCGAGAAAATCATGAACACCCAACCTCAACACCGCACCCGGATGTTCGCCCGGGTTCTGGGGCCGTTCTTCACACTCATCCCGGTCGTAGGCTTGGCGCGCGCGGCGGAGATGCCGCAATTGTTGTCGGAGTTCACGGCGAGTGCCGTATGGCCGTGGGTGACGGGGGCCTTCATCCTGGCCGGTGGAATCGCCATCGTTGCATTCCACCAAATCTGGCGTGGGCTCGCTGCAATCGTCATCTCGGTGCTCGGGTGGCTGCTGGTGGTACGCGGACTCGTTCTCATCGCCTTTCCAGATGTCTTCGCCTCCCTGGCTGATCGGATGATCGGGGCGACCGCCGCCTGGACCGCCGGCTTCGTCGTGATGGCCCTCATCGGGGTGTACCTGACGTACGTCGGGTGGAAGCCCACGCCAGACCGTCTGCAGGGCAACCAACTACATATCGACATCGAATTTCCGAACGCTGCCTGACCAGCGGACAGGATCTGCCCCGCCTGCGTGATCGGCATTCCTCACGGCGTGTTGCGGTCGGCAAAATGCCGTTGGCGTTTAGCCAGGGCGACGGCGCGTTCGGCCGGGGTCAGGCGGTGTGCCGGATCGAAGTACCGGTCGATCTCGTCGGTGCCGATCACGGTGACAACGGGCGCAGTCGGCTGGGTCGGTGTGGTGGCCCGCCAGGTGACCACTCCACCGCGGTAACCACGAGCATCCAGCCAGTTGGGGACGCCGAAGTCGTTAGTGGACAGCAGAATCCGGACGTGACCGTCGGTGATCTCGGACTGGCCGATGTTCAGGCTCGTCTGGCGGGTCTCGATGTCGATCATCGCGCTCCACCGGTCGGTCAGGCAGATGCCGACATACGGACTGCCGGCGGGGATCTGGTAGTCGATCACCAGCGCCTGATCCTCCGCGAGCTCCCAGGCGACCGGCACAAACCATGCGCCGGCCATCGCCGAGGGCGGCTGCATCGGTGGGATCGCGACATTCTTCGGCAGCGCCCCGAACACTCGCGACGGAATGTCCTTGATCCACATGGTGAATAACTCTCGCGACGCGTCGAGGTGTGCGTCAAACGCCTCGACCGATGCGCTCAGCGACTGCGGCTCCGCGGGCGCAGCGTCACCGAGGCATTCGATGCGGATGGCGCCCTTGGCCTCGCGGTCCCAGTCGCCGTAGGTCTGGTAGGCGCAGAACGAGTCGGCCCCCTGCGGCAGTTCAAACCAGTTCGTGCCGCGCTGTTCTCGGCAGAAGAAGATCTCGAACGTCCCGTCGTCCGCGACGTCGAGGTCGTCGGCGAGCACCTTGACCGCGGTGGCCTGATCGTCCTTGCCGGTGTACACACCGAACGTGGTCTGCGATACCGACCCCAGCGTGCCGGACACCCGGTAGTCGTGGACATCGTCGATACGCGCCGACAGATAGAGGGTGTCGGGATTCGAATGGCCCCAATTCCAGGGCGAATATTGGGTATTGATCAACGTCGGCCGGGCCGGGTCGCTGCTCAGGAGCAGTCCCATGTACTGGATATGCCCGACCAGGCGGGCCAACAGCGTGGCCGACGATCCCTCGTCGAGATCACCGTCGGCCAGCGCAAGTTCGAGAAGCTCGTCGTTGAGATCGTTGAATCTCCGCCATGCGGTGCGCAATCCGTCGATCGTCATCCCCGGGTGTCCTCGAATCCGTAGAAGTCACGGTAGAACTGCAGTTGCGGCCAAAGTTCCGCGATATCGAGCCCATAATCCTCGGCCCGATAGACATGGGGTTTGCGGCTGGCCATCCCGCGTTCGTCGACGAATCGGCTCATCTTGGCCCGGTTGTATTCGGTGAGCTCGATCCCGAAGCGGTCGTAGATCTCCTCGACGCATGCCAGCGGATCGGTCACCATGCGTTGCATCGGGAAATCGACGAATCGGTCGGCGAGATCGGCGTACTGGCTGCGTAATTCGACGTTGCGTTCGAGCATCCTGATGGTCCGCCAGCGCATGAAGCGGCCGTGGTCGTGCCAGTCGGGGTCATCGACAGCCATGTGGAAGACCGTGCCGGCCAGGCTGCAGCCGGAGGCGACGATCTCGGTGGGTTCGCGGTAGGTGGTGACGAACCGGGCGTCGGGAAACACGGCCAGGATGTTGTGGATGTTCTCCATGTGCGGCGGCGTCTTGAGCAACCAGCTGGTCGCCGGCCGAAGCCCGCCGCTCTGCATGTATTGCAACAACAGCTTCTGTTCCTCGTACACCCAGCGCAGGTCTTGCTCGGTCAGCCAGCGCGCATAGCCCTGGCAGTTGAACATCACATGGAAGGTGTCGCTGTGGAAGGCATAGGCGTGCAGCAGCGCGCACTCCTGGGCCTCCCAGGCGCCGACCGGATGGGCGGCATCCAGGTTGGGCGCCATCGTCAGAGCGCGGCGAATCTGCTTTTCGCTGCGTGTGATTCGGGGGTCGTGGTCCATGGTCGCCGGGTCCAGCGGTGGGTGCAGTTCGTCGCATTCCCAGGTGAGCGGGTAGCGGAATCCGCTGTCCTGGCTGAGCAGATGGTGGGTGACCGTGGTGCCGGTGCGCGGCGCTCCGATGATGAAGATCGGGCGCTGGATCTTCTCTTCGCGAATCTCCGGGTGCTGGCGGACATGTTCGGTCAACAGAAGCCGCTGCCGAAGCAGGTTGGACAGGTGGGCGCCGGCCAGCACCCGGCCGAAGCCGTTGAGCCGGTCCTCGTCTTCCAGCGAGGCGATCAAACGATCAAGGCCCGCTTCGAAACGTGGGTCGCCGAAATCGGTCAGGCCTCCTGCCTTGCGTATTGCGCGGTCCATCAGCGCGGCCGTGCGCAGCGTCAGTGGGCGGCGGCCTAGGCGCCGGGCGCCGCGGTAGGCCGCATTCATGGCCCGGATGGGCGCCGGCCGAGGCGGTGTCTCGATTGCGATGCTGGCCACCTCCCGGCCGGGGGGATGGATAGCCCCGAACGTCGGAATACGTTACGGTCTTAACGTAATGGAGTCAACGAAGAAGCTGCGCCCGCAAGGGCGGCCCCGGGACAGCCGTATCGACGACGCGGTCCTGCGCGCCACCGTCGAGCTGCTGGACGAGATCGGCTATGCGCGACTGACCATTCCGCTGGTCGCCGCGCGCGCGGGCGCCAACCCGCCCGCCGTGTACCGGCGGTTCCCGACCAAATTGGAACTCGTCTACGAAGCGGTGTTCCCGACGCCGCCCGGTGCCGAGCTTCCGCTGACCGGTGACGTCGCATCTGCGATCCGTGGACTCCTGCAGTCCAGCATCGAGCTGTTCAGCAGCCCGGCCGTCCACACGGCGATGTCGGGGCTGATGGCCGAGCTGCCTGCCGAACCGGGCCTCTCGGCACGACTGCTCGGCCGGCTTCAGGGCAGTACTTACGTTCGGCTGCAACAGTTTCTCGACGAGGCCGCCGCAGCTGGACGTGCAGCCCCCCGCGTCGACGCGCGCATCCTGTTGGACACCATCGGCGGCACGGTCATGATGGCATTGGCCAACGAACGCCAGCTCGATCAGCAGTGGGTCGAGCAAACCACCTCACTGATCGTCGACGGGCTGGCCCGATGACCACGATGGAACTGGTGACCTCCGCGCCAGCCACGATGGGCCCCAGCGAAATCGGTCCGTGGGCGGCGCGAGCCGAACGTCTCGGGTTCGACGTCATCCACATCTCCGAGACCATCCACGATCCCTTCACCGTTGCCGCGCTGGCCCTGCAGCACACCGAGCGGGTGACCGTGCGCACTTCCATGGTGCTGGCCTTCCCGCGTAGCCCGATGATCACCGCGTATGCCGCATGGGATCTGGTGAAGTACTCGGGTGGACGGTTTCAGCTCGGTATCGCCTCGCAGGTGCGCGGCAACATCGTCGGCCGGTTCTCCGCCCAGTGGTCCGAGCCGGTGGCCCGCCTCGCCGACTACATCCGCGCGCTGCGCGCGATCTTCGCGTGCTTCCAGAGCGGCGCGAAACTCGACTACGCCGGGCCGCACTATCGATTCGAACGACTCCAGCCCTATTTCAACCCGGGACCGCTCGATCATCCGGCCCCGCAGATCTGGACCGGCGCCGTGAACGCGCGGATGTGCGCGATGGCCGGCGAACTGGCTGACGGCTTCGTCTGCCATCCGACCAACTCACACCCGGTCGTGCTGAGATCTCGAACCCTGCCCGCCCTGGCCGAGGGCGCCGCACGCAGCGGTCGCGCACGACCGGCCGTCGTCGCAAACCCTCATGTCATGACGGCCGCCACCCGTGACGCCGTCGACGCGTTACGCGAACAGCGGCGATCAGAGCTGGCATTCCTCTACAGCACACCGGCATACCGACGGCAGCTGGAGGATTTCGGCCTGGCTGACGTGGGCGCCTCGCTCAGCGCGATGGCGCACCGCTCAGAATGGGACGATTTACCAACAGTTCTCACCGACGAAGTCATGAATCAGATTGTGCCGCAGGGCACCTACGATGAGATTCCCGAGGTGCTGGCGCGATGGTATTCGGGGCTGTGCACGGGCATCAACTTGCCGGTGCCCGCCGACGAAACAGACGACGACAGCTTCGGCGCGCTCCTGGGCGCCTGCCGTCAGATCCCCGCCGCCGAACGCAACTCGTCATAGGCGGCCTCCACGCAGCCGGCCAGCGAGGCGATGTCCGGCAGTGCGGTCGGATCGGTGCACAGGCCGATGCCGATGTCGCCTGCGCAGGAGATCGCCGAGATCCGAAGAGCGTGATGCGCGGCCGGCTCCGACGAGGAGAACAGGTGCTGCACCCGGCGGCCGGCGACCTGAACCGGTTCACGCGGTCCAGGGACGTTGGAGATCGACAGGCTGAACTCGTGTGAGCTCCCCGCCAGCCGCTGGGCCAGCGCACCGATGCGCTTGACGCAGCCGAGGGCGTGAAACAGGTCGTACATCTCGTCAGCGTCATCGAGGCGCTTGCGCTCGCGCGTCTCGGTACTGATCCGGTCCAGCCGCCGCAGCGGATCAGCCACTGCCAGTGGCAGATCGATGTTGAGGAAGGAATCCCGATTGGACAGATCCCCGGCGGCCTCATCGCGGTGATGCAGACTCACCGGGATTTGTGCGCGCAGATCGCGCGCGCCGTCCTCACCCAGCCAGCGACGCAGTGCACCGGCGACCACCGCCAGCAGAACGTCGTTCACGGTGGCGGCGTTGGGTCGCGACGCTCCGATCGCTTTGAAGTCGGCCAGCGGGGCTACCGCGAATGCCAGCTCGCGGGCAATGGTGACGGGCCGGTCGAACGGTGCGTAATCATCGGGGTGGCCCAGCTCGCGCATGAGGGCGGCCGGCATCCGCCATGCTTCCTCCAGCGGCGTCAGCTTGGGTGAATCATGTTGTCCCGGACGCCTTGCCGGCCGGCCATCCGCCTCACCAGCGGCGTCGAACAGCACCGAATTCAGAAAGCGCACCCCGGCAATCCCGTCGGCCATCGCGTGGTGGATGCGCGCCGCGATGGCTTCGCGTCCATCGGCCAGTGGCCCGATGAGGTCGAATGACCACAACGGCCTGCTGCGGTCGAGATGCTGAGACATCAGTCCGCTGACGATCCGCCACAGATCTGCGGTCGTGAGACACTGCGCCTCCGCCCGCCGCCGCACATGTTCGCGGATGTCGAAGTCGGTGGCCGGCGCCCATCGCGGTTCGGGCCCCGAGGTGTCGACCCGATGGGTGGCCCGCGGCTGGCTGGCTAGCCGTTCGGTCACCGCTTCCCGTAAGGCCTCGACGTCCAGTTCCGCACCGGGTTCGAGGACGACCAGTTTCAGGGTGTGGCCGGTGATCGATGCCGACTCGAGGCCCAGGATGCGCGCGTCATCGGCGGACAGGCGGTCGGAATCGTCGGGCACCACCTGTCTGAGCCTAAGACGGTAGGCGGAATCGTTCGAGGCAGTCCCGCTCGCTGAACGTCGTCAAGAACGTCGTGGCGGCGTCGTAACCCGTTGCGTAGAGGGCATCGATCTCGCGCTGGTTGATCTGGAAATCCAGCACCCCGACATTCGTCGAGTCCACCCGGATGGTCCGGCAGCTCACCCACGGCAGGTTCAGGTAGGCCTGATCGCGGCCGACCAGGATCGTGGTGATGACGTCCTCGAGCAGGCTGGGTCCGCCGAAGTGCCGCAGCGGGGCCAACGCGGGTATCACCTTGTCGTTGTGCTGGGGCAGGTCGGGTAGCAGCGTCACTCCGAGGGTCGGCCAGCGGGGTTTCTTGCCATCGGCGCGGTCCAGCGAATCGATGGGGTAGTTCGACAGCAGCCCGCCGTCGACGAGCGTCGACTCGCGGCCGGCCGCGCTGGTCAGCGTGACCGGCCGGAAGAAGAACGGAATCGACATCGACGCGCGCACCGCGTCGGCCACCGACTGCTCGTCAGGATCCAGCCCGTAGAGCCGGCGGTAATCCCACGGCAGCCGGACCAATTGGCCGGTCGTCACGTCGGCAGCGGTCACCACCAGCCGGTAGCGCTGCTCGGGGGGCAGCTCGTCGTCATCGAGCCGCAGGTCCCCGAAGGTGCTGACACCGAGATCGGCCAGCTGATCGGCGATGAAATCGTGGGCGTAGTCACCCTGGTAGATGCCGGTGCCCTGCAGGATCGCCCACGAGGGCCCGAGCAGCGGGAGGCGTTCGACCGGGCCGGGGTCCAGGAACTTGCGGTAGTCGATGCTCAGGGTGAGATCCCTGACCTCCTGCGGCGTCAGCTGGTCGTTCCTGGCGGCCGCGGCGACGATCGAGCCGACGATCGAGCCTGCTGACGAACCTGCGACGCGGTAGGCCCGGTACCCGGCCTCCATCAGCTTGACCACGGCACCGGCCAAGCCGATGCCCTTCACTCCGCCGCCGGCAAGGACCAGGTCGACGGGCTTCGTCTTCGGCGTGGGCATCGCCCCATGCTAGGAGCCGCGGCTGACAAACTGTCGGGCCTGCGGGGATCGGTGGGCACTCAGCCGGCGTGCCGCCACTGATGGTGGTGGTGCTCGATCGATCCGGGCACGGGGAAATTGTGCTGACCGGGGAAGGTCTCGTGCTGGGTGGGCTGATGGAAGTTGGGTCCGCCGCTGAACGGGCTGGTCTCAGCGAGGGCGTCGGCGGCCGAACCGAAGGCGAACAGTGCGGAGCCCGCGGCGAGTGCGCTACCGGCGGCCAGTCGCTTCATCCAGGTCATGGTGGTCATGGTGGTCATATCCTCTTTGTCGTCTGTGACTTGTCTGTTCGGCCTTCACGCTTCGCCAGTGGTTAAACGATCTCGCATCTGCGGGGCGATGTATGTCCGGCAGCCGGTGGATGACCGGGTGGAAATCGATGTCCCCCGATCGGTGGACACAGCTCAATTCCTGCCAACCGGCGATCATCTGCTGCCAGCGGAATTACCGGACCCCGCGGCGGCGTTGGGACATGTCAGCGGCATGGAAATCCACTCCGGCCGCCACGGAAGAGGGAATTGGACATGAAGAAGTACGCCATCACCACCGCTATCGCAGGCGCTATGACCGCCGCGGTTCTCGGCTTCGCCGCACCCGCGCAGGCCGACCTCGGTCACAACGACTGGGTCAATGACATTCACCCGACGGCGACCGCGCCGCAGGTGGACACCACGGTGCATGGAAGCCGTTAATCCCCAACGGACTCCATCGGAGGGGCACCCGATTCGGGTGCCCCTCTTGCATTTCTCATTCAGGACAGTACGGCGTCGATCGCGCGGTAGATGCGCTGTTCGCTGACCGGCCTGGGGGTGCCCAGTTGCTGAGCCCACAGGCTGACCCGGAATTCTTCTATCTGCCATGCGATATCGCGCACATCGGCTGCGGCGGCGCGGGTGGGCGACAGTGCGTGCAGCAGGTCGGTGTAGGCATCCTCAACGGCGCGCACCCGCTGCAGCCGTTCGCGGTCGGCCTGCGGGGCCTGCGCCAGCCGGTCGAGCCGACGGCTGATCGCGGTCAGGTACCGGGTCAAGTCCGCCAGACGCGTGGCACCGGTCACAGTGACGAACTGGCTGGGGACGAGATTTCGCAGCTGCTCGCGGATATCGGCGACCGCGTCGGCCTGCGCCGCCGACGGCCTGCCCGGCAGGGCCAACTCCACCTCCTGCAGGGCTTCCAGAACCTTCTGCACACGGCCTACGATGTCGCGCGTGGTCGACGGTAGCGCCGCGGCCACCCGGTCCCGCAGCTCCGCGAATTCCGTTTTGGTCCATACCGGTTGCGCCGTCAGGAAGTCGATCGCCGCATCGGCGCAGTCGTCCAGCAGGGCGGCCAGCGACCCGTCCGGGTTTGCCCCCAAGACCAGGCGCGTACGCGGATCCAGCGCCTTCTCCAGCGATTTCACCGGGGACGGCACCGCCAGCCTCAGCAGGCGTCTGATTCCGGCCTTCATCGCCGCATCGCGTTCGGCGGTGGTGGTGAACACGCGCACATCCACTCCAGTTCCGGTGTCCACCAAAGCCGGGTAACCCCGGACGAGATGGCCGCTCACGGTGCGTTCTACGCTGTTCGGCAGCCGGTCCAGATCGTCGGGCCAGGCGCGAAGACCGCTGCGTTCCACGTCGCCGGCAACCGCGTCGGCCACCGCCTGCCGCGCCGAGCCGGCCAGTTGGCGCTGCAGCACTTCGAGGTCTTTGCCGCGAGCCACCTCGGTGCCGTCCGCTGCTTCGACGGCGAAAGTCACCCGCAGGTGGGCGGGCAGCTTGTCCAGTGCAAACGCATTGATCGGCACCAAAATACCGGTACGTCTGTGTAATTCGCGCTGCAACGCCTCCAGGAGCGGCTCTCGGCCCGCCTCGATATAGGCGAGCACCGCCCGAGCGGTATCGGGAGCGGGAACGAAGTTGCGCCGCAGGTCTTTCGGCAGGGACCGGATCAACGCGGTCACCAACTCCTCGCGCAATGCCGGTACCTGCCAGCCGAACTCGTCACCGCCGAGGCGGGCCAGCACCCCCACCGGAATGTGCACGGTCACCCCGTCGTCGGACGCACCGGGCTCGAATCGGTAGGTCAGCGGCAGGGACAGGTCCCCGGCCTGCCAGCTGTCCGGCCGCTCGGCATCCTCGTCGTCGACGCGCAGCAGATCCTCGCGCGTGAAGGTCAGCAACTCCGGCGTGCGGTGCCGCTGTTTCTTCCACCAGCCGTCGAAGTGTCGCGCCGAAACCACCTGTGGCGGAATCCTGTTGTCGTACAGCGCATAGATCTCATCGTCACCGACGAGCAGGTCGCGGCGGCGGGCCCGCTCCTCCAATTCCGCCAACTCGTCGCGCAGCCGTGCATTGTCGGCGAAGAAGTGGTGGCGTGTCTGCCACTCCCCCTGCACGAGTGCATGACGGATGAACAGTTCGCGGGATACCACCGGGTCGACGGTGGCGTACCCGACCCGTCGGCGCGGCACCAGTGGCAGCCCGTAGAGCGTCACCCGCTCGAAAGCCATGACCGCGCCGCGCTTGGCATCCCAATGCGGCTCACTGTAGGTGCGCGCCACCAGATGCCCGGCCACCCGCTCGACCATCTCGGGCTCCACGCGGGCCGCGATGCGCCCGTACAGCCTGCTGGTCTCCACCAGGTCGGCGACCACGATCCAGCGCGGCGGCCGTTTGGTCAGCACCGACCCCGGCGCGAGCACGAACCTGGAGTTGCGCGCACCGGTGTAGTCTCGCGAATCCCCTTCCCGCAGGCCGATATGCGACAGCAGCCCGGCGACCAGAGCAGCGTGTACCCGGGCCGGATCGGCGGGTTCGGGGTCGTCGGATTCCCGGATTCCGATATCACGGGCGATGCTGCGCAGCTGGCCCGTCAGATCCTGCCATTCCCGGATGCGCAGGTAGTGCAGAAACTCCTCGCGGCACATACGCCGGAATGCGCTGCCGGATCGGGCTTTCCGCTCCTCTCGAAGGTATTGCCATAGATTGAGGAACGACACGAAGTCCGAGTGCTCATCGGCGAACCTGGCGTGCTTCTGCCGGGCCGCTTCCTCCCGGTCGACGGGGCGCTCCCGGGGGTCGGGAATCGACAGCGCCGCGGCCAGCACCAGTACCTCGCGCACGCAACCCTCGGTGTCGGCCTGCACGATCATCCGGGCCAACCGCGGATCGACCGGCAATTGCGCCAGCCGGCGGCCGATATCGGTGAGCACGCCCGCCGAATCGAAGGCGCCCAATTCCTGCAGCAGCTGTATACCGTCGCGGATGCTGCGCTGTTCGGGCGGATCGAGAAAGGGGAAGCTCTCGATGTCACCGAGGTGCAGCGCCGCCATCTGCAGGATCACCGAAGCCAGGTTGGTGCGCAGGATTTCCGGGTCGGTGTAGCGCGGCCGCGTCGCGAAGTCCTCCTCGGAGTACAGCCGGATGCACACCCCGGGGGCGGTGCGTCCGGACCGGCCGGCCCGCTGGGCCGCCGAGGCCTGCGAGATGGGTTCGATCGGCAGTCGCTGCACCTTGGTGCGCCGGCTGTAGCGCGAGATCCTCGCGGTGCCGGGATCGACGACATACCGGATGCCCGGCACGGTCAGCGAGGTCTCGGCAACGTTGGTGGCCAACACGATTCGCCTCGCGGTGCGCGAGGGCTGGAAGACTCGCTGCTGCTCGGCCGTCGGCAGCCGCGCATACAGCGGAAGCACTTCGGTGTTCTTCAGATCGCGCAGGGCTTCGGCCGTGTCCCGGATCTCGCGCTCTCCGGACAGGAACACCAGCACGTCGCCGGGCGGTTCGGCCTCCAATTCGCGGACAGCATCGACGATCGCCTCGGTCTGATCGCGGATCTCGGTGCGCACGACCTCGTGGTCCGGGTCGTCGGGATCGTCCGAATCTTCTTCCACCACAGGTACTTCCAGCGGCCGGTACCGGATCTCCACCGGATACGTGCGCCCGGACACCTCGACGATGGGCGCTCCGGCGAAGTGTGCGGCGAACCGCTGCGGCTCGATCGTCGCGGAGGTGACGATCACCTTGAGGTCAGGTCGGCGAGGCAACAATTCGCGCAGATAACCGAGCAGGAAGTCGATGTTGAGGCTGCGCTCATGTGCCTCGTCGAGGATCAGCGTGTCGTAACGCAGCAGCCGCCGGTCGCGCTGGATCTCGGCGAGCAGGATGCCGTCGGTCATCAGTTTGACCAGCGTGCGGTCGCTGGCCTGATCGGTGAACCGCACCGTGTAGCCGATCGTCTCACCCAGCGGGCTGCCCAGTTCGTCGGCGATGCGCTGGGCTACCGTGCGTGCCGCCAGCCGGCGCGGCTGGGTGTGGCCGATGGTCCCCCGGATTCCGCGACCGAGATCCAGACAGATCTTGGGCAGCTGCGTGGTTTTGCCCGAGCCGGTCTCGCCGGCGATGACCACAACCTGGTTCTCGCTGATGGCCGCGGCGATCTCGGTTCGGCGATCGCTGACCGGGAGGTCGGGGTAGCTGATCGCCGGAACGGCGGCGGTGCGGGTGGCGATCAGCGCCTCGGCAGTGGCGAACTCTTCCGCGAGCTTCTGCAACGTGCCCGCCGCGACATCCCCGCGCAGGGACTTCAGCCGCCGCCCCAGCCGGCTGGCGTCGCGGATCGTCAGTGCGTCGAGGCGGGCGCGCAGCGCGCGCACCTGGGCGACGGACGGCTCGGACACTCGGGCCACAATAGGCCGCTGATCCGCTCAGCGGCCACACGCGTGCGTAGGCTCGACGGTGATGACCATTTGGATCGTCGTCGGCCTGCTGCTGGTGGGCCTCGGTATCGTGGCCAGCCAGCTGTTTCGGCTCAAGGACTGGCTCAACAAGCCTGCCCCACCCAACGAGCCCCCCACCGAGCATCCCGACGAACCCGACACGTGACCGACCTCCCCGCCGGGGTGCGGGCGATGGCCGGACGCGGGCCGCAATGGGCGGCATGGATCGATTCGCTGCCCCGGCTGACCCGTGACCTCTTCGCGCAGTGGCAGCTTCGGCCCGATGGCCCGGCCACGCACGGTTACTGCTCGCTGGTACTGCCGGTCCGCTCCTCGACCGGCACGCCCGCCGTGCTCAAGCTCAGTTTCCCCGACGACGAATCCGAGCACGAGCATCTGGCGTTGCGGCGCTGGGGTGGCGACGGCGCCGTCCGCCTGCTCAGCGCCGACCCGCACCACCGCGCGCTGCTCCTCGAACGGCTCGGTGACGCCGACCTGACCGGAGTCCCCGACCTCGAGGCGTGCCGGATCGTCGCCGACTTGTACCGGCAGATTCACGTCCCGGCGCTCCCGCAACTTCGACCGCTGACGTTCTACGTCGACCGCTGGAGCGCCGAACTGGCCGGGCTCCCGCGCAACGCGCCGATCCCGCACCGGCTCGTGGAACAGGCGCTGAGCCAGTACGCCGAGCTGAGGGCAGACCGAGACGCCGCCGCGCGGGTCATCCACTGCGACCTGCATTACCAGAACGTGCTCGCCGGCGGACGCCGGCCGTGGCTCGTCATCGACCCCAAACCGGTCAACGGCGACCCGCACTACGAGATCGCCCCGATGTTGTGGAACCGCATCGATGAGTTGGCCGGCGATCTCCGCGAGGGTGTCCGCCGACGGTTCTACACGCTGGTCGATGCGGCCGAGTTCGACGAGGACCGGGCGCGGGCCTGGGTGGTGGTGCGGATGGTGATCAATGCGATGTGGGCTATTCGGGATGGCGAACACGCCGAGCCCGGCTGGCTCACGACCTGCATCGCGGTCGCCAAAGCTGTTCAGGATTAGGACCTTTCATCAACGAGGGGGGTCGCCTCGCCACATGAAACTGTTGACGTACTTGCCCATGTCCTTGGCGATGTCGAGATTCGCCGGCGACGGTGGCCCCGGTCCGTCCTCGGGCCCGAATTGGTGGAACGGCCCGACCGCGCCGGCCACGAGCGCGAGGTCGTTCTTCACCGCGACGACGATGATGACCCGCAGATGCTGCGAATCGGTCGCCGTCCCCTTCGGCCAGTCATCGGCGACCTCGCCGTAGCCGGGCTGGTACCCCAGAATCGCGTTGGGCAGTTCGTAGGACTTCACCGCATCGGGAAACATCTGCGCGAGCAGGTCTTCGGCGACCCGGCGGGCATCGCGGCCCTGCGCCGGCTGGCTGAACAACCGCAACGTCCCGCCGTCACCGATGTTCAATTCTGCCCGCACCCCGTTGGGTTCCATGGTGACTTCGTAGGCGGTGCCCGGGGCCGGATAGGACACCGAGAACGATCCGTCGGGTGCGAAGAAGCGAGGGTTGGTCGACACCGGAAGCCCGGTCGGGGGGCGCCCGCAGTCCGGGGGGCAGTGGTATTTCGTTGGCGCCGAGCTGATTCGGGTCGCCACAATGCTCAACGCCATCATCACGACCACCAACACGATGACGAAGAGCCCGATCGTCACGAAATATCCGGGGCCGCGCTGCTGGCGGGCACGGTAACTGCCGGCCGGCAGCGCGTAGCCCGCGAACGAGCCGTCGTCTTCCCGCAGTTCTGCCGAATCTGTCATTGGTGCAACGACTTGAGTACGAGGATGGCTTTGCTCAGGTTGTCGACGTTGGGACTGCCCAATCCGGTGATCATGTCGTAGCCCCGGACGACGGGCGTGACGGCATTGGCGCCGAGGTAGATGTCGCGGAAGGCGGGCACGTCGGACGCGGTGGCGATCTCGTAGAGCAGCGGATTGAAGTCGCCGAGCGGAGGCAGCTGGCGGGCGGTGAGGAATTGGTTCATCACCGCGGCAAGGCCCGCCCAGATCGGCGTCGCCTGCGAGGTGCCGCCGCCGACCTGGAGCTGTCCGTTGTTGACGAACTTCACACCGGTGAACGGGTCGGCCACCGCCGCGATATCGGGGACGAGGCGTTTGTCGCGCGGGCCGGAATGCACCTCGGTTTCCTGCCACGACGGGCGGGCGAACAACACCGAGGCGCCGCCGCCGCTACCCTGCGTGAGCGGGACGTCATACCAGCCTTGTTCGGCCAGCCACTGTCCCTGAGAGTCAGTGGACAACGTCGTCCCACCGACACCGGTCACCTCCGGCAACGAGGCCAGCACGTCGACGCCGTAGTCGTCGGGACTCGGCGGATCCGACCAGTCGTGTCCGCCTTTGCATTCCAGGCCGGCGAGGTCACCACTGGCGACGAACGCCGTCGTGCCGTTGCGGTGGGCGCGAGCCAGTGCCGACCGCACCGGCGCCAGATCCGCCCGGGAGAGCAGGCGGTCGCAGCCGAAGCCGATCGAGAAGCTCCACACCGCGCCCGGATAGCTGCGGTCCACGTCCTCCATCAGCTTGCCGAGTTTGACGTAGGCTCCATCGCCTTCGGCGGTGGGGCGGGCGTTGACCAGAACGATTCGTGCGAGCGGTGCGATCGCGTGGATCAACTGCACGTCCATGGTCGCCTCACCGTGCCGCTCGGCCGGCATCCCGCCCATCACCTCCAGACTGAACTTCGGCACCGTGAACCATTCGGAGAACTTGTCCAGGTCATGTTGGTCGACCCCATCGAAGGCGAAGACGACGACGGTCTGTCCCTTGCCGTTGTATCCGGCAGCGCCCAACAAGTTCGCGTTGTAGGCGGAGAGCAGCTCGGTGGGCGCCAGCCCGCCGTCGGGGACGTCGAGCGGCAGGCTCGGTGGCGTGCCTTCGTGATAGGGCGTGTAGCCGAGAATCCGCCCCATCCCGGCGACTTCGCCGCTGAGCTGTTGCGGGACCATCGGCTGCTGCGGGGAGGCGTAGAAAATCCGCCCGCTCGTACGGCGATAGTCGTGTATCGCGACGTCGAATGCGCGGGCCATCGCCCGCGGCGCACCTTCCACGATCGCCCAGGGGTCGCCGTCACGCCACCGCACTGTCAGTCGGTTCGCGCTGGCCCACATGCTCAAAGCCACCGGCTCGGTGGGCGCCTGCAGTTCGGCGGTCAGCTGGACGCGATCGGTGCGGGCGGGTCCGAGATCGACGGCCTGGGCGAGCAGCCGCGCGAACGGACCCGCGATCAGGTCGTAGGGCATCGGCGGTGTCGGACGGTCAGCGGCAAACACCGCCATGGCCACCACCATCGCAGCCACAGCCGAGGTCAGCGGGCGCCCCCGGCGACGCCCTTGCCACCAGCGTCTCAGCATCACGAGAACGATCCCACATCGATGCGGGACTCACAGCGGAGGACGCGATGGCGCGTTCGGGCGCAGTGGTGGCGATAACGCCCGCGGGCGCCTCCTCGATAAAACGGACAGGAGGTGGACGATGAACAAACTCACTTCGCTGGTGGCCTGCGCGGCCACCGTCATCGGTATCGGCCTGGTCAGCGCCCCGACGGCGAGCGCGGGATGCCAGGGCTTGTGGACACCATGGGGTGGCGGTCAGCGCTGCGACGGGCCCATCGATCCCAATGGCTTCTTTCAACGCTGTGAGACCGGGGGTGCGTTCGGGTTCAACACTCCGCAGCAGTGCTACCAGGTCGATTCCAACAATCTCGGTGACAACCAGCCGTGGATAGCGCCCTGAGGCCTACAACGGGATAGTCAGCTGGCTGCGGATCAGCGGAGCGATCTTCTCGGCCATGTAGGCATGGCCCCCGTCCGTGGGGTGCACACCGTCGGGACCGATCAGGTCGGGGCGCCCGACGAACCATCCCTCGGCGAGCGGGTCGATGAACACTGCACCCACCGTCTTGGCCTGCGCGCGCAGGATGTCGCGCAGGGCGAACACCTCACGCGGCGGGTCGGCTGTCGGCCACGGCGGTCCGATCACCAGGAACTTGGCCCTGGGCGCCATGTGGCGCGCGGCCTGAAACGTGTCACCCACGAGCATCGGGTACTGGTGCAAGTCGACGGGCTGGTCGTTGCGGGATCCGAAGAACACCACCAGGGCGTCGTCGCGGTCGACGGCCCGGAGGGTGAGGTCCTCGAACAGACTGCCCTGGTTGCCGCGGATCCCGTAGCCGGCACCGCCTTCGGCGGCCACGTCGGCGTCGATCCTGGCGCCCTGGCCGGCCAGTAGCAGCCAGGCTCGCGAGGTCCAGGATTGCGGGCCCTGCCCACCCTCATCGGTGCCGGTCGTGTAGGAGTCGCCGATCACCGCGATCCGGGTGAACTCCGAGCCGCGGGTGGTCAAGGCATAGCCGACGGACGCTTTGGAATAGCCGAGAATCCCGGCGAGCACCACGACGGCCGACAGACCCGCCGTGGTGACGCGCAGCAGACGTTCCCTGCGGGTCAATGACACCTCACTGAATTCGCGCCCGACCCAGGCAGACTACAGGCACGGAAGGTGTTGTCGCACACCGTGGCTGGGACCACATCTACCCGGCGCGCGCCGAAGACGGCGGCGGACGGTGGTCGCGGGCTTGGTCGATGGAGGTCAGCTGGCCACCCTCCGCCCCCGGCGGTCCGGTGTGCTTGTCGTGCTTGACGTCGCGGAAATCGATCATTCTGCGCATCCAGCGGCGGGCGGGTTCCTCGACCGCGTGATACAGCAGCATCGCAAAGGCGATCGCTGCGACGAGAAGACCCACCACGACGATCTTCTGAACCGACTTCGGCAGGTCGATGTGGTATTCCTGCACGGCCCAGTTCCACGCGGTGTGCACGATCTCATGAACCATGTAGAGGCTGAACGAGATCTGCCCGCCGTAGACCAGCAGCCGGGTGGACAGCAACGCGGGCAGGCTGCCCACGCCGATTGCCAGCGTGACCACCAGCGGCATGAACAACACATCGACAACGCCGCCGGGGTCGACCATCCCGGCAACCGGGTTCGCGTCGTAGTAGTAGAGGATGCCGACGATCGCGGCAGTCAGCAGGATCGCCGCGATGCCGGAGAGGCGCTGGGCGCGCGGGCCGAGCTGCAGGCGGCGTACGGCAGCGCAGGCCAGCGCGCCCGCCAGGAATTGCGCCACGATCCGCGGTAGCCAGCTCCACGGCGTGTAGAAGTGGCCGCTGGCCAGCAGCAGGACCGTCGGGGGCAGCGCGGCGGCGAACGCCAGCAGCAGCAGGGTGCGCGCCCGGGTCACCCGCGCCATCCGGAAGATCACCAGGATGACACCGCCGAACAAGAGGTAGGCCAGCCATTCCGCGCTGATCGACCAGGCCGGCCCGTCCCAGCTGGTGCCGTCGAAGAACGGTTCGTACCACAGCTGCACCATGAACAGCTGGCGCACGTAGCTGATGGCGGTGAGTTTCTCGACATCCGGCGACGGAACGGTGCCCACGTGCAGCGTGAAGATGATCCACGCGGCGGCGATGTGCATCGTGACCAGGTACACCGGCCAGACCCGGGACAGCCGCAGCCACAGGAAATGCAGGGTGGCGCGACCGTTCCAGTGGGAGCCCATCCGGTCGAGATAGTTCCACGTCAGGACGAAGCCGCTGAGGATGAAAAACAGGTCGACACCCTGGGCCCCCGCGTTGAACAGCGGCGCGAGATCATCTTTGAGACGCGGGGAGGCTTCCCAGATCAGCGGCCGGAAATGAAACAGCACCACCCACATGGCGGCGACGATGCGAAGACCGGTCAGAGCCCTGATTTCTCCGGTACGCACGACACTCATTTCCGACTCAACCATTACGTTTCGACGCCACCACGTCAGACGGGCCCGACCCCACGTCCTCCGGGATCTCGGCACCGGCGACGTTGGCAGCGTAGCAGCGCAGCGACCGCCGCCCCCGATTAGAAATGCTGTGTGGTTGCTGAATTCGGTGATCAGGCGCACGTTTGCCACAGCCCGACGCTGGTTACCCGCAGTGGGTCAGTTCTCGGTTTAGACGAAGCCGCGAAGAAGGTTCCCATGATGATGTCGCTCTACCCGCACGCGGTGCAGCGCCTCTCCGGTCTCGATGCCGCGTTCTGGTGGGCCGACACGCAATCGTGCCCGATGCACATCGGCGCCCTCGGGATCTGCGATCCCACCGGTGTTCCCGGCTTCAGCTTCGAGGCGGTCCGGGAGTTGATCTCCGCCCGGCTGCCCGAGCTGCCGATCCTTCGCCATCGCGTTGCCGGTGCCCGGCATGGCCTGGACCGGCCCTGGCTCGTCGAAGACACCGAGTTAGACCTCGGCTATCACATCAGACATGTCGCCCTGCCCAGCCCAGGCGGGAAGCGCGAGCTCGAGGCGCTGGTCGGACGACTGATGTCCTACTCGCTGGACCGCGACCGCCCCCTGTGGGAGATGTGGTTCATCGAGGGCTTGGAAGGTGGGCGCATCGCCTATCTGACGAAGATTCATCACGCCGTCGTCGACGGCGTCTCCGGTGCGGGGCTCAGCTCGATCCTGCTCGACGTCACCGCCGAACCACGGCCGCCCGCCCGGGTACCTGATACCGGCGCGCGGCTTCCCCGCCTCGAGCGCCGGGCCCTCGGTGCGCTGTTCAACATCACGGTGATGACCCCCTACCGGGTGATGCGTGTGCTGCAACAGACGGTGACTCAGCAGTTGGCCGCGCGATCGGTGGAGAACAAGCCGCCGAACTTCTTCGACGCGCCGGCCACCAGGTTCAATACTCAGCTGAGCATGCAACGCCGCATGGCGTCGACCAGCTTGTCTCTCGACCGTGTGATCGCCGTCAAGAACGCCTTCGGCGTCAAGGTCAACGACGTTGTGCTGGCGATCATTTCGGCGGCCCTGCGGGATTACCTGCAGACCCGTAACGAGCTTCCCGACCGGCCGCTGGTCGCCCAGGTCCCGGTATCCACTCACACCGAGGCCTCCACTGCCGGCAACCAGATGACGTCGACGACGGTTCGGCTGGCCACCGATATCGCCGATCCCGTCGAACGGCTCACCGCGGTCTACCAAAGTTCACGGGGCGCCAAGGAGATGGCCAAGACACTGTCCGATCGCCAGCTCGTCGGCCTGACCGAGACCACGCCACCGGGGCTGCTGGGCCTGGCGGTGCGGGCCTACTCCGCGGCCAATCTCGGTGACCGGGTAGCGCCGATCAACCTGGTGGTCTCCAATGTGCCTGGGCCGGGCTTTCCGCTGTACCTGGCGGGCGCACGGGTCGAGACCCTGGTGCCGATGGGACCATTGATGCTCGACGTCGGGCTGAACATCACTTGCCTGAGCTACTGCGGATCGCTCGACTTCGGGGTATCGACGACCCCCGAAATCGGAAGTGACATAGACGAATTCACCGACGCCCTGTTGCCCGCCCTCGAACAACTCGAGGAGGCCGGACAGGTTCCGGTGTCCTGACACCGATCAGGTTGCGGCCCAACCACCGTCGACGCTGAGGACGGCGCCGTGAATGTTGGCCGCGTCGCCGCTGGCCAGGAACGCCACCGCGGCAGCGACCTCATCGGGGGTACTGATCCGCCGTGACGGCAGGCGGTTCAGCACCGGTGCAATGTGATCGGCGAACTCAGCCTGTCGCTCGGTGCCGATCGGACCGGGAGCCACGGCATTGACTCGCACACCGGACGGGCCGTACTCGTCGGCCCAGGACTTCGTGAACGAATGGATCGCGGCTTTGGTCGCGCAATAGATCGCCGAACCGCTGGACCCGCGTAGACCGGTGATCGAGCCGATGTTGACGATCGCACCGTGGCCCAGTTCAGCCATCCGCGGTCCGAGCACACCGGTCAGCAGGAACGGTGCGAATACGTTGACGGTGAACGTGTCCCGCAGCGTCTGCTCGGTGATGTCGGCCGTCGGGTTGGGCAACAGCAGACTGGCTGCGTTGTTCACCAAGATGTCGATCGAACCGCCCGCGGCTGCGACCGCCGCGTCTGCGACCTGCCGGGCAGCATCGGTTCCGGCTCCCAGATCGGCGGCTACGAAGGCGGCGCGGCCGCCTGCGGCACGAATGGCGGCGACGACGGCATCGCCGCGGGTCGTATGCCGTCCGCTGACGACGACGAAGGCTCCCTGCGCCGCCAGTGCCGTAGCTATTGCCACTCCCAGGCCGCCGGTGGAACCGGTGACCAGCGCTCTGCGCCCGGCGAACCGGGTATCTTTTGGACTCATGAGTCCATATGCTCCGCCTCCAAAAATGGACCTGCAAGTCCAGAAATTGACGTCGAAGGGCCAGGCCACCCGGCAGCGGATCATCGAGGGAGCCGCCGCCGAGATCCGTGCCCGTGGCGTGGCCCTGACCACGCTCGAAGACGTCATGAGCCACACCAACACATCCAAAAGTCAACTCTTCCACTATTTTCCGGGCGGCAAGGAACAGCTCCTGCTGGCCGTCGCGGTGTTCGAATCGCAGACGGTGCTCGACGACCAGCAACCCCACCTCGGTGCGTTGACCTCGTGGGCGGCCTGGCAGCGCTGGCGTGACTCAGTGGTCGACCGCTACCGCCGACAGGGCCAGAACTGCCCGATCGCGGTGCTGATGTCCGAGATCGGCCGCACCACCCCGGGCGCCGAGGCCGTCACCGCCGAGTTGATCGCCAACTGGCGCGCGGCCATCGCGACGGGCATTCGATCGATGCAGGCGCAGGGCAAGGTGCCTGACTCGATGAATGCCGAGCGGGCAGCGGCCGCACTATTGGCCGGGATTCAGGGCGGGGTCGGGATCATGCTGGCCACCGGCGATCTGACGTTTTTGGAAGCGGCGCTCGACGTGGGCATCGACGCGCTACGGGCGAGGCCCAGCTAGCCCGCGTTCTGCGCCATCCCCCAGCAGGTGGTCGAGTGCCACAGGTTGCAGGGGATGCCGTTCATTGTGGGGATCTGGCCGGGCTGGATGTTCGTCGTCACATTGTCCGGACCGATCGCCTGCGGGATCTGCCCACCGGACTGGCCCGCGACACACACGCCGGGGAATCGGCTCTGGACCGTTCCGCTCGGGCAGTCGGCCGACGCCGGCGCGGCGAAGACCAGCGAGCCCGTCGTCAGCACCACGGCAGACGCACCGATGAGAAGTCGCTTCACAGTCACCTGATTCCGCCTAGAGAAGTCCGCGGTCGCACTTACTTAACCACGTTATCGGCACCCCGGCCACAAGTGTTAGCGGTCATAACGCGTCAGTGATCTCGTTCTTCAGCGCCTCGGCCTGGGTGCCGAACACGGCCTGGACACTGTTGCCGACTTCGATCACTCCGGCGGCGCCAAGGCTGCGCAGCCGCTCCTGGTCGACTTTGCCGGTGTCGACGACTTCCATCCGCAGGCGGGTGATGCAGGCGTCGACGCTACGCAGATTGTCCCGACCGCCGAAGGCCGCGATGAGCTGTTCGGCCCTGCTGTCGACGGCCGTGGCCGATTCGGCACCCTCACCGAGATTGGCCTGTTCCTCCGCCTCGAACTCCGCCTCGGGCTCGCGCCCGGGGGTACGCATGTTCCACTTCGTGATCGCGAAGCGGAACAGCAGGTAATACACCGCGAAGAAGACCACACCCATCACGATCAGCAACGGGATGTTCTTGGCGGCCGGGGCGGTGCCGTACAGCAGCAGATCGATCAGGCCCGCCGAGAACGAGAACCCGAGATGAATGTCCAACAGATAGGCGATCGCCAAGGACAGGCCGGTCAGAAGCGCGTGCACGATGTAGAGCGGGAACGCCACGAACATGAAGGCGAACTCCAGCGGCTCGGTCACGCCGGTGAGGAACGCGGTGAGCGCCGCGGCCGACAGGATGCCGAACGCGACCGTGCGCTGTTTCTTGTTCGCGACGTGGATCATCGCCAGCGCCGCGCCCGGCAGGCCGAACATCAGGATCGGGTAGAAGCCCGACGTGAGCAGACCGGCGCTGGGGTCGCCCGCGGCGAACCGGCTCAGTTCACCGGTGGCGATGTGGCCGTCACCGGTCGGGTAGCTGCCGTAGATGAACCACACGTAGGAGTTCAGGATGTGATGCAGACCCAGGGGTATCAGCATGCGGTTGGCGAAGCCATAGACGAATGCGCCAAGCGCACCGGCACCGCCGATGAAGTGACCGAGCCCGGTGAGCCCCGCGTCGAAGATCGGGTAGAAGTAACTCATCGCGAAGCTCACCACCAGGCTCGCCAGCGACACGACGATCGGCACGAAGCGCCGACCGCCGAAGAAGCCGAGATACGGCGGCAATTGGATGGTGTGATAGCGGTCGAACAGCCACGCGGTGAGCAGGCCGACGACGATGCCGCCGAACACGCTGTAGTTGATCTGCGCCTGTTCACCCGCCTTATCGAGCTGACCGGCGAGCACGAACGGCGACATCGTCTTGAACACCGCCTGCATCACCAGGTATCCGACGACGGCCGACAGCGCGGTCGAGCCATCGGCCTTGCGGGCGAAGCCGATCGCGACGCCGACGGCGAACAGCAGCGCCAGATTGGTGAACAGCGCCCCGCCCGCGGCACTCATCGCCTGGAAGAACGGTCCGATCACCGGCGTCTTGATCCGGCCCAACAGGTCGTCTTGACCCAGTCGCAACAGGATGCCCGCCGCCGGGAGGACGGCGATCGGCAGCATCAAACTCTTGCCGAGCCGTTGCAGCTGCGCGAAGCCCGGTATCCGCAGTCCCGACTTTTGCTGTGTGCCTGAGTTTTTGGTGTTGTCGCTCATGACCGGCCAGCCTCCCGTTGTCGCAGCACAGCCGAAGCTTAGACAAGCAGGCGCACCTGGGACGTTGTTTCACCACGGCTAGGCGGGCCAACTCTCTATTCTCTGGAGACTATGAGCACTACAGCAGTTCACGCGCCGGTATCCGGCCGCGCCGTCGCCCTCGCCGATGTGCCCGATCCCGTTTTCTCTCAGGGCATGGTCGGCTATGGCGCCGCGGTCGATCCGCCGCACGAAGTGATCGACGCCGTGGCACCGGTCAGCGGGCGGATCCTCAAGTTGATGCCGCACGCCTACATCGTCATGACGAATGAGAATGTCGGCGTACTGGTCCATCTCGGGCTCGACACTGTGGCACTGAAAGGTGCCGGCTTCAGCGCTCTCGTCGCCGAGGGTGACACCGTGACGGCCGGCCAGCCGGTGATCACCTATGACGTGCCGTCGATCGTGGCCGCGGGACTGAACCCCATCGTTCCGGTGGTGGTCATGGACGAGCGAGAGCCGGGGAATGTGACAGTCGCCGACGCCGTCGCCACAAGCGCTGGAATTGCTTCGGGTTCAGCACTTTTCACCGCAAGCAAATAAGACCCCCATGGAAGTCATCATTCTCGAGGACGCCCGGCAGATCGGCGTCATCGCGGCCGATGCGGTCGAGGCGCTCCTGACACGCAAGCCGACGGCGGTACTCGGACTGGCCACCGGTTCGTCGCCGCTGTCGATCTATGACGAACTCGCCGCGCGGTACAAGGCGGGCCGACTCACGTTTCGTGAGAGCCGCGGCTTCACCCTCGACGAATACGTCGGATTGCCCGCCGACCATCCTGAGCGGTACCGCAACGTGATTGACACGGTATTCGTCTCGCGCGTCGACTTCGCCCCCGGCGCGGTGGCCGGTCCGGACGGTCTGGCCACCGACATTCCGGCGGCCTGTGCGAGCTACGAGCAGGCGATCGACGCCGCGGGCGGGGTCGACTTGCAGATCCTGGGGATCGGCACAGACGGCCACATCGGGTTCAACGAGCCGGGATCGTCGCTGGCGTCGCGCACCCGGATCAAAACGCTCACGCGCCAGACCCGTATCGACAACGCCCGCTTCTTCGACGATGACGTCGACCGCGTGCCGACGCACTGCCTGACCCAGGGGCTGGGCACCATCATGGCGGCCCGGCACGTGATCCTGGTGGCCACCGGGCGCACCAAAGCCGAAGCGGTGCACCAGCTTGTGGAGGGACCGGTCAGCGCCATGTGGCCGGCCACCATCCTGCAGCACCACCGCCATGTCACGGTGCTGCTCGACGGTGGCGCGGCCCGCCGGCTGCAGCTGGCGGACTACTACCGCGAAACCTACTCATCCAAACCGCAGTGGCAGGGCATCTGAGTGCTGCTCACCGCGCAGAGGTTGCTGACCGGCCGAGAGTTGTTGCGGCCGGGCTGGATCGAGGTGTCCGGCACGAAGGTGCTGGCGCTCGGGACCGGAGCACCGCCTCGGGCCGCGGACCGAGCGCTGGACACGGTTGTGCCCGGGTTCGTCGACACCCACGTGCATGGTGGTGGCGGTTCGGATTTCTCGGCCGCGACCCGAGCCGACACCGTGGCCGCGGTCGATCTGCATCGCAGGCACGGAACCACCACGCTGGTCGCCTCACTGGTGTCGGCCGGGGCTGCCGACCTGCTCCACCAGGTGGAGGTATTGGCCGGCCATGCGCACGACGGGCTGATCGCCGGTGTCCATCTGGAAGGGCCTTGGCTGTCCGTCCAACGCTGTGGGGCACACGACCCGGTCCTGCTGCGTGATCCGGATCCCGGTGAACTCGACGAGGCGCTGACTGCCGGTGACGGAACGATCCGCATGGTCACCCTGGCACCGGAGCGGCGCGGTGGCATTGCCGCGATCGAGCGGATCGTCTCGGCCGGCGCGGTGGCCGCGGTCGGCCACACCGAGGCCACGTACGAGCAGACGCGAGCGGCCATCGCCGCCGGGGCGACAGTGGGGACTCATCTGTTCAACGCGATGCGCCCGATCCACCACCGCGAGCCCGGGCCGGTGATCGCACTGATGGAAGACACCCGGGTGACGGTGGAGATGATTGCCGACGGGGTGCACGTGGACGGCGCTGTGTACCGGCACGTGACCCGGGCCGTCGGGCCCGATCGGCTGTCGTTGATCACCGATGCGATGGCGGCGACCGGCGCGAGTGACGGGCGCTATCAGATCGGCCGAATGGACGTCGAGGTGGCCGGCGGGGTCGCCAACCTGGCCGGCACCGCGACGATCGCGGGCAGCACCGCGACGATGGACCGCGTGTTCCGGTTCGCGGTGGCCCACAGCGGGCTGCCCCCCGATGAGGCGCTTGCGGTCGCGGTGCTCCAGTCGTCGATGAATCCGGCTCGTGCCCTTGCCCTTCCATCCCCTGAGCTGACCGCAGGCGGATGCGCCGACCTGGTCGCGCTCGATGCCGACCTGATGGTGACCGACGTCCTGCACAACGGTGCGTGGGTCCCCCGCTGAGTCGGGGAACGTGTGTTCGAGAATTCTGTCGGACCCTCGGTGCATGGTGTCGGTAAGCAACGAAAGGGGCAACGCTATGTGCTGGATATGCGACCATCCGGACCGCACCATCGCCGACTACCTCGACGAGGTGCGCGGAAAGATCCAGCGGCGGGGCTGGACCGTGCAATACGTCGAGTCCCCACAAATGCCGTTCGCGTACACGATCGGATTGAGCGACTACGACGTTCCCGAGCTGCTGATCACCAACGTGTCACCGCAGCGTGCCCTTCGGGTGCTCAACGGGTCGGCCGAACATCTGCTCCGGGGCGTGCAGCTCACCGCGGGGCAACAGTTCACTCTCTGCGGCTGTCCGATGCTGGAGGTCGTCGAGGTCGACCATCCCGACGCGCACATGGGGTTCGCGGTCGCCTTGTACGGCCCCATTCGTGCGTTGCAGCTGGTGTGGGCGGACGGCCGCGGACGCTGGCCCTGGGCCGCCGACTTCTGCGACCGCGAGAGTCGCCAACCGGTGTTGGGGGTTCGCGCTCGGGCCGCCTGATCACAAAGCCATTACGGCAGGTGTGCCAGACCAGGTCGAAAGCGGTTGCGCTGCTACCTTGCTGGCGTGACGACCTCGGTGCGAGCTGCGGTCCGCTGGATGCAGCGGCTCGCGGTTGTCACGACGGTGGGGCTGCTGGTTCCCGGGGTGGCAGGCCTTGCCGGCCAGACGGCACCGGCCGCCGGCTACTCGCGGGCGGGCCTGCCCGTCGAGGCTCTCGACGTGCCGTCACCGTCGATGGGCCGCAATATCCGCATCCAATTCCAGGGCGGCGGCGCGCACGCCGTCTACCTGCTGGACGGTCTGCGGGCCCGCGAAGACGAGAACGGCTGGGATATCAACACCGCGGCCTTCGAGTGGTACTACCAATCCGGGCTGTCGGTGGTGATGCCCGTCGGCGGCCAGTCGAGCTTCTACAGCGACTGGTACCAGCCGGCGGCGGGCTCCAACGGGACGCTCACCTTCAAGTGGGAGACCTTTCTGACCCAGGAGTTGCCGGCGTGGCTGGCGCTCAACAAGGCGGTCACTCCGATCAACAACGCGGTCGTCGGCCTCTCGATGTCGGGCAGTGCGGCCCTGACGCTGGCCATTTGGCATCCCACCCAATTCATCTTCGCCGCTTCGCTTTCCGGGTTCCTCAACCCGTCACTGGGCCTGTGGCCGACGCTGATCGGGCTGGCCATGAAGGACGGCGGCGGCTACCGGTCCACCGACATGTGGGGCCCGAGCAACGATCCGGCCTGGCGACGCAACGACCCGATGGTCAACGTCGGACGCCTCGTGGCCAACGGCACCGCGGTGTGGATCTACTGCGGCACCGGCGCACCGTCCGAGTTGGACAACACCGACGACCCCACCTTCGGCGGGCTGTTCACCGCGGGTTACCTCGAGAACATCACCCTGAACACCAACAAGGAATTCCAGCGCAAGTATCTGGCCGCGGGCGGGCGGAATGCGGTGTTCAACTTCCCGCCAAGCGGAACCCATAGCTGGGGCTACTGGGGCGCACAGCTTCAAGCGATGAAGGGCGACCTGCAGCGGGTCCTGGGCGCAGCGCCGACCGCTTAGCCCGCACTCAGTCCGGGTGCCCCACCACGTTGAGCACGTTGCCGCCCGGATCGCGCACGAAGAACCGCCGCACTCCCCACGACTCCGTCGTCAACGGGTGGACGATCTCGTAGCCACGCGCACAAGCTTGTTCGTAGGCCTCGTCGACATCCTCGGTCAGCACCGAGACGACCGGTGCCTCGGGCGCGGTCTCGTCTCTGGTGAGCAGCTGCACGTTGGCGCCCGTCTCGGGAGAGGTGTAACGAGCTACCCAGCCGAGGTTGAACTCTTCGTCTGTGAGCCCGAGGTAATCGGTGTAGAAGCTCTTCGCCACCTCGAGGTCGGTGACCACTAGGTCGGCGATGATCCGGTTGATACGCATGCATGGCACACTGCCACTGACAGGAGGCTACGCGTGGCGCACCCCATGACAATTGTTCTCGTCGACAGCAGAACCGCGGCCACACTGGCGCAGGTGATGCCGCTACTTCTGCTCACGCTCGCGGTGGAATTGCGCCGCACACAACGACATCGAGGTCTCAGTCGCTGGCGGATCGGTGCGTTCCTGGCGGTATTCGGCTTGGTCGAGGTCGTCCTCGTGCTGTCGATCGACGGCGCGTTCTACCCGTTCCAATGGTTCGACATCATCTCCGCGGTGATCATCTTGTGGTTGTTGTCGTTGATCTTCCGGTTGTCGCTGTCGGATCCGTCACATGAGAACGACGACGACTAATCTTTTTCGTCGTCTTTGGGGAGTAGGCGTTCTGGGTGGTGGTAGGTGTTGGTGCCGCCGCGCAGCGGCACGTCGGGTGGTGGGCTCCAGTGGGTTTGGCCGTTGGGGAGTTGGCGGGTTTCCCAGCCGTGGTTTTCGATCAGGAGGTTGTCGCATGTGCAGGCCAGGGTGAGGTCCTCGATGTCGGTCCTGCCGCCGTGTTTCCAGTCTTTGGTGGCGTGGTGGACCTGGCTGTTGTAGCCGTTGACGGTGCAGCCCGGTGCGCTGCAGCCCCGGTATTTGGCCAGCAGCATGATCCGCTGATCAGCCGACGCCAGCCGCTTGCTGCGGCCTAGCCATAGTGATTGTCCGGTGACCCCGTCGAACACCGCCAGATAGTGGTTGGCCGGGGCGTTCATTCGGATCAGATCCGAGATCGGGATCAACGTCCCACCCGCGGTCACGGCGTGGCCGGCACCGGCCTGGAGGTCTTGCAGGGTGGTGGTGACAATCATCGTGACCGGAAGACCGTTGTGCTGACCCAGTTTCGGATCGCCCAGCCGGTCACGCACCAGCTGCGACAGCGCATCATGCTGGCGTTGGGCATGGCTGCGCAGATCGTCGGGTCCCGCGGCGGCGAGTTTGGCGAACACGGCATCCAGCTCGGCCCGCAATTGCGGGGTGGCCACCACTTTCCCCACACTCATCCCGTCAGGGCGCTGCCCGCCGGTCCACAAGAAGCCACGCTTGCGGGCCCGGTCCTCCTCGGAGAACGTCCCGTCGGGGTTGAGGTGGGTGGCCAACCGGTCGGCGACTTTTTCCAGCTGATCGGGCCGCATCGTCTGGGCATGCCCGGCCAGGGTGCGTTCCGCCTTCTCGATCTCGACCGGCCCGACATGATCGGGCAGCTCCCGGAAGAACTTCTGAATGACCCGCACGTGCTCACCATCCAAGTGGCCGGCATTCCAGGCCTTCCCCGTCTCGGGCAGCAGCGGTGCCAGCGGCTCACCGGTCAAGGTGGTGCGCGGCGAGAGTTGTTCGGCATCCCGGATCCGGCGTTTGGCCGCGTTGCGGCTGATCCGCAACACATCAGCCAGCACGAACGAGATCGGCGGGCAGCCCTCATAGCGCTCAAGGTGGGTGGTTTGGGCGTGTGAGACCGCGACGAGGCGGCGCACCGCGCCTTCCAGTCGACCCAGGGGCGCAAAGCGTTGCGGCGCGGGCAGCTCCTCGATATCGGCGGCAGCGACGAGTTCAACCGCGGCATCCAGCGCATCCAACGCCACAGCCATCGAACTCATGTTCGAAACACTACGCCTCGCCACCGACAGAAAAGTCGGCGCAGAGCCAGCCTGGGGATGAACTCGAGACTGGGGATAACGTGTTCGCCTGGAACGGAACTCGACCGAACCGGGCGGCCCCTAATCCCCGAAGCTGACGACCTCACCGCGGTTGATCGAGACCCAGTCCCGCGCTTCCAGGTACGGGCGGAATGTCTCGGCGATCGCCTGTTCGTCGGCTGCGGTCTTGGGCCGCTGAAGCTCGTACAGATGCGGGAACTCGGTCCACGCCACGACGGCGTCCCACAGTCGCACCGCTGCGTCCCCGGTCGGCGGGTCGACGAGCACCGGCCCGAAAAGGCATTGACCGTCAGGAAAGAACAGCGTCGGCACGCCGTAGCCGTCGGCCGCCACCACCCGGCGGTGATCGGCCAGCACCTCGTCACCGGTGCTGGGATCGGCGATCGCCTGGTCGACAAGTGCCGGGTCGAAGCCGAGCTCGGCGAGGAGATGCCGGGCTACCGCCGGGTCGTGCGGTTTGTGCCCGTCGACGTGCAGGGCCCGACCAGCTCGTTGATACCAGGCCTCCACGTCGGCCATCGACTGGCGGCGTAACAGCGCCCCGATCCGCATCATCGACCAGCCGTAGGACCACTCCCGCTCCCACGGGTGCTTCTTGCCTTCCTGACGGTTGATCTCCTCGAGGCTGAAGAACCGCCAGTTCACCACCAGCCCGGTGCGGTCGCGCACTTCCCGGATCCAGCGCGACGTCTGATAGGCGTACGGGCACATGATGTCGAAGTGGAAATCGACGGTCTCGAGCCTGGTCACATCGTGAACCTCAGGTTGCGGGCGGCGCGCTCACCGAGCTCGGCGTCCCCGGACCAGCTCACCGCTCCGGAGTCGATCTGGGCCTGCGGGTCGATGCGCCCGCAGGCGAGCATGATGAACGTGGTGGAATCCGTCGTCAGCGTGGCCGTCGGATTGTCAAGGTGGTCAACTTGTTTGGCACGGCCGTTGACAACGACGTCGATCTCGCGAACCAGCGGACCGGTCAACTGGAAGGCGATGCTGCCGCCCTCGGGAACACCGATCTTCTTACCCGCGATGTAGCCGATCGATCTTTCCACCTCTGCCAGCGCCAGCTCCGCGGCCAGCCCGCCGTCGTCGGTCTCCTGACCCAGCGGAATCGTGATGTCGCGGACGTGGACCCAGAAATCGAAGACCCGGATCTCCAGAAACCGTCCGTAGGTGCCGGGGCCGACGGGCATCCACGACGGGCGGTCGAGGTCTGCCGCGGTCAGCGCGCTCAGATCGCGGCGCCGGTCGGCGAAGACGGCGTGCACCTTCTGTGCCAGAACCGCCGGATCGTCAGTGCCGGCCAGGAATTCCGCCGCCCGCTCGAACGGCGGCGGCGTCTTGTCGTCCTGTGGCAGCCACCCCGCCATGACCGCCTCGATGCTGGTGACGTGCTGGACCACTCCGCGCATGTCCCAGTCCGGGCACAGCGACTGCGCCTTCCAGTCGGTGTCGCTCAGGTCGGCGCACAGTCCCTCGATCGCGGTGTAGCAGGCCTCCAGCGCGACGCGGATTTCGTCCAGACTCCTCATGGTCCCGATCCAACTACGTGCCGCGAGCAGCCGGGCCTGATCGCCCGTTTCAGCCCGCGGCGTTGAGCAACCACTCCCGGATCCAGATTTTGAGAACGGTAATCTCAGCTCATGGAGCAGCTGCGCATAGACGCAAACGGCCTGGCTTTCACCGCTTTCGCTTGGGGTGATCCCGATGCGCCGCTTGCATTGCTGGTGCATGGTTACCCCGATACCGCGCACACCTGGCGCCATCTCGGACCGAAGCTGGCCGCCATGGGCTACCGCGCTGTAGCGCCCTTCACGCGCGGTTATGCACCGACGGACCTCGCCCCGAACGACTCCTACCTCGTCGCCAACCAGGCCGCCGACATCCTTGCACTGCGCACCGCACTCGGCGGCGGTGACGACTCCATCCTCATCGGCCACGACTGGGGCGCGGTCGCGACATGGGCGGTCACCGACCGCGCACCCGGCCGCTTCCGCAGCTACGTCTGCCTGGCAGTTCCGCCGACGGCGGCGTTGGTCAAACTCTTCACAAAGTTGAGCACCCTCCCGATCGGCCTCCGCCAGTCGCGCATGAGCTGGTACTTCCTCTACAACCAGCTACCCGGTTCTGAGCGCGGTCTGGGGCGCGTGATCCCGAAGCTCTGGCACGACTGGTCCCCGGGCTACGACGCCAGCGAAGACATCGCGCACGTCTTCCGCGCCCTGCCGGATCGGGATCGGCGGCGCGCTGCGTTGCGTTACTACCGCGACAATCTCCGGCGCGGCCTGATTGACACCTTCACGATCGCCCCTAAAGCACCGGCCCTGTATCTGCACGGCGACGACGACGGCTGCATGCAAGCCGCGATCGCCGAGGCCTACCCGGCGACGCTGCCCGCCGGCTCGCGCTACGAACGCATTGCCGGCGTTGGCCACTTCATGCACCTCGAGGACCCGGCGCGTATCAATGCGCTGATCACGGACTGGGTCGGCCCACCGCGATAACGACGCGAACGAGCTTCAGATGTCAGCCCGCGGCGTTCGGCAGCAGCGGCGGGCAATTGCCTGCGGCGTCGGCGGCCAGCTCGAAATGCCAAAGCTCGTTGGCATAGATCCGGCACAGCCCGAACCGCGCACCGTTGGCCATCAGCCACTGGTCAGCACCCACACCGCCGACGTCCACCGCCTCGCCGATGACATGTTTGGACGCCTCGGGGGTCTGCACATACTGGCGCGCGGCGGCGAAGCTGCCGTACTGCGCGATGGCGCTGTCGAGCAGACGCTGCTGGAACTCCGGTGAGCGCCATCCCGAGGTGATCGTCATCGTGATGCCGTCGGCCGACGCCGCGACGGCGGCCTGCTGGATCGCGGTCAGCAGCTGCGGATCAAGGCGTCCGACAGCGGGGTTCTGCACATCGAACGGCGTCAGGATCTGACCGTCGGCAAGCGACCCGTCACCGGCGGTGACGGCCGGCGGATCGACACTGACAGTGTTGTCGGCCAACGAGATTCGCGGCGCCTGGACCGGCAGACCGGCCGCGCCCGATGCAATCGCCGCTGTCGTGGCCACGCCCAGGATCCCGGCCGTGACGACGCTGAATTCCAACCGCATGATCTCCCCATCATCGCAGACCTCATCCGTTGTCCTCGTCGTCGCAGTACGACAGACTGCAGCAGTGCGCACCCGACTCCGGATTCTCGTGCCCGCCACGGCGCTGCTGGCTGTGGCTGCCTGCGCACCCTCACCGGCACCACCGGTGGCCTCGACGGCGCCCCACTCCCCCACGTCGTCGGTGCCCGCCGTGGCGCTGGACTCGCCCAGTCAGCCCGCCGCCGACGCGGTGCCCGCCGGCGCCCAACCCCGGCTGGCATCCGATCCGGCGCAGATCGCCGACGACCTGGTCGCCGACGAATTGGCCATCCGCGACCCGTCGACGCCCGAGCCCGCGCTGGTGGCCGCCGCCCGCCGTCAGCAGGTCGCCTACCGCGCCATCGGGCGCCATCCCGAATGGGACGCCGTCATCCGCCCGAAGATTCCGGCCGCATTGACCGAGGCCTACGGCCGCAATGTCGACGCCCGGCGCCAGCTCGCTGCGATGGCGCACCTGCGCGACACCCTGCCGGCGTGGCGCATCGTGGCGCCGGTCCCGGCCGAGGAGCTGCTCGGCTACTACCGCGAGGCCGAAGCGGCCAGCGGTGTCGGCTGGAACTACCTGGCAGCGATCAACCTGATCGAGACCCGGTTCGGCAGCATCATCGGCCTGAGCACCGCCGGTGCCGACGGCCCCATGCAGTTCCTCCCGTCGACCTTCGCCGCCTACGGCGACGGCGGGGACATCCGCTCGCCGCGCGACAGCATCATGGCCGCCGGCCGCTACCTGGCCGCCAACAACTTCGCCGCCGATCCCGATCACGCGATCTACCGCTACAACCACGCATATCAGTACGTGGCAGCCGTCAACGACTATGCGGCGGTGCTGGCCGACGATCCCGCCTCGTTCGCGGGCTTCTACCGTTGGGACGTGTATTGCGTGACCGTCGACGGCGACGTCGTGCTGCCGATCGGCTATGTCGCCGATGCGCCGATCCCCGTCGGCGAATATCTGGCGTCGCACCCGCAGTGACGGATAGTGGCCCCGCCCTGATCGACGATCCGAGCGACCTGTCCATCCTGCGGGGACTGGGCGACGACCCCGACGAGGTGTTCGCGTCGTTCGCGGCCTGGACCCAGGCCAGCGGGACCGCGCTGTACCCGGCGCAGGAAGAAGCGCTGATCGAACTGGTCAGCGGCGCCAACGTCGTACTGGCCACGCCGACCGGCTCCGGCAAGTCGCTGGTGGCCACCGGTGCCATCTACGCGGCGCTCGCGGCCGGAACTCGCAGCTACTACACCGCTCCGATCAAGGCGCTCGTCAGCGAGAAGTTCTTCGCGCTGTGCGACGTCTTCGGGCCCGCCAATGTCGGGATGCTCACCGGCGATGCGGCGGTCAACGCCGGTGCTCCGGTCATCGCCTGCACCGCCGAGATCCTGGCCAACATCGCGCTACGCGAGGGCGAACACGCCGACATCGGCCTCGTGGTCATGGACGAATTCCATTTCTACGGTGATCCCGACCGCGGCTGGGCCTGGCAGGTGCCGCTACTGGAGCTGCCGAACGCCCAATTCCTGTTGATGTCAGCCACTCTCGGGGACGTGACATCGCTGCGCGAGGACCTAACCCGCCGCACTGGGCGCGCCACGGCGCTGGTCGCGAACGCCGAACGCCCAGTCCCGCTGTTCTACTCGTATGCGACCACCCCGATGCACGAGACGATTCAGGACCTCCTCGACACCAAGCGGGCGCCGATCTACGTCGTCCATTTCACCCAGGCATCGGCGCTCGAGCGGGCGCAGGCGTTGATGAGCGTCAACGTGAGCTCCAAGGAAGAAAAGGCCGCGATCGCCGACATGATCGGCGGGTTCCGGTTCACCACGGCCTTCGGCACCACGCTGTCGCGGCTGGTCCGGCACGGGATCGGTGTCCACCATGCCGGGATGCTGCCCAAGTACCGGCGCTTGGTGGAACAGCTCGCCCAAGCCGGGCTGTTGAAGGTCATCTGCGGCACCGACACCCTCGGCGTGGGCATCAACGTACCGATCCGGACCGTCGTCTTCTCGGCGCTGTCGAAGTACGACGGGACCCGCAGCCGCCTGCTCAGCGCCCGCGAGTTCCACCAGATCGCCGGCCGCGCAGGCCGGGCCGGCTACGACACCGCAGGCACCGTCGTCGTGCAGGCGCCCGACCACGAGGTGGAGAATCTCAAGCAGTTCGCCAAAGTGGCCGACGATCCCAAGAAGCGGCGAAAACTGGTGCGCCGCAAGGCACCCGAGGGGATGGTGCCGTGGAGCGAGGCCACACTCGATAGGTTGGTCGCGGCCTCGCCCGAGCCGCTGACGAGCAACATGCGGGTCACGACGGCCATGATTCTCGACGTCGTCGACCGGCCCGGTGATCCGTTTCTCGCGATGCGCAGGCTGTTGACCGATAACCACGAACCACGCAAACGACAGCTCCGGCACATCCGCGAGGCGGTCGGCATCGCTCGCTCGCTGTTGCAGGCCGGCGTGCTCGAGCGATTGGACGAACCCGAGACCGACGGGCGCCGCTACCGGCTGACCGTCGACCTGCCCGCGGACTTCGCACTCAATCAGCCACTGTCCACGTTCGCCCTCGCCGCGATCGAGGTGCTGGATCCGGATAGCGAGGCCTTTGCCCTGGACGTCGTTTCCGTCATCGAAGCCACCCTGGAGGACCCGCGCCAGATCCTGGCCGCCCAGCTGAAAAAGGCCAGGGGCGAAGCCGTCGCCGAGATGAAGGCCCAGGGCATCGAATACGACGAGCGGATCGCCCTGCTGGACGAGATCACCTATCCGAAGCCGCTCGACGGGCTGATCCAGCAGACCTTCGAGACGTACCTGCAAACCAACCCGTGGGCGGCGGACGGCCGGCTCTCACCGAAGTCGGTGGTGCGCGAGATGTGGGAGCGGGCATTGAGCTTCCGGGAATTCGTCAGCGCCTACGGCCTGAACCGCTCCGAGGGAGCGGTCCTGCGTTATCTTTCGGACGCCTTCAAGGCGCTGCGGTCCGGGGTCCCCGCCACCGCACGGACCGAAGACCTCACCGATATCGTGGAGTGGCTCGGAGAGCTTGTGCGCCAGGTGGATTCGAGTCTGCTGGACGAGTGGGAGGAGCTCACCAGTCCCGATCAGCCACATGAGCCGGTGGCAGTTCCGGCTCGCCCACGCCCCTTGACCGGGAACGCCCGTGCGTTCACCGCGATGGTCCGCAATGCGTTGTTCCGGCGGGTAGAACTGTTCGCCCGGCGCCGCTGGCACGAACTCGGGGAACTGGATGCCGGATCCGGATGGACGGCGCAGCGCTGGGCGGACGTCGTTGACGACTACTTCGCCGAGCACGACGACGTGGGCACGGGTGCCGACGCCCGCGGCCCCGCCCTTCTGATCATCGACCGCCGGCCCGACGTCTGGCGGGTACGCCAGATCCTCGACGATCCGGCCGGCGACCACGACTGGGGCTTCGACGTCGAAGTGGACCTGCGCGGCTCGGATGAAGAGGGGGTCGCGGTCCTCCGTCTGGTCGACGCCGGGCGGATGGACTGAAGGCCCCTAGAGCACGGGCAGCAGGCGGCGCAGGATCGCCACCGAACTGGCGGCGACGTCGTCGACGAACGCGAGGAAGTCGAAGCGCGAATCGTGGCCGGCCAGATCCGAGAGCGCCCGGATGACCAGCCAGGGCACCCCGAACGCCTCGGCGACCTGAGCGACGGCGCCGCCCTCCATCTCCACGGCGAGGCCGCCGAAGTCGCGCTGCAACCGCTCCCTGGTCACCTCGCAGTGCAGATACTGATCGCCCGACAACACGGTGCCGAACCGAATGGCCGCCGTCGGCAGCGTGAAGCCGCAGAGCCGTTCGCGAACTCGTGCCAGCAGATCGTCGTCGACCGGATAGCCGAGCCGATCAGTGGGGTTGATGAACGGCACATGCCCGGCCCGGTAGGTCTGCAGGCGGTCGTCTTCGATCAGCCCGGCGTCGTGCTGGATAACCTGGTCGGCGATCACCACGTCGCCGACCTTCAGCTCGGGGTCGAGACCACCTGCCACACCAGAGAAAACTATTGCGCCGCAGCCGAATCGGTCTGCCAGCACGGTCGCGACGAGCGCGCTGTTGACCTTGCCCATGCCCGAACCGGCCAGCACCACGTCATAGCCGTCCAGCGTTCCGGTGACGAACTCGGTGTGAGCCGCCTGCACCGGGGCCGCATCGAGCAGCAGCGTGCGCAAGTGCGCGAGTTCTTGAGGGATGGCGCAGATCAGTCCAATGGGCACGCACCCAGTCTGACTGACGAGCTACGTCTCGTCGGCGACCTGGTGTCTGTCGACCTTGCCGGGGCCGGCAGGGTCGTCGTCCTGGTGATCGAGCTGTTCGGACAGGATGCGCTGCTCTTCGCTTGCTTTTCTGGCGTCCGCGGGCGTGGCCGGAGGTTGATTACTCAGCTCCACGGTCAGTTCTTGAAGGCGTCTTTGATCTTCTCGCCGGCGTCCTTGAGGTTCGACTTCGCCTGGTCGATCTTGCCTTCGTTCTCGGTGCTCTTGTCGCCCGTGGCCTTGCCGACGCCCTCTTTCGCCTTACCGGCGACGTCGTCGACCTTGTTGCTGATCTTGTCTGAGATACCCATGGCGTCTATGTACCTCGGCATCCCGAAAGCGAAACGCACCTCAGCGTTCTCGCCCGCGGACCGTCCACACCACGCGGTAGGAGCCGGCCGCCTGAATCCAGCCCAATTGGCGCGAGTCGACGACATCGGCGGCATCCGGATTGTCCGAGCACGCTTGAAAAATCGCTGCCCCGCCCCGCCCGCGCACCTCACCGACGCGCTTGACGAGCCATCGCGTCGATGTGGGATCGGGGAACACCCGCAACTGGCCGGGCCGGGGTTTCCCGCAGCGCACCGACAACAGCCCGTCACCTGGGCGAAGCGTCGGAATCATCGAGTCCTCGACCACCAGAAACCGACGCAACGGCCAGGACCGGAGCCCATGGTTCCCGCGCATGTTGAAAGGGTAAGTTAGGGCCATGCTGCAGAGACTCTTCGCCAACGCCACCCCTGCCCACGCTCACTGCGACCTGTATTGCGGCGTCTATGACCCCGCCCAGGCCAAGATCGAGGCGCTATCGTGCCTCAAGACCCTGAAGAAGTACAACGACTCCGACGACGACCACTTCCGCACGCGCGCGATCATCATCAAGGAGCAGCGCGCCGAAGAGGTCAAGCACCATCTGATGGTGCTGTGGGCCGACTTCTTCGGTCCGGCTCACTTCAAGGAGTTCCCGGAACTGCACCAGCTGTTCTGGGACGGCATCCACGGTGCCGGCGAGGTCAAGAAGTCGACCGACGTCGCCGAGGCCGAGAAGCTGCTCGCGACCATCGACAAGATCTCCGAGATCTTCTGGAAGACCGAGAAGGCCAAGGACATGGGCGTTTACCCGCCCGCCTGACAACTCGTTCCCGGTACCGCGCGGTCACCTGTGGCCGCGCGGTACTTCTGTCTTGCGGCCCTATTTCCAGGCAAACAGCGGCTGCTCGAGTTCGTCGACCGGGTCGTGGCGACCTTCCAGGCACAGCCATCGCAGCTGGAGCAGTACAGCTCCCGTCGGCGCATGAATGAGGTCGTTACCCAGCGGCATTTGCACCACCGGGCGCGGGCTTTCCGGAATAGTGATGAATCGCGGTGAGTCCGGCCGCTGCAGCTGGTGCAGCCCTACCCGGTAGACGGCGACCACCTCGTCGGGAGCCGGCCGAGGATCAAGCCGCCCGCCACCCCAGACGACCACCGGGGTGATGAGGTAGCCGGAGCGGGTCGGATAGTCGTCGAGCAAGCCCAGCACCGTCGACTCCGGCAAACGGACGCCCACCTCTTCGTCGAGTTCCCGCAGTGCTGCGTCCACGGCGGTCTCGCCTGGATCAAGCCGGCCGCCGGGAAGCGCCCACTGGGCGGAATGAGCGGTCAGGCGAGACGCTCTGCGGCACAGCAGGAATGCCGCACCACCGGATACGCCGATCATGCGGCCGTCGAGTCCCGGTTCCATCGGCCGGCCCGCGATCCAGTCGTCCACGGGCGCCGGATCGACCCAGTCCTCTCCCATTTCCGAGTCGACGAGCACTACCGCGACGGCGGCGTGCCTCTTCGTGGGATCGGTCACCGCGCGGCGGTCGTGAGCCCTCAGGTGCCCGCGGATCTGATCCCGCAGCGCATCGTCATAGGTGATCGTCACCCTTCGACCCTAGATACCGCGCGCATACGAACGCCGCGGGGTGCCACCACCCAGGCGATCAGATGGCAACCCCGTGGTTGCGCGGCTAATAGCTATCCAGATCCCGCAAGCGATAAACCTCTGTCGGGTTAGTCCGCACCCATTGCCGTAGAGATCATCTCGGCCATCAGCCGGGCGGCGTCGTTGCGGCTCATCGAGGCCAGAAGTTGGGAGACTCCGCGCATCTGCTCACCGACGAGCACTGTCGGTCCGTTCGTCAGATTGGCGAACGCCTCATCGACCACGTCACTGACCGGTACCGCGTCAGCCGGAGACTCGTCTTCGGAACCGAGCGTGCCACGCTGGTGTTCGAGCTTGCGTAGCGCGGGGGTGTCGGTCTTGCCGAGGATCAGCCCGATCACATCGACGCCCTTGCCGTGCAGTTCGCTCCACAGTGCCTCGGCGAACACCATGTCGAAGGCCTTCGATGCTCCGTAGGCCACCATGTTCGGGCCGCCGATAAAACCCGCGCCGGAGCCGAAAATCACGATGCCGCCCCGGCCTCGCTCGACCATTCCGGCGGCGAAGTGATGGCATAGCTGCATGGGGACAACGCAATTGCGTTGGACCATCGACTCTGCGGCCTCAATCGAGTTGGACAGGAAGTGCCGGAAGTCCGGGTCGGCGCCGGCGCAGTACACCAGGAACCCGACCTCCAGATCCGCGGTGGCGTCGGTGACCGCCAACGCTGCCCCAGGTGCGGCGAGATCCACTGCGAGCGTTCTGGTTTCGACACCATGGCGGTCGCGGATGCAAGCTGCGACCTCATCGAGAACCGCTTCGCGCCGCGCGAGCAGCACCACGTTCACCCCGCGCGAGCCCAGGGCGTCGGCGACGGCCGCACCCACACCGTCGGAGGCGCCGGCAATCAGCGCCCAGGGGCCGTACTTGGCCGAGAAGTCGTCGCCCATCAGTACACCACCTGCACCGTGGTGAAGGTACGCCGAGCAATGCGCCAGCCGGCGTCGGTGCGGACAATCTCGTCGTCGTAGAAGCCTCTGGCATTCACGCCGGAATTGTTGTCGGCAGCCATGATCCAGGCGTCGACGTAGCAGCGGGTCACGGCCCGGTCGCCCTGCACGTCGATGACGATGTTGCTGATGCGATGCATCAGATAGCCGGCTTCGCGGTGCGCGACATCCATGAACTCGGTGACCGCCTCGACGCCGTCCCACACCCCGATCTCCCCGTAGTCGAGCCGGCAATCAGGGGTGAACACAGTGCGGAACAGATCCCAGTCCCGCCGGTCGATACCGGTGGCGTAGCGGATCAGAAGGTCCGAGATGTCCTGGCGGTCTTGCAGTTCGCTCATGCGATGTCTCCGTTCGGGTGCGCGGTGGTGCGCGGCGGACCGAAGGCACGCGGCGGCTTACTTGGGCGCGAGCGGGCTGTAGAAGACGAGCCCGTTGCCCTTGGGGTCGTAGACGACGGCGCGGCGCTCGTGGGCATCGTCATACGGGCCCTTCACGATCCCGCCGCCGGCGGCCTCGACAGCCTTGGCTGCCGCATCGACATCGGCGGTCTTGATCCCGACGACGACCTGTCCGGGGATCGGGTGGTCGATCTCGGTCGCCAGCGCGAGGGTGATCGGACCGCCGTCCAGTGCGGCGAAATGGGTGCCGTCGCTGAATTTCACTCCCATACCCAGGGTGTCGCCGTAGAACTTGATCGACTCATCCAGGTTGTCGGTGGACAGGATGATCATCTTGACTTCGTGGTCGCTCACTACTGCCTCCTGTATCTGAAGCACCCCAGACGTCACCCTACGACAGGGCGGCCGGAGCCAACTGCTCCACGTCGAAACAGGCACCGCTGGTCACATCCCAGTTGCAGTCGACGAGGGCGAAGTGCCGACCGCACCCTCATCGGGAGGAGCGGGAAACCATTCGAAACTCAACCCGTGGCGGCGTTGGCGGTCAGCTGCACCGCCGATTCCGTCGGCGCGGCCGTCACGAGGCTGTACAGCGTCGTGCCCCAGGCGTGCGGACCGCCGAGAGCGGGCGCGTACCCGGTGTGAATGTCTATGGCCGCGGGTGTCACCTTGCTGTCGGGGTCGTAGTCGCAGACCGGGTCACCGACATCGCAGACGCTGATGGTGCGGGTGCCGATCGTAGGTGGCAGCGGCGAGGTGTTGGTCGACGCCAGGAACGAGTGCTCTTGGGCGACCCCCTCGCCGAGGCCCTGCCTGACAGCGGTCGACCCCAGTTTGATCGTGGTGTCGGTCGGCAGCCGGTCACCGTCGGCGATCAACAGCGCGGCCGCCAGTCGCGGATCGTCGGCGAGCTTGTACAGGTTGCGGTGTACGACCATCGCGCCCTGCGAGTAGCCGGCGAGCACGACCTTGCTGTCGGGGCAGCGCTCGGTGTACGCCGTGTACTGCTCGGCGGTGGCATCGGTGCCGTCACCGACGCTGCCGAGGAAACCCAGCCATCCGCTCAGCCCGCCGCCCTCCAGCGGGACCGGCGCCGCGGGGTATTGCACGGCCTCGGCGTCGATCGTGTGGCCGTCGGCGGCCAGCTGGGCTTTCAACTGCTGGTAGGACTGGTACACCACGGAGCCCATGCCGCCGTCGGCGGTCAGGCCCGCCGCGTCGCGTTGGCCGGATCCCGCTGCGCCGATCCAGTGAAAGTCTGCACATTCAGACGTCGCCGATGCGGTGCCGGTGGCCAGCCCGGCCAGCCCGATACCTGCCGTGAGCACAACCGGTCCCAAACGCCCAATCACAGTGACATTCCCTCCACGCTTGTCAGAGTGTTGATCGTCCGGAGAGCCTCGTTGCGTTACGCCGCCACCGCGGGCGGGCCAAACCACCTGGTGAACGCGTCAGTGAGCCCGTCGACAGATGCATCTCCTATCCAGGCGACGTGTCCGTCGGGCCGGATCAGCACTGCGATCGGGGCCCGCACCACGCCGGATACCGGCAGCTCCCAGCTGCCGTCGTATTCGGCCTGCACCAATCGAATTCGATCTGTCCAGCCCGTGAGAGCGACTCCTCCCGGCATCCCGAGGTCGATCAGCACCGGACGGGCGTCGTGCAGCAGTGTGAAGACCCGAACCGGCCCGGCGGCAGTGCGCAATTCGAGGTCGGGCATCCGCCTGCCGAGCAACGGATGCCCGTCGCCCAGGTCGTAGCGGATGTCCAGACCCGACATCCGGGCCGCGACCGACTTTCGGGGCTCTTCCATGCTCAGCAGTTCGGCGACGGTGGCGTGCAACGCCTTTGATCGGTCGTCGGTGCGCAGCAACGCGACCTGCGCCATGGTGGTGTGCAGTACCCGCGCAGCCACCGGGTGCCGTTCGGCGTGGTAGGTGTCCAACAGGGACTCGGGCGCAGTTCCGTTGACCACCTGAGCCAGCTTCCAGCCGAGGTTCACCGAATCCTGCACACCGGTGTTGAGACCTTGCCCACCCGCCGGGTGATGGATGTGTGCGGCATCGCCGGCCAGCAGGATACGTCCATCGCGATAGGCCGCTGCTTGCCGCGTGACGTCGGTGAACCTGGCAATCGAAGTGGGACTGTGTATTCCGAAGTCGGTTCCATAGACCGCGATGAGGCCTCGGCTCAGATCGTCCAGTGTGGGTTCGGTAGCCGGCCCCAACTGCTGTTCGGTCACCATGACCCGCACCGGTTCGCCGTCGCCCTGCCGGTCGAGGCCGTGAATGCCGACGGCATCGCGCCGGATGCCGAACGGTGGTTCGTCCCGCACTTCGACTTGTGCGATGAGATAGCTCGTCGTGGGGTCCCAGCCGGGAAAGTCGATGCCCGCGGCCTTACGCACTCGGCTTCGTCCGCCGTCGCAGCCGACCAGGTACCGGGCCCGCAGTGTCCGCCCGTCGGAGAGTTCGACGTCAACGCCGTCGGTGTCCTGGGCGAAGCCGGTCACGTCGAGGCCGCGGTAGATCGGCACCGCCAGTTCGCCCACCCAGTCGGCGAGCAGCCGTTCGATATCGTTCTGCCACAACGCAAGCCCATAGGGGTGCGGGGTGGGAAAGTCGCTGATGTCCAGCCGGATCTGGGCGAACCCGGCAACCTGCAATGCCTGCCCAGCCGCCAGGAACCGGTCAGCGATCCCCCGCTGGTCGAGTACCTCGATAGTGCGGCTGTGCAGGCCGCCGGCCCGCTGCCCGAGCACATCTTGGCTCGTGCGGCGCTCGACGATGACAACGCCCACTCCGGCCAACGCCAGCTCGCCGGCCAGCATCAGCCCCGTCGGCCCGCCCCCGGCGATGATCACGGCGTGTTGTTGTTCCAATTGACGCACTCGCATGCCCCCTGTGCAGTGAATTTCGGCTTAGGGCAGCGATTTTGCGCCACACCCGGGGTCTTGCCGCAAGCCCCCCTGTGCGCTATATGTTGAAGGTGGCAGGGAGTTGTTCCCACGCCATCGCCCTCACGACAGGTAGCGGCGCCGACTTCTAGGCGCCTTGGAACGCTGCTTCGAAGAACGCGAGCTCCAATCGCATCGCGCGCCGGTAGGCGTGGCGCACGACGGGGGTGTCGTCGGCTTGGGAATCGAGCAGACCTTCAAGCAGCCGCGCGATGCCCTCGAACTCCGGGTCGGCATACGTCTGCACCCATTGCGTGTACGGCCCGGCCCGGCTCGCGTCGAGCGACTGACCAAGCCAGGCATACAACCGCATACACGGTGCCATGGCCGCATAGATGACGCCGACCGGTTGCGTCGCCGCGGTCGCCAGCAGGAATTCGGTGTACGCCGAGGTGGCCGCCAGCGGCGTCACGTCGGACATCTCGATACCCCACGAGCCGGCGTAGGAGGCGTGCAGTCCCAGCTCCTCCCGGACACCGGCGATCAGATCCGCCAGGACCAGCAGCGTCGGCGTGTCGGGACTGCGCGACAACGCCAAAGCGTAAGCACGGGCGAAGGATTCGAGGAAGAACGCGTCCTGGGCGAGGTAGCCGGCGAATCGCTCTCTGGAAAGAGAGCCATCTCCCAGACCGCAGACAAAGGGATGTGCCAACACCTCGTCGGCCAGATCGGAATTATCGGACCACAGCTCAGCAGACAGCGACATGTCTGCCGAGCCTAATCGGGGTGTGCCCCCGCCAGCAGCACGCGGGCAACCCACTCGACGTGATCCAGCGATTCATCCAAGGTCAACCTCTTGGCGCGGAACCCCGCCAGCGCGGCGCTCAGCGCGGCGTTGAGGCCGAAGCTCACCTTCGGAATGAGCTCAGGCGCAATGCCGGTCAGCAGACGGTTGAACAGTTCGACGTTCGTGCGTTCCATCTCATCGATCGCCGCCTTCACCTCGGGATCGGTCGATCGCATCATCTGGAGCATCAACGCCGTCATCTCGGGATTGCGGTTGAACGCCCGCTGCGCCCGCCGCAGGTAGTCCAAGACACCGGGCAGCGGGTCGCTGTCGGCGGCACTACCGCCGGCCAGAATCCGCCGGGTCAACCGTTTCTGCCAATCTGCCAACGCGGCGGCCAGAAGGTTCTCTTTCGAACTGAAGTAGCGGTAGAGAGTCGCCAGCGCCACCTCAGAGCGCTGGGCCACGTCACGCATCTGAACGGCGTCGGCGCCGACCTCACCGATCAGGCCGATCACTTCTTCGATGATCTTGGCTCGGCGGGCCAACTGGCCGCTGGTCATGTCCGAAAGCGCGAAGACGCGCCCGCTCGACGATGCCAGATCGGGGACTGGCGTATTGACGATGCCACCTCCCTATCAAGAACACCCTTCTGCGATGTTACGACATCTTGCACCATGACATGGGGGTTACACCAGCTAGAAGGCCATCTGAATCTTGACATCAAGTAGAACCGTGTTTCAGGATGGAGTTCGCGACGGCGTCCGTCGTGGCGATGGGAGGACACGATGGCCGGACCGGTTGGCCTGCCGGTGATCGACACGATGATCGGCTTTCCCCACGAGGGAACCGCTCAGTACGACTTCATCCGCAAGCAGACGAAGGACCGCGAGTCCAAAGAGGACTTCGACTTCCCGGTCGAGTACATGTTCAAAGACGTCCCCAAGGGCCTGCCCACCGACGACCCCGTCTCGGTGCTCCTGCAGCAGATGGACCGGTTCGGCATCGAGAAGTCGATGATCGGCGTGAGCGAGGGTTCCTCGGCGGAGCTCGCGCTCAAGATGTTCCCGGACCGCTTCATCCCGTCGGGCAACGTCGCGGACCCCAACGACGTGATGGGGACGGTGAACACCATCCGCCGCGAGTACGAAACCTACGGAATCCGTGCGGTGTCGTGCTTCCCGTCAGGCACGTTCCCCCAGGTGCCGATCGACGACCCGAAGATGTACCCCGTGTACGCGACGTGCGTCGACCTCGGCATCCCGATCTTCTGTTGCGCCGGCGTTCCCGGACCTCGGATTCCGATGGCACCGCAGGAAGTTTCGCGGATCGACATCGTGATGTTCGACTTCCCCGACCTGGTGTTCGTCACCCGGCACGGCTGCGAACCGTGGCAGGATCTCGCGGTCAAACTGATGCTCAAGTGGCCCAACCTCTACTACTCGACGTCGGCGTTCGCACCCAAGTACTACCCCAGGGAAATCATCGACTACGCCAACACCCGTGGCGCCGACAAGGTCATTTACGCGGGCTACTTCCCGATGGGTCTCTCGCTGGAACGCATCTTCAGCGATATGCCCAAGGTGCCGTTCAAGGACGAAGTGTGGCCGAAGTTCCTGTACGGCAATGCCGCTCGCATTCTGGGACTGGAGAGTTAAGGTCCCATGACTCTGCCAATCGGCACGGCAATCACGATCGAGCAGGAGCAGCTGGCGCAGGCCGTGACTCAGTTCGCTGCCAGGCACGCCCCGATCGACAAGACCCGGGCGGCCCTTGACTCGATCGCCGCCGGCGAATTACCGACGTGGTGGGAGGAATTCACCGCCAACGGTTTCCACGCGGTGCACCTTCCCGAGGAGGCCGGCGGGCAGGGCGGCACGCTGGCCGACATGGCCTGCGTCATCGAGGCGGCCGCGGCCGCGTTGCTGCCCGGGCCGCTGCTGAGCACCGCGACCGCCGGCGCCGTCGCCGTCCTGGCCGACGACTCGGCAGCGACGCTGATCGCCGACATCGCCTCCGGAGCGACGGCTGCCGTCGTTCTCCCGGAGGACTCCACGGTGCAGGCGATGCGCGACGGCGCGCGATGGCGCCTGACCGGCTCGATCGGCAGCACTCTGGGTCTCATTGCGGCGCAGCGGGTCCTGGTGGCCGCCCGCGGCGATGACGGCACTGATTTGTGGTTCGTGCTGAACATCGGATCCGCAGCTGCGGGGATGACGATCGAGCAGCAGCGCGGCACCGACCTCTGCACCGATGTCGGTGTGCTCACGCTCGACGACTGCCCGGCCGATGCCACAGTAGCCGGGATCGACACCGAGCGGGCTCGCTGCGTGGTGGCGGCGCTGACAGCGTGCGCGTCGGCCGGGACAGTGCGTAAGGGCGTCGAGACCGCGGTGAACTACATCCGCACGCGCGAGCAGTTCGGCAAGCCGGTCGGATCGTTCCAGGCGCTGCAACACAAGGCCGCTGTGCTTCTGGTGAACGCCGAGCTGGCGTCCGCGTCGGCGTGGGATGCGGTGCGCGCCATCGACGAGAGCATCGGGCAGCACCGGCTTGCGGCGTCGTCGGCCGCGCTGATGGCCGTCTGCGCCGGACCGGACCTGATGCTCGATGCACTGTTGATGTTCGGGGCGATCGGCTACACCTGGGAGCACGACACCCATCTGTACTGGCGGCGGGCCACCAGCCTGGCGGCATCGCTGGGGTCCACCACGCGGTGGGCGCGCGAAGCCGGTGAACTGGCCAGGACCCTGAAGCGTTCCGCCGCAATCAATCTCGGTGACGTCGAGTCGGAGTTCCGGGCATACCTGGCCAAGATCCTCGACGAGGCCGCCGCGTTGGCGAACGAGACACCCACCGACGACACTCGGGCACCCGGCCTGGCGTACGGATCGCAGCGTGACCTGCTGGCCAAAGCCGGCCTGGTCGCGCCGCATCTGGCCGCGCCGTGGGGTGTCGGCGCCTCGCCGGTACAGCAGGTGATCATCACCGAGGAGTTCGACAAACGTCCCAGCCTGGTCCGGCCGTCGCTCGGTATCGCCGAGTGGATCTTGCCGACAATCCTCAACAGCGGAACCGATTCGCAACGTGAACGATTCGCCTGGGACATGCTGCGCGGCACCAAGCGGTGGTGCCAGCTGTTCAGCGAGCCGGGTGCCGGCTCGGATCTCGCGTCACTGGTGACTCGCGCCCAGAAGGTCGACGGCGGCTGGCTGGTCAACGGTCACAAGATCTGGACCTCGTCGGCGCACGTCGCCCAGTTCGGCGCCATGCTGGCCCGCACCGACCCCGATGCACCGAAACACCGCGGTATCAGCTACTTCCTGGTCGACATGTCCTCACCCGGCATCGAGATCAGCCCGATCAAGCAGGCCAGCGGCCACTTCGACTTCAACGAGGTCTTCCTGACCGACGTCTTCGTCGGAGACGACATGCTGGTCGGGGAGCCCGGGCACGGCTGGGACCTGGCCGTGGCAACCATGGCCGTCGAACGGACGGCGATCAGCAACTACGTCACCATCGACCGCTCCGAAGCGCTTCGCCGGATGGCCGATGTCGACGGACCCGACCACGACTCGACCCTGCAGGCGCTCGGCGAGATCGAGGCACACACCACCGCCATCAAGGCGATGGTGCTGCGCGAGACCCTCCGCCTGGTGCAGGGGCAGGGGCCCGGGCCGACGTCGAGCATCGCCAAGTACGCCATGGTGCTGCTGTTGCGCCGCGCCTGGACCGCGACGCTGGGACTCACCGGACGCCTTGGGATGCTGGAGGATTCGGATCCCGCGGTGATCGCTCCCTACTTCGACATGCCGTCCGAGCTCATCGGCGGCGGGACGGCAGAGATCCAGTTGACGATCATCGCGTCGATGATTCTGGGCCTGCCACGGAAATAGCCGGAAAGGACACCGCCGCGATGACGACCACTGAGCTTCCGTTCAAGTTCTTCGACTGCGACAACCACTATTACGAGGCCGAGGACGCGTTCACTCGCTATATCGATCCGAAGCTCAAGAAACGGGCCATCCAGTGGGCGCAGCTCGACGGCCGGCAGCGACTGATGGTGGGCGGCAGAGTCAACCGGTTCATCCCGAACCCGACGTTCGACCCGGTCGGTAAGCCCGGCGCACTCGACGAGTACTTCCGCGGCCGCAATCCCCACGGCTCCGATCTGAATTCGCTGTTCGGTGAGCTGGAGCCGATCCGGCCCGAATACCGCAACCGCGACGCACGGTTGGCGGCCATGGACGCACAGGGCATGCAGGGCTGCATCATGTTGCCGACCCTCGGAGTCGGGATGGAGCAGGCACTCCTACCCGACTTCGACGCGACGGTCGCGACGTTCAAGGCGTTCAACCGCTGGCTGGACGACGACTGGGGGTTCGCCTATCAGGAGCGGATTTTCACCGCTCCCTACATCACGATGTGCCGGCCGGTCGAGGCGGTGCGCGAGCTCGAGTGGGCGCTGGAGCGCGACGCCCGCTTCATCGTCATCATCCCCGGACCGATCACCACCGACGTCGGCATGCGTCCGCCCGGTGATCCGATGTTCGACGAGTTCTGGCAGCTGGCAAACGATTCCGGCATCACGGTGTGCTACCACTCGGGTGAGACCTACTACTCGAAGTTCATGCCCGCGTGGGGCGAGTCGGACTACATGATGTCGTTCAACGCGCTGCTGGGCTTCCGGAGCCTGTTCAGCGGAGACGCGATCCAAGACACCTTCGCCAACCATCTGCACAACGGCTTGTTTCTGCGATTCCCGAATCTGCGGATGGCGTGTATCGAGAGCGGTTCGACGTGGGTGTTCCACCTGTTCGAGAAGCTGACCAAGTCGTGGGGCCAAATCCCGTTCATCTACCAGGAGGATCCTCGGGAGACCTTCCGGCGCCACGTGTGGGTGTCGCCGTTCTACGAGGACGAGCTGGCCAGCCTGCTCAAGCTGATGGGTGACGACCACATACTGATGGGATCGGACTACCCGCACGTCGAAGGCCTCGCCGAGCCGGCGTCGTACATCAAGGACCTTCAGAACTTCGACTACACGCCCGAGCAGTGCCGCAAGGTCATGCGGGACAACGGTATCGAGTTGTCGGTTCGCCGGCCGGTGTAGTTCGTCGTCGTGAAGGTCGTAAAGGCCGGTCTGGTCGCCATGTTGCTGGAGGCCGGTGAGGAGAACGCCGCCGTTCTGCTCGCTCGCTCGACGCTGCCCGACGAGCTGGACACCGATACCGATCTCGACATCCTGCTGACGTTCGGGCTGGAACGTGAGCAGCTCGACGAGGTCGCGCGGATGACAATCGGCGCGATCGAACCCGAGGACGTGAACACCCGGCGCCGGCACGACGAATTGGACAAGGCCATCTCGCGGCGCTGGGCGGATCTGGTCGATCGCTGGCTGGCCTGATGCGTTCGCCGAGCGTGCGGGCTGTTGGTGAATTTTCGCCGACAATCGACCATAACCCGCACGTTCGGCGTCGGCCTGGACCATTCCGCGCCATCGACTCGACGACAACTTCTTCGTCATGGACAGCTGGTCAGCGGGCGAGGTCCCATTGTCCGAAGTCCGGCGCCAGGACGTCGTCCACGTCGACGCTGACACCGTCGATGATCGCGCCCGGGTCCGACGCGGTGACCACCTCACGCTGGAACAGCACGGCGGCGGGCTCCCGCACACCGCCCGACCAGGCCCGGGTCTGCCACGCCCAGCGATAACCCGCAGTGCTGGACTGCCCGACGACTCCGTCATCGATGGCCCACCGGCATTGGCGGGCGCCGCCGTAGATGCCGGTGCGTGATACACCGAGCACAGAGTTGATCCCGCGAAACCATTGGCTCGCAGTGCTTTTCCACGTGTCAGCGCTGATGTCCTCGTCGACGCTGAAGAAGATCGGCGCGGAGGCCGGGCCGCCCGCCGCCCCATGGAGGCGCAGCGCAGTCTGCGCATCGGCCACACCGCCGTCGTAACCGCGGGTGAAGTCCGACGGGGTTGGCCAGCCGGGCTTGCCGAACTGGTAGCAGCTGACGACATGCAGCCCGTTCGCGATCAGCCCGTCGGTGTACTCCCGGGTGACCGGCTTGAAATCGAAGGTGGCACCCGGGCGTAGCTCCGACACGTACACCAGCGCCCCGTTGTAGCCCGCGGCTTTGATCTGTTCCGGCGATACCAGTCGGACCGCGAAATCGATGAGCCGCAAGCCATCTGCGGATGCCTTCGGTACTCCGAACATCGCGGCGCCGGCGAACGCACCCAGGGCGTACTTGACGACATCGCGTCGTGACGCGCCAGGCGTCACTGCTGGGCCGGGATCAGCGCCGGGTCGCCGACTCCGATGGTGATCTGTGGGTTCGCCGCCGGGTCAAGCCAATTCAGAATCGACTTCATCTCCTCGCGCCCGATCGCGACACATCCCCATGTCGGAGCGCCGTTGGTCACGTGCAGGAAGATCCCCGCCACTTTGCCGGGAATGCGCTGGGGATTGGACGCGATGTTCACCGCATAGTCGTAGACCGGTCCGGAATCGTAGAGATTCTCGGCAATGCCCGATGGCTGCGACGAGCTGCGCACGTGAGTGTTGTAGGTCGGCGACTTACCGTCTTCGTCCCACCAGTCCTGGTTGGTGGCCTGGAAGTACGGCATCTTTGTGCCGGGGTTCGGCTCGCGGCCGAAAGCCTGGTCGAACGTGAACGTTCCGACCGGTGTGCGGTAGACACCGTCAGCCGGAGCACCGACGCCGAGCTCGCCCACCTTCGCCGGCGTGGGGCCCAGCACCACCTTCCACTCCTGGCCCACCTTCTGGAAGGCCGTCAACGTACCGGTAGTGGCGCTTGCGGCGGGGACGCCGACGACGATCCACTGCGAGGTCGCGACGGCGGGCTCGGCCGCGGCCGGTGCGGCCAGGGGCACGCTCATCAGCACCGCACCGATGCTCGCCAATGTCTTGAACGACTTCACAGGGCACCTCAGATGTCGGACTCGGCTGAAAACAGGTTCATGGTAACCGCACCGAGCAGACAGTTCGGGTAACGGAAGTGCCTCAGTCGTGGCTGAATCCCAATTCGACGACGACGTCGTGATGGTGCTCACCGGCGGCGGAGAACTCGATTGCCACGTACTCGAGCACAGTGCCGCGCAGGGGATTGGGCGAGACGTAGTCGGCGGACACCGAATACGCGACACCGCGCCCGGCTGACAACGCCTGCAGCGGATCGAGGACCGGCATCCGCATGCCGGATAACCTTGCGACCGGGCGATCATCGATGGTCAGGACGACATCACCGACGACCTCGAGTGGCTGCGGTGCCGCGCCGGTCGCGGTGAACTCGACGCCGAACACGCACCGTCCCATCGGAATCGGCTCGTCCGACCCGAGGGCCTGCTCCTGTCCGCCGATGTTGGCGACGTAGCGCAGTCGGCCATCGGCGATGTAGAGCGCGTGACCGCCGGCTCGGTCGCCCTGAGCGAAGATCACCCCCGTGGCCTCGGGGCTTTCGATCGCCACCGGCGCACGCAGGGTGAAGCTGCGGCCGCCGAACAGTCCGCTCATCGGGGTGCGGCCGGCGGGCGTGTCGGGGTAGAGCTGAACGCGCCGCGGCGCATCCGCCGCCTTGGCCAGCCCTCGGGTGACGAGCTCGGCCACACTCAAGTCGTTGAGCGGATACCCGTTGTAGCGCAGGGCCTCGGCATGCCACAGCGCCTTGAGTTCGTCGAGTTTGTCGGGATGGTCGTCGGCGAGGTCACGAATCTGGCTGCGGTCGGAGTCGATGCGGAACAACTCCCATCGATCCTCACTGAACTTCGACCAGCCCGGGCGGCCCCCCGATGCCGAGGTCGGCGGGTGCACGGCGCTGGCGAACCAACCGTCATGCCAGATGCCTCGGGTGCCCATCATGGAATAGAACTGGACGTGCTTGTCGCTGGGTGAATTCGAATCCCGCAGCGCTGCAGCACAACTCACGCCATCCAACGGCTCCTGGACGATGCCCTTGACGAGCTCGGGCGGATCGATACCCAGTAGGTCGTAGACCGTCGGCGTGATATCGCTGACGTGAACGTAGTGTTCGCGCACCTCGCCACGCGAACTCAATCCCCGCGGCCAGGACAGCACGCACGGATCGGCGATGCCGCCTTCATGGGAGGCGTAGCGCTTGAACAATTTGTAGGGCGTGTTGAACGCCATCGCCCATCCGTTGGAGTAATTCATCTTCGTGGCCGGGCCGCCGAATTCGTCGTACCGGTCCAGGGACGGGGGAGCGTCCACGCCACCGCGCATCGGGGTGAATTCGTCGAGGGTGCCCGACGGTCCGCCCTCACCGCTGGCGCCGTTGTCCGACATCGCGATGACGATGGTGTTGTCCAGCTGCCCGGTAGCCTCCAGATAGTCCAGGATCCGGCCGATCTGCGCGTCGGTGTAGCTGAGGAATCCGGCGAATACCTCGGCCATCCGGCTGGACACTCGCTTCTGGTCGTCGGACAGCGAATCCCAGGGGATGACGGTGTCGTGTTCGGGCCAGGGCAGCCCGTCGGCGCTGGTGCAGTCCACATAGGGGTTCATCGGCGACAGTTCGGTGTCCTCGGGGAGCAGGCCGAGTGCCTTCTGGTTGGCCAGGGCGATCTCGCGGTAGCGCTCGTACCCCATGTCGAACCGGCCCCGGTATCTGTCTGCCCATTCGGTGGGGACTTGATGGGGTGAGTGGCCGGCGCCCGGACACAGGTACATGAACCACGGCTTGTCCGGGGCGAACGCCCGGTGGTCACGTAGAAACTCGATCGCGTTGTCGGCCAGGTCTTTTGATAGGTGATAACCCTGCTCCGGCGTCTCAGGCGGGTCGATCGGGCGGCTGTCGCTGACCAGGCTCGGGTACCACTGGTCGGTCATGCCGTCCAGAAATCCGTAGTAGCGGTCGAACCCCCGGCTCAGCGGCCAGTACCGTCGGGACCCCGCGGCGTGGCAATCCTCGGGGGGAGTCAGATGCCACTTGCCCACGGCATACGTCGACCATCCCCGTTCGGCCAGCACTTCCGACATCAGTGCGGTCTGTGCGGGAATGCGACCGTTCTGGCCCGGATAACCCTCGGCCAGGTTCACCACGGAGGACACGCCGACAGTGGTGGGGTTGCGCCCGGTCAGCAGCGCTGCCCGCGTAGGAGAACACAGCGCCGTCGTGTGGAATTGGGTCAGCCGAATGCCGTGGTCGGCGATGCGCATCATGTTGGGCATGTCGACCAGGCCGCCGAAGCAATCCCAGGTCGCGATGCCGGTGTCGTCCCACAAGAGGTAGAGGACGTTCGGCGCGCCCTCGGGCGCCGATGCACCCCGGTACGGCCGCCAGTCCGGAATCGAATCGCGGATGTCCTCGGCGATCTTTCCCTGGAATTCCATCGCGATCTCCTCCTGCTTCACACGCCCGCGACCGCGGCGTTGGTGGGTTCGAGTTCGGCTGGGCCCGCTTTCGTCAGCCAGGGGTGGATGGCCGGGCCGGCCAGGCCAACCACAGCCGCAATGCCTACGCCGACCCAGAGATCGACGTTGGAGACGGAGTTCTCGAGCGCGAGGCCGGCCGCCACAGCCATGGCCACGAGTGCCATTTTCGCCAACAGAAACCTGCCGATCGGATGGTGTGCGACGGGTCGGCCCCGACGCGCCGCCCACCACCGTACGGCCGCTGCCACGGCCATGACGATGCCCATCAGTGCGACGAGATTCAGCGCGTGCTCCCATGGCGAGCTGTCGCCCTGCACCAGCCAGATGGCGCCGAACTTGATACCGACGACCAGGTACGCGACGCGGATCAGTGTGCGTCGCGGGATCCGGATGCCGAAAACTGTCATAACTGACAGATTATGGGAAAGTGTCAGTCCTGACAACTCTCCGCCCCGAGTGGTGCGATAGTTCCTCCATGACGACCCGCCTCGGCAAGCGCGAGGAACACAAACTCGCGACGCGGCGCGCCATCCAAGCCGCGGCCGATGCCCTGTTCGACTCGCGCGGTTATGCGGATACCACGATCAGGGACATCACCGAAGCCGCGGGCGTGACCGAGCGGACGTTCTTCCGCTACTTCGCCGGCAAGGAAGCCCTGCTGGTCCGCGACATCGAGGAGATGCTGCCGATTCTGGGTGCGGCGATCAGGCAGCGCCCAGCGGGCGAACACCCGCTGGAGGCGGTCGAGAATTCGTTCGTGAGCTTGTTCGATCAGATCCACAAGTCCCGCCCCAACCTGTCGTGGCTGTTTCACGACGGGCCGCCGGGCCCCAGACTGGCGAAGTCGACGCCCGGCCTGTTGTTGCAGTTCGAGCAGGAGATCATCGACGCACTGGCCGATCGGATCCCGCGATCCGGGGATCTCGATCCGGGTGAACAGTTCGCGACCCAGGTCCTGGCCCGCTGCGCGGTGGCCGCTCTGCGCAGTGCCGGAATCAGGTATTGGCAACTCGGCCAAAGCCCAGCCGCGCGCGCCGGCGAGGTCGATCTGATCAGACAGGCGTTCACCGTCCTGCGGGACAACCGGACCGGCTGGACACCGGACCGCAGCGCGTGACCGGGCCCGCATCGCGGTACTGTCCTGGACCGTACCGCCACTTGGGCTCTATGGTGGCCCTGTGACCTCGATTGCCGACAGCGCCACGGAGCCTTCTCCCTGGTCGCCGCGTGAAGCCGAATTGCTGGCTGCCACGCTGCAGCTGTTGCAGCAACACGGGTACGAGCGGCTGACCGTGGACGCGGTCGCCGCGACCGCGAAAGCCAGCAAGGCGACGGTGTACCGGCGCTGGCCCTCGAAAGGCGAACTTGTCCTGGCCGCCTTCATCGAGGGGTCCCGCCAGGTGGCGGTGCTGCCCGACACGGGCACGCTGCGAGGCGACCTGCTCCGGCTCGGCGAGGCGATCACCGAGCACGCCACCCGGCATTCCGCCACCATCCGCGCGGTGATGGTCGAAGTTTCTCGCGACCCCGCGCTGCGAGAAGCAATGCAGCATCAATTCCTCGACGGCCGGAAGGCGCTGATCGAATCGGTGCTGCAGAATGCCGTCGACCGGGGTGAGATCCAGAGCGAGGCGGTCAGCGACGAGCTCTGGGATCTCCTGCCCGGCTACCTGATCTTCCGGTCGATCGTCCCGAACCGGCCGCTGACCGCAGAGACCGTGCGGATCTTCGTCGACCACGTCCTCATCCCGAGCCTCACCAGACCCCTGGCGTGACGGGAGTCTTGCACCACTAGGTCCAGTACCGTACCGTACCGCCTAGGGTAATCGCTCTCGGCTGCCCGGGAATCGACCCCTCCCCCGCCCAGTGTTCGTGTCGCCGGATATCGAAAGGCCTACGGGTGCACAGGTTTCCGATCGGAGCGCTGGCTCGCCGGGGCTGGATGCTGCTGGTCGCGGTGGCAGTGGTGGCGACCGCGGGATTTGCCGTCGACCGGCTGCACGGGATCTTCGGCGCGCACGACGTCACCTCCACCCCGAGCGGCTCCGGCAACGACATCGTCCCGTTCAATCCCAAGCGTGTGGTCATGGAAGTCTTCGGCCCGCCCGGCACCCTCGCGACCATCACCTATACCGACGTCAATGCCCAACCACAGCGCGCCGACGCCGTTCCGCTGCCCTGGTCCTACGACACCACCACCACCCAGCCTGCGGTCTTCGTCAACGTCTCCGCCCAGGGCAACAGTGATTCGCTCGGCTGCCGCATCAAGATCGACAACGTCGTGAAAGATGAAAGAACGGTCAATACGTTGAACGCCTTCACCTTCTGCCTGGACAAGTCCGGATGACCGAACAGCAGGTTTCCGACCGCTCGTTCACGCACCGGGCAGCGCGCCTGTGCCGGGTGCTCGCCGCGCCGATTCTGGTGGTCTGGCTCGCGATCGCGGCAGTGTCCAATGCGCTGGTTCCGCAGCTCGAGGTCGTCGGTGAAGAACACAACGTGGCACTGAGCGCACCCGACGCGCCGTCGCTGCAGGCCTTCCAGCGCATCGGGAAGGTCTTCGGCGAGTTCGATTCCGACAGCGCGGCAATGATCGTGCTGGAGGGCGACCAACCGTTGGGGGCCGACGCGCACGCGTACTACGACGAGCTGATCCGGCGCCTGGAAGCCGACCCCACACACGTCCAGCACGTCCAGGACTTCTGGGGAGATCCGCTGACGGCTGCGGGATCTCAGAGTTCTGACGGCAAGGCCGCCTACGTTCAGGTGTTCCTGTCCGGCAATCAAGGCGAAGCGCTGTCGCTGGCGTCGGTCGACGCGGTCCATGACATCGTCGATCACACACCGGCGCCGCCCGGCGTCAAGGCTTACGTCACCGGCGCGGCAGCACAGGTGGCCGACCAATTCGAGACGGGTGACAAGGGCACCACGAAGGTCACGCTGCTGACCATCGGGGTGATCGCGATGATGTTGCTGATCGTCTACCGCTCGCTGGTCACGATGATCCTGATGCTTTTCGTCGTGCTCATCGAAATGGCCGCGGCCCGAGGGATAGTGGCGTGGCTGGCCAATTCCGGATTCATCGGACTCTCGACGTACTCGACCAACATCCTCACGCTTCTGGTCATCGCCGCGGGCACCGACTACGCGATCTTCCTCGTCGGCCGCTATCACGAAGAGCGGTCGGCCGGCATCGACCGGCAGACGGCGTTCTATGACACCTACCGCGGTACCTCGCACGTCATTCTGGGTTCGGGCCTGACGATCGTCGGCGCGGTCGCGTGCTTGAATTTCACCCGCAACCCCTACTTTCAGAGCCTCGGCACGCCAGCCGCCATCGGGGTTCTCATCGCGCTGATCGCCGCAGTGACGTTGGCCCCCGCGGTGTTGACCCTCGCCAGTCACTTCGGACTGATGGACCCCAAGCGCCGCGCGAAGACCCGCGGCTGGCGCCGCATCGGCACCGCCATCGTCCGCTGGCCCGGACCGATCCTGGTCGTCTCGCTGGCGATCGCACTGATCGGTCTGCTGGCCTTGCCCGGCTACAAGACCAGCTATGACGTCGGCGCCTACATGCCCGCCGATACCCCGTCCAACGAGGGCTACACCGCCGCCGAGCGGCACTTCTCCAAGGCCCGGCTCAACCCCGAGCTATTGATGATCGAAACCGATCACGACTTGCGGAACCCCACCGACATGATCCTCTTGGAGCGAGTCGCCAAGGCTGTCTTCCACACGCCTGGTATCGCAATGGTCCAATCCATCACGCGCCCGTTGGGAACGCCGTTGGACCACACCTCATTGGCGTTCCAGATCAGCGCGGGCAGCCTCAGCCAGATCAACAATCTGCCGTTCCAGCAGGCGCGGGCCGCCGACCTGATCAAGCAGGTGAGCGAGATCGACAAGTCGATCAATATCCTGCGTCAGCAGTACGAACTGCAGCAGCAGAGTTCTGACGCCACCCACGAACAGGTCGAGGCCTTCCACAAGACCGTCGAGGTAGCTCAGGATCTCCGCAACAAGATCGCCAACTTCGACGACTTCTTCCGACCGCTGCGCAACTATTTCTACTGGGAGCCACATTGTTTCGACATCCCGATCTGTGCTGCCTTCCGGTCGGTCTTCGACGCGCTGGATGGTATCGACGCACTGACTGACCAATTGGCCAATGTCACAGCGAGTTTGGACAAGTTGGATGCGCTGCAACCCAAGCTGCTGTCCCTCATCCCGCAGAACATCGACACTCAACAGGCCAATCGCGACCTGACGATGACGAACTACGCCACCCAGTCGGGTCTCTACGACCAGGCTGCCGCGGCGCTGGAGAACTCGACGGCTCTGGGCGCCGCGTTCGACGCCGCCAAGACCGACGACTCCTTCTATATTCCGCCAGAGGCGTTCAGTAACCCCGAGTTTCAGCGCGGGCTCAAGCTGTTCCTGTCCCCCGACGGCAAAGCGGCCCGGATGATCGTCACCCACGACGTCGATCCGGCGACACCAGAAGGTCTTTCGCACATTGCCGCGATTCGGCATTCGGCGCAGGAGGCGATCAAGGGCACTCCGCTGGCAGGCTCGAGCATCTACATCGGCGGCACGGCGGCGACCTACAAAGACATCTCTGAGATGGCCAAGTACGACTTGATGATTGCCGGGATCGCGGCGCTCAGCTTGATCCTGCTCATCATGATGTTCATCACGAGGAGCATCGTCGCCGCACTGGTGATCGTGGGTACGGTTGCGCTCTCGCTGGGCGCCTCGTTCGGGCTCTCAGTCCTGGTGTGGCAGTATCTATTCGGTATGCCGCTGTACTGGGTTGTGTTGGCGCTGGCGGTGATCCTGCTACTCGCAGTGGGATCGGACTACAACCTGTTGCTGATATCGCGGTTCAAGGAGGAGATCGGCGCCGGGCTCAACACCGGCATCATCCGCGCGATGGCCAGTACCGGTGGCGTCGTCACCGCCGCCGGGTTGGTGTTCGCCTTCACCATGGCGTCGTTCGTCTTCAGCGACCTTCTGGTGCTGGGTCAGATCGGCACGACCATCGGCCTGGGGCTGCTGTTCGACACCCTGATCGTGCGGTCGTTCATGACACCCTCGATCGCCGCGCTGCTGGGGCGTTGGTTCTGGTGGCCGCTGCGGGTGCGTCCGCGCCCCGCCAGCGCCATGCTCCGTCCCTACGGGACCCGCGAATCCGTGCGCCAGCTCCTGCTGTGGGAAGACGACGAACGCGTGTAGCCGTCGAGCCGGCAGGTGATTGTCAGCGAAAGCACACCGTTTCCCTATCGATATCACGGTTTATCCCATTTGCAACATGGGTAACTTTGGTAACAGGTGCCGATGGTTGCGGCCCCGTCCTGACCAGCGAAGAAAGAGCCGAATGGATTACCGCTATGAACACAGTCCTTTACTTCAGCACCCGCGGCCCCGTTTATGAGACCCGCGCCTACACCAAGGCCGACATCACTCACCTCATCGAGAATCACCAACTGCACTGCCTGACCAGTGCCGATCGCCAGTTCGATTTCTGGTTCAGCCCGTCGACCGCGGCATGCCAGCGCCGGGCCAACGTGCGCGCCACTGAATTGCTCCTCGCGACAACGAACTTCAACGCAAAGTCGGTGCCCGTGCTGCCGGGATCGGTCGTCGTAGCCACCCATGATGCCGACGGTGACCTGGACGGACTGAGCTGGGATCAGCTCGACCTGTTGGTCCGCCGGACCCGCTCGCTGACCGACCGCGAACTGCGCGTTCTCGACCGCAGGATTGCCCGTCACGATCGTCGTCTGGCGCGTCATTCCCCCACTGCGGCACTGACTCCCACACCGCGCGTCAAGCCCCGCGTCGCAATCGCGGCCAAGGGCTAGTTGTACTGACCTGAGAGGTTAGGTACGCGGCTGGCGGGTGGTTGGCCGCCGAGTGCGGTGTGGCCGCGGTGGCAATTGTAGGTGTGCAGCCAGGTGGTGAACGCTGCGCAGCGTTCGGCATCGCTGCGGTAGAGCCGTGCGTAGGCCCACTCGTCAGCCAGGGTGCGATGAAATCTTTCGACCTTGCCATTGGTCTGGGGCCGGTAGGGGCGTGTGCGGCGGTGCCCTATCTCGCCCAACGCTTGGGCAAAGGGCGTCGACCGGTAACAGGCTCCGTTGTCGGTCAACACATTTCGCACCGTGAAACCGCACTGGAGGAACCAGGCGTTTGCGCGTAGCCAAAAGCCTGCCGCGGTGTCTTTGCGCTCATCGTCGAGTATCTCGCTGTAGGCCAGCCGGGAGTGTCCGTCGATGGCGGTATGTAGAAAGTGATAGCCGCGAACAGGTTGGTGATAGGCGTTGAATGTTCCCGAGCTTTTGTCTGCCCAGGCGTTGCGGTTACCGACGGTGCGCCCCAGCATTCGCCACCCTCCGCCGGCGGGGATCTTGCCCAGCTTTTTGACATCGACATGCACTAGATCTCCGGGCCGCGCTGAGTCGATACGTCGGATCACTCGCCCGGTAGGGCGGTCCAGCCAGCGCAGCCGCGCCATCCCGTAACGCGTCAGCACCCGATGCACGGTCGAGGGATGCAGGCCAAGCAGATAGCCGATGCGTGCAGGTCCCCACCGGCGCAGAACGCGGACTTTGATGATGCGCCGCTCAGTACGCGTCGGAGTCCGGTTGGGGCTGTGATGAGGCCGTGAGCTGCGGTCGGCCATGCCTGCGGCTCCCATCGTGCGATAGCGGCCAGCCCACCGGGCCGCCGTCGTGGTCGCAACCTGGAAACGTTCAGCTGCCCGCCGCAGTGTCCAGCCATCTTCGACAACACAACGCGCCAAACGCAGACGACCCAGCTCCGACAATGGGGCATTACGGTGGGACACGAAGACCTCCGGTGTGTGAGTGCTTTCCTAGACAGCTCGCACTTCACTCGGAGGTCTTCGTCATGTCACCACGCCACGCCGTCACCAACGTCCGTGGTCAGTACAGCTAGTCAGTTCGTTCTTGTGCGAGTCGGTGTCGGCTCGTCGGGAATTCGCCGGAAGCCCCAGAGCGTGGAAGCGCGTTCCAGCGGCCACGCCGCCACTCCGCTGACCAGACTCCACACGCTCTGCCCGATCGACGGTGGCACCTGAACGGGGTCCATCAGCTCGTTCTCGGCCAGTGGACTCGCGTCGGCCGACACCATGAACGCGGTCAACTTGCGCAGGGAGCGTCCGGTTCCCCGTAGCGAATTCGTCGCTTGCAGGAATGAGTTGTGCCGCAACACCTCCCGCTGGAAACTGTCGAGCGGTACACCAAGGTGCTCGGCCACCAGTCCGTCGCGGGTCTCGACGATGTGTCGGCGTATGTCGTCGCGGTCGGTGTCGAACGCTTCCAGGGCGAGGTCACATTCGCTGTCGAAGCCCAGCGATCGATTGTTGAGGTTCGACGAACCGATCCGCAGTAACCGGTCGTCGACCACCATGACCTTGGCATGCACGTACACCGAGATTCCGCCTTTGACCGCGGGCCAGTAGACGCCGAGCCTGCCGTGTTCGTCGGCGTCCCACAGCACGCGGATGAGACGCTCGCGCGCGCTGTCCATTGACTGCTGTTCGAGTCGGCTTTCGGAGCTTCGCGGCAGCACGATCACCACTTCTGGTCCATCGGGCTCTCGCAGCCGCGCTGCCAGCGCCTCGACCAGGCTGCGCGCCGCGAGGTACTGGTTCTCCAGATAGATGACATCGCGGGCAGCCGCGATCGCCGCCAGGTTCAGGGCCTCGACCTCGCGGACTTCCTCACGGTCGGGCAGTGTCGGCAGCGTACGGGCGACCGCCACCTCGACGTCGCGCAGCGCTGGTTGCAGTTCCCGCGGCCAGGCCGACTCCTCGCACGTGAGCGGGGGCAACGGTTCACCGGTCGCGGCCTGCCATCGGTCGCGCGCCTGCTCGGCGAGTAATGCCGCGGCCGCACCCTCGACCACCGCGGCCACTTCGTGCCGCGGTCCATAGGGCTGTCCGGCCGCCTGCCTACGCGGGTCGTCGGGAAGGTGTGCTCGGGTATCCCAGCGCCCGAGCGTGAGATCGATGCCGCCGCAGAAGGCGACCGTATCGTCGACCACCACGATCTTCTGGTGGTGCGCCGCGCCGGTCGGGTGGGCCCCGTCGACGGCCAAACGCAGCCTCCGCGAAGTCATTTGGTTGACCAGCTCAACCGGCGTGACGCCGAACCAGAACCCGTCGAACGCCGGCAGGAGACGCAGGTTGGACTTCAGCAGGTACACCTTCAACTCGGGACGGCCCCATAACAGCCAGTGCAAGAACAGCCCTAGGTGATTGGGCCCGGCCAAGGTCGATTCGCCGGCCTCGAACGTCATCCGGGAATCGAGATCCCAGCCGATGATCATCACTCGCCGCCGGGCCTGCAGCATCGCGTTTTTGACCTGGGCGAGGTAGTCCGCAGCGTCGATGACCGGGGCGAATTTGGTCGCGACAGCGCACCGCCAGCAGGTCCGGCCTGGCACCAGCAGCCGGTCATCGCACGGCTCGACTACCTTGCCTGCGGCCTTCCGCCCGTCCGACACGCTGCCTCAATCCTCGCCAGATACGCCCCCACCATTGGACGACCGAATACACCCGCTGTCGAGTCCGGGTGTCACCAGTCACAAGCTGGTCGTCGAGTCGAACCGGACATGTCGACGTCATTGAAATGTTAACTAGCGGAGGGTAGCCGGGGTGGGTAGCAAAGGAGAAACCCTGGACGGTCGTCCAGGATTGCCGCTATTGTCAGCGCCGACAAATCCATTCGCAGTGATGTGGGCGGGGGCCGACGTGACTTCCATCAAGCGGGCTGGGCGGCTGACGACATTCGGATTCGCAATCGGCGGTGGTTTGCTGATCGCTTCTGGGGCCGGTGCCGCGGTGGCCGCCGCTGCGCCGGATGGTTCGGGCCACGCGTCGAGCGGGGCTTCCTCGGTATCGAGCGGTTCGGCGTCATCTGCCCGATCGGCCCGTCCCTCGACGAGCACAGCGGGCAAGCCCAAACCGGCGCGCACCGCGAGCACGCGCACCGATTTTTCGGCACCGGTCATCCAGCTGCAAACGAAGCGATCACCGGCCAACGCGGCCACGGCTTCGCCGACCACCGAGAACACGATCTCTGTTCCAGCGGCGGCGAAACAGGCCGCGCCCAGACGTGTTCCCGGACTACCTACTCCGGCCGAGTTCCAGCAGACCATCACCGACGGTCTCGGCTCCGTGCGGCGCAGCCTCGACGACCTGCGCGGAAAGATCGAGACGCTGGTCCAGAACCAGATCGTCGGATTCCAGAACAGCCTGCTGGACCTGCAGATCGACCTCCGGCGCGTCTTCAGCAACAAGCCGCTCATCTACGGCAATCCCGCCAACTCCCAGTATTGGGTGGCGCAGGCGGACGAGACCGCCTATCTGATGGCCGCGGCAATGGTGATCAACCGGCTCACCGGTGCGACGGTGACTGCGGATTCCCTCGTGACAGAGGCGATGGCGACCAACAGCACCACTCGGCCGAACCGCAAGATGTACCTCGGTCCGACCACGCCGGACTATGTTTGGCCAACCGACGCATACCAGCTCATGGAGAACCACGGCGTCAGCGTGACCACGACGTCGTACAGCCGCACCCAAGGGCGCCGCGCACTCGCGGCACTGGAAACCGCGTTGGCTGAGGGCAAGTCGGTCATCGTGACCATCAACGGTCCGGCCGTCTCGCTCGCAGATCCCGGGCAAGAGGAGATCGGAGAGCATCCCGTGGTGGTGCTCGCGATCGACATCACCAACGACGTGGTCTATTTCAACGATGGCGCATTGCCCCAGGGTGGCCAACAACGGACGATGCCACTCGACACGTTCATCGACACCTGGCGCACCTCGTTCTACAACGCAACCTTCGCGGTGGCGGCACCCGTCGTACCACAGACGGCGTCGCCTGCGACCGATGCCATCGCCGCATGATCACCAACCGGGCGGCCTCAACAGTTGTCATTCAGGGTGATTCGGCGGGGGCCAACATGAAATCCAGCAAGCGTGCAGGGCGAATCACGACATTCGGGTTCGCGGTCGGGGCAGGTCTGCTGATCGCAGCGGGTGCCGGTTCCGCGGTCGCGAGTGCAGCGCCCGACGACTCCGGGCACACCGGGGCAACCACCTCCACGGCGTCGAGTAGTTCAGCGTCCTCGGCGCGATCAGCTCGGCCCTCGACCGGCGCAGCCGGCAAGCCCAAGCCAACACGCATAGTGAGCACGGGTAGCGACACGCCGGCACCGGTGGTGAAGCTGCAGACCCGCAAGCCCGCGCCGGCTACACCGGCGGTGAGCACGAAACCGGCTCCGGCGTCCGACGAGCTCACCTCGGCGTCCACTCCAGCATTCAAACAAGCAGCGGCTCAACGGGTTCCGACCACAGCCCGGGTGCCGCGGGCGGCCCTGGACATCGCCCGGGATCTCAACACCCTACGCCGCAATATCGAGCTGTTGATCCGGCACCAAATCGACGACTTGCGCCAAAACTTGGCCGCTCTTCGGTCCGACCTCGCCGCGATCTTCGCTCCGGGCCGGCGCCCGACCAACCCTGACATCCCAGCGGATGAAACGCCGGGCGTCATCGGCACACCGCGCAGCCGGGAGGGCTACTTCATCTATCAGGGACAGACCAACACGTGCGCTCTGTCCACGGCCGCGATGCTCATCGGGCAGCTGTACGGTCGAGACGCGATGCCGACCTGGGAGCAGATCGTCAACGAGGCAGCCACCACACCGAGCTATACCAAGCCGGGCAAGCCGATCTACGACCGCGTGAACGACGCGTTCGTGAGCACCACCGATGTGCTCCAGCTGCTGCAGACCCACGGTGTCACCCCGAAGTCGACCGAATACACCAGGGGCCAAGGAGATCTCGCGCTGACCAATCTCAAGGCGGCGCTGACTCGAGGCGACGCGATCGCCGTGTCGGTCAAAGCCGACATCATCTGGGGGAACGACGCGCCTGACACGGCGTACACGGGTGACCACCTGATCACCGTGCTGGGAATCGACATGAACAAGAACGTCGTGTACGTCAATGACAGCGCCTGGGAGCAAAGTAAGGGCATGGGCATGGCATTGCCGATGAAGGTGTTCCTGAGCGGTTGGGCGGCAGACTCGTACACGACCATCACCGCCGTCGCCGCGGCATCCGAGCAAACCACACTCGCAGCCTGAGGGTGTTAACCAGAATGGACGGGACGGGGGCCGAATGACTTCCATCAAGCGGGCTGGACGACTCACTACATTCGGCTTCGCAGTGGGCGCCGGCCTGCTGGTCGCCTCCGGCGCCGGTGCCGCAGTGGCCTCCGCCGCGCCGGCTGATTCCGGCCACGTGTCGACCAGCAGTTCGTCGTCATCGGCCCGATCGGCGCGCCCCGCAGCCGGTCCGACGGCCAAACCCAAGCCGCCCCGTTCGGTCAGCAGCAATAACGTGTCGGCGCCGGTGGTGGCGCTGCACACCAAGCGGTCGTCGGCTCAGGTCAGTGCGGCACCCACCATGTCCACCAAGCAAGCGACCGTCAAACGCGCTTCCGCGCTGCCGACTCCGGGCCAGGTCCAGCAGACCATCGTGGCGGGGCTTGACTCGACTCGTCGCAGGCTCGACGACCTGCGCCAGAAGATTGAGACGCTCGTACAGAATCAGATCATCGGCTTCCAGGACAATCTGGTCACGCTGCGCATCGATCTGGAGCGGGTCTTCAACCCCAACAAGCAGATCATCTACGGCAACCTGGCCAATGCCCAGTACTGGGCGGCCGGGGGTGCGCAGACCTCGAATCTGATGGCTGCGGCCATGGTGATCAGCGCGATCACCGGTCAGACCGTCACCGCACAGAACATCATCGACGAAGCGATCAACACCGATAGCGTCGCGAGGCCCGGCCGGGCGATGTACCTGGGCACCAACACCTACGACTGGGTGTGGGCGACCGATGCCGTCCAGCTCATGGAGAACCACGGCGTCAAGGTGACGACCGTCTACTACACCAAGTCCCAGGAGCAGCGTGCCCTGAATACGGTTGAAACCGCACTCTCACAAGGCAAGTCGGTGATCGTGAGCATCAACGGCAAGGTCGTCTCGAGCAACACCAGCAGTCAGGAACAGTGGACGACCGAGCACCAGGCGGTGCTTCTCGGGATCAACATCACGAAGAATCTGGTCTACCTCAACGACGGCGCAAATCCGCAGGGCCAGAACCTGACAATGTCGATCGAAGACTTCCTGGACGCCTGGCAGGCCAGCCGCTACACCGCGATCATCGCCGAATTGGCTCCTGCCACAGCGCAAGCCACCCGGGAGACGATCGCCGCATGAATTGCCATCATTCTCATCCATCGTGTTGCGGGCGGGGGCCAAGCATGACTTCCAGGAATCGGGCAGGGCGAATCGCGACCTTCGCATTCGCGATCGGGACGGGTTTGGCGATCGCCTCCGGTGCGGGCGCCGCGGTGGCCGCGGCCGCTCCGGATGACTCCGGGCACAGCTCGGCGAGCAGTTCCTCGGCATCGAGCGCCCGCACGCACAAGCCGGCCGCCGCACGCGCATTGGCGAAGCCCAAGCCTTCCTCGGCGACGGTGGTAGCGCTGCCCGCCAAGCGGACGACGACTGCGGTCAGTGCCTCCCCGGTGAGCTCGGTGAGCAGTGAGACCGTCAGCAAGTCCATCGCGTCGGCCAAACAGACTCGTGCCCAACGGCTTCCGACCCCGGCCGAGGTGCAGCAGGCGATCGTGACCGGTCTGGACGCGGCGCGCCGCGACCTGGACACCCTGCGCAAGAACATCGAGCTGCTGGTCAAGCATCAGATCGAGGGCATCCGGGACAACCTGACCACGCTGCGCTACGACCTCGAGGCCATCGTCGGCCCGTATCGGCCGCCGGTGACCCCGGACATCCCGTCGGACGATACGCCCGGGCTGATCGGCAATCCGGCCGCCAAAGAAGGACTGTTTCTTTATCAGGGCCAAACCAACAGGTGTGTCCTGATGTCGACAGGCATGGTGATCGGGCAATTGCTCGGTGCGGACAAGATGCCCACCGCGCAGCAGATCACCGACGAGGCCGCCACGACCCCGAGCACCGTCTACCCCGGCAAGAACATCTACGACCCGGTCGCGGACACGTACGTCGCCTACGCCGACGCCTTGCAACTGCTGGAGAATCACGGCATCACCGCGACGTCGACCCAGTACTCCAAGGGGCAGGGCACAAACGCGATCAATAACGTCAAGGCCGCGCTGACGGCACGAGACTCGGTGATCGTGACGGTCAACGCCAATATCGCCTGGGGCCGAGCCGCGCCGGGCGACGCCGTCACCGCCAATCACGCGATCACCGTGCTGGGCATCGACACGATCAACAACATCGTGTACGTCAACGACAGCGCATTCAACAAGCCGGGCATCGCCATGAAGATGGACGTGTTCATGAGTTCCTGGGCGGCCAACGACTACCAGACCATCACCGCCTACGTGACTCCCGCACAGGAATCCACGGTCGCGGCCTGAGCAGCACGCCCGCGCGATTAGAGGTTTTGCGCCGTCGGCAAATACGATCGACCACGCAATGAGTGATCAGGACCTGGATATCCGTACGGCGCCCACCGGCTCCGCGGCAGTGAACCGGCTGGTGGCCGAAGCCGGCCGGCGGCGGACCTTCGCCGTCATCAGCCACCCCGACGCCGGTAAATCAACGCTCACCGAGGCGCTGGTCCTGCACGCCAGGGTGATCACCCAGGCCGGCGCCATCCACGGCAAAGCCGGACGCCGCGCCACGGTGTCGGACTGGATGGAGATGGAACAGGCCAGGGGCATCTCCATCACCTCCACGGCGCTGCAGTTCCCCTACCACTCGCCGGAGGGGCAGGACTGTGTCATCAACCTGCTCGACACCCCCGGGCACGCCGACTTCTCCGAAGACACCTACCGGGTGCTGTCCGCCGTCGATTGCGCGGTCATGCTGATCGACGCCGCCAAGGGGCTGGAACCGCAGACCCTCAAGCTGTTTCAGGTGTGCAAGCACCGCGGCCTACCGATCCTCACCGTGATCAACAAGTGGGATCGGCCAGGACGCCACGCACTGGAGCTGCTCGACGAAATCTCGGAGCGCATCGGACTCAAGCCCACCCCGTTGACGTGGCCGGTCGGGATCGCGGGCGACTTCAAGGGTGTTCTGGACCGCCGCACCGGAAACTTCATTCGGTTCACCCGAACCGCGGGCGGTGCCACCGCCGCACCGGAGGAGCACATCGCGCCTGAGCGTGCCCACGACGCCGCGGGTGTCGACTGGGACAACGCGGTCGAAGAGTGCGAACTGCTTTCCGCCGATGACGGCGACCACGACCAGGAAGCATTCCTGCAAGGCATCACGACGCCCGTCCTGTTCACCTCGGCCGCGCTGAACTTCGGGGTGAACCAGCTGCTGGACAACCTGACCCGGCTGGCACCCCCGCCAAGCGGCCAGGCCGACGTCGACGGCAACGTGCGGCCGGTCGACGCGCCGTTCAGCGCCTTCGTCTTCAAGGTTCAGGCGGGCATGGATTCCGCGCACCGCGACCGCATCGCCTACGCCCGGGTGTGCTCGGGGACGTTCGAGCGCGGCGATGTTCTCACCCACGCCGCCACCGGCAAGCCGTTCGTGACCAAGTACGCCCAGTCGGTCTTCGGCCAGCAGCGCTCGACGCTCGACAACGCATGGCCCGGCGACGTGATCGGCCTGGCCAACGCCGCCGCGCTCCGTCCCGGGGACACCCTCTTCCGAGACGTGCCCGTGCAGTTCCCGCCGATACCGAGCTTCTCCCCCGAAGACTTCTCCGTTGCGCGTGGCACCGATCCGAGCAAGCACAAGCAGTTCCGGAAAGGCATCGAGCAGCTGGAACAGGAGGGTGTGGTGCAGGTTCTGCGATCGGACCGCCGGGGCGAGCAAGCACCGGTGCTCGCAGCCGTCGGCCCGCTGCAGTTCGAGGTCACCAGCCACCGGATGGCCACCGAATTCAATGCGCCCATCTCGCTGGAGGGGCTGCCCTACACGGTCGCCCGCGCGATCCACCCCGACGACGCAGCGTTCGCCGAGAAGCAGGTGTCGATGGAAGTCCTCACCCGCACCGACGGCGTCATGCTGGCGTTGTTCACCACCAAGTGGCGGCTGCAGGGTTTCCAGGAGGACAACCCCGACGTGCGGTTGCGTCCGCTGGTCGCCGCGGGCGACGACTGAGCTAGCTGTTCGCGGTCGACAGCCCCGCCTTCACCTGCCGGGACAGTTCGTCGGCGATGATCTCGGCCTGGCCGCCCAGCAGTCCGTCGATGGCCTGCTTTGCCACCAGCGCAGGATCGATCTTCTGCTCGGCCGGGATGTAGCTGACCATATCGGTGTCCATGTAGCCGACGTGCAGGGCGGAGACGTGAATTCCCTTCGGCGCGAGCTCAGTTCGCAGCGCATCGGTCAGCGCCCAGGCGGCGGCCTTTGCTGCCGAATAGGCTCCCGACGTCGGCGGGTGATACCAGGCGAGGACGGACAGCACGTTGAGGACAGCTCCGCCGCCGTTCTTCTCGATGATCGGCACGAACTCCCGGCTGACGTTCAGCGTGCCGAAGTAGTGCGTTTCCATCTCCAACCGGATGTCCTCGATCGGTCCGGTGAGCAGGGCAGCCCGCGTCGAGACACCGGCGTTGTTCACCAGCACCGTCACGTCACCGGCGATGGCGGCCGCCGCGCGGACCGATGCCGGGTCAGTGATGTCCAGCTGGATCGGCACCACGCCCGGCAGATCGACGGTTTCCGGCCGGCGGGCAGCGGCATAGACCTTGGCGCCGCGGGCCAGCAGTTCGGCGGCCAGCTGGCGCCCCAGCCCACGGTTGGCACCGGTTACCAGTGCGGTGATCTGCTCGGTCATTTCCAGCGCTCCCCTTCCGAAGTCCTGACGGCGACAACATCGAAACCCGCTGAGTTTATTTCACCATACTCAGCGGCCCAGTTTTATCTGCACGCCGCGGCCTCGAAGTTGTTCGAAGCTGTAGCTGAATTCACCTCTGCGCCCGATGGAGACGACATAGCGATCCTGTCCCTCGGTGATCGCGAAGGTGAAGGAGAACGTGCATGTTGCGGTGTTTCCGGTCCCGGGACCGAGTGAGGTCGAGGTGAGGACTTCACCCGTGCCGTTCTTGACGGTCACCGGAGTGCTGCGACCGACGTCGGCGTAGCCGTCTACGCCATGGCAGGTCTGCCCGTCGGTCTCGATCGAGCCCGTGCCAAGGGAATCGGACAGTACGAAAACCCCTGAAATCTTTGCTGATTCGAGGATGCGGAAACCTTGGTTGAATTGCGGACAGAATGAGTCGACGGCAATCTTGTCGGCCAGCTGGCCCTGTTGTGGCCCGCCGTGTTCCAGCTGATCACACACGTCGTGGCCATGCGCGACGGCATTGGCCTCCGAGTTGAACTGGTTCATCAACCCCGCGGTTTCGAGCGCCCGGACGTAGTCGATCTCCGGCGGCTGCACCGGCCGATGCCGTGCCCACAGCTGTGCGCCGATCACCGCACCGACCATGACGATCACCGCCGTCGTCACCCCGGTCGCCAGCCACGTCAACCGAATGCTGGACCGCGCGGCCGGGACCTCGACGTAGGCGGGCAGCATCTGGCCACCGGTGGGGTCGCTGGCTTGCGACCGACCGTTGCGCACCCGCTGGGTCGGCCGGCCCGCGACGTAATAGCGTCCCTCATAGCGGGCGGTCGGATCGGGTCGCCAGCCGGTCAATGCGGCAGCGGTCGTCACCCCGCCGCAGCGCGCACAGGTGCCAGTGCCGTCGAGGTCGGCCCCGCAATAGGGACAGGCCGTCGGCGCTCCGGTCATGGCTCACCCCAACCGCGGTACGTTCGGATCTCCTAGACAGCCGAATCGTATCGGCGTGTATTGCCCTGGTGTGCGCGCGTTAGTGTGCTTTGGTCAGCTTCAGCGAACTCGCGAGAAGAAAAGTTGAGCAATTCATGACTGCACCAGCAGATACGTCGCCGCTTGAAGCGCGGGTCGGCGCCTACTACCAGATGGACGGCACCTACCTCGTCGGCCGGGAGAAGCTGCGCGAATACGCGCGCGCGGTGCAGGACTACCACCCCGCGCACTGGGATGTCGCCGCCGCCGCTGAGCTGGGCTATTCGGATGTGATTGCGCCGTTGACCTTCACCTCGGCGCCGGGCATGCAATGCAACCGCCGGATGTTCGAGGAGATCGTCGTCGGCTACGACACCTACCTTCAGACCGAAGAGGTTTTCGAGCAGCACCGCCCGATCGTGGCCGGTGACGAACTGGTCATCGACGTCGAGCTGACGTCGGTCCGCCGGACGGCCGGCCGAGACTTCATCACCGTCACGAACACCTTCACCGACACCGGCGGCGAACGGGTGCACACCCTGCACACCACCGTCGTCGGGGTGACCGGGGAGGACATCGACGCCGGAGTCAAGGCGGCCGTGCAGAAGGCGATGATGCACGATATGAACATCCTCGACATTCCCGGCTCGGATGCCGAGTACGAGAGGGAGGTTCGCCCCGCGGGCGAGATCCGAATATCGCAGGGCGGACTGACCCGGACGCCGGGGACGCCGTCATTCGATGACGTGCGTGCCGGCGACGAGCTCGCGGTGCACCACACCCGGCTGTCCCGCGGCGACCTGGTGAACTACGCCGGAGTGGCCGGCGACGCCAACCCGATTCACTGGGACGAAGACATCGCCAAACTGGCCGGGCTGCCAGACGTGATCGCCCACGGCATGCTCACCATGGGTCTGGGCGCCGGGTTCCACTCCGCCTGGTCGGGAGATCCGGGTGCGGTCACCCGCTTCGCGGTGCGGCTGTCCCAGCCCGCAGTCGTGTCGGCCAAGGAGGGTGCAGACATCGAATTCAGCGGCAAGATCAAATCGCTGGACCCGGAGACCCGTTCGGGTGTCGTACTCATCGCCGCAAAGTCCGACGGCCGCAAGATCTTCGGCCTAGCGACGATGAACGTGCGCTTCCGCTGAGAGCCAACGTCCGATCCCGTTCGGATCCGCGATGTGGTCGGGCTCTACTTTGCGCAGTGCCGCATTGACGGCCATCGCAGCCTCGCAACTGTCCGGATCCTGGAGCACGACTCGGCCGCCGGCCGCCTTAACTATTTCGCAGCCCTTGGCACCGTCGTCGCTCGCGCAGGAAAGCAGAACGGCCGTAACCGAATTGACCAGTTGGGCGGCGCTCGCGAACAATACGTCGAGGGACGGACGCGAGCACAGTACCGGCGCATCCAATGTCAGATGGGCGCGCACACCAGCACCGGTGTCGTACTGCGCGATAGGCGTGTGCGGATCAGTCGACCGCGTGCGATCATTACCGGCCATCAGGTGATAGCCGGCCGGGGCGAGGGTCACTTCGCCTGGGGTGCAGGCCCACGGGCTGCTGCTCGGCTCGCGAATCGGAATCGGGGTGAACCCCTGGAGCACTTCGGCGAGCCCCCCGTATTGGGGCGCGCGGTGCAGGACGACGAACACAAACCTGTCACTGATATTCTCTGACGTCTCGAAAATGCCTCGCAGCGCGGATATTCCGCCCGCGCTGCCGCCGATGACGATGACATCATGCCCGGGCATGCAGAAATTGGCTCTTGACGTAGATACCCAGGCGGCGGTCCTGTGGCGTGAACAATCGCGTTCCGTCTCCGGTAAGGCCTTCACGCGGACCGATGACGAGATTGCCGAAGGGAATCAGGCTTTCGGCGAAGATCCGCTCGACCCGGCGTTGAAGTGTCTCTTCGAAATAGATGAAGACATTTCTGCACATGATCAAATGGAACTCACCGAATGCGCTGTCGGTGGCCAGATTATGCGAAAAGAACTCGAGCCGCGATCGCAGCGCCGGATTGAGAATGCATCGGTCGTACTTCGCGATATACCAGTCGGAGAACGGCCTTGCGCCACCACTGACCTGGTAATTGCGAGTAGCACCCGCCATCGCGTCCGCCGGGTAGATTGCCGACGCGGCGATGCGCAACGACTCGCTGTCAATATCGGTGGCGTAGATGGTCGTCCGATCCAACAGGCCGGCCTCGTCGAGCAGGATCGCTACGGAATACGCTTCCTCCCCCGTCGCACACCCCGCGATCCAGATCCGGATGCTCGGATAGGTTGCCAGTCTGGGCAACAACTCGGTGCGAATCTTTGCGAATACCAACGGATCCCGGAACATTTCGGTGACGTTCACTGTCATCGTCGACAGAAACGACGCCAACAGGGTCGGATCGCGAAGGACCCGGCCCTGCGCCTCGGAGATCGTTCCCAACGCGTGTTTGTCGACAAAGGCCATCAACCTTCGGTTCCGCGAAGCGTCGCTGTAGTGCCTGAAGTCGTAGCCGAGATGCTCGAACACCGTATAAAAGAATGCCTCTGCCTCGATCGCAGTAAGCTCCCGGGATCGATCCCGATCAGAGTTCTCGGCTGGATCACTCACTGGTGCTTGACGTTTTCTGCCCCGTGCGGGGCCGACTAGCCAGCCAGACTCTGAGCACCGAGGTGAGTTGATCCATGTCGACCGGTTTGGTGACGTAGTCCGATGCGCCTGCGTCGAGGCACTTCTGCCGATCACCCTTCATCGCTTTCGCAGTGAGCGCGACGATCGGCAGGTTGCGCCAGCGGGGCTCGGCCCGAATCCGCCGCATCGCTTCGTAACCGTCCATGACCGGCATCATGATGTCCATCAGGACCAGTCCGACCTCTGGATGAGCGGCGAGGCTGTCGATCCCCTCCTGCCCATTGCTCGCGGGTATCACCTTGATGCCGTATCGCTTCAACGCGCTGCCGAGCGAGAACACGTTCCGCACGTCGTCGTCGACGAGTAGAACGGTGTTACCCTCCAGCGACTCATCGATCCGCCTTGGGTTGGAGAGGATTTCCCGTGCCGAGTCCGGCATGTCGTTGGCGACGCGGTGCAGGAACAGCGCGGTCTCGTCGAGCAGTCGCTCGGGCGATTTGGCATTCTTCAACACGATAGCGGCCGCCAATGCCTCGAGACGATGGGTTTCAGCAGCGGTCAGCTCACGCCCGGTGTGCACGATCACCGGAAGGCTCTTCTCCTGGAGCTGGCCCTTGATCTGTTCGATGAGGTCGATACCGTCGATGTCGGGCAACCCGAGATCGAGGACCAGGCAATCGTATGCGGTCGGGCCCGCGAGCTCTGCCAGCACTTGCTGACCGGTTCCTACACATGTGATCGCAATGTCATCGCTTTCGATCATGTGCTTGACGACCTGGCGCTGGCTGGCGTCGTCCTCGGCTACCAACACGTGACGCGGTCCCGGTTTCAGGAAATCGGCGACTGCGGTGAACATCGAACGGAGCTCGCCGACGTCGGCGGGTTTGTTCACGGTGTTGATGGCACCCATTCGTCGGCCGCGTCCGTCGTCGTCCGCGCCCGAGACGACATTGACCGGTATGTGGCGAGTGGCGAGGTCATGCTTGAGGACGTCGAGGACAACCCAGCCGGCCATATCCGGCAAGCCGATGTCCAACGTTATGGCGGCGGGCTGCCGCTCCTTCGCCAGCGCCAGAGCCATTCGGCCGCTTTCGGTTACGACCGTGTCGAATCCGGCTTCCTCTGCCAACTCGGCCAACATCCCCGCGAAGGTGGGGTCGTCCTCGACGACCAACAAGACGGGTTTGGTCCCCTGGGGCCAGCTGACGGCCGAAATATCCATGTCCTCGAAACGTGCGACAGCGCCGGGAGTCTCCGGCTCAGGGGGCGTCTCGACACTCGCCTGAGCACCGTTCGCGCTGACCACCGTCGGCCGAGTCGCCGCCGGGGGCTCCGAGGGCTCGGCTTCGCCGGCCGGCACCGCGTCGACTGGCAGATAGCAGGTGAATGTCGAGCCGTCTCCTAATGCGCTGCGTAGTGTGATCTCGCCGCCCAGATTTCGCGCGAGCTCCCTACTGATGGCCAACCCGAGACCGGTGCCCCCGTACCGCCTTGTCGATCCGCGGCCCGCCTGCTGGAACGACTCGAAGATCAGATGGTGATCCTTTGGGTCGATGCCGATTCCGGTGTCGGCGACGGAAAGTGCCAGAAAGCCGTTCCCCGGATTGCCGGATGTGTCGGCCGCTCCGGACAGCTCCACCGTCACCGACCCGGCATCGGTGAACTTGATCGCGTTCGCCACCAGGTTTTTCGCGATCTGTTTGACCCGCGTGTAGTCACTCGTGAGTTGACCTGGCGTGCCGTCACGAACCGTGACGGAGAACGCCACGCTCTTGTGCTCGGCGATCGGGCGGAACGTACGCTCCAGAAAGTCCACCAGGTCACCCACCTCTATCACTTCCCGATCGAGGCGTAGTGATCCGGATTCAACCTTGGCAAGATCGAGAACCTCGTCGATCAGATTCAGCAGGTCCTTGCCGCACTGTTGGATCGTTTCAGCGAATTCCTGCTGCTTTTCGGTGAGCGGATCCTGGGAGTCGGCCAAGAGACCCGCCAGGATCAAGATGCTGTTCAACGGGGTACGCAGCTCGTGCGACATGTTGGCCAGGAACTCCGACTTGTATCGCGACGACACAGCCAACTCTTCCGCCTTGGCTTCGAGCGTCTGGCTGAGACGGTGCAATTCGGCGTTCGTCTGCTCCAAGGACTGCGCTTGCGCCTCGAGTCGCTCGGAACTGGCCCTCAGCTCTTCCTGCTGCGAGCGCAGTTCCTCGGTCGTCTCCTCCAGTTCGGCGTTCTGTGCCGACAACTGATCCTCGCGAAGCGTCAGCTGCTCGTTGGCCGTTCGCAGCTCTTCTTCCTGAGCCTGCAATTCCTCTGTCTGAGCCTGCGATAGCCGTAGCAGATCCCGCGTTCTCTGCGCCGACTCAATGGCGTTGATGGCGACGCCGGCTCCGAGGGCGATGTTCTCGAGGAGCTCGATATCGTCTTCGGTGAACGATCGCAGGGTCGCCAGTTCGAGAACACCGTGCACCTCGGACTCGAACTTGATGGGTATGAGAATCAGCGAGACGGGTTCGGTCTTGCCCAATCCGGAGACTATCTCGACGTAGTCGCCCGGCGCACCGGTCACCTCGATCCTGCTACCTTCCAATGCACATTGGCCCACCAGACCGTCACCCAGTCCGAAGGAATTGGGTAGGTCTTTGCGTCGGTGGAACGCATACGAGGCAGTGAGAGCGAACTGGTCGTCGTCGCGCCGCAGATACAGTGCCCCGTGCTTGGCGTCGAGAGCCTCTGCGGTGCGAGAGATGATTGTCGCGCCTGCCGTCGCCAGATCGGTGGCGACCTGAACGTCGGTCATCAGCGCTGCCTGAATTTCCTTGGAACGACGCGCCTTTTCACTCTGTTCCGCCGCGCCGGTGACGCTGCGGTTGATGTTGCGGGCCATGAAGAACATCACGACGGTCAACACCGCGATTATGGCGCCCGTAATGATCCACAGGGCGGCACGAGTGAATCGGGCGGCCGCGCCTGCCCGTTCATTGGCCTCGTTGGCTGCCTTGGTCGTCTCCTCCTCGATCTGGCGCAGTTGATTCTCCAGAAGAGCCACCTGCCCGGCGAGATTCCGCGCGGAAGTCGCTGCCTGCCCGGCATCCTGGGCGTTCTGCAGTTCGGCTCGATATTCCGACTTGAAGGTGTTCCAGGCAGCCAGCGCCTGCAAATACTGCATGCGGACGGTCTCGTTACCGTCGGCTTCGGCGCCCGCCCGAAGTTCGGTATCGACCGCCTTGTCGAGTTCGTCCAGTTGGCCTTTGAGTTCGTCGCGGTGCGCAGGATCGTTGGCGAACAGCAGCCGGTCCTGCGCGACGCGCAACGCCTGTAGATTCCGCTGCGTGTCGAGTGCGGAGACTTGGGTAGTTTGCGCGGAGGCACGCTCATCGTAGAGTGCGGTGATCCGGGAGAGCTGAACCGTGTAGAGCGCGTTGGCCACGATGAGGGCCGCGACCGCGATCACGCCACCGGTCGCCAATCGATGAGCAAGTTTCATATCACCCTAGCCTCTGTCGGTACCCTGATTTGTCGAGCCCACCGCCCACTTCTCCGCCTCTGCCGCAATGTCCGCCGCCTCGATCGGACGCGCATACAAAAAGCCCTGCTGCAGAACACAGCCCGCTTCGAGGAGCACATCAGCTTGTCGTTGGTTCTCAACACCTTCGGCGATGAGATCGACCTGCATGCATTCCGCCAGCGCGATTTGACTGCGCACGATTCGTTGCACCCGTTCGACTTTGTCAACTTCGGAAACGAAGGAGCGGTCGATTTTCAACCAATCGATGGGTACGTGCAGCAGATTGGTCATGCTGGCGCAATCCACGCCGAAATCCTGTATCGCCAAGCGGAATCCGATGTCTCGCGCACGAAGTAGGACGGTCCGTGCCGGCGTGGGGTCGCCATTGAACGTTCGTTCGGTGAGCTCCAAGCAGATGCACTCCGGGGAGATCCGATTGTCTTGCTGAACATCCACCAAGTGGTCGAGAAAGCCGCCGTCGAGCACCTGAACCGGCGAGAGGTTCATGTGCAATTTCAGGTCATTTCTGCCCAGCAACGCGAAGTCCTGCAAACTGCGTGTCACGATCCATCGGCCCAGCGGGCCTATCTGCCCGGCGCTCTCCGCCAGGGCGATAATTTCTCCCGCGGGCATCTCTTGATCGCCAACTCGCCATCGGACCAGGGCTTCAAGGCCGAAAAGTGCACCGGTGGAGGCGTTTACGATCGGTTGATAAGCCACGCGGAATTCCGACCGCGCGATCGCCCCGGACAGCTCCGCTCGCCGGTCCACCTGGCCCTGGTGTCTCGACCCGATCACATCGGTGTAGAGCACACACCGATCCAATCGATTTTTCTTTGCTTCGAACATGGCCATATCGGCCTGGGACAGCAACTCTGCCGGAGTACTGGCTGTCGCGCCGAGGCAGGAAATACCCATGCTCAGCGAAGGACTCAGAGTGACTTTCGTACAACGCACGGGCTGTGCCTGGACTCGTTCCAAGATCCGGTTCCCGGCCACGACCGCCGCCTCCGTCGATGGCAGACCTTCCATCAGGACGATGAACTCGTCCCCGCCGATTCGGCACGCCAAAGCGTCGCTGGTACGTACCGCCGACTTCAGTCTCTCCCCCACTTCGATGAGTAATTCATCGCCGGTGTCGTGGCCGTACGTGTCATTGACGGACTTGAATTTGTTGACGTCCATGTACAACAGTGCGGCCAACTTGCCGTCAGGCTGCTCACGGGAAAGCTCCGCAAGACGCTCGTTGAGCTGCCTGCGATTTGCGAGATCAGTGAGGGCGTCGTGGGTGGCGAGGTGACTGATCACCAGCTGCGCCTGCTTGATCTCGGTCAAGTCATGGACTACGACTGCCACGTTCAGATCGGCCAAGTCTCCGATCGGTGACAACGTGATCACGACATCGATCGGGCGGCCGTCGTTGGCCGCCAGCTTCATTTCCAGCGACACCTCATGGTGCCCTTCCAGCGTGACGGCCAGCTGCTCACGCAACCGGTCACGGTCGGCGTCCACGGCAAGCTCGACGATGGACCGGCCGATCAAGGTGTCGGAGGGCCCACAGAACAGCGCTGTAGCAGCTTTGTTGCAACTCCGGATGGCACCCGACGCATCGACCGCGAGGATCGCGTCGGCGGTGGCCTGCATGACGGCGGCGTACTCGGTCTGGACTCGATAGAGCGTCGCGTTGGAAAGCGCCAGTGCAGCCGCTGCCGAAACACCACGAAACAACGCGGATTCAACCTCAGAGAAGGCGGGCCCCTGGGCTCGGCCCACGCAGACGAACCCGACGTGCTCGCCCCGAGCCATCAATTCCTCAACCATGGCTGCCCCGTGTGACGTCGCACCCTGTGCCGGGTCGACGAGTTGTTCGACAAGCCAGGACTGCTCCGTTGTCGGACCGGACCTCGGAAGCGAGAACGAGTCACGCCATTTCCCATCGGCAACCGGCAGGCGCAGCAGGCAGTCGGCTTCGAAAATGCGGCTCAACTCGGTGACGATGGTCTTCTCGAGCGAGGCCAGATCGAGGCTGCCTTCGGTGAAGATCGTGGCCAGCCTGGCCCGCCGCCGGGCGAGATCCAGCTCCTCCCGCTGGCGACTCTCGGCAGCCCGGGCAATCTGCAGCTGCTGTTCGTGCAGACGCGCAGCCTCGGTGCGGAGCCGGGCGAAGGATCGGTCCAGCTCCAACAGTGCTTTGACTTTCGCGTACAGCACCGCCGAGGAGACCGGCTTGAGCAGATAGTCGACTGCTCCGAGGTCGTAGCCGCGATTGAGGTCTTTGTCGTCCGCCTGCCCGGTGAGAAAGATGATAGGCGTCGACGCCAGTTCATCTGATTCCCGGATGAGCTGCGCGGTCTCGAATCCCCCCATCCCGGGCATATTGATATCCAGGACTATCACGGCGACTTTGCGCTGAAGCAGCGCGGTGAGCGCTTCTTCGCCCGAACCGGCCTGCACGAGGTCACAGTCCAGCGGGGTGAGGACCGTGCACAGCAGGTCACGCAGCCGTGCATCGTCGTCGACGACCAAGACGGTCTGTTTGCTGTCGGCCGCCATGGGCTCCGACTCGACGTCCTCGGTCAGTACGGGGTCCACCGATAGCTCCCCCGCGTCGTTCGGAACAAGCACGCCGACTTCCACCCCCCCTGGGTCCCCGTGAACCAGTTTGTCCCACATTGTGCGCTCGGTCAGCCCTTCTCAGGACGCCGATCGCAAAAGTTCGCGAATTCAGCAAACGAGGGGTCGTAGCGCCAGCCCTGCCCCTGCTCGATGTGCTGGACGAGCGTGCCCTCGTCGGCGAGCGTCTGTTCTTCGATGCGCATGCTCAGCTGCAAGCTGATCCAGGCCACTCGCACACCGAGGGCTAATGCGTCGGCGCCGCCGGGTCCGCACGCTCCGGCATAGTTTGTGCAGCAGCATGTTTCGCTGTCATCGCGCGCAGGACGGCGACGGCGGTCGCCGCTGCGCTGAGCACGATCATCGGCGCGGTGATTCCGACTCCCGGCTCGATCGTGACCAACACCACGGGCAAACCGAAACCCGGGTAGGTGACGGCCCAGAAGACGCCGGTCAGCGCGGCCCTTCCCAACCCTTCGCTTCGCGCGAGCACCGGGAGGAGCGTCGTGAAATGGTTCGCCGCCCAACCAGTGGCGAAAAGCACCGCCAACATCGCAGGCAACACCGCACGTGCCGGTGCCGAGGACTGCTCGCGCACTCCCTCCATCGATCGTTGCCTCCACGTCGGCGAAAGTCGCCTACCACGCAACGGTCGCACCGACCCTGGCATTCCAGTGCAGAGCAGCTGGCCGTGCGGTCTACTAGTGGCTATGCGGTTCGAGGGGGACGGCGAGCCTCTCTCAGACGACGGGGCGGAGATTCCCGTCGAGTTCATTCGTACCCTGCTGAGCCTGCTGCGGACGCGGCTGGGGCTCGACACCGCGTGGCTGTCCTCCTTTCACCACGGCATGCAAACGATGGAGATTCTCGACGGCGATACCCAGGCGGTGAATCTCTCGACAGGTGACCAAGCCTCGCTGTCGGACTCGTATTGCGTGCGGGTCATCGACGGTCGGCTTCCCGCGATCATTCCGGACACGGCCGACAATCAGACGACTGCCGCACTGCCGGTCACCGGCGATTGGAATCTCGGTGCCTACGTCGGTGTCCCGGTGCTCAGCCCGGCCGGCGCAACGATCGGGATGGTATGCGCGGTCAGCCGTCACGCCAAGCCGTACCTTGCCGACATCGACCTGCGCGTCGTCAAGCAGATCGCCGAACTCATTGGGACGCTTATCGCATCCCCGGACAAGGGGCCCGACACCACGGCCGCTCAGCGCACGGTGATCCGAAAGGTGGTGTATCAGCGCGACTTCGAGGTGGTATTCCAACCCGTCCACGACATAACGTCCGGCAAGGTGCTGGGCGTCGAAGCGCTCGCCCGCTTTCCCCACGCACCATTCCGTCCCGACGCATTCCTCGCACAGGCGGCGTTGTTGGGTCTGGGAATCGAGCTCGAGACGGCCATCCTGGCCCGGGTCATCTCTCTGGTGCCGCGGCTCCCGGAGGACATCTTCGTCGCGATGAACCTCTCGCCGGGCGCGGCGCTGGTGGCTCCGTGGGCCCAGATGCTCGCAGATGTCGACGCATCCCGAATCGTGCTGGAACTCACCGAGCATGACGCCGTCCTGGATTACGGCGCACTCGAGGAAGCGCTGGAGCCATGCCGGTCCCGGGGTGTCCGGATCGCCGTCGACGACGTTGGTGCCGGATTCTCCTCGTTCTCACATGTTCTCGAGTTGGGCCCCGAGTTCGTCAAGATCGACCAGTCGATCACCCGCCACATCGACGTCGACGACGCCCGGCGGCGGCTGGCGCATGCCATCGCCGAGCTTGCGGGCCAGATGGGCGCCACCGTGATCGCCGAAGGCGTTGAGAGCCAGGGCGAACTCGACACCGTCGGAGCTGTCGGGATCACCGCGGTTCAAGGTTTCTACCTCAGTCGCCCACGGCCCCTCGGTCACGGGTTCGAGCCTGCCGAATTCACCGCTGAGCCAGCCGACCTGCTCCGCGCCGAGGTGGACCTGCTCGGAGAGCGGCGATTCGAACTGGCCCTTGCGCATTCACCCATCGGTATGGCCGTTGTCGGGCTCGACGGATCGTTCCTGCGCACCAATCGAGCGTTGCGCGCCATGCTCGGATACAGCAAATGGGAGTTGGAAGAGCTCACATTTCAGGAGATCACCCATCCAGACGATCTGGACGCCGACGTGGCGCTGCTCCGGGAATGCCTGGAAGGCCGCCGACGCTCCTACCGGATCGACAAGCGCTACATCGCGTCGGACGGCAGCATCGTGTGGGGCGCCCTCACCGTCGTCATCGTGCACGCCCCGCGAGACCGGCCGCGCTACTTCGTCTCTCAGATCGTCGACGTGACCACCGACCGCATCCGGGAGGCCGACCTGGCCCGTCAAGCGACCACCGATCCACTCACTGCGATCGCCAACCGGTCGGCGGGCTGGAACCGCCTCGAACAGCTCCAAGCGAGTGCGGCAGGCTACGGCGTCTTGTTCTGCGATATCGAGCGATTCAAAGCTGTCAACGATCAGTACGGACACCGCGCCGGGGATCGTTTACTGGTCGAGGTGGCCTGCCGCCTGCGCGAAGCTGTCGGTGACGGGAACATGGTGGCCCGGTGGGGCGGCGACGAATTCCTGATCATCACCGAGTCGGTCGACGAGTCGGCGCTGACGCGCCTGGCTGACCAGATCACGCGTGACCTCGACCGCGTGCCGGCCACCCTCGGCGAGGGTACACAGGTCGCGGTCGGCTTGACGATCGGCTGCGCAGCCCACCGCCCCGGCGACGGGCGCACAGTCGACACGGTGCTCGATCTCGCAGACCGCGCCATGTACGAGAACCGCCAGCACCGATACGGCGGGCTCTAGCCGTCGGTGGCGACGAAAGTCAGCCGCTACCAACGGTAGTGAGCTGGTCGGTCGCTTCGGTCGCGACGATCACCTACAGACGTCGTGCGAGCCGAAGATTCCGTGCAGGCGGTAGACGGCGATACCCGCCACCGCGACCACCACCAGGGCTACCAGCAGCATCCAGCGCTTGCTCAATCACCGACCGATCGAAACCCGCTGCATCCGTGACCCTTTCGTGAGCGGCGACAGGCGCTGACGGTCGTGCCACATTCCTAGGTCGGCCTATCAACTTAGTTGACCGTACGGTACCGGACCGGACTCTACAACACTTGGCTGGGCGTTCAGCCGTGATGCTTGGCGACCTTTTCACCCCGAGGCCATCGAGGACCTGCCCACAGTCGGGGCCTTGCCGGATCAGGGCTCGACGGTCATCTCCACCAACACCCGCCGGAGCAGCTTCCCGGTCGCGTTGCGCGGCAGGTCGTCGAGGAAGACCACATCACGAGGCACCTTGTGGCGCGCCAGGTTGCGCTTGACGAACTCCTTGATCTCCTCCGCGTCGAGTTCGGCGCCAGGCTCGGGAACAATGAAGGCGCGCAGCCGTTTTCCAAACTCGTCGTCATCCACTCCAACCACCGCGACTTCGGCGACGTCGTCCCGAGACTCCAGCAGGTTCTCCACCTCCTGAGGGAAAACGTTCTCGCCGCCAGACACGATCATGTCGTCGTCGCGGCCGTCGACGAACAACAGTCCGTCGTCGGTGAAATGACCCATGTCGCCGGTGGACATATAGCCGTCGATGATCTGTTTGTGCCGGCCGTCGGTGTAGCCGGCGAACGGTGCGCCGTTGCGCACGAAGATCCGCCCACGCCGGTTGCTGCCCGTCACCCGCTGATCATGCTCGTCGTAGAGCACCACCTCGCAGGTCACCGGAGCACGGCCTGCGGTTCCCGGTGCGGCGCGCAGTTCTTGGGGAGTAGCCACTGAGGCGATCGCGCACTCGGTGGAGCCGTACATGTTGTAGAGCACGTCGCCGAACAAGTCCTGTACCCGTTCCGACAGATCGGGGCTCAGTGCCGACCCCGCGACCAGGATCACCCTCAATGAAGATGTGTCGTACTTCGCGATCACGTCGGCACCGAGTTCGACGATCCGGTGCAGCATCGTGGGGACCGCGACGAGCATGTCGGCCCGGTGATCGGCGATCAGCGCCAGGGTGCGCTCCGCGTTGAACCGTCGGGTGGTGACGATCTGATTGCCCAGGGCGGCGCCCACCGTGTACGTGGCCCACCCCGTGCTGTGGAAAATCGGTGACATGACGGCCATGGTGCCCTTGCGCGGGAACGGGATTCGATCGATGATCTGTGCCGTCGCCAGTGGCTTCACCGAGTCACGAGGGGCGCCCTTGGGCAGACCGGTGGTCCCGCTGGTCAGGATGACCGATCCGCCGGATTTACTCGGGGGCGGCAGCGGTTCAGACGAATTCGTCTCCAAAATGTCGTCCAGGGTTTGCGCCTGGGCGGGTAATTCGGTGCCTTCGTCGACCCAGGTCAGCACGCGAGGAAGCTCAGCGGGTAACGCGTCGAGCAGGGCAAGGAACTCGCTGTCGTGGAGGACGACGGTGACCTTCTCGCGCTCGCAGACCTCGGCGAACTGCGGTTTGGCGAAGCCGGTGTTCATCAGCACCATTCGCGCACCGAGCTTGCCGCAGGCCGCCATCGCCAAGACCAGACCGCGGTGGTCGCGGCACAGCACACCGACCACTGCGCCTTGGCCGACACCCAACCTCTGCAGCCCGTGTGCCAGCGCCCACGACTGGTCGTCGACCTGCTTGTAGGTCAGCGAACCACGCTCGTCAACGATCGCGGGCAGGTTCGTGTACCGGCGACCACCCAGGATCGCCATCGTGGCCTGAGGGCCGTAGATCCGCGAATGCTTGGCGACCTCGAGCGAGGATTTCAGGTCGGTCAGATCGAGGAAGCCGGTGTCGATCAGCCGCTTGACCGCGCGGCCGGCTTCGCCGACTCGCTGCAGCTTCTGCCTCACCTGGGTTGTTGCACTCATCGGTCTCCTCGGCGCAGAGGTTGTGTTGACGGCCGGCCGTCAGCCTGGAATGAACTCGGCCAGCAGCAGGTTGCTGCCCAACGCGTCGCCATCACCCACCAAAGACATCGGCGAAACTTGCGCAGCCGGGTCAAGGAGATGGGGGATGCGCAGCACACCCGCAGTGGTGCGCACCGTCGACGTGGGTCCGGATCGCTCGACAGACACCACTTCTAAAGGCACCGGTATCCGCCCGGATCCCGTTCCCTGCGCGTGAACTGATGTCGAGGCGGTGTGTCTTTCGTCGCCAGCATCAAATTCCAGTGTGGCAGAGGATGTGCCGCCGACGATCGAGTTGACGAACGCCGCGGCCAGTACCGGATCCCCTACTCCGTCATAGATCCACCGGCGGCCCAGCGCCGAGTGTTCCATCGTGGTGACCAGCCAGTCCCCCGCACCCTCCAGCGGCTCTTCACGATAGGTCAGCGGCAGTTGGATGTATCTCCCCGCGGATGGGACGAGAAGCGCCTCGATACCGACTTTTCCAGCGGGATCGTCAAATCTGTACGAGAGCGGCGGGGCCGCCGGGTCTGTCTCGGGTTCGGCATCGAACCAGTCGGCTCCCCCGAGCCACTGACGGACGATCTCCGGCTTTGTCGGGCGAAGTGTTGCGCCGCGGTGCACGAATGCCACTGAACCAACCTACCGCCTGGATCACGAGTGAAGCCGTCGACCAGCGAGGCGACGAACGCCGGCGTATCACAAGTGCGGGCCCGACCTTGTCCGTTCACCTACGGGGGTCCGTGACGGTCTCACAGGGTCACACCCCCTCGTTGGGGTAGGGCACCTTGGTTTCCGTCGGATCGGTCAGTTCGCTGGGCATGTGTGTCCGTAGGCCCGCATCACAGATGAGGTAGCCCCAGTTGATCATTCGCTCTTGAAGCGCATCGGGCATCGGGGCGAGACGTGTCTTGACCTCGGCAAGTTTGTCGGTGCGCTCGGGGTCTGCGGGTAGCACAGCACCGGAGAACTTGGCGACCCGGCTGCGGATGCCGATGTACATGCCCTGTCGCAGACCGGATTTGAAGGATTCGACGACCTGACGCTTGCGCAGCGCACGCACCTGGTTGTCGATGAGATTGAGCACGCGTGCGGTCTGGCGCAGGGGGTCGGACGGCGGATCCTCGTCGTCGGCGAGTTGGCCGCCGGCGTCGCTCACGATGATCGTCGTGTACCTCTTCCACGCAGTCTCCAGACCGAGGTTGTCGTAGACGCCGCCGTCGGTCACCTTGATCTCGTCGCGGAAAGCCGGATCGGTGAGTTCGTTGTCGTCCTGGTCGTTCCAGACCTGGCCCCTGAGGTTCAGGGTGCACGGCGAGAGGACCGGCGGAAATGCCGACGACGCTGCGACCGCGACCGCCAGCTGCAGGTCGGGGTTCATGATCCGGCCGACACGGTAGTCACCGAGGTAGGGCTTGCTGAATCGCAGCAGGACACCGGATTCCAGGTTGGTCGAGTTGAAGATGAACCGCGGCTTGTCCGGCAGTTGCTGCAGGCTGGTGCTTCCGAAGAGATGCTTACGGTAGGCGGCGGCGACGCGGTCAGAAACGGAATCACCAAAGTGCAGGATTCCCTCCAGAACCGCCTTGACGTCGATGCCCGTCTTGCTCATCCGGCGGACGGGGGCGACCACGAGTTCGTCAAAGTTGCTGGCGACGTTGCCTTCCCACTCCAGCTTGTCCCAGTTCTTCGCGAGCACGCCCGCGGTAATCGACCCGCCGGAGACCGAGGAGATCCGGTCCAGCTTGGGCAGCATTCCGACCTCGTTGAGCCGCCAGAGCACCCCGACGTGGAAGACCATCGCCCGGTAACCGCCGCCCGAGAGGCACAGCGCGATGCCCTGCTCCGGGGTGCGGGCGTCGTCCTCGGGCGTCTCGTGGACGGGACAGATCAAGTCATTCGGCGTGGCGCTCGTCATCCTCATCATCCCCAACTAGCGTCCGTTCGTGACGGAGCTGATTCGAGGCTAATTCGGACGGCGCGTGGAATAGCACGTAGTCGAGTACTCCAAATGCGCACAGCGGCGCTGGTGGGGTACTCGCTACGACACGGGTAGCCATTGGCCGGAAACAGCATTCAGGCCCCGCCTTGCGCGCGACACGGCGTTCAGGGACAACGGGCTCCCACCTGCGGCTACACCAGAAAGTCGGACCGACGGACTACCATTCCACCGGCGCCCAATCCGATGGAAAGGACGAGACGTGAGTTACACGGCCGCTGACATCACCGAACTCGACGATGTCCAGCACACCCGCCTGCGGCCAGCGGTGAACCTCGGCCTGGACATCCTTAACACCGCCCTGCGCGAGCTGATCGACAACGCCGTGGAAGAGGTGGCCGATCCCAGCCACGGCGGGGCATGCGTCACCATCACGCTGCACTCCGACGGCTCGGTCAGCGTTGCCGATGACGGACGCGGCCTGCCAATCGACACCGATGCGGCGACCGGGAAGAACGGCATCGTCAAGACGCTGGGTACCGCGCGGGCCGGCGGCAAGTTCTCCGCGCACACCGACGCCGCCAGTACCGGGGCTGGGCTGAACGGAATCGGCGCCGCGGCCGCGGTCTTCATCTCCGCCCGTACCGACGTCTCGGTGCACCGGGACGGAAAGACCTACCTGCAGAGCTTCGGCGGCGGCTACCCCGGCGTGTTCGAGGGCAAGGACTTTGACCCCAACGCGCCGTTCACCCGCAACGACGCGCAGAAGCTGCGCGGCACCGGGAACCGCAAGCCCGACGCGCACGGCACAGAAGTGCGCATCCTGTTCGACCCGGCCGTCGTGCCGGACTCCACTGTGGACATCGGCGAGGTGCTGCTCCGCGCCCATGCGGCGGCGCGGATGTCTCCCGGAGTGCACCTGATCGTCGTCGACGAAGGTTGGCCCGGCGACGAGATTCCGCCGGCATTGCTCACCCCGTTCACGGGTCCCTGGGGCACCGAGGCACTGCTGGAGCTCATGTGCACCGCGGCCGACACGCCGGTGCCCGCCGCACGGGCTGTCGTGGAGGGCCGCGGCGAGTACACCACCGGCCGCGGCCCCACCCCGTTTCGGTGGTCGCTGACGGCGGGGCCGGCCGAGCCCGCGACGGTGGCCGCGTTCTGCAACACCGTGCGCACCCCGGGCGGAGGGTCTCATCTGACCGCCGCGGTCAAGGGACTGTCCGACGCGCTCGCCGATCGCGCGTCCCGCATCCGTGATCTGGGCCTGGCCAAAGGCGAAGAAGGGCCCGAGCCACAGGATTTCGCGGCAGTCACCGCACTGGCGGTCGACACCCGTGCCCCCGATGTGTCGTGGGACTCCCAGGCCAAAACGGCGGTGTCGTCGCGGTCGCTGAACCTGGCGATGGCGCCGGACGTGGCACGCAGCGTCACGGTCTGGGCGGCCAACCCGGCCAACGGCGATGCCGTGTCGCTCTGGACGAAGCTGGCACTCGAGTTCGCCAGGGCGCGACGCAGCGCCGAAGGCGCCAAAGCGCGGTCGCGCGCGGCATCCAAGGCCAAGGGGCTCGGGACGAATCTGTCGCTGCCCCCTAAACTGCTGCCCAGCAGGGAAACCGGGCGTGGCTCCGGCGCAGAGCTGTTCCTGTGCGAGGGCGACTCGGCGCTCGGCACCATCAAAGCCGCGCGCGACGCCACCTTCCAAGCCGCTTTCCCGCTGAAAGGCAAGCCGCCCAACGTCTATGGCTTCGCTCTGAGTAAAGCGCGGGCCAAGGACGAATTCGATTCCATCGAACGCATCCTGGGATGCGGCGTGCGCGATCACTGCGACCCCGAGCTGTGCCGTTACGACCGGATCTTGTTCGCCTCCGACGCCGACCCCGACGGCGGCAACATCAACTCGAGCCTGATCTCGATGTTCCTGGACTTCTACCGCCCGCTCGTCGAGGCAGGGATGGTCTATGTGACGCTGCCGCCGCTGTTCGTGGTGAAGAACGGTGACGAGCGGATCTACTGTCAGGACGAGTCCGAGCGCGACGCCGCCGTCGCTCAGCTGAAGGCGACGTCCAAGAAGCGGGTCGAGGTACAGCGCAACAAGGGTCTCGGCGAGATGGACGCCGACGACTTCTGGAACACGGTGCTGGATCCGCAGCGGCGCACCGTGATTCGGGTCCATCTCGACGACGACGAGAAGAAGCTGCACCACACGTTGTTCGGCGGACCGCCCGAGGGCCGGCGCACGTGGATGGCCGATGTGGCCGCCCGCGTCGACACCTCTGCGCTGGACCTCGACTAGGAGTATCACGTGACCGCCACCCTGGACATTCCAGAGCAGAACGCCGATCTGGTCCTCGATCAGAGTGCCGACGACTACTGGAACCACTACCAGCTGACGTTCGCGCTCTACAGCGTCAGCGACCGCGCCATACCGTCGGCGTTCGACGGCCTCAAGCCGGGCCAGCGGCGTCTGCTCTACCAGATGCACGACTCGAGGCTGCTGCCGGGCAACAAGCCGCAGAAGTCTTCGAAGGTGTGCTCGGCGGTCACCGGCAACCTGCACCCCCACGGCGGCGCGTCCATGTACGGGGCCGCGGCGCTGATGGCCGCTGAGTTCCAGCGCGTGAAAGTCATTGACGGACAAGGGGCGTTCCCCCGCATCCAAGGCGACATCCCCGCCGCCGACCGCTATACCGAGATGCGACTGTCGGCACCCGGTGCGGCACTGACCGAGGAACTCGACGACCACGCCGTGCCGATGGTGGCGACATTCGACGGCGAATGGACCGAGCCGACCATGCTGCCGGCGCAGTGGCCGGTGCTGTTGTGCAACGGCGCGGTCGGCATCGCCGAGGGATGGGCCACGAAGGTCCCCGCGCACAACCCCCGCGAGATCATGGCCGCTTGCCGGGCGCTGCTGAAAACGCCGAACATGACCGACGACAGGCTGGTGAAGCTGATCCCCGGCCCCGACTGGGGATGCGGGGCCACCGTGGTCGGCACCGCCGGGCTGCGGGACTACATCACCACCGGCCGGGGCGCGTTCACGGTACGCGGCACGGTGACCGTCGACGGCAAGAACTGCGTCATCACCGAACTACCGCCCGGTGTCGCGAGCAATACTGTGCAGGAACGGATCCGGGCCCTGGTGGAGTCCGGTGAGATGTCCGGTGTCGCGGATATGTCGGACCTCACCGACCGGCGCAACGGGCTGCGCATCGTGGTGACCGCCAAACGTGGTCACAGTGCCGATCAGATCCGCGAGCAGCTGCTGGCGCTGACACCGCTGGAATCGACATTCGCGGCCAGCCTGGTCGCCCTCGACGAAAACCGGGTGCCGCGCTGGTGGTCGGTACGCGAGCTGATATCGGCCTTCCTGCATCTGCGGGACTCGGTGGTGTTGCACCGCAGTGAGTATCGGTTGGAGAAGGTCACCGCGCGCCGGCATCTGGTGGCCGGCCTGATGACCATCCACCTCGACATCGATGCGGCGGTCGCCGTCATCCGGGGTTCCGACACCGTCGACGAAGCGCGCCAGGGGTTGCAGGATCGGTTCGCGATCGACGCCGTTCAGGCCGATTACGTTCTGGCACTGCAGCTTCGGCGGCTCACCAAGCTTGACGTGATCGAGCTGCGCGCCGAAGCCGAGAAGCTCGACGCCGAGTTCGCCGAATTGACCGAGCTGGTGTCCAATCCGGACGCGCGGCGGAAGGTGATCGACTCCGAACTCGTCGAGACCGCGAAGCTGTTCAAGGGTCCGGAGTTCGATCGGCGGACTGTGCTGGACGCCGAGGCGGTTCCGGTGACGTCAAACGCGGACGAGGATGGCCCGCGCGAACGAAAGGTCAACGCCGCCTGGCGTCTGGACGATCGTGGGGTGTTCTCCGACAGCCACGGCGAACTGCTCACCTCCGGACTCGGTTGGGCGGTGTGGACCGACGGGCGGGTGAAGTTCACCACCGGAAGCGGCCTGCCGTACAAGACCCGGGACATTCCGGTGGCGCCGGACATCACCGGGCTGCTGAGCTCGGGAGTGCTTCCCGCCGGCTACCACCTGGCGCTGGTGACGCGGCGCGGCAAGATTCTGCGGATCGACCCGGCTGTGGTGAACCCGCAGGGCGCGGCGGGCAACGGGGTGGCCGGCGTGAAGCTCGCCGGCGACGGTGATGAAGTGATCGCCGCGCTGCCGGTGTCGTGCGGTAACGGCGAGGCCATCCTGTCGGTTTCGGAAAAGGGTTGGAAGGTAACCGAAGTCGCCGACATCCCGGTGAAGGGCCGGGGCGGTGCCGGCGTCGGCTTTCACCCCTTCGTCAAGGGCGAGAACACCGTGGTGTCGGCGACGATCTCCGCGACCGGGTACGTGCGCGGCAAGCGGTCCGTGCGCGCCGAAAGCCGCGCCAAGGCATCGATCAAGGGATCCGGGAGCGACGTGACCCCGGCGGTATAGCCGGTTGGTCGGTCAGCCCCGTGGCGTCGTGGTGACGTGTACGTGGTCGAAGTGACCGTAGCCCGATCCTGCGGGCCCACCCGGCGTGTAGTACGTGCCGCGCCAGATCGCATCCTGCAAGCCGAATCTGCCCGCGTTGCTCATGACGAACGCGAGAATCGCATCCCCGAGCGCGATCCCTTCGGGGGTACCGGGATTCGGGATCATCACATCGATCGCCAGGCCTCTCGGATGCCACGGTTTCGGATCGGGCCGGACACCATCGATCTCGGCGATCTGGGGGAACTGCGCACTGATGGCGCGGGCCGCAGTGACGGTGTTGGCTTGCAGCCCAGCCTCATTCGCGACTCCGACCGGCAATGCCTCCGGGATGTCGACAGGCATCGCGGCGGGAGGAGGAGGGGCTACGTCGCCGAGGGGTTGTGCCGCCTGGACAGCTGCCGCCGCGGTGTCGACCATCGCTTGCTGCTGCGGTGTCAGCGCCGCATACTGCGCCTCGGCGGCGAGGATCTGGCGCTGCAAGTCACTCCATGTGGCCTGCAGATCTGCGCGTACCGATGCAGCCCGCTCGGCCGCGGCACGAGCCTCGGCAGCCGATGCCTCTGATGCCTTGGCGGCGGCAGCGGCACGATCCCTCGCTGCCCTGATGGCTTTCATCTGATCGGCCGTCGTAGCGGCGATCGCGTTATGTAATGACAGCCGGTCGATCAGATCTTGCGGGGAGGTTGCGGTCAGCATCGCCACGAACTGGCCGGTACCTCCACTCATGTACGTGCTCGCCGCGAGCCGATCGAGCACCGCTTGATGCGGCGCAAGCTCGGCGTTCGCCGCGCCGAAGGCTGTCAGATCCCCGAGATGGCGCTCCTCGGCCGCGGCCTGGTCGGCCAGCGTGCGGTCGACATCGCGCTGCGCAGCGGTCACGGCCTCGCGCGTCTGCACCGCCTGACGGGACAGCTCGTTGAGCTGGCCCAATGCATCAGACGCCGGGTCGGCCCAGACCGGCTGCACTATCGAGGCGGCTAGCACCATGAGTCCGGTCGCCACACTGACCGCTGTTCGCCGAAGTGTGTGGCGCACCGCGATCCTTGCTGTCGGGGGGTCTGATATGGCCTTACGGGCCTTCGACAGGCTACGAACTGTGTCCGTCGATGTCTACTCGGCCGGTTGGTCGCCGATGAACTCCACCCCGGCGCTGATCGCGGGGCGGTGGCGCAGAACTCGGTAATGCGCCAGCCGGCCGAGTCCCTTAGTGGTCAGCAGTCGTGCGCCTTGCCATGACGCGGCCAGTCGTGCAGTGGCGGCATACGGGCTATCCGGGTCGTCGGGGTCGTGGATGAGAAGCAGCGGGGGGTAGTTGGCTCGTCGACCGACTCGGGTCATATTGGTCTCATGCAGCGGCATGGCGATGCGTTTTTCCAGGCGACGGTGCAGGCCCTTGCGGATACGTCGGCCGAAACCATGGCGTGCGGCGAACAGGTCGAGATAGAGCGGAAAATCGGCCATGGGCGCGAAAAAGACCAGGCGTCCCACCGGTGCGCCCTGCGCCGCGGCCAATGCGGTCGCGTTCGCGCCCAATGAGTGAGCGACCACCGCGTGGGCGGGCCCATGGGTCTCGATCACGGCCGCAATCGCGTCCGCACACTCGGTGGCTGTGGTGCGCCCGGGAGCGAGCTCACCTGGATCGGATTCGTTATGGCTGGGCAAGTCGAACGCGACGACCCGATACCCGGCCTCTACCAGCGGTTTGACGAACATCGCCAGATGCGGGCGCTGCCCGCCCCAGCCGTGCACCAGATAAATCGGCGGCCCCTCGCCCCATTCCTCACCAACGACCCGATGCCCATCCCAATAGGCCTCTATCGGCCTGCCTGAGGACACGCCGGGTGGCATGCGCAGACTCGACTCGAGAACCGGTGGGGTGCACCATAATTCGACTGCCCACCGCGATCCCAACCAAGGCGCGAACCGCTCGAGCAGCGAAAATCGTCGGCGCACCCGGTCCTCGACCGGGGGAAGAATTCCAGAGCCAACCGGATCGAGCGGGGGAATCTCGCCGACCTGCCCCTGCGTCGACGCAGGTTGGGATGCTCCGTCCGTCATGTTTCTCGATCGTAGTACGGGCCAGGGCGGGCGGGACGCCGGAAGGCTAGCCGGTGAAGCCCTCGCCAGCTGTCGAGCGGTCGTGGTGGCTGAAGGTCAGCGGGATGTGCTTGCCGCGCGCGATCTTGTTCAGCATCGCGACCCGCTCGCGCGCGGCCGCGCCGCTCTTCTTCTGGCGTTCGCGGATGGGGTTGGACCATGGCAGCCTGTCGGCCACCCTGGCGATACCGACGTTGATTTTGGTGAGATTGGTGAAGATTCGCACCCTGCGTTCGAAGTTGTAGCCGAGGGGCTCAAAGAGCGTGCCCGCCACCATGGCCTCGATCTGCTGGTACCCGAACACGACTCCTGCCGGCGCCAGGGCGACGCTGGCCGTGATCTGGTTGACGTGCCGGGCGACCACTTTCTTTATCGGGGCCGGAAGCGCGTCCGTCAGGGTGGTCAGGTGCACGGGACCGGCAATGGCGTCGACGAGTTGGGCACGCCACGGGGATGGGTTGCCGCCCCTGGCGAGAACATAATTCAACGACTTGATCAGCTCCAGTCCGTTGGCCGAGTGGAGCGCTTCGGGAGCTCCCCACAACCGTCCGGAAAACGATGAGTACTCGGTGAGGTCCTCGAGTTGTCGCGGGGTCAGCTTGCGCCCGAAGGCGTGGTCGACGAGGCGGCCGAGCAGCATGCCGCTGCCGAACCCCAGCAACGAGGTCACGGGGATGGGTTCGCCGAACTTGAGATAGACGTCGTCGCCCCACTTCTTGCGCAATCCTTTACTGGCCAGTGCGTGCATCAGCCGCACACGTACCACGTCCTGGAACGCGTCCGATCGGCGGTCGAAGATCTCTGGGAGCGTGAATTCGGCGAATACGCGGGCGGTTTCGATGAAGCGACGCGGGCCGTCGTCGGCGAATCGTCCGGTGGCGCCGGTGGCCGCGGAGATGTCGCCGGTCATCGCGGTCTCGTAGAACGCCCATCCGCGGATGATGGTTGTGGCGGCAAACGTGCTCGACATCGCCAGCATTCGGCCGCGTTCGGCGGCGACGAGATCGAACTGGGCGGGCAGGTTGTCCAGATGCTCGAAGAGCTCAACGAACTCTTGTGGGGGATCCTCGAGGGTGTCGATGCCCTGGGTCAACGCTTGTTCGAACAGCGCGCGGCCCTGCTCATGGCCGAGGCGCTCGAACACGTCGACAACGCCGTCCATGAGGTCGTCGCGCTGCCAGAAGTAGTCGTCGCGGATGCGGGTGAGGTCGCTGGGTTCGAGTTCCTTCTCGATGTCGATCCACTTGCCGAAGATGAACTCGCGCATGTAGCGCCACTGGCCGGCGAAATGATCGCGGCCAGGTGGAATGGGCCGCAACGGCCGGTCGGGATGGTCGCGCCGATTGAAGTCGACCTCCTCGAGGAGGATCTCTGGACGCTCGCCGGTCACCGTCATGAGGCGACGTTATCGCGGGTGGGACTTTCTGGCAACGCCCGTTGTCAGTTTGGCGCGCATTGCTTTCCCCTCGCCCGTGACGAGGTGTCCGACCGTGGCGAATTACCGGACCACGAGCACCGGGCACTGGGCGTGATGAATCAGATTCTGGCCCACCGAGCCGAGGATCGAACCGGCCAGCCTCCCGCTGCCGTGACTGCCGACGACCACCAGCTGAGCCTCCCGTGACAGATCGGTCAGCCCCTTCGCCGGGCTGATGTCCTGAAAGACTTTGACAACGTGGGCGTTGGGATACTTCCGGGCCAGCGGTTGCACCAACTCGTCCATACGCCGGCGCTGTTGGGACTCCAATACATCCAGCAACTGCCAGTCCATGTTCCCCTCGCCCCCGAGGTCGCCCATTCCGACCGCCGCGTCGATCTCCCACATGTGCGCCACCGTCAGTTGCGCATGCAATACGCGGGCGACATCGAAGGCTTCCGCCAGCGCGCGGCTGGACGACTCCGAGTCGTCGACACCGACCACGACCGGCAACGGTTTCCCGGTCCGCTTGGCGACGGGGGCTCGCCAGACCACGATCGGACACTGAGCTCGATGAACGGTCCTCACGGCGTGGCCGCCCAGCGCTCGATGGTCCGCCGCGCCGGCACCGACCACCAGCACCCGGGCCGACTGCGAGGCATCTGCCAGGGCCGTCGCGACTGCGGCCTTGACCGTCGCCGTGCGGATCGCAAGATCGGCATACGCCGACCGCACATCCGCTTCCGCCGCCGCGAGCACCTCGTCACCGTTCCCCTCGGGCTCGGTGGGTGCTCCAGCGCCGGCGAAATGCCACTCGAGCCGTGGGACCGCATGCAGCAACGTCAGCGGGAGGGCACGTGTGGCGGCGAACTCCGCGGCCCACCGGGCAGCACCGAGGGAGGCGTCGGATCCGTCAACGCCGACAACGACGGGTTGTTCTTGGGCAGTGGAGGTCACTCCCTGAGACTAGGGGACCCGCTCGGACGGACGGACCGTCCTAATGGGGCTATACGCAGCCCACTGGGTGGTGCCGGGCAGTGATGGCGGTGCAGTTCGCGCTTTCAGGCAACGCCCAAACGTATCGAGGCACTGGTGACCGGTTGGCGGATCTCTTTCTCGCGCGCCGCCAGCTCGCCCCGAATCATGGCTTGGCAAGCTGCTTTTCGTGACGCCATGCGCATCGCGGTCGGCGGACCGGGGATGCTCGACACTCTGATCGAGGCAGCCTACGGGCCCAGCCCCACCCTCGACCAGCATTTCGCGGTGTAATCGGCAACATCGGTCGGCCCGGCACTCTCGGCGCTCGGTGACCGTCCGGAAGACCAACGAAGAGGCGTCGTTCACCGAGCGTTCCGCCGGATCGCCAGAGTGCAATGACCTTTCGGGTGTGCCGCTCACGCAACTAAAGCCGCCGCTGGTACGCGCTCACCCCACGCAGAATGAAGCGCTCGGTGAGGCACACCTCGCGCTGGCGGGCAAGCCCTTTCATGCTCACCGCTAACACGGCGGTTGAGGCCGCCACCGGCGGTCGTCGACCGTGCTGTCAGAGTGTCGTGACCTGATACGCGACCTATCCGCCTAATTCGAGCGAGACGCGGGGGAAACACGGCGGACACGCCGCCGCGATTGGATTTTGCTGACAGTTCGATCTCGCTAATGAGGACAGATGCCAGCAAAACCGTTCCACCTCGGATGGTTCCAGACATTTCAGGCCAACGAGTGGAAGACTCCCTACACGCTCTCTGAAGGGGTGCCGTTCACCGGGGACTTCTACGTCGAACTGGCCCAGGCGCTCGAGCGGGCCTGCTTCGACTTCCTGATGCTGGAAGACACCGTCGGCATCCCGCGCGGCCTGGAAGGCACCACGGCTCGCGCCCTGGAAAACGGAGACTCCTGTCCGAAGCAGGATCCGGTGCCGCTGGCCGCGAAGGTCGGCGCACTGACCCGCCAACTGGGCATCGTCGCGACGATGTCCACGACGTTCTACCACCCTTATGCGCTGGCGCGCCTGGCCTCCACCATGGACTCGCTCACCAGTGGGCGTTTCGGCTGGAACGTGGTCACCAGCGCCAAGGACGAAGCGGCCCAGAACTACGGCCTCGATGAGATGCCCGAGCACGACTTGCGCTACGAGATCGCCGATGAGTTCGTAGAACTCGTGAACGCCCTGTGCGACAGCTGGGAACCGGGAGCGATCGTGCGCGATCGCGAGAAGGGGATCTACATCGATCCCAGTAAGGTCCATGACGTCGACTTCGTCGGCAAGCACTTCAAGTCTCGGGGTCCCCTGACGTGTGTTCGGTCACCGCAGGGGCGCCCCGTCTATCTGCAAGCCGGTGGGTCCCCCGCGGGGCGTGCCTTCGCCGCCAAGCACGCTGAGGCGATCATCGCGTGGGCGACCGGAGTCAAGGGGATGAAGGAGTACCGGGCGGACATCCGCAAGCAGGCCGCCGCCGCTGGGCGCGATCCTGATGACGTCAAGGTGATGTTCCTGTTTTCCCCGATCCTCGGCGAAACCGAGGCGGAGGCACGAGCCAAGATCAAGCCCATGAGCGAGGACGAGATCCCGGCCCGGCTCAAGGCATTGAGCTCGAACTTCTACGCGGACTTCACCACGATGGATCTTGACCAGCCGGTCCCTTACTTCGTCACGCGCGGCGAACAGGGATCACTTGCTGGGTTTGCCCAATGGGGAACCGGCAAGACGCTGCGCCAGTGCATGGAGGCCCAGTCGGGAGGCGGCGCCACCTCGTTCGAGGCCATCGGTACGCCGGACCAGGTTGCCGACATCATGGCGGCGGCGATGGAAGAGGTCGGCGGCGACGGCTTCCTGATCCCAGGGGATGGCGGCTCGCTGACGCGTCACAGGATCATCGAGATCTGCGACGGGCTGGTGCCGGCGCTGCAGGCGAGGGGTCTGACCCGAACAAGCTACTCACACGCGCTGCTGCGGGACAACCTGCGGGCATTCTGAATCCTGTTCCACCGCAGGTGATTTGGATCGGCGTTCCCGCGTATCGTAGCTTCTCAAATCCGGTGTCATATCGCGGCATCCTGACCTGCTGTGATGCATGTCGTCTCACTTGATGTCATCGCGCTCTATCAGGCTGTCCGCACCCATTTCTTCGACGAGATGGAGCGGCTAGGCCGTCCGATACCAGCCGGACTGACGGGCGCGGCCGTCGTAAGTGATCTCATCACCGCCCGACGACTCCCATAGTCGGGGGCGGGCACGCTGATCACGTGTGGATGAAGGCGGCGAGCAGCTCGCGCAGCATGGCGGGACAAGTGGTGCGTCGTTGGGTACCGCGGCATAAACATGCCGTCACCGGTGAGACAGAATTCTGATTCTGGATGGGCGAGGTGAATTGGCTTCGACCGGTCGCGCGCAGCGAGCAAGGTCTCACTCAAATGCACCACCTGCAGTTACTGCATGGAATCGGTTGTTCCGGCTCACGCGCGCCCGCTTCCCGGCGCACTCGAAACTCGAGGTTGCGAGAGGTTCTGACGTGCCGGGGTCTTGCCATACACGATGTGCCGTTGTTTAATACAGAATGATGATTCTGCATTACTGGGTCGTCGACCCTACCGTCGCCCAACACGGAAATCATCCCTATCGCGCTGACCCCCGGGATCCGCGCGCTACGGCCTGCGGCGGACGACTGAAGTTGATTGGTGAGAAAGGGAACGTCGTGACGACCCTGGTTCGACAGCAGCATGACTTCACGAAACCCTGGGCAAAACATCGCGTCCGGGTCTACTTATGGGGATCTGTCTTCACGGCGGTAGTCGCCGTTGGTGCGATCCTTGGCGTCGGCATCGGGGTCATCCCGATGGTGCCGTGGACAGGCAATATCGCCTGCTTCTTGTTCATGACACCGGTCTTCATCATGTTCTGGGTCGCTTGGAAAGACGCGCCCGGTGAGAATCGGACGACCCTTGAGAAGGGCAACGAGTTCTCGATGCTGTGGTTCTGCATCGCAGGTGCCGCAAGCGAACTGTGGTGGGAACTCGCGTGGCTGATCGGCGATCTCCTCGGGTGGATGCACCTGGACGAGACACAGCGGTGGGGCTGGGTCTTCTGGTATTACGGCATCAACGACGTGCGCTACCTCCAGAGCGACGGGCCGCTGTGGGCGATGGAACTGGTTGTCGTCATCGGTGCCGCAGTGATGCTCTGCGCGTGGTGGAAACTCCGGAAGGCCGGAAATGACCCCGCCAAACGTATCGGGCCGCTGTGGTGGACCTTCTTCACCATGGCAGCCATGCTCACCGTCTTCGTCATCTACTTCGTCGCCGAAGCACGACACGGATTTCCGAACTTCCCGCGCCACTATTTCTGGGACATCACGCTGGTCCTCATCTATGAGAACCTACCGTGGATCATCGCGCCTATCGTCAGCCTTCCCTTCGTCGCCAAGCAACTGGGCTATCTCTACGGTCAGTTGGCGCTGCAGTCCGAGTCAGTCACGGCTGCAACGGTTTCGGCGCCAGACCTGGCAACTTCGGGAACCGCGGTGCGAACGAGCTGAGACCCTGGCGCGCGCCCGGCTCGGCAGACTGACAAGCCGAGCCGGGCGTCATGGCCCGATCCACACAGCTCGAGCGACATCCAACCGTGGCGGACCATGACCGCTACCCGCGCAAACGAACTGTCATCCGAGTTCGATGCGTAACTTCAGAGGGAGCGGAATATGTTCCCCTACGATCGGGGAGTCAGTGTCGGTTCGGTTAGGTGAGTCGGTAAGTAAAACGGTGATTCCACGTCCGAGCATCCGCGATGCCCGTCGCGACATGTTCCGACAGCAGATTCTGTCTGCTGCGGAATTCGAGTTCGCCAGTGCAGGCTTTGACAAGACCAAGGTTGCGGACATCGCCCGTACCGCCGACGTCTCGCTTGCGACGGTGTACAAGATATTCTCCGGCAAGGACGAAATTTGGGATGTCCTCAACCGCCAACGCGTCGACGAGTTCATCGCTGCCGGACTGCGTGCGACCGAGAGTGTCGCTTCACCTCTCGAACGCCTCCTGGCGGCGCTGCGCGCTTTGGTCACTTACTTCGTCGAGCACCCCAACTATCTTCATCTCCACATCAAGGAAGGACTGAGCTGGGCTACGGCCGGTGAGCAATGGGGGCGCGGCAATCAGCGCGACGCGTGGAGAATCGGGATCACTCACATCGCCGACCTGGCTGCCGAGGCAGTCGCGGCTGGGGAAGCGCCGGCCATGCGGCCGTCGATACTGGCTGGCTTGACGGTGTCGGCCTTGCAGGTGTGGCTCACCGACTGGGTGAGGTCCGACCAGGACCGTCCGCCGTCCCAATTGATCGCTGAACTCGACCAGTACATGCGGCGTCTGGTCTCCACGACGACCGCTAGCCCGTCAACGGTCGCCGGCAGTGGGGAATCGTAGTAGTTCGTGCGGGCTCGTCCGATCGGCGTGACCCGTGTCCTGCCGATGTGGAGCTCAACAGCGCACCGCAGGAGTCCGGCAGTATCGAACTGATTGAAACAGGTTGCGCCACTTCGGCACATCCGGTGCCGATTCTATCCGTCCACTGAGCCTGGCACGCGGCCCGGTGCTGGGATGGACTTCTTCGCCCAGCGGGGCTTCCGAGCCGCCGCGCTGAGCCTCCCCGGGCACGGGCGAGTTCGTTGCGTAGGTCGTCGGCGAACCCGGTGCCGACCTCGGTGACGGAGGGCTCTGCCGACCAGCCATCGAACGGCGCGGATGACTGGCGGCCTCGAGCTGGCTAGCCGCAGACTGCACGAACTCACCGCGGCGGGCCAACTCTGCGAGCAGCTGCCGCGATGTCCATCCCAGCTCACGTGCCAGCTCGCTATCCAACTTGTGAAGCAACTAACTAGCGCCACTTCTCGACGACGGTCAATGAGTGGTGATCGACACTGAAGACGCTCCGTGGATCTGCACGGCTTCGGTGGGGCGTGCGAGAGGCCAGCAGCAAGCCACCCGCGGCGCCGGTGACGGTTTCACCACGATGGATCTTGACCAGCCGGTCCCCTTACTGCGTCACGCGCGGCGAACAGGGATCACTTGCTGGGTTTGCCCAATGGGGAACCGGCAAGACGCTGCGCCAGTGCATGGAGGCCCAATCGGGCGGCGGCGCCACCTCGTTCGAGGCCGTCGGTACGCCGGACCAGGTTGCCGACATCATGGCGGCGGCGATGGAAGAGGTCGGCGGCGACGGCTTCCTGATCCCAGGGGATGGCGGCTCGCTGACGCGTCACAGGATCATCGAGATCTGCGACGGGCTGGTGCCGGCGCTGCAGGCGAGGGGTCTGACCCGGACAAGCTACTCACACGCGCTGCTGCGGGACAACCTGCGGGCATTCTGAGCCCAGGACGATTCCTCAATGCTCACAACCTGTCGAAGAGTTACCGCTAGCCGGTGAAGCCCTCCCCCGCCGTCGAGCGGTCGTGGTGGCTGAAGGTCAGCGGGATGTGCTTGCCGCGGGCGATCTTGTTTAGCATCGCGACCCGCTCGCGCGCGGCCGCGCCGCTCTTCTTTCGGCGTTCCCGGATGGGGTTGGACCGCGGCAGCCTGTCGGCCGCCCTGGCGATGCCGACGTTGATTTTGGTGAGGTTGGTGAAGATTCGTACCCTGCGTTCGAAGTTGTATCCGAGGGGCTCAAGCACCCCAGATTGAAGCCCTCGTAGCAGCTGATGTTCATTGACGCTCGATGTGCGTCTTTGGTTAATCCGGTCGTCAGAGGTGTTCGTTGTGACAGTGAGGGTTTCCGCCGGCACGCTTGGACTGGTCTATGGGCATCGCCTTCCGTCGTCCCATGACAGTGTTCGCACCGGTGTCACGCGGATATAGGCGGCACCCGGTCTTGGTGCGGTGGGCCACTCGGACTCTGCCACGCCCCGCGCCCGAGCACCGTCCCTCGCGAGCTGAAGTGCTTCGCTCGGTTCGCGAACGATGCGGGCGTGACCTTGAAACAACACTCCACGGATGTCTGGGTTGTTCTCGACGTTGGCAACTTTGCGGGTCCCATCTCGCACCCCCATGACGATGTCGCGGCCAAGGCGAAAGTATCCAAGTGGGCGCGAACGGCGTCGCTTAGTTGGCGACCTGGAAATTCTGCGAGGTCTAGCGTGGGCGGAATGGGTTTGTTCAGTCATGAGGAGTTCCCGGATCCGGCCGGCGGCGTTGGTAGCGATGGGGTTGTCGAGCGAGTTCGGGGTGCTGAGGTGGGCGAGTACGGGGTTGATGAACCTGTGGTCGTGGGTCCGGGGTTGCCGCCTGAGGATGGCTCATGCGGTCAGTTCGCTGTGCAGTTTCACATATCTACGTCAATGCTGGTCGGGCTCAAACGTATTGCGGATATGCGTGGGGTGAGCGTGCCGGAGGTATGCCGGCAGGTGATCGGCGTCTTTGTTGCTCAGCAGGAGGGTGCGCTGGGCGCGTTACTTGCCGCCGAGGCCGAGGCGGGTGATTACCGGCCGAGCTTGGGTGAGTCGTAGTCGGGCTGAATTGCCCAGTGGCACAACATATTTCCTCGGACGCATATGCTCGCCTAACGCGCCATATTCGTGAATCGCGACAGATGCAGCTGGTGCGCCACGGTCACCGTACGCGTCGGCCCAGCACGGTGTTTCGCGACAATCAGGTCGGCTTCACCGCCGCGCGGGTCGTCCGTTTCGAAGGCATCGGGGCGATGCAGCAAAATCACCATGTCCGCATCTTGCTCTATGGAGCCCGATTCACGTAGATCAGCTAACATTGGCTTCTTGTCGGTTCGCTGCTCAGGACCACGGTTCAGCTGGCTCATCGCGACCACCGGGACTTCCAGCTCTTTCGCTAAAAGCTTGATCTGCCTTGAGAATTCGGAGACTTCCTGCTGGCGCGACTCGACCTTCTTACCCGATGTCATCAGCTGCAGGTAGTCGAGAACGATCAGCCGCAGCCCAGCCTTCTGATGCAGGCGGCGAGCCTTGGCTCGAATCTCCATCATCGTCAGGTTCGGCGAATCGTCGATATACAAAGGCGCTTCGCTGATTTCGCTCATGCGGCGCGCCAAGCGCGTCCAGTCGTCGTCGGTCATCCGGCCTGACCGCATATCGGCCAGCTTGATCTTCGCTTCGGCCGAAAGCAATCGCATGACGATCTCGGACTTGCTCATTTCCAGTGAGAACACAATGCTCGGCAACCGATGCTTGATCGAGCAGGAACGCAAAAAATCAAGTCCGAGCGTCGAGTTGTGGGTCGGGATCATCGCTCGCCCAGCCAGATACAGGTGGTCCTCGTTGTCGACTTCCACGCACCGCACGGGCACGCTTTCGATGCGACGAACGTCTGCAACTCCGAACGCAGCACGTACCGGACCGCCGGCTCCGACAAGCTGCCGCGCCGCAGCCGCCGTCACCACATCCGCGCCCGCGCACAATGTCATGGTGGTGCAGATCCCGCGGGCAGTCGGCCACTGGTGCTCGGCATCCGCGATCAGCACTGTGCCGTCCGAGAATTCCACCTCGTAGCACGGCCGGCCGACCATGACATCCGTTGCCGCGACCACACGGGTCGGCAGCCCGTCGGCGTCGATCAGGTAGTCGCCGACCTTGACCTCGCCCATCGTGGTCCAGCCCGTCGGCGTCGGCAGCGGCGTGTCCAGACCCAGCGCCTTGCCCATGCCGGGCCTGGCCGCCACCACGATCATCTGACCCGGATGCAGGCCATTGGTCAGTTCGTCGAGTTCGGTGAAGCCCGTCGGCACACCCTTGGAGATGCCGCCCTGCGACGCGATGGCGTCGATCTCGTCCATCGTCGGCTGCAGCAGATCTTCCAGCGGAAGGAAATCCTCGGCCGTCCGCCGCTCGGTGACGTCGTAGATCTCCGACTGCGCGCGATCCACGATCTCGTTGACGTCGGCGCCCTCAGCCCCGGCATAGCCGTACTGCACCACCCGCGTGCCGGCCTCCACCAGCCGACGCAGCAGCGCCTTCTCGGCCACGATGCCCGCGTAGTACCCGGCGTTGGCCGCCGTCGGTACCGTCGAGATCAGCGTGTGCAGATAGGGCGCCCCGCCGATGCGACGCAACAGACCGCGCCGGTCCAGCTCGGCGGCCACGGTGACCGCGTCCGCGGGCTCACCGCGGCCGTAGAGGTCCAGGATCGCGTCGTAGACGTTCTGGTGGGCGGGCCGGTAGAAGTCGCCGGGGCGCAGCCGCTCCAGGACGTCGGCAATGGCGTCCTTGGAGAGCAGCATGCCGCCCAACACCGACTGTTCGGCAGCGAGGTCCTGTGGAGGCTGGCGACCGAAGTCCTCCGAAGGAGGAGGACTATCCATCCCGGGCTGTCCGAGATCGTCAACGACCGCCATCGGGTAATCCCCACCTCCGCCTGATAACTGTCGAACGTCAGTTCGACGCTTAGTCGGAGGTCTACCCCACACCCCCGACAAGTACTCGTCGCGACGGTGATGACCAGCACCGCCGACGGCTCACGCTAGACGTTGCTGGAGCCCTCGCAAACCGAGCCTGTTCATCAACCTGTTAGTGGTTTGTGGATAGCTGGGGACGGTTGTGTTGAGGCCTTGGGGAAAACCTGTGGATCATGGATCAATTTGGTGCCATCTGCCCAGCTGAGAGCAGGATAGGCCCTGGTAGGTGCTGTGGATGGCAAGTTCCCCGGCGTGTCGGCCCCGGTTGCGATCTCGGGCGTGTTGTGTTGCCGGAGGTTATGCACAAGGTTAACGGCTGGTTAGATTAGCTGAGCCGGGCCCATCGGAATGTGTTCGCCAGAAATGCAGCAATTCCCCGGGAGCAACCTCGAAAGGCCACCACCCGGGGAATTGACGCGTACGGCTAACTTTGTGCGACGACGTCGACGGTCACGTCGACCTTCACCTCGGGGTGCAGCTGCACGCCGACGGTGTGGGCGCCAGTCGCCTTGATGTGGGCCTTGGGCAGCTGCACGGTGCGCTTGTCCAAGTTCGGGCCGCCGGCCTTCTTGATCGCCGTGACGATGTCGTTGGCGGTCACCGAGCCGAACAGCTTGCCCTCCGTGGAGGACTTCACCGGCAGCTGGACCGAGCCCAGGGCCGCGATCGCGGCCTTGATCTCGTCAGCGTGCTCGCGGTCGCGCACGGTCTTGGTCTCGCGGGCACGGCGGATCTCGTCGGCCTGCTTCTGCGCACCGCGCGAGGCCGTGATGGCCAGGCCGCGCGGCAGCAGGTAGTTGCGGCCGTACCCGTCCTTCACCTCGACGGTGTCACCGGCAGCGCCGAGGTGGTCGACCTCAGCGGTCAGGATCAGCTTCATCTCGATACGTCCGTTCTCTACCGTGCCGCCGACGTGAACGGAAGCAGGGCAACCTCACGCGCGTTCTTGACCGCGATCGCGATGTCGCGCTGGTGCTGCACACAGTTACCGGTCACCCGGCGGGCACGGATCTTGCCGCGCTCGCTGATGTAGGTACGCAGCAGCTGGGTGTCCTTGTAGTCGATGTCCTGCCCCTTCTTGGAGCAGAACACGCACTTGCGGGTCTTGACCGGCTTTTCCGGTGCCGGACGCCGCTTGTTGGTCTTGGCCATGGGTCAATCTCTTTCGTTCTTCAGATGGCGCGCCCGTGGCGCGCAAAGGTTTTTATTTCAGAAAGGCGGTTCGTCGTCGCCGCCGGCGAACGACCCCGACGCCGGGGCACTGCCCCACGGATCGTCGTTGCCGGACTCGCTGGCCGCCGCCGGACGGGAATTCCCGCCGCCGCCACCACTGCCGCCGCCGAAGCCGCCGCCCCCGCCACCACTGCGCGAGGCCTTGTTGACCTTGGCGGTGGCATACCGCAGCGACGGGCCGATCTCGTCGACCTCAAGCTCCACGACGGTGCGCTTCTCACCTTCACGGGTTTCGAAGGACCGCTGCTTGAGCCGGCCCTGAACGATCACCCGAGAACCCCGGGTGAGGCTCTCGGCCACGTTCTCGGCCGCCTCACGCCAGATGTTGCAGCGCAGGAACAGCGCCTCGCCGTCTTTCCACTCGTTGGTCTGACGGTCGAACGTGCGCGGTGTCGACGCCACCGTGAAGTTGGCGACGGCAGCACCGGACGGGGTGAACCGAAGTTCGGGGTCGGCGGTCAGATTTCCGACGACGGTGATGGTCGTGTCACCGGCCACAAGGTCCTCCTGGCATAGGCGGATGGATTCACCGCGAGCCTACGTAACAGCTCCGACGCGCGGCGAGCTTTATCCACGGGTGTGGCTTAGTGCTTATCGGTCCGCATCACCTTGGTCCGCAGCACCGACTCGTTCAGGTTGAGCTGACGGTCGAGCTCGGACACGGTGGCCGGTTCGGCCTTCACATCGACGACGGCGTAAATGCCCTCGGCATGCTTGGCGATCTCGTACGCCAGGCGGCGCCTACCCCAGATGTCGACCTTGTCGACCGAACCGCCGTCAGTGCGGACGACGTTCAAGAACGTATCCAGAGACGGAGCTACGGTGCGCTCGTCGAGAGTGGGGTCAAGGATGACCATGATTTCGTATGGACGCATGGGAACCTCATCACCTCCTATGGTCGTAGCGGCCACGGCGTATCCGTGGCAGAAGGGTCGCCTGCGTCGGCAACCCGGCTAGGTTACCGGAGCACAGGCTGATCAGCGAAATCAGCTCCGCTGGCCGTAGTACTCCAAGGCCAGCTGCACGGTGGCATCAGAGGCTTTGCTCAGATCTCCGGCGTCGAACGGCGGCTGGGGGTCGTACTCGATCATCAGTTGGCTGGCCTGCGCGGCCTCGGGCCCGACCAGCAGCTCGACCAGTCGCAATGCCATGTCGATGCCGCTGGACACCCCCGCCGCGGTGATGATGCGCTCCGGCAGGTGCTCGACGACCCGGTCCGGGGTGTAGCTCGCGCCGAACGACTCCAGTAGTTCGGTGGCCCGCCAATGGGTGGCGGCGGTCAGCCCGGTCAGCAGGCCCGCCGCGGCGAGCATCAGGCTGCCGGTGCACACCGACGTGGTGAACACGGTGTGGCGGTGCACCTGGCGAATCCAGTCGAGCACGGCGGTGTCCTCCACGAGAGTGCGGGTGCCGATCCCGCCCGGGAAGACCAGGACATCCGGTGTGGTGACCTCGTCGAAGGTCGCGTCGCAGGTCAGCCCGAGCATGCCGTTGTCGCTGCGAACCTCCCCGCGCCGATGCCCGACGAAGACGACGTCGATGGACGGGACCCGCTGCAGCACCTCGTAGGGGCCGATCGCGTCCAGTGCGGTGTTACGCGGGAACAGTGCTATCGCGACTTGCATCCGGTGCCTCTTGCTGTTCGGGCGGATCGAGAGCCGCCACCCGCGGGCGCAGCCATCGAGGAAACCATTGCGGGGGAGCATCTTCGGCGCGGTCGAACACTCCCCCGGCCGGATCGTCCACCCGGCCATTCCAGCGCACCAGATCCAGGTCGGGCCGGTAGATCTGGCGCACCACCAACACGATCAGCCCGATCACCGCGATATCGCGCAGCAGCACCGTCGCGGTGAACCACTGCTCGGGCAGGCCCTTGTTCGCCTCGCCGTACAGGTAGTACATCCGCGGCACCCACACCAGCATGTCAACGGTCATCCACGCCAACAGGATTCGCCGGTGCGGCAGAGCAAGCACCGCCAGCGGCACCAGCCACAGCGAGAACTGCGGGCTCCACACCTTGTTCACCAACAGGAACGCCGCCACCGTCAGGAACGCCAATTGCGCCAGGCGCGGCCGCTGCGGTGCGGTCAGGGCGATGTAGGCGATTGCCGCGCAGCACAACAGGAACAGCACCGCGACGACGGTGTTGAGGATCACCGGCGGCTGCCAGAACCCGAGATCCTTATCGAAGCCGTCCCAGCCGGTGAGCGACTTCACCACGTTGTACAGCGAGTCCATGTCGTCACCGCGACGGGAGTTGAGCCGGAAGAACTCCGACCACCCGCGCGGGAACAACGCCATCACCGGCAGATTGACGGCGAACCACGCTGCCACTGTGGCCACCACTGTCTTGGCGGCCTCGGGCATCCGGTCACTGCGGATCGCGAGTACCACGATCGGCAGCAACAGCAGCGCGGGATACAGCTTGGCGGCCACCCCGAGGCCGATCAGAATTCCGGCGAGTACCGGTCTTCGTCGCGCCCAGGCCAGCAGGCCGCCGATCGCCAAAGCCGTTGCCAGCGCATCGAAATTGGTGAAGATCTGGAAGACCAGCACCGGTGACGCCGCCACCAGTGCGGCATCCCAGACCCGCCGGCCCGCCAGCCACGAGGTCGCCCACACCGTCGTCAACCACGCCAGGGCGAGGCCGAATGCCGCGAAGTTGAAGAACATCACCACTTCGGCGATCACCGGCAGCGACATCATCTTGGCCGCCGCGGTGTAGGTCTTGGCCAGCGCCATCGACACGTACTGGTAGACCCCGGTCAGGACCGGATACTCCATGTAGCGTATCGCGGGCTTGCCGTCGTAGCGGAACTGCGGGCGGCCGCTGGAGTCCGTCTCGATCCAGCTCGACTTGTACGGAAAACGCCCCTGGCTCAACAACTCCGCGCCGTAGAGCGGCACGGTGTCGGAGTAGCACAGCTCGAAATAGGCGCGCTGGTTCTGCCAGTTCGCCACCCGCTGATCGGGCGGCCCGCTCCCGACGGTCTGCAAACACGGCGCCTTGGTGGACCACCCCAGTGCTAGCACCACCAGTGCCATCAGGAACATCACCCGCAGCGGGGTGAACACCCGGGTGCGGCCGATCAGCGCGTGTCGGCCCACCGGTCCGCCGACCACCTCCGAGAGCGCGGCGCCCAAAGTGTCGTTACGGCTGGGCTTGTCGCGGTCGTCGGCGCTGCGAAGGTCGGTGGCCAGCGGTTGCGGCGAGATGGTGGCGCGACCCGAGCCCACCAAGAAACCGCCGGCCGGCGCGCTGGCCGGCCGGTCGACCGAAGGATCATGGCTCTCGCCGTCGATCACGGCGGCGGAGGCGGCGGCGGGAGGGGTACGCCTGGGTCACCACCGACCGGCACCGGCTGCTCCGGCGCCCCCGGTACCCCGGGCGGCGGCGGCGGCCCGACGGGCACGGTGATGGTCGTCGGCGGGCCGAGCGGAATCGTGATGCCCGGCGCGACTTCGATACTCGGCTGGATGACCGTCTCGGTCGTCGACGGCTTCGGCGGAGGGGGCGGGGCAGCCGGCACACCGGCGTAGCCGCCGATCTCGGTCGGCTTGGGGAACGTCTCGTTGTCGGTGCCTTTCAGGGCGCCGTCCATCGTGGCTTTCCAGATGTCGGACGGAATGCCCGAGCCGTACACCTGCCCACCGCCCTTGTTCACCAGGGGCTGGGTGCCGTCGGTGGTGCCGACCCACACGGCCGTCGACAACGACGGGGTGTAACCGACCATCCACGCGTCCCGGTTGGCGCCGGTGTCACCGAGCTGGTTGGTTCCGGTCTTGGCCGCCGAGGCGCGCCCGCCGGCCAGGTTGTGCCCGTTGGACCAACCCGCGATCGGCTGCATGGCCGCAGTCACGTTGTCGGCGACCGCTTTCGGGATGCGCTGCTCTCCGCTGTCGTCCGAGGTACTGGCATCGAAGAGCACCTCGCCGCGCGAGTTCACGACCTTCTGCACGAAATGCGGCTTGTGGTAGACGCCGGAGTTCGCCAGGGTGGCGTACGCCGAGGCCATGTCCAAGACCCGAGTCTGGTACTGGCCCAGCACAATACCGTTGTTGGGCGGTCCGCCCTTGCCGTCTTCGGACAGTGTGTGGTCCACACCCGGGAAGCTCTCCGCGATTCCCGCGCTGTGCGCGGCATCGGCGACGTCACTCGGGCCGTTCTCCAGCTTGAGCATCAGCCGGTAATACGACGTGTTCAGCGATCGTTTGAGAGCCTCGGCGATATTGCAGACGCCACAACCCTCGCCCTCGACGTTGGTGATCGTGATGCCGTTGAGCGTGACCGGGGAGCTGTCTACCTGATAGCCCAGCCCGATGCCCTGTTCGAGGGCCGCCACCAACGCGAACACCTTGAACGACGACCCCGTCGGCAACCCGGCCTGGGCGAAATCGAAGCCCTGGGCGTCGGATCCGCCGTAATAGGCCTTCACACCACCGGTCTTCGGGTCGATCGACACCACCGCTGAGCGCATGTCCGGCATCTGCCCGTCGAGATACTTCGACACCGCGTCCTCGGCGGCCTGCTGCGCCTGCGGGTCGATCGTCGTGGTGATCTGCAGCCCCTGGGTGTTCAGCGTCTGCTCGTCGATGTTGAACAGATCGAGCAGTTCCTTGGTGACCTGGCGTTCGATCAGGCCGTTGGGCCCGGTGGTGACGCTGGCCGCGCGGGCCTGATCGGGTGGCACCGTCGCCGGGAAGACCTGCGCCGCACGGTCCTCTTTGGACAACGCGCCCATCGACACCATGCCGTCGAGCACCCAGTTCCACCGGCTGGCCGCACCCTCGGGGTCGATGGCCGGATCCAGGGTCGACGGCCGCTGGATCAGCGCCGCCAGCAATGCGCCCTCGGCAACGTTCAACTGCTCGACCGGCTTGTCGAAGTAGGCCTTCGACGCCGCCGAGATGCCGTACGCCCCGCGACCGAAATAGATGATATTCAGATAGGCCTGCAGCACTTGGTCTTTGGACCACTCGCTCGACATCTTCGTCGAGATGACGAGCTCCTTGGCCTTACGCACCACGCCGCCGATACCAGACCGGGCATCGCCGACGAGCGCGTTCTTCACGTACTGCTGGGTGATCGTCGAGGCGCCCTGCAAGTCGCCCCCGGTGAGATTGTTCTTCAGCGCCCGGGCGAAGCCCGAGAGTGAAAACCCCGGGTTGCTGTAGAAGTCGCGGTCCTCGGCGGCCATCACCGCGTTGCGCACCTGCACCGGTATCTGGTCGATGTTGACGTCGACCCGGTTGCCTTCCGGCGGAACGATTTTCGCCAGCTCCGAGCCGTCGCTGGCCAGGATGGTCGACACCTGGTTGGTCCGCAGGTCGCCGGGCTGAGGCACCTTCACGATCAGGTACGCCATGCCGAAGGTGATCAGCGGCAGCACCACCATCAGGACCACCGCGAGGTACAGCGAGCGGCGCACCCACTTCCAGCTGACCTGCTGGGAGAAGCTCGGCGGCTTCGGCGGCGGCGGGCCGGCCGGTCCGCCGGTGCGCGGCGGTCGTGGCGGTGGCGGCGGAAGCTTTGGCGGGGCTGTGCCTTCGAGGGCGGCCTTGACCACGTCGATCGGGTCGCGCAGCGGCACGGTGTCGTCACGCACCGGCTCGATGATCGACGTCAGCCTGTCGTCCGGTGGCACCTGTCGGCGCGGTGCGCTCCGGGTCGGACCGGCGGAATCAGCGGGCCTGGCCACGGGAAACTTGGTCGTTGGCGACTCGGGATGATCGGACGCATCAGCACGCCCTGATCCCGTGCGGTTGTCAGTGCCAGGCCGGTCGTGACGCCCTTCGCTATTCACTGGCCGTACGCGCGCCCGAGCGCGCCGACTGGGTGCCCCGGCGACCGCGCGTCCCGTTGGTGGGACGCGGCGCTCCGAGCACATAGGACTTGACCAAGTGATTCCATTCGCAGGTGCGACATACCTCCACCACGTGTACCGAAAATTCGTCGAATTTGGTTGCCAGCAGTACCAGCTCCTCGGCGGTGCGGGCCGAGCCGGACACCGCACCGAGGTGATCGCCGAACACCCAGGACACCAGCGTCAGCGGCTCCTTGCGGCAGATCGGGCACATCACCGAACTGGGTTTGCCGTGAAATTTCGCGGCGCGCAACAGATAGGGATTGGCGTCGCAGACCTCGGTCACGCCGGTCCGGCCGGAGTACACCTCGGCCAGCAGGGAGCGTCGCCGGAGGGCGTAGTCCACCACCTGTCGCTGCAATCGCACGATCACCAGAGTACGTCGGCGCTGTGGGACCCGGCGGCCAACCGCCTGGCGGGTGAACCAGATTGTGCGCCTGGTCTGCGCTCTTGGGTATCGAACTCTTACGATCATCGCCGTGGCGACTTCCCAGACGGCCAGCACGCGCGCCAAGGACTCTGACCGAAACGACACCTGCCAGATCCTGGACACCGCGCTGTCCGAGGGGCAGCTGTCGATGAGCGAGCACCAGCAGCGGGTGAAGGCCGCGACCACCGCGACGACGCTGGGTGATCTGCGCTCCCTGGTCGGGGATCTGCAGACCGCCAACGCGCCGGTGCAGCTGCCCACACTGAAGAAGCCGCGGCTGCAGTCGGCCGGTGCAGGGGGCAGCTGGGGTATCCGGCTGGCCATCATGGGTGTGCTGATCGTTCTCGGCATCGGTATCGGCTGGGGTCTCTACGGCAACACACCTTCGCCGCTGAACTTCACCTCCGACCCGGGCGCCAAGCCCGACGGCGTGGCACCCGTCGTGCTGACCCCGCCGCGGCAGCTGCACTCGCTGGGCGGGCTGACCGGGCTGCTCGAGCAGATGAAGCAGAAGTTCGGCAACACGGAAGGCAACCGGCTGGTCATCTACCCCGAGTACGCGTCGTTGACCCGACCCGATCCCAGCGACGAGCGTCGCGAGCTCAACTACACCTACCGCGGCGGCTGGGGCGATCCGTCCACCTCGGCGGCCGGGTCCGACGCGAAGCTGGTGGATCTGAGCAAGTTCGACGCCAAGGCCGTCGTCGGCGTGATGCGTGGGGCCCCGGAGACGCTGAACATGAAGCCCGGCGACGTCAAGAGCACGTATCTGATCATCGAGCCCAGCCGTGACCCGACGGCCGCCGGTACGGTCACCGCCGAGATCTACGTCTCCAGCGACTACGGCAGCGGCTACATCCAGCTCTATCCCGACGGCTCGGTCAAGCAGATCAACTACCCGTAGCGCGGGGGTTTCGCAGCGAGTCACCTAACGGCAATCACCGGGATCGTCGGCGTCCAAGTAGCGCCAAATATATCGCTCCGATACTATTGCCGGAGGTGTCGAAGCGCTGTGACGGTCGAGCAAAGGAGGTGACCCGATGCTGGAGCTAGCCATCTTGGGCCTTCTGCTCGAGTCGCCGATGCACGGCTACGAACTACGCAAACGACTGACGGGGTTACTCGGCGCCTTCCGGGCGTTTTCTTATGGCTCCCTGTACCCGGCGTTGCGCCGGATGCAGACCGACGGGTTGATCGTCGAGGACACCGCCCCCGCGGGTACGACGGTGTTGCGCCGCGCCCGCCGGGTGTATCAACTGACCGACGCCGGGCGTCAGCGCTTCGCCGAGCTGGTGGCCGACACCGGTCCGCAGAACTACACCGACGACGGCTTCGGTGTGCATCTTGCGTTCTTCAACCGCACACCGGCCGAGGCCCGGATGCGGATTCTGGAAGGCCGCCGCCGCCAGGTGGAAGAGCGTCGCGAGGGTCTGCGGGAGGCCATCGCCCGAGCGAGCAATTCGTTCGACCGCTACACCAAACAACTGCATCAGCTGGGCTTGGAGTCCAGCGAGCGGGAAGTCAAGTGGCTCAACGAGCTCATCGCCGCTGAGCGAGTGGCCCAGAGTCATCCAGACCAGGCCTGACGCGGCCACCGAAGTACCTGAACAACAGCCAGCAGAAGTACGGAGTTAGGAGAACGTCCATGACGGAGCACAACGGAGCGTCGACAGATGTGCGGGTCGCCATCGTCGGCGTCGGCAACTGCGCGTCCTCACTGGTCCAGGGCGTGCAGTACTACAAGGACGCCGACGCCAACGCCACCGTTCCCGGACTGATGCACGTGAAGCTCGGCCCGTACCACGTGCGCGACGTGAAGTTCGTCGCCGCCTTCGACGTCGACGCCAAGAAGGTCGGGTTCGACCTATCCGAGGCGATCTTCGCGTCCGAGAACAACACCATCAAGATCGCTGACGTGCCCCCGACCGACGTCGTCGTGCAGCGCGGCCCGACCCTGGACGGCATCGGCAAGTACTACGCCGAGACCATCGAGATCTCCGACGAGCAGCCGGTCGACGTGGTCAAGATCCTGAAGGACGCTCAAGTCGACGTGCTGGTCTCCTACCTGCCGGTGGGCTCCGACGAAGCCGACAAGTTCTACGCGCAGTGCGCCATCGACGCCAAGGTCGCGTTCGTCAACGCGCTGCCGGTCTTCATCGCCTCGGATCCGGTCTGGGCCAAGAAGTTCACCGACGCCGGTGTGCCGATCGTCGGCGACGACATCAAGAGCCAGGTCGGTGCGACCATCACCCACCGCGTGATGGCCAAGCTGTTCGAGGATCGCGGCGTCACGCTCGACCGCACCTATCAGCTGAACGTCGGCGGCAACATGGACTTCAAGAACATGCTCGAGCGCGAGCGCCTTGAGTCCAAGAAGGTCTCCAAGACCCAGGCCGTCACGTCCAACCTCACCGGCTCGCTGGCCGGCAAGATCGAGGACAAGAACGTCCACATCGGCCCGTCGGATCACGTCGCGTGGCTCGACGACCGCAAGTGGGCCTATGTCCGCCTCGAAGGCCGCGCCTTCGGCGACGTGCCGCTGAACCTGGAATACAAACTCGAGGTGTGGGATTCGCCGAACTCGGCAGGCATCATCATCGACGCCGTGCGCGCCGCGAAGATCGCCAAGGACCGCGGTATCGGCGGGCCGATCATCCCGGCCTCGGCCTACCTGATGAAGAGCCCGCCCAAGCAGCTGCCCGACGACATCGCGCGCACGCAGCTCGAAGAGTTCATCGCCGGAGGGCAGGAGCGCTAGCGACCCGGGAATCAACCCGGCGAGAAGTAAGTAATCCGCCGAGAGTGCGGTCAGATCCAGATGGGACGCCCCATCGCGATCTGGCCGCACTTTCGCGTTAGATGGACGGCGTGATCTCCGACGAACAACTGATCGGACTCGACGAGTTCGCGCTGCTCCCCGAGAACGCCGCCCAAGCCGGAGTGAGCGATTCGCTGCCCCCGGTGGAGCGCATCGAGCGCGGGCCCGTCAGCGCAGTGCGCTGGGGTGCCGATCCCGTGCGCGTGGTGTTCCTGCACGGCGGCGGTCAGAACGCCCACACCTGGGACACCGTCATCCTCGGCCTCGGCGCACCCGCGCTCGCGGTCGACCTGCCCGGGCATGGCCGCTCGGCCTGGCGAGAAGACGGCGACTACGGCCCGAAGCTGAACGCCGACACCATCGAACCGGTGGTGCGTGAGCTCGCAAGCGAGGCCGACCTGGTGGTCGGCATGTCACTGGGCGGGCTGACGGCGCTGCGACTCGCGACGACCGCGCCGGATCTGGTCCGCAAGCTGGTCATGGTCGACGTCACCCCGTCCGCGCCCGAACGGCACGAAGAGATGACCAAGGCACAGATGGGCACTGTCGCACTGGTCCAGGGCGACCGCACCTTCCCGAGCTTTCGGGCCATGCTCGACGTGACCATCGCCGCCGCGCCACACCGTGACCGAGACTCCTTGCGCCGCGGCGTATTCCACAACTCCAAGCAGCTCGACGACGGCACCTGGACTTGGCGGTACGACACTTTCCGAAAGGGCGACGGCTTCGAAGGCCTGTGGGACGACGTGCCGGGCCTGACCGTTCCCACAACGCTGGTGCGCGGCGCCAACTCGTTCTTCGTCAACGACGACGACGCCGACGAATTCGCCTGCACGGCACCGGGTTTCCAGCGGGTGATCGTGGTGCCCGACTCCGGCCACTCGGTCCAGGGCGACCAGCCCCGCGCGCTGGTCCAGATCCTGCGCGACGTGCTCGGCGGCTGAGTTCGCCTGTTGTTCACCGATTCATTGCCAGCTGATTCACAGGCGTGGCCTAGTTTCGCCGCATGGCTCTGGTGCCGCTGAATCTTCTGATCAACCATGACGGACGCTCTGCGCGACAACGGGTGACCTGCCGCTACCGGTGCGGTGACGCCTGCTCGCACCCCGCACCCAACACCAGCGACAACGAATACTTCGGCGACCTTGTCCGCGATGCGGTATCGCGGCGCTCGGCCCTCAAAGCGGCCGGCGTGGCCGTTCTCGCGGTCGGCGCGGGCTCGACGCTCGCGGCATGCGGCGGTGAGGCCAAGCCCCCGGCGCCGTCCACGTCGGCGGCGCCGTCAGCACCGCCGGCAGGCATGAATTTCACCGCCGTCGCACCCAATATCGAGGACGCCGTCGTCATCCCGCAGGGCTACCAGCAGGCCGTGGTGATCAGCTGGGGTGACCCGGTCCTGCCCGGCGCCCCCGCCTTCGACGTCGCCAAACAGACCGCCGCGGCACAGCGCCAGCAATTCGGCTTCAACAACGACTTCGCCGGCCTGCTGCCGATCGACGGAAAACCGGGCCACTACCTGCTCGTCGTCAACCACGAGTACACCACCGAGCGGTTCATGTTCCCGGGATACGACGAAAAGCACCCCACCCGTGAGCAGTTCGACACCGCCGTCGCCGCACACGGCCTGACCGTCGTCGAGGTCGAGCGCACTGCCGAGGGACTCAAGCCGGTGCTGGGCGCCTACAACCGCCGGCTAACCGCCGACTCCCCGTTCACCCTCGTCGGGCCTGCCGCAGGCAGCGAGTTCGTCAAGACCGCCGCCGACCCGACCGGGCGGGCCGTTCTCGGCACCATCAACAACTGCGCCGGCGGTGTGACACCTTGGGGCACAGTGCTTTCCGGAGAAGAGAACTTCAACTCCTACTTCGGATCGGCGGACGGCGCGCAGGCCCCCACCCCGATCGATGCCGACAGGTGGAAGCGTTACGGCATCAAAACCAAACCCAGCGAACGGCTTTGGGAGACGTTCGACCCGCGCTGGGACCCCACCAAGAGCCCCAACGAGGTCAACCGCTTCGGCTACGTCGTCGAACTCAACCCGTGGGATCCGCAGTCGGCGCCGGTCAAGCACTCCGCGATGGGCCGGTTCAAGCACGAGGCCGCCAACATCTACGTCACCCCTGACGGAACAGTGGTGGCCTATAGCGGCGACGACGAACGCTTCGACTACATGTACAAGTTCGTGTCGGCCAAGAAGATTCAGCCCGGCCGGGACGCGGCCGCGATGGCCGCCAACATGGCAATCCTCGACGAGGGCACGCTGTACGTCGCCAAGCTCGCCACCGACATCCCGGCCGGCAAGATCGATGGCTCAGGCACGCTGCCGGAGGGCGGATTCCGCGGCTCGGGAACCTGGCTCCCGCTGCTGCGCTCGGGACCGGGCGGGGCGGCGGAGTCGTTGGTCGACGGTATGACGCCACAGGAGGTCGCGGTGTTCACCCGGTTCGCCGCCGACAAGGCCGGCGCCACCAAGATGGACCGCCCAGAAGACTTCGAGGCCAACCCCAGCAGCGGCAAGCTCTACGTCGCGCTGACCAACAACAACGAGCGCGGAGCCGCCGGCAAGCCGGCCGCCGACGCGGCCAATCCGCGCAACGACAACAAGAACGGGCAGGTCCTCGAGATCACCGACGACCATGCCGGCACCACCTTCACCTGGGACCTGCTGCTGGTCTGCGGGGATCCCGCGGCCGCCGACACCTACTTCGGCGGCTTCGACAAATCGAAGGTCAGCCCGATCTCCTGCCCGGACAACCTGGCCTTCGACAAGCACGGCAACCTGTGGATCTCCACCGACGGCAATGCCCTGTCCTCCAACGACGGACTGTTCGCCGTCGCGCTGGAGGGCCCCCATCGTGGCGAGACACGGCAGTTCCTGACGGTCCCGATCGGAGCGGAGACCTGTGGGCCGATCGTGCTCGACGACCTCGTCACGGTCTCGGTGCAGCACCCCGGTGAGCACGACGACAACAGCATCGACGATCCGCTGTCCAACTGGCCTTCGGGCGGCAACGGCACCGCGCGCCCGTCGATCGTGGCGGTGTGGAAGAACGGCGGGAATATCGGGGTCTAGCCGCCGAATCGACGATGCCGTCGAGGAACGAGACGGAGGAGGAGTGAGGCAATTGGCCCACCGACGTACGGTTGAAGCGTGAGCTTTCCCATTCGCATCGGCGTGCAATTGCAGCCGCAGCATTCGATCGATTACCACCAGATGCGCGACGCCGTGCGCCGCTGTGAAGACATCGGCGTCGACGTCGTCTTCAACTGGGACCACTTCTTCCCGCTCTACGGTGACCCCGAGGGTGCGCACTACGAGTGTTGGACCATGCTGGGCGCCTGGGCCGAGCAGACGTCCCGGGTCGAGATCGGTGCCCTGGTCTCCTGTAACTCGTACCGCAATCCGGAGTTGCTGGCCGATATGGCCCGCACCGTCGACCACATCTCGGGCGGCCGACTGATCCTTGGCATCGGCTCGGGCTGGAAGCAAAAGGACTACGACGAGTACGGCTACGACTTCGGCACTGTGGGGAGCCGCCTGGACGATCTCGCCGCGGCGCTGCCGCGCATCAAATCCCGCCTCGCCAAACTGAATCCGGCGCCGACGCGCGACATCCCGATCCTGATCGGCGGTCAGGGCGAGAAGAAGACCTTGCGGCTGGTCGCCGAGCACGGCGACATCTGGCACGGATTCACCAACGCCGAGACCTACCCCGGCAAGGCCGAGGTGCTCGACCGGCACTGCGCGGATGTCGGGCGCGAGCCGGGGCAGATCGAACGGTCCTCGGGAGTGGAAGGCCGCGACGCCGCCACCATCGTCGCCAACGCCGAGGCGCTGGCCGGGTTGGGCGTGACCCTATTGACCGTCGGTTGCGACGGCCCCGACTACAACCTCGCCGCAGCCGAGGCGCTGGTCGGCTGGCGCGACAACCGCTGACGGTGGGCTAGCAGGGATCGAACTCCAGCGGCAGCGACTGCAGGCCGAAAGTGCCGGCGGGCCACAGCACGGTGGCTTCGCCGGCCTGCCGGTAGTCCGGAATGCGGGCGTGGAACTCCTCGATGGTCAACCGCAGTTCGCGGCGGGCCAGGTGCGAGCCCAGGCAGCGGTGGATACCGCCGCCGAATCCGAGGTGGGTGGCCTTCGCGGTCAGGTCCATCTGGTGTGCGTGCGTACCCTCCCGATTGGCGGTGAACAGCATCAGCATGACGTGCGAGTTCGCCGGGATCGTCACACCCTCGACCTCGACGTCGGCGGTGGTGACGCGCGGTACGCCGGGCACCGGACCTTCCAGGCGGAGCATCTCTTCGACGAACGGCGGGATCAGTGCCGGATCATCGATCAGCCGGTGGCGCAGCGCCGGATCGTTGGCCAGGGTGAGCAACGAGAAGCCGATGGCCCCGGTGACGGTGTCCAGCCCGGCCAGGATGATCAAGAAACACAACCCCAGAAGCTCGGCATCGGTCCACGCGTCATCGCCGTCGAGGGCCAGGATATTGCTGAGCATGTCGTCGCCGCGGTGGCCGCGCTTGATCTCGATCTGCTCGGCGAGGAACCCGAAAAGGCCCATCGCACAATCGATCACGTGCTGCGGCTGGTTCTGGCCCAATGCCGCGATATCGGAGCCCTTGACGATGCCGGTCACCCATTCGAGGAACTTCGGCAAGTGCTCCAGCGGTAGCCCGAACAGGGTCAGGATCGCCTGGGTGGGGAACTTGTAGGACAAGTCCGCCACCACGTCGCAGCGGCCCAGCGGAGCGAACGCATCGATGTGCGCCCGCAGCTGCGCGCGCAGGTCGGCGTCCATCGCCTCCATCCGTTTGGGTCCGAACATCGGGTCGAGCACCCGCCGGTAGTCGGCGTGCTTGGGTGGATCGATCGCGATCGGAATCATCTGGATCGCGTCGACGATCCCGTCGAAGGCTCTCGCCGACGAGAACAGGTCGGGATGCTTCTGCGCGTACCGCACGCCCTCATAACTGGTGATCAACCACATGGAGCCGACCTTGTAGACCGGTCCAGGTGTGCGCAGATACTCCACGGCTGCGGCACGCCCACTCAGCATCGGGGTGTCCGCGTAGTACGTCTCGGGCAGTTCCGTCGTCGTCATCTCCGGAGCGTAACGAGACTCACAGTCTCGTTACGGGGGATTCGGCGAGATCCCCGCCGAAAACCGTGGAGGATTACCCACCAAGTGCGTGTCCGAGACGGCGCGGAAGAGAACGATGCCCAAACGCTATGGGGTCAAAGAGAAAGATCAGGTCGTCGCGCATGTGCTCGACCTGCTTCTCACCGGCCGACTGCGGTCCGGTGATCGAGTGGACCGCAATGGGGTTGCGGCCACCCTCGGTTTGAGCCGGGTCCCCGTGCAGGAAGCCCTGGTGCAGCTCGAACACGACGGGATCCTGGAGACGCGCTACCACCGCGGCGCATTCGTCCACCGCTTCGATGCCGAAGTCCTGCGCGAGCACCACGAAGTGCACGGCCTGTTGACCGGTGCGGTGTCCGCCCGTGCCGCGACCACTCCCCGGCCCCCGGTTCTGGACGCTCTCGATCAGACGATGGCGATGATGCGCGGTGCCCCCAGCCCACGGGACTACCTCGAGAGCGCCAACCTGTTTCGGAACATCCTCGTCGACGAATACGCCGGCCCGCGCCTCCGGGCGGCGGTCAGCGCATCGCGCAGCTTCATGCCACAAGAGTTCTGGGCCGCCCACCCGGCCGCTCCGGCACAGCTGATGCCGCTCGCCGAAAACGAGTACGCCGCGATCTGTGGACGCCACCCCGCGGCCGCACGCCAAACCTGCCTGGACCGCACCGACCTGATGGCCGACGTGTTGATCCTCGAGCTGCGTCGCCGCGGCGTGTTCGCCGAGTTGGATTCCGTTTGATTGCAAGCCGTGCCCGGCTTGGCGCGCGCAGTACCTTGCTAGTGATGACTTTTCATTCGGGTCGGCCGGCGGCGTTCCTCGCGGCCCTGCTGATGCTCGCCGGTCTGGTGGCCGCAGCGCCCGCGGGCGCCGACCAGTGCGCACCACCGGGCGTCGAGTCGGCCAGCGCCTTGCCCACCAACCTGGCGGCCGCCGCCAAGGGACCGGCAGAGGACAAATACACCACGGCCAACACCGAACCGCTGACCGCGATCAACCGCGATGCGCTCGGGCTGATCACGCCGGGCACGCTGACCGTCGGCACCCTGTCCGATGCGCCGCCCAGCATCTGCATCGACGCGGGGGGCCAGTTCACCGGATTCGACAACGAACTCCTCCGCGCGATCGCCGACAAGCTCGGCCTGAAGATCACGTTCGTCGGCACCGAATTCTCCGGGCTGTTGGCTCAGGTGGCGTCGCGGCGCTTCGACGTCGGGTCGTCGTCGATCACCACCACGGATGCGCGTCGGAAAACCGTCGGCTTCACCAACGGCTACGACTTCGGCTACTTCTCGTTGGTCGTCCCGTCCGGCTCGCCGATCACCGGGTTCGACAAGCTCGGACCCGACCAACGCATCGGCGTCGTGCAGGGCACCGTGCAGGAGGCCTATCTGATCGACACGCTGCATCTGCAGCCGGTGAAGTTCCCCGACTACAACACCGTCTACGCCAGCCTGAAGACCCGCCAGATCGACGCGTGGGTGGCTCCGTCACAGCAGGCGCTGGGCACCGTGCGCCCGGGCGATCCCGCGCAGATCGTCGAAAACACTTTCAGTTTGGACAATTTCGTCGCCTACGCCGTCGCGAACGAGAACAAGCCGCTGATCGACGCGCTCAACGCCGGCTTGGACGCCGTGATCGCCGACGGCACCTGGTCGCGGCTGTACTCCGGATGGGTGCCGCGGGCGTTGCCGCCGGGCTGGAAGCCGGGATCCAAAGCCGCACCGCTACCGCAGCTGCCCGACTTCGCCGCGATCGCCGCCGGTCACGAGAAACCCGCCGAAACGGCCCGGGCACCGAAATCGGTTCTGACCCAGCTGCGTGAGTCCTTCCTGGATTGGGAGCTGTACAAGAAAGCCATCCCCGATCTGCTGACCACGGGGCTGCCCAACACGCTGCTGCTGACCGTCAGTGCCGCCGTCATCGGGCTCGTGCTCGGCATGGGACTGGCCGTGGCCGGGATCTCGCGCTCGCGCTGGCTGCGCTGGCCGGCCCGGGTGTACACCGACATCTTTCGCGGGCTGCCGGAAGTCGTGATCATCCTGCTGATCGGTCTGGGCATCGGGCCGGTGGTCGGTCAGCTGACCGGAAACGACCCGTATCCACTCGGCATCGCCGCGCTCGGGCTGATGGCGGCGGCCTACATCGGCGAGATCTTCCGCTCCGGCATCCAGAGTGTGGACGCCGGGCAGATGGAAGCCTCCCGCGCACTGGGGTTCAGCTACTCCTCCTCGATGCGGTTGGTGGTCATACCGCAGGGCGTGCGACGAGTGCTGCCCGCCTTGGTGAATCAATTCATCTCGCTGCTGAAGGCCTCGTCGCTGGTGTACTTCCTGGGACTGGTGGCCAGCCAGCGCGAACTGTTCCAGGTGGGCCGGGATCTCAACGCACAGACCGGAAACCTGTCGCCGTTGGTGGCCGCCGGACTGTTCTACCTGTTGCTGACGATCCCGCTGACCCACCTGGTGAACTTCATCGACGCCCGGCTGCGCCGAGGGCGCACTGTCGCCCACGACGACCCGCTGGAGCCCAGCACCACGAGCCAGGAGATGGTGTGATGGCGTCGGTCTCGTTGGCGGCCAACGATATTCACCTGACTCTGGGTGGCAATGCGGTGCTGCGCGGGGTGGACCTCGACGTGCCTGCCGGTAGCACGTCGGCGGTGATCGGCCCGTCCGGATCGGGCAAGTCGACGCTGCTGCGCACCCTGAACCGGCTCTACGAACCTGATCGCGGCGACATCCTTCTCGACGGAAAGTCGGTGCTGCGCGACGATCCCGACCGGCTTCGTCAGCGCATCGGCATGGTGTTCCAGCAGTTCAACCTTTTCCCGCATCGCAGCGTCGTCGACAACGTCGCGCTGGCACCCCGCAAGCTCAAAGGGTTGGGCAGCGACGAATCCCGGGAGCTGGCGCTGGCCCAGCTCGAGCGGGTCGGCTTGCGGCACAAGGCCGACGTCCGGCCGGCGACGCTGTCCGGCGGCCAGCAGCAGCGGGTCGCGATCGCCCGGGCATTGGCGATGGCGCCGCAGGTGATGTTCTTCGACGAGGCCACCTCGGCGCTCGATCCCGAACTGGTCAAGGGCATCCTGGCGCTCATCGCCGAGCTCGGATCGGACGGGATGACGATGGTGGTGGTCACCCACGAGATGGGCTTCGCGCAATCGACGGCGAACACCGTCGTGTTCATGGACCACGGCAAGGTCGTCGAATCCGGGCCACCAGAACAGATCTTCACCGCCGCCGAAACCGATCGGCTACAGCGCTTCCTGTCGCAAGTTCTGTAATTGCGTTCGCGAAAACGGCGTTAAACGCAGTTGACAGGCACGCACAGGTTAGACTAGCGAACTATGATTGAGGCCGAGCCGCAGGTCACCGACCTGTCCGGTGACCTGCAACGGGTCCTTTCGAAGCTGTTTTCGGTCCTGCGCCGCGGCGACACCAAGGCCACCACTGCCGGCGCGGACCTCACGCTCGCCCAGCTCTCCATCCTGCTGACCCTGCTGGATCAGGGTCCGATCCGGATGACCGAGCTGGCCGCGCGTGAACGGGTGCGCACCCCCACCACCACCGTGGCGATCCGTCGCCTAGAGAAGCTCGGCCTGGTCAAGCGTTCGCGGGACCCTTCGGACCTGCGCGCCGTCCTGGTCGAGGTAACCCCGCAGGGTTTGGTGCAGCACCGCGAAGCGCTCGCCGTGCGGCGGGCGAATCTTGCGGCGCTGCTGTCGAAGCTGACCGACGAAGAGCGGCAGACGTTGGTTGCCGCGCTGGGACCGCTGGAGCGGTTGGCAGAGCAGGCCGAGAGCTAGAGAACTCGGGGATCAGCCCAGCCAGTCGAGTACCGCAGCGGCGGTCCAGGACTGTTGCATGCTGCCGAGTGGCTCGCCGGTGAACGGTTCGTAATACTCGGCGAAGGTGCCGTCGCTGGCCTGCCGCAGACCCTCCTGGCGAAGCATCAGAGATCGTTCCGACCATCCGCGCCGGGCGAACGCCCACGAGAACAACCACGTCAGCACCGGCCACACCGGGCCGCGCCAGTATTCGCGGGGCCGGAAGTCCTTGGACACCGGTGACGTCGACGGGATCACCGAGTACTTCAGATCGGGATGCCCGCAGAACCGCGGACCCTCCAGGACGCGCAGCAGCGCCCGTTCGCGATCGTGCGGCAGGCCGCCGCACAACAACGGCGCGAACTGTGCGGCCGTCTCCGTCGCAATCCACTTGTCCGCTCTGACATCGAAATCCCGTGCCGCACCGGTTCTTCCGTCCGTCGTCTCGACGACGCCGGCACGGAACCGTTCGGCCCACGAATACAGGTCGCGCACATCGGCATGCGGTCGCTTGTAGTCCTCGCCGATATTGGCCAGCACGTCGCACGCCACCGAGAAAATCGCCGACACGAACACGTCCTCGACCGCGAAGCTCATCACCTTCGGCAGCAGATCATCGTCGTAGCGAACGGATTTCATCTCTTCGAGCAGCCACAGATACCGGTCGTACTCGGTGTCGGACGGGCGCTGGCTGGCGTCGGTGACGATGTGGTTGTCCTCGCGTTGGTACTCGGGGATGACGCCGGGAATCACGTTGGCATAGGCCGAATCCCACCGCGGGGAGTTGTCCATCCCGGACTCCCAGCCGTGATAGAGCGTGATGCGGCCGTGCTGGTCCTGATCGCGGGCCTCGGCCAGCCAGCGATGCCAGCGCACCAGATCTGCCCACCGCCGGTCCAGAAATGCTTCGGCGACAGCCCGGGTCGAGCGGCCCCTGGTGCGCGCGCGATCGAGGATGCGCTGCACCGCGATCGCGTGCACCGGCGGCTGCGTGATCCCCGAGGTGTGCCGGGTGCGCGGGGCGTTGGCCGCTAGCGCCGAGGTGGCCCAGCGGGCCGGGCCGGGGAAGTATCCGTCCACCCCGTTGGCGAAGACAATGTGCGGGATCATCCCGTTGGCCCACTGCGCCGACAGCAGCGTGTCGAGTTCGACGACCGCGCGCTCCACGCTCAGCGGGGCCAGGCCGACGGCGACAAACGCGGCGTCCCAGCTCCACATATGCGGGTAGAGCAGCGGGGCCGCGGAGGTCATCACGCCCAGGTCGTTGCCGCGCAGCAGGTAGGCCGCGCGGGCCGCCAGCTGCGTCGGGCCGAAACTCGGGTCGAATGCCACGCGTTCATTCTGCGGCGTGAAGGTGAGAATCGCAGGTCGGTAGGGTAGGCCAGATGCCGACAGCACTGATCACCGGAGCCGCCGGTGGCATCGGATCCGCCATCGCCGAGGCTCTGGCGCCGACCCACACGCTGCTGTTGGCGGGCCGGCCGTCCACCCGGCTCGACGCTCTCGCCACCCGTCTCGGCGCACCCACCTGGCCCTTGGATCTCACCGACCAGGAGGCGATCGAGGCCGCCGCCGAGCCGCTGACCGCGCTGGATGTGCTGGTCCACAACGCGGGCGTCTCGCATCCCGGGCGGTTCGACGAGTCGATACCCGAACAGTGGCGGGCCTGCTTCGAGGTGAACGTGACCGGCCCCGTCGCGCTCACGCTGGCGTTGTTGCCCGCGCTGCGGGCGGCCCGCGGGCACGTCGTCTTCATCAACTCCGGTGCGGGACTGAACGCGTCGCCCGGGCTGGCCGCGTACTCCGCGAGCAAGTTCGCCCAGCGCGCGTTCGCCGACTCACTGCGCGCCGACGAACCCCTGCTGCGGGTCACCAGCGTGCACCCCGGTCGGGTCGCCACCGAGATGCAGGAAGACCTGGTCGCCTATGAAGGCGGCGAGTACGACCCCTCGAAGTACCTCAAGGCCTCGACGGTGGCCCGCGTCGTCGCCGACGTGATCGCCACCCCGCCCGACGCACACACCCACCAGGTGGTGGTCCGCCCCCGCGGGCAGTGATTTCGGCGCGTTTTCGTTCGCTCAGCGGCGTGTTCTGTTCGGGGACATCGCTGACAGTTGTATGTCTCGGGACATCGCTGACACCTGAGTAGGGCTGGGACCAGCATGGTTGATGGCCCAGAAGGTGACGGCGATGGACATTCGCATGGCGGCGGCGTTGGCCGGGCAGATCGAGAACGTGGCCCGGTTTTGTCGGGATAACCAGATCAGTCGGGAGACGTTCTACAAGTATCGCCGCCGCTTCCGTGACGGGGGTATCGAGGGGCTGCAGGAGCTGTCGCGGCGTCCGTTGACCTCACCGGGGCAGACTCCGGTTGAAGTCGAAGATCTGATCGTGTTGCGGCGCAAGCAGTTGATCGACGACGGCCGCGATCACGGTGCTCAGTCGATCGTGTGGTCGTTGCAGCGTGACGGTGTCGCGGTGCCGTCGGTGTCGACGGTGTGGCAGATCCTGACTCGGCGCGGGGCGATCACTCCGCAGCCGCAGAAGCGGCCGAAGTCAGCGACGAAGCGGTTCTGCTTCGATCGGCCCAACGAGTGTTGGCAGTCCGACTGGACCGGATGGGCGTTGGCCGACGGCACCCTGGTGGGCATCGCGGGCAGCCTTGATGATCACTCCCGCTACATGGTGGGTATGCGGGCGGGTGCCGGCGACGCCGACGCCAGCCTGGTCTGGCAGGTCATCGTGGCGGGTATCGACGAATGCGGGATCCCGTCAATGTCGTTGTCGGATAACGGACTTGTGTATACCGGACGGTTCCGCGCCTATGAATCGGCGTTCGAGTCCAATCTGCGGACCCTGGGCGTTCGAACGATCAATTCGGCGCCCTTTCACCCCCAGACCTGCGGCAAGATTGAACGGTTCTGGCAGACGTTGAAAAAGTGGCTCATGGCACGTGAACCCGCGACCACCGTGGACGAGCTCAACACCCTACTCGAGCAATTCCGAAGCTTCTACAACCATCAGCGACCCCATCGCGCCCACCGAGGCGCCACCCCCGCCGAGGTGTTTGATGCCACCACCAAAGCACGTCCGGCTGAGCGTCCAGTGCCGGCACCCGTCGTGGTCAGCCGCCGCACCGTCGGCGAAACCTCGGGATACATCTTCGTCGCGCCCTACAAAGTTAACGTAGGCCTGCGCTGGGCCGGCCACAACTGCGACGTCATCCGCGACGGTGAGCACATCACCATCCTCAGCGGCACCACCCTGGTCCGGTCCTTCACCGCCGACCCCACCCGCAACTACCAGCGCGGCGACAAATCGACCCGGACCTACCGCACCCGCGAACCCAAACCGCCATCATGAGTGTCAGCGATGTCCCGAGACATAAGTGTCAGCGATGTCCCGAGACACCACAGTTCGCTCAGCGGCGGTTTTCGCGCCGAAATCGCTAGACGACGAGGTTGACCAGACGGCCGGGCACCACGATGACCTTCTTCGGGGTGGCACCGGCCAGGAACGCCTGCACCTTCTCGTCGGCCAGCGCGCTTGCCTCCAGCGCCGCCTTGTCGGCGTCGGCCGCAACCGTGATCTTGCCGCGCACCTTGCCGTTGACCTGTACCGGATACTCGACGGTGTCGGTCACCAGATACTGTGGGTCGGCCACCGGGAATGGCCCGTGCGCCAACGACTTCGGGTGACCGAGGCGCTTCCACAGCTCCTCGGCAAGGTGCGGCGAGAGCGGCGCCACCATCAGCACCAGCGGCTCCAGCGCCGCGCGGGCGCTGATGCCCTCCTTGGTGAGGTGATTGGTGTACTCGATCAGCTTGGCCGCCGCGGTGTTGTTCCGCAGGCTCGCGTAGTCGTCCGACACCCCGGCGATCGTGCGGTGCAGTACCCGCAGCGTCTCCTCGTCGATGGCTTCATGCTCGGAAACCCGTGCCTCGCCGGTGGATTCGTCGACGACCAGCCGCCACACCCGTTGCAGGAACCGATGCGCGCCGACGACGTCCTTGGTCGCCCACGGCCGCGAGGCGTCCAGCGGGCCCATCGACATCTCGTACACCCGCAGGGTGTCGGCTCCGTAGCTGTCGCAGATCTCGTCCGGGGAGATCGAGTTCTTCAGGCTCTTGCCGATCTTGCCGAACTCCTGGAATACCTCTACTTCCGGGCTAGCGTCGCCCTCCGCACCCGGCAGGAAGAACTTGCCGTCGCGCTCGACCACATCGGCGGCAGGGACGTAGGCGCCGCGAGAGTCGGTATAGGCGAATGCCTGGATATAGCCCTGATTCACCAAGCGGCGGTAGGGCTCCCGCGAGGACACGTGCCCGAGGTCGTGAAGAACCTTGTGCCAGAACCGGCAATAGAGCAGGTGCAGCACCGCGTGCTCGACACCGCCGACGTAGAGGTCGACGCCGCCGGGGTCGGCCGCACCGTGCTCGGCCGGGCGCGGGCCCATCCAGTAGGCCTCGTTCTCCTTGGCGCAGAACGCTTCCGAGTTGTGCGGGTCGGCGTAGCGCAGCTCGTACCACGAGCTACCCGCCCACTGCGGCATCACGTTGGTGTCGCGAGTGTAGGGCCGCAGGCCGTCACCCAGGTCCAGCTCGACGTGCACCCACTCGGTCGCCTTGTTCAGCGGCGGTGACGGCTCGCTGTCGGCATCCTCGGGGTCGACCACCACCGGCGCGTAGTCGGCCACATCGGGCAACTCGACCGGCAGCGCGGCGTCGGGCAGCGGGTGGGCGCGGCCGTCGGCGTCGTAGACGATCGGGAAGGGCTCGCCCCAGTATCGCTGCCGGGCGAAAAGCCAGTCCCGAAGCTTGTATTCGACACGCGCGCGGCCACGGCCGTCGGCCTCCAGCCGTTCGGTGATCGCCTTCTTGGCGTCGGCCACATTCAGCCCGTCGAGATAGCCCGAATTCACCAGGGTGCCGTCACCGGTATACGCCGCTTCCGATACTTCGCCGCCGGCGATCACCTCCACGATCGGCAGCCCGAACTCCGTGGCGAACTCCCAGTCGCGCTGATCATGGCCGGGAACCGCCATGATCGCGCCGGTGCCGTAGCCGGCCAGAACGTAGTCCGCGATGAAGATCGGAACCTGTTGTCCACTAGCCGGATTGGTCGCATACGTGCCGAGGAACACCCCGGTCTTGGTTTTGTTCTCTTGGCGCTCCAGGTCCGACTTCGCCGCGATCGAGCTCCGGTAGGCGGCCACCGCCTCGGCCGGCGTCGCCGCACCGGACGTCCACCGCGCGTCCACACCAGCCGGCCACTGCTCGCCGACCAGGGCGTCCACCAGTTCATGTTCGGGGGCCAGCACCAGATAGGTGGCACCGAACAGAGTGTCGGGCCGGGTGGTGAAGACCTCGATGTCGGTACCGTCCACCCCGAACAGCGCCGACGCCCCGGTCGAGCGGCCGATCCAATTACGCTGCATGGCTTTGACCTTGTCCGGCCAGTCCAGCACTTCCAGGTCATCGAGCAACCGGTCGGAGTAGGCGGTGATACGCATCATCCACTGCCGCAACCGCTTCCGGAAAACCGGGAAGTTGCCCCGCTCGCTGCGGCCCTCGGAGGTGACCTCCTCGTTGGCCAGCACGGTGCCCAGCCCGGGGCACCAGTTCACCAGCGAATCGGACAGGTACACCAGCCGGTAGGAATCGACGACGTCGGCGCGCTCCTGCACCGACAGCACCGACCAATCCCGGCCGTCGTCGAGAGTGCGCGCGCGAGAGTCGAATTCGGCGACCAGTTCGGCGATCGGGCGTGCCTTGTTCTGGTCGGTGTCGAACCAGGCGTTGTAGATCTGCAGGAAGATCCACTGCGTCCACTTGTAGAAGTCGACGTCCGTGGTCGAGAAGCTGCGCCGCTGGTCATGCCCGAGGCCCAGCCGGCCCAGCTGCCGGCGGAAGTTGACGATGTTGGCTTCGGTGCGGATGCGCGGGTGGGTGCCCGTCTGAATGGCGTACTGCTCGGCGGGCAAACCGAAAGCGTCGAAGCCCAACGCGTGCAGCACATTACGGCCGGTCATCCGGAAGTAGCGCGCGTAGACGTCAGTGGCGATGTAGCCCAGCGGATGCCCGACGTGCAGGCCCTCCCCCGAGGGGTAGGGGAACATGTCCTGGACGAACATCTTGTCCTCGGGGACGGCCGAGCCGTCGGTCGGCGCCAGCGAGCCGACCGGGTTGGGCACGTTGAAGGTGCCCCACTCCTGCCAGTTCTGCTGCCAGTCCCGCTCGATCCGCCCGGCCAGCTCGGCGGTGTAGCGGTACCGCGGCACGTCGCTATCGGAGCCGTCTGGGCCCGCGGCTGCAGCGGTCGGCGATTCGGTCACGTCAAACAGGGTATAAGGGCCGCTCCGGCCGCTGCCCCGGCGATAGCGGTGTGTGACCCCCGTCGCACCACAGGCAACGGCCCGGTATCGGTTCCATTGCAGTCCTGTCGAAGGTTGATTCCAGCTCGGTTCCAGACCTATCCCCACGCCTTGGCGCGTGCTTACAGTCGGCGCCTAACGAGGGGTCTCACCTGGCCCGACCGTGTGAAGAAGGACAGCTGCGATGATGACGATTGCCCGTAACTGGCGGGTGGCTATTGGTGGTGTGGCCGCGGGTACGGCAGCCGTACTCGGGTTTACGGGTTTGACCGGCGCCAGCGCGTCCGCCGATCCAGTGCTGCCGATGCCGCCGACCCCCGTCACCGTCACCCAGACCGTCACCGTCGCCCCCGAGGCCGCCGCCGCCAACGCCGCACCGGCCGCCCAACCCGCCTCCGTACCGGTGCCGGGCCAGGTTGCCGCGGTTCCGCAGGCCGTGGCCCCGCTGGTCCCGGCCGCCGTCCCGGAGACCCTGGTGCCTGCCGCGTCCGGCACGCTGGCCGACTACTTCAAGGACAAGGGCGTCAAGATGGAGCCGCAGAAGGCGGCCGGCTTCACCGCGCTCAACCTCGTGCTGCCGATGCCGCGCGGCTGGAGCGTCGTCCCCGACCCGAACGTTCCCGACGCGTTCACCGTGCTGGCCGATCGCCTCGGCGGTGACGGGCTCTACACCTCCAACGCCCAGTTGAAGGTCTACAAACTCGTCGGCGAGTTCGACCCGAAGGAAGCGATCACGCACGGCTATCTGGATAGCCAGGCGCTGTTCAACTGGCAGGCGACCGACGCGTCGATGGCAGACTTCGGCGGCTTCCCGTCGTCGCTCATCGAGGGCACCTACCGCGAGAACGACATGACGCTGAACACCTCGCGCCGTCACGTCATCGTCCAGTCCGGACCCGACCACTACCTGGTGTCGCTGTATGTGACCACCGCGGCCAACCAGGTCGTCGCCACCGCCGACGCAACCGACGCGATCGTCAACGGCTTCCGGGTCTCGTCCCCGACCGCCGCACCTGCGCCGGCTCCCGCGCCCGCACCTGCTGCAGCGCCGCCCGCAGATGCATCGGTGCCGGCCGCGGTGCCCGCCGCCACTCCCCTCGGCGCGGTGCCCGCTCAGCAGCACTGAACCCGGACTCGTATTGTGGCCCCATGCTCGTCGTCGGTGTGGTGTGCCTGGGTATGGCCGTCCTGATCGGTGGCTCGGGAGTCTGGACGCTGACCCGGCCGCCCGCTGCCGACGTCACCGGACAGGTACTCCGGGCGGTAGCGCCGACCCAACTGGCCGCGGCCGTGATGCTGGCCGCGGGCGGGTCGGCCGCTCTGGCCGCACCGGCGCGCACCGCGCTGACCGTGGTGATCGTCTGCGTGCTCGGCGCGGTGGGAACCGTCGCCGCCGGCTCCTGGCAGGGCGCTCGCTATGCGGCTCGGCGGGAGGCCGAAGCCAGCTGCACGGGGAGCTGCGCAAGCTGCACATTGTCCTGCAAGTGAGCGTCGTGACGACCTGACGAGGACGGGTGCTGTCGCCGGCCGACTGGCGAGCCCTCCCCGCAGATCAGTTCCGGCTGACGTCGATCGGGTGGGTCGCCAGCAGCGACAGCGGGAGCGGCTGGCGGCGCAGGACCCGCGACCACAGATCTACCCGCTGCTCCACCAGGACATCAGAAGGCAAGGCGGACAACACGATCCAGTCGTCGCGTTCGATCTCGCCCTCCAACTGACCGATGGTCCAGCCCGAGTAGCCGGCGAAGATGCGCACTCCCTCGACGGCGGGGGCGATCAGATCCGGGTCGGCGTCCAGGTCCACCATCACCATCCGGCCCGCGACGTGGCGCAGCCCGGGCATGCCCTGCGGATCGGTGCCCACCCGCAGCGTGCCCAGGCACAGCGCGGCATCCCGCTTGACCGGGCCGCCGATGAACATGGTCTTGGGCTTGGCCGCGAGCTTCGCCCACTGCGGCAACACGTTGTAGACGGCTGTCTCGCTCGGTCGGTTGAGCACCACACCAAGCGTGCCGCCGTCGTTGTGCTCGACGACATAGATGACGCTGCGCCGAAACGTCGGCTCCAGCAGGTCGGTGTTGGCCAACAGCAGGGTTCCCGGTCGCACCCGGTTCGCCGCGGGCGCAACGAAATCTTCGGGGTCCTCGTGCTGTGACACCCCACCATCATGGCATCACGGAGGTATGGCTGCGGTAACAGGCACGTCTGGATATTTGTACTGTTGGTCCGATGGTCGACAGCCGCGCATCCGGTTCGCTCTGGCGATCGGTGCGCAGCCTGCCCGAGTTTTGGCGGCTGCTGGAACTCCGGACCGCCAGCCAGTTCGGTGACGGACTGTTTCAGGCCGGCTTGGCCGGTGGCCTGCTGTTCAACCCCGAGCGCGCCGCCAGTCCGTGGGCGGTGGCGGCCTCATTCGCTGTGCTGTTCCTGCCGTACTCACTCGTCGGCCCGTTCGCCGGCGCGCTGCTGGACCGCTGGGACCGTCGCGCGGTGCTCGTCGTGGCCAACCTCGCGCGGTTGGTGCTGGTGATCGGGGTCGCGGTGCTGCTCGCCGCCGGGGCCACCGATTTGACGGTGCTGTGCGGCGCCCTGATCGTCAACGGATTCAGCCGGTTCGTGACCTCCGGGCTCTCGGCGGCGCTGCCGCACGTGGTCCCGCGTCACCAGGTCGTGACGATGAACTCGGTAGCCACCGCGACCGGAGCCACCGCCACCTTCCTCGGCGCGAATTTCATGCTGCTGCCCCGCTGGCTCTTCGGTTCCGGTGACACCGGCGCCGCGACGGTCATGCTGCTGGTGGCCGTTCCCGTCGCGATCTCGTTCGTGCTGTCGTTGCGCTTTCCCCCGCATCAGTTGGGACCCGACGACACCGCGCGCGCCGTGCACGGCTCGGTGTTCTACACGGTGGCCACCGGGTGGTTGTACGGCGCCCGCACCGTGTTGAACACACCGACCGTCGCGGCCACGTTGTCCGGCCTTGCCAGCCACCGCATGGTGTTCGGAATCAACACGCTGCTGGTACTGGTCACCGTGCGGCACAGTGATACTCCGGCCGTCGGCAGCCTGGGCACCGCCGTCGTCTTCGTCGCCGCCACCGGCAGCGGCGCCTTCCTGGCCAACATCCTCGCCCCGCTGTCGATCAAGCGGTGGGGTCGCTACGCAACCGCCAACGGCGCCCTGGTGTGCGCGGCGATCGTCCAATTGGCCGGTGCCACACTGCAGTTGGCGGTGATGATCACGTGCGGATTCCTGGTGGGGCTGGCCGGCCAGATGGTCAAGCTGTGCGCCGACGTCGCGATGCAGATCGATGTCGACGACGCCCTGCGCGGGCACGTCTTCGCCGTGCAGGACTCGGTGTTCTGGGTGTCGTTCATCGTGGCGACCATGGTGTCGGCTGTGGTGATCCCCGCCGACGGCCACTCACCGGCCCTGGCCCTGGCCGGCTCGGCGGTCTATCTGCTCGGGCTGGCCGCGCACGCCATGATCGGTCGCCGCACCCGTCTGTAGCGATTTCGGAGCGAAAACCGCCGCTGGGCGAACGAAAGCGCGCCGAACTCGCTATAGGTTCAGTTCATGACTGCGGCAGACCCGATTGTCGACGACCTGCGCGACGAAAGCGACGCCCTCGACGCGCTGGTCGCGCCGCTGGGCCCGGCCGCCTGGGCCCAGCCCACCCCGGCGCCCGGCTGGACAATCGCCCACCAGATCGCTCACCTGATGTGGACGGACCGAGCCTCGCTGATGTCGATCACCGACGAGGCGGCGTTCGGCGAACAACTCACCGCCGCGGCCGCCGACCCGCTGGGCTTCGTCGACAAAGCGGCCGAGGAGTTGGCGCTCACCGCGCCCGATCAACTGCTCACACAGTGGCGCGAGACCCGCACACACCTGCACGCCGCACTGCGCGCGGTGGCCGAAGGGCGCAAGCTGGTGTGGTTCGGGCCGCCGATGAGTGCGGCATCCATGGCGACCGCGCGGTTGATGGAGACCTGGGCGCACGGTCTCGACGTCGCCGACGCACTCGGGGCACCGATTGCCCCGTCGGCCCGGCTCAAGTCGATCGCCCATCTCGGTGTGCGCACTCGCGACTTCGCGTTCACCGTGCACGAGCTCAGCCCGCCTGCCGAACCGTTCCGCGTCGACCTGATCGCGCCCGACGGCAGCCACTGGACGTGGGGACCCGACGACGCCGCCCAGCGGGTCACCGGCTCGGCACTCGACTTCTGTTTCCTAGTCACGCAGCGCCGCCCCCTTGCTGAACTCGACGTCGTCTGTACCGGCGCCGACGCCGCGAAGTGGCTGGAAATCGCTCAAGCTTTCGCCGAACCACCCGGCACGGGCAGATAACGCACCCCATCCCTACCACCTAGATTTACTTAGTTATTTGCCAACCATGCGCGTTGCGTGCCATTGAACGTGCCCAACGTATCTTGACGAAGACGGAAAAAGGTTGCCCCGGGCAGTATCATCGCCCTTCATGCGCACCCGCCTCCTTGCCGCCGTCGCGGCGGGGATGGTGAGCCTCCTGGGATCGGCCGCCTGCGCATCCGCCCCCGCCCCCGGAAACTCCGCTCACCTCATGTCGAGTGCCACAGCTTCGCCGACGCCCAACCCGTACGGCATCGGGGCGATCGACCCGCCCGCGGCACTCGAGCCCGTCCTCACGGTCACCGGCGGTAGTGCGCCGTTGTCGCTGACCCTCGACACGCTCAACGCCCTTGGCAGCACCACCGTGACCCTCGACGAACCCTTCGTCAAACGGCGGGAGACCTACAGTGGCGTTCCCCTGGCCGCCGTTCTGAGCAAGGCCGGAATTCCGGACACCGCCACCATCGACACCGTCGGACTCGACGACTACCACTACATCAGCGCCGCCAAGCCGATGATCGAGTCGCGCGCGCTGATCGCCACCGACCGCAACGGCGCACCGATCCCCTACGACGAGGGCGGGCCGATCCGGATCGTCTTCCCGGACGGCACCCCGCTGTCGTCGGTCCTCGACGCGTGGAACTGGAGCCTGGCCTCGATCATCGTCAAGGCTCCGGCCGGGCCTGGTTCGTGATCAGCGACCAGTGGCTCAGCCCGCCCAGTCCGCGGCTCACCCTCAACCGCGGTCAACAGGTCGTGGCCGGAGTCCTGGTACTGCTGCTGATGGCGTTGGTGGTGGTCGGGATCCAATCCTCGGCGCAGCAGCGCGCGTTGACCAACCACAGCGCGCGCAGCGAAGCCGTCAGCACCAACATGTTCTTCACCGTGCGCGACTCGCTCACCTATGTCGAACAGGCCCAACAGTACTTGCTCGGTGTCGTCCCCCGGCGTGATGTGCAGGTGGCCCGCGCCCTGCTCGCCCAGCGCCTCGGCGTGATCGCCGCCAACGGAATTAGCGCGGCCGACGCCACCACGCCCGAATACCGTTGGGCGCTAACCGCATTGGACAGTGTGATCGCCGAGGCGCCATCGGGTGTGCTGCCCCCCGGCGAGCGGGCGCAGTGGACCGACACCATCCTGCCCAAGGCCGAGGTGCTCTCCGAGGCGACCCACGCACTGGCCGCGGGCAGTCCGACCGGACTGCACCGTGTCGATCGCCTCGCCGAACAGGGGCTGCTCCGTGGCGGGGTCGTCCAGCTGACCATGCTCATCGCCGCGCTGGTGCTCGCCGCGGCCTTGCTGTGGTGGGTTGCAGCCAACGTAGTGCGCCAATATCGCACCGCCCGAAGGGCTTTCGACGAGGAGCGGGAAGCGCTGCGCAAGACCGAGGACCGCCTCGACCGGGTCTCGGCACTCGAACGCGGGCAGGCCCGCATCCTCGAGCGGATCGCCACCGCCGATCCGGTGCCATCGGTGCTGCGCCAGATCGTCCAGCTGGCCGCCGAAGTCTCCGGGGCTACAGCCGTCCGCATCGCGCTGGGCCCGCGGTCTGTCGCCTACCCGATGGGCGCGGACGTATCGGCCACGCCCGCGTGGACCGGCGCGGTCAACGACACCGCGGACGCCGCCGGCATGCTCGAGGTGTTCGGTGATCCGCAGGCCCTCGATGACCTTGCCCACACCGCCCTGGTGCGCTGCCGCGATCTGGTGACGCTGGCACTCGAACGCGATGCCTCCGCGCGGCGGCTGTCCTACCAGGCCAGCCATGATGCGCTGACCGGGCTGGCCAACCGCAGCCTGCTGCTGACCCGACTGTCGCAGAGCCTGCTGTTGGCCCGCCGCCGCGGCACACCGCTGGCACTGCTGTTCTGCGACCTCGACCGGTTCAAGATGGTCAACGACTCCATCGGGCACGCCGGTGGTGACGAACTGCTCATCGAGGCGGCGCGGCGCTTGTCGGGAACGGTCCGCGACACCGACACAGTGGCCCGCCTCGGCGGCGACGAGTTCGTGGTGCTCTGCCCGGAACTGCCCGACCGGGCTCAGGCCATCGCACTGGCCGAGCGAATCCGCGCCACGCTCAGTGCGCCGTACACGATCGATGGCAAGGAGGCGTTCGTCGACGTCAGCATCGGGATCACGTTCGCCGACGAATCGACGGTGTCGGGCGCCGAGCTGATGCGTGAAGCCGACGTGGCCATGTACCGGGCGAAGCTCACCGACGGCAGCCATATCAACGTCTTCGATTCCAGTCTCGAAGCCGAGGTCGCCCAGCGCCTCGACCTCGACTCGGCGCTGCGGCACGCGGTGGAACGCGACCAGTTGCGGCTGCGTGCCCAGCCGATCGTCATGCTCGACAGCGGCATCGTCATCGGCTTCGAGATGCTGTTGCAGTGGCACCGTCCCGGACTGCCGGTGCTGTCTCCCGGTGCGTTCATTCCGCTGGCCGAGGACAACGGCATGATCGTCGAGATCGGCCGATGGGTGCTGCGGGAGACCATCCAGACCCTGGCCCGGTGGCGGGCCGACGGCTTGGCGCTCGACCTGACGATGGCGGTCAACGTGTCACCCCGCCAGGTGCGTGAACCCGGGTTCGCCGAGGAGGTGCTGGATCTGCTCGAAACTGCCGGGCTGCCACCGCAATCGCTGATCATCGAACTCACCGAGCACGCGCTCGTCGACCTGCGGGTGGCCCATCCCACCCTGGCCCGGCTCCGGGACGCCGGGGTGAGCGTGTCCCTCGACGACTTCGGCACCGGCTATTCGTCGCTGACACAGCTGCGCACCCTGCCGGTCGACCAGATCAAACTCGACCGCTCGTTCGCCGCCGCTCTCGACGAAGGCGACGCCAAACAACGCGCCGTGGTGCAGTCGGTGGTGTCATTGGCCAGCGCGCTGGCCCTCGACCTCGTCGTGGAGGGTATCGAGACGATGGCCGAACGCGACACTCTCCTGGATCTCGGGGCTCGTGTGGGCCAGGGCTTCCTCTACCACCAGCCGCTGCGGTGGGACGCCGCGCGTGAACTCCTCGAATCAGGTGGGGTTTGTGTCGTTCCGGCGGTCGGCGATCACACCGGGCCGGCGTCGTCGGAGGCACCGTCACCGTCGGTGTCGACCAACGTGACGTCCCAGCTGCCGTCGCCGTCGGTGTCGACGTAGCCGGCGTCGTAACCGCCGTCGGGACCGGCGTGCAACGCCCGGTCGGCCAACCCGTTGCGGTCGACGTCCACTAGCCGGTCGGACCGACCGTCGCCGTCGAAATCGATGGCGCCACCTGTGGTGTGCTCGACGCCGTCGAGGCCGAACCACCGCAGCGGACCGCCCGGGCCTGCGGGCGTCAGCGCCCAGGTGCCAGATCCATCGTCGGTATACAGGGCTTCGGCCGTGCCGTCGCCGTCGAGATCAAAAGCGGCATGGTCGGCCAGGCCGTCGTCGTCGAAATCGGCCAGTGCATCATCGATGACGCCGTCGCCGTCGATGTCGAGGCGCACCCCGTCGAGCTCTCCGTCGCCGTCGATGTCCACGCTCGCGTGGCCGCTGAACATGGTGGCCGTTCCGTCGCCAGCTCCCAGGCAATAGTCCATACCCGGGTTAGACGTTCGGGTCGTCCTTCGCGTTCCACCAGGCGAGCAATTCGGCGACAGCCTCGTCGTGGGGCATCGGCCCGCGGTCCAGGCGCAGCTCCTTGAGGAAATTCCAGGCCTGTCCGACTTGTGGACCGGCCGGGATACCGAGCAGCCGCATGATCTCGTTGCCGTCGAGATCCGGGCGCACGCGAGCCAGGTCCTCCTTGGCGGCGAGCTCGGCGATGCGTGCCTCGAGCTGGTCGTAATTGGCCTGCAGGCGGGCCGCCCGGCGCTTGTTGCGGGTCGTGCAATCGGCGCGAACGAGCTTGTGCAGCTTGGGAAGTAGCGGTCCGGCATCGGCGACGTAGCGCCGCACCGCCGAATCGGTCCACTTGCCGTCGCCGTATCCGTGGAATCGCAGATGCAGATACACCAGCTGCGAGACGTCGTCGACCATCTGCTTGGAGTACTTCAGCGCCCGCATCCGCTTGCGGACCATCTTGGCGCCGACCACCTCGTGGTGGTGAAAGCTCACGCCGCCGTCGGCCTCGTGGCGGCGGGTGGCGGGCTTGCCGATGTCGTGCAGCAGCGCCGCCCACCGCAGTACAAGATCCGGCTGCTCCTCCAAGGCCATGGCCTGCCGAAGCACCGTCAGTGAATGCTGGTACACGTCCTTGTGCTGATGGTGTTCGTCGATCGCCATCTGCATGCCGCCGATCTCGGGCAGCACCACGTCACCCATCCCGGTCTGCACCATCAAGTCGAGACCGGCCACCGGGTCGACACCCAGCAGCAGCTTGTCGAGCTCGACGGCCACCCGCTCGACGGTGATCCGCTCCAATTGCGGGGCCATTGCGCCGATTGCGCGGCGCACCCGGTCGGACACGTCGAACTGCAGCTGCGAGACGAAACGTGCGGCGCGCAGCATCCGCAGCGGGTCGTCACCGAACGACACCTCGGGCGCGGCCGGGGTATCGAGGATGCGCTGCCGCAACGCGGTGAGACCACCGAGCGGGTCGATGAAGTCGCCGGGGCCGTCGGCGGAGATGCGCACCGCCATCGCGTTGACGGTGAAATCCCGGCGCAGCAGATCGTCCTCGAGCCGGTCGCCGTATTTCACCTGTGGGTTGCGCGACGCCTGGTCGTAGCTGTCGGCGCGGAAGGTGGTGATCTCGAGGCGGTCGCCGCCCTTGCCGACGCCGATCGTGCCGAAATCGATGCCGGTGTCCCAGAGCGCGTCGGCCCACGGCCGCATGATGCGCTGAACGACGTCGGGCCGGGCGTCGGTGGTGAAGTCCAGGTCGAGCTTGGCTGTCAGCCGGCCCAGAAAGGCGTCTCGAACACTGCCCCCGACCAGATAGAGCTCGTGGCCCGCCGCAGCGAACCGGCCACCGATTTCGCGCAGCACCGCACCGCGCCGATTGAGCGCGACGAAGGCCCGGGCGAGCAGCTCGACGTCGTGCGTGGCTTCGGACACGTGGGGTGAGCCTAGTCGGCAGACAAGCGAGTCACTACCGGCGAGTGCGGACGGGCGGCCATCCCGTGCCAGCTACTATCGCTTGGGTGTCGGACGGCGAACAGGCCAAACCACGACGGCGCCGGGGTCGGCGCCGCGGCCGTCGCGCGGCTGGTCCGGCAAATCCCGCCGCAGCGGACAGCGCCACCACCGACACCGCCGGCACAGCAGTCCCTCCCCCGGCCGACAACAGCGGCAACGGCCAGCCGCGGCCGGGCAAACCTGGACGGCCCCGATCGTCGCGGCGCGCGCCGGCCCGGCTGCGCACCGTGCACGAAACCTCCGCGGGCGGCCTCGTCATCGACGGTATCGATGGCCCCCCCGAATCTCAGGTCGCCGCGTTGATCGGGCGGGTCGACCGGCGTGGCCGGATGTTGTGGTCACTACCCAAGGGGCACATCGAACAAGGCGAGACCGCGGAAGAAACCGCCATCCGTGAGGTCGCCGAGGAAACCGGTATCCGCGGTCAGGTTCTGGCCGCGCTCGGCAGCATCGATTACTGGTTCGTCACCGAGGGCCGCCGCGTGCACAAAACCGTGCACCACTACCTCCTGCAGTTCTCCGGTGGTGAACTGTCCGACGAAGACGTCGAAGTCACCGAGGTGGCTTGGGTACCCGTCGGCGAACTCGCGAAGCGGCTGGCCTACGCCGACGAACGCCGCCTCGCCGAGGTCGCCGGGGAACTGATCCAACTGCTGCAGTCCGACGGTGTCGCCGCGCTGCCGCCACTGCCGCGCACGACACCGCGCCGTCGCCCCCAAACGCATTCGCACACCCGCAACCGTCGCTCCGACGACGCCGGGCCGCGTCAATCCGGCCCGCGGACGAACGGCTGCGGACCGGGAACGTGACCACGCCGAGGCGGGTCGGCATTCTGCCCCGGGTCCTGGTGATCCTCGGTGTGCTTGCCTTGCTCGCGATGCCAACGATCGCGCCCGCTGCCGCGGGCGAACCCGGGTCGACACCCTTCCTGCAGGTCCGCATCGACAGCGTGTCGCCGGACCTGATCACGACCACCAGTGAGCCGACGGTCACCGTCACCGGCACCGTCACCAACGTCGGCGACCGACCGGTGCGCGATGTCGTCGCCCGCCTCGAACACGCCGGTGCGGTGACCTCCTCGGCGGGGCTGCGCACCAATCTCGACGGCGCCAACGACCAGTTCGAGCCCGTCGGCGAATTCACCCCGGTCGCCCCCGAGATGCAGCGCGGCCAGGCCGTCGGGTTCACCTTCAGTTATCCGATCCGCTCGCGCACCGGGCCATCGCTAGGCATCGACCGGCCCGGGGTGTACCCGCTGTTGGTGAACATCAACGGCACACCGGACTACGGCGACGCCGCTCGGCTCGACGACGCCCGGTTCCTGCTGCCGGTTCTCGGGGTTCCGCCCGAGGCGGCCGACCCGGCGGCCGACACCGTGGCCGACGTCGTGCCCCCCGACACCACCAAACCCGTCCAGGTGACGATGCTCTGGCCGCTGGCCGACAAGCCGCGGCTGGCGCCCGGACTACCCGGAGGCACCACACCGGTCCGGCTGATGAACGACGACCTCGCGGTGTCACTGGCCCCGGGGGGCCGGTTGGACACGCTGTTGTCGGCGGTCGAGTTCGCCACCAGCCCCGCCGTGGATCCCGGTGGTGACACCGCCCGTGCACTGTGCCTGGCCGTCGACCCGGACCTGCTGGTAACGGTCAACGCGATGACCGCGGGCTACGTCGTCGCCGACGCACCTGACGGGTTGGGCGCTGCCGCCCACCCCGGCACCGGGCAGGCCGCCGCGGTGGCCTGGCTGGACAAGCTGCGCGGGATGGCCCAGCGGATGTGCGTTGCCGCCACCCCCTACGCGCAGGCCGATCTCGGCGCACTCGAGCGGGTCGGTGACGCCGGGCTCAAATCCGCGGCGACCGGCGCTGCCGGCGACATCATCGATCAGATCCTGGGCGTCACGTCCGTCCGCGGCGCGACGATCCTGGGTGACGGACCGTTGACCGCACCCGCGGTGGACCTGCTGAGCGCGCAGGGTCCGACGGTGGCGATCGCGGCCGCTGACTGCTCCGCGCAGGACTCCTCGACCGGGGAGCCGATGATCGCCGACGTGACACCGCACCGGTTGTCGCCGCGGGTGGTGATGGCGCCGTTCGATCCGGCCGTCGGCGCCGCGCTGGCCGCCGTCGGCACCGATCCCGACCTGCCCACCTATCTGGATTCGTCGCTCGAGGTTCCGCTCGAGCATGACTCGACGGTCGCCCGGCGCCAGGATGCCATCTCGTCGATGCTGTGGCGGGCGCTGCAGCCGGAAGCAGAACCGCGCGACCAGATCCTGCTGCCGCCGTTGAAGTGGAGCCCGCAGCCCAGCGACGCACAGTCGATGCTCACCGCACTGGCCACCACGATCCGCTCCGGGCTGGCCGTGGCCCGCCCGCTGGATGCGCTGATCGCGCAGGCGACAGCGGTGGCCGCCGCGAGTCCCGGCGCCGAACTGTCCGGTGCCGGCCGCGGCCAGTTCGACGACGACGTCATCTCGACGATCGCCGGCCAGGTCGGCCGGCTGTGGGGCCTGACCGCCGCGCTGACCACCGACCCGCGCACCGGCCTGACCGGCCAGCAGTACACGGCACCGCTGCGTGAGGACATGCTCCGCGCGCTGAGCCAGACCGAGCCGCCCGAGGAGCGCAACGATCTGGCCCGGCATCGCCTCGGGGCGGTCGGCGCCACCATCAACGACCTGTTCGGGGCGGTGACGATCGTCAACCCCGGCGGCTCCTACACGCTGGCCACCGAGCACAGCCCGCTGCCGCTGGCGGTGCGCAATGACCTGGCCGTGCCGATCCGGGTGCGCCTGCAGGTCGACGCTCCACCGGGGATGACGGTCACCGATCTCGGCGAGCAGGAGGTGCCCCCGGGTTACCTCCCGCTGCGGGTTCCCATCGAGGTGCACTTCACCCAGCGGGTCGCCGTCGATGTCACGCTGCGCACCCCCGACGGGCTCCAGCTCGGTGAGCCGGTCCGCCTCTCGGTGCATTCCAACGCCTACGGCAAGGTGTTGTTCGCGATCACCCTGGTCGGTGGCACCGTGTTGGCGCTGCTCGTCGGGCGCAGGCTCTACCACCGCTTCCGCGGCCAGCCCGACCCCGCCGACCTGGACCGCCCGCGGCGCGCCACCACCGGTGGCCGCGAATGAAGCGGCCGCCCGACCGGCCGGTCGCCGACGTCCGGCCCGGCTCCCGCGCGGTGCGCGCCGAGCTCTCCGACGCCGCGGTGGTGTCGCGCTCCTGGGGGATGGCACTGGCTACCCTGGTCAGCCGCATCACCGGGTTCATCCGCATCGTTCTGCTGGCCGCCATCCTCGGCGCCGCCCTCTCCAGTGCCTTCACCGTGGCCAATCAGCTGCCGACTCTGATCGCCGCCTTGGTACTCGAGGCCACCTTCACCGCGATCTTCGTCCCGGTACTGGCCCGCGCCGAACGCGACGACAGCGACGGCGGCGAGGCCTTCGTCCGGCGACTGGTCACCCTGGCGACCACGCTGCTGCTGGTCGTCGCGGTGCTGGCGGTGGCCGGTGCGCCGCTGCTGGTGCGCCTGATGCTGGGCAGTCATCCTCAGGTCAACCAAGAACTGACCACCGCGTTCGCGTATCTGCTTCTGCCACAGGTTGTCTTCTACGGGTTGTCGTCTGTCTTCATGGCAATCCTCAACAACCGCAACGTATTCGGGCCAACCGCCTGGGCTCCGGTCGTCAACAACGTGGTCGCCATCGCCACCCTGGTGCTGTATGTGCTCGTGCCGGGCGAGCTTTCGGTGGATCCGGTGCATATGGGCAACGCCAAACTTCTTGTACTGGGCATCGGAATTCCGCTGGGTGTGGTGGCCCAAACGGCGGTGCTGTTCGTTGCCATCCGCGCCGAACGGATCAGCCTGCGCCCGCTGTGGGGTATCGACGATCGGCTCAAGCGGTTCGGCACCATGGCCGGCGCCATGGTGCTGTACGTGCTGATCAGCCAGATCGGCCTGGTGGTGGTCAACCGGATCGCCAGTACCGCGGCGGCATCCGGCCCGGCGATCTACAACTACACCTGGCTGGTGCTGATGCTGCCGTTCGGCATCATCGGCGTCACCGTGCTGACGGTCGTGATGCCGCGACTGAGCCGCAACGCGGCCGCCGACAACGGTCCGGCGGTGCTGGCCGACCTGTCATTGGCCACGCGACTGACGATGGTGACCCTCATTCCGATCGTGGCGTTCATGACGGTCGGCGGCCCGGCGATGGGTAGCGCGTTGTTCGCCTACGGCAAGTTCGGCGAGGTCGACGCGAACTACCTGGGCATGGCCATCAGCCTGTCGGCGTTCACGCTGATCCCCTACGCGCTGGTGCTGCTGCAGCTGCGGGTGTTCTACGCCCGCGAACAACCGTGGACGCCCATCGTCATCATCATCGCGATCACCGCCGTCAAGATCGCGGCATCGTTGGCGGCACCGCATCTGACCGACGACAAGGAACTGGTCGCCGGCTACCTGGGCCTGGCCAACGGCATCGGATTCCTGGCCGGCGCCATTCTGGGTCATCTGCTCCTGCACCGGGCACTGAAGCCGCCGCGACGCACACTGCTCGACCTCGAGGTGATTCGCACGATCCTGGTCACCACGGCCGCATCGCTGCTTGCCGGGTTGATCGCCTACGTCGTCGACCGGCTGCTGGGTCTGCGGGTACTGACCGAGCATGGCGGCGGCGTCGGATCACTGCTGCGGCTGCTGGTACTCGGCCTGATCATGCTGCCGATCCTCGGCGCGGTGATGCTGGCCGCGCGGGTTCCGGACGCGATCGCCGCCTGGGGCGCGGTCAAACGGCGCATCACCCGGACCCCGCCGGTAGTCGCCACAGCCGTCGCTGCGCTCGACCGGCCGCAGGTCCGGACCCCGGTCACGTACCCTGAGCACAGCAATTCGTATGGAACCGCGGACGCGACGGGGAAAGGACCGGAGGTGGACGACCGACCCTCGGGCATGCCTCCCGCCGATCCCACCGGCGACGCGACCACCAAGATCCCGCGCCAGGCAGCCGGCGACTTCCAGCCAGATGTGCCGGCCGAGGTCCAGGTCGGCACGGTCGCACCGGCGGCTCCGCCAGCTGATGGTGGAAGCGAACCGGCCATGGAATCCACCGCCGACGATGACGAGAGCCACCTCATTCCCGGCGCCAGCATCGCCGGCGGGCGTTACCGGCTGCTGGTGTTCCACGGCGGCCCGCCCGGACTGCAGTTCTGGCAGGCGCTGGACACCGCGCTCGACCGGCAGGTCGCACTGACCTTCGTCGATCCCGACCGCACCATGACCGACGCGCAGGTGCAGGAAATCCTTTCCCGCACACTGAAACTCAGCCGTGTCGAGCGGCCGGGCATCGCCAGGGTGCTCGATGTCGCCAACACCGGGTCCGGCGGCTTGGTGGTCTCGGAGTGGATCCGCGGCGGGTCGCTGAAGGAGGTGGCCGACACCTCGCCGTCGGCCATCGGCGGCGCACGGGCCGTCCAGTCGCTGGCCGCCGCGGCCGATGCCGCCCACGGCCAGGGCGTGGCGCTGTCCATCGACCACCCGAGCCGGGTGCGAGTCAGCATCGAAGGTGATGTCGCGCTGGCGTTTCCCGCGACGATGCCCGACGCCACCCCTGAGGACGACATCCGCGGGATCGGCGCGGCGTTGTATGCCCTGCTGGTCGATCGGTGGCCGCTGCCGGAGAAGGGCGCACCCAGCGGTATGCAGCCGGCCGAAACCGACCCCGCCGGTGTACCGCTGGAGCCTCGCGCGCTCGACGGCGCGATCCCCTTCCAGATCTCGGCCGCAGCCGCCCGCTCGGTGCAGGCTGGTGGTGGTATCCGTTCGGCCCCAACACTTTTGAATCTGTTGCAACAGGCCACTGCGGTGGCCGATCGCACCGACCTGATCGAGCCCGTCGAACCCGTCGGCTCGCTACCGTCAGCGGCCGATGCCGCACCCGACGCCGAAGCGGCGGCTCGGCGCAAGCGCAATCTGCTGATCGGCGTGGGGGTCGGCGCCGGCATCCTGGTGATCGCCCTGATCGTGCTGGCTTCCGTGCTCAGCAGCATCTTCGGTGACGTGGGCGGCGGCCTCAAGGGTGATCAGCTCGGCCTGAACCCGTCGACATCGCAGACTCAGGACAGCGCGGCCAGCGGTAGCACCGTCAAACCCGTTAAAGTGACCGTCTTTTCACCGGGCGGCGGTGCCGATAACCCCGACAAGGCGGACCTGGCCGTCAGTGGTGGCCCCGGCACCGGCTGGCCGACGGACACCTACACCGACCCCAATCCGTTCCCCAACTTCAAGAACGGGGTCGGGTTGCTGCTGCAGCTGCCGCAGCCGACCACTGTCGGTAGCGTGTCGCTGACGGTGCCCAGCACCGGCACCCAGGTGCAGATCCGCTCAGCGTCGTCGGCCAATCCGACCACCCTCGACGACACCACGGTGCTGACCCAGGCCACCTCACTGCAGCCGGGCGCCAACACGATTCAGGTCAATGCCAAGGAGCCGACCACGTATCTGGTGGTGTGGATCTCCACGATGGGCACCACCGACGGCAAGAACAAGACCGAGATCTCCGGGCTGACCGTCAAGGCCGCCTCCTAGGTTCTCAACAGGGTTCGCCGCGGGTGAAGTGCCTGACTACGGCGGTTTCAATACCGTCCGGCCATGCTCAGCTTTCTCGGTCCGACCGTCGTTCGCAGCGACTCCGACCTGCTGGCCGCCCACGTCGCCGGCGACCGCTACGCATTCGAGGAGCTGATCGGCCGCCACCAGCGCCGGCTGTACCGGCTGGCCCGCCGAACCACCCGCAACCCGGAAGACGCCGCCGACGCGATGCAGGACGCCATGCTGGCCGCGCACCGCGGCGCGGCCTCGTTCCGGCACGACGCCGCCGTGGGCAGCTGGTTGCATCGCATCGTCATCAACGCCTGCCTGGACCGGCTGCGCCGCGCACAACCGACGACCCCGCTCAGCGACGACACGGCCGTCGCGGATCGGACATCTCAGGTGGACACCGTGCTGGTAGTGCGCCGCGCGTTGATGCGACTGCCCGCCGAGCAGCGGGCGGCGGTGCTGGCGGTCGATATGCACGGTTATTCGGTGGCCGACGCCGCGGCACTGCTCGGTGTCGCCGAGGGCACTGTCAAGAGCCGCTGCGCTCGCGGGCGGGCACGGCTGGCCGGGCTGCTGGCCTGACGTGACCGTGCAACGGATCTGACCCGGCACACTGGTCAGGTGGAGCCATCGCATACCGTCGACCCGGCATCCACCGGCCCGGCCGCCCACTCCCGACACCCGGGCATCCGGCGAGGCCGCCTCATCGCGGCCGGTGTCGGCGCCGCGGCTGTCTTGACGGCCGTCGGCGTCGGGACCGCGGCGCTGCTCGGGTCGTCCAACCCCACCACCAGCACCCTGACCAGCGCCAGCATGATCACCGTCACGCCTAAGATGCCGATATCCAGCCGCGAGCTCAACGGCCTCATCGCCCGCAGCCCGGACTTCGGCCCACTCGCCGACCCCAAGCGCCGGTCCGCATGCCTGAGCGCGCTGGGCTATCCCGGTTCGGTGCAGGTACTGGGGGCCACGACGCTGCAGGTCGACGGCACGCCGGCCGTTGTCCTGGTGTTGCCCGGCGACCAGCCAGACGTGATCATCGGGGTGACCGTCGCTGCAACATGCAGCTCGGTGAACACCGGTTTGATCGCCGACACCACCGTGCGCCGCCCATAGTGCACGGCCGGGAACAGTGCGGCCTACCCTGTTGTTTGACCTGGTGCCCATAAGGCACCCGATGTGCAGGTGATTCTCCTGCAGCCCGGGACCGGGCAGAAAGGCTGGTATGAGCGCCACCCCAGTTCATGACGTCATCGTCATCGGATCAGGCCCCGCCGGCTACACAGCGGCCATCTACACCGCCCGCGCACAGCTGAATCCCCTCGTCTTCGAAGGCACCTCCTTCGGCGGTGCGTTGATGACCACCACCGAGGTGGAGAACTTCCCTGGCTTTCGCTCAGGCATCACCGGTCCGGAATTGATGGACGAGATGCGCGAACAGGCCCTGCGCTTCGGGGCCGACCTGCGGATGGAAGACGTCGAGTCGGTCGAGCTGGACGGCCCGGTCAAGAAGGTGGTGACCGGCGACGGCGAGACTCACCTCGCCCGTTCGGTCATCCTCGCGATGGGGGCGGCGGCCCGCTACCTCGGTGTTCCCGGCGAGCAGGAGCTGCTGGGCCGCGGCGTCAGCGCCTGTGCGACCTGCGACGGCTTCTTCTTCAAGGACCAGGACATCGCCGTCATCGGCGGTGGCGACTCGGCCATGGAAGAAGCGACGTTCCTCACTCGCTTCGCCCGCAGCGTCACCCTGGTGCACCGCCGCGACGAGTTCCGGGCCTCCAAGATCATGCTCGAGCGCGCCCGCGAGAACGAGAAGATCACCTTCCTGACCAACACCGCCGTCGACGCCGTCGAAGGCGACACCACCGTGTCGGGCCTGCGCGTGCACAACGTGCTCACCGGCGAGGAATCCACCCTGCCGGTGACGGGTGTGTTCGTCGCGATCGGCCACGATCCGCGCTCCGAGCTGGTGCGCGGTGCGGTGGACCTCGATCCGGAGGGCTACGTGCTGGTTCGCGACCGCACCACCGCGACGTCGCTGGACGGCGTGTTCGCCGCCGGCGATCTGGTGGACCACACCTACCGGCAGGCCATCACCGCCGCGGGAATGGGCTGTTCGGCCGCGATCGATGCCGAGCGCTGGCTGGCCGATGCCGACGACACTGCAAACACCGAGATGATTGGAGCACATCAATGAGCGACGGCGGCGCGACCGTAACGGTCTCCGACGATTCCTTCAGCCAGGACGTCCTTTCCAGCAATACCCCTGTGCTCGTTGACTTTTGGGCCACCTGGTGCGGTCCGTGCCGGATGGTCGCCCCCGTCCTCGAGGAGATCGCCACCGAGAAAGCGGGTTCGCTGACGGTGGCCAAGCTCGATGTCGACGCCAACCCGGCGACCGCCCGCGACTTCCAGGTGGTCTCGATTCCGACGATGATCCTGTTCAAGGACGGTCAGCCGGTGAAGCGGATCGTCGGCGCCAAGGGCAAGGCGGCCCTGCTGCGCGAGATCGCCGACATCGTCTAACGCGTCGAGACCGAGACGATTCCGTTACAGGGGGCGTCGCCTGCCGTTTTCCGGAATGCGGCAGGCTTCTGAGAGAATGCCTCCTAGCCTGTGTGCAATCGTCAGGGCTTGAGATAGCTAGCTGACAAACGGTGACCGAAGGGCCCTGTATGTCGAGTCTTCGCCACGGTGCCGGGGGCGATGCCTCCTGGAACCGGAGCGGCCGAGGTGATGTCTTGCGCCGTGGTGACCGCAGCAGCGCCGTCGTCGAAATCCGCACGGCGCTGGCTGCCCTGGGCCTGGTGGACAACCCCGACGAGAATTTCACCACCGGAAGGCATGTGGCGGCCGACCTGTTCGACGCCGACCTCGACCACGCGGTACGTGACTTTCAACAGCGGCGCGGGCTGCTCGTCGACGGGATCGTCGGCGAGGCCACCTACCGTGCGCTGAAGGAAGCCTCGTACCGACTCGGGGCGCGGACCCTGGTTCACCAGTTCGGCGCCCCCATGTACGGCGACGATGTGGCCACGCTGCAGTCCAAGCTGCAGGAACTCGGCTTCTACACCGCGTTGGTCGACGGTTACTTCGGCTTGCAGACGCACAACGCGCTGATGTCCTACCAGCGCGAGTACGGAATGGCCGCCGACGGTATCTGTGGCCCGGAAACGTTGCGCTCCTTGTACTTTCTCGGTTCCCGGGTGACCGGCGGCTCGCTGCACGCCATCCGCGAAGAAGAGCTGGTCCGCCGTTCGGGGCCCCGGCTCTCGGGGAAGCGGATCATCATCGATCCGGGCCGCGGTGGCGACGACCACGGGCCGATCACCAACGGCCCCGGCGGGCCGATCAGCGAAGCAGACATCCTGTGGGACTTGGCAAGTCGGCTGGAAGGCCGGATGACGGCGATCGGCATGGAGACCTTCCTGTCCCGGCCGGCCAATCGCAGCCCGCTGGACGCCGAGCGCGCTGCCACCGCCAACACCGTCGGCGCGGATCTGATGATCAGCCTGCGCTGTGAGACCCAGCCAAGTCCATCGGCCAACGGCGTGGCGTCGTTCTACTTCGGCAGCTCACACGGCTCGGTGTCCACGATCGGCCGCAACCTTGCCGACTTCATTCAGCGAGAAGTGGTGGCGCGCACCGGATTACGTGATTGCCGCACCCACGGCCGAACCTGGGACCTGTTGCGACTGACCAGAATGCCCACCGTTCAGGTCGACGTCGGCTATATCACCAACCCACGGGACCGCTCGATGCTCGTGACCAACCAGGCTCGCGACTCCATTGCCGAGGGGATCCTGGCCGCAGTCAAGCGCCTGTATCTGTTGGGCAAGAACGACCGCCCCACAGGCACTTTCACCTTCGCCGAACTGCTCGCCCACGAGCTGTCGGTCGAACAGGCCCGCCCAGCTCTCTAGGTCGTCAGCTCCGAACCTCCGCGCCGGCGCCAACCGGCTCCTGCAGTTGGGCACTCTTGAGCAACCTCTCCAAGGCTGCCTCGACTTCGGCCTTCCAGCCCAGCCCCTTGTCGAGTTCGAGCCGCAGCCGCGGGAAGTACCGGTGCGGGGCGACGACGGTGAACCCCGCGTCGATCAGAAAGTCGGCACCGATCATGCACTGGTCGAAGGAACAATCCCCCAGCGCTTCGATGGCCTGGCGCAACTCTGGATCAGCGGCATCGACATCGAGTAGTTCGGTGGCGTCGGCGGTGCGGCCGAACGCCTCCAACGCCCGCACGCCGCGGCGGACGAGTTCGGTGACCACTTGGCTGATCAAGGAGTGTGTCAGCCCGTCAGTCTGCCCAGGCTCGATGCCCATCGACGTCAGCAGCACTGCGTCCGCGCTGACCGGTCCGGTCGGGAAGCGGGCCGCACGCGGCACCGCCCGCGGGGGCGCATAGAGCACGTAGCCGAGGCACGGTGCCTCGTGATCGGACTCCGTTCCGTCGGCCGGCGCCCTGGTGGCGACCTGACCGCAGGAGCCCCACTCCAGCATGACCATCGACAGCCACGCTTCCTTCTCGAACTCGGGGTCGGGAAGGTAATCCCCGGCGCTGAGCGTCGCGGGGTCGAGTTCCCAGAACACACACCGGCGGGCGTGCTTCGGCAATTGCTCGAACGCCTCGAGCCGCAGCGGCATGATGCGAACGGACACTAGCCTCCCCGGCTTTCACACGGTGCAAACACGCACAACAGCCCCTCCAGAATAGGAGAGGCGACACCCAACGTGCCAGTGGTGCCCCGGCAACCGTATTGGCGGCCTCTGACTAGCGAAAAGCGTTGGAGCACTGCGCGATTCCTCGCTCGACGGGTTCGGCAGCGAATGCTGTCGGACGTTGGCGTCACTGTGACGGAACTAGCCGGTATCGCCGTACCTAGATTTTCAGGCTCCGGGCCGGTTCATCATGTCGACAATGCGCTGCAGATCGTCGACGGAGCCGAATTCGACGACGATCTTCCCTTTGCGCTTGCCGAGGCTCACCGTCACCCGAGTGTCGAAGGTGCTCGACAGCCGCTCGGCGACGTCCTGGAGCCCGGGCATCTGAATCGGCTTGCGGCGGGGGGTGGTCGGTGCCTTGGCCTCCGACCGATTCGCAAGGGTGACCGCCTCCTCGGTGGCCCGCACCGACAACCCCTCGGCGATGATCCGCGCGGCCAGCTCCTCCTGAGCTTCCGGGCCGCCCTCGAGGGACAGGAGTGCCCGCGCGTGCCCGGCCGAGAGCACGCCGGCGGCCACCCGCCGCTGTACGGCAATCGGTAGCCGCAGCAACCGAATCATGTTGGTGATGACCGGACGCGACCGGCCGATGCGCGCGGCCAGTTCATCGTGGGTGACTTCGAACTCTTCGAGCAGCTGTTGGTAGGCGGCCGCTTCTTCCAACGGGTTCAGCTGAACGCGGTGGATGTTCTCCAGGAGTGCGTCGCGCAACAGGTTGTCTTCGGCGGTCTCCCGCACGATCGCCGGGATGGTCGCGAGGCCTGCCGCCTGGGCAGCGCGCCAGCGCCGCTCCCCCATCACCAGTTGGTAGCGCGCGGGCGCTCCCGGGGCCGACTTCGGAACCGCGCGCACGACGATCGGCTGCATGAGGCCGAACTCGCGAATGGAGTGCACCAGTTCGGCGAGTGTCTCCTCGTCGAAGACCTGGCGCGGCTGGCGAGGATTCGGTTCGATGGCCGAGGGGTCGATCTCCCGGTAGATCGCTCCCACGCTGTCGACGTTCAGCGGGGCTCCCCCGATCACCACGTCGGCCGCCGCGTCACCCAGCCGCGGACCGCCGTCCGCGGGCCCGGTCGGGATCAGCGATGCCAGCCCGCGACCGAGGCCGCCCTTGCTCTTCGATGACATGTGTGCCTCCACTTATGCCGGGGTCGCCCGTTGCGCGAGCTCTTTACTGGCGTCGATATAGCTCATCGCACCGCGTGAGCCGGGATCGTAATCGATGATCGTCATGCTGTAGCCGGGCGCTTCCGATACCTTGACGCTCCGCGGGATCACGGTCCCCAACACTTTCTCACCGAAGAACCGCCGCACCTCGGAGGCGACCTGGTCGGCCAGCTTTGTCCGGCCGTCGTACATCGTGAGGACAACGGTCGACACGGTCAGTCGCGGGTTGAGGTGGGCGCGCACCATCTCGATGTTCCTCATCAACTGTGAAACACCCTCCAGCGCGTAGTACTCGCACTGGATCGGGATCAACACTTCGGGCGCCGCGACGAGCGCGTTGATGGTGAGCAGTCCCAGTGACGGCGGGCAGTCGATGAAGACGTAGTCGAAGTCGGAGTCATCGAGTGCGGCCAGCGCGTTGCGCAACCGGTTCTCTCGGGCGACCATGCTGACAAGTTCGATCTCTGCGCCGGCCAGGTCGATCGTCGCCGGCACGCAGAACAGCCGGGGACTGTGCGGGCTCTGCCGAATCGCGGCCTGTAGCGGAATCTCGCCGAGGAGAACTTCGTACGACGACGGTGTGCCGGACTGCCGATCGGCGATCCCCAACGCGGTGCTGGCATTGCCCTGCGGATCGAGATCGATCACCAAGGTCTTCAGTCCTTGGACCGCGAGGGCGGCGGCGAGGTTCACCGCGGTCGTCGTCTTCCCCACGCCGCCCTTCTGGTTGGCCACCGTGAACACGCGGCGGCGGCCCGGTCGTGGCAGCTGGCCGGCGACCGTGTGGAGAACCTGCATCGCGCGTTCAGCCGCGGCGCCGATCGGCGTCTCGAAGTCATCGGGCGTGTTCCATGTTTCACGTGAAACATCGGCGTCCGCGGCCCCCGCAGAATCGGGGTTCGGTGGGACAGTCATGATCCTCTTCTCTCGGACGTTCGCGTGGGCCGTTTCCCGCCTGGCACTCGCTCCCCCCGCACCGCGATCACCACGGTCACGGGTGGATCCGAATAGCTCTCGCCACATCTCATCACCCTCACATCGGTTGCGCCTAACGACGTCATGCCGCGCCGCCCCTCGACCACTTCCTCCTCCGCCCGCCCGCCCTTCATGGCAAGCATGCGACCGCCCGGACGAAGCAGTGGGAGGCTCCACCGGGTCAGCTTGTCGAGCGAAGCGACGGCCCGGGAGACGACCACGTCCGCTCCCCCGACTCGCGAGCGAACATCCGGCTCCTCTGCCCGGCCACGGACGATCTCCACCGGGAGGCCCAGCGCCGTCACCGTCTCCTCGAGGAACTCGGTCCTGCGAAGCATCGGCTCAATCAGAGCGACGTGGACATCGGGCCGAGCGATCGCGATTGGCAGGCCGGGCAGGCCCGCCCCACTTCCGATATCGAGCACCCGCTCGTCCGGATGGATGAGTTCGGCAACCGCGGCGCTGTTGAGGATGTGTCGTTCCCACAACCGGTCCACTTCGCGTGGACCGATCAATCCCCGTTCAACGCCCGGGCCGGCGAGTAGATCCGCGTAGCGCTGAGCCAGGCTGACCCGGTCTCCAAAAACGACTTCGGCGGCCGTCGGAGGTGGGGGCGCAACGCCATGTTTCACGTGAAACATCCTCCGGTCTTCTCGGCCGCCGAAGCTAGAACTACATCGATGTAACTTCAGCCCTTCAGGACGACGACGCGGCGTGAGGGCTCCACGCCCTCACTCTCGCTATGCACGCCCTCGACACTCGCAACGGCGTCGTGCACGATCTTGCGCTCGAACGGTGTCATCGGTGCCAACTCTTCACGATCGCCAGTCTCGAGCACGCGGTGGGCCACCTTTTCACCCAGTGCGCTCAGTTCCTCGCGACGACGACGACGCCAGTTTGCGATGTCCAGCATCAGCCGACTGCGCTCCCCCGTCTTCTGGTGCACGGCCAGCCGGGTCAGCTCCTGCAACGCGTCGAGGACCTCGCCCTTACGGCCGACCAACTTCGACAGATCCTCGCCACCGTCGATGCTCACGATTGCACGGTTGCCCTCGACGTCGAGATCGATGTCGCCATCGAAGTCCAACAGGTCGAGCAGCTCCTCCAGGTAGTCGCCGGCGATCTCGCCCTCGGCGACGAGCCGCTCCTCCAAGTCGTCACCCTTTTCCGACTGGTTGTCCACGCCCTCACGGACCTCTGCGTCAGATTCGGTCACGTCGGTGATATCTGCTTCCGCCATGTGTCTCTCCCTCTTTCGCCGGAGCGATCTCCGGTCAACGCCTACGCTTCTTGGGCCGCGCTCCCGGGCGCGGTGTGCGGTTCGTCGGGCCGCCATCGGCTGGCTTCTCCGACCCCGAATCGGAATCGGTGTCCGCGTCGGCAATAGCCGCGTCGTCCTCGTCGGCAGCCGACGAGCCGTTGCTGGCCGGCGCCGCAGTCTTTTTCGGCTTGGTCGGCTTGGCCCCCGGCGCCGGTGCGTTCGCCGCGCGGCGAGCCAGCGCCTCCTCCTTCTTCGCCTCTTCTTCCTTCTCGATCTTGCCGAACACGTAGTGCTGCTGACCGAAGGTCCAGATGTTGTTGGCAAGCCAGTACATGATGATGGCGAGTGGCAGGAAGGGTCCGCCAACCACCACGCCAAGCGGGAAGACGTACAGCGCGAGCTTGTTCATCATCGCGGTCTGCGGGTTGGCTGCGGCCTCGGGGCTCTGGCGCGAGACCGACGCGCGGCTATTGAAGTAGGTTGCGATGCCGGCCAGGATCATGATCGGCACGCCGACCGCGATGACAGCGCCGCGGTTGAATTCGGTGAACGCGTCGAGCCCGTGCTGCTGGATCATGGTCGCGCCCAGTGGCGCTCCGAACAGGTGAGCGTCGAGGAAGTTCGCCACATCGGTCGGACTGAAGAAGTAGTTGCCGGTGGCGCGGTTCTGCTCGACGCTCAGCTGAATCTGACCGAAGCCGCCCTGCGTCCGGTTGAACGACCGCAGCACGTGGAACAGCCCCAGGAACACCGGGATCTGCGCCAGCATCGGGAGACAGCCGAGGATCGGGTTGAACCCGTGCTCGCGCTGAAGCTTCTGCATCTCCAGCGCCATCCGCTGGCGGTCCTTGCCGTACTTCTTCTGCAGCGCCTTGATCTGTGGCTGCAGCTCCTGCATCTGCCGGGTCGTCCGGATCTGGCGGACGAACGGCTTGTACAGCAGTGCGCGGAGGCTGAACACCAGAAACATCACCGACAGCGCCCAGGCGAAGAAATTACTCGGGCCGAGGAAGGACGCGAACAGCTTGTACCAGAGCCACATGATCCCCGACACCGGGTAATAGATGATGTCCAGGCTGAACCAGTTAAACATTCATGCTCCTGCTGTCGTATTCGACATCGGCCCCGGGCGCCTGCGGGCACCGCTCGGGTATTGGATCCCATCCTCCCCGATGCCACGGTCCACACTTCCCCAGCCGGATCAAGGTGAGCCAACTCCCCCGGATCAACCCGTACTCGGTCAGCGCATCCACGGCATACTGACTACACGTCGGGGTGAACCGGCACGTCGGCAATCGCAGTGGCGAGATGGTGTGGCGATAGAGCTCGATGAGGAAGACCAGCGCCCGGACTGGAAGGTGGGTCACCGGGCTTTCTCCATCAAATCGTGGGCGCGGCGAACGCCGGTTCGGAGCTGCTGTTCGAGCCGGGCCGAAACCGCCTGCCGGCTGGTGGGCAAGGCACGGATCACCACCCGGTCGGCAGAAGTGAGTTCCGGGAGAACTGCCTTGGCTACATGCCGCAACCGTCGGGACACCTGATGCCGTTGCACGGCGTTGCCGACGGATTTCGCGACGACCAGACCGATCCGGGGTCCACCTTCGGTATCGGACTCACGCCGCGCGTGCACGACGATGTCCGGCTGCGCCGCTCGCACCCCGTGCTTGATGGTGGCGCCGAACTCCGCAGACCGTGTCATCCGGAACTGAGCCGGGAGCACGCTGCCTGATCTCGTGGATCAGGCAGTCAGTGAACGGCGCCCCTTGCGGCGCCGGCCCGTCACGATCGCGCGCCCGGCACGGGTGCGCATACGCAGACGGAAGCCATGAACCCGCGCCCGGCGCCGGTTGTTCGGCTGGAAGGTCCGCTTGCCCTTGGCCACGGCTATATCTCCTCGTCGTATGGCGGTCGCCGTCCGGTGTACACGCTTGCGTGTGTACCCAGACGAGCGCGACTGCCGTTGGTAAGCTCTGGTCTCGCTCGAAACCGGCGCGGTCCCGAATCCCGGTCGCAGCCGTATCGCCACGTACGGGCGACTGTTCGAGGGTACTGACCTCACTTCCCCTGGTCAAACCGCCTTGTCGTGCGCTCGATCACCGCCCGGATCCCGCGGGTTCCAGGACAACCACGGCCCAGCTGTCACAACCGTCACCGTCGGCGCCCGCGCCGTTATATCAACGTGATCCGAATGTTGCAGAACGGTTGGCACCCGCCCGGAAAACTGTTAGCTTCTGCCAAAGCCGCTTCAGTACCGGGCGGCACGCCAATCAACTAGCGGGGGCACAGACCGGCGGAAGTCCACACGACACCGATTGCTCGGATTAACTGCCGGCCCGAGTTCCTGCGCCGATAAGCTGCAAGGCGAGGACGACTGTCCTGTCCACACCTGTGGATAACTATGTGGACAGATCTGTTGTCGTCTTCTTTGCATTTTGGAATTTGCCCGATCGGACCAGGGGGATCTGTCGTTGACCGAAGATCCCGGTTCAGCGTTCGCCACGGTGTGGAGCTCGGTCGTCGCCGAGCTGAACGGCGACGGAACTGCGGACTCACGCCTCAGTAATGGCACTGGCGGCGATGCACCGCTGACTCCGCAACAACGCGCCTGGCTCAAACTGGTCCAGCCGCTCACCATCGCCGAGGGTTTCGCACTGCTGTCGGTGCCGAGCAGTTTCGTCCAGAACGAGATCGAACGGCACCTACGGACCCAGATCGTCGACGCCCTCAGCCGGCGGCTCGGCCAGCGGGTCGAACTCGGTGTACGGATCGCCCCGCCCGATCTGGAAGTAGAAGAGGAAGTCGCGGCGCCGGAGGTCGCGGCCATCGACACCGACCTGGACGAGGTCGACGAGGACCGCGAAGCGCTGGCCAGCGCACACGAAACCTGGCCGAGCTACTTCATCGAACGCCCGCGCAGCAACCCGTCCGCTGAGGCACCGGGCATCAGTCTCAACCGGCGCTACACCTTTGACACGTTCGTCATCGGCGCTTCCAACCGGTTCGCGCACGCCGCCGCACTCGCGATCGCCGAAGCGCCGGCACGTGCCTACAACCCGTTGTTCATCTGGGGCGAGTCCGGTCTGGGTAAGACCCACCTACTGCACGCGGCAGGCAATTACGCCCAGCGGCTGTTCCCCGGGATGCGGGTGAAGTACGTCTCGACCGAAGAGTTCACCAACGACTTCATCAACTCTCTGCGCGACGACCGCAAGGTGGCGTTCAAGCGCAGTTACCGCGACATCGACGTGCTGCTGGTCGACGACATCCAGTTCATCGAAGGCAAGGAAGGTATCCAGGAAGAGTTCTTCCATACCTTCAATACGCTGCACAACGCCAACAAGCAGATCGTCATCTCCTCCGACCGGCCGCCGAAACAGCTGGCGACACTTGAAGACCGGTTGCGCACCCGGTTCGAGTGGGGCTTGATCACCGACGTACAGCCGCCGGAGTTGGAGACGCGCATCGCCATCCTTCGCAAGAAGGCTCAGATGGAACGCCTCGATGTTCCCGACGATGTTCTGGAACTCATCGCCAGCAGCATCGAGCGCAATATCCGCGAGCTCGAGGGCGCGCTGATCCGCGTCACCGCCTTCGCCTCGCTGAACAAGACTCCGATCGACAAAGCGCTCGCCGAGATCGTGCTACGGGATCTCATCGCCGACGCCGGCACCATGCAGATCAGCACCGCGGCCATCATGGCGGCCACCGCCGAGTACTTCGACACCACCGTCGAGGAATTGCGCGGCCCCGGAAAGACCCGGGCGCTGGCCCAGTCCCGGCAGATCGCCATGTATCTGTGCCGGGAACTCACGGATCTGTCGCTGCCCAAGATCGGGCAGGCGTTCGGCCGTGACCACACCACAGTCATGTACGCCGAGAAGAAGATTCGTGGCGAAATGGCCCATCGGCGTGAGGTCTTCGATCACGTCAAGGAGCTCACGACACGGATCCGTCAGCGTTCCAAGCGCTGAGATCCCACTTTTTTGGTCATCTCCGCAAAAAAACTTTGGTCACTGTCGTACCAGTGGTCACACTCCCGGCTTGTGCACACCGTTGTGGACAACACCGGCCAACTCCGCCGAAGTACCCGAATGACAACGAACAACTCACGGCTGTGCACACGCGCCCTGTGATTCACCACCAGTCATACACAACTGATGCACATGCCGTCACCACACCGGAGCAGGCGATCGACGGGTCGGTCCACAGGTTGCACAGGCCCTATTACTGTTGCCGTTATCTCTCTCCCATTTTCTTCTTTGAAGACAGCGTTGGGGAGCAGCGGGTTCACAGGACGTCCGGCTCGGTGTCGCGGTGCTCTTGTCACCCCGATCGATTAGCTTTCAAGATGGCGCCCGACGCTCTACGGTTGTTCTTCTGACTGCCGTTCTGCGGCTGTCGCTCACAGATCACGCCGGCCCGTGCTTTACGCACGGGGTGGACGCTGGTCGGGGTTATTGGGTGATGAAGGGACTGTGTGCACGTGGCAACTACGACGGTTGGCTCCGACTTGAAGTTCCGCCTGGTGCGGGAGGACTTCGCCGATGCGGTGGCCTGGGTTGCTCGTAATCTGCCGACCCGCCCGACCGTGCCGGTGCTCGCCGGCGTGTTGCTCACCGGCTCTGATGAGGGCTTGACCATCTCCGGCTTCGATTACGAAGTCTCGGCCGAAGTGCGTGTTCCAGCTGAAATCGCTTCTCCGGGAAGCGTTTTGGTGTCCGGACGGCTGTTGTCCGACATCACCAGGGCACTTCCCGCCAAGCCCGTTGATGTCACCGTCGAGGGCACCCGGGTGGCGCTGACGTGCGGAAGCGCCCGATTCTCGCTGCCGACCATGGCGGTCGAGGATTACCCGGCGCTGCCGGCGCTGCCGGAGGAAACCGGTGTGATCTCGGCCGACCTGTTCGGCGAGGCCATCGGACAGGTTGCTGTGGCCGCCGGACGCGATGACACTTTGCCGATGCTGACCGGGATTCGCGTGGAGATTTCCGGTGAGACAGTGGTTTTGGCGGCTACCGACCGGTTCCGGTTGGCGGTCCGTGAACTGACGTGGTCCACGTCATCGCCGAGCCTGGAAGCCGCGGTGCTGGTGCCGGCCAAGACCTTGGCCGAAGCCGCGAAGGCGGGAACGTCCGGTGCCGAGGTACACCTGGCGCTCGGCGCCGGATCGGCGGTCGGTAAAGAGGGCCTGCTCGGTATCCGCAGCGGAGGCAAGCGCAGCACCACCCGCCTGCTCGACGCGGAGTTTCCGAAATTCCGTCAGCTGCTGCCCGCCGAGCACACGGCCGTCGCGACCATGGGCGTGGCCGAACTGACCGATGCGATCAAACGTGTGGCGCTTGTCGCCGATCGTGGTGCCCAGGTGCGGATGGAGTTCGGCGACGGGGCGCTGAAACTGTCGGCAGGTGCCGACGATGTCGGCCGCGCCGAGGAAGACCTGCCGGTCGAATTCGCCGGCGAATCGCTGACGATCGCCTTCAATCCCACGTACCTGACCGACGGCCTCGGCTCGCTACATTCCGATCGCGTGACGTTCGGTTTCACCACCCCGAGCCGGCCCGCGGTGCTGCGGCCGGCCAATGGCGAAGAACAGGTAGAAGGCACCGGACCGTTCCCTGCCGTTCAGACCGACTACGTATACCTGTTGATGCCGGTCCGGCTACCTGGTTGATCCGGACCGCTGACCTAGAGAGGCACACATGCAGTTGGGTTTGGTCGGTCTTGGCAAAATGGGCTTCAACATGCGCGAACGGCTGCGCCAGGGCGGTCATGACGTGGTCGGGTATGACCCCAGACCAGAGGTGACGGATGTACCCAGCCTGGCCGGCCTGGCTGAGGCCCTGGGCGCTCCCCGCGTTGTGTGGGTCATGGTGCCCTCCGGCCCGATCACCGACGACACGATCACCGAGCTGGCCGAGGTCCTCAGCCCCGGAGATCTGGTGGTCGACGGTGGCAACTCCAAATACACCGAAGACGGTAAACACGCCGAAATGCTTGCTGTAAAAGGGATTTCATTTGTGGATGCGGGGGTTTCGGGCGGAATCTGGGGTCTGACCGAGGGTTATGGCCTGATGGTCGGCGGTAGCGACGAAGATGTTGCCCGGGTGATGCCGATCTTCGAGACGCTGCGCCCCGCTGGTGATCTGGCCGACGGTTTCGTGCACGCGGGCCCGGTCGGTGCCGGCCATTACGCCAAGATGGTGCACAACGGTATCGAGTACGGACTGATGATGGCTTACGCCGAAGGCTACGAATTACTCGCCGCCGAACCTCTGATCAAGGACACCCAGGCTGTCATCCAGGCGTGGACCAATGGCACCGTCGTGCGGTCGTGGCTTCAACAGCTGTTGGCCAAGGCGCTGGCCGAAGACCCGTCCTTCGACGCGATCTCGGGCTACACCGAGGATTCCGGCGAGGGTCGCTGGACCGTCGAGGAGGCGATCCGCCACCGGGTTCCGATGCCGGTGATCGCCGCGTCGCTGTTCGCGAGGTTCGCTTCGCGGCAAGAAGATTCGCCGACGATGAAAGCTGTCTCGGCATTGCGCAACCAGTTTGGTGGACACGCCGTCAAGCGGGTCTCGGTGTCTGGATAACGAGGCTCGATGTACGTTCGGCACCTGGCGCTACGCGACTTTCGGTCGTGGCAACACGTCGAACTCGAGTTGGCTCCCGGCCGGACGGTCTTCGTCGGGCAGAACGGCTTCGGCAAGACGAATCTTGTTGAGGCGCTGTGGTATTGCGCGACGCTCGGGTCGCATCGGGTGGCTACCGATGCGCCGCTGATCCGGGCCGGTGCCGAACGCGCCGTCATCTCGACGATTGTGGTCAATGAGGGACGCGAGCTCGCCGTCGATATCGAGATCGCGGCGGGGCGAGCCAACAAGGCGCGGCTGAACCGGTCTCCGGTCCGCAGCACCCGGGAGGTACTCGGCGCGGTGCGCGCGGTGCTGTTCGCACCCGAGGACCTTGCGCTGGTGCGTGGCGATCCCGGGGAACGGCGCCGGTATCTCGATGAGCTGGCGTCGGTGCGCAGGCCCCGGGTCGCCGCGATCCGTGCGGACTACGAAAAGGTGCTCAAGCAACGCACTGCTCTATTGAAATCTGCTGCCGGAGCACGGTTTCGGGGCGATGCCGGTGTGCTCGAGACCCTCGACGTGTGGGACGGTCACCTGGCCACGCACGGCGCGGAGTTGATGGCCGCCCGCATTGAACTCACCAATCTACTGGCACCGGAAGTCGAGAAGGCATATCAATTGTTAGCGCCCGCATCGCGGCCGGCGGCGATTGCCTACCGCAGTAGCGTCGACCTCGGCGCCGACGCCGGCCAGGACGTCGAGTACCTGGAGGCAGCGCTGTTGGCGGGGCTGGCCGCGCGGCGCGGCGCGGAACTGGAACGGGGCGTGTGCCTGGTCGGGCCGCACCGCGACGATGTGGAATTGCGGCTCGGTGATCAGCCGGCCAAGGGGTTTGCCAGTCACGGCGAATCATGGTCCATGGCACTGGCATTGCGGTTGGCGTCCTATGAACTGCTGCGCACCGAGGGCAGCGAGCCGGTGTTGATCCTCGATGACGTGTTCGCCGAATTGGACAACGCTCGCCGCCGAGCACTGGCCGGTGTGGCCGCCGATGCCGAGCAGGTGCTGATCACCGCCGCGGTCGGAGAGGACATCCCGACAGACTGGGATGCCACCCGGATCGGGATTACGCTGCGTGATGACGACAGCGGCCGGATGTCGGAGGTGACCTCATGACCGACCCGCAGGACGAAAACGTCGAACCAGCCGGGCCGCCGGAACACCTGGCCGGTCTGACCGGAATGGACCTGGTCCGTCGCACCCTCGAAGAAGCCCGCGGTGCGGCGCGCAGTCAGGGTAAAGAGGTAGGCCGCGGCCGTCGTTCCCCCGGTGCGCGGCGCAGCGCGGAGCGCGGCAGCCGCCGCGCCTGGTCTGGGCCGGGCCCGGATCGTCGCGACCCGCAGACCTTCGGGACCGCCGCCAACGACCTGGCCAAATCCCGCGGCTGGACGAGCAAGGTCGCCGAGGGGGCGGTATTCGCGCAGTGGGCGACGGTGGTCGGCGAGCAGATTGCCGAGCATGCCGAGCCGACGGCCCTGCGGGATGGCGTGCTGAGTGTCGCGGCCGAATCGACGGCCTGGGCGACCCAACTGCGGATGGTTCAGTCGCAACTGCTGGCCAAGATCGCCGCCGCGGTCGGCGACGGCATCGTGAAGTCGTTGAGGATCACCGGTCCGGTGGCACCGTCGTGGCGCAAGGGTCCACTACATATCTCGGGGCGGGGCCCGCGCGACACCTACGGCTGAGGCCCCTTTACCACAGTCGGCTGACGGCCACGAGACGCCCGCTGATTTGTGCGTCAAGCGTCAGGACGTATGCCGATCCGAGAAATTCCGTGCACGGCGCAACTAGCTGTGTAGAAACGCGGCTACAGAATCAGTCCGAAGAGCGCCAACCGGTAGACTGAATTGAACCCCGCGCGCGGTCACGAATCGTGCGCCTGCGAATCCCAAGGAGAGCGTCCCGCTAGTGGCTGCGAACGAACAGTACGGTGCCGACTCGATCAAAGTCCTCGAAGGCCTGGAGGCGGTTCGCAAACGCCCGGGCATGTATATCGGCTCGACGGGTGAACGAGGACTTCACCACCTGGTCTGGGAGGTCGTGGACAACTCGGTCGACGAGGCGATGGCGGGTTTTGCCACCACGGTGTCGGTGCGCATCCTCGAAGACGGCGGAGTCGAGGTGACCGACGACGGGCGCGGTATCCCGGTCGCCATGCACGCCACCGGGATCCCGACCATCGATGTGGTCATGACGGTGCTGCACGCCGGCGGCAAGTTCGAAGAGGGCGCCTACCAGGTGTCCGGCGGTCTGCACGGCGTGGGTGTGTCGGTGGTCAACGCGCTTTCCAGCCGCCTCGAAGCCGACGTCCGCACCGACGGTTACGAGTGGTTCCAGACCTACGACAAGTCGGTGCCGGGCACCCTGCGCCAGGGCGAGAAGACGAAGAAGACCGGCACCACCATCCGGTTCTGGGCTGATCCCGACATCTTCGAGACCACGACCTATGACTTCGAGACCATCGCCCGCCGGCTGCAGGAGATGGCCTTCCTCAACAAGGGCCTCACGATCGAGTTGACCGACGAACGCGTCACCGCCGAACAGGTGGTGGACGAGGTCGTCAGTGACACCGCCGAAGCGCCGAAGTCCGCGGAAGAGAAGGCGGCCGAGACCGCCGCGGGAACCCACAAGGTCAAGCACCGGGTGTTCCACTACCCCGGCGGCCTGGTCGATTTCGTCAAGCACATCAACCGCACCAAGAATGCGATCCAGCCCAGCGTCATCGACTTCGACGGCAAGGGTGTGGGCCACGAGGTCGAGATCGCGATGCAGTGGAACGCCGGCTACTCGGAATCGGTGCACACGTTCGCCAACACGATCAACACCCACGAGGGCGGCACTCACGAAGAGGGCTTCCGCGCCGCGCTGACCACGGTGGTCAACAAGTACGCCAAGGACAAGAAGCTGCTCAAGGAAAAGGATGCGAACCTCACCGGCGACGACATCCGCGAGGGCTTGGCCGCGGTGATCTCGGTGAAGGTCTCCCAGCCGCAGTTCGAGGGTCAGACCAAGACCAAACTCGGTAACACCGAAGTGAAGTCGTTCGTGCAGAAGATCTGCAACGAACAGCTCACCCACTGGTTCGAGGCGAATCCGACCGAGGCCAAGACCGTCGTGAACAAGGCGGTGTCGTCGGCGCAGGCCCGCATCGCCGCGCGCAAGGCCCGAGAACTGGTGCGGCGCAAGAGTGCAACGGACATCGGCGGTCTGCCCGGCAAGCTCGCCGACTGCCGCTCCACAGATCCGCGGCTGTCCGAACTGTATGTGGTGGAGGGTGATTCGGCTGGTGGCTCGGCGAAGAGCGGCCGCGACTCGATGTTCCAGGCGATCCTGCCGTTGCGCGGCAAGATCATCAACGTCGAGAAGGCCCGGATCGACCGGGTTCTGAAGAACACCGAAGTGCAGGCGATCATCACCGCGCTGGGAACCGGCATTCACGACGAGTTCGACATCGAGAAGCTGCGGTATCACAAGATCGTGCTGATGGCCGACGCCGACGTTGACGGACAACATATTTCGACATTGCTGTTGACCCTGTTGTTCCGGTTCATGAAGCCATTGGTCGAGAACGGACACATCTTCTTGGCGCAGCCCCCGCTGTACAAGCTGAAGTGGCAGCGCAGCGATCCCGAATTCGCCTACTCCGATCGGGAACGCGACGGACTGCTCGAAGCGGGTAAGGCGGCCGGCAAGCGGATCAACGTCGACGACGGCATCCAGCGTTACAAGGGTCTGGGTGAGATGGACGCCAAGGAGCTGTGGGAAACCACCATGGATCCCTCGGTCCGGGTGCTGCGGCAGGTCACGCTGGACGACGCCGCGGCAGCCGACGAGCTGTTCTCGATCCTGATGGGCGAAGACGTCGAAGCCCGCCGCAGCTTCATTACCCGAAACGCCAAAGACGTTCGCTTTCTTGACGTTTAACCTCGCCTAAGCACAAAGAGGAATCGCATGACTGATACCACGTTGCCCCCAGGCGATGAAGCCGGCGACCGGATCGAACCGGTCGACATCCAGCAGGAGATGCAGCGCAGCTACATCGACTACGCGATGAGCGTGATCGTCGGGCGCGCGCTGCCGGAGGTGCGCGACGGTCTCAAGCCGGTGCACCGCCGCGTGCTCTACGCGATGTTCGACTCCGGCTTCCGCCCGGATCGTGGGCACGCGAAATCGGCACGCTCCGTTGCCGAAACGATGGGTAACTATCACCCGCACGGTGACTCGTCGATCTACGACACCCTGGTACGCATGGCCCAGCCGTGGTCGCTGCGCTACCCCCTGGTCGACGGCCAGGGCAACTTCGGCTCGCCGGGTAACGACCCGGCGGCCGCCATGAGGTACACCGAGGCCCGGCTGACCCCGCTGGCCATGGAGATGCTGCGTGAAATCGACGAGGAGACAGTCGATTTCATTCCGAACTACGACGGCCGTGTGCAAGAGCCGACCGTTCTGCCCAGCCGGTTCCCCAACCTGCTGGCCAACGGCTCGGGCGGTATCGCCGTCGGTATGGCCACCAACATCCCGCCGCACAACCTGCGGGAGCTGGCCGAGGCCGTCTATTGGTGCCTGGAGAACCACGAGGCCGACGAAGAGACCACGCTGGCCGCGGTCTGTGAGCGGGTCAAGGGTCCGGACTTCCCCACCTCGGGTCTGATTGTCGGATCTTCCGGCATCCACGACGCCTACACCACCGGCCGCGGTTCGATCCGCATGCGCGGTGTGGTTGAGATCGAAGAAGATTCGCGGGGCCGCACGTCGATCGTCATCACCGAGTTGCCCTATCAGGTCAACCACGACAACTTCATCACCTCGATCGCTGAGCAGGTCCGCGACGGCAAGCTCACCGGCATCAGCAACATCGAGGACCAGTCCAGTGACCGGGTGGGTCTGCGCATCGTCGTCGAGATCAAGCGCGACGCCGTGGCCAAGGTGGTGCTGAACAACCTCTACAAGCACACCCAGCTGCAGACCAGCTTCGGCGCGAACATGCTGTCGATCGTCGACGGGGTGCCCAGGACGCTGCGCCTGGACCAGATGATCCGCTACTACGTCGCCCACCAACTCGACGTGATCGTCCGGCGCACTACCTATCGGTTGCGCAAGGCCAACGAGCGGGCCCACATCTTGCGCGGTCTGGTCAAAGCTCTCGACGCCCTCGACGAGGTCATCGCGTTGATCCGGGCCTCGGAGAGCGCTGACGTCGCCCGGGTGGGCTTGATGGAGTTGCTCGACGTCGACGAGATCCAGGCCCAGGCCATCCTCGACATGCAGCTGCGCCGCCTGGCCGCCCTGGAGCGTCAGCGCATCGTCGACGACCTGGCCAAGATCGAAGCCGAGATCGCGGACCTGGAAGACATCCTGGCCAAGCCGGAACGTCAGCGCGCGATCGTGCGCGACGAGCTCGCGGAGATCGCCGAGAAGCACGGCGATGACCGGCGCACCCGGATCGTCGCCTCCGACGGGGAGGTGTCCGATGAGGACCTGATCGCCCGCGAGGACGTCGTCGTCACCATCACCGAAACCGGTTACGCCAAGCGGACCAAGACCGACCTGTACCGCAGCCAGAAGCGTGGCGGTAAGGGTGTGCAGGGCGCCGGTCTCAAGCAGGACGACATCGTCGCGCACTTCTTCGTCTCGTCGACGCACGACTGGATCCTGTTCTTCACCACACAGGGACGGGTCTATCGCGCCAAGGCCTACGAGCTACCGGAGGCGTCGCGGACGGCACGGGGGCAGCACGTCGCCAACCTGCTGGCGTTCCAGCCCGAGGAGCGCATCGCCCAGGTCATTCAGATCAAGAGCTACGAGGATGCGCCCTATCTGGTGCTGGCCACCAAGAACGGCCTGGTCAAGAAGTCCAGGCTGACCGACTTCGACTCCAACCGCTCGGGCGGCATCGTCGCGGTCAACCTGCGCGAGGGCGACGAGTTGGTCGGCGCGGTGCTGTGCTCGGCCGAGGAGGATCTGCTGCTGGTTTCGGCCAACGGCCAGTCCATCCGGTTCTCGGCCACCGACGAGGCGCTGCGGCCGATGGGCCGGGCCACCTCGGGCGTACAGGGCATGCGGTTCAACGAGGACGACCGGCTGTTGTCGCTCAACGTCGTGCGTGAGGGGACGTATCTGCTGGTGGCGACCGCGGGTGGTTATGCCAAACGCACCGCCATCGAGGAGTACACGACTCAGGGCCGCGGCGGTAAAGGCATCCTGACCATTCAATACGACCGGCGGCGTGGCAGTCTTGTTGGCGCATTGGTGGTCGATGAAGACAGCGAGCTGTATGCCATCACCTCGAGCGGCGGCGTCATCCGCACCGCTGCTCGACAGGTCCGCAAGGCCGGGCGCCAGACAAAGGGCGTTCGCTTGATGAACCTGGGCGAGGGCGACACACTGTTAGCCATTGCCCGCAATGCCGAGGAGCAGGACAGCACGGAGGAAGTGGCCGAGCTGGACGCTGCATCCGACGAGTCGAGCGGCGACGCGGACAGTTAAGGAGTGGCGGTGAGCGCACCGAACGAGCCGGGCCAACCCGGACCGGGTGCTAACGGTGGATCCGGCGAGGTTCCACCCTGGCAGCGCGGTGCGGCACGGGCGCGACAAGGCGGTGCGCCACAACGACCGGCCGGCGAAGGGCAGCCCCGTCCGCCGGCAGCCCCGTCGTCGAGTGTCGAGGCCCGGGTGAACCGGTTCATCACCGGCTCGGCCGCGCCCGATATGTCGGGCGTACCCGGACCGCCGCCGCCGCGGCCCGACAGCGAAGCGCCACAGAATCGTCCGGAGCAACGCACCGAGGTCGCGCGTCCGGAGGCATACGCCAGTGAGCTCCCCGACCTGTCGGGGTCGGCGCCGCCGAAGCCGACGGTGCAGAAGCAACGCAACCCCGCTGCCCCGGAGCAGCCGGCCCGTCCGGCCGGGGCGATGGGCCGGGTTCAGGTGGCCGCCAACCGATCTCGCGGTCCGGTGCGGGCCAGTATGCAGATCCGCCACATCGATCCGTGGAGCGCCCTGAAAGTGTCGCTGCTGCTGTCGGTGGCGCTGTTCTTCGTGTGGATGGTCGCGGTGGCCATTCTGTATCTGGTGCTCGGCATGATGGGTGTGTGGACCAAGCTCAACAGCAACGTCGGCGACCTGGTGCTGGCCACCAGCGGTGGTGGCGGCGAGCTGGTGTCCAGCGGGACGATCTTCGGCGGCGCGGCGCTGATCGGTCTGGTGAACATCGTGCTGTTGACGGCGATGGCGACCGTCGGGGCGTTCGTCTATAACCTGTCCACCGACATCGTCGGCGGTATCGAGGTCACGCTGGCCGACCGGGACTAGGGCTGCGTTCACCGGTTTGGGTGCAGTGCCTCGCGTGCGGTAATCTCGTCGCTCGGTCGTATGCGAATACGGGCCTATAGCTCAGGCGGTTAGAGCGCTTCGCTGATAACGAAGAGGTCGGAGGTTCGAGTCCTCCTAGGCCCACGATGTCCTGGTCGACGGGAAGGGCGCCCGTGCGGATTGCACTGCTGCTGGCGGTGTTGGTCGCGGGCGCCGCGGTCATTCTGCGCCGCCGCGGCGAAGTCTGGCACAACCTCGACTAGACACGAGGGGCCTTAGCTCAGTTGGTAGAGCGCTGCCTTTGCAAGGCAGATGTCAGGAGTTCGAATCTCCTAGGCTCCACACACCGCACGCCGCGCGAATCAGCGAGTGGCGGGCACCGCGAGGCGGCGTGGCAGGGTCTTCTTGCACCGCCGACAGGTGAAGGTCTCCCGGTCGATAAAAATTGTCTGCTGGTGACTACAGATGCCGCATTTCACCTTGCGGCGTGACAGACCCCCCCAACTCATGGAGACATCATGCACCATGGGAGGGCGCTCGCAGGGGCAGATGAGTTTTCCACGATGTTGGAGCTTGGGGGCACCACAACATTGCTCTCCACCCATCAGGTGGTGCCGACTCCGGTCACCGTGTGGATGAACTCGTCGACCGCGTCGGTGTATGCGCTGTCGCGGCCCAGGCTCTTGTTGATCTGCCCATGGGACAGATTCTTCGGCAGCAGTGTGACGTCGGTCCCCAGGGCCTGGGAGGCGTCGGCGAAGGTTGCCGTTTCGGTGCAGGAATGCCGACGCTGGGTCGAGCACACCAGCAGGATCGGCTCGGTCGCCTCATGCAACGCCGCCAGCGGCGACATCGCCTCCCAATAGGCGGGGTCGTCACCGAAGGCGCGGGTGTAGAGCGGCAGTCGATTGCGTTGCATGAGCGTCACGAGGTCCAGTGCCCCGGAGTCGAGCACGACGGTTCCCCGCCACGGCTGCAGGTCGGGATACCGGTCGCGTTGGGCGGAAACCAGCGCGATCAGGTGGGCACCGGCCGAGTGGCCCATCACCACGATGTTGTTGGGGTCCCCGCCCCACTCGGTGGCGTGCGCTTGCACGTAGGTGATCGCCGCTGCCACCGAATCCGCTTGTACATCAGGCTTGTTCGCCGGCAGCATCGGATAGTTGATCGAGACGAACACGTATCCTTCGGGCAGGTAATGGTTGACCTTGTTGGCGACAAGACCCAGGTGCGACTTGTCACCGATGGCCCAGCCACCGCCGTGGACCATCACGATGATCGGGGCGTCGGCGGCCTGTGGGGGCGCGTACACGTCGAGTTTCTGCGCGGGATCCGAACCGTAGGACACGTCGGCGTACTTGGTGGCGTCGACCCGTTTGCCGACCGGGATCTGCTCGGACACCCAGGTCAGCAGGTTGTTGAGCAGGCTCCGCACCGTGACCCGCGACGTTGTCGCTGACGCGGCCGCCGACCGGACTGCCGGAGCGGCGGTGAGGGTTCGGGCAGGCCGGGCGACCGTCGGCCGGTTGACGGTGCGTGGCGCGGACGCTGCGCGGGGCCCGGTGGATGACGATGCGTTGCGCGCAGAATGCGCCGAGGAGGTCGACCCCGCCCTGTCACCGCCCGTGTCGTCCGCGGATGCCACCCCACACCCGCCCACAACCGCGAACCCGACGGTTCCGGCGGCGGCCGCCGTCCCGAGAAGCAGCCGAACCCCTGCGCTTGAATTCCGATACCCCGCCATTGCCAACGCTCCCCGTGTCGCCGCAATTACCGTTGCCAACAAGGATGCTCTTCGCCGGCGTCCGGCGTCGGCGTTTCGCCCGGTCAGCATTCCACGACGTTCAAAGCACGCCGCCGAGCGCGATCTCCGTGCTCGATTCGACCGCGGCGACGGCGTTGCGCTCGACGCCGATAGAGAACAGGTCGAAAACGCTGCCGGCTACGACGCTAGATCTTGGGCGTGACGTCGACGCTGGGTGGCAACGCCGAGGGCTCCGGGGTGCGGTTGCGCCGGGTGAGCACCACCGCGACGGCCCCGCCGACCACGGTGAGACCGAGGAAGCCGAACACGACAAGCCGGCGGCGACGCCGATGCGCAGACTTGCGGGCCTCCTGCACGAGGTGGGGCAGCTCCGCGACGACCTGCTTGACCGCCTCAGCCTCGGTGACGAGTTCGCGTTGCACGGCGCGCGCCTCGTGCGCATGCCGCTTGATCGCGCTCGCGGCCGACTCGACGCCATGCGCGCTGACGCCGACCACGCCTCGGGTGATATCCACCGGCCCGACCGCCGTGTAGTGCAATCCGCGGTTAAGTCGTTCGCGTGACGTGAGTTTGGATTCAGTCCTGCGGGCCATCTCGGTCCTCCCGACACCGTCAGCTATTGGTGGCATCAACACTGCCACAGCGCCCCGGGGGGTGGCCGCGAGTTGGGGCACTCGATGGTGATGGCAGACTCAGATCCCGTGACTAGCTCCATTGCAACCGCGACCGCGACCCTGCACACCAACCGCGGCGACATCAAGATCGCGCTGTTCGGTAACCACGCCCCCAAGACCGTCGCCAACTTCGTCGGCCTGGCTCAGGGCACCAAGGAGTACTCGACGCAGAACGCTTCGGGCAGCACCTCCGGACCGTTCTACGACGGCGCTGTCTTCCACCGCGTCATCGACGGCTTCATGATCCAGGGCGGCGACCCGACGGGCACCGGCCGCGGCGGCCCGGGCTACAAGTTCGCCGACGAATTCCACCCCGAGCTCCAGTTCGACAAGCCCTACCTGCTGGCCATGGCCAACGCCGGTCCCGGCACGAACGGCTCCCAGTTCTTCATCACCGTCGGTAAAACCCCGCACCTGAATCGTCGGCACACCATCTTCGGTGAGGTCGTCGACCCGGAATCGCAGAAGGTCGTCGACGCGATCGCCACCACGGCCACCGATCGCAATGACCGCCCCAACGACGCCGTCGTCATCGAATCCGTCACCATCTCCTAGCTTCGAGTGAGAACTGAGAGCGAATATCCTGCCGGGACTTCGCTCTCAGTTCTGCGTCAACGGCGTCTAGGTGCCCGCGAATCCCGCCGCAGTCAGCGCGTCCAGAACACTCAGCGGATCGGTGCCCAGGTCCCACCTGCTGAGCACGATCAGCCGGTCGGTGGCCGTTTCGATCTCCAGTAATCGCGTCTTGCGGCCGATGCGGCGGAACTCGGTGATCCGGATCAGCGTGATGTCGGGGCGCCGCAATGTCTGCGATCCGAACCACCCGCGATACACCAGCGCGTCACCGGCGATAGCCAGCTTGGGTCTGGCTCGCCATGATCCGAATGCGAAGGCCAGCAGTCCCACCGCAGCAATCCCGGTGAGGATCCGGCCGGGCAGGTCTGTGACCACGGTCACAGTTCCGATAGCCATCAAGCTGCCGACGATGCCAAGAGCTGCGACGGCCCCGATTTTGGGGCCCCAACTAGTTTGCTGCATGGTGTCCCCGGGGGCGTCTACCGTGGCCGATGCAGTTATCCACAAGCGCTATCAACAATGGGGATGAATCACACGCATGTGATTGGGTGACCAGAAGGTTGCCAGACCTGAAACGGTGTACGCACGGCACGAATCTTCTAAGGCATTCGCCGCGCTCAACGCCACCGCATTGTCAGCAACAATCCGGTGATCATGAACGCGAAGGCGATCGCATAGTTCCACGGGCCGAGCTTGGCCATCCACTCCAGCGCGGTGGGAACGTCCAGACCGGAGGCGGCCAGCTGGAACACCAGCAGCCATGCCAGCCCGATCAGCATCAAGCTGATGAACAGCACAACGAACCACACGCTCGACGGCCCGGCCTTCACCTTGACCGGAGTGCGGCTCACCGGGTTGACGGTGAAGTCGGTCTTCTTGCGAACCTTGGACTTGGGCATGGGTACCTTCGGGCCGGGATCTTCTGCGACGATGGTGCGCAGATCGACTATGAGATTAACGCAGCGGCGCCGCGACCCGACAACTCCGGCACCAGCGACGACGGGCGCCAGGCGCTCGCCGTGGCGGTTCGGCGTCCCGATCGTGTGCCTGTTGGCGGGCGTCCTGCTGGCTGCCACCCACGGTGTTTCCGGTGGCACCGAGATCCGTCGAGCCGACTCACCGCGACTGGTCGACCTGGTCCACGACGCCCAGAACTCGGTCGACCGGCTCAACGCCCAGCGGGATGGGCTGGCCGCTCAGGTCGACTCCACCCACGGCGCCGCGGCCGGTCCCGCACTGGCTGCCATGCTGGCCCGAGCCGATGAGCTCGCCGGCGCGGCCGGACTGGATCCGGTGCACGGCGCCGGGCTGATCGTCACGCTGTCCGACGCCCAGCGCGACGCCAACGGGCGCTTCCCCCGCGACGCCTCGCCCGACGATCTGGTGGTCCACCAGCAAGACATCCAGGCGGTGCTCAATGCATTGTGGAGCGCCGGAGCCGAGGCGATCCAGATGCAAGACCAACGGATCATCGGAACCTCGGCACCCCGCTGCGTCGGCAACACGCTGCTGCTCAACGGGCGCACGTACAGTCCGCCATACACCATTACCGCCATCGGCGACGCCAACGCCATGCGGGCGGCCCTGGCCGCCGCTCCCCTGGTCACCTTGTACAAGCAGTACGTCGTGCGGTTCGGGCTGGGCTACAGCGAGCAGACCCACGACGACATCACGGTCGCCGGCTACACCGGGCCGGTGCGGATGCGTTACGCCCAGCCGGTCGGTCCGGTCGGTTACTGAGCTGACCCGCCCCAGGTAACCTGACCTGGTGAAAGTCTTGGTCGTCGACAATTACGACAGCTTCGTGTTCAACCTGGTCCAGTACTTGGGCCAGCTCGGGGTGGACGCACAGGTCTGGCGCAACGACGACGCACGCCTGGCCGACGAGGCCGCTATCGCCGCCGAATTCGACGGGGTCCTGCTGAGCCCGGGCCCGGGCACACCGGAGCGGGCGGGCGCTTCGATCCCGCTGGTCCGTGCCTGCGCCGCCGCGGCCACGCCACTACTGGGCGTATGCCTGGGCCACCAGGCGATCGGCGTGGCTTTCGGCGGAACGGTCGACCGTGCGCCCGAGCTGCTGCACGGCAAGACCAGCACCGTGTATCACACGAATGATGGTGTGCTACAAGGACTTCCGAACCCCTTCACGGCGACTCGCTATCACTCGCTGACGATCCTGCCCGAGACGGTACCGGTCGAGCTCGAGGTGACCGGACGCACCAAGAGCGGCGTCATCATGGCCGTCCGCCACGTCGAGCTGCCCATCCACGGTGTGCAGTTCCACCCCGAGTCGATCCTGACCGAGGGCGGCCACCGGATGCTGGCCAACTGGCTCGGCTACTGCGGACAGGCGCCCGAGGAAGCCCTGGTGCGTCGGCTCGAGCAGGAGGTCGCCGACACGGTGCGGCACGCACTCGGCGCCGAAGCGCCGGTGCCAGCTACGACGCAAAGCTGAGCGTGATCGTCGCCCCGAAGTCCACGCCACTGCCCGGCGAGGGGCTCTGGCTCACGACCGCATTGGACCGCTGACCGCTGTTCTGCACATCGGCACCCTTGTCGAGCACACCGGTCCAGCCCAGCCCGCGCAAGCGCGGTTCGGCGTCCGTCCAGAACATCCCCCGTAGGTCGGGCATGACGAACTGGTTGCCCTTGGACACCTTGATCTGGATCGGGGTGTCCTGCGGCACGGTCTGCCCGTTGGCCGGATCGGTGCCGACCACCTGACCGGAGGGCTCGGGGCTGTCGGTGGGCACCGGCACGGTGTTCAGAAAGCCGGATGCCTTGAGGATCTGTCCGGCCACATCGATGGTCTGCCCGGCGACCACCGGAACCTCGGCGTTCTGCGGCCCGGACCCGATGACGATCGTGATTTCGTTGGTGACCGCCGACAATTGGTTGGCCGGCGGAACGGTCGACAGCACCCGGTCCTTGTCCTCGGGCTTGGAGGCCGAGTTGGTCTGCTTGAACTTGTTGAACCCGGCGTCCTTGAGCTTCTGGATGCAGTCGGCGGCCGACAATGCCGTGCAGTCCGGCACCTCCACCTGCTTGGGGCCGGTCGACACATTGATCGCGATGTCGTCACCGGCAGCGGCCATCGAGTCGGCCGGCGGGTCGGTGTCGATGACTTTGTCCGGCAGCACGGTGTTGTCGGGCTTTTGGACGGTGTGAATCTTGAAGCCCTTGTTCTGCAGGGCGGCGATCGCATCGGCCTGCGCCTGACCACGCACGTCGGGGATCTGCACATTGCGGGGGTTTCCGCTGACCATGTTGATCCCGATCGTCACCACCACGGTCAGGATGGCCAGGATGGCGACGGCGATCAGCCACCGGCCGATCGACCCCCCGGCGGCTCGATCGCTCTCGACCATGCGGCCCGGCCGCGGGATCTCGTCGGTATCGTCGCCGCGGGACGGCGCCACCGGCGCGTTGAGCATCGAGGTCCGCTCGGCGGCGCTGAACACCTTCGGCGCCTCGGGGGCTTCCCCGTTGTGCACCCGGACCAGATCCGTGCGCATCTCGGCGGCCGTCTGGTAGCGGTTGTCCGGGTTCTTGGCCAGCGCCTTGAGCACTACGGCGTCGAGCTCCGGTGAGATGCCCGAATGCTTCTGTGAGGGCGGCACCGGATCTTCGCGGACATGCTGATAGGCCACCGCCACCGGTGAATCGCCCACGAACGGCGGCTCGCCGGTCAGCAGTTCGTAGAGCACGCAGCCCAGCGAATAGACATCCGAGCGGGCATCAACCTTTTCGCCGCGTGCCTGCTCCGGGGACAGGTATTGCGCGGTGCCGATCACCGCCGCGGTCTGGGTCACGTTGTTGGCGTCGGCGAGCGCGCGGGCGATACCGAAGTCCATCACCTTCACCGCGCCGGTCTTGGAGATCATGATGTTCGCCGGTTTGACGTCGCGGTGGATGATGCCGTGCTGGTGGCTGAAGTTCAGCGCCTGGCAAGCGTCGGCGATCACCTCGATGGCCCGCCGGTACGGCATGGGACCGTCGGTGTGCACGATGTCGCGCAGGGTGACCCCGTCGACGTACTCCATCACGATGTAGGGCAACGGACCGTTGCCGGTATCGGCCTCACCAGTGTCGTAGACAGCGACGATTGCGGGATGGTTCAGCGCCGCGGCATTCTGTGCCTCCCGGCGAAACCGCAGATAGAAGCTCGGATCGCGGGCCAGATCGGCGCGCAGCACCTTGACCGCAACGTCCCGGTGCAGCCGGGTGTCGCGGGCCATGTGTACCTCGGACATGCCACCGAAGCCGAGGATCTCGCCCAGCTCATAGCGGTCTGACAGGTGCTGTGGGGTGGTCATTGCGGTTTCTTGTCGTGTCGATCCGGCTCGGTCAGAGGAGCAATAGCCACACTGGCCGACGTGAATCGGATTGGACCGATCTGCCCTCCAGAATTACCGGCGAGCGGGCCTTCCGTCCAACCGCTCGGAGCGACCTGGCTCGGCGGCGTGACCGTGTCGGTGACCGTCTGCTCGACGGGTTTGTTGTCCTTGCGGTCTTTGTCGGCGAGCACGATCAGGATGGCGCTGATGATCGCCAGCGCACCCAGCACGCCGGCAGCCCACAGCAGCGCCCGCTGACCCGAGGAGAAGGTGCGCCGGGGTGCCGGCGGGCGATGGCTGCCGGTGTTGGCGCGGGGGCGCGTGCCGGTGGCGGGGGCGGCCGGCATCCGGGGCGAGCTGCCCGGGATCGCGGCCGGTGTCGCGCGGATGGTCGGTGCGGAGTTGGGCCGCGGCGGACGACGCCCGGCGCGCACCGCGGCGGTCGCGTCGGCGAACTGGCCGCCGTTGCGGTACCGCATACCCGGGTTCTTCACCAGGGTGATCTCGATGAGCTCGCGCACGTTGGGCGGCAGGTCGGCGGGCAGCGGTGCGGGTGTCTCCTTGATGTGCTTCATGGCCACCGTCAGAGCGCCGTCGCCGATGAACGGCCGCTTGCCCGAGACCGCTTCGTAGCCAACAACTCCCAGGGAGTACACGTCACTGGCGGCGGTGGCGTCGTGGCCGAGGGCCTGCTCCGGGGCGATGTACTGGGCGGTGCCCATCACCATTCCGGTTTGCGTGACAGGGGCGGCGTCGACGGCCTTGGCGATGCCGAAGTCGGTGAGCTTCACCTGGCCGGTCGGGGTGATGAGGATGTTGCCGGGCTTGACGTCGCGGTGCACCAGGCCGGCGGCGTGGGCCACCTGCAGTGCGCGTCCGGTCTGTTCGAGCATGTCCAGCGCGTGCCGCAGCGACAACCGGCCGGTCCGCTTGATCACCGAGTTCAGCGGCTCGCCGTTGATGAGTTCCATCACCAGGTAGGCGGTGCGGCCCTCGCCCTCCATATCGGTTTCGCCGTAGTCGTGCACCGCGGCGATGCCGGGGTGGTTGAGCATGGCGACGGTGCGGGCCTCGGCCCGGAACCGTTCGACGAACTCGGGGTCGGAGGTGAACTCCTGCTTGAGCACCTTGACGGCGACCCGACGCCCCAGCCGACTGTCGACGGCTTCCCACACCTGGCCCATACCGCCGGTGGCGATCAGTCGCTGCAGCCGGTACCGGCCTGACAGCGTCACTCCTACGCGCGGGCTCATGGCTTGCCTCGCTTCGCTCGCCTGCGCGGGCTCATGGCTTGCCTCGCTTCGCTCGCCTGCGGGGGCTCATGCCGCCCCCTGCAGAGCCGCCGCGATGGTTGCTCGCCCAACCGGGGCGGCCAGCGCACCGCCGGTCGCCGCGAGCCGGTCGCCGCCGTTCTCGATCAGCACCGACACCGCCACCTTGGGGCTCTGTGCGGGTGCGAATGCGATGTACCAGGCATGTGGAGGGGTGTTTCGTGGGTCGGTACCGTGCTCGGCGGTACCCGTCTTCGATGCGATCTGCACGCCGGGAATCGCCCCTTTCTGCTGGGTCATCTGCTCGGCGCCGACCATCAAATCTGTTAGCTTAGCCGCGACCTGCGCGGAGACGGCGCGCCGCTGCTCCTGCGGGGCGGTGGTGCTGATGTTCGACAAGTCCGGCCCCTTGAGGCTGTCCACCAGATACGGCTGCATCATCACACCGGAGTTGGCGATCGCCGCCGCTACCAACGCGTTCTGCAAGGGTGTCACCGCCACGTCTTTCTGACCCATGCTCGACATTCCCAGCGCGGCGGCGTCGGACACCGGGCCGATCGTCGACTCCGCGACCTGCAGCGGGATCGGCGCCGGCGGGCTGTCGAACCCGAACGCCTGCGCGGCGCTGCGCAGGGCGTCGGCACCGACCCGGATACCCAGTTCGACGAAAGCTGTATTGCAGGATCGGGCGAAGGCCTCCCGCAGGGAGGCGGTCGGGCCGCCACCGCACGGTGTTCCACCGTAGTTCTCCAAAGTGGCCGTGCTGTTCGGCAGTTGGATCTGCGGCGCACTGGTGAGCTGATCGGTATCGGTCACCCCGGACTGCAGCGCCGCCGCGGTGGTGATGACCTTGAAGGTGGACCCCGGCGGGAACGTCTCGGAGATCGCCCGGTTGGTCAGTGGCGAGGCCGGATCATCGCGAAGCTGCTGCCAGGCGGTGCCCTGCTCCTCGGTGTCGTGGGTGGCCAGCAGGTTGGGGTCGTACGACGGCGAGGACACCATCGCCAGGACCTTGCCGGTGGACGGCTCCAGTGCCACCACCGAGCCGCGGCAACCGCCGGTGCAGCCCTGCTGCATCGCCTCCCAGGCGGCCTGCTGAATCCGCGGCACGATCGTCGTGTCGACGTTGCCGCCGCGCGGGTCGCGGCCGGTGAAGAAGTCGGCCAGCCGTCGCCCGAACAGCCGCTGATCCGAACCGTTGAGGATGCCGTCCTCGGCGCGCTCGAGGCCGGTGCTCGAGTAGCGCAGCGAGTAGAAGCCCGTAATCGGTGCGTAGACATAGGGATTCGGGTACACCCGGAGGAACCGGTAGTGCCCGTTGGTGGACACCGAATACGCGAGCAGCTGTCCGCCCGCGGTGATCTGGCCCCGCTGGCGCGAGTACTCGTCGAGCAGGACGCGCTGGTTGCGCGGGTCGGCGCGCAGGCCGTCGGCGCGGAAGACCTGGGTGATCGTCGCGTTGAGCAACAGCAGCACGATCAACGCCATGATCATCACCGATATGCGGCGCAGTGAGGTGTTCATACCCGCTCGATCACCTCGGTGCTGGAGGCCGCAATCGATGTGTGCGGGCTGGTCATGATCGGGCGGCGGGCCGCGTGCGAGATCTTGACCAGGATGGCCAGCAGCAGATAGTTCGCCACCAGCGATGAGCCGCCGTAGGACATCCACGGGGTGGTCAGGCCGGTCAGCGGGATCAACCCGGTGACGCCGCCGACGACGATGAACAACTGGATCGCGAGCGTCGAGGCGAGCCCGGCGGCCAGCAGCTTGCCGAAGCTGTCCCGCACGGCGATCGCGGTGCGCAGGCCCCGCACGATCACGATGGTGTACAGCATGAGCACGCCGGCCAACCCGACCAGCCCCAGCTCCTCACCGATCGCGGCGGTGATGAAGTCGGTGGAGGCCGCGGGCACGGTTCCCGGTTGCCCGTTGCCCAGGCCGGTGCCGAAGATACCGCCGGTGGCAAAGCTGAACTGCGACTGCACCATTTGATAGCCGGCGCCCTCGGGGTCGCCGAACGGGTCCAGCCATGTCTGCACTCGGACCTGGACGTGATCGAACAGGTAGTAGGCCGCCACGCTGCCCGCGGCGAACAGGCTCAGGCCGATCACCACCCAGCTGAACCGGTCGGTGGCGATGTAGACCATCACCAGGAACGAGGAGTACAGCAGCAGCGAGGTACCCAGATCCTTCTCGAACACCATGACGCCGATGGAGATGATCCAGGCGGCCAGCAGCGGCGCCAGGTCTCGGGGCCGCGGCAGGTCTGCGCCGAGGACGTGCTTGCCGGCGCTGGTGAACACGTTGCGCTTGGCAACCAGCACGGCAGCGAAGAAGATCAGCAGCAGGATCTTGGAGAACTCGGCGGGCTGAATGCTGAAGCCCGGGAAGCGAATCCAGATCTTGGCGCCGTTGGTCTCGGAGAAGCGAGCAGGCAGCAGGGCCGGAATCGCCAGCAGCACAAGGCCGGCCAGTCCGAAGGTGTACCCGTAGCGGGCCAGGATGCGGTGGTCCTTGAGGAACACCACGACCAGTGAGAAGCCGACGACGCCGACGAGGGTCCAAAGCATCTGCTGTTCTTCGCTGGGCCCCCGCTGCGACGTCAGCGCGCCGCCGATCAGGTCGAGTCGGTGAATCATCACCAGGCCAAGGCCGTTGAGCAGCGCGACAACCGGTAGCAGTACCGGGTCGGCGTAGGGCGCGAAGCGCCGGATGGACAGGTGTGCGCAAACGAACAGGGTGAGGAAGGCCAGCGTCGAGCTCGCCAGATCCCAGCTGATGCCCTGCTCTTGGTTCGCCTCGACGATCAGCAGCGCGACGACGGTGATCAGGGTGGCGAAGCAGAGCAGCAGCAGCTCGGCATTGCGGCGGGTCGGCATTGCCGGTACCAGCGTGACGGGTGCCTGCGGTTGGGTGCTCACGCCGTTTCCTCGCAGGCTCGGCCACGGCATGCCTGCCATCGATTCGCTCCGCAAGCGTCGCTCATGCCGCCGCCCGGCAGTCGGTGCCCGGCTTCTGCGGCGCTGCGGGCAGTTGCGTGACCGTGGGTGCGGGGCTCGTCGGGGGTATCGGCGCTACGGAACCGGTTGTGGCGGTGCCGTTTTCACTCGGTGTCGGGGCAGGGCCCCCGGGCGGCTTGGCGCTCAGGACCGGCGGGACCGGTGGGGCCGAGGTGGGCGACGGCCCCGGCGCGGGAGGTGCGCTCGGAGCCGCAGTCGGAGGGGGCGTGGGTGCCGGGGTGGGAGCCGGCGTGCTCGTCGGCGGCGGCGCGCACGGCGGCAGTAGCGAGCTGTGGGCGAGTTCGCGCAGTTGTCCGATCGCGTCGTCGAGGCTTCCTGCCGGAAGCCCTGCTGTCACTTGCGCGCGTTCGGAGGGGCGCAGGTCCTGCAGCCGCATCAGGTGGCAGCCCAGCGATTCGGTGGGCTGGCCGTAGCTGATCTGGGACAGCTCGTTGCGGTCGTTGAGGCAGCCCAGCAGGTACGGCTCCTGGAGCGGGATGCTCAGGATCGAACCCTCGATACCGCGCATGATCGCCACCGTGCCGTCGTGGGCACTGACGTAGTAGTTGCTGCGAATGATCTGGCGGCCGACCGCCAGCCCGGCCAGCGCCAACAACAGGATCACCGCGGCGACGATGATCATCCGCCGGTGTGAGCGCGGCTTGGCCGGCGGTTCGGGTTCGGCCACTACGCGTTTGGCGGCCGGGGGCCGTACGGTGATGGCCGACGCACGACCGGCCGCGGTGTTCGGCGGCGCGGCGTTGTCGTCATCCCCGGAGACCGCCCCGGCCAGGATCGGCTGCGTCTGCCCGCCGTAGTCGTGGTCGACGACGTCGGCGACCACCACGGTCACGTTGTCCGGGCCGCCGCCGCGAAGGGCCAGCTCGATCAGCCGGTCGGCGCTCTCGGCGACATCCGGGATCTGCAGGGCCTCCAGGATGGTCTCCTGGCTGACCGGATCGGACAGCCCGTCGGAGCAGAGCAGATAGCGGTCGCCTTCTTTGGCTTCCCGCATGATCAGCGTCGGCTCCACCTCATGTCCGGTCAGCGCCCGCATGATCAGCGAGCGCTGCGGGTGGCTGTGCGCTTCCTCGGCGGTGATGCGGCCCTCGTCGACGAGGGTCTGCACAAAGGTGTCGTCCTTGGTGATCTGTGACAGTTCACCGTCGCGCAACAGATAGCCGCGCGAGTCGCCAATGTGGACGAGGCCAAGTCTGTTGCCCGCGAACAGGATTGCGGTCAGCGTGGTGCCCATACCCTCGAGCTCGGGCTCCAGTTCGACGTGCGCGGCGATGGCTGAGTTGCCTTCGCGCACCGCCCCGTCGAGCTTGCTCAACAGGTCCCCGCCGGGCTCGTCGTCGTCGAGATGGGCCAGCGCGGCGATCACCAGCTGGGAGGCCACCTCACCGGCAGCGTGCCCGCCCATGCCGTCGGCCAGTGCGAGCAGTCGCGCGCCGGCGTAGACCGAGTCTTCGTTGTTGGCGCGCACCAGGCCGCGGTCGCTGCGGGCGGCGTAACGCAGGACGAGGGTCACGGGCGCAGCTCGATTACCGTCTTGCCGATGTGCACCGGCGTGCCGATCGGAACGCGTACTGCCGTTGTCACCTTCGCCCTGTCGAGGTATGTGCCGTTGGTCGATCCTAGGTCTTCCACGTACCAGTCGGAACCGCGCTGGGAGAGCCGGGCGTGGCGGGTGGAGGCGTAATCGTCGGTGAGCACCAGCGTGGAGTCATCGGCGCGGCCGATCAGCACCGGCTGGCTGCCCAGGGTGATGCGGGTGCCGGCCAGAGCTCCGTCGGTGACCACCAGATAGCGCGCGGCGTGACGCTGCTGGCGCGACGGCAGCAGCGTGCCGCGCAGCGCCAGGCCCCGGCGCACCATCACCGCGCCGGTCGGCGCATAGATATCGTTGCGCAGAATGCGCAGCACAGACCAGATGAACAGCCACAGCAACAGCAGGAATCCGGCGCGCGTCAGCTGCAGTACCAGTCCCTGCATCCGGCGTCCTCTCCGTCCTCGTGCCCCGCTAACCGTTCCCGCGATACCAGCAGGCACCGGGCCGACTTCGGCACCGTCACGATACTTGGACGCCGGTGGGTGCGCGGGTGAAGCCACTCCCGCGTCAACCAAGCTGCGGCCCCGCCGACCTCAGTGAACGCGGACGATGATTTCGGAATGACCCAGCCGGATGACATCGCCGTCGGCCAGCTGCCACTCCTGCACCGGTGCGTTGTTCACCGTGGTTCCGTTGGTGGAATTCAGGTCGGACAGCAGTGCGACCTGGCCGTCCCACCGGATCTCCAGATGCCGGCGCGAGACGCCGGTGTCGGGCAACCGGAACTGGGCGTCCTGGCCGCGGCCGATGACGTTGGCGCCTTCGCGCAGCTGGTAGGTCCGGCCACTGCCGTCGTCGAGCTGCAGGGTGACGGCATGCCCGGCCGACGGGTACTCGCCCTGGGCCGGCGGCTGGGCGTATCCGCCGTAGCCACCGCCGGCGGGCTGGCCGTAGTCGTAGTCGCGGCCGGCAGGCTCGGCGTAGCCGCCCTGCTCGTAGCCGCGGCCGTAGTCGGGCTGGCCGTAGTCCGGACGGCCGTAGCCGCCGGCAGGTTGGCCGTAGCCACCCTGCTCGTAGCCGCCCTGGTCGGGGTAGCCGGGCCGAGGCTCGGGCCGGCCGTAGCCGGCGTCCTCGTGACGGCCCGGCCCGCGGCCGTAGTCGTAATCGCTGGACGGCGGGGCCGGGGGCGGATAGCCGCCTTGCGGGGGACCGTAGCCACCGCCGTATCCGGGGGGCGGACCTTGACGGTAGCCCTGGTCGTAGCCCTGACCCTGGCCGCCGCCGTAGCCGCCGGCCGGCGGACGCTGCTCATAGCCCTGGCCATAGCCTTGACCGCCGCCGTAACCACCCTGCTCGGGGTAGCCACCCGGGCGCTGGCCGTAGCCCGGTTCGCCCGGTGCGTACCCGCCTTGGTCGGGCGGATACTGGCCGCGCTGGTCGGGGGCACCGCGCTGCTCTTCCGGGCGCGGGTAGCGGTCGTCGTAGTAGTCGTCGCCGGGCCGCCCCTGACCCTGGTCGCCGCGGTAGGTGGGGTTGTCGCTCATCGCTGGTACTCCTGGTTCTGCGGTGTACGCCTGGTTCGATTGTGGCGGGGCGGTGCTGGCTTGGAACGGGTGGGGGTCGGCGTCAGGATTGACGACGCCGCGCGCACGGTATTGGCCGGTGTGCAGGCTCGGCGACTGCTCGAACCTGACAACCACATCACCATACGTTTGCCACCCCTGATCTCGGATGTATCCGCCCAAGTGTTTGGCAAAAGTGTCCGTGGTGAGATCGCGATCGGCGCTGACCTTCTCGAAGTCAGATGCGCTGAGCGTAATGACGTATTCATTGGGCGCCAAAAAACGGTCGCGGGAGAGCGTGTGTACACCAGCGGAGGCTTCCCGCCGCAGGGCGGCTTCTACCTCCGCAGGTGCGATCGATCCGCCGAACACCCGGGCGAAGGCGTCGCCCACGGTGTTCTCGAGTCTGCGCTCGATGCGTTGAACCAGACCTCTCTGGTTACTCATCTCACCGCCTACCTCGAGTCCGCCGCGTGTCGTGGCGGCGCATGCTGTCCCCTGATGGTATCGGCCCAGGTCGACGCCCCGTCACCATGAAGATTCTGAGAATCCCGTTACACCTGGTCAGGGCCTCGGCGACAGGGGTGTGACGACAGTCGCTCCCCTGGTCGGGGCCGCGGGCGCGAGTTGGGTTGCACCCCCCGGACCGTGATACGCTCCCCCGGTTGTTTCGGGCGAGTGGCGGAATGGCAGACGCGCTGGCTTCAGGTGCCAGTGTCCTTCGGGACGTGGGGGTTCAAGTCCCCCTTCGCCCACAATGAGCGGTTCCACAAACCGCAAGCGCAAAGGTCACGAACCAGAAATGGTTCGTGACCTCTGTGTTTGGTTGGTGAGTGCCTTGCTGAGTGCATTCCGGTGCTTTTGGGGACCTGATTGGTCAAGTCCCTTTCGATTGGTTGACCCCACGTCGGGGCGCTGTGCAAACATCACCGCGTGACGAGATGCTCTGAAACTGAGCGACAGCCTGACTCTCCTGCGTCTGCATCAGCGGCGGCCCCGGGCCCGCAGCGTGCTGGCGCGCGATGGTGGAGCCTCGACATTCATACTCACTCGCCTGCGTCCTTCGACTACGGAGGCATCGACGGCAGGGCCAGCGATGCGGCAAGGCCGTCGTTCAAAGAATGGGTGCGGGCGTACATTGATGCGGGTGTAGACGGTATTGCTATTACCGACCACAACTCCCATGCGGGCATCGATCAAGCCCGTGGGGCTTTAGAAGAGCTGCGTCGAGAGAACCCGGAGCTTCCGCAGTTCATCATCTTTCCGGGCGTCGAGATCACGGCAAGCGGTGGTACCCACATCCTCGGAATCTTCGACCCTGACAGCGAAGCTGAGATCGTCAACCAAGTGCTGGTTCTTTGTGAGTACGAGGGGACTCGCGGACACAGTAACGAAACTGCGAACAAGACCGTAGCCGATGTGGCTGCGATCATTCATGGCCGTCGCGGTATCTGTATTCCGGCCCATGCCGACAAACCCCGTGGTGTTTTTGGTATAGACACCCGAGAGCGCGACGCCCTCGCTGCTTCGGGTTCCATCGTTGCAGTTGAGGTCGTTGACGATGCGGAGGTCGGTACGGCAGATCGACTCGGATGGGTTCCCGTCCTCGGGTCTGACGCACATCATTTGACCACCGACGGGTGCCCTGCGGAGCAGGAGGCGAAAGCCCCTGGTACCCATGTGACCTTGGTGAAGGCCGAAATTCTTAACCTCGAAGGGTTTCGGCTGGCTCTAACTGATCCCGCGGACTCCGTGCGGCGGTGCAGGCGCGGCTATAGAGATCCGAACAATACGGAACACGGACACATCAGTCGGATAGCGGTCTCGCGCGGTAGCGCGACGGAGCACTACAAATTCAGCCCGTGGATGAACTGCCTCATTGGTGGGCGCGGAGTTGGTAAGTCGACGGTCATCGAACTGCTCCGGTTAGCACTTGGACGCAGCCATGAGCTGACAGGTTCCGTGGCGAAGGATTTGGCACGGTTTCAACCGACCGCGGAGCCCAACGAACGGTGGTGGGATAGCCAGACACGCATCGTTGTGGAATATACGAAAGACAATCGACAGCTACGGATTACCTGGTCTGGCGCGGAGCCAGATAAACCTGTGCTGGAGCATTGGGGGGACCTTTCCTGGGAGAAGCAATCTGGGCTGCCTTTCGACCGGGCACCGATCCGTGTGTTCAGCCAAAAACAGATCTACGAGCTCGCCACGTCTCCGCAGAGCTTCCTCGCGATCCTGGACGACATGCGGGCAATTCGGAAGATCGAGTGGGACGAAGAGTACGAGCAACTGAGACTCGAGTTCAAGGGCGAGCGAAATAGGCTGCGCCAGCTGCTGGCGGACACGGATAAAGCTGATCGCATACGCGGAAAATTGGAAGAGGTCCAAGGGCGTTTGCGACATTTGGCGGAGCTTCGGGCAACGGAGCAGTACCAAGAACTGACGTCAACGGAAACTCGTATTAGTGATGCCCTCAGTGCCGAACAACAGGCACTGAGCATCGAACAGAGCCTTGCCAACGATGCGAATTCGCTTCGCAATCTTCAGACTGAGGCGCTGCGCGCGGCCGAATACACCGATAGGGCAGCATCTTTCAGTACAGCGGCGGGCCTCCTTGAGCAGGCCTACGCCGTTCTGCAAACGGCCCGTGCATCGTGGGACGCACGAGCGGCTGGTACGGCGTGGCAGGAACGCGTGAAGCAGCTGAATGCCTGGCTCGCGGAGCAAGGCAACGTCTCGAGTATGTCGTCTGAGCAGACCCAGCGGGATCGACAGCTAGAAATCGAGCTTCAAGCGGAACTACGTGATCTGGCAAACTACGAGCAGCGACAACAAGAGCAGCAGAACAAGATTGATCAAGTCATGGCACGCCTTGTTTCGAAGCGGACCGACCTCTTCGCACGGCGGCGGGATTACGCGCGAGGACTCGGAAGTGCCGGCGCGCCAACCCGAGTCGATATCCATCAACAAGGCGACGTCGCCAACATCGGAGATCAGCTGCGGACTCTCCTCAATTGTCCGGATTCCTTCGATTCGGCATTCAACAATGACGGCATCGCCAAATTCCTACTCACTGGTGAGCCGAGGAATCCGAACTTTCCAACGGACGTGGAGAGATTCAAGGAGGCCCTCATTGAGTTGGTCGAAAGGGGCGTCGAATCCGATATTGGGCGATCACTCAAAGTTGACGGCAGGTTCTACAGTCGGCTGTCGAATGCGGACGCATTTGATCTATCCACCAACATCATGCTCTGGTTCCCAGAGGACCTTGTCTCTGTTCTGTACCGGCCGGTCGAGGGAGGAAACATGGTCCCTGTTGACCGAGGTTCTCCTGGGCAGAAGACTGCGGCTCTGCTGACCGTCATTCTTCAGATGGGGAGCGATCCACTCCTGCTCGATCAACCCGAGGACGATCTCGAGAACAAGCTCATCAGGCGACTCGCTGTCGAAACGCTGAAGAACATCAAGACGCGACGACAAATAATCGTCTCCACCCATAACGCCAACATCGTCGTCACGTCTGCGGCCGAGAACATCCTTGTGGTCGAACACGGCGATGTCCTTCCAGGTATCGAGGCCGAAGGGACACTCCAGAAGGACGATGTGAAGAAGAATGTTTGCGAGATACTCGAAGGAGGCGAAGACGCAATCAAGATGCGATACCGGCGTCTCGTCGACTCGGCGAACCCACCATGACTGTATGGCGCCCGCCAAAATCAGGGGACCATCGGTCAGACGAGAGTCCGTTCGGTTCAACGCATGTCGCAAAACCAGGTTCTGAGTCGCCAGGGGACCTGCTCTGCGAGTGGGAGGGTTGCGGTTAACATCGATGTGCCCCAGACGCCGGGGTGAACGACGGTTCCGACCGAGCGATTAGCGCGCGCATCTACGGCTGATAGACCTGCGTGATACCCCAAAAGGCAAAAAAGCGGGGACCGGCTCGCGAAGCGAACGGGTCCCCAGCTCAAGAAGGAGGCTAATGCCTGCACACAGCATAGGCCATGATGGCGCTGTGAGCAACAACCCTTCGGCCGCCGATCCACGCAGCCTGGTCCTTCAGGGCGACCCCTACGTCGAGCACATCACAGCTCGGCTGCTTGATTTCTTTGCGGAGGCAACCCCGTGGCAACGTCGCTTGTGGGACACCGGAATTGTCATGGCCCTTCGTGAGCTGGACGAAGCGGCCTATTGGAGCTACCGCCACGTGCTGTCAGGGTCTGCAATCAAGTACCTAGCCGGCGACCTCCAACGAGAGGCCGGGCAAGACCGCGGTGTCGGAAACAAAGAGTTGCGCACTCACTTGCAGTCCGTGTTGAAGTCCGGAACACCGTACGGCTCGCGTCATCACCGCACCCTGGTTCGACTCATTGACCTCATTCAGACCGACTACATCAAGCGCTGGGCGACCTCGTTCGACACGGCCAGTCCACCGTCTCCAGAACGTCTGGCCAGGGCCGTCGCCTCCCACCTGCTCGACTGCGGCTACAGCATGTCGTATCTGCACCGGTGGGTCACAGGCCACCTTGGCTCAGCTAGCACATTGGGCGAACTGCTGGACTCCGCTGCAGAATTGGCCATCCGCCCCAACCGTTCTTTTGAGGTGGTTGTTCCCTTTGAAGCGATCCCCCAAGCTGAGCAGCTTGCCCACGGACTCGACGAGTGGATGTCGGCCAAAGAACTGTCAAAATGGCTGGTCAGCTACGCAGAAGGCCGTTTAGTCCGGCAAAGCGGAGGATTCCGCTACAACATCCAAGCTAAAGATCCTTACTCGGCCGCCGGCGTGGCAGAAAGTACAGTCGACCGCCTCCGTGCGCGAGCAAGCTACACCCGCAAAACCGGTCGCGGGCATCGCATTCCAGTGGCAGCGGCCTCCATTTGGGTTCGCGACGGCGCTACCGGCATCTGCCTGGAGGTCTCACGGCGCGACGAACCGAATCGCGGGGCGTTTGTATTGTCTCTGCAAACTGAGAGACGCGTCTACGACGCGAGTCGACCCACAGCACTCGACGACGCGCTGGAACTTGCAGCCCCACTGAACAATGGTGCTCCGGGTCCAGCCATATCCGGTGGTTGGGCCGCGGTGGAAGCGCTTCTGGTAGCACCGGGCGACGTCGACGACTCAAAAGAGCGTGGCGTGGTCGCAACTCAACGTATGGCCGCACTCGTCACGTGCTCATGGCCCCGTGCAGAACTCACGGCTCTTTCTCATCGACACCGCCCTCCGATGCCTGATCGCCTCAGCCACGATCTGGCAGCTACACAGACCAATCTGGAGCGCGCGCACGTGGTGGCGGCTGCACTATCCAGCCAGCGGTATCTTGAACTATCAACTGAATCCGATCGAGCCGCGCAGCAGCGCATGATCAAACTTCTGACAGAACCGCGCAGTACGCTAAGCGACGTTTCTCGGCATGTAACAAGTGCCATGCGACGCCTTTATCGACAACGCAATCTGCTCATGCACGGCGGTTCCACGGGATCAGTCGCTTTGAATTCGACGTTACGAACCAGCGCGCCACTTGTTGGGGCGGGCCTCGATCGATTGACCCACGCCGCTCTGACTAATAACGTTGCCCCACTTGACCTTGCGACACGAGCTGAAGTGAACCTCAAGCTGGTCGGCGGACCGGATGGACCAGACGTAGTTCGTTTGCTCGAATGAGGCGAGACCACAGGTAGCACCTCAGCTGCTGTCGAGTTTATCGAGCAGCGCTCCTGCGACGAGGGCGGTTGCGCGAGCGACGAGGCGGGCTTCGGCTGGGGTCAAATCGGTGGTCTTGCGTGGTGGTCCGGGTCGTCCGTGGCCGGTGCCGGCGTCGTTTCTGAGTCGGTTGACTGCTGTGGCCAGAAGGAACAGGCATTGGTGCACGGCGCGGTGTGGGTCTTGATCGAATTGTGAAAGCGTGACGGTCGGAATGGCCAGGTCCACCGCATCGAACGCGGTCGCCAATGTCATCGGGAAGTTCTGCGACACCGAGTAGCCGCCCCGGAGTTCGGTCAAGACATGCCGGGCGGCGGCTTCGTCGAGTTCCTTGCCAGTGCCGACCTGTAGTGGTGCGTCGTCGGGGTTGGAGTTGATTCTGTCGACGTAGCTGCGCAGCGTCGTTGTGAGTTCTGTGCCGCTCAGGTTGTCGATGACGGTCGGCTGTAGCGACCCGTCGCGGTCAAGAGTGAAGCCAAGTGGATCGAAGGCCTGTACGAGCTGGGTCACTCTCGCACTGCCGGCATAGCTCTCGTTGCCAGGGGTGAAGCCTCCGTGAGCCCGACACAGCGCGACCAGTTCTCGCGCCAACGGCAGTCCCGCAGTCGCGGTGTGTGATGCCGGTGAGACAAAGACATGGCGGACTCGCTTCATCTTGCCTAGGTGAGACCCGTTCGGTGTCCTTCCGTCTGGCGCCGGGTCCAGGTGGCTGAGGCCGTGGCGGCTGAATGCATCGCGGAGCTGCTGATGTGAGGGGCTGCCGGGGACATCGAAGAAGGGGCCAAGGGCCGCACCCAGCTCGGTCAGATTCACGGTTGCCTCGACTCCAACGCTGGGTTGTTCACGGATGCGGAGAGGTACCGATACGCCGTCGCTCGGCTGATGCCAAACGCTTTAGCAAGTTCGTGAACGGGTTCTCCGGTATCGGCGAGACGACGTAGCTGTCGCTGTCGCTCAATAGTGAGTTTGGCGGGCTTGGTGGCCGGTAGGTGGCGTGCTCGTCTGGAGTCACGAGAAGCAGCGCGACGCTCACGCCCAAGTTCGAGCTCGAGCTCAGCCAGGGTGGCCATGATGGCGGCCACCGCGCGCCCAGTCGGAGTGGCGGTGTCAATGCCTTCTCGCAAGGCTCGCAACAGGATTCGCCGACTATCAAGGTCGGCTATGGTGCGTGTGACCTCGGCGGCTGACCGTCCTAGACGGTCGATGGCAGCCACCACCACAACATCATCGGCGCGGGCATAGTTGAGCAGCGCAACCAAGCCGGGGCGCTGTGTGCCCACAGCGCCCGAGAGTTCATCGGTAAACAGCCGATCGGGATCTACGCCAGCGGCCGTCAGCGCACTGCGCTGAGCATTGAGGTCTTGGCCGGTGGTGCTGACGCGGGCGTAGCCCAGGATCGCGGTCATGTCCATGACTGTCTCACCTGGCGGTGACAGCGGGGATTCGAGACACGCGGTGTGAGACAAGATATGAGACACCGTGACCTGGCAGTACTCGATAAAGGACCTGCACCCCAAGGGGTGTCTTGTTTCTCTAGATCCGAGACGGATCGTCAGTGCAAGTCGCGTTCAGGTGGCCGCGAGTTCGAGTTGCACTTCAATGAGCCAGTCCGAGTGGTCGGTGTCGTTGGTTTCCAGGTAGAGCTCGCGCCACCGACCCCTTTGAACGCTCAGTGCGTGGTCGTGGGCTTCGGCCCAGCGCGCGATGGCTTGGTGAGCCTCGTTCATGTCCTCAACGGCCCCGCGTCGCACGACCGACGCGACTGAGACTCCCGGAAGCTCGACGACATCTAGGCCCGGCACGTTCGCGGCCGGTGCGAGGAAACCTGCGTGCAGGCGCAGTGTGTGCTCGTCATCATCTCGCCAGGAGATGGGCGAGGCACGGTCCGCGGAGGCGCCGTCCATCAGCGCAATGACGCGTTCGAAGAGTGCCTCGACATCGGGCTCGTCGGCGTCAGCTTCCTGGCCAACAAGCTGGTGCAGCGCGAGAACCCGTTGCGGGGCAATGGTCTTTAGCTCGACATCGGTGATGGTCATCGTCGTCTCGCTTTCGATCAACCGCAATCGTGCACGGACCCGGTCGAGGGTCTGTCCATCTCGAAGCAATTGCGTCTCTAGGTCGGCCGCACGCATGCGCAGCATTCCTCTGAGCTCGGCTGCGTCGACACCGTCGGCGAGGAGCGTCCTGACCTGCTCCAGCGGGAAACCAAGATGCTTGAGCGCCACCAGCCGGTTGAGCCGTGAGAGCTGACTGGCGTCATAGAGGCGTCGTCCAGTGCTCGGATTGACTTCGGCGGGCATCAGCAGGCCGATGTGGTCGTAGTGGCGCAGCATGCGCACGCTCACCCCGCCCAACTGCGCGAACGCACCAATCGAATACATGAAGACCACGATCGCGCATGACACCGTGTCATGTGCAAGCCCTCCCGGGGTGACCCTGCTACCTCGATTGGTCCAGGACTGACCGGCTTAAGCAACTGAAGCCCCGTCGTGTGGGACAGGACCTGATCGACCTCGAATCTCTACAAACGAGACACACGCAGTGGCCTGCAGTGACTCTGCCGTTCCGGTCGGTGACACACTCATGTGATGACAGCTGCCAGAGCTGCCCTTCACCGAAGAGTCTCGGCGTTACTGGAGTCCCGCAGCGATGATGAGCTGGCGGCGCTGGTGGGAACCGGTCGAGTCATAAACGTGGGTGTCGGCGGTGGCTCGGAACTCATCGACGTCGACAGCGTGCCGGTGTTCACCAAGCGGATCCCACTGACCAACCGGGAGATCGCCAGCCGGGGTTCCACAGCGAACCTCTTCGACCTGCCGATGTTCTGCCAATACGGTATCGGCGGACCAGGATTCAACGCCTGGCGAGAGCTCGCCGCAAACCTTAGCGTCACTGGCGCCGTCCTGGCCGGTGAGACGCAATCGTTCCCGATCCTCTACCACTGGCGGGTACTACCTGGCCGGTCGCCGGTCGCCGCCGAACACGCAGACATCGACGCCGCCGTCACCTCCCAAGGCGGCTCTCCGGCCGTGCGAACCCGTCTCGAAGCGCTGGCCACCGCCACGTGCAGCCTTGTGCTGTTCTGCGAATACATCCCACACCCGATAGAGGACTGGCTGCGAACAAACCCGACTGACAAGGCTGTCGCAGTCGAGCGGCAGCTTTTCGAGATCGTGACGTTCCTGCGGGATCGGGAGTTGCTGCACATGGACGGGCATTTCGGCAACATCCGCACCGACATGGAGCGGATCTATCTCAGCGATTTCGGGCTGGCCATCTCGCCGCTATTCGACCTGTCACCCGCTGAGCGCGACTTCACTGCACGCCACGTCGCGCATGACGCCAGCTACGCCGCCATGCGACTCGTCAACTGGATAGTGACCGACGTTTGCGGAGTGCCCAAAGGCAGCCCAGCCGCCCACAACGAGTATGTACGCCAGTGCGCTGCTAGACGCGTACCGGATGACGTGCCGCCGACAATCGCCGCGATCTTGACACGGCACGCATCCACCGCCGCGAGGATGAACGCCTTCTACGGCAGACTGTTCCACGGCGACGTCCACGCCGCGTACCCGCTCTATGAGGGAGATTGAGCCAGCGCCCCGCGGGCGATCGCCGACGTCCGTAGAGCCGGGGCTCCGTCCTAGTCGCCTGAGAGGACAGGATCTGATCGCTCTCGGTTCCCTAGGAGCGAGACGCAATTGTCGGCGCTGTGGGGTGGCTTCGTTGGTGCTAAGCGATACTGGCTCGGTGGGGGCGGGGGTTTCGATGCCGTGCGACCAGTCGATTCGCGCACCCGAGAACTGCATCGATTGATGAGATCGATACTTATAGCCGCTGGTGTAGCGTTCGCGGTCGCCTGTCTGTTCACGCCTGTCTTGATACGAGTGTTCTCCCGACTCGGGTTAGGCCAGCCGATACGTGACGAAGCCCCGGAAAGTCACCAACGTAAGCGGGGAACGCCGACAATGGGCGGCCTGGCGATCCTCACAGCGATCTGGGCCAGCTACCTCACCACCACTCTGTTTGCCGAGCTCATGCTCGGAGGTGAAGGCCCGACCGCATCAGGACTACTGGTGCTCGGATTGGCCACCGAGCTAGGTGCTGTCGGTTTCACCGACGACTTTCTCAAGTTGCGGCGCGCCCGCAATCTCGGCTTGAACAAGAGAGCCAAGAGCGCAGGCCAACTCATCGCGGCCATTCTTTTCGGCGTTCTCGCGCTGCACTTCCGCAACGCCAACGGTCTCACTCCTGGTAGCGCTGAGCTGTCGTACGTCCGCGACATCGCCGCGGTCACACTGCCGCCCGTGCTGTTCGTGCTGCTCTGCATCGTGGTCGTCTCTGCCTGGTCGAATGCTGTCAACCTGACTGATGGTCTCGACGGGCTTGCCGCCGGCGCCATGGCAATGGTGGCCGCCGCGTACGTCCTGATCACTTTCTGGCAGTTCCGAAACCAATGCGCTGTCGCCCCCACGCCCGGGTGCTATTACGTCCGGGATCCACTTGACCTGGCTCTTGTAGCCGCTGCGACCGCCGGCGCTTGCATTGGCTTTCTATGGTGGAACGCCGCACCCGCCAAAATCATCATGGGTGACACCGGTTCCCTGGCGTTGGGCGGCATCGTCGCCGGGCTGTCGGTGACCAGCCGCACCGAGACCCTGGCCATCATCCTGGGCGCACTGTTCGTCGCTGAAGTGGCCTCGGTCGTCATCCAAGTGATCTCGTTCCGGACTACCGGCCGACGGGTGTTCCGAAACTCTCCGCTGCACCACCACTTCGAACTGATGGACTGGCCGGAAACCACGTTGACGATTCGGTTCTGGCTGACCGCCGCCATCTCCTGCGGGCTCGGGATCGCGCTATTCTACAGCGAATGGCTGACTGCCGCCGGCATCTGAGCCCAACCCGTCATCAGGCGGTACACCGGCACTTCATGCGAGACAGGACATGAGACGTCCATATTCTCTAGATCTGAGACAAGGCAGCGTGCTCAGTGTCAGCGGGCATGGCTATCTTGACCGTGATGAGCCTGCGACCCGCGCCGCAACCTGCCGATCTCGATATCGTTCGCGATTCATATGACCGCGTGGCGGACAATTACGTCGAGATGGTGACGACCACCGGTATCGGCGATATACGCACCCACTCGTGGCACAAAGCAGCCATAGACGCATTCGCCAGCGCCGTAGCACCACTCGGCCCTGTCCTCGACGTCGGCTGCGGACCAGGCACCGTCACGGCCTACCTTGCCGATCTCGGTATCGAGGTCACAGGCGTCGATCTTTCACCACGGATGATCGACCACGCACGGCGCCTGCATCCCCACTGCACTTTCACTGTCGGCTCGGCGACTGACCTCAACCTCCGGCCGGCATCGCTGGGCGGAGTCCTAGGCTGGTGGTCGTTGTTCAACCTGCCTCGCCAAGTCCTCCCTACTGTCCTGGCCTCTTTCGCCGCGGCTCTCCGCCCGAACGGTCAGCTGATCATTGCCACCCACGTCGGTGACAACGACGTCGAGCGCACCGAGGCCTACAACGGAGTGCCGGTCCAGTGGACGACCTACCAATGGCAACCCGAACAACTCATCGTCCTGGTGCAACAGGCTGGTTTGCGGCCCATAGCCGACCTCCGGCTACCCGGCGATCAGAGCAGTGGACCTGCGACAGTCCTTGTTGCACAACGAGACAACTGACAGCCGTGATCTGACCAGTTGTTGCAGGCTGACTTCGCTGACGTCGCGTAGCCTGCACCAACATGGGCGGAGCGGTGTGTTCGGGGTCGTTCGATCCGGTGACCCTTGGTCACCATGATGTCTGCGAGCGCGCAGCGGCGCAGTTCGATGAGGTCATGGTGGCCGTGCTGGTGAATCACAGCAAGGAGGGCATGTTCACCGTGTCGGAACGTATCGCGATGATCGAGGAGTCGACCGCGCACCTGCCTAACCGGCGGGTGGAGTCGGGGTCGGGCCTTGTCGTCGACTTCGTCAAGGCCCGGGGCCTCACGGCCATCGTCAAGGGACTGCGCAGCGGAACCGACTTCGAATACGAATTGCAGGTGGCGCAGATGAACCGGCACGTCGCTGGCGTCGACACGTTCTTTGTGGCCACCACCCCGCAGTACGCGTTCGTCAGGTCGTCGTTGGCAAAGGAGGTAGCCGGGCTGGGAGGCGACGTGTCGGCGCTGCTGCCGGACGTGGTCCATCGCCGGGTAACCGCGAAGCTCGCGGCGCACAACCGCTGAATCGCTCGGCGGACCGAGCAACTACCCATGGTGAGACGGAATCTGAGCCGTCCACATTTTTTAGAAAACGAGACGACGTGCTTTGAAGCCACGGCCATGGCCCCGGCGATTCATCGATTAGCCGCAGAGGTGGAATGTCAGCGCTTCGAAGGCCCAGGACGTTCGATTTGTTCCCGCAGAATGTCGCCGTGACCGGCGTGACGCGCGAAGTCTTCGATCGCGAGTAGGTAGATAAATCGCAGATTGACGTCGCCGAGGTGGGGGTGTGTTCGGATCTCATCGAGGTCAAATTTCGCAGCGGTAACGCGGGAACGTTCGCCGGCCGTTTCGAATTCGGCGATCACGTCGGCCACGGCTTCTCCTTCCTCGACGAGGAAGCTGGTGTCACCAGCTGTCGTGCCTCCGCCGCATTCATGTTTGGGCACTCCCCCGAGGATGTGCTGAAACCAGATCCGTTCAGCCACGGAGGCGTGCTTGAGCAATCCGATCGGGGTGGTCATCGATGCGACGCAGCGCCGCCGGGCGTCAGCGTTTGAGAGTCCGCGCACTGTGTTGGCTAGTTCGGCCCGATTGCGGTCGAGGGCGCTCTCCAGTAGCCGGCGTTCCGTCCCGGTGGTGGTTTGGGGTATCGAGAGATATTGTCAAGACCTGTGGATGAGGTTATTTCAGGCGACCTCCGTTTCGGTTGATTCGCCATTCTCGGCGGGTGTGATGTCGACGGGCCGTTCGAGTAGCTTGCCCTTGTGGAACACCGCGCCGGCACGGACGAGGGCGACCAAGTGTGGAGCGTTCACGGCCCGCCAGCGGGCCTGCGCGGCGTCGATCAGCTTGTAGGCCATGGCAATTCCCGCAGCGCGTGATCCTGGGCCCTTGGTGACCTTTGTCCGCAACCGCACGGTGGCGAACGTCGACTCGATCGGATTCGTCGTCCTCAAATGGATCCAATGCTCGGCCGGATATTTGTAGAACTCCAGCAGGACATCGGCGTCGTCGACGATCTTCGCGACCGCCTTGGGATACTTGGCGCCGTAGTCGAGCGCGAAGGCCTTGATCGCGACCTGGGCCTTGTCGATGTCCTCGGCGTTGTAGATCTCCTTGATCGCCGCCAATGCCCCAGGGTGCGCTGACTTCGGCAGCGCGGCAAGCACATTGGCCTGCTTGTGGAACCAGCACCGCTGCTCCCGGGTGGCCGGGAACACTTCCCGGACCGCCTTCCAGAACCCCAACGCGCCATCACCGACGGCCAGCACCGGCGCGGCCATCCCGCGGCGGCGGCACGACCGCAGCAGATCCGCCCACGACTCGGTCGACTCTCGATACCCGTCGGCCAGGGCGACGAGCTCTTTGCGGCCATCGGCACGCACCCCGATCATCACCAGCAGGCACAGCTTTTCCTGCTCAAGGCGGACCTTGAGGTGGATGCCGTCGACCCACAGGTAGACGTAATCGGTGCCCGAGAGGTCACGATCACCGAAGGCCTTCGCCTCGTCCTGCCACTGGCTGGTGAGCCGCGTGATCGTCGTTGCTGAGAGCCCCGCGGCCGTGCCCAGGAACTGCTCCAAAGCTGGGCCGAAGTCACTGGTCGACAGGCCATGCAGGTACAGCAGCGGCAGCACCTCGGTCATCTGCGGGGACTTGCGCGCCCACGCTGGCAGGATCGCCGAGGAAAACCGCTGCCGTTCACCAGTATCGGCATCGACACGTTTGTCGTTGACCCGCGGCGCGGTCACCGTCACCGCACCCGCCGCGGTCAGGACTTCACGTTCGTGGTGATAGCCGTTGCGGACCACCAACCGTCGGCCGTTCTCGTCGAGTTGATCGGCGAACTGCTCGACATAGGCGGCGACCTCAGCCTGCAATGCCGCCGCCAACATCTGCCGCGCGCCGTCGCGAACGATTTCATCGAGCAACGATCGGCGTCCGGCCCCGTTGCCGTTGGCCTCACGGGCATCCTGAACTACGGTGAGCATGGGCGTACCTTCCCAACCAGCGCGCCAACGCCGGTCTTGATCAGAGCTACTGGACTTTCAGATCATCCTCGGGAAGGTGCGCCCACTTTCACGCCGCCCCACCGAGGCTCATCCACAGGTTCTGATCATTGCTCGGGTATCGACCATGTTGTCACTGTGGGCTCCATTTCTGTTTGGGTCTAAATGCCTGCGGTACTTGGTATTTCAGGATTCGGGCTGCACAGCATGCAGCACACCAGTGAAAGACTTCAGGATTAAGGTGCGCCGAAAGAGAGAGGCGGCAATCAGGCGAGAACATGTGAAAGGACGCGAAACGGCTTAGTTGCGTTGCGCTAGCCGACCGGCAATTTGGGCGACGGCCTGACTGTCTGAACTACGGACAATGTCGTGCGTGGCCCAAGCTCTCGCTACGCTACCAGTTCGCCACCAGCTGCCGGTTTTGATCCGCGCAAGGCGCTCAACTGGGTGAGACAAGATCTGATTGATCTCGAATCTTTCGACGAGACTCAGTTCTTGTCGTGGCGAGGATCTTCATTGAGGCGTGCGTGGAATCTGTGCACGCCGGGATACTTCTCGCCTAGGGGCGTAATGGTGAAGCCGGTTGCGGCGTAAAACCCAACGCTGTCAGCGTCGGTTTCTGCAGCCAGCGGTAGGTCGGCGACGGCCCCGCGCACCTCCGCCAGGAGGCGACGTCCCAGCCCGGTCCGCCGCTCGGATGGGATTGTCGCGATGTGCAGCAGCGTGATCGCGGATTTCTCGACGGTATAGCCAACGACCCCAACGGGTATGCCGCGGACCGTCGCCACGAGCAGCCTGACCCTCTGGTCATCTCGGTATCGTTCAACGGCCGCACGAATCTTCTGCGGGTCGTCGCCAATGGCCAACGCCACAACATCGGCCACACCCCGCTCATCGATCTCTGCCGCCCGTACGAACACCTCGCCGCGGCACAGGTCGGAAACGGTCGCCTTCCATATCTCCGGGTGGGTGTACCAGAAGTTGTGCGGGACCCCGCTGACGACGCGGAACTGTCCGTGGAAGCAGCGCGGCGAGCTGGCGAAGCGGCCAATCAGGCCGAATGTCGTCAGCCGCTGCCACAAACGTCATCGGAACACGAATATCTGCGAGCTGCCGAAACAACGTCGGCTGGTGAATCCACTCGATGAACGCCGCATTGAGTGATTCATGAACCGCGGCATCCCACGCGATGGCCAGACTGTCCTCAAGGTGGCGGCGAGAGGCGTAAATCTCCGACCACGTTCGATCCTTATGTAACCCATGTCCCGCGATGCCGACGACCGACGTCACGCGCTCGGGGTGATCCAACGCGTAGCGAATGCCCAGGTCTGATGCGAACGAGTGACCAAGCACTGTCCAGGAATCCACACCCACCGTGGCCCTGATCATTTCGAGATCAGCAATGGCTTGAACGAGGTCATGGGCACCGCCGCCGGACCGGCCAACGCCCCTCGGCTCGGGAAACCACGCGCGCATGCCGGCTGGGACCAGGTCGTCACGCTCCAGATAGTTCACACAGCCTGGGCCGCCCGATAACACCACCACATCGGGCCCGTCGCCCACAGCACCGACATGCAGCCGCACACCATCGCCACACGACACCGTCAACGACTCCACCCGGCCAAGTCTGCCGTGCTGAACAGTTTTCACCCATCAGGCCGGGGAGGTCGGTCGTACTCGTAGAAGCAACGGGCCGGAGCCCTTCATCAGTAATGGGATCCGGCCGGGTTGAACCTTGCGATGGCGTCAAGGACGGCTGCTTTCATACTGGGGCTGCCGGTGTGCCCGGAGTCCTCGATGATCCTCAGCTCAGCGTCGGGCCAGGCTTGGGCCAGTTCCCATGCCGTCAGCAGCGGAGCGGATAGGTCGAGACGACCGTGAATCAGAATTCCGGGAATGCCCTTGAGCCGGTGGGCATCTCGCAGTAGTTGCCGGTCTTCCAGCCACGCCCCGTGGGCGAAGTAACGCGTACAGATCCGCACGAACGCCAGCTTCGCTCGATCGGGCTTGTCACCATACTGACCGGGGCTGCCGAGAGACTCGTGGGCGATTGCTGCGTCTTCCCATGCGCACCACTCGTTCGCAGCTCGTGCTCGTACTGCGAGGTCCGGGCTTTCCATGAGCCGCCGGTAGGCCTCAACCAGGTTGCCGTCGCGGTCGGTGGCGGGGACCCCGGCGCGAAAGCGTTCCCATTCGATGGGCAGCAACAGACGTAGTCCGTGGTAGAGCCAGTCGATCTCGCGTGGGCTGGTGGTCGTGACGCCGACCAGGATGATGCCGGTCACCTTGCTGGGATGGCGTTGGGCGTAGGCGAGGATGAGCGTGGATGCCCACGACCCGCCGTAGAGCAGCCACCGGTCGATGCCCAGGTGCTCGCGGAGTGCTTCCATATCGGCGAGCAGGTGTTCGGTGGTGTTGTGCGCCATGTCTGTTGCCGGGTCGGCTGCATGGGGTTCGCTGTCGCCGCACCCGCGCTGGTCGAACAACACAATCTGGAATGCGGTGGGGTCAAACCCTTTGTGGGCGCCGCGTGCCCGGCCTGATCCTGGGCCGCCGTGGACGACTAATGCGGGCCGGCCCTTCGGGTGGCCCCTGGCCCTCCCAGTAGATGCGGTTACCGTCACCCACGTCAAGTCGCCCGCGGTCGTACACCTGCGGCTCGGGAAACGGTCGAGGTTCAGGCACAACCGGCCACGTTACCGGCGGCCCATCCCACCGCAGAGGCAAAGAATCAAGACCGGAATCTGAGCCGTCTTTATTCTCAACATTTGCGACGGCCGCACGTGTTGAGAATATCCACCAAAGGCTGCGCTGTACTGCCCGGACCCCGCGGGGGATCGGATCGCTAACGGCGACGCCTGCGGCGCTGCTTTCCGGATCGGCGCCCAGGAGGCTTCTGACCTGGCTGCGGTTTCGATACTCGGGCCGACGTGGCTTTCGGGCCAGGCTTGCCGTCTTCTTGAAACAGTTCGTCTACTCGGTCGATCTGTGCGGTCAGGTCGATTGGGCTCGATCCCAGATCAGCCGACCCTGCCGCAGGCACTATCGCGAGCGGAGGAGCAACCAGGGCCTCGAGTTCGGCGGCAAATTCGAACAGCTTGTCAGCTGTCTGGTAGAGGTTTTCCGCCGTATCGACGATGCACACAGGTTCCTGGCCCCGGTTGTAGTACCTACCGGACCAGACTTCATCGGAATCCAAAGCCATGACCCACCAGTAACTGTGCACAATGTTGTTGCGGGTATCTCGAAGTGTCGATGCTCTAGCGGCCTTGAGCAGCTGATCAACTCGTTGGGCGAGTTCCGACGGGTCTCGCTTGCAATGCTTCTCGATCTTCGCGTGCAGCTTGCTCCAATCCAACGAGACATCTTTGCCTGCAAGGTCTTCGTTCTGCCCGCCGGTTAAAGAGACAAGCACCTTCCGTAGCGCCATCTCGACGTGTCCGCCTGCGACCGTGACGGCACCGACTGCTTGGAATAGGCGACGCCGATGTCTGCGGTCCGCGACCGCATGTTCATGCCCGGCCACTCGGACCGGCCGCAACGAGGCCAAGTCAAGCCACCGGTCGTCGTCGCCGATCGGCGACACGATCGTAAAACGCGCACCCTGTAGGAGGTCGTCACCGTGTTGCATGTTGAACGGGACCGATTTGCCTCGGACATGGCCCGTCGGGACGACCATCTCTGCACGGCCCGCATCATCTGGAGTCCAGACGCGGCGGGTGTCGTGGGAGGCACGCTCTTCGTCGGTGAGGTCTTCGGCGGTCGCGATCGGAATCTCGTGCCCGTCGATACGAAACATCATGCGGACGATGTTCTCAGAAGCCCACGACATGCCAGCAAACGACTTCCAGGGAGATTCCGAACGTTCTACGCCGCCGTTACCGTTTGCGAGGCAGGCGACCGCCTTCGCTAGATCTCTATCGTTGATGTCCGACTTGAATTCGATTGTCAGGCTCTCGCCGCCGGCGAGTATGGCGCGCGTGTCCACCCCACGTTTATGCATAACTATGGGCAGCAAGTGCCTTGTATGCGACGGAATCATAACTTTTGAAAGTTATGAAGGGCGGCAATCGTGTCGTGCAATGTTCGTTGGCATGGTCCGCGGGAGCCCGAAGCAGCGGATGGACGACCCCGGCACCGGATTGGCACTCTGACCTGGAGTTGAGATCCGCCCACAATTGCGACAGATCGCCCCGGTCATTGGCCGGGGTTTTTCTGTTTGTCGGGCCAGTAGGTCCAGCGTCATCGGATATCGGCGGCGTGACACACCTGGTTCCCGCCGGCGCGTTTCGCCCGGTACATCGCGGCGTCGGCGGCCTCGATGAGCTCGTCGAGCAGCCGCAGGTTCAGCTGGGAGCCGTTGTCCAGCGGGGCGCAGGCGGTGCCGACGCTGGCGGTCACCGGCACCGGCAACTCGGCGATCGCATGCCGCAGCCGTTCCGCGATGATTTCCGGCGGGTCGGGATGGCCGACGTCGACGATGACAAATTCCTCTCCGCCGGACCTGCCGATGATGGCGGAGAGCCCGCAGTTGTCGGCAAGAGCTTCGCTGATTCGGATCAGTGCCGCGTCGCCGGCCGCGTGGCCCTCGGTGTCGTTCAGCCTCTTGAAGCTGTCCAGGTCGATCACGATGACCATCAGCTGGCTGCCGTCGGTCGCGGGACGCATGATCAGTTCGTAGGCCGACTGTTGGAATGACCGCCGATTGTGCAACCCGGTCAGGGGATCCCGGCCAGAACTGCGCAGATCGACGCGCAACGTCTGGGCCAGTGACAAGACGCCGAACGGCAGGCCGACGTTGAGCGTTGCCACGATCGACACCGCAGCGGCCGTCAAATAGAGGTCACCCGTCGAGACAACGAGGCGGGCAGCCAGGATCACCGCGCAGACCGCGGCTACCGCACCATTGGCCACCACCTCGTGGGCGGTGTGGAAATAGGCGACGAAGCCACCGATCACTGTGAACGTCGCGCACCCCATCAGTCCGACGTAGGCGTTCGAGTAGGACAGGGTGGCGGCGGCAATGGTCGCGCTACAGGTGAATGAGAACAGAAGCGACTGCTGGCGCGTCGGCCAATGCAGCAGGAAAGGCACAACGACCGCGACCGCCAACACGGCTGCGACGACACAGACGGTGACCGATATCCGCCCGCTCGGCCCTTCCGGGCTTTTGATCATCAACGCGGTCGACCCCGCCAGAGCGAGCGTTGCCGTGACGATCAGCGTCCGCCAGAGCCCTTGTTGGTTCCGTTCATGCAGGTAGACACTGATCCAGTCGTATTGGTCGGCGTGCCGGGTCGGCAGCGCTCCCCACCGAAGCATGTGTGAACCCCGTTCCCTCGGGACGTCGTTCCGTAGTTGCAGTAACAATCTTGCCGAGCCCGGGCGGCCGACGCTCAGCGGTGGGTGGCTGAGCCCAGTCCCTGGTCGGCGTCGGGGGCCGCGACGGCATTGCGACCGGTTTGCTTGGCCTGGTACATCGCCGCGTCGGCTCGGGCCATGACCGCAGCGCTCGCCTCGCCCGGAACCGATGAGGTGGCTCCGATGCTCAGCGTCGTCTGGACCGTCAAACCGAACTGATGGATCGGTTCGGCGGCCAGCCGACGGATCCGTTCGCCGATCTCGACGACCTCTTCCGCACTGTGGGCGCTCGGCAACAGGATCAGTAGTTCGTCGCCGCCGATTCGCCCGACCGTGTCGTCCAGGTGTACGCACTCGCGCATCCGGGTGGCGATCGTCGACAGCACGGCGTCGCCGACGGCGTGCCCCCAGGTGTCGTTGATCTGTTTGAAGTGATCGATATCGCAATACAGAACGCCCAGCACGGATCCGGGCGACCGGGGACTGCGCAGCGCCGCGTCCAAACGCGCCATTGTCTCGGCGCGGTTGACCAGACCGGTCACGCTGTCGAACCGCGCGAGCTCCCTCAGCCGGTTGCGCATGTCGTCCACGGCGGTCGAGATCTCCGCGATCTCGCGGGGACCGCCGCGGCTGATGGGTTGGTCGTAGTCACCGTCGGCCACCGCGCGCACGGTGTCGACCAGTCGGGAGACCGGTTGGGTGAGCATCCGCCGCACGGTGATGATGGAACCGATCACCGCGGCGGCGAGAAGGGCTATTGCGACGTACTGGCTGATGTTCGCGGTCCGCAGCACCGAATGGATGTGCTGAATTTCGGCGTCGATCAAGACGTCGATCTGAGCATTGAGAGCGCGGAACCGCTCGCGGAGCTTGTCGAACAGGACCTTCGCCTCGAGCACCATCTGATCGAGGTTGGCGCGCGCGACCGGCCCGGTACGGAGCGCGGCTATCTGGGGGGCGGCCGCCCGACTGTTCCAGAGCGCTGCGGCGGCCAGCTCATCCTCGTACAGCGTGAGGAGCCGGTCGGCATCCGGCATACCGGCGAGCTTTCGATGAAGTTCGGGCGCAAGGCGATTCGCGGTCGCTGCGCCCGCCTCGTACAGTTCGAGCGCGACCGTGTTGCCGGTCAGCAGAAATGCCCGCTGTCCGGTCTCTTGGTCGACGTACGCGCGACTCAGTTCAGCGGTCTGAGACCGGATCGGAATGAGCCGATCGCTCAAGTTGTGGACGGCGCGCGCGACGGACATCTGGCCCTCTATCGAGGCGGCCATCGTGGCGACGAAAACCAGCGCGATGACCCCGACACAGCAGAAGATCAGTGTCCGGAGCGCCGGCCGCCGCTCGCTCGAACCAGCCACAGCCTTGAAGATTAGGCCACCCGTGTCTGCCCAGGGTGCTCAGTCCACGTCGCGTCCGGCGATTGCCCGCCAGATCAGAGCCGGCGTCATCGGCAGCCGGTACAACCGTGCCCCGCATGCGTCCGCGATGGCATTGGCCAGTGCCGGTGCCACCGGGTTGTACGGAGACTCGCTCATCGACTTCGCGCCCATCGGCCCGAGTTCGTCGTAGGTGTCGGCGAAAAGGACCTCGGTGACCGGGACGTCGGCCAGCTGCGGGATGTGGTAGTCGCGCAGCGCCGGGTTGACGACGGCGCCGTCGGGTCCGATCTGAATCTCTTCGTACAGGGACGACCCGATCGCCTGTGCCACGCCCCCTTCCACCTGGCCGCGGCACTGCTCGGCGTTCAACACCACCCCGGCGTCGGCCGCCTGTATCGAGCGCAGAATCACAACTTGGCCCGTCTCGATGTTGACCGCCACCCGGAATGCCTGGACGTTGAACGCCACCGAGCGCGGATCTCCGTCATGACGGCCGCGCCCCGTCAGGTCGGCAGGCAGGCGGGCGAAGTCCACGAACTCGTCGCCGCACTGGACGCCGTGCTGGCTCAGAATGCACGCGGCCCTGGGGGCGCCGGTCAGCTCCGCTGCGGCCGAGATCAACAAAGCGCGCAAGTCCTCGCAGGCGTTGAGAACGGCCCGCCCGGCTACGACGGTACCGGCAGAGCCGAACGCCCCGGTGTCGTAACCGACTGCGTCGGTGTCGGATTGGCGAATGACGACGCGGTCGGCGTCGGTGCTCAGCGCGGTCGCCGCGAGTTGGGCGTGCACGGTGGTCGTGCCGTTGCCGAACTCGGCGGTTCCCACGGCCAGGATGTAGATGCCGTCGCTGTCAACGGAGATCTCGGCTTCGGCGAAGTGCCCACGCGGCGGGAGCGTAGCGATCATCGCCAGTGCCATGCCGTCGCCGACCCGCCACTGGCTGCCCTCCGGAGGCTCGAGACCGCCGGTGTTCGAGAGGGCCGCCTGCGCCAGGTCGAGGCACTGATCCAGCCCGTAGCTGCCGAATACGAGGTCGTCGTTGTGGGCGTGGGCATCCACGAAGGGGTCCCCGGGCACCACCACGTTGCGGCGACGGAGTTCGAAGGCGTCGACGCCCAACCGGCGGGCGAGCATGTCGAGGGCCGACTCCACCGCGAAGATGACCTGGCCGAGTCCATATCCGCGGAAGGCACCCGAGGGAAGGTTGTTGGTGTACACCGACTGGGCGTCCACTCGTTTGTTCGCACACCGATAGACCGAGACCGATTCACTGCAGCCGTGAAACATCGAACCGGGGCTGTGGTTGCCGTACGCCCCGGCGTCGGTCAGCACGTCGATCCCCAGCGCCGTCAGCCGTCCGGCCGCGTCGGCCGCGACCGTCACGTCGACGCGGAAGGGGTGCCGGCAGGGTGCCATGGTGAACTGGTCGGACCGGCTGAACTCATAGCGCACGGGCTGCCCCAGTCGCAACACCGCCAACGCGACGATGTCCTCGCACAGCATCTCCTGCTTGGCCCCGAAACCGCCTCCGACCCGCTTGGTCAGTACCTGCACCGACTCGCGGTCCAGGCCGAAGATATGGCACAGCTCGTCGCGAACTAGGAATGGCACCTGCGAACTGGTCCGAATCACCAAGCGCCCCTGGCCATCACGCCAGCCGGTGCAGCCATGGGTCTCGAGGTGGGCGTGCTGGACTCGCTGGGTGCGCCATCTCCCCCGCACCACCTCGCCACCCGATGCAATCGCTTCCGCGATCCCGGCATCGATATCGCCGGTGCCGCCGTGCAGCTCGGCGACAACATTGCGGGACGGGGCGGCGATGCGCGCCTGACTCCCCTTGTCGCCGTGTACCAACGGCGCTCCCGCTGCGAGAGCCTCTTCGGGATCGAAAACCGCCGGCAACTCTTGATAGTCGACAATGATTGCACCGCAAGCCTTTTCCGCGATCGCGGCGCTGTCGGCGACCACCGCGGCCACCCGCTGGCCGACGAATCGAACGACATTGTCGAGGACGTAGGTGTCGTCGGGATCGTCGGTACGGGATTCGTGCCGGGCAGCCGAGAACGCCACCTCGGGGCTGTCCAGATGGGTGAGCACCAGGTGGACGCCTGGCATGGCCGATGCGGCAGTGGTGTCGATCGCCGCGATCCGGGCATGCGCCACCGGGCTCCCGAGCACGGCGATGTGCAGCAGACCTTCTGGCGCAAAGTCCATGGTGTACTGCTCGGTTCCGGTCACCACGCGCAGCCCGGCGGGGGCGCCGATGGAACGGCCGGCGTCACCCCCGCCCGGTTTGTCGATGTTGACTTTGCCCGCCAGCGCATCGGTGATTGCGCGATAGCCGGTACAGCGGCACAGATTGCCTTTGAGATGCTGTGGCAGCTCCGCGAGCTGCTCCTCAGTGAGTGTCGAGGCGGTGGTGACCATGCCGGCTGTGCAGAACCCGCACTGGAATCCGGCGGCTTCGGCGAAGGCTCGTTGCGCGGGATGCAGATTGTCGGGGGTGCCCAACCCGGCGACCGTGGTGACGGCACGGCCCGCCGCGCGGAAGGCCGGATACACGCACGAATGCACCGCCGCTCCGTCGAGAAGCACGGTGCAGGCGCCGCAGTCGCCGGCGTCGCAGCCCTTCTTGACCTCGAAATGCCCGCGCTCGCGCAGATAGGTACGAAGGCACTGGCCAGGCGCGGGGTCGTCGGAGTATTCGCGATCGTTGACGGTGAACTTCATGACAGTTCGTTTCGCACCTGCTCAGCCAGCACCGAAGTGACTGCGGCTCGCCAGTCGGGGTCTCCGTGAACATCGCTGGTCCAGGCATCGTCGGGAATGGCTGCGCACGCGGCGCCGACAGTTTCCACGTCGGGGACGCCGGGAAACTCGAACACGAAGGGCCGAACGGTAGCGGCCGTGACGGACAGGACAAACGCGCCACCGTCGTGCTCAGTGTCGCGCCTGCCGATAACTACGACGCTGGACCGGCCCAGAGACGCCGGCGCGATCTTGCGAAACGCGGTGCGGCCTCGCAGTGCGGAACCGGGCAGCTGGACAGCACGCAGGACCTCACCGGGAGCGAGCACGTTGTCCGCCGAGCCGGTCACGAATTCGGTTATGGCAAGCTGGTATTCGCTCCCGTCGGGCCGCCACACGATCAAGGTGCCGTCCAGCGCGGAGACCAGCGAGATCATCGCGCCGGCTGGAAACGACAGACAGATGTTTCCGCCGATCGTCGCGGTCCGCCATATCTTGAACGAAGCCAGCAGCGCAGAACAGCATTGATGTAGCAGCGGCGCTGCCACCCAGTCGGGACGGCTGCGAGCAAGCTCGTCGGACAATGCCGAGATTTCAGCCAACGTGCATGTTGCGGCGAGTTCGATTCCGTTGGCACTCACGGTGATTGGCTCCCAACCGAGGCGCGTGATGTCCACCAGGCGGCGAACCTGCGGCTGCGGCTGGGAGAACAGCCAGGTTCCCCCGGCCAGGATCGCATCGCCACGCTGCAAGGCCGACAGGTCAGCACGGCTGGCAGGAATGCTCACCGTCTCGACGCTGATCAGGTCCATCAAACGACCGTAATCTCCGCGCGGTCGTCGCGCACGTTCACGCGCTGCGCTCCCCGCTGGCAGCTGTGACAATTGCTGATGCGCGCATTTCGGGGACATCTGCTCCACATCGGCGGTGCACCGCGACTGGCCCAGGCACGCGATCATCTGGTGAGTCACCCGGACGGTGTGCTGGTTGTCGATGCCGACGGCCGAATCGTATACAGCGGCGAATTCTCCGGTATGCCAGCAGGAGCCGAGGTAGTGGACTGTCGGCCCAGCTTTCTGCTGCCTGGATTTGTCGACACCCACATCCACTTCCCCCAGACCTATTGCACCAATGCGCATGGTGGGGGCCAACTCCTCGACTGGCTGGAGCGCTGTGTCTTCCCCGCCGAAAGTCGGCTCTCGGATCCGGACCACGCAGTGACGGCGGCGCGCGACTTCTGTCAGCGGAGAATCGATGTCGGCACTACGGCCGCGATGGTTTTCGGTTCGGCATTTCCACACGCTCAGGACGCGCTCTTCGAGGAGACGTTGCGCGTCGGATTGCGTACGGTCTCGGGACGTGGAATCCAGACCGTGGGTCCGGATTCGGCGATCGAGCTGATCACCGATGAGCACGCCGCGATCGCCTTGACAGAGGCCGAAATAGCCCGTTGGCATGCGTGCGACACCGGTGACCCCTCGACCGCGCTGGTTCACGTGGCCGTGGTTCCCCGGTTCGCGCTGTCGGTGACGGCTGGCACGTTGCATTCTCTCGGCGAGCTCTACGAGTCGGTGCGTGGACGCGGCGTGTACTTCCACAGCCATATTTCGGAGAACGTCGATGAAGTCGCGGCGGTGCGAGCTGCCTACGGCGTGCGTTCCTACCTGGACACCTATGACGGCCGGTTCGGGTCGGGGTCGACACCGGCAGGCAAGTCACTGCTGGGTCCCCGCAGTGTGCTTGCACACGCCGTCCACTGCACCGACGAGGAATTGGCCCGGATGGCCGAAACCGAAACGTCCATCGCCCACTGCCCGACGTCCCAGTTGTTCCTTGGATCAGGCACCATGCCGTGGCGACGCACGACCGGTAGTGGGGTGACCGTCGCACTGGGCAGCGATGTCTCCGGCGGCGACGAATGGCTGATCTCCCGGGTCGCCAACGACTGTTTCAAGGCGCACATCTCCGAGCCGGGCGACGCCGGATTGTCGGTGCCTGCAGCAGATCTGTTGTTCACCGCGACCCTCGCCGGGGCCCGGGCACTGGGTCTGGAGGACCGGACCGGCAATCTGGACGCCGGTAAGGAAGCCGACTTCCTGGTGGTCGACCCACAACAGCAGGTGCTGTTACCGGGGGTGTTGGCCGCCATCGATCCCCATGATGCGGAGCGGCTGGCGTTCACACTGCTGACCGGCATGCGCGAGGCGTCGATCACCGAGGTCTATGTGCGCGGTCGGCGGGTCAACTCGCAGGAGTGAGTGGGCCACCCAGGATGTTGCCGACGATCCCGCGAATAACGTTGGTGCCATCTTCTTTTCGCAGATCGGAATACCAGGCTTCGGTCGCCGCAGGATCTTTGGCGTGCATCAGGTCGCACCGTTTGCGGGCCCGCAGCACCAGGTCGCCGGCCCGTTCGACCCGGGCCTTTGCGTAGGCCGCCAGTGCGCCGTGGACGTCGTCGGGAAGGTCGCGCAGCGCCCATTGCAGGGCGATGGCGTCTTCCATGGCCGAACACCCGCCCTGGCCGATGTCGGGGGTGGTGTTATGTGCCGCGTCGCCGAGTAGCGCCACCCGGCCTTTGACCCAGGTGTCGAACGGGTCGAGATCCAAGATCTCCACCCGATTGGTCGTCATCGGGTCGAGTTGGTCGATCAGGACCTGCACGCCGGGGGCCCAGTCCGCGAAATGTGATCGTAGAACCTCACGCGCACTGCCCTTTTCGTACGAGACGCCCTGCGGTTCGACGACGTCGAAGAAGAAGTAGAACCGTCCGTCGGCCACCGGCATCGCGGACACCCGTTTTCCGTCACCCACGTAGACGGTCCACTCGGTGGCCGGGCTGATCCGCTCGTCGATGTCAACGAGACCGTTGTAGTTGACGTAACCGGCGTAGCGCCGGGTGACGGGCCGACCCAGAACGTATTCGCGGGTGATCGAACTGGCGCCGTCGGCACCGATGATGATGTCTGCGCTGACCGTGGTCCCGTCGGCGAAGGTCGCGCTTGCGGCGTCCACACCGTCGGCGATGCTGACCATCTTCATCCCGAAGTGGATCTCGTCGATGCCATAGGCCTCCATCAGCATTGACTGCAGTTCCGCGCGGGCGATCGGATAGGGCCGCTGGCCCACCTGGTCGATCAGCGGTTGCATCGAGAAACGGCACATCGTCTCGCCACTGCGGGCCTCGACGTAACTCATCGTGTCGACGATTCCGCCGAGCCGTGCCGTCTGCTGTTCCAGCCCCAGGTAGTTGAGGCATTTGACGCCGTTGGACCACACCGAGATCGCCGCACCCACTGGTTTGTTCTCGGTGACGCGCTCATAGACTTCGGTCTCGATCCCGATCTGGCGCAATGCGATTGCCGCACTCATGCCGCCCATTCCGGCGCCGATGACGACCACCCTCACTGTTCAGCTCCCTCGATAGGTTGAGTAGGAGTACGGCGACAGCAGCAAGGGGATGTGATGGTGCGCCGCGGCATCCCTGATCTCGAAGGCGACGGTGACCTCGGGGTAGAACGTGGTGATTCCGTCAGCCGCGAAGTAGCTGCCGGTGTCGAAGCTGATTCGATAGCTGCCTTCGCCCAATTCTCCTCCGAGCGAACCGATCCGGCCGTCGTCGTCGGTGCGCCCGGATGCCAGCACGGCACCACCGGCATCGGTGAGCGTCACGGCGACGGCGACCGCGGGTGTTCCGGTGACAGCGTTGAGGACGTGCGTGGAAAGGCTCATGAGCTCATTATTCGGCAGGCTCGCTCAACAACCGCTGCAGCCGCAGCCGGTTGATCTTGCCGAGTTCGCTGCGCATGACCCGGCGCTCGGTGTCCGGGTCATTCTGGAGCCGCTCGGCGAGGATGGCCAGCAGCTCCTCGGCCGAGCGGCCACTGGCGCAGACAAGATAGACGTAACCGAAGCGGTCCTCGTATTCAGCATTCCGCGTGGCCAATTCGGCCCGAATGTCGTCGCCGGCGGTTGTGACCGCCGCCTGCTCGCGCGCTGAAGACGGATTGTCAGGCCGGGCGCCGATCCGCGGATGGCCGTCGAGCGCGGCGTCGATCTCGGCATCGGGCAGTTCGGCCAGCACCCGGTCGGCGCGATCCAGGAGCGCGTCGACATCGGGGAACGGGGAGCCGGCCAGGACTCGTCGCGCCCAGATGGGCGAGGTGCACACCTCGAACAACAGGTGCATCTGCTGGCGCTCGGATGCCCGGTTGAAGCCTTCGAGCCCGATTGCCCTCACGTAAGTTCGTCGAGCCGGCTGAACCGCGCTGCGGCTATCGGGTTGGCGTCGGCCACCAGATCAGTGAACCGGTAGTTGGCGATTTTGGCGACCTCGATCAGAGCGAAGGCCTTTTCGGCGGCATCGGAGTTGTCCATCCGGGACCAACCGTTGCGCAGCACCCGGTCGAAGTGTTCGGTTTCCCGCGCGCAGATGATGAGCGGGAAGCCGAAATGGTCGCGATAGGCGGTCGCGAGCTCGACGACATCGTTGTGGTCGTCCTCATCGAGGTTCGACAGAGCCACGTGGTCGACGGCGAGTGCATGCCCGCTTTCGTCCTCGGCGCCCAGATCGTTGAACGTGTTGAGTAATTCGAGCTGCTGTTCTGATGAGCCGGTCAGCACCGCGTCCTGGAACGCCTCGCGCAAGGCTTTGGTGTCGGCAAACGGTCGCTGTTCGAAGGCGCGCTCGATTGCCCAGGGCACATCTTGCACGACGTGACCGAACACCTCGGTGAAGCGTTCCTTGGTCATCGTGTTCACCTCGTCGAGGGTTATCGAGCCGCCACCTGCGACTCGTGGGCCACGCGAACCGGTATGGAAGAACACGACATTGAGCAGAATCGCGGCGACGGCGCCGATGCTGATACCGCTGCCGAAGATCAGGTCGATCCCCTGGGGCATGGCCTTGGCGATATCGGGGTACGACGTCACCCACAATGCCAGCGCGAGGCTGGTGGTCACGATGATCAGGTTGCGATGGTCGGTGAAGTCCACCTTGCCCAAGGTTTGGATGCCGACGACGGCGACGGTGGCGAACAGCGTCAGCGCGGCGCCGCCCAGAACCGGGTTGGGGATCGAGGAGACGATGGCGGCGACCTTCGGCAGGAAGCCCAGGATGATCATGATGACCCCGGCGGCCGCCACCACCCACCGGCTCTTGACGCCGGTCAGCCGGACCAGACCGACGTTCTCCGAGAACGCGGTGTAGGGAAACGAGTTGAAGATGCCGCCGATCACGGTGGCCAGGCCGTCGGCGCGCAGCACATTGCCGATGTCGGAGGCCTTGATCCGCTTGCCGACGATCTCGCCGGTTGCGATGGTCGACCCGGTCGATTCGACCGCGGTGATCAGCAGCACGATGATCATCGTCAGGCACGCGACGATGTCGAATTTGGGCATACCGAACAGGAACGGCTGGGTGAAGCCGACGACCTCGGCCTGGCCCACTTTGCCGAAATTCATATCGCCGAGCGCATAGGCCACTGCGCACCCGATCACGAGTCCGAGCAACACGGCGATCGTCGCCACGAAGCCGCGGAACAGGCGCTGGATCGCCACGATGATCGCAATCGTGCCCAGCGCGTAGAGGAACCATCGAATATTCGTGGGGTCGTGTTCGCCGGTGTGCGGGTTGGTCACCGCGTCACCGGCACCGACCGGAACCAGACACAACCCGATGATCGTGATGAGCGTCCCGGTGACCACCGGTGGGAAGAAGCGCAGCAGCTTGATGAAGATCGGCGCGATTCCGAACGTGAACACGCCCGCGACGATCACCGCACCGTAGACGTAGAGCAGGCTGGCCGAGCCGCCGCCGTGGGCCAGACCGATCGCGATGATCGGCGACACCCCGGCGAACGTGACACCTTGCAGCAGGGGAAGCCGCACACCGACCTTCCAGAACCCGACGGCTTGGATGATCGAGGCGATTCCGCAGGTGAACAGGTCGGCCGTGATGAGCTTGACCAGCTCCTCCTGGGGCAACTTGATCGCGCCGGCGATGATGATCGGGACCAACACCGCGCCGGCGTAGAAGGCCACCACGTGCTGGAAGCCGTAGGTGGCCAGTTGCGGGATGGGCAGCACCCGGTCGACGGCATGTGCTCGTTTGTGCTGCTTGTTCGTGGTCGGAGTCGACATGCTTACTTAGCTTTGTTCATGTTCGGCAAATGTGCATGTCGAGCTGATGTAGGCCTCAGTGCTCGACGCGCGCGGGACGGCAGATCCGGGTTTGGTTGCCGCCGGCGCGTTTTGCCGCGTACATGGCGGCATCGGCGGACCGGATCAGTTCATCCATCGCCGGGCCACTACCCCAGCGCACGATGGCGGCTCCGACACTCGCCGTGACTGGCTGCGGCAGTGTGGCGATTGCCGAGCACAGTTGCGACGGCAGCTGTTCGGCGAGCTCGGCGGGAACGGCGTCGATGACGATGAACTCCTCGCCTCCGAATCGCCCGATGATGGCTGAGCTGGTACTGGTCTCGCGTAGCGCCCAACCCACTGCGGTCAGTGCCTGGTCGCCGGCGAGGTGGCCGTAGGCGTCGTTGAGTTTCTTGAACTTGTCGAGGTCGATCATCACGACGGTGAGGTGGAGGTCGTGGCCCGGTGACGTCAGCAACGTCGTTGCCCGCTCGTAGAAGGCGCGCCGGTTCAAGACACCGGTCAGCGGGTCTTGGTCGGAGCGCACCACATCGGCGCCCATGGTTCGCATCACCGCTTGGATTGCCAGCGGGACGGCGAGGTTGAGCTCGACGACCAGCCACCAGCCGGCGGCGGCGACCACCCAGCCGTAATCATGGATCACCCGCGACGCACAGAAAGCGCCGACGGCGATACCGATCGCGACAGCGAACGTTATCGCCTTGGAGTTGTGGAAGAACGCGGCGTAGCCGCCGATGACGGCGATCCCGGTACAGCCCATCAGCGCGACCGTGGGGTAGGTCTGCATCACACAGGCCCCGCCGATGAGCAGGCTGCCGAGGCCCGCCATACTCAGCGATTGCCGCCTGCTCGGCCACCCCCGCAGCCACAGCGCGCTGTAGGTGATGCCGGTGAGCACCGCCGCGCCGCCGAACGTCCACGCCCACACCGGCGGCACGTTGCGCAGCGTCGGCGTGGACGCGCCCATCAGAATCAAGGCCCCCGAGATGAACGCCATCAGCACGCGGGTGGGCAACTCCAGGCCACGAGCCCGCAAATATCCGGATAGCCACTCGAACTGATCCGGCAGTCGCCACCATCGCGCGAACGGTCCGCCGGCCAGGTTGCCCTGACCGGAAGCCCGCGCGTCGTTCACCGCGCCGCCCCTCCGCGCACCTGGTTCACCGTAGCCGGAGCTAATCGGCAGGGAGGCGAAACATCAACGCCGGATGGAAATAAATCCTGCTTAAAACCTGTGGTGCGGCCCGGGGTCGACCACCACGGGGTAGGACTGGCTAACCTGTCTGTGTGAGCACGCAATCGGTCCCCGGTGGGGTGGTGCACAAGCTGCCGACAGATTTGCGCACTGCGCTGCTCGGCAACGACACCGCGCTCGCCGCGTGGAAGGACATCACTCCCCTGGCCCGCAACGAGTTCATCTGCTGGGTCGAAGATGCCAAGCAGGAGAAGACCCGGGAGCGCCGCATCCGCCGCACGCAGGAAGAGCTGGCGGACGGCATGCGCCGGCCGTGCTGCTGGCCCGGGTGCAAGCACCGGGAACGCAACGGCAAGGCCTAGGCGGCCCGCAACCCGTACATGTAGGTCGTCAGGTATTCATCGATGACCGGCCGGCGAATCTCCCGGGCGCCGGGCATCGTGATCAGCAGCGCGTACAGGCCGACGAGGAACGACACCCCGTTGTGCATGACGTCGACCTCGGCGGGGATCTCACCACGATCTCGGGCGCGCGCGAGTTCGGAGACCACGGCGACGATCACCGGGTGATCCTGGGATTCCTCCGACGGCGGGCGGCTCGTCGAGAAGTGTAGGGCCAGAAAGTCTTTGAACAAGCGGTTGCCCAGCCGGCGCTCCAACTTCTCCAGTACCCGGAAGCACTCGGCGAGGGTGTCGCGCACGGTGTGCGGCTTGCCGAACGAACGGGTGAGCTCGGCGGCCATCCGGTCCTCCTCGCGCTTCTCCAGCTCGAGCAGGACGTGTTCTTTGGTAGGGAAATGGAAGAAGAAAGTGCCATGGGCGACACCCGCGGCCGATGCGATTGCTCCGGTGTCCGCCGCCGCCATTCCGGCGCGTTTGAACTCGACCAACGCGGCCTCGAGTAACCGCTCGCGCGTTTGTACGCCCTTGCGGGGCGGCTTGTCTGTCAACACAAAACTGACTCCACTCAAATAATGCTAGCGTGTTCGGATATCTGAGTTGACTCAGTTCGGAGGACAGACCATGCAGATCCTCGAGCAGGCACAAGACCTGCCGAAGGCCGGAAACATCAAGGCGCAGTGGGTGAGTCTGTGGACCGGACCGGCGGCGGGCGTCGTTCTCCTGGTCGCGGCCCTGGTCTTTCCCGGTTTCTGGCCGCCGATGTCCCCGACGATGGACGCCGAACGGGTGGCGTCCTTCTATGCCGACCACACCGCCTGGATCCGGCTGAGCCAGGTGACGTTCAACCTGTGCGGCATCATGATCGTGCCGCTGCTCATGGTGATCGTCGTGCAGATGAAACGGATGAAAGGCCAAAGCCACGTCTTCGCCTACTGCTTTCTGACGGCGGTCGTCAGCGGTGCCACTATCTTCGCGCTCTCCAACGTCTTCTTTCTGGTCGCGGCGTTCCGGCCCGAGCGCGATCCCGAACTCGTCCAGCTGCTCAACGATCTGGCCTGGATCGTGTTCATCGCACCGGTCGGCATGGTCGTCTCGCAGTTCGTCCTGCTGGCTGTGGCGGTGTACTTCGATGACCGCACCGATCCGGTCTTCCCTCGGTGGGTCGGACATATGTCATTGGTCATCGCCGCGGTGATGGCGCCCGCCGCGGGCGCGGCGGTCTTCCAGACCGGCCCGCTGGCCTGGGACGGGGTGTGGTCGTTCTGGGTGCGCAACGGCGCGTACGCGGCATTCGTCGTCGCGATGTTCTTCGTGTTGCGCAGGGCGGTGTACCGGCAGGCCGTCGACGACGGAGTAGTGGCGGCGTGAGTGTCCTTACCCCCGGCCAGTTTTCGCCGACGACCGCCGACGGCGGTAAGCGCGACGTCCGGTGGATGACGTGGTTCTTCCCGGCCTGGTACTCGGTGTTCGGGATCATCATCTGCCTGCTGACCCGGGTCACGCCGCCACCGCGGCCCGACGTGACCGCCGCGGACAAGGTCGCCTTCTTCACTGAGCATCATCTGACCATCCAGATCGGATTCACGGTCCTGCTGGTCCTGCTCGGCGGCGCCGCGATGACCAACGGCCTGGTGGTCTACCAGATGAAGCGCATGTCGGTGGGCTCGGTGTTCGCCTACGGCTACCTCGGCGGAATGGCGGTCGGAGCGCTGCCCGGATTCCTGTTGGTGACGGTGTGCTTCCTCACCGCGGCGTTCCGGCCCGACCGCGACCCCGAGCTGATCAGCCTGCTCTACGACGTCGGAATGCTGTCGTACAACGGTTCTTTGGGCTGTTTCTCGGCGGCCTACCTGGTACTGGCGATCGCCATTCTCTACGACCGCAACAAGATCTTCCCCACCTGGTTCGCCTACGTCTCGATCTGGCAGATCATCACCGAGGTGATCGCCACTCAGATGTTCGTCTTTTCGTCGGGGCCGTTCGCGTGGAACGGCTCGATCGCCTTTTGGTGGGCGGTGGTGGTGTTCTCCGTCTGGCTGGTCGCACTGATCATCCTGCTGCGCAAGGCAGCTGACGCTGAGCCCGCCGACGAGCCGGCGCTGGATTAGGAGTTGGCGTGACCGTTTCGGAACAGGCGCCGCGGCGCGAGGCCCACCTGCCCGGTGACGGGCACATGTGGGTGATGGTCCTCGGTGACCTCGTCATCTTCGGCGGTTACTTCATCGTGTTCATGATCTACCGGACGATGAACCCGACGGCGTTCTTGGCCGCCCAGCAGGATCTCCACATCACCATCGGTGTCGTCAACACCGTGATCCTGCTGACCAGTTCGTGGTTCGTGGCGCGGGCGGTGTTGTGCGTGCGTGCCGGTGATCACGACCGGGCGGTCCGGCTGCTGTGGGGTGGGGCCGCCAGCGGGACAGCCTTCATGGTATTGAAGTGCTCCGAGTGGTACCGCGAAATCGTTGCCGGGCAGACAAATTCGGATATGTTCTACTCGTTCTACTACGTCATCACCGGCGTACACCTGGTCCACGTCCTGATCGGGCTCATCGTGCTGGGTGTGCTGGTGCGTGAACTGCGCGCGCCGGGCCGGCGCCGGACGTGGATGGTGGAGTCCGGCGCGACGTATTGGCACATGGTCGATCTGCTGTGGGTCATCATCTTTGCCCTGCTGTATGTGATGAGGTGACGCGGAGTGACCAACGAGCGGACGATCACGTGGACCTGGCTGGTCCTGGTGGCCATCACCCTGGGGTCATGGTGGCTGGCCCCCGCGCATTCGCGGGGCGTCGCCTCGGCCAGCATCGTGGTCACGTGTGTGGTGCTGGGGCTGGCAGTCATCAAGGCCCGCTTGATCATTCGGACCTTCATGGAGGTCCGTAACGCGCCGCGCTGGCTCAAGCTGGCCACCGACGCCTGGCTGGGCGTGCTCGTCGCGTCGGTGTTGGTGATCTACCTCATCTGAGGCCGCGCAGCAGCACCGCCGGTCCGTTCGGAGCGCGAGATCTCGGCAACCGCCGTCACACTAGAACGAAACCGATTCGTTTAGGCCTAGGAGATGGACATGAGTTCGAGCCTGTTCACCGGCGGCGTGATCTGGACCGGTGACGGCACCGACGCCGACGCTCTGTTGGTGACCGATGGGACGGTTCAGGCCTTGGGACCACAGGCCCGCGAATTGGCGTCAAGTCTTGACTGTGACGGCGTCGACCTCGACGGCGGCTTTCTCATGCCCTCGTTCGGCGACGGGCACGCCCACCCGTTGTACGGCGGACTGGAGGCGGTCGGTCCGCCGGTACGGGGATGCAGCACCGTCGATGAAATCGTGACCGCAGTGAAGATCTACGCCGAGGAGCATCCCGATGAAGAGTGGATCGTCGGCGCTTCGTATGACGGCAGCCTGGCGTCCGGCGGTCTCTTCGACTCCCGCTGGCTGGACGCAGCGGTGCCGGATCGGCCTGTGGTTCTGCGGGCCTGGGATTACCACACACTGTGGTGCAACACCTTGGCGATCGAACGCGCCGGCATCACTCCTGACACCCCCCAGCCAGTCCTCGGCGAGATCCCCCACCGCCCCGACGGCTCGGTGTTGGGGACGTTACGGGAATGGGGTGCAACCGACCTGGTGATGTCGGTGATACCGCCCCGCGACGAGCGCCAGCGTATCGGCGCACTCGGTACCGCAGCCGACTACTTCCTGGCCCGCGGTGTCACGTGGGTGCAGGACGCCTGGGTCGAACCCGCTGACGTCGCCACGTATGTCGAGGCTGCCCGCCAGAGTGCGCTGCGCATGCGGTTCAATCTGGCGTTGTACGCCGACCCACGCCACTTCGACTCGCAGATCGAACAATTCGCTGCCTCCCGCCGGACGGTCGACGATGTCGGATCGCCGCTGTTGACCGCGCAGACGGTGAAGTTCTTCGCCGACGGCGTCGTCGAGAATGAAACCGGCGCGCTGCTGGGTCCGTACTGCTCCGGGCTGCATGACCACGGCATGCGCAACTGGGAGGGCGACACGCTGGCAGAGGCGGCTCGCCGCGTCGACGACCTCGGAATGCAGATCCACATCCATGCCATCGGCGATGCTGCGGTCCGCCAGGCGCTCGACGCGATCGAATTCGTGCAGGCCCGCAACGGGACACGAGACCGCAGGCCGGTGATCGCTCACGTGCAACTGGTCGACGAGACCGATGTGGGGCGGTTCGCGGCGCTGGGCGTCGTCCCCAACATGCAACCGCTGTGGGCGCAGATGGACTCACTGATGACGGTGCTGACCATCCCTCGTCTGGGCGCCGAACGCAGCAACCGGCAATACCAGATGCAAACCCTCAACCGTTCCGGCGCCGCGCTGGCTTTCGGTTCGGACTGGCCGGTCTCGTCGGGTGCCCCGCTGGACGGCATCGCGGTGGCGACATCGCGGCGCACCGCCGAAGGTCAGCCAGAGGGCGGCTGGACGCCACACGAGATCGTACCGATCGACCGCGCGCTGTCCGCCTACACCAACGCCGTGGCGTACCAGGCCTTCGCCGAGCGCAGGTGGGGCCGGATCGCAGTCGGTGCCGACGCGGATCTCGTTTGGCTGCAGCGAGATCCGCGGGTCGTTTCGCCGCTCGACTTGCCGGATGTGACGATCCGGGCAACTTACCTTCGCGGCGAAGCGGCATACACCGCGAGCTAGAGGACAATTGTGGGGTGACCGACGATCTGGCCGGCTTCCCCGTCACCGCCCCGCCGTTGGGCGGGCCGGTCTGGTTCGACCAGAGCTGGTTGGATCTGACGTTCCTGCATTGGCCCGTGCGCCCCGATGACGTTGAGCACCTGTACCCGCCGGGCACCCGCCCGGATGTGTTCGGCGCTGTGACCTACGTGGGACTGATCCCGTTCCGGATGGGCTTTACGAAGGTTGGCACCGCCCCGGCGCTGCCCTACTTCGGTGCTTTCGCCGAGACCAACGTGCGGCTGTATTCCGTCGACGAGGCGGGCCGCCACGGCGTGCTGTTCCGGTCGCTGGAGACCGCACGGCTGGCGGTGGTGCCGGCCGTCCGGCTCACCATCGGTGTGCCGTACACGTGGGCGCGGATGCGGGTCACCCGCTCGGGCGATGTGATCAGCTACGCCAGCGTGCGGCGCTGGCCACAGCGCGGGTTGCGCAGCCGGGTCACCGTCCGGATCGGCGAGCCGGTGGCGCCGACTCCGTTGGAGACCTGGCTGACCGCACGCTGGGGTGCTCACACTCGCCGGGCGGGCCGGACGCTGTGGGTGCCCAACGAGCACGATCGGTGGCCGCTGCGGTCGGCACAGCTTCTCGATCTCGACGACGAGCTGGTCGCCGCCGGCGGCGTGCGCACCGCCGGGGAACTGCTGCGGGTGCTCTACTCCCCCAGCATGCGAACCACGTTCGGGCGGCCGATCGTGGTCGCCTGACCGGGCGGCTCGCAGTAAGCTCACAGCCATGGTGGGCATTGCCAGGGTGTTGCTGGCCGCGGCGTGCGGCGCGCTGTTCGTGGCCGCCCCGGTGGTCGTCGCCGCCCCCGCCAGCGCCTGCCCGATCGGGCATCTATCCGACCCCATCACCGGGCAGTGCTTCGTGGCCAACGGTGTGCCGAGCGTCGGCGGAATCCCGTGTATCCCGGGCAAATCGATGGGTACCTGCCTGGGCATCCTGCAGAACCAGTCGCCGCGCGGCGGCGGCCCGCCGGTGGGCGGGCCCTGGCCCTAGTCGTCGAAGATCGCGACCGCGCGCGTCCACCCCGCCGACGCGGCGTGAACCTTCACCGGAAAGCAGGACACCTCGAATCCGTTGGCCGGCAACGATTCCAGATTGTGCAACTTTTCGATGTGTGAGTAGCCGATGGTGCGGCCGGCCCGATGGCCCTCCCAGATGATCGACGGGTCGTGGTCTTGCGCGTATCGCTGCGCGGTGTAGGAGAACGGCGCATCCCAGCTCCAGGCGTCGGTGCCGGTGAGCCGCACACCCTGCTCGAGCAGATACAGCGTGGCGTCGCGGCCCATGCCGCAGCCCGTGCCGACGTAATCGGGCTGCCCGTAGCTGGTGCCCGCACTTGTGTTGACCAGCACGATCTCCAACGGGGCCAGCGTATGTCCGATGCGGGCGAGTTCGGCCTCGACGTCGGCGGCGGTCACCACGTAGCCGTCCGGGAAGTGGCGGAAGTCGAGTTTGACCGCCGGTTGCAGGCACCACTCCAGCGGGACCTCGTCGATGGTGATGGCGCGCTTGCCACCGTCCATCGTCGACGCATAGTGGTACGGGGCATCGAGATGTGTGCCGTTGTGGGTGGTGATCCGCACCCGCTCGATGGCCCACCCCTCGCCGTCGGGGAGATCGTCGACGGTCGCGCCGGGGAAGAACGAAACCACTTCGGCGGCGGTCTGCTTGTGGTCGTAGTAGTCGATCTCCGGCAGGTGGCCGGGCGGATCCGAGGCGATGCCGGCCTGCAGCGGGACCGAGATGTCGACGAATCTTCTCATCGCACCTTTCTACGCCCTGGGACGGAACGTCTCCACAGGGTTGGCCAAGCCGACGGTGGTGGCGTTGCCGATCGGTCCCTGCGCGTCGAACATGATCGCCGCTCCCGCGGCAATGCCGTCGTGGCTGGTATGACTCGTTGCCGCCAGACCGATGTACTCCCCCACCGGCTCGCGGGCCAGCGTCAGCGTGTAGTCGGCGTTGATGTAGCGCAAACCGCCTGTGCCCCAATGGGATGTCGCACTCGCCGCATCCGCGGCCATGGCCACCGTGACGAACGGGCTGGTGACCTCGCCTTCGACCAGCGGGCGGACCTGCCGGACCCAGGCGTACTTGGGACCGGCGGCGTCACCCCATTCGGCGAAGGCCATCGCGCCACTGGATCCGCCGTCTCCCCCGTAGCCCCAGACGAACATCATCAAGTCGTCGGGCAGCGGGCCGGGATCCGGCGGCAACGGCGGCATCGCAACTGGCGACGACCAGATGTCGCCGGCCGGGTGCTCGCCGCGGCGCAGGAACACCGCGCTGGCCCGGGATACGACGACGTCGTTCTGCACGAGTTCGGCATCCACCAGCCGGATACGGCGGCCGTCGCGCCGCACGGTGGTGCGGACGTGCAGCGGCGCGATGGCAGTGGGCCGCAGCAGGTCGACCGTCAAGCGGGCCGGCACGAGCTCGGACCCGCTGCCCACCTGCTCCAGCGAGCGGGCGAGGATGCCGCCGACGACGTGCCCGCTGATCGTCGCGCCCCACGGGCCTTGACAGGTCGCGCTGGGCAACAGCACGTCGCCGTCGGAGACCAGATACGCGGGACGTGTCACGAGCCCACACGATAGCGGATGTTAGGTGAGCTATCCGTCTTGCACCGTCTGCAGGAAACGCTTGGTGTCGGAAGTGAGCGGATCGACGATGTCGTCGAAGTCGTGGTGTTTGTCGAGGTAGCCGGCGACCATCGGGCACACCGCGACGATGCGCAACCCGGCGTCACGGGTCGCGGTCAGCGCCTCGGACACCAGAATGCCGGCCAGTCCACGCCCCTCGTAGGCGTCGTCGACCTCGGTGTGCAGAAAGATCCGTTGACCGTCGTGATCGACGAAGTCCACCAGACCGACCTGGTGGCCGTCGACAGCGATGGTGAACTGGTCGGGGCCTGCGGTGACGGTGGCCGGTGCGCCGGTCTTGTCGGTGGCCATCTGGAACTCCTTCAGGTTCGGCGGCGGGGCCGCAGTCGGGTGCCGGGCATGGCGGGTGCAGGTAACCGCGGCACGGAACCGGTGTACCCACTGACGGCGCCGAACCGGGCATCGCCGTCCTGCCACAATTGGCGGTAGGTGACGATCTCGTCGTGGCTGCGGCCGACGAAGTTCCACCACATCAGTAGTTCCTCGGCGAACGGCGCCCCGCCGAGCAGCACTACTCGGGCCGCCATCCCGGTCGGGTTGCGCAGGCACAGAGATGACGCCCCAGGCCCCAGATAGGCCAGCTCACCGGGGGCCAGCGTCCGGCCCGCCGCGTCGACGCGGCCGAGATCCAGCAGCACCCCGTGCTCGAAACCACGCTCAACGTCGAGCTCCAGCGTGCACCCCGCCGCCAGATCGACCTGGGCGCCCAGCAGCGGCGTGAACGTGTGTACCGGCGAGCGGTCGCCGGCCAGCTCGCCGAGAAACACCCGGACAGTGGCGTCGCCGCGCGAAATCGGCTCGGGCACATAATGATCGAAGTCGCGCGCAGTGTTGCGGTCGGAATCCGGCAGGGCCACCCACAGCTGCACGCCGTGCAGGACGGTGGTCTGTGATGTCGACACCTCCGAGTGGCAGATACCGGCCCCGGCGGTCATCAGGTTCAGCTCTCCGGGGTCGATGAGCTGGTGCACGCCCGCGCTGTCGCGGTGCTCGATCTGGCCGCGGAACAACCAGCTGACGGTCTGCAGACCGGTGTGCGGGTGCGGCGGCACGTCCATGCCCGCGGAGTGGCGCAGGTCCTGCGGGCCGTAGTGGTCGGCGAAACACCAGGCGCCGATCAGTGAGCGCTGATGCTGCGGCAACGTCCGCCGGACCGGGAGGGCGCGCGGGCCGCCCAGCGGTACCTCCCGAGGCGATAGCACCTCGACGTCGTCGAATGTCGTTGCACCACAGGCAACTTCACGCGGGGAGGTTTCGAGGTTACTCACCATCCCCGAGCATACCCGCCGAGCCTGTACCTCAGGCTGCGAGCGGCTGAGTCATCGCCGAGCGGATGAGCAGGAAGTCCCGTTCTTCGATGCGGAACACACCGAAGCGGAACTTGTAGCCCCAGCGCCGTGGGTCGACGATGAACTCCAGTTGATCGAGCAAGGGCCGGATGGGTGTCGCCGTGCAGGGCAGGAATTCCATCCTGCGGCGGGACGGACCCGAGGGGTCCTCCTGGTACGGCTCGTCGTCGGTGACCCGCCCGATCGCGGTGAACGCCTGCAGGGACTCTCCGTGTTCGAGCGCGGTCTTCGGCGAGTAGAAAATGATCCAGTCGCCACGGGCTATCTTGCGCAGCATGTGCGGCTTACCGTGATTGGCCTGAGTGAAGCCGCCGGCGACACCACGCTGCACATGGTCGGCGCTGACGGTGTTGACCCAGTACGTCGTCATGGACCCACGCTAGGTCGGGGGTCCGACATCCCAGCCGGTTAGTCGGCGCGGGCGTCCGACGATGGGCCGCGGCCGTCGGTGGCGATGTCCGGCGCGAACATCTCCGGGCTGATGGGGATGGCGATGGTCTCCGCCTCGGGCTCGGCAACCTCGACGGGCCCGGCCGGGGCCTCGGCCGGCCGGCGATCGGCCCGCCAGTCGCGCAGCAGCAACAGGATGCCCAAGGCCGCCAACACGACGACTCCCGCCGCCACGAACGTGTTGTCGGTCAGGATCGCCACCAGAAGCGTGATCAGGCCGGCAACGGCGACCACGACGACGATCTTCACGGACACAGTTCTATACCCGGCAGCCACTCCCCCGACGGCAATTGCCGCAGTCAGCGAGTCGCGGTTGCCGCCACCGGCGCGGCGGTCAGCATCGCGGCCAACATGGTCACGATCTCGTCGAGGCTGTTCTGCCGAGGAAGACCGTCGCCGGCCTCGACCTGGCGCTCATGGTCGGCCAGCAGTGCGAACATCGTGGTGGCGACGGCGCTGACCCGATTCTCCCTGGCACTGCGCTCTTTGAGCGGAACCAGCCTGGCCAGCGCGTCGAGGATGCTCGGCCAGGCCGACTCTGCGGGGCTCTGGGGCTCCCGGTTCAGCCGGATCCGAACCACTTCGAGGAACCGGGCGTAGTGGGTGCCCTCGCTGTGGAAGAACGGTCCGACCAGGATCCGCAGCACCGCGTGCGCGTCGGCCATCTGCTCGTCGGACATGCGGTCCAGTAGGGCCTGTCGCTCGACTTCCATCGGGACCAGGCGGCGGGCCACCACGGCGTCGATGAGCTCCTGCCGGGTGCGGAAGTAATAGTTGACCGCGGAGTTGTTGCGTTGCCCGGCGGCCTTGGCGATGTCGCGCAGCGGCACCTCGAAGCCGTGTTCGGCGATCAGCCGCTCGGCGGCGTCGAGCAGCTCTTCTCGAGCTCGAGCGCCGCGGTCCACGGCGACAATTCTAGATGCCCGCTAGTCAGATTTAAGCACTCGTGCTTAAATTGGTCCTGGGTGCCCCGCAGTCCAGAGCGAAAAGGATGCGCCACATGACCGATATCCGGGAGATCGACCCCGGCACGCCGATGACCCGCTTCGCCCGCGGTTGGCACTGCCTGGGCCTGGCCGACGATTTCCGTGACGGCAAGCCGCATGGCATCGAAGCGTTCGGCAGCAAGCTCGTGGTCTACGCCGATTCCAGCGGCGCCATCCAGGTGCTCGACGGCTACTGCCGGCATCTGGGCGCCGACCTGGCGATGGGCACGGTCAAGGGCGACAACCTGGCCTGTGCGTTCCACGACTGGCGCTGGAACGGCGCGACCGGACGCTGCGTCGAAATCCCCTACGCCCGAAGGGTTCCCAAACTCGCGCGGACCCGCAAGTGGCAGACCATCGAGGTCAACGGACAGCTGCTGGTGTGGCATGACCCCGAAAGGGGTGAGCCGACACCGGAACTCACGCCGCCGACGATCGAGGGGTACGACGAGGGGCAGTGGTCGAAGTGGGCGTGGAACTCGATGATCATCGAGGGGGCGCACTGCCGCGAGATCGTCGACAACAACGTCGACATGGCGCACTTCTTCTACATCCACTACGCCTACCCCACCTACTTCAAGAACGTCTTCGAAGGCCACACCGCCAGCCAGTTCATGGAATCCAAAGGCCGCCAAGACTTCACCGAGCATCCCGAGCGGTTGTGGGAGGGCACCAAGCTGCGCTCCGAGGCCACCTACTTCGGCCCGTCATACATGATCAACTGGTTGCACAACGACCTCGGGCCGGATTTCACCGTGGAGTCGGTGCTGATCAACTGCCACTACCCGATCAGCCAGAACTCGTTCATGCTGCAGTTCGGCGTCTCGGTGCAGAACATGCCCGGATTGTCAGAAGAGAAGGCGGCCAAGCTCGCCCAATCGTATTCGAAGATCTACGAAGTCGGCTTCTTGCAGGACGTCGAGATCTGGAAGCACAAGACCCGGATCGAAAACCCGCTGCTGTGCGAGGAAGACGGGGCGTTGTACCAGTACCGGCGTTGGTACGAACAGTTCTACGTCGACGTCGCCGACGTCACCCCGGATATGACCAACCGGTTCGAGCTCGAGGTCGACACCACGCACGCCTACGACATCTGGCAGCGCGAGGTGGACGAAAACCTCCAAAAACGAGCTGCTGCAAGCACTTAGGCCGCAGTCGACCTGGGCCGGCCCAGCGGAAGGTGGACGACGGTTGCCACCTGAGTCGGCAGCGCTTCGCTGCGGGCCAGCAGTTCGGCGCTCTCGGGAAGTTCGCGCGGATTGAGCTCGCCGTCGGCAATGCGCTGTAGGACTTCGTGGGCGTGGGCCAGTTGGTGCCGCTTGCGGTACTGACCCCCGGGCAGCTTCACGCCGGCCCACACGCCGTACTCCTCGCCACCTTCGACCGCGGCCCGCGCGCACGCGCGTTGCTGGGCCAGCGGGCACCGGCGCAGGCAGATCGTCCTGGCGCGGGTGGCGGATTGCTCGTAGACGCGGGCTTTGGCCGCGCCGTCGCTGGCGTCGTCGTCTGCGTAGCCGAACCAGAGATCAGGCTCGAGCGAGCAAGGGCGGTGGTTCATCGGGGCCTCCTTGGCGGGATTCAATGACGAAAGCGTATAGGCACCCACGACTCTTGGCAAGAGAAACGTAGAGGAAAACGTATATAGCGAAGATGCTGTGTACTCTCCGTATATGGCTGGGGTCCGGCGATGAGCCGAGCGGCGGCGGGAGCGGCCATCCGGACATTGCGTGAGGCGCGGGACTGGTCGCTGGCTGATTTGGCCGCGGCCACCGGCGTCAGCATCATGGGCTTGAGCTTTCTGGAACGTGGTGCCCGCAAACCTCACAAAGGCACAGTTCAGAAGGTTGAAAACGGACTCGGACTGCCGCCGGGCACGTATTCGCGGCTCGTCGTCTCGGCCGATCCGGACGCCGAAATCGCCCACATCCTGGCCACCTCGCCGACCGAGTCGGCCCTGCCGCGACCCGCGACCGGCATCGTCGTCAATCGCCACAGCGACGCCGATGTCCTCGAAGCGCACGCCGAGGCGCACCTGGATTCGCTGAACTCGTTGATAGCCCGCCTGCCAGCGGAGACGTCAAACGAATATGAAACGTATATTCAATCCGTGATCGAGCAATGCGTGAAGGCGGAACTGCTGGCCGCCAACTCGTGGCGCGTCGCAGTCAACGCCGGCGCCGAATCTGCGGACCGTCTGATGATCCACCTCAAATCGCTGGAAGCAATCCGGACCGGTCTGCTGGCCCGGATGCCCGCCAGCATCAGCGCTCGGTTCGACCAGGCATGCGCACGCTCGGATCTTCCCGAATCGGTGATCGCGACACTGCTCGGCGTCGGCGTCGAGCAGCTCTGGGATATCCGCAATCGGGGAGCCATCCCACCCGGCGCGCTGCCGCGGGTGCGGGCGTTCGTCGAGGATCAATCGTGACCGCCCCCGACCTCGACATCCTGAGCCGCGCCCACGCGCTGTTCGGCGGTCTGCGCGAAATGCCGGTGCTGGAAGCGACTTCCGGGCCGTCGGCGGTCCAGGCCGACGGCCTGCCCGCGACGTACCGCCAGGCGGCCGGGCGGCATAGCGACGATCTCGGGGCCGCCAGCCGCGTCGACGCCGAGTTCTCGGCGATCCTTGCCCGTGCACAGCGTGATCACCGCGAGGCCCACCAGCAGACCCTCGCGGTACTCGACGCCGCCCGCGCCGATGCCGCCTCGGCGCCGGACAATCCGGTGGCGCAGCGCGAGCTGATGCGCCGGCGGGCCGCTCGGTTGCGGGCTCAGCACGCCCACGTTCTCGCCGCCCGCCGGCGGGCGCGCCGCCGCCTGGCACTGATGCGTGCGTTGCGGTATCGCCGCGGTCGGCGGCGGATTCCGGCGCCGAATTCGCGCGCGGTTCTCGCGGTGCGAGCCGCCTTGTCGCGGTTGGGCTGCCCCTACGTGTGGGGCGCCACCGGACCGGATCGTTTCGACTGCTCAGGCCTGGTGCAGTGGGCTTATGCGCAGGCCGGTGTGCATCTGGATCGCACCACCTACGACCAGATCAACGACGGCGTGCCGGTGTCGCGGTCGCAGGTGCGGCCCGGCGATCTGGTGTTCCCGCACGCGGGGCATGTCCAGATGGCCATCGGCAACGGCATGGTCGTGGAAGCCCCGAGCGCCGGGGCCAACGTGCAGATCAGCCGGATGGGCGACCATGTCGCCATCCGCCGGCCCGCGTAGTGAGTTGTTCACCGAATTTCCGCTGAGTACCGTCGACGCATGACCGAGTCCGCGGGAGCGTTGGGGGTGGCGTCAGCCCGGGCTCTGCTCGCTGCCCGCGATCGTGAACTCGCCGAGGCCGACGCCGAACTCGCCGGGGTTGTCGCGAGTGCGCACGCTTCCGCGGCGGAGGCCATTCGCAAGCTCGACGCCGTCGGCGCCGAGATCGACGCCGCCGTCGCTGCGCGCACCGTAACGGCACCGTCCGAAGGACGTGAGTTCGCCCGGTTCCTGATCGCCAAGCAACACGAGATCAGCGATATCCTGACGGCGGCACGCGCCGATGCCGACGCGAAAGTGGCTGTACTACAGCAACTTCTGGACCGATACCGGGAGCCATCCACATCACCGTGACGGGGTGAATTGTCGGGCGTGGACCGACTGGATACAGTCGCCGGCATGAAAGGGCACCGGTGGCAAGCTACCAAGACTTGCTCGACGCGATAGCGCGCGTCGGCGCCGTCACCGGCGACAACCGGGCGTGGATGGCCGGGCTGTCCGGCGCGGATCTCGCGACCGTCACCAGCCCGGTCGCTGTCGTCTCGACGAACGCAATCGACAACGTGGTGGCCAAGATTCGCGCTCAGCACCGTCAGGCGTTCGATCCAGCGCCGAGCCCCGCGCCGGGGGAGGGGCGTGCGGCCGAGGCCATCCGCACCGCGGAAACTTCGCTGGCCCTGCAGAATTCGGTGAGCGCACAGCTCGACCTGCAGGTCATCACTGCGGTGCTCAACGCGCACACCACACACGCCGCCGGCGCCGCGGCACTCGACGCTCTGCAAGACGATATCGAGACGGCCGTCGCCACTCGCACCGATCTCGACACCCCGGCCGGCGCGCGCGCGTTCCAGCGCTATCTGATCGGGAAGCTCCGCGATATCAAGGACGTGGTGGAAACCGCAGGCCTGGACGACACATCCAAGGCCTCGCTGGCCGCCGCCCTGGCATCGCTCTACGGGGGTGCCACCCAGGACACCACCGACGAACAAGTCGCCGGCCCGAAGCCGGTGGCGCCACTCGCGCAGCCGCGACCGCCCGCGACCGCCGCTGCGGCCGACGTCGGGTTCGACCCCCTCGACGATGCGCTGCTTCCCGACGATCTCGACGCACTGCCGCCGGGCCCGAGCTCGGGCGGCCAAGCAATGCCCGCACCGATGATCCCGCCGATGGCCGCGATGCCCGCACCCGGCAGCGGTCCGCTGCCGGGCCCGGCGCCGATTCCGCCGGCGCTCGACAACCCGACACGGCCGCGGCTACCCACCGGTGACGACCTGTTCGACGACCCGCTGCTGGACGAACCTCTCGACGAGATCGGCGAACAGCCGGTCGTCGAGGACAACGACGACCCCGCGGAGACGGAGCCCACCGCCCTGGCCTCGGAGGATTCGACCGTCGTGCACCTACCCAACGGAGAAACCGTGACCGCGCCGAGTCCCCGGCTGGCCGCCGCGATCACCGCCGCGGTTGCGGGCACACCCATACCTGAGGCGTTCCGGCAGCAGGGCATCACGATTCCGGCGCCCGGCACCGCGGTACCGCACCCTGTCGAGTCCACCCGGCTCATCCCCGGCGATATCGGGATGCTGACCGATCGCCACGCGCTGGCGCTGGGCAACGGCAAAGCCGTGTTCAACAATCAGATCCAACCCATTGCCAGCGTCACCGGGCCGAGCTTCCTAGGGTGGGAGCATCCGCCGGAACCGGGCACCGCTACGACGACGCCGAAGACGGACCAACCGACGCCGACCCGGCCCGCGGTAACGGCCGACCCGCCGAGAGGAGAGTGATATGGCCGAGCGCATCCACGTGGTGCCCGACGAACTGCGCAGGGCGGCGCGCGACCACCAGGACACCGCCGAGCAGCTCAGCACGGTCCCGTCCCGGCACGGCGACATCCTGGCCAGCCTCGACTCGCTCGGCCCGATCTTCGGCGAGCTCCGCGACGCCGGGCGTGAACTTCTGGACCAGCGCCGGGTCTGCTACGAGCAGCAGGCGGCCGCGCACGCCGAGCTCGCCACCAACCTGCGGCATGCCGCCGACATCTGGGAGCACCAGGACACTGCCGCCGCGGCCGAGCTCGGCCGCATCACCGAGGACGGTCGATGACCGCACCGGATCCGGAGTTCGACGCGGTTCATCCCAGCGGGCACATCCTGTTCCGGTCCTGCCGGGGCGGATACCTGCACAGCGTGACGCTGTCCGAACCGGCACTGGACGCCGATGCGCAGACATTGGCTCAGGCGATCCTGCTGACCGCCGACGTGTCGTATCTCAAGGCGTTGATGCAGGTTCGCGCCGAAATCGTGGCCGCCGGCCACACGCCGTCGGATGACATCGCGGGCAGCCGCGAACTCAAGCTCGCCTCCGAGGCGCTGGCGCACCATCGGTTGCGGCCCGAAAGCGCCTGACTACCGATCCCTGGTGGATTCGGGCGCGATGGCCTCCGGTGGTGCAACAGGATTGGTGCCGAACAACTCCCGCGCCCGCTGAAGCAGGGCGCGCACCTCGTCGAGTTGCTGCTGAAGCAGCGAGTCACCCATGGCCGCTACGCTATCCGCACCGCGGGGCGGGCACAATTCACCCAGCCGTGCCGGATGGGCACAATGCAGCTTCAAGCGCGCGGGATTTCAGCGTTGATGCGATCGAGCACTGCGGTGTAGCGGCAGGCTTCACGGTGCTGCCCGGGCTTGCCGCTGCTGATCAGCCCGACCGACAGCTGCCGTTCCGGATCCGCCCACACCACCACGTTGGTCAGCCCGGTGTGGCCGAAGGCGCCGGGTGCGTTGCGCCCGAACGGTCCAAACCGGGTGGACCCCAGCATGTATCCGGTGCCCCAGCGGATCGGTGCCAGACCTGTGGCGACATCCGGGCGCAGGCGCCGCGCTGGTGCCACCGCCGCTCGCAGCGTGTCTTCCCGCATGATCCGAACCCCGTCGAGTTCGCCACCGCGGCGCAGAATTTCGGCGAACCGGGACAATTCGTCCGCCGTCGAGACCGTGCTGGACGACGGGACGACGCCGGTGAGGAACAGCGGCGTGTTGGAGAACGGGATGATCTGCGCAGGCGTGCCGCCGACGGCGGTGCGGAACGCAGCCGCCAGCGGAGCCGGCAGCGGCTTACCTGTCACATGGCTGGGCGCGACGAGGGGAACATCCTGTTCGGCCACACCGTAATTGGTCCATCGGAACCCGAGCGGATCGAGGATCTGCTGGGCCAGGATGTCGCGGATGTTGCGGCCGGTGGCCGCCGACACGATCTCGCGGACCAGCGGCCCCCAGGTCAGGCCGTGGTAGATGTGCATCAACCCGGGCCGGTGGATGGGCCTGAGCTCGGCGAGTTTCTCGCGGGCGTAATCACTTTCGTTCATCCGCTTGAGGTTCGGGCGCGGGCCCGTCGCGAACGGCACCCCGGCGCTATGGGTGATGACGTGCCGGATGGTGGTGCGGTCCTTGCCGTGGCTGGTGTAGTTCGGCAGGTAGTCGCAGACCCGATCGTCGAGTGAGAAGTGGCCCTGCTCGACGAGCATGTGCACCACCGTCGTGCTGATCGCCTTGGCAGCGGAGTACACGCAGAACGGGGTGGCGACGGTGACGGGCAGTTTGTCGGCATCGGCGGGGTCGTCGGGACCATTGCCCCAGCCGTGGCCGATCGCGCGGTTGAGCACCACTTTTCCGTTGTGCCGCAGGCACAGCTGAATGGCCGGGTGCATACCCGCGGCGTACCAGTGCCGCACCGACTGCCAGATCCGCTCGGCGGTGACCGCCGAGAATTCGCCATGGTCCTCGGCGCCGATATCGGTGACGGCATCGAGATCGGTCGGGACGCGGATGCGTCCCTCGCGCGCGGGGGAGTGGCTCACCCGAGCTGCCTGCGCAGCGTCGCGGCCAGATGGTGGGTGAGGGGCACGCCGACAGCGGCCATCGAGACGCTGTAGGTCAGCTGGTCGCCGTTCAGGCGGAATGAACGGCTCAGGGCAGTAACGCTTTTCGCGGAGCCGGTCAGCCCGATCGACGTCGACGCCACCTCTATGGTCAGACCGTTGCGCTCGACGGACAGCGTGCCCTCGTCGATCTCGGTGACCCCGGTGGGATGCGCCACGACCAGTTCGATCCGTCCGGGCGAAGGCACCCGCAGATAGCCGGTCTCGGCGTGCAGGGGCCGCCCGTCGTCGCTGGCGCGGGTCCGCTGCGAATAGGTCAGGAACGGTTTGCCGACATGGCCTATCGCGATCTCCTCGCGGTAGCCGAACGAGTCGATGGTCGGGTATTCGCCGGCGCCGGCCCCTGCCCAGGTGCCCAGGAGCGGAGCGAGGACCGCGACGTCGGGGTGTAGCTCGGGCACCAGCCCAGGGTACGACTCCCGCGGATCACAGCGGTCCGACGAGCTCGACCCAGTTGCCGTCTGGGTCGGCGACGAACATCCACCCCATTCCGGGGACGGGCGCGAACTCGGCCAGTTCCTGCGCGATTTCGTATCCCGCGGCCTTCACCTGCTCGGCGGCCTTGGTCGTGCTGGCCACCACAACGGTGTAGTAGCGGATACCGGCCGCGGCGGGTCCGCCGCCCGGCATCGCGGGTGCGGCCGGCGGCTCGTCGAGAGTGACCAGCTTGAGCACGTTGTCACCGATCGCGTAGCGCTTCATCGTGCCGCCGGGGAAGTCGAGGTCGCCGGTGAAGGGCAGGCCGAGGAAGTTCTCGTAGAACTCGACCATGGCATCGAGGTTGGTGGTCACCAAACCGACTTCGATGTTCTTTGCGAGTAGATCGATGGCCATGGGGCTCCTCCGCGCTGAGTTCGGCTGACGACCGAAGAGTAATCGGTCAGATCGGACCGGCGAGTTCCACCCAGTTGCCGTCGGGGTCGGCGACGAAGAAATAGCCGATCCCCGGCATCGCGGCGAATTCGACGAGGGGTTCGGTGATCTCGTAGCCGGCGGCTTGCACCTGCTCGGCGGCGTCTGTGACGTTTGCGACCACCAGGGACAGGTAGCGGACGCCGGTCTGTGCCCGCCCGCCGCCGGGCGTCAGCTGCGCGGGCGGCGGCTGGTCGTAGGTGACCAGCTTGAGGGTGTTGTCACCGATCAGGTAACGCTTCATCGTGCCGCCGGGGAAATCGAGGTCGAGCTGGAACGGCAGGCCGAGGAAGTTCTCGTAGAACTCGACCATGGGGCCGAGGTTGGTGGTGACCACACCTATTTCGACACTGGGGGCGAGCAGCTCGACGGCCATGGCGTTCAGGCCTTCTCACCGATGGTGATCAGGTCCCACACGCCCTTGGTCCACAGCGGCCGGTCCACCCGGCGCTGGTCGACGAGGCTGAAGCCGGCATCGGCGAAGAGGGCGCGCATCTCTTGCGCCGACGGGTTGTGCGCAGCGCTGGACGGGGAGTTGGTCAGCCGCCCCAGCAGCGGCAGCTGGGGCGGGCTGATCGTCGCAACCGCCGCCAGACCGCCCGGTGCCAGCACTCGGTGGAACTCACGCATGGCCGCCGGCTGGTCGAAGAAGTGGAACGCCGATGTCGAGACGACGGCGTCGAGTACCCCGTCGTCGAAGGGCAGTTGTTCGGCCGGACCCTTGCGCCAGTCCACCCGCGGTGAGCGCGCCTTTGCCTGCCGCAGCATGCCGTCGGACATGTCCACGCCGTAGACCTCGTCCGGCTCGAGCTCCTCGGCGATACGTGCGGCCAGAATTCCTGTGCCACAAGCGATATCAGCGATCCTGCGGGCACCGTGTGCTCGCAGCTCGTCGATCACCTCGTCCTGGGCGGGACAGTAGACCCACTGCTGAAGGCCGGGGTGATCGTAGAGCGGCGCGGCAATGGTCCAGAACCGCGTCACAAGATCGTTGAGATTGCGACCGTGTGTGGCCATTGACTGCCCGCTTCCGATTGAACTGCCGATATCGGCCAGTCTAGGAACCGGCGCCGGGACTACTTGGGCAGCGTGGCAAGCTGCAGGTGGGTGTGCGGCCCGCGGGCCAACGCGGCTGTCGCCGAGACGATGTTGCCCTCGGTCTTGAACTGACCGTCGGGATCGCAGACGCGCAGCGCCCGGGTGACTTCCGGGCCGGGGACCAGCACCCAGTCGATTCCGCGCCGCGAGCAGCGCGCATCGATGGTGTGCAGCGTCGAGTAGCCATCGGTTCCGAAGAAGCCCAGCCGCGACAGATCCAGGACCAGCTGGTCGTAGCTCGGCAGGAGCGCGTCGACATAGTCGAGCAGTTCGCCGGAGTTCGATGCATCGATCTCGCCGACGGCGGCGACGAGCACGGTGGTTGCGCTGAGCTCTCGGGCCCGGAACAGCCCTCGATCTGTGCGGTCACGACCCAACCGGGTCAGAGCCAGGGGTGCCGCGGCGGTGGCTACAGACATCGCGCCTCACTTCATAGATTTTTGGTTCCGCAGTGCTGCCGGAGTGCAAAGCTGAAGTTCGAGTCGAGACTTCGCTGCGAGAGTTCTATGGCCCTCGCGCATTCGCATCTCCGGGCGGCTGTGAACTCAACCTGGTGGAAATCTACTACGGATTTCGTTGCGCAACCATTAATTGTTTCTAAGACCTATATCTGCACTTCAAGCCCGATCCACCTGTCCCGGAAACGGGACGCGACCGTGCAGATATGGCAAATATTTACGGGGCCAACAATTGAATCCGTAGGCAAACGCTCGGACGATCCGGAAGACAGTTTTGAAATTGTGTCTACCGATGGTGCGTGACCAGGATTACTCTGACTCACGGCGTATCTGGGGGCAGGAGCGCAGCGACCCGGGGAGATTAGCCCGTCGAGGAGGACCCATGTACGACCTGACGATCACTGGTGGCACTGTCGTAGACGGCACCGGCGACAAGCCCTTCAGAGCCGATATCGGCATCAAGGACGGCAAGATCGTCGAGGTCCGCCGCCGCGACGGCGACGACAGCGGGTTGCAGGGCGAGTCCGCCGAGACGATCGACGCCACCGGCAGGGTGGTCACCCCCGGTTTCGTCGACATCCACACTCACTACGACGGGCAGATCAGCTGGGACGGTCTGCTCGAGCCGAGCAGCCAGCACGGTGTGACGACCGTCGTCAGCGGCAACTGCGGCGTGGGCTTCGCGCCCGTGCAGCCGGGTCGCGAGCAATGGCTCATCGAGCTGATGGAGGGTGTCGAGGACATCCCTGGCACAGCACTGACCGAAGGCATCACGTGGGGCTGGGAGAGTTTCCCGGAGTACCTCGATGCCGTCGAAAAGCAATCGCTCGCAGTCGATTTCGGAACCCAGATCGCCCACGGCGCGGTCCGCGGGTACGCGATGGGCGACCGCGGCGCCCGCAACGAGGCCGCCACCGCCGATGACATCGCCGCCATGGCGCGCATCGTCCAGGAAGCCATCGAGGCGGGCGCGCTGGGTTTTTCGACGTCGCGGACCGAGGCCCACCGCGCGATTGACGGCGAACCGGTACCCGGCACCTATGCCGCCGAGGACGAGCTGTTCGCGCTCGGCCGGGCGATGGCCCGTGGCGGACAGGCCGTCTTCGAGGTGGCACCCGCGGGAACCGCGGGCGAAAGCCTCGACGGCCCGATGCGTGAACTCGACTGGATGGTCCGGCTCGCGGCCGAGATCGACCGGCCGCTGTCGTTCGCGATGGTGCAGACGCAATCGGCCCCGGATCTGTGGAAAAAGCAGCTCGACGTCGCCGGGCACGCGCTTGACGACGGAATCCGTGTGCACCCCCAATTTGCCGCCCGCCCGTTCGGAATGTTGTTCGGGTTCTCCGGCTATCACGCCTTCACCCACCGGCCCACATTCCGGAAGTTGAAGGCGGAACTGAATCCGCAGGAGCTGCGTGCCCGGCTCGCAGACCCGGCGGTGCGGGCCGCGATTTTGGCCGACATCGACCTGCCGCCGCAGCCACTTCCGCTGTTCGACGCGCTGTACGCGATGATCCAGCACAGCGCCGACGGCATCTATGCCATCGGTGACCCGCCGGACTACGAGCCGACCCCGGACAAGACCGTCGGTGCGATCGCGCGAGCCCGCGGCGAGGATCCGCTGGCCACGATGTACGACCTGATGCTGGAGTCCGACGGCACGGCGATGCTGATGATGCCGTTCTTCAACTACGTCGAGGGCAACCACGACGCGATCTACGAGATGATGACGCACCGCGCGGCGGTGTCCGGGCTGTCCGACGGCGGTGCCCACTGCGGGCTGATCTGTGACGCGTCGTATCCGACGTTCATGCTCACGCACTGGGCCCGGGACCGCCGGCGCGGGCCGAAGTTCCCGATCGAGTACGTCGTGCGCAAGCAGACCCTCGACACCGCCACCCTGTTCGGACTGACCGATCGGGGAGTGCTCAGCGTCGGCAAGAAGGCCGACGTCAACGTCATCGACCTCGATGCGCTGACCCTCGGCGTGCCGCTGATGGCCTACGACCTGCCGGCCGGCGGGAACCGGCTGATGCAGGGTGCGAGCGGTTATGACGCGACGGTTGTCAGCGGTGTCGTCACCCGCCGCCACGGCGCCGACACCGGGGCACGTCCGGGCAAAGTACTGCGCGGCGTGCGCTGACTACTGTGCCGCTTGCGTGGCACAGTATCTTCGGTGGCAGAACTATGAGCACTCCCTACACACCGCAAACTCCGGCGGGAACGCCGACCTGCTACCGCCATCCCGACCGCCCGACGTATGTGAGTTGCGCTCGCTGTCAGCGACCCGTCTGCCCCGAGTGCATGCGCAGCGCCGCGGTCGGCCATCAGTGCGTGGACTGTGTGGCCCAGGGTGCGCAGAGCGTGCGCCCGATCCGCACGGCCGCCGGTGGGATCAGCCGCTCCGGGCAGCCGCTGGTCACCTATGGGCTGATCGCCGTCAACGTGGTGATGTTCGTGCTGCAGATGACGTCGAAGAATCTGGAACGCGAACTCGTGCTGTGGGCGCCCGGCGTGGCCGGCGGCGAGTACTACCGCCTGGTGACGTCGGCGTTCATGCACTACGGCGCACTGCATCTGCTGTTCAACATGTGGGCGCTGTACGTGATCGGACCTCCGCTGGAGTCCTGGCTGGGCCGGCTGCGATTCGGCGCGCTCTACGCGCTCAGTGCGCTGGGCGGGTCGGTACTGGTGTACTGGCTTGCCCCGATCGGCGCCGCAACGGCCGGAGCCTCGGGGGCGATCTTCGGCCTGTTCGGTGCAACGTTCGTGTTGGCGAAGCACCTCAGGCTGGACATGCGCTGGCTCGTCGCGATCATCGTGGCCAACCTGATCCTGACGTTCACCGTGCCGTCGATCAGCTGGCAGGGCCACATCGGCGGCCTGGTCGTCGGCGCGCTGATTGCCGCGGTCTTCGTCTACGCGCCGCGAGAACGCCGCAACCTGGTGCAGGGCGGGGTCTGTGCGGCCGTGCTGGTGGTGTTCGCGCTGCTGATCTACTGGCGCACAGCCGAGTTGGTCGGTCAGTACGGGGCGTTGATCACCGGCTGAGGTGTCGACTCTGGACGATGGCATCTGTCACGACGCCGGCTTGGGTGCGGCTGGCATGCAGCAACGCCCACATCATGGTTGCGACCCAGGCGCCAAATGTGACCAAACCCAGATAAAAGACCAGCGCACCTTGCTAGGCCACTGGTCCGGTGGTGACGAAGTACGCCAGTAGCGCTGGCAGGAACGTCAGCGGAATCCACAGGTTGGCGTAGCCGACCCATCCGGGGAGGACGGGATTGGGGGAGCGGTCCATCAGGATTGCCACCGCGATCGGGACTTCTTGGCAGGAGAACAGCACGATCGGGGTGACGAGCCGCTCAGCGTGAGCACAATCACGAGGAGCCCACTGCACGCCATCGTGCGTTCCACGGTCTTGGTCATGACGTGACTACATTCCGGCGAGGCTGTCCCCGTCGCTGGAAGCACCCCACAGAGCGAGTTTGACCATACCTGCGCGTACCTCGTCGGGCCCGGTCTCCGGCTCCAGCAGCCAGCTGTAGGCCGACATTCCCATCAGCATCGCCAGGACGATCCGGACCGTCATATCGGGCCCCAAGGTGGAGGTCCAGCCCCGTCGGCGGGCTTCCAGTTCGGTCATCAGGCGAAGCTGACCTATTAACTTCTCGAAGGCAGCGCGGATACGTTGGACCATCGCCTCGGGCAATTCGGCACGGCCGGAAAGCATCTGATCCAAGGCGCGCTGGTTGGCGGCCACACTGCCGTAGACGTCTCGGATGAAGATCTCCATCATGGCCTGATCGGGCAGGGGTTCGGCGAGCTGGCTCATCCAGTCCGCGCCGAGTTGCTCGAACCCACGGACGAACGGGTCGAGTACCGCCTCGGAGAACAGGTCGGCTTTGGTCTCGAAGTGTCGATACAACACCGACAGCGCCACCCCGGCCCGCTTGGCCACGTCCCGGGTGGACGTACTCGCATACCCCTTGCTTCCAAACTCGGCCTTCGCGGCGCCCAGCAGCAGTTCGCGCAATTCGGCCGGGCTGCGCCGCGTCTGACGCTCTGGCTTCGATGACTTGTTGGCCATGGCGCCATCTTGTCATCGAGCGACACCAAGGGAGCAACGATCCCTTGTACAAGGTGCGACGATCCCTTACTGTGTCGACGAGTGCGCGGCGTCGGCATGAACCGGTCGTGACGATCAACGGCGATCAGAGAGGTGTCATATGGACGATGTCATCGTCATCGGTGCGGGGATCAACGGTCTGACCTGCGCCGCCTACCTGGCGCAAGCCGGTAAGCGGGTCACCGTGCTCGAGGCGAACCCGCACCCGGGCGGTTTCTGTGTGACCCAGGAGGTCCCGGGCGCGCCCGGATACCTGGTGAACACCTACGCCATCGAATTCCCGTTCGCCGAAATCAAACCGTCTGTCTACGCTGAGCTGGGCCTGGACCGGTTCGGGGTCAAGTGGACGACACCGGACCCGAACAACACCATGGTCGGGATCAGCGGGCGGACCTTCTCCAACTACTTTTCGCTGGACCGGACCTGCGACTCGATCGGCAAGTTATCCAAGAACGACGCCAAGGCCTGGCGCAATCTGATGACCACGCTGATGAGCTTGCTCGACGTGGGCCTGCCGTACCTGTCCGATCACCCGACGCGGCCGAGTGCCGCGACGGTGGCCGAAATGCTCGGCCACGTCGCCCGCCAGCGCACGCAGTTGATGCCGGCAGCGCGAATCCTGCTGCAGTCGCCGATCGAGATCATCGATGAGTTCGAGAGCGACGAGATGCGCTCCTGGTTGGCGATGAATGTCGCCACGGGGAGCTTCCGGGCACTCGACGAGATCGCCAACGTCTCGATCTTGGTGTACTTCGCGCTCAACCACAAATACCCGATCCGTCGCGTGGTCGGCGGAGCCGGTGCGTTCATCGAAGGCTTGGTAGCGAGTATTCGGAGCAACGGGGGCCAGGTCCGAACATCGGCGCCAGTCGCGAAAGTCGAAGTGGCACAGGGCAAAGTGATCGGGATCGTTCTGCATAGCGGAGAGGAGATCCGCGCGAAGCAGGTCGTCGCCGCGGTGGACCCAACCTCGTTGTTCACCAAAATGATCGACCAGTCGGCGTTGTCGGCCTCGCTACGAGAGGAGGTCGGCCGGATGCGGGTGTTGTCGAGCAACGTCAGCCACATGATCGGCAACATCGCCATCAACAGGCGGCCGACGTTCCCGAACCACGACATCACGCCAGACATGCTGGCCGGGCTCAGCTTTGCCCCCAGCGTCGACTATGTGAACCGGATGATGGACAACATCAAAGTCGGCCGACTGGGCGACGAACAGCCGTTCTACATCGGGCTGCCCTCGGTGCTGGACCGCTCGCTGGTACCCGAGGGCAGCGAAGGCGAAAGCGTCTGGATGTACGTCGGAGCGGTTCCGCTCAAACTCTCCGACGGCTCGGACTGGCAAGACGTCAAGCAGCAGCGGTTCGACCACATTCTGGACAAGCTGGAGACCTACTCGCCGGGCTTCCGCGATTCGATCGTCGGATACGAGATCGAGAGCCCCGACGACCTCAACAACGAATGGGTCTACAAGGGCTCGTCTCGCGCGGTGGACCTGATCCCAAGCCAGATCGGACCGTGGCGCCCGAGTCCATCTCTGAGTGGTTATGACACACCGGACATCGAGGGCCTCTGGCGCTCTGGGCACGGTACGCACCCGATGTCGGGAACCAATGGCTGGCCGGGCCGTCTGACTGCGCGCACGATGCTCAAGGCTGAACGCAAGAGACGGCGGTTTCGCCGCTGAGGTCTGGCGCGAAACGGCGAGCCCTACAGCCGGGTCAGCCAGAACGGGTAGGTCAACGTGCCGGGCTGACCGTCGCACCCGGCGTCGAAGCTCGACACCAACGTGCCGGCCAAGGTGGTGGCATCCCAGGTATAGACATCATGGGTGGCGACCACGGGGCCGTAATAGATGTCGCCGCAGCGCAGGCCGATCGGATCGTCGATCGTCATCGTGTACTGGCCGTTCTCGAGCGTCGCGATGCCGTTGAACCCGTACGCCTTGGCGATCGGCATCGGGTTGGCCGAGATGCGCACGCAGGTCGGTGAGAACACGATCTGCTGCGGGCAGGGGTTGGCCGCCCAGGCCCACGTGTGAAAGTCGCGGCGGTCCGGAATGATGAAGTTGTAGTTGCCTGGCCACAATTCCGCGGAAGCGGGTGGAGCCAATGTCACCGCCGCCGCCGCGAGCGCAACGCCTATCGCCAACGTCCGCACGGGCGGGCTCCCTTCGTCCGGGTTGTCGAGGTACTCCGACCAAAAATCTAAGCGGTGTGGTCACCTGAATCGAGTGGAATCTGCAATGTCATCGGCCGACCAGTAACACGTCGAGGGTGCGCGGGCCGTGTACGCCTTCGACGCGGTTGAGTTCGATATCGCTCGTGGCGCTCGGTCCGGAGATGAAGGTCAGCGGGTGGCCCGGGTCGAGCGCGGCGAATGCCTGGGGCACGGTATCGACGATCTGGTCGGTGAAGACCACACAGATGTGGTGGTCGGGGACGAGGGTGAGCGCGCGCCGCCCTTGCGTGGGCCCGGCGTTGAGCACGATTGTGCCGGTGACGGCGATGCCCAGCGCGCAGCCGGTGACGACGGCGTCGGTCTGGTCGAGTTCGGTTACCGGCAACGGGTTTTCGGGATCGTCGGTGACCGTGCGGATTCCGTGGACCCATTGCGGGGGCAGGCCGGCCGGGACCGCGGCCCGGGCGTCCGGGTCGATCAGCGGGGCGATGGTGGCCGCGATCGCGGCGGCGTCGTCGAGGCGCAGCACGCGTGCCCGGTATTCGGCCACCCGTTCGGCGAAGCGCTCGGGGTCGCCGGGCCCGCGTGCGGGTGCCCGGTCGTAGTCGCGGGGCACGGGAACCGGTGCGGGCGGGGCGGCCGCCAGCGCCCCGCGGATCCGGTCCAGGACGATGCGCCGAGTCTCAGTCATCGGGATGCCTCGCCGCGGGTGCGGTCCCACCACTGCCGAAATGTCTCCGCGGGCGGGGCCGGGACGTCGCGGCTCGTGGTCCAGCGCGAGGCGGGCCAGGGCAGCGCGGTGATCCGGTGGTCGGCACCGGCCGCCAGTCGGCCGATCGACAGCAGTTTCTCGGCGGCGCCGAACCTGCCCGGCGTGGCCATCGTCCACCCGGCTGCCCGCATGGCCAGGTCCTGGCCCCATGCCCGGTGCCCGTCCACTTCGGCGGCGCGCAGGTGCACCAGAATCGTCGGGATGTCGATGCGCACCGGGCAGGCATCGAAGCACGCGCCGCACAGCGTCGAGGCATACGGCAGTGAGGCGTTGGGGTCGTCGTGCCCGCGCGTCCCGGTCAGCTGCGGGCTCAGGATCGCACCGATCGGGCCCGGGTAGGTGGAGCCGTAGGCGTGCCCGCCGGTGCGTTCGTACACCGGGCACACGTTGAGGCAGGCGCTGCACCGAATGCAGTGCAGGGCAGCGCGGCCGACCGGATCGCCGAGTACGGCGGTGCGGCCGTTGTCCAGGAGCACCAGATGGAATTCCTGCGGGCCGTCGCCGGGGTGCACGCCGGACCACATCGAGGTGTACGGGTTCATCCGTTCGGCAGTCGACGAGCGCGGCAGCAGCTGCATGAACACCTCGAGATCGGTGAACCGCGGCACCACCTTCTCGATGCCCATCACCGTGATCAACGTCTGCGGCAGCGTCACACACATCCGGCCGTTGCCTTCGGATTCGACGACGGCCAAAGTGCCGGTTTCGGCGATACCGAAGTTGGCACCGCTGACTGCGACCTTGGCGGAGAGGAACTTTCGGCGCAAGTGCGCGCGGGCCGCCATGGCCAGCACCCGCGGCTCGTCGGTCAATTCGCCGGCGTCGGGCATCTCGCGGGCGAAGATCTCGCGGATCTCGGCCCGGTTGCGGTGGATGGCCGGCACCAGAATGTGGCTTCCGGTGTCGTGGCCGAGCTGCACGATCAGCTCGGCCAGATCGGTCTCGATCGCCGCGATGCCTTCGGCCGCCAGGTGCTCGTTGAGGCCGATCTCCTGGGTGGCCATCGACTTGACCTTGACCACCTCGTCCGCGCCGGCCGCCCGGATCAAACCGGCAACGATCTGGTTGGCCTCACCCGCGTCGCGTGCCCAGTGCACCACCCCGCCGCGGGCGGTCACATTGGCTTCCAGCTCTTCGAGCAGCTCGGGCAGCCGGGCCATCACATCGGCTTTGAGTGCACTGCCCGCGGCGCGCAGCTGTTCCCAGTCCGCGCATTCAGCCACTGCGGCAAGGCGTTTGGTGCGGATCGTGCGGGTGGCATGCCCGACGTTGCGGCGCATCTGGGCGTTCGCCAGCTCGCGTCGTGCCGCCTCCGGAAACGGTTGGCTGCCACGGAGATTGCCGGTGCCTGGTATCCCGAGGAATGTCGACATCAGCGCGCCTCGGTCGAGGCGAGGATCTCGGCCAGGTGCACGGTGCGCACCGCCGAGCGCATGCGGCTCAACCCGCCACCGATGTGCATCAGGCACGAACTGTCCCCGGCGGTGCACACTTCCGCGCGCGAGGCGATCACCGCCGACATCTTGTCGACCAGCATCGCCGTGGAGGTGTCGGCGTTCTTGATCGCGAACGTGCCGCCGAAGCCGCAACACGTTTCGGCCTCGCCCAGCTCCACCAACGTCAGCCCCCGCACCTGGCGCAGCAATTGCAGCGGTTTGTCCCCGACCCGCAACAGTCGCAGCGAATGGCAGGTGGGGTGATAGGTGACCCGGTGCGGGTAGTAGGCGCCGACGTCGGTCACGCCGAGCACGTCCACAAGCAGTTCGGACAGCTCGTAGGTGCGGGCCGCGATCAGCTCGGCGCGCTGGGCGAGCACGTCGTCACCGGCGCGGCGGGCTACCATCGCATGCTGGTGGCGAACCGAACCGACACACGACCCCGACGGCGCCACGACCACGTCGCAACCGCTGCTTTCGAAGGCGTCCACGTGGTGGCGCACCAACTCGGTGGCCTGCCCGAGATAGCCGGTGTTGACGTGCATCTGGCCGCAGCAGGTCTGCCCGGGCGGGAAGACCACGTGGTGGCCCAGCCGCTCCAGCAGCTCGACGGTCGCGATAGCGGCAGCAGGGAACATCGCGTCGGCCAGACAGGTCGCGAACAGGGCTATGCGCATCTGGTCCACCGTACGTCGGCACAGCGTCCTGACAGCTACCATTCAGACCACGTCGCCGGGGATCGACGCCGGGCGGACCGATCAAAAGGACTGACCTGTGAGCACAGACTTCGCAGTGCCGGTGCATTCGGCCGCGAGTAAAGCCCGAACCGGGTTGATCGTCGGTGCCCTCGGAGTGGTGTTCGGCGATATCGGTACTAGCCCGATCTACACCGTCCAGACCCTGTTCAACCCCGGTGACCCGCACCCCGTGCCGATCAGTCACGCCAATGTCTACGGGGTGGTGTCGCTGATCTTCTGGTCGGTGATGATCATCGTCACGCTGACCTACGTCACGCTGGTCATGCGCGCGGACAACGATGGTGAGGGCGGCGTCATGGCCCTGATCACCCTGGTGCGCCGGCTGGGCCGCCGGTCCAGCCCGCGCGTCATCAGCGCCCTGTCGGCGCTCGGAATCCTCGGTGCCGCACTATTTTTCGGCGACAGCATGATCACGCCCGCCATCTCGGTGCTCTCGGCGGTGGAAGGCCTGAAAGTCGTCGACCCCTCGCTGTCGGAACTGGTGGTGCCGATCACGGCCGTCATCATCGTCGGCCTGTTCGCCGTGCAGCGCCGCGGGACCGCCGCGGTCGGGAAATTCTTCGGCCCGGTGATGATCGTCTGGTTCGTGGTGATTGGCGCCTGCGGAGTGCGCGGCATCATCGGCCACCCGGCGATCCTCAAGGCGTTGTCCCCGACGTACGCACTGGAATTCATCTTCAGCCACTTCCACATCGCATTCTTCGCGCTTGCCGCCGTCGTCCTGTCGGTGACGGGCGCCGAGGCCCTCTACGCCGACATGGGCCACTTCGGCCGCAAGGCGATCACCTGGGGATGGCTCGGCCTGGTACTGCCTGCGCTGGTGCTCAACTACCTCGGCCAGGGGGCCCTGCTGCTCGGCAACCAGAGCGTGGTGAACGCCCCGTTCTTCCTGCTGGTGCCGGCTGGCTGGGAACTGCCGATGGCGATCCTGGCCATGGCGGCGACGGTGATCGCCTCCCAGGCGGTCATCACGGGCGCCTACTCGGTGGCCTCGCAGGCAGCCCAACTCGGATACCTGCCCCGGCTGCGGATCGCGCACACCTCGGCGTCGTCGATCGGCCAGATCTATGTGCCCTGGATCAACGGCATGCTGATGGTGGCCGTCCTGATCCTGGTGTTCGCCTTCCGCAGTTCAGCGGCGCTGGGTTACGCCTACGGGATGGCGGTCACCGGCACGATCACCATCACCACCCTGCTGTTCCTGTACATCGCGCACACCCGCTGGCGCTGGCCGTTGTGGATGGTGATCATCGGCGGGGGAGCGCTGCTGACCGTGGATCTGATGTTCTTGGCCGCCAACCTGACCAAGCTCGTCCACGGGGCGTGGCTGCCGCTGCTGATCGGGCTGGTGACCTTCACGGTGCTGATCACCTGGCAGCGCGGCAGCGCGGTCGTCTCCGCGGCGCGCAACAAGGCCGAGGGGCCACTGCTGCCCTTCATCGAGGAGATCAACACCCACAAACCGCCGTATCCGCGGGTCCCCGGGACGGCGGTCTTCCTCAACCGGGAGAACGAGACGGCACCGTTGTCGATGCGGGCCAACGTCGACTACAACCACGTCGTGCATGAGCGGGTGCTCATCCTGTCGATCGTCGTGCCACCGCTGCCGCGCGTGCCCGACGAGGAACGCATCACCGTCGACGATCTCGGCGACCCCGATGACGGCATCTACTATGTGGCAGCCCAATTCGGTTATATGGAGCGTCCTGACGTTCCGGCCGCACTGCGGATGGTGGACCCGGAGCGGATCGGCGGCCCGGTCGACTGCGCTAGCCTGTCGTACTTCCTGTCAAAGATCGAGTTGATCCCGGGGGACCAACCGACGATGGCGCCGTGGCGCAAGCGGATCTTCATTGCGACGTCGTTCATGGCCGCCGACTCGGTCGGGTACTTCGGGCTACCGGGTGACCAGACGATCCTGATCGGATCGCGAATCCAGGTCTAAGGTGAGGCCATGACCGACTCCACGACATGTGCGATCGTCGGCGGCGGCCCCGCCGGCATGGTGCTCGGATTGCTCTTGGCGAGAGCCGGTGTCGAGGTCACGGTGCTGGAGAAACACGGCGACTTCCTGCGTGATTTCCGCGGTGACACAGTGCATCCCACGACGCTGCGACTGCTCGACGAGCTGGGACTGTGGGAGAAGTTCGCCGTACTCACACACAGCAAGGTCGATCACGTGGAAGTAACCGTCGATGGCACGGTGCTGACCATGGTGGACTTCCGCCGGCTGCGTCAGTCGCATCCGTATGTGGCGATGGTGCCGCAGTGGGATCTGCTGAACCTGCTCGCCGAGGCCGGCCAAGCCGAGCCGACCTACACCCTGCGGATGCGCCACGAGGTGACCGGGCTGCTGCGCAGTGGCGGACGGACGACCGGGGTCACCTACAGATCGCCGGCCGGCGATGGTGAGCTGCGTGCCGATCTCACGGTGGCCTGCGACGGACGGACGTCGATCGTGCGGCAGAGCGCCGGCCTGACGGCGCGGGAGTTCCCGGTGCCGTTCGACGTGTGGTGGTTTCGGCTCCCGCGGGAGGCCGGCGGGCAGTACACCCTGATTCCGCGGATCGCTCCCGGCCGGATGCTGATCATGATTCCGCGGGAAGACTATTTCCAGATCGGTTACCTGATTCCGAAGGGCATCGATCAGCAGCTGCGGGCGGGCGGCCTCGATGCTCTGAAAGCCGAACTCGCCGAGCTGGTTCCAGAAGCCAACACCGACAGCCTGACCTCACTCGACGATGTCAAATTCCTCGACGTGCGGCTGAATCGGCTCAAGCGCTGGCACTCCGACGGGTTGCTGTGCATCGGCGACGCCGCGCACGCCATGTCGCCGGTCGGTGGGGTGGGCATCAATGTGGCCGTCCAGGATGCGGTGGGTGCCGCGACGCTCTTGGCCGGCCCGCTGCGCGGCGGTGTCGTCACCGAGCGGGACCTGGCGGCGGTGCGCCGGCGCCGGCTGCCCCCAGCCGCGATCACCCAGGCTGTGCAACGGGTGCTGCACCGCCAACTGGTGGCGCCGATCCTGCGCGGGGAGATCGCCAATCCGCCGGCAGCGGCAACGAAGTTGATCCAGCGGCTACCGGGGCTGTCGGTGATCCCGGCTTACCTGGTCGGGGTGGGAGTGCGGCCAGAGCACGCGCCGGACTTCGCCCGGCGTTAGCCCGAGTCCACCGAGTTTGCGGTTTCATCCGCGACCCGCCGTTGGTGGCGTCCCAGGATGCACACTCGCGGCAGACGTCTGCGGCACGAGGGCGCGGAGCAGATACTGCTCGACGAATCGGCGTTTGGCGTCTGCGGGCCGGTGCCGCCAAACGGGTGCGACCAAGAACAACGCCGTGGTGTGCAGCCAGCGGGCGGTCTCTCGCAGGTCCAGGTCGGTGTGCAGCTGTCCGTCGCCCTGCCACCGCTCGAACAGAGGGCCGTAGTGCCGCAGGATCACATCCACGATCTGCTCGGAGCCGATCTCGAGGGCTGTCGTCAGCGCCGTGCTCTCCCCGGACATCAACGCCTCGTTCAGCGGATCGCCGACGACCGATTGGACCGGAGCCAGCACCAGTTCCTGGAGCGACGCCGTGGCGTCCTCCGGTCGTTGCAGCGCGCCGACATGGTCGGCCAGCGCGCTGTCGATCCGCTGGAGCAGTAGCGCCAGCAGGAGGTCGTCGCGCGACGCGAAGTAGCGGTACACCGTGGAGCGGACCACCCCGGCTTCTTCAGCGACCTCGGCCATCCGGATCTGGGTGTTGCCACGGCGCACGATGCAGCGACTCGTGGATTCGAGCAAGCGCTGCCGGGCTTCGCCGTCGTCGAGCAGTGCCCGGTCGCCGCCCCACCGACGAGTTGTGGTCCCCATTCGCCAGATGTTACGGCGCGAGGAAGGTAAATCATTGGGAATCAAGGACATCGGCCCCAGCCGGGACAGAGAGACCTGGGCATCCATGGCCCGAACCGTTGCGCCACACGTGATTTCGGCGCGTTAACCGCCGCTGAGCAAACCAAAACGCGCCGAAATCGCTGGACTTAGCTGCCGAGCATTACCAGCCCGCCGTCCACGGCGAGCAGCTGGCCGGTGATGAAGTGCGAACCCTCACCGGCCAGGAAGACCAACACCGGGCCGAGGTCGCGGTCGGGATCGCCGAGCGCGCCGCCCAGCGGGATGGTGGCCTTGATCTGCTGATCGATGAACGGCGCCGCGGCAGGGCCGAGGAATTCACGCAACCGGTCCGCACCCCGCGTCTGCATCGCCGGCGCCAGCGCATTGACCGTCACGTTGTCGGACGCCCAGGCCTTGGCCGCCGAGCGGGACCAGGCCGCCACTGCGCCCTTGGTCGCGGCGTACACCGCCGAGATCGGACTACCCATCACCGCCTCGGCCGAACCGAAGTTGATGATGCGCCCACCCGTTTGACGCATCACCGCGTGCGCGGCCTGGTTGGTCAGGATCGTCGACTTGATGTTGGTGGCGAGCAGGAAGTCGATGTCGTCGGCGCTGATGCTCCCGGGGACGCCCTGTTGCCAGAGCCCCGCCGCGTTGACCAGCACGTCCACCCCGCCCATGGCCGCCACCGCGGTGTCGATCATCGCCTCGACCGAGGCCGCATCCCTGGCGTCGCACTGAACCCAGGTCGCCTCTGACTCGCCGGTCGGCTCGGTCTGGTGATAAGTAGCGACGACCTGTGCGCCCGCGCCGGACAGCGCCCGCACCGCTGCCGCGCCAAGACCGCTGGCCGCACCGGTGACCACTGCGCGGCGCCCTTGCAGAGGGTGGCTCATGACGGTCACGCTAAGGCGCCGGGCCACCACTGTCAACAGTCGAATATTCGAAAAGCTTTGTGCGCGACGGGGGCTCAGAGCTGTGGCAAAACCTCGCCGGCGAGCAACTCCAACGTCGCATCCGAGGCCCGGTCGTGGGTGAACAGCACCACCTGGCCGAAGCCCATCGCGCGCAGCTGACCGAGCCGATCGACGATCGCCTGCGGCGTACCGATCAGCCCACCGTCGTGCAGCCCGAATCCGGGTCCGCCGAACCGCTTTTCGGCCAGTCCCCGGACGTCGGCAAGTGCGGCTTGATCGGGAGCGATCGCCAACACGGCCTCCACCGACATCACGATGGTCGCCGGGTCACGTCCGATGTCCTCGCAGAGCGCGCGCAGCACCGCCAGCTTGTGCTCCATCTCGCCGAGCGCGTAGGTGGGCACGTTCCACACGTCGGCGTAGCGAGCCACCAACGGCAGCGTGTACTTCTCTCCGGAACCGCCGACCACGAGCGGCGGCCGCGGCTGTTGCACGGGCCCGGGCCTGATAGGCATGTCGCGAATTGTGTAATGCGTTCCGGCGAAGTCGATCCGTTGCTCGGCGAACGCCTGGGTGAGGATCTGAAGCGTTTCCTGTAGCCGCTCCGACCGCGCCGCGAACGAGCCCCAGTCCAGTCCGAGCCGCTGGTGCTCGTCCTCGATCGAGCCGCTGCCGATGCCCAATTCCAGCCGGCCGCCGCAGATCTGATCCAGCGTCGTCGCCATCTTGGCCAGCACGGCCGGGTGCCGGAACTGGTTGCACAACACCATATGTCCGACGCGCAGCCGGTCGGTCCTGCTGAGCACGGCAGTAGCCAGCGTCCACGCTTCCAGCGAGTCGATGCCCGGAACACCGGGACCGTACATGTGGTCGTACAGCCACAACGAACCGATGCCGAGCTCCTCGCATCGCTGCGCGCGGTGCAGCACCTCGGCGAAGGTGAAGCCCATCTGCGGGACGTAGATCCCGATGTCGAGGGGAACGGTCACTGCTTGATGCCGACGGCGTGGCGCAGCTGCGCCAGAAACTGGTCGGCGTCGTCACTACGGACCACGTAGTGCGACACGGCGATCCGAATTGCGGTGGCCGCCTTGATCTCGGCGTTCGGCCCGCTCAACAACCGCTCCAGCCGCGACCGCATGAGCGGCAGGATCCGCGACAGCTGAGCGAGCACGACCTCGGGCTCGATGTCGATGAGCCGCACCCCGGAGTAGGTCTGCTGATAGGAGACGATGAACTGCAGCGCGGCGTCCAGCTTGTCGGTGCCGCGCAGCCCCGCCGTGGCACGGCTGATACCGGTGTCGAACATCTCGCGCTCGTAGGCGCCGAAGGCATCGAGCAACTCGGTCTTGGAAGCGAACCAGCGGTAGAGCGTCGGCCGGGAGACGCCGGCCTGCAGGGCGACCTCCGACAGGCTGAGCTTGGTCTGGCCGTTTCGCGCCATCACCTCGGCGGTCGCGTTGAGGATGCGGCGCCGCGAGGAGGACTCGTCCTCGCCGGGTATCGCGGTACTGCCTGCCGGCGCCTGGCTCACGTGTACAGGATTACAGGTCTGGGCCTGGGTGTCACGCGGACTTCACACATCAGAGACCGAAAACACTGTCTTTACAAATTCTGGGCAAAGTGTCACGCTGGGCACGTGTCCGGGGACCAACGTGAGTACAGCCCTCACGACATCACGTCGCGGCAATTCTGGGGCCAGCCCTTCGACGTCCGCGACCAGACCTTCGCCGCATTGCGGGCGGCCGACGGGCTTACCTGGCACAAGCCGTTTCCCTCCCTGTTCCCGATGGAAGAGCCGGGCTACTGGGCGCTGACCCGCCGGGCCGATATCGTCCACGCCAGCCTGCACCCGGAGCTGTTCAGCTCGGCCGAGGGCATCGCGCTGGACCCGATGCCCGCCGACATCCAGCGAATCGCGACGTTCTTCCTGATGATGGACCCGCCCCAGCACACGAGGTATCGCAGGCTGATCAGTTCGGCATTCACCCCGCGCCACGTCGCCCAGATCGACGAACAGGTGAGCAAGAACGCCGCCACCGTGGTGGACGAACTTGTCGGAGCCGGCGAGGTGGACTTCGTCGCCGCGTGCTCGGCGCGGCTACCGATGATGACGATCTCCGAAATGCTCGGGGTGCCCAACTCCGATCGCGAGGCCGTGGCCAAGGCCGCCGAGAAGCTGTTTTCCATGAGCGACGACGAGTACGCCACCATCGAGGAGCGGGCCGAGGCGACCGTCAACGAGATGTTCCTGCTCGCCGGTACCGGGATCGAGCTGGCCAAGTTCCGCCGCCGCCACCCCGGCGACGATCTGATGACCAGCATCGTCAACGCCGAGATCGACGGCCACCGGCTCACCGACGAGGAGATCGGGGCGTTCCTGATCCTGCTCGCGTCGGCAGGCAACGACACCACCAAGCAGACGACCACGCACGCCATGCTGGCCCTGGCCGCCAATCCTGAGCAACGCGCCTGGCTGATGGCCGACTTCGACGGCCGGATCGGCCCTGCGGTGGAGGAGTTCATCCGCTGGGCCACCCCAGTGCTGCAGTTCGCCCGGGTCGTCAAGGAAGACACCGAACTGGCCGGCCAGCAGCTGGGGGCCGGCGACAAGGTCGGGCTGTTTTACTGCTCGGCCAACCGGGACGAAGAAGCCTTCGACCGCCCGGAGACGTTCGACCTGGGGCGTTCGCCCAACCCGCACCTCGGTTTCGGCGGTGGTGGCCCGCACTTCTGCCTCGGCAACCAGCTTGCCCGCACCGAACTGCGGAATCTGTTCCGCGAGTTGCTGTTCCGGGTCGACGTCGAGCTGGGCGAGCCAGACTACCTCCTGAGCAGTTTCGTGCACGGGATCAAGCGGCTTCCGGCGTACGTCCGGTGAGTGTGGGGCAGTTCATGCGCATTGAAGTAGATCTCGGCAAGTGCACCGGGCACGGTATCTGCGAGACCATCGCCGATGATGTCTTCGAAGTCGACGACGACGGCAGCGTCCGCATCCACGGTGACGAACGTCCGGAGTCGGACCGGAAGCGGATGCAGCAGGCGGTCACCCAATGTCCGGCGGCGGCACTGAGCTTGGTCGAGGACTGATCGGTGAAGAAGTTCTTCAGCCACACCCTGCTGTACTTGCACGAGACGATCTCGCTGGGCTCCGAGCACAGTGAGGCGTTCACCGAGCAGTTCACCAGCATCTACCACCCGATGATGGAAGATCTTGGCGCGCGGCTGTTCTCGATCTGGGAGACCACGCCCTACAACGGTCACTGGCCACAGGTGACGATCATCTGGGAGATCGATGCCTTCGCCGACTACGCCCGCATCGGGAAAGCGCAGGCCCCCGGCGGCAGCCACCGAGAGGCGTTCGTGGGGTGGTCCGACTACCTCGCCGGAGTCGGCGCATCGGGGGAGGGCCGGATCATGTACGCCGGTCGCAGCAACCGTACGCTCGCCGAGCTGACGGACGCGAAATTCGCTGCCGGACTGGTGATCCAGGAGATCATGCAGACCAAACCCGGCCGCCAGGACGACTACATCCGTGAGCTGGAACGCCTGTATGTGCCGTGGTCGGAGTCGACGGGCAAGCGCTGGCTGGGGTCGTTCATCACCACGTTCCGCTTCAACGAGGTCATTCACTACTGGGCGCTGGACGGCGACTGGGACTGCTTCGAGAACCACTACCCGTCGTGGAAGGACAGCCCGCCGGCCGAGATCGTCACCTGGATGAGTGTCGCGCCGGCCCTGCGCGACGGCTGGGAGGACTCCATCTTGCAAGCTCTGCCGCCGTCCCCGCTCCGATAATGGTTGTGATGCAGGACTTCTCGTATAGTCCGTTCGACCCGGCGGTGATGGCGGATCCGCGGCCGTTCTACCGAACACTGCGTGACCATCACCCGGTGTACTACGTAGACGAACTCGACACCTACGCACTGTCCCGGTTCGACGACGTCTGGCAGGTGCTTGCCGTCAATGACGGCACCTTCGTCGCATCCGAAGGGACACTGCCCGCCGCTGCGGTGCTGGCGCATCGCAACGACGGGCCGGTCGCCGACCCGCCGTTGCACCCGTTGCCGTTTCACGCCAACTTCGATGCCCCGCTCTACGACGACGTCCGGCGGTGCACGGCGAGCCAGTTTCGGCCGAAATCGGTCAGCGGGTGGCAGGACCGCATCCGCGAGCTGGCCAACCAACGCCTCGACAAGCTGCTGCCCCGCGGCACATTCGACCTCACCCAGGAGTATGGCGGCATCGTCGCGGCCTCGGCGGTGTGCGAACTGGTCGGTCTGCCAACCGATCTGGCCGCCGACGTGCTGGGCACCGTGAACGCGGGCAGCCTGGCGGAGCCCGGCAGCGGCGTCGAGGTCGCCAACGCCAGGCCCGGTTACCTGGAATACCTGATCCCGATCGTGCAGCAGGTGCGGGCTGGCACGTTCGCCGGTCCGCTGCCCATCGTCGAGAACCTCCTGGCCTACCGGTTGGCCGACGGGTCGGCACTGACCGATAGTGAAGTGGCCGTCCAGATGCTGGGTGTCTTCATCGGCGGCACGGAGACCGTGCCGAAGATCGTCGCCCACGGATTGTGGGAGCTGAGCCGCAACCCCGAACAACTGGCGGCGGTGCAGGCTGACCTGGCGGCCAATGTTCCGGTGGCCCGTGAGGAGATCATCCGCTACTGCGCGCCGGCCCAGTGGTTTGCTCGAACGGTACGCAAGCCCTTCACCATTCACGACACCACAATCCAGCCGGGCCAGCGGATCATCACGCTTCTGGCCTCGGCCAACCGTGACGAGCGGGAGTTCCCTGACCCGGAGACGTTCACCTGGAACCGGCCGATCGCGCGATCGCTGGCCTTCGGCCGCGGACAGCATTTCTGCCTGGGCTATCACATGGCTCGGCTGGAAATCGCTGTGCTGCTCCAGGAATGGCTGCGCCGGGTGCCCGACTACACAATCCTCGCCGACGAGGCGCACCGGCCGCCGTCGAGCTTCCAATGGGGCTGGAACAACCTCCCGGTTCAGGTGTGAGCGGCCTCAAAGCAATTGAACGCATTGATTTACTTTGAGCGCTGGGGTTCACTATGAACGGTGAGCCCAGGCAAGGACCAGCGCGCTGATCGCTCGGCAGTCACGCGGAGCGCACTGTTGATGGCCGCTGAGCGGCTCTTCGCCGAGCATGGCATGCATGCGGTGTCGAACAGGCAGATCAGCGACGCAGCCGGGCAGGGTAACAATGCAGCCGCCTGCTACCACTTTGGTTCGCGAGCCGACCTGCTGCGCGCGATCGAAGCCAGGCATCGGCTCGCCATCGACGAGATCCGGCAGCGCAAGCTGGGCTGCATCCCGTCCAATCCACAGTTGCGGGATTGGATCGGCGTACTGGTCTACCCCTTGACCGAGCATCTCGAAGCACTCGGAACGCCCACGTTCTATGCGCGTTTCGCGGCTCAGGTGATGGCCGACCCCATCTGTCGGGATCTGGTGGGATCCGACGCGATGACGTCTGACCTCATGATGAAAACGGTCCGCGGGATCAACCGAAGTCTTCCCGACCATCCGAAGCGGGTTCGCGCCGGCCGCTGGATGATGGCCAGGAATCTGTTGATGCACACCTGCGCCGAGATCGAGGGCGAGCTTGCCAGCGGTCGCCCCTCGGTGAATGCGAACTGGTCGCTGGTCGCCGAGGAGTTGATCACCGGACTCGTCGGACTATGGGAGGCACCGGCCGGGAAGACGCCGCCGGTCAGGGCTTCTTCCGTCCGGAGTGGCTCAGCCGCCATTCCGGCGGGAAGTTCAGATCGTTGTCCTTGACGACGTTGTTGAGGCCCTTCTCGAAGGTGCCCTCGGTCAGGTCCGGATAGTTGTCGCGGTCATTGGTCATCATCGGCAGCATGCCCTCGACCACGCCCGTCAGCAGGCTGCCGAAGTACTCACCCTTGTGCTGCTTGTAGAGCTCGAGGAACGTCTTCTGCACCACGACCGTATCGGTGGGGCGTGACTTCGAGCAGGCCATCGCGTACTTGAGGGTCTCCGCCTCCAGCTGTTCGCGGGGAACGACACTGTTGATAAACCCGCAGTCGTACATCTCCTCGGCGGTGAAAGGTCTACCGGTGAAGAGCATTTCGGAAAACTTGCGAAGACCCATCGTTTCAGCCCACCACCATAGTCGGGGACCCCAGCCGACGTACCGGAAGGCCGGATGGCCGAACAGTGCGTCATCGGAGGACACCACGAGGTCCGCGTCGCCGGCCTGGTAGAAATGCCAGCCGTAGCAGTAGCCTTTGGCCTCCACAATGGTGACCTTCTTACATTCCTGAAGGGGGCGGTTACCGGCGCGGGCCTTGGCGTAGTGATCGGTCAGGGTGTAGAGGTAGCGGTATGAATCTCCGGGGGGATACTTGACGCTGTCGTCGTTGATCGAAAGCTCGTGCAGCAGAGGAGTTCCCGGGTTCTCCAGCATCTCACGCTGCTCTGGCAGGTCGCCGCCGCTGCCGAAGTCGTTGCCTTCACCGCGGATCACGACGACCTTGACGTCGTCGTCGACGTTGCACTTGTGGATCATGTCGGCGAAGTTCTGCCGCATCCCCATGGTGGTCGAGTTCAGTTCATCGGGACGGTCGAACGTGATGTAAGCAATCCGATTAACGACATCCTTCTCGAACCTGATGAAGGGTTCGGCTTCCTTCTTCATCTCCGCGTAGTCGTGATCCATCGTCGTGCTCCCGTCGCTAAGGTGCCATGCCGCCTCCGACGATCGGCAGCACGCGCCTGCAACATAACGGGATTCAGTCCGCACCCGCAATAAATCAACCAATTTATTTGGTCACCCGCTGGGCGGGCGACGCTCAGCCGGTCGTGACGAGCTGCGGCTGCACCGCCTCGATGCGCGCAGGGACGTGCTTGTGCCACGGTGTTCCGGCGTAGGGATCGCGCCAGTCGGTGGAGGTCAGCGCGTTCGGGGCGATTCCGGGGATGCGGGTGTGCCCGTCGGCGTCGACGAAGTCGAGACCGAAGCCGTTGGGCAGGGACGCGTGTCCTGGCAGCATGGTCTCGCTGACCTCGACGACGGTCTCGGCGCTGCCCGCAGCCGTTGTGACCCGGGCGCGCGCGCCGTCGACGAGGCCCAGGGTCTCGGCATCCTCGACGCTGACCCGCAGCGCGCCGTCGGCGTCACGCTTGCGCCACGACGGATCCCGAAGGATGTCGTTGGCGGTGAACGCGCGCCGCTCCCCTGCGGACAACACGATCGGGAACTCCGGGCTGGTCAGTTCCGGCGCGGCCGCACTGAGCGCTCGGATGTCGTCGAGCATCTCTGGGATCACCAGCTTGATCCTGCGATCGTCGTGACCCATCAGCGCCCAGTCGTCGGCATACTCGTGCACGCTGAACGTCACCCCTGACTTGCTGGTCAAGATCGCGTCGAAGAGCGCGTTGCCGTCGGCGTGGCCGGCTCGGCGTACCGCGTCCGGGTAGGCGACGAAGGCCTTCTGGGCCAGTCCCCACAGCGCGGCCGCGCCGGCGAGCCGGTCGGGCAGGGTCGGCCCGAGCGTCTCGTAGAGCACGTGCGGCAGCACCTTGCCCAGGGCGGGGTTACCGGCCAGCTCGGTGAAGAACGCTCGGGTGTAGGTCTCGCGCCCCTGCTTGGCCGCCTCGCGCAGCGGGCGCAGGTCGTCATCGCTGATGACTCCGAGTGCGCGCACCAGTCGCGCCCAGATCTCGGGCTCGGGCAGGGTGCCTTCCACCGGCTCGAACAGCGGGTGGCGCAAGTGGAACTCGTTGCGCGGGAACTCGAAATTGAAGAACGTCGCCTCTGGCTTCTCGAACTGGCTTGCGGCGGGCAGCACGTAGTGGGCCAGCCGTGCGGTCTCCGTCATCGCCACGTCGATCACCACCAGCAGCTCCAGCGACTCGAACGCGGCGCGGCAGTTCTTGGAGTCGGCGACGGAGTGGGCGGGGTTGGCGCTTTCGACGAGCATGGCCCGGAACCGGTCCGGGTGATCGGTCAGGATCTCTTGAGGCACAACGTTGGACGGCACCAGTCCCGCGATGATCGGCGCGCCCGTCACCGGGGAGCGTCCGACGCCACTGAGGCTGAACAGTGGCGCGAACGACGAATGTAGATGCTGCCCACCACGTTTGGCGAAACTGCCGGTGAGGATCCACAGCAGCTTGTTGAGGTACGAGCACAGGGTGCTGTTCGGCGCCTGCTGCACCCCGAGATCCTCGAAGACCGCGACGGAATCGGCGGCGGCGATGCGTCGCGCGGCCGCGCGCACCAACTCTTCGTCGACGCCGCTGCGACGGGCGTACTCGTCGACCGGGATCGTCTGCAGTACCTCTCGGACTTCGTCGGCGCCGTCCACGTGATCGGCGAGAAAGGCTTCGTTGCAAAGATTTTCCTGCACGAGGACGCCGGCCAGCGCCGCCAGGCACCAGGCATCGGTACCCGGTTTCACCCGCAGGTGGAAGTCCGCCATCTTCGCGGTGTCGGTGATCACCGGGTCGATGACCACCATCGAGCGGGCGGGATCCTTGGCGATGTCGTTGAGCACGGTGCGCGCCCGCGGAAAACTCTGCGACATCCACGGGTTCTTGCCGACGAACACCGACACCTCGGCATGCTCGAACTCGCCGCGGGTGTGCCCGCCGTACAGCTGGACGTCCACCCAGTTCTCGCCGGTCTTCTCCTGGGCCAGCGCATTGGACCGGTAGCGCGAGCCGAGCAGTTTGAGGAAGGAGCTGCTGTACGCGCCGCCGAGGTGGTTTCCCTGGCCGCCGCCGCCGTAGTAGAAGATCTTCTCCCCGCCGTAGGTGTCGGCGATCCGCCGGAAACCGGACGCAATCTCGGTTATCGCTGTGTCCCAGTCGATTTGCTCGTAGCTGCCGTCGGGCCTGCGACGCATCGGCGAGGTGAGCCGGGCGCGGTTGTTCTGATAATGGTCCAGACGCAGGGCCTTGTTGCAGGTGTAGCCCTGCGATGCGGGGTTGTCCTTGTCGCCGCGGATGCGGGCCAGCGTCCTGCCCTCGGTCTGCACCACGATTCCGCAGTTGCACTCACACAGGATGCAGGCGGTGGGTTGCCAGTCAGCGGACATCGGGACTTCCTTCCTGGGCGGCCAATTCGGTTTCGAGCAGCTCGCGCATCAGTCGGTGGACGGCGTCGAGCGGCTCGGTGTCACGGGCTGCTCGGGCGAGCACGATCGCGCCCTCCACGGCCGCGGTCACCGACACCGCGAGGTCTTCGGCACGTTTCCTGGCGATTCCGTCGGCCATCAGCCGGGTCGCGATCAGCTCGTTCCAGCGACTGAACGCCGACGCGGCCCGTTCGATCGCCGGGTTCGCCTTGTCGGGTTCGCCGGATTCGATGGCGACGGCCAGCACCGGGCAGCCGGCGCGGTAGTCGGTCTCGATCAGGTTCTTGCGATAAATGCGGGTCAATCCGTCGAGCATCTCGACGCTGTTGCCCGCTTTGGCCAGGCGGGCCGCGACGAAGTCGGCGACGTAGTCGACGGCCTCGCACACCAACTGGGTGCGGCCGCCGGGGAAATAGTGATAGGCCGAGCCGCGCGGCGCCCCGCTGTGGGCCAGCACGTCTGCGATCGCCGTCGACTGCGCTCCGCGTTCGCGGATCAACAGGGCGGCTGAGGCGACCATCCGGTCGCGGGGGCTCGTCATGCCTATGTATGCAACCATACATAGTCGCGGGCCACCAGTGCCTGAACTGAATAGCGGCGGTGCCGAGCCCGAGCCGCAGACTCAGACCGCGGCGAAGTTGATCGTCGCGGTGGCGCCCAGTTCGTTGTCGTTGCCCCGGCGGATGTCCACCTGGACCACGACCGAGCGCTTGCCGGTGCGCAGGATCTTGGCCACCGCACGGGCGGGGCCGATCTTGATCGGCCGCAGGTAGCGGATGAACAGGTCGGTGGTGGCGATGCCGAAGCCGAACGGGGTCGCGGCCGACGCCAGCTGTCCTGCGGCCACATCGGCCATCGTGGCGATCAGCCCGCCCTGCAGCCCGCCGGCGGTGTTCGTGGTCCGTTCGTCCACTGGCATCTCCATGACGACGGTGTCGTCGGTCGACTCCACTACGTGCAGGCCGAGCTGGTCGAACAACTCCCGAAGCGAACGCGGTGCGGTCATGAGAATGACGTTACCGCGCGGCCTCGGACGGTCAGGCCTGGACCTTTGCCGCAGCGGCCGCCGGCATGGCTTCGTAGCGTGCGAAGGATCGGCTGAATGTCGCCGCACCGTGAGTCAGGCTGCGTAGATCGATGGAATACCGGGTGAGTTCCACCTGGGGCACTTCGGCCCGGATCACAGTGTGGCCCCCGCCGGCCTGCTCGGTGCCCAGCACCCGGCCACGGCGTCCGGACAGGTCGCCCATCACCGCGCCGACGAGATCGTCGGGCACCTCGATCATGACTTCGTCGATCGGCTCAAGGAGATTCATCCGGGTCTCGGCGGCCGCCTCCCGCAGCCCCAGGGCACCGGCCATCTGGAAGGCCATGTCGGAGGAGTCGACGCTGTGCGCCTTGCCGTCGACCAGGGTGACTCGGATGTCGACGACGGGATAGCCGGCGTGCACGCCTTTCTCCATCTGGGCGCGCACACCTTTCTCCACGCTGGGGATGAACTGCCGCGGGACGGCACCGCCGACGACCTTGTCGACGAATTCGAAGCCAGCGCCTTCCGGCAGCGGTTCCACCTCGATATCGCACACCGCGTACTGGCCGTGCCCGCCGGACTGCTTGACGTGCCGGCCGTGTCCCTTGGCCGGGCCGGCGAACGTCTCCCGCAACGGAATTCGCACCTCGACGGTGTCGACGTTGACGCCGTAGCGGTTCGCCAGCGCCTCGAGCGCCACACCGGAATGCGCCTCGCCCATGCACCACAGCACGATCTGGTGGGTCTCCGGGTTCTGTTCGATCCGCAGCGTCGGGTCCTCGGCCGCTAGCCGCTGCAAGCCGACCGACAGCTTGTCCTCGTCGGTCTTGGCCCGGGCCTGGATCGCGACCGGCAGCAGTGGCTCCGGCATCGTCCACGGCTTGAGCAGCAGCGGATCGACCTTGTCGGACAACGTATCTCCGGTCTCCGCGCGACTCAGCTTGCCGATCGCGCAGATGTCACCGGCCACCACCTGGCCGGCTGGTCGCTGCTGCTTGCCCAGCGGGAACGACAGCGTGCCGATGCGCTCGTCCTCGTCGTGATCGGCATGGGTGTTCGCCTCGAAAAAGGCCGAAAAATGGCCCGACACATGGACTGTGGTGTCGGGCCTGATGGTGCCGGAGAACACCCGGACCAGGCTGACCCTGCCGACGTAGGGGTCCGACGTCGTCTTGACCACCTCGGCGAGCAGCGGGCCGTCCGGATCGCACGACAAGCCGGGGCGAGCCACGCCGTGCGGGTTGTAGACCTCGGGCAGAACGTGTTCGGGCGGTGACGGGAAGCCGCGGGACGCAACCTCGAGCAGTTCGTAGGTGCCGACGCCGGTGGTGGCGCACACCGGGATGACGGGGAAGAAGGAGCCGCGCGCGACGGCTTTCTCCAAGTCCTCGATCAGGGCGGCCTCGTCCATCGCCTCACCCCCGAGGTAGCGCTCCATCAGGGATTCGTCCTCGGACTCCTCGATGATGCCTTCGATCAGGGTGCCGCGGTGCTCCTCGATCGCCTCGGCGTAGGTGTCGTCCGGCGGGTGCACGGTTCGGGTGCCGTCGCGGTAGTCGTACTGGCTGCCCGACAACAACCCCACCAACCCGTGCTCGGTCGGCAGGTAGAGCGGCAGCACCTTCTCCCCGAATACTTCCTGCGCGGCCGCAAGCGCGGTGCGGTAGTTGGCGCGCGGATGATCCAGTTTGGTGATCGCCACCGCCCGCGGCATTGCCACGTCGTCGCACTCATGCCACAGCGCGCGGGTCGCCTCGTCGATGCCTTCGTTGGCGGCGATCACGAACAATGCGCACTCGGCGGCCCGCAACCCGGCCCGCAATTCGCCGACGAAGTCGGCGTAGCCGGGGGTGTCGATCAAGTTGACCTTGATGCCGTCGTGCGGGATGGGCGCCAGTGCGAGACCGACCGACCGTTGCTGCCGGATGGCCGCGTCGTCGAAGTCGCACACCGTGGTGCCGTCGACCACCGAACCCGGTCGCGACAGCACTCCGGCGGTGACCAGTAGCCCCTCGACGAGCGTGGTCTTGCCTGCGCCGGACGGGCCGACGAGTACGACGTTGCGGATCGCGGCCGGACTGTCCGCGACGGGAGCCGAGCGGGCGGCCGCTGAAGAGTTTGTCTTGTCAGCCATGACAGACCTCCTGCCTGACAACAATTCACCCAATCGCGGCAGGCGCACAAGGGGTCGGTGGAATTCAGATGGTGGGCACCGACATCCGGGTGGGCTCGAGCCGGCCGCGCAGCACCTCCGAGGCGCACTCGGTCCAGTGCGCCCGTTCGCCCGCATCAGCTTTGCGCAGGGCCACCTCCGAGCAGAGCGCACGCGTGTCGAAGTCCTTGGCGCGATCCGCCAGTCGCGCAGCCTCGTTGACCGCGTCGCCGATGACGGTGTACTCGTAGCGATGCTCGGCGCCGATGTTCCCGGCGAACACCGGGCCGGCGGACACTCCGATCCCGAAGTCCACCACGGGCAGCCGGCGCAACGCGACCGTCAGCGCGCGGGCAGTCGCCAGTGCGTCGGCTGCGGCGTGTGCACTGGGCAGCGGTGCACCGAAGACCGCCAGCACCGCGTCGCCCTGGAACTTGTTGATCAGTCCGTGGCGTTCGTCCACCGCGGCCACCACGATCTGGAAGAAGTGGTTGAGCACCTCGGCCACCTCAGCCGGGGAACGACTTTGGGCCAACTGGGTCGAGCCGACGAGATCGACGAACAGGACGGCGGCCTCGCGCACCTCGCCGGTGAGCGCGTCGGCGTCGCTGACCGCGCGGATGGCCACGTCCGTCCCGACGTGGCGGCCGAAGAGATCGCGTAGCCGGTCGCGTTCGGCAAGCCCGGCGACCATCCGATTGAAACCGCTTTGCAGACGACCGATTTCGGAGCGTTCGTATACGTCGACCCGGGTGGCCATGTCGCCGCGCTCGACTCCGGCCATGGCGGCGACGAGATCATGCACCGGATCGGAGATGGACACCGCGACGATCGCCATCCCGCGCAGCCCGACGAAAGTCGAGACCACCGCGAGCGCGATCACCGGGATCTCGAGCGATGCGGTCTTCTGGATGATCCAGCCGTTGGATCGCATGACGACCACGACGGCGATGCCGATGGTCGGCAGCGCGCTGCTCATCAGCCACATCAGCAGCAGCCGCGACAGCACCCCCGGTGCGGTGTCGCGGCCGGTGAGGTTGACGGTTGCGGCGGCGGTGATCGGGCGCATGGGCCGCTGGATGAACAGCAGCGCCGCGCCGGTCGACGTGGTGACACCCAACAGCACCGACATCCCGATCACCCAGGCGGCCACCGCTCCGCCATCGCGGTTGATGACGAACAGTGCCGCGCCGCTGACCGCCCAGATGGTCGCCAGAAACGCGGACTGGTTGCGCAGGAATCGGCGGACGAACAGGAGGTCGACGGCGTCGGGCTGCTCGCCGGCGATGAACCAGCGCAGCTTGCGGTCGACGACCACGACGGCATAGACGATGGTGCTGGCGAAACCGAGGACCGACAGGATGAGGGCGGCGACCAGGGTGTCGGTCCCGAACACGGTCTTGGCGGCGTCGACCAGATCGTGGCGCAGCGGCAACACCAGCGCGGTCAACTCGACGGCCGCCAGGATCTGGGCCAAGACGAGCGCGGAGGCGTAGCGGATCTTCCACCTGCTCGCCGTCGTCATAGGCCCAAACGCTACTGGGACCACGTCGCAGAATCACGCTCTCCGAAATCGAGAGTTGCACTTTCGAAGGAGGCCCGGCCTGCGTAACATCCGCGCTGTGAAGTTCGGGATTCCGCTGGGTGGCGTTCACCCCGGCCTATGGCGCGAACTGACCGTCCGGGCCGAGGAACTGGGCTACGAGTCGGTCTGGTTGCCCGAGCACCTCGTGCTGCCGGCCAACATGTCGGGCAGCCCCCATCACGGCGACAGCCATCCGCCGATCCCGTCGCACACGCCGATGTACGACGCGATCGCCTACCTGTCGTATCTGGCCGGCCAGACCAGCACGATCCGGATGGGCACCTACGTCTACAACATCGGGCTGCGGCACCCGTTCGTCAGTGCGCGCGCCGCCACCACCCTGGACATCGTCTCGGGCGGCCGGTTCGACTTCGGTATCGGCGCAAGCTGGCTGCGTGAAGAGTGGGACGCCGCCGGGCTGGACTTCAGCACCCGCGGTGCCCGTGTCGACGAGGCACTCGAGGTGTGCCGCGCGCTGTGGACCGAGCCGACCATTTCCCACCACGGCCGCTTCTTCGACTTCGATGCCGTCGCCTTCGAGCCCAAGCCCGTTCAGCCGGGTGGCCCACCGATTCACGTCGGTGGTGACGGCCTGCCCGCGTTGCGACGGGTGGCGCGCTTCGGGTCGGGCTGGATTCCGATGAACCACACCCTCGATCAGATCCCCGGGTCGGTGCAGAAGCTCTCGGCGCTGTGGGCCGAGCATGGCCGCGACGGCAAGCCGGAGGTCACCACCTCGGCGCCCGCCGATTCGCCAGGGGACGTGCACCGCGCGGCCGACGCGGGTATCGACCGGATGATCGTCATGCCGTGGCGGCGGACCCGGGAAGCCCTCGACGGCATCGCCCGCTTCGCCGACGACGTGCTCAACCCGTCGCGGACCGGCTAGTGGCCATCGCGCCGTCGGACATCCTGCTGACCGATCGGGTGGCGGTCGTGACCGGAGGCGGAACCGGTATCGGGCGTGGAATCGCCGCCGGGCTGACGCAATTCGGGGCGAAGGTCGCGATCTGGGAGCGTGACGCGACCACCTGCGCGGCCACCGCGGCCGAGATCGGGGTGCTCGGGATCGTCGCTGACGTCCGCGACGGCGAGCAGGTCGACGCCGCGCTCGAGCGCACCCGCGAGGAACTCGGGCCGGTCGACATCCTGGTCAACAACGCCGGCGGGGTGTTCTCCTCGCCGCTCCTCGACACCACCGAAAACGGCTGGGACGCCTTGTACAAGGCCAACCTTCGCCACGTGCTGCTGTGCACCCAGCGGGTTGCCCGGCAGCTGGTCGCCGAGGGTCGCGGCGGCAGCGTCATCTCGCTGACCTCGATCGAGGGTGTGCGCGCCGCACCCGGTTACGCGGCCTACTCGGCGGCGAAGGCCGGGGTGATCAACTACACCAGGACCGCGGCCTTCGAGTTGGCGCCGCACAACATCCGGGTCAACGCCATCGCCCCCGACATCACCGTCACCGAGGGTCTGTTGGCGCTGTCACCCGACGGGATCCGCCCGGAGCTCAGCCAGGCCGTCCCGCTGGGCCGCCTAGGTGATATCGACGAAATCGCTTCGGTGGCAGTCTTTCTCGCCTCCAACATGTCGCGCTATATCACCGGCCAGACACTACACGTCGACGGTGGAACGCAGGCCGCGTCCGGCTGGTACCACGCCGACGGCGGCGCTCGGTTCGGGCCGACCTGATCGACTTGGCGTATTCCTGACCATCCACGAGGCGGGCGAACGTATGGTGAGCCGGTGACCAACGATCGCCCGCTGGAGGGCAAAGTCGCGTACGTGACAGGCGGGGCCCGGGGTCAGGGCCGTGCGCATTGTGTTCGGCTGGCTCGGGCCGGCGCCGACATCGTGACCATCGACGCCTGCGGGCCGGTGGGCAACCACATCGGCTACGAACCGGCGACTCCCGAAGACCTCGCCGAAACGGTCCGGCTGGTCGAGGACGAGGGCGTCAAGATCAGCGCCGAGCGGGTCGATGTGCGTGATCACGACGGGCAGAGGCGGGTAATAGCCAGTGCCGTCGAACAATTCGGCCGCCTGGACGTCGTCGTCGCCAATGCCGGGGTGATGAGCTGGGGCCGCGCCTGGGAGATCGCTCCCGAGATGTGGCAGGAGATCATTGACATCAACCTGACCGGATTCTTCAACACCGTGCAGGCATGCGTCCCGGCCATGATCGAAGCCGGCAACGGCGGGTCGATCATCGCGATCAGCTCCTCGGCCGGGATCAAAGCCGTCCCCGGCGCGGGACACTACTGCGCCAGCAAGTTCGGCGTTGTGGGACTGGCGAATTCGTTGGCGCTGGAGCTCGGGGAGTATGGGATCCGGGTCAACTCAGTGCACACCTACGGGGTCGACACCGCGCTGGGCAACGATCTGTCGATGTACTCGATGTTCGAGAAGCACCCGCACTACGTGTACAGCTTCTCGCCGGGTGCGCTGCCCACCGAGTCGCTGATCGCGCCGAATCAGGTCAGCGAAGTCGTGCTGTTCCTGGCCAGCGACGCTTCGGCACTGTTGACCGCCGCGCAGATCCCGGCCGACAAGGGCTACATGAAGGTCTGACCCGTCGGCCCCGCGCCGAGAGTAACGCCATGGCGGCTTTCGGGCCGATTTTCCGCCGTGAGGTTACGTTCGTGGAATCAGATCGCGCCGAATTAGCCTTGTGGGCCAAGGCTTTCGACGGCCAGCTCCTTGGCCCAGCGGTAATCGGCCTTGCCCGCGGGTGAGCGCAGGACCTTCTCGGTCCGGATGAAGGCCTTTGGCAGCTTGTACTGCGCGATATGGGCGCGGCAGGCGGCCGTGAGTTCGTCGTCGGTGGCGCTGCGGCCCTCGGCGAACTGCACGATCGCCACCACCTCGCTGCCCCACCGTTCGGACGGGCGCCCGGCCACGACCACGTCGTAGACCGCCGGGTGGCTGGCGACCGCGCGCTCGACCTCTTCGGCGAAGATCTTCTCCCCGCCGGAGTTGATCGTCACCGAATCGCGGCCCAGCAGCTCGATCTGGCCGTCGTCCAGGAACCGGGCCCGGTCACCGGGCACCGACCAGCGGACGCCGTCGATCGTCGGGAAGGTACGCGCCGACTTCTCCGCATCGCCAAGGTAACCCAGCGGCACGTACGCGCGCCGGGCCAACCAGCCCTCGCCGTCGCCGGGTTGCAGGACCTGGCTGAAATCCGCTGAGATGATGGCGGTGTCGTGCTGAGGAGTGAAGGTCGCCGCCTTCTGCTCGACGCCCTTGGCCGCCATCGTCGTCATCTGCATTCCCGTCTCGGAGGCACCGACGGCGTCGAGCACCATCAGGTTGGGCAGCGCGGTTAACAGCCGCTCCCGCACGGTCGGCGACAGCGGTGCACCGCCGTTAGTGATCGTCACCAAGCCGGACAGGTCGTACTTGCCGGTCTCGATCTCGTCGAGCAGCGGACGGGCGATGGCATCGCCGACCACCGGAATGCTCAGTACCCGTTCACGTTCGGCGAGCTTCATCACCGCCGGGGCGTTGAGGCGGTCGACGTCGTCGGGCAGCACCATCCAGCCGCCGGTGCTGAACATGTTGAACGCGGCCCACTGCGCAGCCCCGTGCATCAGCGGCGGGATCATCAGGATCGACCGGAAGCCGGCATTGGTGCGGGCCTGCTCGGCCAGCTCCTCGTAGGACGCCAGCGACGTGTCCGATCCGAACGGCCGGCCGCCCATCGCCGACATGAAGATGTCGTGCTGACGCCACAACACACCCTTGGGCATGCCGGTCGTACCGCCGGTGTAGAGGATATAGAGGTCGTCGCCGCTGGGGGCGGGCATCCCGCCGGCCGGGGCTCCGGTGGCGACGATCGACTCGTAGTCCACCGCACCCGGGAGCAGTTCGTTGCCGCTGGCGTCGGCGACCTGGATCAGCACCTGCAGCTCGGGTAGCCGGTCGCGGATGGCGGCGACGCACGGGGCGAACTCGGCGCCGTACACCAGAGCCTTGGCCTTGGAATCGGTCAACAGGTAGAGGAGCTCTTCCTCGACATACCGGTAGTTGACGTTGAACGGCGCGACGCGGGCCCGGTAGCCGGCGACCATCGCCTCCAGATACGGGTTGCCGTTGCGCAGGTACAGGCCGAGGTGATCCTGACCGGACTGGTGCGGGGCGAGCCGGTCACGCTCGGTGTGGCAGCCCAGCCCCTGCGAAACCAGGTAGTGCGCGACGCCGTCGATCCGGGCATCCAACTGCGCATACGTCCAGCGATGGTCGCGCCAGATCAGCGCTTCGCGATCGGGCAGGGTCTGCGCGACGGTACGGAACACCGACGAAAGGTCGAAGGTGACGTCGCTGCTCATCGGCGCTCCTCTGAGTGGCCTGAACTAGAACGCGTTCTAGTCTGCCACGGCGCCAGCCGCCGGCTTGGCTTATGTCTCGCCTCGTCGGACGAACACCGCCAGCACCGCGCCGACGGCCGCGGCGCCGGCGCCCACCCACATCGACAGCTGCAGTCCGGTCATGAATGCCTCGTGGCTGCCGCTGGCGATCGCAGCGGTGAGCTGCGGTGGGGCACCGGGGATCGACGGAGCCAATCCCTTCGACACCAATTCCTTTGCCGGAGTGAGTTTTTCAGCGACGGGCGTGGGAGTGCCCGCGGTAGTCAGCTTGTCGACCAGGGTCGAGCCGACCTTGCTGGACAGCACCGACCCCAGGATCGTGGTGCCCAGCACGGCACCTAGCTGAACCGACGTGCTCTGCACACCGCCGGCCACCCCGGCGTCGTCGACCGGGGCGTTGCCGACGATGGCCTCCGAGCTCGCGGTCAGCACCAGGCCCACGCCGGCGCCCAGCAAGGCGAAGGCCGGCCACATCGCGCTGTACCCCGAATCGGCGTGCAACTGGCTCAGCAATGCCAGGCCGCCCGCGACACCGAGCAGGCCGGAGACCATCGCCGGGCGCGGACCGAACCGCTCGGTGATGACACCCGAGAGCGGGGCCATCACCATCATCGCCGCGGACAGCGGCAGGGTGCGGACGCCGGTTTCCACCGGACTCCAGCCCTGCAGGTTCTGCAGGTACAGCGTCATGAAGAACAGTGCGCCGAAGAGTGCGAAGAAATTGATGGTGACCACGGCGGCGCCGATCGACAGTGACGGGTTGGCAAACAATCGCAGCGGCAGCATCGGGTCTTTTGTGTGCCGCTCGACGATCACAAAAGCACCCATCAGCACCACGCCGCCGATGAGGAAGGCGACGGTCTGCGGGTCTAGCCAGCCCCACTCGGGAGCCTTGATCAGGCCGTACACCAGAAGGAAGAGGCTGCCGGACAGGGTCAGGATGCCGCCCACGTCCAGCCGGCCCTGCTCGTCGCTGCGGCTTTCGACGATCGCGACGGCGCCGATGACCACGGCGACCACCGCGATCGGCACGTTGATGTAGAAGACGGATTCCCAGCTGAGGTGTTCGACGAGAACCCCGCCCAGAACAGGCCCGGCGGCCACGGACACTCCGGTCGCGGCACCCCAGATCCCGATCGCGGTGTTGAGCTTGTGCGGCGGGAAGGCGTTGCGGATGATCGCGAGCGTGCTGGGCATCAGCAGCGCGCCGAACACACCCTGCAGAGCGCGCATCGTGATCACCCCGGCGACCGTGCCGATGACACCGATTCCCACCGAGGTCACCGCGAAGCCCACCACACCGACCAGGAAGACCAGGCGCCGGCCGAACATGTCGCCGAGTTTGCCGCCGAAAATCAGCAGCGACGCCAGGCTGAGTAAGTAGGCGTCGGTGATCCACTGCAGGTCCGACAGTGACGCGTTGAGGTCGGTGGCGATGCGGGGATTGGCGATGGCGACGACGGATGCGTCGAGACCGACCATGATGACGCCGACCGATACCGCCGCGAGAATCCACATCGGATTCCCGCGGATGCCCTGCTTCGGCCGTGCGTGACGCGCGTGCGCGGGTCGCTGAACTGTGGTGATAGCCACGGTTCGACTCCTTTCAGTAAGTGGAGGATTTCCACCACTTCTTGCGCACAACCCTAGCCGGAACTGGTGGCAACCCTCCACTTCGGGGAGTACTCTGGGGCGGTGATTCCTGGCGCACATCGGGGTGCTGAGCGATCCAGGCCACTGCGGGCCGACGCTGAACGTAACCGGGAGCGGATCGTGACCGCGGCCGCTCGGCTGTTTGCTGAGCAGGGTTTGTCCGTCCCGTTGGAAGACGTGGCCCGCGCGGCAGGCGTCGGCGTGGCCACGCTCTACCGGCGTTTCCCGACCCGCACCGACCTGGCCATCGCGGCCTTCGAACGCAATATGACCTCGTATGAGGACGCGGTCGACAAGGCCCTGGGTAACCCGGTTGCCTGGGACGGCTTCCGTGACCTCGTCTACGACGTCTGCGAACTCCAGGCCTCCGACCCCGGCCTGCGCGCCCTGCTCACGACCGCATTCCCGGCCAGCTCGGTGATCGAGCAGCGCGCCACCGAGGCGATCGACAAGCTCGGCCGGGTGATCGCGCGCGCTCAACACGAGGGAACCCTGCGGCCGGACATCGGTATCGGCGACATCGTGGTGATGTTGCTGGCCGACGCCGGCGTGCTCGAGGCCACCCGCGAGCATGCGCCGCAGGCGTGGCGCAGATTCGCCGCGCTGATGGTCGACGCGTTCCGCGTCGGCCCGCGCGAGCCGTTGCCGCCACCCACCCCCCCGGAACAGCTCCGAAGTTCGATCGCCATGCTGACGGGTGACACTTTGCGAATCCAATGGCTCGCTGACGACTGAACAGGAATGGCCCGTGACCGAGCGCCCGACCGTCGACTTCCCGTCCAGTATCGGCGTGTGGTGGGCCAGCGAGAGTTGGCCGATGCCCGCGGCGGTCGAGATCGCCCAGGAAATCGAAGAGCTCGGCTACGGCTCGTTGTTCATTCCCGAGGTCGGCCTCAAGGACGCCATGGTGCAGTCGGCGATCTTCCTGGCCGGTACGAAGCGCTTGGTTCTGGGGACCGGCATCGCGAATATTCATGCCCGGCTGGCGACGATCGCCGAAGGTGGCGGACGCAGCCTGACGGCCCCGCTTCCCGGGCCGGTTCGTCCTCGGTCTTGGTGTCAGCCACGGGCCGCTGGTGGAGAACATGCTCGGCGGGACCTACGCGAAGCCGCTGGCCACCATGCGCGGCTACCTGGACCGGATGGCCGCGCTGCCGGAGTTCGTGGAGCCGGGCTCGGGGCGCCCCACTCGTCTGCTCGCCGCGCTCGGCCCCAAGATGATCGAGCTGTCCGGCACCCACGCCGACGGGGCCCATCCGTATCTCGTGCTGCCCGAACAGACCGCCACCACCCGGGAGATTCTGGGGCCGGACAAGTGGATCGTGTCCGAGCAGGCCGTCGTCGTCGGTGAGAGCGCCGAGGAACAGCTTCGCCGGGCGCACCTGCATCTCGAGGTCTATTCGGGACTGCCGAACTACCGCAACTCCTGGCTGCGGCAGGGTTTCGACGAATCCGATCTGGTGCGCGGCGGCTCGGATCGGCTGGCCGGCCGCATCGTCGGACAGGGCTCGGTGGAACAGGCGGCCGCGGCGGTGACCGCGCACTTGGACGCCGGCGCCGACCATGTGGTGGTTCAGGTTCTGGGCGACGGCGATCCCAGCTGGGATCCCCGCCCGGCGCTGCGGGAACTGGCCGGCGTGCTCAATCTCTAGGGGTTGATGGTGTTCTCGCCGACCTGGCGTCCCCAGACGTACTCGGTGAGGATCGGCTGGCCCAGTTCGAAGTGGTTGTAGGGCGCCAGCGATGCGCCATAGTCGGCGACCAGGAACGGTGCCGGCCAGAAGTTGCGGTCGATCGTCTGCCAGCAGCCGGGCGCTCCGCCGGGACCACCCTTGGCGTTCACCCGCGGCAGGTTGTCGGGATAGACGTAGGGATTGGGTGCACCGGTCAGGCCGATGAGGAAATCGATCGAGTAGCCGTTGCCGCCGGCACTGTCCTTGGCGGTCGACGTCGCATAGTTGCGCACGGTGCACATAATCGCGGGGCTGTAGGTGTCCAGCAGTTTGGCGGTGGGGATCAGGTCGGCCTGGCCGCGCACGAAGTAGGGGCCGCCGCGTTCGAAGATGTCGGCGCCGGTATTGCCGAACCCGGTCGAGGCCAGCAGCGCGGCGTCGAGATCCTGCTGCTGCTCGTTCAACGTGCGCGCGGTCGTCACCGCATGATCGAGGAAGTCCCACAGATCCGGGCTGGCCTTGGTGTAGACCTCGGCCAGCTTCGAGAGCTGCTGAATGTTGCTGCGAATCTGCGGCATCTGCGGATTGACGTCATCGAGGACCGCATTGCCGTTGACGATCGACTGCCCGAACTTGGTACCCAGACCATCGAGCGCCTCTGCCGCCGCCGACAGCGTCAGGTTCAGCTTGACCGGATCGACCTTCTCCGAGATCGACGTCAAAGTCTCGAACAACGTGTTGAACTCCGTCGTCACGTGCGATACGTCAAGCACGTCCTTGCTGGAGATGCGCTGCGCGGTCGGATTCGGGGGGCTGCGGAAGGACACGTACTTGTTGCCGAACACGGTGCTGGCCTTGACCTCCGCGATGGCGTTGGCCGGAATCAGCGGGATGTATTTGGGTTCGACGTCCAGCGACAGCTTGGCCTTGGTCGTGCCGTCGCGTTCGATCGGGTCGACCCCGGTGACGCGGCCGATCTGGACTCCGTTGTAGGTCACTTTGGACCCGGGGTCCATGACCAAACCGGCCCGCTGCGAGATCAGCGTCAGCTGGGTCTTGGGGGTGAAATCGCCGCGGAACTGCATCAAGACGGCCACCACGATCACGGTGACCACGACCGCTGTCACGGCGAATGCTGTCTTCAGTGGCGGCGCGTACTGCCAGTGCCGGGTTTTGGCTTCGAACCAGGTCGGCGGCGCGGACTTGTTGTCACTCATCAGGCCCCCGCCCCACCGGTCATGGCGTTCCCTCCACCGACAGCAGTTCACCTGCAGATCGCCAGTCGTTCGTGCTGCCACTATCCCATGCACGCCGGGGGCGTCAGGGTTTTCAGGCCAATCGGTATCAGTGATGATCTCGTGACGCCGGCAGGCCACGTGACGGGGATCACACTGCGGCGGTTTACGCGGTTTGGTGCGCTCCCCGTAGGAGCTCTGAAACCGGCTGCAATTCACCGATTTTCGGTTCTCTACCATCGCCGGATGACCGGCCGCGCGCGTGCCGCCAAATCCAGGGGATGAGCAGACTCCGGGTCCACTGGGCTTGTGCGTACATTCGTTCGGCGAAGCTGTCCTGGACCGCCTCGCCGCTGGGCTGTGCCCAATCATGGTTGCTGCCGGGAAGTTTCAGCGCCTCGGCGGCGGCCTCAGCAAACAGGATGTGGCCCTTGGTAGAGGCGTGCATGCGGTCGTGGCTCCAGATCGACGGCTCGCGCATCGCTTCGGCGTTGTAGAGGTCGACCAGCCCGAAGCCGTGCCGCTGTGCCGCGGCCTGGATGACGGCGTTGACCTGCAGGATGCGCGAGCCGATCAGCCGACCCACTGGCAGCATCTTGGCGACGTCAGGAAACGTCGTGGTCACCACCGTCGCGCCTGAATCCGCCAGCCGTTGGTAGACGGTCTCGAGGTCGGCCATCGCCTTGGTGAAGGTCCGGCCCGGCCGCGTCACGTCGTTCATGCCGACGCAGACCGTGACCAGATCGGGCTCCATCGCCAGTGCGCGTGGCAGCTGGTTGTCGAGAACGTCGATGACGCGCTTGCCGCGGATGGCGAGGTTGGCGTACAGCAACCCGGGATAGCGGGAGTCCAGAAGGGCCGCGAGCCGGTCGGCGAATCCGAGCACACCGACGGTGTCGTCGCCGTCCCACAGGCCTTCGGTCTGGCTGTCGCCGATCGCGACAAACCGGGAGAAACCGATGTCCGACATGATCTTCGATTTTAGAGCCAGGTACGGCAGTACCATCTGCAGGCGAAGGGGAAGGCAGGGTGTACAAACGGTGAAGTCGCCTGCGTCGGCCGAGACGACGGCATCCGCGGCACCGGTTGCGGACCCGCGCCAGCGACTCGTCGACGCGCTGGCCGCATCGATCACCGAGGTGGGCTACTCCGCCACCACGGTCGCCGAAATCGTGCGTCGCGCCAGGACCTCCCGACGCACCTTCTATGAGTACTTCTCCGATCGGGAGGCGTGTCTGGTGGCGTTGCTCGCCGACACCAATCGTCGTGCCGTCGAGACCATCTCGTCGGCAGTGGACCCGACGGCGCCGTGGGAGGCACAGATCAGGCAGGCGGTGCAGGCGTGGGTCGCCAACGCGGAGTCGCAGCCCGCGGTGATGTTGAGCTGGATCCGCGACGTCCCGGCGCTCGGGATGGCCGCCCGGGAGTTGCAGCGGGAAGTGACCGAGGCGTTCATCGCGATGGTTCGGACCCTGTCCGATACCGAGGAACTTCGGGCCGCCGGCATCCCGATGGTGTCCCGTCAGCGGGCGCTGATGCTGATCGGCGGATTGCGGGAGCTGACGGCGGTGACGGTCGAAAGTGGTGGCCGGATGAGCGATGTCACCGACGAGGCGGTCGACGGCGCCATCGCACTTCTCGGACCGCCGCGCGCGGCTACTTCTTGAGCCAGGTGCGGACTTTGGCCAGATCGCGGGTGTAGGCCTCGTACATCTCGTTGTCGAAGAACGACGCACCGCTGATGGTGTCGGAGCCCTGCCAGATCACCCTGATGCGGTATCGGTCACGCAGGTAGATGTCGACGCGGTCGCTCTCCCGGCGCTGCCAGCCCTTCTCCTCACCGGCCTGCGAAAGGGACTGCCGCTCGTCGGTGCCAGACATCAGTGATCACTCCTCTTGGGCATTGGTATGGCGCGCCCTGATGAGCCAACAGTACTGCGGCGGATCCGCCGGACCGGCGTTGTGCCGCTCGGTACATCGGCGTACCGTGGTCGGTACATCGGCGTACCGCAGCGAAGGGATGAGCACGATGGCGCAGGTGACGAGCGATCCGATTCGACTTCCACCCGGTCCACGCACCCCCAAACTGATTCAGGGCCTGCAATTCTTCACCTCCCGGCGGGCGTCGGTCGGCGGTCTGACCCGGCGCTATGGGTCAGCGGTCACGTTGAACCTGCCGATCTTCGGCAAGGCCCTGCTGATCAGCGAGCCGTCCCTGGTCAAGGAACTGTTCACCACCGGCGGCGATCTGGTCGGCCGGGCGACCAATCTGGGCGAGGTGCTCGGCCCGGGCTCCACGTTCAGTCTCGACGGCGACGAACATCGTGAGCGGCGCAAGCTGCTGGTGCCGCCCTTTCACGGCAAGCGCATGCAGGGTTACGAGGCCATCGTCGAAGAAGAGGTGATGCGCGAGATCGCCGGCTGGCCAGAGGGTGTCGAGTTCCCGACGCTGCCGTCGATGATGCACATCACGCTCAACGCCATCCTGCGCGCGGTGTTCGGTGCCGAGGGTGCGGCATTCGACGAACTGCGCGAGCTGCTCCCCAAGCAGGTGGTGGTCGGTTCCCGGATGGCGGTCCTGCCGAAGTTCTTCCGGCGCGATTTCGGTCCGCGTAGCCCGGGCGCCGCGATGGCGCGCTATCGGCGCCGCTACGACGAGATCGTCTACTCACTGATCGCCGACGCGCGCAAGGACCCCGCATTCGAGCAGCGCCCTGATGTGCTGTCGCTGATGCTGCGGGCGCGCTATGAAGATGGATCCGCGATCTCCGACCGCCACATCGCCGACGAGCTGCTTACCCTGCTCAGCGCGGGCCACGAGACGACCGCGACCACGTTGGCCTGGCTGGTCGAACGGGTCCGCCGGCATCCCCAGCTGCTGGCCCGGCTGAGCGAGGAGGTCGACGCCGGCGGCTCCGAATTGCAGCAGGCGACGATCTGGGAGGTGCAGCGGGCGCGGCCCGTCATCGACGCCACGTCCCGGCTGACCCGGCAGCGAATAAGGTTGGGCGAGTGGGTGATTCCCGAGAATCACGTGATCATCGTCAGCATCGCCGCCGCGCATTCGAACCGCGACCGGTTCGACAACCCCTCGGTATTCGACCCGGACAGGTTCATCGACAACCCGCCGGACAATTACACCTGGATCCCCTTCGGTGGCGGCATCCGCCGGTGCATCGGCGCCGCATTCGCCAATATGGAGATGCGGGTCACGCTACGAATATTGCTGCGCGAATTCATCTTTGAGCCCACCAGCGCACCGGGTGAGGCCTATCACTCGCGCGGGATCGCCAACGCTCCTGCAGACGGCGGCGTTGCGGTCGTCCACCGGCGCGCGACGATGACGCGGCTGGTGGATTCGGTCAGCATCCAGGCCACCGCTGGCTGACTCCTGGGAATGCTGAAAGACGACGCCATCCCGGTGCCGTCGGATGACCGCCAGATGAAGCGGATCGCCGAGCTGTCCGGGGGACAGAGCTACACCGCCACCAGTATCGATGAGCTCAATCGAAGCTATGGGTCGGTGCTGCAGCAGGTCGGGTATCAGACGGTGAGTGCGCCGGCAGGCACCGCTTGGCTGCGTCTCGCGGTCCTGATGGTCACGATCGCGGCGTGCCTCGGCCTGGCGGTGAACCGAAATCTGCCCGCATGATGGATAGCGACGTGGGCAGAATCGATCCCCGGGTCGCTACGCTCCAGCCCGCCGAACGGAGGAACCCAATGATCACCGCCGACAACGTCCGCCAACTGCTCGACAGCCAGAGCGACACGGTATTGGTCCTTGTGGAGGGGCGCGTCGACGTCATCGACGCGGCCGAGTTGGACACCGACGATTATCGCGGGGCGCTGCAGGTCATCACCCGAGAGGAACTGATCGAACAGGCCGGCGGAGAGCAGCTGTCGGATCGTGAACTGGTCGAACAGGCCGCCGCCCTCGACATGGCCGTCGCCGAACTCGGCGGCTAGCTCAGACGAGCCCGGGCCCGCTCGGCCAGATCGACTGAAGCCGAGCGCAATTCGTCGGCCGAGGACAGCGGCGCGCCGAAGCCGACTCGGGTGTAGCCCATGCCGCGCGGAGTTTCGACGCGAAGGTCGAGCCCGTACCGATCGATGCCGGTGCACACCGCTACCGTCGTGTCGGGGTAACCGCCCAGGGCCCGGGCCATCTCCGCCAGGGAATCGGCGTGATCGGCGTTGAGATGCGCGAGCGCGCCCGCGGAGTTCGGGCGAACCGGGTCCGGTGCGGCCGCGGTGTAGTCGGCTGCAGTCGCCGAATCCATCCGCCCGTAGCCGCCCACCCAGCGCACCCGGTGCACGCGCAGCACCCACACGGTGAAATCGGAGTAGTCGATGTAGTACTTCGCGGCCGCCACGGCCGCCAGGTGTGCGTCGCGGGCTGCGCTCAGCTCGTCGCCGGTCGGGCGCTCGGCGACCCCGGCCAGCGTGATCCGTCCGCTGGCCAGCGGGTCGGACTCGGTGGTCGGCGCGACGATGGCCAGGCTGGCGCGGGGATCGCCGGCCAGGTTGCGGCCGTGCTCGGCCATGTTGGAGACGCAGAGCACCGGCGCGCCGTCGAGCAGTCCGTAGGTGACGAAGGAGGCCCACGGATCGCCGGTGGCGGTCAGGGAGGCTAGCGTCGCGGTGTTGGTCGACGCGGCGATGCTGCGGGCCTCCTCGGCCGCCGAGGGGCGCGCCGCGTCGGCGATGTCGGTCAGCGGCGGCGGAACCGAGGGCGCATCGCCCGGGTCACCATGATCGCGGGATACCACGGGTGGACACTACCGCGGATGAGATCGCAAGTGACATCGCCGAATCCGCTCAATGGGTCGAAATCGGGATTGACCCGGCGGTAATGTCGCAGCATCGTGACGATTCCGTTCACCTTCGCGAAACGCCGTGGTCGCCGCGGCGCTACCGCATCGCTTCCTGTGCATAAGAAGGTTCGGTCATGAAGAACGCACGCCTGATCGCCGCCGTCGCGACCTTCGCCGTGGTCGCCGCCGGTTGCGCACCGCCGGAGAAGAACAGCGGCGACACCAAGACCGACTCGGGAGTGGCAGCCGCCTCGGCGACATCCGCGGCGGACTTCGGCGGCATGGACGGGCTGATCGCCGCGGCCAAGAAGGAAGGCGAACTCAACGTCATCGCCCTGCCACCGGACTGGGCCAACTACGGCGCCATCATCAAGGCGTTCGGCGACAAGTACGGCATCAAGGTCAACTCGGCCCAACCCGACGCCGCCAGCCAGGACGAGATCAACGCCGCCAACCAGCAGAAGGGCCGCAGCACCGCACCCGACGTCTTCGATCTGGGGCAGTCGGTCGCATTGGCCAATCAGGCGATGTTCGCGCCGTACAAGGTCGCGACCTTCGAGAGCATCCCGGACGCCATGAAGGACCCCAACGGCACCTGGGTCAACGATTACGGCGGGTACATGTCGATCGGCTACGACTCGGCCAAGGTCCCCGACATGAGCTCCGTCAACGACCTGCTGAAGCCGGAGTACAAGGGCAAAGTGGCGCTCAACGGGGATCCCACCCAGGCCGGCGCCGCGTTCTCCGGTGTGGCGATGGTGGCGTTGTCCCAGGGCGGCTCGGCCGACGACGTCGCTCCCGGTGTCGCGTTCTTCACCAAGCTCAAGCAGGCCGGGAACTTCCTTCCCGTCGACCCGACACCAGCGACCATCGAGTCCGGCCAGACTCCCGTCGTCATCGACTGGGATTACCTCAACGCCGCTGAGACCAAGAAGCTACCGAGCTGGAAGGTGTTCGTGCCGCAGGGCGCGGTATTGGGCGGCTATTACTTCCAGGCGATCAACAAAGATGCCCCGCACCCTGCGGCGGCGCGGCTGTGGCAGGAGTTCTTGTTCAGCGACCAGGGGCAGAACCTGTTCCTGGCCGGCGGTGCGCGGCCAGTGCGCGCTGATGCGATGGTCAAGGCGGGCACCGTCGACGCCGCCGCCTACGAGAAGCTACCTCCGGTGAGCGGAACGCCGGTCATCTTGACCCAGGCGCAGACGGACGCCGCCACCAAGTATCTGGCCGAGAACTGGGCCAAGGCGATCGGCTGACGTCGTGGCGGCAGGCACCGTGGGCCGGCGTGTGCGCGAGAGCCTTCCGCTGCTGCCGTTCGCAGTGTTCGTCACGATCTTCCTGATCATCCCGACGGTGACGGTGGTGGTGTCGGCGTTCTATCTCGACGGGGTGTTCTCACTGCAGCGCATCGGGCTGTTGTTCTCCGAAACCGCATTGACTGCGCTGGGCAAGAGCGTGCTGCTGTCGGCGAGCACCGCCGTGATCGGCGCCATCCTCGGTGCGGTCCTGGCCTGGCTGGTGGTCACCAGTGCGCCCACCTCGCCGCTGCGTCGGGTCGTGCTGGCGCTGTGCAGCGTGCTGGCCCAATTCGGTGGGGTTGCTTTGGCATTCGCATTCTTGGCCACCATCGGTCTCAACGGCGTGCTCACCCTCTGGGTGTCCGATCGGTTCGGGTTCAACCTGGCCGGCGATGGCTGGCTTTACTCGCTGCGCGGTCTGATCCTGGTCTACACCTACTTCCAGATCCCGCTGATGGTGATCGTGTTCACCCCGGCGCTGGAAGGCCTGCGTGCGGAATGGCGGGAGGCCGCAGTCAGTTTGGGCGCCTCTCGCTGGGCTTACTGGCGCGAGGTGGGCGTTCCGCTGTTGATGCCCGCGTTTCTCGGTTCAGCATTGCTGTTGTTCGCCAACGCATTTGCCGCCTATGCCACTGCCGCCGCACTGATCAGTCAAGGCAGCCCGATCGTACCGCTGCTGATCCGCACGGCACTGACCTCCGAGGTGGTGCTCGGCCAGTCCGGGTTCGCCTACGCGCTGGCGCTGGAGATGGTGGTCGTGGTCGCCGTGGTGATGGTCGCCTACAACCTGCTGGTGCGGCGGACGTCGAGGTGGCTGCAGTGAAAGTCACGCAGGTCGGGCGCGGTCTGCTGCTGGCCTTGTTCGGGGTGTTCTTTCTCTTCCCGTTGTACGCGATGGCCGACTTCAGCACCCGGGACCTGATCCACGGCGGGCGCACCGCGGCGGCGTGGAAGAACCTGGTGGCCAACGAGACGTTGTATCAGGCGATCATCATCTCACTGTTGCTGGCTGTGTTCACCGTCGCGCTGATGCTGGCGATCCTGGTGCCGACGATGATCTGGGTCCGGCTGCGGGCCCCGTGGGGCAGGCGCCCGGTCGAATTCCTCTGCCTGCTGCCGCTGACCATTCCCGCTCTGGTGATCGTCGTCGGGCTACGCAACGTCTACCTGTGGGTGGTGTACCTCCTCGGCGAGTCCGCACTGACCCTGACGTTCGTCTACGCGGTGTTGGTGTTGCCGTTCGCCTACCGGTCGATCGACGGTGCGCTCTCCGCCATCGACCTGAAAACCCTTGCCGAAGCTGCTCGTTCCCTCGGTGCGGGCTGGATTACCACGATCCTGCGGGTTGTGGTGCCCAACATCTGGTCGGGCATCTTGTCGGCGGCGTTCATCTCGATTGCCGTGGTGCTCGGCGAGTACACCGTCGCCTCGCTGAGCGGATATCAGAACCTGCAGGTGGTGATCGTCGCGATCGGCAAGAGTGACGGCCCGACGTCGGTGGCGGCATCGCTGGCGACCCTGGTTTTCGGCTTTGTGCTGCTGCTCGTCCTCGCGTTGGTGACCCGCCGAAGGGTGCGTTCATGACCGGGGTGGCCGTCGATTTCGCCGATGTGACAAGGGTTTACGGAACGGTCCGGGCCCTGGACGGGCTGACGCTACACCTGCAGCCCGGTGAGATGGTCGCCCTGCTCGGCCCGTCGGGGTGTGGCAAGACCACTGCGCTGCGCATTCTGGCTGGGCTGGACGAGCCGACATCGGGCCGGGTCGCTGTCGGCGGCAACGACATCACCGACGTGCCACCCAACAAGCGCGACATGGGCATGGTGTTCCAGGCGTACAGCCTCTTTCCGCATCTGACGGTTCTGGACAACGTCGCATTCGGGCTCAAGATCCGTGGCAAGAGCAAGTCCGGCCGCACTGCGCTGGCCGCCGACATGCTGGATCTGGTCGGGTTGTCGGCGCATAAGCAGAAGTACGCCAGTCAGCTTTCCGGCGGTCAGCAGCAGCGGGTGGCGTTGGCCCGTGCGCTGGCCATCGCGCCCCGCGTGCTGTTGCTCGATGAGCCTTTGAGCGCGCTCGACGCCAAGGTGCGGGCACAGCTGCGCGACGAGATCCGGCGCGTGCAACTCGAAGTCGGCACGACGACGCTGTTCGTCACCCACGACCAGGAGGAAGCACTGGCGGTCGCCGATCGGGTCGGCGTGATGAATCAGGGCCGTCTGGAACAGATTGCCGCCCCCGCCGACGTCTACGCCCATCCCGCCACCCCGTTCGTCGCCGAATTCGTGGGCCTGAACAACAAGGTCGACGCCCAGGTCGCCGACGGTCGTGCCCACGTCTTCGGAATGTCACTCGCGCTGGCGGAGGGATCGATCACTACCGGCAGTGGCGTGGCCCTGGTTCGTCCGGAGTCGGTGCGAGTGACCGCCGATCCCGACGGGCGGGCCACCGTCGTCTCGGTGTCGTTTCTGGGCCCGATCTCATTGGTGCACTGCATCTTTGACGACGGCACCCGGCTGATCGCACAGAGCCCCAGCGCGCATACCGCCGACCTGTCACCCGGCGTTCGGGTGGCCGTCGGCATCGAGCAGACAGACGTGCTGGTGGTGCCGTCGCTCGTCGCCTAGCGCGCGCTTAACCGCCGCCTCCGCTCCCGCCCGCGCCACCAGCGCCGCCGGAGGTGCCCGACGGCCCGCTGCCCGCGGTCCCCGGCTTGCCGGGGTCGGGTTCTCCGCCGCCGAATGCAGCGGGACCTGAGTTACCGCCCCGGCCGCCCGTCCCACCGGTCCCGCCGATCCCGTTGACGCCCATGGACCCGCGCGCGCCGGAACGGCCGAGGAATGCGCTGCCCGCTGCGCCGCCACTGCCGCCCGTCCCGGCGTCGCCGCCGCGGCCGCCGGTCCCGCCAGTGCCGCCCGCTTCCGCTTGACGATGAGACGATCCCGCCTTGCACAGCCCCGACGGCTCCCTGGCCGCCGTTGCCGCCGGGGCCGCCGGTAGCGCCATCGCCGCCGTTGCCGGCCGCAACGTCACCGACCGCCTCGGCTCCGTCGCCGCCCTTGCCGCCGACGCCGAAGAACAGTCCGCCTGCCCCGCCCGCCCCGCCGTTACCGATCAGTGCGTTGCCGCCGTAGCCCCCATTGCCTCCCAGCCACCCTGCGTTGCCGCCGTTCCCGCTACCGAAGCCGTCTCCGCCGTTGCCGAAGAGCAGGCGCCATTTTGACCGTTCGGATTGGCTGACGTGCCGTCAGCGCCGTTGCAGACGAGTCCGCACGAGTTACCGATCGCCGCGGCCCCCACCTTCGGCACCGAGAGCTTCGAGGTATCCAGGCCGGATCCCAGCACGCTGTCGGCGTCCAGCCACCACGGCACGCTCGTCGGGCTCGCGGAAACGCTGAAATCGCTCAGTTCGATCGCCGGCGTGCTGGATAGGTCCAGTGCAGTTGTCAGTAAACCGGCGCCGGCCAGCACCGCTACCGCCATTCCCGCGGTAGTGCCGAAGTATCTGGATCCAGGCATGCAAAAGCTCCTTCATCAACGTGCGGAAGGAGATTCGACCGTGCCAAATGCGTGTGGTTCGCCCGCTTACAAACGGCTGTCGACCAAAGTCAATTCTTGCTGGGTTGGACTCGCCCGCACAGGGGACCTTGGGCACTTTCTCCGAGGACAACAGGCCCGGCAGGTTCTCCTCGAACGCGTGTCCGCCGAGCCGACCGGTCCGCGTCCTCGTCCGCTAATTCGTTGCCGCACAGCATGTTACCGTTTCGCTGTTGACGTCGTTGAGCGACTTTGTCGACGATCTCGTGTTCTGAGCCAACAGCACTCTGAATGGGCAACTGCGACGAAGGCACCATCTCGGAGGCGGTCACGCAGGTAGCTTGTCGGGCATGGGTCAGGACACCGAATTCACCGGCAAGGAACGCAGTCGCATCGAGGAAGAACTCGACGACCTACGCAGTCGTCGCGATCAGATGCGCGCCGAACTGCAGGCCGACGCCGAGACGGTCGGAGACCGCGGCGACGATGCCGACGCGCTACAGCGCTCCGAGGACCTGGCCGGTATCGAAGACCAGATCAAGCGGCTGGCCTGGCTGCTGGCCGGCGGGAACGCGGATACCCCGGGTCAACTGCCCAACGGCACGACGGTGACATTGCGTTTCCCCGGCGACGAGCCGGTGCGGATGCGGATCATCCACTTTCTGGAGGAGACGCCGGCCGGGGAAGAGGACACCACACTGACCTCCGACAGTCCGTTAGGCCTGGCGTTGTTCGGGCGACAGGCCGGCGAGAGAGTCACCTACTCGACGCCACGCGGCGAGCTGCAGGTCGACCTGCTGGATATCGAGTTCCCGTAGCTCTGCGCACTATCTGAAAATCCCCGCGCTGGGCAGTCGTGCAACACTGACGTCGCGATCGAGTCGGTGTGGAGGTGCGATGCGGGCGATAAGGGTGACCGAGCTGGCCGGTCCGGAGTCGGTGCGGCTGGTCGAGATCGACGAACCATCAGGTGACGGCACGATCCTGGTCGACGTCCACGCCGCCGGCGTGGCCTTCCCCGATGCCCTGCTGACCCGCGGGCTCTACCAGTACAAGCCGGAACTGCCGTTCATCCTCGGCGCCGAGATTGCCGGCGTTGTGCGGTCGGCGCCCGCCGGCGCCCCGGTCAAGGCGGGCGACCGGGTCGTCGGCCTGACCATGATGACCGGCGCGATGGCCGAGACGGTCGAGCTCACCACAGAGCGGGTGTTCCCGCTGCCCGACAATGTCAGCTTCGAGGCCGGCGCCGGGCTGCTGTTCAACGACCTGACCGTGTACTTCGCGCTGACTATGCGCGCTCGGCTGGCCGCCGGGGAGACGATCCTGGTGCACGGCGCGGCCGGCGGGATCGGCACCTCGACCCTGCGGCTCGCCCCGGCACTGGGGGCCGGCCGGGTGATCGCAGTGGTGAGTTCGCAGGACAAAGCGGATACCGCGCGGGCCAACGGTGCCACCGACGTCGTGCTGGCCGACGGGTTCAAGGACGCGGTCGCCGAGCTGACCGGCGGCAAGGGCGTCGACATCGTGATGGACCCGGTCGGCGGTGACCGTTTCACCGACTCGCTGCGCTCGCTGGCCCCGGCGGGCCGGTTGCTGGTGGTCGGATTCACCGGCGGTGAGATCCCGACCGTCAAGGTCAACCGGCTGCTGCTGAACAACATCGACGTCGTCGGGGTCGGCTGGGGTGCCTGGACGATGTCGCATCCCGGTGCGCTCACCGAGCAATGGGCCGGGCTGGCCGAACTGCTGACCTCCGGCAAGCTCGCGGCACCGCAGCCCGAGGTCTATCCGCTGGATCAGGCGGCCGCCGCCGTCGCCTCGCTGGAGAATCGCACCGCCAAGGGCAAGGTCGTCGTCCGCGTCCGCGAAACGGAGTAAAGCGGTACTGTTCCAAGCGTTTTCGACGGTCAGGTTGCCTGCGCTCGACGGGGCTACTACAACGGTTGGCGTTGACAAAGACGTCGGGTGACGATTCGGTTCGGCCAGTGTGGGGTAGTGGAACTGAGATGGAGTTGAGCAGCGATCCGGCAGACGGCAGCCACGTCGAGGGCGGTGTCGTCGAACACCCCTCCGCAGAGGACTTCGGGCAGGCGCACGCCCTGCCCGCCGATCGGGTCTGGTTCAAGAGTGCGGTGTTCTACGAGGTGCTGGTCCGGGCGTTCTACGACTCCAACTCCGATGGCATCGGCGATCTGCGCGGCCTGATCGAACAGCTCGACTACCTGCAGTGGCTCGGTGTGGACTGCCTGTGGTTGCCGCCGTTCTACGATTCACCGCTGCGCGACGGCGGCTACGACATCCGCGACTTCTACAAGGTGCTGCCGGAGTTCGGTACCGTCGACGACTTCGTCGCGCTGCTCGACGCCGCGCACCGCCGAGGTATCCGCGTCATTACCGACCTGGTGATGAACCACACCTCTGACAGCCACGAATGGTTTCAGGAGTCGCGACACAATCCCGACGGCCCGTATGGCGACTTCTACATGTGGAGCGACACCGACGACAAGTACTCCGACGCGCGGATCATCTTCATCGACACCGAGGAGTCCAACTGGACCTACGACCCGGTGCGTAAACAGTTCTACTGGCACCGGTTCTTCAGCCATCAACCCGACCTGAATTACGACAGCCCCGCTGTTCAAGAGGCGATGATCGATGTGCTCCGGTTCTGGCTCGATCTCGGGATCGACGGTTTCCGGCTGGACGCCGTGCCCTATCTCTACGCGCGGGAGGGCACGAACTGCGAGAACCTGCCGGAGACGCACGCGTTCCTCAAGCACTGCCGCAAGGTGATCGACGACGAATATCCCGGCCGGGTGCTGTTGGCCGAGGCCAATCAGTGGCCCGCCGACGTCGTCGAATACTTCGGCGACCCGGCCACCGGCGGCGACGAATGCCACATGGCATTCCACTTCCCGCTGATGCCGCGCATCTTCATGGCGGTGCGCCGCGAATCCCGCTTCCCCATCTCAGAAATCCTGTCGCAGACCCCGGAGATCCCCGAGATGGCGCAGTGGGGCATCTTCCTGCGCAACCATGATGAGCTGACGCTGGAGATGGTCACCGACGAAGAGCGTGACTACATGTACGCCGAGTACGCCAAAGACCCACGGATGAAAGCGAATGTGGGAATCCGGCGGCGGCTGGCGCCGCTGCTGGAGAACGACCGCAACCAGATGGAGTTGTTCACCGCGTTGCTGTTGTCGCTGCCCGGTTCGCCGGTGCTGTATTACGGCGACGAGATCGGGATGGGCGACATCATCTGGTTGGGCGACCGCGACGCCGTGCGCACTCCGATGCAGTGGACCCCGGATCGCAACGCCGGATTCTCCACCGCCAACCCGGGCCGGCTGTACCTGCCGCCCAACCAGGATGCGATCTATGGCTACCAGTCGGTGAACGTCGAAGCGCAACGCGACAGTTCGACGTCGCTGCTCAGCTGGACGCGCACCATGCTGGCGGTACGCCGCCGCTACGACGCGTTCGCCACCGGCACGTTCCGCGAACTGAGCGGCTCCAACCCCTCGGTCTTGACGTATGTGCGCGAGATCGAGGGCGGCGACACTATGCTGTGTGTGAACAATCTGTCCCGCTTTCCGCAGCCGATCGAATTGAATCTGCAGCATTGGAACTCCTACACGCCGGTGGAGTTGACCGGGCACGTGGCATTCCCGCGGATCGGCCAGCTGCCCTATCTGCTGACGCTGCCGGGGCACGGGTTCTACTGGTTCAGGCTCAGCCCGTCGGAGGAGACGCAATGACTTCACCGGTGAACCTGCCGTGGACCGAATGGCTACCCAGCCAGCGGTGGTACGCCGGTCGTAGCCGCACGCTGTCCTCGGCTGAGACCGCCGAGGTGTTCTCACTGCGGCCGCAGCTGGATCTGGTATTGCTCGACGTCACCTACACCGACGGTTCGTCGGAGCGCTATCAGGTGGTGGTCCAATGGGATTCGGCGCCGGTGGCGGAGTACGACACGGTGGCCACGATTGGGTCCGACGATGCCCACACCGCCTATGACGGGCTCTACGACCCGTCGTCCGCGCAGTTCCTGCTGTCGCTGATCGACTCGGGCGCCACCATCGGCGCGATCACGTTCACCAAGGAACCCGACGTCACGCTCGCGGTCGGGGCTGCGCCGCGAGTCTCCAGCGCCGAGCAGAGCAATACCAGCGTGGTGTTCGACGACCAGGTGATCTTCAAACTGTTCCGCCGGATCTCGATCGGGATCAACCCGGACATCGAACTCAACCGGGCGTTGGGACGAGCCGGAAACCCGCACGTGGCAAAGCTTCTCGGATCGTTCGAGACGGTCGAAGACGGCCAGCCGTGCCCGCTCGGCATGGTGACGACCTACGCCGCGAACTCCGCGGAGGGCTGGCAGATGGCCACCGCGAGCACCCGCGACCTGTATGCGGAGGGTGACCTGTACGCATATGAGGTCGGCGGTGACTTCGCCGGGGAGGCATACCGATTGGGGGAGGCGGTGGCGTCGGTGCACGCCACCCTGGCCCAGGAGTTGGGCACCTCGACGGCGGTGCTGCCCGTCGACGTGATGCGGGACCGGCTGGCGACCGCCGCCGCCGCGGTGCCCGAGCTCGAGGAGTATCGGCCTGCCATCGAGGAGCGCTTCGCGAAGCTGGCCGACGAGCCGGTGACCGTGCAGCGCGTGCACGGAGACCTGCATCTGGGTCAGGTGCTGCGGACGCCGGACCGCTGGCTGCTGATCGATTTCGAGGGGGAGCCGGGTCAGCCGCTCGACGAGCGGCGAAAGCCGGACTCCACGTTGCGCGATATCGCCGGCATGCTGCGCTCGTTCGAATACGCCGCCTACCAACAGCTGATCGACCAGTCCGACGACCGGCAGCTTGCCGCCCGGGCCAGGGAGTGGGTCGACCGCAACTGCGCGTCGTTCTGCGACGGGTACGCGGCCGAATCCGAGGCCGACCCACGGGATTCCGCCGTCGTGCTCGCTGCCTACGAACTGGACAAAGCGGTGTACGAGGCGGCGTACGAGGCGCGGCACCGGCCGACCTGGCTGCACATTCCGATGCGCTCGATCGCGCGGTTGGTCGGCTAGCGATTTCGGCGCGCTTTCGTTCGCTCAGCGGCGTGTGGTGTCTCGGGACATTGCTGACACTTTTGTCGCGGGACATCGCTGACACTCATGGTGCCGGTTTGGGTTCGCGGGTGCGGTAGGTCCGGGTGGATTTGTCGCTGCGTTGGTAGTTGCGGGTGGGGTCTGCGGTGAAGGACCGGACCAGGGTGGTGCCGCTGAGGATGGTGATGTGCTCACCATCGCGGATGACGTCGCAGTCGTGTCCGGCCCAGCGCAGGCCGACGTTGACTTTGTAGGGCGCAACGAAGATGTATCCCGAGGTTGCGTCAACGGTGTGGCGGCTGACCACAACTGGGGCCGGCACTGGACGGTCAGCGGGTCGGGCCCTGGCGGTGGCGCCAAACACCTCGGCGGGGGTGGCCCCGCGGTGGGCGCGATGGGGCCGCCGGTGGTTGTAGAAGCTGCGGAACTGTTCGAGCAGGCCGTTGAGCTCGTCGATGGTGGCCGGTGCTGGGCGAGCGCGGAGCCATCTTTTCAGCGTCTGCCAGGACCGTTCGATTTTGCCGCAGGTCTGCGGGTGGTACGGCGCCGAGTTGATGGTGCGCACGCCCAGGGCCCGCAGGTTGGACTCGAACGCTGATACATAGGCGCGGAACCGTCCGGTATACACAAGTCCGTTATCCGACAACGACATTGACGGGATCCCGCATTCATCGATGCCGGCCAGGATCACTTCCCAGACCAGCGCGGCGTCGGCGTCACCGGCACACGCACGCAACCCCACCAGGTAGCGGGAGTGGTCATCGAGACTGCCGGCGATGGCCACCGGGGTGCCGTCGGCCAGCGCCCACCCGGTCCAGTCGGACTGCCAGCACTCGTTGGGCCGATCAAAGACGAACCGCTTGGTCGCTGACTTCGGGCGTTTCTGGGGCTGCGGGGTGATCGCTCCGCGGCGGGTCAGGATGTGCCACACCGTCGACACCGACGGCACCGCGACACCGTCACGCTGCAACGACCACACGATCGACTGGGCGCCGTGATCGCGGCCGTCCTCGATCAACTGCTTGCGCCGCAACACGATCAGATCCTCGACCTCGACCAGAGTCCGCCCCGGCGAGGTCTTCGGGCGCCGGGAGAGCTCCTGCAGTCCCTCGATACCGCTATCACGGAATCGTCGACGGTACTTGTAAAACGTCTCCCGACTGATCTGGTGGTCCCGGCAAAACTGGGCCACGTTCTCGATCTGGCCAGCCAATGCTGCAGCCATCCGAATATCCATCGCCGTCACCTTCTGGGCCATGAACCATGCTGGTCCCAGCCCTACTCAGGTGTCAGCGATGTCTCGAGACATCCAACTGTCAGCGATGTCCCCGAACAGCACAGTTCGCTCAGCGGCGATTAGCGCGCCGAAATCACGATTAGGCGAGATCTGCGTCGAGCGCAGTCAGGTTGTTCCCCAGCGGATCTCCGAGGGCGACCATGCTCTGGAAGTACTCGATCACCCGGTTGTGCGAGACATCGAGCGCCGGCCATTGCGGCCAGTCCCAGGTGTCGTTCATGAATGGTTGCGTCTGATCGTGACTGAGCACCGTGAGGTGGTTCACGTCATGGGCGGTGGCCGAACCCTCGAGGACGAGCCGGCCGTTGGCCCGGTCGTGCATCCATCCGCCGTAATGCGGCTCCATCTTCAACGTGTCGATGAATGCCGTCTCACCACCGGTGTCCATCAGGTACTGCGCGAAACCGTCATGACCGTATTCGGCCACCATGGCCATGACGTCTGCTGCCGAGCCGAGGCGCGCCGTTCGCTCGATGTCGGCGACGATCTGCGGGTCGAACTTGTCGTCGGCGATCCACCCCACTTTGGCGCCCTGCATCGCGTAGTACAGCCCGACGCCCTGTAGATCTTGGTTCCACGCTTGCTCGTTGTTGGTCAACTTGTTCGCGAACGCCCAATTCCCGACGTCATCGAGGGTCACCGGCGCCAGTCCGGCGAATTGGCGCTGGTCGTTGTAGGCGACCAGTGCTTCGGTGGTGATGGCGGTCCGGCCGCCTTCCAGCGCGTTCATCCCGGTGTGGTCGCTGCCGTGGTGCATGCCGAACGTCATGATGTCGGTGTACTGGTCGCCGGTGGGATCGGGCATCGGCATCTCGGGGTCCGGGTCGGCGGGCGGCGTCGACGTACCACCGCCGGTGCTCGTGCCGACCGGGCGGTCGAGGATGGTTCCCATGCCCATCGCGTCGGTGAGGGTTGCTCCCGACGGATTCGACAGCATGATGTGGAAGGTCTCGTTGTTCTCCGCCAGCGAATCACTTTTCACGGGCACCGTGATGATCTTCTGGGTTTCGCCCGGGGCAAAGGTGACAGTGCCCGCTACGGAGATGTAGTCAAGGCCTGCCGTCGCAGTGTCGTTTGAGGTCGCGTAGTGCACGCTCACTGTCTGGTTGGCCGGCGCGGCCAGCGTCACCACGAACGACGCCACCGATGTGCCGCTTCCTCCGGTGAACTCGATCGGCGTCAGGTAGGCCATCTTGTTCTGGTTGATCGTCTTCCAGTCGTCGGCCAGAATGCCGCCGGTATCACCGGAATTCGGGTTCCACGACCAGAACGTCCAGCTCATGTCCTCGGTGCCGGCCGCGATGTCGATCGTGCCGTTGTTGTCGAAATCGCCCGACAGGTAGGACGTGAGAGCCTCAAACCAAACGGCATCCTTGGGGTCGGAAAGTTTGGTGCCGAACTCGCCGACGTAGATCGGCGCGATGTTGTCCTCGTAGATGTAGCCCCAGGCGTTGCGGAACACGTTGGGCAGGTTGGCGCCGAAATTGGCGGTCTGGAACCAAGGTTGGGCATACACGGAGTTCGGATAGTCATGAGGGGAGTAGACGACCCGGCCGGGTACGTCGAGCACGATCGGCCGGTCCTTGACCCCCATCAGGTTGCCGCCCCACCAGTAGCTCTGTCCCTGATAGGTACCCACGCCTTCGACGAAGATCAACAGATTCGGGTTCTCCTGCAGCACAGCGTTTCCGGCCCGCTCCGCGGCGCGCGCCCAATCGTTCGCGCCGCCGCCGCCCCAGGTGCCGTTGTAGGGCTCGTTGTGCAGGTCGAAACCGATCACCGTCGGGTTGTCGCTGTAGCGATTCGCCAGCATCTGCCAGTCGGCGACCCACTGGTCTTCGGAGTACTGGCTGTTGTACCAGAGTCCGTTCTCGCTCGTGCCGGCTCCGGCGGCACTGCGGTGATGGTCGAGGATGACCCGCATCCCGTCTTGTCCGGCGTAGGCGATGATCGCATCGAGTACCTCGATGCGTGACAGTCCCTGCAGGTCGGGATTGAGGCTGTAGTTGATGCCCGACGGTGCTGCGCTGTTGTGCAGCATCTCGCTGGAATACGGGATCCGAATTGTGTTGAATCCCTGGGCCGACATCTGATCGATCATGTCTTTGTAGTTGCGGGTCCACAGCCCGTCCGGCACGCCGTTGGAGCCCTCAGCGCCGAACCAGTTGACGCCGGAGATCTGCACCGGCTGGCCCTCGGAATCGAGGATCTGGTTGCCGGAGGTGTGCAGGAAGCCTGCCGCCATGCCCGTCGAACCCGGCTCGGTCGCCGACGCGTCGGAGATGCTGAGTCCCGGGGTCGTTGCGACGTCGTCGTTGGTGATGGTGGCGGTGGCGGTGCCGCGGGCGATGGTGGCCCCGGTGGGACTGGACAGGGCGACGGTGAAGGTTTCGGCTGCTTCGACGGCGGTGTCGCCGGTGATCTTGACGGTGACTGTTTGCGAGGTCATGCCGGGGTTGAAGGTGAGAGTGCCGGTGGCGGTGGTGAAGTCGGCGCCGGCGGTGGCGGTGCCGTTCGAGGTGGCGTAGTTGACGGTGACCGGTGTGGTCGATGATTTGGAAACGGTGACGGTGAAGGTGGCGTTGCTGGTGCCGGCGTTGCCCTCGGCGACGGTGGTATCGGCAATCGAGAGACTTGGTCTGGTGGGTGGGGTGCTGAGTCCCAGCAGCGACTGAAACTGCCGGTATAACCCCCAGAGCAGATCCTGGATCGGGTTACCAACCGGTGCCGACGGGCCACCCGGCACGAATCCCAATGCGCGCAACACCTGCGCCGGGGTAGGAAGCGCCGGAAGGCGGATCAGGTTCGGCGGGACGGACGCCGCCGTTGGAGTCTTCGTGAGATTCGTGATCCCCGCGGCGAGGGCCTGCGTTGCCGGAGGAGCGCCGACGGGCGAGCTCAGCGGGTCGGTGATCGGACCGGCGGAATGGGTGGGCGATTCAGACGAGGTGTTGCTGACCGACCGAATGACCCCTGCCGGCGCGGAGCCGTACACTACCGACAACCTGTTGCCAGGTGTCGGCCGGGTGGCGGCCGCGGCAGTTAGCGCACGAGGTGAGCCAGCGGACGGCCTCTTCATCGAGGAGCCGTTGGCAACGCCCGGCTTCTGCGCCTGCCGACCGGTGTGGCCGCTCGCAGGCGAGTTACCGGGCGCGGCGTCGCCAGCTTGGCCGCTGGTGGGCCCGGCGCCAGTGGCCGGGGTGGTATCAGCATGTGCAACGCCCGAGCCGGTGGCCAGAGCGGCGCCCACACCCAGACTGAGTGCACCGACGCCCAGCCAGCCGTAGGGTTGCCGGCGCCGGCGGTGACGTCCTCCGCGCTGGGTACCGCCGTGGTTGCCCGTAGCCACATCCCCGCTGTGGCCTGCCGCAGCATTCATTGCTCTGCCCTTCCTCGGTGAGAGATCACAGCTTTGCTGAAGGGGACACTCATGTCACGCATTTCGGCGGAAACCGGCGAAAAATTCTCTTTGCTCTGTCCAGGCTGTGGACAAAGCGCGCGGGGGCGTCTACGAGCTGGACACACGATGTCCGCCAGCGCGGCTACGGTAATCCCGATGGCCCTGCACCTGCACCGAGCCGAGCGAACCGACCTGCTCGCCGACGGTCTAGGCGTGCTGCTGGCCACCCCCCAACCCGACCCGTTCGCCGACGAGCTCGTCGTGGTGCCCGCCCGCGGGGTCGAGCGTTGGCTCAGCCAGCGGCTCTCGCACATTCTCGGCGGCACCGACGCCGGCGGCGGTGTCTGCGCGGGGGTGTCGTTCCGGTCACCGGCATCGCTCATCGGTGAGATCGCGGGAACCGGCGACGGCGATCTGTGGTCGGCCGACGCTATGGCGTGGCCACTGCTCGACGTCATCGACGCCAGCCTCGACGAGCCGTGGTGCCGCACGCTGGCCACCCACCTCGGCCACTTTGTGGACGGTGAGGAGAAGGACCTTCGCCAGGGCCGGCGCTACTCGGTCGCCCGCCGGCTGGCCGGGCTGTTCTCCTCCTATGCGCGGCAGCGTCCGCAACTCCTCGAGGACTGGTTGGCCGGTGACCCAGCCGGCCTGGACGACGACCTGCGCTGGCAGCCACACCTATGGCGGGCGCTGGTCGATACGATCGGCGTCGATCCTCCACACATCCGGCACGCCAAAACCCTTGCCCGGCTCCGGGAATCGGGAACCGCACTGCCGGTGCGGATATCGTTGTTCGGGCACACCCGGTTGCCCAGCACCGATATCGAACTCCTCGGAGCGCTGGCCCAACACCACGACGTGCACCTGTGGCTGCCGCACCCCAGTGCTGCACTGTGGGCCGAGCTGCGCGATCTGCGCGGGACGATCGCCCGTCGCGACGACACCAGCCATCGGCTGGCCGCGCATCCGCTGCTGGCCACCCTCGGCCGCGATGTTCGCGAGCTCCAGCGAAGCTTGCCCACCGACGTCGCCACCGACGAATTCCTCGGTGCCGGCCAGCAGCCGGATACGCTCCTGGGCTGGCTGCAAGCCGACATCGCCGCGAATGCCACACGGCCGCAGGGGCGCTCGCATTCGCCTGCAGATCGCTCGGTGCAGGTGCACAGCTGCCACGGACCCGCGCGTCAGGTCGACGTCCTGCGTGAGGTGCTGCTCGGTCTGCTCGCCGAGGACCGCACCCTGGAACCCCGCGACATCCTGGTGATGTGCCCCGATATCGACACCTACGCCCCGCTGATCGTGGCGGACTTCGGGCTCGGCGATGTCGTACCGGGTGCCCATCCGGCCCACCAGCTGCGGGTGCGGCTGGCCGACCGCGCCCTGATCCAGACCAACCCGCTGCTGCAGGTGGCGGGCAAACTGCTGACGCTGGCCGGTAGCCGCGTCACCGCCACCGAAGTCCTCGACTTCGCCCACCTGGAGCCGGTACGGGCGCGATTCGCGTTCAGCGACGACGATCTGGAGACCATCACCCGCTGGGTGCAACAGTCGAATATCCGGTGGGGTTTCGACCAGGAACACCGGGCCCCGTTCGGGATCCCGTTCATCCAGAACACCTGGCGATTCGGGCTCGACCGGGTGCTGGCCGGGGTCGCCATGTCCGACGACTCGAAGGACTGGCTGGGCGTCACCCTGCCGCTGGACGACGTCGGCAGCAACAGCGTGGAGCTGGCCGGCCGGCTCGCCGAGTACGTGGCGCGCCTTGCGCGCACCGTCGAATCCCTCAGCGGGGTCAGACCGTTGGCGCGGTGGCTGACCGGACTTCAGGACGGCGTCGAGCTGCTGACCCGGACCGCCGGGGACGACGGCTGGCAGACCAGCCAGCTGCAGCGCGAATTCGGCGACGTGCTGACGACGGCCGGTTCGCGCGCCGAGGTCGGCATGCGGCTGCCGGACGTCACCGCCCTGCTGGGTCGCCACCTGTCCGGACGCCCCACCCGGGCCAACTTCCGCACCGGCACGCTGACGGTGTGCACCATGGTCCCGATGCGCTCGGTGCCGCATCGGGTGGTGTGTCTGGTCGGGCTGGACGACACCGTGTTCCCGAGAATCGGAGTGGTCGACGGTGATGACGCGCTGGCCCGCGACCCGATGACCGGCGAGCGTGACATCCGTTCCGAAGACCGGCAGTTGCTACTCGACGCGATCGGTGCGGCCACCGACAAGCTCGTCATCACCTACACCGGTGCCAACGAATACTCCGGTCAGCCCCGCCCGCCGGCGGTCCCGCTGGCCGAGCTGCTCGACGCCCTGGACCGGACCACCGGGGACCCCGTCCGCGACGCGATCCTGGTCCGGCACCCGTTGCAGCCCTTCGATGTTCGCAACGTGACGCCGGGCGCGCTCGGCGTGCCCGGCGAGCCGTTCACATTCGACTCGAGCGTGCTTGCCGCTGCCTCGATCACCGGCAGCCAGCGTCGGGAACAACCTGACTTGTTGGCCAAGCCGCTGCCCGCCCCGCCACCCGACGACGTGACGCTGGCCGATCTACTGAAGTTCTTCGCCAACCCGGTGAAGGGCTTCTTCACCGCACTCGACGTGACCCTGCCGTGGGAGGTCGAAGGGGTCGAGGACGCCATGCCGGTCGAGATCGACAACCTGCAGCAGTGGACGGTGGGCCAGCGGCTGCTCACCGACATGCTCGCGGGGATGGATCCCGAACGCGCCGGGCAAGCGGAATGGCGCAGGGGCGCGCTGCCGCCGGGCCGGCTGGGCTGGCGAACGGCCGGTGAATTACGCGACCAGGCAAACGAATTGGCCAGAGCAGCGCTGGCCTACCGCACTGGCACACCGCAGGCCTACGACGTCGACGTCGACCTGGGCGAGGGTCGTCGCCTCACCGGAACCGTCCCCGAAGTGTTCGGCAAGCGCCTGGTGGAGGTCACGTTCTCCAAGCTCGACGCCCAGCATCTGCTGCGCGCCTGGATCCCGCTGCTGGCCCTGGCCGCGGCCTTCCCCGGGCAGTGGACGGCGGTGTGCATCGGCCGCCAGCGGCGGCGCAACGCCGTGGCCGAACGGGTGCTGGGCTCGCCGCAGGACGATCCGGTCGCCGTGCTTCGCGAACTGGTGGCGATCTACGACGCCGGCCGCCGGGAGCCGATCCCGCTGCCGATCAAGACATCTCATGCCTGGGCGGTGGCCCGGGTCAGCGGTCAGGACCCGCGCAGCGAGGCCTGGTCGAAGTGGCGCTACGAGCGTGATGACCGGGCCATCGAACGGGTCTGGGGTCGTGAACCGGATCTCGATCCGCTGTTGACGCCGGTGCGGCCGGGTGAGGAAGCCGATGGCGAGACGACCCGGCTGGGCGCATACGCGGCGCGGCTGTGGGCACCTTTGCTGCGCGCAGAGGACGGTGCCTGATGCACGAGTTCGACTTACTGGGACCACTTCCCGCCGCGGGTACGACGACGGTGCTGGAAGCCAGCGCCGGGACGGGTAAGACGTTCACCCTCGCCGCGTTGGTGACCCGCTACATCGCCGAGGGTCGCGCGAGCCTCGACCAGATGCTGCTGATCACCTTCAGCCGGGCGGCCACTCAGGAACTGCGGGAGCGGGTCCGCGAGGCGTTGCAGCTCGCACTGCGCGGATTCGACGACCCGAGGCCGTCCGACGCCAACGATGTCGTGCGACTGCTGACCACCGGTGACGTCGACGAATTGGCCGAACGGCGGGGGCGGTTGCGTGATGCGCTCGCCGGCTTCGACGCCGCGACGATCGCCACCACCCACCAGTTCTGCCATCTGGTACTGAAATCCCTTGGGGTCGCAGGGGATACCGATTCCCACGTGACGTTGGCCGAAAGCCTCGACGACCTGGTGGGCGAGATCGTCGACGACCTGTACCTGCGGCACTTCGGGCAGGAGCGCGAGCGGCCACCGATCAGCCGTTCCGACGCGCTCAAGCTGGCCCGCGAGGTCGTCGCCAACCCGTGCACCGAGCTGCGGCCGCTGGATCCACCGCCGGGCTCGCAGCCGGCCATACGGGTCGAGTTCGCCAATGATGTTCTGGCCGAGCTTGATCGGCGCAAACGCCGACGGGGGATCCTGAGCTACGACGACCTGCTCAGCCGGTTGGCCGACGCGCTGGAGGTGACTGACTCGCCGGCGGCCACCCGCATGCATCAGCGGTGGTCGGTGGTGATGGTCGACGAGTTCCAGGACACCGACCCGGTGCAGTGGCAGGTCATCGAACGGGCCTTCAGCGGGAACTCGACGCTGATCCTCATCGGTGATCCCAAACAGGCGATCTACGCGTTCCGCGGTGGCGACATCTTCACCTACCTGCACGCCGCGAAGACCGCGGGGCAACGACACACCCTCGGCGTCAACTGGCGTAGCGACTCGGCACTGGTCGAGCGCCTGCAGGTCGTGCTCGGCGGTGCCGAACTCGGCGACTCGGATATCAAGGTCCTCGACGTCGACGCCCATCACCGCGGTCACCGGCTGGCGGGCGCACCGCGCAACGAGCCGTTCCGGCTGCGGGTGGTCAGCCGGGAAACGTTCGGGCAGCGTGGAATCCGCACGATCCGGATGGACACGCTGCGCCAGCACATCGCCGCCGACCTGGCTACCGACATCTCCGGGCTGCTGGCCGCCAAAGCCACTTTCGACGGCGAACCCCTGCAGGCCCATCACATCGCGGTCATCACCGAGAGTCATGCCGATGCGCGCGCCTGCTTCGACGCGCTGGCCACCGCCGGGGTGCCCGCCGTCTACACCGGTGACACCGATGTGCTCAAGTCTGCGGCCGCCGACGACTGGCTGACCCTGTTGGAAGCCTTCGACCAGCTGCACCGCCCCGGCCTGGTGCGCGCCGCGGCCACCACGATGTTCTTCGGTAAGACCGCCGAAGACCTTGCCGACGGCGGCGATGCGCTCACCGATAAGATCGCGGACACCTTGCGGCAGTGGGCCGATCACGCGCGGGAAGCCGGGGTGGCGGCGGTGTTCGAGGCCGCGCAGCTGGCGGGGATGGGACGGCGGGTGCTGTCGTGGGCCGGCGGCGAACGCAATATGACCGATCTCGCGCACGTCACCCAGCTCCTGCACGATGTGACGCATCGGGAACGCTTCAGTCTCACCGCATTGCGCGACTGGCTGCGCACCCAGCGCGACGAACGCAGCGGCGCCCCGGAACGCAGCCGCCGCCTGGACAGTGACGCGGCGGCGGTGCAGATCATGACGGTGTGGGTGAGCAAGGGTCTGCAGTTCCCGATCGTCTACCTACCCTTCACGTTCAATCGCTATGTGCGCAGCGAGGATCTGGTCCGGTTCCATGTCGAGGAGCGGCGCTGCCTGCACGTCGGCGGTGACCAGAGCGCCGAGCTGGTGACCGCGCAGACCCTGGGCAGGCGGGAAGCCGCGGGCGAGGAGACGCGTCTCACCTACGTCGCGATGACCCGGGCCCAGTCCCAGGTGGTGGCGTGGTGGGCACCGTCGTGGGACGAGCCGAACGGGGGACTGTCGCGGCTGCTGCGGGGCCGCCGCCCGGGCCAGGCGTCGGTGCCGGACCGCTGCGACCCGGAACGGATCGAGGACGCCGACGCGGTGGCGTTGCTTCGGGAATGGGAAACAGCGGGCGGGCCGGTGCTCGAAGAGTCGGTGATCGCCCCGGCGGCCGAGCTGGCCGGCGCCGAACGTCGAGATGACCTCGCCGCCAGGCATTTCCACCGCAGCATCGACACCACCTGGCGACGGACGTCGTACTCCGGATTGATCCGGGCGGCCGAGACCGCCGGCGTGAGCAGTGAGCCCGAGGTTGTCCAGCTCGACGACGAGGTCGGCGATATCGCGGTGAGCGCACCGCCGGCCGGAGCCGACGTACCGTCGCCGATGGCGGATCTCCCGACGGGAGCCACGTTCGGCAGCCTGGTGCACGCGGTGCTGGAGACCGCCGACCCGCTGGCCGCCGATCTGGCCGGGGAACTGCAGACCCACATCGAACAGCACTCGGTATGGTGGCCGGTCGATGTCGCGGCCGAGGAACTGGCTGCCGCGCTGGTGCCGATGCACGACACGTCGCTGGGCCCGCTGGCCGACGGGATCACCCTGCGCCAGATCGGGCTACGGGACCGGTTGTGCGAGATGGACTTCGAATTCCCACTGGCCGGTGGCGACCTGGCGATCGGCCGGCCTCAGGTCCGGCTGGCCGATGTCGGCAGGCTGCTGGGTGAGCATCTGCCGCCCGAGGACCCGCTGGCGTCGTATGCCGAGCGGCTCAGCGGCGGCGCCCTGGGCGGTCAGTCGTTGCGCGGGTATCTGTCCGGGTCGGTGGACGTGGTGTTGCGGATACCCGACAGGACGTCAGGGCATCGCTACCTGGTGGTCGACTACAAGACCAATTGGCTCGGTGCGGGTGATCGTCGGCTGTCGGCAGCCGATTACGGTCGGGCCAGGATGGCCGAGGCCATGCTGCATGCGGACTATCCGCTGCAGGCACTGCTCTACAGCGTGGTGCTGCACCGGTTCCTGCGGTGGCGTCAGCCCGGCTACGACCCCGATCGGCATCTGGGCGGAGTCCTGTACCTGTTCGTGCGCGGCATGTGCGGTCCGGACACCCCGACCGCCGACGGCCACCCCGCCGGGGTGTTCAGCTGGCGTCCGTCGGCCGTCCTGGTGGCGGCGGTGTCGGATCTGCTCGACGGTAGGCAGGTGGCGGCGTGACAGTAGACGTTGTCGACGCCGCCGATTGGCGCCGTTGCGCGCAGGCTGCCGGCCTGCTGCGGAGCTTCAACGATGCCGGTGCCATCGAAGCCGCCGATGTTCTTGTCGCGCAACGACTCACAGCATTGGGCAATGAGACCGACGAGCGAGTTGCCCTGGCGATCGCGTTCGTGGTGCGCGCGGTCCGGGGCGGATCGGTGTGCGTGGAGCTGACGACGGTGCCGGCCCAGGTCGAGATCGACGACCTGCCATGGCCGGCGCCGGACGAGTGGCTGGCGGCCGTGGCGGCCAGCCCGCTGCTCAGCTCGCCGGCCGTACTACATCTCGAAGAGAATCTGCTCTACTTCGACCGGTACTGGCTGGAGGAACGGCAGGTCGCCGCCGATGTGCTGGCTCTGGCCGCCGCCCGGCCGCAGCACCAATTGCCCGACATCACACGGCTTTTCCCGTCCGGCTACGAGGAGCAGCGCCGGGTCGCCGAGGTCGCGCTGTCTCAGGGGCTGACGGTCCTCACCGGAGGACCGGGCACCGGCAAGACCACCACGGTGGCCCGGCTGCTGGCGCTGCTGGCCGAACAGGCCGAGCTGGCCGGCAGGCCACGGCCGCGGATCGCGCTGGCCGCACCGACCGGCAAGGCCGCCGCCCGCCTCCAGGAGGCGGTGCAAGCCGAAGTCGATGAGTTGGATTCGACCGACCGGGTGCGACTGCGGGCCCTGCGCGCCACCACATTGCATCGGCTGCTCGGGCCGTTGCCGCGGACGTCGGCCCGGTTCCGGCACCACCGGGCCAACCGGCTGCCGCACGATGTGATCGTTGTCGACGAGACCTCGATGGTGTCGCTGACGATGATGGCCCGCCTGGTCGAGGCCGTCCGTCCGGATTCTCGGCTGCTCCTGGTGGGAGACGCCGACCAACTGGCCTCGGTGGAAGCCGGTGCGGTGCTGGCCGATCTGGTCGAGGGACTGAGTGCGCGCGGGGATGCGCCGGTGGTCAAGCTCATTCGCGCGCACCGGTTCGGTCCCTCGATCGGTGCGCTGGCGTCGGCGATCCGGGTCGGCGACGCCACCCGTGCCATCGACGTGCTGAACGCCGGTGGCGAGCACATCGAGTGGGTCGACACCGAAGATCCAACTGTGGCTCTGCGCAGTGTGCTTGTGCCGCATGCGCTTCGGCTGCGGCAGGCCGCGGTGCTCGGCGACGGGCCGGCCGCGCTGGCGACGCTGGAGGAACACCGGCTGCTGTGTGCGCATCGCCGCGGCCCGCATGGCGTGGCGTACTGGAACCGTCAGGTCGAGCGCTGGCTGGCCGAGGAAACCGATGTACCGCAGTGGGCTTCATGGTATGCCGGACGGCCGGTGCTGGTGACGGCCAATGACTACGGGCTACGGCTCTACAACGGTGATATCGGGGTGGCGGTCTTGCGTGATGGGGTGTTGCGGGCCGCGATGGCCGGTGCCGACGGCCCGGCGGAGCTGGCAACCAGCCGGCTGGCCGATATCGAGACCATGCACGCGATGACCATTCACAAGAGCCAGGGCAGTCAGGTTGGTGAGGTGACTGTGCTTCTGCCGCCGACGGATTCGCGGCTGCTCACCCGTGAACTGCTGTATACCGCGGTCACCAGGGCCAGGGCCAAGGTCCGGGTGGTGGGCTCGGCCGACCAGCTGCGCGCGGCCGTCGCGCGCCGGGCGGCGCGGGCCACCGGCCTGTCCCGCCGACTGCAGGTCTGACAATGCAGACCGGTTCCGGTGCAGACGTTTTCGTCGACGGCGAGGTCGTCACAAAGGTGCACCGCCTTGGCACCGACCCGCAGGCGTTGGCGCTGCGGTTGCAGATCGCGGCGCGCCTCGGGAGCGCCACCGGCTGTCTGCTGGCGCCCTTGGACCCCGAGCCGCAACCCGTCGATGACCAGACAGGCCGCCGGTGGTCGACGCGATGGCCTCGGGTCGACGCGGTGCCAACACAGCCCGGCGGCCTGCCGTGGGTCGAGGCCGCGCGTCTGTTGGCGCAGTTGCATCTGGCTCCGGATCGAATCTCGACACCGCACGGTGCTGTCGCCCGTACTCAGCGCGCGGTGCGTGGCCTTCCGGCGGACGCTCCAGATGTCGTCCGCGCCGCTGCGGCGGCTCTGCCGGATCGGGCGCGACAGCACGGGTCACTGGACAGGCCGTGCACGCTCGTGCACGGCGACTTCCATCTCGGCCAATTGGGTCGGCTGCTGGATGGCCGGTGGCGGCTGATCGACGTCGACGACCTCGGCGTCGGTGACCCGGCCTGGGACCTGGCCCGACCAGCGGGATTCTGGGCGGCCGGGCTGATTCCCGACGGCGATTGGCAGACGTTCCTGACCGCCTACCGCGCAGCAGCCGGCCCCGCTGTGCCGGCGTCGGGCGATCCATGGCCGATTCTGGAGCCGCTGGCCGGCGCGGCCGTCGTGCAGGCCGCGGCGGCCGGCGCCCATCGGGCGCCTGACGAGACGCAGGTGGAGCTGCTCGCCGCCTGTGCGCGGATGCTTCCCGCCTAGCTGGAGAAGAACAGCCGGCCGAAGCCACCCTTGCGGTAACGGTGGTCGCCTCGGCTGCCCCACGCTGGGCCGTAGCTGTGGTTCGGCCCATAGCCTGGCTGTGGCGGAGGTGCGGCGGTGAAGCGGCTTTCCAGCTGGGTCAACGCCTCGAGCTCACCGAAGTCCAGGAAGATGCCCCGGCAGCTGTCGCATTGTTCGAGGTGAACACCGTTTCGCTCGTAGGTGCGCATTACTCCCGAGCACTTGGGACACAGCAGCATGTTGCCGGGGTTGGGCGATCCGGGAGACTTCGGCGGCTCATATGGCGGTATCGACATGTATGACCAACGCTCGAACGGCCCGGAGAGATCCCGAGCCGTTCGAGTGTTGGTCGTGGGTTGGCTGGATGGTTACTTGTCGTCGGGATTGAGGAAGCGGAAGGCCGTGCCCGCGGCCACCGCCGCGATGAGCTGTACGACCAGGTAGACGAACACGACTGGGCCGGTGAACATCCCGAGGCCCAGACCGGCGATCCCGACCGCGGGGTTCAACACCCCGCCCGAGATGGCGCCGACCGCGATGGCCCCGGCGGCCACGGTGAAGCCGATGGCCAGGCCGTAGAACGAATTGTCGGGGTGGTCCTTGCTGGTGGCGACGTTCAACACGACGAAGCAGAGCACGAAGGTGAACACCAGCTCGGCCACGGCGGCCATCACCATGGCGTGCCCGGACAATGTCAGCGGATGCGCAGGACCGGTGGGCATCACCCCGGTGACGGCTGCGGCGGCGACGATCCCGCCGACGATCTGGGAAGCGAAGTAGCCGACCGCCTCGCGGGCGGTGATCCGGCCACGCACCAGGACAGCGAGCGTGACGGCCGGGTTGTAGTGCGCGCCGGAGATGTGCCCGCCGGCGTAGATCATCGCCATCAGCGCGGCTCCGATGGCGACCGGTGCGAGCGGGGAGCCGCCCAGCGAGCTGGCTCCGACGGTGAACACCAGGACGAACGTCCCGACGGCTTCGGTGACGTACTTGGCGCGGTGAGTGAGGTGGGTGATTGCGGGGGTGTGAAGTGTGGTTGTCATGACGATCAGCCTGGTTCGCGGCACCGGTGCCCGGGAGCGCCCGAACGTGCCATCCGCCGGATGAATCGCTGTCGTCCGAATGGATGACAGGGTGTTATTCGAGCAGTTGGTTCCGCATCGCGTAGGCGACCGCGGCGCCGCGGTCGGACACCCCGAGCTTCTCGTAGAGCCGCCGGATGTGGGTCTTGATCGTGGTCTGGGCGAGGAACAGATCCTTGGCCATGTCCGGTACCGACTTGCCGTCGGCGATCAATCGAAGGATCTCGCGCTCGCGCTCACTGAGCACGGGACCTTGGTACTGGGCCTGCCGGTGCACCTGGGTCGCCAGGCTGGTGACGAGTTCCGGCGGCAGCACCTTCTCGCCGCGGGCGCAGGCCGCCACCGCGGCCACGATCTCGTCGCGGTCGGACTCCTTGGACAGATAACCGGCGGCGCCGTCCTGGATCGCGCGGTAGACGACCGGGCCGTCAGTGGTCGCCGAGAGCAGCAGCACGCGGGTGGGCAGACCGTCTCGCGTGACCGCATGGGCGACGGCGATGCCGTCGAGGCCGGGCATCTTGTAGTCCAGCAGGGCGACGTCGGGCTGGTGCTGCTGGATCGCGGCGAGTGCGGCCTGCCCGTCACCGACCGCCTCGACGACCTCGGTGCGGCCGCTGTTGTTCAGCGCGCGCACGATGCCGTCGCGATAGACCGGGTGGTCGTCGCCGACCACCACCCGAATGCGTCGTTCTGAACTGCTCACCGCACCTCCTGGTGATCGCGTAGCAGCAACCGCACCCGCACCCAGGTGCCGCGCTCGACGGGCCGGAATTCCCAAGTGCCCCGCAGGGACTCGACACGCGAGCGCTGCGAGGCAAGCCCGATGTGCCCCTCGGCGACGCGCCTCGACACCACCGACTCATCGATGCCGACGCCGTCGTCGCGAACCTCGAGTGTCACCGTGCCGCCGTCGTCGCGCAACGTCAGCCACACCCGGTCGGCGTTCGCGTGCCGGGCCACATTGGTGAGCAGCTCGCGGGTGACGCCGTAGACCATCGCGTCCTCGGCGTGGGGGTGCGGATAGTCGATCGAGCAGTCGACGGCGACGCCGGTCCGCTCGGCCAGCGCGTCGAGCAGACCGCGGACGGCGTGTTCCAGCCCGCCCTCTTCGAGCACCGAGGGATGCAACTCACGAGTGGTCTGCCGCAACTCCCGCGCGACGTCGGTGAGCAGCTCGCTGGCCCGCGCCACCCCGGACAGGTCGGGATTCGGGCGGATCGCGTCGCGCAGATCCTGGCGGGCGGCCAGCAGGGTCTGCAGGGGGCCGTCGTGCAGGGCTTCGGCGACCCGCCGGCGTTCGCGCTCCTCGGCGGTCATGACGTCGTTCAGCAGCATCGCCCGGCTTGCGGTCAGCTCGGCGATGCTGGCCAGCCGGCGCTGCTGCACTCGCGACACCGTGTACGAGCACAGGCACAGCAGCGCGAGCATGACGAGAAGCGCGGCGATCTCCGGTGCCGACATCTGGCGGCGGAACAGCGGATCGGCCAGCACGGCGATCGCCGCGCCGACGATCGCGGCGACCGACATGATCGCGGCGCGTTGCCCGGCCTGGGTGGCGATGAAGAACGGCAGGAACGCGAGCAGCCCCAGCATCAGATAGTTGCCGGGGGAGAGCAGCTGCAGCACACAGATCGCCGCGATGTCGATCGGCATCATCGGTTCCAGCGCGCGCAACCGGGCGGTGCGCGGATGCTGCTGCAGCCGGACCCATGCCGCCAGCACGGCCAGCACCGCGTAGCCGATGACCAACGACAGCTGCGCGGGCCATGAGGACCGCGGGGTCGAGGAGACGACGACCAGCACCATGACGGCCACCAGCAGCAGCCGCAGGATCGCCCGCAGCCGCTGCGCCTGGCTCTCGAACTTGAAGAAGATCGCGCGGACTGCGTCGCTGGTCCCGACGTCGGCGGGCATGGGCGGGACGACCAGGCTCACCCAGAAGCGGCCTGGCCGCTTCGGCGGGCTGCCGTGTGCGCGCACATCGGGAGTGTAACCAGCCCGGCGCCGGTGTCGTCCAAACGGACGACACCACCTTCATCCCCCCATACGTGCTTTTGCGCGACAGACCGCGCGCTGCCCGGCGCCGATAGTTGTCTCATGACCGAAACCGGTCACCGAAGAAGCGAAACAGCAACTCACACAGGAGAATTCACAATGAAGAACACTGTCGCACGTTATCTGGCGCTGCCGATCCTGTCCGCAGGCATCATCGGCGGAGCACTCGGAGTGGCCGGCGCTGCCAGCGCGGCCGAGGCCGCCCCGCAGCCCGGCATCGTCGCCACCCCGCAGGTCCACGCCAAGCCCGCCGCGGAGGCCAGCCCCGGCTACTGGTGGCATCGGCATCACCCGTCGCTGCTGGATCCCCGGGCCGCCGCGAACTTCCGGCAGCCGGGCGTCTAGCTTGACAACACCAGACCGCCCTCCTGGACAACGGGAGGGTGGTCTTGTGCATGACACAGGTGACGAACAGTGTGTCGTCCGTTTGGATTACCTCAGCGCGCTGACGGGTCGGCCGTGGCCTCGATCTTGACGACCAGACCGTCTTGGATCGTGAGCACAACGACGGCGAACAGGCGTCGCTCGCTGAATGCCAGCGCGACGGGCCGCCCGACCGGACCGCTGACGAGCGTGGCACCGGTGAGGTAACGCAGCAGGTTGCTGCCCACCGCGTTCCGTCCGTGGTTGATCTGCGGCGGCGGTGCCGGATCGGCCAGGACCGTGCCCACGCCCCAGACGTCGGGGGCCAGCACCGCGGTCAAGGCTTCGAGATCGCCACCCGCGCAGGCCTCGATGAATCGTTCGGTGACCAGATGATGCTCGGTCTCGTCGACGACGGCGGTGACGGGTGCGGCGGCGTGGATCTTCATGCGTGCGCGCCGCGCCAGTTGACGGCAGGTCGCGGTGGGCCGGCCGACGGTCTCGGCGATCTCGTCGAACGGCACCGCGAAGACGTCGTGCAGCACGAACGCCACCCGCTCGGGGGCGCTGAGCCTGCCGAGAACCTCGAACAGTGCGTCGTGCACCTCGTCGTCCAGGGTGACCCGCTCACTCGGATCCTGCGCCGCGCGGTGGTTGACCGGCGGCTGGCGTTCCAGCAGTTCGGGTTCAGCGGTGCTCACCCGCCGGTGCCGCACCGAGCGGACCTGATCGAGGCACAGCCTGCTGGTAACCACCGTCAGCCAGCCGCGGGCGTCGTCGATCTCCGCGCCGGCCGTCGACAGCCGTAGAAAGGCCTCCTGCACAAGGTCTTCTGCATCGCCGATATCGCCGATCATCTGGTAGGCGAGGTTGATCAGATACGGGCGGTGGACCCGCAGCAGGCCATCGATCGGATCGTTCATGTCATAGACGACGAATCGGCATGGAGAAAAGTTACCGCCGCCGCTTGTCACTTTCCAGAAGGCCATCCCGTCCTTGTCCCTATGACCGATCCTCGTCCTCCCCGCTGGCTCAAGCCGATGAACCGATTCATGATGGCCGTGCAGAAACTGGGCCTGCACACCGGACCCGCCTACGTGCTGACCGTTCCCGGTCGCAAGTCCGGCAAGCCGCGGCACACACCGATGACACCGTTCGAGTACAACGGCGGGCTTTACACCGTGGCCGGCTATCCGGGCTCGGACTGGGCCAGCAATGCCAGGGCCGCCGGCGCCGGAACGTTGAGCCGCGGCAGGCGTTCTCGTGAGGTCGCGATCGTGGAGCTGAGTGCTGAGGAATCCAAGCCGGTGCTGCGCGCCTTCCCCGGCTCGGTGCCCGTCGGTGTCGCATTCGCCAAACGCTCCGGTCTGGTACGCGACGGCACGGCCGATGAATTCGAGACGCTGGCAGGCAGACTCGCTGTGTTCCGCTTCGACGACTTAGCGCACTAGCCGCCGCAGCAGCACCGATGCGGCGGCGATGCCGAGAACCGCCGACAGGGCCAGCACACCCAGGTCCAGCCACGGATGCGCCGAGGGGATTCCCACCAGCAGCAGCCGCAGGGAATCCACCTCGTAGCTCAGTGGATTCACCCGGGACAGCCAGCGCAGCCATTCGGGCATGACCGATACCGGGTACAGCGCGTTGGACGCGAAGAACAACGGCATCGTGATCGCCTGACCGATGCCCATGAGCCGGTCGCGGTTGCGCACCATCCCGGCCAGCGCCATCGACAGGCAGGCGAAGAACGCCGACCCGAGCATCACCACACCCATGGCAGCCAGAATGCGTAACGGGTTGTGCGTCATGTGGATACCCATGATGTAGGCCAGCACCAGCACGCCGACCACCTGTGCGACCGAGCGCACGCCGGCGGCGAACGACTTGCCCGTCACCAACGCCGACGCCGGGGACGGCGTCACCATGAGCTTGGCCAGGATGCCGGCGTCGCGATCCCAGACGATCTGGATACCGTAGAAGATCGAGATGAACAGCGCCGACTGCGCGATGATCCCCGGCGCCAGGAAGGCAAGGTAGGGCACCGAACCGGTGTCGATGACGTGCAATCGGTTGAACGTCGTGCCAAAGATCAACAGCCACAGGGCCGGCTGCACCATCCGGGTGAGCAACTCGGTGCGGTCGTGGCGCAGCTTCTGCAGCTCGACCCACGCGAACGTCTCCATCCGGCCGGCCAGGCTGGGCACCCGCCGCCAGCCGCGGGGCGCCCGCACCAGGCGAGGTGTAGCGACGGACTCAACCGGCATCGCGCGCCGCCTTTCTGCCGGCCCGGACCGTGCCGAGACCGTGGTGATCTGCCGCCTCCTCGAGTCCGCTTCCGGCGTAATGCCGAAAGACGTCTTCCAGGCTCGCTTCCGGGCCGACCCTGGTCTTGAGCTCGGCCGGGGTGCCGACCGCCCGCAACCGGCCGTGGTGCATCAGCGCGACCCGGTCGCAGAGCACGTCGGCCTCCTCCATGTAGTGCGTGGTCAGCAGCACCGTCATGCCGAACTGCTGCTGCATGCTCGCTACCTGCGACCAAACACTGTCGCGGGCAATGGGATCCAAGCCCACGGTGGGCTCGTCGAGAATCAGCAGCGACGGCTGGTTGACCAGTGCCTGCGCTAACTCGAGGCGGCGCACCATCCCGCCGGAATAGGTGTTGGCCAGCCGGTCGGCGACATCGAGCAGTTGCATGGCCTCCAGCGCCTGCTCGACCCGCTGTCTGCGGGCCGAGCGCGGAACATCGTAAAGCCGGGCGAACCAATCCACGTTCTGCCTGCCGGTCAGGGCCGGTTCGATCGAAAGCTGTTGTGGCACATAGCCAAGGTTGTAACGGATGTCCATGGTGTCGCGCCGCGCATCGAGTCCGAAGATGCGGACCTGCCCGTGCTGGATGGGGGCCAGCGTGGTGAGCAGCCGCACCACGGTGGTCTTGCCCGCACCGTTCGGGCCCAGCAGGCCAAGGGTTTCCCCAGTATTGACGTGCAGCGTCAGATCGTCGACGGCGGTGAAGTCGCCATAGCGGTGCGTCAGGTTCCGGCAGTCGATCGCGGACACGCTCATGGCTTCTTCTCCCGCAGCTTGGTGGTGACCTCGCGCAGCACCCGCATCCCGGCGGCCAGTGCCTCGGCGTCATCGTCGGCGAGCTGGTCGAGCACCTCTGCCAGCGCCGCGCGGCGGGCCGCCCGGGATTCGTCGGCGATCTTCTGCGCGGGTGCGGTGAGTTCGAGACGGCCCACCCGGCGATCGGCGGGGTCTGGTGTGCGCACCAGCAGTCCGTCGGCCGACAGTTTGGACACCAGCGTGGAGGCGGTGTTGGCGGCCAGCCCGAGTTCGGCGGCCGCCGCACTGACCGAGATGCCCGGCTGCCGGCCGACCAGTCGCAACAGCTCGGCCTGGGACTCGGTCAGCCCGGCGGTGACGAACGAGATCCCGGCGACTCTGCGGACCGTGCGACGGAAGCGGCCGACGGTGCCGAACAGTTCGGCGACGAGATCGGTGCGAATGTCCACCTCGCCACATTAGCTCTGTTGCAGAGCTAAGTCTTCTCGATTCGGTGTTGTCGCACGTCGACCAGTACCCCGGGCCGGGTCACCGCGGTCATGTACGTGCAGAACGGCTGACGGCGCCGGTCCGTGGGCGAGCCGGGGTTCAACAGCCGCAGCCCGGTCCGCGCGGTGGTGTCCCACGGGATGTGGCTGTGGCCGAACACCAGCACGTCGGTGCCCGGGTACTGCTGGGCCATCCGGGCTTCCCGCCCGGATGCGGCGCCGGTCTCGTGGACGACGGTGAAGAGCAGGCCGTCCAGCGTCACGTCGGCGCGCTCGGGCAGCCGGGCCCGAAGCTCCGGGCCGTCGTTGTTGCCCCAGCAAGCGACCAGACGGCTGGCTCGCGCCGACAGTGCGTCGAGCAGGCCGGCATCGACCCAATCACCGGCGTGGATGACGACGTCGGCGCGCTCGACCTCACGCCATACCGGCTCGGGCAGGTCGCGGGCGCGATTCGGGATGTGAGTGTCGGCCATCAGCAGCAGACGCATAGGCCGATCCTCTCACTGGCCTCCGCGCTCGCTGCGGGCCTCCGCACCAGTTTCGCCGGCGTCGATCGCATCATCCGGGCCGGTCTCGCCAACGTAGGTGCCGTCGTCGCCGTCCTTGCCCGCCCGCGATGAAGCGACTTTCGGGTCCTCGTGGACGTCCTCTTCGCTCTTGTCGTCCGTAGGGTTCGTCATGGTGGGCGGACTACCCGGTGGTCAGGGCCGTCAACCGCGTTCATTGAGTGTCCACGCCTCATGTTTCGCTTGATCGTCGAACATGAACGCTCAATGAATGGGTATGGCGACCTAAGCTGGGAGGTGACATGACCATGGACCGCAACGATGTGGAAAAGCGCTGGCACGATCCGGCGGCCTTTCGCGCGGCGGTGATCTATGTGGTCTCCGTGGTCGCGGTGGCCGCAGTGGCGTTCGCCGCGACCGTGATCTGGCATTCGCTGATCGCGGGCATTCTGGTGCCGGTCACGCTGTTCCTCGGCGGGATCGGGGCATTCGTTCAGACCTACCGAGTCTGGCGTGCCGAAGGCGTCTGGCCCATCTGGCAGGCTGCCGGCTGGATCCTGCTGGGCTTGTTCTTGTTCTGTCTTGGCGTGCCCGTCGGAGTGTGGTGAGCAGGTCACCCGCCATACTCTTCGGGTGACCGCATCACCTGAACAGCCGTTAACCGGCGTCCGTATCATCGAGATCTCCAGCTTCGTGGCCGTACCGCTGGCCGGGATGACACTGGCGCAGCTGGGCGCCGAAGTCATCCGGGTCGACCCGGTCGGCGGAGCCGCGGACTACAACCGCTGGCCACTGACCGAAACAGGGACCAGCATCTATTGGGCCGGGCTCAACAAGAGCAAGCGGTCGGTGGCTGCCGACATGCGGTCGCCAGAGGGCCAGCAGCTGGTGGCCCGGCTGATCGCCGACGCAGGCGTTCTGATCACCAATGTTGCTGGGCGGCAGTGGCATTCCTACGAGGAGCTGAGTGCTCAGCGTCCTGACCTGATTCACCTGGAGGTGGTCGGTCGCGGTGACGGCTCCACCGGGGTGGACTATACGGTCAACGCGGCCACCGGATTTCCGTTGGTCACCGGGTCACCCGCGCAGAGCGGCCCGGTGAATCACGTGCTGCCGGCCTGGGACGTCAGCTGCGGTCTGTATGCGGCTCTGGCGATCCTGGTGGCGCTGCGCCGCCGCGACGCCACCGGAGCGGGCAGCCGCATCCGGCTGCCGCTGGACGACGTCGCGCTGGCCACCGCAGCCAACCTCGGTTTCATCACCGAGCCGATGGTCAACGGCACGCAGCGCCCGCGCCTGGGCAACGCCATTTACGGGCAGTACGGTCAGGACTACACCAGCAGTGACGGCGCCACCTTCATGCTGGTGGCGCTGACCAACCGGCACTTCCGCGACCTTGCCGAACTCACCGGAACCACCAAAGCCGTTGCCGCCGTTGCCGAAGCACTGGGAGCCGACTTCAGCATCGAGGGCCAGCGCTACGAGCATCGCGCCGTGCTCAGTGGGCTGTTCGCGCCGTGGTTCGCCAGGCACACCGCCGACGAGGTGACCGCCGCGCTGTCGAAGAGCTCGGTGCTGTGGGACCGCTACCTGGATTTCGCCGAAGTCGCGCAGGATCCCCGGGTGACGGCCAACCCGTTGTTCACGATGTTGAGCCAGCCCAGGATCGGCAGCTACTTGGCGCCGGGGCTGCCGATGTCGGTGGACGGCGAACACGTCGCGGCGCAGCCGGCGCCCGCACTCGGCGACGACACCACCGCCGTGCTGACCGAATTCGGCCTCAGTGCCGAGGAGATCGCCGCGCTGGTCGAATCGGGCACTGTCACAACGAGAACCGAGTAACCATGAGCGTGCTCGCCCGGCTGCTCGACGTCACTCGCGATGACACCGGTGCCTTCGTCGGCGCCGAGAGCGGACCGGCCGAGAAGCGGGCCTACGGCGGCCATCTCGCCGCGCAAGCCATGGCCGCGGCCTGCCACACCATCGACAACGGCGCGACGCCGACGAGTCTGCACGTTCAGTTCCTGCGCGGCGGTGACGCCGGTTCGCCGGTGCACTACGACGTCGAACGGGTCTACGACGGCCGCACTGCGGCCTCGCGACGGGTACTTGCGTGGCAAGACAAACGGTTGCTGACCACCGCCACGGTCTCGTTCTCTGTCGTGGCCGACGGGCCCGAACACGCCGCCCACGCGATGGCGCAGCACGATCCCGACCAGTTGCCGGCCACCGGACCGATCGGCCCTGCCCCGTCGCTACCACTCGACGAGATCGACTTCCGCTACGAGGACGACTGGAGCACAGGCGAATTCGTCCGCCGGCTGTGGTGGCGGATCACCGCCCCGCTGGGCGGGCAGCCGTGGCTGCAGCAGTGCGCGGCGGTCTACGTCACCGATATCTACGGCATCGACCCGGTGCTACAGGTACACGGCCACACGATGACCGATCGCAGCCACCGCACCGCCACCACCGACTCGTCGATCTGGTTTCACCGGCCGATCAGAGCCGAACAGTGGAATCTGCTGGAATCCCGCTCACCGGCCGCTGCGCGCGGCCGCGGGCTGGTCGCGCTGAATCTCTACGACGCGCAGAAGATGCTGACGGCAACACTCGTTCAGGAGGGTCTGGCGGTCCTGCGCACCTGAGGGCGCGACTTGCGGGCCTGCCGCTCCTGCGCCAGTGACCGGGTCTCATCGGACGGCGCCGCGGCGAGCATCGCGGCGACCGTGTCGATCAGATGGCTGGTGAACAAGCGGTCATCGGCGTGCGGTGCGGTGGCCGCGCGGCGGCCCAACTCGACCGCCGAGTAGACCAGCGCCCCCAGCCGCGGGTGCAGGGTGCGGGCCACCGGATCGAACATCGGCTCGAGCAGCTGCCGCCAGCGCTGCAGGCTGGCCGAATGCCCGGTGAAATCGAAGGTGGGCACCGGGCGGTTCAGCAGGTCGGCGTGGATGCGCAGGAAGGCCGGCCCACCGTCGGGATCGGCGAGTTTCGCGGCCAGCGGTGCGACCAGCGCCGAGGCCATCGACCGCATGGACGGCCGCGTCTCGGCCTCGATCGCGTCGAGCAGCGCATCACGGCGGGCGTCGACCATCGGCAGGTGCTTGTCGGCGATCGCGGCCAGCACCCCGGCGCGGTCGGTGAAGTGATACTGCACCGCCATCACATTGCGTGCGCCGGCTTCGCGGGCGATCTCGCGCAGGCTCACCGCGTCGACCCCGCGCTCGGCGAACAACCGCTCCGCCGTGGCCACGAGGTTGGCCGAGGTGCCGGCCGCCATCAGAGTTCGGCGACCTCGTGTTCGAGCATCTCGGCCAGCTTGGCCTGCGCGGCGGCGCGTCTCGTCGGGATGTGCTGTGACGGGAACAGGGTGTCGACGGGCTCGTACTCCTTGAGCGTGCGGCGCGCCACCGTCAGCTTGTGCACCTCGGTGGGACCGTCGGCGATGGCCAGGGACTCCGCACCCACCATCATCTTCACGAACGGCATCTCGTCGGAAACCCCCAGTGCCCCATGCAAATGCATGGCCCGTTGCACCACGTCGTGCAAAACCTGCGGCATGGCCACCTTGACCGCGGCGATGTCGCGACGCACCTTCTGGTAGTCGTGGTACTTGTCGATCTTCCAGGCAGTGCGCAGCACCAGCAGCCGGAACTGTTCGATCTGGATCCAGCTGTCGGCGATCTTCTCCTGCGTCATCTGATAGTCGCCCAACGGCCCCATCCGGGTCTTGCGGGACACCGCGCGCTCACACATCATGTCGAAAGCCTTGCGGGCCAGGGCGATCGTGCGCATCGCGTGGTGCACGCGGCCGCCGCCGAGCCGGGTCTGCGCGATCGCGAACGCCTGCCCCTCGCCGCCGAGCACGTGGTCGGCGGGCACCCGAACGTCGTTGTAGCGGATGTAGCCATGCCCGGCGCGGTCGTCGGACTCGCCCCCGACCCCGACGTTGCGGATGATTTCGATGCCGGGTGTCTCTGCGGGCACGATGAACAGCGACATCTTCTGGTGGGTGCGGGCTTGCGGGTTCGTCACCACCATGACGATGAAGAACGAGGCGTTGCGGGCGTTGGAGGAAAACCACTTCTCGCCGTTGATCACCCACTCGTCACCGTCGCGTTCGGCGTGCGTGGTGAACAGGCCGGGGTCGGAACCGCCGTGCGGCTCGGTCATCGAATAGCACGACGAGATCTCGCCGTTCAGCAGCGGCTGCAGATAGCGCTGCTTCTGCTCCTCGGTACCGAACATGGCGAGGATCTCGGCGTTGCCGGAGTCCGGCGCCTGAGACCCGAAAACCGAAGGTGCCCAACGGGAGCGGCCGACAATCTCGTTCAACAGCGCCAGCTTGACCTGCCCGTAGCCCTGGCCCCCCAGCTCCGGCCCCAGGTGGGCGGCCCACAGCCCTTGGTCGCGGACCTGCTGCTGTAGGGGGCGCAGCACCCGTAGCACCTCGGGGTTGGTCTTCTCGTAAGGGTCCAGCGGCGCGAAGTCCAGCGGCTCGAGCTGATCGCGCATGAACTCCTCGACCCAGTCGAGCTTCTTCTGATAGTCGGGGTCGGTTTCGAAGTCCCACATGGCGCGATCGTAACTTCATACAGCTGCATTAATCAACGGGGCGCGGTCCTATGCTTCCACCGTGAGCAACCCGACCACAGTCCGCGTCGACGTCGACGAATCCGGCGTCGCCCTGATCGCTTTCGACGGACCGGATCGGCTCAACGCGTTCTCCGCCGACACCGCCCGCCAACTCGGCGAGGCCTACCGCCGATGCGACGCGGACGACGCCGTCCGCGCCGTCGTGGTCACCGGTGCGGGCCGGGCATTCTGCGCCGGTGCCGACATGACCGCCCACGCCGCGGCATTCGAGCGCCCCGAGGACGGATTCAGTGCCTCACCCGTCCAGCCGCCGGCCTGGCGGGTGCGCAAGCTGGTGATCGCCGCGGTCAACGGGCCCGCCATCGGCATCGGTCTGACCCTGGCGCTGCAATGCGATATCCGGCTGGTCGCGCAGGACGCCAAGCTGGCCATCCCGCAGGTACGCCGGGGCGTGGTGGGCGACTGCGCGGTGCACTACACGCTCAAGCGCGCCGTCGGCCTGGCCGTGGCCGCCGACGTCCTGCTCACCGGCCGCACGTTCACCGGCAGCGAGGCTGCCGCATTGGGCATCGCCAGCCGCGCCCTCCCCTCCGATGAGGTGCTGCCAGCGGCGCTGGACCTGGCCAGGGATGTGGCCGTCAACGCCAATCCGGCCTCGGTGGCCTACAGCAAGCGACTCCTGTGGGCTGAGACGAACGTCGACGAGGTGGCCGCGCAGGAGACTACGGTGCACCTGAAACTGATGGGCGGTCCGGACGCGGCCGAGGGGCCGGCCGCTTGGCGGGAGAAACGCCCGCCGGTATGGCATTCCACCGCCAGCCAGACAGGAGACCCGGCGTGAGCTCACCGTCCACCACCAGCGACGTCCTCGACGGCATCGACCTGACGGGACGCACCGTGGTGATCACCGGTGCGTCCACGGGGCTGGGACTGCAGACCGCGCGGGCGTTGCAGGGCGCCGGGGCGACGATCGTGGCTGCGGTGCGCGATGTCGACAAGACCCGCGAATCCATCGACTGCGAGACCGTCGCGCTCGAACTCGGCGACCTGCGCTCGGCGCGGGCGGCGGCCGACACGATCGCCGGGCGCCACGACCGCATCGACGTGCTGATCAACAACGCCGGGGTGATGGCGCCGCCGCTGTCGCGCACCGCGCAGGGCTACGAAATGCAGCTCGGCACCAACCATCTCGGGCATTTCGTGCTGACCACGGGACTGGCCGACCGCTTCGTGGACGGCACCCGCATCGTCAACCTGAGCAGCCGCGGACACCAGCTCAGCGGAATCCGGTGGCACGACCCCAACTACGACGACGAGAGCGCCTACGACAAGTGGCAGGCCTACGGCCAGAGCAAGACCGCCAATGTGTTGTTCACCGTCGAGGCGCAGCGGCGCTGGGGCCCGCGCGGCGTGCATTCCTTCGCCGTGCATCCCGGCGTCGTCTACACCGACCTGGCCCGGCACATGACCCGCGACGATTTCAGCGAGGGTGGCACCCTGGCCAACCTCGAGGTGACCGACGTCGCCCACGGTGCGGCCACCACGGTGTGGGCTGCGACCAGCCCCGACCTCGACGGGCTCGGCGGGCGCTACCTGGAGGACTGCCGCATCGCCGATCCGCAGGTGGACGGCATCGAGGGCGGGTATGCGGCCTGGGCCGTCGACCCCGAGCAGGCGGCCCGGCTGTGGGAGTGGTCGCAGCGCCAAGCCGAACTTAACTTGGATGGCTAACCTGCAGTGGTGGCCATCGACGTTCGTCCAACCCGCAAGGCCGACATCCCCGCGCTAGCGCGGGTGATGGCGCGGGCTTTTCACGACGACCCCGTGATGGCGTGGGTGCAACCCGACGCCGCGCGTCGCAAGGCAGCGCTGCCCGGACTGTTCAGTGCCCTGACCCGTCACCACTTTCTGGCAGGTCGCGGCACCGAGGTGGCAGCGTCCGACGACGGGGTGGGCGCCGCAGCGCTGTGGGATCCGCCCGGTCGGTGGACGCAGTCCCCGCGCGAGCAGCTCGCGATGCTGCCCGGCGTGATGCGCGCCTTTCGGGGCCGGCTGGCGGCCGCGCGGACGGTCACCGACATGATGAAGGCCAATCATCCCGAGGAACCGCACTGGTATCTGGCCATGATCGGCAGTGACCCGATGGTGCGGGGCGGCGGGTTCGGGCGCGCCCTCATGCAGTCCCGGCTGGATCGGTGCGACGCCGAATACGCGCCTGCCTATCTGGAATCCAGCAACCCCGACAACATCCCGTACTACGAGCGGTTCGGCTTCGAGGTGACCGGCGAACTCACGCTGCCCGAAGGCGGGCCGTCGCTGTGGCCGATGTGGCGGGCGCCGCGCTAACCGGCCGCCGTGGGTGCGCTGTTTCCTGAGCGTTTGCTGGTCGCTTGGAAATACTTGAATTCAAGATGTTCAAAACTGCGCATCGCACGTTCCTGATTGTGATAATCGGGCCGGGTGCAAAACGGGTCATGGCGGGTCCCCCGGAGGGGAGGGGATCGGCCGTGATCTGGTTCTTTTCGATGCACAAGGCGTATTTCCAGCGGTGAACGCCCTACTCCACTGCGCGCAGTACCAACATGGCGCGCGATTCGAGTTGCACCGGCGCGCCGGCCTTCACCGGGGCGGCGTCGTCGATCTCGCCGGGCCCGTTCGCCGTATCGATGACAGGTTGCCAAGCCTTACCAAACTCCACTGGCGGCAACGTGAATTCGATGGGCTCGTGGTGGGCGTTGAAGCACAGCACGAACGAGTCGTCGGTGAACCGCTGACCACGGGCATCAAGGTCAGGGATGCCGTGGCCGTTGAGGTAGACGGCCACCGACTTGCCAAAGCCCGAGTCCCAGTCGTCGTCGCTCATTTCCGATCCGTCCGGGCGGAACCACGAAATGTCCGGCAGCCCCTCACTGCCGCGGCGCCGGACCGGCCGGCCATTGAAGAATCGCCTGCGGCGAAACACCGGATGCGCTGCGCGTAGTGCGGACACCGATGCGGTGAATTGCATCATCTCGTTGTCGGCACTGGCCCAGTCGATCCAGGTGATTTCGTTGTCCTGGCAGTAGCCGTTGTTGTTGCCGCCCTGTGTGCGGCCGAGCTCGTCGCCGTGGCAGATCATCGGAACGCCCTGGGACAGGATGGTCGTCGCAATCAGGTTGCGCTGCTGGCGAGTTCGCAGTGCGTTGATCTCGGGGTCCAGTGTGGGGCCTTCGATGCCGCAGTTCCACGACTTGTTGTTGCTCTCGCCGTCGTTGTTGTCCTCGCCGTTGTCTTCATTGTGTTTGTCGTTGTAGGACACCAGGTCCCGCAACGTGAAGCCGTCGTGGGCGGTGACGAAGTTGATCGAGGCGACCGGTCGTCGAGCGGTGTGCTCGTAGAGGTCGGCCGAGCCGGTCAACCGGAAGGCGAACTCGCCGAGGCTGGCGTCTTCGCCGCGCCAGAAGTCACGGACAGTGTCGCGGAACTTGCCGTTCCACTCCGTCCACTGCGGAGGGAAGTTGCCGACCTGGTAGCCGCCGGGGCCGACGTCCCACGGTTCGGCGATGAGCTTGACCTGGCTGACTGTCGGATCTTGTTGTACCAGTTCGAAAAAGGCACTCAGCCGGTCGACGTCGTAGAACTCGCGGGCCAGCGTGGACGCCAGGTCGAAGCGGAAGCCGTCGACGTGCATCTCGAGCACCCAGTAGCGCAACGAATCCATGATCAGTTGCAGCGAATGCGGGTGACCGACGTTGAGGCTGTTGCCGGTGCCGGTGTAGTCCATGTAGTAGCGCTTGTCGTCGTCGACGAGCCGGTAGTAGGCGGCGTTGTCGATGCCGCGGAACGACACTGTCGGCCCCAGGTGGTTGCCTTCGGCGGTGTGGTTGTAGACGACATCGAGGATCACCTCGATGCCGGCTTCGTGGAGGGCCCGCACCATCGCCTTGAACTCCTGGACCTGACCACCGGGGGTGGCGCTGGCCGAGTACTTGCTGTCGGGGGCGAAGAACCCAATTGTGTTGTAGCCCCAGTAATTCGACAGGCCCTTGTCGATCAAGGTGGAGTCGTTGGCGAAGTGGTGTACCGGCATCAGCTCGATCGCGGTGGCGCCCAATGCTTTCAGGTGCTCGATGATCGCCGGATGCGCGATCGCCGAATAGGTTCCGCGGATGGCGTCGGGGATGTCGGGGTGGGTCTGGGTCAGGCCTTTGACGTGCGCCTCGTAGATGACGGTGTCGGCGTACTCGCGCTGCGGCGGACGGTCCACGCCCCAGTCGAAGTAGGGGTTGACGACGACGGACTTGGGCATGCTCGCCGCCGAGTCGTCGTCGTTGCGCCTGTCCGGCTCGCCGAAGTCGTAGCCGAACAGCGACTGATTCCACTCGAACTGGCCGTCGATGGCTTTGGCGTACGGGTCCAGCAGGAGCTTGTTCGGGTTACAGCGTTGCCCCTCGGCAGGGTTGTAGGGGCCGTGCACCCGGTAGCCGTAGCGCTGGCCCGGTTCGACGCCCGGCAGGTAGCCGTGCCAGACGAAACCGTCGACCTCGGGCAAGACGATGCGAGTCTCGGTGCCGTCCTCGCCGAAGAGACACAGCTCGACCCGCTCGGCCACCTCGGAGAACACCCCGAAGTTGGTGCCGTAGCCGTCGTAGGTGGCACCCAGGGGATAGGCCTTGCCGGGCCAAACCTCGAGTGCGGCGGCGTTGGTCACGTGGACTCCCTACGAATTGACGGGCTGGACTGTGCGGCATACCCAGGAACCGGCGATACCAAATCTATGCGCAGGGTTTGTGACTGTCGCGACAATTCGGCTCACGGAGTTGCGTCGTGGCCGCGGCGCCCCTTGGTGCGGCGCCCCTCACCACTCACAGGCTTCCCTCGCCGGGCCGGGTGTAGCGAAGGTAGACGTAGTCCTCGACCGTCACGACGTGGCCCAGCGTCATGCGCGCGGGCGCTGTGAGTGTTTGCGCGCCCGGGCGGTCGATGGCGGCGGTGGCGGCCAGGGTAGGGGAGATCGTGAGGCACATCTCGTCGACGAGGTCGTTGGCCACGAGTTCGTCGAGCAGGGTGGGGCCGCCTTCGCACAGGATCCGGCGCATGCCGCCGGCCTGCAGAGTGCTTATTGCGGCGGCGACGTTGACCGCGGTGTCGCCGGCGATCACCAGGTCGGCGTGGTCGCGCACTTCGGGGTGGGTGTGCGCCAGGTGCGCGGTGGTGACCAGGATGGGCCGCTGCTTGGGATTGGCGAACAGTGCTGCGGGAACGTGGCCGGTGTGGGTCACCACCGCGATGGGCGGAGCGGACTCGAGGCCCCAGCGTTCCCAGCGCTCGACGCACTGGTCGGCGGTCAGCCGGACCGGGCCGTACCCTTCGGCCCGCACGGTTCCCGCCCCGACCAGCACCACGTCGGCGAATCCACGCAAGGCCAGTAGCAGATTCTGATCGTTCGCATCCGACAGCGGCCCCGCTCGTCCGCCGAATGCGGCCGCGCCGTCCAGCGACATGATCATGTTGACCCGGACCCCGTCGGGCGGGTCACGGTAGAGCGGCACCAGTTCGTCGAAAATCATGGGCGCTCGGTCAGCGCGGCGATCGGAGAGTCGTCAAGGTGCTCGCACAGGTCCTGGGCATCGTCGAAAATCGCTGCTGCTCCAGCACTTTCGAGCTCACCGCGCGATACTCCGCCGGATAGCACGGCGATGCAGGGGACCCCGGCGCGAGTGCTGGCCTCGACGTCCCAGACGGTGTCGCCGACGAACACGGCGCGCTCGGCGCTCACGCCGGCCTTCTCGAGAGCGACGTTGACGATGTCGGGTCTGGGCTTGGCCTGTTCGACGTCCTCGGAGGAGGTGATGGCCGATACCAGGTCATCGCAGGACAGGGTCGCGCGCAGCATCGCCAGTTCGTTCTCCGGAGCCGACGTAGCCAGCACGACCTGCAGCTTCGCCTCGGCCACCCGTTGCAGCAGCTGACGTGCGCCGGGCAGGGCCGCCAGCAGCTCAGCGCCGGCCTCGTAGTAGCGGGTGTGTAAGTCCTTGAGCCGCTTCTGCACATCCTCGTCAGCGCCCTTGGAGAGCTCGTCGACCAGAGCGGAACCGTCCATCCCGATCGAGCGGTGGATGTGCCACGCCTCGACGGGCAGGCCCGCCTCGTGGAAGGCCCGTTGCCAGGCGTGAACGTGGAGGTAATTCGAGTCGACGAGGGTGCCGTCGATGTCGAAGAGCACAGCGGGCCGGGGGTCCATGGGGGTCGTATACCCGTTTGCTGACCGCGAAACATCCTGTCTATCAGGTACTTCAGCAGTCGCAGAACTCTCAGGACGTGGATGTGTCCACGTCTTCGTCGGCAGCGGCGTCGCCCTCGTCCTCGGGCTGCCAGGCATCGACGCCGATCGTGATCATCCGCAGTTGTTTGGCCGCCGTGCGCTTGATCTCGTCGAGTGCGGCCGCGTCGTGGGCGTCTTCGATCGCCTCGGCGATGATGATCATCGAATTCACGAACAGGCTGGCCAAGATGTTGAGGTCCTCGGTGCTCCAGGTGTTCAGACCGGGAAACCGGGCCAGGTCGGTGGCCAGCTCCGAGGTGATCAGCCGGATCTCGGTGCGGATCGCGTACCGCAGCACCGTCACACCGCTGGACCGTTCGCGCCCGATGAACCGCCAATGCTCGCGCTGTTCGGCCACCCCGGCGACCAGGATCTCCACCGTCGACTCGATCACCCGCGTCGGGTCCAGCTTCCCCGCGCGAGCACTGCGCAGCATCTCCCGCAGCGTGCGGAACGACTCGTCGATGAGCACCAGGCCGAGGGCCTCCATCGACTCGAAATGCCGGTAGAACGCGGCGGGCACGATACCCGCCTCCCGGGTGACTTCGCGCAGGCTGAGACCGCTGAAGCTGCGCTCGTCCAGCAGCTTCAGCGCGGCAGCGATGATCGCCCGGCGGGTGGCCTCTTTGCGCTCCTCGCGCGAGGGTGTCTCCCGCGAGCGAGACCTGCTCGAGCGCTCACGGCGTGAGATCGGCGTACGACTGTTCACTGTTGTGAACGCTACCACACTCTGGCCTAAGTCCTTGACGACGTGCACTTTCACCAGCAACGGTATACATATGTTCACTCAAACTCTGACCAAGAAGGTGCTCCGCTCGCCGCTGGTCGATCTGCTCACCGGTCCGCACGGCGTCGACCGGTACACCGAGCTGGTGGACCCGACCTGGACCACTGACGCCCGGGCCAAGGTGGTCGACGTACGACGGACCACCCCGCGCAGCGTCACCCTCTTCCTTGCCCCGAATGCGGCCGTCGCCGGCTACCGCGCCGGCCAACACCTGAACGTGACGGTGGAGATCGACGGCCGCCGCCACACCCGCTGCTACTCGCCGGCCGGCGCCGAAGGCTCGTCGCTCATCGAGCTGACGATCGGCTGCCACGACGGCGGCCTGGTGTCGGGCCACCTCTACCGGCACGCCCGCCCCGGCATGGTCGTCGGGCTCTCGGAACCGGCAGGCGACTTCGTGATGTCCGACCGCAGGCCCCGGCGCATTCTGTTCGTCTCCGGCGGCAGCGGGATCACCCCGGTGATGTCCATGCTGCGCACCCTGCATGCCGAGAACTTCGACGGCGACGTGGCCTTCATCCACTACGCCCGCACGCCGGAGGACGCGTGTTACCGAGCCGAGCTCGCGGCCATGCCGTACCGGGTCCTGCACGGCTACACCCGCTCGCCCGGCGGCGAGCTCACCGGCCGCTTCGGGCCGCAACACCTGCAGAGCGCCATGGCCGATCCTGACGCGGTGTACGTCTGTGGACCACCGGCTCTCGTCGAGGCGGTGCGGGAGCACTGCAGCGAAGTGTCGGCCGAGAGCTTCGTCCCGATGCCGTTCGTCGTTCCGGATACTCCGTCGGGCGGTCGAATCACCTTCCGGGACAGCGCAATCGACACAGAGGACGACGGGCGTCCCCTGCTGGACCAGGCCGAGGACGCCGGGCTGAACCCCACCAGCGGATGCCGGATGGGCATCTGCCATACCTGCACCCGCCGCAAGCATCGCGGCGCCGTGCGCAACGTGACCACCGGCGCGGTATCGACCGCCGACGAGGAGGACGTGCAGATCTGCGTGTCCGTTCCCGTGGGCGACGTCGAGATCGCGCTGTGAGACGAAAGGGAAAACCATGACCCCCCAACCCATCACACTGACACCCGAGCAGGCCGACGCATTCGGCCGCGAGCTCGACGCCATCAGGGACCGCGTGATCAACGACCTCGGCCAGACCGACGTCGACTACATCCGCCGCGTCATCAAGGCGCAGCGCGCCATGGAAATCGGCGGGCGGGCACTGTTGTTTGCAGGCATCTTCCCGCCGGCCTGGCTGGCCGGCACCGCGCTCCTGGCGGTCTCGAAGATCCTCGACAACATGGAGATCGGCCACAACATCATGCACGGGCAGTACGAGTGGACCGGTGATCCAGCCTTGCGCGGCCGCACCTTCGAGTGGGACACGGCCTGCCCGGCCGACCAATGGCGGCACTCGCACAACTTCTCCCACCACACGTTCACCAACATCGTCGGGATGGACCGCGACGTGGGTTACGGCATCCTGCGGATGAGCCCCGATCAGCGTTGGCATCCCTATTACCTGGGCAACCCGGTCTACGCCTTCCTGCTCATGGTGCTGTTCCAGTACGGCGTCGCATTGCACGAGCTGGAGACCGAACGCATCCGCTCCGGCGAGATCTCGCTGTCCGACAAGCGCGAGGTGCTCCGCGAGATCTGGCACAAGACCCGCCGCCAGCTCCTCAAGGACTACGTCGCCTTCCCGCTGCTGGCCGGACCGATGGCACCGTTTGTCTTCACTGGCAACCTGACGGCCAACCTGATCCGTAACGTGTGGTCCTACGCGATCATCTTCTGCGGTCATTTCCCGGACGGCACACAGGAATTCACCGTCGAGGAAACCCGCAATGAATCTCGCGGCCAGTGGTACTTCCGCCAGATCCTCGGCTCGGCCAACCTGACCGGCGGCAAGCTCTTCCACCTGCTGTCGGGCAACCTGTCCCACCAGATCGAACACCACCTGTTCCCGGATGTGCCGGCGCGCCGCTACGCCGAGATGGCCCCGCGTGTTCGCGAGGCGTGCGAGCGCTACGGTGTCCCGTACAACGCGGGCCCGCTGCCCAAACAGTTCGCCACCGTGGTCCGCAAGATCGTCAGGCTGGCGTTGCCGACCAGGCAGGCCCGCGAGACAGCCGAACTGGTCTCGGCGGCCTGATCGACCCACTCACGCCTGACTGTCGAGTGACAGAACACTGGCAACGCTGTTGCCGATCTGGCATCTGAACGTTATGCGGTGCTGCTCGCACCGAACGGGTCGCTATGTCACGGTCGATGCTGTGGATGTCAAAGACGTGAGAAAGACGGACAGCCGACTGGCTGCCCGCTGCGCAGCGGTGGCCTCAATCGGCGCAGCCGTCATCCATTTCGCCGTGGTCCCGATGCACTGGAAAGACTGGCTGCCGTCGGGGGTGTTTTTCGCCTCGATTGCGGTGTTCCAGTTGATGTGGGGATTTGTCGCGTGGTCGAAGTCGACGCGGTTGCTGCTTGCGGTTGGGGTCATGGGCAATGCCGGTTCTGCGGCGTTGTGGGTGATGTCTCGAACCGCGGGCGCCCCGTTTGGCCCCAACGCAGGTGAAGCTGAAGCTGTCGAGGCGGCCGGCATAGCTGTCCTTCTACTGCAGTGCTACGTAGTCATGGGTGCTGCGTGGGCCTTGCTTCGACGCTACCGGGCAGAAGAGGTTTCAGGTTTCGGCCGAGCCCTGGTGTTGGTGGGCGCCAACACCGTAATGGCAGGCGCGGTTACGGTTGGCCTCGCCTCTGTTCTCCAGGGTCACGGCCATCACCATGGTGGACCGGCCGGGGCCGAGGCCGAACTGGTGCCGGCGCACGATGCGCACGTGGCGGTTCATGATCACCATGTGGCGCCGTTGATTCCGTCAGGTGGTGAGGTGATGCAGCCCGCACCCGCGTCGGGATCTGAGTCGGGGCTGCCGGTCACGGACATGAGCTTGAGCACAGATGGTGATCATCATTCCGAGTCGCTGGCTCCGGCGGAGCCCGACGGTCACCAGCATGATCACGACGGCTGAGTGCCCATCGACCACGACCGGATGCACCGCCGGTGCTCAGTGGGCGTGCTCGAAAAGTACCAGTGTGTGCACCAGCGATCCGTCGACGAAGTAGGCCCGGCAGTCGAAGTGGTCTTGGAGCGTTGTGCCGACCTCAGTGGGCGCATTGACCACACCGGAGACGTTCAGGACGGTGATGCGGGACTTGTCGACACCCTTGAGGGGCTCTTCGAGCGTTAGGGAGAACTGGTCTCTGCCTTCAGTGTCGAGGGTGCTGGTCTCGGTACGGAGGTCGGAGATGTGCGCCGTTGATGCGGACACCAAGCGTTTGAGCACCTCTGCTTGGCAACGTCCCTGGGCCGACTGTTCAGCTGTCAGGGCATCGTCGCCAGATGTCCCCAGCCGCAGCGTGCCTGTGCTGATGGCGACGGCGATGATGGCCGCGCCCACCAGGGCGAGGGTGGCCATCACGATGAGCCGGCGCCGGCGCCGGCCGTGAACATCGGTGGTGTTGTCCATCGTTTTCCCGTCCATCGGACTACTCCAGTGCGCTGCCCCTCAGCCACTGCGGCCACGGCACGCTCCAGTCGCCGTTCTGCCACAGCTCAAGGGGCGCACCGCCAGTGTTGCGGATCTCCACGATGTCCCCAGGCTGCGAGAAATCGTAGAACCAACGGGCGTTCTCGGCGTTGAGGTTCAGGCATCCGTGCGAGACGTTCGTGTTGCCCTGCGCCCATACGGTGTCTTCCAGTTGATGTAGATAGATGCCGTCGGTGCTGATGCGCGTGGCGAAATAAATCGTTTCGCGGTATCCGAGGCGGGAATTGATCGGCAGGCCGTAGGTGGACGAGTCCATGATCACTGGATTGGCTTTGTCCATCACAGTGTAGACCCCCGGTTGAGTCCAAAAGCTGATGGTGCGTCCATTGACGGTCTCGCTGCCACCCATGCCCATAGATGTGGGCATGGTGCGCACCAGTTTTCCGTTCTCGTACACAGTCACCTGCTTGGTGAGATCGTCGGCAATCGAGACGCGCGCGTCGCCGATGCGGAAACTGACACCGCTGTCGGCTTGTCCGTAGAGTGCCTCGCCAAGACGGACGCCGTAGAGGGTGGCCGCCACAGTGACCTCAGTGCCAGGGCTGTAATAGTGCTGCGGACGCCAGTGCGCCGTCTGGTCGTCGACCCAATTCCAGGCGCCGATCGTGGGTGGGTTGGTGGTGACGCGCAGGGCGCGTTGTGCAGCGGCACGGTCAGTTATGACTTCATCGAAACGTGCAACAACGACCGTTCCGACACCGTAGGACCCGCCCTCCACCAAGTCGCGGTTGCCTGTGGTGGTCAGTCGGACGGCAGCCTGATTGCCGGGGACGAGGGTGGTGAATGTCGAGGTCATTGCGCGGTTGACCGCGTCGGTCCCGCGGCCCGTGGCGGTCACGGTGTACGTACGGCCGTATCCAAGCGGTACCGCCGGTTTCCACGCGGCGTTCTCCGGTGTCATCACCCCGTCGACCACCGTGCCGTGCTCGTTGACCATTTCAACCCCGAGCAGGGTTCCGTTGGTCGCCGAGACGGACACGGCCGCAAGTGGATCGACATCGTGCGCGTCGGGTCCCGGCACCATAGCGAGCGTGACAGGCGCTGACGGCACAGGTGTGCCCTTCACCGAAGCTAGAGTCGACTGGGCTCCGGACATGAGCCCGTCGGGAGGGCAGCAATCCGACGGCCGTGCAGCCGAGGCCACCACGACTATCAGTACCGCTAGCCCGGTGGCCGTTGAAACGAACCGCCGAAGGACGGCCGACATGGCCTCGTCTCCAAGGTAAGGGGGTTGATCGACCTACGTACGTACATAGTAGATGCAGAATGAGCCGGCGGTCGTATGCTGCGGTGTTTCTCGCCCGGCAACGCCTGGTATTCAATACCCCTCGCCGCCAGCTTGATGGGAGCTAGTACCATTACCGTTGGCCTACGGCACGCTGCCAGACCGAATCGGGTATAAGCCGCTCATCGTCGCCGGTTGTATGCTGCGCACTGCCGGTTTCGGACTTCTGGTGTTCGCAGACTCGCTTCCAGTGGTGCTTGTCGCCTCGGCAACAACGGGATTCGCTGGGGCACTGTTCAACCCGGCGGTCGGTCAACTCAAGATCACGCGGTGGTTCGCCAAGCGGTGGGGTCCCGGACGCTCGCTAGTGATCGGCATCGCGATACTCGCCGTGTCATTCGTCCCATTGGCCTTCCTTCCCGACGATGGTCGTGCGGGTCAGGTCGCGGCGGTGGTCTCACTCTTGGTCGGCGCCGCAGTGTTGGCGATCGGGTCGGCTGCTGTTTTTCCATTCGAGATGGATACGGTCGTATCACTGGCCAGTGGCAGACTCGTCGGCACGCACTACGGGTTCTACAACACGATCGTCGGGGTAGGCATCCTCGTCGGCGACCTTGCTACCGGAACGCTCATGCAAACGGCCGCCGAAATAGGAATGCCCGAGCTCACGTGGGTCGCACTGATCGCCATTGGCGTGCTGGCAGCCGCCGCCCTGTATCGGCTTGACCGTGCTGGACGATTGCAATCCCAGGCCCCCCTCAGTCCCGTTGGCCCGGTCCCTTAGGCGGTCGGTCCCGCGCGTTCCTGGAGTAGTTGAGCCGCTTCCGGGTCTTCGCCAAATCTTTATCGAAGGCATACGTCGGCCATACCAGGACAGGGCAGATTTGAGGTCTGCTCTGGGCGAGGATCACGGCTGGGGAGAGAACCAGATGACCACCACGAAAACGGTGCTCGATGTCCGCGGCCTGCATTGGGCCACTTCGGCATCGGTGGTTGAGTCGACGCTGCTGCGCCGCCCGGGGGTGTCGGCGGTACAGGCCAACGCGGTGAATCAAACCGCCACGGTGGTCTTCGACTCGGACGCCACGTCGATCGCTGAGCTGGCGAAGTGGGTCCAGGACTGCGGTTTTCACTGCGCGGGACGCTCGGTCCCGGATCACATGTGCGATCCGATGTCGGAGCCGTCCGGGCACTCGGCCCCGGCATCGCAGCGCGCTCCGCAGGACGTGATGGGCCATGGCGGTCACGGCGACATGTCGATGGACGCCATGGTGCGCGACATGCGCAACCGGTTTCTGGTGGCACTGATTCTGTCGATCCCGATCATGCTGTGGTCCCCGATGGGCCGCGATATGTTCGGGTTCACGGTGCCGGCCCCGCTCGGACTGCGCGACGACGTCTTGGCCTTCTTCCTGAGCCTGCCGGTGGTGTTCTACTCGGCGTGGATATTCTTCGACGGCGCGTGGCGGGCACTGAGGGCGCGAACCCTCGACATGATGGTTCTGGTTGCGGTTGCCGTGGGGGCTGGTTGGCTCTACAGCGTTGCGGTGACGCTGACCGGTGGTGGGGAAGTGTTCTACGAAGCTGCCGCCGTTTTGACAACCTTTGTGCTCCTGGGGCATTGGTTTGAGATGCGCGCGCGTGGCGGCGCGAACGAAGCGATTCGAACCCTGCTGGAACTCGCACCGCCGAAGGCCGTGGTGGTGCGGGGCGACAAGCTGGTGGAGTTGCCCACCGCCGAGGTCGTGGCAGGTGACCTGTTGCTGATTCGTCCCGGCGCCAAGATCCCCGTCGACGGCATCGTCGAGCAGGGCGCCTCCGAGGTTGACGAGTCGATGGTCACCGGGGAAAGCCTGCCGGTCTCCAAAGCGGCTGGCGACAACGTGATCGGGGCGTCGATCAACACCACCGGGACGCTGCGGGTGCGAGCGACCAGGGTCGGTTCGGACACTGTGTTGGCCCAAATTGTGGCGATGGTTCAGGAAGCTCAGAACTCCAAGGCGCCCGGTCAGCGGCTGGCTGACCGGGCGGCCTTCTGGCTGGTGTTGGTGGCGCTCATCGGTGGCACCGTGACATTCCTGGTGTGGTGGGCCGCGGGTGCGGGGGTTCAGAGTGCGCTGCTGTTCGCCATCACCGTGGTGGTCATCACCTGTCCGGACGCGCTGGGTTTAGCCACTCCCACGGCGATCATGGTCGGAACCGGACTGGGTGCCAAGCGTGGAGTGCTCTTCAAGAATGCCACCGCGCTGGAGACCTCGGCGCGCATCGAGACCGTGGTGATGGACAAGACCGGGACTCTCACCAAGGGGGAACCCGAAGTCACCGATTTTGTGGCTGACGGCGTCAGCGAAGACGAGCTGCTGGCCCTTGTCTCTGCGGTGGAGACCCAATCCGAACATCCGCTGGCCGCCGCAATCGTGCGCTACGCCCGCGATCAGAACGTCAACGCCGCCGAACTGACCGATTTCCGCAACGTGCCCGGTCACGGCGCTACGGCCACCGTGGCCGGTGGGCAGCTTGCGGTCGGTAACCGCAAGCTGATGATCGAGGCAGGAGTGGACTTCCCCCCAGACCTGATGGGTCGACGTGACGGGTTCGCCTCCAGTGGGCGCACCGCGGTGCTGGTGGCCGTCGACGGACGCGGTGTCGGCGTGATCGCGCTGGCCGATGCCGCCCGGGAAACCTCAGCCGCAGCTGTTCGTGACCTACATGACATGGGAGTGCAGGTGGTCATGCTCAGCGGTGACAACGAAGCCACCGCCGCGAGGATCGCTGACCAGCTCGGCATCGACACCGTCGTCGCCGAGGTGCTGCCAGGGGACAAGGCCACGAAGATCTCCGAACTGCAAGCGAAGGGCAACAAGGTGGCCATGGTCGGCGACGGTGTCAACGACGCCCCTGCCCTGGCCCAGGCTGACCTTGGGGTGGCGATCGGCGCGGGCACCGATGTCGCGATCGAGACAGCCGACCTGGTGTTGATGCGCTCCGACCCGCTCGACGTCCCGATCGCATTGCGGATCGGACGGGCAACACTGCGCAAGATGCGCCAGAACCTCGGATGGGCGGTGGGCTACAACGTGATCGCGTTGCCGATCGCCGCCGGCGTTTTCGAGCCGGCGTTTGGGTTGGTGCTCCGCCCGGAGATCGCGGCGTTGTCGATGTCTGGATCGAGCCTGATCGTGGCGGTGAACGCACTGATGCTCAAACGCCTCAAGCTACCGTCACCGACAGCGGAGCACTCGGCGTGACGACAGCGGCTCTCTCCGGAGACGATACGTATGTAGTTGCACCGTAGGCTGCACGTATGCAGACCCGGCGTGTGTGGTGGCAGATGACTGCCCTGGCGGCTGTGGTGATCGCCGTCGCGGCGACAATGGTGCTGGCCGCACGCCAACGGCAGGCTGACGACCCGGATCACGTCGACTGCACACGCGTCAAGTGTGTGGCTCTGACATTCGACGACGGCCCCACCCCCTTCACGGATCGGCTGGTGCAGGTGCTGAAGTCCTATAACGCCAAAGCGACATTCTTCTTGATCGGCAACAAGGTCACGGCTGATCCTGCCGCCGCACGGCGGATCGCAGATGCCGGGATGGAGATCGGCAATCACACGTGGGAGCATCCGAATATGAGCACGATTCCCTTGGGTGACATCGCTTCTCAGCTCAGCAGAGGAACTCAGGCGATCGCCGCAGCGACTGGGTCCGCGCCACAGCTCTACCGCCCGGCCGGGGGGTTGTCGTCCGATGCTGTTCGCGCAGCAGCCGCTCAGCAGGGCCTCACAGAGATTCTCTGGGACGTCATACCCTTTGACTGGATCAACGATTCAAACACTGCGGCTACCGTGTACATGCTGAAGACTCAGATCAAACCGGGTTCAGTGGTGTTGCTACATGACACCTACTCCAGCACCGTCGACGTGGTCTACCAATTCATTCCGGTTCTGATCGCCAACGGCTATCACATGGTCACCGTGAGTCACCTCCTTGGTCCGCGCGCGCCGGGCGGCGGTTACGGCAGTCGGGTCAACGGACCACCGGCCGACGACATCGTCGACATTCCCGCCGGCCGAATCCCGCCGCTGCCGGGCACTCCGTCACCGAAACCGGCACCGAATCTGCCGATTACGGATATCCCGAACCAGAGCCCTGGTGGTCCGCCGCAGTAGCAGGGAGGATGCGGGACGGCCGCGCAAATGGATCCGACTACTATCGTGCTCAGTAGATGAGACGCGCCAGCGGCAGCACCATTGCGGGACGCCCGGATACTATGAAACGACATCGGCTGAAGGGTTGGCGCGCAAGATGACAAGCGCAGTCTTGTGGACATTCGGCGGTCTCCTCGTCGGAGTACTGGCGCCGCCGCTGCTGCGCTCGGGGATGCGGCGAGACGTTGACGCGGGACTGTTGCTGATGGTCTGGGCGAGCCTGACATGTCTCACGGTGTCCGCGATCGCATTGCCCATTGTGGCGTACCTTGTCCATGGTTGTTGGCTACCACCGGCTTCCGGCCTACCGGGTTGGGCCGATCCGGTCGCTGCATTGCTCAGTGGCGCGGCGGTCTTCGTCGGAGTCATTCGTGGGGCATGGCGGCTAGGCAGCACCACACGACGCCGTCGCCGAGTTCACGCGCGACATATCGAGTTGGCTTGGCTGTTGACGGGACGGGCGCCACGGCCGGGCTCGGTGCTGTGGCTGCCGACACCGGAGCTGCATGCCTATAGTCTGGCGGGCAAGCCGCCTCTCGTGGTGATGAGTGTCGGAGTTCGTGATTGCCTCGGCCAAGGCGCCGTGGGCGTCGTTGACTCCCACGAAAAGGCCCATATCCACCGGCGTCACCACTCGTTCATCGCGGCGGCACAAGCGCTGTCGGCGGGCCTTGGCTGGCTGCCCCTGGCACGGCACTCACCCTCCCTGGTGCGTACCCTTATCGAATTGGACGCCGACACCCAAGCCGCGCGAGTCCACGGTACGTGGCCGCTCCGGCAGGCGATCCAAGCTCTTCAGCACGTAGCGGCACCGACCATTTCGCTCGGGATCTCCGGAGAATGTGCGCAATTGCGGTTGGCACGCCTGATGTCACGCACTCCTGATGAGACGGCGCGCCGATCCCGATCAGGTGCTGGGATTGCAGTGATCGTCGTAGCGACTTTGGCGTTTGGCGCGGTGGTAGTCGGAATGATTTTCGCCGCCTGCGTACCCTGAGTGCGGCCGATACGGCGAATGTTGAACCAATCCAATGAAAGTTGAGGATCGACATGAGGGTTCGAGGATTCGGCGAGCTTGAGGCCGTCGTCATGGGACGGGTCTGGGATCACGACCCCTACACCGTCACTGTGCGTGAGATCTTCGACGAACTCGCCGCTGAACGGCGCATCGCGTACACCACCGTGATGTCGACGATGGACAATCTGCATGCCAAAGGCTGGCTTGACCGTGAGAAAGATGGTCGCGCATACCGCTACTGGGCAGTGATGACCCGCGAAGAACATACCGCCAGCCTGATGCGCGAGGCACTGGAAGGCGGCGGACGCCCTGAACTGGTGCTCGCTCACTTCGTCGAACAGATGGATGCCGAAGAGTCGGAGGGTCTGCGCACCGCGTTGCGGCGCCTGGCAAGGCGAGCGGGTAAGGCCGACCAGAAGTAAGCCTCGCGCCACTGGTACCTGACGCTTCTGTCGAATTCGACACGCCCACAGTGGCGATCGTTACTGAAGTGATATGAGATGCAGGTGTGAGCATCAGGCACTCGCTGATACCGTTCAACTAGTACGTAGTAACTACGTACTAGTTGAAGACGTACTTATCAGCGCCAATCGATTTCACTGGCGTCGTCGCGTATGCGCGCTTGAGGAAAGCAAGGACGTGATCGAGGATGCTTCACCGGCGAATCATGCGGCTGATCTGTCTCCTAGGCGCCGCGCTGTTGCTCCAGCCTGCCATCCCTGCTGCCGCAGAACCCGGCGCCGGGGCCTGGGATCCCCTGATTCCCAATGTCGTCAGTGCGGGGGCTCCTGGCGACCCACTGGCGATCGCCAACGCATCACTTCGCGCTAGCACACTTGCCGTCCAGACCACGATGGATCTCGGCCGCTCGTTTCTCCAGAGTCTGGGGTTGGCCGATAAGGGCAGCAGCGTTCCTGCTGCCGGAAGCCGGGTCTCCGGGGCCCAAGCGATCGAGTACGTGATACGGCGTGCGGGCACCCAAATCGGCGTTCCCTATTCGTGGGGCGGAGGTAGCCTCACCGGCCCCAGTAATGGCATCGACTCCGGGGCCGGCACAGTCGGTTTCGACTGCTCGGGGCTTACCCGGTATGCGTTCGCAGGTGTCGGCGTGCTGCTGCCCCGGTGGTCGGGCGATCAGTACAACGCGGGCCGCCAAGTACCGCCCGCGCAAGCCAGGCGGGGCGATCTACTGTTCTGGGGGCCGGGTGGCAGCCAGCACGAGGCGATATACCTTGGCGCTGGCCAAATGCTCGAGGCTCAGCAGACCGGGGTACCGGTCAAAATCTCTCCCGTAAGGACTGCGGGGATGACGCCGTACGTGACCCGCATTATCGAAGGGTGAGCCGGCCGGCGCCCGAGCCGGTGTCAACCGCAACAACGGCCGCTGTCTGCGGAGTCGGCCAGAGGCAATGGCGGTCGCGGGGCCGGGGCAATTACTTCCTCAGGGGTGTAACCCGCGTCGGCGATTGCTGCCGAAATCGCCTCCACACCACAATCTCCATCGACGGTGACAATGCCACCGGCAAGGTCGACGTCGACTCGGGTCACTCCGCCCAGTGCTGAGACCGCGCGGCGAATGGTTTCGACGCAGTGACCACAAGACATCCCGGCAACGCGAATGGCAACGCTCATCATCTATTCCTCCCGCGCCCAGCCTATACCTATAGGGGGTATAGGTAGGGCGAGAATGCCAGAAGTGGGTGTAGGGCTGACGTTCTTTATCGAATCTTCACAGAACGACTAGGGCAGCCCTATCGAGGCTGGGAAGTCTAGTTGGTGGACCGAAATGGTCGATCGGACGAAAGGATGTGCTGTGAAGCAGGTAAAGATCATGGTGACCGGAGCGGCTGCGTTCGCCGCGGTGGTCGCCATCGGGGCGTGTAGCAACCCTGCAACCAAGGAGGCAGCATCGTCAGCGCCGGCCACGGCCCAAAGCTCGTCGGCGGCACCGGCAGCCGCACATAACCAGGCCGACATGATGTTCGCCCACATGATGATTCCGCATCATCAGCAGGCGATTGAAATGAGCGACGTGATCTTGGCCAAGCAGGGTATCGACCCACGCGTGGTCGACCTGGCCAAGCAGATCAAGGCCGCGCAAGGGCCGGAGATCGCCCAGATGCAGGGCTGGCTGAATCAGTGGGGTATGCCGGGAATGAACAACATGCCAGGCATGAGCGGCACCACAAGCAGCATGCCGCCCGATCATGGCGGCATGCCAATGCCGATGCCAAGCGGTTCGTCGATGCCGGGTATGCCGGGAATGGGCGATATGTCGGGAATGGACGGAATGATGTCGCCGGCGGATATGCAGGCGTTGCAGAACGCCCAAGGAGTCGCGGCCAGCAAGCTATTCCTCACCCAGATGATCGCCCATCATCAGGGCGCGATCGCCATGGCGCAGGACGAGATCAAGAACGGCCAATTCACCGACGCTGTCACCCTGGCCAAGGCGATCGCCACCAGCCAGCAGAAGGAGATCGACACCATGAACCAGATCCTGAGCTCGCTGTAGGAGACCTCAGGTCCAAACGAACGCGCGTCAGGCGGATTCGCGTTGATTGCCGCGACGGGCTCCGGCCATCGGCTGGCTGGGTATCGACACCGTGAAGGTGGTGCCGCCACCGAGGCCGGGGCTGGTCACGATGATGGTGCCGCCGTGTGCTTCGGTCAAGGCCTTGGCGATGGCCAGTCCGATGCCGGAACCTCCCTGGCCGCGATGGCGCGCGGAGTCGGCACGATAGAAGCGCTCGAAGACATGTCGAAGATGCTCAGCCGCAATACCCTCGCCGTCATCGCTGACCGTGAAGACTACTTCGTTGGCTGTTCGCTCTGCGCTGAGTCGAACATGCCCGCCGGTCCTGGTGTGGCGTAACGCGTTGTCCAGCAGATTGTTCAGCACCTGAGCCAGGCGCTGGCGGTCCGCCCACAGGCGGGTCCCTCGGCCCACCCGGATGGTCAACGCGACCTTCTTGGCTGCATAGCGGTCGGCCATCGCGGCACCGACCGACCGTGCGACCTCGTCTGCGTCGACCCATCCCGGCGCGATGGTGGCATGAGCTTCCTCGGCTTGGGCCAGGGCGGCGACGTCGGCCGAGAAGCGCACGAGGCGACCGGTCTGCTCGCGCAGCATCGTGATGGTGGGCTGATCCAGGGCCTTCACGCCGTCCTCCACGGCTTCCAGATAGGCCTCCAGCACGGCCACGGGCGTGCGGATCTCATGGGCAAGATCACCGAACAACTGGCGGCGGGTTGATTCCACTGCCTGCAACCGTTCTGCCATCTGGTTGAAAGCTGTTGCCATCTCGTCGAACTCATGGCCAAGGCGAGGAGGGGCGACCCGGATGTCGTAACGTCCTTCGGCGACCGCCGACGCGGCCGCGGACACCTCGGCGATGGACTGCTGCAGGCGTCGGCTCAGGTAGACGGTGGCGATCAGAGCGGTGAGGGCGGCGACCGTGATCGCAACGCCGATGGAGAGCGCAGTGGCGTGCTGGTAGGCCTGCTCAGCGTGGTATTGCTCGTTGGAGTCGTGGGCCACACCGGCCATGTGGAGGTGGTCGCGGAACAGCGGCGGGCCGACCACCGATGCGACCACCCATGTTGTCACTCCCCCCGCGACGAGGACCAAGCTCTGCGCCAGCAGTAGGCGCCGACGCATGCCGAATCCGCTGAGCGCGGTCACTGGCCGGATCCCATCCGATAGCCGACCCCGCGGACGGTCAAGACGAACCTCGGCTCTGCCGGGTTGTCGGTGAGTTTGCGTCGTAGGTGACCAACGTGGACGTCGACGAGGTGGTCGTTGCCCACCCAAGGCTCACCCCACACAGCGTCGATCAACTGGCGGCGACTCCACACCACGCCCGGCCTCGACGACAGCGCGGCCAGGATGTCAAACTCGGTGCGCGTCAACGGAATCAACTCGGTATCGAGGAACACCTGGCGACTGGGCACGTCGATGGTCAGCGGGCCGAACACCCGGGGCGGCAACTCACCGGTTCCTGCCCCGGCGCCCGGCGTGACAGGCGTGCTCACCGAACGCGGCCGGCGCAGCATCGCCCGGATCCGAGCGACCAACTCCCGGGGGCTGAATGGTTTGGTCACGTAGTCGTCGGCACCGACCGACAGCCCGACGATGGTGTCCACCTCGGTGTCCCGCGCGGTGAGCATGACCACGTAGGCATCGGAGAAGGTCCGCAGCTGCCGGCATACCTCCAGTCCATCGATGCCGGGAAGGCCGAGGTCGAGCACTACCACGTCCGGGTCGACCTGCCGGGCGAGCTCCAGGGCGTCGGCCCCCGAATACGCCACTGTCACTTCGAAGTGCTCACGTTGCAAGTAACTGGCGACGACGTCGGCCAACGGCTTCTCGTCATCGACCACCAGGGCGCGGTAGCCCAGGTCGGCACTGCCCGCTGCGGCCTGCGATGTGGGATCCATGCCCTTATCGTGCCGCGCAGCCGCGACCCGGTCAGGTCTTGAGTGAATCTTCACAGAACCAACACCAAACCCGCCGTGGGTCCGGCGCAGTCTGGGACTCGTGACAATCCAGAAGACGGGAGTGGTGGAGAGTCGACGGCCCCTCATGGCAGCACCCATGACGCGGCGTGGCTTTCTTGCCGCCGGTGTCCTCGGTGGTGCGGCGTTGGTGGCCTGTAGCCATTCCACGACCGCTAGTGCCCCGGGCGGATCCATTGCACCGGAGGCGATCAGCGCGGCGGAGGCGGCCCGGCCGCACACCGGCCGGACGGTGACCGCGCGCTTGACGCCGGGCGCCGCCGATATCGACTTGGGTGGGACCAGGGCGCGCACTCTGGCATACAACGGCCAGGTTCCAGGTCCGCTGATCCGGGCCAATGTCGGCGATGAGATCGCCGTCACCGTCGACAACGGACTCGATCATTCGTCCTCGGTGCACTGGCACGGCCTTGCGCTGCGCAACGATATGGACGGTGCCCACCCCGCCAGTCCCAACATCGGTCCGGGTGCCAGCTTCACCTACCGGTTCAGTTCGCCGTATCCCGGAACGTATTGGGCCCATCCGCACACCGGGCTGGACACCGACTACGGGCTGTACGTACCGGTCATCATCGACGACCCGGCCGAGCCCGGCCGCTATGACGCCGAATGGATCGTCATGCTCGACGACTGGACCTCCGGCGTGGGGACCAGTCCGGAACAGATCTACGCAGGACTGCGGTCAATGGGTGGCATGGGGCACATGCCGGGTATGGGTGGCATGGGGTCGATGCCCGGGACCCCCGGAGTCGGTGGTGTGGGACCCAGTGATCTCCTTGGCGGTGACGCCGGCGACGTCAGCTACCCGTACTATCTCGTCAACGGTCGGATACCGTCAGCAGCAACAGTATTCAGCGCAAAGCCCGGGCACCGCATTCGGATTCGCATCATCAATGCTGCTGCCGACACCGCGTTCCGGATCGCCTTGGCCGGCCACCGCATGACCGTCACCCACACTGACGGCTTCCCCGTCGTGCCCACCGAAGTCGATGCCCTGCTGCTGGGCATGGGAGAGCGCTACGACGTCATCGTGACCGCCGGTGATGGGGTGTTCCCCCTCGTCGCCGCCGCTGAAGGCAAGAACGCCGTCGCACGCGCTCTGTTGTCCACCGGTAGCGGAAGCGCGCCAGACGCCGCGTTCCGGCCCCCGCAACTCACCGGGGCGGTCGGAACGGTGCAGACTTTCACTGCCACAACGGAATTTCAGCTTCCCGACCGTAGCGACCGCGACTTGCAGGCCCGGCTGTCGGGCACGATGATGCACTACGACTGGATGATCAACGGCCGGCCGTACGACCAGACCATCCCGCTGACCGTGCGTCAGGAGCAAAACGCCACCCTGACGTTCATCAACGAGACCATGATGTGGCATCCGATGCACCTGCACGGGCACACTTTCCAAGTGGTGAAGGCGGACGGCAGTGCGGGCCCGCGCAAGGACACCGTGATCGTCAACCCCATGCAGACGGTGGCGGTCAGGATGGTCGCCGACAACCCTGGTGAATGGATGCTGCATTGCCACAACGGTTATCACATGGATGCCGGGATGATGACCACCTTGAACTACACCGGCTAGGAGATCAGGAAGGAGAAATTCGTGATGTTTTGGTACGACCACGACATGGGTGGATGGGGATACGCCGGCATGGCCGTCGGAATGGTGTTGTTCTGGATTCTCGTCATCGTGGGGATCGTCGCGCTGGTGCGATTCACCAGTGGTGGCCCCCAGCCGCGATCCATTCCTTCGCCGCCGATGTACGGCGAATCACCCGAGCAACTGCTCGCAGCCCGATTTGCGCGCGGCGAGATCGACGAGACGGAGTACAACCAGCGCCTCAACGTCCTGCGCGCGCACCCGCGCCAGTGACCTCCGGACGACCGCTCTCCTACGCGCGGGTCCTGCGAGAAATCAGGCGCCAGCATTTCGCCGTGCTCGCAACCAGCGACCCGGCCGGTAATGTCGCGTCGGCCGGGGTGACCTACGGGCTGGGCAGCTCCGGAACGACGCTGTACGTGATGACCCGCCGGCATTTGCAGAAGGCCCGCAATATCGCTGCGAATGGTCAGGTGTCGCTGGTGGTGCCCGTACCGCGATGGGTGCTGTGGCCGATTCCCCCGGCGACGATCCAACTAGGCGATGCCGTTGCGTTCCCGGTGCTTACACCCGGGCCAGCAGCAGGGGCGGCGCATGCCTTCCTCCAGCTCTTCTTGCGTGCGGCGCTCCCTTGTCTCATATCCGCTGGTCGAGCTGTCTCATTTCTTGTCTCACATCGCGTCGTTGACGGCTGTCCACCTACTTGGTGCCGAACAGCCGGTCACCGGCATCGCCGAGGCCCGGCACGATATAGCTGTGTTCGTCGAGGCCGCGGTCTACCGCGGCGGTGTAGATCGGCACCTCTGGATGGGCGTCGTGCAGCGCGGCGATGCCTTCCGGGCAGGTGAGCAGGCAAACGAACTTGATTGATTTGGGCCGGAACTCCTTGAGCCGGTCGACCGCGGCCACTGCGGAATTGCCGGTGGCCAGCATCGGGTCTACGACGACGACCTCGCGCTCGTGCAGGTCGTTGGGCATCTTGAAGTAGTACTCGACGGCGACAAGGGTTTTCGGATCTCGGTACAACCCGATGTGGCCGACCCGGGCACCGGGAACGACGGTCAGCATCCCGTCCAGAATGCCGGTACCGGCCCGCAGGATGGACACGAAAACCAGCTTCTTGCCGTCGATGACGGTGCCGGTCGTCGTCTCCAGCGGGGTGCGCACCTCGATCTTCTGGGTGGGCGTGTCGCGCAGCACCTCATACGCCAGCAGCGTGGCCATCTCGTTGGCGAGCCGCCGGAACGTGTTGGTGGACGTTTCCGCCCGGCGCATCAAGGTGAGCTTGTGCTGGACCAGCGGATGATCGATGACGTGGACGTCGCGCATCAGAACACCGTGCCATCACTGGCGACGGTCAATGGCGGCAGCCCCCCACGCAACTGCTGGGCCAGTAGCCGGCCCGCCGCCCACGTACCGCCCTCCAGCACCCGCGCCAGCGGCATCTGCAGAGCGTCCACCCCAAGCCGGCCGCGGACCAGGGGAGCCAGCTCGTCGAGCAGTGTCACCGTCAGTGCCCGCCACTCGACCACCAATTCGTCTGCGGGCGCGAAACTTCGGGCGGCGCTATCGGAGTCGCGAAGCCGCAGCACTCCGGTGTCCAGCAGCAGGCCACCGTTGCGGTACTCGGGCAGTCCGGTCAGCTCGTCGAGATCGGTGACCGTGACGCCCGCCCACCCGAACGGTTCGAGCAGGGAGTAGGTCAGCCACTGCGACAACTTGTGAAACGGCATCCAGCCCGTGGTCAGGCCGGGGCCGCCGAGCGCCGGGTGATACCAGCAATCGCCGAGCGGCTGATCACCGATCATGCTGCCGCCGGGCCAGATTGGCGCCATCGACGCCAGGATCGCGGTGAGGATGGCGTGCGCGCGCACCGACTCATGACCCGGGGCGCGCACCGTGTCGAGTAACCCGCCGGGCCGGCCGTCGGCGCCGAAGACCTCTGGCGCGGCGGACAGGGCCGCACCAAGACGGCGCAGGATCGCCACCCGGCCGTCGAGCCCCACCAAGGGGTTCGCGGCGTCGGCCTGAAACGCAGCGGCGAGCTCGGGCACGGTCAGACCGGCCAGGCCCCTGGCATCGACGCGCAGCGGATCGCCGGGGTCCGACGAGAACAGTCCGGCGGTGAACGCGTGAAAGCTGGCCACCCCCAGGCCTTCCGAGCGGCTCAGCCGCAGCCCGGTGCCCGGCTCCCGGTAGGACCAGTCCGGACCGGCGCCGGCATCGAGCAGCACGCTGACCACGGTGAGATCGACCATCGCCGTGGCGTCGGCACCGGCCAGGAAGTCTTTGCGATTCACGCCGCCGGCCTCGAAATGGCGCCACCGACTGTGGAACGGGATCTGCAGGTCCGGATAGCTGTCGCGAGTGACGTCGGCGACCAGCGCTGCGGCCGAGTCCAGGCGGTCGTCGTGCACGGTGAACCAGTCCGAGTCACCGGCGCGAGCCCGTTCGGTCAGCAGCCGAGCCCGCTCGCGGATGGCAGGGGTGCTGCGCAGCACCGCTGCGGCTCCGGCCGGGCTGTCAACGTCGACCTCGATGGCCGAGCCCATCAGCCCTCCAATCCGCGGCCCTTGGCCTTTTTCAGCTCGTCGGCGTCGGGTACCGGTCCCGGCGTGAAGTAGCCGGCCGCCATCTTCGCGTCGATCTCCACCCGGGCGTCGGGCGGGATCAGCTCGTCAGGAATGTTGACCCGTTCGCCCACTTCGATGCCCGAGCCGACGATGGCGTCGTACTTCATGTTGCTCATCGACACCAGTCGGTGAATCTTTTGTATCCCCAACCAATGCAACACATCTGGCATCAGCTCCTGGAACCGCATGTCTTGGACGCCGGCGACGCATTCGGTGCGCGCAAAGTAAGCCTCGGCGGTGTCGCCGCCCTGCTGGCGCTTGCGGGCGTTGTAGACCAGGAATTTGGTCACCTCGCCCAGGGCGCGACCTTCCTTGCGGGAGTAGGCGACCAGTCCGACCCCGCCGTGCTGCGCGCCCAGGATGCACTCCTCGATCGCATGCGTCAGATACGGCCGGCACGTGCAGATGTCGGAGCCGAACACGTCCGAACCGTTGCATTCGTCGTGCACCCTGGCGGTCAGCTCGACCGTGGGATCGGCGAGATCGCCTGGGGCGCCGAAGATGTAGAGGGTCTGCCCGCCGATCGGTGGCAGGAACACCTCCAGGTCGGAGCGGGTGACCAGTTCGGGGTACATGCCGCCGGTCTCTTCGAACAGAACTCGGCGCAGGTGTGCCTCGCTGCATCCGAATCGTTCTGCGACGCCGGGCAAGAACCAGACCGGCTCGATGGCGGCCTTGGTGACCAGCGCCGCGCCGCCGGGCAGTAGCACCGTGCCGTCGGGAACCAGCCGGCCCTTGTCGATCGCGTCGGCGATCTCCGGCAGGATCACGTGCGCTTTGGTGACCGCGATCGTCGGGCGGATGTCCTGACCGGCGGTGAGCTCGGCGGCGAACGCGTCGGCGACCATGGCGCCCCACGGGTCGAGGCTGACGATCGCCCCGGGGCGGCTCCACTGCGGGTAGGGGCCGATGCTGTCGGTCGGGGAGGTGTTCGTCAGGTCCGCCCGGTGCTCGCGGGACAGCGCACCGGCCGCGACGGCCAGGGCGCGATAGACACTGTAGGACCCGCTGTGAGTGCCGATGACATTGCGGTGGCTGCGGGTGCTGGTGGTTCCGATCAGCGGTCCGCGTTCGCCCGCGGTGGGCGCACCCCATCTGATCGGCAGAGCGTCATCGGCACCGCGGTGCGATGTCAGCCGGATGTGGCCGGGGCTCTTCGCTTCGGCGGACATGTGCCCTCCTCGTGGAAACACGCCAGCTTAGTCACGATCGCCGACGTTCACATCCCGAAGCGAGCGCCCCGCACGGCTTGGACGGCGGACGGCGGTCCGAGGACTTCGACCTGCGCCGCAGCCTGACGCCCGAACAGATAGAGAAGCAGCTCGCCGGGTGGCCCGCCGAGCACCGCCGTCGATTCGCCGGGCCGGACCGCGATGCGCTCTGGGGTCCCGGCCCACACGATGTCGAGACCCACCCCGCGCAAGCGCCTACTCAAGAAGCGACTGCCGCGCTGAACGTTTCGCCACAGCGCGGCCTGCAGCGCGGGCGTCAGATCCTCGCGAGGGCCGAGCCCGTTGGCCCGGCGGACGTCCTCGTGGTGAACGAAGAACTCGTTGAGGCTGGGGAAGGAGCGGACCCACGGCAGCCGGAAGAAGCCCGGCGGCGGACCGGACCGCAGACGTCCGACCAGCCAGCCGAAGTCGCGCCGCTCGACCATGGCCGCAGTGCGGCGTTCGGCCAACCGGGCAAGGGGACCGGGAAGAACCAGGCCCGGCGCGGCCACCGGGTCCCGCTCCCGAAGCAGCAGGTGGGCGGCGAGGTCCTTGGTGGTCCACCCGTCGAGCAGGGTCGCGGCGTGCGGTCCGAGCGTGTCGAACAGATCGCACAGCGCCACCCGCTCCTGGGCGTCGAAAGGGCGATCAGCGCTCGGCATAGACGGCCCTCTCGATCTCGGACACCTCGGTGTGCCGTCCGGCGGGGTCCAGGTACCGGGCCGCATAATCCGCGGGACCGACCTGGTCGACCTCACGCCAGCCGTACTCGGCGAGAAACGGACCCACTTGCTCGGGCTGGAGCCCGAAGCGCCACAGCTCGTTGTCGACGACGAACTGGCGGCGGGCCCGGGCGGCCCCGTACGTGTGTTGCCCGGTGAGGAAGTCCTTCCGGACGAAGGTGAACGCGAGCCCACTACCGGCTGCCGCCTGGGCGAGATGGTCGAACGTTCGGCGCACGGCTGCCTCGGTGAGGTACTGCGTCACCGCCTCCCAGACGTAGAACGTGCGTCGGTCGGTGCCGAATCCGGCTCGCCAGAGGCTCGTGGAGAGATCGTCGGTCTCGAAGTCGGCGGGCACCAGCGTGACATCGGGCGGGATTCGGCCGAACGCGCGGTGCAGCGCGGCGCCCTTGCGCCTGGTGTTGGCGGGCAGGTCGACTTCGTACACCGGGATGCCGGCCAACTCCGGTAGCCGGACTGCTCGGGTGTCATACCCGGCACCCAGAATCACCACGGCGTCAACACCTTTGGCGATCGACGTACGCAGCTGGTCGTCGATATAGCGCTTGCGGCACAGGAAGCTCGCCCATCCGCCTTCGAGCTTCTTGTCGGTGGCCGACTTCAATGCGCTGCGCACCGGCGACCACCGGGTGAGGGCGGCCGCCACCCGCCCGGACGTCGGCAGCAGTTGTGCTGCCCACGGGTCGTGCACCAGGGGCACCGGCTCGTATTGGTCGGCGGCCACGACGATCATCGGTCCGATCGCGGTCTGTTCGGCTGGATTTCCCATCGCTTACTCCGGTCATCGAGACAGGTCAGGTGTTTTTGGCGACGAAGCGACGAAACAGCGGCCAGGCGATGGCCAGGTTGTAGCCGGTCCCGGCAAGCAGGTATGGCCACCAGGTGCCGTGTTCGCTGGCCAGCCAGAACGCCTTCGCGGCCCAGTACGGCGGCAGCACACCGAACAGCAGACTCCAGTTCGAGTGGATGAACCACGGCAGGCAGGGCAGGCCGGCAATGAGCATGCCAAGTCCGCGTAGTGCCGCCAGACCCTGAATCTTGTTGCTCGCCAATGTGATGATCAACAGCAGCGTCACCACCGCCGACAGCCCGGCCAACAGCCCAATCGGAACCAGCGCGGGTGCGACGCCGGGTGCCAGGATGCCGCTGAACGACATCGTCGCGACGACGTAGGCCGCGGTCACCACGACGACGGTGGCGGCCCGGTAGGCGAAGAATCCGCCGAGTGGGACCGGCGTCACCCGCAGCGCAGCCAGTGTGCCGGCGTCGACCTCATCGAGTACGAGAAAGGCGGCCAGCCCGCCGACGATCGCGATGCTGGTGAGGAGCAGGAACGCGGTCAGCACGAGCGGGTAGTAGGGAACGAGATCGAAGTTGTGACGCTGCGCCAGCATGGCGGTGAAGCGGGGCGTCAAGACCGCGACACCGGTGGTCCAGATGACCGGTGCGACCACGATCATCACCAACAGCGGGTCGCGGTACGTACCGCGAATGTCGTTGCGGCCGAACGCGAGTACCGCCCCCACGCGCATCAAAGCAGGTCTCGGCATCACAGCCCTCCTGACTGTGCGATCACGTACCGGGTGAACATGTAACGTGCGGCGCACGACAGGACGACCACCCAGGCGAGCGGGTACGCGAGCGAGTACCCGATCTGCCATGGTGCAAGCGAGACCTGATCGAACGCGGCGCCGAACAGCAGGAGCGGGCCTTGGGTAGGGACGAGATATGTCAGCCCGCTGGTCCACACATTCGAGAAGAAGAGCACCGGCGGCACGGTGAGCACCGCGAGCGGAATCGCCGCCGCCAGAAACCAATCGCTGATTGAGGCGAATGGAAGCGAGGTGGTGAAGCCGACAAGCAGCATCAGGGTGGTTCCCAGCACAGTCCCCACGATCAGGGGAAGCGGTCGGTAGCCGAATCCGTGGCTGATCGTCGGGACGACCAATGCGACCGACAGTGAGATTCCCACCAACGGAGTCACTTTCGCCGCCAGATACTCCCAGAATCGCAGCGGGGTCGACACCAGCGCGCTGAGCGTGCGTTCCTGCTTCTCGAAGAACACCGTTCCCGCGACGAAGAAGAACCCGATGATGCAGGTATCGCCGAGCAGGATGTACGGCTCGGCGACCGGACGCAGGTTAGGCGACAACGGCAGGAGCACCGCCAGCCAGATGAGGCCGGAGAAGACGGCGGCATGCAGAAAGCGTTGTCTGACTTGCAGAATCACTTCGAGCCGGAGGGCATGTGCCAGCCGCGTCACGTCAGCTGCCTTCCGGTGATCTCGACGAACACGTCATCGAGGCTGGCTTCCCTGCTGTGAATGGTCTCCACGTGATGGTCACGCAGCAGCCCATGAAACGCTGGATCGTCGGCCAGGCCGGCCATGGGGAATTCGGCGCTCGCCAAACCCCCGTCCGTACCGCGGTATTCCACGCGGACCACGCGCTGGCTTCGCGCGATCTTCAATTCCGAGGGCGTGTCGAGCGCGACGATCCGCCCGTCGACGACGAAGGCCACCCGGTCGCACAACTCGTCGGCGGTCGCCATGTCGTGTGTGGTCAGAAAGACGGTGCGCCCGGTTGCCTTCAAGTCGCGGATCATGTCTTTGACCGTGCGTGCGTTCACCGGATCGAGCCCGGAGGTCGGCTCGTCGAGGAATAGCAGTTCGGGATTGTTGAGAAGCGCTCTTGCGAAGGTCAGGCGCATCTGCATTCCCTTGGAGTACTTGCCAACCCGGATGTTCGCGGCCTCTGACAGCCCGACGGCGTCGAGCAGCCCGGCGGGGTCCCGGGTGTCGCCGTCGTAGAGCGCGGCGAAGAATTGAAGGTTCTCCAGGCCGCTAAGCTTCTGGTAGTGGTTGGGTAATTCGAACGACACGCCGATGCGTTGGTAGTAGTCGGGGCCCCACTCCAACGGATCCTTGCCCCACACCGATGCCGTTCCGCCGTGCCCGCGCAGCAGACCGATCAGCAGCTTCTGGGTGGTGGACTTCCCGGCACCGCTGGGGCCGAGAAACCCGAAGATCTCGCCGCGACCGACGGTGAAGTCCATCTCCCGGATCGCCGGCTTCGCCGACTTCGGATAGTGGAAGGTGAGGTCCCGAACGCTGATGACGTCGGAGTCGCGCATCCCTGACTGGCCCCTCTCATGGGTGCGCGTGGCGCGCCGATCGGCCGCCACCGCACAACGGCGGATATCAATTCCGACCAGACTTCCCGGAGCCGTTCAGCACCTTACTCCACGAGCGAGGCGACACGTAGTACCTGGGCTACGGCGCTACGAGCACCCTGATCGGATTTCCCTCGGAGTGCTCGAGGATGCGGATGCCGTCCGCGATGTCCTCGAGCGGGATGATCTGGCTGATCGAGCGCGTCAGATCCAGCCGCCCGCGGGACACCAACTGCGCCAGCGTTTCGATGTCGGTGTTGTGGTAGCCGAGGTGGCCGAGCACCTGGCGTTGCACCAGGTTGAACATCGACGTCGGCCCGATCGTCGGGCACTCGGCACTCATGCCCACCCCGACGAGTCGACCGCCCATCGTCAGCGAGTCCAGTGCCTGCTCGAAGGTGACTTTCAGCCCGACCGCATCGAACGCGACGTCGAGCTTGCGGCCACCGGTCGCTTCGGCCAGCTTGTCGGCGAAATCGGGGTCGCGGGAATCGAATGCGTAGTCGGCCCCGAGTTCCAGCGCGCGATCGCGCACGGCGGGATTGATGTCGACGGCGATCACCGGCACGGCGCCGACCAGGCGGGCCAGCTGCACGACGTGCGTGCCGACGCCGCCGACACCCCACACGCCGACGGATTCACCGACCGCGACCTTGCCGGTGCGCACGACCGCGCCGAACGGCGTCGACACCGCGTCGGCGAGGATCGCGGCCTGCTCCAGCGGCACGTTGTCGGGCACCCGGGTCAACCCCGAGGCCTGCGCGACGGTGTATTCCGCCCATGCGCCGTCGTAGGCGAAGGCCATCAGCTGAATTCGCATGCAGTTGGCCAGATCACCGCGACGGCAGGTGGCGCACGTCCCGCATGGCCGGCCGGCGGCGACGACGACCCGGTCGCCCTCCGACCATCCGGTGACGCCCGGGCCGAGCGCGGCGATGGTCCCCGCGGCTTCGTGGCCCTGGGTAACCACGGGGCGTCGGGCCGGGAAGGTGCCGTTGATGAGACTGAGGTCAGAATGGCAGATCCCGCAGAACGCCACCTTGACCAGTACCTCGCCGTCACCGGGCTCGGGGATCGGAACATCCTCCAGCACAACGGTTTTAGTGTCGGCATAAAAGCGCTCGGCACGCATCGTGGCCATGGCGTCCTCCTCAGGTCAGTCACAAACGTACGCCGGGCGGTCGTCGACAGTGGCTAGAGTGGCCATCATGCCCAGGATCGCCAAAGCTGAGGCCGTCGACCTCGACACGCTGCTGGACTTCGTGCGGCCCCGACACCACATGGTGCTCACCACCTTCCGCCTCGACGGCGCACTGCAGAGTTCACCGGTCACGGGCGGTGTCGACGAGCACGGCCGCCTGGTGATCTCCAGCTACCCCCGACGAGCCAAATCGGTGAACATCCGCCGCAATGGCCGGGCTAGCGTGGTGGTGCTGTCCGATGAGTTCGACGGCGCCTATGTGCAGATCGACGGCCCCGCGGAGGTGATCGACCTGCCCGACGCGGTCGAGCCGCTGGTCGACTACTTCCGGGCGGTGGCCGGCGAGCACCCGGATTGGGACGACTACCGCGAGGCGATGGTCAAGCAGGGCAAGTGCCTGATCCGGGTGACACCGCAACGGTGGGGTCCGGTGGCCACCGGCGGCTTCCCGCCGTCGTGAGCTGGCCGCACCAGCGCGACGGGGTCAGCTGCGGCCCCAGCGTCGCGGTGATGGCCGGCGCCCTGCTGGACCCCGACTACGGCGGCCCGCTGCGCTCGCGGGACTCGCAGCCGTGGTTCGACGCCGAGCAGGGGCGGGTGCACCGCGCGATCAATGTGGTGTGGCCGCGAGCGCTGGGGGCCACGCCCGCGGGCGTGGCCCGGGCACTGACCGTGCACAGCGCATCCCGTGGCGTGCGGTACCGCTGGCGACCGGCCCGCTGCGCCGACCGGCTGTCCGACGTGTGCGTCGCCGTGGCGGCCGGCTGGCCGGTGGCCATGCTGATCGGTACGGTCCTACCCCGGCATTGGGTGCTGTTGACCGAACTCGAGGGAGCGGTATTCCGTTGCTACGAACCGTCCTCCGGTGCACTGCTGGACATTCCAGTCGACGACATCCGCCGGGGCCGGTTGGCACGGCTGGGCTTTCCGCGGGCGTTCGCGTTCGTCGTGCCGCGAATGGTTTGAGAAGTCGTTCTCAACCAAGAGTTTTCGGGCCAAGCAGCGCCAGTGAGACGGCCAGCGCGGGCTCGATGATGTCGGTGACGGGGTCGCCGTCCTCCACGGTTTGTGCCGTTAGTTCGCGGAGGCCACCCACCAGGATGACCGCCGCCGCACGGGAAATCGGGGGCAGACCAGCGGAGCGGAAGCCTTCGTTCGACGACAGGTCGACGATCATCGCGGCGAGGCGGGCAAACCCGCGGCGCAGGGTCGGCCGGGCGTACTCGCCAAGGGCGGGCAGTTCGCGGATCCAGCTCAACGTGATCGCCCGCCGCTCGTCGATGTGGTCGACGTACGTGACGACCGCCTGCCGGACCTGCTCGCGCCAGGGCGCCTGCGGATCGACGGCAGCGCTGATGGCCTCGATGAGTTCGTCGTTGTTGGTCGTGAGCAGTTCGGCGAAGCAGTCTTCCTTCGTCGGGAACTGACCGTAGAAGGTGCGCTTCGACGTCCGGGCGTGCCGGACGATGTCGGCAACCGTGGTGTCGCGGTACCCCCGCTCCTCGATCGAGGCCGCCATCCCCTCGAGCAGCCGCCGCCGGAAGTCGTGATCGGGTCCGACGGCCACCGCGCCGTCAACAGCCGTCGTGGTCATCAGATCTCCTTTCCGGGGGAATGCTCTTGTCATCGCTGGTACCGAAGGGTACCGTACCTCACAACCTCGTGGTACAACGCGGTACCACGTCAGTGCTTGGGAGGGCCTCACCGATGAGCGAAGCGCCAACTGTCGATCGTCCGGTCTCCACCGAGCCGAAGCTGCCGCCGCGTCCGGGTCTGCCGAGTGCCCTGCTCAAGCTCGCTTTCGTCGCTGCACGCCGGCCGACGACGGAGTGGCTGAGCCGCCGTTACGGGCGCAGTCTGACCTTGCAGGTGCCGGTCTTCGGGAACACCGTGGTGGTCACCGACCCCGCGCTGACCAAGCAGATCTTCACCACCAGTCCCGACGTGTTGTACAACATCCAGCCCAACCTGAGCCGGCTTCTGGGCCCCGGCTCGGTGTTCGCCCTGGACGGCGTCGAGCATCGGGTTCGCCGCAAGCTGCTCACCCCGCCGTTCCACGGCAAGAGCATCAAGGCCTACGAACAGATCGTGGTCGAGGAGACGCTGCGGGAAGTCGAATCATGGCCACAGGGAATAGAGTTCGCCACCATCGAGCCGATGATGCACATCACCCTCAACATCATCCTGCGGGCGATCTTCGGTGCCGATGGTGCCGAGCTGGAGCGCTTGCGTGACCTGATCCCGCGGTGGGTGACCTTGGGCTCGCGGCTTGCCGTACTACCGGCACCGAAGCGTGAATTGTCTTGGACACCTTGGGGAAAGCTCGCACGGTTCCGTCGTGAGTACGAGGGCCTGGTCGACACCTTGATCTGTAGGGCGCAGGCGGACCCGAACTTCGAGGATCGCACCGACGTGCTGTCGCTGTTCCTGCGCAGCAGCTACGAAGACGGCTCGAAGATGACACGCGGTGAGATCGGCGACGAGTTGCTGACGCTGCTGGCCGCCGGACACGAGACCACGGCTTCCACCCTGGCGTGGTCCTTCGAGCGGATCTCGCGGCATCCGGAGGTGTTGCGCCGCTTGGTCGCCGAGGCCGACACCGACGAGAACTCGTATCGTCAGGCCGTCATCTACGAGGTCCAGCGCAACCGTACGGTCATCGACTTCTCCGGCCGTCACGTCATGGCGCCGATCTACGAATTGGGCGAATGGCGGATACCGCAAGGCTATTCGGTGATGGTCAGCCTGAGTCAATTGCACGAGAACCCCGAGATGTTCCCCGATCCGGAGCGTTTCGATCCACAGCGATTCGTCGACACCAAGCCCAATACCTTTGCCTGGGTTCCGTTCGGCGGCGGTACCAGGCGCTGTATCGGCGCTGCCTTCGCCAACATGGAGATGGACGTCGTCCTGCGGACGGTGTTGCGCAACTTCACGATTGCAACCACGAGTGCGCCGGGCGAGAAATGGCACTCACGCGGAGTGGCCTTTGTCCCGAAGAAGGGCGGGCGCGTCGCCGTCTACCGACGTAGCGTGCCCACCCCCTAGCGCGAGCAGACGCAAAGGACCCGCGACACGCCGGTTTTCGGAGTCGTTTGCGTCTGCTCGGCGGAGAAAGTGGCCCTAGACCTCGGCTCGCTTCGGTAACTTCCAGCCCGGCCGCGGGAAGTGGCAGGTGTAGCCGTTCGGGTAGTGCAGCAGGTAATCCTGGTGCTCCGGCTCGGCATCCCAGAAATCGCCGGCCGGGGTCACCTCGGTGACCACCTTGCCCGGCCACAGCCCAGAGGCGTCCACGTCGGCGATGGTGTCCAGAGCGACCTGCTTCTGCTCGTCGTCGAGGTAGAAGATTGCCGAGCGGTAGCTGGTGCCGACGTCATTGCCCTGCCGATTCTTCGTGCTCGGATCGTGGATCTGGAAGAAAAACTCCAGTAGCGCACGGAAGTCGGTCTGGGCCGGGTCGTAGACGATCTCGATCGCCTCGGCATGGCCGGGATGGTTGCGGTAGGTGGGATGGTCATTCTGGCCGCCGGTGTAGCCGACCCGCGTCGTCACCACGCCGGGCTGCTTACGGATCAGATCCTGCATGCCCCAGAAGCAGCCGCCGGCCAGGATCGCCCTCTTCGTATCGCTCACGCGTCCTCCTTGAATAGCTGGATGTAATCGCCGTAGCCCTGTGCCTCGAGGTCGTCGAGGTGGATGAACTTCAGCGAAGCGGAGTTGATGCAGTAGCGCAACCCTCCCTGCGCGCGCGGCCCGTCTTTGAAGACGTGTCCCAGATGGCTGTCCGCATTGGCCGAACGGACCTCGGTGCGGACCATCAGATGACTGAAGTCCCGTTTGGTCACGACGTTGGACGCAGTGATCGGTTTGGTGAAACTCGGCCACCCGGAGCCGCTGTCGAACTTGTCGACCGAGGCGAACAGCGGTTCGCCCGAGACGACGTCGACGTAGATCCCCGGCTCGTGGTTGTCCCAGTACTCACCTGTGAAGGGGCGTTCGGTGCCGTTCTCCTGCGTCACCCGATACTGCTCGGGGGAGAGTGCGGACACGGCAGTGGGATTGCGGTGATAGTCGTGCGACATGCCCGATTCAACCTCAACTGCCATTCAGATAGTTCCCATGTCACAGTTCCGTCAGACCTGACGCGCGCTGCAGCCCGCGAGGCTCGGTGTCACAATTGGCCGGCCGGCAACGAGGCCGGGTCTGACCGGGAAAGTTCGGCGTGATGTCGCTTCGCCAAATCTGCGGACCCGTGTGTGTCGGAGGCGGGATCGCATGGCTCGGGTAAAGCTGCTCGCCTACACCGGCAGCGACTTTCACGGTGCCCAGCAGATCCGGTTGCTGCGCATCTATCTGGGTCTCACGACCTTCCTCTACACCTACGGCGTGGTCTTCAGTGTCCTGCGCGTCCGCAAGGATCTGCTGTACGGAAATCCGACCGGGGGCATTCTGGCGATCGTGCTCGGCGTCGCGGCCCTGGCCTGGCTCGCGATCAAGCCGGACAAGCCGGGGCCGGCAACCCTGGCGGCCATCATCGCGACGCCCTTGGTGATGGCGTTCCACATCGCGATGAGCGCCGAGCTGGCCTGCCTGATCGCGCCGATGTTCCTGGCGATGTATCTGCGGGCGTTCTATCCACCCCGGCGGGCCATGGTGCTGATCGGGTTTCTCACGCTCGCCGCGGTCGGGGCGCTGGCCGTTGCGCCGATGCCCAAGCTCTACATCGACTACCTCATCTGGGTCATCGCGATCGTCGGTGCGGGTGAGTCGTTCGGACTCGTGATGCGTGCTCTGGTCACCAGTGCCTGCACCGACCCGCTGACCGGTCTGCTGAACCGGGCCGGATGGGAGATCGCCACGCGAGATCTCCTGGGGCGCTGGCGGTCGTCGACGTCGACGATCTCGGTCGTGGTCATGGATCTCGACGGCTTCAAACAGATCAACGACACCCTTGGCCATCTCGCCGGTGACGAGCACCTGGCCAGTCACGCGCGTCGCTGGCGCGAGCTGCTGCCGCCCGATGCGGTGCTGGCCCGCCTCGGTGGCGACGAATTCGCCGTGTGCATCCCTGGCCGCACCGAAGCTGCGGCGTCGGCTGCGGAGCGGTTCGTCGCCGACGTCGGGCAACACACCCCCGACACGAGCGTCGGGATGGCCTCACAGCGCGGGGATACCGCCGACGTCGCGACGTTGTCTGCGCAAGCCGACGCCAGGCTGTATGCCGCCAAGGGCCGCAACCGTCGCAAGACCGACCGCTGATCCCGAATCGGGACGGTTCGCGACATGCCTACTAGAACTTGTTCTAGTTTGAAGCTGTGGCGCGATTCTCCCGTGAAGAACTGACCGAAGCTTTTGCCGTTTTCGAGCAGACGGTCGCCGACGCGGCCCGAACTCAGGACTGGGATGCCTGGGTGAGTCACTACACCCCCGACGTCGACTACATCGAGCACGCGATGGGCACGATGAAGGGCCGTGACCAGGTGCGGGCCTGGATCACCAAGACCATGGGCAGCTTTCCCGGCAGCTACATGACGGAGTTTCCGTCGCTGTGGACGGTGTACGACGAGGACACCGGCCGGGTCATCTGCGAGCTGGACAACCCGATGCGCGATCCCGGCGACGGCACGATCATCAGTGCGACCAACATCTCGATCGTCACCTACGCCGGTGACGGACTGTGGTCGCGCCAGGAGGACATCTACAACCCGTTGCGGTTCCTGCAAGCCGGCATGAAGTGGTGCAAGAAGGCCGAGAAGCTGGGCACCCTCGACGAGGAGGCCGCCGCCTGGATGCGCGCCAACGGAGGCATGAAGTGAGCGCCAAGCTCGTCATCGGAGCCAACGGGTTCCTCGGCTCGCACGTCACCCGTCAACTCGTGGCCGATGGCCACCAGGTCCGAGTCATGGTGCGTCCCAACGCTTCCACGATCTCCATCGACGACCTCGACGTGCACCGGTTCGTCGGCGACATCTGGGACAACGACGTCCTGCGCGAGGCGATGGCCGGTGTCGACGACGTCTACTACTGCGTCGTCGACACCCGCGGCTGGCTGCGCGATCCCGCGCCGCTGTTCCACACCAACGTCGAGGGCACCCGCAACGTCTTGGATCTCGCCAGGGACGCTGGGCTGCATCGCTTCATCTTCACCAGCAGCTATGTCACAGTCGGGCGTCAGCGGGGCAAGACGGCGAGCGAGACCGACATCATCTCCGACCAGGGCCTGACGCCGTATGTCCGGTCCCGGGTGCAGGCCGAGGAACTGGTGTTGCGCTACGCGCGCGAGCACAGCCTGCCCGCGATCGCGATGTGCGTCTCGACCACCTATGGCACCGGCGACTGGGGCCGCACCCCGCACGGCGCCATCATCGCCGGGGCGGCATTCGGCAAGCTGCCCTTCGTCATGGGCGGCATCGAGCTGGAAGCCGTCGGGGTCGAAGACGCCGCCCGCGCGATGATCCTGGCTGCCGAGCGCGGCCGGGTCGGCGAGCGCTACCTGATCTCGGAGAAGATGATCAGCAACGCCGAGGTGGCCCGGATCGCGGCCGTGGAGGCCGGGGTTCCGCCGCCCGCCAAGACGATCCCGCTGCCGCTTGCCTACGCGCTGGCCGCACTGGGCACCGCCAAAGCCCGGCTGCAGAAGACCGACGAGAAGCTGTCGCTGGGCTCGCTGCGGCTGATGCGCGCCGAGGGCCCACTGGATCACAGCAAGGCCGTCCGCGAATTGGGTTGGCAACCCCGCCCGGTGGAAGAGTCCGTCCGGGCGGCCGCCCGCTTCTGGGTCGGGTTGCGGGAAGCCAAGCGGCAGGCGAAGGCAGCAAAGCGGGACTGAACCGGCGCCTAGCACTGCTCGTATCACCGGTTGATAGGGGACTAGCCTGAACCGAGTGTCGAAGATCCCGGTCGATCTGAGCGGACCGCAGCAGACAATGCTCGCGACGTTGTACGCGAAAGCCCTTGACGCACAGCGACAACAGCCGATCCTCGGCGATGTCTGGGCCAAGGATGCGGTGGATCGCATCGACTACGACTGGACCAAGACAACGATCACCGACCGCATGTCACCGTCGGTCACCACCCGTTCGCTGCACTTCGACGTCTGGGCACGTCAGTTCCTGGCCTGCCACGACCGCGCCGTCGTCCTGCATCTCGGCGCGGGCCTGGACAGCCGGGTCTACCGGCTCGATCCGGGGCCGGGCATCGAGTGGTACGACATCGACTACCCGTCGATCATGGAACTGCGCGAACAGATCTACCCGCCGCGGCCGCACTATCACCGGGTTGCCGCCTCGGTCACCGATCCGGGCTGGCTGGACGAGATCCCCGGCGATCGTCCGGTGCTTGCCCTCGGCGAGGGCCTGACCATGTACCTCACCGAATCCGACGGCATCGCACTGCTACGCCGGATCGTCGCGCATCTCCCGTCCGGGGAGCTGCAATTCGATGCGTTCAACCGGTTCGGCATTCGCAGCCAGTGGGTGAACTCCGTGGTGCGCCGGTCAGGGTCGACACTGCACTGGGGCATCAACAGTCCCGGCGAGATCGTCGCGGCGGTGCCGGGCGTGCGACTGCTGGCCTGGGTGTCGCCGTTCGAGTCGGACGCCTTTCGGGGCGTGTCCCTGGATTACCGCATCATGGCCCGGGTGATGGGTAAAGTGCCCGCGCTGAGAATGATGGCGCAGTACCACCGCTACGCGTTCTAGATTCGAACCATGTCCACGATCAACGGTGCCGTCTCGCACTGGTTCACCGAACTGCCCCACCCGCGCCCCGCCCTGCCGGGCGACCGCGATGCCGACGTCTGCATCGTCGGCGCCGGCTACACCGGGCTGTGGACCGCCTACTACCTGAAGCAGGCCGACCCCTCGCTGCGAATCACCGTGCTGGAGGCGCGTTTTGCCGGGTTCGGCGCGTCCGGCCGCAACGGCGGCTGGCTGTCGGGGCTGGCGCCGGGCCATCGTGGACTGTTGGCCAAGAGGTACGGTCGCGACAGCGTGGTGGCTTGGCAGCAGACCCTCAACGCGGCCGTCGACGAAGTCATCGCGGTGGCGGCCAGGGAGAACATCGACGCGCACATCGTCAAGGGCGGAAACCTCGAGGTCGCACGTAACGCGGCCCAGGCCCGCCGGCTGTGCGCCGAAGCCGACGAGGACCGCGAATGGGGAATCGACGGCATCGAGGTGCTGAGCGCCGCCGAAGCCGCCGCGCGGGTACGGGTCGACAGCCTGGTGCTCGGCTCCTTCAACCCGCACTGCGCGCGGATCCAGCCGGCGAAGCTGGCCCGTGGGCTGGCCGATGTCGTGCAGCGCCTCGGCGTCACGATCTACGAGCAGACCCCGGTGACCGAGATCAGCCCGGGGCGGGCGCAGACGCCGATGGGTACGCTGCGGGCGCCGATCGTGCTGCGTGCCACCGAGGGCTTCACGCCGAGAATGCGCGGCCTGCGCCGGCGCTGGCTGCCGATGAACAGCGCGATGATCGCCACCGAACCGATGTCCGGCGAGATCTGGGCAAACATCGGCTGGGAGGGTCGCGAAACCGTCGGCGACCTGGCCCACGGGTTCTTCTACGCACAGCGCACCGCCGACAACCGCATCGCGATCGGCGGCCGGGCGGTGCCGTACCGCTACGCCTCCCGCATCGACCGCGACGGCGCCGTCGGCGCGGACACCATTGCCTACCTGACCGGGGTGCTCAACACCGTCCTGCCGCAGACCCGAGGCGTCCCGATCGCGCACGGCTGGTGCGGTGTATTGGGTGTGCCGCGCGATTGGTCGGCCGGCGTCAGCCTGGACCCCGCGACCGGACTGGGTGAAGCGGGCGGCTACGTCGGGCACGGCGTGACGGCGACCAATCTGGCCGGGCGGACCCTGACCGACCTGGTTCTCAAACGATCCACACCGTTGACCGGGCTGCCGTGGGTCGGGCATCACTCGCGGACCTGGGAACCGGAGCCGTTCCGTTGGCTCGGCGTGCGCGGGATGTACACCGCCTACAAGGTGGCCGACCGGCACGAAGACGGCGGGCGGGCGACCACGTCGCCGATCGCGGTTGTCGCCGACGCCATCGCCCGGCGGCCCTGACGGGAATCATGGATGGCCCGCGGTGTTGCATGGACTACGTCGACTTGAGGAGATTCACCGATGAGCACACGAGAGATCAAGCAGCCCACCGCCGAGCATCCGATCACGATCACCCCGACCAATGGCCGGGTGCAGGTCCGGGTCAACGGTGAGGTCGTCGCCGACACCCGCGCCGCCCTCGGCCTTGCCGAATCCACTTATCCTGTCGTGCAATACATTCCGATCGGCGACGTCGACCCGGCGGTCCTGGCCCGAACCGAGACCCACACGTACTGCCCATACAAGGGGGAGGCCGGCTACTACAGCGTCACCGCTGCGGGTACAACTGTCGACGATGCGATCTGGACCTACGAGGCACCCTATCCCGCGGTCGCCGCGATCGCCGGGCACGTCGCGTTCTACCCCGCCAAAGCCGATATCACCGTCGACCCGGACTGACGGTGGACGCGAAAGAGCGCACGCTGAGCTTCCCCGGTCCGGCCAGCCCGGGTATGACGTTGGCGCCGCAGCGACGCGGGCCGGGTGACCCGTGTTACCAGCTCGACGCCGAGCGGGCGATCTGGCGGACCAGCCTGCAAGCCAGTGGTCCGGTCACCGCGAGGATCCGCCGCGTCGCCCCCGACGCGGTTGCCTGCCAGGCGTGGGGCGAGGGCGCCGAGGAGTTCACCGACGCACTGCCCGCACTGCTGGGTCTCGACGACGACGCGCGCGATTTCCGTCCCGACCACCCGGTGGTGGAGGCGGCTCGGATGCGGGTGCCGCAGCTGCGGCTGGGCCGCACGGGGCGAGTGCTCGAGGCCTTGGTCCCGGCCGTCATCGAGCAGCGGGTTCCGGGCGCCGATGCGTTTCGCGCCTGGCGGCTGCTCGTCACGAAGTTCGGCACCCCGGCACCGGGGCCCGCGCCCGCGCGGATGCGAGTGCCGCCCTCGGCCGAGGTGTGGCGGCGGATCCCGTCCTGGGAGTTTCACCGGGCCAATGTCGACCCCGGCCGCGCCCGCACGATCGTCGGCTGCGCGCAGCGCGCGGCTGCGCTGGAACGGTTGTCTGCCCGCCCCGCGGCGAAGGCGCGCGAAGCGCTCACCACGCTGCCCGGTGTGGGCGTGTGGACGGCGGCGGAGGTCGCCCAGCGAGCCTTCGGCGATGCCGACGCGCTCTCGATCGGCGATTACCACGTCGCCAAGATGATCGGCTGGACACTGATCGGAGCGCCGGTCGACGACGCCGGAATGGTGGAGCTACTCGAACCGATGCGCCCGCACCGTTACCGCGTGGTGCGCATGCTCGAGGCCAGCGGGTTGGCCTACGAACCGCGGCGCGGCGCGCGGCTTCCGGTTCAGAACATCAGCAAGTTGTGACGGCGGTGGGCGATTATCACCCCCAGAACCCGGGTATGTGGCGTCGTGAAGCCAGAACAGGAAGGGAGCGATACATGGGTTCCAAGTTCACCATCCCCGGCCTGTCGCACGAGAAGAGCCGCAAGGTTGCCGACCTGCTGCAAAAGCAGTTGAGCACCTACAACGACCTGCACCTGACGCTCAAGCATGTGCACTGGAATGTCGTGGGCCCCAACTTCATCGGCGTCCACGAGATGATCGATCCGCAGGTCGAACTGGTCCGCGGGTACGCCGACGAGGTTGCCGAGCGGATCGCCACGCTCGGCGCATCACCGCAGGGTACGCCCGGTGCGATCCTCAAAGACCGCACGTGGGACGACTACTCCATCGGCCGCGACACCGTCCAGGCTCATCTCGCCGCACTCGACGTCGTCTACGACGGTGTTATCGAGGACGTCCGCAAGGCCATCGAGGCCACCGAGGAACTCGACCCGGTGACACAGGACATTCTCATCGATCAGGCCGTCGAGCTGGAGAAGTTCCAGTGGTTCGTGCGGGCCCACCTCGAAAGTGCCGGCGGCACATTGGAGCACGAAGGCAAGTCGACGGAGAAGGGTGCTGCCAAGGCCGCGCGTTAGCCGTCGCTCGAGGCCTCCAGGGCGTCGTCGCGAACCGGACGCTCGGCCAGTTCGTCCTTGCGGCCGAACAGCACTGGGTAGAGCACGCCGGCCAGGGCTGCGCCCACGAGTGGGGCCAGCCAGAACACCCACAGCTGCGCGGGGGCGCCGTCGGCGTTGAAGAATGCGACCCCGGTGGAGCGGGCGGGGTTGACCGACGTGTTCGAAATCGGGATCGAGATCAGGTGGATGAGGGTCAGCATCAGACCGATCGCCAAGCCCGCGAACCCTTTTGGTGCCCGGTCGTCGGTGGCGCCCAGGATCACGAGCAGGAACAGGAACGTCAGCAGCACCTCGGCAATGATCACTGCGGCCATCGAGTACCCGAACGGTGAGTGGTCACCGAACCCGTTGGCGGCCATATGGCCGGTCGGCGTGAAATCGGGCCTGCCCTTGGCGATCCAGTAGATGACGCCGCCGGCGACCAGGCCGCCGATCACCTGGACCACCCAATACGCCGGCAGGGCTTTCCATTCCACGCGTTTGGCCAGTGCGGCGCCCAGTGTCACCGCCGGGTTGAAGTGGCCGCCGGAAATGGTGCCGAACGCGTACACGCCGGTGAGCACGGTCAGGCCGAAAGCCAGTGACACTCCGAGGAATCCGATGCCCACGGAGCTGTCTCCGGCGGGGTTTGCTGCGAATACGGCTGCGCCACAGCCGCCCAGAACCAGCCAGAAGGTACCGATGAACTCTGCGGCCAGCCGATGCGCCATCGTGGGAGCGTTCACTGTAAAACCCCTTCACCATTGAACCGGGTCCGTGCTTTGGTGAAATATCCCATGGCTGATAGCACAAGCACACGTGTCTTTGCTGAATTGTGTTGAGACGGTGACCCGGGCCGTTACTTCTTCTCGTCCTCGTCATCCTCGGTGGTGGCGAGGATCTCTGGTGCCGGGACGCTGACCCGCTCGGCGGCAGCGGTTTCGCGGTTGAGCCGCTGAGCCTGATAGATCGAGACCGGGGTACGGATGATGATCAGGTAGGCGATGCCGACAGCGACCATCGCCCCGGGGATGACCGAAAACGATCCGGTCATCTCGGCGACCATGAGCATGACGGCCAGGGGCGCGTGCGCGACGCTGCCGAAGCAGGCCATCATGCCGGCGATCACGAAAACGCCTGGCCCGCCAGGCACTGCGGGCATGCCCGCCAGATCGGCGAGCCGCCATATCGCGGCGCCCACGAACGCGCCGATCACGATGCCCGGGCCGAAGATTCCTCCGGAGCCGCCAGTTCCGATCGACAGTGATGTGGCGACGATCTTGGCGATCGGGAGCACAAGGACGATCCACAGCGGAATCGACAGCAGACCCTCGCGCGTCGTCGCGATCTGCACCCAGCCGTAGCCGCTGGACAGGATCTGCGGAATCACCAGGGCCAGCAAGCCGACCAGCAGGCCGCCGATGGCGGGCTTGACGATCTTGTTGCCGGGCAATCGCGCAGTGAGTGCGACGGTGCCGTAAAACACCCGAGCATAGAGGTATCCGATTGCGGCCGAGACGATTCCGATCACCGCAAACCAGCCCAACTGGGCCGGATCGAAGACGTAGTTGTGCTCGACGAATCCGAACATCGGCTCGAAGCCCAGTATCGAACCGTAGATGGCGTATGCGGTCCCTGACGTGACGAACCCGGGGATCAGGGCCTTGTAGTCGAAGTCTTCGCGGTAGACGATGGACGCGGCCAGCACCGCGCCGCCCAGCGGCGCCCCGAAGATGGCGCCGATCCCGGATCCGATACCCAGTGAGACCGCCACCCTGCCGTCCTCGTCGGACAGGTCGAACGTCCGCGTCAGCAGCGACCCGAAACCGGCTGAAATCTGGGCTGTGGGCCCCTCGCGGCCTGCCGAGCCGCCGGAGCCGATCGTCAGCGCGCTGGAGACGAGCTTCACCAAGACCGCGCGGACGCGAATCGAGCGGGGATCGGTGTGGACGGCTTCGATGGCGCTGTCGGTGCCGTGGCCCTCGGCTTCCGGTGCCAGCTTGGCCACCAGGAACGCCGAGACCAGCGCACCGCCGAACGCGATGAGCGGGATGGCCCAGGGGCGGGCGAAGTCGGCGGACCCGGTGCCGCCGCCGTCGGCGTAAGCCTCGGGCGGGTGATAGCCGCCGAGGTAACCGAGCAGGAACTGGCCGGTGTACTGCAGGGCGAGGAAGAAGACGACGGCGCCGAGCCCCGCGATGATGCCGATCGCCACCCCGAGAATCAGCCATTTGCGCAGGTATGGCGATACCCGGAGGAATTCGCCCAGCCGCCCTCCCGCCTTGCTACCGATGGGCGCCTGGGCCATAGCCGGATGCTAGCAGCGCGATCGGCCGGGCGTGACGGCACGTGGGCCGCACCGTCAGGCGTCGAGGTCCTGCTGAACGAGGTCGGCGATGGTCTTGCACGCTGCCTCGTCCTCGGAGGCGACCGTGACCTGCGCTCCGTTCCCGGCCCCCAGCGTCATGATCATCAGCGCCGAACCGGCATCCACCGGTTCGCCGCCGTCGACGGACAGCGTCACCGGAACACCGGCATTGACAACGGCCTCGGAGATGATCGCGGCGGGGCGGGCGTGCAGGCCGATAGCCGAGCCGACGATGACGGTCTTGGTGTGCATGAGACTCCTTCTCTTGGCGTCGAGGTCGACGTAATGGTGATGTTTACTTGAACTTTCGCGATCACACTGCCGTTTGGGCGACGGCGGGGGTGGCGACAGATCGGTTGGCGAACTGCTTGGCGCCGAGCACCGCGAACGCGCCGACGACGGTGCCTGCGGCCAGGGCCACCAGGAACCACACCAGATTGCCGATCGCGAAGAACACGAAGATGCCGCCGTGGGGCGCCTTGAGCGTGACGTCGAACGCCATGATCAGTGCACCGGTGACGGCGCCGCCGGCCATCATCGACGGGATCACCCGCAGCGGGTCGGCGGCGGCGAACGGGATCGCGCCCTCGGAGATGAACGAGGCGCCCAACAACCATGCGGCCCGGCCATTCTCGCGCTCGGGTTCGCTGAACAGCCCCGGGCGGACGGTGGTGGCAAGTGCCATCGCCAGCGGCGGCACCATGCCGGCGGCCATCACCGCGGCCATGATGCGCAGTGAGGCGGGGTCGGCGACGTTGAGTCCCGCGGTGGCGAAGGCGTAGGCCGCCTTGTTCACCGGGCCGCCGAGGTCGAAGCACATCATCAGGCCGAGAATCACCCCGAGCAGGATGACCGATGCGCCGGTGAGGCCGTTGAGCCAATTCGTCAACCCGGAGGTGATCGCGGCCAGCGGGCGGCCCAGTAGCAGGAACATCAGCAGGCCGACGATCAACGACGCGAACAGCGGAATGATCACCACCGGCATCAGGCCGCGCAGCCAATGCGGCACGTTGATCCGGCTGATCCACAGCGCCGCGAATCCGGCGATCAAGCCGCCGACGATACCGCCGATGAAGCCGCCGCCGACGAACACCGCCACCGCACCGGCGGTGAAACCCGGTGCGATGCCGGGTCGGTCGGCGATCGCAAACGAGATATAGCCCGCCAGTGCCGGAACCAGGAAGCTGAACGCCAGCCCGCCGAGGGTGAACAACACCGCGCCGAGGTACTGGGTGAAGCCGCCACTGGGCAGGTTGGTCAGCGAGTTGGTGGTGGCGATCAGATTTCCCAGCGACTTGCTCGCGCCCTCCGGGGTGTTCGCGATGTCGTAACCGGCGAACAGGAAACCGAGTGCGATCAGCAGACCGCCTGCGGCCACGAACGGAATCATGTAGCTGACACCGGTGAGCAGGATCTGCCGGATGCGGGTGCCCCAGCCGACCCCGCCTGCGGGCGCACCGGCGTCGGCTGCGGCAGCGGTTCCCTCGACTCGCGCAGCCTTCGGATTATCGGCGGCGGCAACGGCTTCGGCGATCATGGTGTCGGGCTCGTTGATGGCGCGCTTGACGCCGGAGGCGATCACCGGTTTGCCTGCGAATCGCTGACGGTCTTTGACCCCGACGTCGGTGGCGAAGATGACGGCGTCGGCGCCGCTGATGGTCTGCGCGCTGACCGGTGTGCTGCCCGAGGAGCCCTGGGTTTCGACGGTCAGGGTCACGCCGGCGCGCTCAGCGGCCAGCTTCAGTGCGTCGGCGGCCATATAGGTGTGCGCGATACCGGTGGGGCATGCTGTGATCGCGATGATCGACTTGGTTTGCACTGCAGCAGGTGTGGCGGCCGCGGCCGCCGGCTTGGCGGCATCGGGGTTCACCACACCGTCGACCAGGCCCACCACATCGTCGGCCGATTTGGCTTCGCGCAAGGACTGCACGAAGTCCGGCCGGACCAGGGCGCGCGCCAGGCTGGACAGTAGCTTCATGTGCTCGGCGCCGGCCCCGTCCGGTGCGGCGATCAGGAACACGAGATCCGCGGGACCGTCCGGTGCACCGAAGTCGACCTTCGGTGCCAGCCGGGCGAACCCGATCGACGGGCTGGCCACCGCCGCCGAGCGGCAGTGCGGAATCGCGATGCCGCCGGGAAGTCCGGTGGCGGACTGTGCCTCTCGGGCCATGGCCGCGGCCTGAAGTGCCGCGGCGTCGCTGACCCGTCCGCTGTCGGCGAGTCGGGTGGCGAGCCGGCTGATCACCGACTCCTTGTCCGACCCGGCGTCGACGTCGAGGAGCACTAAGTCGGTGCTGATGATGGAAGTGGCGGAGTGCGTCATGGTGAAATGCCTTCTGCTATCAGGATCGGGCGGGGTAGGGCGATATCGAGGCGACCGCCACGTCATCGAGGTCGATCTCGGCCGGCGACGGCAGCGCCGAACCGGGAAGTGCCGCAGCGGCGCTGCCGTAGGCGACGGCCATCTGCAGTCGTTGCGGCGCCTCGGCGCCGCCGACATCGGCGCGTACATAACCCGCGAGGGAGGAGTCGCCGGCGCCGACGGTGCTCCTGGGTTGGATCGGTGGCGGCGTGGCCAGCCAGCTCCCGGTGTCGTTGACCAGTAATGCGCCCGCCGCGCCGAGCGTGGCCAGCACCGTCTTGGCCCCACGGTCGAGCAGTTGCCGGGCGGCGTCGACGACGGGATCCGGATTGCCCTGGGCCAGGGCATCTTCCAAACCCTGCGCATCGACCCCGGCCAGGCTGGCCAGCTCCACGGCGTTCGGCTTGATCAGGTCGGGTGCGGCGGTGGCGAAACCGGCGGCCAGCGCGGCCAACGGGGCATCGGAGGTGTCGACGGCGACTTTGCAGTCGTAGGACTGCAATTGGGCTACCACGTCGGCGTACCAGCTATCCGGCATGCCGGGCGGCAAGGACCCGGACAGCACCACCCAGCGCGCCAGGGCCGCGCGGTCGAGGATCGCCTGGGTCAGGGCGGCCAGGACGGGCGCGTCGATCACCGCGCCCGGCTCGTTGATCTTCGTTGTGGTGCCGTCGGGTTCGGTGATCGTGAGATTGGTGCGTACTGCGCCGTCGATCGGCACCGCGTAAAACGGGACACCGCGAGACCCGAGTGCGGTGATGATCGGGTCGTGCTGCGCGGCGGGCAGCACCGCCACGGTGCTCAGCCCCGCCAGCGTGAGCGCCCGCGCGACGTTGACGCCCTTGCCGCCAGGTTCGTTCGTCACCGACTGCGCCCGGTGTACCGCGCCGCGAACCAAGGGGGCGGGTAGCGTCACCGTACGGTCGATGCTCGGATTGGGTGTGACGGTGACGATCATGATTCCCCCCCTGCCACAACGACTTCGATGCCCTGCTCGGTCAGCGCGACGCGATCGGCCGTGCTGATCTCGCGGTCGGTGATCAGCGCGTCGACGCTGTCGATAGGGGCGAAGCTGACGAACTCCTCGCGACCGACTTTTGACGAATCGGCCAGCACAACAACATAATTGGCGCAGCAAACCATCGCGCGTTTGACGGCCGCCTCGTCGCTGTCGGGCGTGGAGAGCCCGTGGCGCACGGTGATGCCGTTGCTGCCGATGAAGGCAATGTCGACACGCAGGGTGTCCAGGGCACGCAACACCGGTTCGCCGACGGCGGCCTGGGTCAGGCCGCGGACCCGGCCGCCGAGCAGCTGCAGGGTGATCGACGGCATGGCGGCCAGCCGCGCGGCGATCGGCACCGAATTGGTGACCGCGACCAGCTCGCGGTCGGCGGGCAGCATGGCCGCGACACGGGCGGTGGTGGTGCCGGCGTCGAACAGCACCGTCGCACCCGACAGCGGCAGGAATTCGGCGGCGGCCTTGGCGATGGCCTCCTTGTAATCGGCGCGGGTGGTCTCCCGCTCGTCGACGCCGGGCTCGACCACGTGCAGCGCCCGCACCGGGACGGCACCACCATGCACTCGCCGCAGCACGCCGGCCCGGTCGAGGACCGCGAGGTCGCGACGCACGGTTTCGGTCGTGACATCGTAGGCCTGGGCCAGTTCGGTGACCGAGGCTCGTCCCTGGGACAGCACTCGGGCGGCGATCGCCTGCTGACGTTCTTCCGGGTACACGATTCTCCGTTTATGTGGGCTTGTGGCCGAATCGGGTGTTGATATGTGTTGTTTTACTCCCGTTCGTGTTGACTTGTCAATGAATCGTTGTAACCTAGTTCACATGACCGCCTCTTCCACACCTACCTCACTCGGTGCCGGACAGGTTCTCACCGGCGTCCCGGTCGTTCCCGGCGTCCGCTATGCACCGGTCATCCGCCCGGGCCGGCTCCCCGCCATCGAGGACCTCGACCCCGGCGGCGAGCTCGCCGAAGACAAACGCGACGCCGAGGCGACGCGGTTCGCCGCGGCCGCGGCCACCGTCGCCGACCGGCTGCGAGGGCGTGCCGCCCACGCCACCGGCGCCGCCTCGGAAGTGCTGGCTGCCACCGCGATGCTGGCGCAGGACCGTGCCTGGCTGGGCGCCGCGGAGAAGCGGATCAAGGAGGGCGTGCCCGCGGTCCGTGCGACCGCCGCGGCGGTGGCCCAGTTCGTCGACCTCTTCACCAAGATGGGCGGGTTGATGGCCGAACGCGTCACCGACCTGCGTGACATCCGCGACCGGGTGGTCGCCGAACTCAGCGGCCTGGCCGAACCCGGAGTGCCGGTGCCGGACCAGCCCGCCATCCTGTGTGCCGAAGACCTCGCCCCCGCCGACACCGCGGGGCTGGACCCCACGCTCGTCGTCGGCCTGGCCACCACGCTCGGCGGTCCGACCAGCCACACCGCGATCATCGCCCGCCAGCTCGGAATCCCGTGCGTCGTAGCCGTCCACGGCCTCGACGACGTCCCGGCCGGCGCTGACGTCCTGATTGACGGGACCCTGGGCACCATCAGCGTTGCGCCCGACCCGGCCGAAGCCGCCGCGGCCGTCGAAACCGCGGACGCTGCCGCCGCCGCGATGGCGGGCTGGACCGGCCCTGGCGCCACCGCCGACGGCCATCCGGTGTCGATTCTGGCCAACGTGCAGGACGGGGCCGCCGCGCGCTCCGCACGGGACACCCCGGCCGAAGGTATCGGGCTGTTCCGCACCGAACTGTGCTTCCTCAACCGCGACACCGAACCCAGCGTCGACGAGCAGGCCGTGATCTACGGCGAGGTGCTCGATGCCTTCGCCGGGTGCAAGGTCGTCATCCGCACCTTGGACGCCGGATCGGACAAGCCGCTGAAATTCGTCGGGCACCCCGACGAGGCCAACCCCGCACTCGGCGTTCGGGGAATCCGCATCGAGGCCATCCACCCCGAGGTCCTCGAGCGCCAGCTCGACGCGATCGCGGCAGCCGCCGAGCGGACCGGCAACCAGCCGTGGGTGATGGCACCGATGATCGCCACCCCCGACGAGGCCAAGCGATTCGCCGACCGGGCCCGCCAGCGCGGCCTCGTGCCGGGGGTGATGATCGAAGTGCCCGCCGCCGCGCTACTGGCCGAGCACATCCTCACCCACGTCGAGTTCCTCTCCATCGGCACCAATGACCTGGCGCAATACACGATGGCCGCCGACCGGATGTCGGCCGAACTGGCCACCTTGACCGATCCCTGGCAGCCCGGGGTGCTGGCACTGGTCGCGCAGACCGCCCGCGCCGGTGCGAACCGCGGTAAGCCGGTCGGGGTCTGCGGTGAGGCCGCCGCTGACCCGTTGTTGGCCTGCGTGCTGGTCGGGCTGGGCATCACGTCGCTGTCCGCGGCAGCCGCGGCGGTGACCGGTGTCGGCGCCAAGCTCGCCTCGGTCACGCTGCAGCAGTGTCGTGAGGCCGCCGACGCCGTACTGACCACGGCGAGCGCGGCGCAGGCGCGCGCCGCGGCGCTGGCCGTCCTGGGCTGACGGAATTAATCGGACCGCGGTCCGGTTATCGATGGCATGCCAGCAGTTACCGCAGACACGTTGTCCCTGCCGCGGCTGAGCGCAGCCGCCCCGACCGATACCGAACGGCCCGTCAGGTCCATCACCACCGGACCGCGCGGCTATGAAGGCGAAGGCTTTCCCGTCGTGCGTGCGTTCGCCGGCGTCGGCGCCGCCGACCTTGATCCGTTCGTGCACATGGACCAGATGGGCGAAGTCGAGTACTCGCCGGGCGAGCCGAAAGGCACCGACTGGCATCCGCACCGCGGTTTCGAGACGGTCACCTACATGATCGACGGCCGCTTCGCACACCAGGATTCGCACGGTGGTGGTGGTCTGATCGCCGATGGCGCCACCCAGTGGATGACGGCGGGGTCTGGCATCCTGCACATCGAGACGCCGCCGGCCGAACTCGTCGAAAGCGGAGGCGTCTTCCACGGAATTCAGCTGTGGGTCAACCTGCCTCGCAAGGACAAGTTCGCGCAGCCGCGCTACCAGTCCATCGAGGGTCCGGCCGTCCGCCTGCTGTCGTCGGCCGACGGCGGCGCGCTGGTTCGCGTCATCGCCGGTGACGTCGACGGCTGGGCTGGCCCGGGTAGCACACACACTCCGATCACGTTGGCGCACGCGACTATCCAGCCCGGGGCTCAGCTCAACCTGCCATGGCCGCGCGACTACAACGGGTTGGTGTACGTGCTGTCCGGTTCAGGCGCAGTCGGTCCGATCGGGCACCCGATTCAGCAGGGGCAGCTCGCGGTCCTGGGTCCCGGTGACCGCATCACGGTGGCGGCCGATCCCAGCCAGGACTCCAATCGAGCGGCCATGGAGGTGCTTCTGTTGGGCGGCAAGCCGATTCGTGAGCCGGTATTCCAATACGGGCCATTCGTGATGAACTCCAAGTCCGAGATCATTCAGGCGCTCGACGATTTCAACGCCGGCCGGTTCGGGGCCGTCCCGCCCGGCGCGTTGATGCCGCATCGCGGCTAGTGGGCGCGGCGAAATCGACATCAGGGTTGTCAATCGCGCGAAATCGCAGCCCTCATGTCGATCTCGTGGTGAGCGGATCGGCAGCCACGGCCGGGGGGTAGGTGAGCTCCAGCTCGCCGATGTTGGCCGCGGCGGTGACAAGCGGCAGTGCCGCCGATACCGCCAGGTCGCCCGTACCCGCCTCGGCTCGCAGTGCGGGCACCAGATCGTCACTGATCGGGGAGGTATCTTTCAGCGCTTCTGTCCCGCCGAGCGAGCCGTCGAACCGGGAGCATAGCGCGTCGGCATGAGCCTCGAGCACCGCCCGCGCCCTCGGATACACCCCCAGCGGTGGTGGCACGATGTCGGCGATCAAATCGGCGGCAGCGCGTAGCCGCACCGCGCGGCTGGCTGACCGCACCACGGGAGCGCGGGAGTCCGTCGGTCCGCCGTTTTCCGAAAGATATTGGCGCACAGCATCATCCAATGTCCGAGACACCGTCAACGCATCATGGCTGAGCGCGTTCACCTGGTTCTCGGCCTGCTCGAAGGCGCCGCGGGTGACCCGCAGGACCGCGGCCCGCAGATACTGGGAGCCGACCTCGCGCACGGCGTCGATGGCCTGCTGCACGGCGGTCTTGATCCCGCGCGGCCACAGCAGAAGTGAGACGACCACGCCCACCGACGCGCCCACCACGACGTCCTCGATCCGGATCAGGCCGACGGCCCAGCCGCTCGGGACGATCAGGTTGAACACGATCAGCACCATCATCGTGAACGCGGCCTGGCTGGCGGTGAACGAACCGATCTCGGGCACATAGGCCGAACCGAAGGCGACCATCGGCAACAACACCCACATCACAAGGGGGTCGGTGCCGAGCAGTTCGATGATGACCGCGCCCAGGACGAAGCCGATCACCGTGCCGGTCACTGCCCGCACGACCGTCGTGCCGGTGGTCAGCGCGCTGCTGCGCAGCACCGACAACGCACCGAGGACCACCCAGAATCCGTGTTGCACCGGGAACACGAACGTGACGAGTACGGCCAGCGCCAAGCCCAGCCCGGTCCGCACGCTGTTGCGGGCCGTGACCGAACGGGTCGCCAGATGCCCCGTCGTCAGCGCGGTAAAGGCCTCGGTCTCGGAGTAGACCCGCTCGGCGATGCCCGTCTCCGGCAACCGTCGCCCCAGCACCCGCGCCCATACCGGCCGGGCGTCGGCCGCCGCGGCGCTGGCGATCAGCCGCCCGGTGACCCCGACCGCCGCGCCGATGGTGCGCCGGTTCAGCAGGGTGCGCCCCAGCGCGACGGCTTCGTCGTCGTCGGGCTCGGCGAGGATGTCGACGATGTCCTGGCGGTAACTGCCGATCGCGATCGTGCGCAGGTTCGCCGACGCCTCGGCCAGCTGCGCGCGTTCGGCGGTTCGGGCGCCGGGCCGGGTGATCTGCAGGACCTGGGCGCAGTCCCGCAGCACCCGCACCACCGGCCCGCACATCAGACCGAGTAGCTGGCCGGTGTCGTCGGTGACCCGATCGCAGATCCACTGCAGGTCATCGACCACGCGCACGAGTGCGCGACTGCCCGCGGTCAGCGCCACCGGCCGGTAGGCCGCCCCGAGGAAGTTGGCGCGCAGGGCGTCCATTGCCGCGGTCACATCGGCGGCGGATGCGGTGCCCTCGATCCGGTCGGCGAGCACCGCGCAGACGGCGGCCGCATGCTGGCGTAGCTCGCCGTGGTGGCGCGGGGGGAAGAGGAAGAGCGCGGCGGGCACGCAGATCAGCAGTGCGATCAGCCAGCCGAACAGCCGCTCACCGAGTGGGCCCACCGGCGTGCAGACCGGGAGCACGAACGTCAGCAGGGTGGCCCGCTGCCCGGCGGCGACGACCTCGCTGAGCACGCCGGAGAACGTGACGGCCACCCCGATGACGAACATCAGCGTGACCGCCAACCAGGGGATCGGCGCGGCCAGGGTGCCCAGGCTGATCAACACCGCGCCGTTGAGGCCCAGACCGCCGTAGGCAACGGCCCGCGCATTCATGTTGCCGGGGAAGTCGGTGACGATCAGCAGCGCGATCGACCCGAAGATCGTGAACAACGGGGTCTGCGATCCGCCGCCGACGGTGAAGCTGACCGCGGCCGCTGTCGGGACGACAATCGCCGCGCGCAGGGCGCGGCGCGCGCCGTCGTTCTCGGGGTCGCGGGTCCGCACCCGTTCCGCCGCCCGATGCCACAGCCCGGCTGGGGTCAGCACAATCCGCCGATGAACTCGGCGGCGTTCACCGCGGCACGCTGGCGAAACTGCCCTGATCCAGCGCGTCGAGCATGTAGCGGGCGATCCAGCTGAACATCCCCGGCTCGCGCGGCAGCGTGGCCTGCTCGTAGCCGACAAAGACGTAGACCGCCCAGGAGGCGTAGACCTCGGCCTGGCGCGCGTCGTCGACGATCTCTATCGCCGAGTCGTAGAGGATCTTGTGTCGCGCCCGGTCGACCTCGGTCTGCACCGCGAGCACGTGCGGGTCCACCGAGCTCCAGGAACGGATGGCGGCTTCGGCTCCGTGCGGCAGCGACAGCCCGACCTGGATGATCGCCTCGATACGACGGCGCGGCTCGGAGACCTCGCGGATCGCGCTGATCAGGCGGATCGTCCGATCCTGGACCCAGTACGAAACCAGATCTCGGGTGTAGGCCGGCCAACTGGAGAAGTAGTGATAGAACGACCCGGTCGTCACGCCGAGCCGATTACACACTTCGGCAAGTTTGAGTCCGCCGTAACCCACGTCTGCGAGAACCTCGAGGCCGGTCTCGAAATACGCCTCTCGGTTGGCAACGGTGGCCATGCCACAAGACGATAGTGCGCTGCCCTGGCACGGTGACCGTGACGTGCAGGATCGTGACCAAGTTTCACGCCGATCCGCTGCCAGGCCAGCTGTGACGGCACCCCGGCGATCGGGCAAGCTGGACTCATCGGATCGATTCGAGGAGTTGTCATGACCGTCCAGATCACCAACGACCAGGCCACCCGGGGGGATGCCGCGGGCGTGCTGGCCGACGTGCGCCGAGTTTTCAACAGTGGCCGCACCCGCTCGCTGACGTGGCGGACCGAGCAGCTGCGCGCCGTGGAGCGGATGTGCGAAGAGCGGGAACCGGAGATCGCCGAGGCGTTGGCCAGCGATCTGGGCCGGTCGTCATTCGAGGCGTGGCTCGGCGACATCGGCTCGACGAAAGCCGAGGCCGCTTTCGCCCGCAAACACCTGAAGAAATGGGTGAAGCCGCAGCGGTATGCGCTTCCGCTGGCGCAGCTGCCGGGCAAGGGCTGGGTGCAGTACGACCCGCTGGGCGTGATCCTGGTGATCGGGCCGTGGAACTACCCGTTCTATCTGTGTATGGCGCCGGTAGTAGCCGCGATCGCGGCCGGAAACGGCATGGTCATCAAGCCGTCGGAGTTGGCGCCGGCCACCTCGGCGCTGATCGCGCGACTGGTTCCGGAATACCTGGACTCGGAGGCCATCCGGGTGGTCGAGGGTGACGCCGCGGTCACCCAGGATCTGATGGCGCAAGGTTTCGACCACGCCCTGTTCACCGGCGGCACCGAGATCGGCCGCAAGATCATGGCCGCCGCGGCGCCGACGCTGACGCCGGTGACGCTGGAATTGGGCGGGAAGAGCCCGGTGGTGGTGCTCGCCGACGCCGACCTCGACGTGGCGGCCCGCCGGATCGCCTGGATCAAGATGCTGAACTCGGGGCAGACGTGCATCGCCCCGGACTATGTGTTGGCCGACCGCACGATCGCCAAGGAACTCGCTGACAAGATCGTCGCGACGATCGCCCAGTTCCGCGCGGAGGAGAAGGACCCGTCGCTGCGGATCGTCAACGAGCGGCAGTTCGATCGGCTGGTCTCCCTGATCAGCGCGACCAGCGGCACCGTTGTCACCGGTGGCGGCTCGGATCGGTCGGCGCTGCGGATCGAGCCGACGGTGATCGTCAACCCGGCAGCTGACGATCCGGTGATGTCCGACGAGATCTTCGGGCCGATCCTTCCGATCATCGCGGTGGATTCGCCAGACGCGGCCGTCGCATTCGTCAACGCCCGGCCCAAGCCGTTGGCACTGTACGTCTTCACGGCCTCCCAGCCGGTGGCCCGGAACCTCGTCGACCGGATGCCGTCCGGTGGCGCGGTGGTCAACCATGTGGCGGTTCACTGCCTTGTCCCGCAACTTCCGTTCGGCGGTGTCGGGGCCAGTGGCATGGGTGCGTATCACGGGAAGTGGGGTTTCGAGGCGCTAAGCCATCGACGCGCCGTGTTGGCTAAATCGACCAAATTGGACTTGAAACTCATGTACCCGCCTTACACTGATCGCGCGATCAGGCTCATGCGTAAAGTGATGTAGAGTCTCAAAATCGTCGGTAGCAAACACGTCTTCAGTCCCCTATAACCTATTGAACGGGGACTCTTACGCGCAAATGCAATCTCAGCGAATTCTTATGCGGAATTCCATTTCCAAAGGGTTTGCCGGGGCTGCAGCTATCCGATATGCGAATAGAAACCCGCAGGTTGTGCACGGATCACGGGCCAAAGCGACGCTGTGGCAACGGATTCCGCAGGTGGGTTTGAATATGAGCGGAATTCTAATTTAGATCTCGTGAGCAAATGTCGTCGGCCGTCAAAATTTCCCCGTTGGTTGTGGCACAATTTCACCGTGCCGCATACAGCGAGTCGGGGCCCGGGTCGCCCCCCAGCAGCTAAGGCCGCGGAAACACGCGAGCGCATCATGCGCGCCGCCCGCGAGGTGTTCAGCGAATTGGGTTACGACGCTGCCACCTTTCAGGCAATCGCCATCCGTGCTGACCTGACCAGACCCGCCATCAACCACTACTTCGCCAGCAAACGGCTGCTTTATCAAGAGGTAGTGGACCAGACCAACGCCTTGGTCATCGAGGCCGCTGTCCAGCAGTCGCAGCGTGAGGGGACGCTGGCCGGACGGATCCGTGCCTTCATCCAGGCGGTGGTGTCGGCCGAGGGGCAGGATCGCTCGGTTGCTGCGTTCCTGGTGACGGCTGTGCTCGAGGCCGAGCGACATCCGGAGTTGGCCGATTCCAACCATGACTCGCGGGAGTTCACCCGCGGGTACATCAAGGCCGCCATCAAAGACGCCATCGAGACGGGCGAGGTCCGTTCCGACATCGATATCGAGGCGGCCGCCGAGATGTTCATGGCCGTGATGTGGGGCCTGGGCTTCTATGCCGGATTCGTGGGTGACAACGAGCGGCTGGTCGCGATCACCGACCAGTTCCTCGAGCTGCTCAACGGCAAGGCCTGGCACGCCGGCTGAGCGCGCGGTGACATGTACCACAGTCACATAGCTTGGCTAAGTTTCTCGGTACGATCGTTGTATAACTCTGGCTGAACTGGGTTGATGCGCCCCTTGCGGGGACCTGCGGACCAGTGTCGAGCCGATAAGCGACGCCGAATTGGGGATACCGCTGCCATGAGCACCTTGCGCACTGATGACGACACCTGGGACATCGCGACGAGCGTGGGTTCGACCGCCGTATTGGTGGCCGCCGCGCGCGCCAGGGAGACCGACCGCCCCGATGCCCTGATCCGGGATCCGTACGCCCGGATCCTGGTGGAGGGCGCCGGGACCGGGATGTGGGAGCACTTCCTCGACGCGTCGCTCGCGGACCGGCTGACCGAGGCCGATCCCGAAGCCGTCGCCATGTTCACCCACATGCTCAATTACCAGGCGGTGCGCACACACTTCTTCGACGCGTTCTTCACTGACGCCACCGCTGCCGGCATCCGGCAGATCGTGATCCTGGCCTCGGGACTGGACTCGCGTGCCTACCGGCTGGACTGGCCGGCCGGCACTCACGTCTACGAGATCGACCAGCCCCTGGTCCTCGACTACAAGGCGAAGAAACTGGCCGAGCACGGTGTGCGTCCGGTGGCCGAACGTCACGAGGTTCCCGTCGACCTGCGTCAGGACTGGCCGGCTGCGCTCAAAGAGCAGGGCTTCGACCCGTCGCAGCCCACCGCCTGGCTGGCCGAGGGACTGCTGATGTACCTGCCGGCCGACGCCCAGGACCGGTTGTTCGAACTACTCACCGACCTGAGCGCGCCCGGCAGCCGGGTGTCGGCCGAGACCATGGGGCACCATTCCGAGGAGCGTCGCGCGCAGGCGCGGGAACGGTTCGAGAAGTTCGCCGACCAGCTCGGCATCGAGCGCACCATCGACATGCAGAACCTGACGTACAACGACGCCGATCGCGCCGATGTCACCGACTGGCTCAACGCCCACGGCTGGGTCGCGACCGGCGAGCGTTCCATCGATGCCATGCGCCGGCTGGACCGTTGGGTCGAGGTGCCGATGGCCGACGATCCGGACGCCTTCTCGACCTTCGTCGTCGCGCAGAAGGCCTGACGCCAACCCGGGTGCCTGCAGCTCCGACTGCCCACGTATACAAGAGTTACGTTCCGCCAGTCGCAGGAGAGGAAGGCCTATGCCCGGAGTTGTTGATCGAGTCATCGTCGTCACCGGAGCCGGTGGCGGTCTAGGCCGTGAATACGCCCTGACCCTGGCCCGCGAAGGCGCCAGCGTCGTAGTGAACGACCTCGGCGGCGCGCGCGACGGAACCGGCGCCGGCCACAACATGGCCGACCAGGTGGTCGCCGAGATCAAGGACGCCGGCGGCCGCGCGGTCGCCAACTACGACTCCGTCGCCGAGCCCGAGGGCGGCGCGAACATCGTCAAGACCGCGCTTGAGGAGTTCGGCAAGATCGACGGCATCGTCAGCAACGCGGGCATCCTGCGCGACGGCACCTTCCACAAGATGCCGTTCGAAAACTGGGATTCCGTGCTCAAGGTCCACCTGTACGGCGGGTACAACGTCATCCGCGCCGCCTGGCCGCACTTCCGCGAGCAGAGCTACGGCCGCATCGTCGTCGCCACCTCCACCAGCGGCCTGTTCGGCAACTTCGGTCAGGCCAACTACAGCGCCGCGAAGCTCGGCCTGGTCGGCCTGATCAACACGCTGGCGCAGGAAGGCGCCAAGTACAACATCAAGGCCAACGCCGTCGCACCGATCGCGGCCACCCGCATGACCGAGGACATCATGCCCAAGGAGGTGCTCGCGAAGCTCACCCCGGAGTACGTCGCGCCGGTGGTCGGCTACCTGTGCACCGAAGAGGTGCCGGACTCGGCCTCGGTGTTCATCGTCGGCGGTGGCAAGGTGCAGCGCACCGCATTGTTCCAGAACGCGGGCGTCACCTTCGACCATGTGCCGACTGTCGACGACGTCGCAGCGCAGTGGTCGACCATCGACGATCTGTCCTCGGCCGAGCACGCCAGTTTCAAGCTCGGCTGATCTCGTGGCGGCGTGATGGTTCGCGCGCTCGCGTTCGACGTGTTCGGCACTGTCGTCGATTGGCGCGCGAGCCTCATTGCCGAACTCCACGAATTCGGGAATCAGCAAGGCGTCCAACAGGATTGGGAGAAGTTCGCCGACGACTGGCGGGCCGGCTACGTCCCGGCGATGAATCTGGTCCGTCGAGGCGAGCTGCCATGGACGCGGCTGGATGATCTGCACCGCAGGATCCTCGACGAGTTGCTCCGCCATGCCGGCATCGAAGCGGCGGACGACGACGTCGACCATCTCAACCGGGCGTGGCATCGGCTGGACCCCTGGCCGGACAGTGTCGCCGGGCTGCACCGGCTCAAGGAACGCTTCACCATCACCACGCTGTCGAACGGCAACGTATCGCTGCTGACCGATATGGCCAAGCGCGCGGGTCTGCCCTGGGACTGTGTGCTCTCAGCCGAGATCTTCGGCCACTACAAACCCGACCGCGAGGCTTATCTGGGCTGCGCGCAGATTCTGGATGTGGCGCCCGGCGAGCTGATGTTGGTCGCGGCGCATCCCAGTGACCTGCGGGCCGCCCGCGACGCCGGGCTGCGCACCGCCTATGTCGACCGGCCGCTGGAATGGGGACAACCAGGGCGCTATCGGGTGGCGTTCGAGCCCGGCGAATTCGATGTGACCGCAACGGATCTCGTGGATCTGGCCGACAAACTCTAGTTACCGGTGTCCTCGGCAGCCGAGTCGTCCGCATACGGTACCGCCGTGGACAGCACGCCGACGCCGAGACGCAAAAACCAGGTCCGGGATCGCTGAGCACGTGCGCGCCGGCCAGCAAGGGCGCCGCCAGTAGCACTGCCGCGATCAGGGCGAAGAGCACACCGACGGTGTCGGCGCCGGCCTGCACCCCGGCCAGGAACACCGCCACCGCGGCACCGACCACATCGGGACGCGGCGGTTCACCGCACGGTCTTACAGCGCGGCGTTGATGTCGTCGACCCGGTCGCGGGCGTCACCGAACAGCATCTGGGTGTTCTCCCGGAAGAACAGTGGATTCTGCACGCCGGCGTAACCGGAGGCCATGGACCGTTTGAACACGATGACGTGCTCGGCGTTCCAGACCGTCAGCACTGGCATACCGGCGATCGGGCTGCTCGGATCTTCTGATGCAGCCGGGTTCACCGTGTCGTTGGCGCCGATCACCAAAACCACCGAGGTGCTGTCGAAATCGTCGTTGATCTCGTCCATTTCCAGCACGATGTCGTAGGGCACCTTGGCCTCTGCCAGCAGCACGTTCATGTGTCCGGGCAGACGGCCTGCGACGGGGTGGATACCGAATCGCACGGTGACACCACGCTCGCGCAGCTTGCGGGTCAGTTCGGCCACGCCGTACTGGGCCTGAGCCACGGCCATCCCGTAACCGGGGGTGATGATCACCGAACTGGCCGAGGACAACAGTTCTGCTGCGCCTTCGGCGTTGATCTCGCGGTGTTCGCCGTAATCCTTGTCCTCGGCGGGGCCGGCTTCGATTCCGAAACCGCCGGCGATCACCGAGATGAATGAGCGGTTCATGGCCTTGCACATGATGTAGGACAGGTAGGCACCCGAAGAGCCGACCAGGGCGCCGGTGACGATCAACAGATCGTTGGACAGCAGGAAGCCCGAAGCTGCTGCGGCCCAACCGGAGTAGCTGTTGAGCATCGACACCACGACCGGCATGTCGCCACCGCCGATCGAGGCGACCAGGTGCCAGCCCAGCAGCAGTGCCAACACCGTGACGGCGATGAGCAGCCACAGCTGGGGCTCGATGACGAACCAGACGGTGAGCGCAACGAACAACACCAGGGCGCCGACATTGAGAAAGTTCTTGCCGGGCAACATCAGTGGGGCCGATTTGATGCGCGCCGACAGTTTGAGGTTGGCGACGATCGATCCGGTGAAGGTCACCGCACCGATGAACACGCCGATGAAGACCTCGGCGGAGTGGATGCCGAGCATGCCCTCGCTACCCAGCGCTGCGGCCTCGGCGCCGGCCAGATCGTGTTCGACGTGCAGGTAGCCATTCCAGCCGACCAACACCGCGGCCAGACCGACGAAGCTGTGCAGCAGGGCTATCAGCTCGGGCATACCGGTCATCTCGACGACTCGGGCACGCCACAACCCGATGGCGGCACCGATTGCCATCGCGCCGACGAGCAGGCCCAGACCGACCGGCTCGATATGGCGGGCCAGGGCCAGTGCGATGGTGGCCACCAAAGCGACCACCATGCCGGCCATGCCGAATGTGTTTCCGGCCCGCGAGGTTTCGTGCTTGGACAGCCCGGCCAGCGCCAGGATGAACAGCAGGGCCGCGACGACGTAGGCCGCGGTCGCGGCCGTTTCCAATGTGAACAACTCAGCTCCTCGAGAACATCGCGAGCATGCGACGCGTCACCGCGAAGCCACCGAAGATGTTGATACTGGCAAGCAGGATGGCGACAGCGGCCAATGTTGTGACGATGACGTCACCGTGGCCGATCTGGAGCAGCGCGCCGACGACGATGATGCCGGAGATGGCGTTCGTCACCGACATCAGCGGCGTGTGCAGTGCGTGGTGCACATGGCCGATCACGTAGTAGCCGATGACGATCGCGAGCGCGAAGACCGTCAGGTGCACCTGTAGTGCGGCCGGGGACAACGCGATGAGTCCGAACAGCACGGCGGCGGCACCGAAGGTGATGCCGAGCCGGCGTCCCATCGTCATCGGTTCTTTGGTCTGATGCACCGCCGGAGCGGCCACTGTGGACGCAGGGGCCGGGGCAGCGGATACCTGTACCGGAGGAGGCGGCCGCGTCGTCTCGCCGTCGCGAACCACGGTGACCGACCGCTGCACGACGTCATCGAAATCGAGTACGAGCGTGCCGTCTTTTTCCGGGGTCAGCAGTTTGAGGAGGTTGACCAGGTTGGTGCCGTAGAGCTGCGATGCCTGGGTGGGCAGCCGGCCGGCCAAGTCGGTGTAGCCGATGATGGTCACGCCGTTGTCGGTGAGGATGGCCTGGTCTTTGACGGTGCCCTCGACGTTGCCGCCGTTGGCCGCGGCCATATCGACGATGACACTGCCCGACTTCATCGAGGCGACCATGTCGGCGGTGATGATGCGCGGTGCGGGTCGCCCGGGAATCAGGGCAGTGGTGATGATGATGTCGACGTCTTGGCTCTGATCGGCGTAGAGCTGCGCCTCGCGGGCCTTGTAGTCGTCGCCCATCTCCTTGGCGTACCCGGTGGCCGATACCTCGGTCTCCGGTGACTCTATCGAAAGATATTCGCCACCAAGGGATTTGACTTGATCAGCGACCTCGGGGCGCGGGTCGGTGGCGCGCACGATGGCACCGAGGCTGCCCGCGGCGCCGATCGCCGCCAGCCCGGCCACACCCGCGCCGACCACCAGCACCTTGGCCGGCGGGACCTTCCCTGCCGCGGTCACCTGGCCGGTGAAGAACCGGCCGAACGCATGTGCCGCCTCGATGACGGCGCGGTACCCGGCGATATTTGCCATGGACGATAGGACGTCCAGGGACTGGGCGCGCGAGATACGTGGGACCGCGTCCATGGCCAGCACTGTGATGGGCCGGGTGGACAGTTCTTCGACGAGTTCGGGTTTCAGTGCGGGGGAGATCAGGCTGATCAGTGTGGCCCCGTCGCGCAGTGCGGCGATCTCGGCACTGGTGGGTGCGTTGACCTTGAGGACGATATCGGCGGCCAGCGCGTCCGCGGTGGTCCCGATCCCGGCACCGGCCTGCACGAATGCCTCGTCGGAAAAGCTCGCCGCGACACCCGCACCGGACTCCACCAATACCTCGTAACCGAGTTTGATGAGCTGTCCGACCGTCTGTGGCGTGGCGGCGACGCGCGTTTCCCCAGGTAGAGACTCGCGTGGAATCCCGATGAGCATCGATGCGATCCGATCTGATTGGTCTTGCAGAGGCCGGACGGCCCGGGTGGAAGATGCCAGTGTATTTCCATGCGCCCCAAGGGCACGATCGGCGGCTACCCGCTCGGGTAATTGACAGGTGTCCAGTCGAGCGGTCGGATGTGAGGCCCTAGGCTCGACGGGTGAGCACCGGCGGCATCGTCCTGGTGGGCCTGGCCATCGCCATCGGACTGGTCGGCGTCATCGTGCCGCTGCTGCCGGGCACCCTGTTGGTCTACGCCGCCATCGCGGTGTGGGCCGCCGTCGAACACACCCTGGTGTCCTGGGTGGTGCTCGGCGTGGTCACCGTGGTGCTCGGCGCCAGCGTGGCGATCAAGTACCTGTGGCCGGCCAAGCGGATGCGGGCGGCCGAGGTCGGCAGATGGACGCTGGCGGCCGGAGCCGTGCTCGGTGTGATCGGCTTCTTCGTGGTGCCGGTCGTTGGCCTGCTGCTCGGTTTCGTGCTCGGGGTCTACCTGGCCGAGCTCGCCGCCCGCCGTGATCAGCGGCGCGCTTGGGCGGCCACCGTGCATGCGCTGAAGGCCGCTGCACTGTCGGTCGGTGTCGAGATGACCGGCGGGCTGATCGCCAGCGTGGTGTGGGTGGCGGGTGTGGTGCTAACCCAGTAGCTCGGTGCGAGCCCGATCGACGTCTTCGGCGCTCACACCGCTCACCCGCAGGAAGCCGTCCAGGCTGCCGTAGTTCTCATCGATGGTGCGGCGCGCGGTCGCCAGGTACTCCTCGCGCACACCGAGCACACCGTTGGTCAGGCGCGCCTGGGCGAATGTGGTGATCTCGGGCGTCTCGCCGGCATGGCTGACCACCGATTCCATGATGCGCTCGCGCAGCGAGTCGACTGCATCGTTGCTGCGCAGGAAATCGGTGAGGATGGCGTCTTGGCGGATCCCGATCGCCTCCAGGACCACCGCGACGGTGAACCCGGTGCGGTCCTTACCGGCGAAGCAGTGCGTGATCACCGGGCGGCCCGAACCCAGCAGTGTAAAGACTTGGCGCACAGCACGTTGCGCGCCACCGAGGATCGGAAACTTCTGGTACTCCTGGGTCATGAACCGCTCCGCCGCGGCCTCGACGTCGTCCTCGGCGGTCTTGTCGGTCATCATCTTCTGCCAGCTGGTCTCGTGCGGAGCCTCGGCGGTCGTGTTCGACAGATCCGGGAACGGCAGCAGATGGATCGCGACTCCGTCCGGAACGGCACCGGTCCCGCGGCGCTCGACTTCTTGGGGCGAACGCAGGTCTGCGACGTCCGTGATGCCGAGCCCGCGGAAGACCTCGCGGCCCGCGTCGTCGAGTCGGCTGAGCTCACTGGACCGGAAGAACCGCCCGGGGCGCAGCCCGGCAGTCGCGGCGATATCGCGGAAATTCCACGCCCCGGAGAGCTGACCGTTGTTCACGCCCGGGTCACCGCCGCAGCAAGAGCGCTTTGTTCCCGGCCGATTTCGGCGCGGGCGATGCTGCGCATGTGGACCTCGTCGGGTCCGTCGAAGATCCGCATGGCCCGCTGCCAGCCGTACATCCGGGCCAGCGGGAAGTCATCGCTGACCCCGCCGCCGCCGTGCACCTGGATGGCGCGGTCGATGACATTGCACGCCATCTGCGGCGCGACGGCCTTGATCTGGGCGACCAGATCGCGGGCCTCCTTGTTGCCATGCTGATCGATCGTCCAGGCCGCCTTCTCACACAGCAGCCGGGCCTGATCGATCTCATTGCGGGACAACGCGATCTGCTGCTGAACCACACCCTGCTCGGCCAGCGGCTTGCCGAAGGCGATACGCGTACGGGCACGCTCGGTCATCAGCGCCAGCGCCCGCTCGGCCACGCCGATCGCCCGCATGCAGTGATGAATCCGGCCCGGCCCCAACCGCGCCTGAGCGATCGCGAAGCCCATACCCTCCTCGGCCAGCAGGTTCGTCGCCGGCACCCGTACGTTGTCGTAGATCACCTCGGCGTGGCCGTGCTGGTCCTGCCAGCCGAACACCGACGTCGACCGCTTGATGTTGACCCCAGGGGTATCGGTGGGCACCAGGATCATCGACTGCTGCTGATGCGACGCGGCGTCCGGATTGGTGCGGCCCATCACAATCAGGACCTTGCAGCGCGGATCGTTGGCGCCCGAGGTCCACCACTTGTGGCCGTTGACGATGTAGTCGTCGCCGTCGCGCACGATCGACGTCGCGATGTTGCGGGCATCGCTGGAGGCCACGGCGGGCTCGGTCATCGAGAAGGCACTGCGGATCTCGCCGGCCAGCAGCGGCTCCAGCCACTGCTTGCGCTGCGGTTCGGTCGCGAACAGGTGCAGGGTCTCCATATTGCCGGTGTCCGGGGCTGCGCAGTTGATCGCCTCGGGGGCGATCTCGGTGCTCCACCCGGTCAGCTCCGCCAGCGGCGCGTACTCCAGGTTGGTCAACCCCGACTCCGACGGCAAGAACAGGTTCCACAGCCCCTGGCCGCGGGCCAGCACCTTCAACTCCTCCACGATCGGCGGCACGGTGAAGTCATTCGGTCCGGCGGCGGCCCGGTACTCGTCATAGGACTTCTCGGCCGGGAACACGTGCTCGACCATGAAGTCGGTGAGGCGTTTGTGGTAGTCAGCGCCCTTGGCGGACATGGCGAAATCCATGCCGCCACGATATGGCACCGGTTAAAACCACGACGAGGCCCTCCCTTATGACCGTAGGGAGGGCCTCGTAGGCATGTGGAAAAGGGTATCGATCAATAGACCTCCGAACTCCCGCGAACGGGTAACGGTGTGGTGGGTCGAGGGCCGCGGTCGACGATCACAGCGAGATGGGCACCATCCCGGCCGGGGCGGTCGCGTCGGGTGCCGCCATGCTCAGCCCCATGGTGTCGGCGGCGGCGGGGGTGGCGACGACCAGAGTGCCGGCCAGAACGCCGACCGCGAGGGTCGGTCCCGCCAGAGCGGTGGTGAAGCGGCGAGTGAATGTGCGGTCCATGTCCGTCTCCTCAAGCGTGCGATCCGATGGCTTTCGGCTATGCACTGACTATTGCCCGCACGCGACGGGCTGTCTGTCCGCTGATGGGACCTCGGTGGGGATGAAGTGTTTGTCCCCCGATCGGTGGACTTGATATGGAAAGCTGCTGGTATGGCCGGAAAAGTGCGTGTCGTTGTCGGTGACGACCACCCGCTGTTCCGCGACGGCCTGGTTCGGGCCCTGTCCGGCAGCGGCGAGGTGGAGGTCGTCGCCGAAGCCGAGGACGGTGCGTCGGCGTTCGCGGCGATCAAGGAGCACAGCCCGGATGTCGCGCTGCTGGATTACCGGATGCCGGGCATGGACGGCGCCGAGGTGGCCGCCGCGGTGCGCCGCGACGAACTGTCGACCAGGGTGCTGCTGGTCTCCGCACACGACGACGCCGAAATCGTCTATCACGCGCTTCAACAAGGGGCGGCGGGCTACTTGCCCAAGGACTCCACTCGGTCCGAGATCGTCAACGCGGTCTTGGACTGTGCCAAGGGTCGCGATGTTCTCGCGCCCCGGCTGGCTTCGGGGCTGGCCGTCGAAATCCGGCGCCGCGCAGAGCCTTCCGGGCCGTCGTTGAGCTCGCGGGAACGTGAGGTGCTCAACATGATTGCGCTGGGGCGCAGCATCCCGGCGATCGCCGAGGCGCTGTTCCTGGCCCCCTCGACGGTCAAGACCCACGTCCAGCGGCTCTACGAGAAGCTCGGCGTCGGCGATCGGGCCGCGGCGGTCGCCGAGGGCATGCGTCGGGGCCTGCTTGAGTAATCTGCCGGCCCCGCTGGCCCGCGCGGCCGACTTCCTGGGTGTCGAGCCGGTGCGGGTCGCGGCCGTCCTGCGACTACCGCTGATCGTGTTGATCGCTCTGCTGGTCTGGATCGAGGGCGTCGACCATTGGCTGCCCGAGGTCTATTGGACGGTGCTGATCGTCTATACGGCCACCGCCGCGGTGTGGCTGACGGTCGTGCTGCGCAGGCCGCTGCAGTGGTGGTTCGGCTGGGCATCGACGGCCATCGACGTGGTGGCCGTGCTGGCCATGTGTGTCGCATCCGGTGGGGCGACGTCGTGGCTGCTGCCGATCTTCTTCTTGATCCCGATCACCGTCGCGTTCCTGGACCGGCCGGAGATCACCGCCCTGATCGGTGCCAGCACTGCGGTGGGCTACCTGGGTGCGTGGATCTTCTACTCCAAGCGCGACGACACGATGGGCTTGCCCAACATCGTCTACGTCCAGGTCGGCTGTCTGGCGTGGCTGGCGCTGGCGACCACCGCGCTGTGCCTGGTGCTGGCCCGCCGCCGGGCGCGGGTGCGTTCCCTTCTGGAGGTACGGCGCCGACTGGTCTCGGAGTCGATGCAGGCCGACGAACGCAACAATCGGCAACTGTCCGAACAGCTGCACGACGGGCCGCTGCAGAACCTGCTGGCTGCCCGCCTTGACCTGGAGGACCTGCGCGAACAGCCGTCCGAGACCGGGTTCGAGCGGGTCGACGCGGCGCTGCAGGACGCCATCAACATGCTGCGTAGTGCGGTCTCGACGCTGCATCCTCAGGTGCTTGCGCAGGTGGGTCTTGGTGCCGCGCTGCGCGAGCTGGTCGGCCAGTACGAGCGGCGCTGGAACGTCACCATCGACTGTGTTGCCGAAGAAGTGGGCAAGCCCCCGTCGCAGGCCCTGCTCTACCGTGCGGCGCGCGAGCTACTCGCCAACGCGCACAAGCACTCTCGTGCCACCCGCCTGAGCGTCGAGCTCGAGCTCATACCCGGGTCGCTGGTGCTGCGGGTGGTCGACAACGGGGTGGGATTCGACCCCGCGGTGCTGGATCGCAAGGTGGCCGAGGGCCATATCGGGCTGTCGTCGTTGCTCGTCGGTGTCGAAGCGATGGGCGGTTCGGTCGAGTTGGTCGACACTCCCGGTGGCGGGACGACGGTCGTCGTGACGGTGCCCGACGGTGACTTTCCTACTGAGCGAGACTAACGCCCAAACCGACGTTCGGCCGCGAAAGTGCCAGTTGGCGCGCGATATTACGTCGATCTCGGTACGCGCAGCCTGACGGTGTCGCACACGCCGACACAGGTGCCGCCGACGAACAGCCCCGTCGACGCCACGAACGACGTGCGACCGATCCGGCCGGCCCGGCCCCGGTCTGAATTGTCCCCGGCCAGTGCACCTCGGCGAGGAAGTGCACCGCGTTCTGCGAGGTGGCCAGGCGCAGCCGGCGGTGTTTGCGGTCGTCGATATCGCCGAACCGGAGCGGGCTCCGATGGCGTCGACAGCGGGGTAGGAGTCCAGGCGAAGCCGCATCTCGTGCGGGCGCGCCGCGGTGGTTGTCCAATCGCTCACAACGCCGCAACTCTATCGGCCGCGTGCCGCCAGCCGACCAGCGCCGCCGCCATAACCATGATCACGGCGGCACCGACGGGCGGTTCGGGCAGCAGCGCGGCACCCACCATCGCGACCGTGAGCACCACCGTTCCGACCGCCTGGATGAGATCGCGGCGCACTGCGTCGAGTACCAGCCACGTCGCGAGCAGGAACACCGCCAGCGGAATGGTCAGCGTCAGACCGGCTGCCAGATGCGGCAGGTGACTTTCGCCGAGGTGCTCGGCGACCGCGACCTCCACCCCGGCCGAGAACGCCGCGGCCGCGGCGAAGATGAAGAAGTGCAAATAGCCCCAGTAGAACGACCGGCCGAACGTCATGGTCTGGCCGTGCTGCGGACGGTCGAAGTAGATCCACCACATCGATGCCACGGTCGCCAGCGAACAGGCCGCGACGACGATCAGGCCGGTGCGCGCGTGGGCGTCGGTCAGCCCGCCGATGATCGAATTGGCCACCGCCAGAATCGATTCGCCCAGAACGATCAGGGTGAACAAGCTGTACCGCTCGGCGATGTGGTGATGATGGTAGGCCGTCATCTTGTGCCGCTCCGCGATCGGTGACACCGACAGGTCGATCAGCGCGAGTACGGGGAACCACCACATCGGACCGTCGAGGACGAACCACCAGACCCACAGGACTTGGACGATCACGATGCCCACGGCATAGCGCACGCAGGTCCCGCGGAACTCCGGATCGCTGATCGCCGCGCGTGTCCACTGGGTCGCCATGGCCACCCGCATGATCACGTAGCCGGCGACGATTGCCCCGAAGTCGTTCTCCAGCATCGCGCGCTGCGCGCCCGCGGCGATGACCAACGCCCCGGCCATCTGGACGAACACGGTCAGCCGGTAGAGCCAGTCGTCGGTGTCGTAGGCGCTGCCGAACCAGGTGAAATTCATCCAGGCGTTGAAGATCGCGAAGAACACCATCGCGTAGGACGCCAAGCCTTCGACGAAGTGTTGCTCTTCCCAGATGTGGTGCAGGGCGCCGGACGCCTGGGAGACGGCGACCACGAAGACGAGGTCGAAGAGAAGCTCTAGTGAGCTGGCCCCACGGTGTGGTTCATCGGGGTCGCGGGCGAGCATCGCCCGCAGGCCGGCCGGCAAAAGTATCGGTCAGGCTGGATCAAACCGGCGGGTACGCGGGCGGCGGGTACACGCCGCGCAGTGCCCACGGAAGCCAGCTGAAGAAGTACTCGACCTCATCGCTTGCGTCGTAATCCGGATTTGGATCCATCCGTCACACCTCCCAGGACAACCGCAACTTCGGCTGAGTCTAGTCCGCAGGTCCATACCGCGACACCGGTCATTAAACTATCCAACCAGTTGATAGAGAGACCGGCTGGTCCGACGAAGACAAGCCCGGAAGAGGACAAGCGAGGACATGATGCCACCCGAGAACGGGATGACGCGGCGCGAAGAGCTGCTGGCCGTCGCCACCAAGCTCTTCGCCGGCCGCGGATATCACGGCACCAGGATGGATGACGTCGCCGATGTCGTCGGCCTGAACAAGGCGACGGTCTACCACTACTACGCCAGCAAGTCGCTGATCCTGTTCGACATCTATCGCCGTTCCGCGGAGAGCACCCTGGAGGCCGTTCACGATGACCCGTCCTGGACGGCACGGGAGGCGCTCTACCAATACACCGTCCGGTTGCTGACGAACATCGCCGAGAACCCCGAGGGTGCGGCGGTGTACTTCCAGGAGGCGCCCTACATCACCGAGTGGTTCACCGCCGAGCAGGTCGCTGAGGTCAGGGAGAAGGAAACCCAGGTCTATGAGCACGTGCACGGCCTGATCGACCGGGGTATCGCCAGCGGTGAGTTCTTCGAATGCGACACCCATGTGGTGGCGCTGGGCTATATCGGCATGACGCTGGGCGCCTACCGCTGGCTGCGCCCGGACGGCCGGCGCACGGCCAAGGAGATCGCCGCCGAGTTCAGCACCGCGTTGCTGCGCGGCCTGATCCGTGACGAGACGATTCGGGCCGAATCACCGCTCGGCCCGGCTGCCGGCGCGAAAAAGGCCAACGCTCAGCTCTGAAATACACTCGGCCGATGCCGCTCGTCAGTAAGACCGTTGAGGTCGCCGCCGATGCCGATTCGATCCTGCGGATCGTTGCCGACTTCGAGAAATATCCGGAATGGAACGACGAGGCCAAGGCCGTCTACGTGCTGGCGCGTTATGACGACGGCCGGCCCAGCCAGCTGCGGCTGGACATGGAGATTCAGGGCCAGTCGGGCACCTTCATCCAGGCCGTGTACTACCCGGGCGAGAACCAGATCCAGACCGTGCTGCAGCAGGGCGAGGTGTTCACCAAACAGGACCAGCTGTTCTCGGTGGTGGCGATGGGGCCGACGAGCCTGCTGACGGTGGACCTTGAGGTCGAGGTCTCGTTGCCGGTCCCGGACATGATGGTCAAGAAGCTGGTCAACGACGTGCTCGAGCATCTGGCCGACAATCTCAAGACACGCGCCGAGCAGCTGTCGGCGAGCAGCTAGACCGCTCAACGCCACATCCCGTTGCGCTCCAGCTGTTCGAGCAGCCGGTGCACGCCGTCGCTGAACTCCGCGGCCGACAGCTCGGCGAGCGCGGCCTTGTCGCGGCGGCGCAGTGCGGCGATCAGCTGGCGATGGGTCTCGACGGACGCCTCGCCCCAGGACGCGTCGGTGACATAGATCTGCGGCGGCATATAGCGCGCGGCGTGCAGCAGAAACCAGGCCAGCTTCATCCGGCCGGCCCCGCGGTTGAGCAACCGGTGAAAGGCGAACTCGGCGGCGCCGATGGTGGCCGGATCGCCCTGTGCCACCGCCGCGGCCAGCCGGTCGTTGGCCTGCTCCAGCTCGCCGATCTGATCTTCGGTCAGCCGATCGGCCGCACTGGTCACGAGTTCCTTGGCGATCGTGGCCTGCAGCCAGTAGATGTCGGCGACGTCCTGGCGGCTCAGCGGTTGCACGACATAGCCCCGCCGAGGCGCGAGGACCACCATTCCCTCGCCCCGCAGGGTCAGCAGGGCTTCGCGCACCGGGGTGATGCTGACGCCCAACCGGGCGGCGGTTTCGTCGAGCCGGATGAACGTTCCGGGCCGCAGCATGCCGGTCATGATCGCTTCCCGAAGGTGTGCTGCGACCTCGTCCGACAGTTGTGAACGACGGCGTCCCCGACGGTTTTCAACCCGTGCGGAAGCCGGTGCGTTCACGTGACCTCCGAGGACTTGTGTGGGGAGCAGCAAGGCAATATTGTGACCCAAGCAACAATAAATTTGATCAAATATAACGATTCCTGCATTCTCCAGCCACCGGGTTCACGCAACGTTTACTCCTGACGGAACTGTTGAGAGGGCCACGAAAACAGTGACCAGCCAGTTGACTGCGACCACCGACCAGCCGTATCTCGCCCGCCGCCAGAATTGGACGAACCAACTGGCCCGGCACGCGCTCATGCAGCCGGATGCAACCGCACTGCGCTTCATGGGTCACACCACCACGTGGGCCGAATTCGACCGCCGCGTCACCGCACTCGCGAATGCCCTGCACCGTCGCGGAGTCCGGTTCGGCGACCGGGTGATGGTCCTGATGCTCAACCGCCCGGAGTTCGTCGAGGCCACGCTGGCGGCCAACCAGCTCGGCGCGATCGCGGTTCCGGTCAACTTCCGCCTGACCCCGCCGGAGTTGGCATTTCTGGTTCAGGACTGCCAGACGGCGGTGGTGGTCACCGAGACCGTGCTCGCCGACGTCGCCAAGGCCGTCCGGGATCTCGCACCGGTCTTGACCGATGTCATCGTCGCAGGTGGCGCCTCCGATGACGGAGTACTCGGCTACGACGACCTGATCGCCGAAGAGGGCGAGCCGCACGAACCCGTGGACATCCCCAACGACAGTCCGGCCCTGATCATGTACACCTCGGGCACCACCGGGCGGCCCAAGGGGGCGGTGCTGACCCACACCAACCTGGCGGGCCAGGCGATGACCGGGATGTACACCACCGGCCCCGACATCAACCACGATGTCGGATTCATCGGAGTGCCGCTGTTCCACATCGCCGGGATCGGCAACATCCTCGGCGGCCTCATCCTGGGCACCCCGACGGTCATCCACCCGCTCGGCGGGTTCGACCCCGGGCAACTACTCGACGTTCTCGAGGCCGAACGTGTCACGGGCATCTTCCTGGTGCCGGCGCAGTGGCAGGCCGTCTGCGCGGCCCAGAAGGCCAAGCCGCGCGACATCCGTTTGCGGTCGTTGTCCTGGGGTGCCGCCCCGGCATCGGACACCCTGCTGCGCGAGATGTCGGAAACGTTCCCCGACAGCAAGATCCTCGCCGCGTTCGGTCAGACCGAGATGTCACCGGTGACGTGCATGCTGCTCGGCGACGACGCGATCCGGAAGCGCGGATCGGTCGGCAAGGTCATTCCGACTGTTGCCGCTCGCGTCGTCGACGAAGACATGAACGACGTCCCAGTGGGCGAGGTCGGCGAAATCGTCTATCGCGCACCGACTCTCATGGCCGGCTACTGGAACAACCCGGACGCTACTGCCGAGGCGTTCGCCGGCGGCTGGTTCCACTCGGGCGATCTGGTCAGGATGGACGCCGACGGCTACGTCTGGGTTGTCGACCGTAAGAAGGACATGATCATCTCCGGCGGCGAGAACATCTATTGCGCAGAGGTGGAGAACGTCCTTGCCGCCCACCCGGCGATCGTGGAGGTGGCGGTCATCGGGCGCGCCCACCCCACGTGGGGCGAGGTGCCGGTCGCCGTCGCCGCCATCTCTTGTCAAGAACTCCGGCTGGCCGAACTCGAGGGGTTCCTGACCGAACGTTTGGCCCGTTACAAGCACCCCAGGGGCCTCGAAATCGTCGACGCCTTACCTCGTAACCCCGCTGGCAAAGTGCTGAAGACGGAACTACGGATTCGCTTCAGCGCCAGTATCGAAACGGATCCGGCTGACGAAAATGCTTCGGATACAGCAGATCCCAATTAGCACGCGAACCACTTACCAGCTCGACAAATTTCGCCAGATAACGAGGGAGGGTCAATAGTGCGGATGCGGTGCACGGGCCCTCGGCGATCGGGTACATTCCTGTGGTCCGCCTTACTACTCGCTAGTAGGGAGACGACACTCACTCACTGCGGGTCGGGGCAAGGAGGGTATGTGCCAGACGGACTGCCGCCACGCCACGACCGACGTGGTCCCGTCACGTGGGTGTCCCAGTGACGGCGACGACGACGGGCGTGGGTGACTACGTCTCGGACAAGATGCGTCCGGCGCTCACCGCCATCGGCGGCTTCTTCCGCATGTGCGTGCTCACCGCGAAGGCCACCACGAAATGGCCCTTCGAGTGGCGAGAGTTCATCCTCCAGGGCTGGTTTCAGTTCCGGGTGACGTTCCTGCCGACCATCGCCGTGGCCGTGCCGAACACGATCCTGATCATCTTCACCATCAATATCCTGCTGGTGGAGTTCGGTGCCGCGGATGTCTCCGGCGCGGGTGCCGCGTTGGCCGCGGTGACCCAGTTGGGGCCCATCGTGACCGTGCTGGTGGTCGCCGGCGCCGGGTCGACGGCCATCTGTGCCGACCTCGGCGCACGCACCATTCGTGAGGAGATCGACGCCCTCGAGGTGCTCGGTATCGATCCGATCCACCGTCTCGTGCTGCCCCGCGTGGTCGCCTCGACGTTCGTCGCGGTCCTGCTCAACGGCGCGGTGATCGCCGTCGGTCTGGTCGGGGGGTTCATCTTCGGCGTGTACATGCAGAACATCTCCGCCGGTGCCTACGTCTCCACTCTGACGCTCATCACCGGACTCCCCGAGGTGATCATCTCGATCGTCAAGGCGCTCACCTTCGGGCTGATCGCCGGCCTGGTCGGCTGCTACCGCGGGCTGACGGTGTCCGGCGGCTCGAAGGGCCTCGGAACGGCAGTGAACGAGACCCTCGTGCTGTCCGTCGTCGCCCTGTTCGCCGTCAACGTCGTCCTGACGACCATTGGTGTTCGCTTCGGAACGGGGCACTGACATGAGTACAGCGACAGTTCTGCGGGGCCGGTATCCCCGCGCGTATTCCCGGGCGACGCAGCTGGCGTCGTCGCCCGGCCGATTCATCACCCGAGTCGGCGACGTGGCCTGGTTCACCGTCACCGCGGTCGGTCAGATTCCGCACGCGCTGCGCTACTACCGCCGGGCCACGCTGCGGCTGATCGCCGAGATCGGCATGGGCACCGGCGCGATGGCCGTCATCGGCGGCACCATCGCCATCGTCGGTTTCGTAACGCTGTCCGGTGGTTCGCTCATCGCGATCCAGGGCTACGCCTCACTGGGCAACATCGGCGTCGAAGCCTTCACCGGATTCGTCGCGGCGTTGGTGAACGTCCGGGTCGTCGCGCCCCTGGTTTCGGGGCACGCGCTGGCCGCGACGGTCGGCGCCGGCGCCACCGCCGAATTGGGCGCGATGCGCATCAGTGAGGAAATCGACGCACTCGAGGTGATGGGCATCAAGTCCATCAGCTACCTGGTGTCGACGCGCATCCTCGCCGGCATGGTCGTGATCATTCCGCTGTATGCGATGGCTCTGCTGCTGTCGTTCCTGGCCGCGCAGCTGACCACGACGGTGCTCTACGGCCAGTCGACCGGCACCTACGATCACTACTTCCGTACTTTCCTGCGGCCCGACGACGTGTTCTGGTCGTTCGTCGTCGCGATCATCATCGCGATGTTCGTGATGATCAATCACTGCTATTTCGGCTACAACGCCAGCGGTGGTCCGGTGGGCGTGGGTGAGGCCGTTGGGATCTCGATGCGCGCCTCCCTGGTTGCCGTCGCGACGGTAGTTCTGTTGGCTTCGTTGGCGCTGTACGGCACCGACCCGAACTTCAACCTCACGGTGTAGCGGGATGACCGAGCCGTTGAATTCTGCCCGGCGCCCGCCACTGAAGTTGGCGGGTGTGGTCTTCCTGGTGCTGGCCGTCGTGCTGGTGGCGCTGGTCTACCTCCAATTTCGTGGTGACCTGACGCCGAAGACGAGGCTCACCATGGTTTCCGACCGCGCCGGCCTGGTGATGGACCCGGGGTCGAAGGTGACCTACAACGGCGTGGAGATCGGTCGCGTCAGCAAGGTCGCCGCGGTGGACCGCGACGGCAAGTCGGTCGCCGAGCTGACCCTCGAGGTCTCCCCGCGCTACCTCTCGCTGATTCCGGCCAACGTGGACGCCCAGGTCAAGGCCAGCACCGTGTTCGGCAACAAGTACGTGTCCTTCACCAGCCCGAAGGACCCGGTGAAGACCCGGATTTCGAGCTCGGACGTGATCACGTCATCGCACGTGACGACGGAGTTCAACACGTTGTTCGAGACTTTGACGTCGATCTCGGAGAAGGTCGATCCGGTCAAGCTGAACCTGACGCTGTCGGCGGCGGCAGAGGCGCTCGATGGTCTGGGTACCAAGTTCGGGCAGTCGATCGTCAACGGCAATGCGGTCCTCGATGACGTCAATCCGCAGATGCCGCAGATTCGCAGCAACATTCAGCAGCTCTCGAAGCTGGCCGAGGTCTACACCAAGGCCAGCCCGGATCTGTGGGACTTCCTCGATCATGCGGTGACGACCGCGCGCACGTTGAACGAGCAGCAGAAGGATCTCGACGCCGCGCTGCTGGCCTCGACCGGGTTCGGCAATACCGGCGCCGACATCTTCGAACGCGGCGGCCCCTACTTCGTGCGCGGCCAGGCCGACCTGATCCCCACCGCCAAACTGCTGGACACCTACAGCCCGCAGCTGTACTGCCAAATCAAGGGTGAAGCCGAGGCGCTGCAACCGGCGCTGGATTCGTTTGGCGGCAACGGCTATTCGTTGGACACCGTGACCGAATTCCTCGGTGCGCCTAACCCGTACGTGTATCCCGACAACCTGCCCAGGATCAACGGGCGCGGTGGCCCCGGCGGCGCGCCCGGCTGCTGGCAGACGATCAACCGTAACTTCTGGCCCGCGCCGCACCTGGTGGTCGACGACGGTGCCTCGCTCGCGCCGTACAACCACTTCGAACTGGGCCAGCCGATCCTCACCGAGTACGTCTGGGGACGCCAAGTCGGGGAGAACACGATCAACCCATGAAAATCACCGGCACAGCAATCAAACTCGGGGCCTTCTCCCTGGTGCTCCTGCTTTTCACGGCGATCATCGTCATCGTGTTCGGCCAGTTCCGATTCGACCGGACGACCGCGTACACAGCGGAATTCAGCAATGCCAGTGGTTTGCGCGACGGCCAGTTCGTCCGGGCCGGCGGTGTCGAGGTCGGCAAGGTGTCCGACATCAAACTCATCGGCAACGGCGACCGGGTTCAGGTGACGCTCAACGTCGACCGGACCCTGCCGCTGTACCAGTCGACCACCGCCCAGATCCGTTACCAGGACCTGATCGGCAACCGCTACGTCAACCTCGATCGCGGCACCGGCGAAGGCGCCGACCGGATCCTGCCCGCGGGCGGCTTCATCCCGATGTCGCGCACGCAGCCCGCGTTGGACCTGGATGCGCTTATCGGTGGTTTCAAGCCGCTGTTCAAGTCGCTGGACCCGCAGAAGGTCAACACCATCGCCTCGTCGCTGATCACCGTCTTCCAGGGGCAGGGCGGCACGATCAACGACATCTTGGACCAGACCGCCCAGCTGACGTCGGCGCTGGCCGACCGCGACCAGGCGATCGGTGAGGTGATCACCAACCTGAACACCGTGCTGGACACCACCGTCAAGCACGAGAAGGACTTCGACCAGACGGTCAACAACCTCGAGATCCTCATCACCGGGCTGAACAACCGTGCCGACCCGTTGGCTCAGTCAACCGCCGATATCAGCAGTGCTGCAGGCACTCTGGGTGACCTGTTGGCCGACGATCGTCCGCAACTCAAGGACACGATCGGCAAGCTCGAGATCATTCAACAGCCGCTGGCCGACGGTCAGGACCGCCTTGACGATCTGCTGACGAAGCTGCCGGAAGCCGTCAGGATGATCGGCCGCGCCGGCGGTATCTACGGCGACTTCTTCAACTTCTACCTGTGCGATATCAACCTGAAGCTCAACGGCCTGCAGCCCGGTGGCCCGGTCCGCACCGTGAAGATCACTCAGCAGCCCACGGGTAGGTGCACGCCGCAATGAGGACGCTAGAGACTCCCAACCGGATCAAGAACGGCCTGGCCGGCATCGTGATCGTGCTGCTGGTCGTCGCTGTGGGACAGAGCTTTTCGGGCATTCCGCAGCTGTTCGCGCAGCCGACCTACTATGGCCAATTCACCGACAGCGCAGGTCTGAACCCCGGTGACAAGGTCCGCATCGCGGGCATGGAAGTCGGCGAAGTGAAGTCGCTGAAGATCGACGGCGACCACGTGCTGATCGGATTCAACTTGGGCCCCAGGCAAATCGGTACCGAGAGCCGGGTCGCCATCCGCACCGAGACGATCCTGGGTAAGCGGGTGCTCGAGATCGAGCCGCGCGGCGGCAAGATGCTGCAGGCCAGCTCGATTCTGCCGGTGGGGCAGACCACCACGCCCTACCAGATATATGACGCGGTGTTCGACGTGACGAAAGCCGCTGCGGGCTGGGACATCGACACCGTCAAACAGTCGCTGAATGTGTTGTCGGAGACCATCGATCAGACCTACCCGCACCTGAGCGCGGCGCTGGACGGCGTGGCCCGGTTCTCCGACACGATCGGCAAGCGCGACGCGCAGTTCAAGCAACTGCTGGCCAACGCCAACAAGGTCGCCGCCGTGCTGGGTAACCGCAGTGAGCAGATCAACAAGCTGGCGGTCAACGCGCAGACCCTGTTGGCGGCGGTCAACCAGCGTCGCTCCGAGATCGACTACCTGTTGGCCAATGTGTCGCTGATCTCCGAGCAGTTCGCCGGATTCATCAACGACAACCCAAACCTGAATCATGTTCTGGAGCAGCTGAAGACGATCAGCGATGTGCTGGTGAAGCACAAGGCGGACATCTCCGACGTGCTGATCACCGCCTCGAAGTTCATGGGCGCACTGGCCGAGGCCATCGGGTCGGGCCCGTACTTCAAGGTGCTCGTGGTCAACCTCGTGCCCTACCAGATCCTGCAACCGTGGGTGGACGCCGCCTTCAAGAAGCGCGGTATCGATCCCGAGGAGTTTTGGCGCAACGCGGGCCTGCCGGCCTTCCGGTTCCCCGATCCCAACGGACAGCGTCAACCCAACGGTGCTCCGCCGGCGGCCCCGATCCCGCTGGAGGGCACGCCGGAGCATCCTGGCCCCGCGGTCGGCCCCGGCTCGCCGTGCTCGTACACCCCGCCCCCGGACGGCATCCCGACGACCGGCAACCCGCTGCCGTGCGCCGGCCTGACCCAGGGACCGTTCGGCGGACCGGAGTACCCGACAGCCGACGTGCCGATCTCGGCACCCAACCCCGCCGCGGGCTACGCCCCCGGTGTCCCGAGTGCCGCCTTCCCGGGCGAACTCTCGCCGGCCATCCAGGGTGTGCCTGCCCCGCCGTTGGCGCCCGGTCCGCCGGGAGCCCGCACGGTTCCGGTCGCCCCGACACCGGGCCCGGCCACCGATATCCCCGGATACGCACCACCGCCGAATGCGCTCATCGGACCGATCCCGCCGCCGGGACCGGGACCGCAGGTGCCGCCGGTCGGAGACCTGGCGCCCGTCGATCAGGGAGGGGGAGCCTAACCGATGTCGACTGTCTTCAATATTCGTAATCTGGGTGTGCCGAAGGTATCTCGAGCGGCCGTCATCATCAGCACGCTCGTGGTGATCCTTGCGGTGTTCGCGGCGTTCTTCGGCTACTACGGCTACAAGAGGCTGACCACCAATACGGTGGTGGCGTATTTCCCTGAGGCGCTTGCCCTCTACCCGGGTGACCGCGTGCAGATCATGGGTGTGCAGGTCGGCAAGATCGACAAGATCGAACCAGCCGGCGACAAGATGAAGGTCACCTTCAACTACCAGAACAAGTACAAGGTCCCCGCCAACGCCACCGCGACGATCCTCAACCCGAGCCTGGTCGCCTCCCGGGTGATCCAGTTGGCCCCGCCCTACACCGGCGGTCCGGTCATGGAGAACAACGCGGTCATCCCGATCGACCGCACTCAGGTGCCGGTGGAGTGGGACGACCTGCGCAACCAGATCTCCGATATCGTCACCAAACTCGGCCCGACGCCCGAGCAGCCCAAGGGCCCGTTCGGTGATGTCCTGGAGTCCTTCGCCAACGGGCTGGAGGGCAAGGGCGAGCAGATCAACACCACGTTCAAGGCGCTGTCCGATGCGGTCACCGCCCTGAACGAAGGGCGCGGTGACTTCTTCGCGGTGCTCAAGAGCCTGGCTCTGTTCGTCAACGCATTGCACAAGAGCGACCAGCAGCTGGTGGCACTCAACAACGACCTGGCCACCTTCACCAACTCGTTTTCCAACTCCGATCAGGAAGTGGCCAAGGCAGTCAAGGACATTGACGCGCTGTTGACCACGGCGCGAAAGTTCGTCAACGACAACGGCTCGGTGTTGAGTAAGGACATCAACAACCTCTCCGAGGTCACCACCCAGGTGCTGCAACCGGATTCGCGCAACGGCCTGGAGACGGTGTTGCACGTCTACCCGAACCTGGCCGCCAACCTGCAGAACATCTATCACCCGACGCACGGTGCGCTGGTGGCGATTCCGACCGTCGCCAGCTTCGCCAACCCGATGCAGTTCATCTGCTCGGCGATCCAGTCCGGCAGCCGGCTGGGCTACCAGGACTCGGCGGAGATGTGCGCGGAGTACCTCGCGCCGATCATGGACGCGATCAAGTTCAACTTCCCGCCGTTCGGCGTGAACCAGTTCTCGACGGCCGAGACGCTGCCGAAGTACGTCGCCTACTCCGAGGAACGGCTGCGGCCGCCGCCGGGGTACAAGGACACGACGGTGCCCGGCATCTGGTCGCGGGACACGTTGTTCTCGCACGGCAATCACGAGCCGGGCTGGATTGTGGCGCCGGGTATGCAGGGTGTCGACGTGCAGCCGTTCACCGCCAATATGCTCACGCCCGATTCGCTGGCGGCACTGCTGGGCGGCCCGGATCCCGTCGACTACCCGCCGGGCGGCCCGCGAGGTGGCGCGCCGTCGAACTCCTACGACCAGAACAATCCGCTGCCGCCGCCGTGGTACCCGGGTGCGATCCCGCCGCCACCACCGGGGCCCGACGTCATCCCCGGCCCGCTGCCGCTCTCGCAGCAGATCAATGGCGGAGCTCCCCCTGCAGCGCCCGCGGCTCCCGCCGGTCCGGCGTTGCCCGCTGAAGCAGGAGGTGGACAGTGAGATCGATCCTGACCACCACCCGCCGGTACGGCTGGCGCGCTTTCGTGCTGCTGATCACGGCGTTGGTGCTGACGTCGTGCGGCTGGCGGGGTATCGCCAACGTGCCGATGCCGGGTGGACCCGGTAGCGGCAAGGACAAGATGACCATCTACGTCCAGATGCCGGATACGTTGGCGCTCAACGTCAACAGCCGGGTCCGGGTTGCCGACGTGTTCGTCGGCTCGGTGCGTGCCATTGAGCTGAAGAACTGGATTCCCACGCTCACGCTCGACTTGGAACCCGGAATCAAGTTGCCTGCCAACGCGATTGCGCGGATCGGCCAGACCAGCCTGTTGGGTACTCAGCACGTTGAGCTGGATCCGCCGCCGAACCCGTCGCCCGAACCGTTGCGTAACGGTGCGACGATCCCGCTGAAGAACTCCCAGTCGTTCCCGACCACCGAACGCACGCTGGCCAGTATCGCCACCGTGCTGCGCGGCGGCGGCATCCCGAACCTGGAGATCATCCAGACCGAGGTCGCCAACATCCTGGACGGCAACGCCGAACAGATCCGCGACTTCCTTGGCAAGCTGGACACCTTCACCGACCAGCTCAACCAGCAGCGCGAGGATCTCACCCGGGCCATCGACAAGACCAACGAACTGGTGTCGATCGTGGCCGCGCGGGATGCCACACTGGACCGAGTTCTCACCGAATTCCCGCCGCTGATCAAGTATTTCGCGGATGCCAGGGATCGCTTCACCGGTGCCGTCGAGGCGCTCGGCCGGTTCAGCCGCATCACCGACCAGACGCTGTCGCAGTCGCGTGCCGACTTCGACACCAACCTGGCGCTGCTGCAGCGCCCGCTCAAGCAGCTTGGCCGCGCCGCGCCGTATCTGATCGACTCGCTGAAGCTGGTCATCACGGCCCCATACCCGATCGACAACATCCCGAAGGTTATTCGTGGCGACTACATCAACACGTCGGCCACCTTCGACCTGACGCTGAGCGCGATCGACAACGCGTTCCTCACCGGCACCGGTGTCTCCGGAATGCTGCGTGCTCTCGAGCAGTCCTGGGGCCGCGATCCGCAGACGATGATTCCCGACGTGCGGTTCACGCCGCACCCGAACATGACCGACGGTGGCGGACCGTTTGTCGAGCGCGGCGAGTGAGGGGGTGACGGACACATGCTGACGACGTTCATCAAGAGACAGCTCGTGATCTTCGGTGTGCTGACCGTGATCGCCCTGCTGGTGCTGGGCTGGTACTTCCTGCGCCTGCCGACGCTGGCGGGTATCGGCCAGTACGAGCTGAAGGCGGACCTGCCGTCCTCGGGAGGCCTGTACCGCACGGCCAACGTCACCTATCGGGGCATCACGATCGGCAAGGTCACCGACGTGGAACCGACCGAGACCGGTGTCCGGGCGACCATGAGCATCAGCGACAAGTACAAGATCCCGCTCGACGCCAGCGCCAACGTGCACTCGGTGTCTGCCGTCGGCGAGCAGTATCTGGACCTGGTGTCCGACGGCAACCCGGGTCAGTACTTCGCCAGTGGGCAGACCATCACGAAGTCGACGGTGCCCGAAGAGATCGGTCCGGCCCTGGATGCGGCCAACAAAGGACTTGCCGCGCTGCCCGCCGACAAGATTCCGGTGCTGTTGAACGAAACCGCCCAAGCGGTAGGCGGTTTGGGCCCGTCGCTGCAACGCTTAGTCGACGGCACGCAGGCGATCGTCAGTGATTTCAAGACGAACATCCAGGACGTCAACGACATCATCCAGAATTCGCCCGCTGTCATCGACAGTCAGGTCGACTCCTCGAATGCGATCCAGCAGTGGTCGGCGAACCTGAACACCATCGCGTCGCAGACCGCGGCCCAGGATCAGGCGCTGCGCAGTGGACTGAGCCAGGCGGCACCCACCGCCGACGCCGTCAACGCGGTGTTCAGCGATGTGCGTGAGGCGCTGCCGCAGACGCTGGCCAACCTCGAGATCGTGCTGGACATGCTCAAGCGCTACAACAAGGGCGTCGAGCAGTCGCTGGTGCTCCTTCCCCAGGGTGCTGCGGTCGCCCAGTCCGTCAACGCGCCGTACCCGCGCCAGGCGGCATTGGACTTCGGTTTGACGATCAACCAGCCGCCGCCGTGTCTGACCGGCTTCCTGCCGGCCAGCCAGTGGCGTGCACCGGCGGACACCAGGCTGATGCCGGTGGAGAGCGGTCTGTACTGCAAGATCCCCAAGGACACCCCCGCCAACGTGGTTCGTGGTGCACGTAACTTCCCGTGCGCCGACGTGCCCGGTAAGCGGGCGGCCACGCCGATGGAGTGCCGCAGCAACGAGCCCTACACCCCGCTGGGCAACAACCCGTGGTACGGCGACCCCAACCAGGTGCTGAACTGCCCGGCGCCGGGCGCTCGATGCGATCAGCCGGTGAACCCCGGTACCGTGATACCGGCACCTTCGATCAACAACGGGATGAACCCGTTGCCGGCCGATCTGCTGCCGGGGCCCACGCCGCCGATCAGTGACGACCTCAGTCCACCAGGGACGGGCACCGTGCAGTGCAACGGCCAACAACCGAACCCCTGCACGTACACCCCGGCAGCGAGCAACACCGCCATCTACACCCCGCAGAGCGGGGAGGTGGTTGGCCCTGACGGTGTGAAATACAACGTCAGCAACTCGAGCAGTACAGGAGACGACGGATGGAAGACGATGCTGGCTCCGGCCGGCTGACTCCATCGCTGGACGACGAGGCCGAACGGGGAGAGGCGCAGGAGCCGGCACAGCAGACCGGACAGCCCGGGTCACGACTGAGCGGACGCCGCTTGGCGCTGGTGTGCGTTGCTCTGGTCATCGTGAGCCTGCTCGTTGCCACCGGCGGATACTTCGCGATGCGTGCTCACGAGAAGAGCGTCGCCGCGGCGCAGGCGGAGAGCCGCGCGCTGGCCGCTGCCAAGGACTGCGTCACCGCCACCCAGGCGCCCGACGCCGCGGCAATGGCGGCCAGCCAGCAGAAGATCGTCGAGTGCTGGGACAGCGACCTCGCCGCGCAAGCACCGCTCTACAGCTCCCTGCTGATCGAGGCCTACCAAGCGGCCAACGTGCAGCTGAAGGTCTCCAACATGCGCGCCGCGGTCGAACGGCACAACGACGACGGCTCGATGGACATCCTGGTCGCGGTGCGGGTGAAGATGTCCAACTCGCAGGCTGCCGACCAGGAGCAGAGCTATCGGCTGCGGGTGCGGATGATGCCCGAGGGCGGCACCTACAAGATCGCCAGACTCGACCAGGTGAGCAAGGGGCCAGGTGACGGTGACCCTCCCCAAACTTGATGCCGTCGACGCCGGCGCCGACATATCCGGAGCAGTAGGCCAGGTGTCCGACGGGGTGCGGGCGGGCTGGTGGGCTCGTGCGCGGGCCTTCGCGGTCGACGTGTTCTTCGGCACCGGTGTGGTGATCACTTGCGTGCTGGTGGCGCAGTCGGCGTCGATCTCGGGCCTCGGATGGCTGCGGTGGACGGCGATCGCGGTAGCTGCGGTGGTGTTCCTCGCGATGGCGGTGAACCGGCTGCTCCTTCCGTCGATCACCGGCTGGACCCTCGGCCGGGCGCTGTCCGGCATTGTGGTGGTCAGCCGCGACGGCGCCCCAATTGGCCCGTGGCGCTTGCTCTTACGTGATCTCGCGCATTTGCTCGACACCGCCGCGTTGTTCCTGGGCTGGCTGTGGCCGCTGTGGGATTCGCGCAACCGCACCTTCGCCGACCTGATCGTCCGTACCGAGGCCCGCCGCGTGGAAGCCGAACGGCCCGATGGCCGCCGGCTGGTGGGGGCGGTGCTGGTGGCGCTCGCCGTGCTGGCCGCCGCGGCCTCGCTGCTGGGCTATTTCGGCGTGTACCGTCCCGAGCTCGCCGTCGAGCAGGCCCGCCAGCAGATCGCTGTGCAGGGACCCGAGCTCGTCGAGCAGATGCTGAGCTACAACGTCGCGACGACCGACGCCGACTTCGCTCGGGCCAGGGGACTGGTCACCGACGGCTACCGGCCGAAAGTCTTGGCCGATCAGGATGCTGCGCGCAAGCGCGGCCTGGCCAACACCGAATACTGGGTCGTCAACAGTTCTGTGCTGACCAACACCCGCGATCGGGCCGAGATGCTGATCTTCATCCTGGGACAGCGCGGCGAGGCGGCCGAACTTCGTCCGAGCTCGGCGACCCTACGGGTGACGTTCGCGCGGTCCGGCAGCGGCCAATGGCTGGTGGACAACTTGTCGGTGTTGGCGAGGCCGAATCCGGGGCAGCCGAAGTGAGCCCGCGACGCAGGGTGGAACCCGACAGTGTGGAGCTGTTTCGGCCGCAGATTCGTCGACCGCACCGGTGGGTGTTGCCGCTGGTCGCCAGTCTGGCCGCGGTGGCGATCATCGCCGCGGTCACCGTGAGCGCCCTGCTGCTGGTGAAGCGGGAAGCTCAGCGGGAGAACGCCATTCGAGATGTGGCCGTGTTGAGCTTCGTTCGCGGCTTTGTCACGCAATACGCCTCGCTGGACCCGTTCCACGCCAATGACTACGCCGACGGGATCCTGGCGCAGGGGACCGGGGAGTTCGCCCAGCAGTTCCAGGCCAAGAAGAACGAGATCGTCATTCAGGTGGCGCGGGCCGAACCGACGACGGGAACGGTGCAGGCCGTCGGTGTCGAGCGCTGGAACCGCGACGGCAGCGCCGACGTGTTGGTGGCGGCCACGACGAAGACCCGGCTGCCCGACGGCAAGATCCTCGAGCGTGCCAGTCGCTGGCTGGCGATCGCGACCAAGGAAGGAGGCCAGTGGAAGATCAGCAGCTTCAGGGAAGTGATCTGACCGATGCGGAGCAGGATCACGACGTCCACAGCGAGGCCGTCGAGCCGGGCGCCGCGGAGGACGCACAGACGCCGCGAAAGCGGTTCAGCCTCAACGCCACATCGGTGGCAGTGGGAATCTCCGCCGCGCTGTTCGTCGCCGCGGGCGCGTTCGCCGGCGCGGCCGTGCAGCCCTATCTGATGGACCGGGCCGCTGTCGACACCAAGCTCGACATCGCTCGCACCGCGACCGAGGCGATCACCACGCTGTGGACCTACACTCCCGACGATATGGACAAGCTGCCGGACCGATCGGCGAAGTACCTGTCCGGGGACTTCCAGGACCAGTACCGCAAATACGTCGACGCCATCGCCCCGACCAACAAACAGGCCAAGGTCACCAACAGCACGGAGGTGGTCGGAGCGGCCGTCGAATCGCTGGCGGGGCCGAACGCCACCGCGATCGTGTACACCAACACGACGTCGAAGAGCCCGCTGAGCAAGGACATCCCTTCGACGAAGTACCTGTCCTACCGCGTGGAGCTGACTCGCGACGGGTCACACTGGCTGGTCACCAAGATGACCACGGTGACATCGCTGGACCTCACACCCAAACTCTAAACACGCGCATTGGCGATACTTGCCCCATGGCCGTCGCCTCGCCCGTATCGGAGCGCTCCACCGTCGTCGCACTGCTGCTGCTGACGTTCGCCACCGGGCTGGTCGATGCGATCAGCGTGTTGGTGCTCGGGCATGTGTTCGTCGCCAACATGACCGGAAACGTGGTGTTCCTGGGGTTCTGGTTCGTTCCGCATTCCGGGGTGGACATGATCGCCGCGATCCTGTCGTTCGCCTGCTTTCTGGTCGGTGCCGTGTTGGGGGGAAGGTTCGCGCGTCATTTCGACTACGAGGTGCGGGTGTGGCTGACGGCGGCGCTGGGCACCGAGGTGGTGCTGCTGAGTGTGCTGGCGATGCTCGCCGGGACCGGTGCGGTGAACTATCACGACAACGGCAAGCTGATCCTGATCGCCGGACTGGCGGTGACGTTCGGTGCGCAGAACGCCGCCGCGCGCCAGTTCGGCGTGCAGGAGCTCAGCACCACGGTGTTGACCTCCACGCTGGTCGGGATCGGTGTCGACAGCCGGCTCGCCGGTGGCAGCGGGGAGCGGGAAAAGTTGCGCTACAGCGTGGTTTTGACGTTGTGTGCGGGCGCGATGGTCGGTGCGACGATGACGCGCTGGATGGTGGCTCCGGTGATCGGGCTGGCCGCGATCGTGGTGGCCGCCAGCCTGGCTGTCTTCCGGTACGGCCCGCGACCGGCGAGCGGGTAGCTAGAGTCGCGGCTATGCCCACTGTTCTGGTCACCGGCGCCGCCCGGGGAATCGGCAAGTCGATCGTGAGCTATCTGGCGGCCGCCGGATGGGATGTCATCGGCGGTGTCCGCAGTGCGGCCGACGCCGAAGCACTGTCCGCGCTACCGAGGGTCAGTGCGGTCACCCTCGACATCACCGACGACGCGCAGGTCGCCGCGCTGCCCGAGGCCCTGCCCGGCCGCCTCGACGCAGTGGTCAACAATGCCGGAATCGCGGTCAGTGGACCGCTGGAGGGGTTGACCGCGGCCGAGATCCGCCGCCAACTGGACGTCAACGTCGTCGGCCAGCTCGCCGTCACGTCCGCGGTGCTCCCGCTGCTGCGCGAGTCCCGTGGCCGAATCGTGTTCATCTCCAGTGTGAATGGCAAGCTCTCGGCGCCGATGATGGGCGCCTACAGCGCATCGAAATTCGCGCTCGAGGCGGCCGCTGACGCATTGCGAGTCGAGCTTCGCCCGTGGAACATCGCGGTCAGCGTGGTCCAGCCGGCCCAGACCGACACCGACCTGTGGCGTGAGGCCGACCAAACCGTCGTCGAGATGGAAAACGCTCTGGCGCCAGAGCACCGCGCCCTGTACACCAAACATGTTGCGGGCATGCGGAAGGCGATTCCGATGTCACAACGCTTGGCAGTGGATCCGGACAAGGTGTCCAAGGTAGTGCTTGAGGCGCTCACCGCGCGTAAGCCGAGAGCACGTTACCCCGTCGGTGTGGCGACCGCGGTACAGATGACGCTGATGACCAAGCTTCCCACTCGGGCGCGGGACGCGTTGCTGCGCCGGGTGTTCCGTCAACCCTGAGCGGTTTCGGCGCGCTTTCGTTCGCGCAGCGACGGTTTGCGCGCCGAAATCGCGAGTCAGCGGACCTCAGTTGAACCCGAGCCAGGCGGGCAGGGCCCGCTCTCGGGAGTCGCACAGCACAGCCATCGTGTCGCACGATCCTCTCGGCACACCCGCACCTGCCCACATGCCGCCGGTGTCACGGCGCAGCACGATCGCCGACGAGCCGCCGCCGTCGAGCAGGATCGCGGTGTCGCTGCCCAGGCCCCGGAAGAGGTCCTGGATCTGATCCGGCGTGTAGCTGCCGCCCTGGAAGATGTACATCTCGTCCTTGTCCCTGGCGTAGGCAAGCGCGGTCCGCGCCGCGCTGGGGCCGGGGTCGTTCAATTGACCGGTGTCGCCCGGGGCCAACAGCCCCAGGCCGCTGACGGCGGCGAATCGGGTGCCCTTGTCCAGCAGTCCCTGGATCACCGGGGTCGCGGCGTCATAATCGTTGGGCGCCTTGGGAGTCACGACGAACGGCGGGCCCGCGACGGGAAGGACCATCGTGGTCAGCGCGGTCCACACCTCATCGCCGCCGGACAGCGCCTGCTTGCCTGCGTAGACGACCGTGCCGGTCACCGCCGCGTTGGCCCGGCCCTGGCCCGCAGTGTTGTCGACGTAGGCCCCCAGCGGAGAGCTGCACCCGGTGGATTTCCACGAACCCGCTTGTTGCCCGCGGACATCGAAGAAGTTGGCGTTGATCGCGATGGTCGGCTGCCCGAGCGCCTGCCATGCCTGCAGCGGTGTGTAGGTCTCCGACGCCTGCACCAATCCCTCGCGGGTGCGGGTCCCCGGAGTCCGCTCGCAGCGGGCTTGATAGCCGGTGTGGGAATCGACCAGCAGTCGGGGTGTCAACCGCTGGGAGGCGGCCTTGATGATCATCAGGTGTCCGCCGTTGGTCAGCTCGTACCAGTTGCCAGCGGCATTGAGCATCGGTGCGGGATAACCACTTCCGAAGTTGTAGACGAGATAGCTGCCACGCGTGGTGGCGATGGCCTGCGCCAGTTGCTCACGACCGTCGGCCGACGCCACCGGCATTCCCGTCGTCGCTGCCAGCGTCAGGCAGCCGGCCACGGTCATGGTCCCCGCGGCAAGGCGGCGCAACTTCGCGGCGACGGTTGGCACAGTTGCCCTTTCATGACTGAGACTTCGCTACGGCACGGTCACCCTTATTCTCAGCAATCACACAGTCAACTTTGGTAACAGACCCGCGACGGTTCGGCACCGGCGTCGTCACGACCAGTGGCGTTGATTTGCCGCGTCGACAATTTCTTTGGCCCGGGACGGTTATCCGCGCTGCGGGTGGGGAATCACTGCTTGGCGCGGTGCCCGCCGGGGCCCGCCGGAACATGAGGAGCAGCAATGGTCGGATCGATTATCGGGGCCATCATCGTCGGAGCGATCATCGGCGTGCTGGCGAGATTGGTGATGCCCGGAAAGCAAAACATCGGCGTTCTGATGACCGTCCTGCTGGGCGTCGTCGGAGGGCTGCTTGGTTCATGGCTCACGAGCCAATTCGGCTACGCGAATTCCAACGGCGGATTCGAGATCCTCCCGTTCGTGGTCGGAATCGTCGTCGCGGCGGTACTGATCGGGATCTATGTCGCGGTCACCGGCCGCAGTAATCGAGTGCATCACTAGGAGGTCAGCGGCCCGGCGGCGCGAGGCGGTACACCGCACCGGCGTAGTCGTCGGTGATGTACACCGCGCCGTCCGGGCCGACCACGGCGGCCACCGGGCGTCCCCAGCGAGTGCCGTCCTCATCCTGAAATCCCCCGACCAGAGTCTGCTGCGGACCCAAAGTGCCGTTGCGCCACGCGAAGAACGAGACCTCCGGCGCCCTGGGCGGGGTGCGGTTCCACGATCCGTGGACCCCGACAAGGGCGCCGGAGGCATACGGTGTGGGAAGCGAACCGTCGACAAAGCTCAAACCCAGTGGCGCCGAGTGCGCGCCGAGCGTCTGCTCCACCGGCGCCAGTCCGGCACAGTCGAGTTTGCTTCCATCCGCGTTGGTCTGCACATCGCGCAGAAATGTCGGCTGGCCGTCGATGTCGGGATGGCAATAGGGCCAACCGAGTTCGCGCCCACGCGTCAATCGGGCGATCGCCTCCGGCGGATGGTCGTTGACGTAGTCAGTCACCTTCCCGAATGACGGGCCTGGCCGTGGATCGGCGATCTGGTCACGGTTGTTGACCGCCGTCCACACCGAACCGTCGGGTGCGACAGCCAGGCCGGTGCCGTTGCGAACACCTGTCGCGAACACCGTCGGCGCCCCGCCGCCCGGCGGGATGCGCATGATCGTCGCGCGGGGCGGATCAGCAGTCCGGTCGGCGGCACTGACGTTGCCGGTCGAGCCGATCGAGAAGTACACCGCCCCGTCCATGCCGACGGCCACACTCTTCAGCGCATGGGCATACGCGCCGCCGAGATCAGGGCTTCGGGCGTCGGGCAGACCGCCGGCAACCACCCGGCGGCCGTCGGCGCTTCCCGCGCGGTAGTCGAAGGCGTCGATCGCGCTGCTTTCCGCCACATACAGGGTTTCGGCCGCGAAGGCGAGCCCGTGCGGCTGATTGAGCCCATCGAGCAACACCGACGTCTCTGGCACCGGCTGGGCGGGCGACAACCGGAGCACCTGACCCGCAGCGGGCACCGAGATCAGCAGCGCACCGTCGGGTGCCCAGGCGGCCAGCCTGGCCTGTGGGATCCGCGCCCAGACCGACATGCTCCAGCCCGCCGGCACCAGAGCCTGGCGTGGTGTGTCGAATGGCGCGCCGCCCAACTCGGCGGGCACGGCGACGCTGACCGGTGCCAGACCGGTCGGTGCCGAAGCCGGTGGGGCCGGTGGGGCCGGATACCCGCACCCCACCGTCAGGGCCGCGACAGCCGCAGCGGCAGCCCTAGCCCGCCAACCCGGCATGCATCTCCCAGACGAGAATCTCCGACGGCCGGCCTGCGGTGACACGCTGACCGCCTGCCGCGGTGAACCGCACCGCGTCACCCTCGTGCAGTTCGCCGGCCCCTTCCAAGCTCACCTCGCCGCGCGGTACGAACAGGTGGAGGTACGGTGCCTCGGGCAACTCGACGGTATCGCCGGGCGCTAACCGGGCGCCGTGTAATGCCGCGTACCGGTTGCGAATCGAGATTGCGGTGTGGTCCCTGTGCTCGGGCATGCCGGAGGCGATCGTCACCAGGCCGCCGCGCAGCAATTCGTCGTCGATTTCCAGCTGCTGGTAGCCCGGATCGATCCCCGACTCGTCGGGCGCCACCCACATCTGCACGAAATGCACTGGTTCGCTGTGTGTTTCACGTCCGGTGAGGGTCCAGGAGTCGTTCTTCTCCGAGTGCAGGATTCCCCGTCCCGCGGACATCCGTTGGGCCAGACCGGGGTAGATCACGCCGGAGTGGCCGGTGGAGTCCTGATGCACCAGCGAGCCCTGCAGCACCCAGGTGACGATCTCCATGTCGCGGTGCGGATGAGTGTCAAAACCCGTGCCGGGCTTGACGATGTCGTCGTTGTTCACCAACAACAGTCCGTGGTGGGTGTTCACCGGGTCGTAGTGGTGGCCGAACGAGAACGAGTGTTTGGAGTCCAGCCAGTCGATCTTCGTCGCGGCGCGGTCGGCGGCACGTCTGATGTCGACGGTTGCGGCCATGTCATCACCCCTTGGGTCCGTGCCAGCCTAGGTGGCCGGCGCTGATTGCGACAACATAGATGACGTGTCATGTATTCCGCTAAGGTGGGCGCATGGCTCAGCGCTGGTTGACCGAGGACCAACAGCGGACCTGGCGCAATTACCTGACGCTCGGCAGCCGGCTTCAGGTCGCGATGAACCGCCAGCTCCAAGCACGTTGCGAGCTGTCGCTTGCCGACTACGAGGTGTTGGTCGCGCTGGCCGAGCGAGGGCCGACGCGGGTGCTCGAGCTGGCCGCCGTGCTGGGCTGGGAACAGAGCCGCCTATCCCACCAGCTGCGCCGGATGCGGGACCGCGATCTTCTCGAGCGCCGCGGTAGCGCCGACGACCGGCGCGGGGCCACCGCCGAGATCACCGCTGCGGGACGCGACGCGTTGGCCGCCGCGGCCCCCGACCACGTCGCGCTGGTTCGCTCGGTGCTGTTCGACGGGCTGACGCCGGCGCAACTGCGCGGGTTCGACCAGGTGATCGCGACGGCTTTGGAACGGCTCGCCGATTGATCGCAATCCGCCGCCACAGCGGGGCCGTGGCGGCGGATCGACGTATCGAGTTGCCTCAGCCGGCCATGAAGGCGTCGTAAGCCGTCTGCAGGTGCGGTGGCAAGACGTTGACGTTGCAGGCCCGCTGGGTCTCACCGATCGGCGACAGGATCCCGCGCAGGTCGTAGTACTCCCCGGGGTTGGCGGTGAAGTACCCGCGAACGTTGGCCTCCGCCTGCCCGTACGGCTGGCCGTAGGCCGCCGTCAACACCTGCTTGGCGCCGGGATGACCGTCGAGATACTGGTTGGCCGAACCCGTCACCGAGCTGACCGTGTTGGCAACGCCTGTGCTGCTGCAGTCCGGTGCCGCAGAGGCCATCGGTGCGGCCAGAGTCGCTGCCGCCATGCCCCCCACAAGCCAACCGGTACATACGGCCGCAGCCTTCTTGCTGGGCCCGATACCGCTGAACATATGGATCTCTTCTCTTTCTCTGGATTCCCCCGTCCTGAAACCCAAAGTACCCATGAGGTTTTGCAGCAAAACTTCGTGCTGCCAGCATGATTCGCAGGGGCCACGAGCGTTACAGGTCGTTGGGGTGATGTTGCGCTCACTTCGCCCGAACCGGTGGTGAGAGAGCTGTCGGCGCGTTGAGGGTTCTTATTGCGCTGGCAGATTTCTTAACTGATCGTGATCCCCACCGTGACGCAATCGTGATGCCGGCAAAGATGAATACCGCTGGGACAGTGCGGGTTTAATGTGCGCGGGTGGGTGGCTGCCACCTGAATGGGTCGTGAACTTCCCTGCGTGTGCCCTGTGATGCACCCGTTGGTGCGAATACCGATCGGGCAGAGCGGGTAGAGCCATGAGCGAGGCGCAATAACCCCGCGCCGACACCATAGAAGTCAACGCATAAGGGGAGAAACGCGATGACCACGCCAGATACCACCACTCTGCTCGCCCAGCTGCGGGCGGTGCTCGACCTGACCAACACCGAGATCCAGATCGCCGAAACCAGGGTGGCGCAGGCTCGCACCGACGCGGTGCGCACCGAGCTCACCCAGAACGCTGCCAACGGCCGCGAGCGGGCCGAAGCGATCGAGAGCGCGATCCGCGACCTCGGCGGCTTCCCCGATCTCATCGGGCCGTTCTTCGGGCGCGCTGCCGCAGCGGTGAAAGCGCTCACCGAACAGGCGCAACCGTTCGACGAGGCCCTGCTCGGCGACCTCGCCCTGGAGGGTCAGCTGCTCGACCGGGCGCGCTACCTCAAGGCGCTGGCTGTCGCGGCCAAGCAGCCTGAGGTCGAAAGCCTGGCCAACCGCCTGATCACCGCGCACTCGGCGACCGTCGACTGGCTGACCACGGTGCTGGCCGAGGACGCGCTGGGCGGACCGGCCGCGCTGCGCCGCACGCCGCTGCAGATCCTCACCGGGCTGACCGTCCGGGTGGCCAACTGGCCGGTGATCTCGTCGGTCCGCGGTATCGACCGGGCCCTGGACGCACTGCGCAACAGCCGTCCCGTCGTCGACCAGCTGGTCACCCGCGGCCAGCACGCCGGCGAAGTGGCCGCGAAGGCTGCCACGGGTGCGCGGGATGCGGCGTTGGAGACCGCCGAGAAGGTGGCTCGCCGCGAAGGCGCCGACGGCGCCGCGGACGCGCTGCACTCGCTGCGCAGCGCCACCGGTGTGCTGTCGGCCGAGGAACTGCCGATCGCCAACTATGACGAGCTCAACCTCAACGACGCTGTCGCCGCGGTGAAGGAACTCGAGGATCCCGCCGACATTCGCGCCATCGTCGCCTACGAGGAGGCCAACAAGAATCGGGCGCGCCTGGTCTCGGCCGCCCAGACCCGGATCGCTGCCATCGCGCAGGAGATCGTCGGCATCGACTGACCCGATCAGCGACGTGGCCCGGCGATGGCGACATCGCCGGGCTACCCGCATGTGAGGCTAAAGAACTTCCGGCAGGCCGAATTTCGCGAACAAGCTGGTATCCAGGAATGCCACCACGTGCGAGATGCCGGTGGGACCGATGTCGAGCACATGCAGCTGAAAGGGCACGTGACGGCCATTGGTTTCGGGCAGGCGCATGTACATGGCCGCGGCCGGCTGCCCGTTGGCAGTCAGCGGTAGCAGCCGCATGTCGTCGGCCTTTTCCGCCGGGCAGTTGTGGTGGATGAGCGCACCGATGGCGGGGCCGCCCTGATACCACCCGTCGAACGGCGGCATCTCCCAAACCGCTTCGGCGGTGAACATTTCCACCAGCCGTTCGATGTCGTAGTCCTCGAACGCAGAGATGTAGCGGGCCAGCTGGTCGCGGGCTTCGGCAGAATCCGGCGTGGAGAGCTGGTCGTCCTGGCTGGGGCCGACGGCATCGAGCTGCGCGCGGGCCCGTTGCAGCAGACTGTTGACGGCGGCGACGGAGGTGCCGATGGCCTCGGCGACCTCAGCGGCCTTCCACTGCAACACATCACGCAGCACCAGCACGGCGCGCTGCCGCGGTGACAAGTGCTGCAGCGCCGCGACGAAAGCCAATCGCACGGATTCCCGTGAGCCCACGATTTCCGACGGGTCGGTGGCGGAATCAGGCAACGGTTCCAGCCACGGAACCTCGGCGCGCTCGACGAGTTCGTCGGTGGGCTGCGAACTCGGCGCACCGAGACCCGTCGGCAACGGCCGGCGCTGCCTGGCTTCCAGGGAGGTCAAGCAGGTATTGGTGGCGATGCGATGCAGCCAGGTGCGCACCGAGGATTTGCCCTCGAAGCGGTCATAGGACTTCCACGCCCGCAGGAAGGTCTCCTGCACCAGATCCTCGGCGTCGTGCAATGACCCGGTCATCCGGTAGCAGTGGGCCAGCAACTCGCGCCGATAGGGCTCGGCCTGCGCCAGGAAATCGCCCCGGTTCGGGTCGAGTCCGTCGTCAAGATTATGTGCGAGCACGCTCACGTCAACCGAGCTTACGCACGCGCACCGACAAGAGGCCGGGTCTTACCGACGGTTAGGCTCCGTTGATGGTCACAACCCGCACCGAGCGGACGTTCGACGGAGTCGGTGGCGTCCGCATCGTCTACGACGTGTGGACACCCGACACCGCGCCGCGCGGCGTCGTCGTGCTCTCTCACGGCCTGGGCGAGCACGCCCGCCGCTACGACCATGTGGCCGAACGGTTCGGCCAGGCGGGCCTGGTGACCTATGCGCTCGACCACCGCGGACACGGCCGTTCCGGCGGCAAGCGGGTGCGAGTCAGGTCGATCGACGAGTACACCGGTGACTTCGACACCCTCGTCAAAATCGCCACCGCCGATCACCCGGGGCTGAAGCGAATCGTGCTCGGCCACAGCATGGGCGGCGGCATCGTGTTCGCCTGGGGCGTGCAGCACGCCGGCGACTTCGACCTGATGGTGCTGTCTGGCCCGGCCGTCGCCGCCCAGACCGGGGTGTCCCGCGGAAAGCTGTTGCTCGGCAAGGCGGTGGGCTCATTGCTGCCGGACCTACCGGTCGAGGAACTCGATTCCACCGCGATCTCGCGTGACCCCGAGGTCGTCGCCGCCTACAACGCCGACCCCCTGGTGCATCACGGCAAGATTCCCGCCGGCATCGCCAAAGCTCTCGTGTCGGTCGGGGAGACCATGCCGCAGCGCGCCCGTCAGCTCACCGCACCGCTGCTGGTGGTGCACGGCGCCGACGACGCCCTGGTGCCCGCCGGCGGCAGCGAGTTGCTCGTCGACTGCGTCGGCTCCTCCGACGTGCACCTGAAGGTGTATCCGGGCCTGTTCCACGAGGTCTTCAACGAACCCGAGCGCGACCGCGTGCTCGACGACGTGACCGCATGGATCGAGGCCAGGCTGTGAGCTTGCGCCGTCGCGTGGTCCTGGCGGCGCTGGCGCTGGCGCTGGTGACCGGCTGCTCATCGAACAGCGAATCGCCCACCACCTGGGTCGACGACGAGGTGACGTTTGTCGCCGACGGGCTGACCATCCACGGCACCTACCGCCATGAGAAGGGCAATCGGCAGGCACCGGCAGCACTGCTGATCTCGGAGAGCGGGCGTACCGACCGCAACGGCGACAACAACGTCGCCGGCCCGATCGGCAACATGCGTCAGCTTGCCGGCTACCTGTCCGACCACGGGGTGGCCTCGCTGCGCTACGACAAGGTCGGTACCGGGCAGACCGGCCTCGGCCCCTACGCCGATCACCCGGCCGATGTGGGCAGCGCGGTCTACACCACCGGGGCGAAAGCGGCCGTTCGGTTTCTGGCCGGCCAGTCCGGCACCGACTCCGACCACATCTCGGTCTACGCGCTGGGTGAGGGCACCGTGCACGCGATGGCGTTGGCCGATGACACCTCTGCGGGGGCGCCCAAGATCCATGCACTGGGTCTGCTGCAACCGCTTGCGGGGCGTTACCTCGACCTGATCACCAATCGGGTCAAGGCCGACGTGGCCGCCGCCGTGAAAAGCGGTCAGAAGAACCAGCAGCAGGCCGACCAGACGCTCGCCGCATGGAACGCCGCCGTCGCCGAGGTGCGCACCAAGTCCACCGTGCCCGACAAACTGCCCGACGGCCTGAACGCGATCGTGAATCCCGGCAACGTCAAGGCAGTCGCCGAAGCCGATGCCATCGATCCGCTGGACCTGGCTGCCCGTATCCCTGCCGGCACGCCGGTCTTGCTGACGTGCTCGGATTCCGATGGCCAGGCCAACTGCGCGGACTCCAAACCGCTCGTCGACGCGCTGGGCCACACCTCGTTGAGCCTGGTCGAACTCAAGGGCGTCAATCATGTATTGCGTGACGACCCCACCGACAACGTGGGCAATTACTCCAAGCCGGGCCCGCTCTCGCCTCAGCTGACGGCGGCACTGGACGGGTTTGTCAACAAGTGAGTTCGGGCCGGCGCGCTGATGTCAGCGGCCTCGGCTAGGTTGCCAATCGTGACCGACGACAAGATGCTGGCGCGAATCGCAGCGCTGCTTCGCCAGGCCGAAGGCACCGACAACGTCCACGAGGCCGAGGCGTTCATGGCCGCCGCCCAGCGGCTGGCCACCGCCACGTCGATCGATCTGGCCGTCGCGCGGGCCCATTCGGCCACCCGGACCGCCGCACAGGCGCCGACCCAGCGGACCATCACCATCGGCGAGCCCGGCGCCCGTGGCCTGCGCACCTACGTGCAGCTGTTCGCGGGTATCGCGGCGGCCAACGACGTGCAGTGCGACGTCGCCTCGAACTCGACGTTCATCTACGCCTATGGATTCACCGAGGACATCGACGCCAGCCACGCCCTGTACGCCAGCCTGGTCGTGCAGATGGTGCGCTCGTGCGACGCCTACCTGGCCACCGGAGCGCACAAGCCCACGCCCACGATCACCGCGCGGCTGAACTTCCAGCTGGCCTTCGGTGCCCGGGTGGCCCAGCGCCTTTCCGAGGCGCGGGAGGAGGCCCGCCAGGAAGCCACGCGGGATCGGAGATCCGCGCCGGGAACGGCTTTGGCCTTGCGTAACAAGGAAGTCGAGCTGCGCGACCACTACCGGCAGACGTCCAAGGCGCGCGGAACCTGGCAGGCCAGCCGCGCGTCGGCAGGGTATTCGTCGGCCGCCCGGCGCGCCGGTGACCGGGCCGGCCGGCAGGCCCGGCTGGGGTCCAGCCCCGAGTTGCCGGGGGCGCGGACCCGGCTGCCCAGGTGACGGCGCGCGACAGCCAACGCTCCCGCGTCTACGCGGCCGAAGAGTTCGTCCGCACCCTCTTCGACCGTGCCGCTCAACACGGTTCACGCACCATCGACTTCTTCGGCGCCCAGCTCACCCTGCCTCCGGAGGGACGGTTCGCGTCCATCGCCTCGGTACAGCGCTACGTCGACGACGTTCTCGCGCTGCCCGCCGTGACCGCCCGCTGGCCGGGACCGGGCCCGCTCAGTGTGCGCCCGCGTCGTGCCGCCGGCGCCGCCCACTACGAAAATGTTTCCGGCACAGGCATTATCGCGGTCCCGGACCGGGACTCCGCCGACTGGGCGATGCGGGAGCTGGTCCTGCTCCACGAGGTTGCCCACCACCTGACACCACAGGGCCCGGCCCACGGGCCGGACTTCATCTCGTCGTTCTGTGAGCTGGCTGCCCTGGTGATGGGACCGGAGGTCGGCCACGTGCTGCGGGTGGTCTACGCCAAAGAGGGCGTGCGATAAGCGAGCAGGAGCACCATCTGCACGTTGAAACCGCACTGAGAGCGAACATTTCGCTCAGACCTCGCTCTGAGTGCGGTCTCAACGCGGGCGAGGCCCGGCGCAAGGAACCTCGGGACCGCTACCCCGCCCGGGCGACCTCGACCGGCAGCGCGTTGAGCACGGCGGTGCCCGACAACGGATCCAGGCGTGTGCCGTCGTTCAGGTTGTTGACGTTCACGCCAGGCTCCCGTGCGGCCACCTGCATCCGGGTGCCCGGCTCGGTGTGACCCCAGCCGTGTGGCAGTGACACCACGCCCGGCCGGATCGCATCGGTGATCTCAACGGGCACTTCGAGTTTCCCGCCCGGACCGGTGATCACAGCCATATCCTCAAGGCCCAGTCGCGCGGCGTCGTCGGGATGGATCTGCAGTGTGCAGCGATTGGACCCGCCCGACAGCGCGGGCAGGTTGTGCATCCAGCTGTTGTTCGAGCGCAGGTGGCGCCGCCCGATCAGCAGGAAACCCGGCGCCGACGTCAGCGACGTGAGCAGCCGCGGGATATCGGCCAGGATCAGCTCCGGATCCAATTCGACTGTCCCCGAAGGCGTTCGGAGAACCTCGGGAATGCGGGGGACCAGTGCGCCGAGGTCCACTCCATGGGGGGTGTCCTTCAGCTTCTGCAGGGTCAGGCCCTCGGGGTTGGTGCCGAACGCATCACCGAACGGGCCCAGCCGCAGCATCATGTCCAGCCGTCGCTCGTAGCCACGGCCATCGGGCAGCATCGCCGTCAGCTCCTCGACCGACCGGCCGGCGACGGGGGAGTGCTCGTCGGCGACTTCCTTGCTCAGCGTCGCGCCGATCACCTGGTCGTCGACCAGCTTCGGGTCGGCGTCGGGACCCATGCCCAGCACGATCAGTGCCAGCCGGGCGAGGATCTCGCACTCGTCGGGCCGTCCCTCCGGGAGCGGCAGCACCGGCGGGGAGAACCGCGCGTTGTTGCGCACCGCCACGGCGCTGAGCGCGAGGTCGAAATGCGCTGCGCGAGAAGGCGGAGGCGGAGGCAGGATCACGTCGGCATGCCGGGTGGTCTCGTTGAGGTAGGGATCCACCGACACCATGAAGCCGATGCTTTCAAGGGCATCGGCCAGGCGGGCACCGTCCGGCGCAGACAACACCGGGTTGCCCGCGATGGTGATCATCGCCCGGATCTGGCCCTCGCCCGGGGTTTCGATCTCCTCGGCCAGCGCGACCGCGGGCATCTCGGCGAGCACCTCGTTGTGACCCGAGACCCGGCTGCGCCAGCGACCGGTCTTGAAGCCTCGGCCGGGACGCGCCGGTCGCGGGGCGCCGGCGATCGGGGAGCTGGCGAACATCACCCCGCCGGGCCGGTCCAGATTGCCGGTCAAGATGTTGACCACGTCCACCAGCCAGCTGGTCAGCGTGCCGAACTCGACCGTCGAGGTGCCGATCCGGCCGTAGACCGCCGCGCTGGGGGCGGCGGCGATTTCGCGTGCGAGGGTGCGGATTTCGTCGGCATCGACACCGCAGTGCCCGCAGACGTCCTCCGGCGCGAAGTCCTGCGCGGCCGCCCGCACCCGATCCAGCCCCGTGACGTGGTCGGCGAGCACGCCGAGGTCGACCAGATCCTCGTCGAAGAGCACGTGCACGACCGCGAACAGCAGCGCGGCGTCCGAGCCGGGGCGCACAGGCAGGTGCCGGTCGGCGAGTTCGGCCGTGCGGGTACGGCTGGGATCGATCACCACCAGCTTGCCGCCGCGGCGGCGCAACGCCTTGATCTTGCCGGGGAAATCGGCAGCGGTGGCCAGAGAACCGTTGGACACCAACGGGTTTCCACCGATGATCACCAGATAGTCGGTGCGGTCGAGGTCGGGCACGGTGAAGGCCACCGGATTGCCGTACAGATAGCCGCAGGACACATGCTTGGGCATCTGATCCAGGGTGCTGGCGGAGTACACCTGCCGAGTGCCCAGCGACTTGATGACGACGGGCCCGTAGAGGGAACCGGCGATGGTGTGTGCGCTGGGGTTACCCAGGTAGACCCCCACCGACGCACCGCCGGTCTCGCCGATGACGCGTTGCAGTCCCTCGGCGGCCGCGGCGAAGGCTTCCGGCCAGGTGGCCTCGACCAGTTCGCCGTCGCGGCGCACGAGCGGGTTCTGCAACCGATCGGGATCGTTGTCGAGCTCGGCGAAACTGGCGCCCTTCGGGCAGATGAAACCATGGCTGAAGACGTCGTCACGATCGCCCCGGGCCGAGGCGACCCGGTCGTTGTCATCGATGGTGAGGACCAGCCCGCAGGTGGCCTCGCACAGCGGGCAGATACGCAAAGCGGTGCGGGTCATGCCTGCCACTGTGCTCTGCGGGCCGACGCTCTGGCAAGCCCAACCAACCGGATGGTCAGATTCCCGCTAGCTCGACCAGACCGGCGAACTCAGCGCCCCGTGGAGCGCCTCCGCAATGCGGTCCAGGTGGCGGTTGAATCGCTCGGTCGGCGCGGGCACCGAAATCGCGACGATATTGCCGCCGACCGCTCGCCCGGCGATGCCCGCGGCCGAGATGCCGTCGGTGTGTTCGTCGCGGTCGAAAGCGACTCGGCTGGTGCGGATCTCGCGGATCTCCGCGCGAATCCTGTCGGCCTCCGACGGGTCGAGCGCAGCCAACGCGGAGTCGACGTCGGCGTCGTCGAACAGCGCCAGCGCCGCCTTCCCGTTGGCGGTGTCATGGAGGGTGAAACGCCCGCCGACCGCCGAGACGGCACGCAGCCGGTGCGGTGACTCGATCTGGTCGATGAACAGCATCTGCCCGCCGCGGTACACCGAGAGGTCCGCCGTTTCCCCAGTGGCTTCGGCGACGCGTTCCAGGGTGGGCCGGAACGCCGAGGTGATGTGCGCGGCGTTGGCGCTGGCCAAGCCGAGCAGTCGTTCGCCCAGGATGATGCGGCCGTCGTCGTCCATGGCGGCGAACCCCACCTCGACCAGACCGAACAGCAACCGGCGCGCGGTGGACTTGGCCAGACCCAGCCTGCTGTGCAGGTCAACGAGCCGCAGCCGGCCCGGAGCGGTCGCGATTTCGTCGAGTGCGGCCGCGGCGCGGCGCAGTACCTGAATGCCGTCGTCGCGGGCGCTCGACCCGCTGTTATTGCCGACTACGGAAATTTCCGGATCTGCCATCTCATCGTCCCTTCCCCGGACGTCCCCTGAGCGGTAGTGTGCCGCAATACGGATCATACTGATCCGGAATGTGAATCAAAGGAGGCTTCGGTGGGATTACTGCCCGAGGGTCGCCATTTCTTCCGGGGCGACGATGGCTACGAAGAGGCACGTCGCACGACAGTCTGGAATCAGCGCGTGCCCGACCGCTATCCGGACGTCATCGTCCAAGCGGTCGACGCCGACGACGTGGTCGCCGCCGTGCGCTACGCCAAGGCCAACAACAAGCAGGTCAGCATCAAGTCCGGCGGGCACAGCTGGGCGGCCAGCCACCTACGCGACGGCGCCGTGCTGCTCGACATGAGCCGGGTCGATCAGACCAGCATCGACATCGACAACATGACCGCGGTCGCGGGTCCGGGCAAGGGCGGTAGCGTGCTGGCCGCCGAACTCGACGCGGTCGGCTTGTTCTTCCCCGCCGGGCATTGCAAGGGCGTGTGCATCGGCGGCTACCTGCTGCAGGGCGGCTACGGCTGGAACAGCCGGGTCGTCGGTCCCGCGTGTGAGAGCGTGATCGGCCTCGACGTGGTGACCGCCGACGGCGAGACCATCTACATCGACGCTGACAACCACCCGGATCTGTACTGGGCCGCCCGCGGTTCAGGGCCGGGCTTCTTCGCCGTGGTCACCGCGTTCCATCTCAAGCTGTACAAGAAGCCCGCGGTGCTGGGCAGCAGCTTCTACGCCTATCCCATCGACCTCGCCGACGACATCTACACCTGGGCGCGCGACATCTCCGCCGAACTGGACCGCCGGGTCGAGTTGCAGATCGTGGCCACCAGCAGCGTGCCGAACGCGGGCCTCGACCAGCCGGCCATCGTGATGGCATCACCGGCCTTCGCCGACACCGAAGCCGAGGCTCGAGAGGCCTTCAGCGTCCTCGACCGGTGCCCGGTCGTCGACAAGGCCCTGGTTGCCATGCCCTATGCACCCATGGGCCTGCCCGATTGGTACACCGCGGTGATGAGCAATTACCTCGCCGATCACCGGTACACCGCCGACAACATGTGGACCAACGCCTCGGCCGCCGAATTGCTGCCCGGTATCCACAACATCCTGGACACGCTGCCGCCGCATCCGGCCCACTTCCTGTGGCTGAACTGGGGTCCCTCACCGGAGCGTCAGGACATGGCCTACAGCCTGGAGAGCGAGATCTATCTCGCGCTGTACGCCGGCTGGACGGATCCCGCCGATGACGAAAAGTACAGTGACTGGCCACGTTCCAACATGGCGGCGATGGCACCGCTGGCCACCGGCATTCAGCTGGCCGACGAGAACCTGGGCAAGCGGCCCGCGAAGTTCGCCACCGACGAGGCCATGGCGAAACTCGACCGGGTGCGCGCCGAATACGACCCCGATGGACGCTTCCACAGCTGGATGGGACGACTGTGATGGCCGAGACATACTTGGGCTACCGGCCCGGCGACGGGGACACCGCGTGGGGCAAGTACTTCAACCCGGAGATGGCCGAGTTGCCCCGCCACGCCGTCGTCGCACTAGAGCACGGCCCGCAGGCCGATCAGGTGATGCTCGAATTCGATTCCGCTGCGACCATTCTCGACGCTGGATATCAGCAGACCGAAAACGGCTACGGCGCCCTTCGCGGAGGCGGGTTCCACGTCGCGATCCGCACCGACATGCCCGACGTCACGCCGGCGATGTGGGACTGGTGGTTCGCCTGGCACGGCAGCGAGTCCAGCCGCTACAAGCTGTGGCATCCGCGCGCGCACGCCTCGGCGCACTGGGGTGACGGCGAGGTCGGCACCGGATACGTCGGGCGGGTCTCGGTGATCGAGGAGTACCTGGGCTCTGCCTACGCCAAGGCGGCCATCGCGTTCCTGGAGCCCGCTGCGATGGGGCTGGACGCGTCGCGGCTCGGCGGCGACGTCGCGGTCTGCGCACGGCTGGGTTCCAGCGAGGTGCCGGTGGACATCGGCTGGTTCGTCCACCACATCCGCGCGGTTCCGGGCGGGGCCGAAATGCGGTCCCGGTTCTGGATGGGCGGACCGTACATCGGTGTGCGCCGCGGCAACCGATTGGCCGATTCGGTGATCCGCCCGATCGCTGCTCATCAATTGCCGGATGCGCGCGACCTGCTGGTGCACTGTTCGCAGGAGATGAACCACCTGGCAGGGTTTCTGCCGAGAATTTACGCCGAGTTCGCTGAGACCTGATCGGCGGCTCGGGCACCCGCGGACATTGCCAAATCCCCACCGCCGCCAACCTGAGGGGTTATCTTCCTGGGAGCAGCGTCGCGGTCGGCAAAGGGGTGGGGGCAATGGTAGCTGCAGGGTGGATGAGCAGGGTCCGGCGAGGATCGACGGTCGGGGGCAGGAAGGCCGCGCTGTTCGGTGCGTCCGCCGTCACGGCCGTCGCGATGACGATGGGTTCGGTCGCCGCGCCGGTGGCACCCTCGGCAAACGCGGCGCTGACCCTCGACACGACCACCACCGGGCCGCTGCTGTGGCTCGTGAACCAGCTCGGGGTGGACAGCTACACCTTCGACAATGTCCCGGTGGTCGGGTCGATCACGCTCGCGTTCGACTACAACAGGGCCGATCCCGTCGGGCTGTACGACGACCTCAATGCGGCGACGTTCGGCAGCTTCAATCCGATCAATGCTTCTTTCACCCGGCCCAACATCCTGGCCTCGAGCCCCACTGGACCGCTCATGGTCGTGTCGGGGACGGGTGTGCCCGCCGCGCTGGCCACCTACCAGGCGATGCTGGCCAGCGCGAACGGCAACACGCCGCCGGGCTACACCCCGCTGACCCCACGGGGCAAGGTCAACTCGATCACCGGGGCGGCCTGCTCGTCGGGCCCGTTGTGCACTCAGGGCTACAACGTCACCAACCTTCCGATTGCGTTGGTACGCAACCCCGAAACTCCGAACGGTGGTCTGTACGCCCGCTTTGCGCCGGTCTTCAACCTGTTCGGGATGAACCCGGTCAGCCCGACGGCCGGGTCCGGCTCGAGTGTCGGCATCAAGTTCAACGGCGCGTTCGTCAACGTCGCGCTGGGCTACGACATGTTGTCCGATTTCCCGGCGACATTGAATCCCTTCTCGCTGGCCAATTCGTTCATGGCCAGTGTGCTGCCCACCTACCTGTTGGGTGGTGCGGAGTTGAAGGGCACCGATCTCTCCACGATCGAGGGCAATCTGATCGCGCTGTTGACCCTGGGCGTGCCGAGCACCTCCTACAGCACGCTGGTGTCCTCCGACCTGCCGCTGCTGGAGCCGCTGCGGCTGCCGTCGCGAATCCTCAACGCCGTCTTCACGCAGGCGGGGATACCGATCACGTTGGGTACCCCGCTGGCCGACGCGCTGCAGCCGGCGCTGGAAATTCTGGTCAACACCGGCTACACCGACGTCCAGACGCCGAGCGAAGGTGGCACCTACAACCGCACGTATGACCAGTCGGGGCAATACATTCCGTTCCTGTCGCAGGCCACGCTGACTCCGCAGGAGTGGGCCGCGGTCCCCGGTGATGTGGTCAAGGCGCTGTTCACCGGGTTCCGAGATGTGCTGACCGGCAAGTCCACCACGACGCCCGACCCGGTGACCGAGCCCGAGACCCCGGTGGAGCCCGAGCCCGCGGCTTCCAGTGCTACGACGACACCCAGCGCCAAGGCCGGCAAGCCGTCCAAGAAGCTGAGTTCTGCTACGAGCAAGAAGAGTTCAGCGCCCAAGGCGTCGGCGAAGAAGGGTGTCGGCGGATCTAAGCGGGCGGCCAGCTAGCCGCTGCGCCGAGTGTGCGTAGAGATCGCATCCGTGGCTGTTCCGGCGATCTGGATGCACACTCGTTGCACGTTCACTAGTTGCAGACGGCTCCGTTGGCCGCCGAGCCGACAAGCTTGATGTACTTGGCCAGCACGCCGGTCTTGTACACCGGCGGCAGCGGCTCGAAACCGACCTTGCGGGAATCGAATTCGGCTTCGTCGACCAGCAGGTCCAGCGTGCCCTTGCCGACGTCGAGCCGGATCCGGTCGCCGTCCTTGATGAACGCGATCGGGCCGCCGTCTACCGCCTCGGGCGCGATGTGGCCGACGCACAGACCCGTTGTCCCTCCCGAGAACCGGCCGTCGGTCATCAACAGCACGTCCTTGCCCAGGCCGGCACCCTTGATGGCGCCGGTGATGGCGAGCATCTCGCGCATGCCCGGGCCGCCCTTGGGGCCCTCGTAGCGGATGACCACCACGTCGCCGTGGGTGATGGTGCCGTCTTCGAGGGCATCGAGTGCCGCCCGCTCGCGCTCGAAAACCCTTGCGGTGCCTTCGAACACATCAGAGTCGAAGCCGGCCGACTTGACCACCGCGCCCTCGGGCGCCAGCGAGCCGTGCAGGATCGTGATGCCGCCGGTCGGGTGGATCGGGTTGTTCATCGCGCGCAGCACTTTGCCGTCGGGATCCGGCGGTTCGATGTGAGCGAGATTCTCGGCCATCGTCGCACCCGTCACGGTGAGGCAATCGCCATGCAGCAGACCGGCATCCAGCAGTGCCTTCATCACCACGGGCACGCCGCCGATCTCGTCGACGTGCTTCATCACATGGCGGCCGAACGGCTTGACGTCGGCCAGGTGCGGCACCTTCTGCCCGACGCGGGTGAAGTCCGCAAGCGACAGCTCGACGTTGGCCTCCGAGGCGATGGCCAGCAGATGCAGCACCGCGTTGGTGGAGCCGCCGAACGCCATCACCACGGCGATGGCGTTCTCGAACGCCTCCTTGGTGAGGATGTCGCTGGTGGTGATACCGCGTCGCAGCATCTCGACAACGGCCTCACCGGAACGGCGCGCGTACTCGTCGCGCCGGTGATCGATGGCGACTGGAGAGGCGCTCCCCGGCAGCGACATACCCAGTGCCTCGGCCGCCGAGGCCATCGTGTTGGCGGTGTACATGCCGCCGCAGGCGCCCTCGCCGGGACAGATCGCGCGCTCGATGATGTCAACATCCTCGCGCGACATCAGCCCGCGCGCGCACGCACCGACTGCCTCGAAGGCGTCGATGATCGTGACTTCCTTCTCGCTGCCGTCGGTGAGTTTGGCGACGCCCGGCATGATCGAGCCGTTGTAGAGGAAGACACTTGCCAGGTTCAGCCGGGCCGCGGCCATGAGCATGCCGGGGATCGACTTGTCGCAGCCGGCCAGCAGCACCGAACCGTCGAGGCGCTCGGCCTGCATGACGGTTTCGACGCTGTCGGCGATGACCTCACGGGACACCAGGGAGAAGTGCATGCCCTCGTGGCCCATCGAGATGCCGTCGGACACCGAGATGGTGCCGAACTCCAGCGGGTAGCCACCCGCCTCGTGCACGCCGCCCTTGACCGCCTGGGCGAGCCGTTGCAACGACATGTTGCAGGGGGTGATCTCGTTCCACGACGAGCCGACGCCGATCTGTGGCTTGGCCCAGTCGTCGTCGCCCATGCCTACCGCGCGGAGCATGCCACGGGCGGCGGCCTTCTCCAGACCGTCGGTGACGTCACGACTGCGGGGCTTGAGATCGGGCGTTTGAGTCACCGGACAAGTATGCCGTGGTCGCGGGTGGTGGCCAAATTTCTTTTTATACCCCCGAGGGGTATTCGGGTACGGTGGGCTCATGATGTCCACGCCCGTCCGCATCGTCGCGGTCACCGCAGCCCTGGCGACTGCCGTCGTCGTCTCGTCCTGTGCCAAGACCGAGGACCACAGCCAGCACGCCGCCTCCACTACCACCAGTTCGACGGTGGCAGCCCACAACGCGGACGACATCATGTTCGCGCAGATGATGATCCCGCACCACGAGCAGGCTGTTGAGCTGGCCGGAATGGCTTCGGAGCATTCCACCAACCAGGCGGTGCTCGCACTGGCGTCCACCATTTCGGCCGAGCAGCAGCCGGAGATCAACGCGATGAAGGCGCTGCTGCTGCAGTGGGACGTCGATCCCAACTCGACAGGCGACCACGGCGGTCACGGCGCCAGCATGCAGGGCATGGTCGACGACGCGACGATGGCCAAGCTCAAGTCGCTGAACGGGCCTGAGTTCGACACACTGTGGCTGCAGGCGATGATCGGCCACCACCAGGGCGCCATCGAGATGGCCAAGGCGGAGATCGCCAACGGGCAGAGCGTCGACATGACGGCGATGGCCAAGAACATGCTCACTGCGCAGCAGGCCGAGATCGACCAGATGAAGCAGATGCTGGGAGGGTAAATGACTGGCGCACATGGATATTCGGCGCGCAAGGACAACTACGCCAAGCGGCTTCGCCGAATCGAGGGTCAGGTCCGCGGCATCGCCAAGATGATCGACGAGGACAAATACTGCATTGACGTGCTGACCCAGATCAGCGCCGTCAACAGCGCGTTGCAGTCGGTGGCACTTGGCCTGCTCGACGAGCACCTCGGGCACTGCGTCAGCCACGCGGTCGCCGAGGGCGGCGAGGAGGCCGACAAGAAGCTGGCCGAGGCCTCGGCCGCGATCGCCCGGCTGGTTCGCTCCTGACACAGCCCGTGCAACGCCGGGCGATGTCTGCCTGTTTGGCCTAAGCAGCCGATACCGTGGGCGCGTGCCCACAGTGGCGATCCGCACCGGCCCGTGGACACCGAGGGTCGCCGCGGCGTTGGCCGTGCTTGCCGCGGCGGCGTTCATCTATGTCACGGCCGAGATCATGCCGGTCGGTGCGCTGCCCGCGATCGCGCGCGACCTGAACGTCAGCGAGGCCATGGTCGGCACCCTGCTGGCCAGTTATGCACTGGTCGCCGCGGTGGCGACGATGCCGCTGGTGCGCTGGACGGCTGCCTGGCCGCGCCGGCGCACTCTGCTGTTGACGCTGGCCTGCCTGGTCGTGTCCCAACTGATCTCCGCACTCGCCCCGACGTTCGCGGTGCTGGCCGTCGGCCGGGTGCTGTGCGCGGTCACCCATGGCCTGATGTGGTCGGTGATCGCCCCGATCGGTGCGCGCCTGGTACCGCCCAGCTATGCCGGCCGCGCGACCATGGCTGTCTATGTCGGCACCGGGCTGGCCCTGGTGGTGGGCAGCCCACTGACCGCGGCGATGAGCGCGCTGTGGGGGTGGCGGCCGGCGGTCGGCGCGATCACCGTCGCCTCGGTGGTCGTGCTGGTGGCCGCCCGGATCGCGCTGCCCGTGATGGCGATGGGGGGCGCGGTGGACGGTGTCCGGCCCCGCCGCGGCGGTCACCACCGCAACCGGCCGCTGGTGGTGCTGTGCGCGTTGACACTGGTCGGCGTGACCGCGCATTTCATCTCCTACACGTTCATCGTGGTGATCATCCGCGATGTCGTCGGCGTTGGCGGGGCGCATCAGGCGTGGCTGCTGGCCGCTTACGGGGTGGCGGGGCTGACCGGGATGGCGTTGTTGGCCAGGCCGGGGGACCGCAGGCCGAAGTCCGCCGTGGTGGGCTGCCTGACGGGCTCGTCGCTGGCGTTTGCGGTGCTGGCGGTGCTGGGCTTCGCCGACTGGCATGTCGTGGCCGCGTCCGTGTCGGGGGCGGCGGCGATCGTGCTGTGGGGAGCGACAGCCACTGCGATGCCGCCGATGTTGCAGGCCGCCGCCATGCGGCACTCCCCGGAAGACCCCGACGGCGCCTCCGGGCTCTATGTGGCAATGTTCCAGGTCGGCATCATGGCCGGATCGCTGACCGGCGGTGTGCTCTACCAACGTGCCGGGGTGGCGACGATGGTCACCGCCTCGGCCGCGCTGATGCTGGCCGCGTTGGTCTGTGTGGTGTTCAGCCGAGGCCTGTTCGCTCTTGGCCCGGCTACCAGCGAAAAGTAACGCTTGTCACCTTCCGTCCGACTATCTGCACAGTTCAGAGCGCTGACGGGGTTCGCGGCCAGGTTCGCTGGCGAATGAACTCTCAAGGCGCGCCCAGCGTGTTATGCCAGACTGGGTCCGAGTCGGTATCGAGGGAGTTTTGGTTATGACGCTGCGGGTGAGGGGGGCGATCGCCGCCACGTTGTGCGTGGTTGGAGTGGCCGCCGGAATCAGTCTCGGCAGCGGATCGGCGCTGGCCGATCCAGACCTTGCCCCCGCCGACCCGGGTGTCGTCGACGTGCCGCCGGCCCAGGTGCCGCCGCCCGATCCGTTTGCGCCGCCGCCGCCCGATCCGTTTGCGCCGCCGCCGCCCGACCCGGCGGCCTTCCCGCCGCCGGCTCCGGCACCCGATCCGTTCGCGCCGCCTCCGCCGCCGGCTGATCCGCTTGCACCCCCACCGGCCGACCCGTTGGCCGCTCAGCAGGCGGCGGCCGCGGGTCCGGTCAAGGGCCAGAACCCGCTGCCCTACACCGGTGACCCGGTGTTCGCGCCGCCGTCATTCAATCCGCTCAACGGCTCGATGGTCGGTGTGGCCAAGCCGATCATCATCAACTTCGCCCGGCCGATCGCCAACCGGCCGCTGGCCGAGTCGGCGATCCACATCTCGTCGGTGCCGCCCGTTCCCGGTGCGTTCTACTGGACCACGGACACCCAGGTGCGCTGGCGTCCCTACGCTTTCTGGCCGGCGGGCGCGATAGTCAACATCGATGCCAGCGGGGCCAAGTCCAGCTTCCGAGTGGGTGAAGCCCTGGTGGCCACCATCGACGACAAGACCCATCAGATGACCGTTACCCGAAACGGCAAGGTGGAGAAGACCTTCCCGGTTTCGATGGGCAAGCCGGACGGCAAGCACGAGACCAAGAACGGGACCTACTACGTGCTGGAGAAGTTCCCGGACATCGTCATGGATTCGTCCACCTACGGCGTCCCGGTGAACTCGCCCGAGGGGTACAAACTCAAAGTCCAATGGGCCGTGCGCATCGACAACAGCGGAGGCTTCGTGCACAGTGCGCCGTGGTCGGTGGGTGATCAGGGCAAGCGCAACGTCAGTCATGGGTGTATCAACCTCAGTCCGGCCAATGCGAAGTGGTTCTTCGACAACTTCGGCAGCGGCGACCCGATCGTGGTGAAGAACTCGGTGGGGTCCTACACGACTCCCGACGGTGCCGACGACTGGCAGTGGAAGCTGGCTTAGCCCGGCTAGCAAGCTCAAAGCGTAGGCACAGCAACGCCCCTCACAATGGGGTCCGTGCCGCCATCTCCAACGCCGACACCGTCGCCCGCGCCACCGGCACCCCTGCCGCAACTGCCCGCGCCCGACATGCACCAATACGCCCACGGGGTCTCCCTGCTGGGCGGCTGGTTGCCATTGACTCTCGAGATCGTCGCGGTAGTAGCACTGCTCGTGGCCATCGGCTGGCGCAGGACCCGGCGCTGGTGGCTGGTGTGGCTGCCGGTGTGCGTCGCGATCGGCGTACTGGGTGCACTCGCCGCGCGCATCTACGTCAACGCCGAAGGCCTGGCGTCGGATCCGGCACCGTTCTATTTGTGGGTTTGGATCGGGGTATTCACCGGCGGGGTCGCGGTGGCGGTACTGGGCTGGCGCGGCAACTCTTGGTGGCGCCGGGGTGTCGCGGTGCTGGCGATTCCGTTGACGTTGGTGACGGCGCTGCTTGCGCTCAACAAGTGGGTGGGCTACTACCCCAGCGTGCAGACCGCGTGGGGCGCACTGACCGCCGGTCCGCTGCCGAACCAGATCGATGCCGCCGACCTGCCCGGCCTGCGGAACACCGTGCAGACCACCGGCAAGCTGGTCGAGGTCGACATTCCCTCCGATGCAAGCGGATTCAACCACCGCCGCGAGTACGTCTATCTACCGCCGGCCTGGTTCGCGGGGCCCACCCCGCCGCGGCTACCGGTCATCATGATGGTCGCGGGCGAATTCAACACCCCGGCGGACTGGATGCGCAGCGGCAATGTGATGCCCATCATCGACGGCTACGCCCAAAGCCATGCCGGCCAGGCGCCGATCGTCGTGTTCGTCGACACCGGCGGCAGCTTCAACAACGACACCGAATGCGTCAACGGTCCGCGCGGCGATTCGGCCGACCACCTGACCAAGGACGTGCGGCCTTATGTGGTCGACCATTTCGGCGCCTCCGACCAGGCGGCTAACTGGGCGGTGGTGGGCTGGTCGATGGGCGGCACCTGCGCCATCGACCTGACCGTCATGCATCCGGAGCTGTTCAGCACCTTCGAGGACATCGCCGGCGACCATGGCCCCACGGCCGGCACCAAAGACCAGACCATCAGCCGCCTCTACGGCGGCGACGCCGCGGCCTGGGACCAGTTCGACCCGCAGACCGTCATGCGCAAACACGGTCCGTATCAAGGGGTTGCGGGCTGGTTCGAGGACACCGTCACACCGACCAACACCGCATCGCCCTACGGCAAAGGCGGGCACCGGCCGCATTCGGACGCACCCGCCGGCTTCGGCGGGCACGACGACGTCCGGGATTCCGACGAGGCCGGTGCGGCCGACGACCTGTGCACGACAGCCAAGACCGTCGGTATCTCCTGCTCGGTGCATCGCGTCATCAGCTTCCACACCTGGCAGTTTGCGCAGCGGGCGTTTTTAGATGCGCTGCCGTGGTTGGCGGCCCAGATCAAGACGCCTGGCGCGCCGGACTCGCCCGCCTGAGACCGTTGGCGCCGACGGCTGCCGCACTGAGGCAGGCGAGCGCGACGATCCCGGCGAACCACGGAAACACCTGCGCCAGTGGCCACCTCGTGGCGGCCCAGCCCGCGGCGATCGTGGGCAGCGCCATCGCCGTGTAGGCCAGGAGATAGAACGCCGACATCGTCTCGCCGCGCTTGTCGGCGGGCACCACGTCGGATAGGTGGCGCAGTGAGCCGCCGAAGCCGAGCCCGAACGTCGCGCCGAGCAGTGCGGCCGCCGCGAACACCAACGGCCAGCGGTGGGTGAGCAGAACGGGAATCGTCAACAGCAGTGCCGCGGCCATGCCGATGTCGCCGATCACCGCCGAGCGTCGCGCCGGCACGCGGGTGGCGACCAACTGGGCCATCGCCGCCGAGAACGCCGTGACCCCGACGACCCCGCCGCCGAACACCAGGTTGTGCACGTGAGTCTGCTGCGCGGCCAGCGACGGATACAGCGACAGCAACACACCCAGCACCGACCACGACGCCATCGCGCCCAGTGCGGCGAACCAGAAATCGTCCCGAATCTCCTGCGGCACAGCCGGTTTACTGACCCGGATGCGTCCGCCAGTGCGGCCGGAATGGGTTTCCCGCAGGGCCACCACGCCGACGCCGACGACGGCGCACACCACCGCGACCACGGCGTAGGGGGTGCGCAGCGGGTGCGCGACGTATTGGGCCAGCAGCGAAGAACCGACGATCGCGACGGTCATGCCGATGTTGAAGCTGACACCGCTGAGCTGTCCGGAGCGCAGACCGTGGTGTGGTCTCAGGTCCAGAAGGGCTGCTGCGGCGGCCACCACGATCGAGCCGACGGCGGCGCCGTGGATGGTGCGGGCCAGCAACAGCATCTCGATGCTGTCGGCGATCAGGAAGATACCCAGGCCGACGATCAACGCGATCAGCGCGCCGAGCAGGACGGGTTTGCGGCCCACGACATCGGAGATCCGGCCGGACACCAGGACCGCGGCCAGCGCCGCGAAGGCGTACACCGCGAAGACGACGGTGGTGGCCAGCGGCGTGAGATGCCAGTTGGCTTCGTAGATGCCGTAGAGCGGCGCGGGCAGCCCGGAGACTCCCAGTGCGACCCCACTGAGTACGAGCAGCAGTGGATAGGCCCAGCGTTGAGCGGCGACCTGGCTGGGCTGGCCCTCGAGGCACGCCATGTGGGAACTCCCGGATTTCGTGACAGCTATCGAACTCGTCCGAGAGGACACAACCATGGTTGAACCGGCAGCATTCCTGCCGAGGCCCGGCCCCTACCAACTGCCGCGGTGCACGACCTCGTCGAACGGGCGCCGGCTCGGTTGACGAATCGGCGCGAGTGGCCGGTCGGCGGGATAGCCGAGCCCGAGCAGGTAGGCGACCAGGTGGTCGCCGGGCACACCGAGGATCGCGCGCGCCTTGTCCTGACCGCCGATGGCCGAATGGCCGGTGCCGATGCCCAGTTCGGTGGCCGCGATCGCCATCGCCATCGTCGCCTGTCCCAGGTCGTACTGGTCCATGAGTTTGCTGCGCTCGTCGGGTGGCTCGGGAATCACAAGGGCGATCGCCGCTTGCGCTCCGGCGATATGGCCCGCGCCCATCCACACCGTGGAAAGCTCATGCAGCACTTCGTGATCAGTGACGATCACGAAATCCCAATGCTGGTTGTTGCGGGCCGACGGGCTGCGCCAGCCGGCCTCGAGAACCCGATCGAGATCGGCCTCGGGGATCGGCGTGGTGGTGTAGCTGCGTACGTTGCGGCGCGCCCGGATGGCATCCCAGGCATCCACGATTGTCAGCTCCAGATCCGGACGCGCCGATCGGGTTCCAGGTACAGCTCGTCGTCGGCGCCGACGTCGAACGCATCGTAGAAGGCGTCCATGTTGCGGATAACGCCGTTGCAGCGGAACTCCGGCGGTGAGTGCGGATCGGTGGCGAGGCGCCGAATAGCTTCGGCTTCACGGGATTTGGTGCGCCACACCTGGGCCCAGCCGAAGAACACCCGCTGCTGGCCGGTCAGCCCGTCGATCACCGGAGCTTCCTTGCCGTCCAGCGACAGCTCGTAGGCCAGCAGTGCGATGGACAACCCGCCCAGGTCGCCGATGTTCTCCCCGACGGTGAACGCACCGTTGACGTGATGGGACGGTTCGAGCCCGCGTGGGACGAACGTCTCGTACTGCTCGATCAGCGCCTTGGTTCGCACGCCGAACTCGGCACGGTCCTCGTCGGTCCACCAATCGACGAGATTGCCGTCACCGTCGTATTTGGCGCCCTGGTCGTCGAATCCGTGGCCGATCTCGTGGCCGATCACCGCGCCGATCCCGCCGTAGTTCGCCGCGTCGTCGGCTTCGGCATCGAAGAACGGCGGCTGCAGGATCGCGGCGGGGAACACGATCTCGTTCATGCCGGGGTTGTAGTAGGCGTTGACCGTCTGCGGGGTCATGAACCATTCGTCACGATCGACCGGCCCGCCCAGCTTGGCCAGCTCCCGGTCGTTGGCCACTTCGTTGCCACGAATGACGTTGCCGTACAGATCGTTTTGATCGATCACCAGTGTCGAATAGTCCCGCCACCTGGCGGGGTAGCCGATCTTGGCGGTGAACTTGTCCAGTTTGGCCAGCGCGCGCTTGCGGGTCGCCGGCGTCATCCACTCCAGGTCGTTGATGCTGACCCGGTAGGCCTCACGCAGGTTGTCGACGAGAACGTCCATGCGGGCCTTGGCATCCGGCGGGAAGTGCCGCTCGACGTACACCCGCCCGACCGCGTCGCCCATCAGGCTCTCCACCAGCGACACCGCGCGCTTCCAGCGGTCACGGATCTGCTCGGTGCCCGACAATGTGCGGCCGTAGAAGGCGAAATCCTCGGCGACCAGGGCGTCGGTCAGTACGGCTGCCCGGCCGTGGATCAGCCGCCAGCGTGCCCAGTCCTGCCAGTCGGCGAAGTCGTGGCTCGACCACAGTTCGGCGAACGCGGTCAGGTAATCGGGTTGGCGCACAACCAGTTCGGACACCACGTCGGGCGTAGTGCCCTGGGCGACGATCCAGCCCGCCCAGTCGAAGCCGGGTGCTTCAGTCGCGAGATCGGTGAACGCGCGCAGGTTGTAGGTCAAGTCGGCGTCGCGACGCTTGACCACATCCCAATGGGCGGCGGCCAGTTTGGCCTCCAGCGCGACGATCCGCGCGGCCCGTTCGGTGTGCTCGTCGGCCGTGCCACCCAACACCAGGGCGAACATCGCGGCGATGTGGGCGGGGTAGGCGGCCAAGATCGCGGCGTGCTGCTCGTCGCGGTAGTACGACTCGTCGGGCAGGCCCAGCCCCGACTGTGTGGCGTGGAGCAGATACCGCGAGGAGTTCTTCGAGTCGGTGTCGATGTAGAGCCCGACGCCGCCGCCCACGCCCGTGCGCTGCAGCGCGCCGACCACCGCGGCCAGTGCGTCCGGGTCGGCCGCGGAGTCGATGAGGGCCAGCTCGTCGAGTAGCGGCTGTACACCGCGACGTTCGACGGCGGCTTCGTCCAGGAAGCTGGCGTACAGGTCGCCGATGCGCTGCTCGTCCGTACCAGGTGAACCGCTTGCCTGGGTGATCAGCTCGCGAACCTGCTCCTCGGCCCGGTCGTACAAGGTGCGAAACGCACCGTCGGTGGCCCGGTCCCCGGGGATGGTGTATTCGGTCAGCCAGCGTCCGTTGACGTGGCCGAACAGGTCATCTTGCGGGCGAACCTCGGCCTCGACGTGGGAGAGGTCGATACCCGAGCGCAGTGCTTCTACCGTCACCCAACCATCCTTACCAGAGGCCGGACCGCGGCGTCCGGCCCCAGGGCAGCCCGGTAGCCTGCCCTTCATGCCTCAGGCCGACGAGGACCAGGACCAGGACGAGACGCCCAACCGGGTGTTCTCCGCCTACGGCATCGCCTCAGCGGCCCTCGGCCTGGTGTGTGTGGTCGCCGTCGTGCTGGGCACGCTGCTCTGGTCCGGACACCGCGATGCCACCGATGAGCGCGCGTATCAAACCCGAGTGATGGGCGCGGCCGCCGACTGGACCGGTGTGCTGATCAATATGAACGTCGACAATGTCGATGCCAGCCTGCAGAAGTTGCACGACGGCACCGTCGGGCAACTCAACTCCGACTTCGAGGCCGCCATCACGCCCTACCGCGAGGTGGTCCGGACGCTGAAGGCACGCACCACCGGGCAGATCGACTCAGTGTCGTTCGAATTGGTCCACCACGATCTCGACGTGCAAGCGGGGCAGCGTTCGCAGCCGCCTGCCGCGCTGCCACCGGAGCTGGCCCGGCGCACCGACACCGTCCTGGTCATCGCCACCTCGGTCAGCGAGAACGCCGGCGACAAGCCCGCCACCGTGCGCTGGAACCTGCGCCTGGGCGTCTCCGATGTGGACGGCAAGCTGATGATCTCGCGGCTGGAGTCGCTGCGATGAGGAACCTCGCCCGGGTGCTGGCCTTCGACGTCGCCGCCCCCGTCGCCGCCGCGGCGGCCCTGCTCGGGATCGGGGTGGTACTCGGCTGGCCGCTGTGGTGGGTCTCTGCGTGCTCGATGCTCTGCCTGCTCATCGTCGAGGGCATTGTCATCAATTTCGTTCTGTACCGCCGTGATTCGGTGACCGTCGGCACCGACGACGACGGGCCCGGGCTGCGGCTGGCGGTGGTCGGACTGGCCACCGTGGCAGCGGTGGCCACCGTCGTCGTGGGCTACACCGAATGGACGCTGCCGGATCAGGAATTCACCCGTGACTCAGCGGAGGTGGTTCGCATCGCCACCGCGGTCTCCGAGGCTACCGCCACCTTCACGCCGGCCGATCCCACGTCGTCGATCGACAAGGCCGCGTCGTTCATGGCGCCGGAGCGGGCGGACGCCTTCAAAGGTGAATTCGGCAAGGCCACTTCGGATTTGGCAAAGAAGAACATCTCCGCGTCGGCGCAGACCATGTCGGCGGGCCTGGAAGCGCTCGGTCCCTCGGCGGCCAGCGTCGCGGTGGTAATGCGGGGGACCCAGAGTCAGCCGGGTCAGCAGCCGAACACCGCCGTCCTGGCGCTGCGGGTGGGGCTGGCCAAACAGGACGATCGGTGGGTCGTGCTCGACATCTCGCCGATCAACGCCCGATGAGCCGGGCGTAGTCGACCTTCAGGCAGCGGTCCATGACGACGCGTAGACCGGCCGCCTGTGCCTGCTCGCCAACCTCGTCGTGCCACAAACCCTGTTGCAGCCACAGGTATTTGGGCCGCGGATTCAGGGCGAGGGTTTCGGCAAGCACTGCGGGCAGGTCGTCGTAGCGGCGGAAGACGTCGACCATGTCCGGCACGACGGGTAGGTCAGCCAGCGACGGATAGACCGCTGTCCCGTCGATGGCGCTGATGTTCGGGTTCACCGGGTAGAGTTCGAAATGGCTGTGCTTGGCCAGGTAGTGGTACACCTCGTTGCTGGGCCGGGCCGGATTGTCCGAGGCGCCCACCACTGCGACGGTGCGGGTATCACGCAGAATCCGTTGTAGCTCAGTCGAATCCTGGCCCACGGGGAGCTATTCTCCGCCGGACGCGCGCTGGGCGCGCATCTTGGCGAACCGGTCCGAGAGCCTGCGCATCCGGATCATCAGCGACGCGGGCGGGCTGACCTCGCCGTGCAGGTAGGCGGCCAGGTCGGCCTGGGCCACTCCGATGCGGGAGGCGAATTCCTGAACGGCCAGACCGGACCGGTCGAGCAGCAGTCGCACGTGTCGGGCGGCCTCGGCGCGTTCGTTGGCTTCCAGGTGGGTGCGCGACCGGACCAGGACCTCGGAGAGCGCCTTCGAGATGCCGTAGGGCTGCGAGTGCTCGAGCACTTCCTCGACCTGGCGGGCGGTGCGGCCGTAGGGATCACGCTTGATGGCCACGACGATGCGCTGCCACACGGTGATGTCGCCGGTTTCCAGCGCGTCCCGGATCGACGCCGTCGGCCAGAATTCAACAGGGCGGCTGTCGGCGAAGGATTGCGTGGCCGGCGCGGGCATGGCATCGCGATCCGCAGCCACGGTCACCTCGCCTCCTCCAGGATCGCCACCGCCACCGCAAGGCAACGCTGCCTGATCCGCTCCCATTCGGCGGCCCCCTCCGGTCCTGCCCACCGGACGTCGTCGTCGACGTCGGACGGGTCGGGGTCGGCAAGCCGCCGCACCAACTGGGTTGTCACCCATTGTCGCTTAGATTGTCCAGAACAGTAATACCGGTCCATGCCGCCGAGTACCACCGCAGCTGCCTCGGTATCCATCACATTCACCAGGTCGGCGAACTCCGCGAAGTCCGACCGGTGGTTACGGCACATCACCAGATACGCCTGCATCCGCAGCGTCTCGGCGCAGGTCGGGATCTGCAGCCGGTCGCCGGTGGGCAATTGGACGTTGGTGGTCTCCACCGGGCTGAGCCGTTCGACCGACGGATCGGCCAGGTCGGCTCCCGTCTCCAGGGCGTCCAGTGCGATGGCCAGCCGACCGCGCCACATCGTCACCGGGTGCACCGGCCGCGGCGCCGTCGTCCGTGCGCTGCGATAACCCCTGATCAGCTTGACCGTCGCGGTGCTGCTGCCAGCCCCGACGCGCATGGGCTGCGCCCTGGCGTCGTCGCTGCCCTTGACCTTGCCGGTGAGTTCGCTGCAACCGGTGAACGCCAGCGGGTCGGCCACGCTGACGGCGTCGGGCGCCAAGTTCTTCAACCGGGCCGCACCCTTGACCACCATCTTCAGATCCGCGCTCGGCGGTACCAGCGCGGAGATGTCGTCCGGGATGACGACGAGGTCACCGAGGTCGACCTTGGGCAACGGCTTCTCGAAGTCCACCGACGGCAGGATGCGAGCCAGCCACGAGGGCAGCCACCAGTTCCACTGATCGAACATCGCCATCAGTGCCGGCACCAGGACGAGCCGGACGATGGTGGCGTCCACCGCGATTGCCACCGCGCAGGCCACACCGAGCTCGGCGACCAACGGCATGCCGGCGAACGCGAACCCGGTGAACACCGCGATCATGATCAGCGCGGCGCTGGTGATGGTTCGGGCGCTGGTGGACACCCCGTAGGCGACTGCATCGCGGGTGTCGCCGGCCTGCAGGTAGCGCTCCCGGATTCGGGTCAGCAGGAAGATCTCGTAGTCCATCGACAGGCCGAACGTCATGGCCAGCACCAGCGGCGGGATCGTGCTGTCGATCGAGGTGATCTTCTCGAAGCCGAGGCCCTCCAGCCAGCCCCACTGGAAGACCATCACCAGGCTGCCGTAGGCGGCTGCCACGGACAGCACCGTCATCAGCACACCCTTGAGCGCCAGGAAGACCGACCGCACCGAGATGAGCAGCATCACAAACGCGATCAGCGCGACGAACACGAACACCAGCGGCTGGGTCTCCGAGACCCGGTCGTCGAAGTCCTTGATCAACGCCGTCGGGCCACCGACATCCACCTGCGTACCGTTCGCGGCCGGCAGTGCCGGTAGGTGCGCGCGCATCCAGTCGATGGAGTTACGCGCGCCGATGTCCTCGGGGTCCACCGACAGCACGGCAGACAGCAAGGCGGTGCCGTTGTTGTCGGCGAATACCGGCTTGGACACCGAGACGACGTCGGGTGCCTTCGACATTTCGGTGCTGATGGCCTCGAGCGCAGGGGCGTTCGCAGGGTCGGACGCGCCGCCCTTCGGGAACGTGACCAGCACGCGCACCGGGCCGAGCGCGCCGGGGCCGAGCGCTTGCGCCGCCGCTGCCACGCCGCCGCGGATCTCGTGGGACGACTTGAACTGCCGTTGCATGCTGTTGCCGAGCGTCATCGAGAACGCCGGCGCGGCCATGAGCAACAGGACCAGCGTCGCCACCGTCGCCGACAGCCACGGCCGGCGCATGACCTCGCTGACCCAGCGGGTCCAGAACCGGGACTGCGTGGCCTCCGCGCGCCGAGACCACTGCAGCAGCGGCGAGCGTTTGGCCACCGACCGCCCGAACGTGGCCAGCACGGCCGGCGTCAACGTGGTCGATGTCAGCACCGCGATCGCGACCGCCAGGATCGCGCCGGTGGCCATCGAGCGCAGCACGGGTGTGTTGATGAGGTAGATGCCGGTCAGCGAGGCGATCACGGTCAGGCCCGACAACAGCACGGCCAAACCCGAGGTCGCCATCGCGGCGTCAGCCGCCTGGTGTGGATCGCGGCCCGCCCGTAGTTCCTCGCGGAACCGCATGAGGATGAACAGCGAATAGTCGACGGCCAATGCGATACCGAACATCGACACCGTCGATGTGACGAACACCGACATCTGAGTGACGGTGGACAACAGATAGACCACACCCATCGTCACCACGACGGTGCACACTCCGAGCATCAGCGGGACCGCGGCTGCCGCCAGCGAACCGAACACCGCGAGCAAGACGATCAGGACGATCGGAAGGTTCCAGCGTTCGGCCTCGGCGATGTCGTGCTTGGTGGTGGTCTGGGCAGCCGCGCCGAGGGCGCCCTGACCGATGACGTACAGCCGCACCCTGCCGTTCTCGATGTGGCCGGGCTGATCGCCGGTGACACCGATCTTCTGGCGGAGCTGGCGCGCAACGTCCACGGCGCCGGTGTTGTGGAAATCCAACCGCAGCGACACCACGTAAGGCTTGTCCGGGGCGGGTGCCGGCTGGGCGGGGTTGGGGACTATCACGACACTCGGAGTGTCCTTTGCCACCTGCTCCAACTTGGCGACGGCGGCGTTCATGTCTTCGTAGCTGGCGTCGGCGCGGGGTGCGGCGACCAGCGCGAGGGGGGAGGCGCCCTGCTCGGGGTAGTGGTCCTCGAGTTGGTACTGCACGTGCAGCGACTGTGAGCCGGCCACGTCGAAGCCACCGCCGGTCAGGTGGTTGGACTGGGTCAGAGCCAGATACACGGACGGCACGAGTGCCAGCAACCAGCACAAAAAAACCAGCCAGCGGAATCTGCGCAGGTTGCTGGACAGACGCATCATGAACTGCTGGATGGCGATCTCCCCGCATTCTCCCCGGGCTATTTTGCTGCGAGCGTACCTCAGATAGCTGTGCGGTGACCTGCCGTGATTGGCGGTCTTAGCTGGATTGAGACCTGCTGATCAGGTCCTCGTTACCCACGCTCGAGTGGCAACCGGGCAACCGCCGATGGCAGGATGTCGGTCGACCGTTCACCGGGTCGGGGAATTAGCCAGGTCGCAGCGTTGCTGCGGCACGGCTTGGCTTTCAGGGAACCCGAGGAGTCCCATGTCTGTGTCCACCGGATCGACGACTGCGGTACTGCGCCGCGGCCTGTGCGCGGTGCTGGCCGCGACGGCGACCGGGAGTGCGGTTGCGCTCACGCTGTCATCGACTCGGGCGACCGCTGCACCGGATCCGTGCGCGGCCAGCCAGATCGCCAAGACCGTCGGCACGGTCGCCACCGACACCGGGACGTATTTGGACGGCCACCCCCAGACCAATCGGGCGCTGACGACGATCTCCCAGCAGCAGGCCGGCCCGCAGACGGTGGTGGCGTTGAAGAGCTACTTCGACGCCCACCCCGATGCGGCCAAGGACTTGCAGACCATCCAGCAGCCGCTGACGAGTCTGTCCACCCAGTGCGCGTTGCCGGTGAGCCTGCCGCAGCTGCTCAGTCTGCTGCAGGCGGCGCAGACGGGCGGGCTGCCCGGGGCCGCGCCGGGTGCACTGCCGGGTGTGACGACCGCGCAGCAGATCGCAGGTACCCAGACTCCGCTGGGCAGCGGTCCGCCGCCTGGGCCGACCTCGTTCACCACGCGCTGACCGACGCGGCACCGAAAGCCCGGGGAAGGGGCTCTGACCAGCTGCGTCGGAACATTCTCACGATTGGTTAAGCTCAAGGCGCGAAAGTCTGCAGCAATTCTGCTTAGCTTTCTCCTGTCAGTAGCGGTTACTGGCATCGCTTCTCCCTACGCTTAAGGAGTCCGAGCATGTTGGTTAATGCCCGTCTGGCCCGTCGCGCGGTCGTCGGAGTGATCGGGACGGGCGCTGTCGCCGGCGCGATCCTGGTTGGCGCCCCGTCCGCGCTCGCCGACCCGCCCCCGAACTGCACGGCCGCTGACCTCGCCGGGGTCGCCGCGGGTGTGTCAGCCGCGACGTCGGCCTACCTGTTCACGCATCCCGATGTCAACGCGTTCTTCACCGGTCTGGAGGGTGCACCGCGTGACACCATCCGGTCCGAGGTGAAGCAATACCTGGACTACAACCCGACAGTGAAGGCCGAGCTGCAGGGCATCCGCCAGCCGCTGGTCGACCTCAAGAACCGCTGCGGCACCGCCCCAGACGTTCCTGTCTCCTAACTCGCAGTGCGGGTAGGACAGCAGCCCGCGCAGGAAGGCGCCGGCCGCACCGTCCTGATGGTCGATGACGACCCGGATGTCCGGACTTCGGTCGCACGCGGTTTGCGGCATTCGGGGTTCGACGTCCGGGTCGCGGCGACCGGCAAGGAAGCCTTGCGGCTGTTGGCGAATGAGAACCACGACGCGTTGGTACTCGACGTTCAAATGCCGGAGCTCGACGGTGTGGCGGTGGTGACCGCCCTGCGTGCGCTCGGGAATGACATCCCCATCTGCGTGCTGTCGGCGCGCGACACGGTCAACGACCGCATCGCCGGTCTGGAGGCCGGCGCCGACGATTACCTGACCAAGCCCTTCGATTTGGGCGAGCTGGTGGCTCGGCTGCACGCGCTGCTTCGCCGGGCAGCGAGCTCGCACGAGGGTTCGGACGCCGTCACCATCGGACCGCTCACGATCGACACCGCCCGGCGGCTGGTGTTCGTCAACGGAGACCGGGTCGAGCTGACCAAGCGGGAGTTCGATCTGCTGGCGGTGCTGGCCGAGAACTCCGGTGTGGTGCTGTCCCGGCAGCGTCTCCTGGAATTGGTGTGGGGCTACGACTTTGACGTCGACACCAACGTGGCCGATGTGTTCATCAGTTATCTGCGCCGAAAACTGGAGCGCGAAGGCGTGCCGCGCGTGATCCACACCGTGCGTGGAATCGGTTACGTGCTGCGATCGGAGCCGTGAGTCGGTCGTGAGGTCGGGCCGTAGCCTCTCCCTGCGAGTCCGGGTCGCCCTGGCCGCGGCGCTGGCTGCTGCCGTGGTGGTCGCCCTGCTGGCCCTGCTGACGTGGACTGTGTTGGCCAACAACGACAATGCGCAGCTGGATCGGCGACTGGACTCGATCGTCGACGCGAGCATGTTTCCCGAGCAGTTGCGCGATCCGAGCCGGGTGCTGACGACCGGGCGCTCGCGCTCCACCGGCCAAGTGGTCTTCCAGCGCGGCTTCCAGTTGCCGCCGCTGCCGCCGGGAACCGCGACGGTGACCGTCAACAGCGTCGACTACCGGGTGCGCACGGTGAATGTCGATCAGTCCGGCGGCATCCTGGTATCGATCGGTATCCGCGCCGACAGTATTCTGTTGAGCCGCGCGCGGATTCCGCTCTACGTGTTCATCGTGTGCCTGGCCGTGATGATCGCGGCGACTCTTGGCTGGATATTGGCCGGGCCGGCGATCCGCCCACTGCTGCGGCTCACCGAGCAGACCAGGCGGCTGGGTAAAGGCAGCGACAAGTTGGAGCCGGTGTACGGTGCCGCCGAAGCCGAGGACCTCTCCGAGGCGATGGTCGCGATGCTCCACAGGCTGGCGGACGCCCAAGCGGCGACGACGAATTCGCTTCAGGCTGCTCAGGATTTCGCGGCCAATGCCGCCCACGAACTGCGAACGCCGTTGACCGCGATGCGGGCCGACCTGGACACTCTGCGCATTCATGACCTACCGCCCGAGGAGCGCGAGGAGGTGGTCGGCGACCTGTCCCGCGCGCAACGGCGCGTCGAGGCGATCATCACCGCGTTGGGGCAGTTGGCATCCGGGCAGTTGGCCCGGGCCGAGGACCGCGAGTCGATCGACGTCGCCGAGATGCTCGACCGGGTGGCGCGGGAGAATGTGCGTTCCGGTCAAGTCGAGATCATCGTGGAGGCCGACGAGGCGGGCACGGTGTGGGGCTGGCCGGCGGGCCTGCGGCTGGCGGTGGATAATTTGGTCCGCAACGCGATCACGCATGGTGAGGCCACCCGGATCGTCCTGCGCGCTCGGCGCCACGAGTCGGTGCTGGCGATCACCGTCGACGACAACGGCCGTGGCTTGCCCGCCGAGGAGCATCGAAAGGTGTTGGGGCGCTTCGCCCGCGGCAGCACCGCCACAGCCGGCGGATCAGGTCTGGGGCTGGCGCTGGTGGCGCAGCAGGCGGCGCTGCACGGCGGTGACATCGAGCTCTCCGACGGCCCGCTCGGCGGCTTGCGTGCCGTTCTGACGGTGGCGGCCTTCCCCGAGCCGGTATTGCCGCACGGCCAGGTCTAGCCGCGCTGGCGGATCAGCGCGGCGATCCCGCGCCAGCCCAACAGCAGGAGTGCGGTCACCAGCGACGCGACGATGATGAAGCTGGTCGCAACTCCCTGAGAACTGGCCTTGCGCAACACCATTCCGACCACCACGGTGGCCACCCACACGATCACACCGGTGGGTGCGATCGCTGTCGGTGCCCGCCAGCCCCGGGAGATCAACCAGCCGAGCACCGTGCCCGACAGAAACGGCCATGCGGTGTCGGCGATTCCGGCGAGCGTCAGTCCCTCGGCGTGACTGCGCCGCCCGAGCGCGCAGAACACCAGGACACAGACGATGTCACCGGCGAGCGCGAGAGCCGCCGGCCGGGTGTCGGTATGAACTGCCATGTTCGGATCCAAGCACAGTCGCGGGCGCGTCAGTCCCTGACGTCGTCGCCGGAGCCGGGGCACGGTGGTGGCACCGGGCCCTGCAGTGCGGTGTCGGCGGGATCGCCGGCCGATGCGCCGCTGGCCTCGGCCTGGGCTTCGGCCTCGGCGATCTCCGCGGCGACCGCGTCCGGGTCGAGCGCGCCCTCGGTCCGGAACATGAAGAAGAACACCACCCAGCCGATCGCCGAGATGAAGATCCAGCTCACCAGCCGGTAGATCAGCATCGCTGAGATCGCGGCGGGCAGCGCCATCCCGCTGGAGACCAGACCGGGGACCAGGACGGCCTCGACCACCAGCAGGCCACCGGGCATAAGCGGGATCGACCCGACCGCCCGCGCGGCCGCGTAGGCGACGGTCAGCCCCGCCAGCGACGGCTTGCCGCCGGCGGCGTAGGCAGCGAATGCCAGGCAGGCCACGTCGCAGACCCAGTTGAAGAACGACCAGCTGAACGCGACCCCGAGGGTGCGCCGGCTCAGACTGACCGATTCGAGTTGGTTGAGCGTCTCGCGCCACTTGTGCAGGCCGGTGTCGGCGGGCGTGCCGCGTGCGGAATTGACCCAGCCCAGCACTTTGACACCGATACCGTCGATGAGTTCGGGGCGAGTGGCCACCGCCTGAGCGAGCAGCAGCAGCGCGATGAACCCGCCGAGGGTGAACAACAGCGAGAACGGATTGTTCTTGGCGCCCAACAGGAATGCGCCGCCGAGGCCCAACAGTGCGAGCCCGACGACCTGTAGCGCCCCCGACATCACCAGCTGCCACGACGCCACGACCGGCGACGCGCCCCACAGCCGCTGCTGCCGGTAGACGAAGGTGGCCGAGAGCACGGGACCGCCGGGCATCGTGGTGCTCAGCGCGTTGCCGGCATAGAAGGCCGCCTCGGAGCGCCACTGGTGGACCACGACGCCGGCCGATCGCAGCAGCGTCCGTTGGATCTGGGCGAAGCTGTGCATCGAGAGCATGGCCGCGGCGATCGCGGCCAGCACCCACCACATATTGGCCGTGATGAGACTTTTCCAGGCTTTGGCCAGCTGATCCCACACCAGCGTGGCCTCGACGGCCAGCACGATCAGGGCGACGCCGAGCAGCGCCCAGCGGACCCACCACCACTTCCCGCGCGCCGGTGGGTCGTGTTCCTCGCGGGCGGTGTTGACCGACGCGTCGTGGGACACGCAGATCAGAGTAACGGTGCAGGCTGGGACCGACGGTGTTCGGCGCGGGATGTCCGACTGTGCCGGTTACGCTTGGCCGCATGCCGGCGCCCCGAGCTTCGGAAGACGAATCCGTCTCCCCCCTGGTCCGCAAAGCCGCAGCGTGGTGTTGGCGCCTGCTGGTGATCGGGACGTTCGTCGTGGCCTTGTTGTGGGTCGTGCAGCATCTGCAGGTGATCGTCGTGCCGGTCGCCCTGGCGACCATGCTGGCGGCATTGCTGCTGCCGGCCGTCGACTGGCTCGACCGCCGCGGCGCACCCCGCGGTGGCGCGGTGGCGCTGGTGCTGCTCGCCGGCTTCGCGCTGTTCGGGGGGATCCTGACTTTCGTTGTCAGCCAATTTGTTTCGGGTCTGCCCGGCTTGGTGGAGCAGGTCACTCACAGCATCGACAATCTGCGCAAGTGGCTGATCGAAGGGCCGGCGCACCTGAGCCGTGAACAGATCGACAATGCGGGCAACTCCGCGATCACCGCGCTGCGCGACAACCAGGAGAAGCTGACCACCGGCGCACTGTCCACCGCCGCCACGCTCACCGAGATCGTCACGGGCGCACTGCTGGTGTTCTTCACGCTCATCTTCTTGCTGCATGGCGGGCGCAACATCTATGCCTTCGTCACCAAGCTCGTCCCGTCCTCAGCCCGGGAACGGGTGCGCGACGCCGGCCGGGCCGGATTCGGCTCGCTGATCGGCTACGTGCGGGCGACCTTCCTGGTGGCGCTCGTCGACGCCGTCGGCATCGGCACCGGGCTCGCGATCATGGGTATCCCGCTCGCGCTGCCGCTGGCCTCGCTGGTCTTTCTCGGCGCGTTCATTCCGCTGGTCGGTGCGATCATCACCGGATTTCTCGCCGTGGTGGTGGCGCTGTTGGCCAAGGGCGTCGTCTACGCCCTGATCACGCTCGGGCTGGTCATCGCGGTGCAGCAGCTCGAGGCTCACATCCTGCAGCCGCTGGTGATGGGTCGCGCCGTGTCGATCCATCCGCTCGCGATCGTGCTGGCGATCGCGGGCGGCGGCGTGCTGGCCGGCATCGTCGGTGCGCTCTTGTCGGTGCCGTTGGTCGCGTTCCTCAACAGCGCCTTCCGCGTGTTGCTGGCCGAGGACCCGGCCGAAGAGGCAGCCGAACTCGAGGCGCGGGACGATGCCGTCGTCATCAATGCCGAACCTGACGTCGTGCCGCCGAAAGGCGAGAAAGACTAACCCGCTTGCAGTGATCCAGAACGCAGAGCGAGATCTGGTCGAAATCTTCGCTCTCGGTTCTTGACGGGATCTACAGCCGGCCCTCGCGGCGCAGCAGATCCGCCGCGCTGACACCACCGCCGGTGCCGCGGCGACGCTGCTCGTCACCCTCTTTCTTGCCGCGCGAGTTCAGTTTCTCGGTGGCCACCTCGGAGTCACCTTGCTCGGGCCGGCTCACCGGGATCGCCCGCGTCTCCTCGGCGCTGACCGCGGGGGATACGTCGTCCCCCGCGGGCTCGCGCTGCGCGGGGATCGCCGTAGTGGCGTCGTCCGGGGAAGGGATCGTCTCGGTGGGTTCGGCAGACGGCGGCGGCTGGGGAGTCGGCCCCGGTTGACCCGGCTTGCCGCGCAGTTCGCCCAGCCACGACTCGATCTCCCGATCCGGTGCCGGCGGTGCCGGCGGGGCCGGCGGACGGGTGGAGCGAGCTGCGGACGTCGCGGTGTTGACCGCGTTCTTGACGACGTTCTTGGCCACCGAGAATCGCGTGGTCGGCGCTTCGGTGGTCGCATCTGTCGGGTCCGCCATCCGCGCGGTACCTGCCGCTGACGGTGCTTCCTGCGGCGGGTTGCGGTATTCGGCACGGCCCACGACGCGCGGGCTCGGCCGGCCGTCGGGGTGGGTCGGGTCGTGTACCGGGCGGCGCGCCTCGGCGGCCGAGACCGGTGCGCCGGCGCCGACAAGTGCGGGGTCCGGGTCGCGTACCACCGGACGCTTGCGCTCGTCGGGGAGATGGATCTCGCCCAGCCCGAGCTTGACCTGCAGCCGCTTCATCCACCGCGGTGCCCACCAGCAGTCGTCGCCGAGCAGCTTCATCACCGCGGGCACCAAGAACATTCGGATGATCGTCGCGTCCAGCACCAGCGCGGTGATCAGGCCGAACGCCAGGTACTTCATCATCACCAGGTCGGAGAAGGCGAAGGCGCCGGCCACCACGATGAGGACCAGTGCGGCCGCCGTGATGATGCGTCCGGTGGTGGCGGTACCGATCCGGATGGCCTCCGCCGTCGACATGCCCCGTTCCCTGGCTTCGACCATGCGAGAGACCAGGAACACCTCGTAGTCGGTGGACAGGCCGTAGATGACCGCGATGATGAGTCCGATCACCGGTGCGGTTAGTGGCGTCGGCGTGAAGTTCAGCAGACCCGATCCGTGCCCGTCGACGAATATCCAGGTCAACACACCCATGGTCGAACCGAGCGTCAATGCACTCATCAGCGCGGCCTTGATCGGCAGCACCAACGATCCGAATGCCAGGAACATCAGCAATGTCGTGGTGGTGATCAGGATCAGCACCATCAGCGGCCCCTTGTCGAGCAGGCTGTGGATACTGTCCTGCTCCAGTGCCGGGGTGCCGCCTACCCAGATGGTCACGCCCTTCGGCGGCGGTATCGCGCGGAGGTCCTTGATCTTTTGTGGTGCGTCGTTGCGGACTTGTAGCCCGTTCTGGATGACGGTGACGTTGGGGTCTTTGGTGCCCTCGTCGGTGGCGGTACGCGGTGTCCACTGCCCGGTGAATCCGGGGATGGCATTGGCTTGCTGGGTGATCGCTTCGATCTGCGCCGGTGTCGCGTCCTGGATCACCAGCGTCATCTGCTCGGTGCGGAAACCGGGGAAGGTCCGGTCGAAGTCCTCTTGCGCCTGGCGCACGGAATTCGTTGGGGGCAAATACTTTTCGCTGAAGCCGCCCAGTGTCAGCTTTCCCAGCGGGATGATCAGCAAGATCATGATGATGACGATCGGCAGCGCGAACAGGATCGGCCGCTTCATGACCATGTTGACGAGCTTGCCCCAGAAGCCCTTCTCGACCTGCTCGCGAGTCTGGGTCTTCTGCAGCTTGTTGGCCAGCCACTCCAGGTACACGCGCATCGGCTTCCAGTTGCGGAAGAACGGCACCCGCAGCAGCGTGCGCACACCGAGCGCGTCGACGTTGGGACCGAGGATGCTCAGCACCGCGGGCAGCACGGTGATCGACAGGATCGCGGCCAGCATCACCGACGCGATGCCCGCGTAGGTCAGCGATTTCAGGAAGCCCTGCGGGAACAGCAGGAGGCCGGCCAGCGAGGCCGCGATCAGCACGGCCGAGAACGTCACGGTCCGGCCTGCCGTCATGACGGTGCGGCGGATCGCCTGCTCGACGTCGTAGCCCTCGGCGAGTTCCTCGCGGAATCGGCTCACCACGAAGAGGCCGTAGTCGATCGCGATACCGAGGCCGATCAGGGTGACGACCGGCTGGGCGAAGAAGTGCACGGGCGCGAACAGCGAGATCAGCCGCATGATGCCCAGCGACCCGAGGATGGACAGACCACCGACCATCGCGGGAAGGAAGGCGGCCACCACACCGCCGAACACGAAGAACAGCACGACCGCGACCAGCGGCAGGGCCAATACCTCGGCACGCTGCTGGTCCTTGCCGATCGTGCCGGTCAGCTCGCTGGCGACGGGCTGCAGGCCGGCCAGTTCGACCTTGCCGTCGTCCAGCTTCTGGAGGTCGGGCTGCACGATCTTGAAGTTGTTGAGGATGGTGTCGTCGTCATCGCCCTTGAGCGGCAGCGTGACGAAGGTGCGGGTCTTGTCGTCGGTCGCGAGCTTCTGAACTGCGGGCAGCGTCGGCGCCTTCAGGTAGCCGGCCCACGGGAGCATCTGGTCGGGATGGTCGTCGACGACCTTGTTCAGTTCGTCGACGATCTTCTTGGACCATTCCGGGTCGTCGACGGTCTTGCCCTCGGGGGCGGTGAAGATGGCGACGATGTGGCTGGACCGGTCGCGGCCGTAGACCTCGTCGGCCAGCACCGAGGCCTTCACCGACTGGCTGTTGTCGTCGTAGAACCCGCTCTGCGTGACGTGCTTGCCCAGGCTGAGCCCGAAGACGCCGGCGCCGAGGCACAGCCCGACCATGACTGCGATCACGATGTATCGGAAGCGATACACAGTTCGACCCCACCAGGCGAACACGTAATCTCCTAACTAAATCTGTGGCGACCTGCGCATCGGGTTCTCCTACACGCGCGATGTCAGTAGTGAGGACAGCGGCCGGAATGGTTGCAGCCACGCCCCCTGCTCTGGTAGCGAATCTAGGCCGATTCGCGGCAGCGGCTCTCGGAAAACACCAGGAATGTCCTCCAGGTCGACGAACTCCAAGGTATCCGACGCTAGTGCCCAGCTGGCATGTTCGCGAAATCCGAGCACGTAGGCGGGGGTGCCGGCCCGGGCGATGTCCTCCAGCGGCGTGCGGAACGCCTGCCCGTCGGCCGACGCGACCAGCACGGCTGCCAGACCCTCGCGGCGGCGCAGTTCGATGTGGGCGAGCATGTCGGAGTCGACGTCGCTGTCGTCGTCCACCTTCGGTTTGGCGAAGACCGCGAAGCCGACGTTGCGCAGTGCCTCCACCCAGGGGCGGACGACGTCTGCGCTGCCGGGCGCGATGTTGGTGAACACGGTTGCCTCCGGTTCCACCGAGATTTCCGGGTGGCCGGCCGACAGTTCGGCGGTGCGGGTCAACAACCAGCGTCCCAGCGCGTCGAACCGTGGCCGGTGTGCGGCCGTCGGCCGGCCGCCGAGAATGGAACCCAGCCCCATGTCCAGGTTGGGCGCATCCCAGACCAGAAGTACCCGCGCAACCGTCGGGTTCACCACCGAATCGTCGCCGTCGGGCGGCGCGGGGGCGGCCGTGGCGTCTTCCATCACACTCATGGCCGTCTCAACCACAGAAGCTCGGTCACCGCACTGCCTGCGTGGCGGGCCTTCGTCTCGTACTTGGTCGTCGGGCGCTGCACCGACATCGGCAGCTGGTCACCGGGCTGCACACGTTGCAGCAGGGGTTCGGCGTCACCGGCTCCGGCGATCTGCTCGGCGTACCCGGCGTGGTCGGTGGCGGCGTGCAGGACCCCGCCGGGGCGCAGCCGGTCGGCGATGAGGGCGATGGTGCTCGACTGCAGCAGCCGGCGCTTGTGGTGGCGTGATTTCGGCCAGGGGTCGGGGAAGAAGACCCGCGCCCCGGTCAGCTCTCCGGTGGCGAACATGTGCTCGAGCACGTCGACGGCGTCGCCGCGGATCAGCCGGATATTGGTGACGCCCTCCCGGTCGACGGCGCTGAGCAGCTGCGCAAGGCCGCGTCGGTACACCTCGGCGGCAATCACGTCGATGTGGGGCTCGGCCATGGCCATCCCGAGGGTCGAGGTCCCGGTGCCGCAGCCGATCTCCAGGACGACAGGAGCTCGACGGCCGAACCATGCGGTCGTGTCCAGGTGCCCGGCGGGTTTTTCCCCGTTACGAGCCTGGGTACCGAGCTGCGGCCAGAGCCGGTCCCACACTTCTTGCTGGGCCTCGGTCAGCGCCGAGCGGCGCGAGCGGAAGCTGGTTATTCGGGGATACGGATGCGCGGCCACGGCATCGGGCGTGGCTGAGCCACTGTGGTGCTGCGCATGCATCCGTCCATCGTCGCTCATGAACTCCCCCGTACTCGCACCGTGGTACAGATTGATACCCAACAGTTGCCTTCGCCTGGTAGTGGCTACCGCCACAGGTCAGCGGCTGCCAGCATGTCGGTGTGGTGGGGTTGCCGATACGGGTCAGGGTGACGGGTCGCGGCGGGTGTGGCAGGCGCACAGTGACCCGAGTGTTGCGTGGGGCCGGTGTGGTGATCGCGGATCCGCCGGAGACCGCCGACGTCGCCGTCTACGTGTTGGCCGAGACGCTGAAACCCGAGGACCGCCGCGCGATCGCCGGCTCGTCCCGGCCGGTCGTCGCCGTCGTCAACAAGGCGGATCTGGCCGGATTCGGTGGTCCGGGGCCCATCGCGGCCGCCACCGCTCTCTGCGGGCGCCTCGGCGCACTCACCGGCGTCTGGTTCTATCCCCTGGCGGGACTGGCTGCGGCCGCCGCGTTGGACCATACCGTCGTCGACGACGAGTTGGTCGGCGCGTTGCGGGCGCTGACCACAGATCCGGCGGACCTCGGCTCGACCGACCGGTTCGCCGCCACGGCACACCGGCTGCCACAGGCGATCCGGGAACGGCTGCTCGTCGAGCTCGACCTGTTCGGTATCGCCCACGGCGTGCTGGCGCTACGCGCCGGTGCCGATCGAGAAGGGCTGCTCGCCGCGTTGCGGCACGCCAGCGCGGTGGACGGGTTGCTCGCCGGTATTGATCGTGCAGCCGCACCCGTGCGTTATCGGCGACTGGCCCCCGACGCGTCGGTCGGCACCCGAATGGCCGCGGCCATCGAAGTGGTGCGCGACGCCGGGATGGCGGTGGATGACGGTGTGACCGAGACAGCGCATCTCCAGCGCGCGATCACCTGGCAGCGATACTCCCGCGGACCGGTGTCCCGGCTGCATCGGTCCTGCGGCGTCGACATCGCCCGGGGTTCGCTGCGGTTGTGGGAACGTGCGGGCGGCGTCGCGGAGCCACTGTTGTGACCGATGCCGTCGACAGCGTGGTGGCCGAGATCGACTCGATCACCCGGTGCGATGCCGTATTGGTCGCCGGACCTTGGCTGGCGGGTACCAGCAGTGCGGTGTCCGCCCTTCGCGACCGGCTGCCCGAGGCCACCGTTCTGGAAGTAAACGAGCTCCGCGCCGGCGAGGCGCCCGCCGTGGTGGTGTTCGTGGTGTCGGCCACCGCACCGCTGACCGAATCGGACTGTGCACTGCTGGACGCCGTCGCCGCCGATACCGACGCGGTGATCGGGGTGGTGTCCAAGATCGACGTGCACCGCACCTGGCGGGAGGTGCTCGACGCCGACCGTGCGCTGCTGACCGAGCGGGCCGCCCGTTACGGCGAGGTGGTTTGGGTGGGGGCCGCCGCTGCACCGGATCTGGGGCCGCCTGTCGTTGACGACGTCGTCGCGGCGGTGACCGCCATGCTCGACGATGACTTGCTAGATCAGCGAAATCGATTGCGCGCGTGGGAGAATCGGTTGCTTACTATGCGCCTTCGGCTGGATCGCGACGTCGAGGGCGCTGGTCGGGAAGCCCGGCTGGCCGCGCTACGGGAACAGCGTGCGGGCCTACTGCGCGCGTTTCGGCTGACCACATCGCAGCGTTCCATCGCCATACGTAGCCAGATGCAGCAGGCCCGGGTGCAGTTGTCCTCCTTGGCCCGCACCCGCTGTGCGTCGGTGCGTTGCGAGCTGCAACAGGACGTCGCGGGCATGACCCGGCGCCGACTCGGCGGCATCACCGACGAGGTGCGGCACCGGATCGCCGAGATGAGCGGCGACGTGCAGGAGGGCACCTTCCGCCGTCTGGCCGATATCGGCGACCAGCTGGGCCTACCCGTCCACGTGCCGGCCGACCCGTGCCCGGTGGTCGCGGTGGGCGCCGCGCCGCTGCGGTCACGCAGCGCGGAGAACCGGTTGATGATGCTGCTGGGCGCGGGCTTCGGACTCGGCGTCGCGCTGACGCTGAGCCGGCTGTTCGCCGACCTGGCTCCACGATGGGCGCTCGGCGGTGCCATCGGTGGCGCGATCGTCGGGCTGGGGGTGACACTGTGGGTCGTCGGTGTCCGGGGACTGCTGCACGATCGCGCGGTGCTGGACCGCTGGGTTGGTGAGGTCACCACCGGGTTGCGCACCGCGATGGAGGAATGGGTGGCGACTCGGGTGCTGGCCGCCGAGGCGTCGCTGGGCCGGGCGACCGCCGAGCGGGACGCCGCCGAGCGTGCCGATATGGAGGAATCGGTGGCCTGGATCGACCGGGAAATCCGCGAGCACGGGGTGCAGCGGGCGCGGGCCGCGGCGATCCGGGACCGTCGTGTCCCGGTGATCGAGAAGGCGTTGGCGGCGGTGCGGGCTGATCTCGACGAACTGAATCGAAGAAAAGCTCCGAATTATGGCCTTCTGAATCGTTCCTGTGAGTGATCGGACATAATCCCGATTAACCGCGGGTATCTCACCCGCGTTAACCTACTTTTCAGGGAGGACCGTGTCTCGGCGCGGAATCCGGCCTGCGTCCTGGCCATAAAAAGTAAGCAGGAGATAGCGATGACTTCAGCGACCATCCCCGGTCTGGATACCGCACCGACCAAGCATCAGGGCCTGCTCGCTTGGGTCCAGGAGGTCGCCGAACTCACGCAGCCCGACCGCGTGGTCTTCGCCGACGGTTCCGCTGAGGAATACCAGCGCCTCTGCGACCAGTTGGTGGCTGCCAGCACGTTCACTCCGCTGAGCGACACCGAGGAGCCGAGCTCCTACCTGGCCCGCTCGGCGCCGTCGGATGTTGCGCGCGTGGAGTCGCGGACGTTCATCTGCTCGGAGCGCGAGATCGACGCCGGCCCGACCAACAACTGGATGGACCCCGCCGAGATGCGCGGCCTGATGACCGACCTGTACCGCGGCTGCATGCGTGGACGCACGATGTATGTGGTGCCGTTCTGCATGGGCCCGCTCGGTGCCGACGACCCGAAGCTCGGCGTCGAGATCACCGACTCCGAATACGTCGTCGTGTCGATGCGGACGATGACTCGCATGGGCAAAGCCGCGCTGGACAAGATCGGCGAGGACGGATTCTTCGTCAAGGCACTGCATTCGCTCGGTGCGCCCCTCGATCCGGGCCAAGAAGACGTTCCCTGGCCGTGCAACGACACCAAGTACATCACCCACTTCCCCGAGACCCGCGAGATCTGGAGCTTCGGCTCGGGTTACGGCGGCAACGCACTGCTGGGCAAGAAGTGCTACTCGCTGCGGATCGCCTCGGCGATGGCGCACGACGAGGGCTGGCTCGCCGAGCACATGCTGATCCTCAAGCTGATCTCGCCGGAGAACAAGGCGTACTACGTCGCCGCCGCGTTCCCGTCGGCCTGCGGCAAGACCAACCTCGCGATGCTGCAGCCGACCGTCCCGGGCTGGCGCGCGGAGACCGTCGGCGACGACATCGCCTGGATGCGCTTCGGCAAGGACGGCCGGCTGTATGCCACCAACCCGGAGTTCGGTTTCTTCGGTGTGGCACCGGGCACCAACTGGAGCTCGAACCCCAACGCCATGAAGACCGTCGCCGCCGGCAACACCGTCTTCACCAACGTCGCGCTGACCGACGAAGGGGGTGTCTGGTGGGAGGGCCTCGAGGGCGACCCGCAGCACCTGATCGATTGGAAGGGCAACGATTGGACGCCGGAGTCCGGCGAGAAGGCAGCCCATCCCAACTCCCGTTACTGCACGCCGATGGCGCAGTGCCCGACACTGGCGCCCGAGTGGGATGACCCGCAGGGCGTGCCGATCTCGGCCATCCTGTTCGGCGGTCGCCGCAAGACGACGGTGCCGCTGGTGACGCAGGCCCGCGACTGGCAGCACGGTGTATTCATCGGTGCCACACTGGGTTCCGAGCAGACCGCCGCCGCCGAGGGCAAGGTCGGCACCGTGCGTCGCGACCCGATGGCCATGCTCCCGTTCCTCGGCTACAACGTCGGCGACTACTTCGCCCACTGGATCAACCTCGGCAAGAACGCCGACGAGTCCAAGATGCCGAAGATCTTCTTCGTCAACTGGTTCCGTCGCGGTGACGACGGCCGCTTCCTGTGGCCCGGCTTCGGCGAGAACAGCCGCGTGATGAAGTGGATCATCGAGCGGGTCGAGGGCAAGGCCAACGGCTCGACCACGCCGATCGGCATCGTGCCGAGCGCAGGCGATCTCGATCTCGAAGGCCTGGATGCCGATCCGGCCGACGTCAACGAGGCGCTGGCGGTGAACGTGCAGGAGTGGCGCGACGAATTGCCGCTGATCGAGGAGTGGTTCGAGTTCGTCGGCGAGAAGCTGCCGACCGGCGTGAAGGACGAGTTCGAGGCGCTCAAGCAGCGTCTTGCCGAAAGTTCCTGACTACGGCCGTTAAGGCCTGACAGCCGCCCGTGGGCGGTTAGCATCTCGGGCGTGGGGGTTCCAACGGCAGATGCGCCTGCGCCGGTGAAGAATGCGCCAGCACAATCGTGGTGGCGCCGGATCGCGACGGTCGCCCTGATCCTCGCCATCTACGTCGGATCGGTGGCCGGCTACTTCTGGATCGACAGCTCGGCTCACACCGTGGCGCCGAGCAATCTGGACGCCGCCGACGAGACCGTCGTCTTGGTGGAACTGACCGCCATTCATCCGCTCGACAATCGAGTCGATGTCGACGTCGTCGTGATACCCCAGAAGAGCTTGCTTGACCCGGAATTCGGCACGCTGAACACCGATATGGTCGTGGTGGTGTGCCCGTGCACCGATCTCGGCGAACTGTCGTTTCCCAAAGGCGAGATTCCCAAGGTGATCAAGACCCAGCTGGTGGCCACCGGCGAAGCGGATCGGTGGCCGTTCGACACCTACACCACCAAGACCATCGGCACCGATGTGTTCGTCGGCTCCGGGGCGGATCGGCGTTATGTGCCTGCGCGGGTGGAAGTGGGCGGATCGCTATACGGCTGGGATATCCGCAGTGACCGGTCGGGTCCGGCCACCCACTCGGGCGGTACCGACGACAACGCGACGATCACCTTCTCGCGTTCGCGGGGGCCGCTGGCGCTGATCTTCGGGATCTGTCTGGTGCTGCTGACGCTGCCGGCGATGGCGCTCTACGCCGCGATCGAAATGCTCCTGGGCAAGAAGAAGTTTCAGCCGCCATTCTCGACCTGGTTTGCCGCGATGTTGTTCGCGGTGGTCCCGATCCGCAACGTGCTACCCGGTGACCCGCCGCCGGGATCCTGGATCGACGAGGCGCTCGTCTTCTGGGTGCTCATCGCGTTGGTTGCGGCCATCGTGATCTACCTGGTGGCCTGGGCGCGGCGCAGCGACTGACGCGGCAGCGGAGTTGGCGCCCTCTACCGGCCAGATTGTGGGCAAGTGCGGCCAGCAAGGACCGGGTTGACAGCCGTCAATTTGTGTTGTCGTACAGTGCACCCATGCAGATCCGCGAGCATGCCGAGGCCACTCCCGACAAGCCGGCAGTCATCCTGTATCCCTCCGGAAGAACAGTCACATTCGGCGAGATGGAAGCCCGGGCCAACCAGCTGGCACACCTGTTCCGGGAGGCCGGGCTGCGCGAGGGCGACGTCGTCGCGGTTCTCATCGAGAACAACGAGCATTTCCACACAGTGCTGTGGGCCGCGCGGCGCTGCGGTCTTTACTACGTGCCGATCAACACTCACCTGACCGCGGCGGAGGCCGCCTACATCATCGACAACAGCGAGGCCAAAGCCGTCGTCGGATCGGCCGCGTTGCGCGACACCCTGGCCGGCCTGTCCACCGAGCTGCCGAAGATGCCCGGGTTGCTCATCATCGCCGGCGGTGGGCTGGATGGTTGGCAGAGATACCCCGAATGCGTTGCAGGCCAGCCCGTTACCCCGATCGACGATGAGATCGACGGTGATCTGCTGCAGTATTCGTCGGGGACCACCGGGCGACCGAAAGGCATCAAGCGCGAGCTACCGCACCTGCCTCCCGCTGAGGTTCCCGGTCTGATGTCGGCGCTGGTCGAATTCTGGATGAACCCGCAGGCTGTGTACATCAGCCCCGCTCCGCTGTACCACACCGCGCCGTCGGTCTGGTCGATGCAGACTTTGGCGGGCGGCATCACGACGGTGGTGCTGGAGAAGTTCGACGCGCAGGGCTGCCTCGACGCGATTCAGCGTCACCGGGTTACCCACGGGCAGTTCGTCCCGGTTATGTTCACCAGGATGTTGAAACTGCCTGAAGACGTGCGTAATTCGTACGATCTGTCGAGTCTGCAGCGGATCATGCACGCCGCGGCGCCGTGTCCGGTCGAGATCAAGAAACAGATGATCGACTGGTGGGGGCCGATCATCGACGAGTACTACGCCTCCTCCGAGGCGATCGGGTCGACGTTGATCACCGCCGAGGATTGGCTCACACACCCCGGATCGGTGGGCAAGCCGATGCTGGGTGGCCTGCACATCCTCGACGAGGAGGGCAACGAGCTGCCGCCCGGGCAGGCCGGCGAGATCTACTTCGAGGGCGGATTCGACTTCGAGTACCTCAATGACCCTGAGAAGACGGCGAAGTCCCGCGACAGCCATGGCTGGAAATCGGTCGGTGACATCGGATACGTCGACGAGGACGGCTACCTCTACCTCACCGACCGCCGCCATCACATGATCATCTCCGGCGGGGTGAACATCTATCCGCAGGAAGCCGAGAACATGCTGGTCACCCACCCCAAGGTGATGGACGCCGCAGTGTTCGGCGTTCCCGATGAGGAGATGGGCCAAAGCGTCAAGGGCGTGGTGCAACTCGTCGACCCCGCGGACGCCACCGACGAATTCGCCGACGAGCTGTTGGCCTGGCTACGAGATCGGTTGACGCACTACAAGTGTCCGCGCACCATCTCGTTCGAGACGACGCTGCCCCGGACCGATACCGGCAAGCTGTACAAGCAGGAGTTGATCGCCAAGTACTCGCCCGCCCCGACCGGCTGATGCAGCTCGTCGACCTGTCCGACCCGCCGCCGATCGGGGTGACGGGTCCGCCGGGTGTCGTCGTTGCAGTCGGGGAGCCGTCGACTCGGGATGGTGAATTCTGGCTTGACACTGCGACATTCGCGCTGACCGAAGCCGAGCATGAAGATCGCCGGCTAGTTGCGGTGGAATCGGTCGATGAGACTGTCGCCCTGTTGGCCGACCGCTGCGAGCGGTGGCCGCATGCCAGCGCGATCTGCGACGACGTGCTGCGATCCGTGGACGTGACGGGCCCCGCGCTGCCGGGCATCATCACCGAGTCGTTGGCCTACTCGACCCTGCAGTCCGGTCCGGAGTTCGCCCGCTGGCTGGCCGAACGCGGACCGGCCACGCTGCCTGACATCGCCGATCCGGTGGTGGCATGCCGCGACGGTGCCACGTTGCGGATCCGGTTCAACAGGCCGAAGCGCCACAACGCGTTCAGTACCGACGCGCGGGCGCTGTTGCTCGAGGCGCTGACCGTCGCGTTGCTTGACGACACCGTCACCGAGGTGGTCCTTGGCGGCAACGGCCCATCGTTTTGCAGCGGTGGGGACCTCGGCGAGTTCGGCACCTTCGTCGACCCGGCTTCCGCGCACTCGGCGCGCACCCGACACAGCCCCGCGCTCGCGCTCGACGAGCTGACCCGGCGGCTGGGCCGTGCCTGCCGCGCCGAGATTCACGGCCGGGTGCTCGGCAGCGGGTTGGAGATGGCGTCGTTCTGTGGGTGGGTCAGTTGCGACGCCGAGGCCGTGCTCGGGCTGCCCGAACTGATGCTCGGCCTGATTCCCGGCGCCGGCGGCACGGTGAGCATCACCCGCCGCATCGGACGTTGGCGCACAGCTTATTTGGTGCTGTCGGGCCGGACCATCGATGCGAGCACGGCGCTGTCTTGGGGTCTGGTCGACGAGATCAGCCCGATCGGCGCAGCGTAACCCGATAGGTGTACTGCTCGGGCAGGAAGTGGCTGACCGACAGCTCGACCGGAGTGCCGGTGGTGTCGGAGTAGAGCCGGTCCACCCGCAGCATCGGGTGCCCGGGCACGCAGCCGAGCGCACCCGCGACCAGTTCGTCGGCGGGTGCCACCGTGATCGACTGCGCCGCTTCGGCGATGGGATGGTCCAAGTGCGGCTCGAGCACGCCGATGACGGTGTTGGTACCGACAGCGCCACCCGCCAGCTCCGCGGAGTCGAATACCAGCCGCGCGATCGACTCGGGCAGGTGCACGGTGGTCACCACGAACGGAATGCCGTCATGCAGGCGGCGAAACACCACTGTGTAGACCACGTCATGATCCAGCCTCAGCCGACTGGCCGCGCTGACGTCGACCCGGCGCGAAAGACCCTGCAGCACTTCCATCGTGGTGTCTTCGGACAGGCTCATCAGGTCCTCGATGGAACCGAGTTGCCGCAGATAACCCCGATTGGCGTACGTCCCGCGCCCCGGCACCCGGTACACCACACCCTCGGCCACCAGATCCTGGAACGCCCGGCGCACCGTCTGCCGCGACAGCCCGTGCTCGGCGACCAATTCGGACTCCGTCGGCAACCGGACACCCTCGGGGTAGGCGCCGGCGGCGATTTCGTCGCGAAGTCGTTGCCGCAGAACCTGATACGCGGGTTCCGGTTTCATGGGCGGCTAAATGCCTCCGCGCGCGACCAGTTGACCGGCGATGACGTTGCGCTGGATCTCGTTGGTGCCCTCGCCGACGATCATCAATGGCGCGTCACGGAAGTAGCGTTCGACGTCGTACTCGGTCGAGTAGCCGTACCCGCCGTGGATGCGCACCGCGTTCAATGCGATCTCCATGGCGATCTCGGAGGCGAACAGCTTGGCCATGCCCGCCTCCATGTCGCAGCGCTCGCCGCTGTCGTAGCGTTCGGCGGCGTAACGGGTCAGCTGGCGGGCGGCGGTCAGCTTGGTGGCCATATCGGCAAGATAGTTGCCGATCGACTGGTGCTTCCAGATGGGCTGGCCGAAACTCTCCCGGTCCTGGGCGTACGCCAGCGCGTCCTCTAGGGCCGCCGTGGCCACCCCCAGGGCGCGGGATGCCACCTGAATGCGGCCGGTCTCAAGGCCTTTCATCATCTGGCTGAAACCGCGACCGGGTTCGCCGCCCAATATCGCGGTGGCCGGCAGCCGGCAGTTGTCGAACGCGATCTCGCAAGACTCGACACCCTTGTAGCCCAGCTTGGGCAGATCCCGCGACACCGTCATCCCTGCCGTCTCCGCCTCGACCAGCACCACCGAGATGCCTTTGTGCCGCGGGGTGGCCTGCGGATCGGTCTTGCACAGCAAGGCGATGAGACCCGATCGGCGGGCGTTGGTGATCCACGTCTTGGCGCCGTTGATCACCAGCTCGTCACCGTCGCGACGGGCGACGGTGATCATGTTCTGCAGATCCGAGCCGCCGCCGGGTTCGGTCAGCGCCATCGTGGCCCGGATCTGGCCGGTGGCCATCCTCGGCAGGTAGGTCTGCTTCTGCTCCTCGGTGCCGAAGGTCTCCAGCAGCTTGGCCACCACGGTGTGCCCGCCCATCGCGCCGGCCAGGGTCATCCACCCCCGTGCCAGTTCCTGGGTGACCTCGACGTAGCAGGGCATCGACACCGGGGAGCCGCCGTACTGCTCGCTGATCGCCAGGCCATAGATGCCGATGCGCTTCATCTGCTCGATCCAGGCCTCGGGGTAGGTGTTGGCGTGCTCGACCTCGCGCACCGTGGGCTTCACATCGCGGTCGACGAACGCCCGCACCGTCTCCACCAGCATCGTTTCTTCGTCGTTGAGTGCAGTGCTCACCAGATCGCTCCAAGGTCGGGAAATGTACGGCCATATTGACACGGCGCGGCTAGAAGCACCAGTATGAGCCACTGTGACTTTGTACGGCCATATCAGTGATGAGGCGGACGTTCCCTACTTCGACGATCTGGCGGTCGGCCAGGTCTTCGACTGGGCGCCCTCGATGACGTTGACCTCGGGCGCCGCGGCGACCCATCAGGCGATACTGGGCGACCGGATGCGGCTGTCCCTGGACGCCGGCCTCGCCCACGCCGTCGTGGGCACCAACGCTCCACTGGCACACCCGGCTCTGGTGTGCGACGTCGCGATCGGCCAGAGCACGCTGGTGACCCAGCGGGTCAAGGCCAACCTCTTCTACCGCGGGCTGACGTTCCACCGCTATCCCGTCATCGGCGACACGATCTCCACGCGCACCGAGGTGGTCGGGCTGCGCCAGAACACCGCCAAGCCGGGGCGGGCGGCGACGGGATTGGCTGCGCTGCGGATGACCACCGTCGACCAAGTCGGCCGGCTGGTGCTGGACTTCTACCGCTGCGCGATGCTGCCGCTGAGCCCGAACGCCGGCGACACCGGCCACGCCGACGACCTGTCCTTGATCGGCGCCGAACTGGCTGCGGCGCCTGACCCGACCGCCGACTGGAACGCGGCAGCGTTCCGTGAACGTGTATCCGGCCCGCACTTCGTGCCGGAGATGGCCGGCTCGGTGCTGCGCAGCACCGGGGACGTCGTCAGTTCCGCACCCGAGCTGGCCCGGCTGAGTCTGAATATCGCTGCCACCCATCATGATTCGAGGGTCGGTGGGCAGCGCCTGGTCTACGGCGGGCACACCATCGGGCTGGCGCTGGCCCAGACGAGTCGGCTGCTGCCCAACCTCGCGACGGTCCTGGGCTGGCAGTCCTGCGACCACACCGGCCCGGTGCACGAGGGCGACACGTTGTACAGCGAGCTGCAGATCGAGGTGGCCGAGGCGTTGCCTGGCGATCGCGGCGGGGTGCTCGCCCTGCGTTCACTGGTCTACGCGGTGACCGACGGCGGCGACGACCGTCAGGTCTTGGACTGGCGGTTGCGCGCACTGCATTTCTAGGCGCCGAGATCGGCATCGTGCAGGCCGGCACCCGCACTTTTCCGGCCAGATGTCGGTTTGGGCGAGAATGGGGGCGTGAGTACTTCCGGCGCTGGCGCCTTGGCCTGGCTGACCGGCATGTCCGACGGGCCGCCGGATCACTCGCGGTCGGCGGTGCTGCGCCACGCCGAAACGGTCGGCGCCGAACTCACCGAACTGCTGGGCGTAGCCGTAGACGCCGGCCGGATCGTGACGGGCCGGGCCGCGCTGCTCGGACTCCACCGGCGGGGCCGCATCTCCGCCGGCGGTGCGACCCGGCTGATGCCGGCGCGGGACGGCTGGTGGGCGCTGACCGTCTCGCGAGCCGACGACTTTGCCGCTCTACCCGCCCTCGTCGAAGCCGACACCGTGCCAGAGGATCCTTGGCCGGTGATCGAGCGGTGGGCGGCCCAGCGCCGCTGCGACGAGGCGGTCGAGCGTGCCGTGCTGTTGGATCTGCCCGCGTCAAGGCTGGGTGAGACGATGGCCGCCCCGCCCCGCGTGGTCCGATCGGGTACCCGGAGTGCACCTCGCGCGACGGCAGGCCTGCTGGTGGCCGACCTGTCGTCGATGTGGGCCGGGCCGCTGTGTGGGCAGATCCTCGCCGCGGCAGGCGCCACCGTCGTCAAGGTGGAGAGCCCGGCCCGCCCCGACGGCACCCGAGCCGGGGACACGTCCTTCTACGACTGGATCAACCACGAAAAGCTCTCCTATGCTGTGGATTTCGATCGTGACCACGAGCGCCTGCGCGCACTGGTGAACGCCGCCGACATCGTCATCGAAGGCTCGCGACCGGGGATACTTGCCCGCCGGGGCCTGAGTCCGGAGGCGCTGTCCGGCCCGGATGGCAGGGTCTGGTTGCGTGTCACCGGCCACGGTCCCGAGTCACAGCGAGTCGCCTTCGGTGACGATGCGGCGGTGGCGGGCGGGCTGGTTGGCGCGAGCCCGAGCGGACCGGTGTTCTGCGGCGACGCTATCGCCGATCCGCTCACCGGGCTGGAATCGGTACTCGCCGTGACGCATTCGCTGGGCCGCGGCGGAGGCGAGACTGTCGAGGTGGCCATGTCGGCCGTCGCAGCGACCTATGCGGCGATGCCCACGACGGCGTCACAATCGCCGGCACCGGCTGACCCACCCAAGCTCCCGCCGCGAACTGTGCCCGCCGCCGCGCTCGGCGCGGACAACGTGGCTGTCGACGCCATTGTCGCCCAGAGGAATTCGGTACCATGCTGATTCAGCGAGCCCGCCTGCTTGATGGCCGTACCGCCGACATCCGGGTGAGCTCCCATATCGACGAGGTCGCCGACACGCTGACTCCACGGCTGGCCGAAACGGTCTTCGACGCCGCAGGCGGCACCGTGATTCCCGGCCTGCATGATCACCATGTGCACCTTCGAGCAGCGGCGGCAGCACTGGATTCCGTTCAGGTTGGCCCCGCGACGGTTCACAGCCGCGACGAGCTCTCCCAGGTGCTGGCCCGAGCGCCGGTCGGAGAAGACGGCTGGATCCGGGCGGTCGGCTACCACGAATCCGCTGCCGGTTCGCTCGACCGGTCCACCCTCGATGAGCTCTTCGACGCGGTTCCGGTGCGCATTCAGCATCGCAGCGGCGTCCTGTGGTTCCTGAACTCGGCGGGCCTGGCCGCCGTCGGCCTAGCCGATCACGCCGATGGCCGGTTGCGCAGTTATGACAGCTGGTCGGACGCGGTGGCCCGCCGCGACACCAATCTGGCCACGATCAGCCGGCGGCTGCTGAGCTACGGCGTCACCGGAGTCACCGACGCTACGCCGGATCTGGGCGCCGACGACATCGTCACACTGACCGAGGAGCACCGGCACGGGGGACTGCATCAGGGGGTGCACTGGCTTTCCCCGGGAAAGCGCATTCTGCATGACGATTCGCTGGATCTCGATGAGCTGACCGAGTGGATCGCTGCGACACACCGCACCAGCGGAGCCGTCGCCCTGCACTGTGTCACCGCCAGCCAGCTGGTCGTCACCCTTGCCGCGTTGCGGGCCGCGGGTACGCACCCGGGCGACCGGATCGAGCATGCGGCCGTGGTGCCCGCCGACAGCATCACCGAACTCGCCGACATCGGAGTGCTGGTGGTGACCCAGCCCAACTTCGTCGCCGAACGCGGTGATCAATACCTCGTCGACGTCGACCCCGAGGATCAGCCCGCGCTCTGGCGGCTGGCATCGCTACTCGAAGCCGGTGTGCGCGTGGCCCTTTCGACAGACCTGCCGTTCGGAGGCGCCGATCCTTGGGCCGCGATTCACGCCGCCACCCGCCGCACAGGTCCAAGTGGAGCGGTGCTGAACGACGGCGAGTGTGTTTCGGCCACAACGGCTCTGACGATGTTCACCGGGCATGCTGAACGTCCCGACGTACCCAGGACGGTCGATCCGGGACAGCCCGGGGACCTGTGCGTACTCGGCGCTTCGCCGGTCGAAGTGCTCGACACCCTCGACGCCGACCTGGTGACCGCCACCATCATCGGCGGGCACCTGCACGTGGTGAATTAGTCCTTTTCGTCGTCTTTGGGGAGTAGTCGTTCTGGGTGGTGGTAGTCGTTGGTGCCGCCGCGCAGGGGCACGTCGGGTGGTGGAACCCATTCGGTTTGGCCGTTGGGGAGTTGGTGGGTTTCCCAGTGGTGGTTTTCGATCAGGAGGTTGTCGCATGTGCAGGCCAGGGTGAGGTCCTCGATGTCGGTCCTGCCGCCGTGTTTCCAGTCTTGGGTGGCGTGGTGGACCTGGCTGTTGTAGCCGTTGACGGTGCAGCCCGGTGCGCTGCAGCCGCGGTATTTGGCCAGCAGCATGATCCGCTGATCAGCCGACGCCAGGCGTTTGGACCGGCCCAGCCACAGTGATTGCCCGCTGACCCCGTCGAACACCGCCAGATACTTGTTCGTGGGAGCGTTCATCCGGATCAGATCCGAGATCGGGATCAACGTCCCACCCGCGGTGACCGCGTGGCCGGCACCCTTCTGGAGGTCTTGCAGGGTGGTGGTGACGATCATGGTGACCGGAAGACCGTTGTGCTGGCCCAGTTTCGGATCGCCCAGCCGCTCGCGCACCAGCTGCGACAGCGCATCGTGTTGTCGTTGGGCATGGCTGCGCAGGTCGTCGGGTCCCGCGGCGGCGAGTTTGGCGAACACGGCATCCAACTCGGCCCGCAGTTGCGGGGTGGCCACCACTTTCCCGACACTCATCCCGTCAGGGCGCTGCCCGCCGGTCCAGCAGAAGCCACGTTTGCGGGCCCGGTCCTCCTCGGAGAACTTCCCGTCGGGGTTGAGGTGGGTGGCCAACCGGTCGGCGACTTTTTCCAGCTGATCGGGCCGCATCGTCTGGGCGTGCCCGGCCAGGGTGCGTTCGGCCTTCTCGATCTCGACCGGCCCGACGTGATCGGGCAGGTCGCGGAAGAACTTCTGGATGACTCGCACGTGCTCAGCGTCGAGGTGGCCGGCATTCCAGGCCTTCCCCGTCTCGGGCAGCAGCGGCGCGAGCGGCTCACCGGTCAATGTGGTGCGCGGCGTGAGTTGTTCGGCATCCCGGATGCGGCGTTTGGCCGCGTTGCGGCTGATCCGCAACACATCAGCCAGCACGAACGAAATCGGCGGGCAGCCCTCATACCGCTCGAGATGAGTGGTCTGGGCATGCGAGACCGCGACCAGGCGACGTATCGCCGTTTCCAGTCGGCCCAGGGGCGCGAAGCGTTGCGGCGCGGGCAGCTCCTCGATATCGGCGGCAGCCACGAGCTCAACCGCAGCATCCAGCGCATCCAACGCCACCTCGATCGAACGCATGTGTGAATCATACGATTCAACACCGACAAAAAATCTCGCGCCTGACTCATCGGACAGCTACGCGGTCGGTAGGCCCTGACGATGGGGTTGGACATTGGCCGAACGCAGGGCGCTGACCGAGACACAGGGAAACGGTGGCAGTACTGCGTCAGTTCGCCGTCCACGCTCACATGAGCCAACAGGGACGAATCTGGGGATGAACCCGAGACTGTGGACAACCGTGCAGCGCGAGACCTAGTGAGGCAACTCCCGGAAGGCGGTATTCCGGTATGGCTCCGGTTCTTTCGGCAGGCCGAGCACGCGCTCGCCGACGATATTGCGCTGGATCTGGTCGGTGCCGCCGCCGATCGACGTGAAATACGCATTCAACGTGCGGAAGGTCACCGCATCGCCGACCGGATTGTCCGGACCGGTCAGCATCGACTCGGGACCGGCGATCTCGGTCTGGACTTTGGCCGTCTCGTGCAGAATCCGCGACATCGCGATCTTGCCCAGCGCCAACAGTGTGGCGGCCTCGGCCCGATCCGTGGTGGCCTTGGCCCGCGCGGTGTTCCACCGGTTCACTGCCGCGTACGTCTCGACCCGGGCGATCTCCTGCCGGATGAACGAATCACCGAGTTTCCCGGCACGGCGCGCCATCTCGATGAGACTGTCGGTGTCGGCCTGCGGCTTGCGGGCCGAACGCGCTGTGCGGGCCAGATCGCCCATCAGTCGTCGCTCGTATGACAACGCCACCTGCAGCACCGACCAGCCGCCGCCCGGTTCACCAACCAGGTTCGCGTCGGGCACGCGCGCGCCGGAGATGAACACCTCGTTGAATTCCGACTCGCCGGTGATTTGGTGGATCGGGCGAACCTCGACACCGGGCTGGCGCATCGGAAACATGAAGAAACTGATTCCGTTGTGCTTGGGCACATCCCAATCGGTGCGGGCGACCAGCAGCCCGTAGTCGGCCGTTTTGGCGAACGACGTCCACACCTTCTGGCCGTCGATCACCCACTCGTCGCCGTCGCGCTCGGCACGGGTGCGCAACCCGGCCAGATCCGACCCGGCACCGGGCTCGGAATACAACAGGCACCACTTGGTCTCGCCGCGGATCGACGGCGGGATCAGTCGATGCTTCTGCTCGTCGCTCCCCAGATCGTGCAGCGTGCAGGCGAACAGGTTCGCCCGGTCATGCCCTGTCCCCGGAGCGCCCACCGCCGCGAATTCCGCTGCCACGATTCGGGATTGCGGGTCGCTCAGGCCGCGGCCCCACCACTGGGTTTCCCAGCTCGGTACGGCCCAGCCGGCGTCGAACACCAGTTGTGCCCAGCGGCCGCGGTCGATCTCTGCATCCCAGTTGTCCGCCAGCCATTGGCGGACTTCGTCGCGCACCTCGTCGTCGGTCGCTGTACTTCCGTCGGGCACTGTGCTTCCGTTGGTCACTGTGCCTCCCGCAGCCGCACGTAGCGTTCCCGGTGACACGCCGGATCGCCGAATAACTGAGCGTCCGTCCGCGCCCGCCGCAGATACAGGTGCGCCGGGTGCTCCCAGGTGAAGCCGATCCCGCCGTGTAGCTGAATGCTGTTCGCCGCAATGGAAACGAATGCCTCCGAGCAATATGACTGCGCGGCAGCAAGATCGGCGAACCGGCCAGGATCGCCGGCGTCGAAGACCGCGGCCACGTGCCGCGCCGCGGAAGTGGCCGACTCGGCTTCCAGAAGCATGTCGGCGCACATGTGCTTGATCGCCTGGAAGCTCCCGATCGCACGCCCGAACTGGAACCGGGTCTTGGCATAGTCGGCGGCCATCCGCATCGCGTGCATCGCGCCGCCGGCCTGCTCGCCCAGCAGCGCCACCGATGCAAGATCCAGCGCCTTGTCGAGCGCGGCGGCACCGCCTTCCAAGGTGCCGACCAGCCGAGCCGGGCTGTCGTTCAACACGATCCGGCCCTGCTTGCGGGTCGGATCGACCGTCGACAGTGCGCTGATCTGGACACCGGGCAGATCGGGCGCGACCGCGAACACCGCATCCCCGGCCAAGACGTAGATGCGCGTGGCGATCGTCGCATCGAGCACGTAGGTCTTGGTTCCGGACAGTCGCCACTCGAAACCGGCTGGGGCAGCGACGGTCTTCGGCTTCTCCGGCGGGAGGGCCGAACCGGGTTCGGCGAACGCCACCGTCGTGATCAACTCGCCCGCGGCGATGCGGGGCAGGACATCGGCCTGTTCCTTGGCGTCCCCTAGCGCGAGCAGGAGGTGAGTGGTCAGGAGAGACGACAGGTACGGCGCACAGAGCAGGGCCCGGCCCATCGCCTCCATGGCCAACCCGACTTCGACCGCTCCCGCACCGGAGCCACCGAACTTCTCGGGTATCGCAAGGCCGAGCAGGCCCATGGCGGCCAACTCGGCCCAGACCGACGGGTCGTATCCGGAGTCGGTCGCCATCAGTCGGCGCACCTCGGCCTCCGGCGAGCGCTTGGCCATCAGCTCGGCGACCGCGTCGGCCAGATCCCGCTGCTCGGTGCTCAGCGACGCCATGGACTCAGCCGCCGAAGCTCTCGCGCAGGCTGTCGCACTGGCTGTAGAAGAACGCGTTCGAAACGTCGGACTTGGTGGCAACGGCATCGAAGCCATGGAAGGCGCCGGGCACCACGTGAACTTGGCATGGCACACCCGCGGCCCGCAGCCGCTCCGCGTAGTCGAGGTCCTCGTCGTGGAACAGGTCCAGCGTTCCGACGCCGAGCCAGGCCGGCGGCAGCCCGGCGAGATCGGTCCGCCGCGCCGGCGCGGCGACCGCCGGATCGGCGCCGCCCAGATAGGACTGCCAGCCGAACTGGTTGCTGTTGGCGTTCCACAACCGGTGCCCCGGGTGGTAGAGATGGCTGCCGACACTGCGGTCGTCGATCATCGGGTAGACCAACAGCTGGAAGACCGGTTTCACCCCGTCGCGGTCGCGGGCCAAAAGTGCCAGCGCGGCGCACAGCCCGCCGCCCGCGCTGGCCCCGCCGATCGCGATCCGATCCCGGTCGACCGAGGGCAGTCGGGCCAGCCATTGCAGCGCGGTGTAGCAGTCCTCCAGCGGCGCGGGGTAAGGGTGTTCTGGCGCCAGTCGGTAGTCGACGGCGGCCACCGTGATGCCCAGTTCCTTGACGAACCGGCGGCACAGCGCGTCGTCCTGCGCCGCGGTGCCGATAACGTAGCCGCCGCCGTGGATCCACAACAGCGCTGGGCCGGTCGTGGCTGCCGCGGAGGGCCGGTACAGGCGGACACCGATGCCCGACTCCAACGTCAGCACCTCGACGCCGTCATTGTTCGGTCGCTGTAGGCCGATCAGCCCGCGGATCACCGGCAACGTCCTGGCCGAGATCAGCGCGCGCGGGGCGAACCGCGCGACTTTGCGCAGTTCGGGATTGATGTCAGTAGTAGCCACGCTGCCCAGTATGGCAACCGGTGATCCGGATAGGACAGCACCTTGATCCACGACGGCGGGAGACAGTATCGTGGTGACGGCAATTACGGAACGCTGCGTAGCGTAATTGGCCCTGCAGTGAGAGGACACCGTCAATGTCGACCAATCCCTATGCGGGGCAACCTTTCACGTCATCTGACGACGAGATTGCCGCAGCGTTGGAGCAGGTCAGCATCCCCACGATGCTGCTGTCCCTGGTGCACATCACCGGTGACCCGCGTTTCATCCGTGAGTTCAAGCAGGCCGGTGTCTTCCTCAACGAGGTCCAGGGCTTCATGTCCGAGGAGGACAAGGCCAAGGCCCGCGCGCTGGCGCTGCCGGTCATCGCCGACTACCGCGACCGGGGCTGCCCGGGGCCGGTGCCGCTGAGTCCCGAGCTGATCTCCGAGATGCTGGACTGGGCGGCGTGCGAGCACGTCGACGACGAGTACCGGCCGATGGTGCTGGAGGAGATGGACCTCGAGGACGTCGACCCGCGCCGCCCCGTCGCACTCGACCCCGCGGCGGCCGCCGACTTCCCGGTCGTCGTGATCGGCTGCGGTGAATCGGGTCTGCTCGCCGGCATCCGGCTCAAGCAGGCCAACATCCCGTTCACCATCGTGGAGAAGAACGCCGGCCCGGGCGGAACGTGGTGGGAGAACAGCTATCCCGGTGCCCGCGTCGACGTCGCCAATCACTTCTACTGCTACAGCTTCGAGCCGAGCAACGACTGGTCGCACTATTTCGCCGAGCAGCCCGAGCTGCGCGCCTACTTCGAAACGGTGCTGGCCCGGCATGATCTCGATGCCAACGTCCGCTGGGAGACCGAGGTGGTCTCGGCGACCTGGAGCGACGACGACGGCGTCTGGCTGGTGATCGTGCGCGGCAAGGACGGAACCGAATCCAGCATCCGGGCCCGGGCCGTCATCACCGCCGTCGGCCAGCTGAACCGGCCGCACCTCCCCGACATCGAGGGCGCCGACACCTTCGAGGGCCCTGCCTTCCATTCCGCAGCCTGGGACCACTCCGTCGACCTGACCGGCAAACGCGTCGCGCTCATCGGCGCCGGAGCCAGCGGATTCCAGATCGCCCCGGCGATCGCCGACCAGGTGCAGCACCTGACGGTCTTCCAGCGCACCGCGCAGTGGATGTTCCCCAATCCGATGTACCACGACAGCGTCGGCGACGGTGTGCGCTGGGCGATGAATCACCTTCCGTACTACAACCGTTGGTACCGCTTCCTGGTGATGTGGCCGGGGGCGGACAAGGGTCTGGAGGCGGCCCGCTCGGATCCCGACTACACCCACCCCGACGACCCGAACTATGCGGTCAGCGAGATCAACGCGGTGGCGCGCCTGATGTTCACCGACTGGATCACCACTCAGGTCGGCGACGATTCCGAACTGCTGAGCAAGGTGCTGCCGGACTATCCCGCGACGGGCAAACGCACGTTGCAGGACAACGGAACCTGGCTGACCACACTGCGCCGCGGCGACGTCGAGCTGGTGCGCACGCCGATCGAACGCATCACCCCCCACGGTGTCGTCACCGCCGACGGAGTGACTCACGACGTCGATGTGATCGTGTACGCCACCGGATTCCGCGCCACCGAGGTGCTGTATCCGATGTCGATCACCGGCCGTGACGGGGTGGACCTGCGCGCCACGTGGGGTCAGCGGCCGGTCGGTTACCTGGGCATCACCGTGCCGCGATTCCCGAACTTCTTCATGCTCTACGGCCCGGGCAACCATCTGGCGCACGGCGGTAGCTTGATCTTCAACTCCGAGCTGCAGATGCGCTACATCAACGCCTGCTTGGCTGACATCATCGAGAATGGCTGGGAGGCAATCGAACCCACTGTTGCGGCCACCGAGGAATGGCATCGGCGGCACCAGGCCGAGATCAACACGATGGTCTGGGCGCATCCCTCGATCGAGCACTCGTACTTCAAGAATCCCGACGGTGAGATCCATACGGTGAGCCCATGGCGGCTGCCGGTGTACTGGAACGCGGTGCGTGCCCCCGAATGGTCGAACTTCGTTGTGACGAAAGGGAAGTGAGGGACGCTGATGCGCGCGGTACTCATCGACACCCCGGGATCGGTGCGGGTCGATAGCTGGCCCGACCCGGTTCTGCCGGGGCCGGACGGAGCCATCGTCAAGGTGACCGCGGCCGCGATCTGCGGTTCGGACCTGCACTTCTACGAGGGTGACTATCCGCTGTTCCAGCCCGTCTCGCTGGGGCACGAGGCCGTCGGCACGGTCGTCGAGGTGGGGCCGGATGTCCGCACGGTCACCGTCGGTGACCATGTCATCGTGTCCTCGGTGGCCGGCTGCGGCGCCTGCGCCGGATGTGCCACCCGGGATCCGATCCAATGCGCGTCGGGCCCGCAGGTCTTCGGCTCCGGAGTGCTCGGCGGGGCGCAGGCCGAACTGATGGCCGTCCCGGCGGCGGATTTCCAGCTGCTCAGGATGCCGGAGAACATCAGCACCGAGCAGGCGCTGCTGCTCACCGACAACCTGGCCACCGGATGGTCGGCCGCCCAGCGCGCCGATATCCCGATCGGCGGCACCGCGGCGGTCATCGGTCTCGGTGCGGTCGGCCTGTGTGCCGTGCGCAGTGCGTTATTCCTCGGGGCGGCAAGGGTGTTCGCCGTCGACCCGGTCGCCCAGCGGCGCGACCGGGCGGCGAAACTGGGCGCGATCGCGATCGCGCCGGCGGCTGCGCCCGCGGTCATGGAAGCCACCGGTGGTATCGGCGCCGATTCGGTCATCGACGCCGTCGGCAACGACACGACGCTGGACGACGCGATCGCCACGGTCCGGGCCAGGGGCACGGTGTCGGTGGTCGGTGTGCACAACCTCAACCCGTATCCGTTCCCCGCGCTCACCGGCCTGCTGCGCAGCCTCACCTTCCGGATGACGACCGCACCGGTCCAGCAGACGTGGCCCGAACTCATCCCGCTGCTGCAGAACGGTCGCCTCGACGTGGACGGCATCTTCACCACGAACCTGTCGCTCGATCAGGCCGCAGAGGGCTACGCCGCCGTGGCGGCGCGAGGTGGCGAGCACGTGAAGGTCGTGCTCACTCCGTGACCGGCTGAGCTACGCGCGGTAGACGGTGACACCTTCCTTGATGGTTTCCACCACGCCGATGTCCTTGATCCGCATCGGGTCCACCTTCAACGGATTACCGTCCAGCACAACGAGATCAGCGAGCTTGCCCACCTCCAGTGAACCCTTGGCGTCCGCCTCGCGGTACTGGCGCGCGGCGCTGATCGTGATGGCCTTCAGGGCCTCCAGTGGGGTGACGCGCTGGTCGGCACCGATCGTTTCGCCGCCGCGCGAGATTCGGTTCACCGCCGTCCACACCACGAACATCTGATCCAACGGCGTGACGACGAAGTCGGTGTGGTTGGGGGGGCCAGCCCGAGGTCGATCGCCGTGCGCATCGGGGCCAGGAAGTCCGCCTGCGTCTTGCCGCGCAGTCGCACGTGCGCATCGCCGAAGTAGAAGGTGTGCGGGGTGAAAACGAGGGAATGATCCGTCCAGCGGCGTGCTGTCGGGTCATTGTCGCCGACGGTTGGCGTTTATTGACCTGCGGCACTAGTTTTTCTTCGGTGATGTCCTCTGCTGCCGGTGTGGTTGCCCGGTGGATTGCTCCTTTTCTAACGGTCGCGGTCGTCGCCGGGATGGTTCTGTCCACCGGCCCGCAGATCGCGCCGGCCATCCGGCTGGCCGACGATGCTGCGCCGGTCGGGGGGTCGCCGTTCTACGTGGACCCGAACTCGGCGGCGATGCGCGCGTCGAAGGCCAACCCGGACAGCCCTGAACTGGCCTATATCGCGAACACGCCCCAGGCCTACTGGATCGACAACCTGGTCCCGGCCGCGGCGGTGAGCCGGTACCTCACCGGCGCCTGGGCTGCGGGCGCCATGCCCATGCTGGCCATGTACTCGCTTCCGAACCGCGACTGCGGGAGCTTCGCCTCGGGTGGGCACGGGTCGGGTGCGGCCTACCGCGGCTGGATCGACAGCGTCGCCGCCCAGATCGGCGGCGGGCCCGTGACGATCATCCTCGAGCCCGATGCCCTCGATATGGCCGACTGCCTGTCGGGCGACGCGCGCCAGGAACGCTTCGACCTGATCCGCTACGGGGTCGACACCCTGACTCGCAACCCGGCGGCCGCGGTGTACGTCGACGCCGGACATTCGCGCTGGCTGCCCGCCGAGGAGATCGCCAACCGCCTCAATCAGGTCGGCATCGCCAACGCCCGCGGTTTCAGCCTGAATACCTCGAACTTCTTCACCACCGAAGAGGAAATCGGTTACGGCGAAGCGATTTCGGGGATGACGGGCGGCAAGCCGTACGTGATTGACACGTCCCGTAATGGCAACGGACCGGCCGACGGCGAATTGTATTGGTGCAATCCGAGCGGCCGCGCGCTGGGCGTCCAACCCACCACCGCCACCGGCAACGGTCACATCGACGCATTCCTCTGGGTCAAACGTCCCGGCGACTCCGACGGGTCGTGCGGACGTGGCAATCCCGGCCCCGGGAACTTTGTGAACTCGTTCGCCATCGAGCTGGCCCGTAACGCTGGTCACTAGCACGCGTTATTGACGCGTTTGGGCAAACGCCCGGTTCAACGGCATGCCTTGTAGCACCACAGTTCTGTTGGGTATGTAGCAAAGCAGTGAACATTGTGAAGAATTTGTCGTCTCCCACCGGTGGGGCGCGGTACGCTGCCGCAATGACCCCGTGGAAGACGGCTCGATGGCTGATGCAGGCCGGACCGGCCGACTACCTGCTGGCGATGAGTGTTGCATCCGCCCAGCTGCCGATTGTCGGCAAGCATCTCGAGCCATTGGGCGCCGCGACGGCGATGAGTGTCTGGGGTGCCCGACAGATGCCGGAGCTCGTCGGCGCGGCCGCCAAGTCGTGGTTGGCACCGAATGCCGGCGAGACACGCAAGGCTCAGCGGGAGAGCACCCGAGAGGTGGCCGAGGCCGGGCTCCGCGGTGTCGTGGCCGCTGAGGATCTGCAGATCGAGTGGCCGGCGCCGGAGAAGGCGCCGCCGGTTCTGAAGGCTCTCGAACATCGCAAACATCTCTATCGCGGATCGGTCCGCTACGGCGATCACCCGTCCCAGCTGCTCGACGTCTGGCGTCGCGACGACCTGCCCGCCGAACCAGCCCCCGTCATGGTGTTCCTCCCCGGCGGCGCCTGGGTGCACGGCAGCCGGATCATCCAGGGCTACGCCCTCATGTCGCACCTGGCTGCCCAGGGCTGGGTGTGCCTGTCGATCGATTACCGCGTCGCGCCGCACCACCGGTGGCCGCGGCACATCCAGGATGTCAAGGCTGCGATCGCCTGGGCCCGCGCCAATGTTGACCGCTACGGCGGCGACCGCAATTTCGTTGCGGTGGCCGGATGTTCGGCCGGTGGCCATCTCGCCGCACTGGCGGGTCTCACGATCGACGACCCTGAGTACCAGGCACACCTTCCGCAGGATTCGGACACCGCCGTCGACGCCGTCGTCGGCATCTACGGCCGCTACGACTGGGAGGACCGCTCCACTCCCGAGCGGACCCGCTTCGTCGACTTCCTCGAACGGGTGGTCGTCAACAAGAAGCAGAGCCGCCACGGCGACCTGTTCCGCAAGGCCTCGCCGATCGCGAGGATTCATCCCAAGGCGCCGCCGTTCCTGGTGGTGCACGGTTCCGGTGACAGTGTGATCCCGGTGGCGCAGGCCCAGGCATTCGTCGAGCGGCTCCGCTCGGTGTCCCGCTCGAAGGTCGGCTACGTCGAATTGCCCGGTGCCGGGCATGGTTTCGACATGACCGACGGCGCCCGCACCGGTTCGGTCGCCACGGCAATCGGCCTGTTTCTCAATCAGATTCGACGTGATCGCGCCCTCATGTCCACCAAAGAGGTCATCTGAGCCCGCACCGGTTGTAATGTCCCGGCTGGGAGGTTGCACCGGGTGAAGAGGGTTCGGCGATGAAAAGACTGCGTGGCTGGGATGCGGTGCTGCTGTACAGCGAGGCACCCAATGTGCACATGCACACCCTCAAGATCGCGGTCATCGATTTGCAGGGCATCGGTGACCGCAGCTTCGGCGTCGAGGAGTTCCGGCAGGTCATCCGGGGCAGGCTCTACAAGCTCGACCCGTTCCGCTACCAGTTGGTGAACATCCCGTTCAAATTCCATCACCCGATGTGGCGGGAGAATTGCGACGTCGACCTCGACTACCACATCCGCCCGTGGCGGGTGAAGGAGCCCGGTGGGCGCCGCGAGCTCGACGAGGCGATCGGTGAGATCGCCAGCACCCCGCTGGACCGCAGTCGTCCGCTGTGGGAGATGTACTTCGTCGAGGGACTGGCCAACGGCCGGATCGCGGTCGTCGGCAAGATCCACCACGCCTTGGCCGACGGCGTCGCCTCCGGCAACCTGATGGCACGGGGGATGGACCTGCAGAGCGGCCCTGATCCGGATCAGGAGTTTCCGACCGACCCCGCGCCCGCCCGCGGTGAACTGGTGCGCTCGGCGTTCACCGACCACTTCCGGCAGCTCGGCAAGCTGCCCGGTGTCATGAAGTACACCTACGACGGCATGCGCCGGGTGCGGCAAAGCAACCGCAAGCTGTCACCCGAACTGACCATGCCGTTCACCCCGCCGCCGTCCTTCATGAACCACATGCTCAACCCCCAACGGCGTTTCGCCACCGCGACATTGGCGCTCGCCGAGTTCAAGGAGACCAGCAAGCTCCTCGGCGTGACGATCAACGATCTCGTGCTCGCAACGGCCGCTGGAGCGCTGCGCACGCTGCTGTTGCGCTACGACGGTAAAGCGAATCACCCGCTGTTGGCCTCGGTCCCGGTGAGCTTCAACTTCGACCCGAACCGGGTGTCGGGAAATTTCTTCACCGGCATGATGGTCGCGGTGCCCGTCGACGTCGAAGATCCGCTGGAGCGGGTCCGTCAGACCCACGATGCGGCCGTGCTGGCCAAGGAAAGTCATCAACTCATCGGGCCGGAACTGGTCAGCCGGTGGTCGACGTATCTGCCGCCCGCGCCGGCTCAGGCATTGTTCAAGTGGTTGTCCACCAGGGACGGTCAGAACAAGGTGCTGAACCTGCCCATCTCGAATGTGCCGGGCCCCAGGGAGCACGGCCGCGTCGGTGGCGCGCTCGTGACCGAGATCTACTCCGTCGGTCCGCTGACCGCGGGCAGCGGGCTGAACATCACCGTGTGGAGCTACGTGGACCAGCTCAACATCTCGGTGCTATCCGACGGCTCGACCGTACGTGACCCGCATGAAGTCACCGACGCCATGCTGGCGTCATTCTCCGAAATCCGGGTGGCCGCAGGGCTTTCCGGTGAGCTGGCCGTCGTGGAGACCGCCATGGCGCAAGCCTAGGCCGGCTCCTCGACGACGTCATCGTCCTGTTCGCTCTCGGTTGCCTGTTCCTCGGCGCGTTCGATGCTCCGCTGATGCCGGAAACCCCAGACGATACTGGAGATCAACGCGATGGAGATGACGGCTTCGGCGACGAAGAACGAGCCGAAGTCGATGAGCGACCCGATCGGCGGACTGCCCGGAACGGCGTTGCGCAACGGGATCAGCGCGAAGAGGATGGCCGCCATCATCGAACAGGCCGGGAAGATCAGACCCCGGCGCCAATGCAGGATGTAGAACGCCGCCACCACGGCCCCGAGCGCCAGGCCCAGCATCAGCACCATGACGAAGACCGCGAAGATCAGCGTGGGCATACTCCGGTAGACCCCGAGGTTCACCGCGGCCCCGCCGTTCGGTGCGGTGTCCGCGGTCGTGGTGATGCCGAAGAACGGGTCGGTGTTCAATACCGTTAGACCGACCGGCAATTCGTCACCGTCGGCACTCAGGGCGTGTACCTCGAGGCGGCCGGAATACCGATCGAACGGGTAGTCGGTGACGGTGCCGACGATCGTGACGCGCTGTTCGATGTCCGGGGCGGAATCGCCTGCTTCGATCTCGGCGCGCCAGGTGCCGATCGCGGCGGTGGTGACGGTCGTGTCCTGGGCGAAGTTGCCGTGCGGATCGACCAGTGTTCCGTTCGGGACGACATTCATGATGGTCACCGAAAGGGCTTGTGTCGTCGCATCGACCCGCGTGATCCAGACCGTGACGTCGACGCGGTCGGGGTTGTCCGGGTCGCCGAAATAGGTCTCCTGGTTGGTGCTCTCCCGGCTGGAGATGTACCCGGTGACACTGAGGCCGATCACGGCGGCCAGGGCGAGAAACGCGATCGCGAGCTTGCGTAGGCCGATATCGCGTACCCGTCGGATGTGTCTACGCACGAGGCCCATTCTTCATCGCGCTGGCGTAGACCCACGACAGAAACTGCGCAACTGCTTCGGCCGAGTTGTATGCCCGCGGTGAGGAGAAGATGTCGAACCCGTGCTGAGCTCCGGGCAATTCGGCGTACACCACCTCGGATTTCGACACCTCGCGCATCTGCTCGACGAATTCGCGCGCCTCGCCGACCGGGATGATGGAGTCATCTTCGCCGTGCAGGATGAAGAACGGCGGGGCGTCCGCCCGTAGCCGGCGGATGGGCGATGCGGCTGTGTAGATGTCGCGGAACCGGGTGAACTGCCGCTTGACCACGAGGCGTTCGAGGTAGCCGATGAACTCCCGGCGGCCCTCGCCCCGGGTGGTGAACCAGTCATAGCGGCCGTACACCGGGACAGCGGCCACCACCGAGGTGTCAGCGTCGGCGAAACCGGGTTGGTACTCCGGATCGTTGGGAGTCAGTGCGGCCAGGGCGGCCAAGTGGCCGCCGGCCGAGCCGCCGGTGATGGCCACGAAGTCCGGGTCGCCGCCGTAGTCGGCGATGTTGGCCTTGACCCATGCCAACGCTCGTTTGACGTCGACGATGTGGTCGGGCCACGTGTGCGCCGGGCTGACCCGGTAGTTCATCGCCACGCAGATCCAGCCGCGGTCGGCGAGGTGACTCATCAGCGGGTAGGCCTGCGGGCGGCGCCAGCCGAAGACCCATGCCCCGCCGGGCACTTCGAGCAGTACCGGCGCCTTGCCGTCGCGCGGCAGGTCCCGGCGGCGCCACACGTCGGCGAGATTGGCTCGGCCGTGCGGGCCGTACGTGACGATATTGCTTTTCTCCACGTACTGCCGTCGCGACCAGGTGGTCCGCCAGGCGCTGGGCCGCCCCGACGGGGACGGTGTGCTCGGCAAGGTTTCCAGGACGTCGGTGAAGTCCTCGCCGAGACCTTCCACCAACGCGGCGCGCAGCACCCGGCGGGACGTGGCCACGTTGCGGCGCTGGATCGCCGCCAGGATCGCCCACGAGAATGCGGTCAGTGCCAGCGCCGCGATTCCGCGTCGGCCGCGGAAATCGCCACGCAGGCCGCGGCGGACGGCATCGAGGACCGAGCCGGCCAGGTAGACCAGCGGAACCTCCGATGTCGGCCAGCCGAACCAGAAGACCGCAAGCGTTTTGTATCCTTTGCGGCCGAGCGGGCGAAACCCGTTGGCGGCGTTCGTCAATTCGACGATCGCGCGCGCCAGTGGGCGCGGGCGTCGCAGCTTAGCCGTCAGACGTGCGAGCGATGAGTTCATTACGCAGGATCTTGCCAGTGCTGCCTCGTGGGAGTTCGGTCAGGATGGTGACCTCCCGCGGCACCTTGTAGTTGGCCAGGTTCTCCCGGACGTGAGCCTTGAGGTCGTCGGAACCCGCGCTCGATCCCTCGGAGAGCACGACGAAAGCGACCAGCCGCTGACCGTACTGTTCGTCGTCGACGCCGAGCACCGTGGCCTCGGCCACCTCTGGATGCGTGGTCAGTGTCTTCTCCACCTCGATGGGGTAGACGTTCTCGCCGCCGGAGACGATCATTTCGTCGTCGCGGCCCACCACGAACAGCCGGCCGGCGTCGTCGAGGCGGCCGATGTCGCCCGAGGACATGAATCCCTCGTGAAAGTCCTTGGTGCTGCCGGTCGTATAGCCGTCGAACTGGGTGGAGTTCTTCACAAAGATCCGGCCGACCCCACCGGTGGGAACCAGGTTGAACTCGTCGTCGTAGATGCGGATCTCGGTGCCGACGGCCGGTCTGCCCGCGGTGTCGGGCGCCGCCCGCAGATCGGCAGGCGTCGCGGTGGCGATCATGCCCGCCTCGGTGGCGTTGTAGTTGTTGTAGATGACGTCGCCGAACTCGTCCATGAACCTGGTGACGACATCGGGACGCATCCGCGATCCCGAGCACGCCGCGAACCGCAGTGTGCGTCCGCTGTAGCGCTGACGGACATCGTCGGGCAGGTCCATGATGCGGTCGAACATCACCGGCACCACACACAATCCGGTGGCCTTGTACTTGTCGACGAGAGCCATCGTCGCCGCCGGATCGAACTTGCGCCGGGTCACCACCGTGCACGCCATCGCCGAGGAGAAGACCAGCTGCGAGAAGCCCCAGGCGTGGAACATCGGTGCGACGACCACCGTTGTCTCGCCCAGCCGCCACGGCGTGCGCTGCAGGATCGCGATGAGGTTGCCGGCACCGCCGCCAGAATGCTTGGCGCCCTTAGGAGTTCCGGTGGTGCCCGACGTCAGCAGGATGAGCCGGCTCTTGCGGCCGGTCTTGGTGGCCTTGTGCCCGCTGTGGTCGGTGATCAGCTTCTCGACCGTGGGCGCGTCCGTCGGCTCGTCGGTCCAGGCCAGGATGCGCCCGGCCTGCGGGCGATCTTGTAAGGCCCGGTCCACCGAGGCGGTGAACTCCTCGTCGTAGATGACGATGTCGGCCTGTTCGCGGTTGACCACCTCGGCCAGCGCCGGGCCGGCGAACGAGGTGTTCAGCAGCAGGACGTCGGCGCCGATGCGAGTGGCGGCGATCAGCGACTCGACGAAGCCGCGGTGGTTGCGGGCCATGATGCCCACCACGTGCGGGGTGCCGTTCGGCAATGTCTGCAGCGCGGCGGCCAGGGCATGGGCCCGCTCGTCGAGTTCGCGCCACGTCAGGGTGCCCAGCTCGTCGATCAGGCCGGGGCTGTCGGGGCGGCGGGCGGCGGCCGTCGCGAACCCGGTGGCGATGGACAGTCCCTCGTTGCGCGCGGCGGCCACCATCGCCACCGTCCGGTCCGGCCGCATCGGGGTCAGGAAACCCGCCTTGCCCAGCGTGACGACCGCGTCGCCGATCGATGTCAGACGGCCCAACAGGTCCATCAGCCGATCACCGGGAAGCGGCGCTGCGCGGCCAGCTCATCCAGCGCCTTCTGCATGACACCGCGCACGTGGGCGTCGACAGCTTGGATGTCGGGGTCCTCGCCGAACTGCTCGGTGATGTCGATCGGATCGAGCACGCGCACGACGATCTTGGTGGGCAGTGGCACGTTGAGCGGAACGACGGCGCTCAACCCGAACGGGAAGCCGAACGAGATCGGCAGGATCTTGGCCCGCAACAGCTTGTCCAGTCGCAGTGCCTTGGCCACGCCGGTCCCGCGAGTGAGGAAGATCTGGCTCTCCTGCCCCCCGATCGCCACCGTGGGCACGATCGGCACTCCCGCGTTGATCGCGGCCTTCACATACCCGGTGCGGCCGTCGAAGTCGATCTTGTTCTGGGCCAGCGTCGGTCGATAGACGTCGTAGTCGCCGCCCGGGAAGACCACCACCACGCCACCGGAGCGCAGCGCCTCGTCGGCGTTCTCGTGATTGGCCCGGATGAAGCCGTTGCGCTTGAAGAAGCCGGCGGTCGGGCCGGTCAGGACCAGATCGTGGCTCAGGGTGTAGACCGGCCGGTCGTAGCCGAAGTGGTCGTAGAAGCCGAGCGCGAAAACCGGCACGTCCATCGCGAACAGGCCGCCGGAGTGGTTGGACACCACCAGGGCGCCGCCCGCCGGGAATGACTCCAGTCCGCGGACCTCACTGCGGTGGTAAAGCTTGAGGAACGGCCGCAGCACGCCCATCGTCTTCTCGACCAGACCGGGGTCCCATTTCTCCGTCTCGGTGGGTGTCGCGTCGCTGGGGCTCACACATCCTCCTAGGAATTGGAACGTGTTCTAGTTTTGTATGCTACCGGGCTCGCGACTGTTGTCGTAGGTGGATAGTTACCATTCCGGACGTGACTGAAAACGCCGTTACCGAAGAGCCCGCCGTCCTCACCGAGCGTCGCGGCCGCATTCTGATCATCACCATCAACCGGCCAAAGGCCAAGAACGCGGTGAATGCCGCGGTCAGCAATGGTCTGGCTGCCGCCATGGACGAGCTCGACGACGACGCCGGCCTGTCGGTGGGCATCGTGACCGGAGCCGGTGGCTCGTTCTGCGCGGGTATGGACCTCAAGGCCTTCGCCCGCGGAGAGAACGTCGTGGCCGAGGGCCGTGGCCTGGGCTTCACCGAACGCCCACCGCTCAAGCCGCTGATCGCCGCGGTGGAGGGCTACGCGCTGGCTGGCGGGACCGAACTGGCGTTGGCCACCGACCTGATCGTGGCCGCCAGGGACTCCGCTTTCGGCATCCCCGAGGTCAAGCGCGGCCTGGTGGCCGGCGGTGGCGGGCTGCTGCGTCTGCCGCAGCGCATCCCGTACCAGATCGCGATGGAGCTGGCGCTGACCGGTGAGAACCTGCCCGCCGAGCGGGCCCACGAACTCGGCCTGGTCAACGTCGTGGCCGAGCCCGGCCATGCGCTGGAGGCCGCGATCGAACTGGCCGAGCGGATCACCGCCAACGGCCCGCTGGCCGTGGCAGCCACCAAACGGATCATCACCGAGTCGCGCGGTTGGTCGCCCGAGGAACAGTGGAAGAAACAGGCGAAGATCATGATGCCCGTCTTCGGGTCCAAGGACGCCCAGGAGGGCGCGATCGCGTTCGCCGAGAAGCGCGCGCCGAACTGGACGGGCAGCTAGCCTGCAGCGCCGACGACGAAGTCCCAAGGATCGCCGGCCCGGCCTGCCGTCAGCGCCAGCCGTCCCAGTTTCCTTGCGTGCCAGGCGGTGTCGCCGAACTCGTTGATCCAGGCCCGGGCTCGCATGGTCGCCAGCCACAGCCGGTGTTCGAGCGTCACGCCGATCGCACCGTGCAGTTGGTGGGCGGCGGTGACGACGCTCGGCACGACCCGGCCAGCCACCACCTTGGCCAGGGTGACGGCGTAATCGGCTTGGGCGCTGTCGAATCCGTGGTCGGTGACAGCGGCGACGGCGAGTTCGGTGGCCGCCCTGGCGCGTTCCACCTCACCGGCCATCGAGGCAAGCGTGTGTTGCACGGCCTGGAAAGCGCTGAGCGGACGGCCGAACTGCTCACGCTCCCTGGTGTGCGCCACCGAGAACTCAACGGCCGCGTCCAGTGCGCCCAGCGACTGCACGCAACGGGCCCAGGCGCCCCGGCGCAGCAGTTCGTCGGCCGCGCCGCCGACGGTGATTGATGTCTCGGCGCCGACGGTGATCGTGTCGCGCGGCTCGCCACCGATGTTGTGCCCGCCTGCGATTGCCGCGGGCTCGGTGATCGCGACGTGAAGGTCCGGGCCGTCGCGGAGGGCCAGCACCACCGCAGCCGCGGCACCCGCGTAGGGCACACCCGTGATCGTCGTCGCCCCGGCATCGCCGACGGCGATCGTCAGTGGGCCCTCGCCGGGCACCTCGAGCCCAGCCCGGGCAGCCAGCCAGCCGGCCAGGGCATCGGTCTCCGCCACCGGAACCGAGACGGCATGGCGGGCCAGCGCCCGCAGGACAACAGCTAATTCGGCTGGGCCACCACCGGATTCGGGGTCACTCGTCAGACGGGTCAGTCCGGCGTCCTGCAACTGGCGCCATGCCGTCGCGTCGAAATCGTCGGGCAGGCCGCGGTGGCCGATCCGTTCGTCGAAGGACCGCGCACCGAAGTCCTCAGCCAGCTGCCGCAGCTCGGCGAAATCGTCTGTGCCGCCGACTGGTCCGAAGACCCCTCCGGTCAATGTGCGGGTCACCTCAACCCCATTCCCCGGGCAACCACACCGCGCAATACCTCGTTGGTTCCGCCGCGCAACGTGAACAGTGGTGAATGCAACCGCGCGGCATCCAGCAGCGCGGCCACCTGCTCGCGCCCCGGGGCTTCGCCGGCATAGGAGAAGAGGTCCGCGGCCAGGTCCACCGACTCCTGCTCGAAACGGGTGCCCAGATCCTTCACCAGCGCCGCCTCGTTCACCGGCGACTGCCCGGCAGCCAGCGCCCTGGCCACCGACACCGACAGCTGCCGCAGCGAGATGACCCTGGCCAGCAAGTCTCCGACGGCCGCGGCAGCATGGTCGTCGAGATCGTCCTGGGTGGCCAGGAGCCGCACCAGCGCAGTCAGCAGCGGAGCGGTGGACAGGATGCGTTCGGGGCCACTGCGTTCGAACGACAGCTCGGCTGTGACTTGGTGCCAGCCGGCACCGATCTCGCCCAGGACGTTGGCGTCCTCGATGAACACCTCGTCGAAGGTCACCTCGTTGAAGTGATGTTCGCCGGACATCATCACGATGGGGCTGATGCTGATTCCTGGCGCCTCGGTCGGCACGATGAACTGGCTGAACCCGGCATGGCGGCGCTGCGGGTCGACCGGGTTGGTGCGGGCCAGCACCACGATCTGATGGGCCAGGTGTGCACCGCTCGTCCACACCTTGGTGCCTGAGAGCTTCCAGCCGCCGTCGGTCTGGGTTGCCTTGGCCGCGGACGCGGCAAGGTCCGAACCGGCCTGCGGCTCGCTCATGCCGATCGCCGAAAAGTACCGGCCCGCAGCAATTCTGGGCAGCAGCCGCTGCCGCTGGTCTTCGGAGCCGTAAGCCAGCAGGCCGGGCGCGACCTGGCGGTCTGCGATCCAATGCGCGGCCACCGGTGCTCCCGCCGCCAGCAGCTCCTCGGTCACCACATAGCGGTGCAAATGGCCAAGGCCTTGCCCGCCGTACTCCCGGGGAATGGTCAGGCCGAGGAATCCGGCGTCACCGAGCCGCGCGCTGAATTCCTCGTCCCAGCTCGACAACCACGCGTCAACGCTTGGCTGCCAACCGAATTCGTCACGATCGGTGGACAGGAACGTCCGAACCGAGGCGCGCAGTGCGGCCAGCTCCGGCTCGTTGGCGCATAGCGCCGCGAAGTCGACGGTCATCGGTACCCCGTCACCCGTGCGACGATCGCCACCTTGCCGTCGTCGCCGACCGCCTGCGCATCCCCGATCGCGGAGTTCCGTCCGATTCGCAACGCCGTTCCCTCGTAACGGGATTGGGCACCGGCGAAGAACGGCCGCAGGAAGTTGACCCGGATCGAGGCGGTGCGCAGCGGTTCGGCCTGCTCGTGGTTGATCGCCGCCGAGGCGACGAGTTCGAGCCCGGCGCTGCTGACCCCGCCGTGCACGATGCCGAGCAGGTTGTTGATGATCGAGTCCGGCCGCTGGGCCAACCGGTAGGTGGCGACCCCAGGCTCGTTGCTCGCCTCGCTTCGCTCGGCTTCGGCGGGCGCCAGCGGTTCGCCTGCCATCAGGTCGGCCAGCGAGGTCGCGGAGGTGCGGACCAACGTGTCGGGCTCTCGCTGGACGGGGCCGTCGGGCCCGCCGGAGATCGCCACGGTGCGCACCGTGCCCCCGCCGATCGTGCTGCCGCGATGGCTGAGCGTGCAGATCGCCAGCAGCGTCGCGCCGTGCGGGCCGAGCGGGCGACTGCTGGCGACCACGGGTTCGTCAGGGGCGGCTATCAGGCTGTCGATGCCGTCGGGGCTGAGTTCGACGGTCAGCTCGCTGGACACCGTCCACTGCCCCGACCCGCGGCGGTAGAAGTTCGCCCGGCCACCCACGTCATCGACCAGGATGGCCAGCGGCCCGACCGTCGGCATCCCGGTGAATGGGTTGACCAGGTGGCCGACCGGCATCGAGGCGACCACGGTGAACTCGGTGAAGTTCTCATCGAGGGTCTGGATGCCGAAGCGGGTGATGACGCTTTCCGGGGTCTCCGGATCCTGCCCAGGGGTAGTCGTCACGCTGTGTATTCCAACATCAGCGGTTCCGGTGCTGTCGGAGGGGCCGACCATAATCGGCCGATATGGCCACCGTGTACTTCACCGCGTCCAGTCTGGACGGTTTCATCGTCGACGACGCCAACAGCCTGGACTGGCTGACTTCCCGCGCGATCGACGTCCACGGGCCGTTCGGCTATGAGGCGTTCATCGCGGGAGTCGGCGCCTTGGTGATGGGGTCGGCGACCTACGAGTGGCTGCTGGCCAATGCGCCGGGGGAGTGGATGTACAGCCAGCCGACCTGGGTGCTGACCCACCGCCCGCAGATCATCGCCGAGGGCCATCCGGTAACGGTGTTCAGCGGCACGGTCTGCGACCTTCACCCCAGGCTGGTCGACGCCGCCGGCGAACGCGACGTGTGGGTGGTCGGTGGCGGGGACGTCGGCGCACAGTTCGTCGCGGCCGGGCTGGTCGACGAGTTGGTCGTGTCGTATGCGCCGTGCAGCCTGGGGGCGGGCGCGCCGGTTCTGCCGATTCGCTCGGAGTGGGCCTTGGCCGAAACCGGCGTCAACGGTGATTTTGTCTGTGCCCGTTGGCAATTCAGGAGCTGATCGTCGGCACGCCGAACTTCGTCACGAATTCTTTTGCCTTGATCAGGAATTCCAGTTGGGCAGTGACGTCGTGCAGTGGCTGCAGGCTGCGCGCCGAGCGGCACAGCACCACCGCGCCCTCCATCGCGGCCAGGGTGGTGTCGGCCAGTGCGCTGGCCTCGGCGGCCTCGAAGCCGTCCCGCAGGTAGGACTCTTTGGCGGCGTCTCGCCAGCGGCTGAAGATCTCGGCGGCCACCGAGGTCAGCTGCTGCTCGTCCTCTCCGGAGCCGACCGCGGCCGCCAACACCGGGCAGCCGGCGGTGTAATCGCTTGTGAGGAGCGCGTTTTCCCAGAGCTGGACGAAGCGGTGAAGCAGTACGGGGGTGCTTTCCCTGGCCGCTTCGTCGAGGCTGGCGCTGATCTCATAGCCGGCGTAGTCCAGCGCTTCACGCAGGATCTGGCTGCGGCCTTCGGGAAAGTGGTGATAGACCGAGCCGCGAGGCGCTCCGCTGCGGGCCAGCACCTCGTCGATGGTCACTCCGGCGGCGCCGCGTTCGCGCAACACCTCGGCGGCACTCACCAGCATCTTGGTGCGGGTGGAGCCTCGGGCTCGGCGGGCGGTACCGGTTGGCGTCTGGGTCATTCAGGCGGCGGGGGTTTCACGGAAGTGGCTACCCCGCCACGCCAGCGCACGAGCGCCCCGACCGAACAGCTGCCGGCGCTTGTCAGGCACGTGACGCGTGAACCGGTGGCCGGCGATGTTCAGCTCGATCAGCCACATTTCTTCTCTCCTCACGGGGCAGGTCACTAGACCAACTCCATAACTATGATTACGACCATAAGATTAGAATGCTCTTAGTGCAACCCCTGGGTTGGCGTGAGGGTTAACTGCTGGAAAACAGCGGTGCTCAACCGGGCCCCGGCCGGGCGATTCGGGCATTTGTATGATCCGGATCATATTTCTGACAGCGGGTGGATCGCGCTGATCAGGCCAGCCAAACGGACTAGGCTCGGCTGCGTCGGCGACTGAGAAGGACGCATTCGATGAGCCATTACAAGAGCAACGTCCGCGACCTCGAATTCAATCTCTTCGAGCTGCTCGATCTGGAGAAAGCCCTCGGCGACTATCCCGATCTCGACGGCGACTCGGTGCGCGAGATGCTGGCCGAGGCGGCCCGCCTGGCCGAAGGGCCGGTTGCCGAATCGTTCGCCGAGACCGACCGGCATCCGCCGACCTTCGACCCCGACACCCATGTGGTGTCGCTGCCCGAGCCGTTCACGAAGTCGATGCGGGCCTGGCAGCAGGGCGAGTGGTTCCGCATCGGGCTCTCCGAGGAGGTCGGCGGTGTGCCGGCCCCGGCGATGGTCACCTGGGCGATCGACGAGCTGGTGCTTGGGGCCAACCCGGCGGTCTTCATGTACATGGCCGGACCGATCATGGCCAACATCCTGTTCCACATCGGCACTGAGCAGCAGAAGCACTGGGCGACGCTGGCCGCCGAACGCAACTGGTGCGCCACGATGGTGCTGACCGAACCGGATGCCGGCTCCGACGTCGGCGCCGGGCGAACGAAGGCGATCGACGCCGGCGACGGCACCTGGCATATCGAGGGCGTAAAGCGGTTCATCACCAACGGTGACACCGGCGACTACTTCGAGAACATCCTGCACCTCGTGCTGGCCCGACCGGAGGGTGCCGGCCCGGGCACCAAGGGGCTCAGTCTGTTCGTGGTCCCGAAGTTCCTGCTCGATCCCGAGACCGGTGCGCCCGGCGATCGCAACGGCGTCTACGTCACCAATCTCGAACACAAGATGGGCCTGAAGGCATCGGCGACCACCGAGCTCAGCCTGGGGCTGCATGGTAAGCCTGCGATCGGCTGGCTGGTTGGCGACGTCCACAACGGCATCGCGCAGATGTTCAAGGTCATCGAATACGCCCGGATGTTCGTGGGTACCAAGGCGATTGCCACGCTGTCGACCGGCTACCTCAACGCACTGGAGTACGCCAAGACCCGGGTGCAGGGCGCCGACATGACGCAGATGACCGACAAGACCGCACCGCGGGTGACGATCATCCACCACCCCGACGTGCGCCGCGCCCTGATGACGCAGAAGGCCTACGCCGAGGGTCTGCGTGCGCTCTACCTCTACACCGCTGCACATCAGGATCCCGCCGTGGCACAGGTGGTTTCGGGTGCGGACGCATCGATGGCCGAGCGGGTCAACGACCTGCTGTTGCCCATCGTGAAGGGCGTCGGATCCGAACGCGCCTACCAAACCCTGACCGAGTCGCTGCAGACGTTCGGCGGTTCGGGCTTCCTGCAGGACTATCCGATCGAGCAGTACATCCGCGACGCCAAGATCGACTCGCTCTACGAAGGCACCACCGCCATTCAGGCCCAGGACTTCTTCTTCCGCAAGATCGCCCGTGACCAGGGCGGCGCACTGGCGCACGTCGTCACCCAGATCGAGAAGTTCATCGACAGCCCCGACGCCCGTCCCGAGCTGGCCGCCGCCCGCGCATCGCTGGCCGACGCGCTGGACAATGTGCGTGCCGTCGCGACCGTGATGACCGGTTATCTCCTCGGCGCCCAGGACAATGCGCGCGATTTGTACCGGGTCGGACTGGAATCGGTGGGCTTTCTGCTGGCCGTTGGCGACCTGCTGATCGGCTGGTTCCTGTTGCGGCAGGCCGAGATTGCGCTGCGCGCGCTGGACGGCGACCCCGATCCGCGGGAGGAGGCCTTCTACCGCGGCAAGGTCGCGGTGGCGAACTTCTTCGCGGCCAACATGCTGCCCCGGCTGGCCGCCGAGCGAAAGATCGCCGAGTCGATCGACCTGACGATCATGGACCTGAGCGAAGAGGCGTTTTAGGCGTCGGTCAAGATGGCGGGGTAACCGCTCTGAATTGAATTCAGAATTGAAAAGGAAGAGACCCCATGAAGGTGATCACGTCCATCGACGATGCGACGTCCGCGGTCGGCCAGGAACTCGGCGTCAGCGACTGGCTGCTGATCGACCAGAAGCGCATCAACGACTTCGCTGACGCCACGGGCGACCACCAGTGGATCCACGTCGACGTCGAGAAGGCCAAGGCCGAAAGCCCCTATGGCGCACCGATTGCCCACGGTTTCCTCACCCTGTCGCTGGTTCCCGCGCTGTCCAAGGACAACTTCCGCGTCGAGAACGCGAAGATGGTCATCAACTACGGGCTGAACAAGGTCCGGTTCGTGGCGGCGGTGCCGGTGGACAGCAGCATCCGGGTGCGCTCAGAGCTTGTCGGCGCCGACAAGGTCGACGACAACACCGTCAACCTGACCGTCAAGCACACCGTCGAGATCGACGGTGTCGACAAGCCGGCAGCGGTGGTCGAGATGATCGCCCGCGCGATCTTCTAGCCTTTAGCGATTTCGGCGCGTTTACCGCCGCCCAGCGACGGTAAACGCGCCGAAACCACTACTCAGGCGTATAGCCGAACGGCAGCAGCACGCTCTTGGCCTGGGTGTACGGCTCGATGCCCTCGGGTCCGTTCTCCCGGCCGATGCCCGAGTTCTTGTAGCCGCCGAACGGCGCACCCGGATCGAAGGCGTACATGTTGACCGCGTAGGTGCCGGTGCGGATCCGCGCGGCGATCTTCATGGCCTTGTCGTTGTCAGTGGTGAACACCGAACCGGCCAGGCCATAGGCCGAGTCGTTCGCGATCCGCACCGCATCCTCTTCAGTGTCGTAAGGAATCACCGACAGCACCGGTCCGAAGATCTCCTCCTGCGCGATGGTCATCGAGTTGTCGACATCGGCGAACACCGTCGGCTGCACGAACCAGCCGTTGTCGAGCCCTTCGGGACGCCCGCCGCCGGTGACCAGCCGCGCGCCTTCCTCGATGCCCTTCTTGATGTAGGCCTCGACACGCTCGCGCTGCTTCTCGCTGATCAGCGATCCGATCATGGCGCCGGCATCGTCGGGCAGCCCGACCGGCATGGCCGCCGCCGCGGCGGAGACCTTCTCGACGACCTCGTCGTAACGCGACCGGGGAGCCAGAATCCGGGTCTGCGCGACGCAGGCCTGTCCGGTGTTCATCAGACCGGAGAACACCAGCATCGGCAGCGTGGAATCCAGGTCGGCGTCCTCGAGGATGATGGCTGCCGACTTGCCGCCCAGCTCCAGCGTGCACGGCTTGAGCCGCTCGGCGGCGATCTTGGCGATCTCCTTACCGACCGCACTGGACCCGGTGAACGTGTACTTGTCGATCTCGGGGTTGGCGGTCAGCGCACGACCGGTCTCCGGCCCACCGGGGACCACCGACAGCACGCCCTCGGGCAGCCCCGCCTCGGCGAAGATATCGGCCATCGCGAACAGCGACAGCGGGGTCTCGGCGGCGGGCTTGACGACGATCGTGCAGCCGGCGAGCAGCGCGGGGCCCAGCTTGTTGGCGGCCAGGAAGAACGGCACGTTCCATGCGGTGACGGCCGCGACGACACCGATCGGCTCACGCAGCACCATCGTCTGTCCGTAGGCGCCGTCGCGGAAGTCGCGCCAAGTGAACTTGTCGGCGGCACCGGCGAAGAACTGGAACGACGAGATCGCGGCGCCGTACTGCATCATGTCGACGATCGTCGGCGGCTGGCCGGTCTCGGCGGCCAGCAGGAACTTCAGTTCCTCGGCACGCTCTTCGAGGATCTTGACGGCGCGGCCCAGGATCTCGGCGCGATCGGCGGGCGACATGTGTGGCCAGGGGCCTTCGTCGAAGGCCTTGCGGGCAGCGGTGCAGGCGGCGTCGACGTCGGCTTTGGCGGCCAGCGGTACCTTGCCGACCAGTTCGCCGGTTGCCGGGGAGTGCACCTCGATCACGTCCGACGTGGAGGGCTCGACCCATTTGCCGCCGATGAACAGCTTGTCCCATTCGGTTTTGAACGCGGTGCTCTGTGTCATGACCGTCACATTACCTACTGAAGACAGAAACTAGAACCTGTTCATTTCTGTCGAATCGGCGGCCGCAACACCAGCACCAGATTGCTCACCGCGAACTCCCGCAGGCCGGGGGCTCTCGTCAGCCACCAGGCCCATCGCGGGTGGTAACGCGGGAATGCCGCGACCAGCGCGCCGGTGCTCGAAGCCCAGTTCAGGCCGTCGGTCACCGATACCTCGAAAAGCGACGACCCGTAGTTGTTCTTGGGCGGGCGGCCGTGCCTGCGGGTGTAGCGGGCCGCTGCCCGGGCGCCGCCCAGATAGTGGGTGAGGCCCATTTCGTGGCCACCGAACGGTCCGAGCCAGACGGTGTAGGACAGGATCGCCAGTCCGCCGGGCCGGGTGACGCGCAGCATCTCCGCACCTAGTTGCCACGGTCGGGGCACGTGCTCGGCGACGTTGGACGACAGGCAGACATCGACACTGCCGTCGGCGAAGGGCAGCGCCATCCCTGACGCCCGGAGGAAGGAGCCGGGTCCGGCCCGGCGCACCTGCTCGGCGGCGTGCATCTCACTCGGATCTGGTTCGACGCCAACGTAGTTCCAGCCCGCGTTGGTGAACGCCGTCGCGAAGTAGCCGGGGCCGCCGCCGACGTCGACGAGGGTGTGCCCGGCCGGAGGGTCCGGCTGGGTTGCCCGCCAGAGGTCGGTGACCATATCCGCGGTGTCGGCGGCCAGGGCGCCGTAGAACCGGGCGGGGGCGCTGCGTTCATGTCGGAACTCGGACAGCAGCCGCACCGACCGGCCCAGCGTCGCGCGCTGGGCGAACAGGTTGGTCGCGGTCACGGCCTCACCCTAGTGATCGGCATTTCCAGGCCAGTTCAGCACGGGGTTAGGCTGATCTCGATGTCCTCCACCGTTCGCTCCGTCCTGCTGCTGTGCTGGCGGGACACCGGGCACCCGCAGGGCGGCGGCAGCGAAACCTACGTTCAGCGCATCGGCACGCTGCTGGCCGACTCGGGCATCGACGTCACCCTGCGCACCGCCCGCTATCGGGGCGCCCCGCGCCGCGAGGTCGTCGACGGCGTCACGATCAGCCGTGGGGGTGGGCCCTACAGCGTCTATATCTGGGCGGGACTGGCCATGGTGGCCGCGCGGTTGCGGCTCGGCCCGCTGCGCCGGGTGCGTCCCGACGTCGTCGTCGACACCCAGAACGGGGTGCCGTTCTTGGCGCGGCTCGCGTTCGGGCGACGCGTCGCGGTGCTGGTGCACCACTGCCACCGCGAACAGTGGCCGGTTGCCGGCCGCTTAGTGGGCCGGCTGGGCTGGCTGGTCGAATCCCGGTTGTCGCCGCGCATGCACCGCCACAACCAATACGTCACCGTTTCCCTGCCGTCGGCGCGTGACCTGTCCGATCTCGGGGTAGATGCCACACGGATCGCCGTGGTGCGCAACGGTCTCGACGAAGCGCCCGCAGACACCCTGACTGGGCAACGGTCGTCGACGCCGCGAGTTGTGGTCCTGTCAAGGCTGGTGCCGCACAAGCAGATTGAAGACGCGCTGGACGCGGTGGCCGAACTTCGGCCCCGCGTCCCCGATCTGCACCTGGACATCGTTGGCGGCGGCTGGTGGCATGACCGGCTTGTGGAGCGGGCGTACCGCCTCGGCATCGCCGACGCGGTCACCTTTCACGGCCACGTCGACGATCGCACCAAACACGCTGTCGTACAACGGTCCTGGATACATGTGCTGCCGTCGCGCAAGGAAGGCTGGGGCTTGGCCGTCATTGAAGCCGCTCAGCACGGCGTGCCGACCATCGGCTACCGGTCGTCGGGTGGGCTCACCGATTCGGTCATCGACGGTGTGACCGGTGTGCTGGTCGACGACCATGACGGCTTAGTCGGCAGTCTCGAACACCTTCTGGCAGAGCATGTTCTGCGTGACGAGCTCGGCGCCAAGGCTAAAGCCCGTAGTAGGGACTTCTCCTGGCAGCAGAGTGCCGCCGCGATGCGCGCCGTGTTGGAGTCAGTGCATGCGGGAACGCGTGTCAGCGGTGTGATCTAGCGTCGATCAGTTCCTGCCGACATCGACGTTCTGCCGCAATCTACTCAGTGCGTGGGCGCCGGCCCACCAGGCCCGCAATACCGGCTCCGACCAGCAGCGCCAGCCACACCAGGTGAACTGCCACGGCCAGCGCCTGTTTCCGTTGGGGCGCAGCCTGACTCGACCCGCCAACCCGATACAGCGTGAGGTCGTCGTCGCGATAGGCCACCGGCAGACCCTGAAGTGTCCGCTGCGCGTCTCCGATCTCCCCTGCGCTCCCCGACTCCACCACGACCCAGCCGACCCCGGCGTCGGCCAGCGCTTGGGGAGGCCCGCCGGCCAGAAGCGTGCGCTGTACCGCGCGTGCATGGCTGCCCTCGCCGGGCACCGACTCGCCCGAAACGGTCAGGTCGCCGGTGGCCAGCACCTCGGCGCGGACGAAGCGCGGTAGCGGATCGAGTACCGGCGCAGGACCAGACCAGCTGAATTTGCGCATGCTGTCGGCGGGTAGCACCACGACATCCGCCGGTGCAGCGTTGACGATGCTGGCCACCGTCGACCACCCCGGCGGGTAACGCACCGACACCACCTTGCCGCCGACGCCGAAGGCCAGATCGGGCAGCACAGCGATGATCGCGACCACGCACACCAGCGCGGTGACCCCGGGGCGGACCCACCGCCGCAACGTCACGACAGCGGCGGCCCCGGCGACGACATAACCGGGCATTGCCAACGCCACCCACTTCTGCCCGTCGCGCAGCACACCCACGCCCGGCGCCGCCTCGACGACGGCCCGCAGAACAGACAACCCCGGGCCCGTGGCCGCCGCCGCAGGCAGCAGCACGCTCACCGCTGCCAACACCAACAGCGGCAGCGCGGACCGCCGCCGCAACACCGTCGGCAGCCCAGCGGCAACGACGGCCAGCAGCACGACGGTCGCCAGCAGCGCCAATAGCGTTGTGCGAGAGGACGGAACGGCCTCGGCGTTCCAGATCCCACCGAGGCCGGCCAGGCTGCCCAACGTGCCAAGGCCCGGCTCGGCACGAGCCGCGAACGCAGCCACACCCGAGGACGGCGTCGATTCCAGCGCATCGCCAAGCGCCGATGCGGTCAGCCACGGAGACGCCGCGAGCCCCGAAGCGATCAGGAGCCCGACCGCACACCGCAGCCGGGACACTCCGCCGCCGGGTACCGCGATACAGGCCAGCGCCACGACGGCGGCCAGCAGCAGACCCGTCGGTGTCAGCCCGGCGAGCGCGATCCAGAACACCACCGCCGCCCACCGCGCCACGGCCGGCGTGCAGTCGTCGGCGCGCAGCCCGAGCATCGCCGCGGCCACCCACGGTAGGCAGCCGTAACCCACGAGCAGGCTCCAATGTCCCTGCAGCAGCCGTTCGGCGACGTAGGGATTCCAGACGGCCAGGGTGGTGGCCACCAACCGGCCCGCCATCCCGGCATCGGGCACCACCGCCTCGGCCAGTCGTGCGGCGCCCCAGCCGGCCAAGAAGATCCCGGCGATCAGCAGCGCCTTGACCATCAGACCGCCGTCGAGCACGGGCGAGATCGCCGCGATGAGGAAATCTTGCGGCACCGCGCGCGGCGCCGACTCGCCCAGGCCCAGCGCCGCGTCGGAGAAGTACGAGCGCGGGGTGGACACCGCGTCGCGCAACAGCAGATAGCCGGGGGCGACCAGCGGTGCGGTCACCGCCAGCGCCAGTAGGAGGGCATACCCCGGCACCACCCACCGGGCCGCCCGGCGTGCCTGGGTCATGCCGAGCTCACCGCTGGGGCGGTGGGGGCTCCAGATCCGGTCTCGGCCTCGCCGCGGGCAGCTTCTCGGTTTGCGCCTCCGCGGCGGGCATCGGACCAGTCTCGTCCTTGCCGAAGAACCCGTGGTCTCCACTGTCCAGGCCCGGGTCGATCAGGGCCGACTCGGCGCGCACGCTGAAGGTTCCCAGCAGCACGCCACCGACCAGCGCCACCAGGCCGGCCGCGGTGAAGCTGATCGGCAGTACCCGCGACCACAGCCCCACCCGGTCGCGCTCGTCGCGGGCGGTAGCCACCCGCGATTCGATGGTCTGCTCGTTCGAGGTGACCTTGTAGTCGGCCAGCTCCATTTCCGGTTTCAGCGGATCGCGGGCGTAGTAGTGGTTCGCGTGTTCGGTCGACTTGACGATGACGCCGGTGACGGGATCCACCCAGAACGTGCGCTGGGCGGCGTAGAAGCGGGTCATCGTGATCGGCTCTTCCGGCGGTCCGGGCAGGCCCCACAGCTCCGCCCGCGCGGTGACCTCGCCGTCCTCGCCCTTGTCGTAGAGCGACGCGTATTTGATCGGATCGACCAGCTTGCCGTCGGCGTCGTACCCGACGTTCTGGGTGAACCGGTAGGTGGTCAGCCCGTTGACGTCCTCCTGACCGTCGTAGTTGGCGTCGAACGCCTTCTGCGCGATCGGATCGAAGTAGGGGTACGTCTTCTTCTCAGTGTTGAACGGGAACCGGTAGGCCAGGCCCTCGTGTGGCAGCGCGATGTTGGTCGGCGGCTTGGTGTCCTCGATGGTCCGCGGCTTTTGCACCGATCCGCCCGGATGCGTGTCGTCGGAGACGGCCATCGCGGTGCTGCGGTTCACCGTCACGGTGTCGACCATGGCCAGCAACAAACCGTTGTCCTGTTGCTTGTCGCTGCGGCGCACGCTGGTGCCGACCTGCAGCGTCACCACATCGGCGTTGGCCGGCGACTCGACGGTGATCTGCTGCTGGGAGACCAGCGGCACGTTCTTGTCGATCACGAACTTCTCGCCGGTCAGCGACGACGGGTCCAGCGCGGTGCCGGTGCCGTCGCTGACCAACGTCTCGTCGATATCGAGGGGAATTTTCTCGATCCTGCCGGAGGTGTAGGTGGACAACAGCAGCGCGGCGATCAGCAGGGCGGATCCGAGCCCGATGATGCCGTATGCCGTGATACGCAACATGCCCGCGCGATTCACGCTGCCGTGGCCTCCCTCGCTCCCGATCTTGCTGTGCACACGCCTCTGACGGCGAAGCAAACGTGTCTGACCCTAACAGCAGAGCCCAACGCACCGGCTCATTAGGAGGTCATCGCCGCAGCCCACGGGTACCCACTTTCACAGGTGATCCGCGCCCGGCACACTGGCTGCATGACACCGGAGGCGGAGCAGGTCGGGGGCACCCGCAGCTTCCTGCCCGCGGTGGAGGGGATGCGCGCCTGCGCGGCGATGGGGGTGGTCCTCACCCACGTCGCTTTCCAGACCGGGACCTCCGGCGAGGTGGTGGGACGCCTGCTGCACCGCTTCGACCTGGCCGTTGCGGTGTTCTTCGCGCTCTCGGGGTTCCTGCTGTGGCGCGGTCATGCGGCCGCGGCCCGCGGGCTGCGCCGTCGCCCGCCGACCGGCCACTACCTGCGCTCGCGCCTGGTGCGCATCATGCCCGGCTATGTGGTGGCCGTCGTCGTCATCCTGACCCTGCTGCCGGAGGCCAACCACGCAAGCTGGACGGTGTGGTGGGCCAACCTGACGCTGACGCAGGTTTACGTTCCGCTGACGCTGACCGCCGGGCTCACCCAGATGTGGAGCCTGTCGGTGGAGGTGAGCTTCTATCTCGCGCTACCGGTCCTGGCGTTCCTGGCGCGCGGGTTGCCGGTGCGGGCCAGGATCCCGGTGATCACGGTGATGGCGCTGGCCAGCCTGGCCTGGGGGCTGCTGCCGATCCACACCGCGCAGGGGGTGAACTTCCTGAACTGGCCGCCGGCGTACGCCTCCTGGTTCGCCGCCGGCATGCTGCTGGCCGAGTTCACCGTCAGCCCGGTCGGCTGGATGCACAAGCTGGCCCGAAACCGTTGGGCCATCACGGGTATCGCGTTGGTGGCTTATCTGATCTCGGCCTCGCCGCTGGCCGGGCCGAAGGATCTGGTCCCGGCGACGCTGGGACAGTTCGTGATACGCACGTCGATGGGAGCCGTCGTCGCCGGCGCGCTGCTGGCACCGCTGGTGCTCGATCGCCCCGACACCGCGCACCCGATTCTGGGCAGCCGGTTCATGGTCACCCTGGGGCGCTGGTCCTATGGACTGTTCGTCTGGCATCTGGCCGCGTTGGTGATGGTGTTCCCCATGGTCGGCAAGTTCATGTTCAACGGCAACCTGATCGTCATTCTGGTGCTGACCCTGGTTCTGGGTTTCGCAATGGCGGCGGTCAGCTACGCGCTGATCGAGTCGCCGTGCCGCAATGCCCTGCGGCGCTGGGAGTATCGACGCAAGGCGCCCGTCCCGCCGCTGGACAGTTCGGTCAGTGATGCCCCCGAGCCGGTGATCGCGCGATAGCCCGGTCGCACCGCAGATGCCACTCCGCAGCTAGGCGTTCAGCCGGGCGATGACCTCGTCGCGCACCGCGGACCGCTGGGCCTTGCCTGCGTCGTCGCGGCCTTCAGCTCGCTGAGCTTGGCGACGGCGTCGTCATTGCAGGTTCAGCCATACCCGGCACCCTGGTGCGAAATGCTTGTGTCCTTGGCGGTTTCGCTGTCAGTGCGGGCCGGCGGGCGCCACACGGCGGAGGCGGCCAGCGTACCCACGGCGATCAGCGCCAGCAGCTGTACCCAGGGTGAGTGGCCGATGTATCCGTCGACCGACCGCCAGGGGTAGCGCGACAGCAACGCGCCGGCCGCGATCAGACCGCAGGCGCTGGCCGTCGGCGTCAGCCGGTCGCGCAGCCCGGCGCGGTGGCGCAGCACGTACCCGAGCACCAGGGCGACGCCGAACACCACCAGACCGCCGACCCCGCCGATCAATCCACCGGTGGCCAGAACTCCCGCGCCGGCCAGGACGGGGATCGTCCATGGCCGGGCTGGTGCGGAGTCTGCCGGCCGCCGGCGGGGCGGTACCAGTGCCAGCAGGAGGAGCAGAGGAAGCAGCGACAGCCCGGCGGCAAGGCCGATCCGGTAGCCGAGGTTCGACGGGAAGCTGACCGTCACGGGGCCTTGCTCGCCGGCGGGAATCACCCACCCTTGTTGCCAGCCGTTGACGACGACCGGTGTCAGGATGACGCCGTCGGGCAGGTGGGCGACCCAGCCGGGATTGACGCTCTCGGGGACGGCCAGTACGCGTGCCGTGGGAGCGCGGGTCACCGTGAACTCCCGACGGTCCGCACCCCAGCTGGTGATTTTGGCAGGAGTTGTTGCCGCGGTGGGTATTTGACCCGCCAACGGCCCGGCCAGTTGGGCACCGTCGACGACGAACGCAGAGCCGGGGCTGATCAGCAGCTCCTGTTGGCCGGCCGGCAGGGCGATCGGGGTCGGGTCGCAGGCGCGGGCGGGCACGGGCTGGCCGTCCAACAATGCCCCGACGGTGGTGGTCACCGAGGTCTGCACGAACCGGCCCGATACGGCGACGATCGGGCCTTCGCCGCAGGGGATCTGTATGGTGCGTTTCCGGTTGGCGGCGGCGTCGGCGGCCGCGACCGGTTTGCCATCAGGTCCCAACACTGCGACCTCAGCCAGGCCTGGCGGTTTGAGCTGGTCGAAACCCAATGCCGTGCGGTCGATTACGTCGTCCCAGTCCAGTAGGCTGATCTGCACCTTGTCAGTTACCCGGGGCCGCAGGGACAGCGTTTGCGGGCCCGCGTTCGGGCGGGAGTCCAGCCGCCGGGTCTGCGGGCCGTCGCCGAGGTCGATGGCCACCATCGTGGGATGCGTGGGCAGCGGTGAGGAGCTCGGGGTCAGCGTCAGCCCGGTGACCTCGGTCGGCTTCGGCAACGTCACGGTCAGCGTGGGGGAACTGCGATGCTGCACCACATTCTGCGGTGCGGTCCACGAGGTTCGGGGATCTCCGTCGGTCGCGGCGTAGGCCGATCCGTCCACATCGATGAGATCGGCATCGCCATGCGACCGGACGGTGCCCGGCTGGGCGATCAGATCCGCGAGGTGCGGCCCTTGCCGGGCACGCACCCACACTGTCGGGCTGACCTCGATCGGCTTGGGCACCGTCAGGGTGCGGCTCAAGGTGACGGGCTCCTCGGGAGCCTGTGCCATCGACGCCGCGCAGTGCACGCCGTCTGGAGAATCCGCGCAGCCCTGCCTGCCGAGCAGCTCGGAGCCCAGATCCCAGGCGGCAACCGCTGATCCGCCGGGTGGACCCGGCACCACCATGGTGTGCCGAATGTCCACCGGGTGGGCGAAGCCGGACGCGTCGTATTGCGTGACCGACAGGTCGGTGATGCCGAACTGGACACCCGACGAGCCGTCGTCGGTGCCGACCGCGGTGATCCGCACCCACGGCGACTCCCCGTACGGCAGTGCCACCGCCAGTGGCTTGCCGGGTTCATCGAAACGCACTGTGGTGGTGCCATTTTGGGTCGACACCTGGATGCGGCGCACCTGGGCGCCGACGGCGGTGGCGCTGGGGGTGATCGTCAGCGTCGCGTTCGTGACCGGTCGGTCGAAGTCGATCTGCAGCCACTGGCCGACCGCCGCTTGCAGCGAGTTGGACACCCATGCAGTGGCCGAGTCGCCGTCGACGGCCGCGGCCGGGCCGCTGGCGGGTGAGACATTGGGCAGCGCGGTGGCATCCGAGGACGAACTCGAGGCCGACAGTCGCCCGCCGGTCCAGGCGCCGTGCACGAGCTTGGCGCCGGGGACCGGATAGTCGGGCACCCGGTTGAGAGTGTTGCGGTGATCGCCCTGCGCCCTGGCCGCCGACGAGTGGTCGTCGACGCGGCCGTAGTCGGTCTCTCGGTCGACGGGGGTGTCGGTGACGGTGACCAGTGGTGCCGGCAACCCGGCCCGCTGGGCGTCGGATGTCAGCAGCATCGGTCCGAGCGGAGGTTGCCCGAGCAGACGGCGGCGTTCGTCGATCCGCAGCAGCACCTCGGGCCCGCCGTCGACGCGAGCCATCCGGCTGGCGTCGGTCAGATACGGCGCACTCGGATTGCCTTGTGTGGCAACACGGTAGATCTCGACAGCGGGGTAGCGCGGGCGCAGCCCGCTGTCGCTGATGAAACCGTCGAGTGTGCCCGGCCCGACCGGGTCGCCGAACTGCGCCACCTTCGCCAAGCCGGGTGAGCCGTCGATCGCGCGGTGTACCAGAAGCGGGCGCGCCGACCGTGACGTGTCCGGGTCCAGGTCGTTGCGCACCACGACAAACGAGATGCCCTGCCGTGCCAGGGTGTCGGCCAGTCCGGCCGACGGCCGCCCCGCCGCGAACAGCCGCTGCACCGAGTCCAGTGCGCGAATGGTCTGCGGTGGGGTCAAGGGGATGGAATCGCGTACCCCCCAGGGGCTTTCGCCGAGAACCTGCAGTGGCTCGTCGTGGCTGTTGCCCCACACCTGGGTGGCGAACGGTGCACCCGGGACCACCAGCACCCGCCCCGGCGTGGGCACGCCGCTGTTGTGCTCGGTCAGCCAGTCCGCGGCCTGGTGCCAGTAATCGGGGATGGCGCGGAACGCACCGGGCGGGGTGAGCCGGCCGGTCCACGCCATCGACGTGGCCACCATGAGTGCGCTGAGCACCACGATGCCGACAGCCACCCGTTTGTCGTTCTCGGGGTGGGCGAAGGCGCGGACCCACACCGGCCGTGGTGCGCTGCCGGGCAACGGGATACGGCTGAGCAGATGCGCGACGCCAAGCACCAGCGGGATCCGGATCACCGGCTCGAGCTTGTGCACGTTGCGCAGTGGGGCGCCGGAGGCATCGAGGAAGGCCTGAACCTGGTGCGCCAGTGCTGAGCCCAGCCCGCCGGAGTAGCCGACACCGAGCAAGACGATGCCGATCAGCAGCATGGCGATCAGCCGGCCGCGCGCCGGCATCGAGCGCAACGCCAGGCCGGCCATCCCGCCGGCCGCCACCAGTGTGGTCGCCAGAATCATGGCGGGCTGGGTCACCAGTTCGGCGGCCGCGGTGGCATTCGGAGCGACGAACGGAGTCCAACTGTCGGTGCCGCGCAACATCTCGGTCAGCGACGTCCACTGCGTCGTGACCCCGGAGGACTCGATGAAATCCAGGAACGGCGGACTGATCCGGCCGAGCGCCACCAGCGCGACAACCCACCAGGTGACCGCCAGCGCCGAGGCCAGCGCCCACCACGCGCCGAACCGCCACCACACCCGGTTGGGCCGATGACACAGCCACCAGATGATCGCAGGAAGACAGCCGGTCATCGTCGCGACCGCGTTGACCGCACCCATCAATGCCAGCGCGATCCCGGCGCGCCCGGCCAGCACCCGTAGTGACCGCCCGCTTCCGCCCCGCAACGCCAGGATCACCGGCAGCAGCACCCACGGCGCCAGCATCATGGGCAGGGTTTCCGACGAGATCGACCCCAGCGTCGTCAACACCCGGGGCGACAGGGCGAACGCGACCGCGCCGATGATGCGCGACGGCGTTGTCCCGATGCCGAGTGCCTCGGCGACTCGCAGCAGCCCCCAGAATCCGGCGGTCAGGAGCAAGGCCCACCACAGCCGCTGGGTGATCCAGCCGGGGACACCGAGGGTGTCGCCAAGTAAGAAGAAAGCCCCGTGCGGGAACAGGTAGCCGTAGGCCTGGTTCTGCGCCTGTCCGAACGGCAGGTCGCTGTTCCACAGGTTGGCCGCGCGGGCCAAGAAGCGCAGCGGGTTGGCGGTCAGGTCGAGTTTGGTGTCCGGCGAGATCATTCCCGGCGACTGCGCGAAGCACAGCACCAGCGCAACCAGGAAAGCTCCGCCGAGCCAGCGCCGCGAGAGCGGCGGGGTGGTGATGGGCGCCTCCATGACCGCGGGGGAGGCGGGGCTGAGCGTGCTCAGGCTAGCCGCGGTTGCCGTACTCGACGCGGTTCAGCACCGACGATGCGGGATCGCCGGGTGCCAGCGGCGGCTTGGTGTCCTGCTGGATCATCAACGTCACGCCGAAGACCGCGGCGGCCCCGAGCAGCAAACCGACCACGATGCTGGCGGCGGCAGGAACCACGAACCGGGTCATGATCGGCGCTCCTTGCTCGGGTGCTGGATTACAGGGGTGAATACCCGCTGGCCAACCTAGCACGCGGCGAACCTTGGTTGGCCGTCGGCGACGGCCATGACAGCATGTGCGGATGCCTACCCGCCTGCTCTCGCTTCGCGGTATCGCGGCCCTGTCGGCACTTCCGTTGCTGATCGTCGGCTGCTCAACCTCGGCTTCGCGCCCCGCAGCCACCTCATCGGCACCGGTCAGCACATCGTCGTCGGCCAGCCCGCTGGCCGGGCCCGCCCCGGCGCCCGCGGCCCCGGCGCAGCCGGCCTGCGGTGACGGCCCGGGCTTGCTGAGCGCGATGTCCACCCGCGACAAGCTCGCCCAGGTGCTGATGGTCGGCGTCAAGAACAGCGCCGACGCCCGCGCCGTGGTGGACACCTACCACGTCGGCGGCATCTTCATCGGCAGCTGGACCGACCGGTCGATGCTGACCGACGGCTCGCTCACCGACTACGCCAATGCCGGCCCGCTGCCGCTGGCCGTCAGCGTCGACGAGGAGGGCGGCCGGGTGGAGCGGCTGTCGTCGCTCATCGGTGAAGCCCCGTCGGCCCGGGTGCTGGCTGCGACCCAAACCCCAGACCAGGTGTACCAACTGGCGCTCGACCGTGGACGCAAGATGCGCGGGCTCGGGATCACCATCGACTTCGCGCCCGTCGTCGATGTCACCGACGCCGCCGACGACACCGTGATCGGCGACCGATCCTTTTCCGATGATCCGGCCGTGGTGACGGCCTTTGCCGGCGCCTACGCCCGCGGCCTGCGCGACGCCGGGCTGCTGCCGGTGCTCAAGCACTTCCCGGGCCATGGACACGGTTCGGGTGACTCGCACACCGCGGGCGCGGTGACCACCCCGCCGCTGGCGGATCTGCAGAACAGTGACCTGATCCCCTACCGGACGTTGACCACCGAAGCGCCCGTCGCGGTGATGATCGGCCACCTCGAGGTGCCGGGGCTGACGGGCTCGACGCCGGCCAGCCTCAGTGCCGCAGCGGTGGGTTTGCTGCGCAGCGGCGGCTACGGCGGGCCGGGCTTCGACGGTCCGGTGTTCAGCGACGACCTGTCCAGCATGGCGGCCATCGCTGATCGGTACGGAGTCGCCGACGCCGTCCTGAAAAGCCTGCAGGCAGGCGTCGATGTGGCGCTGTGGGTGACCACCGATGAGGTGCCCGCGGTGCTCGACCGGCTCGAGAAGGCAGTCAACGCCGGCGAGCTGTCGCTGCCCGCGGTCGAAACTTCCGTGCTGCGAATGGCGCGTCTGAAAGGGCAAAGTCCCCGTTGCGGGGGATAGCCTGAAGGATCGATCCGGCGGGCAGGAGCGAAGCGACCCGGGGATCAGGGACGCACGGAGGTAGTCAGATGGCAGGTGGCACCAAGCGGTTGCCCCGTGCCGTGCGGGAGCAGCAGATGCTCGACGCCGCTGTGCAGATGTTCTCGGTCAACGGCTATCACGAGACGTCGATGGACGTCATCGCCGCCGAGGCGCAGATATCGAAACCGATGCTGTATCTCTACTACGGCTCCAAAGAAGAACTCTTCGGGGCGTGCCTGGCGCGCGAGCTGAGCCGCTTCATCGAGGCCGTGGGTGCCGACATCGATCTCCAGCAGAGCCCACATGACCTGCTGCGCAGCGTCATCCTGTCGGTGCTGCGCTATATCGACGCCAACCGGGCCTCGTGGATCGTGCTCTACACCCAGGCCACCAGCTCGCAGGCGTTCTCCCACACCGTGCGTGAGGGCCGCGAGAAGATCATCGACATGGTGGCCAGGCTGCTGGAGGCCGGTACTCGACATCCGGAGCCCGGCACCGACTTTCACATGATGGCCGTGGCGCTGGTGGGTGCCGGCGAAGCCGTCGCGGCGCAGGTCAGCGCGGGCGACGCCGATGTCGACGAGGCCGCCGACATGTTGATCAACCTGTTCTGGCGTGGCCTCAAGGGCGCGCCGTCCGACAAGGAAGCCTCGCCCGCCACCTCTTGATCGGCTACAGACCGCGAATCGTCCCTGTCAGGTGCGGGTAGCCCTTGGCCATGTTGCGCAGCACGATATCCCAGCCATCGGTCACCCGATCGACGTAAAGGCCGGCACTGGCCGGCAAGATCACCGGCTTGCCGAACTTCACCGAGTAGCGCACCGCATCGGGGAATTGAGCCTCGATGTTGGCCAGAACGGCTGCCGCACTGAACATTCCGTGGGCAATGATGGTGGGGAAGCCGAACAGCTTGGCGCCGATCACGTTGGTGTGGATCGGATTGTGATCGCCGCCGATCGACGCGTAGCGCCGGATCGTTGCGGGGCTGATCCGCAGAATCGCGTTGGGCGGCAAAAATTTTGGGCGTGGCCGCTTGGGTGGTTCCGGCTTGGGCTCACCGGACAAGCTGGTGCGTTGCTGATGCAGGAACGTGGTGACCTGATGCCAGGCGAGCTCGTTGCCGACGCTGACGTCGGCGATCACGTCGACCAGCAGACCCTTGCGGTGCTCGCGCAGATTCTCGGCATGCACCTTCACAGCGACGGTGTCGGTGACTGCGATCGGGCGGTACCGGGTGATCTGGTTCTCCACGTGTACCGCACCCATGGCGGCGAACGGGAAGTCGAAGCCGGTGATCAGCGCCATGACGGTCGGAAACGTCAGGACGAACGGGTAGGTCAGCGGCACGGTGTCACCGAACCGCAGGCCGGTGACCGCGGTGTAGGCGGCGACGTTCGACGGGTCGATCGCGAGGTCGTCGACGGTCAGCGTGCGGTTGGGCAGATGATCGCTGCGCGGGATGAACGGCAGCGATCCGGCCGCGGCGCGCAGCAGGTTTAGCAGGCCGCTGGGCTGTTCGGTCACGGTAGTCAAGGCTAGGCTCCCAGCATCGCCTGGCCGCACACCCGGATCACATTGCCGGTCACGGCATTCGACGCGGGGCTGGCGAAGTAGGCGATGGTCTCGGCCACGTCGACCGGCTTACCGCCCTGATACAGGGAGTTCAGCCGGCGGCCGACTTCCCGGGTGGCCAGCGGGATCGCTGCGGTCATGGCGGTTTCGATGAACCCAGGTGCGACGGCGTTGATCGTGATGCCCTTGTCCGCCAGCCGTGGCGCCAATGCCTGCGTGAGCCCGATCATTCCGGCTTTGGTGGTCGCATAGTTCGTCTGCCCACGGTTGCCTGCGATGCCGGCCATCGAGGACAGCCCGATGATCCGCCCGCCCTCGCCGATGCTGCCGTTCTCGATCAAGCCTTCGGTAAGGCGTTGCGGAGCAAGCAGATTCACTGCGACCACGGCATCCCAGCGGGCGTCGTCCATATTGGCCAGCAGCTTGTCGCGGGTGATACCGGCGTTGTTGACCAGGATGTCCGCGCGGCCGTCGTAGTGCTCACGCAGATGTTCGGTGATCTTGTCCACCGCGTCGGCGGCGGTGACGTCGAGCGCCAGCGCGGAGCCCCCCACCTTCGCGGCAGTCTCCTCCAGAGCGGATGCGGCGCTTTCAACGTCGATCGCGACGACCTTGGCACCGTCGCGGGCGAACACCTCGGCGATCGTGGCGCCGATGCCGCGGGCCGCGCCCGTCACGATGCCGACCTTGCCGGCCAGCGGCTTGTCCCAATCCGCGGGCGGGGTGGAATCCGCAGCGCCCACGTAGAACACCTGGGCGTCGACGTAGGCCGACTTGCCCGACAGGATGAACCGTAGCGTCGACTCCAGGCCCGTCGCGCCGGGTTTGGCGGCCGGCGAGAGGTACACCAGTGCCACCGTGGCCCCGCGGCGCAGCTCCTTGCCCAAGGATCGGGTGAACCCTTCGAGCGCGCGCTGGGCGATGTGTTCGTCGGTGGTGGCGGCCTGGTCCGGGGTGGTGCCCACGACGACGATGCGCGCCGACGGTCCGAGGTTGCGCTGCAACGGGGTGAAGAACTCGTAGAGGCCGCGCAGCTGTGCCGGCTCGGTGATGCCGGTGGCGTCGAACACCAGGCCGCCGAATGAGTCGGCCCAGCGCCCGCCGAGGTTGTCGGCAACGAGGTCGTAGTCCTCGGCCAGCGCCGCGCGCAGCGGTTCGACCACGCGGCCCTCGCCGCCGATCAGCAGCGAGCCGGCCAACGGCGGCTCACCGGGCCGGTAGCGGCGCAGCGTCTCCGGCTGCGGAATGCCGAGCTGCTTGGCCAGCAGTGAGCCTGGTGCGGAATTGACGATCTGCGAGAAGAGGTCGGAAGCCACGAACGTGCCTTTCGAGTTGCGAGCGGGGACCAGGGACGAACTTACTCCAGAGTAAGGACGGTGCGTAGTATGGGTGGGTATACCCCGTTCCAAACCGAACTCTAGGCGGAGATTGACGTGGCTTCTACCAGTGGAAACAGTCGCCGGGTCGCTGTGCTCGGCGGTAATCGCATCCCGTTCGCGCGCTCGGACGGCGCGTATGCGGAGGCGTCCAACCAGGACATGTTCACCGCCGCGCTCGGCGGCTTGGTGGACCGGTTCGGCCTGGTCGGCGAGCGGCTGGGTGCAGTGATCGGCGGGGCGGTGCTCAAGCACAGCCGCGACTTCAACCTGATGCGCGAGAGCGTGCTCGGCAGCCAGCTCTCGCCGTACACCCCGGCGATCGATCTGCAGCAGGCCTGTGGCACCGGCCTGCAGGCGGCGATCGCGGCCGCCGACGGCATCGCGGCCGGCCGCTACGAGGTGGCCGCAGCCGGTGGGGTGGACACCACCTCCGACGCCCCGATCGGGCTCGGTGACGAACTGCGCCGCACACTGCTTGGCCTGCGTCGGTCCAAGTCGAATGTGGATCGACTCAAGCTCGTCGGCAAGCTGCCTGCCTCGCTGGGCATCGAGATCCCTACCAACGGCGAGCCGCGCACCGGGCTGTCGATGGGCGACCACGCCGCGATCACCGCCAAGAAGATGGGCATCAAGCGCGTCGATCAGGACGAGCTGGCGGCTGCGAGCCACCGGAATATGGCCGCCGCGTACGACCGCGGTTTCTTCGACGATCTCGTCACGCCGTTCCTCGGGGTCTACCGGGACAACAACCTGCGCGCTGACTCCACCGCCGAAAAACTGGCCAAGCTCAAGCCGGTGTTCGGTGTCCGCAACGGCGACGCCACGATGACCGCCGGCAACTCGACCCCGCTGACCGACGGTGCCTCGGTGGCGTTGCTGGCAAGCGAGGAGTGGGCCATGTCACACTCGCTGACCCCGCTCGCTTACTTCGTCGATTCCGAGACCGCCGCGGTCGACTACGTCAACGGCCCCGACGGTTTGTTGATGGCGCCTACCTACGCCGTGCCGCGCCTGCTGGCCCGCAATGGACTGGCTCTGCAGGACTTCGACTTCTACGAGATCCACGAGGCGTTCGCATCGGTGGTGCTGGCCCATCTGCAGGCCTGGGAGTCCGACGAATACTGCAGAGAGCTGCTAGGACTCGACGCCGCACTGGGCGCGATCGACCGTTCCAAGCTCAATGTGAACGGTTCCTCGCTGGCCGCGGGGCACCCGTTTGCCGCCACCGGCGGGCGGATCGTGGCCCAGCTCGCCAAGCAGTTGGCGGAGAAGAAGAAGGAGACCGGCCAGTCCGTTCGCGGTCTCATTTCGATCTGCGCGGCCGGCGGTCAGGGCGTCACCGCGATCCTCGAGGCGTGAAGAAAAAATCTCGAAAAAAAGTTTCCCCGGGTTTGTAACGAACGCGTGCGGGCTACAGATGTACTGGATAGCTCCGTGTTGCCGTCTGACCCCCCGACCCGACGGCAACACGGGGCATCCTCTTTGTTGACGTCCCGAGTTGACGTCGATAAAGGAACCGCCGCTGGAGAAGAGGGGATTCCAGCGGCGGTTTTCATGGGGTTCAGGACCCCGAATCTACGAGACCCGACTGCACGAGCGCGGCGTCGACGAACTCCTGAACCGGACGGGCTTGGAAGAACCCGGTGTGGCCACCGCGGTACCAGCCGATGTTCGGACGCCCCCAGTGCTCCCACAGACCCAGCACCTGCTCGCGTGGGTGGACGATCCGGTCGGCGACCCCGGCGTAGATGAAGCGGCCCTCGGGAGCGACCTTGGGTTGCAGCGACAGCGGGGAGATCATGTCGCCGATCGGTTCGGCCAATTCCAATGTCCGATGACGCGGGTCGTCAATGCCCAGGCCGGCGTGACGGCCGAGGATCGACACGAGGTTCGCCGGCGGAACGCCGAGGATCGCGCAGGTGAGATCCTCGTCGAGGCTGGCGACCAGAGCGGCGATGTAGCCGCCCAGCGAAATGCTGTTCAGCCCGATCCGGGCGCCGGGTTGTTCGGCCCGGATCCAGGCCAGCACCCGACGGATGTCCCATACCGCCTGGGCGGTGGCGTGCACATCATCCATCACGTCTTCGCCGGGGAAGATCGCCCCCTTGGGCAGGCCTTTGGCGCGGGGTCCGTGCATCGGGAGCACCGGCAGTATCACGTTGAGGCCGAACTGCTCGTGCAGATGCCACGCCCGGAACAGGGCGAGGTCCAGGTTGGCGCGGCCCATCTCGGTGCCGTGCACACACACCAGCCACGGGCGCGGCTCGCGGTGGCGCAGCATCATCGCGTATTCGCGGCGGTTGCCGGTGTAGCTGAGCCAGCGCGCACGCCCGGGCTCCCGCGGGTAGGGCTTGTAGCCGCTGTCGAATGAGATCCGCTCGTGGGTGCGGCCTCGGCTCTTGTAGGACTTGATCTTTACGTCGGTCGGAACCGGCGGCGCCTCGAAAAAGCCTTCCGGCCTGTCCAGCCAGCCCCGCTGGCCGTATAAGTCGATGGCCTTGATGACCTCGGCGTTGATGCGTTCGTAGACGGTTGCGTCGCTCAGCGGGCGGCGTAGACGCAGACCGACCAAGACGATCTCGTCGCGAAGGGCATGGGTGGCGAGTGACAGCGTCGGGCGGGCGACGGGCAGCTCGTCGCTGCCACCGTCGAGGTATGCGCCCCATGAACGGGCGTAGTAGCCGCCGGCTTTGGTGAAGGGCCCGACAATATTCGCCAGCGGGTTCGCGCTGGCCGGCTTTCTGCCGGTTGAAGCGGGATGCGCTGGAATAGCCCCGTTGCTGTCAAGCATCGCCATTCCTAGAATGTAGCGGATCGCCAGCTAACCGCCAGGGCCCAAAGTCCCGAGCTTTATCTGATGAAGCGCAATTGCTGGCAAAAAGTGACCTAAGTCCTTGGATTGTCGGCCACAGATACCCGCCAACGTGGACGCCAACGGCTTGATGGACTGCCGATGTTGAATGGACCGAGTTGCTAGCAGGCATTGCGGTGCATTGCAGAAACCCAATGTTTCTGCCAGGTGAACAGGGCGCAAGGTCACATTCTGGACCCCTATCTGATCTTGATCACGATTTGCTCAACCCAGTGAGGCTCCCGGTTAGCGTGCTGCCTATAAGGGGGTCGGGGATGGGTCATGGTCGGATCAGTCGGGCACAACTTCGCAACGCAGTACGTGGTGTGGTCGCGTTGCCCGTCATCGGCATGGTGCTGGCAGCACCGGCCACCGCGACAACGGTCCTTTACGCAGGCGGAACTACGGGCACGCTCGGGCAGTTGGTCCCCGCCGGCGCGTTCGGCTCTACCAGCGACCTGCTCGGTGGCATGTTCGGCGCTGACCAAGTCACCTCCATCGACTATCCGGCGTCGCTATGGCCGATCACCGGCATCTTCGACCCGACACTGGGCGCGTCAATCGCCAGCGGCGCGGCAGCCTTGGAGGCCGCTGTCGCGAAAAGTGCAGGACCGTTGGTGATTGTCGGCACTTCACAGGGTGCAACGGTGGTCCAACAAGTCGCGGCCGACTTGAACTCCGATCCCACCGTTTCCTCGGACACGGTTTTCATCCTCATTGCTGATCCCCAACTCGGTTTGTTCGAGCGACTGAACGGGGTCGATATACCGATTCTCGACTACGTCCCAGCGGCATTGACTGAGACACGCTTTCACATCGTCATCGTGATCAACCAGTACGACGGTTTCGCCGACCCGCCCACGAAGACGTCGAACCTGCTGGCTGTACTGAATGCTTTGATGGGGGTGGCCTACATCCACCCGTTCGCCCAAAACACCGATCTCTCAACGGTTCCGGCAGACCACATCACCACCACGACGAACGGGCTCGGTGGAACCACGACCATCTACCGTGTTCCGACCCGCAGTCTCCCGCTCACCATGCCATTGCGGCAGATGGGTATTTCACCGGCGATCGTCGACGGCATCGATGAGCGGCTGCGCCCGTTGGTTGACGCGGGATACGAAGCCGCCCCCGGTTCGGCAGCAGCCTCGGAGGCCTCGTCAACGGTGCCGGCGCCAACCGATGGCGCGGCGGCGCAGCCGAGAAGCACCACCGGGCGCTCCGCCAGACCGCCACGGACAGCGCCGTCGAAGACAGCCTCGTCCGCATTCCGCGACGCGATGCGGCCGTCCGATCTAAACCGCCCGTGCAGGGGAGTCGGGGGCCCCCGGCGTTCCCGCACCGCGGTGCTCGGCCCGCCCGCTGGCGTGAACGCCATCGGCCCCGAGACCGGACGATCTCGGGGCCGATGAACGTAGAACGTGCGTCGAAGCTCTAGAAGGCAGCTTCGTCGAGCTCCATGATGTCGTTGTCGATCGTCTCGATCACCAGACGTGTGCTGGTCAGCTGCGGCAGCACGCTCTTGGCGAAGAACGACGCCACCGCGATCTTGCCCTCGTAGAAGGCGCGATCGGCGCCGGTGGCACCGCCGTCCAGAGCTGCGATGGCAACCGCGGCCTGACGTTGCAGCAGCCAGCCGATGACCAGGTCACCGACGCTCATCAGGAAGCGCACCGAGGCCAGGCCCACCTTGTAGATGCTGCTGGCATCCTCTTGCGCGGCCATCAGGTAGCCGGTCATCGACGCGGCCATGGCCTGGACGTCCTCGAGTGCCTTGGCGAGCAGCTCACGCTCGGTCTTCAGCCGGCCGTTGCCCGCCTCGTTCGCAATGAGCCCGCTGATCTCGCCTGCGACGTGCGCCAGCGCAACACCCTTGTCGCGCACGATCTTCCGGAAGAAGAAGTCCTGCGCCTGGATGGCGGTAGTGCCTTCGTAGAGCGAGTCGATCTTGGCGTCGCGGATGTACTGCTCGATCGGGTAGTCCTGCAGGAAGCCCGATCCACCGAAGGTCTGCAGGCTCTCGGTGAGCTTGGCGTAGGCCTGCTCGGAGCCCACACCCTTGACGATCGGCAGCAGCAGGTCGTTGACCTTGGCCGCCAGGTCGGGCTCCACGTTGTGGACGGCCTTGGCGACGGCGGCGTCCTGGAACGTCGCGGTGTAGAGATACAGCGCACGCAGGCCCTCGGCATAGGCCTTCTGGGTCATCAGGCTGCGACGTACGTCGGGGTGGTGAGTGATCGTCACACGCGGCGCGGTCTTGTCGGTCATCTGGGTGAGGTCGGCACCCTGCACACGCTCCTTGGCGTACTCCAGAGCGTTGAGGTAGCCGGTCGACAGCGTGGCAATCGCCTTGGTGCCCACCATCATTCGGGCCTGCTCGATCACGTCGAACATCTGCGCGATGCCGTCGTGCACGTCACCGACGAGCCAGCCGACGGCGGGTGTGCCGTGCTGTCCGAGGGACAGCTCGCACGTCGCGGAGACCTTGAGGCCCATCTTGTGCTCGACGTTGGTGACGAACACGCCGTTGCGCTCACCGGGCTCACCGGTCTCGGGGTCGAAGTGGAACTTCGGTACGAAGAACAGGGACAGGCCCTTGGTGCCCGGTCCGGCGCCCTCGGGGCGGGCCAGGACCAGATGCATGATGTTCTCGAACAGGTCGTCGGAGTCACCCGAGGTGATGAAGCGCTTGACGCCATCGATATGCCAGGTGCCGTCCTCCTGCTGGACCGCCTTGGTGCGGCCGGCGCCGACGTCGGAGCCGGCGTCGGGCTCGGTGAGGACCATCGTGGCGCCCCAGCCGCGCTCGGCGGCCATGACAGCCCACTTCTTCTGCTCGTCAGTGCCGTTGTTGTAGAAGATCTCGCACATGCCCGCGCCCATCGCGTACATGTAGGCCGCCGGGTTTGCGCCGAGCACGTGCTCGATCAGTGCCCACTGCAGCGCGCGGGGTACCGGCATGCCGCCGAGTTCCTCGGCAAGTCCGACCTTGTCCCAGCCGCCGTCGATCAGCGCGCGCATCGACTTCTTGAAGGCGTCGGGCAGCGTGACGGTATGGGTCTCGGGATCGAAGACCGGGGGATTGCGGTCGCCCTCGACGAACGAATCGGCAAGCGGGCCCGCGGCCAGCTTGCTCATCTCGGCGAGCATTTCCTTGGCGGTGTCTGCATCGAGTTCGGTGTACTTGCCTTCACCGAATGCCTTGTCGATGCCGTAGACCTCGAACAGGTTGAATACCTGGTCGCGAACATTGGACTTGTAGTGGCTCATGACGGTTCCTCCTCGACGAAGATGTCATCTGAAATTCGGGCTTTGTGGTTGAGTACTCAGGGCTAAGTTACCCACCAGTAACAGTGCTGAACTATACCGGCCGGTAACCGGAACGCAAGTCCCTGTGAGCAAGTTCAGCCGGCTAATCAACCCAGTGGTTGGGCTGGCGCTTTCCCCGGCGTGTCGACCGCGATATATGCGCAGGTCAACGCCGGTTAGTGTGGGTTCCTGGGAACGAGGTGTGGTGTCGTCGGACACGCCGGCAGCGGTGCGATGTTGGTCACACCGCTACCGCAGCGACGGTCGTCAGTTCTCCGGTGCGGGCGTGGGCGCGGGTTCGGAAACCGGCTCGGTCTCGGCCGATGCTTCCGCCTCGGTCGACGGCGCATCCGAATCGGGCAGCTGCGACACCAGATGCTCGGCGAGTTCCCCGAGAGTCGGGTAGTCGAACACCGCGGTCGGGCTGATGTCGAACTTGCCGCCGAACTGTCCGAACAACCGGTTACGCAGTTCGACTGCCATCAGCGAATCCGTGCCAAGGTCCAGGAACCTGCTAGTGGCTGCCGGCGGCTGGGCCAGTCGCAGGAAGCCCTGCACCTCGCGCTGGAGGAACTCCGTGATGAACGCAGCCCGCTGTGCGACCGGCGTTTCCTGCAGCTGCCGGAGCAACTCGCTGTCACCGGCGACGACTCCGCCGTCAGTGGGCAGTACCTGATCGAGAAGGGGCGGACGGATGCCGCCCAGCATCTTCGCGGTCCGCTGCCAGTTGGCCTTGAGGACGGTGGCATGCGCCGCGCCGTGCCGAATGGCCTCGCCGAGTGCGGCCAGCGCCGCCGACGGCTCGAGCGGCATCATGCCCTGGGCGCTGAGGTTGGCCAGTGCGGCCGCCGAGCTGGCCATACCGCCGTGACCCCAGGGGCCGAAGTTGACCGCGGTGGCCGGTAACCCCTGTGCTCGCCGGTGGGCCACCAGCCCATCCAACAGGGCGTTCGCGGTGGCGTAGTTGGCCTGCGCGGGCGAACCCATCACTGCCGACGCCGACGAGTACATGATGAAGAAGTCGAGCGCGTCGTCCTTGGTCAGTCGGTGAAGGTGATGTGCGCCATAGGCTTTGGGTCCCAAGGTCGCCTGGAAGTGCGCCAGATCCTGCTGCGGCAGCAGCGCATCGTCGAGCACACCGGCTAGATGCGCCACGCCGGCCAGCGGCGGCAATTCGGCGCGGATCTTGGCAAGCAACTCGGCCAGCTCGGACTCGATGCCGACGTCGGCCGGGAAGACATGGATCCGGCAGTGGAAGCGCTCGGTGATCGCCTCGATGGCGCGTTCTACCTCGGCGTCCGCGGCGCGGCGGCTCGTCAACACGATGTCGCCGGCACCGAGCTGGGCCAGGTATGTCGCAGTGTGCAGACCCAATGCGCCAAGACCGCCGGTGATGAGGTAGCTCCGATCGCCGCGCGGCTGTAGTGGTTTCGGCATCTGCACCACGATCTTGCCAATGTGTCGGGCCTGCTGCATCCGGCGGAACGCCGTTCTGGCCTCGGTCAGCGGGTAGACCTCGGCGGGCACCGGTTTCCACTGCCCGGTGGCCAACCCGTCGGACACCTCGGCCATCAGACGCTGGATGTGGTCGGGGTTGGTCATCATCGTGACGTCCAGCGCGACGATCTCGTAGTTGATGTCGGGACGCAGCTCGGCCATCTGTTCAGCGGTCCAGATATCGCGCTTGGCGATCTCGGCGAACCGGCCGCCCTGCGCGGTTGCACGGACGGTCGCCTCGATGAAGCCCTCGTTGGTCAGTGAGTTGAGCACGACGTCAACACCCTGGCCGTCCGTTGCCTCCAATATCTGATCCGCGAAATCCGTTGTCCGCGAGTCGTAGACGTGCTCAACGCCCATCGCGCGCAAGGTTTCCTGCTTGTACTTGCTGGCGGTGGCATAGACGATCGCGCCCTGATGGCGCGCCATCTGGACCGCGGCCAACCCGACGCCGCCACTGGCAGCGTGGATCAGCACCTTGTCGCCGGGCTTGAGCTGCGCCCAGTCGAAGGCGAGCCGAACCGTCAGTGCCGCAGCGGGAATCGTCGCCGCGTCGACCGCACTGATGTCGTCGGGCACCGTGGCCAGCAGCGGCGCCGGAACGTTCAGCCGGCTGGCGAATGCCCCTTGCATCGAGCCGAAGACCCGCTGGCCGACTTCGAATCCGGTGACCTCGGAACCCACTTCGGTGACGACACCGCACAGGTCGCCACCGATCGGGCCCGGATCGCCGGGGTAGAGACCCAGCACGTTGAGCACGTCGCGGAAGTTGAGGCCGGCGGCCTCGATCCGCACCTGCACCTCGTTCGCGTCGGGCGCGGTGACCTCCACCTCGCTCAGCCGCAGGTTGTCGATCGCGCCGCGCTCGGTCGGCGCCAGTGTGTAGTCGTCGCTGCGGGGCATCGGCAGCTGCCCGCTGCGCGCCCAGTGCAGCAGCCGAGACACGAGGAAACGTCCTTGCCGCACCGCCATTTCGGGTTCGGTCACCGGGGCCCCGAGTGCCCCGGCCAGCCAGCTCAGAGACTCCTCGCTGCCATCACCGTCGATCAAGCGAACGCGCAGGCTCGGCTGTTCGGCGATCAGGGTGCGCCCGAATCCCCACAGTGCCGCCTGGGCGGGATCGACCGGTTCACCGGGTTCGGTGGCGACCGCTCGCTCGGTGACGATCCACAACCCGTCGGCCAGCGAGTGGTTGCCCTCGGCAAGCGCGGTCTGCGCGGCACCGAGCAAGGTCGCGACCTCGGCCTCGAGTCGCGCGGCCAGGTCGGTCGTCGAACCATCGGGTCCGGTGTGTCCGGAACTGTGCCAGACGATTCCGCTGACCGGAGCGCCACGTTCGGCGGCCTCGGCGAATGCCCGCTGCCAGGACTGCGCGTCGGTGGCGTCGGCGACCGTGGCGGCTCCTGGCACGTCGGCCGCTAGCGCGTCGAATCCGGCGATCAGCCAGGTGCCCGTCGCGGTCTTGGCTTCGTCGGTGGCTTCCACCGCCGGTGCCGCGGCCTCTTGCCAGCCGAGGGTGTACAGCAGCCGGGTCGAGTCGCCACCCAGCCCGCGCAGCAGCGCCTCACGCGGGGCCCGCTTAAGCGTGAACTCGCTGATTCCGCCCAGCACAAGCCCGTCGCGATCGACGAAATCGAGGTCGAACACCTGGGTTTCGTTGGTGACGGCGTTCTCGTGCCAGCGCGCCCGGCAGAAGAACCGCCGCGGCATCTTCTCGTGTAGACGAACTTGGCCGTACCGCAGCGGCAGGAAGAGATCGGTCATGCCCTGTTCGGCGGCCAGAGTCGCGGGGAATGCGGGGAACACCACGCCGGTGCACAGGTCGAGCAGCACCGGGTGGATCGGCTCGATGCCCAGGTGCTCGCCGAGTTCGTCGCCGACGGCGATGTCACCGATCGCCTCGCCTTCGCCGACCCACAAGGACTTCAGTGAGGTCGTCCAGGTCGGCCCCCAGGTCAGTTCCATGTCGTGGAAGATGTCGAACAGTTCTTGCGGGCGAATGCGATTCATCTGCTCGACCGCCTCGGCGGGCGACACCCGGGCGTCCTGTGCTTCGGCCTCCGGTTCGGCGCCGGTCAGCAGGGTTCCGTCGGCGTTCAGCGACCATTCGGCATCGCGAACGCCGAAGGGCCGACTGTGCACCTGGAACTTCCAGCCGTCGTCGACTGGATGGAGGGTGAGCTGGACTTCGCGGGACGCTTTGTCCGGCAGGATGATCGGCTCGTAGAAGAACACTTCCTTCACCCGCGCGGGGGCCCCTGCAGAAGCCAGTGCCATCGCCGCGTACGTCGCGCCGGGGACGACGACGGTGCCGTAGATGACGTGATGCGCCAGCCACGGCTGCGTCTTGACCGACAGCACGTTGGTGTAAACGGTGTCGCCGGACGCCAGATCCTTGGCACTGCCCAGGATTCCGGATGCGGCCGTACCATCGACCCGAATTCCAGACGTCTTGGGCCAGTACCGGCGGCGCTGGAACGGGTAGGTCGGCAGTTCGAGCCGGCGCCCCGGGGTGTGGTACCTGGCAGCGAAGTCCGGCCGGTGACCGCAGATATAGGCCGTGGCAAGCGCCTCGGTGATTTGGCGCTGGGCATTGGCGCCCTTGCGCAGTGATACGATCGCGCGCGGAGTAGCCGCGGACTCGGGCCAGATCTGCAGCGCGGCCGCGGTCAGGATCGGCTGCGGGCCGATCTCCATCACCACCGAGCAGCCCAGTGCGGCTACGGTGCGCACGCTCTCGGTGAACTGCACCGGCTGGCGGGAGTGTCGCCGCCAGTACTGCGCGTTGATCGGCGTCTCGCTGGTGAGCACGGTGCCGGTCCGGTTGCAGACCAGCGGCCGCGACGGCACCGCGTAGTCGAATTGCGTTGCGAATGATTCGAATTCGTCGAGCACCGGATCCAGCAGTTCCGAGTGGAAGGCGTGGCTGGTCTCCAGCCAGGTGCAGCGTGTGCCGTCCTCGCTGCAGGTCGCGACGATCTGTTCCAGATCTTCACCCGGACCCGACAGCACTGTGTTGCGGCCGTTGTAGGCGCCGACCGAAACTCGCGGGAAGGCGGTTGCGGCCCGCTCGACATATTCGGGATCGGCGAACACCGCAACCATCCGGCCGCCTGCCGGCAGGCTGCCGAACAGCCGGCCGCGTTCGGCGATCAACCGTGCGCCGTCCTCGAGGCTGAACACGCCGGCCACGCACGCCGCCGCGTACTGGCCCACGCTGTGCCCCAGCACCACGTCGGGCTCGATGCCCCACGACTGCCACAGCCGGGCCAGGCCCATCTCGACGGCGAAGATCGCAGGTTGGGCAAATGACGTGTGTCGCAATGTCTCTGCGGCTTCACGATCACCGGAGAACAGCACGTCGAGCAGCGGAGTCGGCAGCATCGGGTCGACGGCCTGCGCGCAGCGCCGCACCGTGTCGGCGAATACCGGTTCGGTGTCGAACAATTCGCGCGCCATGCCGGGGTATTGGCTGCCCTGGCCGGGGAAGAACCACGCGGTGGTGGGCGGGTCGGTGCATTCGCCCCGGATCACGCCCGGACGCAGGCGATTCGCCACCAGATCGTCAAGCAGCATCTTGGCTTCTTGGCCGGACGTGGCAACCACGGCGGCCCGGTGCTCGAAGTGGGATCGGCCCGCACCGGCGGTGAAGCACACGTCGGCCAGGGCGGCTTCTGGGTGCGTCGCGAGCCAGGTGGAGTAGCGGGCAGCCAGCGCGGTCAGGCCCTGCGCGGACCGCGCGGACAGCGGCAGCAGGCTCAGCGGCTCGCGGAGCACATCGGGAGCGTTCGCACTGTCGACCGGTTCGTCGGCGGCATCGTCGGACACAGGGGGTTGCGGCGTCTCTTCGATCAGCACGTGCGCGTTGGTCCCGGTGAACCCGAACGAGCTGACCCCGGCGCGGCGCGGCCTGCCGTTGGCGTACCACGGCGTCGGCTTGTCCACCACCTGCACCGGCAGCGAGTCCCACGGGATGTGCGGCGACGGGTTGTGGAAGTGCAGGTTCTGCGGCAGCAGTTCGTGCTGCAGTGACAGCACGACCTTGACCAGACCGGCGACACCCGCGGCGGACTCCAGGTGTCCGATGTTGGTCTTGGCGGTTCCCATCAGCAGTGGACGGCCGGGATCGCGGCCTGCGCCATAGACCGCCGCGGCCGCCTGCACCTCGATCGGATCTCCCAGTGGCGTGCCGGTGCCGTGCGCTTCGAGGTAGTCGACGTCATCGCCGGTGAGGCCGGCACGAGTCAGCGCCGCGGTGATAAGGCGTTGTTGCGCACCACCATTGGGCACCGTCAAGCCGCTGGAGGCGCCATCCTGGTTGACCGCGCTGCTTCGGATGACCGCGCAGACCCGGTCGCCGTCGCGCTGCGCGTCGGACAGCCGCTTGAGCACCAGCACGCCGCAGCCCTCACCGCGCACGTAGCCATCCGCGGCCGCGTCGAACGTCTTGCACCGGCCGTCGGGAGCCAGCATCCGCGCGCGTGATGCGGCGACGATGGACGCCGGGCTCAACAGGACGTTGACGCCACCGGCGATGGCCATGTCGCAGTCGCCGGAGTGCAGCGCCTGGCTGGCCTGATGGACGGCGACCAGCGACGAGCTGCAGGCGGTGTCCACTGCCATCGCCGGGCCCTCCAGGCCGAGGGTGAACGCCACTCGGCCGGCAATGGCGTTGAGTGCGTTGCCGGTGATGAAGTGCGCCTCGAGGTTCTCGACCGACTCGCCCGACAGGAGATGCGAGTACTCGTTGGCGCCGACGCCGACGAAGACGCCGGTTCGGCTGCCGCGCAACGAAGTCGGTGAGTACCCTGCTCTTTCCAGGCCCTCCCAGGATATTTCGAGCATCAGGCGCTGCTGGGGATCGATCCATACCGCTTCGCGTGGCGAGATGCCGAAGAACTCCGGATCGAATCCGTCGACGCTCTCGAGGTATCCGCCACTGCGGGTGTAGATCTTGCCCGGTGTCTGCTGATCCGGGTCGTAGAACTGGTCGACGTCGAACCGGTCTTCGGGGATCTCCCGGATCGCGTCAACTCCGCCGGACAGCACGTCCCAGTACGCATCGGCATCGGGCGCACCGGGAAACCGGCAGGCGACGGCGATGATGGCGATCGGTTCGTCGGTCGCAGAGGTGGCCAGCGAGGACGGTTGGGCCGCAAGCTGACTGCCGGCCCGCTCGTTGAGGTTGAGCACGTCGGACAGGAGGTAGTCGGCTACATCGGACAGCCGCGGGAAATCCATCGCGAGAGTCGCGGGCAGTTCCTTGCCGACCGCCTGCTCCAGCCGGCGCCGAAGTTCCACGGCCATCAGCGAATCCATGCCGAGATCGAAGAACCCGGCCTCTTCGCGGATTTCCGATGCGTCGATGCGGGTCACCTCGGCGACGGTGTTGCGGAGGTGTTCGAGGACGAGCTTCTTGCGCTGTTGCACAGGGGCGGCCGTGAGTTGCTCGACCAGCCGGGTGGTACCCGAGGCGGTGGTCGTCGCGGACACCGACTCGGGAACCTCACGGGCCACCTCGGACAGCAGTTCGCGTCGGCCGGCCTGCAGGTAGATCGGCAGGAAGCGAGTCCAGTCGATGCGCGCCACCACTGCTTCCGCCGGGCCTTGTGCACCTGCACCGGCCATGACGTCGGCCAGCCCGGCCAACGCGTCTGACGGCGAGAGGGTCCGGATGCCGCGCCGATCCAGTTGTGCGCGGGCGTCCTGGTCGGCCATACCCGCCGACCAAGGTCCGAAGTTCACGCTGATCCCCGGGACGCCCTGTTCGCGCAGTCGCCAGGTCAACCCGTCGAGGAAGGCATTGGCCGCGCTGTAGGCGGCCTGGCCGTAGCTACCCCACACCGAGGAGATCGAGGAGGTGAACAGAAAGAAGTCCAGCTGCAGGTCCGCGCTGGCCTCGCTCAGATACCAAGCGCCCCAGACCTTCCCGGAGAAAACCCGATCCACTTCAGCGCTGTCGAGCGAGCTCAGCGGGGTGGTGTTGTTCTCGCCGGCGGCGTGGACGACACCCCTCAGTGCGGGAAGTTCGGCCTGCACCGTGGTGAGCAGGCGTGCGACTTCGTGCGGGTCGGCGACGTCGGCCGCGATCACCCGGACGTCGCAGCCATGCTGCTCCCGGAAGCCTTCGATGCGACGTCGGGCGGCTTCGCTGGGTGCGCGCCGGCCGGTCAGCACCAACTGCTTGGCGCCGTGCGCAGCCAGGTATCCTGCGATCTCCAGTCCGAGCGAGCCGAGCCCGCCGGTGACCAGATACGTTGCGTCGGAACGAAGCTCCAGCGGTGTCGTGTTCGGCTGGCCGGTTCGGCGAACCAGCCGGGGAACCAGCACGGCGTCCCCGCGCAGCGCGATCTGGTCCTCGCCGGGCGATGTCGTGACGACCTGCTTGATCAATCGCGACCACTCGTCGGCGCCGCGCCCGGACAGATCGACCAGTCCGCCCCACACCTGGGGATACTCCAGCGCGGCGGCGCGGCAGAAGCCCCACAGGCTGCTCTGCTCGGGAGCCACGGTGTCGGCGTCGGTAGCGCGTTGTGCACCATGGGTGCTCACCCAGATCGGGGTGCGCAGTTCGGCGGCGGCAGCGGCCCGGAACAGTCGCTGGGTGCCGCCCAGGATGCGGTGCTGCATCCGCAGCAGTGAGCGCATCGAGGGCGCTCCGTCGGAGTCCAGCGCGGCGATGTGGAGGATGCGCAGGCCGGGCTCGTCTTGGGCCGCGGACCGCAATTCCTCGACCAGCCGTTCCTCGTCGGCGTCAGACACCGGTAGCCCGAGGATGCGGTGCCGATGCCCGTTGGTGGTCAGCACGTCGATCACGGGCCGCATGACGGCGGTGTCATCGCCGATCAGCAGCCACGCGGTGCCTTCACCGAGCTCGGCGGGGGAGGAGTTCTTGGACCTCTCCCAGCGGATCTCGTATCGGATGTCCGCGATGGACTGGGCGCTTCGCTGCAGATTATGTTGTGCGGCAAGCCTACTCAGGACCTCGGCGGTCGACTGACTCCCGCCGCTCGGGCCATCGAGCAGTGCGGCGAGCTCTTCGATCCGGCCGTCCTCGAGCAGGCGGACGGCCTCCGTGGCGGCGCCCTGGTTTGCGGCAGTCTGAATCTGCTGGCTGTTGAACCAGTACTGACGATGCTGGAACGGGTAGGTGGGCAGGTCGAGCTTGTGAGCCGGGTGCGGGATCAGCGCGGCGAAGTCGGGCAGGTGTCCGGCGACGTAGACATTGGCCAGGGCTTCGGTGACCTGCCGGTGGTCGGCGCCGTTGCGGCGCAGGGACGGAACCGCCTTGGGCGCGGTCGCCGGGTCGGGCCATGCGCGCAGTGCTGCGGCCGTGAGAACCGGCTGCGGACCGACCTCGAGCAGAAGTGCGCAGCCGAGCTCGGCCAGTGTGGCAACACTTTTGGCGAACTGAACCGGCTGCCGGGCATGGCGACGCCAATACGAGCCGTCGAGGTTGGCGTTTCGCCCCAGGGTTGCGCCGGTCCGGTTGCAGACCAGGATCCGTTGCGGCGCAGCAAATTCAAACCCGCTCGCATACGCCTCGAACGCGTCGAGAGCGGGATCCAGCAGCGCCGAGTGGAACGCGTGGCTGGTGTCCAGCCAGTCGCAGCGGGCGCCGTCGTCGGTCAGCTGGGTGACCGCACGCTCCAAATCTGCTGCGGGCCCGGACAAAACGGTGTTGGCGCCGTTGTAGGCGGCCACCGAGAGGCTGGGGAACTCGTCGGTGAGACGCTCTACGCGGTCCGGGTCGGCGAAGATCGCGCACATCCGCCCGCCCGCCGGTAGATCACCGAACAGACGGCCGCGCTCGGCCAGCAGCCGGGCACCGTCCTCGAGGCTGAACACGCCGGCCACGCAGGCCGCCGCATACTGGCCGACGCTGTGTCCGAGCACCACATCCGGTTCGAAGCCTCGCGATTGCCAGAGCCGAGCCAGGCCCATCTCCACCGCGAAGATCGCGGGCTGAGCGTTGCGGGTCTGCTTCAGAGTTTCCGCACCATCGGCGTCAAAGATGAGGTCCAGGAGGGGTCTTTCGAGTACGTCGGCAACGGCCTCCGCGCATCGAGTCATGGTCTCGACGAACACCGGCTCGGTTTCGAACAATTCCCGGGCCATGCCCGCGTACTGGCTGCCCTGTCCGGGGAACAGCCACGCGGTCTTCGGCGCGTCGACGGAGTCGCCGCGCACCAGGCCGGGGGCGGGCAGGTCGTCGGTGAGCGCACCGAGCAGCTCGCGTGCGGACTCCAGGGAATTGACCACCAGGGCGGCCCGGTGCTCGAAGTGTGCGCGACCGGCACCTGCCGTCAGGCACACGTCGGCCAGCGTCGCCTCCGGATGCGCACCGAGCCAGCTGCGGTACCGCTCTGCGGTCTGCACCAGGGCGGCCGGGGTGCGGGCCGACAGCGGCAGCACCATGAACCGGCGGTCATCGGCCGGCGCCGCCGGCTCGGCGGGTGCCGCTTGCGGTGCCTCTTCGAGGATGACGTGTGCGTTGGTGCCGCTGAAGCCGAACGAGCTGACGCCGGCGATCCGGGGCCGCTCGGAGCGTTCCCAGGCCACCGGTTGGTCCACGACTTTCACCGGGATCCGGTCCCACGGGATGTGCGGCGACGGATTGCGAAAATTCAGGTGCTTCGGCAGCTCCTGGTGCTCGAGCGCCAGGACGACCTTGAGGACCCCGGCGATGCCCGCGGCGGCTTCCAGATGCCCGATGTTGGTCTTGGCAGAGCCGATCAGTAGCGGCTGGTCCGCGTCGCGGCCCCTGCCCAGCGCTGCGGCAGCCGCCTGGACCTCAATCGGATCGCCCAGCGACGTCCCGGTCCCGTGCGCCTCCAGGTAGCCGATATCGCGGGGCGCCAGACCCGCACATTCCAGCGCCTCGCCGATGACCCGCTGCTGCGCCACACCGTTCGGCACCGTCAGGCCGCCCGATGCGCCGTCGGAGTTGACGGCGCTGCCGCGAATCACGGCCCGGATATGGTCACCGTCGCGCAGCGCGTCTTCCAGGCGCTTGATGGTGACGAAACCGCAGCCCTCGCCGCGCACGTAGCCGTCGGCGGCCGCGTCGAAGGTCTTGCAGCGGCCGTCGGGTGCCAGCATCCGGGAGTGCGAGAACGTGATCATGGTGGCCGGGCTGAGCATGACGTTGACGCCGCCGGCCAGCGCGAGGTCGCATTCGCCGAGGCGCAGTGCCTGGCAGGCCTGATGAATCGCCACCAGCGACGAGCTGCACGCGGTGTCGACGGTGACCGCGGGCCCTTGCAGCCCCAGCCGATAGCTGATCCGGCCGGCCGCGGCGGCGCTGGACGTCCCGATTGCCAGGTAGGCCTCGATCTCGGGGTAGGTCAGTGCGTCGGAAGCCATCCCGAGGAAGTCATGGGTGGCCAGTCCGACGAACACCCCCGTGCGGGTGTTCGCCAAAGATGTTGGCGCGGTGCCGGAATGCTCGACAGCCTGCCATGCGGTCTCCAACAGCAGCCGATGCTGCGGGTCCATCACCTTGGCTTCGCGCGCCGAGACTCCGAAGAACGGTGCGTCGAACCCGGTCGCGTCGTCGATGAACCCGGCGCGTCGGGTGACAATCTTGCCCGGGGCATCTGGGTCCGGGTCGAAGAACTCCTCGACGTCCCACCGGTCCTGGGGCACCTCGGTGACCGCGTCCCGCCCATCGTGCAGGAGGTCCCAGTACTGGTCCGCATCTGCGGCACCGGGAAAACGGGCCGCGTAGCCGACGATCGCGAAGCGGGGTGCCTGCTGCGTCGGATGTTCGGTTAATGCCATCAGGTTGTGCTCTCCGCGTCGGGCCGGTACTGCGTCGTTGGGATCGATTTGGGTCGATCCACTGCGGGAGACCACGTCAGGGCCAAGATTAGGTTCCGATCGGCCACTGCCCGGTCATCTCCCGACTGCGACGGCCGGCTCATCTCCCGACGGCCAGTATTGCATGTACGTTGCTGAACCAACGGGTTTCAACTTGTTGTCGACGCGTACGTGGCCAGGCGTTACCCCCTCGATCAGGGCCTTTGAACACTACTTCTGACCAGGGGCTTTCCGGGTCGACCGCCGACCGTCACAGTGACAGGCGCTATCTTGGTCTGGCCACCGGCGTTGCCGGTCTCGTGGCCGCTGCCGCCCAGATCCGGGAGGGGAATTTTGCATATCGGGAAGATTACAATCGGCACAATCGATGATTGGTCGCCGAGCCCCGGTGTGGTGATCTCCTGGCACCCGACAAAAGCGGCAATGGAGAAAGCGCGGCAAGCGCCCGTGAGTTCGGTGCCCGTCAGCTATATGCAGGGGCAGCACATTCGTGGTGTATACGAACAGGACGCCGCCGGTCTCGATTATTCGCGGCAGATTATCGCTACCTGTGAAGTTCCTGGTCAGTGTGATATCGAGGCCATGAATCACGCGCTCAACGCGTATCTGCGCCGTCATGACACCTATCGGAGTTGGTTCGAATACACCGGATCAGGCGACATTGTCCGGCGGACCATACTCGATGCCGCCGATATTGAATTCGAGCCCATCGACAACGGCGTAATGGGCGCTGAGGATGCGCGTAAGCATATTGTCGACATCCCCACTCCGCTGGAATGGGGTTGCTTTTCTTTCGGCGTGGTACAGGGTGAGGATCACTTCGATTTCTACGCCAGCATCGACCACGTCCACGGGGACGCGGCGCTGATCGGGATCACCATGCTCGAAGCCCACGGCATGTACACGTCATTGACGATGACGGGTCAGCCGATGGCTCTGCCGGAGGCCGGAAGCTTCGACGATTTCTGCCGCCAGGAGCAGCAGTCCACGGCCGATTTGACCGTGGATTCCCCGGAGGTCCGGGCCTGGATCGAGTTTGCCGAGAACAACAACAACACGATGCCTGAGTTCCCGCTGCCGCTGGGCAATCCGCACGAACCGACCGTGGCTGACATGGTCGGGGAGATGATCTTGGATGCCGACCAGACCGCTAGGTTCGAGTCGGCGTGCGTGGCGGCCGGAGTTCGCTTCGTCGGTGGTTTGTATGCCTGCACCGCCATGGTCGAGCATGAATTGACAGGCGCGACAACATATTACGGACTCACGCCGAGAGACACCCGCAGGACGTCGGATAACTTCACCACGCAGGGTTGGTTCACCGGCCTGGTCCCGATCACCGTCCCGATCGCCGCGACGACGTTCGCAGAAGCCGCATGGGCGGCGCAGACGTCGTTCGATTCGGGACTGAGTCTGGCGCGGGTGCCGTATTACCGCGTGCTGGAACTGGCCCCGTGGTTGGAGAAGCCGCACCCGAATTTCCCGGTCTCGAACTTTCTTCACGGCGGCGCCGCACCACTGAACGCCGTGCTCGCGGCCGCTGACATGGGCTATTCGAACAACATCGGCATCTACTCCGACGGACGGTTCAGCTACCAGCTGACGATCTATATATTCCGGTACGAGGCCGGCACTGCCATGGCGGTGATGTTTCCGGACAATCCGATCGCTCAGAAATCGGTCGCCCGTTACATCGAGGCGATGAAGTCCGTGTGCGAACGGATCGCCGACAGCGGGCAATGGTGAGGTTCTTGTTGGATTCAGTGAAGTTTGATGCAGTGAAGGAGCGCGAGGCCTGACGGTCTGGCGCGCGGTGAGGATGTTGTGCGACGGCTAGCCGATTTCGTAGTGCGATGGCCCTGGGCAGTGATCGGGCTCTGGGTCGCACTGGCGGTGGCGCTACCGCTGACGTTCCCGAGCTTGAACGACATGGCTCAGAAGCACCCGCTGGCCATGCTGCCCGGCGACGCTCCGTCCAGCGTGGCGGCCCGGCAGATGACCGAAGCGTTCTCCGAACCCGGTGGAGACGACCTGCTGTTGGTGGTCCTGACCGACGAGCGTGGACTAAGCCCCGCGCACGAAGCGACCTACCGCAAGCTGGTCACCGCGCTGCGCGAAGATCAGCACGACGTTGTGATGCTGCAGGACTTTGTCGAAACACCGGCGCTGCGTTCTTTTTTAACGAGCAAGGACAACAAGTCCTGGGTCGTTCCGGTGGGGCTGAAGGGCGCATTGGGCACCCCGGAGTCCTACGCCGCCTACCAGCGGGTGGCCAACATCGTCAAACAGAACACCGCGGGTAGTCCGCTGGAAGTGCACCTGACCGGACCGGCCGCCACCGTGGCCGACCTCACCGTCGCCGGCGAACGAGACCGGCTGCCAATCGAACTCGCGATCGGCATCTTGGTTCTACTCGTGCTCCTCGTGGTGTACCGCAACCCGATCACCATGCTGTTGCCGTTGATCGGGATCGGCATGTCCCTGGTGATCGCGCAATCCGTGGTCGCCGGCCTGTCCAATGTGACCGGGCTGGGAGTGTCGAATCAGGCCATCATTCTGTTGAGCGCGATGATCGCCGGTGCCGGAACGGATTACGCGGTGTTCCTGATCAGCCGCTATCACGACTACGTGCGGCGCGGGGAAAGCTCTGATGCCGCGGTGCGCCAGGCCTTGGGCTCGGTGGGCAAGGTGATCACCGCGTCCGCTGCCACCATCGGAATCACGTTCCTGGGCATCAGCTTCGCGAAAATGGGCGTGTTCTCCACCGTTGGCGTGTCCTCGGCCATCGGCGTCGGCGTGGCATACCTCGCGGCGCTCACCTTGTTGCCGGCCATCGTGGTCCTCGCCGGTCCGCGCGGCTGGATCACGCCGCGCCGCGAGCTGACCGCAAGGTGGTGGCGCCGCTCGGGGATCCGCATCGTGCGCCGGCCGCGGGTCCATCTGGTCGCCAGCGTCCTGATCCTGATCCTGCTCGCCAGCTGTGTGGGGTTGGCGAAATACAACTACGACGACCGCAAGGCGGTGCGGGCCTCGGACCCGAGTTCGGTCGGCTACACCGCGCTGGAACGCCATTTCGACCTCAACCAGTCGATCCCGTCCTACGTGCTGATTCGCTCACCCCGTGACTTGCGCAGCCCGCAAGCCCTCGCGGATTTGGAGCAGATGGCCGAGCGCATCAGCCAGGTGCCGAACATCGCGCTGGTCAGCGGCATCACCCGGCCGACAGGATCTGTGCCGCAAGAGTTCAGGGCGACGTTTCAGGCAGGCCTGGTCGGTACTCAGCTGGGCAATGGCGCGGCGATGATCTCCGCCAACATGAACGACCTGAATCGTCTTGCCGGCGGGGCCAACACGCTTGCCAACAACCTCGGCGACGTGCGCGGTCAGGTGAACGGGATCGCCAGCAGCATCCAGAGCATGGTCGACGCGTTCACGACGATCAAGGGCCAATACGGCGGCGACAAGCTGGTCAAGAACGTCGAAGTCGCGGCCAAGCTCGTCAACGCGGGGAACCGGCTCGGCAATTCGATGGGAATAAATGTCCAGGCCGTCAAGGATCTGTTCGCCTGGGTGGGACCGGTTCTCGTTGCGCTGCACGGCAACGCGGTCTGTGACCTGGACCCGTCCTGCGCCGAAACCCGCGGCCATTTCCAACAATTGGTCGACGCGCGCAACGACGGAACGCTCGATGAGATCAACTCCCTTGCCGCGCAGTTGCAGTCGATGCAGGACAAGCAGTCCCTCGATGCGGCGCTCAACCAGCTCAGCGGTGCCTTCGGCAGGCTGACCAAAGTCATGCACACCATGGGGCTGGACTCGCCCGGCGGCGCGCAGGCAAGCACCAACAAACTTCGGCAAGGCGCCGACCGCGCCGCCAGCGGCAGCCGGGACGTCGCCAACGGTGTGGACCAGGTCGTCGACCAGATTCAATTCATGCGGACCGGGCTCGATCAGGCTGCCGCATTCCTGCTATCGATGAAGCAGGACGCCGCGAGCCCCGCCATGGCGGGATTCAACATTCCGCCCGAAGTCCTCGATCTGCCCGACTTCAAGATGGCCTCCAAGATGTTCATCTCACCGGATGGGCATTCGGTGCGGTATCTGGTGCTGACCAAGCTCGATCCGTTCAGCGCGGCGGCGATGGACCAGGTCAACGCGATCAGTGACGCTGCCCGCGGTGCGCAGCCGAACACCACCCTTGCCGATGCCACGGTGTCGATGGGCGGCTATCCCGCGGCGTTGCGGGACACCCGCGACTATTACCAGAAGGACATTCGGTTCATCATCGCGATCACGTTGATCGTGGTGCTGCTGACCTTGATGCTGTTGCTGCGCGCGATCATCGCACCGCTGTATCTGGTTGGCTCCGTGGTACTTTCGTACTTCGCTGCGTTGGGTATCGGTGTCTTGACGTTCCAATATCTGTTCGGTCAACAGTTGCACTGGACCGTCCCGCCGCTCGCGTTCGTGGTGCTGGTCGCGGTCGGCGCCGATTACAACCTGCTGTTCGCGTCGCGGTTGCGGGACGAATCGTTCGGCGGCACGCGCTACGGCGTCATCCGGACGCTGTCCTCGACCGGCGGCGTCATCACCGCGGCCGGTCTGATCTTCGCGGCATCGATGTGGGGACTGCTGTTCTCCAGCATCGGTACCGTGGTGCAGGGCGGGTTCGTCATCGGGGTCGGAATCCTGCTGGACACATTCCTGGTCCGGACCGTCACGGTGCCCGCCATGGCTACTCTGGTCGGAAAGGCGAACTGGTGGCCGTCACGGATCAAATCGCAGGGAAGCGGTAACGCATGAAGAAGCTACTCGCTGCGGTGACCACCGCGGTCACCCTGACCGCGACCGGCGGAATCGCGACCGCAGATCAGCCATCGCCGAACGGGCCGAACGACAACGGGCCGACGCCGATCGGCACACCGGGTCGCGGATACGCGCTGGGCGGCGCCCATGTTCTCGGCATCCCCTATGACGAGTACATCCGCCGCACCGGCGCCGACTGGTTCCCGGGCCTCAACCGGCAGATAGTCGACTACCCCGCGGGACAGGTTCAGGGCCACACCCTCGAGCGGCTGTTCCCCGGTATCGGCAGGCTCGACGACAACTTCCCCGGCCTGGGTATCGACGGCCCGAGCATCGGCGAATCGGTCGACGAAGGCGAAGGCAACGTCATGCGAGCGATCCAGGCCGGCGGTCAGGGCACGGCGATCGGGCTTTCCGAAGGCGCGATGGTGCTCAATGCCGTGCAGAACCGCCTGGCTACCGATCCGAACGCGCCGCCGCCAGATCAGTTGTCCTTCGCCACATTTGGCGATCCGATTGCGCCGCACGCCTTCGGTGAAGGCTTCCTGACCCAGAACTTCCCGGTCGGCAGCGTCGTTCCCGCGCTGGACTACCGGATCCCGCCCCAGATCGACAGCCAGTACGACTCCTACCGTTTCGTCTCCGCCTACGACAGCATCGCCGACTGGCCGGACCGGCAGGACAACTGGATGGCGATGCTCAACGCCGTCGTGGGACTGGCCACCGGTCACACCGCGGTGGCCTTCACCAACCCCAGTATGGTTCCGCCGCAGAACATCCGGACGACAGTCAATTCCCGGGGAGCGAAGACCACGACGTACCTGATCCCCGAACAGCATCTGCCGTTGGTGATGCCGTTCAAGTACCTCGGCGTCGACGAAGGCACTCTGAATCAGTTGGACGGCGTCCTGAAACCGATGGTGGATTCCGGATATTCACGCAACGATGATCCGTTGACCGCGCCGATCGAGGTCGATCCGGTGATCGGCTACGACCCCGCGGCCGTCACCGCGCCGGCCACCCAAGCGGCGTTCGGCGGTGGCACCGACCCGATTTCGCAGTTGTTGGCGGGCTTCCAGTACGTCTTGGACCACGGCCCGAGCGCGCACTAGACGCCGAGTAGGCCCGCGGTCAGCAGCACGACACCGACAACGGCCAGCAGCATCGCCACCTCGCGCCTGCGCCGGGCACGGACCCAGCCGTGCAGCGCGGTCATCGCCGCATGCGTGCGCTGAGGGGCCACCAGATAGGCCAGCAGCGGAATCTCCACCAGCGCGAAGGCCACCACGTTGAACGTCACCAACGCCGCGAACCGGACTTCGGGGGCGCCCGCACCGGCGGCGATCACCGCCAGCGCGGCCAGATAGTCGATCGAGGGCAGTGCGATTCCCAGTCCGGCGACGCCTGCCACCCACAGTGATTGGCCGTCGAGCAGCCGGTTCAGCCATGGCGGCGGGGTGCGGTAGCGGCCCCTGGTGACCGCCAGCAGCGCCGCGGCCAGCAGCGCCAGTGCACCGATGACGACCTGCACCCTGGGCAGGGTGAAATGCGCCGACGCCGGGATCCGGGATTCGAGTGCGAACAGCACCACCGCGCCGACGGTCAGGCCCATCACGAAGCCCCCGCACAGGAAGGCGGCCAGCTGTAAATGGGGGCGGGGACGATTGAGCATCAGGACCGACATCCCGATGCGAAACGGCTCCAGACTGACCGCGGCAGCCATCACCAGAAGGGTGAACCACATCGGGGTGATCAGCTACGCATCCAGCCGCACGAACTGCCCTTGGCGGTACTGCTCGATGCTCGCTGCCCGGCGGACCTTGCCGCTCGTGGTGGTGGGAATCGAGCCAGGTTCCACCAGCACGATGTCGGCGACCTGTAACCCGTGGGCGCGCGAAATCGCTGCGATCACATGGTTTTTCACTGCAGCGTAGTCGTCGGGATCATCGCGCTTCTTCAACTCGACGATGGTCACCAGCATCTCGGCCTGTTCATCGGACACCGCGATGGCCGCCACCCGGCCCCTGCTGATCTTCTGCACCGTCGATTCGATGTCGTCGGAGTAGTGGTTGCGGCCTCGCACGATCAGCATGTCCTTGATGCGCCCCACGATGAACAGCGCGCCCTCGGATATGAAGCCCTGGTCACCGGTCCGTAGCCAGGCCGACTTCGGGATGTCGGCGGGCGGGTCGAGCAGCGTGGCGCCGAATGCGGACCCGGTCTGCTCGGGTTTGCGCCAGTATCCGGCGGAGACGTTCTCGCCGTGTGTCCAGATCTCGCCGACGGTGCCGTCCGGGCACGGTCGGCAGGTCTCCGCGTCGACGATCCGCACCAGCGGCGACACCAGCAGCCGGTACCGCAACAGCGGTGATCCGCCGGCCTTGGGGACAGCCGTGCCGAGGGACAGTTCGACCGGGTCGAACTCGGCAACCTCCGGCACCCGGTTCGCAGCACTGCTGGTGACGTAGACCGTGGCCTCGGCCAGGCCGTAGGAGGGTGCGATCACGTCGGGGCGGAAGCCGTTGGGCGCGAGGCGTTCGTTGAATCTGACCAAAGTCTCCGGGTGGATTCGTTCGGCTCCGTTGATGATGCCGACGACACCGCTGAGGTCGAGGGACGCCAATTCGTCGTCGCTGGCGCGCCGTGCGGTGAGGTCGAAGGCGAAGTTCGGCGCGCCCGACCACGCTCTCGGGTGACGGGCCATGGCTTGCAGCCATCGCACCGGGCGAGACAGGAACGCGATCGGGCTCATCAGGTCGGCCGGGTGCCCGGACAGGATCGGTGCAGCGATCCCGAGTATCAGACCCATGTCGTGGTAGAACGGCAACCACGAGACCAGGCTGGTTTCCGGTGGGAAGGTGCCACCGTGATGGGGCAGGTATGCGGCCATCAATTGGTCGAAATTTGCGACCACGTTGCGGTGCGAGATCATCACGCCGGCCGGTAGCCGCGTCGAGCCCGAGGTGTACTGCAGATAGGCGATATCCGGTCCCTCGGGTACCTCGGTGTCGACGTCTTTGGCCGCATCGAGATCGAGGGTGTCCACTGCGATCGTGGCGATGACGGCGGCGCCGTCGTCCACATATTGCGCGGCGACCTCGAACACCTCGGAGGTGGTCAGCACCACCGTCGGCGACGTATCGGTGACCACGGCGCTGACCCGCTCGTCGTGGGATCCCGGCACCGGAACCGAGAGCGGGACGGCGATGAAACCGGCCTGCATGGCCCCCAGAAACGCGACGACGTAGGCCAGGCCCTGCGGCGCGATGATCAGTGCCCGGTCGCCGGGTGCACCGTGTTGGCTGATCTCGTGCGCGACGTTGAGCGTGCGCCGGTACAGCTGCGACCAGGTCAAACTCTCGGCGGTCCCGTTCCAGTCCCGGTCGTAATCGGTGAACGTGAACGCGACGTCGTCTGGCGTCAGACCAGCACGCTCGCGCAGCACGGACAGGATGGAGACGTTCGGCACTTCGCCAGGCTACTCAACCGTCATGTGAGCGGTGTCAGACCCTGCTGTGGCCGCGGGACACCGTCACATGGGAAGATAGAAGTGTTATGAGCGACACAGAGCTGAGCCCCGCCTCGCTGCGTGAGGCGTTCGGTCATTTCCCGTCCGGCGTCATTGCGATCGCCGCTGAGGTCGACGGCGTTCGGGTCGGACTGGCCGCCAGCACCTTCGTGCCGGTGTCGCTGGATCCGCCGCTGGTCTCGTTCTGCGTGCAGAACAATTCGGAGACCTGGCCGAAGCTCAAGGACCTGCCGTCGCTGGGCATCAGCCTGCTCGGTGAGTCACACGACGTGGCTGCGCGCACGCTGGCCGCCAAGACCGGGGACCGCTTCGCCGGGCTGGAGACTCACTCACACCCCAGCGGTGCGGTATTCGTGCACGGCACCAGCGTGTGGATGCAGAGCTCGATCACTCAGCTGGTGCCGGCCGGTGACCACACCATCGTGGTCCTGGAGGTCAAGGCCATCACTGTGCACGACGTCCCGCCAATCGTGTTCCACCGCAGTACTTTCCGCAGGCTGGGCGCCTAGCCCAGCCTGCTCCCGCCCGCGGGTCAGGGCTTCTCGCCGAGTTCCTCGCGATAGCCGGCGATGCGCCTCTCTATCTCGGCCGCGTCGTCGGACCGGCCCTCTTTGTTGGCCAGTTCGGCGCGGGCGGACAGCTCGCGGATCGCCTTGCGGATGTCGTTGACGCTATGGACGCTACCCATGGTTCGAGGCTACCCACCTCGGCGCGCGCGTCAACGCGCTCGACAGAGCTAGCCGCGCCTGAACAACTTGTTGCCCAGCCACACCACCGGGTCGTACTTCTTGTCGGCGACGCGTTCCTTCATCGGGATCAGCGCGTTGTCGGTGATCTTGATGTGCTCGGGGCACACCTCGGTGCAGCACTTGGTGATGTTGCAGAAGCCGAGGCCGTTCTCGTCCTGCGCCATGTCGCGCCGGTCGATGGTGTCCAGCGGATGCATCGACAGCTCGGCCTGCCGCATCAGATAACGCGGGCCGGCGAACGACTTCTTGTTCTCCTCGTGGTCACGGTTGACGTGGCACACGTTCTGGCACAGGAAGCACTCGATGCACTTGCGGAACTCCTGGCTGCGGTTCACATCCTCCTGCTGCATCCGGTAGTCGCCGGGCTGCAGGTCCTTCGGGGGAGTGAACGACGGGATCTCCCGCGCCTTCTCGTAGTTGAAGGAGACGTCGGTGACCAGGTCGCGCATCACGGGGAACGTGCGCAGCGGGGTGATCGTCACGACCTCGTCCTCGCCGAACGTCGACATGCGGGTCATGCACATCAGCCGAGGGCGGCCGTTGATTTCCGCCGAGCAGGAACCGCACTTGCCGGCCTTGCAGTTCCACCGCACCGCGAGGTCGCCGGCCTGCGTGGCCTGCAGCCGGTGGACGATGTCGAGCACCACCTCGCCGTCGTTGACCTCGACTGTGTAGTCCTGCAGGTCACCGCCGTCTTCGTCGCCGCGCCAAACCCGCAGTTTCGCGTTGTAGGCAGCCATTCTCAGCCCTTCCGGTCCGGGTGCTCGGCCAGTTGATCGTCGGTGTAGTACTTCTCGAGTTCGGACAGCTCGAACGTGGCCAGCAGGTCGGGCCGCATCACCGGCTGCTGCTCGGGCGTCACGTCGACGTCGGGCACGACAGCGTCAGCGTCGCCGGGGGCGACCCGGCATACCAGCAGCTTGTTGCGCCAGGCGGCATCCATCTTCGGATGGTCGTCGCGGGTGTGGCCGCCGCGGCTTTCCGTGCGCAGCAGTGCGGCCTTGGCCACACACTCGCTGACCAGCAGCATGTTGCGCATGTCGATCGCCAGGTGCCAGCCCGGGTTGAAGACGCGTCCGCCCTCGACGACGACGTTGGCGTAGCGCGCCTTGAGCTCGTCGATCTTCACCAGAGCCTCTTGCAGTTCACCCTCTTTGCGGATGATGCCCGCCAAGTCATTCATCGACTGCTGCAGTTCGGCATGCAGGGTGTACGGGTTCTCGGGGTTGGCCTTCGGCTCGAACGGCGCCAGCGCCAGCTTGGTGGCCTCCTCGACCGCCGTGTCGGACACCACGGGACGCTGCGACAGTGCCCGCACATAGTCCGACGCGCCGAGCCCGGCGCGCCGGCCGAACACCAGCAGATCGGACAGCGAGTTGCCGCCGAGCCGGTTCGAGCCGTGCATACCGCCCGAGCACTCACCCGCGGCGAACAGGCCCGGAGTCGCGCCTGCGCCGGTGTCGGGATCGACCTCGATACCGCCCATCACGTAATGGCAGGTCGGACCGACTTCCATCATGTCCTTGGTGATGTCGACCTCGGCCAGCTCGATGAACTGGTGGTACATCGACGGCAGGCGGCGCTTGATCTCTTCGGCAGGCATGCGGGAGGCGATGTCGAGATAGACGCCGCCGTGCGGGGTCCCGCGACCGGCTTTGACCTCGTCGTTGATGGCACGGGCGACTTCGTCACGAGGAAGCAGGTCAGGAGTGCGGCGCGCGGAGTCGTTGTCCTTGAGCCACTGGTCGGCTTCTTCCTCGGATTCGGCGTACTGCCCCTTGAACACCTCGGGGATGTAGTCGAACATGAAGCGCTTGCCGTCGGAGTTCTTCAGAACTCCGCCGTCACCGCGGACACCCTCGGTGACCAGGATGCCCTTCACCGACAACGGCCAGACCATGCCGGTCGGGTGGAACTGGATGAACTCCATGTTGATCAGGCCGGAACCCGCGCGCAGCGCGAGCGCGTGCCCGTCGCCGGTGTACTCCCAGGAGTTCGACGACACCTTGAACGACTTGCCGATACCGCCGGTGGCCAGCACCACGGCCGGCGCCTCGAACAAGATGAACTTGCCGGTCTCGCGCCAGTAGCCGAAGGCGCCAGCGATCGCATCACCGTCCTTGATCAGGTCGGTGATCGAACACTCGTGGAAGACCTTGATGCGGGCCTCGTAGTCGCCGAGTTCCTTCTTGTCGTCCTGCTGCAGCGAGACGATCTTCTGCTGCAGGGTGCGGATGATCTCCAGGCCGGTGCGGTCACCGACGTGCGCAAGCCGAGGGTAGGTGTGGCCGCCGAAGTTGCGCTGGCTGATCTTGCCGTCTTTGGTGCGGTCGAACAGTGCGCCGTAGGTCTCCAGCTCCCACACCCGGTCGGGGGCTTCCTGCGCGTGCAACTCGGCCATCCGCCAGTTGTTGAGGAACTTGCCGCCGCGCATGGTGTCACCGAAGTGCACCTGCCAGCTGTCCTTGGTGTTGACGTTGCGCATCGCGGCGGCACAACCACCTTCGGCCATGACGGTGTGGGCCTTGCCGAACAGCGACTTGGTCACCACCGCAACGCGCAGACCCCGCTCGCGGGCCTCGATGACCGCGCGCAACCCAGCCCCGCCGGCACCGATAACGACGACGTCGTAGGAGTGCCGTTCGAGTTCAGCCATGAATCTTCCTCGCTAGTTCAAGTTGAATTGGCTTGTCAGCCAACGAATCTCAAGTCGGAGATGGTGCCACTGGCCACCAGCATGACGTAGAAGTCCGTCAACATCAGGGTGCCGAGGGTGATCCAGGCGTACAGCTTGTGCCGGGTGTTCAGCTTGCTGACCTGCGTCCAGATCCAGTAGCGCACCGGATGCTTGGAGAAGTGCTTCAGTCGGCCGCCGGTGACGTGGCGGCACGAGTGGCAGGAGATCGTGTAGACCCACAGCATCACGACGTTGCCGACCAGAATGATGTTGCCCAGGCCGAATCCGAAGCCGCCGGGCCCGGTCTCCGAGTGGAAGGCGACGATCGCGTCGTAGGTGTTGATGATCGAGATGATGCCGGCGATGTAGAAGAAGTACCGGTGGGTGTTTTGGATGATCAGCGGAAAGCGCGTCTCGCCAGTGTATTTCGCATGCGGCTCAGCCACTGCGCATGCGGTCGGCGACTGCCACACCGAGCGGTAGTAGGCGCCGCGGTAGTAATAGCACGTCAGCCGGAACAGCAGCAGGAACGGCAGCGACAGGAACGCGTACGGCAGCAGCGACAGCGGCCCGGTCGCGGGCAGTATCTGCGGCCAGAAGTCGCTTGCCTCACCGCATGCCTTGCTCAGGCACGGCGAGTAGAACGGCGTCAGGTAGTGGTACTGCGGGACGAAAAAGTGATCCCGCTGGAACGCGCGCACCGTCGCGTAGATGACGAATGCGGCGAACCCGAGGTCCGTCCAGATCGGTGCCTTGAGCCAGTTGTCGGTCCGCAGCGTGCGTTGCGGTATCTGGGCACGGCCGGGTGAGAAGACGCCGGTCGCAGGGCGGTTACCCGCAGGTGCGCTCATCTACTGTGATCCCCTTCGCATTAACTCATCGGAGGGTACCTAGATCACGGCACCCCGCTAAATCGGGGTCAGCGGCGGCTGTGGCCGCCAACTCCTTCGTCGTCGACGTCACGCCAGAAGGTGCTGTCGTAGGGCGTATCGGGAATTCCGATCTTCTCGCCGGAGACCACCGCGGTTTGCTGGGTTAGGGCAAGCTCATTGGCGTCGATATCGAGAAGTTCCACGTCATTGAGGATGCGTTCGGCGTCGTTGACGATCCGGCGCATTGCCGGAGTGTCGGCATAGCGCGCCTGCAAGGAGGTCACGCACCGCCGCAACCCGCCGATCAGATGGTGAAGTTCGGCCAATTCTGTAGTGGTAGACAACGGGACCTCCCTGGGCTGAAGGTGTTATGGATCACAGTACGACAACCGATGCTAGCCACATTTAGAACGCAACGTGAGACAGGTCACGTCGGGAAATGGTGTTGCGGCAGCCGTGTTGAACGCCCCAGGGTCCGTACGACGAAGAAAACAGGAGTGAGGAGCCTCCGATGGTGATTCAGAGCAGTCTTGCCGAACGTGCGGAAGCGTTGTTGGCGTTGCATCAGCCGGGCAACCCCGTGGTGCTCCCGACGGTGTGGGACGCCTGGTCGGCCAGTCTGGCAGTGGACGCCGGGTTCGCGGCGCTGACCGTCGGGAGCCATCCGATGGCCGACTCCGTCGGTAAGCCCGACGGCGAAGGCATGAGTTTCGACGATGTGCTCGCCCGGGTCTCCCAGATCACCGCGGCGGTGGACGTCCCGGTGTCGGTTGACATCGAATCGGGCTACGCACAACCTGCGCAGCGCCTGATCGACGGACTGCTCGGTGCCGGGGCGGTCGGCCTGAACATCGAGGACACCGTGCACAGCGAGGGCAAGCGGCTGCGGTCGTCCACCGAGCACGCCGAACTAGTGGGGGCGTTGCGCGCCGCCGCCGAGCGCGCCGGGGTCCACGTGGTCGTGAATGCCCGCACCGACCTGTTCCTGCGCAACGACGGTGACGACGCCGACCGTGTCGACCGAGCCATCGCGCGGCTGAGCGAGGCCGCCGCCGCGGGGGCGGACGTGCTGTACCCGGTGGGTCGGCACGAGCCGGACACGTTGCGCCGCTTGGCCACTGAACTTCCACTGCCGATCAACGCGATCGCGCTACCGGAGTCCGACGACCCGGCGTCGTTCGGGCCACTGGGGGTGGGGCGGATCAGCTTCGGGCCGTTCTGGCAGCGCGCGCTGTCGGTGCGGGCCAACGAGATCCTCGACCGCTGGCGCTAGCGGGTGTGCCGGCTGCGGTGGCCGCTAGGCCTGCGCGGGTAGCGCTGCCGTCTCTGCATCGTCGCTCGCGGGGCGCTTGCGCGGCGTGGGCGGCAGGAAGTGGTTGTCCCCGCGGGGGTAGACCACCAGTGGCCACCAGAACCACCGGCCCAGCATCGTGGCGATCGACGGCATCAACAGCGAACGCACGATAAAGGTGTCGATCAGCAGGCCGATTGCGATCGTCGAACCCATCTGAGCCAGTACGGTCAGACTGCTGAACATCATCCCCGCCATCGTGGCGGCGAACACCAACCCGGCCGACGTCACCACGCCTCCCGTACCTGCCATGGAGCGGATGATGCCGGTCTTCAGGCCCGCGTGGATCTCGTCTTTGAACCTCGAGACCAGCAAGAGGTTGTAGTCCGAGCCGACCGCCAACAGGATGATGACGGACATCAACATGACCAGCCACTGCACCTGTATCCCGAACAGGTCCTGCCACAGCAGAACCGAGATGCCGAAGGATGCGGCGATCGAACTGGCCGCCGTACCGACGATCACCAGCGCCGCGACCGCGCTGCGGGTCAGAATGAGCATGATCATGAAGATCAGCGTCAGCGACGACACCACGGCGATCATCAGGTCGTAGCGCGCGCCATCGGACATGTCCTTGTAGGTCGCCGCGACGCCGCCGAGATGAATCTTGGCGTTCGACAGCGACGACATCTTCAGGGCTTCTTGTGCCGCTTTGCGTTCCGACTCGACGCGCGCGATGCCGTCCACCGTCGCCGGGTCGCCCTCGTGGGTGATGAACATGCGGGTGGACTTGCCGTCGGGTGAGAGGAACATCTTCAGGCCGCGCTGAAAATCCGGATTCTGGAAGGCTTCCGGCGGCAGGAAGAACAGATCGTCGTTCTTGGCCTGGTCGAAGCTCTCGCCCATCGCCAGCGCCGTGTCGTTGGTCGCCTGCATCTGGTCGAGCAGGGCCTTCTGCGAATTGTAGGAGGCCAGCGCGAGGTCCCGGCTGACCTTCATCGACGCGATGGTCTGGGGAAGAAGCGCCGTCAGCTGCGGTGCGATCGCCGCCAGCTGGTCGGTATTGCCTTGCACCCCTGCGGTTTTGTCGGTCACTGCATCGATCCCGTCAAGGGAGTCGAACAGGGACCTCGCCGCGGCGCACAGCGGAATGTCGTAACAGTGCGGCTCCCAGTAGAAGTAATTGCGCATCGGCCGGAACTGGTCGTCGAAGTTCGCGATGTTGTCGCGCAATTGCTCGGTGGTTTTCAGGAGGTCCTGTGAGCGGGCCGCCGAATCCTGGGTGAGCTGGGTCTGCTTGAGCGAGAGTTGGTACTGTTTCTCCAGGATGTCGATCGAAACGTTCATCGAATCAACCGTTTTCAGCTGGTTGTCCAACTGGTCCCGCTGGAAAGGCAGGTTCATGTTGGTGGTCTGACCCGCCACCGAAGTCTGGAATGGAATCGAGCTGTGCTGGATCGGGATACCCAGCGGCCGGGTGATGCTCTGCACCATCGCAATGCCCTCGGTGTGCATGACATTGCCTGCGATCTTGTTCAGCACCAGCATGTCGGCGGGATTGCGCATGTCGTGGTCGGCTTCGACCATCAGGATGTCGGGGTTCATCCGGGCCTGGGTGAAGTGCCGGTCGGCGGCGGCGAAGCCTTGGTTGACCGGGGCGTCCGTCGGCAGGTAGTAGCGATCGTTGTAGGCCGGTTTGTATCCGGGGATGGCGATGATGCCGATCAGCACGACGAACAGACTGGCCACGAAAATCGGTGCGGGCCAACGTACGACGGCTGTGCCGACGCGCCGCCAGAATCTGCTCTGCGGGGGCCGCTTGGATTCGTACAGCCCAACGCGGCTGCCCAGGAAGAGAACGGCCGGGCCGAGCGTGACCGCGATCGCCACGATCACCAGCATGCCGATCGCGACGGGCGCGCCCATGGTGGTGAAGTAGGGCAGTCGCGCAAAACTCAGGCAGTACGTCGCGCCCGCGATCGTGAGTCCGGAACCCACGATGACGGGTGCGACGGACTTGAAGGTGGCGTAGTACGAGTCGTCGCGGTCCAACCCCATGCCACGGTCTTCACGGTAGCGGCCGAAGATGAAGATGCCGTAGTCGGTGGCCGCGGCGATCGCCAGCATCGTGAGGATGTTTCCGGCGAACGTCGTCAGACCGAAAGCGTCGTGTAGGGCCAGATTCGACACCACACCGCGCGCGGTCAGCAGCCCGAGGAACGTGAGGAACAATTGGATCAGGGTGGTACGTATCGACCGATAGACCACCAAAAGCATGCCCGCGATCGCGACAAGGGTGATCAACGTGATTTTGTCGCTGCTGGCGTTACCGATGACGTGCAGGTCGTGAGTCAGCGCGGCCGGGCCGGCGACATACGCTTGCACGCCAGGTGGTGCGGGGGTTTCCTCGATGACCTTGCGAACGGCTTCCACGCCTTCATTGGCGAGAGTCTGGCCCTGCTCGCCGGCCAGGTTCAGCATCACGTAGGCGGCCTTGCCGTCGGCGCTCTGCGCGCCGGCGGCCGTCAGCGTGTCACCCCAGAAGTCCTGGATGTGCTGAATGTGTTGGGGATCTTCCTGCAGCTTGTGAATGATCTCGTCGTAGTACTGATGTGCGTCCGGCCCCAGCGGCTTCTGGCCCTCCACGACGATCATGATCGTGCTGTTGGAGTTGAACTCCTGGAAGTTGGCGCCCATCAACTTCATGGCCTTCATCGACGGCGCGTCCTCGGGTGCCATTGGCGCCGCGTGCAACTCGCCGACTACCTCTAGTTGAGGGGCAATGACATTCACCCCGACGGCGACCGCGATCCAGAACAACACGATCGGGATCGCAAGGATGCGGATCAGGTGCGGGACGATGGGCCGCTTTGGCTTGCTTGCGGATTCGGGTGCGGTGACGGTATGGGTCATGCGGACTTCACCAGGCAATAGGTCTGGGCGTTGACACCATTGGCCGATTGCTCCTCGCGGACGGTTCCGTTCACAGTGACGCGGCATCCAATCTCATCGCCGTCGGTCCGCGCCATGAGGCTGGCGCTGACGGCAGGCAACGTCGTCGACAGGGTGATCGACCAGGGCAGCGGCACGTCGACGGTGTGCACCTTGGCTTCCGGGTCGAAGTAACTGATCTGGGCGGTGGTCCCCGGTGCGCCATAGACGTCGTAGATCATGACCTTGGGGTTGAACTGCACGATCTCGATACCGGCGCCTGCACCGGCGTTCAGGTCCTGCGACGCGAATTTCTTGTGCAGACGCGAAACGACCAGACCGGAGACGGCCAGCACCACGATCAAAACCAACGGGATCCAGATGCGTTTCAGCACGCGACCCACCGGAACAGCTTTCACCCGAACACCTTCCGTCAATGACCCGGCCGCGGTGCGGCCGTGTCCGTGGCGCCGTCGGCATTGGCGGCGAGCCGACAGATGAGCGGAAGCGCAACCCGCGCAGCCAACCACAGCTGCATCTGTTCCTCGTCCGTCAGCGTTGTCATCAAGGCGGACAGACGTTCTCGGCGTGTGCGTTTACGCTCGTCGAGCACGTCCTGGCCCTCGTCGGTGATGGCGACCAGGCAGGCCCGGCCGTCGTCGGGGTCGGCGAGCCGGGTCACCAGGCCCGCACGTTCCAGCCGCTGGACCAACTGGGTCATCGAGGGCTGGCTGACCCCCTCCTTCGCGGCCAGCGTGGTCAGCCGGATAGGGCCTTCCCGAGCCACCCGGTTCATCGTGAATGCTGCGGACGCGCTCAGGTCTGCGCGATCGGCGAGGAATCGGATCGTCACGTCCATTGCCTGGTCAAGGGCATCGCCGACGCACTCGCTGACGTCCTGCTCGGCTGGCTGATTTCCCACCCGGTATCTATATCACGCAGACTATGTAGCAGCAATAACTATCCGGCTCGGGACGGCCTCACAGTGACTTCCAAGGTTTGCTGTTCGCGGCCACGGTGGGCCTGGAAAGGCTCAGAGTTGTTGCGGGGCAGCCAGTCCAGCGCTGGAGCCGCGTCGTCTAGGAAGCCGGTTATCGGCAACGGTTGCGGCTAGTTGTATTCTGCCGGCTATCTATTGACGCTACTGCCCGGGCTACCAGACGTCGCCGTCGCGCCAGTCGCATGTCAGGCCCGCCGCTGCGTCGACCTCGACATCGACCGGCAGGACGAAGATCGAGCTGTCGTCGTCGGGGGTGCGGGCCGGCCCGGCGGGCGCGAGCACCGAGGTCGGTCCCCGCCAGTGCAGCCACCCGCGCGGACGGTAGAGCTTCTCGCCGATCGGGCTCGAGCTCAGTGCCCCGATCTCGTAGGCGCCGCGAATCACCTGCTCGATCGCATCCATCACGGCGTGGGCCAGGCCTTGTCCGCGCCAGTCCTCGTGAACCGCGACGCCTTCGACGTAGCCGCAGCGCAATGCCCGGCCGTTGTAGAGCAGACGGCGCTGCACCACGGCCGCGTGAGCGAGCAGCGCACCGCGATGGGTGATGACGGCGTGCATGCCGCCGAGGGCGTGCTCCCAGTCGGAATCGGTGAACTCGGTCCACTCCCCGAACGCCTCGGTCACCAGCTGCCGGGCGTTCTCGCGGGTGTCGGTGTCCAGATCGCTGGTGTGAACCAGCCGGGCGGTGTGGACCTGCGCGTGCACACCCTCAGCTCTACCAGGCCGGGGAGCTCCCCGCTGCGATACGAGGCCTGGTCCAGTGCAGCCGCACCGTTTGCCCCGGCCGGATCTGGGCGACCTTGTCGGTGTCTGCATCGGTGAGCACGCCGATCACGGGATAGCCCCCGGTGACCGGGTGGTCGGGACCGAGGATCACCGGGTGGCCGTTCGGCGGCACCTGGATCGCGCCGCGGGTGGCGCCCTCGCTGGGCAACTGACGATCGGGCCAGCGGTAGACGAGCGGCCGCCCGGATAACCGCATGCCGACCCGGTCGCTGCGGTCGGTGCTCACCCAGTCGGTGTGGACGAGGGCGTCGGGGTCGGTGAACCAGTCGTCGCGCGGGCCGGGCACCACGCGCAGCTCGAGGTGGTCCTGCGCGATCGCGGCCACCGGCGCCTGGTCGAGTTCGGGGTACCCCTCGGCGTGCGCGCCCACCGGCAGGGCGTCACCGACCCGCAGTGGGCGGGGTCCGATCGCCGACATCATGTCGTAACTACGCGAACCCAACACCGGATAGACGGCGATCCCGCCGCGCACCGCGAGATAGCTGCGCAGCCCGGTCTGCGGGGCGCCGAGAGATATCACCTCGCCTTCGCGAACATGGTGAACACTGTTGGTGCCAAAGGGAATTCCGCTGACAGCCGGGCCGGCGTCGGCACCTGTCACGGCGACCTCCACGTCGCCGCCGTGCACCCGTGCGGCGAATCCGCCCAGGGTGATCTCGACGGTGGCGTGGTCGTCGGGGTTGGCCAACAGGCGATTGGCCAACCGGTGCGCGCGACGGTCCGCCGCCCCGGAGCGAGTGACGCCGACGTGCGCCAGCCCCGGCCTGCCGAGGTCTTCGAGCAACGCCAGCGGACCGGTTCGCAACACCTCGAGGGTGATCATCGCGGGCCCGCGGCGATCGCCCGGAACTGCACCCACATGCCCGGCTCCAACAGTGCAGGTTTCGGCCGGTCGATATCCCACAGCACCGCGTCGGTGCGGCCGATCAGCTGCCAGCCACCGGGAGACTGGCGCGGGTAGATACCGCTGAACTCGCCGGCAAGTCCGACCGATCCGGCCGGCACCGCGGTGCGCGGATCGCCGCGCCTCGGCGCCGCCAATCGGGGATCACCGCCGACCAGGTAGGCGAAACCCGGTGCGAAGCCGCAGAATCCGACCCGCCACGGGGTGGCGGTATGGGCCTCGATCACCGCGGCGACGTCCATCCCGGTGTGCGCGGCGACATCGTCGAGATCGGTGCCGTCGTACACCACCTCGATCACCACGTCGACGTCATCGGCCCGATGCTGCCCCCGCCCCGCGGTGTCGATCGGCAGCTGTTTGAGCCGCTGGCGGGTAGGTGCCTGATACCCCGGGTCGGACAGTGTGATCAGGACGGTGCGCGCGGCCGGGACGATGTCGAGAGTCCCGGGCAACTGCGCCCGGCGCAGCGCGCCGGCAAGGGCCAGCACCTGCTCGGTCGACTCGCATTCGAGTAGCAGCGCCTGTTCGCCGTAGTCACGGATTGTGTTGGACACCATCAGATCCGTCGCCACACTCATTCATCGACGGTAGATCCGCCGAGGGACCGGGTCTGCGGATTTCGAGCACTGCCAGAGGTGCCACATATATCGTGCGCGTCAGACCATCTGGGTATAGGTCGGCTCGTGACGCTTGATGTACGCGATCACGCGATAGGTCACCGGCAGCATCACCACTTCGACGGCGGTCTTGTAGACCCACCCGAGCGCGGTGTAGGTGAGGAAGTCGCCAAAGCTGTTGATGCCGATGGCTCCGGCGGCGATGCTGCAGAACACCACCGTGTCGCCGAGCTGGCCGGCGAACGTGGAGCCGACCAGCCGGGCCCAGAGGTGCCTTTCCTTCGTGCGTTCCTTGATCTTGACGACCGTCCAGGCGTTGATCGTCTGCCCGACGATGAAGCCGGCCAACCCGGCCACGATCAGTTGGGTGTAGGCGTGGACGATGTTCTCGAAATGTTCCTGGTTTGTGTAGAAGTCGGCCGCGGGCAGGTAGATGGTCACCCAGAACGCGAGGGCGGCCAGGATGTTCATCGCGAAGCCGAGGATGATGGCTCTCCGCGCGGCCTTGAATCCGTACACCTCGGAGAGCACGTCGCCGATGACGTAGGTGAGCGGGAAGACGATGAAGCCGCCGTCGGTGATGATCGACCAGTTGCCGATGACGGGTCCGAACGCGACGCCCTTGGTGGCGGTGACGTTGGAGATGATCACCAGGGCGGTGAAGACCGAGACGAAGACCGGGTGATAGCGAGAGCCGACTTGTGCGAACCCGGGGGTTATGGCATCGCGTGCGGTGGTCTGGCTGCTGGTCACGGTGCTATCCAAGCATGCCCGGTCAGGTCAGTGCGCGCGAGAGCAGCGGCGGCAATTGATCGGCCACGGCGGGGTAGGACAGCGGGGAGGCGAAGGCGATCGCACCGGCGAGGTCCTTGCCGGTGAAGATATTCCGAGCGGCCAGCGCGGCGACGGCCGGATCCGCCAGCAGCGCAGCTTGTTCGGCGTCGCTCTCGGTGGACCAGATCAACACGTCGGCGGAATCCAGGGTGTCGGCGAGCTTGTCGCGCGGGATGGCCGCTCGGTGGTCGTCGACGGCGAATGCCTGAATGCTGTCAACTATCTGAAAGCCCATGGTCGTCAAGAAGTCGGTTCGCCAGCCGGGCAGCGTCGCGGTGAGGGTGCCGCCGAAGAAATTGCCCGCCAGCAGCAGCGCAGTCTTGCTTTTGAAGGCGGCGTTGTTCTTCGCGATGTCGGCGAACTTGTTGTCGATGCCCGCGATCAACTGTTTCATCTGCTTGCCCTGGAACACCGCGGTTCCCACCGCGGTGGCCTGGTCCTTCCACGGTTCGAAGAAGGCATTGCCGGATTGGGCGATGGTCGGCGCGATCGCCGAGAGTTTCTTGTAGGTGTCCTCGTCGAGGCCCGCGTTGACGGCCACGATCAGATCCGGTTTGAGCGCGGCGATCTGGTCCACCTGAATTCCGTTGTCCAGGTTGAGCACAACGGGTTGGGCGGCACCGAGTTTGGGCAGCGCCCACGGCCACACCCCGAAGGGTTGGTCACCGAACCAATTGGTCACCGCGATCGGTACCACGCCGACCGCGAGAAGGTCGTCCTGCTCGGTGAAGCCCGCGCTGACGACGCGCGTGGGCGGCGCCGAGATCGTCGTTTCGCCGAAGAGATGTTTGATGGTCACCGATTTGGGGGTGGCATCCTCGCTCGAGCCCTCCGACGAGCACGCGGCGACGAACAGTGCGCCCGCCGCGCCGGCGGCCCCCAGAAACCCGCGTCTCGTCCACTGCGCCCTCACGGCGCGAGATTAGCTCACGGCCATCCAGATGCCGAGTCCAATCATGGTGGCCGCGATCAGGCCGTCGAGAATCCGCCACGTCAGTGGGGTGGCGAACAGGCCGGCCAACCGGCGTGCGCCGAACCCCAGACTGACGAACCAGACCACACTCGCGGTCACTGCGCCGATACCGAACAACCACCTGCTGTCGGCGTGCTGGTTGGCCAGCGTCCCGAGCAGCACGACGGTGTCGAGATAGACGTGGGGGTTCAGGAACGTCATGGCCAGGCAGGTCAGCAGGACTGAAATCAGGCGCGTTGAGCCCTTTTGGGTGGGAGCCATGCTCGACGGACGCAGGGCGCGGCGGGCGGCCAGTGCGCCGTAGACGAACAGGAACCCGGCGCCGCCGATCTTCGCCACGCTGACGGTTTGGGGATGAGCGGTGATGACTGCGCCGATGCCGGCAATTCCGGCGGTGATCAACAGCAGGTCGGAGACCGCGCACACGCTGACCACCGCGAGCACGTGCTCGCCGCGGATGCCCTGACGCAGCACGAACGCGTTCTGGGCACCGATCGCCGCGATCAATGTGAAGGACGTCAGAAAACCGATGAGGAGGGGCGAGGCCATGGAAATGACGGTATGGACCGGACGTGAGACAGTCCAACTAAATATTCTTCACTCTGATCAGTTGAACTAATTTGATTCGGCAGAGTGAAGGACGGTTGTGTGAGACGGGGTAATCGGCGGGCGGCGGTTGCGATATCGCCGCTCTTGCTCGATGTAACAACTGACAAGAAAAGATGATTGTAAAATTCTGTGAGATCACGGGCTGCGGATTGGCCCAGCCACAGGTCGACAGGAGACATTATGGCGCGCCGACGGGGCGGCACGGGGCTCAGTGTCGACACCGATGAAGCGCGCCAGCAGATCCTGAGTGCCGCTGAGCAGGTCATTCTGCGATTCGGTGTCGACAAGACCACGATGGATGACATCGCCAAGGAGGTCGGCATCTCCCGGCCGACGGTCTATCGCTACTTCGCGGACCGCGACGCATTGTTGGGCGCGCTCATCGAGCGGCGGTCGCGAATGTTGTTCGACCGCGCCCGCACCTTCATCGCCAGTCACTCGACTTTTGCCGAGCAGCTCGTCGAGGGCGTGATTTATCTCGTCGACCATGGCCGCCGGGATCCGATCGTGCGCATTCTGGTCAGTCCCGAACGTATGGAGATGGCCACCACGCTGGTCGGCGGGGCCGGTCTGGCCGCTGCGTTGACCGCCGAAATGTGGGAGCCGATCCTGCAGGCAGCCGCCGAACGTGGCGAGATCCGCGACGATCTGGCGATCGGCGACGTCGCCGAGTGGTTGGCCTTGGTTCAGCTCATCCTGGTCGGTCGCCTCGACTTCTCCCGCGCCGACGACCCGGGTCACCGCGTCCTGCTTCGGTCATTCGTGCTGCCGGCCTTCCTGCCTGCCGGGGTCAGCGCACCCACGGGGTAGCGGCGACCGCCAACCCTTCCTATATCGAGACGATTCGTATCATAATTGGGGTCATGTACGACCCGCAGATCATTCTCGCCGCGATAGATCAGCACAAGATCCCGATTCTGATCGGGTTCGGGTTGGCCATGGTGCTGCAGAACATCGCCATGGTGACCGCGGTCGTGATGACCCGGCGCGAAGGCTGGATATCGATCCCGCTGCCGTGCACCTATCTGTGGTTCGCCCACGATCTGGGCGTGGTGGCCCGATTCGACACCTGGTTCAACACCTACGATCACTGGTTCCTGAAGCTGTTCTGGGTCGGGCTGTTGACGGCGTTGCTGCTCGAGCTGGTGTTCCTCTACCAGGCGATCGCCGTTGGCCGCCGTGAGTACCTGCCCGACGGCCGAACCGGGACCTGGGCCGGCCTCGTCATCGCCGGCGCGGTGGCAATGGTCATCTTGTGGGAGTACCTCAAAGCGCTGTGGGGTGACCCGCTATACCAGGCGGCTCCCGCGATCACGCTGTTCGCGCTGCCCGTCGCGACGACGGCGCTGATCTTGCGGCGCCGGTCGGCGGTGGCCCAACATGCCCTCATGTACGGGTGTTTCGCCGCGATGGTGGTGCTGTGGTGGGGCGTCACCGCGACGTTCTATGGGCCGTTCTTCGCCACCTGGCAGTACCTGACGGTGGGGGTCGCGGCGTTCGTGATGCTCGTCTGCGTGACGGTCCTCGTCGCTCGGCTGCGCAGCGGCGCGACGACGCTGGGCCCATCCGGGATTTCTGGGCAGCCTGCCTCTAAAATCGACGCCATGACAGCGCCAGGCTCTGGGCCGGCGCGTTCCCCCATCTGATGAGGTGCCGATGTCAACCGATGTGAACGGCGGTCGCGCGTCTCGATCCAGGGGCCGCCCGCGGCTGGAGATCGACCAGGACGCTGTCGCCGACGCGGTGGCCGAGCTCTTCGCCGAAGGCGGTATCGAAGCGGTGTCGATCGCGGACACCGCCGAAAAGCTGTCGGTCTCACGGGCGACGCTGTACCGCACCGTGCCCACCAAGGAAGAGCTCCTGGGCATTCTGTTCGAACGGAGCACTCGCGAACTCACCGAGCGCACCGATGCCGCACTGGCCTCGGTCTCGAAACCTGACGAGCAACTCGTCGAACTCATCAGACTGCAGGCCGAGGCGGCCATCCAGATGCGTAGCTACATGCCGGTGTTCTTCGGCGGTGGCGGCCTGCCACCGGATGTCTTCATGCGATGGCGCAAATGGAGTCGGCAATTCGAAAAGCGCTGGTCGAGCGTAGTCGCGGCGTGTATGGATGAGGGCTGCCTCGACAAGACGGATCCCGTGGTGGCCACCCGGCTGATCCTCGGCATGATCATCTGGGTGTCGCGGTGGTACCGGCCGGGCGAAAAGATCACGGCTGACCAGATCGCGGATTCGGCGATCACCCTGCTGCGGTTGAAGCTCCCGAAGGCCTGACTCCACCCGAGCCGCTGACAAATGGCGGCTGTTTTAAGACCAGCACTTGCACCGATGAGTGCGTGGTGCCCGCGTGCGCGTGTGCGATCACCGGACAGTGCAAGGGATCTCGCAGCAGGATTGCGCGTTCTTGCACCCAACGCTATATTGAGACGCATAAGTTCAAAAAACATGGTGGCCTGGTCAGGACCACTGCAGCGCGAAGGTTGGGGTCATGCAGACGTCGTATCAGGTGCCCTCGGCGGCACCTCGGGAATGGGTTGATGCGATCCGCGAGGCTCTGCCCGACGGTAATGTCCCGACGTTGTTGATGGTGCTTCGCCATCTCACCGGCGATCCGAAGTGGACCGCCGATCCATATCGACCGTCCCGTGGTAAACCGCTGGACGACAACGACTCTGGTGAACTGCCAGCCGAGATTCAGCAGGAGGTGCGCGAGGCGGTCCTGGATGCGGTGATCGCGTATCGGGAAGGCCGGCTCACCCCGGTGCAACCGGCACCTGAGGCGGTCGCCGAGATGCTGGCCTGCGCGATGGTCGAGGACGTCCCCGCCGAATATGGCGAACTCCTTTCAGAGGAGATGGGTTTCATCTCCCGCAACGTGACGCTGCCTGACGAGGCCCGCGATCCCGGCTTCCGGGTGGTGATCATCGGAGCCGGACTGTCGGGCCTCGCCATGGGCATCCAACTCGCCTCTGCCGGAGTCAATTTCACGATTCTGGAGAAGGACGACGACCTCGGCGGCACCTGGCTGGAGAACGTCTATCCCGGTTGCGGTGTCGATACCCCTGGGCATCTCTACACGTTCTCGTTCGCGCCCAATCCGGACATCACCCGCTACTTCGCCCCGCGCGCCGAGGTACAGGCATACCTACAGCACCTCGCTGACCGGTTCGACCTGCGGCGGCACATCCAATTCGGGACAGAAGTGAAGACCGTCCGCTACGAGTCGGAAGACGGCCGCTGGAGCATCGACACCCGTTCGAATGGGAGTGGCGAGACCATTCGCGCCAATGTGGTCGTCAGCGCCGTGGGCATGGTCAATCGCCCGTCGATCCCGGAATTGCCTGGGCTGGCGGACTTTCCCGGTCCCGTGCTGCACACCGCTGCATGGGATCCCGCGGTCGACCTGACCGGCAAGCGGGTGGCGGTGATCGGCAGTGCCGCCAGCGCGATGCAACTGGTGCCGTCGATCGCCGACGATGCGGCACACGTGACGGTGTTCCAGCGCTCCAAACAGTGGGCGGTGCCACACCCCAACTACCATCGAGACGTCCCGCCGCGCGTCCAGTTCCTCATGCGTGAAATCCCGTTTTATCTGCAGTGGTATCGGCTGCGGGCATTCTGGAACTTCAGCGACCGACTGCACTCGTCACTGCAGATCGATCCGGAGTGGGAGCATCCGGAACGCTCGGTCAACGCGACCAACGAGCGGCACCGGGTGTTCCTGACCAAGTACATCAAGGATCAACTCGGCGACCGGACCGATCTGATCGACGCCTGCCTGCCCGACTACCCGCCGTACGGCAAGCGGCCCCTGATCGACAACAACTGGTATCGCACGATGACGCGCGATGATGTCACGTTGGTCGACGAGGCTGTGGCCAAGATCGATGGCAACCGCGTCGTCGCGGTGTCGGGCGATGGTTGCGATGCCGATGTGATCGCGCTGGCAACCGGGTTCAATATCCTGCAGTTTCTCTGGCCGATGGACATCATCGGGCGCTCGGGCATGACGCTGCGTGAGCAATGGGGAGTGCACGACGCGCGTGCCTATCTCGGTGTGACCGTGCCCGATTTCCCGAACTTCTTCATTCTCAACGGCCCGAACACCAATGCCGGACACGGCGGCAGCGCCATTCACGCCACCGAGTTCCAGGTGCGCTACGTCATGGAGGCGATCAGCGCGTTGCTGCAGACCCCGGCGGGGGTCATCGAGGTGGATAAGGATCGCTTCGAGGATTACAACGCGAAGCTGGACGAGGCTCTGTCGCACTGCATCTGGTCACACCCCGGCATGACGACGTACTACCGCAACGAGTTCGGCCGAATTGTGGTCACCGGCCCATGGAAGTACATCGACTACTGGCGGTTGTTGTTGCCGTTCGACCGCGCGGACTACCACGAGGTGATGGTCGACGCCAGCGAGCTGACCGGCTGACGCGGCATCGTCGCCTCGGCGGTCAGTCGCAGACGATGACGCCGGCTTCGATCAGCCGATCGATGTCGTGGATTCCCCAGTCGGACAACACCTGCCGACCATCGGCGCCCACAGCGGGCGGTGGCGACGGGTGCCCGGGAACCGACCTGCTGAATCGGGGCGCCGGCGCCGGCTGGGATACCCCACCGACATCGATGAACGTCTCACGCGCGGCCAGGTGAGGGTGCTTAGCGGCCTCGGAGAGCGACAGCACCGGGGCGACGCAGGCATCAGTGCCCTCGAACACGTCGGCCCACTGCTGACGGGTGCGCCCCGCGAACGCGTCGGTGATCGCCGCCCGCAGCCGTGGCCATCCCGCCGGATCGGCACGTAGCGCGGCGGTCTCGGAGTCGAGACCGAGCAGTGTCGTGAACTCCGCATAGAACTTCGGCTCGAGCGCGCCGACCGACATCCATTCGCCGTCCGAGGTCTGGTAGTTGTCGTACCAGGGGACGCCGGTGTCGAGGAAGTTCTCGCCGCGCCGGTCGATCCATCGGTCCGCGGCGAGCAGCCCGTGCAGCAGGGCGGTCAGTGAACTCGCGCCGTCCACGATGGCGGCGTCCACCACCTGTCCCTGCCCGGAGTTCGTTGCCTCGAAAAGCGCTGCGAGAACGCCGATCACCAGGAAGGTCGAACCGCCGCCGAAGTCGCCTACCAAGTTCACCGGCGGCACCGGCCCATCACCGGATCGGCCGATCGCGCCGAGCGCTCCGGTGATCGCGATGTAGTTGATGTCGTGGCCGGCGGCTGGTGCCAGCGGTCCGGTCTGGCCCCAGCCGGTCATCCGGCCGTACACGATGCGCGGGTTGACCGCCAGACAATCGTCGGGGCCCAGCCCGAGCCGTTCGGTGACACCGGGCCGGAATCCCTCGAGCAGGATGTCGGCCTTGGCCGCCAGCGCCAGGACCGTCTGCCTGCCCTCCGGATGGCGCAGGTCGACCACGATGGAGCGCCGATTACGCCGCAGCACATCGAGTTCCGGCGGTACCTCACTGGCTGCCGGTCCTGGACGCTCCACGCGGATCACCTCCGCGCCCAGATCAGCCAACAGCATTGCCGCGTACGGTCCGGGGCCGATACCGGCCAACTCGATGACCTTGACCCCGGTGAGAGGTCCTCCCTGTGTCACCGCGGGCGCAACCCGAGACGCCGGCGCCAATCGTTCATCTCCACCAGTCGAAGCACCGCAGCCGTCACCCGCGCTTTCCGGCGCGAGTAGGGATACCAATGGGTTTCGGTTTCCAGGTGTACCTTCTCGCTGACGAAGGCCTGCTGCCGGCAGAACTTGCGCACACCGTTCGGGCCACCGAACCGATGGCCGAGACCGGATTGCTTCCAGCCACCCATGGGCAGCGGAAACTGGAAGACATTGATCATCGCGTTGTTGATGTTCACCCCGCCGGCCTCGATGCGAGTGCCGACTCGTTCGGCGCGCCGCGGCGATGACGTCCACACGCTGCTGGCCAAGCCGTACGGGCTGTCGTTCGCCAGACGCACCGCCTCGTCCTCGTCGCGGACCCTCATGATCGGCAACAACGGGCCGAAGGTCTCCTCACGCATGCAGAGCATCGTGTGGTCGACGTCGACCAGAACCGTTGGTGGATAGAACAACCCACTTGTCGCGCGCTGACCGCCCGTCAGCACCCGGGCGCCCTTGGCCACCGCATCGGCGACGTGGCGCTCGACGATCTGCATCTGATTCTCGGTGGCCATCGCGCCGAACTCGGCGGTGAAGCTGCCCTGGGAGTCGTGAGCCTGGCGCAGGGTGTTGACCTGATCCACCAAACCGGTGACGAACTCGTCGTAGACCGGCGCTTCGACGTAGATGCGTTCGACGGCGATGCACGACTGCCCGGCATTGAACAAGCCGCCCCAGATCGCGCCGCGGATGGCGCGTTGCAGTGGCGCATCGGAGAGCACGATCATCGCGTCCTTGCCGCCGAGTTCGAGGCTCACCGGGATGAGGCGTTCGGCGCAGCGCATACCGATGCGCCGTCCCGTCGCCGTCGATCCGGTGAACTGCACCATGTCGACGGCGTCCACGACGGCGGCGCCGGTGCCGCCGAGCCCGGTCGCGCAGCCCAGCACCGGCGGTGCGCCGATCTCCTCGTTCCATCCCCGGACCACTTCGGCCCACGCCAGCGGCGTCTCTTCCGACGGCTTGCTCAGCACCGCGGCACCGGCCATCAGGGCGCCGGGGATGTCCATCATCGGCATCCCGAGCGGATAATTCCACGGTGTGATGATGCCGACGAGTTGATAAGGCACATAACGGATTCTGAGGTTCTTGGTCAACGATGCCGGGCCGTGTGGCCGGCGCGTCTCGTCGGCCAGGAACTCGGCGCCGTGTTTGGCGTAATAGTTGATGACCTCCATGCACACCAGCAGCTCGATCTGTGCATCACCCCAGGACTTGCCGGCTTCCTGGTGCACCAGCCCCAGGATGCGGTCCTGATTGTCGACGATCCAATCCAGCCAGCGACGCAGGTGCCCGGCGCGTGCCTGCGGTGTCATCGCCGCCCAGGCCGGTTGCGCGGCGCGGAGTCGGTCGGCCAGTACACCCACCGCGTCGGAGGCCATATCGGGCACCACCCCGACCACCGAGCCGTCGGCGGGATTTCGCACCTCGACGACTGTCCCGGTGTCGGCGGGATCTTTGATGGCGGTCACGTTTCAATCCTCGATTCTGATCGCGCCGAGCGGACACATCAAGACGGCTTGTTCCACGGCGGCACGTAGATGCTCGCCGGGCTCGGCGTCGAGCACGGTGACGACCTCGTCGTCGTCTCCGATGTCGAATACCTCGGGCGCGGCGACCATGCACTCGCCGTGCAGCTCGCACCGGTCGCTGTCAACGATGACCCGCATGGGTTGTCACGCTCCTGTGATCGTCACCGGAAGCTGGTATACGCCACGGGAATAGGCGTCCCGGACGTAGACGATATCGCCGGCCGGCTCGATGGTCTTGGTCCGCCGCAACAGCTCTTCGAGCAGGATCTTCATCTCCAGCGACGCGACGTGCTTGCCGAGGCACTGGTGCGGGCCGCGGCCGAAGCTCACATGCGGGTTCTTCTCCCGCGACAGGTCGAAGGAGTTCGGGTCGGTGAAGGCCCGCTCGTCGAAGTTGCCTGCGGCGAAGTGCATGAGCACCTTGTCGTTCTCTTTGATTTCCTTGCCGTGCAACTCGTGGTCGGCGGTCGCGGTGCGGACCAGATGGGTGAACGGTGAGGCGATCCGCACGATCTCTTGGATCGCGCTGTCGGGGATGTCGTCGGCACGCTCGCGCAACCACGCCATCTGCTCGGGATTGCGCATCAGCTCGTGCATGCCGTGCGACAGCGCGGTCCGGGTGCTCTCCGCGGCACCGCTGGCCAGCAGCGCGACGTTGCCCATCAGCTCGTCCTGGGAGATCACGTCGGCACCGGCCTGCACCAGCTGGGTGATCACGTCGTCGCCCGGCTCTTGGCGCTTGAGGTCGCCGAGCTCGACCGCGTAGTTGAACAGGTTCATGATCGACATGAACACCACTTCGAAGGACGGGGTGATCCGGGTGTCGAACGGCGCGGCGAACTTGTCGACCCAGTCGAAGAATTTCGCCCGGTCACCCGCGGGCACACCGAGCACGTCGCCGAGCGCCTCCATGGGCATGGCGTTGCCGATATCGTCGACGAAGTTGAAGGTGCCCTTCTCCAGTGCCTCGTCCACGATGTTGACGGCGTACTCGCGGAACTTCTCCTCCAGACCGCGGACGAATCGCGGGGTGAACGCCTTGCTCATCACCCCGCGTTGTTCGCGATGCTTGGCACCGTCCATCGTCAGCATGGCCGGCTTGCCGCCCGCCTCGGCGTCCAGCGGCGTGACCCGCCAGATGTTCACGCCGCCGCGGGCGGTGGTGTACAGCTCGGAGTTGCGGTCGACGGACCAGATGTCTGCGTTGCGGCTGATCACCCAGGCGCGGTCGATGAGCATCGGGTCGTCGAACTCCTGTAGATAGCAGGGTTCGTTGTCCCGTAGCCAGGCGTACTGGTCGAGCGGCAGACCGAACGTGGTCGGGTCGCCGTTCGCGTAGGTCTCGGCATCGAGCACCCGTAGTTCGGGCTGTGTGACAGTCATTTCCTGCTCCTCACCAAAGGCGGCGCTGACCTGGGTACTTTCCCGCGGGTTAAATATGAGGCAATCAATCTCAATTATTGAAGAAGGCGCTGTCCAGTGTCAAGCATCACAAGACCGCAAGGGCCGCTTTCAGCGATTCGACGGCCGCAGCCCGAAGGTCGAGGAGATGATGTCGCGCTGGATCTCGTTGGTGCCGGCATAGATGGTGGGCGCGATGCTCATCCGCAGGTGGCGTTCCATGTCGAATTCGGAGGAGTAGCCGTAGCCGCCCATCATCTGCACGCCCTCGAGCGCCACCTTCTTGGCCGTCTCGGTCACCTTCACCTTCGACATCGAGGTCGCGCGGACCCAGTCCTCGGGCGTGCCGATGGTGTTCTCGATGTGGTGGACGGTGGCATAGGTCAGCGCCCGGGCGGCCTCGATTTCGATGGCGAGGTCGGCGATCCGGTGGCGCAGCGCCTGGAACGACCCGATCGGGGCGCCGAACTGCTGCCGCTGCGTCACATACGCCAGCAGGTCGTCGAATGTCCGCTGTGCCATGCCCAGACCCTGTGCGGCGCAGACCAACCGCTCGCCGTTGAGGCCCGCCATGACGTGCTTCCAGCCGCCGCCCTCGACGCCGACGAGTGCGGATTCGGGAACGAACACATCGGTGAAGTACAGGTCGTTGACCTCGCTGCCGCCCATCGTCGAGATGGGGCTGATCTGCAGACCCTTGGTGTCGGTCGGGACTTCCAGCAGAGTCAGTCCGTCATGGGGCCGGGTGCCCCGCGAGGTGCGCACCACGACCAGGATCGCGGTGGCGAACTGCGCGTCCGAGCACCAGGTCTTCTGCCCGTTGACCCGCCATCCGCCATCCACCTTGTCGGCCCGGCAGCTGACCGCGGCGGCATCCGAACCCGCGCCCGGCTCGGAGATGCTGATCGACCAGACATTGCCGGCGCAGATCGACCCGAGAGCGGACGTTTTCTGCTCCTCGCTGGCAAAGCGTTTGTAGATCCCGGCCACCGTGTGCGAGGTGCCGGCGCCGTGCACCGGGACCAGGGCGCGCCACAGCTCTTCGAACAGGATCACCTGCTCGGTGAGGCCGCCACCGCTACCTCCGTATTCCTCCGGGATCGATACGCCCAGATAGCCCAGGTCTGCGAGCTTCTGGTAGACGCCGGCGTGGTGTTGCTCGGCACCGTGATCGGTCAGGGCATCGCGCTGCTCCCGAGTTCCGCACTCGCGCCGGCCGAATTCGCGTATCGCCGTGGCGAACTCGCGCTGCTCTTCGGTGAGCGACAACGCTTCCACAGATACCTCCCGAGAACGATTGATCACTGAGCGAGTACGACCTACGCCCGGACCCCAATTTATGAGCTAGATTGTCTCAAATAATAAGTCTTCAGGCAGGATGCGGTCAATCGGCGTCGATCGGGACGGGATAGGCACCACCTGTTTCGCGCGTGGTGAACGGTCGTTATGGTGTTCTGGACGTACAGAAGGAGCCGCTGAGATGACCATCGAGGCCGAGCGCCCGATCTTCACCGCGGACCAGCAGCGATTTCGCGCTGCGGTTCGTGAGTTCCTCACCCGTGAGGTGCTTCCGGACTATCCCGACTGGGTGAACGAGGGGAAGCCGTCTCGGCGGTTCTGGGAGGGGGCTGCCGCGCTGGGCATTCTCGGCATCGGGATCCCGGAGCAATACGGCGGCCTGCCCGGGTCCGACTACCGGCACAGCGCCGTCGTCACCGAAGAGATCCAGGCCCTCGGGATGGCGATCGGCGGCCTGCGGGTCCAGACCGATATCTGCGTGCCCTATCTGTTGCATCACGGTTCGCCGGCGCAGCAGCAGGCATGGTTGCCGAAGCTGGCCTCCGGGCAGGCGATCGTCGCCCTCGGCCTTTCGGAGCCCGGGGCGGGGTCGGACCTCAAGGCAATGGCAACGCGCGCACAGCTCGACGGCGACCACTACGTGGTCAACGGGGCGAAGACGTTCATCTCGAACGGCGCGGCGGCCGATCTGGTAATCCTCGCGGTAAAGACCGATCCGCAGGCGGGACGCAATGGGATCAGCCTGCTGCTGGTCGACACCAGCACGGCGGGCTTCGAACGCGGTCGCAAGCTCGACAAGCTCGGTCTGAAAGCCCAGGACCTTGCCGAGATGTCGTTCACCGACATGGCGGTGCCCGCGCAGAACCTGCTGGGCAGGGAGAACGAAGGGTTCGCCTACCTGACGTCCAATCTCGCCCAGGAGCGGCTGTCCATCGCGATCAACTCTCAAGCTGCGGCGTCCGCGGCGGTCGCCTGGACGGCAGAGATGTTGCGGGAGCGCCGATCTCGTGGCGACCTCGGCCAAGAGGCGAAGTTCACGCTGGCGCAGAGTTCGTCGGAGGTCGCAGCGGGGCAGGCGCTCATCGATCAGTCACTGGCCGCTCATATTGCTGACCGGCTGACCAGCCGGGACGCCGCGGTGGCGAAGCTGTATTGCACCGAGATGCAGGGCCGGGTCGTCGACCGTTGCCTGGGCCTGTGGGATCCCGGGAGCGTCTGGGACAGCGATTCGCCGATGGGCAACGCCTTCCTCGACGGCCGGGTCAGCCGGATCTATGGTGGCTCAAGCGAAATCATGAAGGTCATCATCGGCCAAGATTTGGGCCTGTGAGACATGGGTTCTGCACGGTTGGCCCCTAAGGCCACTGCCACACGCGAAGGACAGATCCTCGCGGCAGCTGAGCGGTTGTTCTTCGAACGCAGCTTTGACGGTGTCGGCGTCGACGAGATCGGGCGGACGGCCGGCACCAGTGGGTCCGCGATCTACCGATACTTCCCGAACAAGGACGCCATCCTGGCCGCACTGTTCGACGAGGTGCTCGACACACTGCTGCTGCGGATCGGTGAACCGGCCGACGATCCGTCCGTCGATCTGGACCGGTTGCTGCGCGCGTTCGCCGGCCTGGTCGCCAGCCACGAGCGACTGGTCGCGATCTGGATACGCGAACAGCGTTCGCTCGCACAGCGATACCGCGACCAGCATGACCGCAGGCAGAAGCGGGTGACCGAACGGTGGGTGAGCTGTCTGCGCCGCTGCTACCCTTCAGCATCGACCGATGAACTCGTCACCGCGACCCGCGGCGTCCAGTTGCTGTTGCTGTCAGAGGCTTTCCGACCGCCGGGCGGCCGCGCCGCTCCGCATGCGGAAGAACTGCTGGTGAAGCTCGGCCTGACTGCCCTGCAGGCATTGGACAGTGGTTAGCGTCCAACTGACACGCCGAACGTGCAGCTTGCTGGCGACTTTTCGAATGATCTTCGACAATAACCCGCACGTTCGACGCATGGGCTAGTCCGTGAGGAACGCCGTGAGAACCTTGTCGAACTCGTCGGGGGACTCGAGCATCGGAAAGTGGCCGCAGTCGAGTTCGACCATCGTCGAGTCCGCCAGCTGTGCCTTCAGCCAGTGCGAGCCCTTGGTCGAGTGCACCCGGTCGGCGCTGCCGTTGATCTGAAGCACCGGCTGGCGAACCTTGGCGATCTCGGCGATCAGATCCGTTCGTAGCAGCGTGTTGTAGCAGGCGATCGCCGACCAGGTCGGCATCCTCATCCAGGTCCCCATCAACCAATTGACCACTCGGGGATCGGGTTCCGCAGCGAAGTTTGTCTGGATCAGCTGGTATCGGGCCGCCACCCGGTCGGTTTCCTCGGCCTTGACCATCTGCGCGACGACATCGTCGGGCGGCGCACCGAAGGGAAAGTCCTCGCTTCGGCTCGCCCGCACCGCATTGGAGCCGACGAGCACCAGCCGGCTCACCAATTCGGGTGCCAGGGCAGCGGTGTGGAAGGCGACCTGCCCGCCGAACGAATGGCCGACGATCACCGTTGAATCGACCCCCAAGGCGGCGAGGACGGCCAAGACGTCACCGCTGAGCCGGTCGATGTCGTAGCCGTCGAGTGGGTGGTCGGAGTGGCTGTGACCGCGCTGTGTGATGCAGATGGTGCGATATCCGGCTGCGGTCAGCACCCGCACCTGGCGGTCCCAGAGCTCGTGGTCAAGTCCGAAGCCGGAGATGAACACCACGGCGGGGCCCGTGCCGAGATCCTGAACATGAACGCGCACTTCGTCTTCCACGTCGATCATGGGCATAGACCGTGCCACCTCCATTCGCAATAATGATACAATTCGTCTTAATAATACGGAAGAGGTGCCGATGAATCCGGACTTTCACGGCCTGGAGCTGACCGACCGCGGTGCCGGGGTATGGGAGATCACGCTCACCCGCCCCGAGCTGCGCAACCGATTCGACAACCTGCTTCAGATCGAGCTCGCCACCGCATTGCGCCGCCTCGGCGATGACGACGGCGTCCGCGTGATCGTCCTTGGCTCGACTGGCCCGGCATTCTCCGCGGGCGGTGATTTCGCGCTGATGCGCGCCGCCCACGATGACGCCGTGGTACGCCGTGACACGGTGGCGGCGGGCCGGGATCTGTTGTCCGCCTTCCTCGATCTGCGCCAGCCCGTCGTCGTCGCAGTCCAGGGAGCGGCGATCGGGCTCGGTGCGACGGTCGCGTTGATGTGCGATGTGGTCGTCGCCGCCAAGCGCGCGAAGCTCGCCGACACCCACGTCCAGATCGGGCTGGTCGCCGGCGACGGTGGTTGCCTGGTGTGGCCACATGCCGCCGGCCTGCTTCGCGCCAAGCGCCACTTGCTGACCGGCGACGCGCTCGACGCCGAGACCGCCTACCAGATCGGGCTCGTCACCGACCTGGTGGATGAGCCGGATCAGGCGCTGCCCTGTGCGCGGCAGATCGCTGCGCGCATCGCCGCGTTGCCGCCAATGGCCGTGCAGGGCACCAAGAAAGCGCTCAACCACCTCGCGAAGCAGCGCGCCGCGGAGGTTGTCGAGCTCGCCTTCGAGCTGGAGGATCAGACCCTGACCAGTAGCGATCTTCTCGAGGGGATCGCCGCGTTCCAGGAGGGCCGGGCCCCGCAGTTCACCGGTCGCTGAACAGTCCCGCCGCCACCACCCGGCGCGAGTCGGAGAATCCCCGTGCCGCGGTAGATAGAAACCGGGTGTCGGCGAACGCCTGGGCGATCGGGTATTCCCGCATGTATCCGTATCCGCCGTGGAGCTGCAGGCTCTGATCGGCGGCCCGGCCGGCCAGCTGGACAGCAACCTCGCGGACGGCGGCGGCATCCGTGACGCCCAGGGTGGACGCCGAGCGATCCGCCAGGCAGTGGTCGACATAGGTTGTGGCCGAGCGTATTTCGGCCGCAATCTCGGCTAAGCGCATTTGTGTGTTCTCGAACTCGGCGAGGGGCCTTCCGAACACCCGCCGGCTCTCGGCGTAGTCGATCGCCAACTCCGTCGACCGGCGGGCGGCGGCCAGGGCCACCACGGCGATCCACAGGTCGACATCTCTGCGGGCAGTGACACCGCACCCGCGCAGCGGGGCCAGTGTGTCCGGGCCGGCCGACGCGACCACGATGTCGGCGCAGCCGGTTTCGGGCGCTGCCAGGCTGACCGGCGACGGGATCGTCGTGACGCCCGCGGCCGTGGCGAATAGCAGGCTCGCCTCGTCGCCGCCGGTCATCAGGACGAGATCCGCCAGCCGAGCACCGATCACCGCATGCCCGTCGGCGTCACCCGCCGCGACGGCGATGGACTCGCCGGATATCAGCCCGGGCAGCAGCCGCTGCTGGATTTCCGGTGCGCCATGGTCGAGCAGTGCGGGGATCACCACACCGGCGTGTAGCGCCCACAACAGCGCCAAGCCGATCGATCCGGCGTCGACGGTCTCCTCGATCAGCGCGGCGAGGAACCCATAGTCGCCGGCCTCACCGCCGCCGAACTGTTCAGCTGCGCAAGTACCGAGGAAACCGTGCGACCCGGCGGTGGTGAAGACCTCACGCGAGACGGCGCCCCCCTGCCGCCAGGCATCCAGGTGCGGTGTGATGTCACTGGCGACGAACCGTCGCGCGCTCTCCCGGAAGGCTGTGTGGTCGGGCGTCGGATCCGGCCGCCGTGCCAGCGCAGTCACAGTCGTTCGATCACCGTGGCGTTGGCCATCCCGCCGGCTTCGCACATCGACTGCAGTCCGTAGCGCCCGCCGGTGCTTTCCAGCGAATTGAGCATCGTCGTCAACAGTCGGGCCCCGGATGCGCCGAGTGGATGGCCCAGGGCGATCGCTCCGCCGCGGGGATTGAGCTTGTCGGGATCGGCGCCGAAATGCTGCGCCCAGGCCATCGGCACCGGAGCGAACGCCTCGTTGATCTCGTAGTGATCGATCTCGTCGATCGTCAAACCGGTGCGGCGCAAGACCTTCTCAGTCGCGGGCAGTGGGCCGGTCAGCATGGTCAGGGGATCATCGCCGGCCAACCCGAAGCCGTGGAACCGTGCCCGCGGGGTGAGCCCGAGGCGGTCGGCGGTGGCGTCGGACATGATGAGCACCGCGGCCGCGCCGTCGGCCAACTGCGATGAATTGCCTGCCGTGATCGACCAGTCGGTGATTTCGGGGAATCGTGCCGCCATCTCGTCGGAGTAGAACGACGGCTTCAAGGCGCCCAGGCCGTCGACGGTGGTGGCCGGCCGGACGGTTTCGTCGCTGTTCACCACGCCGTCGGGTGTCGTGATTCCGACGATCTCGGCGCTGAAGTCGGCCGCCGCGGCGTTGCGGTGCGAGCGGGCCGAGAATTCGTCGAGCGCTTCGCGGTCGAGCTTCCACCGGGCCGCAATCAGCTCCGCCGAAACGCCCTGCGGGATAAGGCCGGGGGCGTAGCGCTCGGCGACCGACGGGCCGTAGGGGTCTTGGCCGATCCGGGCGGTGAACATCGGGATTCGGCTCATCGACTCCACCCCGGCTGCGACGACGATGTCGCATGCGCCGGCGATGACCGACTGGGCGGCGAAGTCGGCTGCCTGCTGGCTCGAGCCGCAGGCCCGGTGAACTGCCACCGATGGCACCGTCTCGGGTAGGCCGGCGGCCAGCCAGGCCCACCTGCCGACCGGGCCGGACTGTTCGCCGACCTGACTGACGCACCCGGCGATCACGTCATCGACGGTTGCCGGATCGATCCCGGTCCGCTCGATCAGCGCCGCGATGACCTGGCCGAGCAACTCGACGGGGTGGACGCCGGACAGCGCTCCGCCGGGCCTACCGTCCTTGGGCGCCTTGCCTTTTGCCATCGGGGAGCGGACCGCGTCGATGATGACGGCTTGTCGTGTCATGGTTCTCCTCTAGTCGAGTCAGCGTGGGGGGTCAGGCGGGCTGCGGTGCAGAGATCGCGTCGGAATCCCAGTAGAACGCCCGGATCTCCTGCACGAGCCCGTCGGAGAACCGCCATAGCTCCAACGCCTGATTGGCCACGGGGGCAGCACTTCCCGGTTGCAGCCAGTCGAACGTGATCCAGGCGACCACCTCGTCGCCCTCGCCGATCGCACTGACCAGCCGGAGATTCTTGGCACCGGCAGGGGCATCGGGGTTGGCCGACGCGGCGAATACGGCACGCACCCGCCGGGCACCTTCAACCCGGCCTCCGTGCGGCAACGACGGGGGCCATTCGATGGCCGCGTTTTCGGCGAACCGGCTCTCGACGGTGCGCACGATCGTTTCGGTATCGGCGGCCGATAGCGCGTTGTAGAAATCGGTGACGAGCTGGCGCGGGCTGGCCGCTGGTTCTGGCATGAAGACACCTCGTGTTCTCGGCGATGCGATTTTAGGACATTACCGTCTCAGTAATCGAAGAGCAATGCGCCTCAGTCCAGCCGGACCGCCGAGGAACCGCCCGCAACCATCGTTCCGTGACTGGTGGCGCACCGATTACCGTTGGCATCCTCGACGACCACCTCGATGAACTTCATCCGCCGGCCACCGCCGAGCGGGATGGCCCGGAACAGCAACGGCGCGAGCGCTGGGAGGTGGTACTGGATGTGCAATGAACCAGTGGCGGGCAGCTGGCCGGGATCACTGACCCGCATGGCCATCGCGCCCATTACCTGATCGGCCGCGGCGACGACGATGCCGCCGTTGACGGCACCATTCGGGTTGGGCGTCAGGACCGGTCGCGCCATCCGGAACACGGCGACGTCGGGCGTGAACTCCTCGCACCGCAGTCCCAGGTCGGCGCAGAACGGCAGCGTGTGGGCCCACGTCAGCCAGTCGGCGTCGGTATCGCCTGCGGGCAACCACCAGGGCTCGCGCGGATCGTAGTAATCGGAGCGTTCGGACATGGGCCTAAGCCTAGCCCTCACGGTAACGATCGTTCCCATAGGAAGTGGCCTGTGAGCGTTGACACAGACCGGTGCCGTAGGTAATTATGAGACAGCAAGACTTAAAAATGAGTCCGGAACAAGGAGATCGGGATATGGGGCTGGCCGAAGGAAAGGTCGCATTCATCTCGGGAGTGGCGCGTGGGCAGGGACGTTCTCACGCCGTGCGCCTTGCCGAAGAAGGTGCCGACATCATCGGGTTTGATATCTGCGCCGACGACGATGCCGTCGAATATCCGCTGGCCACTCCGGCCGATCTCGACGAAACCCGGGCTCTCATCGAGAAATTCGGGCGCACGGCGATCCTCGAGGTCGCCGACGTTCGCGACTACGACGCCGTGAAGCACGTGGTCGACTCCGGTGTCGCGCAACTCGGCCGGCTGGACATCGTGCTGGCGAACGCGGGCGTCATGGCGATCACCGGTGAGCATCGGCTGCGCCGCGCCGCCTGGGATGTCGGCATCGACGTGATGCTCAACGGCGTGTACAACACCGTCGAGGCGTCGATCCCTCATCTGCGGGCCGGCGGACGCGGTGGGTCCATTGTGATCACCAGTTCGACGGCCGGCCTGACCGGCGGCCTATCCGATGGCTCGCCCGGTATCCAGGGCTACATCGCCGCCAAGCACGGTGTGGTGGGCTTGATGCGGGGCTGGTCGAATGTCCTTGCCAAGGACGGGATTCGGGTCAACACAGTGCACCCGACCGGGGTCAATTCGCCCATGGTTGCCAACGAGGCGTTCGCGCGGTTCGTCCAGGAATATCCCGAGGTCGCCGCCATCATGCAGAATCCGTTCCCACTGCCCAACGGCCTCCTGGAGCCCGAGGATGTGACCAACTCGATCATGCACCTGGTCTCCGATGCCGGCCAGTACATCACCGGCACCGAGTTCCGCGTCGACGCCGGGTTCTCCAGCCGGGCCTGACCACCGCCACGAACTCCGCCGATCCGGCAGAAACACTGCCGGATCGGCGTGTCGGTGTGTACAGGTCCGTCCAACCAGAGTGAAAGGGCACTCCCATGAACATTGACGGCGCATCCACGGTGGTCACCGGCGGCGCATCGGGTCTCGGCCTGGCCACCGTCAAACGACTCCTCGACCACGGAGCTCACGTGGTGATCGCCGACCTGCCGACCTCGGCGGGGGAGTCCGTGGCCGCCGAACTCGGTCCCCGCGTGAGTTTTTCCCCGGCGGACGTCCGCAGCACGGACGAGGTCACCGCGGCACTGGACCTCGCCGCCGAGGCGGGACCGGTCCGCGCGGTGGTGCACTGCGCAGGCCGCGGTGGGCCGGTCCGGGTGGTCGACAAGAACGGTGAGCCGGGTTCGCTGGAGCTCTACACCGAGATCGTGACCACCAACCTGATCGGGTCGTTCAACGTGCTTCGGCTGGCAGCCGCCAGGATGGCGACCAATGAACCCGTCGATGGTGACCGCGGCGTGGTGATCATGACGGCATCAGTGGCCGCGTTCGAAGGCCAGATCGGGCAGATTCCCTACGCTTCGTCCAAGGCCGGCGTGGTGGGCATGACGATCGTCGCGGCGCGCGATCTGGCAGGCAAGCAGATTCGGGTGAACACCATCGCTCCGGGAACCTTCGACACCCCGTTGCTGGCCCGGTTGTCCGAAGAAGTGCGCTCCTCATTGGCCGCGACCGTCCCGCACCCGAGCCGGCTGGGTGATCCCAGCGAGTTCGCTCACCTGGCGCTGGCCATCATCGAGAACGGCATGCTCAACGGCGAGACGATCAGGCTGGACGGGGCGATCCGGATGGCACCGCGGTGAACATCGAGATCGAGGTCGAGCAGAACGTCGGCATCCTCGCGATCAACCGGCCCGCGGTCCGGAATGCGATCGACCTGCCGACGGCCGAGGAGATCGCGGCCGCGCTCGACGATGTCGAAGCCCGACCGGAGATCCGGGCGATCGTCATCACCGGGCGCGGCGGCTTCTTCAGCGCGGGGATGGACCTCAAGGCGTTGGCCGCGACGAACCAGCGGCCCATCACCGCGACCCGCGGTGCGTTCGGGATCGTGGAGAAGCCGCCGGCCAAACCGGTCGTCGCGGCTGTCGAAGGTGCCGCACTCGGCGGAGGTCTGGAGATCGCCCTGTCGGCCGACGTCATCGTCGCCGCCGAGAACGCCAAGCTTGGCTTGCCCGAGGTCGCCCGCGGGCTGGTCGCCACTGCCGGAGGTGTGCTGCGGCTGCCCGGCCGGGTGCCCAGGGCGGTGGCGCTGGAGATGATCATGACCGGTTCGCCGATCTCCGCGGCCCGGGCCTATGAGATCGGCCTGGTCAACCGGGTCGTGCCGGCGGGCACCGCATTGGCCGGCGCCGTCGAGCTCGCCCGGACGATCGCCGCCAATGCGCCGATGGCCGTGCGGGCAGCCAAGGCGGTGGCCGTCAACTCAGTGCACTGGGATGGCTCCGACGGGTTTGCCCTGCAGCGCCGGTATACCGATCCGGTGCGCGAGTCGGCCGACGCGGCCGAGGGTGCCCGAGCCTTCGTGGAAAAGCGTCCGCCGGTCTGGCAAGACGCTTAAGCATCCGAGCGGCCGATCGTCATCTATTCTGAGTCCATCAGTCTCAGATTAGATGGAGGAAGTCGAAGCATGCCCGGGCAGCGCCCTGACGACACGGGTGCGGACAATCCGCGCCCGAGGGGGCGCCCTCGTACGGTGATCGACCTCGATGCGGTGGCCGATGCGGTGGCCGGCCTTGTCATCGATGGAGGCGAGAAAGCGATTTCGATCGTCGGCGCGGCCGAACGTCTCGACGTGTCACGGGCCACCCTGTACCGGCTCGTCCCGACCAAGGAGGACTTGGTCGGCATCATGTTCGAACGGGCCACGAAGCACCAGACTGAGGTCATGTCGGCGGTGGTGGAATCCGATGTCTCGGTGCGGGACAGGCTGATCCGCCTCATTGAGATGCAGGTCGAAGCGGCAGTCAGGATGCGTGGCTACATGCCGGTGTTCTTCGGTGGCGGGGGTCTGCCGGCGGACGTCTTCGAGCGCTGGCATGCGTGGAGCCGCGACTATGAATCGACGTGGCGTGACTGTGTCAAAGAGGCGATGGCCGAGGGTGTCCTCGAAACAGCCGATGTCGGGACGACCACCCGACTGTTGCTCGGGATGTGCCTGTGGGTGTCGCGTTGGTATCGACCTGAAGACGGTGTCGAGGTCGAACACATTGCGCGCGTGGCGGTATCGCTGATCCTCCCGGAAGGCGCTTGAACCGGCTTGGACCCGGATTGACCGCGTCAGCACCCGTGACTATTATTTGAGACGAGTAAACTCAAAATAGTTTGGGGTTCAGTCATGACTACCGATCTCGGTATCGAATTGCTGTCCGGCGGAATAGGCGTGCTGGAGATCCGCCGGCCGCCGAACAATTTCTTCGACGCGGAACTCGTCGAGGCGATCGCCTCGACGACGCAGGAGTTGTCGCAATCCTCTGACGTCCGGGCGCTGGTGCTGTGTTCCGAAGGGAAGAACTTCTGCGCCGGTGCCGACTTCGGTGGTACCAGTGACGCGGCGGAGGTGTCGGCCGACGAAGGCGCGGACCGGCTGTATGCGGCTGCGGTGCGGATCTTCGAGGTGGACCTTCCGATTGTGGCGGCCGTGCAAGGGGCCGCGGTGGGCGGTGGACTCGGATTGGCTCTGGCCGCGGATTTCCGCGTCGCCAGTCCAGCCTCGCGTTTCGCTGCGAACTTTTCCCGGATCGGCCTGCACCATGGCTTCGGGATGACGGTGACGCTGCCACGGGTGGTCGGCGACCAGCGTGCCGCGGATCTGTTGATGACGGGGCGGCGGATCGACGGCGTCGAGGGTTATCGGATCGGCTTGGTCGACCGCCTTGTCGATGCCGACGATGCGATTCGGGACAATGCCATCGCGCTCGCCGGCGAGATCGCGTCAGCGGCCCCGCTTGCTGTCCGTAGTATTCGCACCACGCTGCGCCGGGGGCTGGCGGATGCGGTGGCTGACGCAACGAAACATGAACGGACAGAACAATCCTGGCTTCGTGACACCGCGGACTTCGCCGAAGGGGTCCGCGCTTCGGTGGAACGTCGCGCTCCGATCTTTACGGCCCGATGAGCGTCCTCGATCCCGCCCGCACCGTCACCGAGCTTCGGCAGGCCGTTCGCGACCTCACCGGTGAGTGGCTGGCGGCGGGGCGCTATGTACCACGCAGTGACTGCTGGCTGCGCTCCTTCGACCCTGAGTTCTCGCGGGAGTTGGCTGCGCGTGGTCTCATTGGGCTGACATGGCCGACGGAATTCGGCGGCGCCGGTCTCGATGCCAGGTCGCGGTTGGCCGTCACCGAGGAACTGCTGCGCGCCGGCGCTCCGGTGGCCGCGCACTGGATTGGTGACCGCCAGATCGGCCCGACGATTCTGCGGTACGGCACGCCTGAGCTACAACATGAGCTGCTGCCGGGAATCGTTGCCGCCGAATACGTTTTCTGCCTCGGAATGAGCGAGCCCGAGGCAGGCTCAGACCTCGCGGCGGTTCACACCACAGCCGTGAAGACCGACGGCGGTTGGCGGGTCAACGGCCGCAAGACGTGGACGAGCCAGGCGCACCACGCCACCCACGCCTACCTGCTTGCCCGTACTGATGCCTCCGGCCGTAAGCACGAAGGCCTGTCGGAGTTCGTGGTCGACCTGGCCAGCGACGGGGTCGAGGTGTCGGGGATCTGGGACATGTCCGGCGAACACCACTTCAACGAGGTGTCGTTCACCGACGTTTTCGTACCGGATGGCCGGTTGATCGGTCAGCTGGGCAACGGTTGGCGTCAGGTCACCGAGCAGTTGTCGTTCGAACGCGGTGGCCCCGAGCGGGTTTTGAGCACCTATCCGCTGCTGCGCGAAGTGATGCAGCGGCTTCGCGAAGCAGGTGACGGCCGGTTCGACGCCGAACTGGGTGAGCTGGTGGCCCGGCTTTCGGTGCTGCGCCGTCAGTGCTGGGAGATCGCCGAAGCATTGGATGCCGGTCGTGCGCCGATCACCGAGGCCGCCAGCTTGAAGTACCTCGGCACCAAGTTCGAGGTCGATGTCATCGAGTTTGCCCGACGCGCCGGATTCGGTGTAGCACAGGACGATTCGCTCGCTCAAGCGCTATGCGCTGCCCCGGGCTTCAGCATTCGCGGCGGTTCGTCCGACGTGTTGTTATCCATCATCGCCAAGAGCGAAGTCAGGAGTCAGACCGCGCCATGAGCGAGTTTGCCGACGAATTGACCCACCTGGTTCACGATCTCGCCAAGGACGCGGCACCTGCCGTGGACGGGCAGCTGTCCGACGTCTGGCCGAAGGTCCTGGAGCTGGGGCTCGCCGGAATCGGAATCGCCGAGGAGTCAGGCGGATCCGGTGGGGAGCTGAGCGATCTCCTGGTGGTGATCCGTGAGCTCGCCAGCGCCGGAATCGACACTCCCATCGTCGAAGCGGCGACCGCGGCATTCGTCGTCGGTCCCGCCGGCGAGGGCACGTTTGACACCGTCGCCACCTCCGCCGACTCAGGCCTGGGGCTCGTCACCTTCGCGCCGTCGGCCCGCCGTGCCGTCGTCGTCGGCGCATCCGATGTTGCGGTGTTCGAGCTTGCCGACGTCGACGTCGTCCCGGTGGTGGATATCGCGGGTCGCCCGGCCGGACACGTGTGTGTCACCGACGCACCCTGCACCCGCCCGGCGATCACTCCGGACGTTGTCATGGAGCGGCTCGCACTGGCGCGGTCGGCCGCGCTGATCGGCGGGTGTCGGGGTGCCTACGACATGACCAAGCAGTACGTGATCGAACGGCACCAGTTCGGCGCGCCACTGATCAAGATCTCCTCGGTATCAACAAATGTGGCGCACATGGCTGTCGGCATCCGCACGGCCGAATCGGCGTTGCGCCGGGCGTTGGCGATCACGTGTGACCCCGCCGCGACGGATCTGCGACGCCTTGGCGCCGTGGCGAGTGCCCGTATCGCGGCGGCGCAATGCGCGACGGCGGTTGCACGCATCGCGCATCAACTTCACGGCGCGGTCGGCATCACCACCGAGTACGGGCTGCACCGGTACACCCGGACGCTCTGGGCGCAGCGCGATGCCGATGAGTCGGAACTGCGCTGGTGCGGACGGCTGGGGGCGGCGGCGCTCGCCACCGATGAGGCTGCGCTGTGGGAGCAGCTCACCGCCTGAGCCCTAGAAGACCGTGGCGGCCTCACGCGGGTCGCTGATCGGTGCCGGCTCGGGATCGGCCGACTGCTGCCGGATGGCGCGGAAGGTCAGGAAGCTCTGCACCGTGATCCACACACCGAACAGGGTCAACGGGGACCAGAACACCAGCAGGCCGTTCCAGGCGAACGGGCCACTGCGCGGAATGAAGGCGATGGCGCCGGCCTCGAACATGATGGTGATCCACAGCGACATCCAGCCCCACCACCGGGGGAACGGATTGTGTTTGACCAGTTGGGTGGCCGGGCGCAGGCAGATCACGGTGACGCCGATCCACATGAAGATGTAGTACTGGTCGGTGGTCGTCAGCGTCAGGGTCGCCAGTTCGTGCATGAGCGCGGTGACTTCGGGGTCCTTGCGGGGCGCGGTGTAGGCGGCCACACCCCAGAACATCGGTGGAAGCATCAGGAACAACGACATCATCGCGCCGCTGACCAGGGAGAGCGCGCTCCATATCTTCCAGCCGCCGGTCTCGACCCGAGACATCTGCACGGCGATGACAGCCAGGATCGGCATCATGAAAGCGCCTGTCCAGCTGCAGATCACCGCACCCCATTTGATCTTGGTCTGATTGGCGGCGTACCACTGCGCGATTTGCTCGGCGCTCCATGCGGGGTTTTTGGTGGGTACCTGCTGCAGCAGGAATATCAGTGAAAGCGTGTAGATGACGGCCAGCGCGATACCCCACCACAAGATGGCACGTTGGCTCTGCTCAGAGAAGCGGCTCCGACTGCTGACCATGGCTTCGGCTCCTTAGGCAAATTTCAGATAGTTAATCTCAAAAATAGGACCTGCCCGAGACGGCTGTCAAGGATCGGCAGCCGCCTCGAAGTGATTGATCCACCCGCCGTATATTGACTGTGTTAGCGGCCACAATTAGAATATGAGACAAGCAGTCTCAAAGGAAGAGGAGGCGGGGCGCATGTCCGCATCGGAGGTGATCGGACAGCCGGAGGCCACCGCCACCGAGTCTGCCGCACCTGGCAAGCACGTCCCCGGCGAACCGGGTATCTGGGTGCTGCTATTTGGCGACATGCTCGTCTTCACCGTGCTGTTCGTGGTCTACCTGCACCGCCGCGGCGAGAACCGCGAGCTCTTCGCCGAGTCACAGAACGCCCTGAACCGGAACTTCGGCGCCATCAACACCCTGGTGTTGCTGACCAGCTCCGTGCTGGTGGTGTTCGCTGTCGTCGCGTTGCGGTCCGAGCGGCTGCGCCCGCTCGCGCCGCGGCTGACTCTGGCCGGGTTTGCCGTCGGGTGCTGCTTCGTGATCGTCAAAGTCTTCGAGTACCACGAGAAGATCAGCGCGGGTATCACGCCCAGCACCAACGAGTTCTTCATGTACTACTTCGTGTTGACCGGCCTGCATCTGGCGCACGTCGTGATCGGGCTCGCGGTTCTGTTGGCGCTATCGCGGCTGGCCCGTAAGCCCGAGCCCTCGCGCACGCATATCGCCTTCTTCGAGGGTGGAGGGTGTTTCTGGCACATGGTCGATCTGCTGTGGATCGTCATCTTCCCTCTGCTGTTCCTGGTGCGGTGATCATGAAGACTCTGGTAGGTAGCAATGCGTCGGCCGCCTGGTTGGCCCTGACGACGCTGACCGTCATCTCGTGGGTGTTGGGCACCCAGCACGGACTGGGCGGTGGTGGACACGTTCCGGCCAGCCTGGTCATCTTCGTGGTCGCAGTCTTCAAGATCCGGTTGGTGGGCTTGTACTTCATGGAGTTGCGGGAAGCACCGATCGCGCTGCGCGGAATCTTCGAGGGGTACTGCGTCGTCTTGCTGGGCCTGCTGGTCGGGATGTATCTGCTCGGCTAGGAGGACATGGTGAATCGCGCGGTCCACAAGTTCTGCGCGTGGAGCGGCACGCTCTGCCTGATCCTCATGGCAATCGGACTGATCGCGATCGCCCGGTTCGTACCCACCCCGTCTCCTGGTCAAAGTGCGCTAGAGACAGCACAATTCATCATCGACAACCGGACCGGGATCCGGTGGGGCATGATCCTCGCGATGTTCGCGTCGTCGTTGCTGATGACGTACGCGGTGTCGATGGCCATCCACATGCGTCGCATCGAGGGCCGCTTTCCGGCGCTGGCGATGATCCAGTTCGGTCTGGGTGCGATCTTCGTCCTGGAGTTCATCTACCTGCTGTTCTTTTGGCAGACAGCGACATTCCGCGTGGACCGCGCTCCCGAACTCATCCAGTTGCTCAACGACATGGCCTGGATCCCATTCGTCGGCCTGACCTCGACCGCAGTGGTTCAGGTCGCCTGCTTCGGTGTCGCGGTTCTACTGGACCGGCGCGAGCGGCCGGTCTTCCCGCGCTGGCTGGGCTACTACAACCTGTGGGTAGCGTTGATGTTCACGCCCGGCACGTTCAACGTCTTCTTCAAGGATGGTCCGCTGGCATGGAACGGCATCATCGCCTGGTATATCCCGCTCGGGGTGTTTGCGACCTGGCTGATCATCAATCCGTTTTATTTGTCCAAGGCTGTCGACACGATGGCCGACGACGCACCGCCGGAACTGGACCGCATGCGGGCGGATCTCGACCGGCTGCTCGCGGCGGAGCTCAACGCGGCTGGTCGGTGACGGCGCGGGTCTACTTCGACTCGCTCTGCGAGAGTAGTTGTCCGAGTTGGCGTTGGAGATCGTCGATCTGCTCAGCCAGTTCCGCGTTCGACGGTGCTGGACGGGCATAGGTCTCGTCGATGTGCGATTCGATCGCCTTGCGCAGATAGATGGTGACGATGACCAGCCACACCGCGAACACCAGAACGGGTAGCCACCAGGCCAGCAGCCCATTCCACGCCAGTGGCCCGGTCTTGAAGAACACATTGAATGTGCCGGCGCAGAAGATCAGCGCCACCCACAGATTGCAATAGCCGAGCCAGCGGGGGAAGACCGGGACGGGCCGACGGTCGATGAGGATCGCGACACCGAAGCAGGCGACTTGTACCGCGGCGGTCCCCGTCAGGCCGACGAACGGGATCCAGGCCATATCGTTGAGCAGCTCGATCAGCTTCGGATCGCGATCGGCGCGGAATGTCGCTGTCTGCCAGAAGAACAGTAAGTAGAGGAATTCGAGCACGAACAGCATCCCCAGCCCGAACTCGGTCATCGACAGAATGGGAAACCGGCCTTCGATGCGGCGCATCTGTACGGCGATCGAGACCGCGAAGATGCCCAGCAGCACCGCGGCGACCATCGTGAGGATCATGCCCCAGCGGATGAACGATGCGTGGCCGATGATGATGGCGGTCGTCTGTTCCGCACTCAAGGCCGGTGACGGAGGCGGAAAGAACCGGGCCAGGCCCACGAAGCCAATGGCCATTAGCACGAGGACACCCGCACCGCTCCAGCCTGCCGCTCGGTGAATCAACCGACTCATGTGTTTCCTCCGCATGTGGCAAGCATTGATAACGATCGTTCTGTTCTGATGCTGATCACTATCATCGGTGGTGCGTCCGCTGTCAATGCTGAACGCGCGGAGGCAGATCGAGACCTTCAGATGTGAGGATGTCAGCGATCTCGGGCCAGATGCCCCGCTTCTGCCATGCTGTGAATCTGCGCCAGCAGCTCACGCCGGAGATTCCATACCGCGTCCGGGGGAGTTCTTGCCACGGTGTCCTGCAGGTCAGCACGTCGATCACGCCCTCGAGCGCCAGCCTGTCGTCGATTCGTTGTCGTCCCCGAGGCGACGACGGCTGGGCTTGCAAGATGGGCTGGACTCGCGACCAGATGTCGTCGGAGACGACGCGCGGTAGCCGGCCAGCAGGGCTGGTGGCCGCAACCGGTCGACGAGCGAGGTCCTCACGCAAGGGCTGGTTTCGAAACTCGATGCCGTGCATCGTCAGACGCGCCATCTCTCGGACAAAGCGGGTCCGTGGCAGCTGCTCCATGTCGAACAGGCGTGGAAATGTGACGAGCGAAAAGCACACGCCGACCATGATTCTGGCCAGCACGGGGATGTCAACGCCGCCGTACTCCCGGCTGGCCGCTTCGCTGGCCGAACGCTGCTCGACGAGCGTGACCACGCCGCGCATCGCCTGCTCGAGCCTGAGCTTCAGCGTGCCGCCGGGATCACCGAAGTGATAGACCGCCAGCAGTGGTAGGGCGATGTCCCGCTCGTCGAGGAACAGCCCGATGAGGTCGTTGAAGAGCACCTCCGCCTCTTCGAGCGACGGGCGCGAACCCGGCTCGCGTTGTTGCCATTCGGTCAGGTGTCGGGTCAGGAAGTCGGTGAAGGGCGTCAGCACGGCTGCGTCGAACAACGCCTCCTTGGTGCCGAAGTGCCGATAGATCAGCGGCTCCGATACGCCGGCGCGCAGCGCGATGCCCTTCGTGGTGGTGGCGTTGTAGCCGTATTGCCCGAACGCCGCCCGGGCCGCGGAGAGGATACGGTCTCTGGCGGATGCGTTTGACGCCGTCGGTCTCGGCATTCTGAAATGGTAATGAAATGGCGCTCTATCACCAACGATAGATGCGTCATCAGCGCGACTTGTTAGTGGGCCTTGCGGGGATTCCTCGATGTTCGCCACCCTTCTGCACCGGAATGGCGGCGAATGAGGGAGCTTCGATGGCGGCGGCAAAGACCAGGCAGGCTGACGGACTGGATCCCGTCCATCACGGGTGGTTGGCGGAGTTCCGAATCGATCCGATGGTCATGCGGCTGTTCGTGTGGAGCGGGCTGGCGCTGGTCGCCATGACGGTGATCGGCTTCGCGTGGCTGATGCGGATGGTTCCGCCGCCGTCGCCGACGATGACCAAAGAGGCTGCACTAGTGTGGGTTTCGGAGAACCAACGATCCATCCTCATCGGCGCGGCCCTGTGTACATTCTTCTGGTCGTTCTGGGTCACGTGGATGGCGCCCATTCTTCTCTACGTCCGGCGGATGGAGCGGGTTCCCGTGTTGACCTTCGCTGCGCTGGCCAACGTGGGTGGCGGTGCCGCTGTGATCACCACCATCGCGGTGTCGTGGACCGTGATGGCGTTCCGCGCCGAGGACCCTGCGATCGTCCAGGCGTTCCTCGACCTCGGGTTTTTCTTGTTCCTCTATACCTGGCCGCCGTTCGGCATTCTGATGGTCATCATCGCGGTCGCGATCTTCCGAGATCGCAATCCTCATGCGGCGTATCCGAGGTGGGTTGCCTACTACAACATCTACGCGGCCATCGCGATGGCGCCGGCCAGCTTCATGGGTCTGTTCAAGACCGGCCCGTTGGCCTACAACGGCATGCTGGCGTTCTGGCTCGTCGCGGTCGACTTCTTCACCTGGATGGTGGTGATGTCGGTGATGACGTTCAAAGCCATCACCGCCGACGAGCGACGGCTCGCCGGGTAGGTCAGGCCGAGCCGCGGTGCGCGATCCCGTGCAACAGCATCTGTGTGAGCTCGTCGATCTGCCTTTTCTTGCTCGGGCGGCGCTCTCGAGATGGAAAGAGCCAATCGTCAAGTAGCAGAACCGACATGACCGCACCCGCGCTCACCGCGACGGTCAACGGAGGATCAAGGTCGTCGTAGTGCCTCGGCTGGCCATGATCCAGCAGGGCCCTCCTCATGATGCGCAGCGCCTCTGCGACCCTGTCGCTCACGGCGGCGGAAACGCGGTCGAGCTCCTGATCGCTGCCCTGCGCCCTCGCGGAGATCAGCGTCTTGATGAGTTCGCGATGCTCGTTGACCACGCCGTAGAAGCCCGTCACGAACGATCGGACAATCTTTTCGGCATCGGTGGTGGCCGGCTGTTCACGCTCCCATGAGGTCACCCATTCGGTCAGGAACTCGGTGAACGGCTTGAGTGTCGCCTGCTCGAAAAGCCCTGCCTTGCTGCCGAAGTTGCGAAACAGCACGGGCTCGCCCACGCCGGCTTCCTCGGCGATCTGACGGGTGGTGGTGCCGTGGTAGCCCTGGGCGGTGAACAGCCGATCGGCCGCCTTGAGCACCAGATCCTGCACCTCGCGCGGCCCGCGTCGCATGCCCATGGGGAGATGGTATCGCGAGTCGTTAAGTAAGCAGGACTATCCATTATCGAAAGTGGCACTTGCTAACGCGATCGGGCGGACCTACAGTAATTATGAAGTGATGCGTCTCACAAAGAGGCCGCGCCGGGTGTGGATGGAGGAAACCGGTGATCAAGCAGGTCGAGATGGACAAGGGTGTCGCCAGGGCGTTCACTTGGTCGGCAGTAGTGGTTGTCCTGGGACTCCTTGTGGCCCAGGGCTTCTTGATGCATTTCCTGCCCGCGCCGAGACCCACCCTCACTGCCGACGAGTTGCGCCAAGTTTTCATCGATCGTCGGTCGGAAATCCAGATCGGCTCGGTGATCCAAATCATCGCGTGGAGCTTCTGGGCGACGTGGGGCATAGTCGTCACCACGTTCATGCGGAGGATGGAGCGCGGTTATCCGTTCCTCACGTACGCGTCGATTGCGTTGGTCGGCGGCGGATATGTGTTCTTCCTGTTCATTCCCATGACTTGGGCGGTGTGCGCCTACCGCGCCGACACGATGGATCCGCAGATCATCCAGTTCGCCAACGACTGGGTGTGGTTCGACTGGCTCTTCACCTGGCCGCCCTTCGCTATCTGGTTCTTCGTCGTCGCGGCCGCGATCTTCAAGGACCACAACGTCCCCACGATCTATCCCCGCTGGGTGGGCTACTTCAATCTGTGGTGCGGTTTCCTGATCTTCCCGGCGGCACTGATCGTGTTCTGGAAGGACGGCCCTTTCGCGTACAACGGCGTCCTCGCCTTCTGGTTCCCCGTCTTCATCTTCTTCGGGGAGATCGTGGTGATGATCGTGATGTCGTTGAAGGTCATCAACCAACAAGCGGCCAAGTTGCAGGCAGACGCCGAAGCGGGCGTGCCGGGAGTCGCCTGGGTCGAGGTCGACAACACACGCGACCGGCCGGCTTTCACGAAGTCCTAGTCGAGCGCACGGCGTGATAACGATCAATCGCGTCAGAGCCAGAAGAACTTTCGAGCCGCACACGCCGGGCGAGGACGGCACGTGGATATTCATCCTCGGCGACATGAGCGTGTTCTCAGGGTTCTTCATCACCTTCCTCGTCTACCGATCACGCAACGCCGATCTGTTCAATGCGGCGTCGGCCCATCTCACTCAGCTTTACGGCGTGATCAATACCGGCCTGCTGTTGACCAGTTCGCTCTTGGTGGTCGTGGGGCTGCGCGCCATTCGTCGCCGTGCTCTGCACATCGCCCCGCGATGTTTCGCCGGCGCGTTCTTGTGCGGGCTCGGCTTCTCCGTGCTGAAGATCAGTGAATACACCAATAAGGTCAACCACGGGATCACGCCCACCACCAACGAGTTCTGGATGTACTTCTACATCCTGACCGGCCTGCACTTCTTTCACCTCTTGGTCGGCATGTGCCTGCTCGTCTACATGATGGTCAAGTCGAGAAAGCCGACGCTGAGTGTCAAAGAACTCGCCTACGTCGAAGGCGGTGCGTGCTTCTGGCACATGGTGGATCTGCTGTGGATCGTGCTCTTCCCGCTGCTGTATTTCGTGAGGTGATAACGCCGTGATCGACACCGCCGCCGCAACTTTCCGGGAACTCCTTCGCGGGCCGTTCGCAGTCGTCTGGCTGGCCTTGATTGGCGCGACGTTGCTCTCCTGGTACCTCGGTGCCGACCATGGCGTTCACAACCATCATGTCGCGACGACCTTGATCCTGATCGTGGCTTTCGTCAAGGTCCGGTTTGTCGGCATGTACTTCATGGAACTCCGTGACGCGCCGCGGCGCCTGCGTGCGTTGTTCGAAATGCACTGCCTGATCGTGTGCACCGCAATGCTGACGGTGTACTTCGTCCTCTGACGGACAGTCAGCTGGGCCTGCCGGTGATGCCGTAGGTGACCATCATCGTGATCTCCTTGACCATCCGTGTTCTGCTCGGCGACCGAAAGCCGACAGGAACGATCCAGTCCTCCAGGACGACGGCGCCGATGACCTGCGACACCCGAAAAGGCGCTGTCCGAGGGGTGATTCGGTACTATGCGTCGAACTGTCCAAGAGCGGTCTGCGCCGCCAGCCGCCCCGGCCAGCCGCTGACCCCACCCCCGGGATGCGAGCCGGCGCCGGCGTGGAAATAGTTCGTCACCGGTGAGCGGTAGCCGCCGAGGCCCGGTGCCGGCCGGTTCATCGCGAGCCGCAGCGGAGTCATGTCGACATGGAAGTAAGAGCCGTTGGGGGTGGCAAACTGCGCACCGAAATCAGCTGGGCTGGTTTCGATCCGGGCGATCTCGGTATCGAATCCAGCGAGATGGGTAGTAACCGAATCCATGATCGACGCGGACATCGCCGCCTTGGTCTTCTCCCACCCGTCGCGCGGTTGGGCCGGCACGTTCGATGCCAGGTAGACGACGTCCTGTCCCTCGGGCGCCAGCCCAGAGTCGTTGGCGGACAGGACCGCCATGTACACGGGCGGTTTGACCAGGGACTCGCCGGCCCGGATGGCTTGCAGCTGGCGGATGTTGTCGTCGAATGTCCCGGTCATCAGGGCGGTTTTGCGGATGTCGAATCCGTCGATCTTGGCGCGCTGGGCTGCGCCCCTGGGGTAGGTGGCCCGGCCGGACAGTGCGATATCGATCTTGAACGTCGCCGAGTTGTTGCCGCTTGCAGGCAGTACGGCGACTTTGGCCCGGGTCGCGGTATCCAGCACCCCGTCCTCGAGCAACCCCCCGTAGGCCAGCTGCGGCGGCACTGCGGCCAGCACGCCACGCCTGGCGCCGATCTCGGCGCCGTTGGCGAGTTCGACACCGGTGGCACGGTTGCCGACGACAGTCACCCGGTTGACTGCCGTACTGGTGCGGATATCGGCGCCGCGTTCGATGGCGTAACCCGCCATAGCGGTCATGACCGCACCCATTCCGCCGCGTGGCCGGATCACGCCCGGCTCGCGGTGCACCGCAGCCAGCCCGACGCAGTAGAACCCGCCGCCGTCGTGATCGATTGGCCCGATCATGCTGCCCCAGTAGGTGGCCAGCGACCGCATCTGGTCGGAGGAGAAAGTGTCGGCCATCAGGTCGACGAGGTTGTGCGACATGATGCGACCCAGCTGACGCCGAATCGCCCGGCTCGGTGCGAGTTTCAGCATCAGCTTGCCCAACTCTGCCTTCGGTAGTTGTGCGGGGTGATGCGGCATGACCGCGCTCAGCGCCTCGAAGATCCACGACAGCGCAGGCTGTAGATCGGCATAGCTGCGGGCATCCGCGGCCGAATACCGACGAACCTCGGCCAGCGTGCGGTTCAGATCGTGGAACAGGAGCAGCGTAGACCCGTCTTCGCCGATCCAGCCGTAGGGCGCCTCCACCGGAGCGCTGCGGTACCCGTAGCGGTGCAGGTCGAGATCGGAGATGAAACTCGTACACGACATGAACATGTCGTCCATCGCGCCCAGACTCAGAATGTGGTGCGGCGCCTCGGGGCAAAACGCCCCACTGTTGGCAAGACCACCCAGGTGCGGGCGCTGCTCCAGGACCAGCACGCTGGCCCCGGATGCGGACAGCGTGCACGCCGCGCTCAGCCCGTTGTGGCCGCCGCCGACCACGATGTAGTCGTAGGTGTGGTCCAATTCGTGCGCAGTCATCTCGCCTCGATGCTCAGAAGACGCTGGCGGCAGCGTGATTCGGCGCGAGGTCAGGATCGGGATCGGCGACTTGGCCACGCAGTGCGCGAAAGACCAACCAACTCTGGATCACGATCCAGGTGGTGAACAGAATCAGCGGAGACCAGAACACCAGTAACCCGTTCCAAGCGAACGGTCCGCTGCGAGGGATGAAGGCGATCGCGCCCGCCTCGAACATGATCGTGATCCACAGCGACATCCACCCCCACCATCGCGGGAAGGGATTGTTCTTGATCAGCTGGGTGGCCGGACGCAAACAGATGACGGTCACGCCGACCCACATGAAGATGTAGAACTGGTCGGTGGTCGTCATGGTCAGCGAGGCCAGCTCGTGCATGAGGGTCGTGACTTCCGGATTCTTACGCGGGGCGGTATAGGCAGCCACGCCCCAAAACATCGGCGGGAGCATCAAGAACAGCGACATCAGGGCACCGCTCACCAAGGACAGGATGCTCCAGATCTTCAGCCCGCCGGTCTCCACTCTGGCCATCTGCACCGCCACCACGGCCAAGATCGGCATCATGAACGCGCCGGCCCAACTGCAGATCACCGCGCCCCATTTGATGCGGGTGCTGTTGTGGACGTACCAGTCCGCCACCTGCTCGGCCGACCACGCCGGATTCTTCAGGGGAACCTGTTGCAGGAGAAGAGCAAACGCCGCGATGTAGACGAGGGCTAAGACAATGCCCCACCAGAGGATCGCGCGTTGACTGCGTTCGGAGAACAGGCTTCGACCAGTTGCCATGGTCACTCCTTCTGATTTGTGCACATGTGAAATTGCTCGGCATGACACCGGAAAGCCCTGTGCGGCAGATGAAGAGCGAGAGATCGTATATTTATTGATAGTTCAGTCTCAAAATAGGCACGCTGACGCGGAGGTGTCAATGCCCAGTTCTTCGCGATCACGTTCCACTGGCACACGACACTGCGACATTCTCTGTCGTACTGTCGCGCGATGCTGTACGGTAGTGCGAAGGCGGTCGCATCGTGCGTATCGTGCGGCCCCGAATGGAGGCTTGATGTCCACCGTCTCGGCCGATCGGCGCGCGCCTTTCGCGACGTCGGCGCCGGTCCGGCAGGTTCCGGCGCCGGTCGTCCTGGCGGTCGTCGGCGCCCTGATCGTCGGCTATGCGTTGTGGACGTGGGCCGCCTGGCTGGCCTCGGGACCCACGCAGGTCTCGGCCACCCGAAACCCGGCAGACACGTCATGGTGGGTGGCGCGGATATACGAGACGATCATGGCCGTCGCCGTCGTCGTGATCGGCACTCACGTTGTACGCCAATGCCTTCGGCAGCGCCGCCTGGCGTTCGACGCGGTCATCGTCATCGCCGGGTTCTTCACCCTGTTCTGGGACCCGATGGTCAACTGGATGCAACCGAACTTCATGTACAGCTCGCAGTGGGTCAACCTCAACACCTGGGTCGCTCACGCGCCGGGTGTGGTCAACCCCACCGCCGGGCTGATGCCGCAACCCGTGTTCATCATGTTCATCTACCCGTTCGGGCTACTGGGCTTCGCGATCATCATCAATCACGGCATGCGGGTCGTGCAGCGTCGGTTCCCCCAGATCAGCACGTTGGCTCTGATGGCATTCGCCTACACCTATGGGCTGATCCTCGGCGCCTGCCTGGAGGCACCGACCTTCCTGTCCAACCTGTGGGGACTGCCCGGTGCGCCGGCGGACTTCTCACTGTTCGCCAACGGACAGCGCTATGCCTGGGCTGAATACCTCACCACGGGAATCGTTTTCACGACATTTGCCGCGGTCCGTTATTTCAAGAACGACAACGGTCAGGCGATAGTCGAACGGGGCCTGCAAGGCTTGCGGCCGGCTGCGCGGAGTGCGGCGACGATATTGGCCACCATCGCCGTCTTCGCGATGTCGATGTGGGCCCTGCTGTTGGTGCAGATTCCCGCCGGACTTCATGCCTCGCCGTATCCAGACGACTATCCGGCCCATCTCATCAATGGTTTGTGCAATATCCCCGGCAATCCGAACTCGACAGCGCCGACAGCCTACGGACCCTGTCCGGGCAGTCCCGGCTTCCGGATGCCGGTAAACAACACCTTCGTCTCGAACACCGGCCGCTGATCTCGGTCGGGACTATTTCTTGCCTCGACGACGAGCGGGCTTGCCCTCTGCGGATAACACTGACGGTATGGCGAACTTACGCAACTCGTCCCGTAAGGCTTCTGGTCTCGGATCATCGCGAAGCAGCGCGAATGTCAGGACGCCTTGCAGCCATCGGCTCGCTTCCTCGGGGGTGACACCGGGCCGAAGTCGGCCCTCGGCGTCGGCTCTGGTGAGCAGCGGGCGCAGGCTGGAGTGGATCAGTGCCTCGATCGGGTGCGATTCGCCGAAGACCGCTTTGGCCCTGTCGGCGGGCAGGGCCGCCGACAGACCTGCCAGCTCCTCGTGTCCGTGCGTGACTTCGACTGCCCTGGCGAGAAATTCGACGAGAGCCTCGTCGAGGTCGTCGGATTCTGCCAAGTTCCACGAATCGATGTGCTCTTGAAGCTCTTCGCAGCATTGCACCATCGCCAGCTCCAGGAGCTGATCGCGGCTGGACACGGTGTAGTACAGGGTCTGCCGAACCACGCCCGCCGACCGTGCGACATCGGACATTGTCGTGCGGTCGGCGCCGTACTTGATAAAGGCCTGCCGGGCCGCACGCACCACACTGGCCGTGGGTTCATCCATCCTGCAAGCCTATGCGGCGGGGCCTAGAGCGGGTTCGTGCCCTCTGCTATTTGTCGCGTGAGGGCCTTGTGCACCTCGTAACTGATGGCGCCCATCCAAATGGCGAAGGCAGCCAGCGGGATGTAGATGCCCACGATGCCGTTCCAGGCGAACGGACCTGTCTTGAAGAACAACACCATGCCCGCCGGCGTGATCAGCAGTGCCGCCCAAGCCGTCAAGTAGCCCAACCAGCGGGGGAGGATGGGCGGACTGTTCGTGTCGATGAAGATCGCTGCCACAATGCACCACATCTGCACCCACAGCGACCAGATCACGGTGACGAAGAGAATCCAGCCGACATCGTGCAACGCCTCGGTGATCTCGGCGGCGCGGTCGTCGAAGCGAAATGAGGCCGCCATCCAAACCCCGATCGGGGTGATGAACTCCAACGACAGCAGCCCGCACGAGACGAGCTGGGTCGCGGCCAAACCGCGGGCGCCGTCAATTCGCTTGAGTTGCCCGGAAATTGCGACCGCCCACGGCACGAGCAGTGCTGAGGCCGCCATCACGACCACGAGACCGAGCTTGATCAAGATCGTGTTGTCCGCGTACAGCTGGCGGATTTCGTCGGCGGTGGCGCTCGGGCGCGACGGTGGAAAGAACCCCATGACGAAGATGAAGGTGGCGAACCAGATCACCACCATGGTCGGACCCGCCCAGATCAGGACACGCTGAACCCGTGCCTCCACAAGCAATTCCTTTCAAGCAGGGAAGTTTTCAGCGCTGAGGGTGACGTCGACTCCACTGCTACCCGATCCGAAACTAGCACCCCGACGACAGTACGACAATAGATGTCGCAGTGTCGTGGACCTAGGGTTGCGTGGGGCGAGGACCTTGCAGTCCCCACAGCGTCATCTGAGTGAGTTGGTCGATCAGGTATTCGAAATCGGCCAGTTGTCCGTCGGTGAACAACCAATCGCGGTGCACGGTGGCGGAGAACGCCATGCCGATAATCAGCCGGACCGCAATGGCGTGGTCGGCGCTCCAGCCCCGCAGCTCGGCTTCGACTGCAAAGATCTCGACGAGCGAGTCGATCACCGGGGTGAAGGTTGTCCGCAGATCGCCCAGTCCCTCGCTTTCGCCTACGGACATCGCGGCCAGGAAAGCCTGCAGGAGGGCGCGCTCACCTTCCAGCACGGTGCGGAGGCTCCCGAAGAACTCACGAATCTCGGTCTCCGAATCGCGCGACCCGCGCGGGCGCGCCGCCCAGGACTCGCGGAAATCGGTGAAGAAGTGCTCCACCGGACCGGCCACGGCCTCCTGAAACAACGCCGCCTTCGTGGGAAACTGCCGAAACAGGGTGCGTTCGGTGATGCCGGCGGCCGCGGCGATGTCCCGCGTCGTCGTCCCTCGGTATCCGCGCTGCGCGAAGATGTCGATCGCGGCTTCGAGCAGGCGCTCCCGGTTCTTCGCCGCTACCGCTCGCCGGCCGTCCGTGGTGTCAGTCAGCGTAGGACTCGATCATCGCAACGAGCCCGCGCCGCAGCTCCTGATCGTCGGACAGCGGGCCCGCGATGGCGGCGATGGTGGCGTCGCGGAAGGTGAGCCCGGCGCGCATCAGTTGGCTGGCCGCGACAAGGGTTCGGGTCGAACACACCTCGCGCATCCCGGGATGCGCCACCTTTCGGACCGCTTGGGCCAATCGAAGCAGGTCATCCAGTCGGGCACCACTATGGCCCGATTCGCGCCGCACGATCTCTGCCTCGTGTGTGGGGTCGGGATACTCGAGCTCGATCGCGATCATCCGCTGGCGCGTCGACGGCTTCATGTCTTTGAGGATGCTCTGGTAGCCGGGGTTGTACGACACCACAAGCTGAAAGCCGTTCGCGGCCTTGATGGTTTGGCCGCCGAGCCGCTCCAGGCTGAGCTCGCGGCGATGGTCGGCGAGGGAATGGATCGCCACGACCGCGTCCTGCCGGGCTTCGACGATCTCATCCAGGTAGCAGATGCCGCCCTCACGGGCAGCCGTCGTCAGGGGGCCGTCGACCCAGCGGGTTTCGCCGCCGATCAACAGGAATCGGCCGAGCAGGTCCGACGCGGTCATGTCCTCGTGGCACGACACCGTGTGCAGCGGAATCTGTAGCGACGCCGCCATATGCTCGACCAGGCGGGTCTTCCCGCAACCGGTCGGGCCCTTGAGCATGACCGGCAGGCCCATGTCCCACGCCGCTCGGAACACGTCGACCTCGTTGCCGATCGGCAAGTAGTAGGGCACATCTGCCGATTGGCGATCAACGCCCACGCGCTCAAATTCCTGCACTGACATACACACTCCTTCGTGGATGATGTGGGCGCTGCACACCACGGACTCGTCCGAGGGCCCCGCCGAACAGGTCGCGTACGTGGGGAGCGAGCTCAGCCGCGTCGCGTACAACGCGATGCTGGGTCAGTGGCCATATCGAGTCGTCCGGTGTCGGGCAGACCGACAATCCGGCGATCGCGACGCCGCGCAACGTGGCTTCCTCGACGGCGAATCGGGAATCTTCGCATGCATAACGGCCTTCGTAACCGTGGTCGAAGACCACCCCGTCGCCGATCACCACCACCAGCTGATGATCGGTGCCGGCTCGGGTGGCGACGATGTTCGTCGCGTGCCGGATCGCGGCCCCGAGCCGGGTGAATCCCGACGGGCTGATGCTGAGCAGGCGTCGCTGTGCAGCCGCCGACCACTGTTCTTCGAACGACTTGGCGTGCAAGAAGCGCACATTGCGGCGTCCCTGGGAGTAGAAGCCGTAGGTCGCGGTTCGCACTCCGAGCTGATCGAGCGCGGATGTCACCTCGAATGCGAGGTTGCGCTGCGCGGCGAACACCGTTTCGCCGTCCGCGGTCTCGGCGGTCGAGCCGGTGGCGTCGAGCAGGATCAGCACCCCGAGCCGCTGGGAAGTCCGCCTGGCTGCGGTGTACACCAGCGCTTCGCAGCCGTGGCCGGCCGCGACGCTGGTATGCAGGTCGACGAGTGCCGACAGGTCGAGGTTGTCGCCCATGGGCTCGGCGCGATGGGTCTCCCACGCCAACCCCAGCCGTGCCAGGGACCGCACGAGCGGCCGGTTTGGTTGGGCGCCGGTGGGTTCGACGTCATCGGCAGGGGCGGGGTCGAACTCGCCGACTAACGTCCACTCCTCGCGGTAGCTGCGGCGGTGGGTATCCCACTCGGGATAGGCGGCGCCGACCACGAGTTCGCCGGCCATCTCGACGCGTGGTTCGGTTCCGGGCGCCAGACGCCCTTTGGTGGAGTGGCCGCGCCCGCGCCGGGCACCCACGATAGGGACCTCGTCGCCGGCTGTTCCGTCGCCAGGGGAACGACCCATCCCGAGCAACTTCTGTAAGGCCTCGCCGAAGGGGCTCCTCAGGGGTGCGGAGAACAGCTCCATGATTCGGCTGCGGTCACCGGAGGCGGCGTCGTCGTCTTCGTCCTCGTCTGGTTCGGGCAGCGAGGCCGGATCTGTGAGTTCGTTGCCGGCGGAATCATCAGCAGCCGAGGCATTTCCGGCTGAGAGGATCCGCGACGGCACCAATTCACCGAACCACGGTGGCGGGGACGGCAGTCTCTCGGTCGATCGTGCCCGCGACAGAGATTCGGTCGGCGTGGCCGATGCCGGGATCCCGGCGCCGGCGTCGTGCAGCGCGGCGACGAAAGATCGCGGCAGCATCTGCTCGATCACGGCACATGACCGCAGCACTTCCAACGTCAGGTAGCGCCGCGCGATATCGGATCCACCCCGATTGAGTTTGCGCAGAACATCTTTGCGGTATGTCCCGGACCGCTGCAGCGATGCCTGACAGATCACCAGGTGTCGTGCTTCGACGCAGTGCTGGTCCAGCTGTGTGGGGACGAAGATCGTCGACCCGTCACTGCCGCCGACCGTGCTCTGGGTGAACTCCAAGGGCACGGGCTTGCCGGCTAGGGCACTCGCGAACAACGACAGCGCGAGGTTTCCTGCGGCCGCAGGCATGGGGGAGTCTCGCTGGTCACTGACCCGGTCGATCGAACGGGATGACCTTCCGCTGCCACGGCGCATCGGGGGGAATCACCGCCTTTCCGTCCTGGTCAATGTAGCCCGAACTGCCATCGACCGGGTTGCCGTTGTTGTTGCGGTCCAGTGGCACGGCGGGGCCAGGGCATGGGCGGTCGGTGTTCTCGCCACAGATGCCCGAGGTGAAGTACGAGCGCTTCTGAATGTCTTCGTTCCACTCGGTGGAGTGCATACCGACCCAGAAGTTGGGCACGTTGTAGCCGATGAACATCGTTCCCTGGATCACGAAGATCGCCGCGAGCGCACGCACGAACGTCTTTCGCGTCTCGCCGCCGCGGACATCTTCGATGCCACGCTCAAAGATCATCTGTCCCTTGTCATTCAGGAAGTAGCGGAAGCACGCGACCGCACAGAAGACGGCGCCGATGGTCAGGGCCTCGTGAATGGGGAACTTGTGATAGGCGTCCGGGAAAATGCCCCAGTGCCCGCCCTGGTAGGCGAAGATACCCATCGGCAGCCACAGCAGTCCTTCGAGGATGAAGTCGAAGACCATCATGAACGCGTAGCAGCTCGCGATCAGGCCGAGGTTGCTCAGTTTCGGAAAGCGTTGGCGCACAGTGCGCATGAACCACGAGCCGATCAGCATGACGATGACGAAGATGTAGCAGTACGCGAACGGCGTGAACAGGATCGGCTCGCTGAGCATCGCCCCCGGCCTACCGAAGGAATTCCACCCCGGTACGGAGTTCACCCAGGAGCCGAAGTTGAGCATCCACGTGTTGTAGGTGAACCAGTGTCCGCCATACGAGGACAGCGGATCCTGGAACCACACCGTCAAGAAGGAAATGACGAGGATGCCGTCGATGCCGAGCTTGCGGTCACGCAGCCAGGGCCGGATGACGAACCAATACGTCAGCCCCAAGGTGGCGGGGATGGATCCGACCTGCCACGCGATGAGGATCCCCTTCATCAGCGCGGGTGGTTCGGAAGGGCCGCTCGGCACGCGCACGAAGAACGGGCCGGTGACCCATTTGATCAGGACGTAGCACTCGAACAACACCAATAGCACGCCCAAGGCCGCGAAGATGTTGACCGGCAGATTCCGCTTGGGTTGGGATGCGGAGTCGACCGGGGCCGACGTGGCCGTGATGGGGTTATCCAGGTGCCGGGTCATGGGGTTCCTCTCGTCCAACGGCTGCGTTGTGACGTGCGTTACCCCGCCAATATAGCGTCAGCGGCCACTGACATCAATAGTCACGCTTGCAAGCTGTCAGTCGCGTTATCAGTGTTCAATCGTGCTCCTCTGATATATGAGACATTGGATCCTATAAAATGAACTCGAGCGGTAGATGAGCGGTCAGTCGACATGCGCCGCCGCGGGTCAGGAATGGCGGTGGGCGATACCGTCGACGATGAGCCGCGCCATCTCGCGAACCATGCGGGTTCGGCCAGGGGTGCGCCGGTTCGCCGGATAGGCCCAATCGCCCAACAGGACAGAGCCGATGATCATGCTGGCGACCGCGCCGATCGTGGCCGGCGGGTCGACGTAGACGAGCTCCCTGGAGCGTGCGATGTCGACCCCGACGTCGAGAACGGCGCTGAAGCCCTCCCGGAACTGTGCGCTGATCGCGACGGCCGACTGGTGCAGCGCCGCTTGCGGATCGGAACGCGCGGCGAGCAGCTCCCGGAAGATCCGGCGATCCTCCCAGATCAGGGTGTACAGGCCGTCCACAAGATCCTCGGCGAGCTGTTCGAGGGTGATCTCGGTCGGCATCGCGTCCCATGACCGTGTCCACTCGTCCACGACCTGATTGAACGGTTCGAGAATGCTGGCTTCGAACAGCTCGACCTTGGAGCCGAAATGGCGAAACACCGTGGGTTCGGCGACCTTGGCCCGCGCGCTGATCTCTTTGGTGGTCGTCGACTGGAAGCCCTGCTTGGTGAACAGATCGTGCGCGGCCTTCAGGATGCGGGCGCGAAGATCCCCGCCGCTGTCGGAACCGGGCGCGACCACGGGTGACAGACTACTGGTCGAGCACTGAATCTCCGGCGCGGCTCATTTTTGAGTTGCTAAGCTTCAAAAATATGGGCACCTACGATCCGGCTACGGTCCTTGCTGCGATATCGGCCAATGCGGTCGCGGTTGTGGCGATTGGTGGGCTGTCGATCCTGGCGATGTTCGTCTTCTTCATCGAGGGCGCGAGGATGGGCAGACGTGATCGCGTCTATCCGATGGCGCTGTGGATGACCGCACTGTGGTGGCCGCACGACGGCTCGTACCTGCTGCACTTCAATGACTGGTTCGGCGGACGGTATGACCACTGGTTCATGCAGATGTTCTGGTTCGCGATCGTCGTGACGTTCCTGGCCGAGACCGTGTATGCCTGGCAGACCATGAGATACGGGCGTGACGAACTGTCGCCCGGGCGCACTGATGCCGAGCATCGACTTCGGATTCTGGGCGCGATCGCGGCGGGCGTGATCAGTTGGGCACTGGTCAAGGGCGCACTCGCCGATGACCTGTACCTTTTGTCGTTCATGGCGACGCTGTTGTGGGGTGCGCCGTCGGCCAGCGCGCTCCTGGGCCGCCGGCCGGACGGCCGCGGGCAGTCGATGCTGGAATGGATCTGCTACAGCGTGATGGCGGTGTGCTATTCGATTGTCTCGATTGCGTTCTTCGGCGGCGGGTTCTTCCATTCGTGGCCCTATGTCGGGATCTGTGTCGCGGCGTGTGTGTGGAGCTTCGTCGTCATCGCCGACGCGCGCCGGGCGGGCGTGCCGTTCGTGTCATGGACGACGCGGCCCGCCACTCGCACACTGGCGCAATAGCATTCGGTGATGTTAGTCGGCTGAGTTCTCGAAGGCTGCAGCGAGCTCGCGGCGCCCGTCAATGCCGAGCTTCTCGTAGGTGTTGCTGAGGTAACTCTCGACAGTCCGAATGGACAGCGAGAGTTCGGCCGCGATGTCACGGTTCGGTCGGCCGGCCGCCGCCAGCAGCGCAGTCTGTCTCTCCGCCGGCGTGAGCCGCGTCCGAGTCCGCAACGGCTGCAGCGATTGGGTGGTCGGGTTCTGGCAGCGGGCGGAGATCTTTGCGGCGCGCTGCTCGGCGGCCGCGGCGCGGCGAGGTTGGTCGAGTAGACGCCAGGCGGCAGCCGCATCGGCGGCGGCTTCGGCAGCCAGCAGATCGGCGCCCATGGCTTCGAAGGTGTCTGCCGCGGCAAGCAGACCCAGCGGATCGTGCTCGGCGAGGCTGCGAGTGTGACGGGCGCGCGCGGGGGCGAGTTCTCCTTCGATCTGGCCGGCGAGTGCGCTGAGGTCGTCGGCCACCTCTGCGGCGTAACCGATTCGAGCGAGCCCGTGTAGCGCGGATGCTTGGCCGACGAGGTCGCCCATTCGGCTACCGAGGGCGGCCGCCTCCTTGAGTCGAGCGCGGGCAGTGACCAGATCGCCGCCGGCGACCGCTGTCCAGGCGCGCGCGAGATGCAGGTCCACACCCATATAGAAGGTCGCCGACAGGGCGAGGCGATCGAGCGTGTCGAGTGCAGCGGCGGCCTGCTTTGGCTCCTTGTTGAGGGCGTAGGACATGGCCAGGTAGACCGAAGTGTAATAGGTGAATTGAGGTCGGTTGAGTTGGTTGAACAGCGCCAAGGCTTCGAGCCCGATGCGGATGCTGTCGCGCGCTCGGCCGCGTTCACCCACGGCTTTGCATCGGTGCCACGCGAAAATGGCTCTTGCCTCGAGGGATCCCTGCCGCAGTGCCAGGTCGTATTGCGAAGAGGCCAGAGCCTCAGCTTCCCGGAAGTAACCGGCGTTCTGCTTTGCGTCGGCCTTCTCGAACAGGTGATACCAGTGCGCCCAGGGAAAGGTGTCGCTCAGCGCGACGTTCGCGGCGTGGCCGAGTTCGGCGGCGGCCACCGCCTCCTCGGTCCGGCCAAGGCGGCTCAAACTGTTCGACGCCCATAACGATGCCCACGCAAGCGTTCGCCCCTCGGCGCGACGCAACAGCGGCTCCACCGCTTGGGCGGCTTCGGCGGGACCACGAACTGCCATCAGGACGCCCACCCGGATCGCGGTCACTTCGTCGCGCCATGCCGGATCGTCGATTCGAGCCAGGGCGTCGTCGGCCAGAGCAAGCTCATCGCCGACGAGCCCGGAGCAGAAGATGCGAATCTGTAAGCGGCGCACCGCTATTTGTCCCCGCTGATCGTCGCCGTCGACGTTCTCGACCATTGCGGCCAGCTCGCGATCAGCCTCGGTGACCCTGCCCTGCAACGTGTACAAGTCGGTCAGGAGCAGTCTTGCATCGAAACCGGCACCGTCCGCTATTGCAGCCTGGGTGAGGCGCTGGGCGAGATCAAGGTCGTGACGCGAACGGGCGGTGTGCGCGGCGGCCAACATCAGCAAGGGATCGGCGGCGCCCGCGTCGAGTCTCCAGGTCGCGACCCGCAACAGATCTTCTCGACGACGCGCACCGCATCGCTCCACGATGTCGGCGAGCTTGCGTGCCATGAGTCGAATCTGTGGGGCCGGGATTCCGGCTCGCACCACGTCGCCGTACAACGGATGCGCGAGCCGTATTTCCAGTCGGCGTCCGTCGACGCGACTGTTGAGCAAGCCCTTTCGTTCCAGTGTTTCGGCGATCTTCGAGTCGGCCAACTCGCTCAGCTCGGCCTGCCCGAGCGGTTCCGCGAACGACACGAGTTCCAATAGCGCGCGTTCTTCGGGAGTCAGTGCCCCCAAACGGCTTTCAACCAACTGGGTCAAGCGAGCCGTCGGCGCGAGATGCCCGGATAGCCGCCAGATTCCGTCGCTGTTTGACAGCGATTCGCTGTGGAGGGCCCCGAGCACCAGCTCGCGGAGAAACAGCGCATTGCCGCCAGACCGCTCGGCGAGCTCATGGGCCGTGCCCGGGTCGACGGGTCCATCGAGTGCGGCGGCCAGAATGGCCTGTACCTCAGCCGCATCGAATGGCACGAGATCGAGGCGGTGCAGGATCTCGTCCTTCCACAGGGTGGTGATCGCATCGGGGGCCGTGGCGTCAACACGCAGTGTTCCGATGACACACGCCAGGTTTCGCTCGGCGAGCTGATGAATCAGCGTCGCGGACAGATCGTCGAGTAGATGTACATCGTCGACGAGAATCACCAGCCGGCGTGGAGCGGCCTGCTCCACAAGAGCGCTCGCGGAGCGTGAGATGAGGTCGGCTCGGTCAGTGTGCTGTGGACTGGGGTCGGTCGCCACGGTGGGCAGCAGCGTGGCCAGAGCCCCGAACGGAATGCCGGCGGCCGCATTGGTGGCGGTTACGTGCCGGGTCGCAAAGCCCATCTCGGCCGCCATGTCGAGGCAGGCGTGCGCAAGGTGTGTCTTGCCCACCCCGGCCTGCCCGGCGAGGATCGCGCCCGGGCGCCCTTCGGTCAGGAGGCTTCGCAGGCTCCGCATCTCATCGCTACGGGCCCGTAGCGGCCATTGCACCGATTCAGGCTAGGTCAGCCCGTCAACCACCGTGGTCGAATCCGTGGACTCCCGTGGTCATCACGGTGGACACCGAACACCGCCGTGGCATTCCCTGTTGACCGTGACGCAGACAACACCGACCGCACCTCCTGGCGACATCTGGTGGTCGGCCGACCAGCGTGACATCGACACCAAAGCCGTGTCGTTGCTGGGCCACCCCGACGTCCTGGCGGCGCGCGCAACGGCCACCGAGCGCTTCCGCGATTCACCGGAGTTTGCGGTCCCGGACGCGCCGGCGACGCTTGTGCACACCGTCGATGACTTGTTGTTCAGTTCCCTGCAATGTGCCGTGATCTCAGACCCCAGCCGGCCCAGGGTGCTTTGGACCGTGCGCCGGCCCTACCGTGCCGGGGGGCAAGAGTTTCCCGGCTCGCACTACGGCGGCGACAACCCCGACCGGGTCTACCGGCTCATCGGAGCGAACTCGAGCTACCGGTATCGGATCACTGGACGGCGGCACCCGACGCATCCCTCCGAGGATGACCTCAGTTTCGAAGCCATCCCGGCGCCCGGCATCTGGGGCCAACCCTTGGTTCGGCTGGCGCGCGGCGAGATCGACATTGCCGAGGACGGCTCGTTCAGCGTCACCGCCGACGTGACACCCGCCAACGGGCGACGCAACCACCTCGAGCTGCCGCCGAAAACCGACATGATCGTCGTTCGGGACACGTTGGTGGACTGGGCTAGCCAGGTACCCAACGAAGTCAGGGTCGAACTGCTCGACGGTCCACAGCTGGCGCCTCTCAGCGATGGCGAGGTGGTTCGTGCCGGCGTCGAGATCTTCGAACGGTCCGTCAGCTTGGCGCTGGCATTTCTGGCGAACACGCTGCATGCCAGCCCGGTGAACCAGGCGCTGGTCTTCCAGCGCCCGGTGAAGTGGGGCATAGCCGGAGGCTTGTTCTCGGCCAACCGGTTCGCTGTGGCCGACGACGAAGCACTGATGATCACGCTCGACCCGCTGACAGCGAAGTACCTGGTGATCAACGCCTGTGATCCATGGACCCGGGCGGTTCCCTACGATGCTCATTGGGCCAGTCTCAATAATGTTCAGGCTCAACCGAACAGCGACGGCACCTACACCTTCGTGCTCTCACCCCGCGACCCCGGTGTCCACAACTGGCTCGACACTGGAGGCCTGCACACCGGCACGTTCACCGCCCGCTGGGAGCTCATGACAGATCAGCCGGCGACAACGGACAGCGAAAGTGACGACGAAAAGTCATGGTCCGCAGGCACCCAGGTCGTCGACCAGGCCGTGCGGGAAACCCGTGTACTACCGGTCGCCGAGGTGGCGGCACACATCCCGGCCGGCCAATCTCGCGTCACCCCCGAACAACGCCAACTACTCATCGCCCAGCGCCGCGCGCACTACGAGGTACGAGTGACCGGCGTCGTCCCACCGACCGGAAACTAGGAGTTACCACCGATGACAGCCACCACGGCCGCCCAGAACTGGGTTCCGCCCGAGCGTCCCGAATGGGTTGCACGCATCCTCGAAGAGGGCGCCTGTATGGATATCGCCGAGGTCGTTCCGCTCGACGAGCGCTCGTTACTCGATTCAGCGACGGAAGCGACGGGCCTCTCGGACTTCGGCGACGACGGCTGGCGAGAGCCGTTCGCGGCGTACACCAAGTCGTTGCGGGAAGAGGCAGACCTCAACCTGCTCGGCCGGCTTCGGGCACGACAAGAAGTGCTGCTATTCCTCAAGGCGCGCTTGCAGATCGAGGACACTTACAAACGGCATCCCGAGATCGACGACGAGCAGATCCACCGACCGATCATGATCACAGGTCAGGGCCGCTCCGGTACCACGTTCCTGCAGAACCTGATGTCGGAGAACCCCGATCATGGCGGCCTGCGGCATTGGGAGATGCTTTACCCCTGCCCGCCGCCGGAAGCCGCGACCTACCGGACCGATCCCCGCATCGAACGCGCGGATCGTTGGGTCCAGCAGTGGAACCGGATCGCCCCGACATTGCGTGATATGCACGAATTCGCCGGCGACGTGCCGTTCGAAGACTGCGTGATGATGTCGATCAACTTCACCTCAGAAGCCTGGCTCGGCATCATCGGCCAAACACCAAGTTATGCAGTGTATCTCGCGTCGCAGGATCCGGCTGATGCGATGCGCTATCACAAGCGCGTCTTGAAGCTGCTGCAGTGGCGCAATCCGCGCTCGCATTGGGTGCTCAAAGAGGTGTACAGCCTCAGCCGAATGAAAGCCCTGTTCGAGGTCTACCCCGATGCCTGCGTCGTCTGGTGCCACCGAGACCCGGTTCGCGCCGCGTCCTCGTTCGTCAACATGCTGGGCACCATGCAGTGGGTCGGTACCGACCACCCGCTCAAGGATGGTGCCCTGGATTACTGCAAGGACCCAGCAGTTTCTGCCGCGAGGTTCAACAGTGTGATCGACCTACTGGAGAGCAAGGAGATCCCGGCCGATCAAGTCTGCAACGTGTACTACAAGGACTTGATTGCCGACAATCTCGGTACTTTGCAACAGATTTACGACTACTTCGATATCCCGTTCACGCCAGAAGGGCGAGCCGGTATCGAGCGTTATCTCGCCGAACATCCCCGCGACAATCGAGCACCGCATCGCTACCCGATTCCCGAGGGCCCTGAACTCGCGCACGCGCGAGCGGTGTACGAGCGTTACCAGGACTACTTCAACATCCCCAACGAGTAGGACACCATGACGACGAATCACGTTTCCTACACCGCGGCGTTCGCGCCCGAGACCTACGGGGCGGGCAACCCCGAGACGTTCGGGTTACCGCTCGACCTGTTCGACCACATGCGCTCCGAGCTTCCCTGTGTTCGTATCGAATTCGACCATCCTCTACTAGTGGACGACGTCTGGTGTATCAGCAGGCATGCCGACGTCTGTGACATCCTCACCGACAAGCGGTTCATCTCCAGCGACCCGAACAACCTTCCGGTCATCACCCGGTTCGGGCCAGTCGCACCCCCCGATGTTCCGGGCATCTTCTGCCAGGACGGCGAGATCCACCGCAAGCGCCGCAAGGAGATCGGCGGCGCCTTGCGACCCGCAACGCTCAAACGGCTGGAACCCCACTTTCGGGTACTGGCAGCCAACCTCGTCGACGGTGCGGTCGCCAAAGGAACATTCGACTTCATACCGGATATTGCACATGCCCTGCCCTCCAGCGCCATCGGTGATGTTCTCGGGATTCCCGAAGAGGACCGCGAGCAGTTCTACAAGTGGTCGGACGCCTTCATCTCGCCGTTCGACGAACGGCTGGCGGTAGAGGTCGAAGCCGGCCTCGAGGCAGTCCTGGGGATCTGGGGCTACGCGCTGGACGCTGCTGAGCTCAAGCGCCAGTGCCCGGCCGACGACGTCCTGACGGCGCTGGCCCAGTCCGACGCCTCGGATGGTGAGATACGCGGCAACGTAGCCACATTCGCCGCCGGGGCGGCCGAAACGACCCGGGCGGTACTCGGCCACGCGATCCACGAGTTGATGCGCAACGACGAGCAGATGGCCTGGCTCCGCGCGCACGCCGACGATATCCCGGCGACTGCAATCAGCGAACTACTGCGGATCGCCTCACCGGTCATTCAGCAGGTGCGCACGGCGACTGAAGATTTCGAACTTTACGGCCAGCACATCAAGGCCGGCGAACGGGTCGCCCCGCTGCTCCCGGCGGCGAACTTCGACCCCGACGCCTTCGAGAATCCACGACGCTTCGACCTCACCCGTGCAGTCAATCCGCATCTGTCCTTCGGTCGCGGATCGCACATTTGTATCGGCAAGCACATCGCCGAACTGGAGATCAAAGTAGTACTCGAGGAACTCCTCAAGCGAGTCAAGGACATCCGGCCCGCGGGTGAGATCTCCTATGTCAAAGGTCATTTGACCAGGGGTGTGTACTCGCTGCCGGTGACGGTGGTGCCGGCGTGACGTTCGGCAGCTCTGATGCGCTGCTGCACTTCGGTGAGGGGTTCTTCTCGCTGTTGTGGCTGATTGGCCTGATCATGGTCGCCAAGACGGGCGCGACCGCCGTGCGGCTCGGCATCTATCTCGGTGCCACCCTCTTTGCGTTTCTGTGGGATTGGATCCAGGGACAGCGTTGGTTCTTCCGACTGACGTTTGACGACCGGCTCATTCCCGCCTTCGTCCTCGACGGTCGCGCGGAGCCGTTGTTCGCACCGCTGGCCTACGGGCTGGTCTTCGGTACCGCGGCCGTTGTCGGGCTTGCGGTATATCCCTACCTGAGTCGCAGATTCGGCGCGTGGACCTACCCGATGGTGGGCCTGGTCGTCGGTGTACTGGACATCGTGGTCGAGGGTGGGGTGGCGGTGACGCTGCTCAAGATGTACGTCTTCGACTACGACGGCGGCTGGGAGATCCTCAACCTGCCGTGGGCGACGGTGCTGTACGTCACGATCATGGCGGCGGGCCTCCTGTTCGCCGTGGTGAACGTCGACCGGTTGATCCAGCTGTCTCGGGCTAGCCCAGATGACGCTGTTCGCCAACGAGATTCGGCTGGCATTTGGTGGATCTGCCTGGTCCTGCCCGCCGGGGTCAACTATGTCGCAGTGGCGATCGTCGCGCTGATCTTCAATTCCTTCACCCCATGGCGATAGAGAGAAGAATGTCCGATTTCCTGCAGGCGTGCGGCGTTGACGTCAACTCCAACATGAGCGTCTTTCTGGCGTGCACCATCTTCACGTTTACGATGGTCACAATCATCTGGGCCATCGGCCTGCAGCGCGGCCACCACTCGCTGATCGACAGCTACTACGGGTTCGGCTATGTGCTTCCTGCATTGATCGCCTACTACGCGGTGGATGCACACTCGGTCACCGCGGCGCTGTTGCTGTTCATGGTGATCTTGCACGGCGGCAGGCTGGGCTGGTACCTCTCGGCACGAAATATGCGGTGGAAAAAGGAGTTCGGCGGCGACCCCAAGTACCTGGACTTCGCCCGCGATCTGCGGCCGGGCTACTGGTGGAAGAGCCTGATCATGGTCATGGAGCCCCAGGCTGTCGTGATTGTCATCATCGGGCTGCCTTCCATCGTCGGGATCCTCGCGAATCGCGGCCCGGGGACCAACATCAATGCGGTCGCCATGCTCGGAATCGTGCTATTCGGGATCGGTTCATATTTCGAATGGCTCGCCGACGGGCAGCTTCAGGCCTTCTTGGCGAACAAGGAAAACAACAAGAACCGTTACCTTTCGACCGGGGTGTGGACGCATACGCGGCATCCAAACTACTTCGGCAATACCTGTGTGTGGTGGGGCATCTGGCTGGTAGCGATCAGCGGCGATTTCGGGTCCACGTGGTGGACTATCGCTGGACCGCTGGTCAACACCCTGATGTTGACTTCGGTTCTGGGCAGCACGTTCGCCGATAATCGTTTGGGTAAGCGTCCCGAGTACCAGCTGCTGATGGCCAGAACCCGGCGTTTCCTGCCGATTCCTCTACCCCGCAAAAAGGTCCAGGAGCAGGAGCGAATCGTCCATGAATCGCAGACGTGACGCGCTAGTGCGTGCGACGGCCGCGGTGGCAGCGGCGACCACACTGGCCGGGTGCGCGAAATGGGAAGGTGCGAATTCGCTGTCGTTGCCGGGAACCGAGGGTAGTGGTCCGGGGTCGTATGAGGTACAGGCCCAGATGCCGAATGTTGTCAATATTGACCGCAACAGCGGGTTCGCGTCGGTGATGTCACGGTCGGCACGATCACCGGGATCGAGCGACAAGGCTGGCACGCGCTCGTCACCATGCGGCTCAACGGAAACGTCGAGCTACCCGAGAACGCGACCGCGACGGTCGGTCAGACGAGTCTGCTCGGCACGCTGCACATCGAACTGGCTACACCGACCGATCAACCCCCCAGAGGCCGCCTGCACGAAGGATCGCTGATTCCTCTGGCGTCGTCAGGTAGTTACCCCACAACGGAATCTGCATTGGCATCGCTCTCGCTACTCCTCAACGGAGGTGGAATCGGGCGCCTCCAAGAGATCATCGAGGCGTTTTCCACGGCATTCACCGGCCGCGAACAAGCCCTTCGCAGCTTTGTCCACCAGATCGATGTCTTTGTCGCTCATCTCAACGACCAACGGGAGGACATCGTCGCTGCCAACGAAAGCCTCAATGATCTGGTGGGTCAGATTGCGAAACAGAAGCCCGCCGTCGATCGGGCGCTAGAAACACTCCCTGACGCGCTGGCCGTCCTCAACCACACTCGGAGCCAGCTCGTCGAAGCAGCCGACAAACTGGGCAAGTTCAGCGCGCTGGCAGCCGATGTCAGCCGTCGCTCGAAAGACGTTCTGGTGCAAAATCTACGAAACTTGGCACCCGTCCTGAGGTCGCTGGCGGACGCCGGACCCGACATGACCCGCGCATTGGGTTGGCTCGCCACCTTCCCGTGGCCCAAGGACACCCTCTTCAACTGGGTCCGAGGTGATTATGCCAACCTCACCGCGATCGTCGATCTGACCTTGAGCAGGTTGGATGCATCACTCTTCACCGGCACGCGTTGGGAAGGAGATCTGACTGAACTCGAGATGCAGTGGGGCCGCACCATCGGGCAGATGCCCAGCCCCTACACCGCGGGCAACCCCTTGGTCGTCCCATATCACCTCGATCAGGGGCCCTGATAGCGGTGCCTTGCAGCCGGCGCCGAACTGGTTGCTAACGATCGTTGAGGCGCGACACGCCTGACTCAGGCCGATCGGCCGGCGTTTGACTTTCGCGCCGGCTTGCGGCCGACGGCGGGCTGGCGATCCTGTGCCAGCCATTCCAGGCCGGACAGCGCCATCCCCGTCAAGACGTCGTCGAGCGCAGGCAGCTTCAACGACTGGCTCGGCCAGAACGCGGTGGAATCGATCAACCCGTGGGTGGCGTGCACAGCGCTGATCAGAAGCTCACGGTCGTTGCCCGGGTAGCACGCGTCCAGGCAGTCGACCCAGCGGTCGATGTACCTGTTGATGCGGGAGCGCAGCCGGGGCCGGTACTGCTGCGGAATCGAATTACGGGACCTGGTCCACACGCTCATCAGCTCGCGTTCCTCCAGGGCGCGCTGCACATGGCCGCGGATGAGGTGTTCGAGCTCGTCTCGTGGGTTGTCGAATTCGCCGCCGGTCGACATCAGAACGCGATCGATGGCCTCGTCCATCAGGGTGATCAGGATTTCGTCTTTGCCGCTGAAGTAGCGGTAGATCGCGGGGCCTGACATTCCGGCCCGCTCACCGATCAGATCGACCCCGACGCCGTCGTATCCGCGCTCGTGGAACAGGTGCATCGCCGCGCGAAGAATCCGCTCTGAACGCTCGTTTCGTGTCGTCGCCACCTATCCACGTTAGCGCAGGGGTGGCTCCCTGAGGCGCTCCACCGCAGATCTTCCGGGGTGACGCCGGTTACGTTACGCTAACGATCGTTCACAATTTGGAGCATCGGAGTGGTGATGGGTTCAGTGGTTGTGGTGGGTGCCGGACTGTCCGGCTTGACGGCCGGCTACCGGCTGGCGGAGAGCGGCGCGACGGTCGTCGTGCTCGAGGCCGGCCCGCGGCCGGGCGGCCGGGTGGGCACCGAGGTGCACGGTGGCTATGTCGTCGATACCGGTCCGGACGCGCTCACCGCGGGTTACTCGAGTTATCTGAAGCTCATCGCAGACTTGGGCTTGCATGGACGCGTCGCCGATACCGCCGCCGTGGTGGGGCTGGTGCGGGGCGGCCGGATCATCGATATCGATCCGGGCAAGCCCTGGCGTCTTCCGTTCACGCCCGCGTTGTCCTGGAGTGCGAAGTTCCGGATGATCGCCGGAATTGCCCGGCAGCGCTCGGCTATTGCGGGCGTCGACTCCTACGACATGGTCAGCTCGGCTTCGCTCGACGACCCGGAGCGGACCGCCGCGGATTTCGCGGCCGAGCAATTCGGCGGCGAGGTCGCCGACTACCTGATCGACCCCTTGATGCGGTTGACGGTGGGAAGTGGCGCGGACAACGCGTCGACGGTGAACGTGCTCGGCGCCCTTGGCGCGTGGGCGAGTTCGCTTCAAACGGTGCGTGGCGGACTTGGAGTCGTTACCGACGAACTCGCCAAGCGGCTCGACGTGCGATACGGCGCCACGGTGGCCAGAGTCGACGAGACAGCGACGGGTGTCAGCGTCGGATACCGCGACGAGTCGGGCGAGCACGAGATCGCGGCCGACGGCTGTGTGATAGGTGCGATGTACAACCGGGCGACCGAGATTTGGCCGACGCTGTCGTCCGCCTCACCCGCCTTCGGCGACAAACTGCGCAACGTCAAACTGATCAGCGTTTCGCTCGGCTACTCCGTCCGCGCTGCGACCGCCGCGTACCCGGTCTTGGTTCCCACCGTGGAGAACCGGGAAGCGTTGCTGATCTTCATGCAGCACAACAAGTGTGCCGACCGCGCTCCGGCCGGCCACAGCCTGGTGACGATCTACACCGACACCACCGTCACCGACGCCTTCCTCGACCGGACCGATCGTGAACTGGAGTTATGGGCGGCCGACATCGTCGAGGGACTCTGCCCGGAACTGGCCGGCTATCGCGATATGAGTGTGGTGACGAGGTGGCCGGTGGCCGGCTACCTGGCCGACCCGGGCTTCTGGCGGCGCTCCAGCAGTCTGCTTGGTGCGCTGCCGCATGATGGCCCGGTCAAGGTCGCCGGGGACCTTTTCGGCGCGGGCTCGATGGAGTCGGCGACGCGCTGGGGCGACCGTGCCGCCGCGGAGCTGTTGCGGCGGCAACAGTGAACGCGCGAAACCAGCGGATCTGTGCGTGGGCCGGCCCGGTCGCGGCCATCGTCTGGCTGGTCGGGCTGCTGGCCCTGGCCCGGTTTATCCCGCCTATCGCCCCGAGTTTGGGACCGGCCGAGGTTGCTGCGCGCTATGCCAACAACACGGTGGGGATTCGGGCGGGCATGGTGTGTGTCCTTGCCGGTGGTGCACTGTATGGGGCATGGACCGCGGTGATCACGGTGCAGCTCAAGCGAATCGAGGGCCGCTCGTCGGTAATGGCCTATACCCAGCTGGCGTTGGGGGCGGCTTTCATCATCATCTTCGTCATGCCGTCGGTGTTCTGGCAGGCGGCGGCCTTCCGCCCCGAGGACAATATCGAGATCACTCAGCGGCTCAACGATCTGGCGTGGTTGTGCTTTCTCATTCCGGTGCCCGTCATCACGGTCCAGGGGCTGGCGATCACGCTCGCCATCTTCGGTGACCGATCGGCACATCCGGTCTTTCCCCGCTGGCTCGGTTGGTTCAACCTGTGGGCGCAGCTGATCTTCCTGCCCGGCACATTGATCCCGTTCTTCAAAAACGGTGTGCTGGCGTGGAATGGCTTGCTGGCGTTCTGGATACCGGTGGCCGTCTTCACGGTGTGGATGATCACCCTGTCGCTCATGCTGTTCCGGGCGATCAGGGATGAGGAGCAGCAGTATTCCGCCGCCGAGGACGCCAGGCGACTATCGCCGTAGCGCATCGAAGCTGTCCAGGTCGACGATCATGTTCGTCATCCGCTCGAGGTTGGCCAGTGACACCTCGTCAGGTTGCATCGCCGGCTGCATGCGGCCCGCGCCAATGGTGTAGAGCCAGAACACCAGACCGTGGAACGGCTGCTGGCGGTAGGTCAGCCAGGCGTCGTCGGCGGTCAGGAGCGGGCCGCCCGCTGCGGCCAGTCGATCGACATAGAGGGTGACGAGGTCGCGTTCCCACGCGCGCCGATCCTCGACGGTCAATGCCGAGCTCAGTGCGTAGGCGATATCCATCGCCCACGATCCTCGACTGATCAGCTGCCAGTCATACAGGCCCATTCCGCCATCGGGGGTGAGATACCAGTTGCGTGAGTGAACGTCGGAGTGCAGCAGCGTTGTCGGGGCGGATTTGTGCAGGGCCAGCGATGTCATCAGCGCGTCGAAGATGTCATTGCGCCGGGTACGGAACGCGCTGGGAAACACCGACTTCGCGCGATCGAAACCGATCACCGTGCGTTTGGGGAAGGCGATCGTGTCGTTGACGTCGGTCTGCCACCGCAGGGTGTCTTTGACAGAAGCCAGATCGCCGGCGAAGCGCGGGCTTTCCCAGAGCTTTCCGTGCAGTGTCGCCAAAGTGGTCACGATCGCCTCGGCGCGCGAACGGTCGATGTAGTGCTTGGTGGGATCGCCGAAGACCACACCCCGGGTGGTCGCGACATCCTCCATCAGAAACATCGATCTACCCGATCGGTTGTCGACGGCCAGGTAGTAGCCGTGCGGAGCGTCAAGGTCCAACCCCGGTCGGATCCGGTCGTAGAACAGCGCTTCACATTCCAGCGCGGCGGCGGGGACGGTGACGGCCCGCGAGGTGAACCGAGGAGTCGACTTGCAGAACACCGAGGTTGGCAGTCCGGCAGCCCGGCCCACGTCGTTGTAGTCGATCCGGAGCACCCGCCGGGTGGTCGACCCGTCACTGCCCGAGGTGGTCGACACGCCGGTCACCCACGCACCCGGGTGACCTTTACACAGGGCAGCAGTAAGCCACTCCGGCGTGAGGGCTTCGACCGACGGCGGAATCTCGGCCAGCGATGTCGGCTTGGGTCGACGTATCTGCTCGTACAGCACATGGGCGCCGATCCGGCCCACCTGACTCGCGGTCTTGAGTTTCGTTGCGATCGGTCCGGACACGGGCGCCACTAGGCAGGAGTGGTTGCTGGGGAAGGGTTCTCCTTCACGTTGCGGCTGGCGCGCAGCATCGTCGTGCTCATCGTCACCATCCATATGAAGAAGGACACCGCGAGCAGCCAGAACGCGATCAGCCCGTTCCAGGCGATCGGACCAGTACGGGTGAACACGCAAAATGAACCACCCATCACACCGATAGCCGACCAGAAGCAGACATAGGCGACCCATCGTGGAATGAGTGGTTGCGACCTGCGGTCCTGCAGTATCGCGATACCGCACAGCACCATCTGCACGACGGCCGTACCGACCACACCGATGTAGAGCAACCAGCCGATGTCGTAACAGAGTTGGACGAGTTCGGGGCTGCGCTCGGCGCGGTATGCGCCAGCCTGCCAGATCATCTGCGGGATGATGAATTCCAAGATCAGACACGCTGCGACGAGGCTCTGCGCGGTAGCCAATGGCGTTTTCGCATTGATGCTGCGGCGGATCTGGTGTGTCAGCGCGGCGCCGAAGAACGCCAGCAACGGGGCGGCGCTGGTAAGGATCAACACACCGATCCGGATCCGGGTGCGATCCTGCGTGAACATGAGCGCGACGTCGGCTGTCGTCATATCCGGTGTCGGTGGCGGGAACCACCCTGCGACCATCAGACCGAGCCAGAACAGGGGGAGGAATAGCAGCCCCCCCCAGATGCACAGGCGCTGATGGGATTCCGTCATGGCTGGTTTCCTGGTGTACGGCTCGCGCGCTGCGGCGGTCGCTTCTCGCTGAACGCGGCCAACGCCTCTACGAAGTCGGGCTGCTGCTGCAGCCAGCCTTGAGTGTCAGCTTCGAACGCAAGCTGGTCGGCAAGTGTCGCCTCGAACGTCCGTTGATGGGCGCGCTTTACCGACGTGACGCTGGCGGCGAGTCCGGCGACGTCCTGCGCCAGTGCCACGGCGGTTGCCAGCGCCTCGCCATCGGGGCACACCCGGTTGACCATGCCCCATTGCAACGCTTCTGAAGCCAGAATGTCACGGCCCAGCATCGCGAGCTCGTTGGCTCGACCGAGCCCGACTATTCGTGGTAGCAGCCAGGTGAGGCCGGTATCGGGCAAGAGCCCGATTTTGGTGAACGACAACTGAATTCGCGCCGATTCTGCGGCCACCCGCAGATCGCAGGCCAGGGCGAGGGAGGCGCCGGCGCCGGCGGCAACCCCATTGACCGCAGCGATGATCGGCAATTCCAGGCCTTGCATGGTGTGCACCAGCGGATTCCAGATGTCGATCAGCGTGGCCCTGGCGTCACCGATGCCATCGGAGACATCGGCGCCCGCGCAAAACCCACGTCCGGAGCCGGTCAGGACGATTGCCCGGATATCGGGATCCGCCTCGAGCGTCCGGAATGCCGCTGACAGCCGGTCGCCCGCGGTCGGTGTCACTGCGTTCAGCCGGCCGGGGCGGTTGATGGTGACGATTCCGACCGGGCCGTCTCGGGTGACCAGGACATCGGTTTCGGTTACCTCGTCGGTGGTCGAAGTCATCGAATTTCTCCTCGCGAGGTCACCGCAGGCCGAGTGAGCCGCTGATGATTTCTCGTTGAATTTCATTGGTGCCGGCATAGATCGGTAAAACGAGCGCGTGCCGGACATGGCTTTCCATGTCGTACTCGCAGGCGTATCCGTAACCGCCCATCATCTGCATGCCTTCGAGAGCGATCTGCTTGGCGACCTCGGAGGTCTTGACCTTCGCCATCGAGGTCATCCGGGTGGTAACCGGGTCGGGCCCACGTTCCAACCGCGCGGCGACCTCGTAGGTGAGCAGCCGGGCGCACTCGAGGTCGGTGGCCAGATCGGCCAGTCGGTGCCGCAGCGCCTGGAACGTCCCGATCGTGGTGCCGAATTGCTTGCGTTCCTTGACGTAGGAGATGGTGTCGTCGAGTGCCCGCTGGCCCAGGCCGAGGCCGACGGCCGCACCGAGGAGGCGTTCGCCGTCCAGTCCGGCCATGATCTGGGGGAAGCCGCGGCCCACATCGCCGACGACATTGTCCTCGGGGACAAAACAATCGGTGAAGAAGACGTCGTTGACCTCACGGCCGCCCAAGGTTGCGATTCGGCGGGTCTCCACACCCTCGGCGTCGGCCGGGACCTGCAGAATGGTCAGTCCGGCATGCGGTTTGGCCTCGCGGCTGGTGCGGGCGACCAACAGGATCCGGGTGGCGCGATGCGCGTACGAGCACCACGTCTTCTGGCCGTTGAGGATGTAGCCGCCACTGACCGGGGTGGCGGTGCACATGATCGCGGCAACGTCGGAACCGGCGCCGGGCTCGGAGATCGAGATCGACATGATCTCGCCGCCGGCGATCGCGGACAGTGCTTCCCGCTTCTGGTCTTCGGATCCGAACCGCTTGTAGCACCCGGCCACCGTCGTCGTCGGTCCCAGTGCTTTCACCGGGGCCAGGCCACGCCACAACTCCTCGAACAGGATCGTCTGCTCCACGTAGGTGCCGCCCGATCCCCCGTACTCCTCGGGGATGGCAACACCGAGCCAACCCAGGTCCGCGAGCTTGCCGTACAGCCGGGTCGACTGGTCTTCTTCGTCGGGGTCCAGCACGGCTTCACGCTGTTCGCGGGTCGCGCACTCGCGTGCACAGAAATCCCGGACCGCCGTTTGGAAATCGAGTTGTTCGACGGTCAGGCTCATCCTTGGGGGAACCTTCGGTCAGGGAACAACCCCGCCGCGACGCCGTTGCGCAGGACAGCGGGGGCGCCGCCTGCCACGACATTGGTCACGCAGTCGCGGTGAATCCGTTGAATGGCGAAATCCGTTGTCGGACCGTAGCCGCCGTGCAGTTCCATGGCTTTGAGCGTGATCTGCGGCCCGACCGTGGCGCCGAAGAGTTTGGCTTGGGTGACTTCGGCGAGCCGGGGGAACCGGCCGTCGATCGCGGAGGCCGCGGCGCGGTAGGCCAGCAAGCGCAAGGCTTCGATCTGTACCCACATGTCGGCGAGGTTGTGGTAAACGGACTGGAACTCGATGACTGGTTTTCCGAACGCCTCGCGCCGCTGTGTGTAAGCCGCCGCCTCGTCGTAGGCGGCTTGGCTGAACCCGAGCCAGAACCCGCAGTTGTGCAACCGCTCCAGGTTGAACGCCGTCATCAGCCGGGCGAACTGGCCAGGCCCGACGATGATGTTCTCCCCGGGCACCCGGACGTCGGTCAGAATCATCTCGCCGTGATGGATGCCGCGGTCGCCGATGAATACCGGGCCCCGGCGGATCTCGACACCGGGCATCGCGGTGTCGACGACCATCGCACCAATTCCCTTGGCGCCGGAGATGTCGTCAAATCGGACGAACGTGGCGTTGAGGTCGTTGACGTTCGAGCCGGTGAGAAAACTCTTGTGGCCGTTGACGATGAAGTCGTCGCCATCGCGCACCGCGGTGGTGGTCAGGTGGGTCAGCGCCGAGCCGGCATCGGGTTCGGTGAGCGCGATATTGCAGGCACGACGGCCCGCCACGATGTCGTGGAGGAACTTGTCCTTCACGGCGTCATCGCCGAGCAGCAGCATCGATGGGCCGGGGCCGCTGGTGCAGAACACTGGTTCGGGCGGCAACCACGACTGGGCGTGGCGGAACAGCGCCTCGACGACGATCAGGTATTCGACCGCGCCACCGCCCTGCCCACCGTATTCGGTCGGCATAGCGATTCCGAAGAAGCCTTCTGCGCCGACCCTGTCGAAGATCTCCCGATAGGGCGCCTGATCGGACTCGTCCCAGGACGGCGCTTCCTCGGCGAACGAGCGGCCCAGCTTCTCCGCCCGGGCCTGCAGGTCCTGTTGTTGCGGGGTGAGGGTGAAATCCATGGCTAGCGCCGGTCCTCTCGTGCCACCGTCAGATTCAGTCGCTCGAAATCGATGGTGTTGCCACCGGTTCCGACATCGCGCAACTTGTGTTTGAGCACCCGGCCTACTCCGTTTCGGGGAAGGGCGTCGATGACCTCGACGTATCGGGGGATCGCGAAATAGGGCAGTGAATTCTTGAAGAAGTCGAACAGTTCGGCCGGTTCGATCGGTGTGCTTACCACGATGACGGCCTTGAGATCGTCCTCGCCGAGCTCGGATGGCACGGCGTGTACCGCGGATTCGACAATGGCGGGGTGATGGTCGATGGCCTGTTCGACTTCGAAGCTGGAGATGTTCTCGCCACGACGCCGCAGGCAGTCCTTCAACCGGTCGACGAAGGCGAACGCCCCGCTGGGCAGCCGGCGACCGAAATCGCCAGTGTGGTACCACAATCCGCGAAACGCCTCCAGCGTCGCGGCTGGCTGCTCGAAGTAACCCTCGAACATGGCGTGTGGGGCCAACGGCCGAATACAGATCTCGCCGGCCGCCTCGCCGTCCAGCACGTTGCCATCGGGGTCGAGCAGCGCGACTTCGAGATCGGGGGCGGCGATACCGCAACCGTTCGGATCGCGGCGGTCGGACGATAGCTTGGTCAACGTCATTGGCATGCATTCGGTTTGGCCGAAGACATCCACCCAGGGTTCCACGCCGAAGCGCTGCCGGAACATGTCCTGCGACTCGAGGGACAGCGGAGCGCACATGATCCGCCGGACGCTGTGGTCCCGATCGCTCTCGCTGGGGTCGGTCGCCAGGATTGCGGCGCCCATCGCGCCGACCGCGATCATCACGGTCGCCCCGACTTTCCTGGCGTGCGGGAAGTAGCCACGGGCGCTGAACGTGCCCTCGAGATAGGCGGGGATGCCGAAGAGCAGCGGAAGCGTGACGGTCACCAGCCGGGCGCCGGCGTGGAACAGCGGTAGGCCGGCGAGCAGCACATCGGAGTCATTGATCTCCAGTGCGTCGCCGAGCACCTGGGCGCTGCGGAGGTAGTAGCCGTGACTCGCAACGCATCCCTTCGGAAGCCCTGTCGTGCCCGACGTGTACAGGATCGACATCGTGTCGGCGGGTGAGAGTGACAGCGCCGGCGCCGGTCCGTCGTGATCGCGGATGGCTGCGTACGCGATCTCGTCGCCGTCGGCGTCGTCGAGCATGATGACCGTCCGCAACTCGGGCAGCTGCGCTCGGATCGGAGCGAGGGCGGCCCGGCCTGCGGCATCGGTGACCAGTACGCGGGAGCGGGACTGGCGTAGCTGATGGAGCAGGAATTCACCCTTGAGATAGGCGTTGAGCGGGACCTGCGCGGCCCCACTCTTGGCCAACCCGTAGAAGAGCTCGAGGAGTTCGGGCCGGTTGGGCGCCAACGTCGCGACCCGTTCACCCGGACCGGCGCCCAGGCTGGCGATCCCAGCGGCGATCCGATCCGAGAGGCGGTCCATCTCGGCGTAGGTGTAGGACTGCTCGTCCATGGCACAGCACACCCGGTCGGGTGTGGCTCCGGCTCGTGCGCGGAGCAATTCAGGAATAACGTGACTGGTCATCTCAAAAATAACTATAGCGTGGCGCCTGCGTTGACGGTACCCCGATATGAACTGTCGTTAACGGGATTTTGGCGAAGTGAATTCGACGGCTGAGGTGCTGTACGAGCCGGTCAGAGCCGGATGGCGGCGAGGTTGCCGCCCGCCGGATCGCGCCGGTGTTCACAACACGCCGCGCTCGGTGTCACCCGACGGGCACTGCTGGCGAACTGACGGGTGCGGCGCTACCGGCAATCTGTTGGCGCTCGTCGTCGGCGATCGCCCGCAGCAGCAACGCCACCGTGATGGCGAACCAGCTGAAGTACACACACAGCGGAATCCACCAGGAACCCACGCCGTTCCAGGCGAACGGGCCGGCCTTGAAGAACGGGATGATGGCGGCGGGGATCCAGATGATCGACACCCAGATGTTGAAATAGCCGAACCAGCGCGGGAATACCGGCTTCGCCCCCCTGTCGAGGAGGACCGCCAGACCCAGGGCGGCGACCTGGACGCAGGCCGAGGAGATGATGCCGAGAAAGGTCAGCCACGCCATGTCGTTGAGCATCTGCACGATCTCCGGGCTCCATTCGTGCAGCCGGTACAGCGCGGTCTGCCAGACGGCGAAGGGCAGCAGGAACTCGACGCACAGCAGACCGCCGGAGATCAGCTGAGTTTCGGCCAGCACGGAGCGGACACCTTCCATACGGCGCACCTGCGCGGCGATCACCGCACAGAACGGCACCAGCAGGGCGCACATGAACACGCTGATCACCAGGCCGAGCCGGATCATGTTGGTGTTCTCGCTGAACTGAGCCACCAGCTGCTCACGTGTCAGCGACGGTGCCGGCGGCGGGATGAACTTGCAGAGGAACGCGAATGCGGCGGCCCAGGTGAAGATCATCACCGGCCCGCACCAGACGCAGATCTTCTGGGCGGTGATGTTCATGTGGCGCATGACGGTTGCCCTCTCTAGGATTCGTCGGCGATCGCGGTCTGCGCGGCCAGCCGCCCGCACCAGCCGTTGACGGTGCCGCCTGGGTGCGAGCCCGCGCCGGCCAGGTACAACCCCGGGACCGGGGTCGCATAACCGCCGAGTTCCCGGGCCGGCCGGTTGGTGCCCAGCCGCAGCGGGGTCATGTCGACGTGGAAATAGCAGCCCTTCGGCGTGCTGAACCGATCCTCGAAATCCTTGGGTGTGTGCACGACTCGCCCGATCTCGGCGTCTAGACCGGACAGGAAGCGTTCGGCCGACTTCACGATGGTGTGGGTGTAGAGGTCTTTGTTGGCCTCCCACCCGCCGACTGGGTCGGCGGGAACATTCGAGTGCAGGTAGAGAACGTCCTGACCCGCGGGGGCGATCGTCGGGTCGCTGGCCGACAGAACGGCCATGTACACCGGTGGAGACTCGGCGATCTCGCCGCGCTTGGTGGTCAGCAGATGTTGGTAGTGCTCTTCGAGGGTGCCCGTCATCAAGGTCGTGCGACGCACGTCGAATCCGTCCCGCCGTTTGGCGGCAGCCTTGGGGTAGTCGATGCGGCCGCCGACAGCGAAGTCGATCTTGAAGGCGGCGACGTTGACACCGTTGGCCGGAATCATCGCCACCTTGTTGGTCAATCGCTGATCGAGCGTGCCCTCGGGAAGCAGCTTGGACAGCGTGACCTGAGGTGCGCAGCTGGCCAGCACACCGTGGCGGGCGCGCAGCTCGGTGCCGTCGGCGAGGCGGACGCCGACGGCCCGGCCACTGGACAGCGTGATCTCCGCAACGCCTGCGCCCAGACGGATTTCGCCATTCTGGGTGGCGATCTTTCCCGCGAACGCGTTCATCAGACCGGTCATTCCGCCCCTGGGCCGAAGGACGCCCTGCTTGCGGTGGGTGGCGTGGTATCCCATCAGGTAGACGCCGGTGCCCTCGAGGTCAGCCGGGCCGAGCATCGAGGTCCAATACGCCCAAAGCCCGCGCATCGCATCGCTCTCGAATGTCTCGGAGATCATTTCGAACACCGATAGCACGAGCATCTTGGACAGCAGTGCGCGTGATGTGCGATCGGGGATCAGCTTGACGGCCAGTTTGGCCAGATCACCCTTGGTCAAGGTCGGGTACCGCACCACGAGCCGCTCGACGAGATCCATGATCATGTCGAGCGTCGGCTTGATCTCGGCGTAGGTCTTGGCGTCCTTCGGGCTGAAGTATCGGATATCGGCCAGTGTTCGGTCGAAATCCCGGAACAACAACAGTGTTTCGCCGTCCTCGTTGATCCACCCGTACGGCGCATCCAAGGGAATGGGTTGATAGCCATACCTTTTCAGGCCCAGCTCCTCGGTCAGCGGAGTCTGGGCCATCAGCATGTCGTCCATCGCGCCGACCGACAACAGGTGGTTGGGTGCTTCCGGTACCCAGGCTCGGCTGGCCGACAACCCGCCGAGGAACGGCAGCTGGTCGACGACTGCAACTGTCCGTCCCGACTCGCCGAGAGTGCATGCCGCCGAGAGGCCGTTGTGGCCTGCTCCGATGACGATGTAGTCGAAGGTGTTGTTGCTCATCGTGATTGCACCATTTCTGGGTTGGCGGTGGCGTTCTCGGGTGGCGATATCAAGCGCAGTTGGCCTGTGCCGAACCGGATCAGGACGTCGGTGGCGAGTAGGCCGAGCACGATGCTGACCGCGGCGGCGATCATCCGCACGCCGCTCGGGGCGTCGGTGTTGGTGATGGCAAAATGCGGAATCGCCAGAGCCCACGACGCCATGTACGTGGTGAACGGGACGAATGGGACCAACAGCTGCCGGGTGCCGGTGAAGAACCAGTCCAGCCTCGTCACCACCACCGCGCCGAACAGGGAACCCAGGCTGTTGATCACCAGCCAGCTCAGCGGGAAGCCGGCCACGGTGAAGGGCTGGTCGCCGTAGTAGACGTAGAGCCCCGAGGAGAGCATCGGGATCTCGAGCAGCACGTTGAGCACACCGAACACCGCTATACCCGACCACATTTGAGACCGGCTGGCGCCCTTCTGAAATGCCTTGGCCATCAGATAAGACAGCCCGCCGAAGAACACGACGTAGGCAAGTACCACCCACACCGGCACGCTGCGATCGAGGAACCGGTAGGCGATGGCGCCGTCACCGGGAAAATAACAGTGCCCGAGCACATCGACGGTGGCTTCGTTGAACGAACAGACGAAGCCGCCGACGAGCATCAACAGGAAAATCGGACGGCCGGAGCGCCGCCATTCGATCAGCGCCGCGATGACAAAGGCGGCCACGACAACCCCGAGGATCACGGTGATGACGAGCTGCGGGGTGGCCGGGGTTGCCATCGTCCACGGCGGTTCGGTGATCGCCAGATTGGTGATTGTCATGTCGCCGGCACCACCCCGTGGCGGGCGAATTGGCGGCTCACCCGGGCAGCGGCCTCCTGCCCACTGACCAGCGCTCCATTGAGACCCGGTATGCGGTCGAGATCGCTCGCGAACTGCACGCGGGCGCTGTGATCGATCTTCTTGCGGAAGTCGGCGATGACTTTGAACCGGCCCTTGCCCAGCACCGGAACCGATTCCGGCCAGCGCATGAGCGCATACTCCTCGAGCGTGCCGGGCAGGCTCCCGTAGTAGTAGGCCACGCGCTCCAGGGCATGGTCGAGCAGGTGCTGGTCGTCCTTGTCATCGGTGCGATCGAGGTAGGACGGCGACAGCAGAACGGAGATCAGCCCCTTGCCCGCCGGGGCCCGCCCGGGTGCCTTGTTGTGATCGGCGATCACCGCGATCGTGTCGGGATCGTCGTACGGCGAAATCATCGAGAACGTCCCCGGGTCGTCGGGCCTGGCCGAAAAGCCAAGCGAGACATTGCCGAGACGGTGATAGCGGGCGGTCTCGTAGAGTCCGCGGTGGTTCTCGTCCATCTGCGGGTACATCGAAAGCGCCGGGGCTGCCGTGGTCGCGATGACAGCCGTATCGAACGTCTCGGTGCGCTCGCCGCTCGCTGTCGGCGACGTGTAGGTCACTTCCACCCCGCTTCCGGAGTCGGTGACATTGGTGACGGTGTGCTCGAGTCGGGTGTCCACCAGCGTCGCGAGTTTCACCGGCAGGCCGGCGACACCGGAGGTCAGATTGAACACCGATTTCACCAGCATGTTACGGACGGTCCAGTGCAGCAGGGCCACCGAGGTGTCGTGGTCGTCGTGCACCCAGGTGCCGCTGACCAAGGGCGCTGAAATATAGCGCGCGAGTTCGGTGTTCAGCACCCGCTGGCTGTAGTCGAGAACCGTCTCGGTGTCGATTTCCGCCAGTCCGTCATATGTGTCGTAGCCCAGGGAAGCCCGGTGCTTGAAGACATCGGCGAAGAGCCGAAGAGCCTTGATCTTGGCGGGCCAGGAAATCACCTTGGTCCCGACGCTGGCACGAATGGGCTTGGCCAGGTCCAGATAGTGCTGCCGGCCCTGCCGGGGCATCCCGAACATCACCGGGGTCTCGACGAATTCTCCTGTGAGCCCGACATCGTGGATCATCGCGACGGCCTCGCGGTAGGTGCCCAGATAGACCGCGGTGCCCAGATCCATCACGAAGTCGCCCTTGCGGACCGTCCAGATTCGGCCACCGACCCGGTCGCGGGCTTCGAACACGGTGACGGCGAAGCCGGCCTTCTTGAGTTCGTACGCGGCCGCCATGCCGGCGGCACCGCCACCGATCACCGCCGCAGTGCTGTGTGCTGTCATGGATTCCTCTCGGGTAAGAGCTCGGGACGTTCGGGAGCGGACTCCCGTGAGATGGGCTTGGTCGGGTCGGGGCAGTCGAAGGCGGTCGTCGGTCCGCATACGCCGCCGTTACGCCATTCCCGTTCGATGAACGGCTTGGGCATCGGTCCGGAATGAAGGGCGTACAGCGAGTAGGGGATGTTGAAGGCGATGAGGATCGCGAGCTGGCAGTAACCGGCGATCGCGTAGAACCGCGCGAAGGTCTTGACGCCCTCACGCTTGAAGTCGAGCTTGTCGATACCGCGCTCGGGCCACGACCGGCCGGTGTCGTCGCGGAAGAAGTGCAGGCAGGACAGGATGATGAAAGTTCCTGGCCAGCTGAACATTTCGTAGAGCGGCCACTGATGGTCGGTGCCCGCGAAGATCGTCAGCGCCGGGATCGTCGACGAGTAACTGATCAGCTGGGTTCTGGTCATCAGCAGCTCGACGATGATGTCGCCGATGATCATCACCAGGTAGGTCTGCAGTATGAGACGTAACGCGCTGCGGGAGGGATCCTTGCGGCGCTGGTATGCCATGTACCTCGAGCCCGCGTAGCCGGACATCGCGCACATCCACAGGTAGGCGGTGAAATACACCATGGGAACCGGGATCAGCTGGCCGTTGCCCGCGCTCCACCAGGGGATGTGGGGGAGCCAGCTGCCGAAGTTGACGAACGTCGTCGCGTACTGGAACTGGTAGGTGATCATGTTGATCCAGGGCTCCTGGAAGAACATGAGCCAGCCGGCGAGGAAGAACAGGCCGTCGAAGCTGAATCGGCCGGTGCGGAGTTTGGGTCCGATCACGAAGTGCCACAGGATCCAGCCGGTGATGAGGATCCCGAAGACCACCTCGACGCTGCGCACCAGGATGACGTACCAGGTGGGCTCCTGGCCCCGGCCGAGGGTATTGGGCGTGAAGTCGCCGGACAGCACCCACATCGACCAGCAGTAGGCGATCAAAGCCAGCCAGAGAAAGCCGTGGACAACCCACACCTTGGCCCAATTGCGTGCGGCGTCATCGGGATTCGGGACAACCGCGACCGGTGCACTGGCGGCCGTCGTTAACGGCCGTTCATCGGGCATGTGACGACGATAACACCAATATCTGTTCGTGAACAGACGTTGTCTGTTTTAGAACAGATATCTGTTGGATCACAGATGGTGGGATAGACTCCGCTCGTGGTCGCCGTCGTGAAGCGCCAGCCCAAGTCGAACCGGGAACGCGTCGAGGAATCCACCCTCGCCCTGGTCGGGTCGGCGATCGAGCTGTTCGCGAAGAAGGGTTACGAACGCACCACCGCAGCGGAGATCGGAACCAACGCCGGCTTCAGCAGGAACATGGTGCGCGATCGGTATGGCTCGAAGGATGCCCTGCTGCAGAGCGTATTCGAGCAGTTCGCTCGTCAACTGCTGCCCGCGGTGCGCGGTGAACGCAGCGGAACGGGACTGGATCACGTGCTCGGACAGCTCGACGACCTGCTCGATGCTGTCGAGCGTGAGCCCGAGACCATGCGCGCCATGATCGTGCTGACCTTCGAGACGCCGGGTCCGTTGCAGACGTTCGCGGGCTGGTTCGACCGGTTGATCACCGAATATGAATCCGAGTTGGCAGCACACCTGGCGACCGGACAGGGCGACGGCTCGGTGCGGCCGGATCTCGATCCGGCCCGCGAGGCCGAGGTGTTCGTGTCGTATGCGATCGGGCTGTGCTTCCGATCGGCGCTTCGGCGCGACGACTATGACTTCGCCGGTGAGATCCGGGCATTCCGGAACCGCATCGCGGCGCAGTACGCGAGCCGGTGACGTCGGCTGCGCCGATAGACTGACAACGATCGTTCACTTCTCGCTATAGTCACCTGCACCGACCAATTCGGAGGTGCTCATGAGTCGTATCGGGGTATCACTACCGATGCTCAACCAGCCTTACGACCGCTATCCGGAGCTCGCCGCCCTCGCGGATGACGCCGGATTCGATTCGTTGTGGGACTACGAGTTCTTCCGCAACCCGTTCATCACCCATGCACTCAACGCCAGAGTGACGTCGCGCATTCAGCTGGCAACCGGGATCGCGACGGCCGCAAGCCGCACCCCGTTCGAGATGGCCAACGCCGCGGCCGACGTTGACGAAATCTCGGGCGGGCGGGCGATATTGGGGATCAGCACCGGGGGTGCCGGGTGGACCGATGTGTACAACGGAGCCGATATCAGCCACCCGCTGCCCAGGATGCGGGAGTACATCGACGCGGTCCGCAAGGTGTGGCGGCACTTCGAGACGGGCGAACCGATCGAACATGACGGCCGCTTCCTGTCGCTGGCGCAGCCGCCCTTCAATCCGTGGGGAGGGCGATCACTGGCGCGGCCGCAGATACCCATCTACCTGGGGTCACTCAAACCGGCGATGCTGCAGATGGCGGGAGAAGTGGCCGACGGGGTGCTGGGCTACCTCAACACGCCCAGTTTTGTCAGCGAGCATGTCCGGCCCAATATCGCTGCGGGAGCGAAGAAGGCGGGCCGGGACCCCGCTGACGTCGATATCGCGTCGCTGATCCTGTGCAGTGTCTCCGAGGATCGTGAACAGGCGCGGCGGATCGCCCGTATCAACGTCGGCAACTATGTGGCATTCCCCGTCAGCGCCACCGTGATCGAGTTCATGGGACTACAGGACGACCGGGATGCGGTGGTCCAGGCGTTGTTCACCGAAGGGCCGGCGGCCTTGGAGAAGGCGACATCGGACGCGCTATTGGAGACCTTCGCAATCAGCGGAACGCCTGATGAGGCGCGGGAACAGTTCGCGCGCTTCGACGGTCTGCTCGAGCACATCGTGTTGCACACCCCCTACGTGCCGCCGATCTCCGGCGCGGAAAGCGATGCGGCATTCCGCAATATGGTCGCGACCTTCGCTCGCTGAACCGTCAGCCGGCCGCTGCCGCGGCCTGACGGATCTGTTTGACCATCGCGCGGTCGATCACGATCGTCGTCGCGATCATCCAGGTGGCGTAGCCGACCAGCGGGATGTAGATGCCGACGAGGCCGTTCCAGGCGAATGGCCCGGTCTTGAAGAACAGCACCACCCCCGCGGGGAGGATCAGCATCGCGACCCAGATCTGCAGATATCCGAGCCAACGGGGTAGCACCGGCTTCGCGGATCGATCGATGAGGATGGCGGCGCCGATCGCGATCAGCTGAACCCATAGTGACCAGATCACGGTGACGAACAGGATCCAGCCGAGGTCGTGAAGTGCTTGTGTGATCTCCGCTCCGCGACCGTCGTATCGGAATGACGCCGCCATCCATACGCCGATCGGGGTGATGAACTCCAGTGACAGCAGTGCACACGAGACCATCTGAACATCGGCCAGTGCCTTGGCGCCGTCGATTCGTTTGAGCTGGCCGCTGATGGCCACCGCCCAGGGCACCAGCAGAGCCGACCCGAGCATGGAGACCACCATGCCGATCTTGATACCGACGTGGCCGCGGGCATAGCGGGTGACCACGTCACTCGCGGTGTCGCTGGGAGCCGACGGTGGCATGAACCCTGCGATAAACACGAAGGCGCCCAGCCACAGGACGAGCATGGCGGGTCCGGTCCAAATGAGAACGCGTTGAACTCTGTATTCCATTGCTCAGTAGCTCCGAGGTAGTCCGAGGGGTCGCTCCGCGACGAAGTTCAGGATCATCTCTTTCGAGACCGAAACCGTGTTGAGGATGCGGACGAGCCAGTAGTAAGGCGCCAGCCGGTATTCGTAGGTGACGCCGTCGCCGCCAGGGTGCTGACCGCTGCGTCGAGTGACTTCAGGCCTGTGGCCGCTCCGAGCTCGGACGGGCCCTGTCCGCTGCCGTCCACCTCGTGCTGGTAGTGGTCGGCACCGCCGAACGAATCGACGAGTTGCGGTACCGCCGAACCGATCTCGGCCCGCTCCGGTGCGGATGTGCGAATCGTCATGTCGGGCCCTGCGCTGGGATGTTTTTGAGACAGTACGCCGCAAATATTGTAGGGTCAACGGTCGTTAACAGATCGGGTTGTCGACGATCAACACCGGGAGGATGCGATGACTGGGAGTCGTGTTGCGGTCGTCGGAGCCGGCCTCGGTGGGCTGACCGCCGCGTACCGGCTGAAGCAGGCTGGGTGTGACGTCGACGTCTTCGAAGCGGCAGGTACCGCGGGTGGGCGGGTGCAGACGGTACGCGAGCGCGGTTACGCGATCGACACCGGTGCGTCCGCGCTGGGCTCCACCTATCACGGCTATCTGCGGTTGGCTGACGAGCTGGGCATCGAAATCGTCGATACCGCACCATATGTCGGCATCCAGCGGAGCGGCACGATCCATCTGCTGGACATGACCCGGATGGGTCGCACGGGAATCCGCACGCCGCTGCTGTCGCTGGGTGCCAAGGCACGAGTGGCTCGGCTGGCGGTGGACGTCGCGATGGCCAAGTTGCGGGGGCGGTTGGACTACGCCGACATGGCCAAGTCCGCACCTCTGGACACCGAGAGTGCGCGCGGTTACGCCCTGCGGGCGCTCGGGCCGGAACTGGACAGCTACCTGTGTGAGCCGATCGTGCGGACGATGCTCATCGCGAACTCCGACAAGGTATCCAAGGTCGAGCTGTTCTCCGGTATCGCCAACATCTTCACGGCGAAGATCCAGACCGTGGCGGGCGGTCAGGGGCGCATGGTCGACGCGCTGTGTGAACGGGTCCCGGTGCAACTCGCGACGCCGGTGACGGAGGTGCGGCGCCTGGCGGGTGGTGGTGTCCGGGTCAGTCGCCCGACCGGCGTCTCGGACTACGACGGCGCAGTGGTGAGCTGCGTGCTCCCCGAAGCAGTTGCGATCTGCCCTGACGATCGGGATCTGCTCGAATCGCTTTCGGACAGTCTCGATTACACCCAATGCATCAGCGTCGCGATCGGGACCAGCAGGCCCCCGGACTGTCCGGCCTTTCTGCTGATGTACCCGTCGTCGGAGAACCCGGACATCGCCCTGATCTTTCTGGACCACAACAAATCGCGGGATCGTGCGCCCGCAGGCCGAGGGCTGCTGAGCTGTCTATGGGAGACCGGGGCATCCGAGAGAATGATCGACGCACCCGACGAGGTGCTGGTCGAACACACGCTGGCGAGCGTACTCGCGTCGTTTCCGGAACTGCGCACAACGGTGGACTACGCGCACGTCACGCGCTGGCGGCGCGCGTTGCCGTTCACGCGGCTCGGTTCGTATCGGGAGATCGGGCGGCTCAACGCCCTTCTCGATCCGAAGTCACCGGTCCAGTACGCCGCCGATTTCATGTCAGCCGCAGGGCAGAACACCGCGGTTGAGTTCGGTACCCGGGCGGCCAAGCATCTACTCGACGGAGCGCTACGGCGGTAGATCAGTTCACGCATCGAGCGCGAGTGATCGTTTACAGCCTGTGATCTGCCCGACACGGATGCTGTTGCTGATCACGTGGCGTAACTGTGTCTGATCGAAGGAAATGACTTTGAACTGTGGATATAGTACCGCTCCTTGCGACCGGCGTGGCTTTTGGGGGCCTGAAACGGCAGTGCTGGAAATACTAAAACGTGAGCGATCGTTTACATTTTCTCACCTCCTGATTAGCATCGACACCATGGACGTCCAGCGCCGGGCGTTCCGATCACATCGACGAACAGGACAGCCCAATGAGCTACGCGCTACCGGACTCGGTGACCACCAAGGGGCCATTCGCGCCGATGCGCTTCGAAGCGACCGTCGAAGAGTGCATCGTCACCCATGGCGAGATCCCCAGGGATCTGGCCGGCGGCATCTATCGGACCGGTCCGTGTTGGAAGCGTCCGTTCGTCCAGGGCGGTACCCCACTGTTGGCCATGGATGGCATGGTGCAGGGCCTCGTCTTCGAGAATGGTCGTGCGGACTTCCGCAACCGGTGGATTCGTACGCCGAAATACTTGCTCGAGGAGAAGTACGGCCGGAGCATGTTCGAGTACTCCGACGGCGGGTTCGGCGACTACCGCGACTACGGCTACGGCACAGTCAAGCGGACACCGGAAAACGCGCACACGCCACAGGGCACCAACTTCATCAACATATTTCCGCATCGCGGTGAGCTCATCGCCTCAGGTGAGCTCGGCGGCCCACCCAGCGTGATCGATCCGATCACGTTGGAGACCAAGGGCATTGTCGACTGGGCCCCCGCACTGTCGCGGGGCATCCATGACAAGGTCGCCTACGGCGACGGGGCATTCTGCGCCCACCCGAAGTGGGATGAGGACAGCGGGATCCTGTACGGCTGGACCTACGGCGACCAGGCGCCCTACATCACCATGCACTACATCCAGCCGGACGGCACGGTGCTCTCGCGTGCGCTCGACGATGCCCCGTACAACACTGTGGCCCACGATATCTGGCTGACGCCCGAGTGGGTGGTGATGCCTTTCCAACCCTTCATCATCGATGCCAAGAGGAATGAGAAGGGACTGCCGGTGTTCGGCTGGGAGGTTGACCTGCCAATCACCCTCGCGCTCATTCCGCGCCACGACATCAACGGCGAGGTGCGCTGGATCAACACCGGACTCCCGCCGCAGTACGTCATGCACACGATGACCGCCAACGTTCGCGGTGACAAACTCGTGCTCGACGCACCGATCTTCCAGGAGCCGCCGTTCCCGATGGAGAACAACTTCAACGAGGGCGATCAAGCGGCGCTGTTCTTCAGTAATGCGGCGAGCTACCTGGGGCGCTGGACCGTCGACCTCACGACCGGGGAGACCAAGGCTGAGCAGCTATCCGACCTGCCGTCCGAGATCGGAAAAGTTGACCAACGCTATTACGGCAAGGGGCATCGGTACGGCTTCCAGATTGGCGGTCAGCCGAAGCGCCGCGGCATGCGGATGGACAGCTTAATCCGCAACGACGTCGAGAAGTGCACCGAAGAGGTCTATCAGATCCGCGACGACCACCAGCTGGCCGCGGTGCTGGAGGGTTCGTTCGCGCCGCGCACCAAGGATTCCGCCGAGGGCGACGGCTACATCATTGTGCCGGTGGCCTGGTGGGGTGAGCGCAAGGGCGAGTTCCAGATCTTCGATACCGACGACATCACCGCCGGACCGATCTGCAAGATCGAATTGCCGTTCCACATGGGTTGGACCCCGCACGGGCATTGGATGGACTTCCGCTGACCTCATACCGCACGGCGGGAACTCAGAGCGCTTTGAGCACCTGTCGTGCGGTGGTCCGCCCGGCCCAACCGTGCACCCCACCCATGGGATGCGCGCCGGCGCCCGTGTGCCACAGACCGGCGATCGGGGTGCGGTAACCCGACAGCGCCGGCGTCGGCCGGTTCGGGCCCATCTGGTTCAGCGACATGTCCACGACCACGTAGCTGCCGTCGTGAGTCATGTCCCGAAGTTCGTTGGGGCTCTTCACCCAGCTGCCGATGACGGCGTCGGCGAAACCGGGCGCGACGTTGTCGAAGGTGCGGATGGCCTGATCGGCGAACGGTTCACGATGGGCGGCCCAGTCGCTGCCGTCGGCGAAGCTGTCCGGCACCGCAGTGCAGAACAGGTACATGGTGTCGCCGGCGCTGCCCGCGGGAACCTGTGAGCGGTCGGCCGCCGAGGGCATCAGCGCCCACATCGGCGTCTCGGCGGGAAGGACGCCGCGCATCGCGCCGTCCAGCGCACGGTCGACGTACGCTCGATCGTCGGCGATCAGCATGTAGCTGCCCCACAGCTCGGGCCGTTCGCACAACAACGAGGGCCGATTCTTAAGTGCGACATCGATTTTGGTGTTGTTGATACCCCAGCCGTTGATGCGGATATTGCGCACCTCGTCCAGGACGGTGTCAGCGACATGTGCGGAATCGACAAGGCCGCACATCAGCGTGACGGGATCGATCGCCCCGACGACCTGGTGTGCCGTCAGTGTCTGGCCATCGTCGAGGCGGACCCCCGTCGCGATGCCACCGCGAACGATGATCTCCTCGACCGCTGCGCCGGTGCGGGTTTCGCCGCCGTGATGGTGCACGCATGCGGTCAACGCCTTGGTGAACTCCGCCATCCCGCCGATCGGACGTTTGATACCCCACCCGATGTGCATCATGATGACGCCGAGTACGGCACCCGACCCTGGTTCACGCAGTGGCGCCTCCGAACCCGACGCATACACCGCCAGCAGCGACTTGACGGCTTCGGATTCGAACAGCGTCTCGATCAATTGGTGCGGGGACGCCATGAGCATGCGGACCACGGGTGCCAGCGACTTGCGTTTGCGCAGCACGCGCCAGCCCAATTCGGCCACCGTCCGCGCGCGGGGGCGGGTGGGGTGATCCATCAGGTACGGCGCCGCGACGTACCAGAAGTCGCACCACATTCCGCACAGCTCAGCGAATTTGGCGGCATCGCGTGTGGAGTAGCGGCGGATCTCGTCGACCGTACGCTCCAGTGAGCGCCACAGACCGATCGACTCGCCCTCGGGCCCCAGGTACGAGCCCCAGGGTTCCGGTGTCGCTTGACGCAGGCCGAACGACTCGAGCTTCAACTCGGTGATGATCGACGGTTCCAGGTTGGTGAACAGCAGATCTACCGCACACGGATTCATCACGAATCCCGGTGCCGACGGGACGGTCTCCTGCGAGTAGGTCATGCCCCCGAGCCATGGCTTGCGTTCGAGCACGACGACGCGTTTACCGGCCCTGGCCAAATACGCCGCGCAGGTCAGACCGTGATGACCGCCGCCGACGATGATCGCGTCATACATCACGCCGAATTGCTGTCGGAGAGCTTGCTGTTCGCGCGCACCGCAATCAGCCGGTCGTGGTTGCGCGCCATGGCCACGCGTGACAGCGGGACCGGCAGGAACTTGCGGGTACGTACCATCAACTCTTGATATTCCGGTCGCGACCCCATGTAGTTGTCCTGGAACGCCGACCCCAGCACCGACGTCAGCATGATGGTGTTGAGGACCGGCCCCACCACCGTCCACCAGTAGTCCGGATTTCCGGCGACCGCGACCAGCCACATGCCCCACCAGACCGTCGTGGTGCCAAAGTAATTCGGATGCCTGCTGTGTGTCCACACGCCGGTGTTGAGATAGCGGGGCCGTTCAGGCAAGGCGAGGAACGACTGCAACTGCGCGTCGGCCACGGTTTCGAAATAGAACCCGACGCCGAACACCACCAGGCCGACGAAGGCGAGTAAACCGACGCCGCCATTGGGCTCGCGGTTGGCGAGGATGCCGACCACGGCAGGCATGCCGATCAGCACGATGATCACGGCCTGCGGTTCCATGACTCGGAAGAAGCTCTTCCACCAATAGCCGGGGCTCATCTGCTCGACAAAGCCCAGATAGCGTGGATCGCCACCGTGCTTGGGCACATACCGGCGCCAGCGGGCGGCCAGATACCAGCCGAGACGGCCGCCGTGAAGCATCACCATGAAGAGCAGCAGCGCCGCGGTGACCGACTGGGCGCCGACGATCACATAGGCGAGCAGGGCGGGCACCGCGAACGAGAACCCGTACCAGCCGTCCATCATCGAGTGATTGCCTTGCAGCAGTCCGATCACCCAGAGCGCCGTTACCACGGCGAAGGTGAAGATCGTGCAGAACACGAACACGCTCAGGTTGCTCGACGCGTCCACGCCGAGGTGGTTCACTAGCTGGTCCATGTCCGCGACCTTAGCAAGAATGATAACGATCGGTCACAAAATATGAACCGGCTGCTATGGTCGTGTAAATGGCACGATCTCAGAAGTTGTGTACGGACGTTAACAACGAGGACGTCGACGAAATGCGTATCGGGCACGGGCACTTCTTCCAGAACCTGGACGGCCGCTCAGACCATGAGGTGTGGCGCACCGAGATGGCACTCGCCGATGCCGCCGAGGGCCTTGGCTTCGATTCGGTGTGGGCGGTGGAGCACCACTTCGCCGGATACTCGATGTCGACCGACCCCTTGCAGTTTCTGACGTGGGTCGCAGGCCGCACCACGAGCGTGCAGCTCGGCACCATGGTGTCGGTACTGCCCTGGCACGACCCGGTCCGCCTTGCCGAACACATCTGCGTGCTCGACCATCTCTCGGGTGGTCGGCTGATCCTGGGTATGGGCCGCGGGCTGGCGCGCATGGAGTTCGACGGTTTCGGCGTCCCGATGGAACAGTCCCGCGAGCTGTTCGACCGCTATGCGGCCGACATCCTCGACGCGTTCGAATCCGGTCGGATCGGTGATGTGGAGTTGCGCCCGCGACCGCTGGCGCCGTTGCGGGGCCGGGTCTACGCATCTTCGATCTCACCGGCTTCGGCCGAGACGCTCGCACGCGTCGGCGCGGGGATGATGATCTTCCTGCAGAAGCCCTGGGAGCAGACGATCGGCGATGTCGAGCGCTACTCCGAGCAGTACCGCCTGCACCAGCGAAGCGAGCCGCCCAAACCGATGGTGGTCGTCTTCAACGCGTGCCACGAAGACCGTTCGGCCGCAGCCGATCTCTACGAGCAGATCGTCGCCTACTACCGCTCGACGATCGACCACTACGGGTTCGCGGACCCCGCGATGGCGACGATCCCCGGATATGAGTACTACGGCAACATCGCGCGCAATATCGAGAAGAACGGCCGTGAGACCTTTGCGCGATTCCTCGCCGATCTCCAGCCGTGGGGAACACCGGACGAGGTGATCGACCAGATTCGTGAAACCGTGCGGCGGACCAACGCCGGTGGCCTGATCGTGGTCTCGGCGTTCGGCAACCTCTCGCCCGACACCGCGTTGGCCAACCAAAAGCGTTTCGCACGAACCGTCCTACCCGCCCTGACCACAACCCGAAAGGTGTTGACATGAAACTTGGAATCACCATGCCGAGCCGTACCGCCCGGCTGGAGCGGATCCCGGAGTACGCCAAGCTGGCCGATGACGCCGGCTTCGAATCCATCTGGACCTACGAGCTCTATCGCAACCCCTTCGTCATGCTGGCGACCTCGGCCATGGCCACCTCGCGGGCCGAGCTGTGCACCGGCCTGGCGACCGCCTTCACCCGCTCGCCCTTCGAGGCGGCCAACGCCGCCGCCGATGTCGATGAATTATCCGGTGGCCGAATGAAACTCGGGCTGGGCACCGGCGTTCCGGAATTCCTCGGCGCCTTCCACTCCACCGACTTCAAGACACCGATCGGTCGCCTGAGTGAGTACGTCGACGTGCTCCGCCGGTCTTGGGACTATCTGGCGGGCGAGCCGGTGACGAACTTCGAGGGCAAGCACTACCAGTTCGCGGCACCGCCGATCAACCCGTGGGGTCTGCGCCAACCAGCGACCAGGCAAATCCCGATCCTGGTCGCCGGGATGCGACCGAACCTGCTGAGGCTGGTCGGCGCCAAGGCGGATGGCTGGGTGGGCTACCTCTATACGCCCAAATTCTTCGAGCAGATCGTCCTGCCCAACGTCACCGAGGGTGCCCGCTCAGCCGGACGTGACGTCGACACGCTGGATCTGTCCTGCGAGATCATCTGCTGTGTGCACCCCGACCGTGATATCGCGATGGCTCGCGCGAAGAAGCACGTGGGCTTCTATATCGCGCACCCGGTTTCGGACGTCGTCGCCGAAATCGAAGGTGTGCTCGACCTCGTCAACGAACTGCGGGTGTCGATGATGCAGAAGGGGCCGGCCGCGTTCGAAGACACCCCCGAAGAATTGGTGGAGCTCTTCTCCATCACGGGCACGCCGGAGGAATGCCGACAGAAACTCGAGAGGTACAAAGACCTTCCGCACCTGGCGTTGCACACGTCCTACGTTCCGCCGTTCACCGCCGAAGAGTCCGAGGACTGCTACCTCCAGATCATCGACGCCTTCAAGCGGTGACCGATGTCATCGTCGTCGGTGGTGGACCATCGGGACTGGCTGCCGCGCACCGGCTGACACGTGCGGGCCTCTCGGTTCGAGTACTGGAGGCTAGCGGGCGCACGGGCGGCAAGATGTCGACCACCCGTCAGTCCGGGTTCGTCATCGACGACGGGGCGTTCTTCATTCCGAGTACCTACCGCACACTGCGCGCGCTGGCCGCGGAGATCGGGATGGCCGACGATCTGGTGCCGGGACGATTCGTCCTATCGACCGTGCGTGACGGGGTGGTTCACGATCTCGACGGCGAGCACCTGGTCCGGTCGATCGTCGGGACGGGCTTGTTGTCGTCACGCGCGAAGGCCGAACTCGCCAAGCTCGCGCCAGAACTGGTGCGGTCGCGGCTGGCCACCTACGATCGGATGCCCAAGGCCGGTCGCTACGACACTCACACGCTGAACGACTGGGCGCGTACCCATCTGAGTGCCGAACTGCAGGAGTACCTGACCGACACCACGATGCGCGGAATCTTCGCAACCAGCGGTGACAGTGCCTCCCGCGTCGACTTCCTCGCGATCATCACCCTGTTCGCGGGTGCGAGCCTGCTGGGCTTCCGCAACGGGATGGCATCGTTCCCCGAACGGCTGTCGCGGGGATTCGAGTGTGTTGTCCACGCGGACGTTCACGCGGTCGAGGAAGAGCCCGACGGCGTGACGGTGTCCTGGACCGACGCGGACGGGCGCGATCACATCGACTCGGCCCCGGCCTGTGTCGTCGCGACTCCCGGAGAGATGACGGCCAAGATCGTCATCGCCATGAACGATTGGCGGCGTGACTACCTGACCCGAGTCCGTAACGGACACGTGATGGTCGCCAATATCGCGTTGGGCACGCGCCCGTCGCAGCAGACGACCTATATCCAGGTGCCGCGCAGTTCGCACCCGTTCCTGACCGGAATCCTGTTCGATCACCACAAGGCGCCCGACCGGGCACCCGTGGACAAAGGCCTGCTGACGGTGGCCTTGCTGGATTCCTGGAGCGAAGACCATCGCGACGACCACGACGACGACGTGAGTGCCACCGTTCTCGCCGCGGTCGACGACGTGGTTCCCGGTCTTGTCGCACAGACCGAATTCACCCGCATCACCCGGTGGCGCCAAGAGTTCAACACGGTCGGCTGCTACCGCGACCTGGGGCGATTCCGAGCGTCGTGTCAGTCCGACCACCGAGTTCAGCTCGCCGGTGATTCGCAATGTATGCAGAACATCGAGTACGCCACGTCGACCGGGCTGCGGGCCGCCGATCGTCTGCTCGCCACCGGTCTATTCGCCGGCCGGCGTCGGGGTTAACCCGCCGGCGGGGTAAGCATCGACTGCCAGGTCTGGTGCGCCTGCGCGTTCTGCGCGAGATTGCTTTGGGTGTACGGCTTTCCGTCCGGTCCGATATAGGTGCCCGTCGCGGGGTCGTACGGTACCGCGTTGATCGACTGGGGAGCCGGCTGCGGTGGCACCGGAGCACTCCCCGTCCGTGGTTGTGGGATGGCCTGGCCCGACAGTGTGGCGTTCGGGTCGCCCTTCCAGTTCTCGCCGTCGTTGAGCGGAACGTATTGCTCGTCGCTTTCGCACATCTTGGCCGTCGGTGCGCGCTTGCCCGGTTTGGTCGGACACGGGATGTTCTTCACGCCACGGACACCGAACGTCGCATCTTGTGCGGTGCGGCAATACATCTCACCGGGCATGCGGTCGGGGAAGTCGAGTTGGTCCGGGGTGCGCTGTTGCTGGGTCGGCAGGTACCCGGTGGTGCATGCGGGTGGAACGTTGATGTTGAGGTTGAAGCTCAGGTAGAGGCCCCGCATCGCCTGCTTGGTGTCGTGGTTGGGCACAGCGAGCGTGGCCACCTCCGCGACCGTCTGCGGCACGAGCACCAGCAACTGTTCGACGCTTGCGTTATAGGTCAGGGCCACGTCGGCGATACCCGACAGATTGGTGAGGATGGTCGGCAAGGTGGGGTCGAGCCGGTCGAACAGCTGTTGGCCCTGTGCCGCAGCGGGTCCGGCGTTGTCGATGAGTCCGGCGAAGGACTTGTCCTGAGTCTTGAGTTGGGTGGTGATGTCGGCGACCTGGGCGGCCCACGCGTCGATCGAGCTGGAGGTGTCGGCCTGGGTGTCCAGTATCGGCTTTGCTCCGTCGATGAGGGTCGTGAGCGAATCGAGGTTCGCCCGGGCGTCGATCGCCAGCGCGGTCGAGCCTTTGACGATGCGGGACAACTCAGGTCCCAACCCGCCTATGGCTGTGTAACTTTCGTTGATGACGGTGGTCAGCGAGTCGCCGGGTATCGCGTCCAGCCCGGAATTGGCCGAGTCGAGCAGGCTGTTGATGTCCGGCGGTACCGACGTATCCGCCATCGGGATCACATCGCCGTCCTTGAGTGGCGCAGAATCCGCGCTGCGCGGTATCAGCGCGACATACTGCTCGCCCACCGCGGAGACACTGTGCACCTCGGCCTTGACGTCGGACGGGATATCGATACCGGATTTGAGCGACAAGGTGGCCGCGACGCCGTCAGGCGTGATCTTCACGCTGTCGATGCGGCCGACCTCGACCCCGCGGTAGGTGACATTGCCGGAGGCATACAGGCCGCCGGAGCGCGGCAGATCCACCGTGACGGTATAGCGGCCGACGCCGAACAGCAGCACGGGGAGCTTGATATAGCCGAACACCATGATCAGCGCGGCGATCAGGCTCACGGTGCTGAAGATGGCCAACTGGATCTTGATGCCTCTGTTCAGGTGCATCTACGGTCCCTGGTCGAGGTGGTAGGGCACCACCAGCGGATTGCCGGCGGTGTAAGGGCTGGGCATCTGTCCGATCGTGCGGCCCCACTGCATCTCCAGCTCGGTGAGGTCGCCCTCCCATCGGGTGCCGGTGAAGATCGACGAGTCGATTCGGCTCAGCGTCAAATCGACGATGGCGGTGAGGTTGGCGTAATCGCCGCGGAACCAGTTCAGCAGATTGTCTTTGGGCCACGGGAACGTGGCTAGCTGGCCCAGCGACCGGGTCATGTCCGGGCCGGCGTCAGCAAGGGATTTCAGCACGGGTGCGATATTGCGCAGGTTGGCCACCAGGCTGTCGCGGGTCTGGTGTGTGACATCGGCGGCCACCGCACTGAACTTGCCGAACTTGTCGATCGCCGAGATGAGCGTGTCGCGTTGCTTGTTGAGCTCGGCGAGAGCGTCTGGGATGGTGTCTAACGCATTGTCCAGCACGGGCTTTTGCTCGGCGATTTGCCCGACCAGACTGTTGAGGCTGGTGTTCGCTTCGATGATATCGGTGGTCTGCTCGCGCAACTTGCCGACGAAAATATCGAGCTGGGTGATGAAACTCCGGAGCTCCTCGGCTCGACCGGTGAACGCCGTCGCAAAGGCCTTGGTGATGTCCTGCAGCTGGCCGATCCCGCCACCGTTCAGCAACAGTGACAGTGAGCCGAGGGTTTGTTCGGTGGTCGGGTAGGCGCCCGCCGAGGACAGCGGAATCAGTGACCCTTGGTGCAGGTGGCCCCGAGGCGGTTGGTCTGTCGGAGCGGCCAACTCGACGTGAAGGGTGCCGAGCAGGCTGGTCATGCCGACCTTGGCGGTGGCGTTCTCCGGCAGATCGACGTTTCCGTTGATGCGCATCGTCACCAGCGCGTGCCAACCCTGTCGTTGGATCTCGGTGATATGCCCGACGGTGACGTCACCGACGCGAACACGTTGATTGCGTTGGATATTCGTCACGTCCGGCATCTGAGCGCGGACCTCGAACGAGCCGGGGCCGTTACCCTCGGTGCCCGGCAGCGGCAGGGAGTTCGCCCCCTCCCAATCGGAGCATCCGGATAACGTTGCGGCCGCAAGCGAGATCACAACGGTCGCCAGAAGCGTCGTGCCGCGGCGCCTCACGATCCACTCCCGGCCGGGGTCATCATCCCGGTCAACCCGGCGTCCGGATTCGTCGCAACGGCCTCCGCAGGAAGCGCCGCCGGGTTGTCGGCCGGGGGAGTCGGAGTTGCGGCCGGCGGCGCGGGATTGCCCGGCGGCGGCGCCGGCCGGTAGTCGGGCCGCAGCCAATCCTCGCTGTACGTCACCTCGTTGGGACGCGCAGTGGCGCCGACGAAGGGATTGAGACCGAATGGCAAGAAGTTGAACTGCCGGTTCTTCATGATCGGGGCGAGATACTGAACACACAGTTTTGCCGACTGCTCGGCGCCCAGCCGAGACGCCGCCTGCACGGCCCCACACAGGAACGACACCGGGTTGGCGAAGTTGTTCAGGGCGAGAATACCGGTGAGCGCGTTCTGTGCAGGCTGGTAGATGTTGGAGAGATTCTGCACTGTCGTCGGTCCGATGTGCAGGAACTGCTGGATCTCATCCCGGCTCTCGCCGAGGGCGGCAGCCAGCGTCGCCAGTTGGTCAGACGTGGTACCGACCGCTTCGGTATTCTCCGTGAGAAACTCTCTGACGTCCGTCACAGCGGTGTTGAGGTCGCCGATCGCTTGGCCGATTTCGTTGGGGGAGTTGGCGACAAGACCGCTCACCGCCGCCAGATTACCGTTGAGCATCCGCATCACGTCGGTGCTGGCCTGCAGGGCGGTGACGAGAGTCGACAAGCTCTTGATGGTTCCGAAGATGTCCTTGCTGTGGTCGCCGAGCGCCGAGAACGCCTCGGACATCTTGATGATGGCCTGCCGGATGTCGGCACCCTGGCCACGCAGGTTGTCGGCGGTGGTGTTGAGGAACGCGCCGAGCGGGCTCACACCGCCGGGCTTGTCGGGCTGCAATGTCTGCGTGAGCTTTTCGAGCTGCTCGCGCAGATCGTCCCATTCGACCGGCACGAGAGTCCGGTTCAGCGGGATCACCCCACCGGGCTTCATCGCGGGGCCGCTGGTGTAGGCGGGAGTGAGCTGAATCGCCCGAGCGGTCACCAGGGACGGTGCCAGGATCGCTGCCTGCACGTCCGCGGGAACCTTGAACTTCTTGTCGACCCAGAAATTCACCTTGACCGACTGCGGCTGGGGTTCGATCGAGTCGATCGCGCCGACCCGAACGCCGAGGATGCGGATCTCGTCACCCGGGAAGACACCGTTGCTGTTGTCGAAATAGGCCGTCAGGTGAACACGATTGGCGGTGAAGGCCGTCCGCAGCAGCAGGCCGGCGCCGACGACCAGCGTCAGGATCAGCGTGACGGAAACCAATACTTTGATGCCGCGTTTGCTCATGGCTGATCCGGCTCGACGAGGAACGGTTGCGGTGTCGGTGGAGGTCCGACGACAGCGGGCGGTCCGGGCGGTGGCCCACCCGGAGCCGGAGCGGGCAGCGGCGGACGATACGGGTAGCGCGGGTCACCGGGGTTGCCGGTGATCGCCTCCGGTAGTGACAGGTTCGGCTCGCCGCCCTGGCCGGTACGTGGGAACGGCATCGGGAGGGGCGGCGTGCCCGGTTGGCCTACTTGAGGATCAGCCAGCTGTGACGGCAAGAGCACATTGGGGTCGACGCCCAGATCGGAGAATGCGGCATCGATGAAGGGCTGAACGAACTGTCCGGGAAGCAGATTGGCGAGGTAGGCCTTGAAGAACGGTCCGGACGACAAGGTCTCTCCGAACGACATCGCATAGGCATTCAGCAGCTTCAACGATTCCTGGACGTTGCCTTTGTACTTGTTCACCAACGCCAGCACACCATTGAGTTTGTCGAGCGCCGGCTTCAGCTTGCCCCGGTTGTCGGCGACGAATCCGGACAATTGCGTGGAGACGGCCGACAAATGCCCCGCGATGGCGTCAAGTGATCCGCTCTGGGTCTGCAACGTTGCCAGGAGTGCGTTGGTGTTGTTGATGAGACTCGCGATATCGGAACTGCGTTGCGCCAGAACCGTCGTCGCCTTGTTTGCGTTGGTGAGTAAGCTGCGCAACTCTTGATCCCGCTTGCCCAGAGTGTCGGAGAATCGCGCCACACCCGCCACTGCGACCTGTAGATCCGCCGGGGTGTCCTTGAAGGTTTCGGCCAGGGTGGACAACGAGTCGGACAGCTGGTTGGTGTCCAATCCACTGATCGCGGTCGCGACATCGCCGAGCGCATCGGGAAGCTGGTAAGGCGGTGTGGTGCGATCCACCGGGATAGGACCGGCCAGCCTACCGTCTCCGCGTGGGGTGACCTCGAGGATCTTGGAGCCCAGCAATGTCCGGGTCTTGATGGCGGCCTCGGTGCGATCGCCCAGTGGCATGTCCTTGTCGACCTCGAAGGTGACCAGGACACGGTTGCCGTCCAGTTCCAGATCGGTGACCTGACCGATCTTGAATCCGGAAACCTGCACCGGGGCATCGACTGCCAGACCGCCTGTTTCGCTGAAGTATGCGGAGTAGGTCTGCCCGTTGTTGAAGAACGGCAGGCTCTTGTACTGCAGAGCTCCCACCATGACGACGGCGAGGACGGTGACGCCTACGCCCCCGATGATGAGTGGATTGCGTTCGGAGAAGCTTTTCACTTCGGCGCGCACCTCCCGCTGTCCTGCCCGGCCATCTTGATGTAAACCGGTTGGCCGCCTTTACCGTTCATCTTCAGGAAGAGGTCGCACAGGTAGAAGCTGAAGAAGTCGCCATACACGCCCTGCCTGGCCAGCGCGCGGTACGCGTCGGGCAACGTGGCCAGCAGGTGGTCGAGGAAGTCGTAGTCGCCCATCGCCAAGCCCGAGACCCGGTCGGTCTGTGCGACGGTGTCGCGCAATGGGGGACGGGCAGCAGACATCAGATCGGCGATCGACCCCGTCGCAGCATTGGTGTAGGCGACCGCGTTGGTGATGTCGTCCCGCCGGGCCGATAGACCCCTCACGAGTTCGGACGTGGCCGACCACGCTTTGTCGAATTGCTTGTTCTGGTCAGCGAGTGAACCCAGCACGATGTTCAAATTGTGAATGACCTCTCCGATGAGGTCGTCGCGGTCGGCCAGTGTGCTGGTGAACTGCGCAGTTTGGCTCAGGAACGAGTTGATGGTGCCACCCTGCCCCTGGAGAGCCTGGATCAATTGCCCGGTAAGAGCATTGACCTGCTCGGGATCCAGAGCGCGGAACAACGGCCGGAAGCCGCCGATGAGTGCGTCGAGGTCAACCGAGGGAGCGGTCTGACTGACCGGAATGGTCTGGCCCGGGAGCAGCCGCTTGGTATCCCCGGCGCCTTCCTGGAGTTCGAGGTAGCGGTCGCCCAGCGGATTGTCCCAGCGGATGACCGCGCGTGAGCCGTGCGTCAGGACCACCGACTGATCGGTGGTGAATTCGACCGTGACGATGGTGTCCGGGCGGATCGAGATATCGCTCACCTTGCCGACTTCCACGCCGGCGATCCGGACGAAGGCACCGGACTTCAACCCGGTGATATCGCTGAACTCGGCCCGATAGGTGTCCTCAGCCTGGAATCTCAACTGCGCGAAGATCGCGAAGATCGCGAAGATTCCCAGCACGCAGACCATCACGAAGATGGCGAGTCGCCATACGGCGCCTGCCAGGTTGTCTCGCACCTACTTCTCCTTGGTATGAGCTTCGTGATTCGGGTCGGTTCAGGGTCCGGGCGGATACGCGGGTCCTGGTGGGTACAGCGGCGTGCCGTCGGGCCCGTAGAGCGGGGCGCCGTAGGGCGGTGCCCCCGGATACGGGACAGGCCCGATCGCCGGAATACCGTCTCCATGCGGCCTCGGCGCTTCCGGCACGCCCTTGGTGACCGGGAACCAGTTGTACAGCCATGGGTTGCCGGTGCCCGGGTTCGGCCGCAAGTCCAGCCCGGTACCCCAGCCGGTGTTCGTCACCAGTTGGCGCACTGGGAAGTTCTTGCTCGGGTCGGGAAGCGATCCGCACGACGGCTTCCCGCCGGGACCGCCCTTGGCGGCGACGATTGGCAGGTTGTCCGGGTATTTGTACGGATCTTCGGCCGGCATCAGGGCGGCATCGAGGATGACCGACTTCTTGTTGCCGCCCATCGCCTCGAGACCGCCGTTATTGAGGAACCACACCGAGCCCTGCAGGGTGCAAGTGTAGGTCGGATCGTATTTGTGCAGCAGGTCGGTTGTCGGGACCAGCGTGTCCATCAGGTGAACGAGCTCATTGCCGTTGCGGCCGAGCACATTTGCGCCACTCTGCGAAAAGCCGATGCTGTTGAGCAGTGCGGTGTTCAGTTGTGCGGAATGACCGGTGATCGTCGTGCTGGTGACACTGGCCGAGTTCAGGATCTTCATGATGTCCGAAGCGGCGTCGGCGTAGGCGTCGGAGAACCCTTTGAACGCACGCCAGTCCGCGGCGACGGTGTCCATTCGCGGGTTGATGGCGAGTAGGACCTCGTTGGCGTCGACCGTGGCCTGGCCGATCCGCTCACCTTGTCCGCGCACTCCGTCGGCGAGGGCGGTCAGCGTTGCGTTGAGTTTCATCGGGTCGAGCTTCGTGATGAACGTGCTCAGGTTCTCGAAGACGGTGTTGACTTCGGTGCTGACATTGCGGGACGTCAACACCGTGCCGGCCGTAATCCGTTGCTTGCTGGGCTTATCCGGATAGATGAGGTCGACGTACTTGGCGCCGAAGGCAGTGGTGGCCTTGATCTGCGCACCCACGTTCTGGGGGATGTCAGCGGCCGCTTCGGGAAATATGTTGAGTCGCACGGAGACATTGGTGCCGGTCCCCGTCACCGACGCTATGCGGCCGACCTGAACTCCGCGCAGCTTGACCTTCCCGCCCGATTCCAGGATCAGACCCGACCGGTCCGAGGTCAGCGTGACCGGTACGAACGAGCGGAATGTGCCGGTGAACAACGTGATCGTCATCAGAACCAGAAAGACGACCAGTGCCAGCAGGATGGCTGTCCACCAGGCCGGCTTGATACGCATATTCCTACGGTCGTCGAACATCGCTACCCGGACAGGTCGAAGTTGCCGGACTGTCCGTACACCGACAGCGTGATGATGACCGAGACGAATGCGGCCGCGATGAGCGACGTACGGACCGCGCGGCCCACCGCCTCACCGACGCCGGCCGGCCCGCCGGTTGCCGTGTATCCGTAGTAGGTGTGCACCAGCATCACGACGATGCCGATCATCACGGCCTGAAAGAACGACCAGATCAGGTCGGTCGAATGCAGGAACGTATTGAAGTAGTGGTCGTAGACACCGGTGGACTGGCCATACCCGAAGGTCGTGCCCATCCGGGCCGCAAAAAACGAGGCGAGTACCGCGATGCAGTACAGCGGCATGACGACGATGATCCCGGCCACCACTCGGGTGGAGGCCAGGTAAGCGATCGACCGGATGCCCATCACTTCGAGGGCGTCGATCTCCTCGCTGATGCGCATCGCGCCGAGCTGGGCTGTGGCGCCTGCGCCGATGGTCGCGGCCAGGCCGATACCCGCCACGACCGGGGCGATGATCCGGACATTGGCGTAAGCCGAGATGAAGCCGGTCAGTGCCTCGACACCGATGCCGGCCAGAGAGTTGTATCCCTGGACGGCGATGATCGCCCCCGCCGACAACGTGAGGAACCCGATGATCACGACGGTTCCACCGATGACGGCCAGGGCGCCGGTTCCCAAACTCATCTGCGCGATGAGCCGGACGATCTCAAGTTTGTAGTGGACGAACGCGTTTCGGATCTCGGTGATCGTTCTGGTGTAGAACGCCATCTGGAATCCGATGGCGTCCCATCCCTTGGCGAAACCCTTGGCGGCATTGCTGAGCCGGCCGAGACGCTTGCTCGGCCGAGCCGTTGTCATTTTGCCGCCTCGACGCCGATGGCGGTCGCGATGACATTGATGAAGAACAAGGCCATGAAGGACAGCACCACCGTCTCGTTGACCGCATTGCCGACGCCCGCGGGACCGCCGCCCACCGAGACGCCCTTGTAACAGGCGATCAGGCTGGCTGCCAAGCCGAAGACCGCCGCCTTGCACAGGGCGACGATCACCTCGACCGGACCTACCAGGATCGTCATCCCGGCGGCGAACGCGCCAGGTGTCACGTGCTGGACGAAGACGGAGAAAAGGAAGCCGCCGCCGAGGCCGATGACCGACACGATCGAATTCAGCAGCAGGGCGACGAGAGTGGCGGCCAGCACTCGGGGCACCACCAGTGACTGGACGGGGTTGATGCCCAGCACCCGCAGCGCATCGAGCTCCTCACGAATCGTGCGCGCTCCCAGATCCGCGCACATCGCCGTGGCGCCAGCGCCGGCGACCACGAGGACGGTGACCACCGGGCCGATCTGTGTGATGGCGCCGAGCGCGGTACCGGTGCCCGAGTAGTCGGCAGCGCCGAACTCGATCAGCAGGATGTTCAGGACGAACACCGTCAGAACGGTGAACGGGATCGACAACATGATGGTCGGCACGATCGACACCCGTGCCACGAACCAGCTCTGCAACAGGAACTCACGCCAGGCGAACGGCGGCTTGAACATCAGCACGAACGTGTCAAGGCACATCGCGACGAAGCCACCCACCGCGATTGCTGGTTTCGACACCGCCGACACAGCACCGCGGGTCAGGCTTCGCTGAGGCGTTGCAGGAGCAACTTGCCCCATCTTGACCTCCGATCGTGGTGCGGTCTGCGGCTTCGGAACAGTGTGACGCAGGTCTCTATTACATGCAACAAAGAACGTACATTATAATTTGTCCATTCCGCAATGCCTCCGAGCTGCGGCACACACTCAGCCCCGTAAATGGCTCCGAACAGGCACGAAGCTATTTAGAGCTGTAGCGTCTCATAAAGATACCTCATGTCGCATCCAGTGCAAAGCAGCTTCTGACCGCGCCTGTCCACCAGCGGGCGGAGCGAGTAGCACCCGGAAATTTTAATCTATTTTTGAGTAAAATAGCAGGATTGCGTTCCTCGGGTGGGCAAATGATCGGTGATGGCGGGCCTGCATGGGCGCACCGGGATTGGCGGGGCTGCGGCGGCCCGCAAACCCGCGACACGTGCGATACCGCAGCTCCGGCGAAGGCGGGGCGGGGTCTGCCGGGGGTTGCTGTCGGCTCGTCGCCGATAGCGCTTATATATAAAGTCTCGTCAACTTTGAGTCGACAGGACCACCCTGCACCGACTCCCCAGGAGATCTCGAAGGCCCCACGATGCTCGAACGGTCACGCCGACGTTTCCTCGGCGCCGGTCCGGTACGAGTCGCTGAACGTCACGCCGTACAGGAAACTCCGGATACGTTCGGCGAACAGCTCTTTCACGGTGAGGTCGTTGGCTTGTATGGCGTCGGCGAGGTTGGGGTACTCGTCGGGGTCGAACCGGGGGAACAGGGCGGTCCGACCCCGGGGCGTCCGGACGGCCTCGGTCAGAACCGCGCCGACACAAAGGGTTTCCATGCCGTCGAGGATCTGCGCGTGTAAGTGCACCGGGACGCCGGAGTCGCTGAGGAACGCTGCGGCGTCCTCGAAGCTGCCGATCAGAGTCTCGCGCGGCAGATGCTCGATCAGAACCGACGCCGCATTGCGATGGCGGAGGATGGATTGCCGGAAGTTCAGCGCCAAACTGACAAAATACTCCGGCCAGTCGGGTCCGGGTGCGCGCCGCGGTTTGATCACCGACTTGCCGCCGATGTGGCGGGCGACGGCGATCAGAATCTCGTTCTTGTCGGCGAAATGATGGTAGAGCGATGGCGCGCGGACGCCCAGATGCGCTGCGAGGCGCGGCAGGCTGAAAGCGGCCAGCCCCTCGGAGTCGATGATCTCGATCGACGCCTCGACGGCCGCGGCGCGACTGATCAGCGGTTTGGACGGACGGGCCATTTCAGCGGTCCCTGAGCCTGCGGGAAGACCGCCCGGCTGCTCGTCGCATGGGCGTCACTATACCGAGGGGGAAGGGCTTCACCGGCTCGCTCCGGCCAGACCCAGGCGTCGTCGCCAATCGTGGGCGCCGAGCATTCGGACCGCGCGGGCGATCAACCGCGACCGCGCCGGAACGATCGGATACCACAGCGGTTCGGATTTCAGTGTGACCCGTTCTTCGACGATCGATTGCTGACGGCAATACTTGAGCACGCCCTGCGCTCCTCCGAACCGAGTGCCGAGCCCGGAGTTCTTCCAGCCGCCCATGGGAATCGGCAACTGGAAGGTGGCGACGAGGGCGTTGTTGATCGACACCGAACCGGCTTCGATCCGGCGGCACAGCCGATCGGCCTTGTCACGGTCGCGAGTCCACAGGCTGGAGCTCAGCCCGTAGTCGGAGTCATTGGCCAACGAAATAGCCTCGTCGGCGTCGGCCACCCGCATGATCGCCAAGGTCGGTCCGAACGTCTCCTCGCGCATGCACCGCATGCTGTGGTCGACGTCGACCAGAACCGTGGGCTCGAAGGAGTTGCCTTGTCCTCGTTTTCCTCCCACCAGGACCCGCGCGCCCTTGGCGACGGCATCCTCGACGTGGGCGGCAACGATATCGACCTGGGACGCGGTCACCATCGCGCCGATGTCGCACGAGAAGCTGCCGGGGGCATCGACTCCCTGGCGAAGCGCACTCACCTTCTGGGTGACCAGCGCGACGAACTCGTCGTACACCGGCGATTCGACATAGACGCGTTCGACGCCGATACACGCCTGACCAGAGTTGGTCATGCCGCCCCACACCGCGCCGGCGGCGGCGCGGTCCAGGTCGGCATCGGCGAGAACGATGAACGCATCCTTGCCGCCGAGCTCGAGGCTGCACGGAATCAATCGCTCCGCGCAGCGCACCGCGATGGCGCGACCGGTCCGCACCGACCCGGTGAACATGACCATGTCGGCCTGGTCGACAACGGCGGTGCCGGTGGCGGCCGAACCGGTGGCAACGGCCAGGATCGGGGGAGCCCCGATCTCCTCGCGCCAGCCGCGGACGGCCTCGGCCCACGCCAACGGCGTGACCTCCGAGGGTTTCGACACCACCGCCGCACCCGCGATCAAGGCTCCGACGACATCCATCATGGGACCGGCCAGCGGACCGTTCCACGGCGTGATCAGACCCACCAGCTGATACGGACGAACCTGAACGCGCAACCGCCGCAACGCGTTAGCTGGACCGGCGGGCTTGACCTGCCGATCGGCGAGGAAAGTTTCGGCGTTCTTGGCGAAGTAGTTGATCACGTCAACGACGACCGACATCTCCATGGCCGCATCGGCCCACGACTTGCCGGTCTCCTCTTGGACCAGCCGCAGTAGTCGCTGCTCGTTGTCGAGCAACCAATCGAGCCAGCGCAGCAGATGAGCGCTGCGGCCGCGCGGTCCCAGTGCTTCCCACGCCGGCTGAGCCTCCCGCAGATCGGTGCACAGCGCGGCGACCTGCATAGCGTCGAGATCGGCTACTTCCCCGACGATCTCGCCGTCATGGGGTCGTCGGACAGTGATCATCGGGCCAGACATGGTCGCTCCGTTGCTCTCGTGCCATTTATCTAAAATCGTAAGGTTTAGTGCCGAATCGGCGCAATGGGTTCGCCCACCCGATAGATCGACTTGCTGACCTGGTACGCCTCAAGCCCTTCCGGCCCGAGCTCACGGCCGAGTCCACTGGCCTTGACACCGCCGAACGGTGAACGGATGTCGAGCTGGTAATCGTTGACGCCGATCGAGCCGGTGCGTATCGCACGGGCGATCCCGGTGGCACGCTCGACGTCCGATGACCACACCGTTCCCGCCAAACCGAATTCGGAGTCGTTGGCGATCCGGACAGCCTCGTCATCGTCACGGTAGGAGATGATGACCAGTACCGGACCGAAGATCTCTTCTTGCGCAATGCGGTCGGCATTGTCGACGTCGGCGAATACGGTTGGTGTGACGAACCATCCGCGAGGTTGATCCGGTGCGACTCCGCCCGCCACGAGCCGGGCTCCGCTGGCCTTGCCCGCCGCGATGTGGCCGAGCACGAGGTCGCGTTGCCGGGCACTGACCAGCGGTCCGATCTCGGTCCGCTCATCCAGCGGGTCGCCCAGCACCAGCCCGTGCGCCAATGCCGCGATGGCTTCGACGAATTCGTCATAGCGGGAGCGGGGTACGAGGATCCGCGAACTGAGATGGCAGGTCTGTCCGTTGTTGGCGAACGATGCCGAGCGCAGTCCGGCGACGGTGGCTTCGGTGTCCGCGTCGTCGAGGATGATCGCTGCCGATTTGCCGCCCAGTTCCAGGGTGACCGGGCGAATGAGCTGTCCACACGTAGCCCCGATGATCCGCCCGGCGGCAGTGGATCCGGTGAACGCCACCTTGTCTACGCCTCGGTGGCTCACCAGGTGGGCGCCGGCCGTCGCATCGCCGGGGACGACGCTGAGCACTCCGGGAGGCAGTCCAGCTTCGACGGCGGCCTCAGCGAAGACGAGGGAATCCATTGCGGTTTCGAGGGCGGGCTTCAGTACGACGGGGCAGCCGGCGGCCAGTGCCGGAGCCAGTTTCATCACCGCGAGGGCCTGGGGGTAGTTCCACGGCGTGATGGCACCGACCACACCGACCGGCTCTCGTCGAACGATGGTGTGCCCGATGAGGGCGGGCCGAGTCTCCTCACATTCGGAGTTCGCGATCAGCTTGGCGTAGTAGCCGACCAGCGCGCCGGGAAAGAGACCGTTCACACCCCGGGACAGTGAGATCGGCATGCCGTTCTCGCGGCTGACGAGCGTTGCGGTCTCGGTGGCGCGGGACTGCAGCGCGGCGGCATACCGTTTGAGCACCTGGGCGCGTTCGGCAGGATCCGCGGCCGACCAGGCTCTGGCGCCGGGGCCATGAGCGGCAGCGACGGCGTCGTCGATGTCGGACTCGCCGGCGCAGCCGGCATGGCCGAGGACTTCCTCGGTCGCGGGTTCGATCACCGGGACGGTGTCGGCTGTGCGACGGAACTCACCGCCGATGTAGAGCAGCCCGTCGGTGTTGTCGGTGGTCATGCGAGTTGCCCTTCGAGTGTCGAGGTCGTGGCGGGTTCGGCGTGCAGCACCCGGTCCGCGATCAGGTGGTCGATGTCGTCGGCGCTCAGCCCCAACACGCGCCGACAGACCTCGCGGGTATGTTCGCCGAGTAGCGGTGCTGGCCGCAGGTCCGCCGCCGGGACGTGGCGGTAGAGCGCGGGGCGCGTCTCGCTCGGCAAGGCGGCGTCCAACAACGGGTGGACCATCTCCGTGTACAGCTCGCGATGGCGGACCTGGGGGTCGGCGAGCACGTCAGCGCCCCGATACATCGGTCCCGCCGGTACCCCGAGCTCCTGTAGCGCCGAGGCGACCGCCTGCGGTGACCGGTAACGGGTGTACCCGGCGACAACCGCGTGGAGCGCGTGGCGGGCTTCCCAGCGGGCGGCCGCGGTGAGGAAGCGGGGATCGTCCGCAAACTCGTTGCGCCCGAACGCCGATGCGATCGTCGGCCAGTCAGCGTCGGCGCCGACCGTGATCACGCACCATTCGTCATTGCCCTGGCACGGATACACGCCGTGCACACTGGGATCTGCGAGCACCGTCAGGCCGGCATCGTGCGCCCACGTCGAGGCATAGGTGACATCGAGTTGGCTTGTCGCGCTCTCGGCCTGGGACAGGTGGACATGCGCACCCTGGCCGGTCCGATCTCGCCGGATCAAAGCGCCGAGGGTGGCGACGGCGGCGAGCCGGGCCACCAGGTGGTCGGGAAACACCGTCACCGCATCGTGGAACTGGTGATGCGCGCCGTCGGCGTGCCACAGTCGGGTGATGCCGGTGGACGATCGCACCAGTGGCCCGTAGCCCATCCGGGCGCTCCACGGGCCGGTGTCGCCGTAGGCGCTGCTCTCGGTCAGCACAATCTCGGGGTTGAACCGCGCAAGAGCCTCGTAGGACAGTCCGAGTGACGCGAGCGTGCCAGGTTTGAAGTTGGCGAACACGGCATCGGCCGCAGCCACCAGTTGGCCGAAAAGCTGAGTGCCACGGCTGTGGCGGAGGTCGAGTCCCAATGCGGTCTGATTGCGATGAGTCCAGGCGAACGATTCGCTGATCGCCTGGCCGGGCTTGCTCTGGCGCAGCCCGTCGGGATAGGTCGGACTCTCGACCTTGATCACCTCGGCACCCAGATCGCCGAAGAGTCGTCCGAGCTCACCGCCGGCGACGATGACGCCCAGATCGAGAATGGTGATTCCGCTCAGCGGTCTTTGGCCGCCCGGTTCGACGTCGACCGCTACGGGGTCGGCAAGCCAGTCGGGCTCACTGGTGCCGGGCGCTGGCGCCGGCCATCGAATGCCGGCCCGGTGACCATCGACGACAACGCACCCGTCGGGAACCGTCAGAGTCTCCGAGTTGTCGAGTTCGATTGTCGTCCAGGCGCCCGTCGCCTGAAAGTGGTCTTGTGACAGCACTTCCCGTGGTGTGAGAACCGCGGCGATCGGCACCCCGCGTTCAGTGCCGGCTGCGACCAACTCCGCCATGCGCAGCGGAGCGAACAGCGCGGCGATCGCAGCACCGATCTGGTCGGATGCGGCCGCCCGCCCGGCGATGGTGTCGTAGTGCTGATCTTGGAACTGTTCGGGTTCACCCAGCCAGGCCCGCATGGCACGCCACTGCCTGGGCGCGAGGATACAGATGCGCACCCACCCGTCTCGGCAGGCGACGATCGGGTAGGAATCCTGCGCTCTGGGCTGGTCGCGTCGGGCGTTGTTCACACCGCGCGCCGCCGCGGCCTGGCCGTGAGAGCCGAATGGCGGGTCCAGCGCCTGCAAGACCCCCTCGTAGCGGGAGAAGTCGACGTAGTCGCCGCGTCCGGTGCGCAGGCGCTGGTAGTGGGCGACCAGAACGGCCCACGCGGCCTGTGCCGAAGCGGTGGCCGATGCGATGCCGTCCGGCGGAAGCACTGGCGTGCCACCGGGCGCGCCCGACCGTGACAGGACCGACGACAGCGCATACAGGACCGGGTCGGTTGCCGTCCACCTCGCCCGAGGGCCGGTAGCACCGAAATCGGTGATGGACATGACGACCAACTGCTCATAGGTGTCGGCGAGCTCGGTGCACGACGTGCCGAAATCCGCTGAATGTCCGGGGATTCCGCTGTCGATGAGGATGTCGGCCCCTGCGACCAGATCGAAGAACCTCCGCCGGTCGCGTTTCTTGCCGCCGTCGAGGACGACGCTGCGCTTGTTGGCGTTGTGGAGTGCGAAAGGCAGGCTCTGGGTGCCGATGAGTGGGGCTGCCCGTCGTGACGGGCAGCCGTCTGGCGGTTCGACGATGACAACGTCCGCGCCGAGGTCGGCCAGAATGCGTGCCGTCTGGGCGGACGGGCCTTCGGTGAGGTCGACAATCCGCAGGCCTGTCAGTGGGGCATCGGGCATCGACACGCAGTTCTCCTCGTTCGCGCTATTACCTAACGACTATAGTTTTACAGATCATGATGACGGAAGGGGATGTCAACCGATGAAGATCCGGCTGATTCGCTCGAAATGCGCGGGCCACGCGCAGTGCTATGCCATTGCACCCGATATCTTTCCGATCGACGACGAAGGCTTCTGCATCCTCGAGGATCGCATCGTCGAGCCTGCTGAAGAGGAAGCGGCGCGTGCCGGCGCAGAGTCGTGTCCGGAGCTGGCACTGGTCATCGACGAGGATTCTGATTGACGCGGTAAACCTATGCACGTAAGGTTTATCGACAAGTGTGGCACGTCACACGATCTGCCGACGACAGAGGAGAGGGCATGAGACTTGAGGGCAAGGTCGCCGTCATCACCGGCGCCGGTTCGGGCCTTGGCCGGCACTGTTCGCAACTGTTCAGTTCCGAGGGAGCCAAGGTTGCGATTGTCGACATCGACTCAGATCGTGCCGAGCAGACTCTGAAGCTGGTGACCGAAGACGGTGGTGACGCGATCGCCATCACCGCCGACGTGTCGGAGAAGGCCCAGATCACTGCGGCGATCGACCAGACAGTCGAGCACTACGGCAAGCTGGACATCGCCTGGGCCAACGCCGGGATCGTGTCCCGCGGCGGCGCGGCGGCACTCGGTCTCGAGGATGCCGTCGCCTTCGAGGACATGACCGAAGCCGACTGGCAGAACGTTCTCGCCGTCAACCTCAGCGGCGTCATCTACACCGCCCAGGCCGCGGTCCCGCATCTCAAGGCCAATGGCGGAGGCACCATCCTGGCGACGTCGTCGGCGGCGTCACTGGTGGCCTATCCGAGCATCGCGCTCTATTGCGCCACCAAAGCGGGCGTCAACGGACTGGTGCGCGGGCTGAGCCTTGATCTGGGCCGGTACGGCATTCGCGTCAACGCGATCGCACCGACGCACGGCATGTCGCCGAACTTCCTCATGCCGCCCGGTTCGCCGGTGGTCGGAATGTCCTACGAGGAATCGGCGGGCCCGTGGAACCCGACCGTGTCACCCATCCCGCTGAAATTGAACCGGCCGCCGTCACTGTCGGACAACGCGAAGGTCGCGCTGTTCCTGGTCTCGGACGACTCGGGATACATCTCCGGCGCGGTCATCGGCGCGACGGACGGGGGAACGCTGGCCCGCGTCGGCATGTGGTTCCCCGACGACCTCAACCCCCAGCCCGTCGCCTGACCGCCTGACGATCGCCGAGGAGACCTTTGACATGACGACAATTGAGAAAGTTCCCGCCCACCTGGTGACGGATTTCGACGTCTACGACCCGAGCCTGGCCGAACCGGTGGACGTCATGCAGGCCAAGATGGCCGAACTGGCCGCGCTCGGTCCGGTGGTGTACTCGACCGCCCATGGCGGGCACTGGATCGTCACCCGGTACAAGGAGATTCATCAGGTACTGACCGACGCGGCGACGTTCTCGAGTTACCCCAACAACCTCGTCACCCCTGCCGACTTCGGCAAGTTCATTCCGCTGGAGATCGATCCGCCAGAGCACACCGCCTATCGCCACGCGCTGCAGCCGCTCTTCAGCCCGCAGCGGATGAAACGGCTCTCGGACGATATCCGCGGTGTGGTCAATGACCTCATCGACAAGTTCGCCGCCAGGGGTGAGGCGGAGTTCGTCTCCGAGTTCGCTCATGAGCTGCCGGCGAAAGTTTTCCTCGCACTCATGGACTGGCCGATCGAAGACGCGCAGATGTTTACCGAGGCTACTGATGCGGTGTTGTTCGGCAAGCCCGGCGGCACCAAAGAGGAGTCCGATCAGGCGATGATGATGGCCGCGATGACGATCGCAGGCTACTTCAACACCGTCGTCTCCGAGCGACGAGCCAATCCCGGCGAGGACGCCACGTCCAAACTGATCCACACCGAGGTCGCTCTGCCCGATGGGACCAGGCTGCTCACCGACGAAGAGCTGTTCCGGATGTTCTTCCTGCTCCTGATGGGCGGGCTGCACACCGTGCAGGGATCATTGGCGTGGTCGATCGTGCATTTCGTCAACAACCCCGCGCAGCGCGACCTCCTCATCGCCGATCCCAGTCTGCTACCGAAGGCTGTCGAAGAGGTTCTGCGTATCGAGGCGGCGGTGGCGGCGGGCCGCCGCGTCGCCTGCGACACCGAACTCGGCGGAGTGCACCTGGCCAAGGACGATCAGCTGATCGTGCTGCTGTGCACGGCTAATCGCGACCCCGACTACTTCGACGCTCCTGAGACTTTCGACATCACCCGGAATCCGAACCGCCACCTCTCTTTCGGGTCGGGGCCGCACCGCTGCCTGGGGTCCCACCTGGGGCGAGTGGAGCTGACCATCGCGCTGGAGGAACTTCACCGGCGGATTCCCGACTATCAGCTCGTCGAGTCCGATCCACCGATCTTCCATTCCACGCAGGTACGGGGTTGCCGCCGCATGCCGATCACGTTCACACCTGAGAAGTGAGGCGGCAATGACCACATCACTGCCGCGCCCGGATCGGATCCGACGAGCGATCGAGCTCTTGCGCAATGAGACCACCGACAAGTTCGACGACGTGGTGGCGTTCTCCGCGCACGAATTCACCGACCCTGAACTGGCGCAACGGGAGCGCGACCTGATCTTCGGCAGGGTTCCTTCGATCGTCGCCCACAGCTCGGAGATCGCCAAGCCCTACGACTTCATGACCGTGCAGATGCCGCGCAACAATGTGCTGCTGGTGCGTCAGAAGGATGGCGGTGTCAAGGCTTTCGTCAACCTCTGCCGTCATCGCGGCGCGTTGCTCGAAGACAACGAGAAGGGGCGCTGCAGGGTCTTCTCATGTGCCTACCACCGGTGGTCCTATGACCCGGACGGCTCGCTGCGAATGATCACCCGCGATAAGACTTTCGGCGACATCGATCGCAGCAAGCACGGGCTCGTGGAACTGCCCTGCGAGGAGCGGCACGGATTCATCTGGATCGTCGACAATGCCACCGCAACGATCGATGTCGCCAGCTGGCTTGGACCGGAGATGGATGGCATTCTGGCCGGCTACGACCTCGGGGATCTGGTGTGCTTCCGGGCGGCGGGCTTCGACGAGCCCACCAATTGGAAGATCATGCAAGACGCGTTCCTGGATGGCTACCACATCCAGTACGCCCACCCGAATTCCGCCGGAAAGATCATTCACACCAACGTGATGGCGTTCGAAGACTTCGGCAGGCACTGCCGGTTCATCGCCCCGCGGAAGTCGATCGACCGCTGGCTGGAAGAGGATCCCGGTGATCGCCCGCTGGACCCCTATGTCACCGAAACCCACTTCCTACTGCCCAACAGCACCCTGCTTCGTCAACCGGATCACTTTCAGCTGTTGACCTTCCGTCCTCATCCGACCGACGCGACGAAGTCCCGGATGGAACAGCGGCTGATGGTCCCCAAGCTGGAGGTCTCCGGAATGGAGGGCGACCACTGGAACCATCGGTGGGAAAAGAACTGGGAGATCCTCCTGACCGTGCTGCACAGCGAGGACTTCCCCCTCCTGCGAAACTCGCAGCAGGGCATGGGCAGTGCCGATGCCGGAGACATGGTGCTTGGCCGGAACGAAACGGCCAACCAGGTGTTCCGGCGAGAGACCAAGAGGCTCCTCGCCGAGGGCGTCCCGCCCTCGTAGCACCACGATGATCAAATACGAATGGCGCACCGAACTGAGCCCGCCTGAGGCCGATGAGCTGGCCGGCCTGCTGGCACGAGCGGCGGCCTACGATGCGGAGGCCGGCCACAACACCATCGATTTCGCCGACGTGGCGCAATCCTTGGCGACCGAGGATTCACCCGATCGGCACCTCCTGATCTGGATGCTTCCGCACGCCACCGCGATGGACGAACCGAACGCCCCGGAGTGCATCGCCGGACTGCTCCGTCTCACCGGAGCGGCGGGCGGGTCCGCCGAGGCCGCGGCCGTGATCGATCCCGGGCTGCGCTCGATCGGCATCATGACGCTGCTGCTCGAGCAGGTCGGGCTCGTCACGTCGGGCCCGGACGGTTGGCTGGAGAGCGGCGCGCACACGATCACCGCGTGGGCCCGTGGCAACCATCCGGCCAGTGGCCGGCTCAGTGACAGATTTCTGATCCCGCGCACGCGGCGAGTCTGGCAACTGATCCGCGGTACCGAATCCGAATCGGACCTCGCCGCGCCGGTGCTCGAACCCTCTGGGTCCACTGCCGGCGGACCCCGGTATGCGCTGCGGGAAGCAGGTCGGGTCGTCGGTACGGTCGCGCTGAGTCGCCAGCCTGTCCAGTCGGAGGAATTCGGCGACTGCGCGGTGGTGGACTTCATCGACGCCGCGCCATCGGCTCCGCCGGGGGCCCTGCGCCGTCTACTCGACGGTGCCGTCGCAGTCGCCGCGGAGGTGGGCCTTTCCGGCGCGGTCATTCATGTCGATTCCGGCGACACCCGAATTGTCAACGCCGCCCGGCTGGCAGGTTTCCATCACGATCGCACCGACGTGCGTTACCAACTCGGAGGCAGCAGTTGAACGCCGTTGTGCCAGAAGAGCTCGCCGCGGCGGTCGAGGCGCACGGCAAGGCCGTCGCGGCCGGCGACAACGACGCTGTGCTGGCCGACTTCCTGCCGGACCGCATTGGTCAGCTCATCGCGTCGGCCGATGTGCCGAACCGCTTGAAGGGCTGCGAGGTCCGCAGCATCACCGGCGTCGACGACGGTCGCTACGACGCGGTGATCCGCTACATCACACCCGACGACGACTGGTTCGAACTACGCAGCCGCTGGGTGCAATTCGACGACGGCACGTGGCGGGTGTTCAGCGTCCGCAACATCCCCGACACGCCCCCGTGGATGGACATGGCCGGGCCGTCCGATGACGGGCTCGACACACCGCACTGGGAGGGCCTGCGTGACGGCAGGCTCCTTCTGCAGCAGTGTGCCGGCTGTGGGAGCTGGATCTGGGCGCCCCGGCCGATCTGCCCGCAGTGCCATTCCTTTGAATTGCGTTGGCAGAAGGTCGAACCGGTGGGAACGATCTATTCGTGGACCAGAACCTGGCAGCCGTTCGGCCGGGAAGCGACCGGGCACCTGCCCTACGTGGTGGTTCTCGTCGAACTGCCCGGGGCTGGAAACCGCCGCGTGGTGGGCGTATTGGCGCACGCAGACGGGGTGAACCCCACGATCGGGGCCACCGTGCGGGGTCATATCGAGCCGCCCCCTGACGAGGAGCACTGGCCGCTGATCCGCTGGCAGTTGGACGGGGCGGCCCGATGAGGCCCTTCCGCGGCGCCACCGCTGTCGTCGGCGTCGGCGCGACCGAGTACTACAAGCGGGGCACCAGCCCCTTCTCGTCGGCGCAACTGGTGCTGCAGGCGATCCTGCGGGCTTGCGAGGATGCCGGTGCCGACCCCCGGTCGGTCGACGGATTCGTCTCCTACGCCAGCGATTCGAGCGAAGGGCTGGTACTGGGTGCCGCACTGGGCGTTCGCGAGGTCCGGTGGTCGACCCAGGTCTGGGGCGGCGGCGGAGGTGGTGTCGCGGCGGCCGTGAATTGTGCTGCCGCAGCGGTCTACAGCGGTCAGGCCGACTGCGTCGTGGTCTATCGCGGCCTCAGCGAGGGCACCGACGGGCGCGGGGCGTACAACAAGGGCCACATGGGCCACCTCTACACCGCGCACGGCATGCTGGCACCGGCACAGGTCTGCGCCTTGCGCACCCAGCGGATGCTGGAGGTCGACCGGGTACCCGCATCCGCACTCGAAGCGGTGGCGCTGGCGGGTTATCGCCATGCCCAGAACAATCCGAACGCGGTGGCGTACGGGCATCCGCTGGATCATGACCGCTACCAGGGCAGCCGGTTGATCTCCGAACCGTTGCGGCTGTTCGATTGCTCCCGCGAAAATGACGGGGCCACAGCACTTCTTGTCGTGCGCTCCGACCGGGTGGGCGACTACCGCGGGCGTCCGGCCTACATCCTCTCCGGCGTGCAGGGCGCGGCGTCCGGGTGGAACGAGTCCGTCGAGAACGAACACGACTACACCAGTGCGGGTTTCCATCCCGCGATGGTGCAGAGGTTGTGGACCGACGCGCAGATCGGACCGAAGGAGGTCGACGTGGCCCAGGTCTACGAGAACTTCACCGGGCCTGCCGTCGCCGCGATGATCGACCACGGGTTGTGCCCCAATGGTCCCGCGGCGGGTGAATACCTGACCGTGGAGAACCTGACGGTCGGGGGTGGCGGTCTGCCGATCAATACCGCGGGTGGCAACATCGCGGAGGGGTTCGTGCACGGTATCGGGCTGGTGGCCGAGGCGGTACGTCAGATCCGCGGCGGCTCACCAAATCCGGTGGACAACGCCGACATCTCACTTCTGATCGGCGGCCCCATGGCACCATTGGTGAGCTCCACCGTATTCGGCTCAGCAGCAACGATCTGACCGAGTTCACAGGATCGAGGAGGACGATGGCCGCGACCGTGGCATCGGCATTGCGCTGGTGGGCCAGGACCAAAGGTGACCACAGTGCGTTGATCATCGGCGAGGACGAGATCGGCTATCGCCGGCTGCACCAGTGGACCAGCAGGTTGGCCAGAAAGCTGGCCGACGATGGAGTCAAGCCCGGCGACCGGGTCGGACTGCTCGCGCCCAACGTTGTCCAATGGCCGGTCGCCGCGCTGGCGGTGATGAAGTGCGGGGCAACGCTGGTACCACTGAACTCGCGCCTCAAGCCTGCTGAGATCCGCAAGATCGCCGACGACGCTGAGATCAGTGCGGTGATCGCGGCACCCACCCACGTCGCCGGCGTCGACGAGGCGCGCGGTGCGGGACGCGATTTCACCGTCTGGACGCTCGATATCGTTGAGGCACAACGCAACGGCGATCCGGACGACTTCGCGATCGAACCGGACCCCGAGGACCCGATTGCGGTGATCTTCACCAGTGGGTCGACCGGGTTGTCCAAGGGGGTGGTCCTGACCAGCCGGACCTTGATGGGCATGGTGTTGGAGAACACCCTCACTGAGGAGGGTTTCCGCCCCGGCACCGTCACCCTGCTGGTCCTGCCGCTGGCGTTCACCCCCGGGCTGGTGTACGGCCTATTGATCACCTCGGTACTTGGCGGCACTCTGGTCGTGGAGCCGGAGCTGAATCCGTCACGAGCGGTGACGCTGATCGAGAAGCATTCGGTCCGCGCCCTTTTCGGTGTCCCGCTGGTGTTCGAAGCGCTGTCGAGGGCCGAGGAGTTCGCCGGAGCCGATCTGAGTTCGCTGCAGACGGCGATCGTCGGTGGCGCGGCCGTGCCGGTCGACCTGCTGCGACGCTGGGCCGACAAGGGCGTACTGCTGCGTCAGATCTACGGCATGACCGAAGCCGGCGGGGTGGCCACGGCAACTCTGAAAGCCGAGGCACTCGAGCACCCGGACTCGTGCGGCAGTGGATCGATTTTCACCGAAGTCGCCGTGATGCTCGATGACGGGTCGATGGCGGGCCCTGGGGAGTCGGGCGAACTGGTGGTCCGCGGGCCGGGTGTCACGCCGGGCTACTGGAACGATCCGCAGACCACCGCGGCAGCGATCCGCGACGGCTGGCTGCACAGCGGTGACGTTGGCGTCCGCGATGAGCAGGGCCGCATCACGTTCCTCGATCGCATCAAGGAACTCATCATCTCCGGCGGCATCAACATCTCACCGGTCGAGCTCGAGTCCGCCATCAGAACACTCGACGGCGTCGAGGAGGTCGCCGTCATCGCGGCACCCGATCCGCGCTTCGGGGAGACGCCGGCGGCGATCATCACTGTTACCGCGGGCTCACGTCTGGACGAATCCACCGTCGTCAAGCATTGCGAAGCGGTTCTGTCGGACTACAAGGTCCCGCGCTACATCGTGCTTCGCTGCGATCCACTGCCCCGACTGCCCAACGGCAAGTTGGACAAGCCGGCCATCCGCGACGAATACCGCGACATACCCGAGCGGTTCAATCGGGTGCGGTGACTGCCGAGGTCGGCAGTCGGCCACTAGCAGATCGCGGCTGCCGCGATCAGTCCGAAGGCGATGAGCACGATGCTCAGCACGGCTGCTGAGTGGCCCATCGACAGCGCCACCACCACGCCGACCACGCCGGCGATGAAGACGACGATCATCAGGAAAGCCATCACGCCCCGGTGCGGGTTGATCGCACTGGACGGCAGGGGCCTTCTAGAAGGGTGCATGCCGTTCATCGAACACCTCCGGTTGTGACCTGAGTCATCAATTGGAGCATAGGTGATGCACATCACAAACGGGCCACGCCGAGCTACCTGAATGGCTGTTGACCGGCTAATTCACAGGCCGGCCCGCTCCAGGGCCTCGTCGAACTCCTGGGATGCCACCTTGTGGCCCTTGCCCGCGGCGATCGCGCGCTCGTAGACCTGGGCAAGCTCAGCGCTGACCAGGGCGAACCTCGCATCCCAGGTCTGTGAGTCGAATCGCCAGTAGCCGCTGATGTCGTACTGGTCGACGGCCCAGCCCCGACCGCGCAGGTGCTTGCGGACCTCGCGAGACACGGCGGCTTCGCCGGCGAACCAGCAGTAGCCGTTGGCAGGCAGGTCGACCTGCCGAACGAGGTGCGCCAGCTGGCTCGGGGCGAACCCGTTGCCGGTGCCCAGGCTCGGAACGACCGTGGTGCCGGGGCGGACGGGAAGATAGTCCAGGTCGTGATGGTCGGCGGCCTCGACGACGACGGTGGTCGCCACGGCCGGCGGTGTTTCCTCGAGGATCCGCGCCGTGGCCGGCAGGCCCGAGAGGTCGGTGACGAGCAGTTGCCATGCGGTTCCCGGCGGCCGCCGGTACCACGCTCGGGCGTGGTCCAGCCCGACCCGGTCCCCGGCGTTGGCGGTCTGCGCCCAGGTGCTGCCGCGACCGCCGGTGTGCAGCACGATGTCGAGGTCGATCAGATCGTCGTCGTGGCGGCGCACCGAGTAGGTGCGGCCTTCCTCGGGTGTCGTGGGGTCGAAATACACCCCGACGGCGCAGTCGCCGCCGACCGGGAGGGCCACCGACTCGGGCTCGTCGACACGCAGGCTGATCCGACGCAGCCGCGGGCTCAGCTGGACCGTCTCGATGACCGACGCGGGCGAGAAGCTCATCTACGACGCCCGAGCGGCGCCGACTGTGATGGCGGTGAGGGTGGCGACGAGCGTGTCCTCATCGGTATCGATATCGCCGTGCAGCCAAGCGCTGATGAGCTCCGTGGCGGCGGTGACCATTGCCCTGGTCGCGAGCATGCGGTCCACCGACGGCTTGGGACGCCCTTCGAACGGCATTGCTTCGGCGGCGATGCGTTCGGTGAACTCGCTGATCTCCCGTTGTTGGAGCTGGCGAAGCCGCGGGAATCCAGGCGACTCCATGTACAGGCGCGAATCGGCGGCGCTGGCCACCAATGTCTGCACCACCGTGCGCAGCACGCCGTGGGCACGTTCGGCCAGGGGAGCGGTGGCCAGTACCGCCTCCATCGCGACCTTGAGTCGGTCGTACAGCGCCTCGGCGCAGGCGTCCAGAAGGTCGTCCTTCGTGCTGAATTCGGCATAGAAGTAGCGCTTGCTGAGTTTGGCCCGCTGGCACACCAGGTCGACGGTCAACGGCGCAACGCCAACCTCGGCAATCAGTTCGCCAGCCGCTTCGAGCAGGCGCTCACGGCGCTCTTGCGAGCGTTGTTCGGAGCTGAGCCCGCCGTAGGTGCGTCCCTCGACAGTCATGACGACATCTTGACCTATCTGTGGCGTGCATCATAATCTAGAACGCATTCGTTCCAGATTTCAAGGAGTTGTCGATGACCGCACGGATCATGGACGACGCGGGGCGCGCTCTGGCCGTCCCGCAGTCCTACACCGACGAAGCCCAGCTGCACGCGGCGCTGGCGCATCTGCGCAAACATGCGCCGGTGTCCTGGGTCGACGTCGAGGGTTATCGGCCGTTCTGGGCCATCACGAAACACGCCGACGTCATGGAGATCGAGCGGCAGAACGATCTGTTCACCAACGATCCCCGGCCGATCCTCGTGGCAAGCGAACTCGACGACAAGCTGCTCGCGGATCGCGAAGCCGGCATCGGGTTGAGCACCCTGATCCACATGGACGACCCGCATCACCGCGATATGCGCAAGATCGGTGCGGACTGGTTTCGCCCGAAAGCGATGCGGGACTTGAAGGCTCGCTGCGACGAGCTGGCGAAGATCTACGTCGACCAGATGGCAGAGCGCGGTCCGGAGCTGGACTTCTCTCAAGAGATCGCGGTCAACTATCCGCTCTACGTCATCCTCACCCTGCTGGGCCTGCCGGAATCCGACTTTCCCCGGATGCTCAAACTCACCCAGGAACTGTTCGGCGGCGACGACACCGAATTTCGGCGCGATGGATCCAGCGACGCAATGCTTGCCGTGCTGCTCGACTTCTTCACCTACTTCGCCGCGTTGACCGCATCCCGCCGGGAGCATCCGACCGAGGATCTGACCTCGGCGATCGCTAACGCGACCATCGACGGCGAGCCGTTGTCCGACATGGACACCGCGTCCTACTACGTGATCGTCGCCAGCGCCGGCCACGACACCACCAGCGCCGGAATCGCCGGCGGGCTACTGGAACTGGTGCGCAACCCCGCCGAACTGCAACGGCTGCAGAATGATCCGGGTCTGATGGGCACCGCGGTCGAAGAGATGATCCGTTGTGTGACACCGGTCAAGGAATTCATGCGCACCGCCCAGGCCGACACCGAAGTCCGTGGTGTCCCCATCGCCAAGGGCGAATCCGTTCTCCTGTCCTATGTTTCGGCCAACCGCGACGAAGAGGTCTTCGACGACCCGATGCGCTTCGACGTCGGCCGAGACCCGAACAAGCACCTGTCCTTCGGCTACGGCGTGCACTTCTGCCTGGGCGCTGCCCTGGCTCGCATGGAGATGAACAGCTTCTTCTCCGAACTCATCCCACGTATCAACACCATCGAACTCGCCGGTGAGCCGGAACTCTCAGCGACCACCTTCGTCGGCGGGGTCAAACATCTGCCGATCCGCTACTCCCTGAAGTAGCGCCTGCGGATACGCTCGCACCAATACGCCGCGGCAAGGCGCGACAGCGGTGATAATGCCGTTGAGTCGGTCTTGAGAGTGGGAGCAGGGACCATGAAGAAGCTGGCAGCGGCGCTGTTGAGCGCCATGGCAATGGCCGTAGCGCCGGTGGTGATCGCACCGGCCGCACACGCCGATGTGTGCGGTGACGTCGGGGGACGACATGTCGATGTGGGTGGATGCACCAACGTGGCCGGTGATGTCGCGGTAGGCGGTGCGGTGGCGACCGCGGACGACGCCGCCGCGCAGGCCGCCTCCGGTCAGCCGCCGTGCTATACGCCGCAAGGGGTGCCGTATTACACGCCCGGCTCGGATCCCTGCTACTGAGCGCCTCCGGGGAGACCCGGCTGGATTCGGGTCAGCTCGCGGCCTTCGCCGCGATAGTGGAGCTCGGCAGTTTCGAGGCGGCCGCCGAGCGCTTGCACGTGACGCCATCGGCGGTGAGCCAGCGCATCAAGGCGCTGGAAAAATATGTGGGGCAGGTGCTGCTCGTCCGTGGGAAGCCTTGTGTGCCAACGGTATCCGGGAAGCCGCTGCTCAGACTGGCCGCTCAGACCGCGATGCTGGAGGCGGAGGCCATCGCCGAGATGGCCGGTGGCGGTGAGTCGGCGCCGCGACCACGGATTGCGATGGCGGTGAACGCTGATTCGATGGTGACGTGGTTTGCCGGGGTGCTCTCGGACCTGCCGGATGTGTTGTTCGACATCCGAATCGAAGACCAGGATCATTCCGCACAGCTGCTGCGCGAGGGTGTGGTGATGGGTGCGGTCACCACCGAGCGCACTCCGGTGCCGGGCTGCCGGGTGCGGCCGCTCGGCGTCATGCGGTATCTGCCGGTGGCCAGCCCCAGCTATGTGAAAGGCTATCTGTCAGCCGGTTTCACAGCCGATGCGGTGGCGCGCGCACCCTCGCTGGCCTGGAACCGCGACGATGCACTACAGGACATGTTGGTGCGCAAAGTCTTTGGTCATGCCATCGGCCGACCCGTCCATTACGTGCCGACCGCGGAAGGATTCGGTGCAGCGGTGCGAGCCGGGCTGGGTTGGGGGATGTATCCCGAACAGTCGGCGGCAACGGCGCTGGCCGACGGGACGTTCATCCAGGTCTGTGATGTCCATCTGGACGTTCCGTTGTTCTGGCAGTGCTGGAAACTCGAGAGTCCGCTGATGGACACTGTCACCGGTACCGTTCTGGCTGCAGCAGAGGTATTGCAAAGGCGGAGTTAACGACCAGTGGGCGACTCGGGACGGCTCTCGAAGGCTGGTGAACCGCTGAACAGCGGTTGAGGATGTGGCATCGTGACAGCCATGTCCGATGCTGAGACCTTGCCCACGCAAAGAACCATTTTCGGACATCCCGTGGGTTTGGCCAACCTTTTCGGTGTCGAGCTGTGGGAGCGGTTCTCGTACTACGGGATGCTCACGATCCTCGGGTACTACCTGTACTACTCGTTGACCGACGGTGGCCTGGCGCTGCCGAAGGCCACCGCGACCGGCATCGTGGGTGCATACGGCGGCTTGGTGTATCTGTCGACGGTCCTGGGTGGTTGGGTGGCCGACCGGTTGCTGGGCATGGAGCGGACCGTGTTGTACGGCGGGGTGGTGGTCATGTGCGGCCACATCGCGCTCGCGGTGCTGCCCGGTTTGGCGGGCGTCGCGGTCGGCCTTGTGCTCATCGCCCTTGGATCGGGTGCGTTGAAGGCCAATGCGTCCTCGTTGTTGGGCACGCTGTACTCCGACGGTGACCCTCGCCGCGACGGTGGATTCACACTGTTCTATCTCGGCATCAACCTCGGGTCGTTCGTCGGGCCGCTGATCACCGGTCTGTTGCAGACCAAGGTCGGATTCCACTATGGCTTCGGTGCCGCCGCGATCGGGATGGCGCTGGGTCTGACTCAATACGTGGTCTTCCGTCGTAACCTCGGCGAACACGGTCGTACGGTTCCGCATCCGTTGTCGCACAAGGAATTCTGGCGCACCGCCGCGATCGCGTCGGTGGTTGTCGCCGTCGCGGTACTGGCGTTCGTCTTCGGTCTGATCACGCTGGCCAACCTGTCCCAGGTGACCACGGGCATTCTCATCGTCGCGTCGATCGGCTACTTCGCGGTGATGCTCGGCAGCCCGAGCGTCGAGCCGCTGGAACGCACCCGCGTACGCGCGTTCATCCCGCTGTTCATCGCCAATGCCGTGTTCTGGTCGCTGTTTCAGCAGATCTTCACGGTGCTGGCGGTCTACTCCGACGAGCGGATGAATTGGTCGATTTTCGGATGGCGGGCGCCGTCCAATTGGATCGGTTCCATCGAACCGGTGTGGATCATCCTGCTGTCACCGCTTTTTGCGGCGATGTGGACCAAGCTCGGCCGGCGTGCGCCAACCACCCCGCGCAAGTTCGCCTATGGCGTGATCGGGATGGGGGTGGCGTTCCTGCTGTTCCTTCCGATGGCCGGCACCACAGGACGCAGCGTGCCCGCGCTCTTCGTCATGGCGATCATGGGAGTCTTCGCGATTTCCGAACTCATGCTGTCGCCGATCGGGCTGTCGGTCACCACACAGCTGGCGCCCAATGCTTTTCGGGCCCAGATGATGGCACTGTACTTCTTCTCCGTCGGCCTTGGCACCGCGATGTCAGGTGTGCTGTCCGGCTACTACAGCGCGGACAGCGAGTTCGCCTACTTCGGCATTCTCGGCACTGTTGCCATCGCCGTCGGTGTGGTCGTGTGGGGGTTCGCGCCCCGGGTCAGCCGGTTGATGGAGGGTGTGCACTAACGCGGCGAGTCGAGCAGCCGGATCATCTCGGCACGCATCTCGACCTTGCGCACCTTGCCGGTGACGGTCATCGGGAAGTCGTCGACGACCCGCACGTAGCGCGGAATCTTGTAGTGCGCCAGCTTTCCGGCCGCAAACTCCTGCACGGCCGCGGCATCCAGCGGCGCGGCGCCCGCGCGCATTTTGACCCACGCGCAGATCTCCTCTCCGTACCTCGGGTCGGGAACGCCGATCACCTGGACATCGTCGATATCGGGGTGGGTGTACAGGAACTCCTCGATCTCCCGCGGATAGACGTTCTCGCCGCCGCGGATCACCATGTCCTTGATCCGCCCGACAATCTGGCAGTAGCCGTCGTCGCGCATCACGGCCAGATCGCCGGTGTGCATCCAGCCCTCGTCGTCGATGGCTTCGGCGGTCTTCGCCTCGTCATTCCAGTAGCCGAGCATCACCGAGTAGCCGCGGGTGCAGAACTCGCCGGTCGTACCCCGTTCGACGAGCGCACCGGTTTCGGGGTCGACGACCTTGATCTCGACGTGCGGATGTGCGCGCCCGACTGTCGCGGTGCGCCGTTCCAGATCGTCGTCGATCAGGGTTTGGCACGACACCGGCGAGGTTTCGGTCATGCCGTAGGCGATGGATACCTCCGACATGTTCAGCTGTTCGAGGCAGCGCTTCATGATCTCGACTGGGCACGGCGCGCCAGCCATGATGCCCGTCCGCAGCGACGAGACGTCGCGGTGGGCGAGGTCGGAGTGGCCGAGCATCGCGATGAACATGGTCGGTACGCCGTACAGTGCGGTGCAGCGTTCCTGTTCGACCGCGGCCAGGGTGGCGCCGGGATCGAAGCCGGCGGCGGGTATCACCATCGTGGCGCCGTGGGTGGTGCACCCCAGATTGCCCATCACCATGCCGAAGCAGTGATAGAACGGAACCGGGATGCACAACCGGTCGCCTGGACCGAAGTTGATCAGGTCGGTGACGAAGAAGCCGTTGTTGAGGATGTTGCGGTGCGACAGCACCGCCCCCTTGGGGGAACCCGTTGTGCCGGAGGTATATTGGATGTTGATCGGATCCGAGGGCGTCAGGGACTCCATCCGTCGGCGTAGATCGTCGGCCGACGTCTGCTCGCTGCGTTGCCGCAGTGCGTGCCAATCCGGCGAGTTCAGGAACACCACATCGGACAGGTCGGGTACTTCGGGGCGCACCTCGGCGACCATGCTGCGGTAATCCGACGACTTGAAGTCGGTGGCCGACACCAGCATCCGGACGCCGGCGTGCCGCAGAACGTAAGCCAGCTCGTGAGTGCGGTAGGCCGGGTTGATGGTCACCAAGATCGCGCCCACCTTGGCAGTCGCGTACTGCAGCAGGGTCCACTCGGCACAATTTGGCGCCCAGATCCCGACCCGGTCGCCCTTGTCGATGCCTGATGACATCAAAGCCCGTGCCAGCGAGTCGATTTCATGATTGAGTTCGGCATAGGTCCACCGCCGGCCGGCCGCGACATCGACCAGCGCGTCGACATCGGGATGGGCAGCGACGGTGCGCTCGAAGTTCTCGCCGATGGTCTCGTCCAGCAGTTCAACGCCCTCGGGGCCGGCCGAATAGGACAACGGTGCTCCGTGCCGATCGCGCAGGACGGTCTTGAGCACCTTGCCGCTCGCGTTGCGGGGCAGCGCCTCGACGATGGCGACGCGGCGTGGACGCTTGTAGGCGGCCAGACGCTCGCGGCAGTGCGACTCGATCTCATCCGCCGACGGCGGGTCGGCGGGATCGCGCGGCACGATCACGGCCAAGGGGGTCTCACCCCACTTCGGATCCGGCACACCGATGACGGCCACCTCGGCGATCTTCGGGTGCGCCGCCAAGACGTTCTCCACCTCGGCGCTGTAGATGTTCTCTCCGCCGGAAATGATCATGTCTTTCTTCCGATCGACCACGTAGATGTAGCCGTCCTCATCCTGCCTGACCAGGTCACCGGAATGGAACCATCCGCCGCGAAAAGCCTCCGCGGTCTCGGCGGGTTTGTTCCAGTAGCCGGCCATCACCAGGGGGCCCTGATAGACGATCTCGCCGACGATGCCCGGCACGACGTCGTTCATGTCGTCGTCGACTATGCGGGCCTCGACGTTGAGCATCGGCGTGCCCACCGAGCCGATCTTTGCCATTGCGTCATCGCCGCGCAGCAGGCAGGTGATCGGACTGCACTCGGTCTGCCCGAAGGCGGCGATGATCTCGGCCCCCGGGAAGACGTCGGTCATGTTCCGCAGCAGGGTGGTCGAGGCCGGCGCGGCACCCCACCAGATGCGCCGCAGACAGGACAGGTCCCACTCGGCGAGTCTGTCCATCGCGCAGACGATCTGCCACTGCGCCGGGGTCATCCAGCACGAGGTCACCCGTTCGGCGACGATAGTGCGTACCGCGGCCTCGGCGTCGAACCCGCCAGATGACGGAATGACGACCTTGCCGCCGGTGAGGAACGCCGGCAGCATGCCGGACACCCCGGCGGTGTGGAACAGTGGCGCAACGCCGAGCCAACAGTCGTCGTCGGCGCGGTGGCCCAGTGTGCCGATCGAGCTGAAGGCGTGAAGGTACAGGTTTCGGTGGGACAGCACAGCACCTTTGGGAAACCCGGTGGTCCCTGAGGTGTACATGATGAACGCGGGGTCGTTGTCGCTAACGGGGACGTCGACGGGTTCCGCACCGGCGCCGTCGATGGCGCTCTCCAGCGTGCCGCCGATGGTCAGTGTGGTGTGTACCGATTCCGCCGATCCGACCGACGGTGCCAGTGCGGCGTCGACGACCAAGGCTGCGGCGCCGCTGTCGGCCATCAGGTACGCGATCTCGTCGGCGACCAGGCGGAAGTTCAACGGCACCACCACAGCGCCCAGACGCAATGTGGCGAACCAGGTTTCGACGAGTTCGAGGCTGTTGAGGCCCAGCACCGCGACTCGGTCGCCGCGACCGATGCCGCGTTGTGCGAGTGCGTTGGCCAGGCGGGTCACCCGGATATCGGTCTGTTCGAAGGTCGCGCGGCGGTTCGGGTCGGCAAATGCGACGGCATCGGGACGCACCCGGGCATGCCGGGCGAGGGTGTCGCTGAGCGTGATGCCGGTCGACGCGGACGTGGTCATAAGCCGACCCGGTCGGCCAGTAGTGCCCGGTGCTGAGTGCTGCTGCCGAAGAGCGCTGCCGTGGTCTTGGCACGACGCAGGTAGAGGTGCAGGTCGTGCTCCCAGGTGAAGGCGATCCCGCCGTGCACCTGGGTGGCTGTCCCCGCACACTGGGTGAACGTGTCGGCGGCCTGCGCCTTCACCAGCGGCGCGGCGATGGCGAGTTCGCCGGGGTCGTCGGCACTCATCGCCGCGAACATGACCGCCACCCTGGTCGCGTCGATCTCGATCGCCATCTCAGCGCACATGTGTTTGACCGCCTGAAACATGCCGATTGCTCGGTCGAATTGCCTTCTGCTGCGCGAATACTCGACGCTGAGCTCCAAACAGGCCTCGGCACCACCGAGCATCTCGGCTGCCAGCAGCACTCGGGCGATGTCGAAGACCCGCTCGAGTTGATCCGGTGCCGCGTCGAGGGGTTCGGCCACGGCATTCCGCAACGTCACGCGCGCGACCGGCCGGGTGATGTCGAATGCCGGCAGCCGCTCGACGCCAATGCCGGGAGTATCGGCGTTGACCACGTACAGTCCGACACCCTCCTCGGCGAGCGCCGCGATGACGAACATCCCGGCGACGTGGCCGTGCAGAACAGGGGCGCAAACGCCGTTCAGTACGGTGCGCCCGTCGTCACGGGCGGCCGACACTGTTGCAGATGCGGGGTCGGCAGCGCCCGGCCGGGTCGCCGCGAACGCGGCGATGCGGGCACCGCCGAGCAGGCCGGGTAGTAGGCGCTGACGCTGATCCTCGCTTCCCACACTCAGCACGGCGTGCACGGCGAATGCGTGGGATGCCAAGGGAACCGGGGTGAGCGCGCGGCCGAACTCCTCGAACACGATCGCCGATTCGACCAGCGAGCCGCCCACACCGCCGTACTCCGTCGGGACCGGCAGTCCGGGGAGTTCCAGTTCGCGGCACAACCGTTGCCACAGCCGCTCGTCGTGGCCGTATGCTCCGGCGACCTCGCGTACCCACGGCAGTGGGGTGGCCTCCTGCAGGAAGGCGCGCATTGAATCGCGAAAATCCAATTGTTCGGTGCTGTACCGAAAATCCATGTCAGCGTGGCTCCTTGGGAAGTCCGAGTAGCTGCTCGCCGATCACATTGCGCTGGATCTGCGAACTGCCCGCGTAGATGGTTGCGGCACGTGCATAGAGGAGTTCGTCCAGCCAGCAGGCCGCCGAGTTGGGTGTGCCCGGTACCGGGATGATCAGCGCCGCACCGTTTCCCGGCCCGTCGGCGGACAGCGCGTCGACTCCGATGATGTCGACAGCCAGGTCGGTGTAGCGCTGGAAGTATTCGCTCCAGACCACCTTGTTGATCGCGGCCTCGGCGCCGGGGCGCTGCCCGTTGAGTAGTGCAGTCAGACCGCGGTAACCCTGGTAGCGCAGGATCTGCACACGCGAGTAGCACCACGCCAGCTCATCGCGGATCAGCGGATCGGTGTTCCGGCCTCGCTCCTTGGCGAGCTGCCGCAGCCGATCCAGTCCCCGACCGAACTCGATTGCCGCGGTAGTGATCTGGGATCCCCGCTCGAAGCCGAGGACGGTCATCGCGGTCGCCCAGCCACCGCCGATGCCGCCCAGTACATCGGTGGCCTTCGCGCGGGCGTCGGTGAAGAAGACCTCGGAGAACGACGCGTGCCCGGCCGCATTGACGATCGGCCGCACCATTACCCCGGGCTGGTCGACGGGCACCAACAACATCGACAGGCCTTTGTGCTTCGGCACTTCGGGGTCGGTGCGGGCCAGTACGAAGATCCAGTTGGCCGTCGGACCCGCCGACGTCCAGATCTTCTGGCCGTTGACAATCCACTCATCACCCTCCAACACAGCTTTCGTTCGTACCGACGCGAGATCCGACCCCGCCTCCGGTTCGGAGAAGCCCTGGCACCAGCGGTCCTCCCCGGACAGGATGCGTGGCAGGAAATGCTTCTTCTGTTGCTTGGTGCCCACGGCGATCAGGGTGTTGCCCAGTAGGTCAATGCCGAACATGTCGTTCTCGTCGCGCTCAGGTGCGCCACCGCGGGAGAATTCCTCGGCCAGCACCGCCTGCTCGATCACGGACAGACCGCCGCCGCCGTACGCCTTGGGCCAGGAGACGGCCACCAACCCACGGTCGGCGAGAATCTTGCGCCACCGATGCCGGAGTTCTTCCCGTTCTTCGGGCGGCAGCCCGCCGGGTCCGGTCCAGTCCGGAGGCAGATGTTCGGCCAGGAATGCCCGGATCTCGTCGCGAAACGACTGCGCTTCGGGGGGATAGTCGATGTCCACCTGTGCTTCGCTCCCGATCAGGGCCGGTTCTTGGCAGCAGGCAGGATTTCCGGGGCCAGCCGCCAGTCCTCGAGTCCGTCCTCGACGGTTCCGATCCCCAGCGGGTTGCCATTGATCTCCGCCCAGTGCGAGTGGTTGAGCTGGTGGAGTGAGAAGCAGGCATCAAGGGCGGTGGAGAAGCCCATGGCGTCGACGGTCTGGTTCACCGATTCCTTGATCAGCAGGGAGGCGACGGTCGGCACCTTGGCGATGCGGCGGGCGAATTCGATAGTGCGCGCCGAGAGCTCATCGGTCGGGAAGACCTTGCTGACCATGCCGAGCCCGTGGGCGTCGTCGGCGCTCAGCGAGTCGCCAGTGAGCAGCAGTTCTTTGGCCTTGCGGGGGCCGAACTCCCAGGGATGGCCGAAGTACTCCACCCCGCACATCCCCAGCCGGGTACCGACCACGTCGGCGAAGATCGTGTCGTCGGCGGCGACGATCAGATCGCAGCACCAGGTCAGCATGAGACCGGCGGACAGGACCAGTCCGTGCACCTCGGCGATCGTGATCTTGCGCAGATTGCGCCACCGCTTGGTGTTCTGGAAGAAGTAGTGCCACTCCTGCCGGTGCCGGGCCTCGGCGCCGGTCAGCGTCCCGCCATTGCACTGGTAGGTGGGGTGCTGGCCGGGGCCGGTGGACCGTTCCCGGATGTCATCGGAGGATCCGAGGTCGTGGCCGGCCGAGAAGCAAGGGCCCGCGCCGCGCAGGATGACCACTCGCACGGTGTCGTCCTCTTCGGCCAGCTCGAACGCCGTCCCGAGCTCGACGAGCATCCCGCGGCTCTGCGCGTTGCGCTGTTTCGGGCGATCGAGCGTGATCACCGCGATCCGGCCGTCGTCCGGTCCATTCCCCGAGTCGCTGCGCTCCTGCCCGCCGATCACGTCATAGGTGATGAAGTCGAAATGCTGCACAGATGGTCCCTTCCCAGGCTGGCTATGACCGCCGCTGATGCAGCACGCTACGCGGGCAACAATGAAAATGTCCATAGCTGATACGCAGCGGAGAAAACTTCCAGCTCGGTAAACAAGCAAGAAAAGTGGTTCTTGCATCCGATCAAGTATCTTGCTAGTACTGTGTTGAATGTCGAAAGAGGCGGTGCACGTCGCAGTCGATGGATCAGATGCGCTTGCTCGACCACTACCGAGAGGGTTCACGATGGAGATCGGACTTTTCCTGATGCCGGCGCATCCACCGGAGCGCAGCCTGTACGACGCGACCCAGTGGGACCTTGACCTGATCACGCTGGCCGACGAGCTCGGCTACGTCGAGGCGTGGGTCGGCGAGCACTTCACGGTGCCGTGGGAACCGATCTGCGCGCCGGACCTGCTACTGGCTCAGGCGCTGCTACGCACCAAGAACATCAAGCTCGCCCCCGGCGCTCACCTGCTCCCGTATCACCATCCGGTCGAGCTGGCCCACCGAGTGGCGTACTTCGACCACCTCGCGCAGGGCCGGTTCATGCTCGGCGTCGGCGCCAGCGGTATTCCGGGGGACTGGGCACTGTTCGACGTCGACGGCAAGAACGGCGAGCACCGCGAGATGACCCGCGAGGCACTCGAGATCATGCTGAAGGTCTGGACCGAGGACCAGCCGTGGGAGTTCCGCGGAAAGTACTGGAATGCCAACGGAATCGCCCCGATGTTCGAGGGCTTGATGAAGCGGCACATCAAGCCGTTCCAGGCACCCCACCCGCCGATCGGAGTCACCGGATTCAGTGCCGGCTCTGAGACGCTGAAGCTGGCCGGCGAGCGTGGGTATCTCCCGATGAGCCTGGACCTGAACGCCGAATATGTTGCCACGCACTGGGATGCGGTGCTGGAAGGTGCCGAACGGTCCGGGCGGACACCGGATCGCCGGGATTGGCGACTGGTGCGTGAGGTCGTCGTGGCCGAAACCGACGAGCAGGCCTTCCGCTATGCCGTCGACGGCATGATGGGCCGCAACATGCGCGAGTACGTCCTGCCGACGTTCCGGATGTTCGGGATGACCAAGTTCTACAAACACAACCCATCGGTGCCGGACGAGGATGTGACCCCGGAGTACTTGGCCGAGAACACCTTTGTGGTCGGCTCGGTCGAGACGGTGGTCGACAAGCTGGAAGCCACCTACGACCAGGTCGGTGGATTCGGGCACCTTCTGATTCTCGGCTTCGATTACCTCGACAATCCGGGTCCGTGGAAGGAGTCCATGCGGCTGCTGGCCGAAGAGGTGATGCCGCGGCTCAACGCGCGCATCGCCAAGAAACCGGCGTCGTTGATTGTCTGACTTAAGGACGGGAGAAATGCAGGTGGCTACAGACGTCCCAGCGATCACCGTGCGGTATTCGGATGGAACGTGCAAGACGATGCCGGTTCAGCCGGATCAGTCGATCCTCGAGGCTGCCGAGGAACACGGCATCGCGATCGTCAACGAATGCCAGAGCGGGATCTGCGGGACCTGCGTAGCCACCTGTGCCTCTGGTGATTACGAGATGGGCCGCACCGAAGGGCTTTCCGAGGTCGAACGGGATGCCCGCAAGGTGCTGACGTGTCAGACCTTCGCGAAGTCCGACTGCGTGATCAACCTGCAGTACCCGGCCGATGACAATGCCGCGCGGTTGGTGACCGGAATTGGTGTGGTGACCGCGGTGGAGCAGGTGTCGCCAAGCACGGCGCTGCTACGGATCGACGTCTCGGGGCTGGACCGGCTGGTCTATCTGCCCGGGCAGTTCGCTCAGTTGCAGGTGCCGGGGACCACTGTGTGGCGCAACTACTCGTATGCGCATCCAGCCGATGGCCGCACCGAGGTGGAGTTCATCGTCCGATTGTTGCCGCAAGGTGTGATGTCGGACTATCTGCGCAACGAAGCGAAGCCCGGCGACCGAATCGCCATGCGGTGCAGCAAGGGCGGATTCTTCCTCCGGCCACCGGTGCGGCCGGTGGTTCTGGTGGCCGGCGGGACCGGAATATCGGCCATCCTCGCGATGGCGCAGAGCCTGGCGGACGGTCACCCCGGGCCGGTCCACCTGTTGTACGGCGTGCGCAATGCCGAAGACCTCTGCAAGCTCTACGAACTCGAGGCGCTGAAGCGCCGGATGCCGGGGCTGGAAGTCCACACCGTCGTCTCCCGCCCGAACACGGACTGGGACGGAGCGGTGGGTCGGGTCACCGATGTCCTCGATGCGCGCATGTTCGATGGCGGCAACGCCGACGTGTATGTATGTGGCCCGGCCGGGATGGTCGAGTCCACCCGGAAGTGGCTCGACGACAACGGTATCCACGGCACCGGCCTGTATTACGAGAAGTTCGTGGCCAGCGGCGCGGCACGACGGCGCACACCGCCACGCCTGGATTACGGCGCTATCGATCTGGCCGACGTCCGCCGCCGCGGCCGTGGAACTGCGGTGGTCGTCGGCGGCAGCATCGCGGGAATCGCTGCGGTCAAGGTGCTCAGCGAGACGTTCGACAAGGTCATCGTGTTGGAGAAGGACCCACCGCATGCCCGACGCGAGGGCAGGCCCGGAGCGGCGCAGGGCTGGCATTTGCACCATCTCCTGACCGCGGGGCGGATCGAACTGGAGCGGTTCTTTCCCGGGATCATCGACGACATGGTCCGCGAGGGCGCATTCGACGTCGACATGGCCGCCCAGTACCGCATTCGACTGGGCGGGACGTGGAAGAAACCCGGTACAGGTCCCATCAAAATCGTCTGCGCCGGCCGGCCGCTGCTGGAGTGGTGTGTGCGACGCCGACTGGACGGTGAACCCCGCATCAGCTTCCGCTACGAGTCCGAAGTGGCCGACCTGGTGTACGACCGCGCGGACAATACCGTCATCGGCGTCGCCGTCGCGGGCGACGGTGACGAACTCGACGTGGTGCCAGCCGAATTCGTCGCGGATGCCTCCGGAAAGAACACCCGCTTCCCAGACTTCCTGGACCGCATCGGTATCGGGGCGCCGGAGGTCGAGCAGGACATCATCAACTGCTTCTATTCCACGATGTTCCACAAGGTGCCGCCGGAGCGGCAGTGGGACGACAAGGTGATGGTCATCTGTTACGCGTACCGCCCCTACGAGGACACCTACGCCGCGCAGTACTACACCGACAGCTCACGCACCATCCTGTCCACGTCACTGGTCGCCTACAACTGCTACTCCCCCCCGCGGACGGCACAGGAGTTCCGGGAGTTCGCGAACCTGATGCCGTCGGCGGTGATCGGGGAGAACATCGACGGACTCGAACCGGCCTCGCCGATCTACAACTTCCGCTACCCCAACATGCTGCGACTGCATTACGAGAAGAAGCGCAACCTGCCGCGCGCGCTGCTGGTGGTCGGCGACGCGTACACCAGCGCCGACCCGGTGTCGGGGTTGGGGATGACACTGGCGCTCAAAGAAGTTCGGGAAATGCAGCTGCTTCTCGCGAAGTATGAGCCCACGCATCCGGATCTGCCCCGCAGGTATTTCCGCACGATCGCCAAGATGGCCGACACCGCATGGTTCGTCATCCGGGAACAGAACCTGCGCTTCGACTGGCTCAAGGGTGTCGAGAAGAAGCGCCCCGTCTACTTCGGCGCACTCACCTGGTACATGGACCGGGTGATGGAGTTGGTGCACGACGATCCGGAGATCTACAACGAGTTCCTCGCTGTCGTGCATCTGGTCAAACCGGCGGCAGCGCTGATGACGCCGAAGGTGGCAGGGCGGGTGCTCGGCAAGTGGGCCCGTACCAAACTGTCCGGGCAGAAAACCCTCATCGAGCGCAACTACGAGAACCGCACGATTCCGCTCCCCGACCGCCTCGGCCAAATCGAGGAAATCCCGGTCGATCTGGCGGCGACCCGCTCCCACTAAGAGAAGAGGCTCAGATGATCCATCGGATGCTGAACTGCCGGGGCACCCGGATCCACGCCGTCGAAGAGGGCGAGGGACCGCTGGTGGTGCTGGTGCACGGATTCCCCGAGTCGTGGTATTCCTGGCGGCACCAGATCCCGGCCCTGGCGGCCGCGGGCTATCGTGTGGTGGCCATCGACCAGCGCGGCTACGGCCAATCCTCCAAGTACCGCGTGCAAACCGCTTACCGGATCAAGGAATTGGTCGGCGACGTCGTCGGCGTCATCGACTCCTACGGTGAAAAGCAGGCAGTGGTGGTCGGCCACGATTGGGGTGCGCCGGTCGCATGGACCTTCGCCTGGCTTCACCCGGAGCGCTGTCGCGGCGTGGTGGGGATCAGCGTGCCGTTCGCCGGGCGCGGGGTGATCGGCTTGCCCGGCAGCCCGTTTGGTGAGAAGCGGCCCAACGACTACCACCTGGAACTGGCCGGGCCGGGGAAGGTTTGGTACCAGGACTACTTCTCCGAACAGGACGCGATCATCGCCGAGATCGAGGAGGATCTGCGCGGCTGGCTGCTCGGCCTCACTTACACGGTGTCCGGGGACGCCATGCGGGTCGCCACCGAAGCCGCGGTGGCGGCGGGGGTCGACCTCGACGCCATGGATCCGATAGAGGTGATCCGCTCCGGGCCGCTGTGCATGCCGCACGGGGCACGGCTCAAGGACGCCTTCGTCTACCCCGAGACCATGCCGGATTGGTTCACCGAGGCCGATCTCGATTTCTACACGCGGGAATTCGAACGATCCGGACTGGGTGGACCGCTGAGCTTCTACCACAATATCGACAACGACTGGCACGACCTCGCCGAGTACGAGGGCACCCCGCTGATCCCGCCTGCGCTGTTCATCGGCGGTCAGTACGACGTGGGCACCACATGGGGTGCCGAGGCCGCTGAACGGGCGAACGAGGTGATGGTGAACTTCTGCGGCACCCACATGGTGGATGGGGTCGGGCACTGGATCCAGCAGGAGGAGCCGAAGGAGACCAACCGGCTGCTGCTCGACTTCGTCACCGGACTGCGGTAGGGGCTTCGGCGATGAAAACCTCACACGGACGCGTCCGGCGCGCCATCTCGGCGATCGCCACCGCCCGTCCGGTCGTGGTGATGGATGACATTGAGGCGCAAGGCTATGTGGTGTTCGCCGCGGATGCGGCGACGCCGGAACTGCTCACCTTCACCGTCCGGCACGGTTCTGGCTACGTGCGGGTCGCGCTGCCCGGATCGGAATGTGAGCGACTGAATCTGCCGCCGGTGTGTCATCGAGACGGCGAACCCACCGGCACCGCGACACACCGGGTTGCCGTCGACTTCCGCGAGACCGGCACGGGTATCTCGTCGATCGATCGGGCCAGGACCATCGCCGCCCTAGCCGCGCCCGACGCGACGGCGGCCGATTTCCGCCGACCCGGTCACGTGGTCCCGGTGCTGGCCGGACGGCGCGGGGTGCTTGGGACAGCACCGGGTGCCGCCGAGGCTGCGGTCGATTTGGCCCGCCTGGGCATGCGACGACCGGCGGGCGCGCTGTGTGACATTGTGTCCCAGCAGAATCCGGCGGCGATGGCGGATCGGGATGAGCTGGCATCGTTCGCCGAGCGCCATCGGCTTCCGTTCGTCACGATTGCCGAGATCGCCACGTACCGGCGCCGCACCGAGCCGCAGGCGGTGCGCTTGGCGGAGACGGCACTGCCCACCGTCGCCGGCACGTTCCGGGTGGTCGGCTTCCGCGACACCGGTGACGGGTGCGAGCATCTGGCGATGATCGCCGGTAATGCCGACGCCGACGCGCCGATGCCGCTGCACGTGCATGTCGAGTGCCTCAGCGGCGACGTGTTCGGGTCCCTGGCCTGCCGCTGTGGCGCCGAACTCGATACCGCGGTGGCGGCGATGCGCGCCACGGGTACCGGCATGATCATCTATCTACGCCCGTCCGAGCCCCGCGCCTGCGGTGTGCTCACCAGCTCAGCCGCGTCGGATCTGCTGTCTGAGACCGTCGCGTGGATCCTGCGCGACCTCGGTGTGTATACCGTGAGGTTGTCTGACGATGCGCCCGAGTTGGGCCTGCTGATGTTCGGGGCGATTCGCGAACATGGGCTGCACGTCGAGTCAGCGGCCCCGGTTTGGTCGGCGGCCGGCTGAGAAATGGTGGGACACAACAGAATGGGAGAGACGTCACGATGACGCATCCGGATCTGGCCGGCAAAGCCGCGATCGTGACTGGTGCGGGTGCCGGGATCGGCCTGGCGATCGCACGGCGGTTGGCCGCCGAGGGGTGTCGGGTGTTGTGCGCGGATATCAACGGCGGATCAGCCGACGCCGCGGCGTCGGAGATCGGCGGCGGTGCGATCGGCCACCGGGTCGATGTCAGTGATGAGGCACAGGTGGTCGCGATGGTCGAGGCGTGTGTCGCGTCGTTCGGCGGAGTCGACAAACTTGTTGCCAACGCCGGCGTCGTGCATTTCGCGCCGTTGTTGGAGACCACCGTCGAGGACTTCGATCGGGTGATGCGCATCAACCTGCGTGGCGCCTGGCTGTGTACCAAGCACGCTGCCCCCCGGATGATCGAGCGTGGCGGTGGTGCCATCGTCAACATGTCCTCGCTGGGCGGACAGGTCGCGGCCGCGGGCACCGCGGCGTACGGGATGTCCAAAGCCGGGATCATTCACCTCAGCCGCATCACCGCGGCCGAATTGCGTTCGGAGAATGTGCGATCGAACGCGTTGCTGCCCGCCTTCGTCGACACCCCGATGCAGCAGACCGCGATGACGATGTTCGACGAAGCCCTCGGGGAGGGTGGCGCAGACACGATGATCGGCCGACTGCAGGGCCGGATGGCCGGGCCGGACGAGATGGCCAGCGTCGTCGCCTTCCTCCTGTCTGACGACGCATCCATGGTCAACGGGACGGCACAGGTCGCCGACGGTGGAACACTTGCGGCGTTGTGGTGAGTTCAGTCGGCTTGGCTGGTCAGGATCGCGCACGCGATGGTGGCCATCTCCAGCGCGACGTCGGTCCGGCGGGTGAGATGCCATGTCCGCGAGACATCTTCGATGAAGCTGACAGCGGCGGCCACCAGTAGCCGAGCCTGTGCGACGGAGGTCTGCGGGACCAGGGTACGGACGAGGTCGATCCATACGCCGTCGCGGTCGGCCTGGTTCTTCGTGAAGCTGTCGCGAACATCGGCAGACGCCGAAGAGAGCTCGGTGATGGACACCGAGACGAGATCGGGATCCTCCAGACTGATCCGCACCCGTCCATCGACGAGTTGCCGCAGGCGTTGTGCCGCAGGATCATTTGTGCGGAGTGCGCGGATGCACTCCAGCGCTGACCACTCGTCGAGACGGCGAACCAGGGTGTCGAGGATGGCCTGCTTGGAGGCGAAGGACCGATACAGCCCCGGGCCGGCGATACCCACCCGCTTACCGATGTCGGCGGTGCTGACAGCGGGAAATCCGTGGGCGCGGAACAGGTGTGCGCCCGCGGCCAGCAGTGTCTCGTAGCGAGAGAACGACGCCAACTCCCGGTCCGCCGGTTCTTCCATCGGCACGAGTGTCCCCACCGGAGGGGTACGGGCGGCAGCCATGCATGCGCGGTACAGCAGCTCTTTCAACTCGGCGCCCGGCAGGCTGAGGCTATGTCGCCCAAGGCTGGTCAGCGTGCTCGATACGGCCCATGCGCGTAATTCCACGTGCGGGCCGCTCAGCTCCGGCATCTCCAGCCGCACGCCGGCTTGCATGCCCGCGACGATTGCGTTGATCCGGCCGCGTACCTCCGCACGGTCGGCTGCGGTCAGATAGCGGGCTTCCCTCTGCCACAGCACGGTCAGCGCGCGTGTCTCGATTGCGGCTGCGATCAATTCGGGCAATTCGGCGTGCAGCGGCCGGGCCACCGACTCCGGTGCGCGGCCCTCGGGATTGCGGACACTCTGATACTCGTCCTGCGCGTTCAGTATTGCCGCGGTGAGCAGGGCCTGCTTGTTGTCGTAGTGCCGATACAGAGCGCGGGCCGTGACACCGGCTGCTTCGGCGATCTCCTCCAGCTTGACCGAATGGAATCCGCGGTCGATGAACAGCCGGGCAGCTTGATCGAGGATCTGCTTCTTGCGGTCCTTCGGCCTGCGGCGCACGGTCGGTGCGGTTGGCTGCATCGCTGGAGTACTCCTTCCGAGATCGCCGGCTCGCAACATCCTTCCAGATTGCGTAGAGCCCGAATCCAGAACGTACTAAAAAAATACATCACTCGATCAAAAAGCGTGTCGTCGTGCGATATTGGATCGTGTTTCAGAGGCGCAAGTAGTTATCAGCTATAGACATAATTGTTCGGTCCGCGTACTCTCGCCAAGGTGATCGGTCGTCTCGATGCGACGGCGAAGACTTCTGGCGGGACTTCGCTGAGTCGTCTTCCCGCCGTCGTGGGTGGTCATCCCCGGCCGCGAAGCGACGTGCGCGAGCCCGACACCGGACATCTCATCGCCGGGGTGCAGAAGGCGGTCGACCGCCTCGTCGTGGCTTCCTCGATGGACGAACTGCTGGCACTTGCGGCCGAGGCGGCGGCTCAGATCGGCTTCACCCGGGCGATGTTCTCCCGCGTTGACCATGGGATCTGGCTGACCCAAAGCGCCTATACCGTCGACGATCCCGACTTCGCCGAACAGCTCGTCGCATTCGGAAGCGCACATTCCCGACGGTTGGCCGGCCAGCTGGTCGAATCCGAGATGTTGCTCAGTGGAACGCCGATCCTGGTCTCCGATGCGCAATCGAACACCAGGGTCTTCCGCAAGCTCGTGAGGTTCGCGCGGACAACCGATTACGTCGCCGCACCTGTTCAGGCGTGGGGTCTTCCGGTGGCCATGGTGCATGCCGATCGGTACCCCGACCGCAGCGTTGCGGAGATCGATCGCCGGCTACTCGGCCTGTACGCGGGCGGTCTCGGACTGGCCATCGAGCGCGCGCAACTGGCCGACCGGTTGAGGGTCATCAACCAGGCGTCGGCCGCGCCGGGTGAGCGGGTGGCCGACGGTGATACGAACCAGGGCACGCCGGTACGGCTGGCGGCGGTGTCGCCGTTGCCCAGCGCCGAACATGCCACCGAGCGGCTTTCCCCGCGTGAATGGGATGTGTTGCGCAGCGTCGCGTTGGGTAAGACCAACGCCCAGATCGCCACCGGCCTGTTCCTGACCGAGAACACGGTGAAGGTACACGTCAAGCGAATCCTGCGGAAGCTGGGCGCTGCCAACCGGACTGAGGCTGCGGCGCTGTACCACCGACTGACCCGGCGGGGGCCTTAGGTCCGGACGACCGACGGCCCCATTGCCTCGTACCGGCGGGCCTCGGCGAGGGACAGTTCGGTGCCGGTCACGATCGAGTCGAAGTCGGAGACTTCGGCGAACCGGCAAAAGCTGCTGACGCCGAACTTGGTGTGTGCGGCCACCAGAACCCGGCGTCGGGCGACCTTGACGGCGGTCTGCTTCACCGCGGCCACCGCCGGGTCGGGTGTCGTGAGCCCGTGCTCGGGCGAAATACCGTTCGTCCCAAGATAAGCGATGTCGATCACCAGGCTGCCGAGCATGTCGGTGGCCCAATGATCCACGGTGGCCAGGGTGCGGCCTCGCATCCGTCCGCCGAGCAGCAGGACCGTCACCGACTCGCTGTGGGCCAGCGCCTCGGCGGCCAGCAGCGAGGAGGTGACCACCGTCAGTTCTTCATCGGCGAGCCGCTCGGCGATCAGCCGCGGGGTGAAACCCTCGTCCAAGTAGACCGTTTCGGCTCCGTGCAGCAGCTCAGTGGCGCCGCCGGCGATCCGGTGCTTCTCGGCGAGATCGACCTGGCTGCGGTACTCGACCGTCGATTCGAACGCCGCCGTCTCCAGCGGGATGGCGCCGCCGTGAACGCGCTTGAGCATCCTGCGACCGGCGAGGACCTTCAGGTCGCGACGGATGGTCTCAGCCGCGACATCCAGTTCCTCGGCCAGCGCGGCTACCTCGACCCGCCCCCTGGTGCGGGCGAACTCGACGATGCGGCCTTGGCGGGTGTCCGAATCCACGTCGCTATTCTCACCCGCCGGTGCCGCCGAGTACCGATTGGACCTCCTCGCGGGTGGTGGCCTCGCGGAGGCGGGCCACCTCGCCGGAGTTCAGGAACACCCCGGCGATCTTCGTCAGCAGCGCCATGTGGTCCTTTCCGGCCCCCGCGATACCGACCACGAACTCGGCCGGCTTGCCGTTCCAGTCGATCGGTTCGGCATAGCGGACGAATGAGATTCCGGTGCGCCGGATGGAGTCCTTGGCCTCGTTGGTCCCGTGCGGGATCGCCAGGCCGTTGCCCATGTAGGTGGACACCGAGCCCTCCCGTTCGTGCATGGCGTGGACGTACGACGGTTCGACGGCACCACAGGCCACCAGCAGCCGGCCCGCTTCGCTGATCGCGCCGTCCCGGGTAGTGGCCGTACCCGTCAGCACGATCGACTCGACGGTCAGCACGTCCGGCGCCGGTGCCTCGTCGGCCGGTTCGTCGGCGGCAGGCGCGCTGGCCGCGCCGTTGGTCCTGGCGAGCAGGTCCACGATCTCGTCGTACTGCGGGGCGTTCATGAAGTTCTCGACAGACACGTGGGCCGCCGACGGTGTCTTCTGCCGGGCGCGGTCGGTGAGGTCCTGGTGAGTGACGACCAACCCGTAGTCGTCGGTGAGATTCGAGATCGCTTGATTGGTGACCGTGACGTCAGTGAACCCGGCACCTTGAATCTTTTTGCGCAGCACCGACGCACCCATCGCGGAGGAGCCCATACCGGCATCGCACGCGAAGACGATGCTGGTGATCGGGCCGCGGCCGGCGGACCCTGTCAGGGCTGCGGACACGCTGGACTTCTTCCCCTTGAGGGCTTCCATCTCTGCGGTCGCCGCGGCCAGGTCCCCGTCGTTGTCGGCCTTGTCGGTCTTCAGTAGCAGGGCGGCGACCGCGAATGAGACTGCGGCTGCGCCGAATACCGACAGCGTGACGCCGAGGTAGCTGCCCGAGGCGGTCTGCGCGTAGACGGCGATGATCGAGCCGGGTGCTGCCGGCGCACGAAGACCGGAGTTGAACAGGACATTGATGAAGATGCCTGTCATGCCGCCGAGGATGGTGGCCGCGATCAGCTTCGGCTTCATCAATACGTACGGGAAGTAGATCTCGTGGATGCCGCCGAAGAACTGGATGATCGCCGCGCCCGGCGCCGACGCCTTTGCCGCACCCCGGCCGAATACCATGAACGCCAACAGAATTCCCAGCCCAGGTCCGGGATTGGCCTCGAGGAGGAACAACACGGACTTGCCGGTTGCCAGCGCCTGCGTGGTGCCCAGCGGGGTCAACACCCCGTGGTTGATGGCGTTGTTGAGGAACAGCACCTTGGCGGGCTCGATGAAGATCGATGTGAGAGGCAGTAGATCGTGGTCGACCAGGAAATCCACGACGTTGCCGGCGCCGTGGCTGAACGAAGACACGATCGGACCGATTCCGAAGAAGCCGAAGGTGGCCAGGATGAGCCCGACGATGCCGGCCGAAAAGTTGTCGATGAGCATTTCGAAGCCGGGACGGACCTTGCCGTCCCAGATGGCGTCGACCTTCTTCATCACCCAACCGCCGAGGGGCCCCATGATCATCGCGCCGAGGAACATCGGAATGTCGGTTCCGGCGATGACACCCATGGTGGCGATCGCACCGACGACACCGCCGCGGATCCCGTACACCATCCGGCCGCCGGTGGCTCCGATCAGGATCGGCAGCAGGTAGGTGATCATCGGCGCGACGACGCCGCCGTCGGCGAAGTCACCCCAGCCACCGATCTTGGCCACCCATCCGCCCGGGTCACGCAGTCCCGGGAAGATGCCGGTCAGCCAGCCGGCCTTGATGAACAGTGCGGTGATCAGGCCCCACGCGATGAACGCGCCGATATTGGGCATGACCATGTTCGACAGCGACGTGCCCAGCTTCTGGACGTGAACCCGTGCGCCGGTCCGCGGCTTCGTCTCGGTGGTGGACAACTCGAGGCCTCCGATCTTGGGGGTGATGCCGGTCACAGCTGTAGATCAGTAAACCGCATAACCGGGCAATAATGCAAGCAATCGGTCATAAACGGGCAGAAATGACTGTGGTTTTATGCCCGGATTGGCGCTAGAGTGTGGACCAGCTCACCGTCGCATCGGAAGGACGATCGTCATGAAGGCCCTGCGCTTCTACGCCCCCGAGGATGTCCGGCTGGAGGAGGTCCCCGAGCCCACCTGTGGCCCTGACGAGGTGAAACTCCGCGTGCGCAACTGCTCGACCTGCGGCACCGACGTCAAGATCTTCTACAACGGTCACCAGAACCTCACTCCGCCGCGGACCATCGGCCACGAGATCGCCGGCGAGATCGTCGAGGTGGGTGCGGACGTCAACGGGGCCTACGGCAGCGACTGGAAGGTCGGCGACCGGGTGCAGGTGATCGCCGCGGTTCCGTGTGGGAAGTGTCACGAATGCCGCAAGGGCTGGATGGCGGTCTGCCAGAACCAGACCTCGGTGGGTTATCAGTACGACGGCGGGTTCGCCGAGTACATGATCGTGCCCAAGCAGGTGCTGGCCGTCGACGGCCTGAACCGCATCCCGGACAACGTCGGCTTCGATGAAGCATCGGCCGCCGAGCCGTTCGCGTGCGCGATCAACGCGCAGGAACTGCTCGGGATCGAAGAGGGCGACACCGTCGTCGTCTTCGGCGCCGGCCCGATCGGGTGTATGCACATCCGGATTGCGCGTGGCGTGCACAAGTGCGGCCCGGTCTATCTTGTCGACGTCAACGACAGCCGGCTGGCGATGTCAGCCGACGCCGTCAGCCCCGACGAGGTCATCAACGCAGCCGACGTCGACGTCGTCGCCAAGGTCATGGAGCTGACCGGCGGCCGCGGTGCCGACGTGATCATCACTGCCACGGCGGCCAACATCACCCAGGAGCAGGCGATCGCGATGGCCGCGCGCAACGGCCGGATCTCGTTCTTCGGCGGTCTGCCCAAGACCAATCCGACGATCACGTGCGATTCCAATGTCGTGCACTACCGGCAGTTGCACATCCACGGTGCGAATGGTTCAGCCCCCGAGCACAACAAACGCGCGCTCGAATACATCTCCACCGGGCAGGTACCGGTCAAAGACTTGATCACCCGGCACATCTCGCTCGACAACGTGCTTGATGCCTTCGGCATCGTCAAGAGCGGCGAGGCCATCAAGGTCACCGTCGAGCCGTAGGTCGTCTCATCGTCAGGACCTCTCCTTGCCGATTCGACTGTGCCTCAGTCGTTTCGAGTGACCTCAGCGGCGGGATCGCGCTGAGGACTGCGCCCTGGCGCGCACTCGGCGCCGCACTAGTGGCAGCGCTCGATCACCGTCGCGGTGGCCATGCCGCCCCCGGTACACAACGTGATCAATGCAGTGTTCAGGTCGCGGCGTTCCAACTCATCGAGAGCGGTCTGGATGAGAATTGCCCCACTCGCGCCGATCGGGTGGCCGAGCGCGATCGCCCCGCCGTTGACGTTGACCCGTTCGGACTCGATCCCGAGGTCTCGGATTGTTTTCAGCGGTACTGTCGCGAAAGCCTCATTGATTTCCCATAAGTCGATGTCGTCTACGGTCATGTTCGCCCGTTCGAGGCACAGTCGCGAGGCTGATGTCGGGGCCGTGAGCATGATCACCGGCTCGGCAGCAGTGACCGCCACGGAGACGATCCGGGCCCGCGGAGTGATGCCGTGTGCTTCGGTGTAGCGCGACGAGGCCAACATGATGGCCGCTGCTCCGTCGACCCGGCCGGAGGAATTGCCCGCGTGGTGGTGATGCTGAATCTCGCCAGCGTCGGGATACAGCTCCAGGGCGATCTCGTCTTGACTGCGCCCGAGGACGTTGTCGACCGAGGCTCCGATCGCGGTGAACGAGGGCTTCAGCTTGGCGAGAACCTCGACGGTTGTTGCTTCGCGGGGATGTTCGTCGACGGCGAGCGCCAAGGTGCCGTCCTGATTGTGGACCTCGATCAGGCTGCGGGCGAAGCGGTTCTCCCTTACCGCGGCGCCGGCGCGCCGCTGGCTCATCACCGCGAACTCGTCGAGTTCGGTGCGGCTGAAGCCTTCCAATGACGCGATAAGGTCAGCAGCCACCCCTTGGTGGATCATCGGATGCTTGCGTCGCAGCGCGTCGTTTCCGGCCCCCAAAGTTCCCGCCGGCGGCAACCACCGGGAGGTCGATTCCACTCCACCGGCCACCACCACGTCCTGGAATCCGGATGCGACACCTTGAGCGCCGAAGATCACTGCTTGTTGACCCGAGCCGCAGAACCGGTTGACGGTGGTACCGGGGATCTCGACCGGCCAGCCCGCGGCGAGCACCGACATCCGCGCGATGTTCTGACCGTGGTCGCCGTCGTTGCTGCCGTTACCGACGATGACATCCTCGACATCTTCTAATGGAATCTTGGCGCGGTCGCCGAGTGCGTTGAGAACTTGCGCAAGAAGTTCCTGTGGATGGAGATGGTGCAACCCTCCGGTGGGTTTGCCCTCTCCGCGGGGTGTGCGGACGCCATCGATGATGTAGGCCGAAGATGTCATGTGAACGATCGTATGTTTACTCGACGCGGTTGGCCAAATTTTGGCGGTCCGTGTGCTCGTCCGAGGCCCGACCCACCCCCCAGATCGCAGAGCACATCTTGTGGTGAATGGGACTTGCATCACAGCCGAGGCGGTGGTAAACAAGCGTACATACACTTTACCCGATCGCAACGGAAGACCTGGTGAGCTGCCCCGTGGATGCCAAGGCGATGTTCCGCAACTTCGACCATCTAGACCCCAACTATGAGCAGAACCCGTTCCCGACCCTGGCCAAGATCCGCGAAGAATCTCCGGTTGCACGCAGCGACAACTACGGCGGTTTCTGGCTGACGACCAAGTTCGAGGATGTCGAACAGGTCGCACACAATCACGACACCTTCTCATCGGAAATCGTGATGGTGCCCAGGGATCTGCTGGTCGGATTTGACGGTGGGCCGTTCCAGGCGCCGCCCCTGACTTCAGATCCGCCATTCCACAGCAAGTTTCGGCGCATGCTGTTGCCCTTGTTCACTCGACCCCAGATTGAGAAGTGGGAGGGGGCCACGTGGGCGATGGCAGCCGAGTTGCTCGATGCGATCGGGGATCGAACCGAGATCGATGCCGCGACGGAGTATGCGCAGAACATTCCGATCGGCGTGATCGCGCGGATGATGGGCGTCGACGAGAACGACCGTGACCTGTTCACCAGCTGGGTACACCGGTTGTTCGAGAATCCTGGTGACGTCGACGTCGCAGGCGGGGCGATGATCGAGATGTACCAGTATCTCTACGATCAGATCGAACGCCGTCGCGAGCACCGTGGATCCGATCTCATCAGCATCCTGATGGAGACCGAGGTCGACGGAACACCGCTCGATGAGAACGAGCTGCTTGGCTCGATGGTGATCCTGCTGCTGGCCGGAGTCGACACCACGTGGAGCGCCATCGGCTGTTCGCTGCACCATCTGGCGACGCACCCCGAGGACCGGCAGCGGTTGGTGGCTGCACTCGACGAGCCGCCCGGACCCGACAGCCTGTGGTTCACCGCCACAGAAGAACTGTTGCGCGCCTTCGCGCCCGTGACCGTCGCCCGGCTCGTCAAGGAAGACACCGAACTTCGCGGCAACGCGCTGACCGCCGGCGATCTGTTGATGTTGAGCTTCGGTGCAGCGAATCGCGATCCCGATGCTTTCGAGAATCCCGATGAAGTGATCATCGACCGCAAGGACAACCGGCACTTCGCATTTGGGGTCGGCATCCACCGGTGCATCGGTTCAACCCTGGCCCGCATGGAGCTACGAGTGGCGCTGCAGTCATTCCTGCGCCGGCATCCGGACTTCGCCGTAACCGAGGGCGCGTCGGTGCGCTATGGCGGCGGTCAGGTCCGCGGACCTCGATCGATCCCGCTGACGATCGCGAAGAACTGAGGAGGGACGCACATGAGAGTCGCCGTCGACTCCGAAGGCTGTCATGGACATCAGGTTTGCGCCGCGATGATGCCCGATTTGTTCGGGTGTGACGACCTTGGTTACGCCGTGGTACTCAATGAAGGCCGAGTCCCGCCGGGGGAAGAGGACAACGCTCGTCAGGTCGCCGCCAATTGTCCCGAGCGAGCAATCACCGTCGAAGACAACGACGAATGACGCGCACCGCGTTGATCATGCCCTCGATCGCCCCGGACGCTCCGGGCACGGTGGAGGTGTTCAATCCGGCCCGCCGACACGAGGTCGTCGGCACCTACCCGCTCATTGACATCGAGCACGTCGACGCCGCCGTTGAAGCAGCACGGGCGAGCCAGCACGAATGGGGTCGCCTCACTGCCCAGGAGCGCCACCGGTTGCTGTCGGCCTCGGCGGATTCCATTTCCGCCCTGGAAGGGCTCGACGAGCTACTTGTGCGCGAGCAGGGAAAGATCCTGCCCGAAGCCAACTTTGAGCTCAACTTCTACGATGCGACCGTCGCCGCGCTCGGCGAGTTCGTCGACCAGTTGGACAACCCACAGGTGTTGATCGACGACGGTATGGGATCCGTTCGGATGTACCACAAACCGGCAGGCGTGGTCGGCGTCATCGCTCCCAATAACTATCCGTTCGCGATCGCGGCGATTAAGTTGCTGCCCGCGCTGCTGGCGGGTAACGCAGTGGTCGTCGTCGTCGCGCCCACCGCGCCGCTGACTGCGCTGCGCGCTCTGCGCGAGCTCGCGAATGTGTTGCCGGCCGGCGTCTTGTCGGTCCTGACTGGTCCCGGGCCGAAGGTCGGCCAGCGCCTTGTTGAGCACCCGGACGTGCAGATGATCACGTTCACCGGCAGTACCGCCACGGGGCGGCTCGTCGCCGGCGGCGCCGCTGATTCGCTCAAGCGCGTGGTGCTCGAGCTCGGCGGCAACGACCCCGCGATTGTCTTGGACGACTGCGTGGTTTCCGAAAGGTTCATCGACGACATCGTCAGCGGTGCCTACATGACGACCGGCCAGGTCTGCTTCGCGATCAAGCGGCTGTATGCGCCGCACGCGCTGGTCGATGACATCGCCGGAGCCATTGCCGCAGCGTTGGACAACTACGTGATCGGTGATGGTCTGGATCCTGCGACTTCGATGGGGCCGCTGCATAGCGAAGCCGGGGTGCACAAGGTGCGCTCCCTGGTCGAACAAGCCCGCGCCGGCGGTGCGACGGTGCGCGAATGCGGCAGATTGGCCGCCGACCCCGACGAAGGCTGGTACGTGCGCCCCTCTGTGGTCAGTGCGCTGGACAACGCAGCCGCACTGGTGCAGCAAGAGCAGTTCGGTCCAAGCCTGCCCGTCATCGGGTACGACGACATCGACCACGCCGTGGCCATGGCGAACGACTCGGAATTTGGCTTGTGCTCCTCGGTGTGGAGCGCGGACGAGGAACGGGCGTCCCTGGTTGCGCGTCGGCTGGAAGCAGGCACCACATTCATCAACTCGCATGGTCTGTTCTCCATCGACCCGCGGGCACCGTTCGGAGGCATCAAGAGCAGCGGCGTGGGCCGGGAGCTCGGCTGGCTCGGGCTCTCCGCCTTCTGTGAACCGCACGTGATATCGACTCGCCACCTGTGACACCAACTCTCAAGGAGTACTGAAATGGCCGTGTTCTCTGACGCCGACGACCTCTATGCCAGCTTGGGCGCGTTCTTCGTCCAGCTCGTTGCCGATCCCGAGATGATCCCGAAGTTTCGGGCCGCCGACACCTCATTCGTCGTGCACTACACCGACCCGACGTCGGCCATGTTCGTCGACTGCAGGCAGGATCCACCCACAGTTGTCCTGGGGCCGCCCGAGGACGCCGATGCGGAGATCACCCTGGAGATGAGCGCCGACACCGGCCATAAGTTCTGGCTTGGTGACCTCAACATGACGGTGGCGTTGGCCAAACGCCAAGTTGCGGTCAAGGGGTCGATGAGCAAGATGATGAAGCTGCTGCCTGCGATGCGGCCGGCGTTCACACGATACCGAGAGTACTTGCTGGCAAACGGTTTCGATGCCAAGGTGCCGGCCAAGTGACCGCGCGACTCGACGGCAAGACCGTCATCGTCACCGGTGCTGGACAGGGCATCGGGCGCCAGTACGCCCTCCGGCTGGCCCAGGATGGCGCACGGGTGGTCATCGCTGAAATCAATGCCGACAAAGCGAAGTCCGTCGCCGAGGAGATCATCGCGGCGGGGGGCCAAGCCGTCGCGGTCGGCACCGACGTGAGTGACCGCGAGCAGTGCGAGGAAATGGCACGCGTTGCAGTCGCCGAGTTCGGCACCATCGACGCTCTGGTGAACAACGCGGCCGTATTCTTCGGCGCCAAAATGCAGCCACTCGACGAGATCGCCGAAGACGCGTGGGACCGCATGATGGCCGTCAACGTGAAGGGTGTCTGGCTGGCCAGCCGTGCGGTGCTGCCCCAGATGCGCAAGCAGAGAAATGGTCGCATCATCAATATCGCTTCGTCGGTGGCGATGGTGGGACCCCCACTACTACTTCACTACACAGCCTCCAAGGGCGCGGTGCAGGCTATGACGCGTTCGATGGCCACCGAGCTCGGGGAGGAGAACATCAAGGTGACCGCGGTGGCGCCGGGTATGTGTGACACCGAGGCGCTGGCCAGCATCCTGCCCGATCCGATCATGGCCGACATGTTTCTCGAACAGCAGAAGCTCAAACGCAAGATGGCGCCCACTGATGTCGCCCCGCTGATCTCGTTTCTGTGTAGCGACGAGAGCGACTTTGTCATCGGCCAGACCTGGGTCGTCGATGGTGGGTTGATTTTCAACTAGTTGTCAGCTCGGGACAACGAAGATGGCCGGGTGTCACGTCCCGGCCCGCTGCATAGCGCCTACGAAATCCGTTGAGGAGGAATTTATTTCGATGAGCAAGGTGACGGACTTGGCCGATGCGCTGCGCACCTGGGTGGCGCCGGGCGACCATGTTCACCTCGCCTACAACGAGGCGCGCCCGAACGCGATGGTGCTCGGGCTTGCTCGTCGTTTCCTGGGCACCCAGCCGCACCTGACCGTGTCGACGGGCGGATTGGTGTCGGCACAGGCGGTGGTCGTCAGCGAGCAGCTGGCCAGCCGTGTGATGGGCAGCTTCATCGGGGACAACTATCCCAACGCCGCGCCCAACGCGGTGTTTCAGACCGCGATCGCCAATGGCACGGTGACACTGGAGGAAACGACGCTGTGGACCTTGGTAGCGCGCTTGAAAGCCGGTGCGCTCGGGATCCCATTCTTCCCAGTGCGGTCGCTGACGGGCACTGACCTGATGAACCAGGACTGGGTCTCGACCGTCGATGACCCCTTCGGAGCAGGTAGCACCACCGTCGTGCGGGCGCTCAACCCGGACATCACCCTGCTGCACGGTGTCGCAGCCGACGAAGACGGCAACGTGGTGCTGTCACCGCCCGTCGGCGAAGGCGCTTGGGGAGCGCTCGCCGCGCGTAAGGGCGTCGTCGCCGGCGTTGAAGCGATAGTCGACCGGGCGACGATCCGGCGTTACCAGAGCCTGGTCCAGATCCCAGCCCATCGCGTGCTGGCGGTGTGCGAGGTACCGTTCGGCGCGCATCCCTACGGGCTCTACAGTCCGATTCCGGAAGTGGCAGGTTACGTCGAGGACGAGGATTTCATCCTCGAGCAGCGCCGCACCTGCCGCGACCCCGATGAGCACCGCCGCTGGGTGGATACCTGGTTACGGGGAACCCGGTGTCACCGTGAGTATCTCGACCTCGTGGGGCGTTCACGGCTGGACGCACTCATCGGGCGCGGCGCCGTCGGCACCGCGCGGCTGGACAACGTTCACGACGATAACCGTCCGGCGACGCCGAGCGAGCGGATGGTCCTGGAAGCCGCTGAGGTGCTGACGGAGACGGTCCGCACTGATCGGCTCGAAGCCATCATGACCGGTATCGGTTTCGCGCATCTGGCTGCCTGGCTGGCCCACGGCAAGCTCGCCGAATCCGGTGCGCACGTTCCACTCATGGCTGAGATCGGGGCGTACGGCTACCGGCCGCAGCCTGGGGATCCGTTCATCTTCAGCCATCGCAATCTCTCCGACTGCACCTCGATGTCGGACGTCTCCATGATCCTGGGCGGCGCGCACGGCAACCCGGCGAACAAGATCGTTGCGGCGCTGGGCGCCGGCGAGATCGACGCGGCGGGCAACATGAATTCGAGCCGCACCGCAGCCGGCGAATTCCTGGTCGGGTCCGGGGGAGCGAACGACATCACCAGCGGCGCCCACACGGTCGTCGTGGTCCTAAAGCACGGACGCCACCGATTGGTCGAACGGGTGCCCTTCATAACCTGCAACGGAGGGCGCGTACGCACGATCGTGACCGATAAGGCGGTGTTGCGCCGTGACGAGCACACCGGCCAGTTCGTGTTGACCTCGGTCCTGGTCCAGGACACCGGTACGGTCGACGACGCGGTGCGCCAGGCGGTCGATGGCTGTAGTTGGGACCTGCAGGTGGCCCGCACGATCGATACCTTCCGGCCACCGAATTCGCAGGCGTTGGCACGACTCCGGGCCTTCGACCCCCACCACGCATTCCTTCCCGCGCCTACCGAGACATCGAGGGTGCGATGAGCATGAGCATGCTGCGTGATGTCCGAATTGTCGACATCTCAACGGGTATCGCCGGTGGATACCTGACCAAGCTGCTGGCGGATGCCGGTGCAGACGTCATCAGGGTTGGCAAGGACCGGCCGAGCCGGCCGCTGTCCCAATTCCTCCACGGTGGCAAGCGGCTGATGGCCGCCCACCCGCGGTCGGGGCGGGTCGGAGAGCTGCTGGCGGGTGCGCACTGCGCGATCCTGCCCGAGGAGGCGACGGCTGGTGACGTCCAGAACCTGCGCGAGCGCTGTCCGCGGCTGGTCATCGTCACGTTGACGCCGTGGGGTCTGCGCGGTCCGTGGTCGGAGCGCGCCGCCACTGCGTTCGTTGCCGAGGCGGAGTCTGGCGCCATCGGTCAACACGGCGGGCCGGATGACGTTCCGTTCGCCAGCGGTGGCCAGTTGATGGAGTGGTGTGCCGGAACCATCGGCGCGGTAGGCGTACTCGGCGCCGTGTTGGACCTACGCAAGGGGGCGCCCGCACGCCACGTCGACGTGTCGATTCAGGCTGTCGCGGCCCACGCGTCGCTGGCTTTCGTGGACGTTCGCGATCAGATCGAGGGTTCCACGGTGCACCAGCGTGCCGCGCGGGTGCTTGATGCACCGGCGATCGAACCTACTTCTGACGGCTGGGTGGGATTCGCGGTCAACTCGGCCAGCCAGACGCGCTCGTTTCTCGAGATGATCGGCCGAGCCGACCTGATCGGTACGGCGTGGGAGCGGGATGGGCACCGAAAGGCTCACCGGGAAGAGTGGACCTCGATCGTGCGGGACTGGACCCGCCGGCACACCACTGCCGAGGTTGTCGCGCGAGCCACTGCGCTGCGAATCCCGGTGGCACCGGTCAACGATGCCGCCGGAGTTGTGAGCCACGAACACGTCGTCGATCAGGGCCTCGTCACCGTGGCTTCTCCGAAAGCCTTGCCGCAACCGGCATGTCCGTTCGTCATCGATGGCGAGCGACCCGCTGTGGCGGTCGCACCACCGCCACCGGCGGCCGGCCCCGTCACTTGGCGCGACGGCTGCGACCGGTGGCGGCAGTTGGTCGACGGCAGGCATGCCGGAGCGCGGCCGCTGAGCGGTTTGCGCGTGTTGGATGCCACTGCGGTGTTTGCCGGGCCGGCGGTCGGACAGGTGCTTGGTTACCTCGGTGCAGAGGTGATCCATCTGGAATCCGGTGAGCGTCCGGACAGTGCGCGCGCGATTGTCGGTGAGTTGGCCGGCTCGGCGCGGTGGTGGGAGAAGGCCGCCATGTTCCTGTCGAACAACCGCGATAAGAAGTCGATCGCGGTCTCGTTGACCAGCGATGAGGGCCGTACCGTCGTCCGCAGGCTGGCCGCGTCATGTGATGTCATGGTTGAGAACTTTGCGCCGCGCGTATTCGAGCGGTTCGGCCTCGATCATGACGCGCTGCGCGCGGTCAATCCAGCTCTGGTACATGTCCGGATGCCGGCCTTCGGGCTGTCCGGGCCGTTGCGCGACGGGATCGGCTATGCCCAGACGATCGAGCAGCTCAGTGGAATCGCTTGGCGCACTGGCTATCCAGAAGGAGAGCCGCGCTCTCCGCGCGGGCCGTGTGACGCGCTGTCGGCATATCACGCCGCTTTCGCGGTGCTCCTGGGCATCGCGCAACGGGACGAGACCGGCAGGGGGTCGGCCATCGAGTCGGCGATGTTGCCGGCCGCGTTGAACGCCGCCGCCGAACTCATCGTGGAATACACGGCCAACGGTCGGGATCTGACCCGCGATGGCAACCGCGGCGATGTCTGCGCTCCCCAGGGGGTTTACCGCTGCGCCGGCAACGAGAACTGGCTCGCGATGGCAATTCAGACCGATGCCCACTGGGCTGCGATGTGCGAGGTTCTCGGCAGCCGTGACGAGAAGTTGAATCCGCGGCTTGAACGCGCGGCTCGCCGAATGCATGCCGATAGCATCGACGCCGCGATCGCCCGCGCCGTCCGCGACCGTGACATCAGCGACCTTGTCGCACAACTCGTCTCGCACGGCGTGCCCGCCGGTCAGGTGCGTGACCCCCGGTTGATGACAGATCATCCGCAGCTCCGCGGCTGGGGGTACTACGAGACATCAGAGCACCCGGTTGTCGGGATCAGGGACGTGCCCGCACTGCCGTTCCGCTACGACGATATCGACCGCTGGTCGACCGGACGGGCACCGTTGTTCGGCGAACACAACCACATCGTGCTGCGCTCCGTGCTCGGCATGAACGATGCCGAGATCGACCGACTCACCGCTGCCGGAGTGTTGGCAGACCAGCCGAAAGAGCATTAACGACCGTGTCCCGCAATCCTTTTCACGACGTCGTCATAGCAGGGGTCTACAACACCCGCCAGGCGCGACGACTCGACGGCGAAACCACCGAATCGATCGTGTGGGACGCCATCCACGGCACTCTCGACGACGCCGGAATGAGCATCTCCGACGTCGACGGCATGAACATCACCGGAGGGTTGAGCTACCCGGTAGCCGCGCCGGACTGGCGGTGGGATCCCTACAAGGTGTTCGGCGGCCGAGCCGTGTGGACCGGATGGGCCACCCCCGGAATCGTCGCGATCCTCGAGGCAGCAGCAGCCATCGCCACCGGCCAGTGCGAGACCGTACTCATCGCCAACGGTCAGGTGGGGATCTACCGCGACCACGGAGCCACCGCACCGTGGACGCGCCCGCCCAACGAATTCACCGAGCCGTGGGGTCTGTTCACCGCCGCTGAATTCGCCCTGCTCGCCGCGCGGCACATGCATCTCTACGGTACGACCCCCGAACAACTCGCCGAGGTCGCTGCGACCATCCGCACGAACGGACACCACAATCCGGCGGCCGTCTACGGTGGCCGCGGCGTGGTGACGCCCGCCGACGTGCTGTCCTCGCGGATGATCGCCGAGCCGTATCGCCTGCTGGATTGTTCGACGACAAGCGAAGGCGGCGTCGGAATGATTCTGACCACTGCCGAGCGCGCCCGCGATCTGCGGCATCGGCCTGCCTACCTGCTCGGTGGAGCGGTCGACACAACCGGCCCGTCCTACGAACGTGCGGTGGTGTTCGACGAATTGGCATGGGTTGGACACGAGGCGGGCAAGAAAGCGTTTGCCATGTGCGGCCTACAGCCCCGCGACGTCGACGTATGCGAGTTCTACGACAACTTCAGCTGGGAAATCATCCACCAATTCGAGCTGTACGGATTCTGCGAAAGAGGTGAGGGTGGACCGTTTGTCATGGATGGCCGCATCGCTCCCGACGGGGAGTTCCCGGTCGTGACCGACGGTGGAACGATGTCCTTTGCCCACATCGGCCAGGGTCAGTATGTCCAACGAGTTGTTTCCGGCGTACAGCAACTGCGCGGAACCGCGGCGTGCCAAGTGCCCAACGCTCAGGTGGTGCTGGCCTCGAACACCGGACTGACGCGTCGACCGGTGCTCCTCTATGGAAACGAGCCGGCATGACCACCGCCGAAACCCTGGCCGAACCGCCGTTCGGTCCGATCCCACAGCCCACCGCCGTCTCCCAGCCACATTGGCGCGCAGCGGAAGCCGGAGAACTCGCGGTGCAACGTTGCGGCCAGTGCTTGCGCTACGTCTTCAACCCGGCGACGACCTGTCCCTATTGCCTGTCCACGGATCTGACCTGGCATCGCTCCTGCGGTCGCGGCGTCATCCACACCATGACCACCGTCCACCGGGCGCCGACGCCGGGGGTCCAGACGCCCTACGTCGTCGCGGTCATCGAACTGGAGGAAGGCTGGTACATGCTGTCCAACATCGTCGAATGCGCACCCGAAAGGGCATACATCGGCATGCCGGTGTCCGTCACGTTCTTGACGGCGGCGGCCGGTGTCGGGCTGCCGTTGTTCAAGCCGGCGCCGGAGGCCTCGGCGTGAACAACGGGGCGGACTGGGCGATCGCCAGCCGCGCGCACGAGCGTGCGGTGCAGTTCGCTGAGGCCGCCAACGCCCGCGATGGCGCTGCGGTGGCCGAGCTCTTCAGCGATGACGGCGTTTGGGAGTTGCCAGGGATGGCCCCGGTGATCGGCCGCCGCGCCATCGCGGAGGCGTTCACGACGGTGATCGACGGTTTCGACGACCTCGTCCAGATCGTTCATCCCGGTCTTGTCTCCGTCGGCCCGGATGGAGTCACGGCGCGTCACTACGTCACCGAGTTCGCAACGCGCCCGAGCGGCTCGTTCCTGCAAGCCGCGGTGTATGACGACATTCTCAATCCTGATGCGGGGTGGGGATTTTCGAGTCGGAAGCTGCGGCTGTTGTCGAAGTTTCCCATTTCCAGCGCGGCCCGGAACCAACTGAATCGCGCAGACAGCGAGGGTCATCGTGGAGTATGAGGACTTCTTGATCGAACGCGCCGCCGAACACGTGGTGACGATCGAGCTCTGCAGACCCGAAGGTAACTTTGTCAACGCCGCAGTGATCGGTCGACTTGCCGACATTCTGGAGAACCTCGCGGGAGATCCCCAGGTGCGGGTCGTGGTGCTGGCGAGCCAGGGGCGGCACTTCTGTGCTGGGGCAAGCCTGGACGGGGCAAGTACCCATCAGGGCGCCACCGACTCTGCGGGCACACACATCTACGACCACGCGATTCGGCTGTTCACTCAGCCGCTGCCGCTCATTGCCGCCGTGCAAGGCAGCGCCGTCGGAGCGGGTTTCGGCCTGGCGCTGGCTGCCGACCTGCGAGTGGCGACACCGAGCACCAAATTCGCGGCCAACTTCACTCGCTTGGGCTTCCATCATGGATTCGGCATGACCGTCACCCTCCCGCGTGTCGTCGGCCAGCAGCGAGCGTTGCAGCTGCTGTATACCGGCGCCCGCCTCACCGGCGCGGAGGCCTATCGCATCGGGCTCTGTGACCAGCTCGTCGATCCCGCGGAATTGCGCACTACTGCAATCGAACTCGCGATCGAAGTCGCCACAAGCGCACCACTGGCGGTATCGGCGGTGCGCGCCACGATGCGCGCCGGTCTGGCCGAAGCGGTGCGCAGCGCGCTCGTCCATGAACGGTCCGAGCAGGACCGATTGATGTCCACCGCCGACTTCGCTGAGGGTGTTGCCGCCAGTGCCAGTCGGCGCCGACCGATTTTCGTTGGCAGGTGAAATGAGTAGTCTCAGTATGCCATTCGCGAGTGCGGCGCCCGGTGACTCGGTGCTGCGCGCGGAGGTGCGGAAGTTCATAACAGACGAGTACGACACCGACCCGACGTTGTGCGGTCGCGGGTTTGACTGGGGATTTTCGGCCCGCTTAGCCGAACGGGGCTGGGTTGGGATGGTGATTCCCCCGGAGTACGGTGGTGCCGGCCGCAGCCCCGTGGATCAGCTGATCGTCGCCGAGGAACTGCTCGCCGCGCACGCCCCGATCGGTGCGCACCATGCCGCCGAACGGCAGACCGCGCCGATGTTGATGCGGTTCGGCACGGATCTCCAAAAGCGTCGGTTCCTACCTGAAATCGCCAGTGGTAAAACAGGATTTGCGCTCGGCATGAGCGAACCCGATTCGGGATCGGACCTCGCGTCGGTGCGGTGCAAGGCGGTACCCACCGATGACGGTTGGCTACTCAACGGAACCAAAGTTTGGACTTCGTGGGCCGACCGTGTGCAATACGCGGTGGTGCTGTGCCGGACGTCGCCTGCCGTGGACTCAAAGCACACCGGGCTGAGTCAGCTGATGGTCGACCTGGCCGCTCCGGGCGTGACAGTGCGACCCATCACCACCATCGACGGTAGCGCGCACTTCGCCGAGGTGATCTTCGACGACGTTGCTGTGCCCGCCGACATGATGCTGGGTGTTGCCGGGCAGGGCTGGAAACAGATCAATGCCGAATTGGCTTATGAGAGAGGCGGTCCCGACCGCTGGCTGTCGTCGTTCAGAGTCTACGCGGCACTGGCTAAAGCATCACGGCGTGATGCGGCGGCGGCGGTGGAAGTCGGCCGGATGACGGCGTGGTACCGAGCCCTGCATGAACTGTCCTATGGCATCGCCTCGGCGGTCACCGCCGGGGCGGAACCTGCCGTCGAAGCGGCATTGGTCAAAGACCTGGGAACGGCTTTCGAACAGCGGATCGTTGAAACCGCGCGTCGCTTCACTGGCGTCGCCGGCCCTGAGCTCGCTGCGGCCGTCAGTGACTTGATGCTGATCGCACCCGGATTCACCATCCGCGGCGGCAGCACCCAGGTGCTCCGCACCATCGTGGCACGGAGGTTCGCGCAATGACCACACCCGAGATCGGACTATTGCACGCGTCCTTGCAGCAGCTGTTGCAGACGCATGACGAACCCTCCGAACTGCGTGCCGGCGAGGGTCATTGGATGTCAAAGGCCTGGCGCGATCTTGCCGAAATGGGGATCCCGTGGCTGGGGATCGACGAAGACCGTGGCGGCAGTGGGGGAACGGCAACAGAGGCGGCCCTGGCCGTCCGTCTGCTCGCCGCGCATGGCGTTACCGTGCCGGTGGGCGAGATGGCGTTGCTGGCCGGCTGGGCCTTGACGAGGGCGCACCTCGACATCGCGCCGGACCAGCCGATCACGACAGCAGTCGGACCGAGCGCAGGTGGTCTGTCGGCCGTCCGCGACGGGGACGACATTCTGGTCACCGGGGAAGTACATGGCGTGCCGTGGGCCGCAGACTGCGAACTCATCGTGACCGCCGTGTCTGTCGGCGGCGAGGACCATGTCCTCGCGGTGCCGGTTAAGGCAGTGCGGGTGGAGCCCGGATATGACATCGCCGGTGAGCGGCGGGACACCGTCACCATCGACGGTCTACCCATTCCCGCCAGTGCCGCCAGCGCGGTCCCCGGCGTGGCTGCTCTGCTCGCTGCACGCGCGGCCGCCATCCGAGCGGTTGCGATAGCCGGAGCCGCCGAAACAGTGCTCGCGCTTACCGCCGAGCACGCGCGCATGCGGCGCCAGTTCGGCAAGCCGATCGGCCAGTTTCAGGCTGTTGGGCACATGGTTGCCGAACTGGCCGGTGCCACAGCAGCTACCCAAGCGGCAGCGGTGTTGGCGGTGACTGCACTCGAGACCGACGACGAGCGACTCGCCGCGGCCGCCAAGGTTGTGGCGTCCGAGTCGGCCGGCCGAATCGTGGCGCTCGCCCACCAGGTGCATGGCGCGATCGGAATGACCCGGGAGCACCCCCTGCACTTGCACACCCGCCACCTGCTCGCCTGGCGTGACGAGTACGGCAACGAGGATTACTGGGCGGCAGCCCTTGGTACCGCGACTTTGGCGCCGCCGCACGCCGCATGGGCGGCGGTGATGCCGCTATGACGGCCGCCGGGTCGGGCTTGCCCCTTGCCGGTATCCGGGTGCTGGATCTGACGCGCCTATTGCCGGGGAACTTCGCCACGTTGACGTTGGCGCTGCTCGGTGCCGACGTGGTGAAGGTTGAAGACAGCGGAGCCGGCGACTACCAACGCGAATTCGGAGTCCAGCTCGACGGTGCTGGAGCCAGCCACCACATGGTCAACCGGGCGAAGCGCTCCGTTGTCATCGATCTGAAGACTGCGGAGGGTCGACAGCGATTCGAACAGCTCGTCGCAACATCGCATGTGCTGGTCGAATCTTTTCGGCCGGGGGTGCTCAGCCGGTTGGGATATCCGATCGAAAAGTTGCATGAGCTGAAAGCCGATTTGATTGTCGCGTCGATCTCGGGCTACGGAGCGACCGGCCCGCTGGCACAGGTTGCCGGGCACGATCTCAACTACCTGGCGGAGTCCGGTGTGCTCGACCAGATGGGTCGAGCCGGCGGCCTGCCCAGCTTGCCTCCCCTGCCCCTAGCTGACCTCATCGGCGGCGGGCTGATGCCGGCGCTGCTCATCATCGCCTACCTACGCGAGGCCGAACGCAGCGGGAAGGGCCACTGGTTGGATGCCTCGATGACCGAAGGCCTGGCTTTGCTGCCGCATGTGCTCGTTGCCGACGTCGTGGCGGGTGACGAGGCGCCGCAACGGGGGATGGGACTGCTCACAGGTGGGCTGGCGTGCTACTCGGTCTATAAGTGTGCGGACGGGGAGGTCGTCGTCGGTGCTCTCGAGGAGCGGTTCTGGAAGACGGTGTGCGACATCGTCGGGGGGTTGGACGCCTATCGCGACGATCATTGGAATCCGGCGACGCAGGAGTCGATCCGCGACCGGCTGAGCGACTATTTCGCCACGCGCACGCGCGCGGACGTCGAGGCCGCGTTCTCGGGCGCCGATGCGTGTGTGAGCGTGGTGCGCAGCTTCCGCGAGGCGCTGGCCAGCGAACATGCCGTGGCTCGCAACTATTTGCAATCGGTGGCTGACTGCCCGCTTCCGGTGCTGGCCTTTCCGGCGATGGTCGATGGCGCGCGACTGCCCGAACGAGGCCGGGCACCGCGGCAAGGCGAACAGACCACCGAGCTTTTCGGCGGCGGCGAACCGTGGTAGAAATATTGATGATCGTTTGTTCATGAAGGAGGCGCGGGATGGCGATTAGCCCGGATGTCGCTTCGATGTCCGCGCATCCGCGTCCCGCCACCTTGCTGCACGGTGTCACCCATGACGACTGGACCTGGACGACCACCAACGCAGCCGAGGCGATCGCTGGCGTCCTGACACCGCTTGGCTGGTCGTTGTGGGGACGGTGCGGCGAGCGGGCAATGCGACGCATCTTTCACGCGGTCGGGGGGTTGCCCAAGCGCGAACTCGAGGTGCCGACAAATGAGACCGACCTCGTCATCAACATCTTCTACGGGCGCATTGCGATCAACGTCGACACCTTCATCAAGATCGGCAACATCATGCCCGGCACCAGCGGCGCAAGCGTGGCGAACGAGTTGCTGGGCTACATCCCCGATGGCATCTCGGTCGCCGCCAACCGACGCCGGTATCCCATTGTGGCGGCACGCTTTCCGGCCGTATTCGCCACGACGCCGGCGCGGGCAAGGTCGTTGACCATGGTCACCGACCAGTGGTATCGACAGACCATCGGCACTGTTGCCGGCCTGGGCCTAGATCAGGCGCGCCAAGTGTTCGCCGATGCCCGGAAGCGTTTCGAGCACGCTGTCTTCATTCAGACGTTGAACACCACCGCAGTCATTCAGCCGATCTTCACCAGTCTGCGCGCGCTCGCGGAGAAGACCGACATGGACGCGAACCGCCTGATGGTCGGTCACGGCTCGCACGCCGAAACAGAGTTGGTCCGGGACCTTTGGGACTGCGCGCAGGGAAGGGTCGACCTCGAGACCGTCGCGCGCCGGTACGGCTACCACGGGCCGGATGAGGGACAGATTGCCGGCCGGGTGTGGCGCATCGACCCATCGCCGCTCCAGCGGGTTGTGGAGACCTACCGGTCCCTTGGCGCCGATCGTGACCCAGTCGCTGAGCATGAGGCCAACGTCGCTGCGCGGCAGACTGCGGAGCGGGAGTTGCTGACCAGGTGCAGTCCGGTCCAGCGTCCCTATGCGCGAGCAGTATTGGCGATGGCGGCGCGGTGGATGCCGTTACGGGGCGGCTGCAAAGTGGCGTTCCTCCAGAGTCTGGATGTATGCCGGGCCGCGGCGGTCCGGATCGGTGAGCATCTGGTCGACGCGGGCATCCTGGGCGATCCGCGGGACGCCTTCTTCCTCACCTGCGAGGAACTCGTGGGCGGCCCCGCTTCCGATGCGCCCGCAGCAATAGCCGCTCGCCGAGCCGAGTTCGAGGAGTTCCGCACCCTGGACCTACCGGTGTCGTGGCGCGGCAATCCGATACCGGTGAGCACCGGGGCCCCGTCGCGGCCCATTGGAGAACCAGCCACCACCCTCACCGGCGTGGGCTGCAGCGGCGGCGAGGTGACGGCACGTGCGCGGGTCGTGCTCGACCCCGCCGACGTCGAAATGGAGGTGGGCGAGATCCTGGTCGCGCGCACCACCGACCCGAGCTGGGCATCGGTGATGTACTGCGCGGCAGCGCTTCTCGTCGATATTGGTGGTCAACTCAGTCATGCCGCGGTCGTGGCGCGGGAGCTGGGGATCCCGTGCGTGATGGACCTCGGCACGGCTACCACAGCTCTGAACGATGGTGACCTACTACACGTCGATGGGCGAACCGGCGTGGTCCAGATTTTAGAGAGGGCGAGATGAGATTTGATGGGCAGGTCGCACTCATCACCGGCGCCGGCCGGGGACTGGGGCGCTCGTATGCGCTCGAGTTGGCTGCGCGCGGCGCCGCCGTTGTTGTCAACGACATCGGGACGGCACTCAATGGTGACGGCGGAGGGCGCGGGCCCGCCGACGAGGTGGTTGCCCAGATCCTGGCCAATGGCGGCCGCGCCGTCGCCGACGTCCACTCCGTCGCCGACGCGGCGAGCGCGGCGCAGATCGTCGCTACCGCCCTCGATGAGTTCGGCCGGCTCGACATCATCGTCAACAACGCCGGCATCCTCGACGACCGGGCGCTGCACAAGATGACGCCGGCTCAGGCCGGACCGGTCATTCAAACCCATCTCATGGGCGCGCTCAATGTGTCCATTCCGGCGTGGACGGTGTTCCGGGAGCAACAGTACGGCCGAATCGTCAACACGACCTCCACCGCGGGCTTGTTCGGGAATTTCGGCCAGAGCGGCTACGCCGCCGCCAAGGCCGGGATCGTCGGGCTCACCAAGGTCCAAGCCATCGAAGGAGCGAAATACGGCATCCGCGCCAACGCACTGGCACCGGGCGCCGTCACGCGGATGACACCCGACGGCGTCGTGGCTCAACCGGAACGGTTGGCTCCGGAGCTGGTCGCGCCCGTCGTCGTCTACCTGAGCCATTCGACGTGCTCGTTGACCGGCGAGGTATTGCGGGCCTCGGGTGGTCACGTCGCCCGCATCTTCATCGGTGTCACCGCGGGGATTGAGGACGATGCGCTCACACCGGAGGCGATCGCCGAGCGCATCGACGCGATCATGGATACCGGCCAGTTCACAATCCCCGCCAGCGCCCTGGACAACATGCGGGTGGCGACATGACGCGCAACGGTGCCGACTCGCCGATGCTGCGCCCCAAGGGGATTGCCGTCATCGGGGCCTCCGATCGACCGTCGAACATCGGCCGGCGCGTACTGGCGTGCCTGCGTCAGCACGCATTCCACGGCGAGCTGGCGGTGGTGAATCCGACGGTCGCCGAGGTCGAAGGTGTCGCGTCCTTTCCGACCATCTCTGCGGTGCCGTTCGCCGTTGATCTCGCACTGATCGCCGTTGCCGCATCGAAGGTGGCTGACGCGTTGTGTGCCGCGAGCGATCACGGCGTGCGTGCCGCGGTGGTGTATTCATCGGGATTCGGAGAAACCGGCGAGGACGGACAGCGGCTACACGACGAACTTGCGGCGATCGCGACCCAACGCCGAATCACGTTGCTGGGACCGAATTGCCAGGGGTTCGCCGACTTGCGCAGCGGGGTTGCCGCCACGTTCGCGCCGGCCGTGCACGCCGCCGCGGGCGGCACCGTCGCGCCGGTTGCCTATGTCGGTCAAAGCGGTGCGATCGGGGGCGCGTTCTTCGACCTAGCGAGGTACCGCGGCGTGACGCCATCCTGCTGGGTCAGCACGGGCAATGAAGCGGGTCTGTCGGTCGTCGAGTCCGCCATCGAATTGCTCGATGCCGGACCTCTGGCGCTGCTGTGTCTCTACCTGGAACGCCCCCCGGATGGCGGCGAGTGGCAGCGTCTGCTGGAACGCGCTGAACTCGCCGGAACCAGAGTCGCGGTGCTGCGATCGGGACGTTCGGCTGCCGGCAGGCGGGCCGCGGCGTCCCATACCGGAGCGTTGGTAGGCGACGATCGACCATTTGAATTAGCTTGCGCCCAAGGCGATGTCATCACCGTCGACGATGTCGAGGAGTTGGTCGACGTTGCTGCCGCCGTGGTGGGCGGCTTGGGATCGGACCAGGACGGCGTGGCCGTGATCACCACGTCAGGCGGCGCGGGTGGTCTGGCCGCTGACTTGTTGGCCACCCGACACATGGCCACACCGGTGCTGTCTGATCAGACCCAAGCCAGGCTGGCGGAGCTTCTCCCGTCCTATGCGGCGGTGACCAATCCAGTGGACGTCACCGCCGATCTGATGGTGAGTACCCCTGAACGCCTCGGTGATGTCGCCACTTGCGCGGCGGCCGACGAGCAGGTGGGTCAGGTGCTCGTGATCTTGACCAACGTCGTCGGCGAGATGGCCGAACGGGTTGTCGACTCCCTGCTTTCGGTGACTCGGATACCGATGGCGGTGGCGTATCTCGCCGCCCCAGACGCTGCCAGCAAGCCCATCGCGCGCTTGCGCGACGCGGGGATCGCGGTTTACAGCGGCATCGGGCCCGCGGTCACCGCCATGGCAGCGCTGCGGCGCACCGGCGGCCGAACGCGCCCCGGCCCGGCGCCGACGGACGTGAACACGATGCCGCAGCTGCCGCCGGGCGAAGTTCTGACCGAATGGGCGGGCACACCCGTGCTGGACTGGGCCGGCGTCGGCCGCCCGCCCGCCGCCCTGGTTTCCGCGGTTGACGACCTAGCGGCAGCGGTGGCCGAGCTCGGCGGCCACGCGGTCTTGAAGGTGCAGTCTCCCAACGTAACCCACAAGAGCGAACTCGGAGCGGTGCGCGTCGGCATCGGCGAATCCGAGGCCGCAGCAGTCGGCGCGGAGATGGTCTCGGCGGTGCAGCAGGCGCTGCCGACGGCCGTCATCGAAGGGATCCTGGTGCAGGAGCTGTGCGCGCCGGGGGTCGAACTTCTGGTGGGGATACAGGCGGGCGCAAACGGCTTCCCGCCGACCATCACCGTCGGGATGGGCGGAACCGGCGTCGAGATCTATCGCGACGTCGCGTCTGCTTTCGCCCCGCTCGACGAGGACGGCGCCGACACGCTGATCTCAACGCTGCGCGGCTCGGTATTGCTCGACGGGTTCCGCGGACGTCCGCGAGCCGATCGCCAAGCTGCTGCACACGCGGTCGCTGCCTTCTCGCGGATCGCCCAGCTTCCCGGCCTCATTGAAGCCGAAATCAACCCATTGATCGTCCACGCCGACGGCGCTGGCGCTACCGCGGCTGACCTCGTTATCCGCAAGAAGGAGGACTAATGACCTACACCGACGTGCTGTATGACGTGGCCGATGGTGTTGCGACGGTGACTATCAACCGGCCGGAGGTGCTCAACGCGTTCCGTCTGCAGACCCTGGATGAACTTCGCGATGCCGTGCTGACCGCGGAGAACGACCATTCGGTCGGCGTTATCGTCATCACCGGCGCCGGCGGACGCGCGTTCTGCTCCGGCGGCGACATCAACATGGAGGCCTCCTCGGATCGACACGGCGCGCGCCAGCTTGGCCAACGGTGTATGGCGCTGTCGCAGGTTATCCGCGCGTCAGGCAAGCCGGTAATCGCCAAGATCGACGGCTGGTGCATCGGTGGTGGCAACGAGATAAACCTGATCTGCGACCTGAGCATTGCCACCGAGTCCTCCAAGTTCGGCCAGTCCGGCCCGAAGATGGGGAGCGTTCCGATCTGGTGGGGCACTCAGCTGCTGCCGCGGTTGGTCGGCGACAAACGCGCCAAAGAAATCGTGATGCTCTGCCAGCCGTACACGGCCACCGAAGCCGAGCGGATGGGCTGGATCAATCGCGTCGTCGGTGACAACGAACTCGACAGCGCTGTGAAGGAGTGGTGTCAACGGCTGCTGTCGCTGAGCCCGCAGGCGCTGCGTGTCGCCAAGCTCTACCTGAACATGGAAGCCGATCGGCAATTCCCGACGGTGCCAGCCGGTTACGAGTTCATCTCGTTCATCCACGACACTGAAGAATTCCACGAGGGCGCGCAAGCCTTCCTGGACAAGCGTCCCGCCGAGTTCGACCGATTCCGGTGACCGTCAACATTCAAGCGCTTGGCGTGCACGTCCCGCGCTGGCGTCTGGACCGTCAAGGGCTGGCGGCGACGTGGGGGCAGGCGGGCCCGGGTGGATCCCGCAGCGTCGCCAATGCTGATGAGGACACCGTGACGATGGCCGTGGCGGCGGCCCTTGACGCGCTGGGCGAGGACATCGACCGGGCGCGAATTGATGCGGTGCTATTCGCGACCACGTCCCCGGTTTTTCTCGAAGGTTCGCACGCCGCGATCGTGGCTGACGCGTTGGGCTTATCGCCCCGGCTGACGCTGGATATCACCAGCACATTGCGCAGCGGCCTCGACGCTCTGCGTTTGGCGGGCGAGCTGGTGAGGGGCGGTTCGGCCAGCACCGTGTTGGTGGTGGCGGCTGACCAACGGGAATTGCCGCCGGGCAGCCTGCATGAACGCAACGCCGGCGACGGTGCTGCCGCAGTCCTGGTATCAGACAAACCCGGCATTCTCGCCTTGGTCGACAGCGGTACGGTCGTCGACCACGCTGCGGGAGTATGGCGTCGCTCCGGACAGCCGAACACTCAGTTTGCCGATGAGCGGTTCGTCGAGCGCGAACTGCTCCAGCCGTGGCTGGTCCGTGCTGCCGAGCAAGTGGCCCTGGATGCCAACGGGGGTGTGCAGCAAGACATTGCGCAGGCAGCCTTGGGGAGTCCGCTGCCGAGGTGCGTCCCGGCCGCCGGTACCCAACTAGGGTTGGCCACCGGCAGCGGGGACAGTGGGCGCCTGATCGGATTCTGTGGAGTCGCCGAGCCGTTTTTCCAGTTGATCGACGCCCTGCAGGGACGAAACAACACTGAACAGATCGTGGTGGCCGCGGCTGGCGACGGCGGTACCGCCGTTCTGGTCCGGGTGACCGATCAGGACAATCTCGCACGACCCATCAAGAGTCTGAAGCGGGCGTTGCGGCGCGGACGCGAGTTGTCTCCCAGTGCCTACCAGCGACTACGCGGACAGCTGCCCGTCGAGCCGGTCGTCCCGTTCGCCTCGCCTGCCCTGCTGCGCAGGGAGCAAGACGGCCTCCTCGGCCCCATCGGGTCTCGGTGCCGCAAGTGCGGCGTGGCCGGTTTTCCGATGCGGCGCATCTGTGCCAGCTGCCATTCCGTCGACGACTACGACGCCGAGCGGTTGCCGCGTCGAGGAACGCTGTTCACCCACACCGTCGAGCACCTCTTCCCGGGTCCGCTGAACGAACTGATCATGGGTGTTGTCGACCTCGGCGAAGTGCGTTTCTACACGCAGATCACCGATGCCTCCGCGGCCGACTGCGTCGTTGGCACGCCGGTCGAGCTGGTGTTGCGACGCCTGCACGACGGTGCCGGCTACCCCCACTACTTCTGGAAAGCCACCACGTGCGAGGAGTCCGATGACAATGACTGACAAAGTAGTGGTGGTCGGGGTTGGCAAGACCCAGTTCGGTGAGCTCTTCGCGCAGTCCTACGCCGACCTGGTGATCGATGCCGCCTTGGCCGCCGTCGACGACGCGCGCTTGAGTCTGGACGATATCGACGCGGCCTGGCTCGGAACCGCTTTCGCTTACACGTATTCCGAGGAGGGCAACGCGGGCACCTCGCTGGCTGAACCCCTGGCGCTCTATGGCAGACCGGTTACCCGGGTGTCCAACTACTGTGCGACCGGCATGGATGCCGTTCGTCAGGGTGCCATGGCGGTCGCGGCGGGCGCCAGCACCTATGCGCTGGTGGTGGGCGCGGAGAAGATGCGCGATGTGGCCCCGCGAGAAAGCTTGCTGGGCCAACACATTGAACGAGGCCATCCGGTGGTGGCCAAGGGGCGGACCGCGCCGGGGATATTCGGTTTGATCGCCAATCGTTACAGCCACGCCTACGCCGACCCGCGCGCCGCCATGACCGCCGTGGCGATCAAGAATCATCAGTACGGGGCCGACAACCCGCGCGCTCACCTGCGCAAGGCCGTCTCGGTTGACCAGGTCGAGAAAGCGGGGCCGGTCTCGGGCATGCTACGGCTGCTGGACTGCTGCCCGACCACCGACGGTGCGGCGGCCGTGGTGCTGACCACCGAATCGCGCGCTCGTGAACTCGGTGTGGATTACACAGTGCTGGCGGCATGCGAGCTGGCGGCGACGGCCGGCTACTTCACCGCGCAGTTCGATACGGCCAATGACTTCCTCGGCTTCAGCTCCACGCGCGCAGCTGCCTCGGCTGCCTACGCGAAAGCCGGTGTTACTAAGCCTCTTTCGGAGCTGGATGTGGTGGAGTGCCACGATTGTTTCACCATAACCGAGCTGGTGGATTACGAAGACCTTGGTCTCGCCGAGCCCGGGAAGGGCTATCAGCTCGCACTCAGCGGGGAGACCGGGCCAGGCGGAGCCCTCCCGGTCAACACCAGCGGCGGACTTCAGTCATGCGGGCATCCGATCGGAGCCTCGGGGGTGCGGATGATCGTCGATGTGGCCGAACAGCTCATGGGGCGCTGTGAATCCGGCCGCCAGGTGCCTGGCGCAGAACTCGGCCTTGCCCACGCGCTTGGCGGACCGGGTTCGGTAGCGACAGTCACCATTCTCGCGAGTCCCGAGCGCGCAGCGTCGATGCCCAATTGAATATTCAGCCCAAATCCAAGTAATGACAGAGGAGTAGAGCATGTTTGATTTCACCGGACAGGTCGTTTATGTGACCGGCGGCGGCAGCGGTATCGGTGCAGCCACGTGCGCGGAGCTGACGCAGCTCGGAGCGCATGTCGTCGTGAGCGATGTGAATGGCGAGGCGGCAAAGCAAGTCGCCAGCCAAGTGACGGGCCCCGGTTCGGCCCAGGCTGTCACCCTTGATGTGACGGACTTCGAGGGCGTGCACGCCTCCGTCGACGAGATCGTCAGCGAGCACGGCAAGATCGACGCGATGATCACGGTGGCCGGCTGGTCGGAGACCCACCCGTTGCTGACCGAGACACCCGAGTATTGGCGCAAAGTCGTCGATATCAACTACTACGGAACCCTGAACCCGATTCACGCCGTGCTACCGCACATGTCGAACGCGGGATATGGCCGCATCGTGACGTTTTCGTCGGATGCTGCCCGCGTTGGCACCTTCGGCGAAGCGGTCTATGCCGGCGCCAAGGCGGGTGTCATCGCGTTGACCAAGTCGGTGGCGCGTGAGGTGGGCCGCAAGGGAATCGTCGCCAACACCGTCAGCCCGGGCGTGACCGACACCCCGCTCATGCGCCACCAGGACCAAAAGGTGATCGACAAGATGGTGAGCCTGGTGACGCTCAAACGCCTCGGCGAACCCCACGAGGTCGCCGCTGCGGCGGTCTTCCTCGCCTCGCGCGACATCGGGTTCATCACCGGCCAGGTCATCAGCGTCAGCGGTGGGCTGACAATGGTCGACTAGGTGCCGCGATGAAGGAAGTTTTTTTACGTTTTGCTAAACGGCCGTTTGTTCTTTCTGGGAAACACTGCGCCCGTTCGGTATTCGCAGGAAAGGAACGAGGATGACTGAACCTGGGTGGTCCACAGAGTCCGAGGACCTACGCAAGGCGGTACGCGAGCTGGCCACCAAGCGGGTTGCGCCGATGATCGAACAGATTGAGCACTCGGGTGAGTTCAGCCGCGAGCTGCTCGCGGCTCTGCACGAAGCGGGATTGCCCGCGATGATCGTGCCTGCGCGCTATGGCGGTGCCGACTCCGTCCTGCATGACTACGTCGTCGTGATGGAAGAACTTTCCCAGGTCTTCCCAACGGCATCGACCATGTTGACACCACACTGGTTCGCCACCAAACAGATTGTGAAGTGGGCGACGGCGCCAGAGGGCGAATCCGCTTGGGTCGCACCGTTGTTGCAGCGCGTCGCCGCGGGCGAGGCCATTGGCGCACTCGCGCTGACGGAGCCCGAGGCGGGCAGTGACCTGGCCAACGTCGCGACAAAGGCGACGGAGGACGCCGGTGAATGGGTCATCTCCGGACAGAAGCGATTCATCACCAACGGTGGGGAGTGCGACTACTACACCGTGTTGGCCCGGACCGGAGGGCCTGGGGCGCGCGGTCTCTCGCTGTTCTATGTCGAGGCCGACCGGCCCGGCGTGAATGTTGGGCGGCTGGAAAAGAAGATGGGGTTGCGCGGCTCCGCGACCGCGGAAATCGAATTCGATTCGGTCCGAATTCCTGCCGACCACATCATCGGTGAGCGCGACCGCGGCTTCGCCCAGGCCATGGCCGGGATTGAAGAGGGGCGCGTCATCGTGGCTGCGATGTCCGTGGGTATCGCGCAGGGGGCGCTCGATCACGCGGTTAACTACGCCTCGCAGCGGCGCCAGTTCGGTAAGCCCATCGGCGCATTTCAAGGTATGCAGTTCATGCTCGCCGATATGTCGATCAAACTCGACGCCGCCCGCTATCTCACATACGAGGCGGCGACGGCTGTCCGCGCGGGTCGCGCCGACGCGGCTCGTCTTGCGTCCTCCGCCAAGACCTTCGCCAGCGATATCGCGATGGAGGTGTCCACCGACGCGGTGCAGGTGCTGGGTGGGTATGGATATACGGCCGATTTCCCGGTCGAGATGTTGATGCGTGATGCCAAGATCAATCAGATCTACGAAGGCACCAATCAGATTCAGCGCATACTGATCGCCCGCGACCTACTCGGCGATGTGGCCCGATGATGCCCGACCTAGATAGGCAGGAACAGAAATGACCGAAGACGTTGTCGCCGATACTGACCTCAGCAATCCCGAGGTGTGCCGCCACGTGCACACGGCGTTCGATGCCATGCGGACCAAGAATCCCGTTTTCCGCAGCCCTGAACTACGTATGGTGGTGGTGACCGGATACGACGAAGCGATGGAGGTGCTGCGCGATCCGGAACGCTTCTCCAGCAAGAAGACGCTGCGTACCGCCGGCGGCAAGAAGCAGCCCGAGGTCACCGATATCCTGAAGCAGGGTTATCCGTACGTGGACACTCTGATCAATACCGACGGGCCGCGTCATCACTTCCACGCCTCTCTGATCAAGGACTATCTGACCGCCAGCCGGGTACGGGACCTGACTGAGCCGATCACCGCCGAGGCGGACGCTCTGCTCGACACCATCGTCGAGGGCGTCACGGTCGAGTTCGTCGATCAGATCAGCTTGCCGCTGACGATCGGTGTGCTGTGCTTGTTCACCGGTGTTCCACGGGAACACCGTGATTTGGTCGAGAAGGCCACTGACGCCGAGGTCGCCCTGCTGGGCGCGGTCGGGACGACCGAACGCAACGTCGAGAACGCCAAACTGATCATCGAACTGCAGAAGCTGTTGACCGACTTGATAGAACAGCGCCGCAAGGATCCGGCCGATGACCTGATCAGCTACATCGTGCACACGCCGCCGCCCGATGACCTGCCGGCCTTGACCATGGCGGAGATGGTCTCGATTCTGCGTGGTGTCGTCATCGGCGGCAACGAGACCACCCGCGGGATGATCAACTCGAGTGTGCTGGCGCTGGCGCGTGATCCGGAGCTGATGAACCGAATCGCCGTGGACGAGAATGCCTTTGGCCGTTTCATTGACGAAGGGCTGCGTCACACGTCGCCGGTGAGCATGCTATTCCGAAGTGCCACTTGTGACACGACCATCGGCGGGGTTTCGGTGCAGGCCGGCGAGCTGATCGGTGTTGCCTATAGCGCCGCCAATCGGGATCCGCGTCGCTACGAATGTCCCCACGATTGGGATATCGATCGAAGCAATGTCCGTCGCCACCTGGCGTTCGGGTATGGGACGCACTACTGCGCCGGCGCGCCGCTGGGCAGGCTTGAGTCCCGCATCGCGATTCGCCGGATCTTGGATCGTTTCGCCACGATTACGCTTGCTCCGGAGGGTGAGCCAAGCTTCATGCCGAGTTTCATGGTCCGCAACATGGATTCATTGCCGGTGCGGTTCACGCTTCGGTAGTGCCGCGGGTGGGATCGGCTGGATTTCAGCCGTGCCGGCGGATCAGGGCCGGTTGGCGTTTCCGGCGTCGACGGGCAGCTGAACGCCGGTGATGAAGCGTGATTCGGCGGAGAGTAGAAACGCGACTGCATTGGACACATCGGTGACCGGGATCGATCCCACCGGATCGATTGGCCGAGAACTGGACTCAATCGCCATGTCGGGCAGGACGTTAGAGACGCCCTCGCTGAACAGCGGTTGGGCGCCGAGTAGATCGGTCACCGTCGGATCAGTACTCATTGCGGTGTCGCGAACTGCGGTCGGATGCACCGTGTTCACCCGAATGCCGTGTGGCGCCAATTCGTTGGCGAAAGCTTTCATCAGTCCAACAGCGCCGTGCTTGCTCGCGACATAGTGCGCGTAACCGACGTGGCCGCGGATTCCCGCAGCCGAGCTCGTGATCACAATTGAGCCACCGCCAGCGGCAATAAGGTGCGGTACGGTGGCGCACACGGTGTTGAAGACACCTTTGAGGTTGGTATCGACCACCAGATCGAACACCTCGGGGGTGATGCTCAGCGAGCCGCCGCTATGGAAGGTGATGACCCCGGCGTTGGCGCACACGCCGTCGAGGCGATCGAAGTGATCGAGTGCGCTATCGAGCGCGGCTACCATTGCCGTGTAATCGCGCACATCGACTTCCAACGCCAGGCATCGTCGGCCCAACTGCTCGACCAACCGACACGTCTGGTCAAGATCCGACGAGGTGGCCAAAGGGTAGCGGAGGCTGTCGCTGACCTGGGTGCACACGTCCAGCGCGATGATGTGTGCTCCGCGTTGAGCCAGTGTGACGGCGTGTGAGCGCCCTTGGCCGACACCGGCCCCGGTGATCAACACGACCATGTCGTTCAGGGGGCCGGCGTTGGGATGACGCATCGTCAGCCGCTCATCTTTTGGGCGCAGCGGCGGCCGCGTCTCGCGGAACCAGTCCCGCGCGCGTCACACGCAACCCGGTGGCCTCCAAGTCCCACGTCGCATCGCTGTTGCCCAACGAGCGTAAATGGAACTTCTGCACCCGCATCGACGGCGTCTTCGGAAGCTGATCGATGACCTCGTAGAAGCGCGGCACCATGTGATGGGGCAACTGCGATACCAGAAATTCAGCCATCGCCCGGAAATCGATCACAGCTGCCGGCTCCGGGGCAACCCACACCTTCACCTCGTCATCGACGCCAAGGTGGCTGTCGGGCGGCGCTGCCACGCAAGCGACTTCGGCGACACCAGGGAAAGCCGCGACCGCGCGTTCCACTTCGAAGCTCGAGATGTTTTCGCCGCGCCGACGAAGCGAATCGGTCAACCGGTCGACGAAAAAGTAGTTGCCGTCGCTGTCTCTCCGAAGTTGGTCACCGGTGTGGAACCAGCCGTTGCGCCAGGCGCGCGCGGTGGCCGAATCGTCGCCGAAGTACCCCGTGGTGATGCACCACGGCTCGTCGCTGCGCAGAATCAATTCGCCCGGCTGTCCCTCGGCCACCTCGATGTCGAACTCGTCGACAAGTCTGGCCTCGAACGGCGGCCGCACTCTGCCGCACGACCCCGGCGTCAGTGGCATTTCACCCGGCACCTGGATGATGGGGGCGCTGGATTCGCTGCTCCCGTACGCGGTGATGATGCGCTCGATGCCGAACCGTTGGCGGAAGGCCTCCACGTCCTCGGGAAGTGGGGCCGCGAGCATCGCCCTCATCGTGTGATCGCGGTCCGCAGGCGATTCGGGTTGAGCCAACAGAAAGGCAGCCATCGAGCTGACCAGAAAGCCGAACGTCGCTCCCGTTTCGCGGGCGACCTGCCAGTAACGCGTCATCGACGGCGCGGAGCGCACTGCCAACACACCGCCGCGGGCAAGGCATGACGCGGCAACTGCCAGCGACCCCGCGTGGAAGAGCGGAAGGTCACACTGCACGATGTCATCGCTGGTCCAGCCCAAGCCATCGCCGGCCCAGCTACCGGTCATGTGGAACTGGTAGTAAGACGCGACAGCCGCCTTCGACGGTCCGGTGGTTCCCGAGGTGAACTGCAGGTGGTGGGTGTCCCAGATCTGCAGTGGACGTTCGAGCTCGGGGGGACTAGCAAGTCCGGACGCCAGGTCGCCGGCCGCGAGCACGCTCACCGAACAGCCCGACCCCGTCACGGCCGCTTCGAAAGCAGGTGTGGTTACCAACAGCGCCGCCCCCGACAGCGTCAGCGCGTGGGCGAGCATGTCGCCCTTCCAGGACGGGCTGATCGCCGCCATCGTCGCGCCCAGGAAACTGGTACCCCACCACGCCCGAAGGAAGTCAGGGCCATTGGGAAGCAGGATCGCGACCCGGTCTCCGGAACCGATGCCCGCGGCGCGGAGCCGTTGGGCCGCCCGGTAGCCCTGTTCGAGCGCCTGCTGATACGTCCAGGCGGTCCCGTCTTCGAACGAGATCGCCACGGCGCTGGGCCGCTGCGCAGCATGCCTTTCCATGATGGAACGGATGACGATGTGCTCGGGGTCGTGCATCTCGGACAGCTCCTTGACCGTTGTTTACAAACTAGGTTAACGTACGATTACTTATTGAACTGGTATGTGGTCCGAAGCACAAGGAGTGCCACGCAAATGCGGTTTGGTCTGACTGCAGAGCAGTTTGCCCTGCGCGGCGAACTACGCGTCTATATGAACTCCCTCCTGGACGACGATCTGCGGCATCAACTACACGATGACCCCAGTGGTACCGCCATGCGCAAGGTCGTCAAGCGGCTGGCGAACGATCGATGGCTGGGCATCGGTTGGCCGACCGAGTACGGCGGACAGGGGCGCAGTGCCGCCGAGCAGTTGATCTTCTTCGACGAAGCGGTTCGCGCGGGTGTGCCCTTCCCGGTGATCGCCGTGAACCTCATCGGTCCGACCCTGATGCTGCTCGGGACCGAGGAGCAGAAACGCCAATTCCTGCCGGCGATCCTGGACGGAGACGCGCTGTTCTGCATTGGCTACAGCGAACCGTCGGCCGGCACCGATCTTGCCGCGATCCGCACCTCGGCGGTACCTGCCGGCGAGGACCTCATCATCAACGGTGAAAAGACGTGGACGAGCTTCCACACGACCGCGGACTACTGCTGGCTGGCTGTGCGGACTAACCCTGAGGAACCGCGCAACGCCGGCTTGTCGGTTGTCATCGTGCCCATGGATGCCGCCGGGATTATGGTGCATCCGCTTCGCCTTCTCAACGACCACGACATCGCGTCGGTCCACTTCGACAACGTCAGGGTGCCGGCCACGAACCTCGTCGGCGGGCTGCACGGCGGATGGAAGGTCATCACCAGCCAGTTGAACTTCGAGCGCAGGACGATGGGAGCACCGGGCGCGTGCGTCGCGGCGTTCGACGTGGTGCGTGCTTGGGCGGCCGAACCCACTGCTTCGGGAGAGCGGATCATCGACCGCCCGTGGGTGCAAGCCGCATTGGCGAAGGCATATGCCGAGTTGTCGGTGGCGGCTCTTATGACATGGGACAACGCTCTTTCCGAGGTCACAGACATCGCCAAGGTCAGCGCTACCAAGGTCAATAGCACGGAATCGTTTATCACCGTCCTGGAGCTGCTGCTGGAGGTGCTCGGTGAGCAGGGCTATCTACAGGAGGGCAGTCCCGGTGCGGTGGCTCGGTCGATGGTCGAAGCGCAGTACCGCCACCATCTGGCGCTGACCTTCGGCGGCGGGGCAAACGAAATCCAGCGCGAACTGGTCGCCATGACGGGCCTCGGCCTGCCGCGCTCCCGTTGAGATCCGGAGATCACAGTGGAATTCACTCTGAGTGAAGAAGAATCGATCGTCGGCCAACTGGCGTCGGAAGTTTTCGGCCGAGTCGTCACGAAGCAGGCGCTTGAGGCCGCAGAGGATCCCGAGGGCGCCGGCTGGGACCGCCGGGCCTGGACGGCGCTCGCCGACTCAGGGCTACTCGCGGTCGGGCTCGCCGAGGTGGACGGCGGATCAGGCGTCGGATTTGTCGGGAGTGCCCTCGTCCTGGAACAGGCCGGGCGCACGGTGGCGCCGGTGCCGCTCTGGTCGACGTTGGGCGCAATTATCCCCGCGTTCAGTGCCTTTCCTGATGCGCGGCGCCGCGACGAGTTGCTGACATCGGTTACCAGTGGCGAGGCCATAATTGCCGCAGCCCTCTCGGAGCGTGGCGCCGATCCGCTGACACCGTCGACCACCGCTGTACGTTCCGCCACTGGCTGGCAACTGTCGGGCACCAAGATCTGCGTTCCGGCAGCACCGCTTGCCACCTCGGCCATCGTGTCCGCGCATGTTGTCGATCTCGGACCTCGGCTGTTCCTGGTTCCGCTCGATCGGCCCGGACTCACGATGGTTCACCAGAAGGTGGCGACCGCAGTTCCCGAGGCCGATCTGGTCTTTGATGGCGTAGAGGTTTCCGACGAGGAGATGATCGGAAGTCGCGACGACTATCAATTGGTGGCTCGAGTAGTTGATCACGCCACGGTCGCCGCTTGTGCGATGACGGCTGGTGTCGTCGGTGCCGCTCTGGATCTCGCGGCTGACTATGTCAAGACACGGGAGGCCTTCGGTCAACCGATCGCACGCTTCCAGGCGGTCGGCCAACGGCTGGCGGACGCCTTCACCCAGGCTTGGGCTGTGCAGTTGACCGCACGGCAGGCGGCCTGGCTGCTGGCGCAGGGACGGCCCGCAGGACGCCAGGTCGCCGTCGCGAAACATCAAGCAGCCGTTGGTGCTTCGACGGTGATACGAGCAGCCCACCACGTCCACGGCGGAATCGGGCTCGACCGCGACTATCCGTTGCACCGCTATACCCTGTGGGCCAAGCGGCTCGAGCTGAGCCTCGGCGGGTCGGCCACTGCGCTATGCCGCCTGGGCGCCGATCTGGCTGATCGTGGCGAAGACGATTGGATTCTGTAGGTGGCACAGGTGAGTGAACAGCCCGTGGCCGCTGCGGCGGTCGATGCGCGCATGCTGATCGATGGTCAGCTGCGAGAAGCCTCCGGCGGCGCGACCTACGAGGTCATCAACCCCGCCACCGCGGAAGTCGCCGGCCTTGCATGTGACGGCTCAGCCGAGGACGTGCACGCCGCAATCGCCGGCGCGCGGCACGCCTTCGATCACACCGACTGGGCGAACGATCCGCACCTGCGGCGCGCGACGCTGCTGCAGTTGCGAGATGCCCTCGTCGCCGAACAAGCCCGGCTGCGAGAACTGATCGTCACGGAAAGCGGCAGCCCCATCATGCTGACCCGCGGCGTGCAGCTGGAAACTCCCATCGCCGATCTGGAGTTCTGGGCCGACATGGCACTCAACTATCAGTACGAGACCTCATTGCCGGAGCTGCACCGCGGCAGGACGGTCACCAATCGCGTTGTGCGACGCGAGCCAGTCGGCGTCGTGGCCGCGATCACGCCGTGGAATTTCCCCTTCTACTTGAACATGAGCAAGCTGGCACCGGCCCTGGCCGCAGGCTGCACGGTCGTGCTCAAGCCGGCCCCAGACACCCCGTGGTCGGCCACCGAAATCGGCCGCATCGCCCACACTTCCACGGACCTGCCCGCCGGTGTGCTCAACGTCGTGACGGGTGCGGATCCGATGCTCGGCGAGGTCCTCACCACGTCACCGGATGTCGACCTCATCACCTTCACCGGCTCGACCGCCACCGGTCGGCGCGTGATGCGCAGCGCAGCGGATTCCATCAAGCGGGTGTGCCTAGAGCTCGGCGGAAAGTCGGCGGCCATCGTGCTCGACGACGCGGACCTGGCCGAGGCGGTGCGAGCGTGCGCCAAAGCGGTGTGCGTGCACGCGGGTCAAAGTTGTTCGCTGGCGACCCGTCTGCTGGTGCCGTCGGCGCGCTACGCCGAGGCAGTCGAGATTGCCAAGCAGGCCATGGAGGCAATGACGCCGGCCGATCCGACCGAACCGAAGACCATGATGGGTCCGCTCATCAGTGCGGTGCAGCGTGAGCGGGTGCTCAGCTACATCACATCGGCGCGGAGAAATGCGCGGGTGGTGACCGGTGGCGGCATCCCGGCTTCGCCGGCGCGGGGCTTCTACATCGAACCAACGCTGATTGCAGACGCTGACCCGGATTCCGCCATCGCGCAGGAAGAGGTGTTCGGTCCGGTTTTGGTGATGATCGGATACGACGACGACGACGATGCGGTGCGCATCGCCAACAACAGCAGTTACGGGCTCGGCGGCACGATTTGGAGTGCCGACACTCAGCGCGCGCTTAACGTGGCGCGGCGGGTTCGCACAGGAACCTTGAGCATCAACGGCGCCATCTGGCTGGCACCGGACACCCCGGTTGGTGGGTACAAGCAAAGCGGCCTCGGCCGCGAACACGGCATCGCCGGGTTCGAAGAGTTCCTCGAAATCAAGAGCATCGGCTTGCCCGCAAGCACCGCCGATTCCACGACGGCATAGGGAGTTAGGTGTGAAACTCGAAGGCAAGTCGGTAGTGATAACCGGCGCGGGATCAGGACTCGGCAGGGCATCGGCGTTGTTGTTCGCCGAGGAGGGCGCTGATCTCACCCTGGCCGATATCGACGAAGGGCGTGTTGCAGCCGTCGCTGACGAGATCAAGCAACGCGGGGGTCGGGTCACCCACACCCAGACCGACGTGCGTGACGAAGCGCAAGTGGCAAGCCTTGTCGCCACCGCCGTCAAGTCGTACGGCCGCTTGGACGTCATGTATGCCAACGCCGGGATCATGTCGCCAGGGCTCGGCGCCGTCGCGCTCGAGGACTTCACGGTGGAGGCGTGGCGCACGACGTTGGACGTGAACCTGATGGGAGTGTTCTTGTGCTGCAAGCACTCCGTCAAACCGATGCGCGAGAACGGCGGGGGTGCGATCCTCACGACATCCTCGATGGCAGCGCTGCGCGCCTATCCCGGCTCACACGCCTATTCGGCGAGCAAGGGTGGCTTGAATGCGTTGGTCATGACCCTGTCCCGGGAATTGGGCGCGGCCGGCATCCGAATCAACGCGCTGTGCCCGAGCGGCGGGATGTCGGCGAACTTCCTGCGGCCCACCGACGCCGACGTCGACGGCCTCTCCTACGATGAGTTGCGCACGTGGAACCCCGACCGCGCGCCCTACCCGCTGAAGCTCGATCACCCGCCGACGTTGCTCGACAACGCCAAGACGGCACTGTTTCTGGTATCCGACGACGCCGCATATATCACCGGACTTTGTCTGCCGTCGGGTGATGGAGGGCTGATGCACACGGTGGGTGCGCAGCTTGGATCGGGATGGCAGAAGAAAATGGCTGGGGCCGGCCCCGCGCCCGAGAGGAATGGATCAGAATGAGTGAATTATTGTCGGGGGTCCGGGTTTTGGAGTCGGCGACCCTGCTGAACGGAAGCACCGTAGGCACCGTCCTGGGTGATCTGGGTGCCGACGTCATCAAGATCGAAAACCCCAAGCGCGGCGATTACATTCGCACGACGGCCGGCCAGATCTCGCCGGACAACAGCCCCCTGCACATCCAGGTCAACAAGCACAAGCGCAGTGTCGGACTCGATCTGCGCCAGGACGCGGGACGAGATGTGTTTTGGCGGCTGTTGTCGACCGCCGATGTGTTCGTCGACGGCAACATCGCGGGCAGCTGCGATAAGCTCGGCATCGGTTACGCCGAGCAGCAGGCCCGGTTTCCGCGCATCGTCTATTGCCAATACAGCGGTTTCGGCTCGGACGGGCCGTACGCCCTGATGCCCACGCACGGTCAGATGATGACCGCGCTGGCGGGCGCCACCCCGGTGTTCAAAGGGGAAGACGGATTGTTGCACCGCACACTCGGTCGGCCGGTGTCCTGCTCCCAACAGCGCGATGCCCGCTCTGGAGGCGAGGCGACGTCAGCCGGTGCCGTGCATGCCGCCCTGCACATCGTGGCGGCTCTGTTGCAGCGAGAGCGCACCGGGGAAGGCACTTTCATTGATGTTGCCGGAGTTGACGGTGTGCTGGCGCATGCCTGGGTGGCCGCGACCATCTCACTCAACGAGGACCGAATCACCGATCGCACGAACCTCGCCGAAGCCGAGGCCGACGAAATCACCTGGGCCAAGTACCAGTACTACGAGACCAGTGACGGTAAGGCCGTATTGTTCGGGGCCATCGAGCGCAAGTTCTGGAACAACTTCTGCCGCGCCGCCGGGCGCGACGACCTCGCCGAACAGCACGTCGATTCCGTCTCGGCGGTCGACTTCGCGGACGATGGGGAGCTACGCGAGGTCCTCACGGAGATCTTTTTGGAGCGGCCGAGCGCCGAATGGGTGGACCTGGCTCTCAAGCATGACTTCCCCTGCTCCCCAGTACCGAACAGCTTGGTCGAGGCGGCACAGGACCCGCATGTGCAAACGCGAGGCGTCCTCGTGGATGCGCCGGATCCCGACGGGAACCCGTTCACCTACATCGGCGAGGCCGGCAAGGTCGCGGGACAGCCGTACCGGGTGCAGCGCGCCGCCCCCAGGCTCGGTGAGCACACCCGTGAATTGCTCGCCGAGGTTGGCATCGAAGGGGACGCGTTCGAGAGCCTTAGCCAAAGCGGCGTCGTTTAACGACTGACCGCCCCGGCCAAGTGGGTCGCGGTCCCGCCCGGTGACCTGGGCGGGACAACGACTTTCGGCATCTACCTAAAACCCCTTGCGGTGGGCGACGCCATCTGCGTTTCTCATTGATATCTAGTAATACGGTCAGTGACAAGTGATTTCACTCTGCCGATAGCTAATCACTGTGAGTATGAACACTTTTGCCTTCATCGGCGATACGATTCGGATATGCCGCGCGCACTTCCTTCGAACGCTGAGACCCAAGGACGTTTGGACAAGAACGCTCCCAGCCGCGAGTGGATCGACGATCTCAGGCGACGCTACGTCACCGAGTCCGAGATCGACCGAGTGCTGACGCGACGCCTGACCAACCGCGCCACCGGAAGCTTCTCGCCGCCCTCACTGGATGCCCTGACGACCGCCGTCATCGCACTGATCGACGCGCACGTCGAGGAGCCGTTCACCGTCTCCGACGCGCGGTGGATGGGTGGGGGTGCATCCAAACTGCAGATGGCATTCACGCTCGACTGGATCCCGCCCGGCGGCACCCGGACTCAAACATCGCTGGTGTTGCGCATGGAACCGGCCGAGTCGATCGTGGAAACCAGCCGTCTGCGAGAATTCCAGCTCATCAAGGCCTTTCAGGGCGTGGTTCCCGTTCCTCCGGTCTACTGGCTGGATGCCGATGCCGACCACTTGCCCTATCCGGGACTCATCTACGGCCACGTCGCAGGCACCGCGAAGCCCACAACTGCCACCGGTGGTGTCTCTGGCCTCGGCACGAATCTCGGACCCGATTTTCGTCAAGCCCTGGCGCCACAGGTGGTGCGACACCTCGCTGCGATCCACACCTTCGATTTCACCCAGTCGGACATGAGCGCATTTGACATCCCTGATCCCGGGACGCAAAGCGTGGAGTGGGCCATCAACTGGTGGACCCGCGTGTGGGAAGAAGACTGTGAAGAAGACATTCCTTTGATGCGCCTGACGTCGCACTGGTTACGCGCGAATATGCCACCGGTGGAACGACTCTCGGTCGTGCATGGCGACTATCGCACGGGAAATTATCTGTTCACCGAAGCTGACCGCCAGATTACTGCGATCCTGGATTGGGAGCTCGGCCGGATTGGTGATCGCCATCAAGATCTCGCATGGCTCACGTCACCGGCTCTTGGGCACATCGCCGAAGACGGCAAGACCTTCCTGGCGAACGGCCTGCTGCCGCCTGACGAGTTGTTTGCCGCCTACGAACAGGCGTCGGGTCTGCACGTCGACCCCAAACGCCTGCACTACTACAGCGTCTTCAACGCCTTCAGCATCGCCGTTCTCACCATGGGGACGAGCTATCGAGTGGCTCGGGGCGCCAAAACGCACCAGGACATCACCCTGATGTGGTGTGTCGGCCTCGGCGGCGCGATCCTCCAGGGAATTCAACAACTGCTCGAGAACGGAGATTGACGCATGTTGATGCGTTACGACATCCAGTTACAGACCATGATCAAGGCGATGGCCGAGACGGTGATGCCGGCGGTTGACCCCCTCAACGTGCCCGCACAAGAGCAGTCACGGCTCGTCATTGCCACGCTGATGCTGATGGCAGAGCAGCTCCCCGTGCAATATCAGTGTGATCGAAACGAACTGACAGAGCTGGTCGCATTCGCCGAGGAGTTGGCAAGCTGCCTGGCGGGTTGCAGCGGCACCGTCGCTGAGGCACTGTCCGGCTTGACCGCCACGGCCCACTCGGCCAAGACCCTGCTCTCCCGTCCCGGGGCGGATCCTGCCGATCTCCTGGCCATGGCCCGCGCCATTCGATCTGAGCTCGACCATGTCATCGATGTGACCTTCACCGAAGACGAGGCACAGGCCTGGCGTGCTGAGGTTGCCACCATCGTTCTCACTCAATCGCAGAACGACATCCTGCGTCAGCGCGTATGGGCTCGTAGCCAAGGCTTTGAACCCGCTGATGGTCTTCCCTCGATCGAATCTCTCGCCGATCCATCGAACAACCAGCTGGTGACCAATGACTGACTACGCCAAGTACGAAGGGCTCATTGTCGACCCAAACATCGAACTCTGGAACCAGAGCTATTACTACAACGCCTATGATCCGACGACCCGCATGGGCTGCGTCATCCGGATAGGGTTGCTTCCCAACCAGAAACAGGCCAACAACTGGTTGATCGTCTTTTCCGATGGGCTGCCGGTCTTCGCGCGAAGCAACTTGAATCTTCCCTACACAGACGCCCGTCCCGCTGATGGACTAGCGATCGCCGGGATGAAGGTCCAGTCTGTCGCGCCGGTGACTCACACGCACATCAGCTTCGCCGATGGGGACTTCGCATTCGAACTCGACTGGCAATCGACCGCACCAATGGCTGATTGTCTGGCGATGACACAGGAAGCTGAAAGCACGTTCGCGAGCGAATTGGCCACGGTCCACCTGGAGGGACCGTGCTCGATGACCGGCCACGTCGTCGTTCGTGGTGAGCGGATCGAGTTGTCCGGAACGGAATTTCGCGACATCGCAGCCGGTCCACGCAACTGGAATGCGCTGCAGCACTACCGAACGGCCTGGCCTATCTTCGCCAACGGGATGGCGTTCGCCGGGGTCCATGGCATGTCGACGGGTGGCCAAAGCTCGTACATGCGGATGTTCCACGATGGTCAGCAGTGGCTCCGCGTCAACAGCTTCGCGGAGACGATTGAGTATGGCCCGGACCGGTTCTCGGTCAAGTCGATGCAATGGACGTTCGACGATGAAACCGGCCGTGAATTCACGTTCACAGCCTCACCGTTGTTCAGCTGGATCTTTCCGCTGGATGCGTTCGTCGTGGCCGAGCAGATCATGGAGTACAGGCTCAGCGACGGCACGCTCGGCTATGGGCTGAGCGAGAACGGATTTCGGTTGCCCTGGCATGGCAATGCGGCACGTGGCCGGAAGCTATCCTGACCGTCATTTCAGTTAACGAGAGGGTGTCACGCTTCCGTAGATGCCCCAAAGAGGAGTCTGGGGCATGCTTGAGGTAATCGACAAAGGGGCTTGCAGCGAGTCCCACCCGGTGCCGCTGCTCTTCGTTCACGGGGCCTGGCATGGGGCGTGGTGCTGGGACGAACACTTTCTGGACTTCTTCGCCGAGAAGGGCTATCGCGCGCTAGCGGTGAGTCTTCGCGGCCATGGAAACAGCCCAACATCCAAGCCGCTCCGCTCCTGTTCGATCACCGATTACGTCCGCGACGTCGCGTCCGTCGCGGACAGCCTGCCCAAAAGACCTGTTGTGATTGGCCACTCCATGGGCGGGGGTATTGTGCAGAAGTACCTGGAGTCGCACGAAGCACCTGCCGGCGTTCTTCTGGCATCCCTTCCCTCACGAGGTGCAGGTGCGGCGATGCTGCGATTCGCAAGGCGGCACCCCTGGCTCATTCTGAAATCAGTTCTCACCGGCGACACGATGGCGATGGTCAGTCCGGCGTGTGCGCGTGAATACATGTTCTCGCCGGGCACCCCTGAGCCCCTGGTCGTTGATTGTGTGAGGCGGGTTCAGCAAGAGAGCTGGCGAGTGATCACCGTGGACGCGATGTTTCTGGACTTGCCGAAACCCGAACTCGTTACGGCGCCGGTGCTGGTCTTGGGTGCGGAATGCGACGGCGCGTTCACCACTAACGAAGTGCGAGCGACGGCACACGCGTATCGCACTGAGGCGGAATTCTTTTCCGACATAGGACATGACATGATGCTCGAGCCCGGATGGGCCGTCGTCGCCGAACGAATCGATGTATGGCTCGGAACACGGGGTCTGCGGCTCGATGAGGATGGACCAAGTCAGCAACTAGCGAGCCCGTAGGGAGCCACCGCGGTAACTGGATATGCGGCCTCAGTCCTGCCACGGACGCACCTGGCGATTACCCTCTTGGCCCTACGCTGCACTCCGTCCTTCGGGCGTTCGTTGACAGAGTTGCCTCAACATCGCGCGCCTTTGAGAGCTTATCTGGCTAGCTGTCAGCCAATTGCGCCGATCCTGCTCGAGCCCCCCTCGGTGCACGAATTGTTCTCGCAGACAACGCGACGCGACTCGGACGGGTCACCGCCCTAGCTGAGCAGCCTTGACCGAGGAGATGGGCCTGCCCGGATTTGGCGTCGGCGAATTGGTTCAGGCCGCCGAGATACCACCATTGACACTGATGGCTTGGCCGGTGAGACGCCGAGCCGCCGGACTGGCGAGGAACACCACCATCGCGGCGAGATCAGCGGCTTCTGCGACGCCGAGTTGCGCATGGCCGGCCACGTCGGTGAACAGCTTGGTGAGGAAGGGATCCTGGAAAATGCGCTCCGTCGAACGCGTGTCTGCGATCAGCGAGGGTGTCAACACATTGGCGCGCACCCCCCACCGCTTGACTTCCATCGCCACGGTGCGGGTGAACATCACAATGGCGGCCATTGCCGCTCCCGCCACGGATTCGCCTGGCGTCGTCACCTTGGCAGCGTCGGACGCGACGTTGATGATCGAGCCGCCGCGTTGTTCGCGCATCACCGGCAGCACCGCGCGCGTCATGTTGAGGGGTGGCAGCGCGATCTGATTGAGAGTGGAAGCGATGTCGTGAATCGGATAGCGGTGCAGATAGTTCAAGTGGACGTCGGGGGAAACTGAGCACACCATGATGTCGATGCTGCCCATATCGGCGGCGGCCGTATCGGCCACGCGCACCGCGTCATCAGCGTCGCCCGCATCAGCGCTGATGAATTGGACTTTTGCGCCGTGCACGGCGACCGCTTCGCATGCCGCGTTACCACGTTCCTGATTTCGGCCGACCAATGTGATGCGCGAGACGCCTGATTGCGCGAGCTGGTGGGCCGATGCCAGGCCCACACCGGCAGTGCCGCCGATGATCAGAGCCGTGCTTTCGGCGAGACTCTTCACGTTCAACGGTTCGTCTTCGGTTGCCACAGTTGGTGTCTGCCCTTCTCGTGTGTTGTGCGTCAGTTCAGTGCGTTGTGGTCGATAGCCCCGCGCACGCTGGCCAAGACGGCACGATGCAGCGCCACGTCGCGGGCGTCGGGCAATTGCAGCGTCACGCCGGTCACGGTCGTTTGATACCGACGCGCGATCTCGGGGCCGACATCGGCCGGAGTGCCGATGATCGTTAGTTGCGTGAGGAGGCTGTCGGGGATGAGATCGCTCATCGTGTCCCACTGCGCGTTTCGTGATAGGTCGTGAAGTTGAGCGTGAAGATGCTCTGCGTCGTAGTGGCGGAGTACCGGTAGATAGGCCGGCGTGGATGCATAGAAGGCGATTTGGCTCCTGACCTTCTCAACCGCGGCCTCGATATCGCCGCGTGATCGCCCAGTAGCCAGTAATACCGACGCCCAAACCTCGGGCATCGCCGTCCGGGCGGCTTCGTCGGCCCCGCGGCGCAACTCGGGCAGAACGACGTCGTCGAGAAAGTGTTGGCCGTGAAGGGGATGCACGATCAGGCCATCGGCGGCGGCGCCGGCTAGCCGCAGCATGCGGGGACCGACGCCGGCGAGGTAAATGGGGGGAGGACCCCATTGATGGCGCTCGGGGGTGAAGAAGTCGGTCATCAGCGTGTGGTTGTAGAACCGCCCGGCGAATCGCAACGGGGTGCCGTCCTGCCACGCCGTCCAGATCGCTTTCAACGCTGCGATGAACTCCCGGAGCCTGTCGACGGGATGCGACCACGGCATGGAAAAGCGCCGCTCGATGTGAGCGCGGACCTGGCTGCCGAGCCCTAGGCGGAACCGACCGCTTGAATACCGCGCCAGGTCATATGCCGCCATCGCCACCGTCATCGGTGTTCGGGCGAACGCGATCGTGACGGCGGTGCCGACCGATATGGTGCTCGTCGCGTTACTGACCCCGAGCGACTGGAGGAAGGCATCGTGGGCGCTTTCGCCGATCCAGAGGTCGTCGTAGCCGAGCTCCTCGAGCGCTGCGGGTAACACCGAAACGTCGTCGATCGCCTGGGGTAACAACGTTGCGACGCGCATCAATCACGCACCGCGTTCTACGCCCGTCAGGCGCGTCTCGGCTACGAGACTGCCGCCCTCGTCGCGGTATTCGGTGACGATATCGACAAAGGTGAGGTCACCGTGTCGCCCCGCTTTTCGATAGATGCGATCTACTCGGCTCACCCCAGTCAAGCGTTGACCCGCGGCGGGTGGGGGGCCGTGGAAGATGAACTCCTGTTCGGCGTGCAGCGACCGTTGCGGATGCAGATCGGCGGCAGGCAGGACATCGGAATCGTCTGTCTGCCAGTGAAATGCGGTGGTGAGAAACGTCGGGGGGCTGCACTCGCCGGTTCGGAACAACGGATGGTCAGCCGACGTGGCCCGGGCGAATTCGCGGATCTTCCCGGCCTCCACGAACAGCTCGAACGGTGCCCCTGTCGTCCCCGCTGCTGATTGATCTACCACGCCACTCCTTCGGGGCAGTTCATTTCGAGCTGTTGCCGGACGAAACCTCCGGCCATATGTATGAACGTATATTAATACCAGGTAGCGCCCTTGGCAATGCGCATCAGGGCACCCCGTCGGTAGCCACCGCTCAGCGTTCGTCTCTGCTTCAAATCCGATGAGGTGCGGCTGCTTCGGCGACGGTCCCGAATTCGTGGCGCACGCCGTCACCGATTAGTGTCGATTCAACAAGTACCGGTTCACTTTTCTGCGATCCCCGCTCGCCGTGTCAGAACGCCCGGATCGAGTCGCTCAACGGCAGGCTCCGTGAACTGCTCAACTCGTGGCGCTTCGACTCGACTACAGCGCCAACAGACCCCACTCCGCCCACGGCGAACTCTCCCCAACCGGGCTCGTCCTACCCCGTCAGGCCTGCGCGACAGGGGTATTGGACTCCAGGGCTTCGATCTGCCTGGTGTTGGCACGGTAGACCGCCCAACTGGTGGTCAGCAGCCAAATGCAGAACGCGACCAGCGGCAGATAGATCCCGATCGCGCCATTCCATGCGAACGGGCCCTCTCGGAAGAACGGGACCAGTCCGGCGGGAAACACACCCGCCGCGGCCCACAGGTTGAGGTAGCCGACCCAATGTGGGATGAGGGGTGCGGCGCTGCGGTCGATCAAGACTGCCGCTCCGATGCTCAGCATTTGAAGGAACGCTACCCACGCCACGCACACGAACTGCAGCCAACCGATGTCATGGAGCGTCTGCGTGATGTCGGCGCTTCGCTCGTCGAACCGGTATGCGGCCGCAATCCACAGTGTCATGGGGAAGATGAAGGTCAGCGCCCCCAGTGCCGAGCACAACATCTGGGTCCTGGCGAGCGGTTTGGCTCCCGCGATGCGCTCCAGTTGCCCGCTGATGGCAACGCCCCACGGCGTCAGCAGCGCTGACGCGAACATTGCCACGATCATCCCGGCTTTGATGCGCACATGGTCGTCGGCGTACATCGTGACGTTCTCGGCTGCTGTCGCGCTGGGACGCGACGGCGGAAAGTATCCAGCTATGAATAGGAACGAGATGAGGAACAGCGCCACCATCAACGGACCCGACCAGCAGAGGACCCGGTTGATGCGTGATTCCATCATCATTTCTCCTCAGTGCGCGTTCGAAAACCCACCCCGGACCAGGCGCATGTCTGCTCGATCCGTCTCGACATCGTCATGCACAACCTCCTCATCATCGGACTGTCCAAGCAACGCCAACCGCAGATCCTCGGGTTAAGAATGATCGCTTGTTAATATAGTGTCACATGCTTAGGGACAATTTTCGTGAGTCTCGGGAATGTCGAGCAGTCCGACACCCAAGCCCGCCGAGAGATTGTCGGCCCGAGTCTCCGAACTGCTGATCGATGTGCCGCGGAAGGCTTTCGGCGAACACGATGCCGAGCCGCGACGAATTCGGGACCGTTGCCGAAGCGCACTCAGTGCGGCGCCCCGCTCGCGCGGACGGCCCCGAAGGCGAGGCGTTCGCCATCAAAAGCCCGGCAACCGCGACGAAGTCTTGAGGTTCGGCCGTTCGCGGCAGGGCACGGGCCAGCCAACGCCGGTGCGGGCGAGTTGAACCGATGGTGTTTACAGAATCCGACGGGCTCTGCTATAAATGAATGACCGTTTATACAAGGTGGCGCTGTCGCACCGGTGGTGGTTGCGCACACCTGTCTGCAGGTGGATCCGGTCGACTACCTGCACGACATCGCGGATGGACCAGAGAACGCGGGCCTTCCGCCTGACAACACTGCCTCTGCCGGCCGTAAGGAACAGGGCCCGGCACAGCCGACGAAGGGGAGTAATTGATGAGTACCGCATCTGGTGTGCCGGTCATTGATACCGACACGCACGTCACCGAGCCCGCTGACCTGTGGACTTCGCGGATGTCAAAGGCGAAGTGGGGGAACCTCATCCCACACGTGCGTGACGTTGGCGAGAACCGCCAGGCATGGTTCATCGGCGACAACCGGGCCGCAAATCAGGTGGGCCACAGCAACTTCGCCAAGAATGCCGATGGATCTCCGCGTCGCATCGACGGTGGATCCGGAGGCGCTGACACGCCCCAGTCGTTTGAGACCGTCCATCCGTCGGCATTCGATCCCCATGAGCGGCTGAAGGTGATGGACGCCAGCGGCGTAGACATCGCCGCGCTCTACCCCAATCTGTCCTTCTTCGGCTACGAAGGCTTTTACAAGGCAGTCGATTCAGCGGATTTCCAGCTCGACTGCGTTCGCGCGTACAACGACTTCATCGCAGATTTCACGTCAGTGGCGCCGAAGCGCTTTATTCGTCTTGCGGTTATTCCGTACTGGGACATCCAGGAGTCGATCAAGGAAATCCAGCGCTGCGCAGCCATGGACTTCAAAGGCATCGTCACGACCGCCGCACCTCACCTGCACGGCCAGCCATATATGGCCGACCGCCATTGGGATCCGCTGTGGGCAGCGGTCAACGAGGCTGGGATGTCGGTGAGTTTCCACGCCGGCGGCGGCGACCTGGGTTCCCATATCAACACCACCCGCGAAGAGGTGGAAGGATACTCGGCATCGCATGCGCGGCTGACGACGGCGATATTCCTCGACAACGCCCAGCAGCTGGTCGACTTGCTGAATTCTGGTGTGCTGGCCCGCCATCCGGACTTGAAGTTCTTCTCGGTCGAAAGCGGTATGGGTTGGGTTCCCTTCGTGCTCGATTCGGTCGATTACCACTTCGACAAGTTGCAGGTGTGGAAGGACAAGCCGGAATTCAAGGCGAAGCCGAGCGAGTACTTTCGCAACCAGGTGTATGTCAACTACTGGTTCGAGAAGCTGGACCAGTATCACCTCGATCGCATCGGCGTAAACAACCTGTTGTTCGAGACCGATTACCCGCATGCCACCTGCATCGCCTTTGACGAGGTCGCGACAACCATCGAGTCGGCAATGGGCCATGCGGCGCCGGACGTTCAGGAACGGATCCTGTGGCGGAATGCGGCGGACCTCTACAGCCTTGACGTCTCTCACCTCGTCAGCTGAGCGGTCCCGACGCGCGATGGGCAGGTTGGCAAGAAGAAGGGTTTGACGATGCCAAACAGTTCTTCGGTCACGGTTGCCATCTCTGACGCGGTCGGCACGATCACCCTTGATGCACCCAAGCGGCGCAACGCTCTTGGCCCGGAGATGCTCGCTGACCTTGGCGACGCATTCCGAACCCTGGCCGCGGACCGCGCGGTGCGAGCGGTGGTCGTGACCGGCGCGGGTGAGCACTTTTCGGCCGGCGGCGACATCTCGGTGTTCGACCGAGGAGTCGCTGCCGGTCGAGATTACGTGTACGACGCCATCGGCGTCTTCCGTCAGATCGAACACCTGCGCAAGCCGGTGATCGCGGCGGTACGTGGATACGCGCTAGGGGGAGGATTCGAGCTCGCGATGTCATGCGATTTGGTCGTCGCGTCCGACAGCGCCCAATTCGGGCTGCCCGAGATTTCTGTTGGCGCCGTGCCCGCGTTCGCACTGATTCGGCTGGGGGAGCTCATCGGTCGAGCACGAGCCAAACAAGTCGCCTGGTTAGGAAAACGGCTGAGTGCCGCACAGGCTTACGAGCTCGGGCTGGCCGCCGAGGTCGTCGCTGATGGCGAATTGGACAGGGCGGCGCATCAGATGGCCGCCAGCTTCACGCAACTTCCGCGCGTGGCGACAGAAGTTGTCAAGGCTGCCTTGAATCGCGAGATCGCAGACCGCTCGTTGTTCGAGAGTACGACCGCGGCCGCGATGATGTGGGGTACCGAAGGAATCGCTGAAGGTCGGCGAGCCTTCTATGCCAAGCGCGCCCCTCAATTCCCCGACGAGTGAGCGAACTGACGGAAGCAAGAGGGTAACGCGATGACAAGTCGCTACGAGAAATTTCGTGAACTAGACGTGCAGCGCGACGGTGACGTGCTGACGGTGCGGATTCGTCGGCCCGGCAACGGGGAGGAACATACCGAGTTCTCCCGCCTGTTCTGCGAAGTTCGTTCCGATGACGTCAAAGTCGTTGTTCTGACCGGTGAGGGCGACACCTTTATGCCCCTTGCGGACATGCAATGGTATGCCGGCGTCGGTGAGGGCGATTGGCTTCGATTGATGCGGGAGGCCAAGTGGCTGCTTCGCGACATGGTCGAGCTGCCGCAGCCCATCGTTGTCGGGCTCAACGGCGCAGCGGTTGGACTCGGTGCATCCATTGCCAGTTTCGGCGACATCATCGTGGCCGCCGAGGGAGCGACGTTCGGCGATTCCCACTTGGCGATGGATCTCGTTGCCGGCGACGGCGGTTGCCTGACTCTTCCGCTCTCGATCGGGGTGCATCGGGCGAAGAGCTTCTACCTGCTTGGTCAAACCCTCTCGGCTCAGGAGCTCTTCGATGCCGGACTGGTGACCAAAGTCGTCCCGCGGGATCAACTCGACGACGCGGTCGCTGCGGTCGTGGACAGACTGCTCGAGATGCCCCGGGAAGCGCTGCAATGGACGAAGATGGCGCTCAATCGCCTCAATCAACTATCCGTGCTACTTGGTGCGGAAGCATCGCTGGGCCACGAAGGTTGGTCATGGCACTTGGCGCAAGCGCAGAACAAGCACGAGGCGATTCGATTCGCCGCCTCATGCCAGTCCGATCGCTGACGGATCGCTCTTAGCCGAATCAGTCGACGTAGTGCGCGGTGCCGTTGACCAGCACGTCTCGACGGCCCTGGTCGTCGACGGCGGCCGTGCGGAACAGCGCTGAGCCGGGGCCGGTGATCCATGCTTCGGTGAGCAGCGAATCACCCGGATAGACTGGGGCGCTGAAGCGGCCGCTCATTGCTGTCAACTTGGTTGCATCCCCGCCGCACAGCGCCTGCGTCAGCGCACGCCCGGCAAAGCCGTAGGTGCATAGGCCATGCAGAATCGGCCGCGGGAAACCGGCTTTCGTGGAGGCGAACCACGGGTCACTGTGCAATGGATTTCGGTCGCCGCTGAGTCGGTAGAGCAGCGCTTGATCTGCAGTGGTCTGCCCGACCCGCACCACATCGGGTTCGCGGTCGGGAACGGCAGGCGGCGATGGCGCTGTGTCGGCTTGACCGCCAAAGCCTCCTGCGCCGCGGATCAACACAGTCGACAGCGCTTCAGCGACGAGTTCTGCTGTATCACAAACGACTCCGCGAGTGGTGATCTCGATGATGGCATGCTTGCCCGGACCCTTGTCGAAGATGGCCGTTACTTCGCTGGTCACGATCAAGCAGCCGCTGGGTGGGAGCGGGCGACTCAACCGGAAGGCTTGGCCGGCGTGTACCAGCCGTCCGTAGTCGATGTCGCCGACCGTGCGTAGCGCGCCGACGTCGGCGCACAACACCACTGCGAATGTGGAGAGGACCTGCTGGGACACTCCGTGGGAGTTTTCGGTGGTGAAAGCCGGCTCGTCAACGCCTGCACCGACGCCCAAGGCGTAGAGCATCGTCTCCATGTCAGTCCACTCCCGGTGGACGGGTCCAACCGACGAACCCACCGCCGCGGGGTCAATCGCCATTGTCCGTCTTGCTGTTCTCTTGCAAGCCAAGCGATTCCAGGATCTCCTGCGTGTGCTGACCCTGGCTCGGCGCCGGTCGACCGGTATGCAGGCGGTGTCCGTCAACGGTGACCGGAAGCTGCAGCATCGCCAGCGGCTCGCCCGGTTCCTGCACCACGTAGTTGCGAGAAACGGCATGGTCACTGTCGATCATTTGCCGGTAGCTGTCGACGACTGTGATGCACCCGGGACGGTCCGCCGTGAGCTTGCCAATGTCCTCTCGGGTCAGGCCCTCGAAGAACTTCGCCAACCGTGCGCGGATCTCGGGTTGCGCGGCCGGCTCTCGCTGTTGGTGCCGCAGATCCTCCAAACCGGCCAGCTTGACCAGCTCGTCCCAGAAATGCTTTTCCTGCGCCACTACGGCAACCTCGCCGTCCTGCAGGCGATACACCGCGTACGTCGCCAGTCCACCGCCGAGCGCGAAGTCGCCGCGCCCGCCGACATCTTTTCCGGCCAGTAACTCGGCCATCAGCGATGTCGGTAGCAGCGCAAGGGATTCGATCATGGGGGTGTCGATCACAGCACCTACACCCGTCGCTGCCGAGTGGGTCACGAATGGGATCGTGAAAAGCGCGGCGTTGATGCCGGCGAGCAGGTCGGCGAGCGGGATAGGCAAGGGAACGGCCATTTCTCCCGCCCGCCCGGTGTGGTGGAGCAGGCCGGAAAGCGCCAAGAAATTCAGATCGTGCCCGGGATTCTGCGCCAATGGTCCGTCGGATCCAAAGCCGCTGATGGAGCAGATGACCAGAGACGGGCGTAGTGCATGAAGCCGTTCTGCGTCGTAGCCGAGTCGTGCCAGCACCCCAGGACGAAATGACTCCACCAGGACGTCCGAGGTGGCCAGCAGACGGTCGAATACCTCGCGGTCGCTGGAGTCCTTCAGGTCCAAGCAGATCGACCGCTTCCCGCGGTTGACGATGCGATGCAGAGCCCCGGTGCCTTCGACCTGGGTCCCGTAGTTGCGGATATAGTCCCCGGGGCCCTTGTCTTCCACCTTGATCACGTCGGCACCGAGCGCGGCCATCACCAGCGTGCAGTAGTTGCCGGGCAACAGCCGGGTGAGGTCGAGGACGCGAATCCCGGCCAGGGGCAGCGGCGGCGACGTCATGCGGTGCGGCTGCGGGGCAGACCCAACCCGCGCTCGGCGATGATGCTGCGTTGGACCTCGCTGGTGCCACCGTAGATCGTGGTGACCTGGCTCTGCCGGTATGCGTGCTCGATGATGTTCAGGGCGCGTGGAGCCTCGGTCGCGCTGGTGAGGCACCCCGGACCGATGGCATCCATCAGCTCACCGGCAATGCGTGCGTAGGCTTCAGTGGAGAAAAGCTTGGCCATCGGTCCCTCGACGGTGGTGTCTTTACCTTGTGCCGCAGTCCATCCCGACTTGAGCGCGAGCAGCCGGCTCACCTCGGCGTAGGTGGCCGCCCGCGCGATCACGGAGGCAACCTGGGGGTCACGACTACAGGCCTCGTCGCTGCTGGCCGCCGCGACCAGCCGATCGAGTGCCGGTGCCCAGGTGGATGCGCGCTCGAACATCAACGCGCTCGACAGCACCGCCCAGGCTCCGTTGACCTCCCCGACCCGGGCCGAATCGGGAACACGCACGTTCGTGTATGACGTCACGTTGGTTCTCTCACCGCCCAGCGTGGCGATTTCATGCACCGCTACACCGGGAGTGTCGGACGGGATGAGAAACATGGTGAGATTTCGTCGTTTTGGACCTGCAGAATCGGTGCAAGTCAGCAAGAAGATGTAGTCGGACACGTGGGCGTGTGTGGTGAACATCTTCTCGCCGTTGATTTCCCAACAGCCGTCGGGCTGCCTGGTCGCCGACGTCCGCGCGGCCGCCACGTCCGATCCCGAGCCGGCTTCGCTGTAGCCCAAGACGATGACGATCTCGCCGCGGGCGGCGCGGGGCAGGATGGATTGTTTCTGCTCGTCGGTCCCCCACAAGCGCAATGTGTTGGCCACCAGCATGGTGACCGACAGACCCGAGATGGGTGCCTCCGCGCGGTCGAACTCCTCACGCAGCACGAACTGCTCGACCCAGCTGTGTCCTCGACCGCCCTCTTCTTTCGGCCATCCGGGCGCTACCCAGCCGCGTTCACCGAGCATCCTGGCGAACTTCGGGTCGTGGGGGGTTCCAGTGGCGTGCGTCCGCGAGCGAAGCTCGGTGGTGACGTGGGTCGCGCAGAATTGGCGGACGTCGGCTCGTAGTGCCTCCATCTCTTCTCCGAGGTCGAAATCCATTATTGCCCTCCGATAGTCGTTGTCGAGGTGAGGAGTTCCGCCAGGAATTCAGGCTCCCGCGCAGGTGGTCCAAAGACCAACGGCCACGCTTTCGCCCGACGGAAGTAGAGCTGAATGTCGTACTCGAGCATGAAGCCGTAGCCGCCGAACAGATGGAGGGCCTCCTTGCCGACGTTGTTGGCTGCCTCGGTCGCGAAGAGCAGCGCCATCGACGAAAGGCGCTGAGAATCGCTCTCACCACACTGATCGTGTGCCCACGCAGCTTTTCTGCTGAGCAGTTCTGAGCCGGCGACTTCGGTGGCCATGTCTGCCATGCGGTGCGAAAGCGCCTGGAATGACGCTATCTTCACGCCGAAGGCGGTGCGTTCTGCGGAGTATCCAACGGCGAGCTCAAGCGCTCGCCGGGCCACTCCGACGAGCTGAGCCGCGACCAGAACCTTGCGTTCGGCCACCGCGCGCTCGAAGACCCCGACGGCGTCCGCACCTTGCGCTAGGAGATCGGAGGATGACGTATCGCGGTCTGCCAGTGCCATTGACCCGATATTGGGAGTAACCGGTGGAACGGCGTCGGTGGTGACGCGAACCTGGTCGCCGTCGCGGAAGATCACCGACGTGGCCAGGGACCCAGAGGACACGTCGCTGAGGTGCTGACCCTGCGGTGGGCGGACCGCGATAGTAGCGACGTCGGCATTATCGAAGATGCCACCGAGTAACGCTTCGGCACGTCCGCCCGACAGCCGACTCGCCAGGCGGCTGGCGACCACGACGTCGACAAGTGGGACGGGGGCCACGAACTCGCCGAGCACCTCGCAGAGCAAGGCAACGTCCAGCACGGTCGTTGCGGCCTCGGATGCTGCGGTAGCCGGAAGTGCCATTTCGACCAGACCCAGGTCGATGACACGTTGCCAGAGCGCCGGATCGTGCCCAGCCGCTTCCGCAGCTCGCACGGCGGCGGGGTCACACCAGCGGGTGAGCAACGAGCGCAACGATGCGCTGAGCATGACCTGTTCCTCCGAGAGTTCCAAGTCGAACACGGTCCATCCTAACTGAATAATCGTTCGTTTAGCACGGGGTAGTTTGGACCCCCGACGAAAGGCGTTGTAGGAGTTCAGGAACCGGCCATGAGGGCCCATCCTCGCGACACGAGGGCGCCGTCTGAACGCCGACACTCGATTGCGTATTCGTCGCCATCCATGTCGGGTGCCGGGGCGCGAGTTCCCTGGATGGTGAGGACGTCCTGGGGCCATACCTGTTGTTCGAAGCGGATCCGCAGGCGCCGGAGCCGCCGGGGATCGGCTTGTCCACTGAGCCACGCGCCGATCAGCCCCGCCGAAAACATGCCCATCGCGAATGGACTCGGAAAGCCGGCGTCCCGAGCGAAGGCGTCATCGTGGTGTAGCGGGTTGAAGTCTCCGGAGGCGCCGGCGTAGCGCACGAAATCGGTCAACGTCACGGGCCCGACGGTCAAGCAGTCCTCGGCGCTGGGAGATGCGGGTGGGTCGGTCATGGCAGCTCCCTCTGTATGCGCGCCGGATAGGCAGGCTCCGATCAGCTATTATAAACGGCCGTTCATAAATATTTCTAGTGGGCTGATCCAAGTGATGCACGCGTCGAGTCACCGGCCGACGACTCGGGGCAGGCTGGGACCGGTCGATCAGCTCGCTTCGAACATCCGAACGATCAACGCCGCGATGATGTCGCCCATCTCCTCGGGAGATCCGGACTGCTTCTCGAATTGCCAGCTGGGAATTGAGCGGACTAATCCCAGGACCGTGCTCACCGCGATCGGAGCGGTGGTATCCACTGGACCAGGCAATGTGAACTCGCCCTTGGAGACCCCGTCGTTGATGATCGTTTCCAGCCGGACGCGCAAACTGGTGAGGCTGGCACGAACTGTGTCGGCATATTTGTCCGGCAGTTCCTGCGTTTCCCGCGCAGATACCCGCGCCAACCGAATATGGGTGCAGTGCCAAATGGTCATCGTCCGCGCGAAGGCGATGACCTGACTCTTTGCCGCAGGATCTGCTTCTTGCAGCGCCTTGGTGAGGGCACTATCCAGGCTCGCAAAAGCGGTGAGAATCACCTCGAGTAGAAGATCGTCCTTGGACGTGTAGTGGTTGTAGAAAGCCGCCGGCGTCAATTCACAGGCAGTCGCGATCTCACGCATGGTGGTTCGGCGGTAGCCCCGTTCGAAGAACAAGTCGACGGCAGCGGCGTCGATCCGGGCTTTGGTCTGCTCGCCGACCCTGCGACGGTCGACGTTCTCCGGCGGCGCTGGGGGCGCCGATTCCCTCTGCTTGGTCATAACCACCTTGATGAGCGCTTGTTTAACTAAATTCAGAATATAGCCCGTTAGGGCCTCAATCCGTTTTCACCTCCGCGTCAGCGGATCTGGTACTTGCCCCGTTGACGCACACCGCACGCAACGCAGCGGTGACGTCACGGGGTCGGATGCCGTTGGAGATTTCGATGTCGCCGAACCCGATGAGCTGCGGTCCCTCGATGGTGACGATGCGGCTGAGGCCTTCGACGCCGACCCACCCGTCTTGTTGGCACAGAACGCCGTCAATCACCTCGCCACGGGCACCGAATCGCTGGCCGTCAGCGAAATCCATCCAGACTTCTCCGCCGCGATGTGATACGCCGTCCGCTTCGCCGGCCACGACGATGTCGATATGTGTGGCCGGAGTGATCGCGCCGTCGCGCACGATCGCGCCGCCACGGATATATCGGCCGTCGGGGCCCTGGAGGACGACCGCCGAGAATGACAGTTCAGGGCCGAACGTGCCGACGAACCACCGGTGGCTCACGATCGTCGACCAGTCACGTGCTCCCCAGGAATGGTCACGGTGAAACAGGCCGTCAACTGAGTAGGTCGTCTCGCCGAGGCGGACCGAGCCACTCACTCGGCCGGAGGCTTCTTTGTGATTGGGTGCGATCGAACTCGCTACCTCTTCGGCTTCTGATCCATTCCACACCGGCACCGGACTGTAGTAGTCGTGGAAGTGGAGATCGACGCCAGCCGCCGGGTCATCGACCTCGATGCCCAGCGGCTCGGCGACAAAATTTGTATTTCCCGCGCCGAAGCGGTCAGGGGAGCGCCGCTGGGACCCGACATCAAGCCGCTCATGGTTCTGCCGCCACCGCCTGCCGTCAGAGGTCACCAGCGCGCTCCACACGTTGGCCGAACCTGCGCCGATCGCGTGACCCACCCGGTGGGCGCCGCCAATGCCGGCACTGAGGTCGAACCAGGCGACGAACATGCTCTCTTGCCATCGGGGGTCAGAACCGTCCCCATCGTGCAGCTCAAACGGCATTGATCACTGTCCTCACTCGGCTCATGACCGGCGGATCGCGGGCATCCTTACCACGGTATACGAACGGTCGTACATTTATCATCAGTATCGGCGGTCAGAGGTGTCGCACCCGACCCGTATGCGGTTGGTCTGACCGAGGATGTACACGATCCGACAATGGTGCCCAGCCGGTTCGCGTGCGACCCGCAACGTGGGTGGCCCGGGCGCCTGCGACGAAAGCGCTTGCGGCCCGTCAAGATTCGGGCGGTAGCGAAGGCTGATCTGTTGCAACGTGTTTGGCGAGGGGTAGGACCAGCGAATGGTCTTCGGATTGCGGGCGTGTCGGGCCAGGGCGCCGGTCGTCACGACGGGGCGTAGTTCGTCCTAGGAAGCAAAGGGCGGGTTGTACCAGAACACGCGCACGTCGATCACCTTGTCGTCCTTGAGAATCCAGTGCTCGGTGATCTGGACCGGTTCGGGGTGCCCGATGCAGCGGGCACTGATCAGCAGAACGACCCGGTTCCCGTCGGCAATGACGTCGAGCACCTCGACAGTCGACGCGTCGATGAACTGTGTGGCTACGCCCAAAAGCCGAAGGAAATCGTCGGGCCCCGTGTAGTCACCCCCGTAGGGCAGGTATGGGGGCTCATGGACGACGAGGTCTGGATGCAGGCAGTCCTTGAGGGGCCCAGCATCGCCGGCCAACGCTGCGCCCAGCGCCGCAATAATCGCTCTGGCGTTCTCTGGTGGGGTGTTCATGTTCGCTACGGTTCAAAGCGCGTGCAGTAGTCCGCGAACGCCTCATCAATTCGCTCTTTGGTCAGCCCGTAATACTCAGCGGAGTGCTGGTAATCGCCGGTGCGGGCGTGGTGGGTATCTTCCCAGCCGAGCATCGACGCCTCCGACTCGGCCGACAGTTGCGCACCGCGAGAACTGTAGATGTCGCGGATTACTGCGAGGGCGTCATATCTGATCATGCCGTAATTCACGTCGAGTATCTGAGCATCCTTGCCGAGCTGTTGACGTTGCTCGAGGTTTGCCGCCCACTCTCGTGACCACAAGTCCAGCATGGAACTGCCAACCTCAAGAGGATCGAGCTCATCGGTGCGCATGAGGCGTGCAGCGGCGATGAGGTTGCACGTCGACGTCATGCTGGTGGCAATGTCCCGGTGGCAATGCACGAGGGTCGCGCCGGGAAAGACATCCAGGATGGCGTTGATTCGACCCAGATGGCATGGCGACTTGAGGACCCAGGGCCGGCCTTTGCGCCCGCCGTTCTGCCACTGCAGATGCTGTAGGAATAGTTTCAGTTCCTCGTACAGGGGACGCTGAGGTTGGTCCAGCAACCACGAGGTGTAGGTCGGTGCCCGGAAGAAGAGGACCGCGGAGGGTGATCTGCAGGTCATCTCCAGCAGGAGGACTTCCTCCTCGGGCTCGTCGGCGACAAAGGGGTGCAGCTCCAGGACATCTGGGGCCTGCGCTGACATCGCTTCGACGTGGCCCCGGGCGAGGACGAGTCGTGGATCGACCTCCCCTTCACGAGCATCGGGGAAGGGGGCCGGGTTGAGGATCCGCCAAAACGGAAGCGTCTGAACACCGGGGTCGCAGCCCAGCATGCGGTGCAATTTTGTCGTGCCAGTCCGGGGAACCCCGACGATAACGATGGGATCCGATACGTCTTCATCCAGGATTTGCGGGTGCCTGGTCAATTCGGCCTGGAGTCGAAGCCGGTTCGTCAGCCATCTCTGGGCGTCAGCTTCGAGGCCCATCACGCCCGCAGCGTTCAAATTGGCCTCGGCTGCAACCGATTCGAAGAAGACAGTCATCGGCTCGACGAAACTGAGATCCCCGTAGTTGTCAAGGCTTTCCTTCGCGGCAACGTCCCGCATCAGCTGCTGCGGGTCGAGCGGTGTCCCAGCCATCAGATCGCCTCTGCGTTGGCGTCTGCGAGGATCCGGCTGATGTCTGGCAGGCTGGATCGACAGGTCAGTCCACCGTCCACAGGCAGCTGTACACCGTTGACGAGCCGCGCAGCATCAGACGCCAGGTACAGCGCTGCCTCGGCGATGTCATCCGGTGTGCCCATCTCCCCGTCTTTAGTAAGCAGCACTTCAGCGAGGGCAGCGTTGACGAGGGGGTGCGAGATGACGGCCGCCGCGACGCTGTCGCCGTGCTCGATGGCGCCGGTGATGATGCAGTTCGATCGGATTCCGCGTTTCCCGAATTCCCCGGCGATATGTCGTGAGAACGCCTGCAGGGCACCCTTTACGCAGGAATAGGCCGGCAGCCCGTCCACCGATTGCACGCCGGCGATCGACGAAATGTTGACGATGGCACCGCGGCCGGTTTTGAGAATCTCGGGGATTGCTGACTTGGTGGCATAGACAGCTCCGTAGAGACCCACGCGCAGCTGCTCATCGAACGCTTCAAACGTCTCCTCGATGATCGTCCGTTCGTTGCCGAGGAGGTCGACCGACGCGGCGTTGTTGACCAACACGTGCAACGCGCCGAAGCGATCAACGGTGCCCTGTACCACCCTGGCGATGTCGTCAGCATTACTGATATCACCGGCGATGAACTCGCCAACGCCGCCCGCCGCGCGGATATCGCCAACGACGCTCTCGCCCAGATCTTTCGAGCGCCCCGTCACCACCACGCTGGCGCCTTCACCAGCGAACCGGCGAGCGATTTGCGCGCCGATGCCCTTGGTCGACCCGGTCACGAGGACCGCTTTGTCCTTGAAGCGCACGGTTGAACTCCTTCTTTGGTTTGTTGGTTACACGAATGTGCGCGATGTCCACCGTCACGTCCGTCAGGGCTGGAACCTGCGCCGAAGGGCTGCCTGCCGTCGATCGAGTTCCGCTTTTCGCGTCGCGGCATCGACGGTCGGAGTCGAGGCGGGGAGAGCGGCCCGAAGCTCAGCTAGCTTGACAACGCGCAGGGTGGGCTCGGGAACCGTCGCGGCACCGTAGTAGCGAGCACCGATCAGTCCGATCGTGCGGTGGCCGGCGTCGAGCCAGTTGGGTACGCCGGGGTCGCGATGACTGATCACAGCTCTGAAAACCCCGTCCTCAGCGAGCATGGCTTGATGGCCATTTATCGACGTCGGCCGGGTGAGCCAATCTGATCGCTCCCAGTACTGCGAGAAGAGCGCAAAACTCCAGTACGGACATTCGGGTGGCGAGACTTCCAGAATCACAGCCTCATCCAGTTCACATGTGTAGTGGCCGAGCCCATATACCTGACCGCGCATGGAGTACGCGTCGGGGTTTTCATGCTCCTCCGAGATCTCCGCCATGACCTGTGGGAAGGGGATCCTGTCTGCCGGAGCGCAATAGTGCTGAGCCGCGCTTCTCACGAAAGCGGCTGAGGTGCTTCGCAAGAAGTGCGTGTATCGAGCCAAGCGCTCGGCCAGCATCTCGGCGGTGACTGGTGGCGGGGGGTAGGTCGCCCCGATCCGTTCGATGAAAAACTGCCCCTGCTCCTCGACGTCCCAGTCGTAGAACCACTGCCGCAGCAGGAACACCGAGGGACCGGGCGGGATCGTCAGCCAGTTGTCCGACAGTCTTTCCTGGCCCAGGAAGAACTCGACCTCGCCGTTTTCGCCGAGCTGGACATCAGAGCGGCTGTCGTGGACCGACATGTGCGGGACATCCGAGAAGCTGCCCTTGAACACCTCCGCGACAAGCATGTGCGATGTGCCCCGAGTGCCCCAGATGCGGTAATTGTGGGCACCGTCGAGAGGGGCAGTTAAGTACACCCCGTCCGGGCACGGGAGCGCCCAATTGTTGTCCGGGGAAAAGACGCGCGAAAGTTGGGGGTAGGCCGAATCCGATTCCATCTCAAAGATATTGGCGGCGCCCACGAAGCGGGTCAGGTACTGTACGCCCTCGCTCTTGACGAGTTCCGAGGTGATGTGCGGATCATCCAGAACCACGTCCGCCGCTGCGTTGAGCGCATCCATGATTGCGCTCCATTGGGTGCGGGCCGACTGCAGTTCCACTACCACTCCCATTTCCGAACAATGTTCCGAACTATGCTCGGATAACGTACGCCGCTGGTAATGTGCCGTCAATGCCACGTCCGGAGAAACTGAGATCGAACCATCTCGTGGCCGCCACAAATGCACTCGCGCCACCGAGAGGACGACGGCGCAGCGTCGACCGCGACACCGTCATCGAGACGGCACTGCGGATCGTCGATGAGGAGCACCTCGGTGCACTGACGATGAGACGGCTTGCCGAAGAACTCGGCGTGGGGATCGCGACGGTCTACGCCGCCGCCGGCGACAAGGAGGAAATCCTCAATGCTGTCGTCGAATTGATCTTGTCGGAGGCGCCGATCGTGAGCGTGGACCCTGGGCGCTGGGAGGCCGAGATCATCGACCTCCTCTGCGCCATCCACGACGTGTTCGTCAACCACCCGGATGTTGCGCACCTGGCTCTGCTGCGCCGTATCACTGGACCCATCGCATTACGGACGCAAGAGACGATTCTGCTCCTGCTGCGCGCCGGCGGGCTGGAAGGAGATGCGTTGACCACCGCGTACACCTCGCTGACCAGCTACGTCATGGGCTTCTCAATGCTGCGGATCTCCCGCATCGATGAGGGTCGCAAGGTCGAGGATGCCCTTGGCGAACACCCGACCAACGAGTTCCCCGAGGTCCGCGCGTTCGCACCCGAACTCGCCAGGCAAATGTCGACGGACGGCTTCCTCGAGGGACTCCGTCACCTCGTGCACAGCTTCGCCTGATACCGGATTGGCGAAGCGACACCGCAACGCATTATGCTGTGCTGCAACTAGTTTGATGCGAAACCTTACTCCATGACCACGACAGAAACACTGCGCACCGCGTCTCCGGTACCGGTGCGCCACTGTCGGGGTCAAGGGGCCGCAGTTCGCGGCGCCGGTCATCTCAGCGGAACGCCGCCTGTCCGGTCAAGGCCCGACCGATCGACAGCAGGTGCATTTCGGAGGTGCCTTCGTAGGTGAGCACCGATTCGAGGTTGTTCGCGTGGCGCAGCGGAGAGTATTCGAGGGTGATCCCGCTGGCGCCCAACAGGGTTCGACATTCCCGGGCGATGGCCAGCGCCTCGCGGACGTTGTTGAGCTTGCCCAGGCTGATCTGCTCGGGGCGGGCACCCTCGGCGTCCTTCAGCCGGCCGAGGTGGATCGCCAGCAGCATGCCCTTGCCCAGCTCGAGGGTCATGTTGGCCAGCTTCTGCTGGGTCAGCTGCATGCTCGACAGCGGACGGTCGAAGACCTCACGTTCCCGCGCGTAGGCGATCGTCGATTCCAGACTGTCCCGTGCGGCACCCAGCGCGCCGAAGACGATGCCGAACCGCGCCTCGTTGAGACACGACAGCGGAGCACCCAGGCCCTCGGCGAGCGGGAGTTGTGCCGAGGCAGGCAGCCGAACGTTGTCGAGCACGAGCTCCGAGGTCACCGATGCCCGCAGCGACAGCTTCTTGTGGATCGCGTTGGCGGTGAAGCCCGGGGTGTTCGTCGGCACCAGGAAACCGCTGATCCCTCCGTCGCCGTTCTCGGTTCTGGCCCACACCGTGGCCACGTCGGCCAGGTTGCCGTTGGTGATCCACATCTTGGTGCCGTTGAGCACCCAGTCGCTGCCGTCGCGCCTCGCGCGGGTGCGCATCCCGGCCGGATTCGAGCCGAAATCCGGCTCGGTCAGCCCGAAGCATCCGATGGCCTCGCCGGTGGCCAACCGGGGCAGCCACTCGCTCTTCTGCTCTTCGGAGCCGTAGCGGTAGATGGAGAACATCGACAGCGAGCCCTGCACCGACACGAAGCTGCGGAAACCGCTGTCGCCGGCCTCGAGTTCCATGCAGGCCAGGCCATAGCTCACCGCGTTGGTCCCCGCGCAGCCGTACCCCTGCAGGTGCATGCCCATCAGGCCCATCTCGCCGAATTCCTTGGCGAGTTCCTTTGGCAGCGTGCCTGATTCGAACCAGTCCTCGACATTCGGGCGCAATCGGGTGTCGACGAACTTGCGCACGGTCGCCGCAATGTCCCGTTCGTCCGAGTCGAGCAAGCGGTCGGTGGCGAACAGCTCCAGCGGTGTGTAGATGTCCTTCTTGGCCGGCGCGGTGGTGGCGCTCATGGGGTTATCCGATCCGGATCAGTTTCTTGTTGACGAACTCGTCGATGCCGAATCGGCCCAGTTCCCGCCCGAAGCCAGACCGCTTGACCCCGCCGAAGGGCAACTCGACACCATCGGCACCGACCACGTTCACGAACACCATTCCGGCGTCGATCTTGTCGGCTACCCGCTTGGCTTGCTCGGAATCCGTGGTGAACACATACGAGCCGAGTCCGAACGGGATGTCGTTGGCCAACTCGACGGCCTCGTCCTCGGAGTCGACCTTGAATACCATCGCCACGGGACCGAACAGTTCCTCCCGGTAGGTCGCCGAATCGGGGGTGACCCCGGTGAGCACGCCCGGTGGGAAGTAGGCGCCATCGCGCTCACCCTCCGAGACCAGATTGGCGCCGTCGGCCACCGCGCGGTCGATCTGCTCGGCCAGTCGCTGAGCCGCGCCCAGCGAGGACAGCGGGGCAAGGCCGTCGGCGGCTTCGATGACCTTGGCCGTGAACTTATCGAGGAACTCGTCGTAGAGGTCGGCGGCGACGATGAAGCGCTTGGCGGCGTTACATGCCTGTCCGGTGTTCTCGAACCGGCCCGCCATCGCCGCGTCGACGGTCGCATCCAGATCATTGCTGGATAGCACGATGAACGGATCGGACCCGCCGAGCTCCAGCACGACCTTCTTCAGGTTGCGCCCGGCGATCTCGGCCACCGCGGCGCCGGCACGCTCGGAGCCGGTCAGCGACACCCCCTGCACGCGCGGGTCGGCGATGGCGTCGGCGATCTGCTCGTTGGTGGCATAGACGTTGACGTAGGCGCCGGTGGGGTAGCCCGCGTCGTCGAAGATCTGCTGGATGGCCTCGGCGGACTCCGGGCACTGCGGGGCGTGCTTGAGAATGATCGTGTTGCCCAGTGTCAGGTTCGGTCCGGCGAACCGGGCCACCTGGTAGTAGGGGTAGTTCCACGGCATGATGCCCAGCAGCACGCCGACCGGACCGCGTTTGATCACTGCGCTGCCCTCGCCGTCGAGCAATTGGATCGGCTCGTCGGCCAGGAACTTTTCGGCATTGTCGGCGTAGTACTCGTAGATCGCGGCGCTGAAGTCCACCTCGCCGAGGGCCTGGTCCAGCGGCTTGCCCATCTCACGGTGGATGATCTCGGCCAGCTTCTCGCGGCGCTCGGTGTGCAGCGCGGCCACCCGGCGGATCAGCGCCACCCGGTCGGCCAGGGTCGATGTCTTCGACCACTCCCGGTACGCCTTGGCGGCCGCGGCCAGCGCCTGCTCGATCTGCTCGTCGGTGGCGGTCGGGTACTCCCGCACGACTTCACCGGATGTGGGGTCGACCACTGCGTACAGACTCATGTTCCGTCCTGATGGTTTAGTGGTGTAAAACTAATGAAAGTTATATACCGCTAAACTTTGGCGGCGCAAGGGTCGCCGACCGATGGACCGGTGAAGGTGAGGTGCCCCGATGTCACAGGGCGTGCCCACCGATGTTCCGGCGGGCGTCGACGGGTGGATGAACCGCCTGGGGCCCAAATTGCGGGCGCTCCGCAAGGAGCGGGAGCTGACGCTGGAGGCGGTCGCTGACCGTGCCGGACTCACCAAGGGATTCTTGAGCCTGGTGGAACGTGGCCAGACCACGATCTCGGTGCCCAACCTTCTCAAGGTATGCGAAATCCTCGGTGTCTCAGTGGGTTCGCTGTTCGATTATCCGGAGTCGGCGGTCGTTCGCGGCGGTGGCGGAGCGCCAGTGGAGATGGGCGGCAGTGGAATCCGCGAGTATCTGCTGACCCCGGAGACCGAACGCAACCTTCAGGTCATGCGCTCGGTGTTGAGCCCCGGTGGCGGGACGGGTGGCGCGTACACGCTGGAGTCGGAAACCATCTTCGTGTTCGTCCTCCGCGGGTGCCTGCGCCTGAGCGTCGACGGACAGGAATCGGTGCTCAAAACCGGCGACTGCTACACCTTCTCGGCGAAGGCCGTGCACTCCTGGGACAACCCGGGGGACACCGAAAGTGAAGTCCTGTGGTCGATCGTGCCGCCGATACCACGGAATTCCGGCCCGAATCGGGTCTGAACGTGCTCTACTGGCTAGACATTGGGTGGCGGGGAAGGTATTCGGGTGGTCAAGAAGTCAGCGGGAAAGCGTGCTGACGGCGACGAAGCGCTCGCCGTAGATCAACGTGTCCGGGTCTATGTCGACACCGACGACGAGGTGCGCGGTGTCATCGTCGAAGATTTCGGTGACCTGGCCGGCCACGCCGTCGACGTCGGGGACGTCCATATCTCGGACGCGGCGCGGCGTTGGGCGGTCCTACTGGACGCCGGCACGCTGGTTTTCGTTGACAGCCACCAGATAGCGGCCGAGTAGGCGCGCCAGCTCTCTGACATCACGCCCCACGCCGTCACAAGCGCTTACCGCTGAAGTTGGTTGCGGCCTAACCGAACAGCCGTCTGCGTCTGGCCGGCGGCCGACGCGACGCATACGGCCACGGGTTGTTGCGCTCGGGCACCGCCTCGGCGCGCACCTGCTTGAGCTGGGTCCGCAGCTGCGCCCTCAGGTCGTGCAGGCCCGGATCGGTCCAGCGGTTGACGGCCTCGATCGGATCGTCGGTGAGGTCATAGAGCTCCCACTGATCGTCCAGCGGGCTGGTCCGGTATGCCTCCCCGCCAAGACCGTCGGCGGCCAGATGCCGCACCCCGGGTTCGGTCCACGTGCCCGGGTCGTCGAAGGTGCGCACCAGCTTCCACAGGTGGCCGTCCACTCGGGTGACGAGTCCCTCGAAGTTGGCTGCCGTATGCGCCGGAATCCGGATGCGCAGCGGCGCGGGAGGATTCACGGTCCGCTTGAGCCGGCGGGCCAGACCGGAGGCACCGGTGTCACCTTCGAGCATGTTGTCGCGGGTCATGATGTACACCGCGCGGTCCTCGTCGGCGGGCGCGCCGTCCACAATCGACATGAGGTCCCGTCCTGGCAGCGGATGCACCTCCGAGAAAGTCTCGGAAAGTGTTGTGGCAACGGCAGTTACGTCGATGCCGGCGGCTCCCAGCAGGGTCGGCAGCAGATCGACGTGTGACGTCGGGGCGGTGACCAGTCGTGGCTGCGTCGCGCGGTTGCCCACCCGGGCGATCACGAACGGCACGCGCGTTGCCTCGTCGTAGAGGTTGAACCACTTCTGATGCAGTCCGCCGTGTGCGCCGAGAAGGTCGCCGTGGTCGGCGGTTCGGACCAGCACGGCATCGTCGGACCCACCCTCGGTCACCGCTCGGCGCACCCGATCGATCGGCCCGTCCACCTCGGCGTGCAACCGGTAGTAGAGGTCGCGATAGCGCTGGGCGCCGCGGTCGTACACCTGCTGGATCGCCGGCGCGGGTCCGTAGCCGGAGTAATAGGCCTCCCGGAAGGCGATTTGCGCGGCCGGCTTGGTCCGCAGATCCTCGTGCGCCGTGGGTGCCTCGGGCACCGGTGGGGGATCCAGCGGGGAAGCCGCCAGCGGACTGCGGACCGCCCAGGTGGGAAACAGCACGATGTCGTGGGGGTTGACGAAGCTCGCGACGAGCAGGAACGGCCGCAGCGCGGCGGCATCGCCGGTGCGCCTGCGCGCGTAGCGATCCCGAAGCCAGGTCACCACCCGGTCGGCGATCAGGGGGTCGCGCCGGAATCCGCTGTTGGCCAGTCCGGCTCCGTGTGGTTCGGGACCGACCCAGCCGGAGAAGCCGAACGGTTCGAGCGGATCGGCGTCCAGATAGCGCTGTACCGCGAACGGGTCGACGACGCCGTCGTCGTCGTTGGTCGCCAGCGGACCGCCGGTCGCCGGATCGTCGATGTCGGCATGCGAAATGTGCCACTTGCCGTCGTAGTGGGTGTCGTAGCCCGCCGCGCGAAACCAGTTGCCGAGCGTGGGGACCTCGCCACGACGTAGCCAGCGCATCCGCGAGTCGTCGAAGGCCTTGCCGATGCCGTCGGTCTGGGTGACGCCGTGCAGGTCGGGATACTGGCCGGTGAAGATCGTGGGCCGGCTCGGCACGCAGGCCAGTGACCCGGTGTAGTGACGGGCGAAGCTGACCCCGTTTTCGTCGAACCATCGCCGGCCGCTCAACGCGCGCCGCCGCCAGGCGAGGACGTCGGCGGATTCGTACGGCGGAGTCGCACGCTCCTCGTCGGTCATCACGATGATGATGTCGGGTGCCTTTCCCATCGCTTCGGTCGCCCCGGGGCGGTCAGACATTGTTGCCCTCCACTCGTTTTGCCAGCCCGTTGAGGAGTTCGTCGATCGTCTTGGCTGACGCACGTGCGACGACGCCTTGGACGATCCGTCCCAGCGGACCGGTGACCTTGATGTTGCTGACCAGCGTGACCGCGGTGGCGCCGGCCGACGGCGCGAATGTCCAGCGGTTGTTCACCGTCAACCAGCGGGGGAAGCCTTCGACGTCGTAGGCGAGGGTGCGTACCCGGTCGAACGCGGTGATCCGCTCGACAAGAGTATTGCGGCCGACCTGAACGCGCCGGGTGGTACCGACGCCGACATCTTGTGTTTCGGGACTCAGCAGGCATGAGTGATCAACGTTGCCGGCCCACGAGCTGATCGCCCCGAAGTCGGCCAGAACATCCCAAATTGCCTGCGGCTCGGCCGCTACCGTGCGCGTGCGGCGAATCTCGGCCACCGGACCATTCAACCGCACCCGCGACCAGGATGTTGCCGGATCGGGGGCCGCCGCTGGGTTGGCCTGGTGAGTTACGCTCCCCACGATGACCGAGGTTGTTCTTGCCCGCGCACTGACCGACCTGCCCGACGAGGTGGCAGCAGTGCCGGCGCCGCCGGTGCCGAAGGTCGACCCGCCGTACGCGCTGCGGGTGGCGACGGTCTCGGATGCCGAGATGGTCGCCGAGTGGATGAACCGGCCGCACCTCGCGCAGGCGTGGGAGTACGACTGGCCGGTCGCGCGCTGGCAGGCGCACCTGCGGGCGCAGCTCGACGGAACGTACTCCTTGCCGCTGATCGCCAGCCTTGACGGCGTTGCGGGCGGGTATCTCGAGATATACCGGGCCGCAAAGGATTCGATCGCACCCTGCTATGACGCCGACCCATACGATCTCGGATTGCACGCTGCGATCGCCCGCCTTGACCTCGTTCACCGGGGAGTGGGAATCGGCCTGTTGCCTCACATCATGGCTAGCCTATTCGCCGCCGAACCACGTTGTCGCCGGATCATGTTCGATCCCGACCACCGCAACACCGCTGCTCGGAAGGTATGCGACGGTGCGGGATGCAGGTTTCTGGGTGAGCACGATATGTCGAACCGGCGGATGGCGCTCTACGCGTTCGACCGACCGTCCGGCTGAGTGACTGTCGAACTCGACCTCAGCCGCGCGGGCTCGCGCCTCTAGGTACTTGAGGCGCATCACGTCGCCAGAAGGTAGCCCCCAATTTTCGGCGCGCATGCCCGACAATGGCAGGTCTGAGACCACGGGAGGTGTTGGGGGACGAGGAGTATCCATGGCTAGACCTGCAGATGACGTCGCCGATATCGCTCGCCCGATCTCGTTGGCGCCGCTCACCGTGCTCGAGCTCGGGCCAACCGAGATGGTCGACTGCGCCGCGGAGGCCGGTTTCGACGCGGTGGGGCTTCGCCTGATCCGGGCCACCGAAGAAGAGCCTCTGCGCCCGACCATCGGTATGACTCCACTCGTTCGCGAGACCCGCCGCCGGCTGGACGACACCGGGCTGGCCCTGATCGATATCGAAGTGCTGCGCCTGACACCGCAGAGTCGGGTCCGGCACGACTACTCTGCTCTTCTCGAGACCGGGGCGTACCTGGGCGCCAGCCAGATCCTGGTCACCGGCAATGATCCCGAACATGCGCGGGTAGCCGATCATCTGGCCGAACTCGCGGATCTGGCAGCCGATTACGCGCTGACCCCCAACCTCGAGCCGATGCCGTGGACGGATGTGGTGAATCTGCAGCAGGCCGCCGCGATCGTCAACCGCTGCGGGCACCGCAATGTCGGGCTGCTGGTCGACGCACTGCACTACGACCGCGCGCTGAACACTCCCGCCGACCTGGCCGCATTGCCGGCGGAATGGATTCGCTACGTCCAGATCTGCGACGGCATGGCCGAGCGTCCGACGACCCTCGAGGCTTTGCGATACCAGGGCCGCAACGCGCGGCTCTTTCCCGGCGCCGGAAACATCGACCTGATCGCGATGCTCCGCGCGCTGCCGCGCGACATCCCGGTCAGCATCGAGGCGCCGGTGCTCTGGCAGGCGCCTCCACTCGAACGTAGCCGCGCGGCGCTGCGCGGAGCGCGGGAGGTCCTTGACCTCGTTACCGCCGACTACCGGCACTCGGCCTGACACCAGCAACGGAAGATGTTATGTCGCAATACATTCTGCTGGGGCGACGTGAGTTGGGTCGATCACGCCCAATCCGAGACTTTTCGAGACTTTTTTCGGACGGAGGTCGAGCGCGCTCACGAGGTATGTCGGTCGGCCCCCGTCTATTGCGCTTGACCTCGGGTTTTCGGCACCGAAGTCCGTTTGGCGCCATGGCCGTTGAGTCCAGAAAAAGGGCGAAAATGCCGCCTGGTCGCCAGACGTAGGTATTGACCCGCAGGAAAGCCGATCCAAAAATGAGGCTGCCTTTCTCTCAGGAAACGCACAGAACCAGCGCCTGCCATCGCGGCCAGGCCGTAAATTGCAAAGGGATTGTATGAACGCGAAGGTCGGACCCCGAAGGGCCGCAACGCATTCCACGCAGAAGTACGCGACGACGACGGGAGTCGCCGGGGCGGCGATGGTCGGACTCTTCGCGTTGGCGGCTGCCGCCGCCGCAGTCGCGCTCGACGAGCCGACCACGATTTCGGCGCAGAGCGTCCAGACGCATGAGATCCGGCTGGTCTCCTGCGTGACCTCGGGCAGCGTCGCCGACCCCGGCTGCTCATCGGTGCCCGCCGCCGCGAGCATCGTGAACGCCGACGCTTCGAAGTCGGTGCTGGCCAACGCCGTCGGTGTGAACGGCTGGCTGGTCGGTAACGGTGTTGACGCCGCGGCCGATTGCGTTGGTGCGGCGTGCAATGGTGGCAATGGTGGTCTGCTGTTCGGCAACGGCGGTGCCGGTGCCAACGGCGGAAACGGTGGTAACGCAGGTTGGCTCGGCGGCAACGGCGGCAATGGCGCGGCGGGCCTGAACGCCGTGTACAACACGGACGGCTCACTCCAGTCGGCGGCCACTGACGGTGGCAAGGGTGGCAACGCGGGTCTGTTCTCCGGCAACGGAGGCAACGGCGGGGCGGGCGGCTCGGACACCAACACCAGCGCCGCGGGCGCTAACGCAAATGCGGTGGGCGGCAACGGTGGTGCCGGTGGCAACGGCGGCTCCCTTGCGGTGCTGAACGCTCTCGCCGGCGGAACCGGTGCAAGCAAGGCCGGTAGCGGCGGCGCAGGCGGTGCCGCGTCGTCGGTGAACGGAAACGCCACCGGCGGCGATGGTGCGAACGGTGGCACTTCGCTGTGGGGATTGCCGACTGAAGGCACCCCCACCGGGTACGGACCCGGCGCAGGCGGTGCCGGCGGTTCCGCCACGGTCGGCCTGGCTGACGGGACAGGCGGCACCAGCAGCCAGACCGCCACCGGCGGCAAGGGCGGTGCCGGCGGTTATGGCCTGTTGTCCGGTGGCGGCACACTTGACCTGGTCGGCAATGGTGGCAAGGGCGGCAGCGCCACCGCCTACCAGGACGGTAAGGCGGTCGGCGGCGCCGGCGGAACCGGCGGTGGGCGCTTCCTCGCCCGGAGCTCCAACGGTGGTTCCGGCGGTAGCGCCACTTCGGAGGCCGGCAGCGCCACGGGTGGTGCGGGCGGTTCCGGCGGCAGCAGTGGCCTGTCGGGTCTTGGCGGCCGCGGCGGCACCGGCGGCAACGCGAAGTCGACCGAGGGCGGTAACACCACCGGCGGTCGCGGCGGCAACGGCGGTAACGGCGGAGCCATCGGCGGCACCGGTGGCGTGGGCCGCAACGGCGGCAGCGCGACCGGCGGAAACGCCCGCGGCGGCAACGGTGGCACCGGTGGCACCGGTGGCATCTCGGTCGGGAACCAGAATGGTGTGGCAACCGGTGTCGGCGGCAACGGGGGCAACGGTGGCAGTGCAACTGGCGGTGCGGGCAAGAGCAGCACCGGCGGTAACGGTGGCGCAGGTGGCACCGGCGGTGGCGGAACGGGCAACCAGGGCAACGACGGTACCTCCACCAACAGCTAGCGCTCTCCAACTCGTCACGTGTTGATGCGGGTGCGGGTCCCGGCTGATAACAGCCGGGCTCGTACCCGCTGTCTTTCCGGCCGAAAAGGTAGCCCCCAAACGAAGTTGGGCTCCCCTAGTATCACTCAGGGGTGCACCGGTGCTGGTTGGGAATGGGTTTCGGAACGTTCGGTACTCGGGGCCGCTCGGCATGAGCCGCTGCCGGGCCGATTCCACCATCAACCCGACCAGCGAATCCGAACTCGGGAGACAACGGAAGTCGCGGAAGCCGCCTAGCAGCGCGCCCCGCGTGCGGCGAGAATCAAGTCGACGACCGATGCGATATGTGGTGTCCGCACGATCGAATGGTGATCGCAGTCCAGCACGTGAGATTCCAACTGTCCGTTCAGGATGCGCTGCCAAAGCCGTGGGTCGTCAGCGTTGAGATGGCTGCGGATCAGCAGTGCCCGACCATCCCACGGTGCCGGCCGGTGCCGGTATGCCGCGATCATTCCCACCTCTTCGATGGCCCTGGTCTTGCGGTCGTAGTTGGCAGAGAACAGCCCGGCCAGCGGCACCGTCTTCTGACGTTCCCACCACGTTGCGAACCCGTTCGCTTCGTCGGTTTGCAGCGTCACCGTCGCGCCGGGCAGATCGTTGCGCGCTTCCCAAGCCACTCGGGGCGAGAGCCAGGGGTCCAGCAAGGCGACCATCTCGACAGCCTCGCCATCGGCCTGCAGCGCGCGGGCGGTCTCCACGGCGATGTGCGCCCCCAGGGAGTGGCCGATCAGCGTGTAGGGTCCGTGCGGCTGAATGCGGCGCAGATCGGACCAATGTCGTTGCACCGCGCGGCCTATTGACCAGTCGGGCAATGCGCGTTCGGAGAGCCCGCTCGGTTCGAATGCGTACACCGCGGTGTGGTCTCCGACCCGCTCGGCCAGCGGGAGGAAGCACAACGCGGAGGCACCGGCACCGGTGAAGCAGAACAAGGGAGTGTCGGCGGTCTCGGCCGACAGTGGGCGCAATGGCGTTGTGGTCGGTTGCAGTCGTCGTCGGTCCGCCGCGCTCACGGTGCCCAGCTTCTGCGCAAAGGCCGCAATCGTCGGGGCGCTGGCGAGATCGGTGGGTTTCAGCGCGATACCGCGAGATTCGCGCAAGGTGACCAGCATCTGCGCCACCGACAGCGAGTCGCCACCCAGGGCGTAGAAGCTGTCGGTGCGGCCGACTCGATCGACGCAGAGCACGTCGGCCCACAGGTTCGCCACCATCGTTTCCCGTTCGCCGCAGGGGGATTCGAAGGGCACTCGGCTCGGCTTCGGAAGCGCCATCCGGTCGACCTTGCCGCGGTCGCCTCGGGGCAGGGCGGCCAGGATCTCGATGTTGGCAGGCACCATCCACGGCGGCAGGTCCCGATGCAGGCGGGCCCGTAGTTCGGCGACTGACGGCGTCCGCTCCGTGGTGCTGGGCGCGACGTAGGCGGTGAGTACCGGTGTCGGTGAACCATCGGCCACGACGGCGACCTCGCGGATATCGTCATAGGACGCCAGCATCGCTTCGATCTCGGCGGGCTCGACAAGGTAGCCGCGAATCTTCACGGTGTTGTCGGCCCGGCCCGACAGAACGAGGTTGCCGTCGTCGTCCCACCGCCCGACATCACCGCCGGCATACGTCGTGGTGGAGTCCCCATTGTCGACGAAGCTGGCCTTCGAGGCCGAGCTGTCCAGATAGCCGGGACCAAGGTATCGGGAGGTGATCGAGACGATCCCGTTCTCGTCGATCGCGATGTCTTTGTGCGGGGCCGCGATTCCCACCGGAACGACGCCGCGTGGGAGCGGCGCGGTCGGTGGGATGTCGTGGCTGGCGATGGCCAAGGTCTCCGTCGAGCCGACCCAGTTGGTGACCACCGCTCGCGGTGCAAGCTGCCGAGCGAGCTTCACGTGGCGAGCCTGTATCGGCTCACCGGTGGTGACGATCCGCTCGACATGCACCCACGTGGCGCCGTCGGCGGCCCGGTGCAGGGCGTCGACGAACGACGGTGTGCAGGTGATCGCCTGGGCGCGGGACTCTTCGATGCGGTCGAACGCCTCCCGTGCGGTGTGTTCGCGCGGGTCGACGGCCACGACCTCGGCGCCGCCCAGCAGCGAGCCGATCAAGACGTTGAGCCCGCCGGCGAAGCTGATGGGCATGCACAGTGCCACCTTGCGACCCTCGGCGAGGCCGAACCTGTCGTTCAGTAGTTGCGCGTCGGCCAGCCACAGTCCGTTGGTGTGCAGCACGGCTTTCGGTGTGCCGGTGGAGCCGGAGGTGAATTGGATGCTGGTGACGTCCCCGATACCGGCATCTGACCCGAGCGTGCGCCCGACCTTCCCGACTGTGGTCGACGTCTCGATCGGCACTACCTCGTAGTCGTGCTCCCCGAGGATCGCCGCGATGGTGTCGGTGCGATTGCGGGGGAGTTCCGGGTCGAGTGCCACCACGACGGTGCCGGCAGCGATGAGGCCGAGGATGGTGGATACGGTGGCGGCGTCGAGAGCCCCCGGAATGAGCGCGGCTCGTCGTGATTCGCCGCAGCGCCGGGCTCCTTCGCGCACCGCACACGCCGCGGAGAACAGCTCACCGTAGGTGACTGCCTGCGTCGCGGTGCGCAACGCGACCCGATTGGGGTGGTTGCCCGCGATGGCCTCGAAGTGCGCTGCCACCGAACGATATTCGAGGGGCCGTTCCGGTGGAACCTCGGCAGACGGCGGCGATTCGGGCGACGCGACGTCGGCCGCAATCCGTTGGCCGCGACGCCGCCAGATCTGGGTCGCGGCGACGGCGGCAGCGCCCGCGCCCACGGCCGTCAGCCCAACCGGTAACCACCGCGCCGAGCCCGTATCACTCGGCAACGGGGATCCGGCGGTCGCTCGAATGCACGGCGTTGAACCGGATCACCTGCTGATGTGCGCGATCGGTCAGCACATCACAACGAGCGATGTCGAATGCCGCAGCCGACATCTCGTGCTCGTGGCGGTCGGCGGGCCGATGACTGCCGGCATAGATGAATTGTGGTTCCGCGGCGCGGCCGTCGCGCGCTGCGGCCTCCAAAAGATCGGCCGCGGCCTCGACACTGTCCCGGGGGGTCCTCATCTGCTCGGCGACTTTGGCCGCCCGCCGCCGGTACTCGGGTGCCAGTACCGTCTGCAGCCCGGTCCGGATCGACTCGGTGTTGGCGATGGAAAAGCGTTCGGAGGTACCGACACCGAGTTTGGTGACCTGTTTGGCCCACAGCGGCTGCTCGGCACTGATCCACAAGACGAACGTCGGCATCCCAGCGCGCAGGCCGGCCGCCGTGGTCCCCGCCCCGCCGTGGTGAACGACGGCCCGGCATTTCGGGAAAACTTTGGCGTGGTTGATATCCCGCACTATGCGTACATCCACCGACGAGGTCTCGGGAATATCCCATACCCCGGAACAGATCAGCGCACGTTCACCCAGTTCGGCACACACCTCGGTGATCATCGTCACTGCCGCCGCCGGGCATTCGACGGGCATGCTGCCGAATCCGAAATAGATGGGCGGTTTACCCTCGGCGATCCACGAGTTGGTGTGAGCGTCGCTGTCGGTGTCGAGTTCCAGGGTGAGGGAGCCGATCAACGGGCGGCGCCCAGCCCACTCCTGTGCCAGGCCGTCGAAAAGCAGTGGGTCATAAGCCTGGATCTCCACCGCGCTCAACTCCACGATGCGGCGGATCGCCCGTTTGCGGGTGCGAGGCAAGCCCAATGCCTGTCGCTGGGCGATGTCGGCTCGCTTCATCAGCCGCCAGTACAGCGACTCGGCCATCGGCCAGATCGCATGTGCCAGCCACCCGGGCACACGGGGAAACATCACACCGTTGGCGCGAAATGGGAAGTAGTGCAGCGACGCCAGTGGCGTATCGAGGTGCTCGGCGACATTGGCCGCCACCTCTTGGTAGGTGGTGCCGGTCAGGATCAGATCCGCGTCCTGAGCGAGTGCGACGAGGGCGTTGCTCATCTCTGCCCAGCCCTGGCTCAGATAATCCTCGAGCTCGCGCCACTCCCTGCGCGGGTTTCGAATACCCCAGGACTTGCGGAAGATCGACGCCTCGAGTTGTTGCTGCGAATCCACGCCGTAAGGCAGCGCGGGCCCGATACCGCACGCCTGGACGAAGGGGATCAGATTGGGAGGTACTGCCATCGACACGTCATGGCCGCGGCGGATCAGTTCAAGTGCCACCACTGCACACGGCTCGATGTCGCCGCGAGTCCCGTGGACGGCTATCGCGAACTTCATCGCGTCGGTTTCCTCCTTCCGAGAACGCATGCGCGCACCGAAAATCAGCCGGGCCATCCACTTTGGTCACATGCTTGAGCACCCCGCCGGCTGTGGCGTGAGCAAGCACGGCGGCGCACCGCCCTGGGCCGGACGCTCGTCCGGCACTTTGGTTGTGGCCATTATTGCGGGCTTGGCGTTTCCTGTGGGGGCTACGTCTGGCCGCTCCGGTGGACGACGGGCCTATCGAGGAATCTCCACCCGTTCGGCCACCCGGTTCTGCCGCCGTGCTCGACTCGAGCGGGTTGCTGAGATGACGTATCCGCGACGAGTCACGGTGTCGGGCTAGCCGGCGCCCCCGGATTGTGCGGCGGTGCGATACCCCCGCACCGCCAGCGGGACGAAGGCCGCGCCAAGCCCGATCAGCCACGCCAGTGCGGCGAGCAGGGCGTGACCGGCCGATTCACCCTGGGCGAGTGCGCGCATCGCCTCGATGACGTGAGCCAGGGGTTGCGCGCGCGCGATCGGCTCGACCCAATCGGGGAAGTGCTCGAGCGGCGCCACCCCGCCGGTGCAGAAGGCCATCCCAATTGCCGCGCCGCCCAACAGGGTCAGCAGCGGGGCGCTGTTGTTGCGTACCGCGACGGCCATCACGACGGCGGCGAAGACAAGCGTGACCAACACGGGCAGGAGCAGGAACGGGATGACCGCGTGCCAGGAACCCTCGAACCGCAATCCGAGCGCCATCCCGACCAGGAGAAGCACAATGCTCGCGGCCAATGTTTGCGCCGCTTCGGCCAGCAGGGTGCCGGCCAGGAAGCTGCTCCGGTGCACCGGCATCACCCAGAATCGGCTCAGCAGACCGCTGTCGCGTTCGCCGGGTATGTGGAAGCCGGCGCCGAGGGTCCCCATCATGGTGCCGGCCACGATGCACATCGGCACGAGCGTGGCGAGGTTGTCGGATCCGGTCAGCTGCACCATCGACTTGCTGATCACCAGGTAGTAGGTCAACAGCAAGAGGGTGGGTACCAGCACGGACTGCAACGGCACCATGGGATGCAGCCGCCAGTGCATGAACATGCGCTCGGTGAGGATGAGGGCGGGCACGATCCGCCGATGCCTGGCGGTGGTGGTCGTGCTCATACCGGCCGCTTCTGCATGCGTATGGCGATCAGCCCGAAGACGATGAGAAGGCCCAGGCACCATGCCGTGGTGATCGCCAGCTGATGGCCCGCGACTTCCCCGCCCGCCAGCCCGCGGATTGTATCGGTCACCACTGAGACCGGTTGGTAGCGAACAAACGGTTGAACCCAGTTCGGAAAGGCTTCGGCGGGAGCCAATCCCGTCGAGACCAAGATCAGGATCAGTTGCGGCATCAGCAGGAGTTGGCTTCCGCCGATCCTGCGCAGCCAGGTGCCGGTGGCGTCCGCACCGAGCGAGAGCGCCAGGGTCAAGCACAACGGGATGGTGACGAACGCCACCGTACAGACGATGCCTCCGGTGATCCGGAAGCCCAGGAAGTAGGCGGTCACCAGCGCGGCGGCCAGTGACAAGATCCCGCGAAGAAGGCAGTACAGCATGCGCGCGATCATCGGCGCGAGCAGCGAGATCGGTTGTGTCCGTAGCCGAAGGGTGAGGCCGCAGGCTTGCTCCCGGCCGGCACGATCGGCGGTTGTAACCGCGCCGAGCAGCATGGCCTGGACGATGACCGCAGGCACCAGATAGTCGGCGTAGCTCATCTCACCGGTGTCGATGACGTAGCGCAACGCGCCGTTCAGCCCCAGCAGGGTTCCCACCGGCACCAATACGGACAGCGCCAGATCGAAATCGCGCACGGCGGTGTGCACGACGCGTTCGGTCAGCGCGGTGATCGCGGTCATGGGGCCAGTGTCGCCGTGCTCAGGTGCATGAACACCTCGTCGAGAGTTGGCTTGCGCAGCGAGATGTCGACAAGGCCGATGCCCAGCTGGTCGGTGCGGCGGATCACCTCGGCGAGCGTGCCGACGCCATCGTGGGCGCGCACCGACACGGTATTTGTCTCGGCGTCGGCATCGACGTCATCGATATCGCCCAGTACGGCGACGACGCGCGGAACGTCGGCGGCGCGCACGAGGGTCACCTGACAGTAGGTCGCGCCGGCCTGCTGCTTGAGTTCGTCGGCGGTGCCGTGTGCCACCATTCGCCCCGAGTTGAGGATCACGATCGAATCGCTCAGTACGTCAGCCTCTTCGAGGTACTGGGTGGTGAGCAGAACCGTCACGCCATCGGCGGCCAACTCGGACACCAGCTCCCAGACCTGCCTGCGGCTGCGCGGGTCCAGTCCGGTGGTCGGCTCGTCGAGGAACAGCACCTTGGGCGTCACGACCAGAGCCGCGGCGATGTCGAGGCGGCGGCGCATCCCGCCGGAATAGGTGGAGACCGGGCGGTCGGCCGCGTGGTCGAGTTCGAACTGGCCGATCAGGTCGTCGGCGCGGTGGCGAGCTTCCTTGCGACGCATACCCCGCAGTCGTCCGAACAGTGTCAAGTTCTGCCGTCCGGTGATCACGTTGTCGACGCTGGCGCTCTGCCCGGTGACGCCGATGCTGTCCCGGACCTGGGCGGCCTGCTCGACGACGTCGTATCCGGCGACCGTGGCCCGCCCGCTGCCCGGCGGTATCAATGTCGAAAGAATCTGCACCGCAGTGGTTTTACCCGCACCATTGTGCCCGAGCAGTCCGAGCACCGACCCGGTTGGCACCGTGAAGCTCACGTCGGTCAGCGCCGACACCCCGTCGTAGGATTTGCTGAGGCGATCGAGCTCGATCATCAGCGGACCACCTTCCAATCCCGGCTGACCGATCGGTTCAAGAAGAACACCGAGACGGAATTGCTGAACCACTGCCACAGAAGCGTGCGCCAGCCGAGCGCCTTGGCGCGTCTGCCGGAGTGGTAGACCATCAAATCCCGGGCGAAATACGTTCTGCCGATGCGGGACAGGCGCCGGAAGAGGTCCATGTCCTCGGCGGCGACGAGCTTCTCGTTGAATCCGCCGACGGTCGCGAATGCGTCGGCGGCGACCATTTGAAACTTCCCGCTGGCCGCGCCCACCCGCAGGACGTTGTTCTGTAGCAGAAACTGCAGTCCGAGCATCGTGAACACGAATCGATCGGCCACTGAGGCGGATTCAGGCCTCACCCGGGTCTCGCCGGTGAGCGCGACCAGGCGCTCGTCGGATTCGAACCGGGCATGCGAGTTGCGGAAGAAATCGTCGATATCCGGGATGAGGACATCGGCATCGAGGAACACCAGGTAGTCACCGCGGGCGGCCGCCGCACCTCGGTTTCTGACCTGGGCGATCGTCCGCTTCTCCGGCTTGTTGTAGCGGACGATCGTGGTGGCGTAGCGCCGGCAGATCTCGACGGTGTCGTCGGTGCTGTTGTCGTCGGACACGATGATCTCGTGCTCGCCCGAATAGGAGGCCAGACAGACGAGGGTCTGTTCGATGCTCTGTTGCTCGTTGAGGGTCGGGACGACGAACGAGATCACCGCGGCTCAATCCCTCCAGCACCCGTGACAACAGGACAAATCAGCGCAGCCTAGCGATTGTTCGGCCGGATTGGTGGGCTACGTCAGGCCCACCCACGCCCGCGACCTGGGGGTTATCCGGCGACCGAGCGGAGGTCCAACCGAGAACACAGGTTAGGCTACCCTCAACGAATGACCGATGTGACCGCGGCACCGCGATCGCCGATCGAGACGGCCGGGTGGGCAGGACTACCGCACCGAATGGCTCCGGCGGATGTGGTCGCACACCTGGCTGACACCGTTGCCGAGCGCAGCGGCGCCGACTATCTGGTCTACGAGCAGAACGGGTCGTGGACGTTGGCGATCGGCACTCGGGCGTCCATCGAGCTCGATCGCGACGAATGCCGCGTCAGCGTCGGTGGTTCCGTGGTGAGCCACCGGTGGAGCGGGCGGCCCGCGGCGGTGTTGGCTGAAGCCCTCGACACCGTGCTGGCCGACGGCGAACCGGCGTTCGGGTGGATCGCCTTTGAGCTCGGCGCGCACCGGCTGGGATTGTTCGACCGCGTCCCCGCCGGCACACCGCTGGCACGGATCTTCACTCCCGTCAGCCGGGTCGTCGTCTCGGCCAACGGGATCGACGTCATCAACGGGAACGACCAGCTCTGCGCGGCCGTGACCGACCTGCGGCCCGACGAGCTGAACCGGCGGGTCCGCGAGGTGGACGTCTCTGCCGATCACAGCGGGTACCGGGACCGCGTCGCGATGGCCGTCGCTGAGATCCGGGATGGCCGCTATCAGAAGGTGATCCTGTCTCGCACCGTCGATGTTCCCTTCGCCGTCGACTTCCCGGCGACCTACAGTGTCGGCCGCAGGCACAACACGCCGGCACGGTCATTCCTGATGCGTCTCGGAGGCATCCGGGCGCTCGGGTTCAGTCCCGAGCTGGTGACCGCAGTACACAGTGACGGAGCGGTGATCACCGAACCGCTGGCCGGTACAAGGGCATTCGGCCGTGGGATCAGTGATGACCAAGCCGCCCGTGACGATTTGGAATCCGATGCCAAGGAGATCGTCGAACACGCACTGTCTGTCCGCACATCGATGCTCGAGATCGCTGAGGTCGCGGAGCCGGGTAGCGTCGCGGTGACCGACTTCATGACGGTGCGGGAACGCGGCAGCGTCCAGCACCTCGGCTCGACCGTTGGCGCCAGGCTGGATCCCGCGCACAACCGGATGGATGCCCTAGAGGCGTTGTTCCCCGCGGTCACTGCGTCGGGAATTCCGAAAGCACCTGGAGTAGAGGCGATTCTGCGGCTCGATGAAATGCCGCGGGGGTTGTACTCGGGGGCGGTCGCGATGTTCACGCCCGACGGCGGCCTGGATGCCGCGCTCGCCCTGCGCGCGATCTACGAGGTCGATTCGCGGACGTGGCTGCGTGCCGGTGCGGGCATCATCGCGGCGTCGTCACCCGAGCGTGAATTCGAGGAGACATGCGAGAAGATGGGGTGCTTGGCGCCCCATCTGGTCCCGCGGGCCGAGTGACCCGGTCTAGGGAGCCAACTGTGCGAGGATCGCGCGCTTGTCGACCTTTCCCACCGCTGTGGTCGGCAATGTGGACATCGGCGCGACCATGTCCGGCCGGCTGTGCGCGGCAACACCGCGGGCGTCGAGATGGTTGTTGAGCTCAGGCAGTGAGATCGGATTTCCCCGGAAAACAATTGCAGCACAGATCTTCTCACCCAGATACGGGTCGGGGAGGCCGACGGCAGCCGCGGCCGAGACCGCCGGATGGGTCAGCAGATGGCTTTCGAGATCGAGGGCGGATACCGTCTCTCCGGCCCGCAGGATCACGTCCTTGACCCGGCCGGTGACCTCCACGTAGCCGTTGGCGAAGCGGCGCACCTTGTCACCGCTGCGGTAGAAGCCGTCCGGGGTGAACGAACGCTGGTTCTCCGCCGCCGCCCGGTAGTAGCCGTTGATCGTGTACGGCCCGCGCACCAGCAGTTCACCGGGCTCGCCGTCGGGCACCGCGACGCCGACGTCGTCGACGATTCGCAGCTCGTCGTGCTCGGCCAGCGGACGCCCCTGGGTCTGTTCGACGATCTCGGCGGGGTCGTCGATTCTCGTGTAGCACAACAGGCCTTCGGCCATGCCGAACACCTGCTGCAGTCCGGGGGTGAGTGTGGACCGGATGTGCCGGGCGTCGTCGGCAGCGAGCTTTGCACCACCGACTTGCAGCAGTCGCAAGGTGGCCGGCAGCTGTTCCTCCCACTCACAGGCCTGCGCCCACAACCGTGCCAGCGCCGGCACCAGTGCCGTGGCGGTCACGCCGTGGCGGGCGATCGTGGCGAAGGCCGCTTCCGGGCTGGGATCTCGCCCGAACACCACCGTCGCGCCGACACTCATCGCGCCCAACAGGCCGGGACACGCGAGCGGAAAGTTGTGGCCCGCAGGCAATGCGACGAGATACACATCCGAGCTGGTCAGTTGGCAGAGCCGGGCACTGGCGGTGGCGTTGTAGACGTAGTCGTCGTGGGTGCGAGGGATGAGCTTCGGTGCACCCGTCGTGCCCCCGGACACCAGAAGCAGGGCCGGCCGGCTGGTGTCCGGGCGCAGCCGAGGTGGCTGCCCGTCGCCCGCACACAGCTGTGCCCAGGAGGTGTGCAGGCCCGCGTCGCCGTCGACGATGATGTGCTCGAGGTGATTGTCACGGTCGCGCAGCCGCTGCGCCATGGCCCGGAAGTCGAATCCGGCGTCAGTGCCCACGATGATGCCGACGGCGTCACTGACGTCGAGGAAATGCGCGAGCTCGGCGTCGCGGTGGCCGGGCAGGCACATCACCGGCAACGCGCCAGCGCGCAACAGGCCGAACAGCGCGACCGCGAACTGGCAACTGTTCGGCAGCTGCACCAATACGGCCTGTCCACTGCCGATCCCTAGGGCGAGAAGTCCGGCCGCTGCGGCATCGGCTCGCCGGTCCAGCTCGGCGTAGGTGAGGTGGGTCCGATCGTCGATGACGGCCGGGTGATCGGCCCAGCGCTCGGCCGCCGATCGAAGGATCTCGTCGAGGGGCCGGCCGGTCCAGTAACCCGCCTCGCGGTAGGCCGTCGCGCGATCCGGCGGGAAGGGCGTGAATCCGGTCATTGCGCTCCCTGAGGTAGGCGTGTCCGCTTGGTGAGCATAGGGTAGCCTTCCCAAAGTTAGGCAAGGCTGTTCAGGTGCAGGGAGGCGACAGTGACCGGGGCTGAAGGCGGCTCCCCACACCTGGGAGGTCCGGAAGCGGCCATGATCACCGACCGGGTCGCCGAGTTGCTCGGCATCGACCACGGCGAGATCGACCCGGATGGCGACCTGATCGCACAGGGGCTCGATTCGATCCGGATGATGACGCTGGCCGGGGGCTGGCGTAAGGCCGGCTTCGACATCGACTTCGCCAGGCTGGCCGCGGCCCCGTCGGTCCGCGCCTGGGCCGCCCTGCTCACCCCGGCCGACCGGTCCGACCCGGCGCCGGCTGCGCCCCAGTCTGCCGATGGTGAGCCCTTCCCGATGGCGCCGATGCAGCACGCGATGTGGATCGGCAGGCATGCCGACCAACAGCTGGGCGGTGTGGCCGGCCATCTCTATGTCGAGTTTGACGGCGCCGCGGTGGACCCGGAGCGGATTCGCCAGGCGGCGGCCCGCCTGGCCGCCCGTCATCCGATGCTGCGCGTGCAATTCCTTCCCGACGGCACCCAGCGCATCGGCAGCTCGCCGGATCCGGTTCCTGTCGCGGTCACCGACCTTCGCGACGCGGACGACGCCGCGGTCGACCGACAGCTGGCAACCATCCGCGCGGCCAAGTCGCGCCAGCAGCTGTCCGGTCGGGTCTTCGAGCTGACGCTGACCCTGCTGCCGCGGGACCGCACCCGCCTCCATGTCGATCTGGATATGCAGGCCGCCGATGCGATGAGCTATCGGGCGCTGATGGCCGACCTTGCCGCGCTGTACCGCGGTGAGCCGCTTCCTGACATTGACTACACCTATCAGCAGTACCGCCAACAACTTTCGCAGCCCGACAGTTTCGAGGCCGACCGACAGTGGTGGGCCGCGCGGGTGCCCGAGCTGCCCGATGCGCCGGCACTGCCGCTGCGGCCGGCCGCCCAGCAGACCGACCCGAACCGGCCAGGACGACGTTGGTATTGGCTGGATCCGGCCACCCGCGACGGGCTGTTCGACCGGGCCCGCCAGCGGGGCGTGACACCGGCGATGACGCTGGCCGCCTCGTTCGCCGACACGGTGGCCGGCTGGTCGGCCGACCCGCGCTTCCTGCTCAACGTCCCGCTGTTCGGGCGGGAACCGTTGCACGCCAACATTGATCGGGTAGTCGGTGACTTCACCTCGTCACTGCTTCTCGACATCGACCTCGCCGCCGCCGACACTCCCACCCAGCGGGCGCGGGCGGTGCAGCAGACCATGCACGAGGCGGCGTCGCACGCGTCGTATCCGGGCCTGTCGGTGCTGCGAGACGTCAGCCGCCACCGCGGGACGCAAGTGCTGGCGCCGGTCGTGTTCACCAGCGCGCTCGGACTCGGTGAGCTGTTCAGCCCTGAGGTGACAACACAATTCGGATCGCCGGAATGGATCATCTCCCAAGGTCCTCAGGTACTGCTCGACGCTCAAGTCACCGAATTCGACGGCGGCGTCCTGTTGAACTGGGACGTCAGGGAAGACGCGTTCTGCCCCGGCGTGATCGACGCGATGTTCGCCCGCCACATCGACGAGGTGCGGCGGCTGGCGCACGACGACACGGCCTGGGAAGCGCCCCGCGAGTCGCTCCTGCCTCCGCAGCAGCGCGCCGTGCGGGCAGCGGTGACGACGAGCACCGCCCCCAGCGGGCGGATGCTGCACGACGGCTTCTTCGACACGGCGGCGCGCCAGCCCGACGCCCCGGCGGTCTTCAGCAGCCTGGGTGATTGGTCGTATGCGGAGCTGCGGCGGCAGGCGCTGGCGGTGGCTGCCGCATTGCGTGCCGCGGGCCTCCCCGACGGGGGCACCGTCGCGGTGCTCGGCCCGAAGACCGCTGAGCAGGTGCCTGCGCTGTTGGGGATCCATGCGGCTGGTGGGGTCTACCTGCCCATCGGTGCCGACCAGCCCGCGGAGCGGGCCCGGCGGATCGTCGCGGGCGCGGCGGTGGATATCGCGTTGGTGTGCGGCACCGAAGTGCCCGATGTGACAGTGCCGGCGATGACCGTCGGCGAGGCCATCGCGCGGGGATCCGGGATCGAATTGGAGTGTGTCACCGGCGATCCCAGTCGGCTTGCCTACGTGCTGTTCACCTCCGGCTCGACGGGTGAGCCCAAGGGCGTCGAGGTCACCCACGACGCCGCGATGAACACCGTCGAGTTCATCACCGAACATTTCGGGCTCGGACCCGGCGACAGATGCCTGGCGCTGTCCACCCTGGAGTGCGATATCTCGGTACTGGACGTTTTCGCCACCCTGGCCACCGGCGGTGCGATCGTCGTTGTCGACGAGGAGCATCGTCGCGACCCGGATCAGTGGGTGCGCCTCATCGAGACCCACGCGGTCACGGTGCTGCACTTCCTGCCCGGTTGGCTGGCCATGCTGCTCGAGGTCGCCGGACCCCTCCCGACGCTTCGGGTGGTCCCGACCGGCGGGGACTGGGTCACCCCGGCGATGGCTCGGCAACTGCGGGAGCGCGCTCCCGACGTGCGGTTCGCCGGACTTGGCGGCGCCACCGAGACCGCGATTCACAACACCATGTGCGAAGTGGCTGAGGTGCCGGCGGACTGGACCGCGATTCCGTTCGGAAAACCCCTGCCGAACAACCAGTGTCGGGTTGTGACGGCAAGCGGCGACGATTGCCCGGACTGGGTGGTCGGTGAGCTGTGGATCGGTGGGCGTGGCATCGCCCGCGGCTATCGCGGCAGGCCCGACCTGACCGCGGAGCGTTTCGTCGCCCACGACGGCGTGACCTGGTACCGCACCGGTGATTTGGCCCGGTTCTGGCCGGACGGGACATGCGAATTCGTCGGCCGGGCCGACAACCGGGTGAAGATCAGCGGGTACCGGGTGGAACTCGGCGAGGTCGAGGCAGCGCTGCAGCGGGTGCCGGGTGTGGCCGGCGCGGTCGCGGTGACTGTCCCGTCCCGTTCCGGCTCACAGGACTGGCTGGCGGCGGGTGTCGTGCTCGGACCGGACTCGCCGGGGGTCGAGGAACTTCGGCAACGTCTGGGGAAAGCCCTTCCCCCCCAGATGATCCCGCAACACATCGAGGTGTTGGACCGCATTCCCTATACGGTTGGCGGAAAGGTCGACCGGCCCGCGGTCGCGCGGCACCTGGCCGATCACGCCGAATCCGCTGCTGGGCACCGGCCACCATCCGGGCCCCTTCAGTCGGCGCTGGCCGCCATCGTCACCCAGGTCCTCGGCGCGCCGCGGCTGGGAGTCGGCGACGACTTCTTCAGTCTGGGCGGCGATTCGGTACTGGCCACCACCGTCGTCGCGCGGATCCGGCAGTGGCTGGACGTCTCCGGCGTCAGCGTCGCCGACATCTTCGCCACCCGCACCATCGAAGGCCTGGCCAACCGGCTCCGGGAACTGGAACCCGCCGATCGGCTCGACGAGATCGCCGAGCTGTACCTCGAAGTGACCGACATGGACAGCGCTGAGGTGGCCCTGGCGCTCACGACAGCCGGTGACTCAGCGCAGCGGCCACCGGGCTGACGCCGCCGCGCTCGACGATCACCCACACCGAGGAGATCCCAATGACTGACGTTCTTGCCGCCGACCGGCAGCGCCTTGAGCTGTTGCGTCACAAGCTCGCCCAGCGCGGCTTGCTGGCAGAGCCGACCGTGGCGGCGGACCCCGCGGCGATGACGGACGGCCAGCGCCGGATGTGGTTCGTCCAGTCCATTGACGCCACCGGCGCGCTGTTGAACGTCGGAGTGTCCTACCGGCTGTTCGGCGATCTCGACGCCTCGCGACTTCACGCCGCGGTCGACGCCGTTGCCGCGCGCCACCCGATACTGCGCACCACCTACCACACCGGCGCCGACGGCGAACCGCGCGCATGCGTGCACGACGACCTGAAACCGGGCTGGGCCGAGCATGATCTGCGTGAGCTCAGCGCGCAGGCCTGCGGATTGCGGTTGGAGGTCCTCGCGCAGCGAGCGTTCACGACGCCGTTCGACCTGAGCACCGAGGCGCCACTGCGAATCACGCTGGCCCAGGTCAGCACGTGCGAGCACGTGCTGCTGCTGGCGGCCCATCACATCGCCTGGGACGACGCCTCCTGGCGGGTGTTCTTCGTCGATCTCACCAGGGCTTATCAGGACGAGGACCTCGAGCCGGCGCCAGCCGCCGAAGCATCGCTGTCGGGCACCGACGACGCCGACGTGGAGTACTGGCGGGCGCTGCTCGTCGACCCACCGGAGCCGCTGGAACTGCCCGGGGCCAACGGATCGGCAGTGCCCTCGCAGTGGCGGGCCGACCGGTGCACGACCCGACTGGGCGCGGACACCGTCGACGCGGTGACGAGACTCGCACACGACACGGGCGCTACGCCGTACATGGTGCTACTCGCGGCGTTCTGCGCACTGATGCACCGCTATACCCACGCCGACGACTTCCTGGTCGCCGCACCGGTTCTCAATCGCACCTCCGACGACGTCATCGGCTATTACGGCAACACCGTCGCACTGCGGATGCGGCCCAACCGCTGGGGCACCTTCCGCGACCTGGTTGCCGCTGCCCGCGACACCGCCGTCGGTGCCTTCGCTCATCAGCGCGTCAACCTCGACCGGGTGGTGCGGGAACTCAACCCGGACCGGCGCTACGGTGTCGAGCGGATGGCCCGGGTTGGATTCGGGGTGCGCGAATCCGAGGGACACGGCTTCAACCCGCCTGGGCTGCAGAGCCGGCGGGCCGAGTTCCGCGGCCAGTTCGCCCAGCTGCCACTGGGTTTCATGGTGGAATTCACCGGTGGCGAGGTCGAGGTGGAGGCCGAGTACCTCACCGAGGTGATCGATGCGCGGTTGGCCCGGCAACTGCTCGACAGCTTCGCCGTGCTCCTCACCGACGCCCTGGCCGAGCCCGACCGGGGGCTGGCCGATCTGGCATTGCTGGGCGAGGCCGACAACGCGTGGCTCGAACAGGTATCACGCGGTGAGGATTTCAACTGCCCCCCAATGACACTCGGCGAGCTGGTCGCCGAGCGGGCTGCGTTGCAACCGAACGCGATCGCGGTCGTCTACGAGGGGCGCCGCTATAGTTACCGCGAGATCAATGAAGCGGCCAATCAGCACGCACGCTGGCTCGTCGCGCAGGGGATCGGCGCCGAGGATCGGGTCGCGGTACTGCTCGAGAAATCGCCGGAGCTGGTGATCACCGCGCTGGGCATCGCGAAAGCGGGCGCGGTCTACCTACCCGTCGATCCCGAATATCCGGCCGACCGCATTGCGTACATCCTCGCCGACGCCGATCCCAAGCTGGTGGTGCGGGAGCCGATCACCGGAACCCACGAGTTCTCCGCCGACGATCTCGCGCCATCGGATCTCACGCGGCCGTTCGGGCCGGACAACACCGCCTACCTGATCTACACGTCGGGGTCGACCGGTCTGCCCAAGGGCGTGCCGGTACCGCACCTGCCCGTCGCCGACTACTTCCGCTGGTTCGCCCACGAGTATCGGATCAGCCCCGACGACCACCTGCTGCAGGTCGCCTCGCCGAGCTTCGACGTGTCCATCGGCGAGATCTTCGGAGTGCTGGCACAAGGTGCGCGCCTGGTGATCCCGCGCAGCGACGGGTTGCGTGACATCGGCTATCTCACCGATCTGCTTCAGCGCGAGGCCATCACGTCGATGCACTTCGTGCCCTCCCTCCTCGGTCTCTTCCTGTCGCTGCCCGGAGTCGAACAGTGGCGCACTCTGCGCCGGGTGCCGATCGGCGGTGAAGCACTGCCCGGCGAACTCGCCGACAAGTTCCACGCCACCTTCGACGCGCTGCTGCACAACTTTTACGGTCCCACCGAAACCGTGATCAACGCCTCACGTTTCAAGGTCGAGGGCAGGCAGGGGCCGGGCGTGGTGCCCATCGGCACGCCGAAGATCAACACCACGATCCGTCTGCTCGATGACGCCCTACGACCGGTGCCCGTCGACGTGATCGGCGAAATCTACATCGGCGGAACCCAACTCGCACACGGTTACCACAACCGTGCAGTCCTGACCGCCGAACGATTCGTCGCCGACCCGTTCAACCCGGGTGGCAGGCTCTACCGGACCGGTGACCTGGCCCGCCGCAACTACAACGGCGACCTGGAGTTCGTCGGCCGTGCCGACGAGCAGGTCAAGATCCGCGGCTTCCGCATCGAGCTCGGAGAAGTGGCCGCTGCGATCACGGTCGACCCCAGTGTCGGTAACGCGGTCGTGGTCGCCACCGAGCTGTCGCATCTCGGAAAGAGCCTGATCGCCTATGTGACGCCGGCCGCCGGTGAGTCCGTCGATGTCGACCGGATCAAGAGCAGGGTCGCCGCGGCGCTGCCGGACTACATGATCCCGGCCGCATACGTCATCGTCGACGAGATCCCGGTCACCGCCAATGGAAAGCTCGACCGGGCGGCACTACCGGAGCCCGAGATCGGACCCGCGGTCGAATATCGCGCGCCGGTCACCGAGACCGAACGTGCCGTCGCCGGGCTGTTCGCCGACCTGCTCGGCGCCGACCACGTCGGCTGTGACGACTCGTTCTTCAGCCTCGGTGGACACTCGTTGCTGGCCACCAAGCTGGTCGCTGCCGTCCGCGAGGCATGCGGTGTCGAGGTCAGCGTGCGCGACATCTTCGAGCGCGGTACCCCCGGTGAGCTTGCCACCCTGATCGATGGTCTGCGTGCTGCCCAACCGAATTCGATTCGGCCGCAGCTCATCTCTCGTACCACCGATGCCGAGCACTCCCCGCTGTCGGCGGCACAGCTGCGCAGCTGGTTCCAATACCGCGTCGACGGGCCGAGCCCGGTGAACAACATCCCGTTCGCCGCCAGGCTGACCGGACCGTGCGACGTCGACGCATTGGTCGCCGCCGTCGGCGATGCCGTCGCCCGTCACGAGATCCTGCGCACGGTGTACCGCGAGATCGATGGTGTGCCCCACCAGGCCGTCGAGCCCGCGGACGCCGTCGATGTGCGGCGCCTGGAAGGCGCGGATAGTGCGTGGCTGACAACGCAACTCAATAACGAGCGGGCACACCGCTTCGACCTCGAGTCGGAACTGCCCATCCGCGTCGCGGTGCTGCGCACGCCCGAAGAGACCGTGCTGTCGATGGTCGTGCATCACATCGCGGCCGACCACTGGTCGGCGGGTGTGCTGTTCACCGACGTGCTCACCGCTTACCGTGCACGGCGGGAGGGGGGCGCGCCATCCTGGCAGCCCCTGCCGATCCAGTATCGCGACTACGCCGCCTGGCAGGTCGAACTGCTCTCCGACGCCGAATTGATGGATGCCCAACGCCAGTACTGGGTGCGGCAACTCGACGGGCTGCCGGAGGACACCGGGCTGCGCCCGGATCTGCCCAGGCCACCGATGGCCGGCGGTGCCGGCGCGGCGATTCCGCTGCGCTTCGACGCCCACGTGCGGGAGCGGCTCACCGCGCTGAGCCGCGAACTGGGCATCACCGAGTTCATGCTGCTGCAGACCGCGATCGCCGTTGTCCTGCACAAGGCCGGCGGCGGTAACGACATCCCGCTGGGCACCCCGGTGGCCGGTCGTACCGACGCCGAATTGGACCGCCTGGTCGGCTTCTTCGTCAATATCCTGGTGCTGCGCAACGACCTGTCGGGCAACCCCACCTTGCGCGAAGTGCTGCTGCGGACCCGCGAGATGGCGCTGGCCGCCTACGCCAACTCCGATCTTCCGTTCGACAGGGTGGTCGACGCGGTCAACCCGGTGCGATCGCTGTCCCGTAACCCGCTGTTCGGAGTCGTCGTGCATGTCCGCGAGGAACTGCCCGAGGATCAACTCATCGAGGCCGGAGGAGACGGGGAGACCCGGTTCACCGCGCTGGAGCCGACCTTCGACGTGGCCCACGCCGATTTGAGCGTGAACTTCTTCGTCGGTGACGACGGCTACCGAGGCCACCTCATCTACCGCACCGAGCTGTACCACGATTCGACGATGCATCGATTCGCGAACTGGCTCGGCCAGGTCATCGAGGCCTTCGCCACCGACCCCGACGCGACGCTGCGGGACGTCACCCTGCTCGGGGACGCCGAGTTGGAGCAGGTGCTCGCACAGAGCCGAGGTATCCCGTCGCCGCCCGGCCGGCCCCGCACCGTGCCAGGGCTGCTCGAGGCCGGCCGGGCCTGGGGGCCGGACCGGATCGCGCTGCGCTGCGGTGGCCAGCACCTCGATTATCCTGCACTGCACCATCGTTCGGACCGCTTCGCACACCTGCTGGTGCGCCACGGTGTCGGGCCGGGCTCGCTGGTCGGGATGTCGATGCGTCGCGGGATCGATCTCGTGATCGCACTGGTCGGCATCATGAAGGCCGGTGCCGGGTTCTTCCCGCTGGATCCGACCTATCCGCAGGCGCGCAAACAATTCATGCTCGACGATGTCGCGCCGGAGGTTGTGGTCGTGACCGCCGAAGCGGGTGCGTCGATGCCGGCTGCCTCTCGCGTCACGCTGATCTCGATGGACGACCCGGCGGTTCGGGCGGAGCTGGACGCCACCGATCCGGTTGCGCCGCTGGCCCCGCCGCGTCCCGACGACCCGATGTACCTGATGTTCACCTCGGGCTCAACCGGCAAGCCGAAAGGCGTGGTGGGCACCCACCGGGCAATGAGCACCCGGTTGAGCTGGCAGCTCAAGCATTACCCGGTGCCCGGCAGGGACATTCGGCTGGCACAAGCGCCGATGACGTTCCTGGAAGGGTGCATCGAGACACTGGCCGGGCTGGTGGCCGGATCGACGCTGATCGTCGCCGACGACGCCGAGCACCGCGACGCCGAGGCGCTGGCGGGGCTCATCGAACGGCACTCAGTGGCTCAGGTCACCGGTGTCGCGAGTCTGGTGTCGGCTCTTGTCGACAACGCGCCGGACGCCGTTCGCGCGCTGCGCCGCCTGGTGACCTGCGGTGAGCCGGTCAATGTCGCACTGCTGCAGCGTCTTGTCGCCTGCGTGGGTGAGAGTTCGGCGAGAACCGTTGAGCTGCTGAATGCCATCGGTGCCACCGAAACCTCGGGCGCGTTGATCCGTGGCCCGCTGGACCTGCCCACCCCCAAGATCGGCAAGCCGATGGAGGGTTCGCAGGTCTATCTTCTCGATGACGCGCTGCAGCCGGTGCCGATCGGTGTGGTCGGCGAGCTGTACTACGCGGGCGAGCAGATCGCGCGCGGCTACTGGAAGCAACCCGGGCTGACCGCCACTCGGTTCATTCCGAATCCCTATGCAGCCGAGCCGGGCTCGCGGTTCTACCGCAGCGGTGACCGCGGCCGGTGGACCGAAGACGGCCGGCTGGAATTCGTCGGCCGCACCGACCACCAGGTAAAGGTGCGCGGCTTCCGCGTCGAACTCGCCGAAGTCGAAGCGGCACTGAAGGCCGCCGACGGTGTTGCCGTCGCGGCCGCACGTACCTGGGACGGACCGAGCGGGGCCACCCTGGCCGGCTACGTGGTGGCGCACGAACCGGTGTCCGACCCTGCCGAGTTCGCCGCCGCGGTACGCGCGTCCGTCGCTGCGGCACTGCCGGGCTACATGACGCCATCGACGATCTCCGTACTCGCCGCGATGCCGGCGACCGAATCCGGTAAGTTGAACCGGCCCGCGCTGCCCCGGCCCGAGGTGCACACCACCGGGACCAGCGAGCCGGCCAGGACCGACACCGAGCGCGCCGTCGCGGGCGCCATGGGCCAGCTGCTCGATGTGGCCGGAATCGGGCGGGACGACGACTTCTTCGCGCTCGGCGGTGACAGCATCCTGTCGGTGCAACTGGCAGCGCGGATGCGGACTGCCGGTCTGACCGTCGACCCGCGGATGATCTTCGAGTACCCGACCGTGGCAGCACTGGCCGGTGCGATCGAAGATCAGGGACCCGCCGGCCAGGCGGAGGCCCGCGCGGACACCCGGCACGAGGCGATGAGCGTATCGGGACTGTCGGCGGGCGATCTGGACGCACTGAAATCGTCGTGGTCCAAGGCACATCCGTCGTGACCACGTCCGACATCGACGACGTCTTGGCGTTATCGCCGCTGCAGCTCGGCCTGTACTCACACGCCACGCTGATCGGCCCCGACGCCGACGACCCGTACGTCATCGCGATGACCGCGGACGTGACCGGGCCGCTCGACGTCGACCTGCTACGAGAGTGCGCTTGCGCAATGCTCGTGCGCCACCCCAATCTGCGCGCCAGCTTCTGGCATCAGGACCTCCCACGTCCTGTTCAGATCGTGCCGTCGGCAGTGGAACTGCCGTGGGAGCAGGTGCGGGCCGACGACGATCAAGCGCCCGCACTCGAACAACACGAACGCAGCCGGCCGTTCACCTTGCATGACGGCCCGCTGATCCGATTCCTGCTCATCGAACTGCCCGGCCAGCGCTGGCGTCTGGTGGTCACCGCACACCACATCGTGATCGACGGCTGGTCGCTGCCGGTGTTCATCGGCGAGATGCTCACCCTCTACCGCGCCGGTGGAAACCCCGACGCGTTGCCATCACCCCGGCTGTACCGCGACTACATCGGCTGGCTTGCCGATCGAGATCCTCTGGTCGGCGAACAGGTTTGGCGCCAACACCTGGCCGGGACGCCGGGACCGACGCTGCTATCGCCGGCGCTGGGCGGCGACGCTGCGGGTCGCCCGAAACGTACTGAGTTGACGCTGCCCGCCGCCGATGCCGAGCAGCTCGCCGCGGCGTCCCGCTCGCGTGGCATCACGCTCAACACACTGCTGCAGATGGCCTGGGCGCTGACCCTGTCGCGGCTGACCGACCGCGACGATGTCGTGTTCGGGGTCACCGTCTCCGGCCGTCCTCCCGAACTGGCCGGCGTGGAGACCATGGTGGGGTTGTTCATCAACACCATTCCTCTGCGGGTGCGCTTGAATCCGAACACAACTGTCGCCCAGCACTGTTCGGCGCTGCAGCGAGATGCGGCCCGGCTGCGCGACCACAGTCACCTCACGCACTCCCAGCTACGGGCGTTCGCTGGGGTGGGCGAGATGTTCGACACCCTGCTGGTCTATGAGAGCTTCCCGTCCTCAGGCGTGGTCGGCGGACAGGAGTTCTCGGCAGGTGCAGTGAGTTTCCGGCCGGCCGCGATGGAGAGCCTGACGCACTTCCCGGTGACGATCGCTGCTTACCGCACGGGTGCCGAACTGACGTTGTTGGTGGAGGTCACCGACAACGCGTTGGGTGTGATGACCGCTGATGTGCTTGGTGCACGGGTGCTGCAGACGATGCGCCGGCTGATCGAGAGGTGGGACCGGCCGCTGGGTGCGGTTTCGATCCTGCTCGACGGCGAGGCGCGCCCGATCCGCGCCCCTGAGCCGACCCACACCGAACCCCTGCTGGGGTTGACCGACAGATTCGCCGAAGCGGCTGTGGCGCACAGCGATTCGACGGCGCTGTGCTGGGAAGGCGGCCAGCTGAGCTACGCGGAGTTGCACGAACGGTCGGACCGCCTCGCCGGACTGCTCGCCGAGTCGGGGGTGCGCGCCGAAACCGCGGTGGCGATCCGGCTGCCGCGAAGCGCCGACTACGTGGTGGCGATGATCGGTGTGCTCAAGGCCGGCGGGATGTACGTGCCGCTGGAACAAGGAATGCCGGCCGGGCGGGTGCAGTCGATCCTCGCCCAAACCGGTGCCGCGTTGGTCATCGACGAAGACACCATGGCCGGAGTCAACAGCGCACCGCGGTTCTCGACTCCCACGGCGCCGGGGCAAGCCGCCTATGCGGTGTTCACCTCGGGCACCACCGGAGAACCCAAGGGCGTCATCGGGACTCACCAGGCCCTGCTCGCCTATATCGACGATCACGTCGAGCGGATGCTGCGGCCCGCCACCGAGCGGCTGGGCCGTCCGCTGCGCATCGGGCACGCCTGGTCCTTCGCGTTCGACGCCGCCTGGCAGCCGTTGGCCGGGCTCCTGTTCGGCCACACCGTGCACCTGATCGGCGAGACCGACCGCCGCGACGCCGAGGCGCTCGTCGACATCATCGACCGGCACCGGATCGACATGCTCGACGTGACTCCGTCACTGTTCAGCAACCTGCGCCGAGCCGGATTGCTGGACCGCGGCCTGCTGTCGGTGCTCGCACTTGGCGGCGAGGCAGTCGGGTCGGCGGACTGGACCGATATCCGGAAAGCCTGCACCCAAACGTTGTTGGCGGCCCACAACTGCTACGGACCCACCGAGACGACCGTCGAGGCCGTCGTCGCGGCCATCACCGACCACGACTCACCCGCCATCGGTCATCCGACCCGCTCCACCGGCGCCGTGGTGCTCGATGCATGGCTGCACCCTGTACCCGACGGCGTGGTGGGCGAGCTGTACCTGGCCGGCGAACAGGTGACCCGCGGCTACCTGGGCCGGCCCGCCGAGACCGCGACGCGGTTCGTCGCCGCGCCCGGCGGCGGCCGGATGTACCGCACCGGTGACCTGGTGCGCCGGGATCGGGACGGCGCACTGTCTTTCATCGGCCGCGCCGACGCCCAGATCCAGGTCCGCGGCCATCGCGTCGAGCCAGGGGAGATCGAGGCGGTACTGGAGGAAGTGCCCGGCGCTCGGCACGCACACGTCGCCGTGCACCGGCTGGCGGCAGGCCCCAGGCTGATCGCCTATGTCGCGGGTGATGTTACGGTGCAGGCCCTGCGAACCTCGCTGCGAAACCGGTTGCCGCGCTACATGATGCCGCACCGGCTGGTGGTCGTCGACACCATCCCGCTGACCGCTAACGGCAAGGTCGACGAATCGGCGCTGGCCGCGGCGGCCACCCCCGACGAGACTCCGGAGCTGCCCGGCACGCCGACGGAAGTCGCACTGGCCCAAGCGATTGCGGGACTGCTGGGCCTCACCGCCGTCGACATCGATGCCGACCTGCTGGAGCTGGGCCTCGACAGCATCGTCGCCCTGTCGTTGGTTCAGGCCGCACGTCGTCTGGGTCTGCCACTGCGGGCCCGACTGGTTCTGGAATGCGGCACACTTCGCGAGCTGGCGGCCGCGGTAGACCGGGACACCGCCGAAGAACTGGCCGCCGGACCGGAACCGGAGGGTCCGATCCCGGCCCTGCCCGCGGTGCACTGGTTGTACGAGTACGGCGATCCGCGCCGGCTGGCCCAGATCGAGGCGATCACGCTGCCACCGGATGCCGGCGCCGAGCGGCTGAGCCTGCTGCTGGACGGTATTGCGGCCGGGCACGAGATGTTCCGCAGCCGGCTCGATCTGCCGACCATGACGTTCCTCCCCGCTGACTCGCAGCGGATTCCGCTGACCGAGGTGGAGGTGAGCGGTGAGCTGGCCGACGCGGTCACCGAGCACGCCGCCGCGGCCATCGAACGGATGGATCCGGAACGCGGACACCTGATCGAGGCGCTGTGGCTGCACCGTCCTGGTGATGCGGGAGTCCTCGTTCTTGTGGTTCATGTGCTGGCAATGGATCCCGCGTCATGGCGCATCGTGCTCGGGGAGCTGACGGCCAACTGGTCCACACCAGGAACCCAGTTGGTCGGCGGTGAGCGGGTCAGCTATCGCCGATGGGCACACACGCTCGCCGAGCGTGCGAGCAAGCTCGACACCGTCGACTTCTGGCTGGCGCAACTCGACGGCGAGGATCCAGCATTCGGCGCTCGGCGAATTCGTCCGCGGGTGGACCGGTTCGGCGACCTGGCGATCACCGTGTCGGTCACCGAGGAGGACGTCACCTCTGCACTGCTGCGGGCACCGTCGCCGATCCAGGAAGTGCTGGCCGATGCGTGTGCCCGGCTGATCACGCACTGGCGGGACCAGCGTGGCCAGGCCGGCTCCGTCCCGCTGGTGGCACTGGAGACGCACGGGCGTGCCGGTGCCGACGACACGGTCGGTCTACTCAGCGCCATCTATCCGTTGCGTATCAGGCCGGGCGAGCCGATGCCCGAGATAACCGGTGAGCCAACCGACTACGCCCTGCTGCGCTATCTGCGATCCGATACCGCCGAACGGCTCCGCGGGTTCCGCGGCCCCCAGGTGCTGCTGAACTACCTCGGCCGGCTCGACCTGGGCGCCGGCTCATTACTGGATCGGGGATTGCTCGCCGGTGTCCCGATCATGACCGAGCCCAACATCGCGGTACGGCACGAGCTGACGCTCGTCGTCGCCATCGCCGGCGGAAAGCTGGTCACCCAATGGCGTACGTTACCCGACATTTTCGGTGATGCGGATGTGATTGCACTGCAGTCGATCTGGCAAGACGTCCTCCGGGAACTAGCGGAGGTACCGCGATGACCGGGCGGCTGGCGATCCTCGGGGCCGGAGCCAAAGCCGTTGCCGTGGCGGCCAAGGCCGCGATGCTGCGCGAGATGGGCGTGGCCACACCGGAAATCGTGGCGGTCGAGCGGACCGCGGTCGCCGCGAATTGGCGGTCGGGCGGCGGCTGGACGGACGGCCGGCACCGGCTGGGCACCAGCCCGGAGAAGGACGTTGGATTCCCGTACCGCTCGACGCTCCTCCCGGGCCGCAACGCCGAACTCGACCAGCGGATGATGCGGCTGAGCTGGCAGTCGTATCTGGTGGCGACCGGGCGGTTCGCCGAATGGGTCGACCGCGGCAAACCCGCTCCCACCCACGAGACGTGGGCCGGTTATCTGTGCTGGGTGGGCGACGCCGCGGGGCTGACCGTGGTCGAGGGTGAGGTCACCCGGCTGTCGCTGGACGGTCAGTCGTGGCTGCTGCATACCCGTGACGACACCGTGGCTGCCGACGCGGTGATGGTCACCGGTCCAGGCCAGCCCGATCGATCGGTGCTGCCCGGGCATCCGCAGGTCCTCTCCATTGCCCAGTTCTGGCAGCTGGCTGCCGACCACGATCGCATTGACGCCGAACGGGTTGCGGTGATCGGTGGCGGCGAGACGGCCGCGTCGATGCTCAACGAACTGTTCAAGCACCGGGTCTCGACGATCACGGTGATCTCTCCGCAGGCGACGTTGTTCACCAGGGGCGAGAGCTTTTTCGAGAACCGGATGTTCAGCGATCCGACGGACTGGGCCGGCCTGACGGTGGCCGAACGGCGCGATGTGATGGCCCGCACCGACCGCGGGGTGTTCTCGGCGCGCGTACAGGACTCACTGCTGGCCGACGACCGCATCCGGCATCTGCGCGGCCGGGTCGCGCATGGTGTCGCCGCCGACGGCCGGATCAGGATCACCCTGCATACCGACCGGCACGGCGAGCGGCTGGAGACCGTGCACGGGTTCGACCTGGTGATCGACGGTTCGGGGGCCGACTCACTGTGGTTTCTGCCGCTGCTGGGCCAGGACGCGCTGGACCTGCTCGAGGTCAGGCTGAACGGCCCGCTGACCAGCGACCGGCTGCAGCAGGCCATCGGCGACGACCTTGCGCTGACCGGGGTCGCGCCGAAGTTGTTCCTGCCCAATCTGTCCGGACTCAGCCAGGGCCCGGGCTTTCCCAACCTCAGTTGCCTGGGCCTGCTGTCCGATCGCGTCCTCGGCGGCGGATGCAACACCCGCCCAGCACATTCAACAACCAGGAGGAATGTTGAGTACCAATCCCTTTGACGCCGAGGATGGCCGGTTTCATGTGCTCGTCAACGATGAGGAGCAGCACAGCCTGTGGCCCGCTTTCGCCGAGATCCCGGCAGGCTGGCGGCAGGTGTTCGGCGACGCTTCCCGCGACGAGTGCGTGCAGTACGTCGAGCAGAACTGGTCTGACATGCGGCCCAAGAGCCTGCGCTGAGGCCTCGACAGGCTACTTATGCAATGCTAACTTTCTTCAGGTTAGGCAAACCTAAGGAGTGGGGGGTGGCATCGACGGCTGCCCCGGAACGATGCCCATGGACAACGGTGTGGTAATCCCCAGAGTGCGCGCAGCGCGCCTCGACGCAGACCTGGTGAGCAGGTTCGCGACCTGCTGTAAGGCCCTTGGCCTGCCGGTATACGACCGGCGACGGCCCGCCGATATCGCGGCCGCTCGCCGCGCATTCGCCGAGCTGACACGAGTCGCCTACGACCAGTGCGATGCCTGGACCGGGCTGGCGGCCACCGGCGCCACCACCGTGGATGTGCTCGCTGCGGTGGTCCGCACCATCGACTCCAGCGGCACGCTGCAGCGGCGGATCGAGCTACCGGCCGGGGCGTTGGGCTTCGACTATGACACCGGGCTCTACCTGCGGTTCCGCGCTACCACGCCGGACGACTTCCGGTTGGCTCACGCCGCCGCCCTGGCCATCGAGGGTGACTTCCACGCCGCCGACGAGTTGGTGTCCGAAATCCGTGCCCGCAGGCCTGAATGGCGCGAGGCGCGCTGGGTCGACGCGGCCCTGCGGCACCGGGCTCAGCGTTGGGCCGACGTCGTCAAGCTGCTGACCCCGGTGGTCACCGACGCCGGCCTCGACGCGCTGTTCGCCCACGCCGCCAAGATCTCCCTGGGCGTGGCCCTGGCCCGCCTCGGCATGTTCGCCCCCGCGCTGTCCCACCTCGAGGAACCCGAAGGGCCGGTGGCGGTGGCCGCCGTGGACGGTGCGCTGGCCAAGGCGCTGTCATTGCGCGCCTACGGTGACGAGGACACCGCCACCGACGTGTTGCAGGACCTCTACGCCGCAAACCCGGGCAATGAGCAGGTCGAGCAGGCACTGTCCGATCCGACGTTCGGTATCGCCACCACCACCGCCGCCCGTATCGACGCCAGAAGCGATCCGTGGGATGTCGAAACTGAGCCCACCGCAGACGATTTCGTCGACCCCGAGGCGCGCGAACGCAAAGCCGCGTTGCTCGAGGAGGCAGAGCGGGAACTCGGCGAGTTCATCGGCCTCGACGAGGTGAAGGACCAGGTGTCCCGACTGAAGAGCTCGGTCGCCATGGCCTTGCGTCGCGAGGAGCGCGGTCTGGCGGTGGCCCAACGCACCCACCACCTGGTCTTCGCCGGCCCGCCGGGAACCGGTAAGACCACCATCGCGCGCGTGGTGGCCAAGATCTATTGCGGCCTCGGACTTCTCAAGCGGGAGAACGTCCGCGAGGTGCACCGGGCCGACATGATCGGCCAGCACATCGGTGAGACCGAGGCCAAGACCAACGGCATCATCGACAGCGCGCTGGACGGTGTGCTGTTCCTCGACGAGGCGTATGCGTTGGTCGCGACGGGTGCGAAGAACGACTTCGGCCTGGTGGCCATCGACACCCTGCTGGCCCGGATGGAGAACGACCGTGACCGGCTGGTGGTGATCATCGCGGGTTATCGCGCCGACCTCGACCGCTTCCTGGACACCAACGAGGGCCTGCGATCGCGGTTCACCCGCAGCATCGTATTCCCGTCCTATTCGGCTGCCGAGCTCGTCGACATCGCCGTGTCCATGGCGGCGAACCGCGACAGCGTCTTCGAGGCCGCGGCACGGCACAACCTCGAGGAACTGTTCGGTCAGCTGGCCAACTCGACGACCCCGGATTCGGCCGGGGTGGCACGGCGCAGCCTCGATATCGCGGGCAACGGCCGGTTCGTCCGCAACGTCGTCGAACGCTCCGAGGAGGAACGAGAATTCAGGTTGGACCACATGGACCTGGCTGGTGCTGATTTCACCGACGAGCAGATGATGACCATCACCGCCGCCGATGTGCGCAACGCGGTGGTTCCGCTGCTGCGCGGCCTGGGTCTGACGGTGCCCGCATGAGCCAGCCGGCGACGATGCAGAGCGAGGCACGAGCGATGAGGAGGAGCGGCGCATGACCGACGACCGCCGGTCCTTCTCGTCACGGACTCCCGCCAACGACAACCCCGAGCACGTCACGTACCGGCGGGGGTTCATCACTCGTCACCAGGTGACCGGCTGGCGATTCGTCATGCGCCGCATCGCATCCGGGCTAGCGCTGCACGACACCCGGATGCTGGTCGACCCCCTGCGAAGCCAGTCCCGCGCCGTGATGATGGGCGTTCTGCTGGCGGTGACCGCGGTGATCGGCTGCTTGGTCTTCTCGTGGCTGCGCCCCGGTGGCGTGCCCGGCAGTGACCCGGTGCTGGCCGACCGTTCGACGTCCGCGCTCTACGTTCGCCTCGATGACCGGCTGCATCCGGTGCTGAATCTCACGTCGGCGCGGCTGGCTGTCGGGCGCCCGGTGGATCCCACCACCGTCAGCAGTGAGCAGCTGGACACCTTCGCCAGGGGCAGCATGATCGGCATACCGGGAGCTCCGGAACGCATGGTGCAGAACGCATCTCGTGATGCCGCTTGGACGGTGTGCGACGGCACCGGCGGACCGGCCGACGCCGCAGGCACCTCGGTGGTCGCCGGGCCGGTGGCCCGCGGTGGCGCCCGTGCCGATGCGCTGGCGGCCGGCCGCGCGATCCTGGTCAGCGGCGCCGAGGGAACCTGGCTGTTGTGGGACGGCCGGCGCAGTGCGATCGACCTCGCTGACCGGGCGGTCACCGACGCGTTGGGGCTGCCTGCCTCGCCGCCGGCGCCGCGGTCGATCGTGCCGGGCCTGTTCAACGCGGTCCCGGAGGCTCCTGCACTGCGGGTACCCCAGATCCCCGATGCCGGACTGCCCGCGGGATACCCGTTGCCCGTCGCGGCTCCGATCGGTGCTGTGGTGATCGCCTACAGCAATGACGCCACCCCGATGAATTACGCAGTGCTGGCTGACGGGCTGCAGCCGATCAGCCTCGTGCTGGCCGCTGTGCTGCGCAATGCCAATTCCTACGGGTTGGCTCAGCCGCCCCACCTCGGCGCTGACGACATCGCCCGGCTGCCGGTTTCGTCGCAGCTCGATGTGGCGGCGTTTCCCGCCGCGCCGGTCAAGCTCGTCGCCGCGGCCGATGCGCCGGTGACGTGTGCGATGTGGACCAAAATCGATGGCGCCGCGACGAGTTCGCTGACCTTGCTGTCGGGTTCGATGCTGCCGCTGCCGGACGGTATGCGGTCCGTCGACCTCGTCGGCGGTGCCAATCCGGGTACCGCGACCCGGGTCGCGCTGCCGCCGGGCCGTGGCTACTTCGTGCGGACCGTCGGTCAACAGCCAGCCTCTCCGCCCGCCGGATCACTGTTCTGGATCTCCGACACCGGGGTCCGGTACGGGATCGGCGGAGATCGCCAGACCGCGGAAAAGGCCGTCGCCGCACTCGGTCTGACACAGCCGCCGCTTCCGATCCCGTGGTCGGCGCTGACCTTGTTCGCGCCAGGTCCGGCACTGTCCCAATCCGACGCGCTGGTCGCCTACGACGCCGTTGGCCTCGCGCTGAAGCAGGAGCCCCGATGAGCCGGCTGATCTTTGAGGCGGGCCGGCGCATGCCCGGCCCGAAGACCCACAAGGGTGCGATCGTGATCGAGGCGCCACCCGAATTGCCTCGGGTGGTGCCGCCCTCGCTGCTGCGACGGGCGCTGCCGTTCCTGATCGTCTTCTTGATCGTCGGCATGATCGTGGCGATGGTCGCCACCGGAATGCGGCTGATCTCACCCCAGACGTTGTTCTTCCCCTTTGTGTTGTTACTGGCGGCCACCGCGCTTTACCGGGGCACCGACAACAAGATGCGCACCGAAGAGGTCGACGCCGAGCGCGCCGACTACCTGCGCTACCTGTCGGTGATTCGGGACAACGTGCGCACCGAGGCTGCCGCGCAGGGAGCCGCGCTGTTGTGGTCGCACCCCGATCCGGCGGCGTTGGCCGCAATTCCCGGCTCGCGGCGGCAATGGGAGCGCGACCCACACGACAGCGACTTCCTGGTACTGCGAGCTGGACTGCACACGGTACCGCTCGACACCACCTTGCGGGTCAAGGACGCGGCGGACGAAGTCGATCTGGAACCTGTGTCGCACAGCGCATTACGTGCTCTTTTGGACACCCAGCGTGTCGTCCGAGACGCTCCGAGGGGTATCGACCTCAAGACGGTGTCGCGGATCACCGTAGTCGGTGACGCGGCCGAGGTCCGTGCGGCGCTGCGGGCCTGGCTGGGACAGGCGGTCACCTGGCAGGATGCCGCCTCGCTCGGCATCGCGCTCGCCAGCCCCGAGCTGGAGTCGCCAGACTGGTCCTGGCTGAAATGGCTCCCGCACAGCGATATTCCGGGTCAACTCGACGGTTGTGGACCGGCCCGTTACCTGGCCGCCAACGTCGAAGACCTGATCGCGTCCATCGGCCCGGCGCTGGCGCAGCGCCCGCTGTTCGGTATCGACTCAGACGATCCGTTGCGACACCTGCTGATCGTCGTCGACGACCCCGACCACGCACCGGAGGACTCGGTGCTCGCGACCGGGTGGTCCGGAGTCACGGTGATCTACATCGCCGCAACAGATTCCGCGCCGCGCGCGGGTCAGTACCCCGATCCCGAGCGCCCCGTTCTGCGGGTCGCCGACGGTTCGATCCAGCGGTGGGAGACCGGCGGCTGGCAACCCTATATCGATCGCGCGGACCAGATGTCGCAGGCCGAAGCCGTCCATCTCGCGCGCGGATTGGCACGCTGGGACTCCAACCCGACGCACGCCGGCCTGCGGTCGCCGGCCACCCGCGGCGCGAGCTTCACCACGCTGATGGGCATCCCCGACGCGTCCGCGCTCGATGTGGCCGACGTGTGGGCGCCTCGCTTGCGCGACGAGGAGCTGCGGGTGCCGATCGGTGTCACCGCCACCGGCTTGCCGCTCTACTTCGACCTGAAGGACGAGGCCGAAGGCGGGATGGGTCCGCACGGCCTGATGATCGGTATGACCGGCTCGGGCAAGTCCCAGACGCTGATGTCGATTTTGTTGTCGCTGTTGACAACACACTCCGCCGACCGGCTCATCGTGATCTACGTGGACTTCAAGGGTGAGGCAGGGGCCGATATCTTCCGCCACTTCCCCCAGGTGGTCGCGGTGATATCGAACATGGCCGAGAAGAAGTCGTTGGCCGACCGGTTCGCCGACACGTTGCGCGGTGAGGTGGCCCGCCGCGAGAGCATGCTGCGCGACTTCGGACGGCGCGTGCAGGGCAGCGCCTTCGGCTCGGTGGCGGAGTACGAGGCCGCACGCCCCGCCGCCGAAGAGGTCGGGATCGAACTTCCGCCGCTGCCCACACTGTTCGTGGTGGCCGACGAATTCACGCTCATGCTGGCCGAGCACCCCGAGTACGCCGAGTTGTTCGACTACGTCGCCCGTAAGGGGCGTTCGTTCCGGATTCACATCCTGTTCGCGTCACAGACTCTCGACATCGGTCGTATCCGTGATATCGACAAGAACACCTCCTACCGGATCGGGCTCAAGGTGGCCAGCCCCGCGGCGTCCCGGCAGATCATCGGTTCCGAAGACGCCTACCACATCGAATCGGGCAAGGAGCACAAGGGAGTTGGATTCCTCGTGCCCGCACCCGGAGCAACGCCGATCAAGTTCCGGAGCACCTATGTCGACGGAATCTACGATCCGCCGCGCCCCGTCACGTCCTATGTGGTCCCGGCGGCACCCGAGCCGGTGCCGTTCACGGCCGGCCCGACGGCGCTCGACGAAGACATCGTGGTGCTGTCCGACGAGCGATTCGCCCCGGCGGGGTTGCCCCGCAAGTTGATCACCACTATCGGCGATCAGCTGGCACAGTACGGACCGAAGGCACCGGCACTCTGGCTACCACCACTCGAAGACGCCATCCCGCTGGATGAGGTACTGGCCGGCGCGGCGGTGACGCCACGGCAGTGGCGCTGGCCGCTCGGTGAGATCGACCGTCCCTTCGAGATGCGCCGCGACCCGCTGATCTTCGAGGCGGGGTCGTCGGCAGGCAACATGGTGATCCACGGCGGCGCGAGGTCCGGGAAGTCCACGGCTCTCCTGACATTCGTATTGTCGGCCGCGGCACTGCACTCGCCGCGTGACGTCACGTTCTACTGCCTGGACTACGGCGGAGGTCGGCTGCGCGGCCTGGAAGACCTGGCCCACGTGGGCAGTGTCGCCTCGCCGTTGGAGCCCGAGCGGATCCGGCGCACGTTCGGCGAGCTGGAACAGCTGCTGCGGTCGCGGCAGCGCAACGTGGCAGGGCAGGGCGGTCACTCCGACGAGTACGGCGAAGTGTTCCTGGTGATCGACAATCTCTACGCGTTCGGCCGCGACAACACCGATCAGTTCAACACCCGCAACCCGTTGCTGGCCGTCGTTACCGAACTGGCCAATACCGGCCTGGCACACGGCATCCACGTCGTGGTCACCACGCCGAACTGGCTCGAGGTGCCGCTGGCGATGCGCGACGGTCTCGGGTTGCGTCTGGAGCTTCGCCTGCCCGACCCGCGCGACAGCAACGTCCGGGTGACCGACGGCCTGCGCCGCCCCGCCGAATCGGTGCCGCACGACCAGCCGGGTCGCGGCCTGACCATGGCCGGTGAACATTTCCTGTTCGCCGAACCCGATCTGGGGCGGATCCCGGCGATCAACGCCGCCTATCCGGGACTGCAGGCGCCGCCGGTGCGGTTGCTGTCCGCCGACCTCGATCCGGCCGAGGTGGCACCGCTGTACCGGGGCGGCGAGCGGGTGGTGCTGGGACAGCGTGAGCTGGATCTGGCCGCGGTGGTACACGATTTCGCCGAACATCCCCTGCTGATGGTGTTCGGCGACAGCAAGACCGGCAAAACCACCCTGCTGCGTCATGTGATTCGCACCATCAGGGTGAACTCGACCGCATCGGAGGTCGCGTTCACGGTGTTCGACCGGCGCCTGCACCTTGTCGACGAGCCGCTGTTCGTCGACAACGAGTACAGCGCCAATATCGACCGGGTCACCCCGGCGGTGATGGGACTCGCAGCACTCATCGAGCAGCGCCGGCCACGGGCCGGCTTACCCACCGCCGAACTCGCCTCATGGAACTACCGAACCCAGGGCGAGTCAGCGCACACCCACTACCTGATCGTCGACGATGTCGATCAGATCCCCGACGGCGTCATGAGCGGTCCGTACGCCGGCCACCGGCCGTGGACGCCGCTACTGGGATTGCTATCGGCGGCAGGCGATCTCGGATTGCGCGTGATCGTCACCGGCCGGGCCGGGGGATCAGCGCACGCGCTGATGACCAACCCGTTGCTTCGTCGGATGAATGACCTGCAAGCGGGGGTGGTGATGCTGTCGGGCAATCCCGCCGACGGTGCCAAGATCCGCGGGCACCGGTTCACCAGGATGCCGGTCGGTCGCGCAATGTTGCTCGGCGACAGCGACGGCGTCGACCACATTCAACTCGTCAATCCATTCACTCACGCGCACAGCACATCTCGGACCCGATTCGGAGAGGACAACCCGTCATGACCCTACGTGTCATCCCTGAGGGACTGATCTCGGCCAGCGTAGCGGTAGAGGGCCTGACCGCTCGGCTGGCCGCCGCGCATGCGGCGGCGACGCCGTTGATCACCGCGGTGGTACCCCCGGCGGCCGACCCCGTCTCGCTGCAGACCGCCGCCGGCTTCAGTGCCCAGGGACTGGAGCACGCGGCGACCGCCGCCCAAGGCGTCACCGAACTGGGTCGATCGGGTGCCGCGATCGGTGAGTCGGGTGCCGGCTACGCCACCACCGATGCGGCCGCGGCCGCCTCCTACCTGATCGCACGGGGAGGCTGATGACCGCGCCGATCTGGCTCGCTTCACCTCCGGAGGTGCACTCGGCGCTGCTGAGTGCCGGACCGGGCGCCGGTGAGCTGCTGGCCGCTGCCTCGGCATGGCAGGTACTGAGCGCCGAATACTCCGCTGCGGCAGTGGAACTCACTCAAATTCTGGCTGCGGTGCAGGCCGGGTCGTGGCAGGGGCCCAGCGCCGAGCAGTACGTCGCGGCCCACGCGCCGTATCTGGCGTGGCTCGAGCAGGCCAGCGCCAACAGTGCCGGCGCGGCCATGCAGCACCACACTGCCGCCGCCGCGTACAGCACCGCGCTGGCCACCATGCCGACGCTGGTCGAGCTGGCCGCCAATCACGCCGTGCATGGGGTGTTGTTGGCCACCAACTTCTTCGGTATCAACACCATTCCGATTGCCGTCAATGAAGCCGATTACGTTCGGATGTGGATCCAGGCCGCCACGACGATGAGTGTCTATCAGGCCGTGGCAGGCACCGCGCTGGCCGCTGCGCCCCAGACCTCGCCGGCCCCCACGATCGTCCTGCCGGGAGCCGAGGCGTCCTCGGCGATGGCCGCGACGGCCGTGGCGCCTCAGGCCAGCGAATCCGGTTCCTCGCTGACCAATTCGAACTGGCTCGTCCAGCTGCTCGAGGCGTACATCAAAGCGCTTCCGGACGGCGACCTGATCTGGGACTTCCTTACGCACCCGGTGCAGAGCATCCAGCAGATGATCGTCGACTTCCTGACCAACCCGGCTCAGGCCTGGGTGACGTGGGGACCGCTGCTGTCGGCATTGGTGTATCAGGCGATCTTTCAGCCGGTCGGATGGACCACCTGGGGACTGGCGTTGAGCTCGCCGTTCCTGATCCCTGCGCTCGCGGCGGCGGCGCTTCCGCTGCTGGGCCTGCTGGCTCTGCAGCCCAACATGCCGGCGCCCGACCTCGCCCCCGAACCCGTTGCGTTGCCGGCACAATCGCAGCAACCGAACATGTGGCCGGTGTCCTCGACCGCACCGGCCGCTCCTGCGCCCGCCGCCCCCGCGCCGGCGGCCTCCGCAGCGCCGGCCGCCCCCGCGGCGTCGGCCGCACCGGTGCCCGCGGCACAGGGCATCTTCTACGCCGTAGGCGCCGCCGACCCCGATGGAGATCCGGGCCCGACATTGACCGAGGGCAGCGGCAGCAAGGCTCTGGTACCGGAAGCCGCCCCCGCGGCCGCAGCACTGTCCTCCGTGCAGGCCAAGGAGCGAGCCAAACGCCGGCGCGCCCAGCGGGTCAAAGACCGTGGCCACCGCGACGAATACATGGACCTCGACAGTGATGTCGGGCCGCCCTCGGAACCGGCGCCGCAGCCGAGCACCTCGTCCTCGGATCGAGGCGCGGGACCGATCGGTTTCGCGGGCACCGAGCCCCGGACTCGCGGTGTGACCGCCGCGGGTCTCACCGAGCTCGCCACCGACACCGGCGAGGGCCCCACCATGCCGATGTTGCCGACCACCTGGGACAGCAATCCCGACGACGAAACAAATTACCACCGAGAATGATTGGAGAAATGCAGTGAGCATGTTAGACGCCCACATACCGCAGCTCGTGGCCGCCGAGGCCGCGTTCGGCGCCAAAACCGCGCTGATGCGCAGCACGATCGCCCAAGCCGAGCAGGCCGCGATGTCCGCCCAGGCTTTCCACATGGGTGAGTCGTCGGCTGCCTTCCAGGCCGCGCACGCGCGGTTCGTCGAGGTTGCCGCGAAGGTCAACTCGCTTCTGGACATCGCCCAGATCAATCTTGGCGAGGCCGGCGCCACCTACGTCGCCGCAGATACCGCTGCCGCAACGACGTACGGAGGTTTCTGATGTCCCAGATCATGTACAACTACCCGGCCATGATGGCGCACGCCGGCGATATGGCCGGGTATGCCGGGACGTTGCAGGCGGTCGGCGCCGACATCGCCACCGAACAGTCCGCCCTGCAGGGCGCCTGGCAGGGTGAGACGGGCATGACGTACCAGGCCTGGCAGGCGCAGTGGAACTTGGCCATGGAGGAACTGGTGCGCGCCTATCGGGCGATGTCGATGACCCACGAGAGCAACACGCTGTCGATGCAGGCGCGCGACCAAGCCGAAGGCGCCAAGTGGGGCTGAGACTTGGCCGCTCATAACGCGGTCGAGCTGACCGCCGATTCTGCCTGGCTCATTGCCGACAGTGTTGGCGCCGGCTCGTTTCCGTGGGTCTTGGCGATCACGCCACCCCTGACCTCACCGCGCGAAGCCGGGCTGACATTGGCGCCGCTGCGTGCGGAATTGACCCGCGCGGGGGTGATGTCGGACGACGGGTCAGTGGATCCGAGGGTGGTGCGGTGGGTTCGCACCGTATGCGCGCCGGAGCGGTGGCTGGAACTGCGGTATGTGCGGGGCAGCGGTACTGATCTGTTGCGCGGACTGGTGGCCCGCCGTGGGGACCGCACCGTCGTGGCGCTGCGCAGCGGCGAGTTGGTCACCTTGACCGAAGTCGACATCACCGATCCCGCGCTGCTGGCTCCAGTGGTCACGGCGGGCCTGCCCGGCCGCGCACCGGCGCGGTTCACCGAGTTCGTGCTGCCGACCCGGGTTGGAGTTCGCGCCGACGAACGCTTGCGTGCCGGAGCCGATCTCGGCGCCGTCCTGGACCACTTGGGCTTGCCCGCCACGGCGGTCCCGGTGGTGCGCTCGGTGTTCACCGGGGCGCGCAGCTATGTCGAGGTGCGCGCGGGCTGCGCCTGCGACGGCGTGCACACCCTCAGTGAGGTCGGTGTGGGCATCATCGATGCCGCGGCGGGCAGGATGCTGGTGAACCCGGAACGCGCCGCCGACGGCGAGTGGCTTTCGACCTTCGCGCCCGGCACCCCATTTGCGATCGCCCTGGCGCTCGATCGGCTCACCGAGACACTGCCCGACGGCCGCTGGTTTCCCGCCGCCGCGTTGGCGCGCGACTTCTCCAGCAACACCATCTGATCAAGAGAGAGAACAACAATGACCGAAACCCCGGTGCTGCCGATCGTACGCGTCGCCGTGCTGGCGTACGGCCGGATCACCGACGTGGCCTTGCCCGCCGAGCTGCCGCTGCGCGAGATACTGCCCGCGGTGAAACGGCTGGTGCCGCAGCCGGACTCCGATGGGGAGACAGCCGTCCCCACGCCGATGACACTGGCACCGATCGGTGGCGCGCCGTTCAGCGTGGATGCGAGCCTGGACACGGTCGGCGTGGTCGACGGCGACCTGCTTGCCCTGCAGCCGATTCCGGAAGGACCGACGACGCCGGGGGTGGTCGAGGACATCGCCGACGCGGCCGTGATCTTCTCGGCGGCACGCACGAGACCCTGGGGACCGCACCGTCTGCAGGTGGGCGCGCGCCTCGCTGCGGCGGTGTTCGTGGTGGCGCTGACCGTTGTCGCGATCGCCCATCGCGCGGCGACCGCATCGGTGATCGGTCTCTATGCGGTGAGCGCTCTGGCGGTGCTCACCGCGGTCGCCGGCCTGCTGTTGCGGGCGCGCTCGGCTCGGATCGCGACGCAGGTGTCGGCGGCGGCCCTGCTCCCGATCGCGGCGGCCTTCTGGCTGGCCGTGCCGGGCCTGTGGGGGGCCCCGCATGTGATGCTGGCGGCCGCGGGTGTGGCCGCATGGTCGTTGATCGTCCTGACCCAGACCGAACACAGTATCGGATTGTTCACTGCCACAGCGGTTGTCGGGAGCGGTGCCCTGCTGGTGGCTGCCGCAACGTCCCTGTGGCAACTGCCCGCGCTGACGGTCGGGTGCGCACTGATCGTGCTAGCCCTGCTGATCACCGTGTCGGCACCCGGGCTTGCGGCGATGTGGGCGCGTTTCCCGTTGCCGGTGATCCCGGCGCCCGGTGATCCGACGCCATCGAGCCCGGCGGCCCGGCTGCTTGCGGATCTGCCGCGCCGGGTGCGTGTCGGCGAAGCCCATCAGACCGGTCTGATCGCGGGCGCAGTGCTGTTGTCGTCGGCAGGTTCACTTCTGGCGGCCGGGCGTGCTGAAGCGCCGGGCGCCTGGGGCTGGTACCTGGTGGTGGCGGCCGCGGCCGCGACAGTGTTGCGGGCCAGGGTGTGGGACACCGCGGCCTGCAAGGGCTGGCTGCTTGCCCAGCCGTTTCTGGTCGCCGGTGGGCTGCTGGTCGCCTACATCGTGGATCAGCGCTTCATCTCTGCGCTCTGGACTGTGGTGGTGCTCGGCGCGTTGACCGCCGTGTGGGTGGTCGTGGCTGTCAACCCGGATGCGGCTTCGGCGCAGCGGTATTCGCTGCCGGTGCGCCGCCTGGTGGGATTCCTGGCCGCTGGTCTCGACGCCTCGCTGATCCCGGTTGTGTTCTATCTGGCCGGCATCTTCACATGGGTCCTCGATCGATGATGCGGGCCGCCGCGGTTGCCGTGGTGGTGCTGCTCGTCACCGCTCCGGCGGCCGGTGCCGTCGACCCGCCCGTCGCTGATCCCGCGACACCGCCACCGCCCGGCGCGGCCGGGCCCACCGGTGGAATGAGTCAACGCTCCGAATGCGTCACCACCGGGATCCGGCCGGGCAGTGATCCCGGGGTGGTGACCGCCAACCAAACAATGCTCAATCTTGCAGATGCAGCTGGGTATTCGCGCGGCGACGGCCAGACGGTGGCGATCATCGACACCGGGGTACGGCCGGGTCCGCGGCTGCCGAACGTCACCGGTGGCGGTGACTACCTTGCCGCCGGGGACGGGCTGACCGACTGCGACGGCCACGGCACGCTGGTGGCCGGAATCATCGGCGGGCAACCCGGTCCGGACGGATTCAGTGGCGTCGCTCCGGGAGCGCGGCTGTTGTCCATCCGGCAGACCTCGCCGAGATTTTCGCCCAATGCCGGCGGCAGGGACCTTGCCTCGGTGCAGGCCAGCGTGGAGATCGAGACGCTGGCCCGAGCGGTGGTGCGCGCTGCCGACCTCGGCGCCACCGTCATCAACATCTCGACGGCCGCCTGCCTGGCACCCGACCGACTCGGCGATCAGCAGACCCTCGGTGCGGCCCTGCGCTACGCCGCGATCGACAAAGACGTCGTCATCGTCACGGCCGCAGGCAATTCCGGTGCCACCACCACAGGCGAACCTGGAATGCAGTGCGCATCGAATCCGGTCGGCGATCCGGCACGGCCCGGCGATCCGCGCAACTGGGCGGGCGTGACGTCGGTGTCGGTACCGTCCTGGTGGCAGCCGTATGTGTTGTCCGTCGCGGCTTTGACAGCCGAGGGGCAGCCGGCCGACTTCACGATGGCCGGTCCCTGGGTGGGCATCGCCGCGCCCGGCGAGAACATCGTGTCAGTCAGCAACGACTCTACGGGCGGGTTGGCCAATGGCATGCCCGACGGCCGCGGCGGGATGGCCCCGCTGGACGGAACCAGTTTCGCCGCCGCGTACGTCGCAGGCACCGCGGCGCTGGTCCGAAGCCGCAACCCGGATATGCACGCCGATGAAGTGGTGCGGCGGCTGACGTCGACCGCTCACAACGGCGCACAGGCCCCCTCCAACCTGATCGGCGCCGGAACTCTCGATCCGGTCGGAGCCCTTACCTGGACGATCAACCCGGGCAGCGACACCGCAGCGGCACAGAGCACCAAACAACTTGCGGCGCCTGCGCCGCCACCGGTGGTAGATCACACGTCGCGAACGGTGGCTTTCATCGGGACGGCGGTGCTCGCGGCCGTCGTCGCGGTCGTCGCTGTCACTGCGCGCAGACGTAAGGAGGAACTGGAATGACCGGCATACCCGCCCCTGGCGTTGCGCGGCTCACCGTGGTACTGCTGGCCATTGTGTCGGGGGTGCTCACCTACCCGTGGCAGTCGACCAGTGACCGGTGGGCCCTCGGTGGCGCCGTCGCAGTGGCGATGGTCGCCCTGCTCTGGTGGCGTGGCCGCTACCTGACCACGATTGTCGGACTGCGTCTGCGGGTGCTTTTGCACCGCAAACTGATTCACGTCACACCGCCCGATCTTCGCGTGTCAGGTACCGATGCGGTCACGACGGTGCTGGTGCGTGTCGACAACCGTGACCGTGAACTACCGCACGGTCTGCTCGCGGGTTACCTCGATCGTTATGGTTTGCAGTGTGATTCGGTGCGCGTCACCACCCATACCGCTCGGGCCGGCGCGACGACGTGGATCGGGCTGACCTTCAGCGGCGCCCGGAATCTGAGTGCTCTTCAGGGCAGGTCGGCGCAGATACCACTGCGGGATACTGCCGAGAACGCGGCCCGCAGGCTGATCGGCCGCCTCCGCGAAATAGGGTGGACCGCAACACTTGCCGATCCTGATCAGCTGCCGGAACTGGTGGCGGCGGACGCGCGCGAACGGTGGCAGTCGGTCACCGACCAACGCGGTTACCTGACCGCTTACGCCGCCACGACCCCCGAAGCTCTGGCGGCAGTGAGCGACGGCGTCACCGAATCCTGGACGGTGGTGGAGATCGCGGGAACGTCGTCGCTGGACCGCATCAGGGCGGGCGCGGCGATCCGCACCGAAGACGCCCCGGCGGCTGCGCTGCCGGGGCTGGTACCGATCACCGGGCGACAGGCCCGTGCACTGGCCGCGCTGCACCCGTTATCAGGTGCACGCGTGGTCAATTGACGAAAGGGAGCCACATGGTGGACAACAAGCCGACGCGTGGCTGGCAGGGCGCCGTACTCAAACTGTTCGGCGCCGGTGAATACGAACTCACCGTCACCGGTCGCGAGCAGATCAGTGCGCACTATCTGCGGCTGAACTTCGATGCGGGCGGAATGCTGGCCGGTCGAGTGGTTCATCCGACGATGTGGATCCGAATGTGGTTCCCCGACAATGGGAAACTGCACCAGCGAGGCTACACACTGGTGAATCCCGATCCGGCGCGCGACACTGTCGACATCGAATTCGCGCTGCACGACGGCATCGCATCGCGATGGGCTTGTGCGGCCCAGCCCGGCGACACGATCGGGGCCACCGTACTCGGCAGCAGCTTCGCGCTGCCCACGCCGCCGCCGGCGGGCTACGTGATCGTCGGCGACACAGCGTCATTGCCCGCGATCAACTCGCTGCTGGATTCGATCGGCGGGACCCCGGCCACGGTGTTCCTGGCCGCCGACCATGACGACGACGTGGATCTACCGGTCGGTCAGAATGCCGAGATCTTCTGGATCGACCGCAGGGCATCCGGCACCGCGCTGGTCGAAGCTGTCAGTGAAGGCGCCTACGACGCCGAGGACCACTTCGGCTGGGTCGCCTGCGACAACCGCACGACCCGCGCTGTCGCCAAGATACTGCGCGAGGACTACCGGATCCCCCGAACGTCGATCAAGGCACAGGCCTACTGGGCCGAAGGCGCCTGACGGCCCGAATACCCTTCCCACGGACTGTAATCCGCGATCAGTTCCTCCTGCGGTGGGCGCGCGGCCTCGGGTACGTGTTCGAGGTTGATCCGGATGCGATACCAGATCGAACTCGGCCCGCGCATGCCGTCGACCAGGACGTCGGTCGGTTGCAGCGCCTGCGCGACGTCGGGATAGCGGGCACGCCAGACATCCAACGCGGCCAACGCCTCGTCGCGGGTCTTGGTGCGCGCGATCTCGATTAGCGGCTTGTTGCCCTTCGGCGGTTTCTCTGCAGGCCCGAGTTCCTCGGCCAGCGCCAGCAACGGGTCCAGCGAACCGACCGAATCGTCCATCGATTCCCAGGGATCGCCGCGTTCGGCGAACCGGGCCGGAACCGTCAAGACGGTGAACTCCTCGGCCCGGCACCCCGGCACCTCGTCCCATGTCAGCGGCGTCGACACCCGCGCGTCCGGGGTGGCCCGCACCGAATAGGCCGACGCCACCGTGCGGTCCTTGGCGTTCTGGTTGAAGTCGACAAAGACGCCCTGGCGTTCCTCTTTCCACCACTGGCTGGTCGCCAGCGTCGGCGCGCGGCGCTGCACTTCGCGGGCGACGGTCTCGGCGGCCAGCCGCACCTGCTTGAAGGGCCAGTTCGGTGCGATCCGGGCGTAGATGTGAAAGCCCCGCGATCCCGACGTCTTCGGCCAGGCCGTCAGCCCATGATCCTCGAGAACCTCACGTGCCACCTGCGCCACATCGAGAATCTGGGGCCACTCGACACCGGGCATCGGGTCGAGGTCGATTCGCAGCTCGTCGGGATGGTCGAGGTCACCCGAGCGGACCGGGTGCGGATTCAGATCGACGCACCCGAGGTTGACCGCCCACGCCAGGCCGGCCGCGTCGTGCAACACCGCCTCCTTGGCCGACGTACCCCGTGCGTAGCGCAGCTCGGCGACCTCGACCCAGGCCGGGCGCTTCTCGGGTGCGCGTTTCTGGAAGACGGCCTCCTCGGTGATGCCTTTGACGAAACGCTTGAGGATCATCGGCCGGTCGGCGACACCGTGCAGTGCGCCATCGGCGACGGCCAGGTAGTAGGTGATGAGGTCCATCTTGGTCACCGGATCGCGTCCGCCGGCCGCGGGAAAGACCACTTTGTCGGGATGGCTGACGGGGACCTGGCGGCCTCCGATGTCCATGACGTCCGCCATGAGGCCATCGTAATTAGGCCGGCCGTTCTGTCCTGGGTGCGACCTATGTCACATAGTGTTGGAGGCATGCCCAGTCTCATGGATCTGCCGGCTCAGGTGTTGGCCAAGGCACAGCAGTTGGCCGAACGCGGCTCCTCTGAGCTGCACTATTTGGTCAAGATGATCGAGTCGGGGGCCTTCCGGCTCGAGCCGCCGCAGAACCTCGTGTCGATGGTCGCCGACATTCGCCGCTGGGGCGAGATCGGCATGGTTCCCGCACTCAACGCCCGTCGTACGCCCAACGCGTTGGCGATCATCGACGACGAGGGGTCGATGACGTGCAAGGAGCTCGACGAGGCCGCCCACGCGGTGGCCAACGCGTTGCTGGCCAAGGGCGTCAAGGGCGGCGACGGGGTGGCCATCCTGGCCCGCAACCACCGCTGGTTCGTGATCGCCAACTACGGCGCCGCGCGGGTCGGTGCCCGCACCATCATGCTGAACACCGAGTTCTCCGGACCGCAGATCAGAGACGTCTCCGAACGTGAGGGCGCCAAGCTGATCATCTACGATGACGAGTACACCGAGGCCGTCAAGCTGGCCGAGCCGCCGCTGGGCAAGCTGCGCGCGCTGGGGACCAATCCGGACGCGGCCGATTCGTCGGGGAGCACCGACGAGACCCTGGCCGATCTGATTGCCCGCACCAGCAGTGATCCCGCGCCCAAGGTCACCAAGCGGTCGTCGATCGTCATCCTCACCAGCGGCACCACCGGTACCCCGAAGGGTGCGACGCGCAACACCCCGCCGACGCTGGCGCCGATCGGCGGCGTGCTTTCCGCCGTTCCGTTCCGCGCCGGTGAGGTGACTTCGTTGCCGTCACCCATGTTTCATGCGCTGGGCTATCTGCACGCCACGATCGCGCTGACGTTGGGCTCGACGCTGGTGTTGCACCGAAAGTTCAAGCCCGCCACCGTGCTTGAGGACATCGAGAAACACAAGGTGACCGCGATCGTGGTGGTGCCCGTCATGCTCTCACGCATGCTCGACGCGCTGGAGACCATGGACACCAAGCCCGACCTGTCATCGTTGCGGATCGTGTTCGTCTCGGGCTCTCAGCTCGGTGCGGAGCTGGCGACCCGGGCACTGAAGGATCTCGGACCGGTGGTCTACAACCTTTATGGTTCAACGGAAGTCGCGCTTGCGACGATCGCGGGGCCGAAGGACCTGCAGATGAACCCGGCCACCGTCGGCCCGGTCGTCAAGGGCGTCACGATCAAGATCCTCGACGACAACGGCAACGAAGTGCCCCAGGGCGAGGTCGGCCGGATCTTCGTCGGTAACAGCTTCCCGTTCGAGGGCTATACCGGTGGCGGGCACAAGCAGATCATCGACGGGTTGATGTCGTCGGGTGACGTCGGCTACTTCGACCACAACGGCCTGCTGTTCGTCAGCGGACGCGACGACGAGATGATCGTGTCCGGCGGTGAGAACGTCTTCCCCGCCGAGGTCGAGGATCTCATCAGTGGCCACCCGGATGTCGTCGAGGCCACCGCACTCGGTGTCGACGACCCCGACTGGGGCGCCCGTCTGCGGGCTTTCGTCGTCCTGCGGGAGGAAGCCGAACTCACCGAGGACGCGGTGAAGAACTATGTGCGCGAACACCTTGCGCGCTACAAGGTGCCGCGCGAGGTGGTGTTCCTCTCCGAACTACCGCGCAATCCGACCGGCAAGATCCTCAAGCGGGAGCTGCGCCAGATCGAGGTGCAGTAGCAGCTCACCCGGCAGCACCCGGGGCAAGACATCTCCGCGTAGATGTCTCATTAGTGAGGCAGGGGTAGCGGACTGTTGCATAGTAAATGTGATCTGTGCTACACCAGACTCACCAAGCGACACCCCACTGTGCGGAGGCGTGATGCGTCCATCGGCCCGGCCCATCCGAAGTGTCGACGACAGTGCGCCACCGGTCGTGAGCTACGCGAAGTACGTCGGGCGCGTCGGTGCACTGGCGGTTTTCCTGGGCGTCGGCGCCGCGATCGCCATGCCGACCGCGGATGCCGACACCGGCGGCTCGGCGCATTCGTCGGGCTCCTCGTCCCACTCGGCGACCGCCAAGAAGCCCGGTACCTCCCCCGATCAGCGCGCTCAGGGCAGATCGGCTCGCGTCACCACCGCCTCGCCCGCGTCCACGGTGACCGCGGTGCGTCGCACCGGGCCCACCGGCACTCCCGCCGCATCGCCCGCCGACGTGGCCGCGGTCGCCTACACCCGCCGCAGGGCGGCATCACTTCAGCAGACCGCCGCTGCCACCAGTGCGGTCGCCCTGACCAACGAGGTCAGTCCGCTGGGCACTCAACAACAGATCTCGCGCGAACAGCTGGCCATGGAGGCCGTGAACACGATTCCGGTCAAGCTGATGAAATTGATTCTGCGCCAGGGATTCCTGGCTGCCGCCGAGAAGCAGTTCGTCCTTGTCGGCGGACCCGACGCGGCGAACCTCGCCGCGCTGGACAACGCGGTCGACGAGTACGCGCTCGCCTCGGCGTTCTCCGAGCAGATCCTCAACCCGATGAACCCCGCGGTCGTCACCCAGGTTGCGCCCCCGCACAGCTGGTACGGCGTAGACGTCGGCGGCTCGCGTCTGCTCTACGACAACCCCGACACCATCTACCGCTTCATCCCGGTCAACAAGACATCGGAGTACGTGATCACCGGGCGCTTCTACAACGAGATTCCCGCCGACACCACCTTCAGCGTGTTGGAGGGTAGTTCGGGCAAGACGTCGACGATCCTGAGCCTCAAGGACATCGACGTCAGCGACGACGGGTCGTTCGTGATCACCGTCAGCGGTGATCCGGCGGCGCCCGGGGAGAAGAACCATCTGCAGTTGACCTCGAGCTCCACCCTGGTTGCGGTGCGGAACACGTTGGGGGACTGGAATACCGAAGAGCCGATGGATCTGGCGGTGCACAAGGTGAGCGGCCCGCCGAACAGCCTCTTCGCCCAGTTGGGCGGGTTCTTGTTCTTCGGCTCGGTGGTCAACGGCAACCCGCTGCTGGCCAACTTGGTGTCCCTGGTGCCACCGCTGCCGATCGCCGACGCGCCGATCGTGCGCGGCACGCTGACCGCATTGCTGATGGTGATCCGTGGCGCGAATCAGGAAGCCAAGTACATGGCGCTGGCCACCACCGACCCCGACACCGGGATGCCGCGCCAACCCAATACGATGACGCAACCGGCCAGCAACGCCGAGTTCCTGGCCAATCAGCTGCAGAGCAACGGCTACTTCCAACTCGCCGACGACGAGGCCCTCGTGCTGACGATCGACCCCGGTAACGCCAAGTTCATCAGCATCCCGGTCTACAACGACTGGACGATCACCGACGACTACTGGAACGAGCAGACCAGCCTCAACTCCGACCAAGCTGTCAAGAACGACGACGGAACATACACCGTGGTGATCTCGCCGACCGATCCCCTTGTGGCGAACTGGATTTCAACCGGAGGACTCAACCAGGGCATCATCTCGATGCGGTTCCAGAACCTGGACGCCGACGACCCGGCTCAGCCCAGCGTCCAAGCCGAGGTGGTCAAGCTCGACGCGCTCACCCATGACACGAACGGCACGGCCGTGATCACCCAGGCGCAGCGGGACGAACAGCTCGCCCTGCGCAAGGCCGGCTTCGACAAGCGCTGGGCGCCCTACCCGCAGTCCTGACCCGCCGCGGCCTACGGGTCGCGGGGCAGGCCGAGCAGCCGCTCGGCGATGATGTTGAGCTGCACCTCCGAGGTGCCGCCGTAGATGGTGGTCGACCGGCTGCCCAGCAACCACTCCGCCCACTTGCCTTGTAGCGCTTCGGGATCGCCGATGGCTCCGTCGATGCCGAACGACGAGACCGCGAACTCGGCATAGCCCTGTCCGGTGCGCATCGACAGCAGCTTGGAGATCGCCGCCGATGGCATCGCATCACCGCCGGCCAGCGTCAGCAGCGTCGAGCGCAGGTTCAGCAGCTTGGCCGCATGCCCCTCGGCGATCAGTTCACCGGCCCGGTGATGACCGATCTGATCGAAGTGTCCACCGCTCACGAAGTCGACGAAGCCGTCGAGGTTGGCCAAGAACCCGGGCTCGCTACTGCCGATCGAAACCCGTTCGGCAGTCAGGGTATTGCGGCTGACCTCCCAGCCACGGTCCACCTCGCCGAGCACCAGCTCGTCGGGAACGAACACGTCGTCGATGAACACGGTGTTGAACATCGCGTGGCCGGTGAGTTCACGCAGCGGCTTGACCTCCACGCCTTGACTTTTCATGTCGAGCAGGAAATAGCTGATGCCGCTATGTTTCGGTGCGGTGGGATTCGTGCGTGCCAGGAGCGCACCCCACTGCGCGTACTGCGCGCCCGTGGTCCAGATCTTCTGGCCGGTGATCCGCCAGCCGCCGTCGACCTTGGTGGCCTTGGTGGTCAGGCTGGCCAGATCGGATCCGGCACCCGGCTCGGAGAACAGCTGGCACCAGATCATCTCGCCGCGGAAGGTAGGCGGAAGGAAGCGCTGTTTTTGCTCCTCGTTGCCGAACGCCACGATGGACGGGATCAGCCACGCTGCGATGCCCATCTGCGGGCGCTTCACCTGCCCGGCGGTGAACTCCTGCGCGATGATGATCTGCTCGACCGGCTTGGCATCGCGGCCCCACGGCTTGGGCAGGTGCGGCTGCACCCAGCCGCCCTCGGCGATCGCGGCCTTGCGCTCCTCGCGCGGGATTGCCTTCAGCGCAGCAACTTCTGCTCGGATCTCGGCGCGCAGCTGTTCGGTCTCGGGGTCTAGGTCGATGTTGATCGCCCGCATGCCCGTGGTGGTCGCGGTGTCGAACACCTTCTGCTGGTATTCGTTGGCCCGCCCGAACGCGGCGACCAGGCCCAGCGTGCGTCGGTAGTAGACGTTGGTGTCGTGCTCCCAGGTGAAGCCGATACCGCCGTGCACCTGGATGCAGTCCTGTGCACAGTGCTGAGCGGCGGCAGGGGCTAGGCTCGCCGCCACCGCGGCGGCGAATTCGTAGGCGGTTTGTTGGTTGTCCCAAGACTTTTCGGCGGCCTCGTCGAGTGCACGGGCGGCGTCCCAGACCGCGGCGGTGGCTCGTTCGGTGGTGGCGATCATTTCCGCACACTTGTGTTTGATGGCCTGGAACTGGCCGATCGGGCGACCGAATTGCTCGCGGATCTTCGCGTACGCCGCGGCGGTGTCGGTGGCCCAGCGGGCAATGCCGACGGCCTCAGCCGAGAGCAGTGTCGTGACGATCGCCCGCCCGGCCGACTGGGACAGATTGGACAACACCTGGTCGGCGGTGACCTCGACGGCGTGGACGCGCACATGGGCCACCGGCCGTAGATGGTCCACCGACTCCACCGGTTCGATCTCCAACTCGGCGGCATCGAGAATCACCCACTCCGAGCCGCTGTCGATCGCCACCGGTAAGACCAGGACCGACGCCTGCGCGCCGGCGAGTACCGAGCGGGCTTCGCCGCGGATGACGAGCGTGCTGTCCTGGCGGGTCGCGGTCAGACCCGACTCCAGCGCGCATGTGGCTATGAACTCGCCCGAAGCCAGCTGGGCCAGCAGCTTGGTGTCGGGGTCATGAGCCGAGACCAGCGCGCTGGCGATCGCGGAGGGCACGAACGGTCCCGGCACCGCGCCGTACCCGAACTCGGCGATCGCGATCGCCAGTTCCAGCAGGCCGAAGCCCTGCCCATCCACCGACTCGGCAAGATGCAGGCCGTGCAGCCCCTGCTCGGCCGCGGCGTTCCAGTACGGCGGCGGATTGGGCACCGGAGTCTCCAGGGCCTCATGCCGCACTTCAGACGGTGCCACCCTCGTGACCAGCGACTTCACCGAGTCGGCAAGGGCGTTGTGCTCGGGTGTGATCGCGATGGGCATTGGATGCCTTCCCTATTAACCGGTTGGTAGCCAGGCTACCCGCCTGACCGTTCCTCCTGAGGGGCATCTCGCACACCGATTACTGCATCGAGTGTGCGTGCAGATCGCAGTTCCGACGCTCAATCAGGATCTGTGCGCACACTCGATGGGATCACTCTGGCGGCCCGTCCCGTTGCGGGGTCGCGCGCAGGATCACCACCACGACCGCCGATAACAGCATGATGACTCCCACCGCCCACATCCCGGCCTTGTCGCTGCCGGTGAACTGGTTGAGCGCGCCGGTGGCATACGGCGCGGCGAAACCGCCGAGGTTGCCGATCGAGTTGATCAGACCGATTCCGCCGGCGGCGGCCGCGCCGGTGAGGAATTGGGCGGGCAGTGCCCAGAAGCTGGGGATCGCGGAGAAGACGCCCATGGCGGCGATACTCACCGGAATCATCACCAGCAATGGGCTGTGCAGATACAACGCGATCGGAATCGCCAAGCCGCCCAGCCCCATTGGAATGGCGACGTGCCAGACGTGCTCCCGTTTGCGGTCGGCATGACGTGACCACAGGTACATGGCTATCGCGGCCAGCGTGTAGGGCACCGAGGTGATCAGGCCGACCTGCACGATCGACAGGTGCACGTCGAACATCTTCTTGAAGTCGGAGATGATGGACGGCAGGAAGAACGCCAGCGCGTACAGGCCGTACGCGACGCCGAAGTAGACCAGCGACAGCGCCCAGATCCGCGGACTGGTCAGCGCGCGGCGTAACGGGAACTCGAAAGAGCCTGCAACATCGCGTTCCTCGCGGGCCAGCACATCGATCAGCCATTGCCGTTCGTCTGGTTGCAACCAGTGCGCGTCGGCGGGGCGGTCGGTGAGATAGAACCAGCAGATGATGCCAAGGATGATCGCGGGCAGACCGACCCCGATCATCATGAACTGCCAGCCGGCCAAGCCAAAAAGGCCCTCGCCGGCCTGGATCATCCACGCCGCCAACGGTGTTCCGACGGCCGCGGCGATCGGGCTGGCCATCATGAACATCGCGACGATCCGCGCCCGGTACGCGGCGGGGAACCACCGGGTGAGATAGAAGATCACGCCGGGGAACAGCCCGGCCTCGGCCACGCCGAGCAGGAAGCGCAGCACCAGTAGGGTGGCCGCGTTGGGTGCGAATCCGATTGCCACCGCGACGATTCCCCACGACACCGCGATGCGGGCCAGCCAGCGGCGGGCGCCGAAACGCTCCAGGGCCAGGTTGGACGGCACCTCGACCAGCACGTATCCGATGAAGAAGATGCCCGACGCCAGCCCGAACATGCTCGCGGTGAGCTGCAAGTGCTCGCTGATATCGGCTTTGGCGATGCCGAGATTGGTGCGGTCGAGGTAGTTGACGAAGTAGAGCGCCATGAGAAACGGCACGACACGGATGATGACCTTGCGCAGTGCGCGCGTCTCCAGTGACTTCTCACCGGTGGATATGCTTGCCATCCTGCCTCCCGTTGACGACGTTGACCAGGTCGCTGCCGTCGCGCAGGCGGCGGCAGTTGTCGATGGCCTGGATGAGGTAGCGGCGCATGGTGTCTGCGGTGAACCAGGTGACGTGCGGGGTCAGCACGACGTTGTCCAGGCTCAGCAGGGGATTGGCGGGGTCGACGGGCTCGGCCGCGAATACGTCCAGTCCCGCGGCGGCCAGCCTGCCGTTGCGCAGGGCATCGACAAGGGCGGGCTCGTCGATGACGCCGCCACGAGAAGTGTTGACCAGCACCGCATGTGGCTTCACCCCAGCCAATGCGGTCGCATTGATGAGCTTGTCGGTGGCCGGCGTGAGCGGCAGGTGCAGGCTGATGATGTCGCTTTCGGCGAGCAAGTCGGGCAACGGACGCCAGCTGTCGGTTCCGTCTGGTGCAGTGTTGGTGTGTAGTACGGCGCCGCCCATCGCGTGCACGATCCGTTCGACGCGTTTGGCGATGTTGCCATAGCCCACCAATCCCACAGTGCAACTGCCGATGTCGCGCACCGTCTCGCCGAGGCTGGCATCCGTCGGCCAGCCGAGTCCTTGCCGGGTGGCGCGGTCCAGCGCGGGGAGCCGCCGCAGGGCGGCCAGCATCAATAGCACCGCGCCCTCGGCGACCGAGGGCGCGTTGGCACCCGGCATGTTGGCCACCGCGATCCCCAGTTCAGTCGCGGTATCGACGTCGATGGTGTTCACCCCGGCACCCAGCTTGTGCACCAGGCGTAGCCGCGGCCCGAGACGCAGATCGGCGCCGGTCAACGGCCTCAGCACGTGCCAGATCACCTCGGCGTCAGGCAGTTCGCGGTGCAGCGTCTGATCGTCGTTCTCGTGGCACCACCGGATGTCGAGCCAATCCGATTCCGGTGCAACGATGTCCAGCACGCTATCGCCGGGAAGGAAATGCGCCAGGACTCTTACCGCCACCGTTTGTGGATCCACTTCACAATCGTGTCAGCCTGCTCGCTGCGTGCGCCCGGGGTGGTGAAGTAGTGGTCGGTGTCGATCGAGCACCGGGTCTTGTCGGTGCTGGCAAGCGCATCGAAGATCCGCTGCGCATCGGATGGGAACACGCCCGTGTCCTGCTCGGCATTGATCACCAGGGCCGGGACGTCGACCCGCGCGAGGTGGGGCTCGGCGCGGGTCTGGGCGGTCTTCAGACTCCACATGCCCAGCCAATTGCGCAGCGTGCAGGCGGCGGCGATGCCGTAGGAGGAGCGGTTGGCTTTCACCGGCACACCCGCGTAGCAGAGGTTGGCCTGACGGTGCGTGGGCTCGATGGACGGGTCGACCATCCGGGGATCGGCCCAGGTGCGCATCACGGTGAATGGCCGGTCGGAGAACCCGGCGGCCTGCACCCGCTTGAGTTCGGTCTCGGCCCAGTCGGTGATCGCGTGGTTGCGGGCGATCTGGGCGGACCGATAGCGGGCGATGAACTCGGGGGAGAACGGCGGACCGTTGTGCTCGTCGAACAGGTCGAGTTCGGGATCGCTGGCTACCGGGTCGTTTTCGTCGACGACGGCGGCGTCCATCCAGGCGGTCAGCACATCGGGACGGCCCGGGTGTGCCGCACTGGCGATATAACCGTCGGCGGGCGGCAGTTCGGTCAGTCCGGCCGCGGGCCGCATCCCTTCCAGCGGTGTGACATTCGGGTCGACTGCCTGCGACTGGTAGGCCGCCATCAGCGAGCCCCCACCCGAATTGCCGAGCAATACAACCGTTTCCACACCCTGGATTTCCCGCAGCCAGCGCACTCCGACCCCGATGTCGACCAGCGCATGGTCGAGACGAAAGCTGCTCTCGAAGCCGCGAAAACGGGTGTTCCAGCCGAGAAAGCCGACGCCTCGGGTGGCCAGGTAGTCGGCCAGATAGTGCTCGGAGAAGTCGATCTGATAGTGGGTGGCGATGACGGCGACCTTGGGCTTGCGGCCGACCCCGCGGTGGTAGAGACCCTGGCAGGGATGTCCGCCGGCGCCGGCTCGGCGCGCAGTGGGGGATGACTCCCCGATGAACTCGCGGACGGTTCCGGGGGTGGGCATGTGGGTGACCTCCTCGCGGTGGGCGCTGAGGAGACGATATTCGCCGGCGTCGATGTACACGCCTGAATCCGGTGTTAGGTTCGGTTATCCAGAGTTGACCAGTATCTGTGGGGGCACGACATGATCAAGCCGCACAACACCAACCCGGAATTCGAACTCGGCGGGATCAACCACGTCGCGCTGGTATGCGCCGACATGGAACGTACGAAAGACTTCTACACGAATGTGCTGGGTATGCCGCTGGTCAAGTCGCTCAATCTGCCCGACAACCTGGGTCAGCATTTCTTCTTCGATGCGGGCAACGGCGACTGCGTGGCGTTCTTCTGGTTCGCGGAGGCTCCTGACGGCACGGCGGGCAGCACCACGCCCGCGGCGCTGCCCGGGCTTGGCTCGATCGTCAGCGCGGTGGGCTCGATGAACCACCTGGCGTTCCACGTGCCGGAGGAGAAGTTCGACGAGTACCGCGCTCGGCTCAAGGAGAAGGGGGTGCGGGTCGGGCCGGTGCTCAACCACGACGACAGCCCCCAGGGCGCCACCCGTGAGCTCCATCCCGGGGTGTATGTGCGGTCGTTCTACTTCCTGGACCCGGACGGCATTGTTCTGGAATTTGCTTGCTGGACGCGGGAATTCACCGAAAATGAAGCTACGACGCAGCCCAAGACGGCGGCCGACCGCAGGCAGCCGATTTCCGCCAACTAATCGCGGAACAGCCGGGGATCGCCGAGTTCATCGATGATCGCGGTGAGCTGATCGGTTAGCTCGGCGGGCGTCAGCGAGATCGCGCCGCCCAGCCATGCGCTGATCGTCTGGCCGACCCCCCCGACGACGAAGTGCGCGAACGCCTTGATCCGGTCGTTGGCCGGGCGGTGCAACAGAGCCTCGACGTGCTGGCCGGACAGCATCGCGAACAGGGCGCCGGACTCCTGCCGCTTGCGGACCACCGTGGCGTTGGACAGCTGCGAGCTGAACATCAACCGTCCGACCCGCGGATCGAGTTCGATGGTCCGCACGATATTGGCCATGGCCGCCTGGTTCTGCGCCTCGACCGGGGCGGTGGCGACCGCCGCCTGGGTGGTGGCGGCCAGCTCGGCGACCACCCAGTCGAATACCGCCGCCACGAACTCGTCCTTATCGGCGAAGCTCTCGTAGAAATACCGGGTGGCGACGCCCGCCTCCCGGCAGATGCCACGAACGGTGAGCTCAGCCGGGTCGACGTCGCTGCCCAGCAGTTCCAGCCCCGCCTGCAGCAGCCGGGCCCGGCGCCGGGCCAGCCGATCGGCGGCATCAACGCCGCCGTAGGGGCGTGCCTGCGTCATTAGCCCATCTTGACATTGCTGTGGCCAGGGCGGCAATATTCGGAAACATCTGTTGTCAGATTTTGATCAGGAGTAGGTGGGGCACAGTGGCGGTCCGCGAACCCGTCGTCAGTCATGTCGATCGCGCAGTGAGCGCGCCGCCGATGCCGTCGTGGCGCCGCCCGAAGCGCGGGCCAGGCTTCGACGACGGCCTGATGGGCGTGGCGCTGCTGGCCGGCCCGGCGAACGTGATCATGGAGCTGGCCCGGCCGGGCGTCGGCTACGGCGTGATGGAGAGCCGGGTCGAGAGCGGACGGGCCGACCGGCATCCGGTGAAGCGGGCGCGGACGACGTTCACCTACCTGGCAGTGGCAACTCGCGGCAGCGAGGAGCAGAAGAAGGCCTATCGGCGTGCGGTCAACAAAGCGCACGCCCAGGTCTACTCGACGCCCGATAGCCCGGTGCAGTACAACGCCTTCGACAAAGACCTCCAACTGTGGGTGGCAGCCTGCCTCTACAAGGGTGGCGTCGACATCGCCCGAGTTTTCATCGGCGAGGCGGACGACGAGACCGCCGACCGTCACTACCACGAGGCGATGGCGCTGGCCACCACCCTGCAGGTGCCCGCCGAGATGTGGCCCCCCGACCGGGCCGCCTTTGACCGGTACTGGCAGGAACAGCTGGACAAGGTGCACATCGACGACACGATCCGCGAGTACCTGTACCCGTTCGCGGTGTCACGGATCCGTGGTGTTCGGTTACCGGGACAGCAGGCCCTCGAGCGATTCAACCTCCTCATCACCACCGGGTTCCTGCCGCAGCGCTTCCGCGACGAAATGCAGCTCGAGTGGAACGCGGACATGCAGCGAAAGTTCGATCGTTTGATGGCGCGCATCCGGTTCGTGAACAACCTGGCGCCGCGGTTCATCCGGGAGTTCCCGTTCAATCTGCTGTTGCGCGATCTGGATTGGCGAATCCGCACCGGTCGGCCATTGGTGTGAGCGCTGTCAGGATCCGCGCGTACCCTCGCGGCCGTGCGAACTGACAACGACAGCTGGGACATCACCACCAGCGTCGGCTCGACGGCGTTGTTCGTCGCGGCCGCGCGTGCACTGGAGGCGCAGAAACCCGACCCGCTGGCCGTCGATCCGTTTGCGGAGACCTTTTGCCGTGCGGTCGGTGGTCCGTGGGCGGCCCTGCTGGACGGTGAAGCACCCGAGCATCCGCTGAAGTCCGAGAGGTTCGGGCAGCATTTCGTCACATTCCAAGCCGCGCGGACGCGCTTCTTCGATGCGTACTTTCGGCGCGTCGCACAGGCCGGCGTGCGTCAGATCGTCCTGCTGGCCGCGGGCCTGGATTCCCGCGCCTACCGGTTGGATTGGCCGGCCGGCACGACCATCTACGAGCTTGATCAGCCGCAGGTGCTCGAGTTCAAGCGGGCGGCCGTCGAGGCTCACGGCGCCACCGCCAAGGCCGAGCGCCGCGAGATCGCGATCGACCTTCGAGAGGACTGGCCGCAGGCATTGCGGGACAGCGGCTTTCAACCGGACCAGCCGTCAGCCTGGATTGCCGAGGGGTTGTTGATCTACCTACCCGCCAGCGCGCAGGAGCAGCTCTTCACCGGGATCGACGCGTTGGCCACTTCGGGGAGCCACCTCGCGGTCGAAGAGGGCAGGCCGATGGATCGCGACGACTTCCGCGCCAAGGTCCAGGAAGCCAAGGCCGTCGACGATGAGCGCAGCCAATGGTGGCAGCTGGTCTACAACGAGCAGGTGGCGCCCGCCGCGCAGTGGTTCGGCCAGCGCGGCTGGGCCGCCGAGGAAACCACGCTGCTGGACTATCTGAAGACCGTCGGCCGTTCCGTCGAGTCCGCGGACGCCGATACGACCAACATGCTGGCCAGCATCACGCTGGTGAGCGCGGTCAAGGAGTAGTCAGTCCCACATGAACGGCCGCAGGAAGCGGTTCATCCGACGAAGGTAGTCCGGCTGGCTGACGTGCAGGATGTGGTTGCCCGGGAACCAGTGCAGCGCGCAGCGATCCCAGTGCTCCCACAGCGCCTCGGACTGCTCGGGCGGGGCGAGCCGATCGCCGAGCCCGGTGATGATCAGGCGCCGATCCCGCGGCACCAACGGCGCGTAGTTCAACGCGCAATGGTACGCCGACGCCGCGGCCGAATCCTCGCGGCTGATGGTGCCGAAGGCACGGCCCAATTCGATCAGCTTGTTGGCCGGCCACCATTCGTCGAACGTCCGCTCGGGGGTGACCACCGGGACGTTCGGGATCACCGCTTCGAGGCGGTCGTCGGCAGAGGCGACGAGCGCTGAAGTGTAGCCGCCCAACGACATTCCGGTGAGCGCGATGCGGTCCACTCCGGTGTCGCGCAGCCAGTCCATGACGGAGCGGAAGTCGTGCACGGCCTGGGCCATGGTCTCGGCGAATCCAGCCATCCCCTGGGAGAAGAAGCCGTAACCGCTGAACGGGGAACCCTTTTCGGCGCGACGGCCGTGGAACGGCAGCGTGTAGAGCATCACGTCGTAGCCGGTGCGGTAGAACCACGGCAGCGAGAAGAACAGCCCGTTGAACAGGTACGGCGACCCCATGAAGCCGTGGATCACACACAGGGTCGGCCGCGGTCCGTCGTCGTGACGCCAATGCTGGGCCCACACGATGTTGTTGCGCTCCAGCTGTTTCCATTGCTTGCGCATCTTGGGGTTGATCGGTTCGAAACTGCTCTCGAACCGCATGTTCTGGACGTTGCCGTGGGCGATGTACTGGGCAATCGGATTCGCCGGGCGCGTTGTCACCGTGGGCAACACGGTGGGAGCGGGGAACGAGGCCGCCGGGTCCTGGCGTGCGGCGAGCTCGGCGTAGAACTCGAGGTTGCTGCGTTCGCGGTGCAGGTCCGACCGGCGCACGATGCTCTTGGCGACCGTCGGCAGCATCGACACCCCGACCAGCGAGGCGATCGCCGTGCGCAGCCCGATGTCGGCGACCGCAGACGAGTCCACAATCAGCCGCTGAAGTGCGGTCAGGTCGGAGCGCTTAGGCAGACCCTCGTAACCGGCATCGGCACCCGGCACATCGGGCACAGGGATGGGGAGGTCGACGTTCGACGTCATTGTCGCGGCCTTTCGCCGGTGAATACCTTCCCCCGGATGTTAACTGGGCAGGCGTCTCACAAAAGGCGAAATATCGTCGCGCCGCCTACCTTGACCGGTTGGTAATGCTGCTGTACCCAGTCGGCGATCTCGCCGCCATTGCGGTCGTGGCTGCGCATCCGCCCGCTCTCGATGTAGTAGGTGATCTTGCCGGCGTGCACGTCGTCGACGAATTGCGCCAAGGTGGGCACCGGGTCGCTGCTCCACCCGCCGATCGCCATCACCGCGGTGCCGGAAGCGATTTCCAGCGATGCGGCCGCCTGCGATCCCGACGTAGCCGCTGACCATGTGGTTGTGGTGGCGCTGAGCAACGCGGCCAACTGCGGGTTGACGGTGCCGGAGCTGGCACCCGTCATCATCGTTTTCGCGAACCGCGATCCGACGGTCGGCCATACGTCAGCGGTGTGGGCCGCATTCGGGATCGATCCGTTGTGCGGGGTGGCCGCGGTTGCGACCGAAAACATCGCAGTCCCACTGAGGCTGGCGAACAGGGCTATCGCCAGCGCGAACGGTGTCAGCCGAGGCCACTTCGTCAACGCTGCCAGCAGCAATGCCACGGCGGCCAAGGCAGTGGCGCCGATGGCCCAGCGCGACCACGACGGCCCCAGCCCGGCGCGGTGCAGTAAGACGATGGCCCAGGCCGCGGCGGCCACCACCATCGCGATCGCCGCCGATCTGCTCAGTACGGCGGCCAGCCCGATCAGCGCGCCCGCCGCCGGTGCCAGCGCGATGGTGTAGTACGGATGGACCAGGCCGGTCATATAGCTGAACACCAGGGTGCAGACGACGAACCACACCGTCCACGTGGTGAAGCCCGCCGCTTCAATCCGGTTCAGCCTGCGGCGCAGCGCAAGAGGTGCGGCGGCCACGATCGCGACCAGGACGGCGGGCAGCAGCCAGGACACCTCGTAACCCATCTCCGCGGACAGGATTCGCAGCACCCCGGCGTGGGTGCTCCAGCCGCCGAGATGCCCGTGTGAGACCGCGTTGCCGCCGCCGACGATGCGGTCGACGCCGTTGTACCCCAACGCGAGGTTGAGCACATTGTTGTCGGTCGAGCCACCGATATAGGGACGCGACGCCGCGGGCCACAGTTGGACGATCGCGACCCACCAGCCGGCCGAGATCACCAGCGCCACAGCCGCCCCCAGCAGATGCAGCACCCGTCGCCACCACTTCGTCGGTGCGAAAAGCAGATACGCGAGGCAAAAAGCGGGCAGCACCATCAGACCGGCCAACATCTTGGTGAGGAATGCCAAACCCAGAGCGACGCCGACCAGAGCAAGCCATCGCCACGACGCACCGGAGACCGCGCGCATCAGGAAGTACGCGGCCGCGACCATGAGCAGGACCAGCAGCGCGTCAGGGTTGTTGTAGCGGAACATCAATGTCGCGGCAGGGGTCAGGGCCAACACGGTTCCGGCGATTAGACCCGCGATCGCCCCGCGCGCGGGGTTGGCCACGGTGCGGCGGACCGTGAAGTACAGGACCGCGACGGCTCCGACCCCCATCAGCGCCTGCGGCACCAAGATCGCCCAGCTGTTCATCCCGAACAGCCGGACCGAAAGGCCGGTCACCCATAGCGCGGCCGGTGGTTTGTCGACGGTGATGAAGTTGTTGGGGTCCAGGGAACCGAAGAACCACGCGGTCCAGTCCTTGGCCCCGGACTGGGCCGCGGCCGCATAGAACGCGTTGCCGTAGCCGTTGATCGGCAGATTCCAGAGGTAGAGCGCGGCGGTGGCGGCCAGCAGGCAGGTCAGGGCGACGGCCTGCCACCGCGTGCTGGCATGCATCCGAACCACGGTGCACGACACTGCTGCTGCACTGGCGTCGGCCCAGCTGGCAAGTCACTGTGGATTTCATGGTCGACGCGGATGTGGTGAAGTGGCGGCATGTGGAATCCGCAGACGTATCTCGCGTTCGCCGATCAGCGCGGACGGCCGTTTTTCGATCTGCTGGGGCGGATCGGGGCCGAGTCACCACGGCGGGTGGCGGACCTGGGCTGCGGGCCCGGCAATCTCACCCAACAGTTGGCCCAGCGCTGGCCGGACGCCGTGCTGGAGGCGGTGGACAGCTCACCGGAGATGGTCGACGCGGCCCGCGAGCGAGGGATCGATGCCGAACTGGGCGACATCTCGGTGTGGACTCCGCGGCCCGGCACCGATGTGGTGTTCAGTAACGCCGCGCTGCAATGGGTTCCGGGGCATGCCGAGGTGATGGTCCGCTGGGCAGGGCTGCTGGAGCCGGGAGCCTGGATCGCCGTTCAGGTGCCCGGCAACTTCGACGCCCCGTCACACGCGGCGATCCGGTGGCTGGCCGATCAGGAGCCTTGGTCAAAGATGCTGGGCGACTTCCGTTTCCGGGATGCCAACGTGGTGGAGACGCCGATGCGGTATGCCGAGCTGCTTACCGCCGCGGGCTGCACCGTCGACGCCTGGGAAACCACTTATCTCCACGAACTCAGTGGCGACAATGCGGTTCTGAACTGGATCACCGGCACCGCGCTCACCCCGGTGCGCGATCAGCTGACCGACGATCAGTGGCAACAGTTCCGCACCGAGCTGATCCCGCTGCTGGATGAGGCCTACCCGATGCGGCCCGACGGCCGTACGTACTTCCCGTTCCGCCGGATCTTCGTGGTCGCGCAGGTGGGTAGTCCCTAGCGCTCCGCCTCGGCACGGTAGCGGTGGATACGGCCGCGATCACGGATTGTGTGGCACTCCGACTGCGCGGTAGACGTATTCGGGAGGAACGTCGAAGGCCAGATTTCGGGTTGGTATCCGGGTGAGCACGTCCTCGGGAATGTCCACCTTGTAGGTCAGCGACAGCTGGCCACTGAACTGGGGGTCGACGGCCGCGATGTCGACCGTCAAAGTGATTCCGCTGCTGGAGATCTCCGCTGTGACGGTGCCCTGTTGGGGATCATTCCAGCGCACGTCCATCGTGCGGCCGGCGACCTTGGGCACACTGGACAGGGTGGCTACCGCGCGTTGGGACGTGAACACCACGGAGCCTACATAGCTCGCGATGGCTCCGCTGGCGCGATGCCCCGGCACCTTGCCGCTGAACCTGCGCGTCACAGGAACGAACTCGGCGAGGTAGATGATGCCCTCGCTGTCGAATTGCTCGCGCATCTCGCGCGGGAGCTTGCCGATGCCGAACAACCTCCGTAGGAATACGGCCACGTCGAAGATCGTGCCAGATCTCGTGGTACTGAAGAAGGGATGGCATCGACAAAATCCTGGTTGTTCACTTCCGCCGTCGTCGGGGTGATCGTCTACGTGGCGATGTGGGTCGGCTACGTCCAGGACTGGGCGTGGCTGGCGGTCGTCGACACCCGATTGCTGCAGACGTTCCACGACGTCGGAGCCACGCGGCCTGGGTGGGTGGCGTTCTGGGCGGTGCTGTGCGCCGTGTTCGGGCCGAACGGTTTTCGGGTGGTTGCGTTGGTCCTGCTGATGGTTGCACTGGCCCGTCGCAACGTCGCGACGGCAGTCTTTCTGTTGATCAGCATCGGATTGATGGGCGTGGTCACCGAGGTCGCCAAGTCCATCGTCGACCGGCCGCGCCCGCCGACCGCTTTGGTCGATGCTGCGTCGTCGTCGTTTCCGTCCGGGCATGCGCTGGGTGCGATGGTCGGTGTGCTGGCCCTGCTCACCGTGCTGTGGCCGAGCCTGACCCCCAGATGGCGCACGGTACTAGCGGTCCTTGGCGGCGTGTTGATCGTCCTCGTCGGGTCCGCGCGGGTGGTGCTCAACGTCCACCACCCGTCCGACGTGCTGGCCGGCTGGGCGCTCGGTTACCTGTTCTACCTGCTGTGCGTGCGGTTGGTGCCGCCGCGTGGAATCACGGCAGCGGCCGAAACGCTGGCAGTGCCCGATACCGGGCGGTGAAACTCGCACGGTCGTAGGAATCACCGACCTCACCGTCGCGGGCCAGCGGCGTCGGCCCGTCGACCGCCTCGAACGAGAACTCCGGCACCTGCATCTCGTGGTAGAGCGGGCTGCGGACCAGGCGGCCGAGCAGGATCGCGGTGAGAATGCGCAACCGGCTCAGCCGTCGGCCGGTTTCCAAGATGCGGACATCGATCAGGCCGTCGTCCATGCGGGTGCGCCGTGCGGGCGCGAAACCCGTTGGGAGATAAACGGAATTGCCCAAGAAGAACAGGGAGGTCTGCAGCGTCTTGTTGTCGTAGCGGATCCGCACTGGCTCCTCGCGGCGCAGCGTGTGCCACATGGCGTACAACCCGGCCAGCGGCTTGCCGATCTTGTGCTCGAGCTTTTCCCGGGTCTGTACGAACGCGGGGTAGGCGCCGATGCTGGCGGTGTTGATCACCATCTGGTCCTCGTTGAGACAGACCAGGTCCACGTACGACGCGTTGCCGGCGCGGATGGCCGCGACGGTGCGTTCGACGGTGTCGCAGCCGATGTCCTTGGCGAAGTGGTTGAACGTTCCGGCCGGGAAGACTGCCAGCGGTACGCCGGCGGAGACCGCCACCGATGCCGCGCAGGCCACCGTCCCGTCGCCACCGCCCACGCCGAGCACCTCGGCGCGCTGGGCGGCATCGCGCAGGACGGCGTCGGGGTCGTCGTCCGCACCGAGTTCGACGATCTCGGCCTTGGGGAGTTTCTCGCGGACCTCGTCGATCACTCGGGTCCCCGTCCCGCTGCCCGAGGCCGGGTTGATGACCAGGACGATGCCGTCGCCGTCGGGACGCTCGGGGGTTTCGATCCGCAGCGGCTCGGTCGCGGGCAACTTGGCCGGCACGATCGGCGGGACCAGCCGCCCGCCCAGCACCGCGATCGCGGCCCCGATCCCGAAGCCGGCGAACACGTCGCCGGGGTAGTGCGCGCCGGTGGCCACCCGGGACAGGCCCACCAGGCCGGCGAGCAGAGCCAGGCCCAGTCCCAGCGGCGGGCTCTCCAGACCCACACCCACCGCGAACGCGGCTGCGCTGGCCGAATGCCCGGAGGGCAGCGAGCTCGACGTCGGCATGCGGCGGGCACGTCGCATCAAGGGGACCAGGCTGCTGTTGGGCCGCTGGCGCGTCCAGACCCGCTTGGCGAACTGATTGGTCACCAGGCTGGTGACCGCCAGCGTGGCCACGCCGCGGCCGGCGCCGCGGCGAGCCGACGGCGATCCCGTCGCCGAAAGGGCCGCTGCGATCGCGAACCACAGCTTGGAGTGGTCGGCAGCGCGGGTCAACAGCGGCATTGCCTTGTCCAACAGCGGGGTCGGCGATTCGGCGACGGCTTCGAACACCTCGCGATCCAGCGTCCCCAGCCCGCCGGTGATCTGTCGGATGCCCTGACCGTCCAGCAAGCTTCGCGATGTCATCAATCCAACGTAGCTGTGGCCTTCCTGTCTGCACGCGCGCTTCGTTCTTCGGGGTCGGGACGACAGCGAAACCTCTCGGGTCTTACCCAGTTAGCCCCGGAGTCGGGTTCTTCCCAGGTTGGCCGACAGAACTAGTGGTCAGGCGGGTGAATTGTGATGGTGTTGTCCATTCAGTAGCGTTTGCTCTGTGAGTGGGGATGGCGGCCTGTTGCGCGTCGATCCCGCGGCGCTGTCGGGTGCGGGGTCTGCGGTCGCCGAGGTGAGCAACGGGGTGGCTACTGCGGTGGGCGCGGTGACGGCGTCGTACAACGCGAACACGGGTCAGGATGCGGCGGGAACGGCGTTCGGATTCGCCTATCAGGATTCCGCCGGTGAGTTGGTCAAAGCCGTGGCGACGGGAGTCAATGCGCTGCGGCACATCGGTTATCTGATTCAGGGCTCTGCGACCAACTACTCCCGTGCCGAGGCCGCCGCAGACATCGGCGGCGGGGCCGCACCTCTTGCGGCACCGACGGCTCCTGCCGAGTTTCCGGCTCCGGCAGGTGATCCAGATGTCAACGGCCCCGGTGAAACTCCGCCGGTGCTGTGGTATCTCGTGGAGTTCCTCGTCGGTGATTGGTGGCCCAACGGTTCCCCGGGTGAATTGCGTGCCGCAGCTGCTGCGTGGAGTGTGTTCGCGACACCGCTGTATTGCGTGGCCGGGCAGATCGCCGGCCCGTGCGGGGTCATCGACGCACAGCAGATGCCGGACAAAGAGCCGATGAAGAAGGCTGTTTTGGATGCCGGTTCCGCGATGTCGTCGCTGGCTGGAGAAGCGCAGAAGCTCGCTGGTGAATTGACCAGCTTCGCAACCGATGTCGAGACCACGCAGGACGCGATTCGGGATCTGCTGGACAAGCTGTCGTCGGTGGTGGGATCGATCGTCGACAAAGGTGTGCTGGGAACGGTCTTCGAGTTGGTCACCGGGGACGCCGAAGAGAGGATCCACGAGGTCGCCAACGACATCAAAGCAGTGATTGCCAACCACAAAAGGCAGTCCGCGGCGCGGAAAGAGTTACTTGCTGATCTGGTCACTGGCGTCAAGAACTATTCGCGCGCAATGGAAATCATCACGCGTGTCGAGCTGGTCAACTATCTCGGAGAGGACGCCGGGCGGATCACGGCCAACGTCTTCGATGCTTTCACCGACACGAATGTTGGTGTCGCGTTGGGCGGGATCAACACGGTGGGCAGCATCGCGTCAATAGATCCGATCGGTGATCCCAAGGGCACCTGGGAGATGATCAAAGGCCTGAACAGGATGGCCGAGATCCTGAATCCGATGACGGCTCCGATGGCGTTCGCGACGGATCCCCAAGGCTCGCTCGACATGGTCAAGGACCTCACGCATTACGACGACATCACCAGCGATCGTCCGTTCCTCGGGATTGGTGAGTTGGGCTTTGATATCGGTACGGCGATCATCCCCGGCGGTGCGGGTGTCAAGGCTGCTGGGGGTGCGCGGGCGGCGGAGGGCGCGGCCGCGCGGGCCGAGATTTCGGCGACCGAACGCGCCGCTGGTGAAGCTGGCGGGATTGCCTCGGCGACAGGGGGTTTGCGCGGTGTCTCGCGTGATCTCGAGGGTGTCACCGCCAAACTGGATGATCTGAACAGGACGGGCCTCGATGGCGGCAAGCCCCCGTCGGGAAGCCCAGGGCCGCTGCCGAAGCCAGGGGAACCTGGACCGCCGCCGGGTGGGAAGCCGACGTCCGGCCCTCAATCGGGCGCTCCGGCTTCTCCGCCGGTGACGCACTTGCCGCACGCGGGGCCCACCGCACCAGTTGAACCGCATTCTGCGCCAGGACCTTCCGAGCCGGCTTCTGCCGCGCCGGGGGCCGTCTCTCATGATCCGGGTGCTCCTTCCGGCGGGGACGGGCAGCCGCATAGCAGTGGTGGCGGCAATGGCGGGGAGCCACCGCACAACGGCGCTGCCTTTGGCAATCTTGCCGGAGATCAACCGCATAACCCACCGCACACCGGCCTATACGATCCGCCTGCAAACCATGGAGTTCCCGGCGAGCGCCTGCCGGACCTGACGGATATCAACAACGAATATCGCCTGCCCGGCGGAGCCGTAGACCCCGCACGTTTCGACGAATGGACGGAGAAGGTCGCCGAGAAGTATGAACCGATATCGCCTAGGGGCGTCGGCGGAGTCTATGACTACAGCAGCGAGTTGCACCAAGGAATGAATCCGTATCTCCGTGATGTGGATTCACTCACCGAGAGGCAGCAGGGGGTGTTGGGAGTCGACTCTTTGAGTGATCTGACGCCGGAGCAACGTGCGCTGTGGGAGGAGCGGATTGCTCATACTGATGAAGGTCTAGCCGCACTGCCGCCCTATCGGGCTGACCCTTCAGATCTAACCTCGACCACTTGGCGCGGCATGCGTGGATCAGATTCCCTGCTAGGCCAACTCCACGAGGGCGACATCTTCCACGATCCGGGATACCTCAGCACCACGTCAGACTCGTTCGTGGCGGAGTCCTTCGCTAGAGGTGCGTTGCCCGGCGAGACACCTACCTTGGTCAAAGTGATCGGGTCGGATGGTGTCGACGTAAGCCAACTTTCGGAATTCATGCACGAATCCGAAATCTTGTTTCCTCGTGGATCGGAATTCGAAATAGTATCTCGGCAGGCCGGGGACGACGGGATTTTGCGAATTACTATGAGGCAGGTCAAGTGATGACTTCCGATCAACTGTCTTCGTCCGATGCGATCGGTAGCTGGATGAAGGACCATCTGACCAAGGGTGAGGGAATGACTCGGCCCTACAGTCGGAAGTGGGAAAACGGGGGCTGTAGCCCCACACGTTCTCTGCGGAATTGGCGCTCGGATCGTGTGAAGACGCTTGCCGATGGCTTAGCTTTGTTGGCAAAGCCTGTGTTTGGCTTGCCCAACGGGGTGTTGATAGATATGGATGGCCTCCCCGTTCGAGTTTCATGTGACCGCAGCATCCGAGGGGATGGTCCACCTCAGGGGTATCTAATTCAGATCGCCAGTGGTCCAGTCAACTTCGTCGGAGATGCGCCCGAAGTTATCGTCGAGCTTCTACGTGGGTTGTCATCCCCGCCGCCGCCGCGTGTTGATGTCGACTTTATCCAGATCGGATTCCCCGGTCATGAGCGAGATGAAGTGACCTATGTCGGCAGCTGGCAATGGGACATTCACGGCGAGGCGCGCGGTCCCGAGTTCATCAACAGGGCTGCGGCGGCCACATTGGCCGCCATCAAGGCGGCGGAAGGGAACTGAAAAGTGGCTGAAGACATTGTGACAACGCTGTCTCAACTACCCGCGATGGCTGCGATCACCTATCGGGGCATGGCGGGCCCGAGGCCGAACGGGTCGTTCACCCTCAGTGGGATCCTGCCCACATCGATGGATCCACGGGTCGGCAGCGAAAATTTCACTGCCGATTGGTTGGCTGCGATCGTCAGCATCACCGGTCGACTCGTCGCCCCCCTTCGCGCGGTATCAAGAAGAGCAAGAGATCGCCATGCTGCCGGGCACTTTGCTCTTGCTCGTCGGCTCGGTGGATGTTCCGGGCCTTCCGGATAGCGTGGTGCTCCTGGCTGAACCAGGGGACGCACCTGGGTTGCCCGCCGACTCCGCCGGATTGAAACAGGCAGTGATTGAACAAATCACAGCTGCCTTAGCTCGCCCGCCCGTGACCGTCAATACGCCGGGACGCTTTGCGTTCCGGCCGCCTCGGCCGTGACGTCCGATCTCACGTCTTTGCAGCGAAGTGCGCTATACCCCAACCGATATCGATATCATAAGGGTGCCAGAAACCCAGTTAGTTATCGGTTGGCGGCGGTTGTGGCTCGAACGGGTGGTACCACTTCCATTGGGCGCGTTCGCCGATCGGTCCGGGACAGGGCGGAACGTTCGGTGGTGGATGGTTGGGTGGACGGGCTAGTGAGGCGGCGGTGAGTGGGTCGCCGTCGCTGTCAGTGACGGTGAGACGGTCGGCGGGTCCGGTGATGGTGATGTCGCCGCGGTGGTGTGCCCGGTGGTGATACGGGCAGAGCAGCACTAGATTGTGCAGTTCGGTGGGGCCGCCGTCTTCCCAGTGCTGGATGTGGTGGGCGTGCAGTCCACGGGTGGCCCCGCAGCCGGGGACCGCGCAGGTGGCGTCGCGGTGTTCCAGTGCACGGCGCAGTCGCCGGTTGATGGTGCGGGTGGCCCGCCCGGCGCCGATGGGCTGGCCGTCACGTTCGAACCACACCTCACAGGTGGCATCACAGGTCAGATACTGGCGGTCGCCGTCGGAGAGCAGCGGACCCACATGCAATGCTGCGATCCGCTGTTCGACATCAACGTGCATCACGACGGTGGTGCGCTGCCCGTGCGGGCGGCGGGCCACCTCGGTGTCCCAGCCGGCCTCGACCAGCCGCATGAACGCATCCACAGTGTTGGGGAACGGTGGTGGGTTCTCGGAGCGCTCGGTGTCGTGGTCGTTTTTGTATTCAGTGACCAGTGCATCCTTGTGGGACTGCAGTGCCGCGTCGAAGGTCGCGGCCTCGTCGTGGGGCAGGGTGATCCGCCAGCTGGTCGAGTCGGCGCCATGTGACTTGGTGATCGAGCGTGGCGGATCCGGTTGGGGACCGTGGTCGGGCTTCGGGCGGGGCTCGAGTTTGATCGCTTTGCGCAGCTGGCTGACTGTGGCCACCGACGCCAGTTGGGCGTAGTGCTCATCAGAACCCTCGGCGGCGCGTTCGGCGATGACCCCGACCTGATCCACCGACAACCGACCCTCGCGCAGAGCGCTGTTGCAGCGGGGAAAGTCCGCAACCCGGTGCGCGACTGCGGCGATAGTGTTGGCGTTCGTGGAGGAGATGCCGAGTTTCCACGCCACTATTGCGGAGACAGAGCGTGCGCCGGTAGCACCCCAGATCCCGTCGTGATCGATCTCGGCGACGATCTCCACGATGCGTCCGTCGATCGCATTGCGTTGACCTGCCAGCTCGGCCAGCTCCTCGAACAACACCTCAAGGCGCTCCTTCGAGCTCAGCACCGCGGTCGAGGACATGACCACATCATCGCAGTGGGTACCGACAAAAAATGACGGTCTTCGGGCCGGCCAGGAATTACGTACCTAGATCAAGACTTTGGGTCCGCTGGCTCGTCGGCTTTGCCGTTCGGCACGACGATGCGTCGGGTCGCGACGGGCTTGCCGTCGACCATCTTGGCGACCTGAGGCGCCGGCGGGGGCGCGGTGATGCGGCCTTGAACGGGTGCGCCGTTCTTGACCGAGGGGACCGACACCCGTTTGGTGTCGGTCTTGGGGTCCTTCTCCGCCCCACCGGCGCCGTGCATGGCGCCGGGCGGAATCATCGGCATGCCGCCCATGCCGCCGGTCATCGTCGGGGTCGGTGCGGCCATGCGCGGTGGCGGCACTGCGCTGTTGGCTGACGACGGGGAGGTGCCTGCTGACGGAACCGGAGGCGGGCCGAGCATCGCGGTCGGGGTGGTGCCGACGAGGCCGCCGCCTCCGCCGCCGGATCCTCCACCACCGGCCCCGGATTCGCCTAACGTCTCGCCGAATTCGCCCAGCGGGTCGGTAAGGCTGGCTTTGTCGAGCTCTGCGGACGCACCACCGGCCTGCTGCATCATGCCCATCCCGGCCTGCATGGCCTGCTGGGCTCCCTGGGCGAGCTGTTGGGGGATCTGCGCCAGCGGTTGCAGCGCGCCACCCATGGCACCGGCCAGAGCGCCTGCGAGCTGGGAGGCCATCTGGGGGAGCTGTTGGGCCATCTGGTCGGCTTGGCCTTGGCCGGCAACACCTTTCATCTCCGCGTTGGCTTGCTCATCCTGGGCGGGGAATTTGGCTGCCGCTTCGGCGGTCTTCGAGTCGCGCTTGGCGTGTTCTTCGATGCTCTCGGTGTTGTCCTTAGGATCACCGAGATTGGCGGCCAGCCCGAGTACGCGCAGGAGCTGCTCGATGGGGGTCATCCCGGCGACGAGGGGATCGGAGGTGATCGGTGGCGGCGGCAGGTTTCCGCCTTGGGCCGCGAGGTAGTCGCTCGGGCTTGCGTTGAGCTGTCCGTTCGTCATCGGTGCCCGTCTCCCTTCAGCGCCAGGCTCAAGGCCTGAAACCACGCGAAGTGGTAATTGGCAGTGGTCTTTTCGTTCTTGATCAGCGCGTCAATGGTCGCGAGTAGCTGCCAGTTGCCGACCTTAGCGGTGTCGACATGATCGGGGTAGTCACCCAGGACCTGGCTGGCGACGGTGGCGAGATGTTCGCGCAGCAGCTCGACTTCGGAGTCCAGGTAGCCGGTTCCGGTGGAGGCGGCCTTGGCCAGGGTGAGCGCCAGGCGAGGTAGTCCGTCACGCCATTTGGTGGCTTGGGCGAGTTCCCAGCCGAGTTCGTCGACTTCGTCGGTGTCGCGGGCGCGGATGGACATCGATACCGGGTCCGCGTCTTCGGCGGGTGGGAGGTAGTCGCCGGGGGCGTAGGTGGCGGTCAGCGTGGTCTCGCCGAGCATCGCCTCGAGAGGTCGGGTTCTCGCGCGTGGCGCGAGGATCTTGATGCCGGTGGGGATTTCGACGTGCGGCGGAATCCAGCCGCTGGCGAGGTCGGTGGTCAGGACAGTGGTGCCGTCCTCGCGGTCGCCGATTGCCCAGCGCAGCTGGGGTTCTTGGCGGGCGACGGCGTCGAGGAGCCGTTGCAGGCGCTGTTGCGCCTGGGTCATGGCGGCGCCGGCTCCGGCGACGGCACCGGTAGCCGTTGAGGCCAGCGCACTTTCGGTGATCCCGGTCGGTGGTGTGGCTGCCGCGGCGGCGGGTGTTTGGCGGACGACCGCGGGCTGTCCGAGTTGAGCGCCGCTGGCGGGGTGGACGGGTGCGGAGGCCGGAGCCGCAGCCGGGGGCATCGGAGGCGGAGCTGCGGGTGCGGTGGTCGCGGCGGGGCGAAGATCGGCGCCGTAGGCGGGCAGCGGGCCTGCAGGTGCTGCGGGCGGAGCGGTGGTGGGCATGACGGGCGCTGCCTGGGCGGCGGGGGCGGCCACGTAGGTCTGGGTGGTGTCGGCCGGGGGAGCGACGGGAGCCTGGGCGGTGTCGTATGTCGGTGCGGCGTGGGCAGTTTCGAAGAGCGGTGCTCCAGCGGATGGCGTGGTGTACGCCGGCGGTGCTGCCATGCTCTCGGGGTGGATCGGGGTCTGGGGCTGCATCGCGTGCGCCGTGGCGCTCGAAAGTCCTTCAGCGCCAGACGACATCGGGCCGCCTGCCTGAGCGCCGGAATTGAAGTTCTGGGCGAAGCCTTCAGGGGAGAGTGCGTTGGTGGGGGCTGAGGTTGAGGGCGACTGCGGCATGCTGAGATTGGGGCCGCCTGCGCCGGTGGCGCCAGGGACGGTGATGCCCGAGCCGCCAATTGGTCCCGTCGATGGCAGCTGCGACTGGGCTATGGATGGTGACGGTGGCGGACCTCCGGTCAGTGCTGCTGGTGGAGAGTTGGCACCCTGGAGGACTCCGGCGTTAGCCCCTGGTGTCGACGCGATCACCTGCTGTCCTGCGTCGCCGGCTGCTAGCACCGGAGTTTGATTACCTCCGAGAACCCCTGAGCTCGAGCCTGGTGGTGTTGATTCCTGCGTCCCACCCGTGATGTACGAAATGGGCTCAGGGCTACTCGCGTTGCCTCCACCGATGCCAGACGAATTTCCTGGTTGTTTAAGGACCCCATCGACCTGACGCCGAATTTCGTCCTTGTTTGGAGAGCCGAAGATCGATTCAAGGTCGACTCCGTTTGATTTCGCGAACTGTTGTGGTGACTGGCCATTCCCAGTCTCGTCCAAAATGCGCTGTATTGCAGACGTTACATTACCACCGTGACTCATTGCCTTATGGTTTGCGTAGGCCTGTTTCTCAGCTATGACCTCGACGATATCTGTAACTTTCTCTGGAAGCGGGCGCTTGGAATTTTGTATATCGGCGATTCTCTTGTCGCCGTCGGCAGCTATCTCTAATAGGTCCGAACGTAGCCCAGAGAGCGCATCTTGACCGGATTTGTATGCTTCCTTCTTGATACGGTTCGTATTGCTTATTGATTCAGCGGATTTTTCGCCAACGGCAAAATTTTCCCTCGTATCGTCTGCGGTAATGCCCTCTTGGTTCGCAAGCGGCCCCGTTCGAATTGACCGCAATTGTTGAGCATACAATTCGAAATTCTGTTCGGCTGCCGCCCTATTTGATGACGAAGTTGCCAGCGTGACTGAGGATGTCTCGCTCGGCCATTGGTGTCCTACCATCAGATAGAACCAGGGACTGTGTTGCGGAGCAGTCATTTGCAGATACTTTGAATCGCTGTTGTGGCTGAATCTGCTTCGCGGAGGGGGTCTCCCAGATCCGCATTCTGCTTGTTGATCATAAATTGAATCGTGAGATATCGGAAGGTATCAGCGAGTTTCTGCACGGGTGCCGAGAGGTCGGCGGGCGTCGCGGGATTCTTTTGGAGTATGTCGGAGAGATAGCCTGCGCCACCGTACATAGACAGGCGAGCGTTGGCCGCGACAGCGAGAATTGCTGTCGGATCAGAACCGCCGTCCCTGCCTGTGTTAATACGCACCGCTTCGTGGACGGTATCGAACGCATCGCACACTGCCTTTTTCGCATCCGCGACCTCCTGCTCGCTATACGTCTTGACCGCGGGCGTCTCCGGCTTCGGTACGGGTCGGAGCCATGCGCCAATCGCCACCGCAACCGCGATCACTGCGATGACGATCGCGATGATGGTGGGCAACCGGGACGGGCCGCGTGAAGAGGGAGGTCCTTGCCACGGGGCTGGTCCTGAAGGCGCGGGTCCGTACGGTCCTTGCGACATGGTCGAAATCGTATCCCTTGCGTTTGCCGGAGCGCTATTCACCAATAGCCTCAATACCCGCTCCGACCAGCCTGTACACCCAGTTCAGATGTACCCAGGACTCGTCTAAACGCAGGCGACCGTCCACCCATCGTTAGCTGGCCCAGACCCAACCGTGGCCCAACCTTGACTTGACCTGTCAGGAACCTCCCAGACACGATGAATCGATGCGTCGAGCCGTCGTTTCGCTGTGTGCTGCCTTCACCGCGGCGCTCCTGGCGCTGTCCTCCGCCCCGCCCAGCCACGCCGAAACGCCGTGGTTCGGAGCCAACGTCGGCAACGCCACCCAGGTGCTCTCCGTCGTCAGTACCGGCGGCGCCACCGCGAAGATGGACGTCTGGCAGCGCGGCGCCAGCGGCTGGCAGCCCGTCCTCGTCGGCGTTCCCACCCACGTCGGCGCCAACGGCATGGTCCCGCAGTCCCACGACGGCGAAATGAAAACGCCGATGGGCATCTTCACTCTCGACTTCGCCTTCGGCACCCAACCCAACCCGGGCGGCGGCCTGCAGTACGTCCAGGTGACGCCGGACTACTGGTGGGACGGCGACATGAAGAGCCCGACCTACAACACCATGCAGGTCTGCAAAAAAGCCGACTGCCCCTTCGACACCAATCCGGCCAGCGGCACCGAGAACCTCTACATCCCGCAGTACGCCCACGCCATCGTCATGGGCGTGAACAAGGCTCGCGTGCCCGGCAACGGCGGCGCGTTCTTCGTCCACACCACCGACGGCGGGCCGACCGCCGGCTGCGTCTCGCTCGACGACGACACTCTGGTCAAGATCATCCGCTGGCTACAGCCCGGCGCGCTGATCGCCGTCGCCAAGTAGTCTCCGCCGAACGTGGGGGCTGTCGTCGACGACGGCGACGATCGTCACCGAAACGCCGCACGCTCGGCGGCAGGCGGCTAAGTGGTAGCGATGGCCCCGCCCGCGGTCGCCTTGAAGTTCAGCGCCTCCGTGGACATCGTCACCTCGTAGGTGCGGTCGTATCCGGTCTTGCTGATCTTCCAGCCGTCGGCAGTCTTGCGGTAGCGGTCGCGGTAGAACGCCGCGCCCTCCAGCATGAAGTTGAACTCCGGCACGATCACCCGGTCCTGCAGGTACCAGATGGCCTCGGCCTCGTCGCCGTCCACGCTGATCTCCGGATGCGTGACGCGGTGCTCGGTGAGCACCCCGGCCGGCATTGACTTGGCCATGAACGCCACCAGATCCTTGCGGTTGGTGAAGTGATGCTCCTCGCCGAGCGAGGACCCGTAGTCACCGATGATGTCCTCGGTTAGGGTGTCGGCGAAATCGTCCCAATGCTTGGTGTCCAGCGCGCGCAGATAGCGGTATTTCACCTGTTTGATCGCTTCGATTGCTTCCACGTCAGCCATGCCGGTCATTGCAGCACACCCAAAGAGTCGACGGGGACAGTTGTCCCGGTGACAATGTTTCCAGCCCGGGAGGCCTGTCAACGATCAGGAGTCGCCAATGTCTGGACCTGAGAAGCCCGAGGCTAGCGGCCCCGACGCGACTGTCCAGCCGTCCAACTTCATCGACGGCTTCCTGCGATCGCCGTTCTCGGGCATCGCGCCCTGGATCCTGATGGCGATCATGTCGGGACCGGGCCGCTTCGGGCATGCCGCTGCCGCCGCGCTGGCCCTGACCCTCATCGTGATGTGGGCAGGTAGCCGACGCGGCATCAAGGTGCATTCCCTCGAAGTCTTCGGCGCGGTGGTCTTCGCGATTTTCGTCGGCCTGGGCATCTTCGGCTCACCGACCCTCATCAGCTGGCTAGAGCTGTGGGCGGGTGAAATCACCAACGGATCGCTGGCCGCGTACGCGCTGGCGACCATCGCGATCCGACGCCCCTTCACGATCTCCTACGCCCGCGACACCGTCGAGCCCGAACACTGGAACAGCCCGCTGTTCGTCCGCGTCAACTACATCCTGAGCGCGGTTTGGGCCGGCGCGTTCGTGATCAACACCCTCGTCGGCTCGTTCGGCGATGCGGTGCTGCGCGACGGCGACAACTTCTGGACCGGCTGGATCGTCCAGCTGGCAGTCACGTTGGTCGCCGTCGCCATCACCGAGTTCTATCCCGACTATGCGCGGGCGAAATTCCTTGCCGCAGCCGGCGAAACCGTCGATGAGCCACCGTCGTTCGGCAAGCTGTTGGACTGGCTTCCCGGCTTCGTCATCGGTATCGGGATCGCCGGCTGGGTCAGTGATTCATTCTCTGCGGGCATCGGCATCGCACTGATCGTCGTCGGCATTATTGCCGGCGCGGCGATCCGAAAGTTGTTCCCGGAAAAGCAGGAAACGAAGTAACGCCCTTAGCGCAGGTCGTCTTCGTACCGCTGCGCGATGGCCACAAGCTCCTCGCGAACCGTTGACGGCGGCAGAGCGTTGATCCGTGCGTAGAGACGGCGACGCGTCATGGCCCGCTTCATATCGTTGCGGAACTGCGCAATCGACGACATTGTTCTCAACTCCTTGATGACCCCTGGTTCTGCAGGGGCGTATTTGTTATGTGACGTTCACCAGTCAGGGATCGCCTGTCTGGTCAACCTCTTGATCGTTCTTGTTAATTTCAGGTAAATCAACTTTGGCCGTGTGAGATTGACTACAGCGCAACGTTTTCCCAGCTCGGATGCTGAGGGTGCTGTGACGCCGGACACCACGCAGCGCCGAAGGTGATGCAGTTCGCGGACCGTCCGGTGCTCAGTCCTGCAGGTACTTCGTGACCATGTCGACCAGTAGCTGACGCTCGCGCTGCCATTCCAGATGTGAGTCGACGATCATCTCGACCAGCACCATGCCGCGCAGCGATGACCAAATCACCTCGGCTACAACGGGATCGTCGGAGATCAAGCGTCCGAGTTCGTTGATGGCGGTATTGATCTCCAGGAGATGCCGTTTGGCGCTGTCGCCGTGAGTGCCGCGGGTGGCTCGCAGAATCTCGAACGCCGCCAACGATGTTGGGCTGCTGTAGCAGCGGAACGCGGTATCGACGACGACCTCGATGCGTTCCCGCAATCCCAGATCGGCGACGTCGGCCTCGCCCAGGCTCTTGAGTAGCTCGGCCACACCCTCGTCGACCACCGCCATCAGCAGACCGTTGCGGTCGCCGAAGTGGTACTGGATCACACCCCAGGTAACTCCGGCCCGCTCGGCGACATGCTTGGCGGTCGCGGCGGGAAAGCCTTCCTCGACCACGCAGCGGACCGTCTCGTCGATGATCAACGCCCGGGTGTCATCGCCCCGCTTGCGCGGCGCCTGGGTTTGTCGGGTGGGAGGAGTGCCGAGCGCCTTCACATCGTTGACTTTATAACATTGACACGACTATGTTTCGCGTTGTGAGCCAGCCCCTCAGCCGCTATTCGCAGTTATCCCGGGCAGAACTTGCCGTCCTCGTGCCCGAATTGCTCCTGATCGGTCAATTGATCGACCGCTCCGGCATGGCGTGGTGCATTCAGTCGTTCGGCCGTCCGGAGATGTTGCAGATCGCCATCGAGGAATGGGCCGGTTCCAGCCCGCTCTACACCAAGCGCATGCAGAAGGCGCTGAAGTACGAGGGCGTCGACATCATCACCATCTTCAAGGGTCTGCAGCTCGACATCGGTGCCCCGCCGCAGTTCATGGATTTCCGCTACACCGTCCACGACCGGTGGCACGGCGAATTCCACCTCGACCACTGCGGCGCCCTGCTGGACGTCGAGCCGATGGGTCCCGACTACGTCAAGGGCATGTGCCACGACATCGAGGATCCCACCTTCGACGCCACCGCTGTGGCAACCAACGCGAAGGCGCAGGTGCGCCCGATTCACCGCCCGCCGCGCACCCCGGCAGACCGCATGCCGCACTGCGCGTGGACCGTCATCATCGACGAGTCCTACCCCGAGGTGAGCAGCATCCCGGCACTGGACATCGTGGCCAAGACCAAGGCGGCCAACTGGGAACTCGCACCCATCGACCCGAATGATGAAGGCCAGGCGGACTATTCAGGTGCGCTGCTGTCCGACGTCGACTTCGGGGCGTTCTCGCACTCCGCTCTGGTGCGCATCGCCGACGAAGTGGTGCTGCAGATGCACCTGCTGAACCTGTCGTTCGGGATCGCCGTGCGAGCCCGGGCCGGAGACAACCACGAGTTGGCCACCGATATCTGCACCAAACAGCTCACCGGCATCGCCGGCGTGGCGGCCGAGCGAATTCAGCGAGCATTGAAGCTGCCCAACGACTTTGACGGGCTGGCCAAGGTCATCGAGCTGCACCCGCTGTTCAACCCGGCGGGTTACGTCGTCGCCGAGGTCGAAGGCGGCCGGCTGCACGTCCACCCGTCGCCGTCGCACGAGGACGCAACCTGGATCTCGCTGTGCTCCCCGGCATCCCCAGCCCCGTTGCAGGCCATTGCCACCGCCGTCGACCCGCACATCGCGGTGCGCATCTCCGGAACCGCCGACGACTGGACGGCCGAGTTCGAAAAGACCGCCACCGCCGCCAAGGACTCTCCGGAGGTGGAGGTCACCAAGTTCAGCCAGGGCGTCACGTTCGAGTTCCAGGAGCGGCGCTCGCTTCCGCTGACGGTGGTGTAGCCGATGGCCCACCGCGTCGTGCAGTGGGGCACCGGGGCGGTGGGTGTCGAAGCCATTCGCGGCATCCTCGACCACCCGGACCTGGAATTGGTTGGGGTCAAGGTCTATTCCGACGACAAGGTCGGTATCGATGCCGGCGTGTTGGCCGAGCGTGACCCGATCCGCGTCACCGCCGCCAAGAACGTCGACACCGCAGGCGCCGACGCGGTGCTCTACGCGCCACGCCACCCGTCGGTCGACGAAGCCGCTGCCATCCTGGCGTCCGGCGCCAACCTGATCACCACGGCGTTCGCGTTCCACCCGGCCCGGATGGCCCCGCATGACCGGGACCGACTGCAGCGGGCGTGCACCGAAGGCAACAGCTCGCTGCATGGCACCGGACTGAATCCGGGCAACCTCGGCGTCGTTGTCCCGTTGGCGCTGACCGGACTGTCACGCACCATCGAACACGTCAAGGTGCAGGAACGTGCCGACTGGTCGGTCTACGACAGCGTCGAGATCACGTTCGACCAGATGCATTTCGGCAGCCCGCTCGACGAAGTGAACACCCAGAGCGACGGCTTGCGGTTCACCAGTCAGCTTTTCCAGGAACAGGTTTGGCTTCTGGGGGATACCCTCGGTCTCGGCGTCGACCAGGTCAGCACCGACCTGGAGGTGATTGCGGCAAGCGCCGATCGCGACGTGTGCGGTCGCACCCTGCGCGCGGGCACGGTCGCCGGACAGCACTGGCGGTGGTCGGGCCTGCGCAACGGCGAGCCCGTCGTGGAAGTCGAAACCCTGTGGACCGTGGGGGAGCCCCAGCCGAAGCACTGGCCGACACCCCAACACGGCTGGACCGTCACCATCGAGGGCACGCCCTCGATGCAAGCACATCTGATGACACTGGCCAGCTTTCGCCGAGACGTTCCGCCAGCCGAACACGTCCGCTCAGCCAGTGTGGCTACCGCGATGCAGGCGGTGAACGCCGTCGGCGCGGTGTGCAACGCCGCGGCCGGCTTTGTCAGCATGGCCGACCTGCCGCTGAGTCTTTACCGCCGCTGAAACCGGTTTCGCTGGCCGCGAAGCTCAACTTTCTCGACGGAAGCACGAACTGCGCGCACACTGGCAGTCATGGACAATAACGGACCGTTCGGGTTCGATCCCGACGATATCGATCGGGTGGTGCGGCAGGCCAGTGAAGGCCTTCGCGACGCTTTCGGGCAGTTCCTGAACAACTCGGCCGGCAACGCCGGATTCGGCGTGCTGTTCGACGAGTTCACCCGCCGTTCGCGGCCCCGGACGGAGCCCGAGACCGCTGGGGAGGCCGGCGACGGTGTGTGGGCCATCTACATCACCGACACCGGCGGCAAGGCACATGTCGAGCAGGTCTACCACAGCGAACTCGACGCGTTGCGCGCCAACAAGCACAACACCGACGCCAATCGCAGCGTGCGATTCCTGCCGTACGGCATCGACGTCAGCGTCCTCGATGCGCCGACCATTGCCGACGAGAAGACCGACGAGGCCGACTAGCTACATCGTCAACACCATGCGGTAACGCGCCCGACCCTGGTCCATGGCGGCGTACGCTTCGGCGGCCTCGGCCAGCGGAAGCTCCTGGATCCGCGCCCGTACGCCTGACTGCACCGCGAAATGCATGGTGTCCTCCACATCGGCCGACGTGCCCGACGGATGCCCGACCACGCTGAAATTGCCGAAAATCAGATCACCCGGGGTGACCGGCAGCGGATCGAACGTGGCCCCGACAATCACCAGTTCGCCCTGGGGCGCCAGCCCCGGGACCGTCGCTGCCATAGCCGCCGAGTTGGCGGCGGTGGCCAGCACCACTTGTGCCCCGCCGAGCGCCTGCATTGCTTCGCCGACGTCACCGGCGGTTGAGTCGATGTAGTGGTGGGCGCCGAGTTCCTTGGCGTCCTGTTCCTTGCCCGCGCCGCGTGCGATCGCGATCGTCTCGAAACCCATGGCGCGGGCCCACTGCACGCCCAGATGCCCGAGTCCGCCGATGCCCAGGACGGCCACGCGATCGCCGGCCACTGCACGGGTGGTGCGCAGCGCGTTGTAGGTCGTCACGCCGGCGCACCCCATCGGGGCAGCCTCGGCGAACGACAACGCGTCGGGAATCCGGGCCAATGCGGTCCGCGGCGCGATCACCGACTCGGCGTAGCCGCCCGGATAGTGCCAGCTGGGCACCTCGAGGTTCACGCACTGCATGAACTGTCCCTTGCGACAGGGCAGACAGGTGTTGCAGTTGCCGCCGAACCAACCGACCGCCACTCGGTCTCCGACCGCGAATCCTTCGACACCCGAACCCAATTCGGCGACGGTTCCGGCGATCTCATGGCCGGGGGTGACCGGCCAACTCAGGCCGGGGAAGGCGCCATTGACGATGGCGTGGTCGGTACCGCACACGCCGCAGGCGTTGACGGCGATGCGTACGTGATCCGCCGGCGGCGACGTGGTGTTCACCTCGGTCAGTTCCAGCGGTTCCCCGGCTGATTTCACGTGTACCGCGCGGTGAGTGGACATCGCTCTCCTCGGTTGGGCTGGGTCTGCTGACATTAACTCAGAAGAAGTCGGTCATGAGGAAATCCACCATCGTTGCGACCCTTGCCGGTGCCCTGACAGCCGTCGGGCTGGGCATGGCCGGTGTCGCCGAGGCTTCCGACGCCGCACCGTCCTGCCCGACGGCGTATGAGTGTTTCCAGGACGGCCCGGACCCTCAGGTGCCCTACGGCACCGACTCGTCGGTTCCCTATGGCGTCGGAAACTGGAACAGCCCCGTGCCGCGCGGGCGCGGATCTAGCCCATACTCCGGTGGGGCGTACTGAGTTAGCTTGAGCTCAAACGGTTTTCAGCCCGGAATGCCCCGGGACATGCAGATAACCGTTGGGGTCGGCTTCATCCCACACCGCGGCGTAGATGTCCGCCTTCAACGCCTGCGCCTCGTCTTCGACGTTCAGCAGGTCCGCGAGCTGGTCGTAGCCGTAGTACAGGATCGACAGTGGTGTCGTTGTCAACAGGAGACTGTTGATCGCCGCCTGTGAGGTGTCCCGGTGGCCGAGTGCCGCCTGGTAGAAGGCGGGCAGCAAATTGGCGATCGAAACCACGCCACCCAGGCCGGGGGCCATCTGGGAAATCCGCCAGCTCGCTTCATAGATCTCACGTACGAAGGGCTTCGATTCCTCGGGAACCAGTGCGACCAAGGCCTTTTCGATGTCGTATGTCGCTGCGGGCATCCCGATGGGCTTCGGGTCGTCTGCGCGGAACGGATCCGGGTTATCGGGCACGTCGATGGTCGGCAGCGCGGCCGCGGCGGCTGTCGGCGTCACCGCGGCGGCGAGCTGCGTGGTGGCCGCCTCCGGTGTCACCTGATCCGGCGGCGGGGTCGTCGTCGACAGTGGCAATCCGGATTCGCCGCGGTTGTGCAGCAACGCAAACGGGTCGAGGAGGTTCCACAACGAGCTGATGAACCAGGTCTGCAGCTGCAGGGCCGGTGCTTCCAGGTTGAGGACGTCGGCAATCTCGTTGTAGCCGTAGTACAGCACCGCGATCGGGTGGATCGTGACGATCAGGTTGTTGATCACCCGCTGGGCTGCCGCCTTGTCGCCTTCGAACGCGCTGGGCAGGTCGGTCACGATATTAGTCAACGGGACGACCACGTTGACCCACGGAATCATCTGCGTCAGGCGGTACCCGAGCTCGAATCCCTCACGGGCGACGGCCTTTACCTGGTTTGGGAAGACGGCCATGAAGGACTCTTCGAGTGTCCAGATCGGACCCGGCATGTCTTGGGGCGCCGGCTCGGGCGGCATCCACCGGAACGGGTTCCAGAACGCCGTCGCGGGATCGACGGTGGCGGCGGCGGTCACCGTGGGGGTGGCAGCGGCGGTCACCGCTGCGGTGGTTTCGGTGGTCGTCGACGGGGTAGCCGCGGCCGGCCGCGCCGCCGCGTGCCCGGTGAACAAACCCTTGAGCTTGTCGACCTGGGCGGCCTCGAATTCGGCTGCGGTGATCTTGGCGCTCGTGGCCTTCGCCGTGACCGAACTGGTGTCGGAAGCGGCTGCGCTGCTGGGCTTGTCGTTCGTCTTGGAGGTCGGCTTGGCGCGCTTGGTGTTGCCGGTGGCGGACTTCTTGGGTCCCGCATCGGATTTTGCCGAGTCGGATGCGCTCGATGAGTCGGATTTGCCGGTATCGGCGCTTGCTACGCCCTGGCCCGCCGCGGCAATGGCCGCGCCTACGCCGACCGCAACGGCGACCCCGCCGACGTAACCGACGTACTTATTCGACCCCATTTGCTGACCCCTTCGCTGGTTCAAGGGCATGGTAGACGACCGGCCAGGTCAGGGCCACCCCAAACCATGAATAGCACGATTCGGGATGCTTGCCCTTGGTCGACAATCGGGTTACTCAACGCACTCCCACGAGGTCGGTGTGTCCGCCGTACCCGGCTCAGAATCCGAGGTCATCGCGTGTTTGCGCGGCCGCCGGTGGGTGGTGTCGCGGTCGCCTGAACCCGCCGACTCGGATTAGCGGATCGCTCGGCTGCCCGTCGGCGTGGCGCCGTCAATATTTGCGAGATGTCGACCGTCTCGCTCAACGGGGGTTGTGACCCGCTCGCTGCGACACAGCACAGTGCTTTGCGGGCTGGCCGAGGCGTCTGCGGGGACGTGTTTGTGCAGCTCATTGGTCATTTTTGCGGGATCGGCAACGACGGTTAACGGCTAATGTTCCGCGGCACCGACCCCGGATACACCGACCGCAAGGAATCGCCTCTATGGTTTAGCCCGTGCCTGATATTGATCGTCGAAGTCTGATGCTGATGGCGGGGTTCGGTGCTGTCGCCGCCGCCCTGCCCATGCCCGTGGCCGGAGCTACCCCCGCCACCCGCCCGCAAGCACCGGCGCCCAATGCCGCCACCCCGGCTTTCCTTTTCTATGACGAGTTCGATGGTCCGGCCGGCTCGGCCCCCGACGCCGCGAAGTGGCACATGGCGCAGCGGCGCGAAACCATCAAGAATCCGGTGTTCTGGGACCGGCCCGAGAACATGGGGCAATACCGCGACGACCGCCAGCACGTCTTCCTCGACGGCAATTCGAATCTGGTGATCCGTGCGACGCGCGACAACAACAAGTACATCAGCGGCAAGGTCATCGGAAACTCGTGGGGCGGAATCGGAACCACGTGGGAAGCCCGAATCAAGTTCAACTGCCTGACTGCGGGCGCCTGGCCGGCCTGGTGGCTGATGAACGATCACCCCGAGGTGGGTGGCGAGGTCGACCTGGTCGAGTGGTACGGAAACGGGGAATGGCCCTCCGGGACAACGGTTCACGCCCGTCTGGACGGCACGTCGTTCGCGACGATGCCGTTCGGGGTGGACAGCAATTGGCATACCTGGCGCGTCACGTGGAACGACTCGGGGATGTACTTCTGGCGGGATTACGTCGACGGCGCCGAGCCGTACTTCAGCGTCCCGGCCAACTCGCTGGACGATTGGCCATTCAATCTCCCTGACTACCGGATGTTCCCGGTGCTGAACCTGGCCGTGAGTGGCTCCGGCGGCGGGGATCCTCGGCCGGGTAACTACCCGGCCGAGATGCTCGTCGACTACGTACGGGTCTGGTAACTCTCGCAGGGAAGAGAACAGGCAGGTCGGGCTAGGTCATCCCCGCCGCGATCGCCTCGTCGACCTCGGCGGCGCGGACAGCCATCTCGGCGTGTGCCTTGTCCAGATCCTCGGCCTGATCTTCGTCGGCCTTCATCAGGGTCTCGATGTCGAAGTTGGCCATGTCGTGAACGCCCATGTCGCGGAAGGCGGTCTGCACCTTGTCGCCCCACAGCCCGATGTCCTTGACGATCGGCACGATGCGGCTGAACAGGTGTGAACGGAACTGGATCATCAGCGGTGACGTGTCGACCCACTCGGCGCACGCTTTGACGTCCATGCCGAGGGTTTCGAAGACCTCTTCGCCGCGGAACCGGTCGCGCATCAGATAGCAGGCGTCGACGACGAATTCTTCACGCTCGGCCCGTTCGGCATCGGTCAGCTCGGAGTAGTAGTCCTTCAACGAGATTCGGCCGAAGGCGACGTGGCGGGCTTCGTCTTGCATGACGTATGCCAGCACCTGCTTGGCCAGTGAGTCCGGCGCCGCCATGTCACGCAGTACGCCGAAGGCGGCCAGGGCGAGCCCTTCGATGAGGACCTGCATGCCGAGGTAGGGCATGTCCCAACGGGAGTCGCGCAGGGTGTCTTCCAGCAGGGAGGTCAGGTTCTTGTTGATCGGGTAGGCCAGCCCGACCTTCTCTTGCAGGAATCGGGAGAACGCCTCGACGTGCCGGGCCTCGTCCATGGTCTGCGTGGCGGCGTAGAACTTCGCATCCAGGTCCGGGACAACCTCGACGATCTTGGCCGCGCACACCATCGCGCCCTGCTCTCCGTGCAGGAACTGCGAGAACTGCCAGGACTGGAAGTGCTGGCGCATCTCGGCGCGACGTGACTCGTCGGCGGCGTCCCACATCGGGCTGCCGAACAGCGGATGAAACTCGTCCGGCAACCCCACGGGGTTCATCGGGTCGACGTCTTGGGCCCAGTCGATGCGGGACTGGGCATCCCACTGCTTGTCCTTGCCCTTCTGATACAGGGACAGGAGCCGGGCGCGCCCCTCGTCGTACTCCCAGGTGAACCGCGCGTCGCCACCACTGGAGACATTCCATGACATGGGACTGGGGACCTCGGTGTACTTGTCCTTGGTGGTCATGAGCTGCCTTTCTCCCCGAGGTGGTGATCTGCTTCACACTGCGCCGGGTTCGGCGGCGCCGTCAAGGACGAACGGAAAATGCAGTAGCTGACTACTCAGTGCGACTTCCAGTGGTCGTCGAGCAGCGTGGACCAGGCGTGACTGACCTGCTTCCACTCGTCTGGACACAGCTGCGCACGCTCCTGCGGGAGTCCACCCTCGGTCACCATGTCGGCGTTGGCCTCGGGGTTGGACCCGTGTCAGGGCTCAGAGCTGTTGGCGGCTGCCAACCTGAGCTGCCTGGCAATCAGGAACAGCGGGAACGACACGCTGATCGCGATCAAGAAGCTGGCTGCGACGTAGGCCCACACATAGCGGACCCGTACTCGATAACCGTGAGATCGACGTCATCGACGGATTATGCGCGAAGCGGCCGGGCGCGGTTCAGAAGTCCCAGATCGGACTGGATGGCCTGCGATCATCCCGGTCTCCATCACCAGAGACTTGGGGCGGGCTATTTTCTCCGGATGGCTTTCTCATATGACCCCCGCGAACTGATCGGGCGCGCGGTGGGCGCTGCACGTATGGGTCTCGACGTCTACAGCTGGGCCGAGGAGCAGGTCGTCGGTGCCATCCGGCACGGACTCGATTCGCTCGACCCTGCCGAGGCGCTCGAGGATGCCGCATCCGAGGCGGGGTCGGAGGCATCAGTGCCAGACCCTGACTCGCTCGTCGGGAAGATGAGCCGACTGTTGGACCGCGCGCTCGACCAGAACACCAGGGGTAGTCAGGTCGAGCTCTACCATCACCTGCTCGATCAGCTTGTCGCCGACGAGGCGCGCATCCTGGGTGCGCTGTCCGACGGGTCGTCGTCGCCGATGGTGAACGTCTACACCTGGCTCAGTCCGCGGGTGCCGGGGCGCGCCGCGTTAGAGCACGCCTCGCTGATCGGTCGGACCGCGAATGTGGCTCTGCCGCAGATGGTTCCGCAGTACGTCAGTCATCTGCTGTCACTCGGCCTCGTCGAAGCGGGGCCCGAAGACCCCGCACTGGCCACTGAGTACGAGGTGCTGATGGCCGAGACGGCGGTGCTCGCGGCCATCAAGAGTGCGTCGCGGGGCCCGCTGACCGCCAAGGTCGACAAGTCGACGCTGACGCTGTCGTCGCTGGGCGTTTCGCTGTGGGAGGCCGCCACCGGGGAAGTCGGTCAGTGAGCTCCGCGTCGCCCGTGCTTCTGGCCCTCTCGAGTTGGACCGAGATCAAGGCCGACTTCAGCGCCTACTGGCTGGTGTATCTGTCGATGCCGTTCGTCGCGGCCTTCGTCGGGTGGAGCACTAAAATCGTTGCACTCGAAATGCTCTATCGTCCCATCGAATTCAGAGGTTGGGGTCCGTTCGGATGGCAGGGTATCGTGCCGCGCCGGGCGGGCAAGGTCGGTTCGAAGACCATCGATCTGCTGACGGCCAACCTGCTGAAACCCGAAGAGCTGCTGGACCGTATCGACGCCAACGAAGCGGTCGACGCGCTGCGCGGTCCGCTCGCCGAGGCGATCGACGACATCTCCCGTGACCTCGCCGACGAGATTCGCCCAGGCTTGTGGGATGCCCTGCCGGAATCCGCCAGGCGCGGGATCCAGGAGCGTATGCACAAGCAGGCGCCTCAGATCGTCGAGAACATGCTGACCGAGATGAAAGCCGACCTTCCGCGCTATCTCGATCTGCACTTCATGGCCGTGACGGCGCTGGTGCGCAACAAGGAGAAGCTCGTCAAGCTGATGCGCAGCGTCACCACCGATGCCATGGCGTTCGTGCGGCGCAGCGGCATCTACTTCGGCCTGGTGATCGGTCTGGTACAGATGGTGGCGTGGGCGCTGTTCAAGAACCCATGGATCATGCCGGCGTTTGGTTTCGCGGTCGGTTTCATCAGCGACTACATCGCGTTGAACATGCTCTTCCGGCCGATGCACCCGCGAAAGTTCCTGGGGTTCATCCCCTTTCAGGGGCTGCTCCATGCCGAGCGCGACAAGATCACCCGTGACTACGCCAAGATCCTGGCCGACGATCTGTTCTCACCCGAGCTGATGTTCGACGCGATCATCAAAGGCCCCGGCTCGGACAAGCTGTTCGCGCTGGCGGCCAAGGAAATCGACGCCGCCATCGACGCCCAGACCGGAGTTGCGCGACCGATGGTCACCCTGGCAGTCGGTACCCAGCGATACCGGGCATTGAAGGACCGCGTCGTCGCTCTGGTGTTGGAGCGGCTGCCGGATACATTGCTGGAGGCGCAGGAGTACGCAGCGAATGCGTTGAATCTCGAGCAGGTCGTCATCGACAAGATGAGTCGACTGACCGAGGAGGAGTACGAGTCGATCCTGCGTCCGGTGTTCAAGGACGACGAGCCGTTGATGATCGCGGTCGGCGCAGTGCTCGGTGGCGTGGTCGGTGAGCTTCAAGTGCAGATCATCGAATTCTTCACCTGAGTTGGGTGGGGGCAGCGCCTGTCAACGTCGAGCCGACGACGGTGGAGCCGATGACGGGAATCGAACCCGCGTATTCAGCTTGGGAAGCCTTTTCTACGCCCGAACGGGTGAGCGATCGACGCTGGTCGCCGGGCTGCAGAAGCCGTGTCGAAACTGCGGCGACCTGCGCGTTTGGTGGCTTCGGGTAGGGGTCGAGTTGCCGCCGAGTAGGCGGGCAGTTGGGTCTGGTCGGGGGTACGGACGGGGTACCGAGAGAATGTGCACGCACACGCAACCTTCGCCCGTAAAGGGGCCGCTGAGTTTGGTGTCGAGGTGGCCCCTAGCCGGGGGCGTTGGCAGCGCCGCGCACACCAACCAGGGGAAGGGATTCCCCAATGTGCATCCCGGCTAGGGGTTGTGCCAGCGTACGTCGCTCAAAGGGCCAAACCCAGGGGCGCTGACGCGTGCTGGCGGCGGGCAGCAGGGCCGGAAAGGACAACGGCCACGCGCTTGTGCGCCCCTGGGTGGTTCGGGCCGGGCTGGGCACTGCTGGTGAACCAGCCCGGCTGCTCATTGGGCGACGATGTCGCCGGGGTTGCCCCGCGCTTCGCTGCGGCGTGCGCGCCGGGGCGGGTCGACCATGCTTGGAGCCTTGGGCCGGTAAGCGCCGCCGTCTGCCGGGGTCGCGTACTCGCAACCGGGTGGCACCGGCCCTGGACCCCATGAGAACTCACTGGCGCCGGTATCTTCAGCGCCGCGAGCGTGCGCACTGTCACCGTACCAACCCTTGCGGAATCCCATTGCGAGCCAACCTTACCGGTGCGCGACGATCACGGGCGCGGTGTAGTTCGCGTTGTTGGTGATCTGGATGGCGACGGCTGCGCCCCGGTGCCGAACGCCGGTGCCAAAGGCGCGAGTGTAGAAGTGCTCCAGGATCGGATACGTGAAACCGCCTGCGATTACACGCAGCCCGTGGTATGCCGGATTCTGGTGTTCGCGGAACCCAACCACGTTGTCATTGGAGTTCGCCCCGCCTGTGGCGGAGATGATCACGTAACCCTTTGGAATGAAATATGATTCGATGAGAAGTGCGCTGCCGTACGAACCTATGACGGGCTGGCCCGCGTAGTCCGGTGGCGGGGTGGCGCCCTCGACGTGCTCATGGGTGATGCGGGCGGGAGCGTTGCTCGAAACCACAAAATCCCATTTCGGCAGCGGCCCACCGGTGCGGTACTCGACCCCGGCGCGCCAGGACGTGATCCCTGACGAGACAACATCATCGGGGTGCATTAGCAATAGGAACCGACCCGACTGGGTTCCGTAGCCGTGCTCCTTCACATGGTTAATGCCAGCCTCGGCGTGGATACTGTCGAAGGTCGTGCCCAAGGTGGTCAGATAGTGCTTGTGATCCGACGTAAAGGTCTTGCCCATGTAGTCGGGCGGCTTGAGGTCGCCGTTGTACAGGCCGTAAACCGAGTGGCCCCAGTCATTTACGCGCACCGTGGGATCGAGCAGTCGTTGTAGGATCGACCCGTTCACCAGCTGAACATCGCTGGCCAAGATTCGACTCACTCGATTGACCACCTGCTCGGAGTCGGCCTCACGAAGATAGAAGCGCGACATACGGCTGGCAATGTCAAAGTCCTTGAACGAGACGCCAAGTGAGAGATATGTCGGGTCAGCGATACCTACTGGCTGACCAAACTCAGTGGCCTCTTCCATCAGAGGCACTTCCATCCCCTGCGCAATAACATCGGCCACGTTGGTTGTCTTGTACGAGAGCAGGCCGGCCAACGCGGACTTCTGTTCGTTGTAAGCCTTCAGCGCGTCGGTGATCTCGACCCAAACATCATCGAGCTCAACGCCATCCGCGAGACGGTTGACCAAAGCGTCGCCCCTGGTGGCGGTGCCATGTCGATTGACTGTCATAGCTACTCCTGTAGTCGTCTATTGACTCGACCGTAGACCTGAAACACGTTGCCGCGCTGGAGCTAACTGAGGCTATCGGTTAACACGAGTTAGTAGCGGCGCGTACCGGGTGATTCGGGGTAGGGTCGGTTTATAGGCGCTGTGCGGCAACGTTATTAGCGCGATGTAGCCGAATGTCGCTGAGACGGGATAAGAAATGCAAACCAAGTACCAACCGCCACCGGGCATAGTGTTGTCGAACCTGCTCACGATCCGAGGCCGCGAAGCCGCCCACCGTTGGCTTACCGAGATGTTGGGCGCAACGGTGCCGCTGGAAACGGTCCGCAAGGCCGCCAGCGGTCGCAAGATCAAGTGCTCCCAACGTGGCCGCGCTCTCTACTTCTCGACTCAGGACCTGTTCGATTGGTTCGCCGAGAACTACACGGCCCCGGCAGAAGATGCAGAAGCCACACAACCCCAACAGAAATGGTATGAGCGATGATCGACCCGAAGCGAGCCGCGATCTTGCGCCGCAAGTACGGCATGAATGAGCCGCCCCAGAAGGACAACTTGGTCGTGGACCGCATCCTGGCGGGAGACCGGCTGCACGGGCGTGTGTTCACCCGCGACACCGCCGAATTGTTCGACCCGGTACGCAGCCCTCAGATGCATGAACGGGCCGTTGCGGCGTTGCGTGATCTGCACATGGGTATTGCCGACGGCACGGTCCGTCGTGACAGCCATGATCCCGACTCATATGGGGCCGACCGCCTCGGCAGACCATTCAACCCCGATGACCCCGAGTTGCTCGTGCACATCGTCGGCAGCGACACGGCGATGGTTGTGCGCGGAGAGAAGCGAATGGGCGCGTTCGACCGGGCCACACGCGACTACCAACCGCAGCGTCGGGGCGTGGACTACTTCGCGGGGATGTACCAAGTCATGGCGTCACTACACGATGACTTTTGGGAGACGCCATGCAACGTCAACGTTGCGCGGAAGTGCGTCGGAGCGCCGCAGCTCATGCCGTTCATGGCCGGCACAGCGCTGTTGATCTTCGCCGTCTGCGACCCGTGCCTGACCTACGCCGAGGCGTCGGCTGCGACCGGCTACGAGTTGAGCGTCATGGAGGCCCACGCTCGCGTCGGGCTGCCGTTCCCTTAGCCGAGGTGGCCGAGGACGTGTGCGCGAGCACCGGTCGGTAGACGGCGCTGTGCAGACCTTCGCAACGCGAAGCGGAAAAATACGTATTGGCACTCTATGGAGTGCATAGGCTCTCAATATGTAAATTTGTTGCGGCCCTGTCTGACCCGAACTAAACACGAAAAACATTCTTGTGCAGAGTGTTTCGACTGTGTGCATAGTGGTTGGTAGGTCCGCAGGAGTTGCCTGTAGACATGAACGCCACAGGAGGCAACCGAGAATGGCAAAAATGAAGTGGGACATCACGGGGAAGATGTCGGACGGCGAACTCAGAGCAATGCACAAAGAGTTCGTTGAGCAGGAAGGCCACCCACGCAGGCGGTCGTTCTCCGTTCCTGACGACGCAACGGGCGTTTGGCTCAATGTCTCACCAGAGGGTGCGGTGACGCTGGAGTGGGGCGACGATGATGGAAGCTACTGGCACCTTGAGGTGACTGCGACGAGTCGCGCCAAGATTCACTGTGACTACCCGCAAGCTGGATTCCTTGAGAAGCTGCAAAGGCTGGTCGCCAACGATGCGAAGGCCCTTGATGCATCGTTCGATATCTACTGGGGCGAGACGGCATAATCCTTTGCGCCGCTGAGCGAGTCGAATCGGAAACACACGATTCGAGAGCTTCGGAGGTGGGGTAGAGTCGGATAGCGGAGACGCCGAAAGGCCGCTCTGTACAACGTAATACGGGCAACCTTGGCGGGCGCGCTCTTACCTATGGACTAACTGCATCGACGCGGTGCAGGGGTAAGAGCGCGCCCGTTTGCGTTGTGTATACGGGCCGGACCTTGAGAGGTGTCAGGTGCGACCTGATCCTGATGACGTCCCGACCTTGCGAGGCAACGACGGCATTTTGAGCTACTGCCATGAACTCGGTGCAGTTGCCGTTACGCCGTGGCGAGTGAAGCGGGCGGTAATTGACCGTGAAATCTCACCTCACCAAATCGGGCGCCAGAATTGGTTCTCCCGCAATGCGGTTCATCGCTGGCTGGACTCGCTGGTGGCGCCTGAGCCAAGAATCTTCATGGGTGTGCACGCAGGTCGAGCGGCGAATGACACTGCAAATCAACCCTAATCAAGAGTTCACCCCCGGCGACCTGGCGGGCGCAACCGGGGGCGGACTAACGACCATCAAGCCTGGCAAACCGAAGGACGTGCCCTCGATGATACCCGCCGATAACACAGGCCGGAAAGCACTACAGCGCGAGAGAACCCGCGCCGCGAAGCGGACTGAGCGTAACCCGATGCACTTGGCTATCGCGTCGCCCGGATCACCGGCTTGGCCGGATGTGCGTGGGTTAACGAGTGCAGAAGCCGCTGAGGCGTATGCGAAGACGGGCATTCCTGTTGTGCCGGTACGCCCTGGCACGAAGCACCCCGGCAGCTACCTCGGCCAGTGCTGGCCGCAGCGAGCGACGACCGACCTCGACACGATCCGCGACTGGTGGATGCGATGGTCCGATGCGGGGATCGCGACCCATGTTGGCGGCGCACATCTCCTGGTGCTCGACGTAGACGCCCCAGACAAGGTGCCGGAGTGGCTATGGCCGCTGTTGGAGTTCGCGGTGTTTCTGCCAACGACCTCGGACCCGGAAGGCAAACGCGGCCACTACGTCTACCGCCAGCGGCCCGGTGATCGCTTCGGCAACGGCCTTGGCAAGCTCAAGCAGCCCAAGGGCAAGAACTGGGGCGAGGTTCGTGGCTACGGTGGTGGCCTCGTGCTTGCGCCAACCCTGCACCCGAGAGCCAACGAGGGTGGCGCATACACCCCCATCCCCGAGCAACCGATCAACTGCGTGCCGGACTCCATCGCGGACAAGCTGAATGCCGTCGCTGATGTTGCCGAACACCAGCCATTGTCGCTGGACGAGTTGGACGCGAACGCCAAGGCGTTCCTCGCGGCGTACGCGGATGAGCGCGAGCCCTACGCCCTGGTGCCGATCCTTGCGGCATTCGACCCGGCGCCTGGAGGCCGCCACGGCAGCATGTGGGACGCGATGTGCTGGGGCCTGCGCGAGGCCAAGGCTGGAAGGTTTTCCGCCCAGCGGGCGGTCGATGAGCTACAGGGGCGCTGGGACGCGGCGTTTCAGGATGGGGCGCGGGTACCTGACCCCGACGAGTTCAACCGGATGGTCCGGGACGCGGCACCGCTGGCTGATGAGGAGGATGCCGCCGAACTTTGGGACCGGGCGCACCGTAACCGTTGGCCCAGCCCGAAGGCCCCACAGAAGGTCGCCCAGGAGGTCATGGCCCGTGCGGAACGGGACAGCCGGCCACTAGCCCACTGGCACGGAGAGTGGTTCCGCTGGACCGGGCGGTGTTGGGAGCCAACAACCGAAGACCAGATACGCCAGGTGCTCTACCGGCTGTTGGAGAAGGCGAACTACGAGCACGTGGCCGCCGGGGGTGTCGTGTTGGAGGCGGCATGGAACCCCGACAAGGCCAAGATCACCAACGTTATCGACGCCCTGAAGGCCGAGGCGCTGTGGCCGGATGAGGTTGAAGAAGGTTCGTGGCGAGATGGCCGGAAGTGTCGAGTGGTGCCGTTTGCGAACGGGCTGCTTCGGGTCGATGAGTTGCGGCTGGTTGACCATACGCCCGGCTACTTCAACACCGACTACGTGCGATGTGAGTACCACGCTGACGCGAAACCTGATGCACTCGGGCGGTTTCTGGACGACCTGACGGGGGAGGACCGCGAAGCCACAGATGCGCTCTTGGAGTTCGTCGGGACCAGGCTGGTGGGGGACGACCGTTACCAGAAGATGCTGTTGCTCCAGGGGCCGTCCGGTTCAGGCAAGGGCACGCTAGACCGGCTGTTGTCGAAAGTGCTGGGCCGCAGACATACCGGCTATCAGATGGACGACTTCAAGAACAACGGCTTTCCGCTAGAGCCACTACTCGGCAAGACGCTGGTGACAATTTCGGATCAACGCGCCCAGTTGAACATGAAGAAGTTCACCGACCTCTTGCTACAGGTGGTGGGCGGGGACGTGGTGACGCTTAGGTTGCCGTATGCGCGGCGATCCATCACGCAGCGGTTGCCGTTGACGTTCATGATCTTGACGAACGAGGTGCCGGTATTCCCGGACAATGCCGGGGCGCTTGTGCGGCGACTCTTAGCTATCAAGACCCCGAACACGTTCGTGGGCCGGGAGGACTACGACCTAGACGTGAAGCTGGCCGATGAGGTACCGGCGTTCGTGAACTTGGCGCTGACGGCGTATAGGCGGCTGGTGGAGCGGGGCAAGTTCGTGCAACCGGAGGCTGGCAGGGAGTTGTTGGGGATGTTGCGCGAGAACGCCAGCTACCTAGCCAATTTCGTGGACGAATGCTGCGATGTGGGTCCGGAGTTCTTTGAGCCGAAGTCGACCGTTCACCAGCGATGGCAGATGTGGTGTCGAACGAACGGCCACACGCCGACAGCCGCGAACAAATTCGCCAGCGACCTCTACACGCTGTATCAGGCTGATGGGAAACAGATTACGCAAGCGAAGTTGACCATCAATGGCGAGCGGGTTCCGTGCTTCCAAGGGCTGAAACTGAAGGTCGGCGGCGTGAGCGACAAGGCGGCACAACGTGTTTAGGGACATTGGTCCGGGTTGCGTCCGGGTTCAGTCCGAGCAGAAGTCCGGGTTGAAACTGCCCTCTACCAGCCCAGTCCGGGTAGTCCGGGTTACTTCTCTAACTTCTATAGGTAAGAGAAGTAGAAGGCTGCGGACGCGCTCTACGTATAGGGAAAGTACGGCGAAACAACCCGGACGCCCGGACTTCACTGGTAGAAGCGTTTTCGCACCCGGACATGACCCGGACTGCCCTGGTCGTACCCGGACGGACAACCCGGACCAGGCGGCGTACGCCCGATGAACGTCTTCACGCCGATTGACCCGCCGTATTGGTGGAGGCCGCAGCAACGAACCCGGCGCGGGCACCCCACGCGTCCGCGACGAAACCCACGACGCCCGCCTTGGCCAGAGGACTGGACACGACCGGGTGAGAGATGAGAAGGAGCCGACAATGAATGAAACCCATGAACGCCAGAACCCTTCGACACGAGGTGGTGACCGCAACGTAGTACGCAGCGACTTCTTGGCGGGTGAGGTGAGGTGTACTGCGCGAAGCTCCCGCACAGGCGAGCGTTGCAAGAGGGCCGCCATGCTCGGCGGGAACGTGTGTCGGTCGCACGGCGGGAACGCGCCGCAAGTAAAGGCGAAGGCGCAGAGGCGTTTACAGCAGGCCGCTGACGCATTGGTGCAACGTCTGCTCGGTATGGCGCTCGACGGCGACACACCGGATCATGTTGCGCTAGCTGCGATCCGCGACGCCTTGGACCGGGCGGGCCTGGGAGCCAAGCAGGCTGTGGAGGTCGAAGTCACCAAGGCGCCATACGAGGAACTGCTGAGTGACGTTCTGCACGTGACGCGGGCGCAGCACGAGGCGATGAAGCGCGGCGAGCCAATGCCGCCCGCCCCCGCGAGTCCACGGGCCTTGCCGCCCGCCGACGACATCGTGGACGCGGAGGTTGTCGAAGACACCCCCGAGCGTGTCGGAGAGCGTGCGGACGGCCCGAACGTGCCCGACTGGGCTGAACCCCCGCCCACAGCACCTCCTAGCCGCGAACTCGTCACCCTCGAACAGGCCGCGAGCGAGGTAGCCGCAGCCAATCGGGCTGCGCGGGTTAGCCAAACGCGGCGTAAGCGCAGGTAGAGGTGTAGTGGCGGGTGTGCTCGCTGGCGTAGCGTCGCCGCTAGACCTAAAGGTTCAGCGGCCTACCTGGTCGCGGGCCTGCGGGCGGCACACCAACGAGAGGAACCGAGTGATGAGCAAGCTGAAGGTAGGCGACAGGGTCCGAGTGGTCTCCGTGACCGACGTGGACGCTGAGCGCAATGACCCCAACCGGGTGATCACCGACCCGAACCACCCCGACGCGCTCGACTGGGACGGCAACCCGCTGATCGGCCGCGTGGGTGTAGTCACCGATGTGTTCGGCAACGACTATCTCGACGCTGCAGTGCGTTTCGACCACATGGCCCCGAGCGACCCGGCCCCGGCGTTCGTGGACGCGGACCTGGAGCTAGTGGACGCCGAGTCATGAAACTCGTTGCTTATCTGCGGGTCTCGACCATCGAACAGGCCGACAAGGGGTATGGGCTCGATGTCCAGCGCGAAGCCATCCGCAAAGCCGCCAAGTCGCTGGGCGCGAAGGTCGTGGCATGGCCGGCTGACGAGGGCAAGAGTGGTGCGCTCGATGCGGCCGACCGCCCGGGCCTGCTGACCGCGTTGGCACTCATCCGCGACGGCAAGGCTGATGGGCTGATCGTGCGCGACCTTGACCGGCTCGCCCGTGCGGTGAGTGTCCAGGAGGCTGTCTTGGCAGAGGTCTGGGCCAGCGACAAGGGTGTGGTGTTCACTTCTGTTCCGCCGCAGGAGGTTCCGCGTGACGACCCCGACGACCCAATGCGGACGGCCATGCGCCAGATGCGCGGGGTGTTCCACGAACTGGACCGGCGGCTCATCGCCAAGCGTCTCCGCGACGGCCGCAACGCCAAGGCTGCGAACGGCGGGCACGCCACCGGCTCACCACCTTACGGCTGGCGCGTTGATGCAAGGTCAGCTGACAACCCGCACGGCGCACTGGTCCCAGAGCCCGCCGAGCAGGCCGCGTTGGCCCGCATGCGCGAGCTACAGGCCGTGGGCTACTCCACCCGCGAGATTGCCCGAGTGCTTGCGGGCGAGGGCCACCCCACCAAGCGTGGCGGCCAGTGGAGTTCACCCACGGTCGCACGAATCCTCACCCGCGCCAACAGGGAAGGCACCGCAGCATGAGGCCGCTCGTCAAGCGCGCACCCGATGGCCGCCCGTACACAGTGCCGAGCACGCTCCGGTCCCCGGTGCCACCCCTGAGCCCGCAACCCGTGGACGGCACACCCGGCCCTGCGGAACCAACACAGAAGAGGGTAGACCGGCGACCGAAGCTCTCCGCCGAGGACGTGCAATCCATCCGTGCCGACTACGCGGCGGTGTGGTTCCCCCGAAATCGTGGAGGGTTTCCTATGCCGCTTCGGGCTTGGTCTTGGATTCCCTGATCTCGTAGTTGACGGGCGATAGCCCGTCGGCGGCACTGTGGCGGCGTTGGTGATTGTAGAAGGTGTAGCACCAGTCGATTACCACAGCCTGCGCATGGATAGTATCACGGAAACGATTGCGGGACAAGACTTCCCATTCCAAGGAAGAGAAGAACGCCTCCGCGGCAGCATTATCGAAACACGATCCGACCCGGCCCATTGACTGCCGAATCCCCAACTGGCGGCACAGCGTGGTGAACGCGTGTGCGGTGTAGGTGCTACCGCGATCGGTATGGAATATGACCCGCTCGGAGTCCTCATCGCGCCAGATCACTTGGCGGCCGCCGCGCGCGGCCACAGCCATCTTGATCGCCGCACACGCCAACTCGGCATCCGGATGCAGGCCCATGGCTGCCCCCAGCAGCCGGCGGCTGTAGAGGTCGATCACGGTCGCCAGATACAGCTTCTGGCCGGACTCAGTGGGGATCTCAGTCATGTCACCGACCCATTTGCGGTTCGGCGTAGCCGCGGTGAAGTCTCGTTTGACCAGGTCAGGAAACTTCGGTGCCGTCTTGTCCTGCTTGGTGAGCCCATTGCGGCGCTTGATGCGGCGCGCCACCAAACCCTGGCGGCGCATCGAGTCGGCCACCGTCTTTTCCGACACTTCCCAACCCAGATCGCGCAGGTCAGCGACCAGCCGCGGCGAACCATGCAGCCCCTTGGCCGCCGTGAACGCCGCGGCGACCGCGCTATCGAGGTGCGCGCGGCGCCGATCGGTGTCGGTATGCAACCCATCAGAGTTCTCAGCACGGCTAATCCACTTGTAGAACCACGACACGCTCACACTGAGCAGAGCGCACGTGATCGTATGCGGCACCCGGTATTTGGTCCTCTGGTCGGCGATGAAGCGTGCCACGCTCACTTCGTCGCCTCCTTCACCCACAGGACCACTGATCGCTTGAGGACATCGCGCTCCATCCGCAGCTCAGCGTTCTCGCCGCGCAGGCGTTTGAGCTCCTCCATGTCATCGCGGGTCAGCTCGCCCCGGCCCTCGCGGGCCTCGCGGTCCTGGGCAACCCAGTTGCCCAGCGTGCCCTCGTGGATCCCCAGGTCCCGCGCGACCTGGGCGATCGGCTTACCCGTCTCAAGCACGATCCGCACAGCGCCCTCACGGAACTCCCGGTCGTACTTCTTCCGTTTCTCTGACATCGCTACTCCTTATAGCCGATGCCTCCACGGTCTCGGGGGAAGGCCAGCGGGCAAGTGGAGCCAGGGCGACCTCGCCTACATCTACGGCGTCACCCAATCGACCATCAGCGCCGCTCTGAGCGGCGACACCCACGTGACCACCGGGCCCACTGCACGACAGGAGAACTGACCAATGGCAAGGACACAGAAGCGCGTAACCACCAGCGGCGCAACAAGGTACGTGGCGAAGTGGCGCGACCCCGACGGTACCGACCACAGCAAGGGCGGGTTCACCAACAAGAAGGCCGCGGCTGACTATGCCCGCAACGCTGAGAGCGCAGCGGCGCAGGGGATCGTGTTCGACCCGGCCAAGGGCAAGATGGCCTTTCGGGACGCGGCGGCGATCTGGTTGGAGTCCCGCAAGGCCGACACACGCAACAACGCCGAGAACCACCGCTACGCGCTCGCCCCGGCCGCAACCCGACGCGGCGACGGCAAGACGCTCGGCGTTGACGCGGTGTTCGGCGGTTACCCACTGAACAAGATCACCCGCGAGTACATCCAGGCGTGGGTCAACCGGCTCACCGAGGCGGGTAAGAAGCCGTCCACGGTGCGGCACGCGTTCTGGACCGTTCGCATGGTCCTGGAGCAGGCCGTTGTGGATGGCCGGCTGGCGAAGAACCCCGCCGAGCACGTCAAGCTACCCAAGGAGCGTGGCGCAAAAGGCGCGAAGGTGGGCGTGGTTGACCGCGCACAGTTCCTCACCGCTGCACAGGTTTCTGCGCTCGTTGAGTCGACGCCCTGGCCGTACAACGTCCTGGTGAATCTCGCGGCTTGGTCGGGTCTGCGCGCTGCGGAACTCGGCGGACTCCAAATCCAAGACATCGAGGTCTCACCCAACGGAGGCATGAAGATCCACGTTGAGCGGACCGCTGCCGCCCACAGGCTCACCAAGACGGACGGGTCAATGCGAGTCGTGCCGGTGCCGGGGCCGACAGCAAGTCTGGTCCGGGGCTACCTCACCGAGCACCCGCGTCGGCAAGAGGCTGGCGCGCCCCTGTTCCCCGGTATGTCGCTGACGCGGCCCCGGCCTACGGGAGTGCGGGCCGACGCTGCCGCACCAGGAGCGGCGACTACGGGTGTGGAAGACGCAGCACCGAGCGCGTCGGCGAAGGACCGCGCTCGACGGCAGGCCGACGCGCTCGCCGAACTCTCGGTGGAGGACGCGGAGAAGCGGTTGGTGCTCGACTGGAACCAACCCCTGCGCCACGCGAGCTTCTACAAGGCCGTGTTCCGGCCCGCTGTGTTGCGCGCCAACCGGACGGCGGGCAACGTGGTGCTCCCGGCGGCGTTGCGGTTCCACTCGCTCCGCCACACCTACGCGAGCCTGTGCGCGGCGGTCCCCAGCATCTCGGTGCGGCAGGTGGCCGAGTGGATGGGGCACGCCAACCCGACGACAACCGAACTCGTCTACACGCACCTCTACGCGAAGGCTGACCACGACGACGAGATGGCCGCGCTCGGCGCGCTCGCGGCTACCCCGAAGTATCACGGGGACAACGTGATACCGCTGCACGGTTAGCGTCTTGCGACGAAGTAGCCGGATACCATAGCCGTGAATCGCCTAGATGGCGAGAGCGTGGCAGCGACCCGCATAACTTTAGTACCGACTCCGGGCATCACGGTCACGCGTCCGGCTCGCATGGCGGTATAACCAGCCTGCGCCACCGGCGCAGCATCCATAAACGCGGGGTCGAGTCGCGATGTGTCCCCCGCACCCGCCGTGGCAGCGAACTCGGTGCGAACGGGACCCGGCGCTAAGTGCGTGCAGGTCACGCCCGTCCCACGAAGGTCGTCAGCGACCGCCTCCGAAAAACTTCTGACGAACGCCTTGCTCGCCGCGTAAGCCGCCTCTAACCCGTGCGGCACGACGTAGCCCGCCACGGAGCTGACGTTGAGGATGGCCCCATGGCCCCTTTTCACCATTCGTCCGACGTAAAGCATCGTCAGGTCGGTCAGTGTCACCACGTCGAGCTGAACCATCCGCGATACCGTCTCCGGGTCACACTCTTGGATCTTCAGACCGACGATGCCGACCCCCGCGTTGTTGACAAGATACTCGACTTCGACACCGAGTTCGTCGACGCGGGTGACAAGGTCAGCCCCAGCTCCCGCCTTGGAGAGGTCCATCGTGATGGCGTCAACGCGGACCGCCTGGCTGGACCGCAACTCTTCGGCGAGTTCGTTCAGCTTCGCCACACTTCGCTCGCTTGACACCACTATGACGTCGACGCCGTCAGCGGCGAACAAGCGCGCCAACTCGCGGCCGATTCCTGTAGATGCGCCAGTAATAAGAGCCGTTGCCACCATTTCCTCCTGACGGGAATGCGGTTTGGAGACCGAGATCAACTAAGAATGCAGTCCAATTTGATGCAGTGGGATCCAACTCGCCTACTATTCGCGCCGAGATCATGAACGACGTGGCCGTCGGTTCGCGCTGCCCGGCGGGATTCTCTCTGGGGTTGTCGCATCCATGGCCTCCGGCAACCTGTCTTGGTCCGGTTCGGCTTGGGTGAGTCGTAGAGAGCGCGTCTTTCGCAACCACGACGAACCCAGGGGTACGGGCGGGGTACCGGCCAGCCAGCGGAACGGGCGCCACCGGCAATATGCCCTGGTAGATATGGAGCCGATGACGGGAATCGAACCCGCGTATTCAGCTTGGGAAGCTGATGTTCTGCCATTGAACTACATCGGCGATGGACACAGAGGTTAGCACTGTGGGCCACTGCGGTGTGAGAAGCGCCGGCGCGGCCAGGACAGCAAAGTGCTGAGCGTTGGGTGAGAATCCGCAGAATCGGCATCAATCGGCTGCGACACGGGTAGCGACAGGCATAGCCTGGCCCAGCCAGCTACGTCGAACGGAACCTGATGAAATACGCCGCGCACGTTGGTTGGGTCGGAGCATCCGCGGTGGCCGCCGGAATCGGCGTCGCGCTGCTGGCCAACCCCGCGACCGGTCATGCCGAAACCTCGACCTCCGACACGGCAAGCAGTTCACGACCTTCCCCGGCGAAAGCGACGGCGTCCAGTGCCCGAACCGTCGGGCGCCCCACCTCGGCCACACCGAAAGCGCGTACCGCCCCTGCCCGCGTCAAATCGGTACCCACCGTCGACCTGCGCCGTGTTGTCCAAGCGGCGCAACGCAATTGGTACCAACGCACGTTCGAAGCCGTCACTCCGACGTTCCCGCCGCAAACCAGATCAGAAGCCCTCGATCCCGGCGAGACCAGTGACCCGTTCCCGCTGGGCGGCGTCGACACCGACGGGCGCCGACTGACCTATGCCGTCCATGGCCCGGGCTCAGGCGGCGGCACCCTGAAGATCTCCGGCTCCCAGGCGACCTACACCGCCCCCACCGGCTGGAACGGCACCGATCCCTACACGGACACGTTCCAGGTCACCGCCTCCGACTTCTGGAGCGGCCCGCACATTCACGGCCTTTCCGGCCTGATCAACCTCCTGACATTCGGCTTGGTCGGGTCCAGCGGCCACACCGCAAACGGCACGCTCACCGTTGCCGTCGCGCCGTACAGCGCAGGGACGTACCCGGTGGACTTCGTCAACAACTCGGCCTACGACAGCGGCCAGATCTACGTCACCGTCCTCGGTCAGACCTCGAAGGACCACTGGGCGTGGGTGGACCAGAACGGAACGCCGCACGCGATCAACCACGACGACGCCAACGCGCCCGGCCACTTGGTCAAGGACGGGGTGAACTACGCGAACATGTCCTACACCCTCGGCCAGGCCGCCAATTTGCGAATGCCGCCGGACCTGCAGGGTGCCAGGATCTACGTGTCGGTCGCCCAACCGCTGTATATCGCTATCAGCCAAGACAATTCGGGTTGGACCGTGCCCGACCCCGTCGGCGTCACCAACCCGAACTACGGCACCGTCTACGACTGGTTCGAGTTCACCTTCCAGTACGGCGGCGTGCCCTTCGGCGGTAACACCACGCAGGTGGACCAGTTCGGGCTGCCGCTGAGCTTCACCCTCGACCAGGGCTCCTTCTCCGACACCCGCGGCACCACCGCCACGCGGAACCAGGTGTTCACCACCTACCAGAACTCGGTACCAACGGAGTTCCAGCAGCTCGTCGTCACCGACGGCCACGGCAATCCGCTGCGCATCGCGTCGCCTCGGTCCGTGCAGCCCGGGTCCCTGGCCCACTACCTCGACGAACCGATCGACCACTTCTGGACCACGTACACGACGGAGACGTTCACGTTCACCTCGCCAGGCAGCTACACCGTGACCGGCCAGGTCAACGCCACCAACCAGTTCGCCTACACCGTCACCGCCCTCAACCCTGCCGGAGTCTCCGGAAGCTACCTGATGGACAAGCCGACGACAGCGCAGGTCTTCGCCGGTGACGGACCCTTCGTCGGCACCCACGAGCAGGGCGCCTTCCTCGCTCAACTCGACGCCGCCTTCAACCGCGGCGTCGCAGCCGCGCCGGACCAGTGGGGCACCGTTGCGGCGTACTACCCCGCCGACACGAAGCACAACTCCTATGCGAAGGTCTTCCACCAGCTCGGTGTGGACGGGAAGAACTACGGCTTCCCCTACGACGACGTGAATGGCCAGAGTTCGGTCCTGATTCTCGATAATTCACTGCCACCGCACGTGGTCACCATCACGATCAACTGATCCGCCGCTACGCTCGTCGCGTGCTGCTCTCCGATCGTGATATCCGCGCCGCCATCGCCGACGGACGACTGGGCATCGACCCCTTCGACGACGCCCTGGTGCAACCGTCGAGCGTCGACGTCCGGCTGGACAGCCTGTTCCGGGTCTTCAACAACACCCGCTACACCCACATCGACCCCGCCAAACAGCAGGACGAGCTGACCAGCCTGGTCGAGCCCGACGACGGGGAACCGTTCGTGCTGCATCCCGGCGAGTTCGTCCTCGGCTCCACGCTGGAATGCTGCACCCTGCCCGACGACCTCGCCGGCCGGCTGGAAGGCAAGTCGTCGCTGGGCCGGCTGGGCCTGCTCACCCACTCCACCGCGGGCTTCATCGACCCCGGCTTCTCCGGGCACATCACCCTGGAGCTGTCCAACGTCGCCAACCTGCCGATCACGCTGTGGCCGGGCATGAAGATCGGCCAGCTGTGCCTGCTGCGGCTGACCAGCCCCGCCGAAAACCCCTACGGCAGCGCCAGCGTCGGCTCGAAATACCAGGGTCAACGCGGGCCGACGCCGTCGCGCTCGTATCAGAACTTCATCCAGTCCCAGCCGGGCGAGTAGCCTCGGAACTCCAGGGTCAGCTTTCGGCCACCAGCTAACCCGTTCGGCTGTAACGGAGCCGCTACCTGCGGCGATGAACTTTCTAGTCGAACGTCTCTAGCAGGGTGGAGCGCAGCAGCGGGTCGGGGGACCCAGCAAACAACCTTGGAGGGGTAGTGGACATCGCACTCGGTGTGTCCATGACGCCGACGACGGTGCGCATGGTGCTGGTCGAAGGCGAGAAAGCAGACGGCGTGACCGTCGACAACGACACCTTCGACATCACGACCGGCGAAGGTGCGGCAACCGCGGCGGAGCAAGTGGTCGCCGCGATCCTCGGAACCCGCGAGAGTGCCACCGAAGGTGGGCACCGCCTGGTGTCGACCGGCGTCACGTGGACCGACCATGCCGCGGCGGCAGGTCTGCGCGACGCGCTCAAGGCCCGCAAGATCGATGACGTCCTCCTGGTGTCCGAACTTCACGCCGCGGGCGCGCTGGCCCAAGCCGTCGGGCAGACCGTCGGCTACGACCGCACGGCGCTGATGCTGCTCGATCGCGACACCGCGACCGTGGCCGTCGTCGAGACCGCCGGCGGCGCGATCGTCAAGGTGCAGACCGAAAGCCTGCACGCCCAGGATGCGGTGGCCGAACTGCAGCGCATGATCTCCGACCTCGAAGGCATCGACGCACCGCCGCAGGGTCTGTTCGTCCTGGGCTCGGGTGTCGACGTGGCCGCGGTGACGTCCCAGCTGTCGCTGGGCACCACGCTGTCCGTACACGCCCCCGAGGAAGCCGAACTGGCTCTGGCCCGCGGCGCCGCGCTGGCCTCGGCCGCCGCACCTCGCTATGAAGCCTCGACCGTCGGCCTGGGCTACGCCCGCGATCCCGACGGCACCACCGCCGGCAAGGTCTACCCCGCCGGTGAGGACACCGAGATGGCCGAAGCCGGAACTCAGATGGCCGCCGCCGGCTACATGGCCCCGCTCGGCTACAGCGAAGTCCCCGACGATCCCGACGGCGACTTCGGCTACGACTCCATGCCGGCCGATCCCGATTTCACCGTCGACGAGCCGGAGCGTAAGCCGTTCCTGCTGGTCGGTAGCGCGCTGACATCGATCTTCGTGATCGGCGTTGTGGCACTGGTGATCTCGCTGGCGGTCAGTATCCGGCCGACCGTCGATCAGCGGCCCAGTCCGGCCGAGAGTGTGATCGTGCCCAGCAGCCAGACACCCGCGGCCGTCGCTCCCGAGGCAGCCCAGCCACCGCCGTCGGCCCCGTCGGTGCCCGACACCATCCAGGAGCCGGTGCCCGTCGTGCAGCAGGCGCCGCGGACCGTCTTCGTGACGCCCGCCCCGCAGGCTCCGGCTCCCGCGCCTGCCGCGCCCGCCCCGGCGCCCGCCGCGCCCGCGCCCGCTCCGGAGGCACCGCCACCCGCCCCGGCGCCGATCGCGCCGGTGATCCCCGCTCCGATCATCGCGCCGCCGGTCATCGTCCTGCCGCCGATCCTGCCGCCGTTCATCCGGCCGCCACGGGCTCCGCACTACCCGACGTACCCGTCGTCGCCGAGCTATCCCACGCAGCCGTCCACGCCGACCCAACCGTCGACGCCCACCCAGCCCACGACACCGTCGACGCCCTCGGTGCCGCAGGAGCCGTCGTACCCCACCCAGGCCCCGCAACAGCCGTCGTCGCCGGTCGTCACCGAGGTCCCGCAGAGTCCCCCTAGCGCGGCCGCCGGTTCGGGCGGTTACGGCTCGGGTTCCGGCGGCTACGGCGGTGGCGGCTATGGATCGGGCGGTTCGAGCTCGAGCTCGGGGGGTTCGGGGTCTTCGGAGTCTGACGGCGGCTCGCGGTCGAGCGGGTCCGGCGGATCGCGCAGTTCCGGCGGCAGTTCGGGCAGCAGCCCGTTGTGGCCCTGGCCTGGTATGGGGCACTGAACGAGGTCCGAGTTCACCGGGAGTTAGCCTCGCGCTAAGTGTCGCGATGCGGTCAGATCATCGTGGCTGCCTATAGAGGGCAGTATGCGATGCACAGTCTTTGGCACCGGTTATCTCGGCGCAACCCACGCCGCCGGGATGGCCGAGCTGGGTCATGAGGTGGTCGGGATCGATATCGATCCCGGCAAGATCGCTAAACTGTCCTCCGGCGACATCCCGTTTTACGAGCCCGGTCTGGCAAAGATGTTGCAGGACAATCTCTCTGCCGGTCGCCTGCAGTTCACCACCGACTACGACGCGGCCGCAGATTTCGCCGATGTCCATTTCCTCGGCGTCGGAACCCCGCAGAAGAAGGGCGAATACGGCGCGGACCTGCGCCATGTCAACGCCGTGATCGACGAGCTGGTGCCCCGGTTGACCAGGCCCGCCGTGATCATCGGCAAGTCGACGGTTCCGGTGGGCACCGCCGCCGAGTTGGGCCGGCGGGCGAAATCGCTGGCACGTGATGGTGTGGACGTCGAAATCGCCTGGAATCCGGAGTTTCTCCGCGAGGGATTCGCCGTGCAGGACACCCTGCACCCGGACCGGATCGTCGTTGGCGTACAGCCCGATTCGATCCGCGCCGAAGCGGTGCTGCGCGAGATGTACGCCCCGCTGCTGGCCGAGGACATCCCGTTCCTGCTGACCGACTTGCAGACCGCCGAGCTCGTCAAGGTGTCGGCCAATGCCTTTCTGGCCACCAAGATCTCGTTCATCAACGCCATCTCCGAGGTGTGCGAGGCCGCCGGCGCGGACGTCCGCGTGCTGGCCGATGCCCTGGGCCACGACCCGCGCATCGGACGCCGATTCCTCAACGCGGGACTGGGTTTCGGCGGCGGCTGCCTGCCCAAAGACATTCGTGCCTTCATGGCTCGTGCCGGTGAGCTGGGCGCCAACCACGCGCTGACCTTCCTGCGCGAGGTGGACAGCATCAACATGCGCAGGCGCACGCGGATGGTCGAATTGGCCACCACGGCATGCGGTGGCTCGCTCCTGGGTGCCAACGTGGCGGTGCTCGGTGCCGCGTTCAAACCCGAGTCCGACGATGTGCGGGATTCCCCGGCGCTCAACGTCGCCGGGCTGCTGCAGCTCAACGGCGCCACCGTGAACGTCTACGACCCCAAGGCGATGGAGAACTCGCAACGCCTGTTCCCAACGCTGACCTACTCGACCTCCGCTCTGGAGGCCTGCGACCGCGCCGATGTCGTGCTGGTGGCCACCGAATGGCAGGAGTTCGTCGACCTCGATCCGGACGAACTGGCGCGGCACGTTCGGGCCAGAGTCATTGTGGACGGCCGCAATTGCCTCGACGTCGCGCGCTGGACTGCGGCGGGATGGAACGTTTACGCATTGGGCCGCCCGGTTCTGACGTAGGTTCTCCTTCGTGGACTTCACAACCGCATTGATCGCCGAAAGCGCCGCATTCGCTGACCTTCTGCGCGACGCCGACCTTTCCACACCGGTGCCGACCTGCCCGGAGTGGACGCTCGAACAATTGATGCGCCACGTCGGGCGCGGCGATCGGTGGTGCGCCCAGATCGTCGCCGAACAGTCGATGGAGTTCATCGATCCGCGCACAGTCGCGGGCGGCAAGCCGCCGGACGGCCGGGACAACGAGATCGAATGGCTGCTCGACGGCCCGCGCAAGCTCATCGACGCCGTCGCGCAGACCGGCGCCGACACCGAGGTGTGGACGTTCCTGGGCCCGCGTCCTGCCAGCTGGTGGATCCGGCGCCGCCTGCACGAGATCGTCGTCCATCGCGCCGACGCCGCCATCGCGTTGGGTCGGTCGTTCGAGGTGGACCCCGCGGTGGCCGCCGACGCCATCACCGAATGGTTGGAGCGGGTGGTCATCCAGGCCGACGAGGAAGGCCCCGCCGGCGGCGACCGCCCGCTGGGCGACGGCCAGTCGCTGCACCTGCACGCCACCGAGCCCGACCTCGGGGAGGCCGGCGAGTGGACGATCTTCGGGCGGCCCGACGGCATCGCCTTCGACCACGAACACGGCAAGGCCACTACCGCGCTCAAGGGCCCGGCCCGGGGCCTGCTGCTGGCCGTCGTGCGCCGGAGCACCGCCGCCGCCGAGGGCCTGGAGGTATTCGGCGACGCGGGAGTCTGGGACACCTGGTTGGCCCGCACGCCGTTCTAGACCGGTAGTTTTAGCCAAATGAGCACTTCGGAGATCGCCACCGTCCTGGCCTGGCATGACGCGCTGAGCACCGCGGACCTCGACACCCTGGTCTCGCTGTCCAGCGACGACATCGAGATCGGCGACGCCGACGGCGCCGCACAAGGTCATGCCGCGCTGCGGGACTGGGCGCAGCGTTCTGCGGGGCCTGTCGAAGTCGGCGAGATCTACTACCGCGACGGCGTTGTCGTCGTCGAAGAGCGACGGCCCGCGGGTACCGCGGCGGCAGCCTTCCGAGTGGTGCACGATCACGTCACCTCGGCGTTCCGTCACGACGACCTGGCCACCGCCCTGGCTGCCACCGACATGTCCGACGAAGACCTGCAGGCCTGACCGACTTGCGCGGGATCATCCTGGCAGGTGGGTCAGGCACGCGGCTGTATCCGATCACGATGGGGCCCAGCAAGCAGCTGCTGCCCGTGTTCGACAAGCCGATGATCTACTACCCGCTGTGCACGCTCATGATGGCGGGCATCCGGGACATCCTGGTGATCACCACCGGCCGCGACGCCCCCGCCTTTCATCGACTGCTCGGTGACGGCTCGCGCCTGGGTATCAACCTCAGCTATGCGGTGCAGGATCGGCCCGACGGGCTGGCACAGGCGTTCCTGATCGGGGCCGACCACATCGGCACCGGTCCCGCCGCACTTGTGTTGGGCGACAACATCTTCTACGGACCTGGTGTCGGCACCAGCCTGAGCCGGTTCCGAAATATCCAGGGCGCGGCCATCTTCGCCTACCGGGTCGCCGATCCGTCGGCCTACGGTGTGATCGAGTTCGCCGCCGATGGCACCGCGCTGTCACTCGAGGAGAAGCCGGCGCGGCCGAAGTCGAACTACGCCGTGCCGGGGCTGTACTTCTACGACAACGACGTCATCGAGATCGCCCGCGGGCTGCGGCCCTCGTCGCGGGGCGAGCTGGAGATCACCGAAGTCAACCAGACCTATCTCGACCAGGGCCGACTGGTGGTCGAGGTGCTGCCGCGCGGCAGTGCCTGGCTGGACACCGGAACCTTCGACTCCCTCTTGGATGCAAGCGATTTCGTACGCACCATCGAATACCGCCAAGGGCTCAAGGTGTCCTGCCCGGAAGAGGTGGCCTGGCGGATGGGCTTCATCGACGACGAGCAGCTGGCCCGCTGCGGCGCTGAGCTGGTCAAGTCAGGCTATGGCGGCTACCTGTTGAAGCTGCTGGACCAGGGGTAGCCAAGACCGCGGCGATCGCGGTGGTCAGCGGCACCGACAAGGCCAGCGCGATACCGCCCACCGCGGAGCGGGCGATCTCGATGGCCACGCCTTCACTGGTCAGCACATCGAACAGCGAGCGGTTGGCCACACTGAACAACAGCAGCAGCGGCAGCGAGCTACCCGCGTAGGCCAGCACCAGGGTGTACACCGTGCTGGCGATGTGATCGCTGCCGATGCGCATGGCGCGCAGGAAGATCTGGCGACGTGTGGCATCACCGGCGTGGGCGAGCTCGAATACCGCCGAGGCCTGGGTGATGGTCACGTCGTTGAGCACGCCGAGTGAGCCGATGATGAACCCGGCCAGTAGGAGGCCCTGGATCGACACGTGGCCCATGTACGCGGCGACCTCGTTGTTCTGGTCTTCGGACAGCCCGGTGAGATGAGCGAGTTCGATTGCCGCCCAGGACAGTCCCGCCGCCAACAGCATGGCGGTCAGGGTGCCGAGCAGGGCCGCGCTGGTACGCAGACTGACACCGTGCGCCAGATAGATGACGGCAAAGAGGATGACCGACGAGGCCACCAGTGCGGCGGGAACCGCCGGGGAGCCGTCGCGCAATGACGGGAGCAGGAAGACCACCAGCACCACGAAGGCCACGACGATCCCGACCAGCGCCCGTAGACCACGCCAACGCGCCACTGCCACAATGACTATCGCGAACGCCGCGGCCAGTGCGATCAGCGGCCAGGTGCGCTCGTAGTCGTAGAACGCATAGCTGGTCGCCCCCTGCTGGTCGACCTGTCGGAAGATGCGAATCGTGTCGCCCGCCGACAGATTCGGCTGACCCGGGCCGGGGGAGAACTCCAGCATCGTCGACGCACCCTGGTTCGGTCCGCTGTCGATCGCCACCATGGCCTGCACGCAGGTGCCGCTGCCGGACATGCCGGGGGCTGGTGATGCGGTGAGCACCTGGCCGGCCGACGGGCTGCCGCAGTCCGCCAGGCTGCTGGAGGTCACCTGACCGCCCTCGGTGGTGACCGCACCGCCGGCGCCGTTCTGGAACGGCAGCGGAATGTCGACCTTGGAGCCGCTCGGCCACAGCAGGACCGCTGCGATGACGGTTGCCAGCGCGATCACGCCCAGTGCGATGACCACGATCCGGGCCGCCAGCGGGCTCAGTGGAGCCGGGCCGGTGTGTGAATGCGAATGCGTCACCCGGACAGGGTAGTGGCAGTGCTTGTGGAGCTACTGCCGGTAGCTGGCCAGAAAGTTGCCTAGCCGTTCGATCGCCCTGGTCAGATCGCGCGACCACGGCAGCGTCACGATCCGCAGATGATCAGGTGCCGGCCAGTTGAAGCCGGTGCCCTGGGTTACCAGGATCTTCTCTTGCAGAAGCAGATCCAACACCAGCTGCTCGTCGTCGCGGATGTCGTGCACCTCGGGGTCCAGCCGCGGGAACGCATACAGCGCCCCGGCGGGCTTGACGCACGACACCCCGGGGATCTCGTTGAGCCTGCTCCAGGCGACGTCGCGCTGCTCGAGCAGCCGGCCACCCGGCAGCACGAGATCGTCGATGCTCTGGTGTCCACCCAGCGCGACCTGAATAGCGTGTTGTGCAGGCACATTCGGGCACAGCCGCATATTGGCCAACAGGCTGATGCCCTCGATGAAACTGCTGGCGTGCTCCTTGGGGCCGGTGATGACCAGCCAGCCCGAGCGGTAGCCGGCCACCCGGTAGGCCTTGGACAGCCCGTTGAACGTCAGGGTCAGCAGGTCCGGCGCCAGCGATGCCAGGCTGATGTGCTTGGCGTCGTCGTAGAGGATCTTGTCGTAGATCTCGTCGGCCAGCAGCAACAGTTGATGCTTGCGCGCCAATTCGACCATCTGCTGCAGGATTTCGCGGCTGTACACCGCGCCGGTCGGGTTGTTCGGGTTGATCACCACGAGCGCCTTGGTGCGGTCGGTGATCTTGGACTCCAGGTCGGCGACGTCGGGCATCCAGCCGTTGGTCTCGTCGCACAGGTAGTGCACCGGGGTGCCGCCGGCCAGCGCGGTCGACGCTGTCCACAGCGGATAGTCCGGCGCGGGGATGAGCACCTGGTCGCCGTTGTCGAGCAGCGCCTGCAGGGTCATCGTGATGAGCTCGGAGACACCGTTGCCGAGGTAGACGTCGTCGATGTCGAAGCGGGGGAAGTTCTCGACCAACTCGTAGCGGGTGAAGACCGCGCGGCGGGCGCTGACGATGCCCTTGGAGTCGGAGTAGCCCTGTGCGTCGGGCAGGGCGGCGATCATGTCGCGCATGATCACGTCGGGCGCCTCGAAGCCGAACGGCGCGGGGTTGCCGATGTTCAGCTTGAGGATGCGGTGACCCTCGTTCTCCAGCCGGTTGGCGTGCTCGTGGATCGGCCCGCGGATCTCGTAGAGCACGTCCTGCAGCTTGGTCGACTGCGTGAACGTGCGCGGCCGAGGATGCTGGCTCGTGCCGTGCCACGGTAACTGGTGAGTAGTCACGCCGATGATTGTCCCATTCTTTGGCAACCGGGTTTTCTCCGTGACCGATTGTGGCTTTGCTGCGCTGCGCGGAAGTCACGATTGAGGGACACCTCGGATACAACTGTGACTCTGCTGTGTAGTCGCGCTGGTTGGGGGTGAAATGACTGCTAGCTTGAGCCGTTACCACCGGCCCGACGGCGCAAAGGGATGACCGTGAAGATCACACGCTTGTTGACGACTGCTGCCGCGACGGCAGCCGCGCTGAGCTTTGCTGCTTCCGCATCTGCCGATCCGGCACTGATCAACGGCACCTACGCCGTCAAGGGTGGTGACGACGGGGCGGTGGTGACCGCGACGTCCACCTGCCCCGTGGCGGTCAACGGCTGCACCGCCAATCTGACCAGCACCGTTGGCTGGACCAGCGTGGCCACCTTCACCGACGGCCGCTGGAACTTCACCGTCACCAAGCCTGACGGGATCGTCTGTGACAACGGCAGCTATGCCCCGGTCCGGATCGCCTACTCGGTCGATGCCGCCACCATGACCGGGACCATCACGGCGGACTCCAACGGCGACTGCCCGGGCGGCCAGATCACGCAGGCGCCGTTCCAGCTCACCAGGGTCGGCTGACCTAACCTAGCCGCAGCTCCCTTGTTCCACCCAGCAACCTACGGTACCGTAACCTACGGAACCGTAGGTTACCGGGAGGGCTACCCATGGACGCTCAAGCGGCTGTGTTGCACGAATTGGAACCCGTCGTCGCGCAGAACATCGACCGCCATCTGTCGGTCGCGCGGGAATGGTTCCCGCACGACTATGTCCCGTGGGGCCGGGGACGTGATTTCGCGTTTCTGGGCGGGGAGGACTGGCAGCCGGAGGATTCGCCCCTCGATCCCGTCGCCAAGGTCGCCATGACGGTGAATCTGCTCACCGAGGACAACCTGCCGTCCTATCACCGTGAGATCGCCACCCGGTTCACCCGCGACGGCGCATGGGGCACCTGGGTCGGGCAGTGGACCGCGGAGGAAGGCCGCCACAGCATCGCCCTGCGCGACTATCTGGTGGTTACTCGCGGCGTCGATCCCGTTGTGCTAGAACGCCTTCGGATGGAGCACACCGTGGCCGGCTACGACGCTGGCGACAAGTCGCCGTTGGCCGTGCTGGCCTACGTGTCCTTCCAGGAGTTGGCCACCCGCATCTCGCACCGCAACACGGGCCGGGCATCCGGTTGCCCGCTCGCCGACCAGCTGCTGGCCCGCATCGCGGCCGACGAGAATCTGCACATGGTCTTCTACCGCAACCTGATGGGCGCCGCCCTCGATATCGATCCCGACGCCGCGATGGTGGCCATCCGCGACGAGGCGATCAATTTCGCCATGCCCGGCCAAGGCCTGACCGACTTCGCCAAGAACGCCATCACCATCGCCAAAGCGGGGATCTACGACCTGCGCATCCATCACGACGACGTGCTGGTGCCGGTGCTGCGCTTCTGGAACGTGTTCGACCGCAACGACTTTGGCCCAGCCGGCGAAAAGGCCCGCGAGGAACTGATCGGGTTCTTGGGCCTGGTCGACGAACGCGCCCGGTACTACGAGGAGAAGGCCGAGCGCCGCGTTTCGGCCTAGCGCCGAAGCTGTAGTTATCGACGAAAAGTGCGAGTTGGCTTCAAGGGGTGATTGCAACACTTCGTGATTGGAGTGTTGATGCCGCGGAGTCCGTTGTTGTCGGTTCAGGTGTGGTTTTGGGAGTTGGTGTCGGCTGGGATGACGCCTGGTGATGCTGGGATCACGGTGGGCGTGTCGGCAGGCACTGGAGGTTTGTGGTTTCGCCAATGTGGCGGTGTGAATCCACAGTTGCAGCAACCCCGCGGGGTCAAACGCCCAAGGCTGACACACGCTGAGCGTGAGCAGATCATGATCGGCACGTCGGCCGGAGAGTCGATTCGCTCGATCGCGCGCCGGTTGGGGCGCGCCCCGGCGACGATCATCCGCGAGATCGAACGCAACGGCAGCGCGCGGGGTTTGACGGGCCGATACCGGGCGTTGCATCGCTTCGGCGCCAACCGCGGCGGCTGGGACGCCAAGTCGGGGTATTCAGCGGTGCTGGCCCAACAACGCAGCGAAGCGCGAGCCCGCCGGCCCAAGACCGGCAAGATCGGCCGCTGCCCGGCGTTGAGTGATGAAGTACAAAGGCTGTTGACCAAGAAGTTCAGCCCTGCTCAGATCGCGGGACGGTTAGCCAAGACCTATCCCGATCGCCCGGAGATGCTGGTGTCCCACGAAACCATCTATAAGGCCCTCTACGTGCAAGGACGCGGCGAACTACGACGCGAGCTGACCAAATGTCTGCGGACCGGGCGCACACTGCGCAAACCCCGCAACCGCCGCCAGGCCGATGGCCGTGGACACATCCAGGGCATGGTCAACATCAGTGAGCGTCCCGCCGAAGCCAACGACCGCGCCGTGCCCGGGCACTGGGAAGGCGACCTGATTATTGGCAAGGACCAAGCCTCCCAGATCGGCACCCTCGTGGAGCGCTCTAGCGGATTCGTCCAGTTCGTGCACCTACCCCAACGCCGCGACGCCGCCACCGTCGCCGACGCCTTGACCCAGATCATCCAAACCCTGCCCGAAGCGCTACGTCGGTCGCTGACGTGGGATCAGGGCATCGAAATGCACCAGCACAGCCGGGTCAGCATCGACGCCGACATCGCCGTATTCTTCTGCGATCCACATTCCCCGTGGCAACGCGGCAGCAACGAAAACACCAATGGCTTGGCACGCCAATACTTTCCGAAAGGCACCGACCTATCAGTGCACTCTGCGGCCTACCTTGCCGAGGTCGCCGACGAACTCAACGAACGACCACGCAAACGCTTCGACTGGGACAGCCCCGCCGAAGTCCTCAACCGACTACTCTCACCGCCGACAGAATCTACTGTTGCAACCAAACCTTGAATCCGCCCGAGTAACGGTGTCGATAACTACAGGCTCGCCGACAGTGCCGGTTTAGCGCTTACCGGGTGGGCGTGCGCCCCTGGCGATGCCAAGGCCCTTCACCGGCGGTGCGTCGGCCTTGGGCTCCTCTGCCTTGGGCTCAGGCGCTGCGGCGGGCTCAGGCTCGGCAGCGGGCGCCGCAGCTTCGGCCGGCGCCGCAGCGGGTGCTGCGGCCGGGGCCTTCTTTGCGCCCGGACGACGAGCGCCGGCAGCGATTCCCAGACCTTTGACTTCCGGCTCGGCCTTGGCAGGCGCTTCAGCCGCGGGGGCTGCGGCGGGTGCGGCGGCCTTCTTGGCGCCGGGTCGCTTGGCGCCCGCGGCGATCCCGAGTCCCTTGACGGGAGCTTCGGCAGCGGGAGCCGCCGCCTCCGCAGCGGGAGCCTCAGACGCGGGTGCGGCTGCCTTCTTGGCGCCGGGTCGCTTGGCACCCGCGGCCATTCCGAGTCCCTTGACGGGCGCGGCGGCGGGAGCCTCGGCAGCCGGGGCTTCGGCTGCGGTGGCGGCCGGCTCGGCAGCCTTCTTGGCGCCGGGTCGCTTGGCTCCGCCGGCGATACCCAGACCCTTGACCGGCTGGGCTTCCTTGGCCGGAGCGGCCGGCGCAGACGGTGCGGCCGTCTCGGCGGCGGGAGCCTCGGGCTCTGCCTCGGGTGCCGGGGGCGCCTCAGCCGGTGCCGCAGCAGCGGCAGCTTCGGCTTCGCGTGCGGCGGTGCCCTTTTCGGGCAGCGTGACCGTGCTGAGGTCCAGCGAGCCCAGCAGCAGCTGCGCGACGTCGAGCACCTCGACCTTCTCGATATCGCGCGCCGCGGCGACCTCGTCGACGCCGTCGGTGATCATCACCCGGCAGAACGGGCAGCCGGTGGCGACCTTGGAGGCGCCGGTGTCGATGGCCTCCTCGGTGCGTTCGGTGTTGACGCGCTTGCCGATGTGCTCTTCCATCCACATCCGCGCGCCGCCGGCACCGCAGCACAGGCCGCGGTCGGCGTGGCGGGGCATCTCGGTCAGCTTCGCGCCGGATGCGCCGATCAGCTCACGCGGAGCGTCGTAGACCTTGTTGTGCCGGCCGAGGTAGCACGGGTCGTGGTAGGTGATGTCCTGCCCGACGGGCTTGACCGAGACCAGCTTCTTGTCCCGCACCAGGCGGTTGAGCAGCTGCGTGTGGTGCAGCACTGTGAAATTGCCGCCCACTTGCGGGTATTCGCGGCCCAGTGTGTTGAAGCAGTGCGGGCAGGTCACGACGATCTTGCGGTCGACCCGCTCCACACCTTCGAACAGATCGTTGAGAGTCTCGACGTTCTGCGCGGCCAGCTGCTGGAACAGGAACTCGTTGCCCGAGCGCCGCGCCGAGTCGCCGGTGCAGGTTTCACCAGTGCCCAGCACCAGGAACTTCACGCCCGCGACTGCCAGCAGTTCGGCGACGGCCTTAGTGGTCTTCTTGGCCCGGTCCTCGTAGGCGCCTGCGCAGCCGACCCAGAACAGGTACTCGAAGCCGGCGAAGCTCTCGACGTCCTGGCCGAACACCGGGACGTCGAAGTCGACCTCGTCGATCCAGTTCGTGCGGTCGGAGGCGTTCTGCCCCCAGGGGTTGCCCTTGTTCTCCAGGTTCTTGAACAGCACACCGAGTTCGGAGGGGAACTCGGACTCCATCATCACCTGGTAGCGCCGCATGTCGACGATGTGGTCGATGTGTTCGATGTCCACCGGGCACTGCTCGACGCAGGCACCGCAGGTGGTGCAGGACCACAGCACGTCGGGGTCTATAACTCCACCGGCCGCCGCCGTGCCGACCAGCGGACGCGTGGCCTGCTCCGGACCGGAGCCCATCACGCGCTCGAAACCGGATTCCGGAACGGCGTGATGCTCGTCGTGCTTGGTCTCGAGGAAACCGCCCTCGGTTGAGACGAGCTGTTCGGCCTCGTTCTCGCCATCGGGCATCGGCTTACCGCCGATGATGTAGGGCGCCTTCGCGAACAGGTGGTCGCGCAGGTTCATGATCACGAGCTTGGGAGACAACGGCTTTCCGGTGTTCCACGCCGGGCATTGGGACTGGCAGCGCCCGCACTCGGTACAGGTGGTGAAGTCGAGGTAGCCCTTCCAGGTGAAGTCCTCGATCTTGCCGCGGCCGAGCACGGCGTCCTCGGCGGGGTCCTCGAAGTTGATCGGCTCGCCCTTGTACTCGACCGGGAGCAGCGGGCCCAGGGCGTTCGGCAGTCGCTTGAACGTGACGTTGATCGGTGCCAGGCCGATGTGCAGGTGCTTGGAGTGCAGCACGATCAGCAGGAACGCCAGCATGACGCCGATGTGAGCCAACAGCGCGATGGTTTCGATCCAGATATTGGCGGTGTCACCCAGCGGCCTCAGTAGGACGGCCATCCCGTCGGAGAAGAAGGCTCCGCTCTGATACGGGAAGTGCTCCCCGAGGACGTTGACGGCAGCACCGCGGAAGATGGCGAAGGTGAGGATGACCAGGAAGATCATGAACAGGATCAGCCAGGCGCCGCCGGTGTGCGAGCCGTAGAACCGCGAATCGCGACCATAATCCTTGGGCTCGGAGCGCAGCCGAATGATGGCGAAGACGATGATGCCGACAAGCACCGCGGCCGCGAAGAAGTCCTGAAGGAAGCCCAGTGCCGGCCAGCGGCCGACGAGCGGAATATGAAATTCAGGGTTGAACAGAACGCCATACGCCTCGAGATACACGCTGGCGAGAATGAAAAAGCCCCACATGGTGAAGAAATGCGCGAGGCCCGGGATCGACCATTTCAGCAGCTTCTTCTGACCGAAGACTTCGGTGAATTGCGCCTTGATCCGATCGGGGATGTCGTCCTTGCGGCCGCTCTCGTCGCTGACCGGCTGACCTGACCGAATCAGCTTGGTCAGAAACTGCACACGGCGTGCGGCGAACACCAGCACGATCGCGGTGGCCAACAGGCCAACCACCAGCCTGCCCCAGTCGAGAGCGGTCACGGACTGCCTCCCTGTCGTAAGTTACCCAGTGGTAACTTAGTGCAAGTTACCGACCGGTAACTTGACTCCAATCCAGCTCATAGTTGCATCCCGGCCATTAGCCTCGCTACAAAGGCTGACCTAACTTGACGGCAGTGTGGCCGAGGTCTCAGCTCTCGGTCGTCACAATGGCTCGCAACATCGACAGCATTTCCGAGCGGGATTCCGCTCCGAGCCGGCGGCGAATACGTGCGACGTGGTGTTCGACGGTCTTGGCGGAGATGAACAGCTGCGCGCCGATATCGCGGTAGGGCATGCCCAGCAACAGGAGCTCGGCCACCTCACGCTCGCGGTCCGACAACGGCGACGACATCGGTCGGGCCCCGGCAGAGGCGGGCCCGCCGGACTCGGCTGCCGGCGGTTGGCCGTCGTCCGCGCTGTCGCCCACCGACAGCTTCAGATCACGCGCCACCTGCAGCATCAACCCGGACACCTTGGGGTCGGAGGTCTGCAGCGCCGCTTGTCCGGCCAGCCGGGTGGCATCCGCGGTGATCCCGAACTGGGCCAGGCCCCGCGCGGCGGTACCCACCTCGTCGGCGTCGACCTGCCCGGCGAGTACCCGCAGCCAGGTCCGTCCGGCCACTGCCAGCGCCTTGGCGAACGGGCTGTGGGCGGCGGCCGCGGACAGCGCCTGCCCGTGCGGGGCGACCGCAGCGGGGTCGCCCGCCACGATTCCGGCATGCACGCCCGCCCAGCGCAGGGGCACCGACCAGGTGAGTGGATTGCCCAGCGAGTCGAGCAACCCGAATGCCTGCTCGAGCGTGGGCGCCAGCCGGTCCTGCTGGCCGATCCGCGCTGACGCCACCCACAGCTCGCCCAACGGCAGCAGGGAGAACAGGTCGACCGAGTATTCGACCAACACCTCCATGGCCGCATACCAATGCTTCTGCAGTGCCCCGGCGTCGCCGCCGCGTCGCGCCAACGCGGTACGCAGCGCGGCCGTCCACAGCGCATCCCGGCGATACTGGCCGTCGATCCCGGTGATGTCGGAGGCGGCGGCGGCCAGTTGGCCGTCCTGCATCTTGGTCCACGCCAGCAGCAGCCGGTGCCGATGCCCATAGAGCGCACCCTCGGTGTCCCGGTCGGTGCGCACCGCCCTGGCGATCACGCTGCGCGCGCGGACCGGATCGCCGCCGTGCAGCGCCGCCAGCGTGACCAACGCCGCGGGGCTGTCTGGCAGTACCTGCGTGGCCGAATACTCCGCGGCCATGGCGGCACCGAGTTTGACCGCCGCCGTGGCGTATGGCGCCTGCAACGTCGCCAGCAGGCCCTCGGCCAGGCTGCGTGCCGCGCGCGAGGCGGCGGTCGGCGGGCCGGCGCTGTCGACGGCCAGCGCGCGTTCGGCCGCAGCGGCGTTGCCGGTCGCGGTCAGTGCGATCGCCGCCGCGGCACTGACCGCCGCATCGGGGTAGGGCCCCAGCCAGCCGAACAGGTCACCGGCCTGTGCCGAGTTCCCGTTGTGCATGGCCACACTCGCCGCGATCCGCACGGCCGCCGCGCGCTCGGCGGGATCCTCGGACGTGAGCAGATCGTCGGCCTCGGTTGCCGCATCCGAACACTCCCCGGCCAGGGCCAGTGAATCAGCCAGCTGCGCACGCAGTTCCACCGCGCCGGCGTCGACCGCCGCCCGGTAGAGCTGAGCCGACGATGCCGGGTCGGTTCGGCTGCCGGCTGCCTGGCGCCGCAAGACGTCGGCCAGCTGGTCGTCGCGCACACCGTGCTCGGCCAGCCGCAGCGCGAGATCCGGTGAGAGCGTGGACATCGCGATCTGCGAGCGCAGAAGTGCGGTTTCGATGTCGTGATGTCGCGCGTTGCCCAGGATCTGTGCCGTCGCGCGGTGCACCGAGCGCAGGAAGTGCGGACTGTGTGCCGGCTCGACCAGTCCGGTGGCCCGGGCCCGATCGATGAGCAGCCTGGCTTCGTCGGCTGGAATATCCAGTGCGGCAGCCAGGTCCGCTGCCCCCAGGTCGCGGCTGAGGGAGGCGATCAGCAGTGCGTCGAGCTCGGGTTCGCCGAGCCGGCGTAACCGCTCGATGAGGGCGAACATCGCGGCTTGCGTGATGGACCCCGCCGAGTAGGGCCGGGCGGACGCCAGCGCCGCATCGACCAGAAACGGGATGCCCGCCGTCGCGACCAGGATATTGCTCACCAGCTCGGTGCGGGGCGGATGTCCGGACGGATCGGTCATCATCCGGGACAGTTCGCCAGAGGGCATCGGCGCCAAGGTGATTCGAGGCTGTTGCCGCTCGATCGTAGTGATCAGCGCCTGTAGATCCTCGTCGTGGTCGCGCGGCTGGACCGCCACGACAACCGTCGAGGACGGCTCACCGGCCAGCTCGGTGAGCAGACGTAACTCGTTGTCTGCCAAGAGATGTGCGTCGTCGACCACCACGGCGGCGGCTGCGGGCTCGCCGGCTGCGGGCGGGCGGGTCAGGACAGCGGAACCGGCGTTGCGCAGGGCATCACGCACCGCCGCCAGCAGCGTGCTCTTTCCGCTCCCGATGCCACCGGTCACCAGCAGCTTCACCGGCGCCGACCCCAGCGCGCCGACCGCATCTCTGGCGGTCTGCGAAAGACTCGGTACCGGAATCGGATCGGCCACTGGCACTCAGTTGCTCGGCGGTGCGGTCACGCCGGTAAGAACTGCTTGCGTCGTGGTGGGCGGCGGGGCGACGGTGGTGGTGGGCGGGGCCACCGTCGTCGTCGGGGGCTGAGTCGTTGTCGTCGGCGGCTGCGTGGTTGTCGTCGGGGGCTGTGTGGTCGTGGTCGTGGTGGTCGGCGGAGTCGTCGTCGTGGTGGTGGTTGTCGTCGTGGTGGTGGTCGTGGTTGTCGTCGTGGTCGATGGGGTGGTGGTGGTTGTCGTCGTGGTCGAGGGCGTCGTCGTCGGCACGACGGTGGTGGTCGCGGGAATCGTCGACTCGGTCGGCACCCCGTCCGAACCGGTGACCGTAACCGTCTGCGGCGGTATGACACTCGTGACCGACGGCTGCTCGCCAGGCTTCGTCACCCGGGTGGTCGTCGTGGTGGGTGTGCTGTCGGCACTGGTCAACGTGATCGCCAGCCCGCCGACCGCCACCGCCGCGAGGGCCGCGGCGATGCCGAACAACAGCGGCGGGCGCCGGTACCACGGCACGGGCGCGTCGACCAGTTCGGTCTCGGCGGTCTCCTGCTCGAACTCGATCATCGGGCGTTGGCCGGTGGCGCCCTGCGCCTGCTGGGCGTAATCGAAGGTGTAGTCCTCACCCGAATACGGCACCGGTTCCGCGCCGGGCACATCGTCCTGCGACCACGCCAATGCGCGGAATGTCGCCGACGGTGAGCCGTCGGTCGCCGATTCCGTGGCGGCAGCGCCCGCCGTCCCGGCCGCCCAAGCAGCCGGGGCCAGCCCGGTCGGTGCGTCGGCCGCGGCAACCGCCATGCCCGTCGGCGCATCCGGTGCGCCGCCGCGCGCGGCAATCACCGCGGAGCCGATGGCCGCGTTCAGCCCGGCCAGGGGCGTGGTGATCACCGGAACCCGCAGTTCCTCGGAAAGCCGTTGGGTGAGAAGCGGTATCGCCGCACCGCCGCCGACGGTGGCGACCGCGGACAGGTTGACCGCCGGAATTCTGTTGCGTTCCAGCGCATCCCCGAGCGCATCGAGGAATCCCGCGAGCGGCTCGGCGATCAGGGCTTCCAATTCGGGGCGGGTCACCCGGATGTCGGAGCGGAAGCCGGGCAGGTCGGCCGGCACCACCGTGGCGGTCTCCGAGGACAGCCGCTCCTTGGCCTGCCGGCATTCATCCCGCAGCCGGGTCAGGGCGCCGACCGCGTTGGTGCTGGCCGGATCGAGATCGGCGGAGTCGCGGATACCCGCGAGCACCTGAGTCAGCAGTGCCTGGTCGATCTGATCGCCGGAGAACTCCGCGAACCGCATCGTCTCGCCGATCTGCTGAAGGTTCGCACCCGCGTCGGCCAGCGTGATGTTGGCGCCGCTGCCGCCGAAGTCGCACAACGCGATCACGCCGTGCGCGGGCAGTCCCGGATCGGCTTGCAGCGCGGCCAGCGCGGCGGTCGCATCCGAGATCAGCGTCGGCGGCACACCGCCCGGCGACAGGGCCGGCCGGGTGCGCAGCGCGCCGCGCAGCGATCCGACCGCTCCCGGGCCCCAATAGGCCGGCACGGCGACCACCAGGCTGGACGGCGGCGAGCCGTCGTCGACCGTGCGGGCCATCGCTTCGAGCGCCTCGGCGATCAGGTCATCGCTGCGATGCGGCGACCCGTCGGCGGCCACCAGCGGCACCGGATCGCCCACTCGCTCGACGAATCCGCGGAACACCTGGCCGGCCTCGGTGAGGTTCGGGCTGGTCAACTCCGGATTCTGGGACGGGACCCCGACTTCGGCGGACCGGTTACCCCACAATGTGAGCACCGATCGACGGGTCACCGGCTGCCGGCCCGGGCGGGCCGCACCCAGGTTGGTCGCGCCGATCGACAACCCCAGCGATTCGCTCAATTCGCACATCCCTTCGCCGCCGCTTCGGCGGGCGGTCTTCACCATATCCCCTAATGACTTCCGAACCCCTAAGGCCACACCCCCTAACGGTGCCGCCGATCGGGTGGCTTCGACACCGATCACGGCGGATGTCGTGCCCGATAACATTCTGGGCACAAGCTGAAGTTCCTCTGTGACTATCGGCGGCAGGAGGGAAGACGTTCCATGGCAAACTCGTTGCTCGACTTCGTGATGTCGCTCGTGCGGGATCCCGACGCCGCCGCGCGGTATGCCGCCGACCCGGCCGGCGCCATCGCCGATGCGCATCTGCCGGGGGTGACCAGCGCCGACGTCAATAACCTGATTCCGATGGTGGCGGACTCGCTGAACGGTCCGGTATCGGCAGGTGGCTTCGGGCCGATGGCCGGTGCGGCCGGGGACGGCAACGTATGGGCGAGTGGGGCCGCGACGGCCGCATTCGACGCATTCGACGCCCACCTGCCTGCCGCCGTGGCGGACTCGCACCCGGTGATCACCGAGGTCGCCCAGCAGGCCGGCCTCGACCCGGCAGTGATCACCGATCGGGGCTTCGACTCCGCGGTGACGGACCTTCCGGACACGTTGACGCAGGTCACCGATGTCGCATTCGAGCACGATCCAGGTGCCGACGCCGGTGCGGACTGGGCGGACCACACCGCCTTCGACCACACGCACGTCGAGGACACCCATGGCACCAACGACCCCGGCTTCGACCTGTTCTGAGACCCTCCTGCGAAACCCCACGTCCGCTGTGACGTGGGGTTTCTTCATCTCCGATGGCCGCCCTAGGGATCCCCTATTCCCCTAGGAAGGCACCCCTAGTGATCCCTAGTGGGGGCTTGGTGAAGAGGGGTTTCGACCCCGTTTTCGGCTGCCGACGGCGTCCATAACGTGGTCTGCAGATCGCCGGACAGGCCGGCGAGCACCTTGACTGAAAGGTCTCGACCATGCTCACTCTCCTTGACTGGATCCTCGACCTGTTCCGCAACGAAGACGCCGCCCGCGCGTTCGTCAACGCTCCGGAGCAGACGATGCGCGACGCCGGCTTCGCCGGTATGTCGGCCGCTCAGGTCTCGACCGTCGCAGCCACCGCCGTCCCGGGCCTGGTGCTCGGCGGCGGCGACCCGATCGTCGGGCTGCAGCGCGCAGTGTCCAACAACTACGGCTTCGCCCCGGCCTACGAGCCGACGTTCCAGCCGGTGTACGCACCGTCGCCGACGTTCGCACCGCAGACCGACACCTCGTTGCTGAGCCCGGACCAGAATGCCGGCGCCAACGCCCAGCAGGGTGCCTTCAACCTCGGCTTCGGCGATATCACCTTCGGCCACAAGACCACCAACACCGCCACCGACGGCGGCGTGGTCGTCGACGGGAACAACCACGGCGACATCGTCAGCGGTGACGGCGCGGTGCTGGGCAACGGCAACGACGTCAACAACGGTGACGTGCTGGCCGGAGCCGGATCGAATGTTGCGGTGGGGCACAGCCACATCCACGACAACGGCACCACCGCCACCGGCGGCAGCACCGTGATCAAGGACAACGGCGCACCTGTCTTCAACGACGTCGACGCCAGTGGTGGCAACGGCGGCGGAGCCTCCGCCGGTGGCAGCCTGATCGGCCTCGGCGGTGGACATGCCTCGGGTGGCAACGCCGGTGGTGGGGGCATCACCATCATCGACAGCCAGACGTCGACCAATAGCGCCAATCACGCCAGCTCGCCGGTCTACACCCAGACCGACACCCACGCGACGACCTCCGCCAAGACCACGGTCACCGATCACTCCGACAACTCGGTGCACTCGGTCGTCGACAGCTCGACCCACGAGTCCAGCCACACCTCGCTGGACGCCAGCCACGACACCACGCTGGTCAACAGCCACCTCGACGCCAGCCACGACCTGGCGTTCGCATCTGGCAATCACCTGCTGGGTTTCTGAGGAAGGGACGGCGGGGATCTCCACCAGTGTGTGGAGGTCCCCGCCGCTCGACTGCGCCTACGGTGTTAATCGCGAGTATTGGGAGGGCATGTGACGCAACCGGAGGACCCGCGCCGGGTCAAAGTGATCGTCGAGCTGATCGATCACACCAGCGCTATCGCCGACCTCAACGACCGTGGCGATCTGGTGACGCGGCTGGCCATCGCCAAGGAGCGCATCACCGACCCGCAGATCCGGGTGGTCATCGCCGGCCAGCTCAAGCAGGGCAAGAGCCAGCTGCTCAACTCGCTGCTCAACATGCCGGTGGCCCGCGTCGGCGATGACGAGACCACCGCACTGGTGACCGTGATCAGCTATGCCGACCAGCCGTCGGCCCGGTTGATCGTCTCGGTGGGAGAAGGGGTTCCGCCGCAGGAGATCGACATCCCGATCGACGACATCCGCCACGACCTGCGCCGGGCGCCGCAGGCGCAGGGCCGGGAAGTGTTGCGTGTCGAGGTCGGTGCGCCCAGCCCGCTGCTCAAGGGCGGCCTGGCATTCATCGACACACCCGGCGTCGGCGGGCACGGGCAGCCGCACCTGTCGTCGACTCTCGGGTTGCTGCCCGACGCCGACGCGATGCTGATGATCAGTGACACCAGCCAGGAGTTCACCGAGCCGGAGATGCGGTTCATCCGCCAGGCGCACGAGATCTGCCCGACGGGCGCGATCGTGGCCACCAAGACCGACCTGTATCCGTTCTGGCGCGAGATCGTCGCGACCAACGCCGGCCATCTGCAACGGGCCGGCCTCGCGCTGCCGGTCATTCCGGCGTCGTCGCTGCTGCGCAGCCACGCCATCGAGCTCAACGACTCCGAACTCAACGACGAGTCGAACTTCCCGGCGATCGTCGCCTTCCTCTCCGAGAAGGTGCTGTCCCGGGAGAGCGACCAGGTGCGCGATCATGTGGTCGCTGAAATCCGTTCGGCAGCAGAACATCTCAGCATGGCGGTGAATTCGGAGCTGGCGGCGCTGAGTGATCCCGACGAGGCGCGCAAGCTCACCGAGGACCTGGAACGGCGCAAGTTGGAAGCCCAGGACGCACTGCAGCAGACCGCGCTGTGGCAACAGGTCCTCAACGACGGCATCGCGGATCTGACCGCCGACGTCGAGCACGACCTGCGCGCCCGGTTCCGTGCCATCACCCAGCACATCGAGGGCGTCATCGACGACTGCGACCCCACCCAGCACTGGGCGGAGATCGGCGCCGAGGTCGAGGACAGCGTCGCCAACGCCGTCGGCGACAACTTCGTGTGGGCCTATCAGCGGGCCGAGGCGCTCGCCGAAGAGGTCGGCCGGACCTTCGTCGAAGCCGGCCTGAACGCCATCCAGATGCCGGAGGTGAGCGCGGCCGAGATGGGTGCCGGAGTGGGCCGGCTCAAATCGATGGCCCGTCTGGAAGCCAAGCCGATCGGCAAGGGCCACAAGGTGATCACCAGCATGCGCGGGTCGTACGGTGGTGTGCTGATGTTCGGCATGCTCACCTCGGTGGCGGGCCTGGGCATGTTCAACCCGCTGTCATTGGGGGCGGGACTGCTGTTGGGGCGCAAAGCCTACAAGGAGGACATGGAGAACCGCATGATGCGGGTGCGCGGGGAGGCGAAGACGAACTTGCGCCGCTTCATCGACGACGTGCTGTTCGTCGTGTCCAAGGAATCGCGCGACCGGCTCAAGAACGTCCAGCGCCAACTGCGCGACCATTACCGCGGCATCGCCAACCAGACCACCCGCTCGCTCAACGAGTCACTGCAATCCACCATCGCCGCTGCGCGGATGGAGGAGGCCGACCGCAACAGCCGCGTCCATGAACTCGAGCGACAGGTCAATATCCTGATGCAGGTCATCGACAACGCCGAAAAGCTCTCTCCCCGTGGTGCTATCGGCTAGGGCGGGTGACACGCGGACCCGGCGGATTGGTGACGCGGGTCGGGAACGTGCCGGGGAAGGTCGGCGCCGTCCGCTCCGCCGGTGGGATGGCGGACTGGTCGCTGGTCGTGGTCGGCGTCCCGCTGGTGGTGCTTTCGCCGGGCAGCCCGATATCGGTGGTGGACAGCCGCACCGGCGGATACGACGTGCTCGTCGAGCCCTTGGTGGTGCCGGCGACGTGCGGGGCCTCGGGCACATAGGTTCCGGGCGGTGGGACGGTCTCGGTCTCCGAGTTGCTCCACTTGCTCGACATCGTCACCACGGCGTAGACGAGAATCGCGATCAGCGCCAGCCCGAGCAGCCCCGCAGCGGACGTCGCGGCCGAGGTGCGGTACCACGGCGTGTTCTGCGGAGGCATGGCGGCTGATCCTAGCTGCGATGCGCGCAGCCCGCCGAACCGTAGACTCGTCGTTCGATGAGCACCAGCGATCAGGTTCGCGCGATCCTGGGCGGCACCCGTCGCGCATACCAGGGTGAACCGGCATACCGCGAGCGGCCCGACGTCTGGGGCGAGCTGGACCGCATTGCCGGGCGGCTCAACCAGCCGATGCGGATCGCCCTGGCCGGCACTCTCAAAGCCGGGAAATCCACCCTGGTCAACGCCCTGGTCGGGGAGAACATCGCGCCCACTGATGCCACCGAGGCCACCCGCATCGTCACCTGGTTCCGGAACGGCCCGATCCCGAAGGTGACCGCAAATCACGTGGGCGGGCGGCGCTCCAATGTACCGATCGCCCGCGATAGGGGTCTGACCTTCGACTTCGGCCGCCTTGACGCCGACGACATCGTCGACCTCGACGTGGAGTGGCCTGCCCCGGAGTTGATCGACGCCACCATCATCGACACGCCCGGCACGTCCTCGCTGTCGCGGGACGTCTCGGAACGCACGCTGCGCCTGCTGGTACCCGAGGACGGGGTGCCCCGCGTCGATGCGGTGGTCTTCCTGCTCCGTACGCTCAACGCCGCCGACATCGCGTTGCTCAAGCAGATCGGCGAGCTCGTCGGCGGGTCATCCGGGGCGCTCGGGGTGATCGGGGTGGCGTCGCGGGCCGACGAGATCGGCGCGGGGCGCCTCGACGCGATGCTGTCGGCCAAGGATGTCGCTCAGCGGTTCACCGCTGAGCTGGACCGGACCGGTATCTGCCAGGCGGTGGTACCCGTCTCGGGTCTGCTGGCGCTGACCGCCCGCACGCTGCGGCAGAGCGAGTTCGCCGCACTGGAGAAGCTGGCGGCGGTCGACACCGCCGAGCTGAACAAGGCCATGCTCAGCGTGGATCGCTTTGTCCGCGAAGACAGTTCACTGCCCGTGGACGCCCAGACCCGGGCGCAGCTGCTGGACCGGTTCGGCATGTTCGGTATCCGGATCTCCATTGCGGTATTGCGTTCGGGGATAACCGATTCCGTCAGCCTGGCCGACGAGCTGCTGGAACGCAGCGGGCTGGTCGCACTGCGTGACGTGATCGACCAGCAGTTCGCGCAGCGATCCGAACTGCTCAAGGCGCATACCGCGCTGGTGTCGCTGCGCCGGTTCGTGGAGCTGCACCCGATCACCGCGACGCCCTACATCATCGCCGACATCGACCCGCTGCTCGCCGACACCCACGCCTTCGAGGAACTCCGGCTGCTCAGCCAACTTCGTTCGCGCCCAACGACTCTGACCGAAGACGAGATGGTGTCCCTGCGTCGGATGATCGGCGGATCGGGAACCGATCCGGCCAGCCGGCTGGGGTTGGCCCCCGAAGCCCGAGACGACGGACCGCGCGCGGCCTTCGCCGCGGCTCAGCGCTGGCGCCGTCGTTCGGAACATCCGCTCAACGACCCGTTCACCACCAGGGCGTGCCGGGCCGCGGTGCGCAGCGCCGAAGCGCTGGTCGCGATGTACGCCGCCCGCTAGCCGCCGGGGCGCGGGAGCGGGAACGTCGGCATGAACTGCTCCCGGGTGGTGGGAGTCACCGTCTCGGTCACCGTGCTCACCGAGGTAGACACCGTCGTAGTTGTGCTGGTGCTGGTGCTCGTCGACGGGGCCGCGGTGGTCGTCGTCGTGGTCGGCGCCTCGGTCGTCGTGGTCGTGGTGGCCGGTGCCTCCGATGTCGCGGTCGGGGACTGGGTCACCGTCTGGGTGACGCCCGGCTCCGGGGCGACCGATGCCGACTGCTCCGCCGAGCTGGGCGTGGTCGGGGCCGTCGTTGGGGTGGTGGCCGGACCCGAGCCACCGCTGCCGGTGAACTTCACGATCGCGTAGACGAGCAGAGCCAGGATGACCGCGGTCAGGACCCCGAGGCCGACGAGCGCCGCCGGCTTCCGGTACCACGGGGTGGGCTCGGGCGGCGGCGGGTAGTCGCCGTAACCGGTCGGCGCACCGTAGGCGGGCTGCTGGTAATCGCTGTAGGCCTGGCCGCCGGTGCCGCCGTGGTTCGCGTACTGCGTCGGCTCGCTGTCGGAATAGTTGTTCGGGTCGTCTGAACCGTCACGTGCCATGGGTTCCGATGGTAGCCGTCAGCCTCCGCCGGGCTGGCCCGGGAAGGCCGGGCGGTGGGTGGGGCGAACGCTGATCTGGGGCGGCCTGGTCTGCGGGGTGGTCACGTTCGGACGGTCGTTGTTGCCGCGCGGATATTGCGGGTATTGCGGCACCCAGGTGTTCTGCGTCTGCGCCGGGGTCTCCGGCGGCGGTGGCGGAGGGGGCGGCGGTTGCGGCGGCGGTGAACTGGTCAAACCGGTGGTCGTCGGTTCGGTGGTCACGGTCGCCGACGGGGTGTTCTTGGACCGGTCGGAATCGCCGGAATCCAGCGATACCAGCAGCACCGCGGCCACCAGGATCGCCACCACCGCCGCCCCGATGGCACCCATCGCGAGCGTTGCCTGCTTCTTGCGGTACCAGGGCCGTTCCGGGAACCAGAATGCGTCGGGAGCGAACGGGTCGAATCCCTCGTCGGGGTCGACCACGCGCAGAGCCGGGTCGGTCGGCGGATCCAGGTCGTCGCCGGGGGAGGTCGCGGGCGCATCGGCTGGCAGCACTGATCCGGGATACGGCTCCTCCGGATAGGGGCCGAACGGATCGCCGAAGGTGACGGGCGTGGCGGCCTCGTCGATATCCCCGGCAGGGTCCTGCTTGCGCATGGCTACCTATGCTAAATGTCTTGCCAGGGCGGATGCAGTTTTCCGCAATCAGGCGAGTTGACGAACCACGTCGGTGGCGAACAATTCCAGGTGGTCAAGGTCGGCCATATCCAGCAGTTGGAGGTACACCCGCTGCACCCCCGCCTCGATGAAAGGCCCGAGCTGCTCGACGATTTCGGCGGGCGTGCCGACCAGCGGAGTGTTGGTGCGCAGCTCGTCGACCTCCCGGGAAATGGCGTCGGCCCGCTTGCTTATTTCGGCGTCGTCGCGCCCGGCGCAGACCACGAACGCCGCCGAGTAGACGAAGTCGTCGGGATCGCGGCCGGCGTCCTGCAACGCTGCCCGAACCCGGGCGTACTGCGGTGCGACGAAGTCCAGGCTCGGGAACGCCAGGTTGTATTCCGCGGCGAACTGCGCGGCAAGGGCCGGGGTGCGCTTGGCGCCGTTGCCCCCGATGATGATCGGCGGATGGGGGTTCTGCGCCGGTTTCGGCAGCGCGGGGGAGTCCTTGACGGTGTAGTAGGTGCCGTCGTAGTCGAAGGTCTGCCCGGCCGGGGTGGTCCACAGCCCGGTGATGATGTCGAGCTGTTCGTGCAACCGGTCGAATCGCTCACCGAGCGGCGGGAACGGGATCGCATAGGCCAGGTGTTCCTCGTCGAACCAGCCCGCCCCGATCCCGAAATCGACCCGGCCCGCGCTCATCGCGTCCACCTGGGCCACCGAGATCGCCAGCGGCCCCGGGTAGCGGAAAGTGGCTGAGGTGACCAGCGTGCCGAGCCGGATGGTCGACGTCTCACGGGCGATGCCGGCCAGCGTCACCCAGGAGTCGGTCGGCCCGGGCATCCCGTCACCGCTCATCGCGAGATAGTGGTCGGAACGGAAAAACGCGGAGTAGCCGAGGGATTCGGCGGCCTGAGCGACCGCGAGCTGGTCGGTGTAGCCGGCGCCTTGCTGAGGTTCGACGAAGACACGGAAGTCCATGGGAGCCAGCTTAGAAAACCTTGACCCCTTCGGTACTGATGAACAATCCGTGACCGGTGCCGTCGTTGGTGAACTGAGTGCCGTCGGGGCTGGCATCGATGGTCCAGCCGACCGCGTGATAGGTCGCGTAATCCAGCTGGGTGGTGGGGATGTCGCCGAGGTTTCCGGCGATCCATCGCACACTACCGCTGGCGGTCACCTCGATGCCGTTGGCCGGCTCGCCGTTGACGACGGGCGGGTTGGTGAAGTCCGATTCGCAGCCGACCGTCTGGGAATTGAGCTGGCAGCGGGTCTGACCCGACTTGGTTTCGATGAACACGTATCCGCTGTCGCTGGGCGCCAGGGCCTGGCCGCCGCCCGGGTTGGGGACCGTGGTGGGGGTCGGGGTGGCCGGCGTCGGCGTCGAGACGGTCGGCTTGCTGGTGGGAAAGCTCGGCTCGCCGCCCGGCCCGCAGCCTGGGCAGCGGGCCGCACCGTCGGTGGTGGTGCTGCACCCGGCCGCAGCGGCGCCCGCGGCCACCAGCCACAGCACTGCAACACCGGCTTTCATGCCGTTGGATATCCGCACACCGAACTCCTGCCGTCGACTGTCAGGGTACGCATGCAGTGACGGAAGTGACTTGAGTGACTCGCGGGCTCGCGGCCGGCGGGCATCCCGCGAACCGCCGATCCGGCGACGGCGATCGCGTTAGATTCGACCCCTCGATATGGGGAGGGCACGCCATGACAGGCACCGGCGAGCTGTTGTTCAATCCAAACACCTACGACCCGCGACAGTTCGATCCGGTGACGCGGCGCCAGCTGCGGGCACTGATCGACTGGTTCGAGGAGCGCGGCAAGACGAGACTGCTGCAGGACGACCTGGACGCGGTGTGGGTGGCGGACTTCCTCGACTTCATCAAGCGCGCGCGGATCTTCGCGACCTTCCTCACCCCGTCGGAATTCGGCGTCGGTGACGACAACAAGCGTTGGGACACCTCGCGTAACGCCGCGCTCAGCGAGATCCTCGGGTTCTATGGGCTTGCGTACTGGTACGCCGAGCAGGTCACCATCCTGGGTCTCGGCCCGATTTGGCAGAGCGACAACATCAAGGCCAAGCAACGCGCCGCCGAGCAACTCGAAGCGGGCGGCGTCATGGCCTTCGCACTCTCCGAACGCGATCACGGCGCCGACATCTACAACACCGACATGATCTTGACCCCCGCCGAGGCTGACGCGGAAGGTGTCGTCTTCCGTGCGACCGGCCAGAAGTACTACATCGGCAACGGCAACGTGGCGGGCATGGTTTCGGTGTTCTCCCGCCGGGCCGATATCGACGGCCCCGAGGGTTACGTGTGGTTCGTCGCCGACAGTTCGCACCCGGCTTACCAGCTGATCGGCAATGTCGTACATGGTCAGATGTTCGTGAGTAACTTTGTGCTGCAGGACTATCCGGTTCACACCGAGGACATCCTCTGTACCGGTCCGGAGGCGTTCTCGGTGGCGCTCAACACGGTCAACATCGGCAAGTTCAACCTGTGCACCGCCTCGATCGGGATGTGCGAGCACGCGTTCTACGAGGCGATCACGCATGCCGACAACCGCATCCTGTACGGCAATCCGGTCACCGACTTCCCGCATGTCCGGGCCAGCTTCGTCGACGCTTACGCCCGGCTGATCGCGATGAAACTGTTCAGCGACCGCGCGATCGACTACTTCCGCACCGCCAGCCTCGATGATCGTCGCTACCTGCTGTTCAATCCGGTGACCAAGGCCAAGGTGACCTCTGAGGGTGAGACTGTGGTGAGGATTCTCTGGGATGTTCTGGCCGCCAAGGGATTCGAACGCAACACGTATTTTTCCGAAGTCCGCCAGATGATCGGTGCACTGCCCCGGCTGGAGGGTACGGTGCACGTCAACGTTGCGCAGATCCTCAAGTTCATGCCCAACTACCTGTTCAACCCGGGTTCGTACCCGCAGATCGGCACCCGCGACGACCCGGCCGACGACGTGTTCTTCTGGGCACAGGGGCCGGCCAAGGGTGCTTCCAAGGTCCAATTCGCCGATTGGGTTCCGGTCTTCGAGAGAGCCTCGGGCATACCGAATGTCGCATGCTTCACCGAGCAGGTACGAGCCTTGCAGGTGTTGCTCACCACCGCGGCACCCGACGCCGAGCAGCAGCGCGACCTCGACTTCATGCTCGTCATCGGGCATTTGTTCACGCTGGTGGTCTACGGTCAGCTGATTCTCGAGCAAGCCGAATTGCGGGGACTCGACCACGACTTGGTGGACCAGATCTTCGACGTCCAGGTCAGAGATTTCTCCGGTTATGTTGTTGCGCTGCACGGGAAGGCGAGTTCGACTCCGGCGCAACAGGACTGGGCGATATCGGCAGTGCGGAAACCGGTGGCCGACACCGAGCGCTTCGACCGGGTATGGCAGCAGGTGCGGGCCTACGACGGCGCCTATGAGATGCGCCCGTGAGGATCAGCGAACCGTCACCGCCGCGGTGAACGACCAGGAATCCTTGACGCCGCCCGGCCACGGCTGGCCATAGGTGGTGGCCACGGTGGTGGTGCCGCGCTTGAGCGCTTGGAAGGTCCAGGTTGCGGTTCCCGGGGCGCCCGGCAGGTGGACTCCTGACGGCCCGGAGTCGTAGTGGTCGCGCTGCGCGATCACCGCGGGATCGCCGATCTGCGCCTGCGGCGCCCACTGATAACCGGTGGATGGATTGGAGGCCAGCACGATCCGCAGCGTGTCACCCACCGCGACGGAGATCTCGAGCTTGAGGTGTCGCTTGTTCAGCAGATCGTCGTAGGACACGTCGATCGTCGTGGTTCCCGGGGGCTTCTTGATGCCGCCACAGCCGGCCAATGTCAGTGCGATCGCCAGCAACGCAATCAGCCGGATCATCGCGTGAAGCTCTTGAATCGTTGGAACCGAAGCAGGTAGGGCACCAACCGCCGGGCCGGCACGGAGCCCGGCCAGTCGTCGGCACGAAAATACGCGTCGGACCCGCCGTCGACGAAAATGACGCTGCCGCAGAGGAAATCGGCCGCGTCGGATAACATGAACACCACCCAGTCGGCCAGCTTCCCGGCGTCGCCGAATCCGCCGATCGGCACCGGGAAGGAATGGATCGCCTTGGCCTCAGCCGGCGTGGACAGCTGCTTCTCCAGCAGTGGCGTGAGGATCGCACCGGGCGCGATGGCGTTGAGCCGGATTCCCGCGCCGGCCCATTCGCGGGTCACCGCGTGGCGCCGTACCCAACGGCTGAGCGCGACCTTCGAGGCCCCGTAGGCCATCGACGAGGCAGCCTTGCCGAACCATCGAAGGGTCCGCACCGCCTTGTCGCCGTCGCCGGCCAGCAGGGCGCGGATGGCCCGGCCGGGTATCGCCGGAATCGTCGTCGTCGAGTTACTGGAGAAGGCAACGACTTTCGCTCGTTCCCCGGCGGCCAGCGCGGGCCGCCACGCCTGCAGCAGGTCCACCACACCAAAGTAGTTGACCTCTGTGATCAGCCTGGGCTGGTCGGGCCCGGGCGTGGGCCCAAGCCCGGCCGCCAGTACTGCGCCGTCGAGTCGCCCGCCACAGGCAGTTCGGACCGTGTCGGCCGCGGCCCGGCGGCCGGCCGGGGTCGACAGGTCGGCCACCACATCGGCGGACCGGACGTCGACCCCGATCACGGTGTGCCCGTTGGCGCGCAGCCTCTCGACGACGGCCTTTCCCATGCCGGATGCTGAGCCGGTGACGGCGTAGGTACCCATCGAAGCGAGTATGGCCTACCGGCGTCGGTTGTCAGGCCACCAGCACCGGGGGTGTCTTGGGTTCGGTCGCCACCGGTGGCGGTGGGAGCGGATGCCCTTGCGAGAAGATGTCGACCCCGGTCATCCAGGCGACCAGTTCGGCGAGCGCGCTGGTGGCCGCCACGCCCACGTCGCCGAGGACTTGCACCACGACCTTGGACACCGCGGCCAGTTGGCTGATCAGGAAGATGTTCTGATCCACGATGCCCTGAAGAGCGGCGTTGATGCTGTTGATTCCGCCATCGAGGAAGTACGGGATGCTGGCGAAGATGGTCCGCGCGCTCAGCGCCACGTTGGTGGGGATGTCCGGCCACCCGTTCCGGGCGATGGCGTCGAGGAGGGCTTGATCCAGGTCATCCGGGAGGACATTGCTCGAGCCCAGTGTGGTCAGGGACACCCCGGGTGAACCTGTCGGCGGCGGTCCGCCGAACAGCGACAGCACGGTGGGCGTGACGTCGATGATCGAGTAGGCCAGGTTCATCCGGCCCGGGTCGAAGCCGTCGCCGTTGGCGATGACCCACGTCGAGGTCTCGTCGGGGGACTGGAAGCCGTGCCCGAAGCCCAGCTGCGGCTGGTGGCCGTGGTCGGTCACCACGATGACCGTCCAGTTTTCACCGGAGGTGTTCACCGCTTCCATGATCGCGCCGATATTGGTGTCCGTGCGGTTGATGGCCGCCGCGTATTGCGGTGAGGCACCGCCGTATTGGTGTCCGGCCTCGTCGACCTGCACCAGATAGGAGAACAGGAAGTTCGGCGGTTCGCCGCTCCCGATCGCCGCGACCGTCTGCGCGGTGACCTCGGCGTCGGTCAATGACCAGTTGGTGTCGCCGGGCACCTGCGGGACGAGGGAATATGTGTCGACGGGGTATTGGCCGGCCTGTGCGATATCGGTGATCACGTCCCAGTCCGCGATCACCATCGTGTCGATCTCGGAGTTGAAGTACTCGAGCTGATTGATCACCGTCGGCCACTTCATGTAAGTGTCGGCCGTGAAGATGTTGTTGATGACGCCGGTTTGGTTGTCCCATGCCCCGGTCAGGATCGCGGTCCACGACGGGTTGGAGATGGTGGTGTGGCCGACGATGCTGGCCACCCCGGTGACGCTGTCGCCCATCAGCGCATCGAAGTTCGGGTTGTCGCCGGCGATGACCCGGCGCAGGTTGGTGCCGTCGACACCGATCACCAGAACATGGACGTCGGTCGGGTTGACCGCATCGTTGACGACGTTGATGACCGTCACGCCGGCGGTGCGGGCGCGCAGGGAAGTGCCGGTGGTGACGCTGCCGGCCGGGGCCAGCGGCAGCGGCGGAGCCGGGAGCGGGGCCGGAAGGGACAGCGCCGCTGCGAGTTTCATCGGCGCGATGGTCCGGCGTGCGGTCGGCGCGGCCGTCGATGCGGCGGGCGCCGCTTTGCCGGCCGTGGCGCTGCGGCGGGGGCCCGTGACGACGCCATTGGCCTTCGGTGCCGGCTTGCCCGACCGGGCGGTCGACCCCGACGAACTCGACGATTTGGACGCGCCCGGGGAATCCGCAGAACCCGAGTCCGCGGAGGCTACGGCGCTTGCGACCGCCGAGCCCGTGCCGGCGACCACGCCGGCGATCGCAACTCCCAGACATACCTGCTTGATCGTCGTCACGTCGTCGTCCCCGATCCTTTGCCAGTTATTGCACAGCTGTGTCACAGACTAGATCCAGGAATAGCCCGCGGATGGCGTTTCGGCGTGCCCGCTACATTCGTTTGGTGGACGTCGACGTCATGACCACCGCCCTCCCGCTGGGACAGATCGGCGGGCTGGCGCAGCGCACGCTGGCCGCCGGATTTTCCGGGATGTTGTTCACCGAGACCGGCCGCACCCCCTTCCTCAACGCAGCGGTGGCGGCACAAGCCGCACCAGGCCTCGCGTTGTCGACCGGTGTCGCTGTTGCCTTTCCGCGCAGCCCGTTCATCACGGCTGCCACTGCGTGGGAACTCCAGGAGGCGACCGGCGGACACTTCCGGCTCGGGCTGGGCACCCAGGTCCGAACCCACGTGACCCGGCGCTACGGGATGCCGTTCGAACGGCCCGGCCCGCGCCTGCGCGACTACGTGCTGGCCGTCAAGGCCTGCTTCGCCGCATTTCGCAGTGGCACGCTCGATCACCACGGCGAGTTCTACAACCTCGACTTCATCACCCCGCAATGGAGCGCAGGCCCCATCGATGAGCCCGATCCGAAAGTCGACATCGCCGCGGTGAACCCATGGATGCTGCGGATGGCCGGTGAGGTGGCCGACGGCGTGCACGTCCACCCGATCGGCGAGCCCGGCTATATCGCCCGCCACGTGGTGCCGAAAGTGGCTGAGGGAGCAGAAAAATCGGGGCGGTCGCCATCCGAAATCGCGTTGATCGTGCCGGTGATGACGGTCGTCGGCGACACCGAGGAGGAACGCGCGGCCGAGCGGGAGCGGGTGCGGTTTTCCATGAGCTTCTACGGCAGCACGCCCAACTATGCGTTCATCTGGGATGAGGCGGGGTTCGAGGGCACCACCGCCCGGATCCGGGAAAGGCAGAAGGCCGGCGACATCCCGGGGATGGCCGCCCAGATCACCGACGACCACGTCGCCAGGTTCGCCACCGAGTCGACCTGGGATGGGCTGGCCGCCGCGCTCGAACACAAATACCAGGGGACCGCGAGCCGCATCGTGCTCTACAACGCACTCGGTGACGACGAGCGCTTCGAACGCTACGGCGAGGTGGCGCGCCAACTTTCCCAGGGGGCTGCGCGCTAGCGCGGGCGGCGCGTTAATCTACCGCCATGCCAGCGCGGAGGTGCACGTGAGCACACACCTCGCCGTTATCGCCACTCTGGCGCTCGCGTTGCTGTTCAGTCCCGAGACGCTGGTCCTGGGACTGGTCGTCGCCAGCGACAGGGTCGTGCCCCGGCAGGCGACGCTCGCCTTCTCCAGTGGCGCCGTTGTCGGCATTGCCTTCGCCACCGGTATCGGCGTGGGGATCGCGGCCTTGACGGGCTCGGCGGCCGGGGCGGACGCCCATCACACCTCCTGGCCCGGCTTCATCGTGCGCCTGCTGATCGCGATCGCGCTACTGGCGATCGGTCTGCGCCGGGCGCTCGGCGCCATCCGGCACAGGCCGATCGTCGACGTCTCCAAACCCGAGAGCCAGCGTCGCAAGCTACCGGCAAAACTGGTCGAACGCTTCCCAGGGCTCGATCCGAAGGCGGATCTACCTGCGCGCCAACGTATTACCCGCGCCGCGCTGGCGGGCTTCACCATCTGCGGATTGCACCCGAAAGTGTTCCCGATCGCCATCGCCGCCGGGCATCAGATACTGCAGATCGCCGGCCGCGGTGAACGCACGCTCGGTGCCGTGGTGTTCGCGGTGATCGCCGTGATCCCCGCGCTGGCGCCGACGGTGATCGAGATCGTGCGGCCGGGGGCCGCCGGCGCGATCAAGGAGGGCTACGAGCGCATCATGAAGGTGCATGGTCGCTGGATCGTGGCCGTGCTCCTGTTGGCCGCCGCCGCCTTCGTCGGCCACGGGGCCTTCGAGCACATGCCGGGTCGCTGACTTTCATGAGCTCGGCGACCGATACCGATTCGGTTCGCCTTGGCGGGTTGCTCAGCGGAGTGCTTCTGACCCAGATCGTCAACAGTGCCGTCCATCTGGCGCAGCCACTCTTGGTCGCCGACATGTCCGGATCGTTGGGCAGTGCCGCGTTCTTCGCCGCCTTCGGCACCGGAGTCCACATGCTCGGCACCTTCCTGGGCGGTTGGCCGACCGATCGGTGGGGTGCCCGGCTGGTCCTGGCCTTCTCGACGTTCCTGCGGGGTGTCGTCCTGGCCGGCATACCGATCGCGATGATCTTCGGAATCGCCACCCTGCCGGTGGTGATGGTGTGCTACACACTCGAGGCGCTGGTCCGCGGGTACGTGGACACCGCGGTGCACACCGTTCCGCTCGATCTGGTCGGCCACCGGCGAGATCTGTTGGACCGGATCAACTCTCGGTATGAAGTGGCCTTCGAGGTGGGTGCGGTGGTCGGGCCGCTGATGCTCGGCGGTCTCATGGTGTGGGCGGATGGCGTCGTTCCGCACATCGTCATCCCGATCGGGTTCGTGGTCTCGGCAGGCTGCTATCTGCTGATCCCGAGAACGACGGCGTCGGCGGCCGCGTCTGACGTCAAGCCGGACGGCGGATCCTGGGAAGGGCTGAAATACCTTCTCGCCCACCCGTATCTGTTGCTGGTAGTCGTCGGGCTGATGCTGTTCCACCTCTACGAACTGCGCAAGATCCTCAGCGCGTTCTTCGCCAAGGGACTACTCCACCAACCCGCCGTCGTCGGTCACATCGGGTCGGCGTTCGCTCTCGGCGGTGTCGCGGGGGCGCTGCTGTACGCGGTGACCCGGCACAGGGGAACCGGGATCGGCTGGGTGGTCGGCGGCGCGCTGGGGACGCTGGTTCTCGCGGTGGGCTGGATCCCGGTGAACCTGCCCGTCATGGTCGTGGCGGTGTTCCTGTTCGGCGTCAGCAACGTGTGCGCCCGACTGGTCATGACGCGGTGGCGACAGGAACTGACCCCGCTCGAACACGCCGGCGGCGTCACGGCCGCCTCGGAGTTCGGCCGGACAGCCGTGTCGGTGGGCATCAACAGCGCGGTGGGTGGGGCGTTTTCGTCAGGCGCCAGCGCCTATGGTGCCTTCGGGATCGTCGGCGGCATCCTGGGGGCTTTCGCCCTGGCGCAGCTGGCGTTGGCCCGGGTCTACGCGCGCCGGGGAGACCCGAAACTCTAGGCCGCGTCGACGGTGATGGTGGACGGATCCACGGTCGGCAGGGACAGCTCCACGTTCGACAGGGTGACCGTGCCCAGCGCCCCGACCGCGCGGTACGAGGCCGAGGAGCCGAACACCTGCAGGGTGACCTTCTGGCCGGGCTTGAGCGTGTGGGCCACCATCTCGAGGTCGATGTCGGCGACGCGCTCGGTTCCGTCCAGCGTCACCTTGATCGGGGTCACCTGGTTGCCCAGCACCTGTCCGGTGGAGCTGTCGACGAGCTGGGCGTACAGGTGGTCTCCTGAGCCCGTGCCCGAGTAGGTGAAACTCAGATGCGGTGCGCCGACGACATAGGTGGTCGTCGTGACGCCCGGCGTCGAGTAGTTCAGTGCGTCGATCGCCCGCGACGATCCGATCGGCAGCACCCCGAACAGTCCGCCCGCGCCGAGGAAGGGCACCAGTGGCAGGGTCCGGGACTTGGTGCTGGACAACATGACCGGGTCGCTTGGCGTGAGCTCATACGAGGCGGATGAAAGTTGTTGGCCCCGTTGGTCTACCCACTCGAACTGCGGGCCGGTCGGCACTGAGGCGTCATCTTTGACGTACCGGCCGAGCCACTCGAGGGTGCGCTTCTCGATGAGGACGCCGCCGGTGTTGAACAGATCGTTGGTGCACAGGCCGTGTCCTCCGCAGAACCAGATCACCTTGGTGTCAACGTTGTTCATGAGCGCCTGTGCGTTGGCGTTAGCCTCGGCCAGGGTGAAGAGGGTGTCGACGGTGCCTTCGATCAGCAGTGTGGGGGCGGTGATCTGGGAGAGCAGATAGTCGGGGCCCCGCTCGGCCAGTAGGTCCTGGTCCGCCTGCGTCAGTGACCCGGTGAGATCGCCGTAGATGGTGGCGGGAAGGATCTTCGGGTTCGTGCGCGCCAGCGTGAGGACCAGCACCGCGGACAACAGCGTGCCCCAGCCACTCTTGAACGACTGCGCTTTGTAGAGCGAGGTGTTCAGGCTGTTCCACGCGATCGTGGGCACGATTGCGTCGACCCGGTGATCGGTTGCGGCCGTGACCAATTGGATGCCGCCGCCGTAGGACGCACCCACCATACCCATCCGAGGATCGAGGTCGCTGTCTTGGCCGTCGAGCAGGACCTCGGGTTGTGTTGCGACCCAGCTGATGATCGCCGACACGTCGCGGGCCTCGTACTCCGGTGAGTCGATCTGCAGGGTGCCGCCCGAGCTGTATTCGCCGCGCGGGTCCCATGTCACGACGTTGTAGCCGGCGTCGCGCAGGTCCTTGATGCTCGGCATGCCGAGTGCGTTGGTGAGGACGCCGTCGACGACGCTGCCGTAGATGCTGGTCTGGCCGGGCATTCCGAGGCCCGGGCCGTACAGGATGGTCGGAGCCTGAACGCCTTCCTGCAGTCCGGCGGCGGGCATGAAGTGGACGTAGATCTGGGCGTCGTCGAACGAGACCACCCTGACGTCGCGCGGTTGCGCGGCGTTCGGGGACGTGTTGGGCGATACCGGATAGCCGAACAGCGGATGCAGAATGTCGCCGAAGACCGGGATCTGGTGGATGAACGCCACGATCGGCGTGAACAGGACCGGCCCGAGGACGGGTATGTGCTGCAGGAACGCCAGCGGTGGGTGCTGCGGAATGGCGACGACGTTCGTAGGGATGGCGTTCGCGGTCACCGCGGCTGTCGGCGTACCTGCCAGCGGGTCCCGGCGAGACGCGGCCGCGAGCGCCAGTGTCACCGGGTTCTCGGCCGGCGTGGCCGGATCGTTGACCGGGGTTCGCACCTTGGTGATAGCTCCGGTGGCGCCGACCCGGATCAGGCCGGCGGGCCGGACCGTCGCCGGCTGCGCGACCTTGCTGGCCGTCGTGGAACTGGTCTTGGCTCGCGTGGGGCCGGAGTTATGGGCCGACGGGTGCGGTGCCGACGTCCCCGTCGACGAGGGACCTGCCGAGTTCGATGGTGCGGCTGCGGCTTCTCCGGCGCCGGAAACGATCGCGATCCCGATCCCCAGCGCTACCGCCAACCCACCGACCCGACCTACATGCGCCGCTGCACCCATTCGTTAATAGGTAGCTTGCCTTCCCGATCGTGTCTGGCAGTTGGTCCAACCTGGGAGAAGTCTGACGATGTCGTCAAAAAGCGACGCGTGCTGGTCCGAGGCTGACGGGCAGATGTCTCACCCCGTGGAGCAGCGTGCTGTCGTTCAGTGTCGGTGTGCCCGCGAGTGCCAGCTCGGGGAAGCGCTCGAACAGGGCGCGTAAGCCGATGGTGAGTTCCATGCGGGCCAGCGCCGCGCCAAGGCAGGCGTGAATGCCGGTGCCGAAACCCAGATGTTCTCGGGCATTGGCCCGCGTGACGTCGAAGTCGTCGGGACGGTCGAACACGGCCGGATCCCGGTTCGCACCGCCGGCGAGAAGGTAAATCGCCTGACCTTGTTTGATGAGGTGCCCGTCGATCCGCACAGGTTCGGTGGCAATTCTGGCGGTCATCTGCAGGACCGAGTCGTAGCGCAGTACTTCTTCGACGGCATTGGGCCAGCCGTCGGGATCGGCCCGCAGGCGCGCCAGCTGGTCAGGGTTACGGATAAGGGCGACAACGGCATTGCCGAATGCGTGTGCGGTGGTGATGAACCCGGCACCCAGGAGAAGGCCCGCGAACATCTTGACCTCCAAATCGGTCAGGTCGCCGTCCTCCAGCACCATCGACAGAATGCTGTTGTCGGTATCGCTGCGGCGGAGCCGCTCGATATGGGTGCCGAGGTAGTCCTCGAACTCGTCCAGCGCCTCGGCGGCGGTACGGAAGTCGCGCCAGGACGGCGAGGTGCTGCTGATCAGCTTGGTGCCTGGCTCGGCGAATCGGTAGAGGTTCTGGAGATCGCTTTGTGGAACGCCGAGCATCTCGGCGATGACCTCGATCGGAATGCGCATTGCGAAATCAGCGATCAGATCGCAATGGGATTGCGTGGCAAGATCATTGAGTGCCGCGTCGGTGATCTCTTGGATGCGATCCTGAAGCTCGCCAATCGCCCGCGGAGTGAATGCCCGCGATACCAGGCGCCGCAGGCGGGAATGCTCGGGCGGGTCGAGGACCAGGATCGACGGCGGTTCAACGGGATTCATCACCTGGGGATCAGTCTTGGCGACCAGCCACTGGATCAGTCGAGAAAGCGCTCGGTCGCGCTGCTTGACGGTGCGGAACCTGCCGTCGCGAAACACCTCACGCACTATCTGGGCGTCGGCGGTGGCCCATCCGATTCCGCCGATCACCGGTGAGATGCGCCCACGCTGACGTATCTGCTCGACGAGCCGCTCGGCGTTTTCGGGATGCTTGCTGTCGATGATCAGCCGGGCAAACGGATCGCCGGTGCGTGCGAGCAACTTCAGCGTGGCCCGCGGAATGCCGTACCCCAACAGCCAGTGCGTACGCTCCCTGATGCCTGATCTCATGGTGCGCCCCTGTCGGTCAGTGGGGTCGACGCTAGTCCTCGAGATCGACACCAGGGTCGTGAATCGAGGCCTAGCGCGACCGTGGCGTCGATCTGGGCGCCACGACCGACTACCACGGGTAGGGCGGGCGACCTAAAATTCGTTGACATAGTTCCGTGAGGGGGTGCCATGACGGACAAGCTGAAAGTCGACGTCGAGGGGCTGATCCGTGGTGGATCCGATGTTGGCGAACAGGCAACTGTCCTCTCGACTTCGCACCTGCAGTCGGTGGCTGGTCTCAGTGACGCTGAGCTCGGATGGGTGGGCGCGTCAGCTGATGCGCTGGTAGGGATGGCTGAGACATGGCAGCAAGTCGCCGATCACCACCACACAGCACTCATGCGGCAGTCCGCGCACGTCACCGAAGCGGCTCGTGCGTTCAAATCCATGGACGGGCGCCACTCCGCTGAACTCGACCAGCTCGACTAGATCGCCAGGCGGTTCGTCAAGGCGGTCCCGCTGGCAGTTAACTCAGCAAGAGAACCGGTACGAATACCGCCTCAAACACCACAACGCCAAGGCACGCGTAGATCGCACCGCGGGCGACATGAGAATGACTCTTGAACGGGATCACCGCGGCTAAGCCTGCGACGACAGCGGGAAACAGCGGGGCGACCGGCCATAAGTATCCGAATGTCAGAAGGACCGATGCAAAGCCGAGGAACAGCCCGGCCAGCAACGCAATCGGATGCTGTTCCTCAAGAGGCGAAGTGTCGGTTGTGAATTGCGGTGTCTCCATAGTCGTCCTCCCTTCAGGAGATCGCGTGAGTCAGGAGGCCCGGAAGCCAAACTACGAGAACCGGCGTTACACCTGTAAGCGGAGCAAGGATGAAGCCAATCCCAAAGGCGCGCTTTGGTCTGCTAACGCTGCGGCGGAACATGATTGCGCCGACTACGATCACAACCGCAGCGGCAATACAAATTGTGGTAACCGCGGCTGCGGAGGCTTTCGAGGCCAAGATCGCCCCCGCCGCCAGCCCCCAGAAAATGCCGCCTGCGATGGCGCCGACGAAAGTAGCCTTTCGCCAGTCGATGAGCGGACCTGCCATATCAGCCCCTCCGTCGTTTCGTGATCGATGAGTGCAATCGTCTCCCCTGCAGGACGAATGTAGAACTCGCCATTGTCGGTCTTCCTCTGCTTTGTGGGGTGGTCAACGCGGTGGGGGAAGGAACTCGTTGCCTTGAAATGGTGTGTAGGTCCTAATCACTGGCGCCTCTCCTGTCGTCACCGGCCCTAAGGGGGTGAAGTTGCCCGGTGGCACGATCGACATCGGCGGCGTCAGCGGCAGGGGCTGTGGGCCGTTCACGGGGCCAAGCTCCGGAGGTTGGAACTGCGGAACGACACTGTTTAAGCTGGTGACGACGCTGAGATCTCCAACATCCTTGTGGGGTAACAAGCCCACCATTGGTCCGGAAGCGTCGTCGGTGAAGCTGGGCCATGACTGCAATAGCGGTGACGTGGTGCCACCACGGTCGTTGTATATCTCCAGCGCGGGGAAGCTGGTGACCTCCCCGCCGACCCGGGGCCCGTCGGCGCCAGGAGCGATGCCGAGCGTTCCGTTGACGCTGAATGGAATGGCTTTGGCTGGCGCTTCGCCACCCGGTGAGAATGGATCGGCCGCGTTGTAGCGGAGCAGTACTGCACCGTTGGTCTGCTGAACCGCAGAGACATCCGGGATGCCGGCCCGTACTTGCCCGGTGTCGGCATTCACCGACGGATTCTGGCGCGCGACGATGATCCCATTTTCGAAATCGGTATAGATGGCCACGCGTGATTCCTCGGGCCCGATGTAGGGATTGAAGCCACGGTTGTCGCCAATGTTGTTGTCGTAAGGCAGCATGTGGCCGTTGTCGAAGGGCGGTAGCTCGAGCGATGGCGCCCACACGTCCTTGCTGGGAATGAATAGGTTGGTGCGCACGACGCCTTGCCCCGGTACTGGCTTAATCCGGGCGATGACGATGTTGGCATCAACTCCGTTGTTCTTCGGGTTGTAGCTGTGTGGATCGAGAGCGGCCGCTGTGTCCCAATCACTTTCGCTGACCGGGTCACGGCCGAAAGCTCTACGAAATGCGTCGATTTGGTTGCGCAGTTGCTCCGGTGGCGGCGCCAGTGGTGCTTCTGCGCTTGCGCCGTCAGCCATGTCAGACTGCGCGTTTGCGATCGCGGCGGCGAGGTGTTGATCGGTGGCATCGGCCCGCCGAAGCAGATCGGTGATCGCATCGTGGATGATCTGCAAGTGGTGCTCGTCCTCGGATTGCTGCGCTGGGTCGGCCGACGGCATGCACTCGAGCACACCAGCGGCGATGTCGATAGTGATGCCCCAACGGTCCGCCATCCGCTGGATACGAGTCCACTCTGCCTTGATCGATTCCGCCTCCGAGGCCGCAGACCCGACGTCGCGTCCTGCTTGATCGCACTCGTCAGCATGCTTGAGGAGACTGTTGCTGATCGCCTGTGCCTGAGCGGTGGCTGCCTCATGGGAGACGCCGTCCCATTCCAATTTCGCGATGATGGCGGCTTGGTTGTGCGCGACCTCGCGAAAGTGATTCGCCCGGTCGACTGCGGTCGTGGCGACCGAGCGAATTGCCCTCGGATCCCACCGATCCAGGTCTGCCAGCGAAATCCCCACGGCTAGCAAACCTACTGGCGTTCCTGTGTCGACGGTACTCACCAACGGTGTCCTCGAGATCGACACCATGGTCGTGAATCGAGGCCCGGGACAACCGTGGCGTCGATCTCGGCGGGAAATCGGGCTCGGCGGGCCCGCCGGGAACAAATCTGACATGACTGCCGTTGACCGTCTCGACAACTTGAGTGGATCAGACTCAACTATGGCTTGACAGCCGCCTATCGGCGGGGGCAGTCTTGAGCCTGGTTCGCTCAGACCCAAAGACGTAACTATCAGGAGGAATCATCATGGCTCGTGCGGTCGGCATCGACCTCGGGACCACCAACTCCGTCGTGGCGGTACTGGAGGGTGGCGACCCAGTCGTCGTCGCCAACTCCGAAGGGTCCCGCACCACGCCGTCGGTGGTCGCCTTTGCACGTAACGGCGAAGTGCTGGTCGGCCAGCCCGCCAAGAACCAGGCGGTGACCAATGTCGACCGGACGATCCGTTCGGTGAAGCGGCACATGGGCACCGATTGGTCCGTCGAGATCGACGGCAAGGACTACACCTCGCAGGAGATCAGCGCCCGTGTGCTGATGAAGCTGAAGCGGGACGCCGAAAGCTACCTCGGCGAGGACATCACCGACGCGGTCATCACCGTGCCCGCCTACTTCAACGACGCACAGCGTCAGGCGACCAAGGAGGCCGGCCAGATCGCCGGCCTGAACGTGCTGCGGATCGTCAACGAACCGACGGCTGCGGCCCTGGCCTACGGCCTGGACAAGGGCAGCAAGGAACAGACCATCCTGGTCTTCGACCTCGGTGGCGGCACCTTCGACGTCTCCCTGCTGGAGATCGGCGACGGTGTCGTCGAGGTCCGCGCGACCTCGGGTGACAACCACCTCGGTGGCGACGACTGGGACGACCGGATCGTCGACTGGCTGGTGGACAAGTTCAAGGGCACCAGCGGCATCGACCTGACCAAGGACAAGATGGCCATGCAGCGGCTTCGTGAAGCCGCCGAGAAGGCCAAGATCGAGCTGAGCTCCAGTGGCAGCACCTCGATCAACCTGCCCTACATCACCGTCGACGCGGACAAGAACCCGCTATTCCTCGACGAGCAGCTGACCCGCTCGGAGTTCCAGAAGATCACCCAGGATCTGCTCGACCGCACCCGTGCGCCGTTCCAGCAGGTAATCAAGGACGCCGGCATCTCGGTGTCCGACATCGACCACGTGGTGCTGGTGGGTGGCTCCACCCGCATGCCCGCAGTGACCGATCTGGTCAAAGAACTCACCGGTGGCCAGGAGCCCAACAAGGGCGTCAACCCCGACGAGGTCGTCGCGGTCGGTGCTGCTTTGCAGGCCGGCGTGCTCAAGGGTGAGGTGAAAGACGTTCTGCTGCTTGATGTCACACCGCTGAGTCTCGGCATCGAGACCAAGGGTGGCGTGATGACCAAGCTCATCGAACGCAACACCACGATCCCGACCAAGCGCTCGGAGACCTTTACCACGGCCGACGACAATCAGCCGTCGGTGCAGATCCAGGTCTATCAGGGTGAGCGCGAGATCGCGGCGCACAACAAGCTGCTCGGCAGCTTCGAGCTGACCGGCCTGCCGCCGGCCCCGCGCGGTGTGCCCCAGGTCGAGGTGACCTTCGACATCGACGCCAACGGCATCGTGCACGTCACCGCCAAGGACAAGGGCACCGGCAAGGAAAACACGATCAAGATCCAGGAAGGCTCCGGCCTGTCCAAGGAAGAGATCGACCGGATGATCAAGGACGCCGAGGCGCACGCCGAGGAAGACCGCAAGCGTCGCGAAGAGGCCGACGTCCGCAACCAGGCCGAGTCGCTGGTCTATCAGACGGAGAAGTTTGTTTCCGAACAGCGCAGCGCCGAAGGCGGATCGAAGGTCCCCGAGGACACCTTGGCCAAGGTCGAGGCCGCCGTCACCGACGCCAAGACGGCGCTGGCCGGCAGCGACATCGGTGCGATCAAGTCCGCCATGGAGAAGCTGGGCCAGGAGAGCCAAGCGCTGGCTTCCGCCATCTATGAATCCAGCCAGGCCGACCAAGCCGACGGTGGATCGGCCCGCCCGTCCGACGACGACGTCGTGGACGCGGAGGTCGTTGACGATGAGCAGGAGAACAAGTGAGTGAAGGTCGCGAGGACGAACCGGTAACTGTCACCGACAAGCGCCGTGTCGACCCCCAGACCGGAGCGGTTCGCGAGGCCTCCGGAGGGCAGGAGCGAAGCGACCCGGGATATGGCACCGGCCCGGCCCCCAGTGGGCCGGGACCGGCGGGGTTCGCGGGCGAAACGCCGGAGGAGGCTGACAAGGCCGCTGAGCTGCTGGGTGACCTGCAGCGGGTGCAAGCCGATTTCGCCAACTACCGCAAGCGCGCGCTGCGCGATCAACAGGTCGCCGGCGAGCGGGCCAAGGCTGCCGTGGTCAGCCAGTTGCTCCCGATCCTCGATGATCTCGACCGTGCCCGCAGCCACGGCGACCTCGAGACGAGTCCGCTGAAGTCGGTTGCCGACAAGCTCACGGCCGCACTGGCCGGGCTGGGCCTGACGGCCTTCGGCGCCGAGGGCGACGAGTTCGACCCGTCGCTGCACGAGGCCGTACAGCACGAGGGCGAGGGCTCCAAGCCGGTGCTCGGCACGGTCATGCGGCAGGGCTACAAACTCGGCGACCTGGTGCTGCGGCACGCGCTCGTCGGAGTGGTCGACACCGTGGTGGACGAGCCGACGGGACCTAAGACGGCCGACACGCCCGTCAACGGCGAGCAGAGTGGCGCGCAGAACGCAGAATCGAACTAACGACATGACAATCGGTGGAGAGGAGGTGACGCGGCATGGTTCAACGGGAATGGGTTGAGAAGGATTTCTACAAGGTGCTCGGCGTCTCCTCCGACGCCAGCGAGGACGAGATCAAGCGGGTGGCCCGCAAGCTGCTCGCCGAGAATCACCCTGACCGCAACCCGGACAACAAGACGGCCGACGAACGCTACAAGGAAGTCGGCGAAGCCCGGGACGTGCTGACGGATCCGGCCAAGCGCAAGGAGTACGACGAGACCAGGCGGATGTTCGCCGGTGGCGGCTTCGGTCGCCGCGGCAACGGCGGCGGCGGTTTCGGCGGCTTCAGCAGCTATGGCTCCGACGGCGGCGAGTTCAACCTGAACGATCTGTTCGACAACGCCGGCCAAACCGGCGGAACGAACATCGGCGACCTGTTCGGTGGCCTGTTCGGCCGTGGCGCCCCGCCGCGACCCAGCCGGCCGCGGCGCGGTAAGGACCTCGAGACCGAAACCGATCTCGACTTCCTGGAGGCGACCAAGGGTGTCGCGATGCCGCTGCGGCTGACCAGCCCGGCCCCCTGCACGAATTGCCATGGCAGCGGGGCGCGCCCGGGCACCAGCCCCAAGGTGTGCCCGAATTGCAACGGCTCCGGGGTGATCAACCGCAATCAGGGCGCGTTCGGGTTCTCCGAGCCGTGCACCGACTGCCGGGGCAGCGGCTCGATCATCGAGCACCCGTGCGACGAGTGCCACGGCACCGGCGTAACCACCCGGACCCGCACGATCAACGTCCGGATCCCGCCGGGCGTCGAGGACGGTCAGCGCATCCGGCTGGCCGGTCAGGGTGAAGCCGGGCTGCGCGGTGCGCCCTCAGGTGATCTGTACGTGACCGTGCACGTGCGGCCGGACAAGGTGTTCGGGCGTGACGGCGATGACCTGACCGTGACGGTTCCGGTGAGTTTCACCGAACTAGCGTTGGGGACAACGCTTTCCGTTCCCACCCTGGAGGGCAAGGTCGGCGTGCGAGTGCCCAAGGGCACCGCGGACGGCCGGATCCTGCGGGTGCGCGGGCGCGGTGTGCCCAAGCGCGACGGTGGCCACGGCGACCTGTTGGTCACCGTGAAGGTCGCGGTTCCGCCCAACCTCGAAGGCCAGGCGCTGGAGGCATTAGAGGCCTACGCGACCGCCGAGCGGGTCAGTGGTTTCGACCCGCGCGCCGGATGGGCAGGTAATCGCTGATGGCTGCTTCAGACGAGGCACGGACGTTCTTGATTTCGGTGGCCGCCGAGCTGGCCGGTATGCATGCGCAGACGCTGCGCACCTACGACCGGCTCGGTCTGGTCAGCCCTCAGCGCAGTTCCGGTGGGGGGCGGCGGTATTCGGAACGCGACGTCGAGCTGCTGCGCGAGGTGCAGCGGCTTTCCCAGGACGAGGGCGTGAACCTGGCCGGGATCAAGCGGATCATCGAATTGACCAATCAGGTCGAGGCGCTGCAGTCCCGTGTCGAAGAGATGATGCGCGAGCTGGAGTCGTTGCGCGCCAACCAGCGTCGCGATCTAGCGGTCGTGCCGAAGAGCACGGCGCTGGTGGTCTGGAAGCCGCGCCGGTAAGGCCGAGCAGACGCTAAAGTCCCCGACACGCCGTGCGTGCGGGGACTTTAGCGTCTGCTCGCGGGGTTAGGCGACCCGGACGGTGAACACCGCGACGTCGGGCTGTCCGGGCTCGGCCGTCCGGTAGCCACCCGCGCGTAATGCGTCGGTGGGCGCGGCCATCGGCTCGATCGCGATCAGATCATCGGCGGCCGGGGCGAAGATCTGCGCCGCCGGGTAACCCTGTTCCATCACCACGTCGAGACGACGGTCGCCGCCTGCGAGGGTGAAGACCGCGCCGGGCGGAACCTCGTCAAAGCCGTCGTCAAATATCTTGTTGCCCAAGCTTTCCGAGAAGGCGGACCAAACCTCGGTATCTCCGGTCGGAATGCCCCGCTCGTCCACCAGTAGGCGGCGAAGCCGCGGAGTCTGCAGTGTCCACTCCGATCGGGGGACGCCGGGGATGGTGAAGTACGGATGGAAGCCGTAGCACAACGGCACCGATACCGCCGTCGTCGGCGTGACCGTCGTCGTCACGGTGAGCACCCGGTCGGCCAGCGTGGCGCCGAGCGTGACGACGTGGGGGAACGGGAAGCTGGCCAGCAAGGCCGGCCGGCTGCCGAAGTCGAGCTCGGCCGTCAACCGGTTCTCGGACTGCTCGGTGATCACCCAGCCCGGGTAGGCGGAGAGCACGCCGTGAATCGGCAGGTCGTTCGCGTCGGTGCGGACGCCGCCGACCCCGGGGGTCAGGGTCACCGCGCCGCCGTCGACATCATATCCGTTGGTGCCCAACCGATTAGCCCAGGGATACAGGATGGGGATACCCATCGTCTTAGCGTCCGACAGGTAGGCGGCAAGCCCGCGGCGTTGCCCCAGCAGTTCGACCCCGTCATCGGACAGCGAGGTGCAGATCATGCCCGCCGACGGCACATACGTGGCGGTCAGTGATGAGGACGGATCTTTCAGAACGACGGTCGGCAGCTCGGCCACCGTCGGAGTCTAGCGCTGCGCGCCGATGTAGTTCGTCAGATCCTCGATCGTGCGCAGCGAGGCGTACTCCGACTCCGGAATGTCGACCTCGAAGCGCTTGTGAAGCCGGACCAGAAAATTCAGCCAGTCCATCGAGTCGAGGTCGACCTGATCACGCAGGAGCTCGGTGTCGGACAGCTCGGCCTCTTCGATCTCGGGCGCGATCGCGAGCAGTTCGTCGACGACCTGATCGCGGATTCCGGTATCGCTCATGTCGATCCCCTTCTACAACGCTGTTAGAGGTCCTGGGGCTGCTGCAGCAACCGGTTGATCTCGGCCAGGAACAGTGCGCCGCGATGACCGTCGCTGGCGCGATGGTCGGCGGCGAGGCTGGCCTGCACCGTCGTGGCGACCCGGATGCCGCCGTCGACCACGACGACGCGTTGCGTGGGCCGGCCGAATCCCACGATGGCCACCTGCGGTGGGTAGATCACGCCGAACACGGCGTCGACGCCCTTGTCTCCGAGGTTGGTGACCGTGATCGTCGGGTCGGACATTTCGGAGCTGCGCAGCGAGCCGGCCCTGGCCCGGGCGACCAGATCGGTCAGATCGGCCATCAACTCATCGAGCTTCTTCTCGGCGACATCGTGAATCGCCGGTGCCACCAGTCCACCGCCGCGCAGCGAAATCGCCACGCCCACATGCACAGCCGGGTGTGGTTCGTAACCCTCGTCTCGCCAGAACCCGCTGAACTCGGTGAACCGCTGCGCCGCCAGCGCCACCGCCTTGAGCTGCAACACGGCCGGGAGCAACCGCTCGGTGATCGGTCTGTTCACGTTCTGTTCGGTCAGCCAGCCCGTGGCGGTGTCCAGGATGATCTCGTCGGCCAGGTAATAGTGCGGGATCTCCCGTTTCGAGCGGCTCATCGCCGCGGCGATCGACGCCCGCATGGCCGCGCCCCGCTCGGCCGCCTTCTGGGCAGCGGACTTCGGTTCGGAACTCGCCGCTGACGGGCCAGGCTTGGGCTCGGCGTGGTGCCTGGTGGCGGCCGCATGCTCGACATCGGTGAGCGTGATCGAACCCAGCGGGCCGGTGCCCGTCAGTGTGGTCACGTCCACGCCAAGCGAGGCAGCCGTGCGCCGGGCTACCGGAGACACCCACAGCCGGTGACCCTCCGGTGCCGCGGGCGGGCCTGCGACGAGAGGTGTGGAGCGCGGTGCCACCTTCTCCCCGGCCTCAGCCAGGGTGGCCAGCGGTGTGCCGACGGCGACCGTCTGCCCCACCGGTACCAGCAGCTCGGCGACCACACCTTCCTGCCAGCATTCGATTTCCACTGCAGCCTTGGTGGTTTCGACGACGGCGACGATCTGGCCGCGGCTGATCGTATCGCCGGGCTTGACCAGCCACTCGTTGAGCGTGCCCTCGTCCATGTCGGCGCCGAGGGCGGGCATCGTGAATTCGATCATCGCGCGGTGTCCATCCCCGGGTCGCTGCGCTCCTGCCCGTCGGCGTCCCCGAACAAGCCGCGCACGGCGGCGACGATCTTGTCGGGCTGGGGCAGCGCCGCGTCCTCGAGGTGCTTGGCGTAGGGGATCGGCACTTCTTCGGTGCACACTCGGGCGATCGCGGCGTCGAGATCGTAGAACGCCCCTTCGACGATGCGGGCGCTGATTTCACCGGCGAAGCTGCCGGTGCGCCACATCTCGTCGACGATCACGGCTCGGTGTGTCTTGCGAACCGATTCCAGGATCGCCGCGTCATCCAATGGCCGTAACACTCGCAGATCGAGCACCTCACAGTCGATTCCGGCGAGTGCCAGCTGGTCGGCGGCATCCAGGGTCCTCGGCAGGGAGCCGCCATAGGTGATCAGGCTGACGTCGGTTCCGGTGCGCCGCAACGCCGCCCGTGAGATGTCGGTCGGCTCCAGCGCATCGACGTCGACCGACGTGTTGTAGAGCTGGACGTGTTCGAAGATGACGGTCGGGTCGGGGTCGGCCAGCGCGGTGAGCAGCATTCCGTAGGCATCGGCGACCGTGGCCGGCGCCAGTACCTTGATGCCCGGGATGTGTGCATACCAGCCCTCGAGGCTGTGTGAATGCTGGGCGGCGAGTTGGCGCCCGGCACCGGTTGCCATCCGCACCACCAGCGGAACGGAGAACTGCCCACCGGACATGTGGCGCAGTGCCGCAGCGGTGTTGACGATCTGGTCCAGTGCCAACAGGCTGAAGTTGACCGTCATCACCTCGACGATCGGGCGAAGACCGCCCAGAGCGGCGCCCACTCCGATGCCGACGAAACCCAATTCGGACAACGGGGTGTCCAGGATGCGTTCAGGTCCGAACTCGTCGAGGAGCCCCTTCGAGGCGGCGTAGGTCCCGCCATAGGCCCCGACATCTTCGCCGAGCAGCAGGACGCGGGAATCATGCTGCATGGCATGGCGAATCGCGTCATGGACCGCGTTGCGGTAGGTCGTCTTCATCAGCGGGCCTCCGCGCTCGTCGGAGACATCAGGTGCCGAGCCAGGTCGTCGACGCTTTCCCAGGTGCCCGCCTCGGCATAGGCAACCGCCTGGCTCACTTCGGTTTCGGCGGACGCCTGCATCGCGGCGATGTCGTCGGCGCTGAGTGTGCCGTCGGACAGACACTTCTCGCCGAAGCGGTCGATCGGGTCGCGTTTGCGCCACTCCTCGACTTCGGACTTCTCCCGATAGAGTTCGGGGTCGAACATCGAATGCGGCCGGAAACGGTAGGTGCGGAACTCGATGAAGAACGGCCCGCCTTCGGTGCGGATGTGTTCGACGGCCTGTTGCATGACGGTGTGGCAGGCCAGTACGTCCATTCCGTCGGCTGACGCGCTGGGTACGCGGTAGGACGCCGCCTTCGCGGCCAGGTCTGGTTGGGACAGCTCGTGGTCGATCACCGTTCCCATCGCGTATCGGTTGTTCTCGCAACAGAACAGCACCGGAAGCTGCCACAGTTCGGCCATGTTCATGGTCTCGTGAAACGCGCCTTCGGCGATCGCTCCTTCACCGAAATAGCATGCGGTGACACTCTTTCGGTCCAGTTTCGCGTCGGCGAATGCCAGTCCAGCCGCCAGCGGCAGGCCCGCTGCGACGATGGCGTTGCCGCCGTAGAACCGCCGGTCTGCGTCGAACAGGTGCATGGATCCGCCGCGGCCGCCTGAGCAGCCCTCGACCTTCCCGTACATCTCGGCCATGATCTTCGTCATCGGAATACCGCGCAGGAGCGCATGGGCGTGGTCCCGATAGGTCGTCACCACGGCGTCTTCGGGGCCCAGGGCCTGCAGCGAACCCGCGGCCACCGCTTCCTCGCCGACGTAGAGATGTAGGAAGCCGCGAATCTTTGCGGCGCTGTACATCTCGGCACACTTCTCTTCCATCCGGCGCACCCGGATCATGTCGGAGAGCAGACCGCGCGCCAACTCCCGGTCGGTCATGCCGGCACCTCGCTGCCGTGCGGTGCGGCGGTGGTCTCCACCGTCGAGGTGTCGCCTTCGGGCAACCCCAGCTCGCGGGCCTTGAGTAGCCTGCGCATGATCTTCCCCGACCGAGTGTGCGGGAGCGCGTCGACGAAGTCGATCTCCTTGGGGGCCACTGCGGCTCCCAATCGTTTCCGGGCATGGCCCATCAGCTCGCGGCGCAGGTCGTCGTCGCCGGTGTAGCCGGTCTTGAGTGTGACGAAGGCTTTGACCAGCTCGCCATAGGTGGGGTCGGGCTTGCCGATCACCGCCGCCTCGGCGACCGCCGGATGGTCGGTCAGCACGTTCTCCACTTCGAACGGCCCGATCAGATGCCCGGAGGATTTGATGACGTCGTCGGCCCGTCCCACGAACCAGAAGTAGCCGTCGGCGTCGCGCTTGACCAGATCGCCCGACAGGTACAGGTCGCCGGCGAAACTCCTGCGGTAACGCTCGTCTTGGTGCAGATAGCCGCGAAACATCGACGGCCAGCCGATGCGCAGCGCCAGTTCGCCCTCGACGTCCGGCTCGCTGACCACACTGAGCGCCCCGGACTCGTCGTGGTGCACGACACAGGCGTCGACTCCCGGCAGCGGCCGGCCCATCGAGCCCGGCTTGATGTCGAAGGCCGGCGTGTTGGCGACCATGATGCCGCCAGTCTCGGTCTGCCACCAGTTGTCGTGGATTGGCAAGCCCAGCACCCGCTTTCCCCACCACACCGCCTCGGCGTTGAGCGGCTCACCCACACTGGCGATGAACCTCAGATGCGGGAAGTGGTACTGCGCGGGCAGCTCTTGGCCGGCTTTGATGAGCATTCGGATCGCCGTCGGCGCGGTGTACCACACGGTCACCTGCTGGTCCTGCAGGATTCGGTACCACCGCTGCGCGTCGAACTCAGCCTCGTCGATGATCGAGGTGACGCCGTGCAGCAGCGGGGCGATGATCCCATAGGAGGTCCCGGTCACCCACCCCGGATCCGCTGTGCACCAATAGATGTCGTCAGGATGGAGGTCGAGGGCATAACGCCCGGTGATGTAGTGCATGGCTACTGCGCCGTGAATGTGCTGGGCGCCCTTGGGGGTTCCGGTAGTGCCGCTGGTGAAGTGCAGCAGCGACGGGTCGGCGGCCGTGGTGTGCTCGATCGGCGCGTCGCCGTCGGCGGCGTCCATGAGCCGATGGAAGTTCTCGGTACCGGCCAGGTCGTCGCCGACCACCAGCACATGTCTGACCGACGTCAGCTGGTCGCGGATCTTGGCGATCTTGCGCTTGTAGATGGCCGCGGTGGTCACCAGCACATCGGCGGCTCCGATGTTGACTCGGGTGGCGATGGGTTCAGGACCGAATGCGGAGAACAGCGGCGAGACGACGCTGCCATTGCGAAGCGCACCGAGGATGCTGATGTAGAGCTCGGGGACGCGGCCCATGATCACGAAGACGCGATCGCCCTTGCCGATTCCCAGACCGCGCAACACGTTGGTGAACTGGCGGGTCAGCCTGCCCAGCTCGGCGTAGCTGACGTCGCGGGTGCTGAGCTCCGCGGCGGCGGGAGTGTCGGCGATGAAGCGCAGCGCGGTGCGGCCGGCGTCGGGACCTGTGGCGTGCCGGTCGACGGCGGCGTAGGCGATGTTGCAACCGCCGTCGCCCATCGCGGCGCACAGGTCGGGCACGCTCGACCAGCTGAACGTCGCGCACGTGTGCGCGTAGTCGGTGAGGTTGGGAGCGACCTTCAGGTCCCCGGCGTCTTTTCTGATGACGTCCATGGCGTTCGTCAGACCTGTGGTGGAGCGATTATGCCGTCGCGGCGGGCCCGCCCCAGATTGGCCATCACCCGGTCGAGCAGGTTCGCGTAGGCGGCACCGCTCTTCAGGATGTCCTCACGGTCTTGATGGCGCAGATACGCGTCGAGCCGTCGTTCCAACGACCAGTCCCAGTAGATCCGCCCGGTGTAGGGCGAACACAGGAATTCCCAAGCGACGGTGTCGAGTTCACACTGGTCGGTCTCGTCTGTCGGTCCGGCAGTCGTCATCATCACAATCCCTCACTGCCACCCCAAGAACAGATGGTCGTCTCAGCTCTGGCGGTTCGAAAGGGACGAAAGTCACAGAACTTGGTGCAAAGGTCGCGTGAGCGGGGTCAGACCAAGGGGTCGTGCTGGATGCGCTCGGGCGGCGCCCCCTTGGCGACCAGTGCGTCATACGTGGCGCGCACCATGGCTGGCCCGCCGCAGATCAGGATCTGGCGATCTCCCCATGCGCCGTACTTGGTCACCACATCGGGCAGTCGCCCCGTCTGGCGCACATGCAGGCCGCGAGGGGGCTGGACGTCGGGATAGTCGGCCGCCCAGGGCGGGTCGCCGGCGTACTCCGACACCGGTGAGACCGACAGCCAGGGGCTGGAGGCGGCGATCTCCCACAGCGTCCGCAGGTCGTAGAGTTCGCATGGATAGCGGGCACCGAAGAACACATGCACCCGCGGGTTCTCCCCGAACCGGCACATGTCCATGATCAGCGCGCGCAGCGGGGCCAGCCCGGTGCTGCCCGCCACCATCAGGACGTCCTCGCCGTCGCGATCCACCTCCATCGCCCCGTGTGGGCTGGACAGCCGCCACCGGTCGCCGGGCCGGGTTTCGGTCACCATCGAATTGCTGACCATGCCGCCCGACACGACGCGGACATGGAACTCGATGTAGCCGTCGGGGTCTGCGGGCATGGCCGGGGACAGAAACCGCCAGCGCCGCGGCCACTGCGGGATCTGGACGTTGACGTACTGACCCGGGTGATAGGGCATCGGCCGATCCAGGCGCAGGCGGACGACGGCGATATCGCGCGACACCCGGTGGTGTTCGACGACGGTGCCGTCCCACCAGGCCGGTCCGTCCTCGGCGTCGGCCGCGCCGGCCATGATGCCGGTGATCAGATTGATGGCCTGGCTGGCGGCGTCGTCGACCGCCGCGGTCCAGCTGTCGATCAGATGGCTGCGCATCGTCGAGTACCAGGCTTGCCGCATGCTGTCGTAATGCTGTTGGGTCACACCGTATTTCCGGTGATCGCGACCCAGCTGGGCGAGGAACGCCACCGGCTCATGGGCGCGTTGAGCGACGAATTCGCCGAACACCCAATGCATCGCCTGGCCGAACGCCGCGCGCTGCGGTGCCAGCTCGGGCGGGAAGTGGTCACGCACCGACGTGTCCAGGGCGAACCACCGGGTGTAGAAGCGGCGGAGCAGTTCGTCGGACGCGGACTCAGGGGCCGCGGACTCTTCGAACGCAGCCTGCAGCACCCGCAGCGCGTCGCGATCCTCCAGGCCCACGGCGGCGATTTTAGGCGTGTCGGCTACAAGCCGTGAATGCCCTTGTACAACACCATGGCACCGAGCACGACCAGGATCACGGCGACGAGCGTCGCGTGCTGGGCCTCCATCCAGTTCTTCAGTTTGTTCAGCGGTTCGTCCAGACGTTCGCCGGCCACCAGGTAGGCCAGCACCGGCAGCGCCACCGATGACGCCGCGATCGCGGTGAACACCGCGTCAGCCGTCCAGGCCCCAGTAGTGCCCAGGCCCGCCGATCCGATCGCCAAGCCGGCCGCGGCGCACATGAACAGCACCTTGGGGTTGACCACCACCAACACGAGCGCGGTGACGAAGGCGCGGGCGGGCCTGATGGTGGTCATCGACTTCAGCCAGCCGGGCGTGTGTTCGGCGCGCTTGCGAGTGAACCATCGGTAGAGACCGAACGCGATCAGCGCCGCGCCGACTGCGATTCGAACGTAGGGCGCCCACGTCGGCTGTTTGTTCAGTCCGCCCAGAGCGTCGGACACCAGCACGAACCCCGCGGTGAGTGCGCCGATGCCCAGCACCCAGCCCAGCAAGAACGCCATGCTGGTGGGCCGGGGTGAGGGCGTGTGCAGCATGAGAATGCCCGGGATGATCGTCAGCGGGGACAGCGTGATGACGAGCGCCAGGGGGATCAGTTCGATCAGCTCTGAGCCCAGACTGGTCGTCACAGGTGCCTCCTGGCGATAGTCGGACAACGCGCGGCCACGGCTGACCGTACTATCTCTGCCCGTGGGCAACGATGCCGACGAAGAAAAGGGTGATGACGGCCACGATGGCCAGCAGAACACCTTGATCTACGTCTCGGGGGTCGCAGCGGTACTGCTGTTGGTGATGTTGGTGTGGGCAGTCATGGACACCGCGGACAGCTCGCAGCGACGTGACTCGCCAGGCACATATGCGCCGGCGATCAGCACAACGCCGACGACGACATCTCGTAAGACGTCTACGACATCGCGCACGACTTCGCCGCGGATCTCGACTACCGATATGAATCCGACTCCGGCGTCGCCGACGCCGACGTCGCCGTCCGACACCGCGGGCGAGCTGACGAGCCCGCCGGAGACGGACGACTCCACTCCCACGACGACGGTCACCCTGACCAACCCGTACGCCACGACGACGGTGCCGAACGCCGGGCGTACCTAGCCTGACGGTCGTCGCGTCAGCCCGCCCGGCTTGCGTCGCAACGTCCAGGCCGGCACCCAGTGCGTCACCGCCTTTCGGCGTGATCCGTACGCGATCTCGTAGGTCACCAACCCCCACCAGTCGCCCTGCTCGCAGATGCCCCAACAACTCAGGGTTCCGGTGACGACCTTGTGCATCTGCAGACCGTGCGGGTGATAGCGCCCCGACCGATGGGGCTCGCGGGGAAACAGCACGGTGAGGTCGATCAGTACCGGGATGGGCGGGCGCACCGACCGGAACGGGTCACGGACGGGCTGACCGTTGTAGCCGATCGACGCCAGGTCCCCCATGTATCGATCATATGTTCGAACGCCGGGGCGGTATACCCCGGAATCGAGGCCGAAAGTCCCTCGCGAAGGGTGTTCAGAAAAGTTTAAGTTGAGCGGAACAGACTCAACCTTGACGATGTTGAAGAAGGCGACAAGCATTTTGCCGTGCCCCTCCGACTGTCCGCGGGCACGGCCTGACCGAAAGTGAGGTGTCGTGGATTCTTTCAACCCGACAACCAAGACTCAGGCGGCGCTGACCGCCGCGTTGCAGGCTGCCAGTGCGGCCGGCAACCCGGAGATCAGGCCCGCCCACCTGCTGTTGGCGCTGCTCACGCAGGCCGACGGCATCGCTGCGCCGCTGCTTGAGGCTGTCGGTGTCGATCCCGCCACCATCCGCACCGAGGCCCAGCGCCTGGTCGACCGGCTGCCATCGAGCAGCGGTGCGACCTCCCAGCCCCAGCTCTCGCGCGAGTCGCTGGCGGCCATCACCGCCGCCCAGCAGCTGGCCACCGAGATGGACGACGAGTACGTCTCTACCGAGCACCTGATGGTCGGCCTGGCCACCGGTGACTCCGACACGGCCAAGCTGCTGACCGGCCACGGCGCGTCCCCGCAGGCTCTGCGTGAGGCGTTCGTGAAGGTCCGCGGCAGCGCCCGGGTCACCAGTCCGGATCCCGAGGCCAGCTACCAGGCGCTGGAGAAGTACTCCACTGACCTGACCTCGCGTGCCAGGGAAGGCCAACTCGACCCGGTCATCGGGCGCGACAACGAGATTCGCCGCGTCATCCAGGTGCTGAGCCGCCGCACCAAGAACAACCCGGTGCTCATCGGTGAGCCCGGCGTCGGCAAGACCGCGATCGTCGAGGGCCTGGCCCAGCGCATCGTGGCCGGCGACGTGCCGGAAAGCCTGCGCGACAAGACGGTCATCTCACTGGATCTCGGCTCGATGGTCGCCGGTGCCAAGTACCGCGGTGAATTCGAGGAGCGGCTCAAGGCCGTCCTCGACGACATCAAGAACTCGGCCGGGCAGATCATCACGTTCATCGACGAGCTGCACACCATCGTCGGCGCCGGTGCCACCGGCGAAGGCGCGATGGACGCCGGCAACATGATCAAGCCGATGCTGGCCCGCGGCGAACTGCGGCTGGTCGGTGCGACGACCCTTGACGAGTACCGCAAGTACATCGAGAAGGACGCCGCACTCGAGCGCCGCTTCCAGCAGGTGCTGGTCGGCGAGCCCTCGGTTGAGGACACAGTCGGCATCCTGCGCGGTCTCAAGGACCGCTACGAGGTGCACCACGGCGTGCAGATCACCGACTCGGCGCTGGTTGCGGCGGCCACCCTGTCCGACCGCTACATCACCAGCCGGTTCCTGCCCGACAAGGCCATCGATCTGGTCGACGAGGCCGCGTCGCGGCTACGCATGGAGATCGACTCGCGGCCCGTCGAGGTCGATGAGGTGGAGCGGCTGGTCCGCCGCCTCGAGATCGAGGAGATGGCGCTGGCCAAGGAAGAGGATGCTGCTTCCAAGGAGCGCCTCGAAAAGCTGCGTGCCGAACTGGCCGACCTTCGGGAGAAGCTGGCCGAGCTGACCACCCGGTGGCAGAACGAGAAGAACGCCATCGACATCGTGCGTGAGTTCAAGGAGCAACTCGAGGTGCTGCGCGGCGAGGCCGATCGGGCCGAGCGCGACGGTGACCTGGCCAAGGCCGCCGAGCTGCGCTACGGCCGCATCCCCGAGGTGGAGAAGAAGCTCGACGCCGCACTTCCGCAGGTCGAGGCCCGCGAAGCCGTCATGCTCAAGGAGCAGGTCGGACCCGACGACATCGCCGACGTGGTGTCGGCGTGGACCGGCATCCCGGCCGGCCGGATGCTCGAAGGCGAGACCGCCAAGCTGCTGCGCATGGAGGAGGAGCTCGGTCGACGGGTCGTCGGCCAAACGAAGGCCGTACAAGCGGTTTCCGACGCGGTCCGGCGCTCGCGTGCCGGTGTCGCCGACCCGAACCGGCCGACGGGCTCGTTCCTGTTCCTCGGTCCGACCGGTGTCGGAAAGACCGAGCTGGCCAAGGCGCTGGCCGACTTCCTGTTCGACGACGAGCGGGCGATGGTCCGCATCGACATGAGCGAGTACGGCGAAAAGCACTCGGTGGCAAGGCTTGTCGGTGCCCCGCCCGGGTACATCGGCTACGACCAGGGCGGTCAGCTGACCGAGGCGGTGCGACGTCGCCCCTACACGGTGGTGCTGTTCGACGAGGTCGAGAAGGCTCACCCGGACGTGTTCGACGTGCTGCTGCAGGTTCTCGACGAGGGACGGCTGACCGACGGCCAGGGCCGCACAGTCGACTTCCGCAACACGATCCTCATCTTGACTTCGAACCTGGGGTCGGGCGGTACCGAGGAGCAGGTGATGGCGGCGGTGCGGGCGGCCTTCAAGCCGGAGTTCATCAACCGCCTCGACGATGTGCTCATCTTCGACGCGCTGAACCCCGACGAGCTGGTCCAGATCGTGGATATCCAGTTGGCGCAGCTACAGAAGCGCCTGCGTCAGCGTCGCCTGGAATTGGAGGTGTCGCAGCAGGCCAAGGAGTGGCTGGCCGACCGCGGGTTCGATCCGCTGTACGGCGCTCGGCCGCTGCGGCGGCTGGTGCAGCAGGCCATCGGCGATCAGCTGGCCAAGCTGTTGCTGGCCGGTGAGGTGCACGACGGCGACGTGGTGCCGGTCAACGTCAGTCCGGATGGTGAACACCTGATCCTGGGCTGAGTTTTCGGCGCGAGCAGTCCCCGCAAGCTGGGGACTGCTCGCGCGGTCAGTCAGGCAGGCCCAGCGCCGCGAGCGCACCGGTGACGGTGGCCTCGCGTAGTCGCCGGTGTGGGGCGTCGGGGAATTGCAGACAGCAGTCCTGCAGGCCGCCGAACGCGATGACACCCCGCGCTGACTGCTCGAGGGTAGGTCGCCGTCCGAACACCAACGTGGACAACCGTTCCCGCCATGCCAGCATTTTGTCGATGAGTCCCAGATCGGCCAGGGTGGTGAGCTCGGTGACCACCAGCAGCAGATCGGCGCGGTGGCGGTAATGGAAGTCGAAGTAACCCTCGAGCAGTTCGCGTGGCGTTGCTCGATTGCCCGCGGCGCGCGCTTCTTGATCGGCGATGAAGCGCTCGCCCTCATCGATCAGCGGCTGCAGAATGCTGCGAACGAGATCTTCGCGGGACTTGAAGTGGTAGTAGAGCGCAGGCTTGGTGATGCCGAGGCGATCCGCGATGTCCTGCAGACTGGTCCGCTGCACGCCCTTCTGGCCGAACAGTTCGCGGGCGACGTCCTGAATCCGTTGTCGGGTGCCTGTCCCGGGCTTGGTCACGTAGCCACCCTAGCTGACCGATCGTTAAGTAAGCTGTATCGTGCATACTTACCGATCGTTAAGTAAGTGGAAGGAGCGCGTCATGCGCGTACTCATCTCGGGCGCCAGCATCGCCGGACCGGTACTGGCCTACTGGCTCACCCGCCGCGGGTTCGACGTGACGGTCGTCGAACGCGCACCCGCACTACGGAAGACGGGCGGCCACGCGGTCGACCTCTTCCGGCCGGCGATGGAGATCTCCGAACAGATGGGCGTGATCGACCAGGTCAAAGCGCGCGCCACCGGTACCACCCGGATGATCCTGCAGCGCACCAACGGGCGGCCACCGGTGGACGTCGACTATCTGAAACTCGTCGGCGTCATATCCGACCGGCACGTCGAGATCATGCGCGACGACCTCAGCCAGATCTACTACGACGCGGGTCGGGACGATATCGAGTACCTGTTCGGCGACCGGATCACCGCGATCGCCGACGACGGCGCCGTCGACTTCGCCGGCTCGGCGCGGCGCCGCTACGACGTGATCGTCGGCGCCGACGGCCTGCATTCGGGAGTGCGGCAACTCGTCTTTGGCCCCGACGCCGGGCACAGCAGGTTCCTCGGCTGCTATCTCGCCGTGCTGTCGGTGCCGAAAGAGCTTGCGCGCGATGGTGAAATGACCAGCTTCCTCGATGCCGGGCGGTGGGCGATGATCTATACGGCCGACCACCTTGACGATGCCCGGGCGGTGTTCCTGTTCCGGCAAGAGCGGCAGCTCGATTATCACCACCGCGACGGTGCCCGGCAGCGCACGCTGCTGCGCACCGCATTCACCGACCTCCACCCGACCGTTGATCGCTGGCTCGCCGAACTCGACGGCCCGGGCACGTTCTACTTCGACTCGATCACCCAGCTGGAGCTGACCACCTGGTCGCGCGGCCGGGTCTCCCTCGTCGGTGACGCGGGGTACTGCCCGGGACCCGGGGTGGGCGGCAGCACCAGCCTGGCAGTGCTGGGCGCCTATGTGCTGGCCGGTGAACTCGAGCGGGCCGGCGGCGACCACGTGGCGGCCTTCGCCGCCTATGAGCGGGTCATGGCCGACCCGGTGCGGCACAGCCGGGCGTTCGCCCGCACTGTGGCCAAGACGCTCGTGCCGCGATCGGAGTTCGGGGTGTGGGGCCTGCTCACCGCGGGCCGCGTTCTCGACACGCTGCCGGCCGGTCTGAGCAGGGCCGTCGCCAAGCTCAACAACAAGGGTGTCCGGCTCTATGACGCCATGGGATATCCCGACTACCCGGTGCCGAGTGCTATTGATTGATGGTGCCGACTGATCCCGTCATCACCGCGGTCCCCGGGAAACCGAACCTCCTCACCGGGGCCTATGACCTGGCCACTATCGGCTACCGGGCCGATGAGTACTTCGTCTTGGGCACCGCGACGTCGTATGCGCCGCCGGAAGGAACGGCCGAATACCGGACCCGCATCGTCGTCCTGCAGCCCATCGACCGGGCCGCCTGGAACGGGACCGTCATCGTCGAATGGCTCAACGTCAGCGGCGGCATCGACGCCCCGGCCGTCTGGTTCATGGCCCACCGGGAGATCGCCCGTGCGGGCTACGCCTACGTCGTCGTCTCCGCACAGAAGGTCGGGATCGAGGGCGGCCTCAGCCTGGTGGGCGATGCGTCGCTCAAAACCCTGGACCCACAACGTTATTCAGATCTGACCCATCCGGGTGACGCGTTCGCCTACGACATCTTCACCCAGGTCGGCCGGGCTGTGCGCGCCGGGGAGATCGACGGTCTCACCCCGCAGTACGTGCTGGCGGCAGGGGAGTCGCAGTCGGCCACCTTTCTGACCACCTACGTCAACGACGTCGACCCCGACGCCGCCGTCTACGACGGCTTCCTGATCCACTCCCGGTTCGGATCGGCGGCGCCGCTGGACGGCACGTCCCTGCTCGATGAATCCGGTGAATTCCACACCCGGCCGGTGCCGTTCCGCGCAGACCTTCGAGTGCCGGTGCTGGCCGTCATCACCGAAACCGACCTGCTCGGTGCGCGGCTGCTCGGCTACGTCCACGCCCGCGTCCCGGATACCGACGCGCTGCGCGTCTGGGAGATCCCCGGCTCGGCGCACGCCGACAACTACACGATCAAGGTGGGGTTCATCGACAACGGCGCGGTGCCGCTGGATCAGATCGTGGCGGCCTACGCGCCGACCAACGAGCTGATGGGTCAGCAGCTGCCGCATTTCATCAACTTCGCCCCGCAGCACCACTACGTGCTGCAGGCCGCGGTGGCCGGACTGCACGACTGGGTGCGTACCGGGCGGCCGGCGCCGAGTGCGCCGCCGATCGACCTGACCGACGCCGACCCGCCCGAGATCGTCGTCGATGCGAACGGCGTCGCCACCGGCGGCTTGCGCACTCCCTGGGTGGACGTCCCGACCGCCCGGACGTCAGGTGCCAGCGCGGGAGACAACGTGCTGCTCGCGATCTTCGGGTCAGGTGAGCCGTTCGACGCCGAGACGCTGGCCAGGCTGTATCCGAGCGGGCGGACCGAGTATCTGGCGCGCTTCGCCGCGGCGCTGGACCAGGCGATCGGCGCCGGGTTCGTGTTGGCGGCCGACCGTCAGGAAATCCTCGACCTCGCGGCAGCGAGCTACCCGGTCGGGGACCAGATCGCCAACTGAGCAAGATAGCGGCACGTAATGGGCTTGTGACCTGCTGGAGTTCTCGCAACCGGGCAGTGAACAGATACGCTACGTCTAATGGTTCCGTTCTGGTTCACGCTGTCCGCGCTCTGCTTCGTGGGTGCGGCGGTGCTGTTGTACGTCGACATCGGCCGTCGACGTGGCTTGGGCCGCCGCCGCAAGTCCTGGGCGCGGTCGCACGGGTTCGACTTCGAACCCGAGTCCGCCGAGATCATCGACCGCTGGAAACGCGGCGTGATGTCGACCGTCGGCGATGTCACCGCCCGGAATGTGGTGCTGGGTCAGATCCGCGGCGAGGCGGTGTACATCTTCGACCTCGAGGACGTCGCCACCGTGATCGCCCTGCACCGCAAGGTCGGTACCAACGTCGTGATGGACCTGCGGCTCAAGGGCATCGCCGAGCCGCGCGAGAGCGACATCTGGCTGTTGGGCGCCATCGGCCCGCGGATGGTCTACTCGACCAACCTCGACGCCGCCCGCCGAGCGTGCGACCGCCGGATGGTCACCTTCGCCCACACCGCGCCGGACTGCGCCGAAATCATGTGGAACGAACAGAACTGGACGCTGGTGTCCATGCCGATCTCCTCGACCCGCGCCCAGTGGGATGAGGGTCTGCGGACTGTGCGGCAGTTCAACGACCTGCTGCGGGTACTGCCACCGACTACGCAGCCGGCGCTGCCCCAGTCCGCCGGGCGCCGCAACGCGTCCCCGGGCCGCCCCCTGGCACCCGCCGGCCGCGGCGAGTTGCCGCCGGGACGCGCCGAGGTCCCGCCGCCGCTGCGTCCGCAGCAGCCGCGCAGTGCCAGTCAGGCTGGCACACAGGCTCCCAACTACCAGCGCTGAGCCGATAGGGTCTCGGGGTGTCCCGTCCTGTCGCGCTGATCACCGGACCTAGCGCAGGCCTTGGCGCGGGTTATGCCCGCCGCTATGCGCGTGACGGCTACGACCTGGTCCTGGTCGCACGCAATGTCGAGCGACTACAGGACCTGGCCGCCGAGCTGCGGGCTGCCGACGGCATCGACGTCGAGGTGTTACCGGCCGACCTCACCAAGGCCGCCGACCGGGCAGGAGTGGCCGACCGGCTGGCAGCCGGGGTGCAGGTGCTGGTCAACAACGCCGGATTCGGCACCTCCGGCGAGTTCTGGAGCGCCGCGCCCGATCAGTTGCAGGCGCAACTCGATGTCAACGTCACCGCCGTCATGCACTTCACCCGCGCGGCTCTGCCGCCGATGATCGCCGCCGGTTGCGGCACGGTGATCAACATCGCCAGCGTCGCCGGGCTGCTGTCGGGTCGCGGGTCCACGTATTCGGCGTCCAAAGCGTGGGTGGTGTCATTCACTGAAGGGCTGGCCAACGGGCTGGCCGGGACCGGCGTGAGTATCCACGCGGTGTGCCCCGGATTCGTCCACACCGAATTCCACGAACGCGCCGGCATCGACATGGCGTCGATCCCCAACATCATGTGGCTTGGCGTCGACGACGTGGTCGCGGAGAGCCTCGCCGACGTGGCGAAGGGCAAGATCGTCAGCATTCCCGGCCCGCAGTACAAGGTGCTGACCACGGTCGGCCGGCTGGTCCCGCGCCGGGTGGTCCGCGCGGTCAACAACAGAACAGGACGAAGTCGTGGGCGCACCTGACGTCAATGTCGCCGACCGCGCCGAACTCGCCGAGCTGGTCCGCCAGCTATCGGTGGTGTTCGGCCGGGTCACCTTGTCCTCCGGCAAGGAGGCCGACTATTACGTCGATCTGAGGCGAGCGACCCTGCATCACCAGGCCGCGCCGCTGATCGGCCGGCTGATGCGCGAGCTCACCGCCGACTGGGACTATGCGGCGGTCGGCGGACTGACGATGGGCGCCGACCCGGTGGCCGCCGCGATCATGCACGCGCCAGGCCGCCCGATCGACGCCTTCGTGGTGCGCAAGGCGCTCAAAAGCCATGGGATGCAACGCCTCATCGAAGGTGCTGACGTGGCGGGCAAGCGGGTGCTGGTGGTCGAGGACACCAGTACGACCGGCGGTTCGGCCTTGACCGCGGTGCATGCGGTGCTCGAAGCGGGCGCCACGGTCGTGGGTGTCGCGACGGTGGTCGACCGGAATACCGGGGCGGCCGAGGCGATCGAGGCCGAAGGGGTTCCCTACCGCAGCGTGCTGGGCCTGGCCGACCTCGGACTGCCGACGTCCTGACGCAGTGAGAATTGACGACGAGCCGCTCGAGGCTTCGGAATACCAATGGGATGACGTTGTCGACGTGATCTGCGCCGGCGCCGGTCCTGGCGCGCTGGCCCACGCCATCTGGTGTGCGGACCTCGACCTCGATGTCGAGCTCGCCGATGCGGAGTTGTCTTCAGACGCAATCGATCCCGATACGGCCGCCTATCTTCAGTCGATGACCGAGGACCTGGGACCGGCGGTGGACCGAGATCTGCGGCTGGCTGTCGCGTATGCCAAACCGGTGGTGGTCAACAAGGACCGCAAGGCCACCATCGAGCCGTTCTTCGGCTCGCGGTTACGGGACTTCTCAGCACGCTGTGTCGCTTCGCCGTTCGGCGTCGTCTACAGCCAGGTGCCCGATGACATGACGCCGATGCACAGTGCCGGTGAGACCATCCGGGTGGCGGTGCTCGGTGACTTTCGGCCCGAAACTGACTGTCCCGCTGCGGAACTGGCCGATTGGTTGCGCGGGCAGGCTGATGAGCGGGGGTTGCTCGACGATACCGGCACGGCATTGCAACGACTGATATTCGAATACGGGCGCGTGGCAGGTGCGGAGCTGTCCACGCCGTCCGGACCGCGGCTGGTGCGTGCGGCCGTCGGTGTCGCATTGTCGATCGGGCCGATTCCCGACCCGGGTGATTGGCCGATTCAACAGAAGTTGTCCGACGGCGCAGCGCAAGTCGCTGTGGTGAGTCGTACCGCCAGCCGATTCGGCCTCGTCGAACTGCTGCACAGTTCCTGACCGGACTCAGGTCATCGAGGAAAAATCCACCGGAATGACCTTCTTGGCAAAAAGTTCGGCCATCGCATCGGCGGGCACCGGGCGCGACAGCAGGAACCCTTGAGCGCGGTGGCAGCCATGCTGCAGCAGGGTCATCGCGGCGGTGGGTGACTCGACACCTTCGGCCACCAACTCCAGGTTGAACGCCTCGGCCAGCGCGATGATCGCGCGCACGATCGCCAGGTCCTCTGGGTTGGTGCCGAGATCGAAGACGAACCCCTTGTCGATCTTGAGAGTGTCCACCGGAAGCGATTTCAGGTGCGTCAGCACACTGTAGCCGGTGCCGAAGTCGTCGATGGCGACCTGCACGCCGACGTCCTTGAGGCCGGCCAGGGTGATGCGAGTGGTCTCGATATCCTGCACGACAACGCTTTCGGTGATCTCCAGGCATACCGACTTCGCGTCGAGATTGAATTCGGCGATCGTGTCGGCAACGGATTCGACGAACCCGTCGGTGACCAGCTGCACCGGCGAGACATTGATCCGGATCACCGCATCCTTGCCGATACCGCTGGCCTGCCAGCCGCTGAACTCCGCACAGGCAGCGCGCATCACCCACCGGCCCAATTCGCCTGCGAGGTTGATTGATTCGGCGACGTTGATGAACGAATCCGGCAGCAGCAGACCGCGCGTCGGGTGCTGCCAGCGGACGAGTGCCTCGGTCGCCAGGATTTCCCCGGTGCGCATGTCGACCTCGGGAAGGTAGTGCAGGATCAGCGATCCGGCGTCGATCACGTTCTGCAGATGCAGCTCGATGTCGTTGCGGAATTCACTCTTCAACGACATCTCATCGGTGAACACCGCGATCTTGTTGCCGCCGGCGTTCTTGGCGTTGAGCACCGCCTGGTCGGCGCGGCGCAGCAGATCCGACGTTGTGTCGCGGCCCGGAACCCCCAGTGCGACACCGGCACTGACGGTGCGGGTGAGCATCTCACCGCCGATCGTCACGCGGTCACGCAGCACTGCCTGCAACCGGTGGGCCAGTGCCAGTGCGGCGTCGGCGTCCATCGGTTCCGCCGGCACGACGACGAACTCGTCGCCACCGAGACGGGCGATCAGATCGTCGTCGCCGGTCTCCTCGCGCAGCCGTTCGGCGAACGCCTGGATGAACCAGTCGCCTGCGTGGTGGCCGAGGTAGTCGTTAATGGCCTTGAGCCGGTCGAGGTCCAAGAACAGTGCCGAGACCGGCCCTGGGCGGTCCGCCTGCAGCCGCTCGTCGAGGTAGGCCAGCAGTGCCCGGCGATTGTGGAGCCCCGTTAGGTCGTCGTGCTCGGCGAGGTACCGCAGCTGGTCCTCGGCGACGACCCGCGCCTGTACCTGGGCGAACAATGAGGCGATCGCCTTGAGTGCGTTCAGTTCTTCTGGTGACCAAGTTTTGATACCGATCTTGATGAACCCCAGGGCTCCGGTGGTGACTTCACCGGACAACAGCGGCACCGACGCCAGCGAGGGGAGCGCGACACCGCTGGCCTCCTGCACCCGGCGCTGGTAGTCGTCGGAGTCGTTCGAGTCCTCGGGAACCGGGTCGGGGGAGAAGAAGACCGGTTCCTTGGCGTTCTCCGCGGCGGCGAAAATGGGGTCCGCGTCGGCGAAGTAGACGATGCCGAGCGGGTCGGGATCGGGAACGTCGGGCCGCGGCGGCCATTCGGCGATCAGCTTCGTGGCGCGGATCGCATGGTCGTTGTAACGCAGGAAGCTGAAGTCGACACCAAAGGACGCCACCAGATCGGCGAGCACGTCCTGGCTCACCTGCACCGAGGTAGCCGACGTGGCTGCCATCAGCTTGGTGGCCACACTCGTGACGAGGGTGTCGAGCGCCATTACCCGAGTGTCCTCCCACTGGCTGTGCGACGCCTACTGCGTACCGAGGGACTAGGGGCGTGGCTGAACCTCAGCACCAGCGCCTGCGCCTCGTCCGGGCCCGTTCCCGTCAGCGCCCGGAACTGAACCTGCAGATCGCGTAGCTCCGCGACGCTCTCTGGGGCGAGTTCGTCGAGATCCCGATCGTCGTGCGCGTACAGGAAGACCGGGGACACCGGCTGAACACCGAGGCCGTGCTGCGCAGCGGCAATCCACACTGCTTCGACGGCGGCACCGGCACGGGCGTAGTCGGTGAGGGTGTGGCCGGCGACAGTGACGACACCCAGCGCCGAGCTGGACAACACGCGTTCGGTGACGTCCTGACCGAGTGCCTCGCCGGCCTTCCACTGCGCCAGACGGGCCATCACGTCACCGCGGCGGAGGATCTCCAGCGTCGCCATGTCGGCGGCGGCGAGCTCGAGGCCGCGGATGTCCAGCCCGTCGGAATCATCGTCGCCGGGCCAGCGCACCTCGGACATCATTTCGGCGTGCAGGCGCGGCTGCAGATAGCGGATCCGGTCGGTGGCGGCCAGGATCGTCGCCGCCCGCTGCAGGTCGGGGCGACCGGTCAGCAGCCGCAGCGACCCACCCTCGGCCTGCGCAGCGGCGTGCAGATCGGTCACCGTCGCCGTCGTCAGCGGCGACGGGGTGCCGCGGTGACGGTTCGTCGTGCGGTCCAGCATCGGTCCGTACAGCGCCGCCAGCGTGTCGTCTCGGCCCGGTGCCAGCTCGACGGCGGCCCGCAGCGGGGTGGGCTCGTCGTCCTCTGTGATGGTGACCGGACCCAGCACGCCGAACTCGGCTGCCGCCACCCGTGCGTTGAATGCGGCCGCCCCGATCGCCACGGCGCTGCCCCGGTAGGCGACGTCCATCGCCGAGGTGTATTTGGGGTCCAGCTCGACGATCACCGAGTCATTGTGCGACACGATGTTCCATGGCTGCATGTTTCCCCCGGACGGGGCGCGCCGCGCTGCCGCTGCTACCGCGTCGGCAGGTGCGCAGTCCGCCTGCCCGGTCGACTCGGTGGGAACGGGTGCGGCCGGTTCCGGCACCGGTGCGGGCGCCGTCAAGCCGTCGAGTGCGTGCGAGACGTCGATCCGGATTCGGCCCGACGGGAGGCGTTCGCCGAGGCCGATCCTGCGCACCGCCTCGGCCACGGTAGCCGCACCGACGGCGATGTCCCCGGCGAGCTGCGGCCAGGTCGATAGCGTGCGGCCGACCTCGACCAATGAGGCGGCGCCGCGGTCGGACAATCGACCGGCGTCGATGATGCGCAACACATAGGGCACCTTGTCGGCGCTGCTCAGGCCCGCCAACTCGGCGACGCCGATATCGCCGAGGAGCCCGTGCAGGATCGGCCGGTCGGGCTCGAGGTCGTAGCGTTCCACGTCGATCAACCCGCGGTCGCTGCTGGCCATCAGCACCGGAATGCGACGGGCGCGGGCCGCCTCCCGCACCGCCGCCTTGATGTCGAGGGAGTCGCATTCCTCCACCACGATGTCGAGCCCGTCCAGGAACGTTCCCATCGTGTCCACCGTCACACCGTCGGTCATCGCCCGCACCCGCAGATACGGATCGAGTTCGGCGATGCGCCGAGCCGCGACGACGGCCTTGTTCACGCCGATGTCGAACACGGTTGCCGGTACCCGGTTCAGATTGGACAGCTCCAACTCGTCGAAGTCGGCCAGTCGCAGCTCGCCGCACAGGCCCTGAGCGGCCAGCGTGTGTGCGATGGCGTGGCCCACCGACAGCCCCACGACACCGATCGACAGTCCGGCCAGACGTTGCTGCTCGTCGAGGGTGATCATGTTGCGGTTGCGGTCGAGCCGTAGGCGGTGAAATGCGCGCGGCCCCGGCACCGCGATCACGGCGTGCCGCCACGGGTAGTGCGCCCAGCGCGTCGGCTCGTTGAGCAGCTCGGTTTCGACGGCGGGCCGAAGGGCGCGCAGGGCCGAATCGAATTCGGCGGACCGGTCGATGAATTCGGTGCGCGGGTGCTCGCGCAGCTGGGCCAGTATGGGGTCGTCGTGGGGATCGTCGCTGAGCAGGACTCGCGCGTTGTACGCGTCCGCGCCGGAATCGGCGGAGACGTCGAAACTCACATGCCACTCCCGTACTGCAGGCCGAAGCTGCTGAACTGCTCGGAGATCGTCGCAAGCATGCGCATCTCCTTGACGATTTTGGCCAACTGCCGAGGCTCGGCGTGGTTGGCGAACGTGCGCCTATCCCACCACATCATCTTCGTGCGGTAGCGATCGCTCGGGTAGGCCGCGGCCGGAATCTTGGTGGCGACCACACCACCGGAGGTGCTCCACCGGTCCAGTACGTGGGCAGCGGCGGTGGCCAGGATGAACTGAGCGCCCAGCAGCTCCATGGTCGGGAAGGCGGTGCGGGCGAAGGTGCGGGTCAGCTCGCCGCTGCGGGCGGGGTCGTCACTCACCCAGGCTGACTTCATCTCCACCACGCCGAACGGCAGGCGGTCGGTGATCATCTTGCGGACAGTGTCCTGGCCGGGCTGGCCCTCCCACTCGATGATCGCGTGCGACTCGTCGGCGCTGAAGTACGGGCCTTTGGCCCGAAGGCCACCCAGCATCCGGCCGGTGTCGTCCACCGCGGTGTAGAACAAGGTCGTGTCGCGGCCGTCGGCGAACGACTCGAGGTCCAGTGCCGCCTCGACTCCATGTTTTTCGTAGCTACGGGTGGCTCCCTGCAGGTAGTCTTCCCATAGCTCGGGTTCGCTGTCGGGTTGGGCACAGGTGATCGTGCAACCCGTATCCGTGTCGCGCCAGCTAATCGTCTCCGGCAGGTGGTAGAGCTTCTGAACAGGGAAGTCCAGCACTGAAGCGTTCATCATTTCCCATCTGTCGGGCGGCCTGCGGATAGGGTTTCCGTAGTGGACGCCGAGGGTGCGCGGGCGCTATTTATTCGAACTTGCAAATATCAGTATCTCGCCGAAAGGCTCCAAGACTCCAGCCGTTAGCTGGAAAAGCCCAGGTTACCGGGGGGTAGCCGCGTGTATCGGCGTCGAGCTGAAGCCACGATGACCGCCTCCGTGAACATCTGTGCGCACAACATTCCAGGTCAAGGGCGGCGCTGCTGCTGACCGAGGGGGAGACCCTACACTCGTCATCGTCGGAGACCGATTTGTTATTACCGGTGCGCCGAAGGCTGGATAGTACGTCCCGGGTGTGAACTAGGGGTCGGAAAGGGCGTTGGGTGACCTGTATCGCACTGGCGTGGCAGTACCGCTACGGTGCCGTGCGAGGACGAAAAATAGCTCCTCGCGCAACGGTCTTTCCTTCGGCCGTCAGTGTGATCTGCACGTCCGCGTGCCCACCCTCGTCCAGCAAATCCAGTCGCGGAGTCGCTCAGGCCCGCACCGGGGAGTCGGTGACGTCGTCGGGCCAGGACGTCTCGGTTGCTGATCTCCGGAGCACCGGTGCTGTTGTTCTCATCAACAGTGAAGCTGCGCTCGGCAGCTCTGACACCGTCCGCGGTGTAACGAGCGTTCGGGGTGACCCGTGACTGACACCGGCCCCACCGAGTGGAGCACCGGCGCCCCCGGCGTCGGGCCCTGGCCGGGTGAACCGCCCGACGACCCTCGCTACGACGCGGAACTGTTGCGCGAGGGCGACACTCGCAATGTCGTCGACGCCTACCGCTACTGGACGCGAGAGGCGATCATCGCCGATATCGATCGTCGGCGGCACGCGCTGCACATCGCGATCGAGAACTTCGGCAACGACGCCAATATCGGCGCAGTGGTCCGCACGGCCAACGCCCTCGCCGTCGACACCGTGCACATCGTGGGGCGCCGACGCTGGAATCGTCGTGGTGCCATGGTCACCGACCGCTACCAACGGTTGGCCCACCACGACAGCACCGACGAGTTGTTGGCGTTCGCGGCCGGCGCCGGACTGACCGTCGTCGCCGTCGACAACATCGCGGGTGCGGTCCCACTGGAAACGACGGCGCTGCCGCGCGACTGCCTGATGGTGTTCGGCCAGGAGGGGCCCGGCATCTCCGAGGCGGCCCGGTCGGGAGCGGCGATCACTGTCTCGATTGCGCAATTCGGCTCGACCAGAAGCATCAACGCCGCCGTCGCCGCGGGCATCGCGATGCACGCCTGGATCAGGCAATGGGCCGATCTCTCTGCAGCCTGGTAGGGCAGGATTGTCGGCATGGACCAGCTGTGGGCGAACCGCGCTGCCAGCGCCGAGGCGGCGATCGCGAAGCGCCATCTGAAGCGGGTGTGGAGCCTGCCCGGAACGCAGCTCGGCATCGTCAGCTGGCCGCCCGCCCGCGGTGACCGCTGGTTCGGGACGTGGCACTACTGGTGGCAGGCGCACCTGCTGGACTGCCTGATCGACGCGCAACTGCGTGATCCGCAGGCCCACCGGCTGGACAGGATCAAGCGGCAGATCCGCGGGCACCGGCTGCGTAACAACGGCCGCTGGACCAACAGCTACTACGACGACATGGCCTGGCTGGCACTGGCGTTGGAGCGCGCCGGGCGGGTGGCCGGGGTCGATCGTCCGCGCGCACTGGCGACCCTGTCCGAACAGTTCTTGACGGCGTGGGTGCCCGAGGACGGCGGTGGGATCCCTTGGCGGAAACAGGATCAGTTCTTCAACGCGCCCGCCAACGGTCCGGCCGGGATCTTCCTGGCGCGCTACTTCACCTCCCGGGGCGAACCTGTGCGCCGTGCCCAGCAGATGGCGGACTGGATCGACGAAACGTTGATCGACCCCGAAACGCACCTGGTGTTCGACGGCATTCAAGGGGGTTCACTGGTGCGTGCGCAGTACACCTACTGCCAGGGCGTGGTGCTGGGGTTGGAGACCGAGCTGGCCGTGTACACCCACGACGACCGGCACCCGGCCCGGGTGCGACGGCTGGTCGCGGCGATCGGGGCACACATGGCGCCCGGCGGAATCCTCAACGGCGCGGGCGGCGGCGACGGCGGGCTGTTCTCCGGGATCACCGCCCGGTATCTGGCGCTCGCAGCGACCGAACTTCCCGTCTCGGGCGATGAATCGGCGGCGGCCAGGGACGCGGCCCGGGCGATCGTCCTGGCGTCGGCGGAGGCGGCGTGGGACAACCGTCAAACTGTGGACGGGTTGCCGTTGTTCGGGCCCTCCTGGGACAGCGTCGCCGAGGTTCCGACCGCCGCCGGCGGCCAGGCACAATTCGTCGAGGGCGCGGTGAACTCGTCGCAGACGCCCGAGCGGGATCTGTCCGTACAGCTGTCGGGTTGGATGTTGATGGAGGCGGCACATACGGTGACAGCGTGAGAGGCAGCCGGCTGGGTCGTGACCCGACAGCGAAACGCTTCGGCGAGAACGCCGCCGCGGCATTGCTGCTGACTTTCACCGTCGTGGCCATCCTCTGGGCGAATTCGCCCTGGGCGCACACCTATTCCGAGTTCTGGGCAACGCACGTCGGACTGAGCTTCGGCGATTTCCACGGCCAGCTGACGGTCAAGGAGATCGTCAACGACGCTCTGATGGCGTTCTTCTTCTTCATCGTGGGCCTGGAAGTCAAGGCCCAGTTCACCATCGGTGAACTGACGGAGCGTTCCCGCGCCGTGGTACCGGTGGTCGCCGCGATCGCCGGGTTGATCCTGCCCGCGGTGATCTTCCTGCTGTTCAATCCTTCCGGCGACAACGCCAGCGCGTGGGGGGTGGTCATCTCGACCGACACCGCGTTCCTGGTCGGCGCGCTGGCGATCATCGCGCCCAAATACCCGGCGCGGCTGCGCACCTTCCTGCTCACCCTGGCCGTCGTCGACGACGTCGGCGCGCTGGCCGCCATCGCGCTGTTCTACTCCGACCACATCCGGCTCGTCCCGCTACTGGCCGCCGTCGTGCTGATGGTTGCGCTGGCCGCCGTGCGCTATCTGCCCGCGGCGATCCGTGGTGTGACGTATTCGGTTCTGGCCGTTGCCCTGTGGTTGGCCTTGTTCAACGGCGGCGTGCATCCGACGCTCGCCGGTGTGGTGGTGGCGCTGGTGATTCCGGTGTTCACCCCCGAGCGTCAGCGGGTGGAGGCGGCAGTCGAAGTCATCCGGGCGTTCCGCCAGTCGCCGAACTCGGAGTATGCGCGGGCAGCCACCCGCAGCCTGCGCGACTCGATCTCGATCAACGAGCGGCTGGTGACCGGCTTCGGACCATATGTGTCCTTCGGGGTCCTGCCGCTGTTCGCGTTGGCCAATGCCGGTGTGCGACTGGACGCCGACACCGTGATGGCCGCGATGCGCTCGCCGCTCACCTGGGGTGTGGTGGTCGGTCTGGTGCTCGGCAAGTTGATCGGCATCACCGGGGCGACCTGGATTGTGCAGCGCACCGGGCTCGGCCGGCTTTCGCCGGGGCTGACGCTACGGCGGATCGCAGGCGGCGCAACGCTGTCCGGGATCGGATTCACCATCTCGCTGTTCATCGTCGACCTGGCGATCGTCGATCCCCATTCGGCGGACCTGGCGCGCGTCGGTGTCCTGGCGGCCTCGGTCATCGCATTCATATTGGGATGGGCGGTCTTCCGGCTCACCGACTGGCTCAGTCCACCGGTCGCGGTCGGCCTCAAGCTGGTCCGCGACGTCGATCCGGACCGCGATCACCTGCGGGGCCGGGTCGACGCGCCGCTCACCTTGGTCGAATACGGTGACTTCGAGTGCCCGTTCTGCAGCCGTGCCACCGGATCGATTGACGAAGTCCGCGCCCACTTCGGTGACCAACTGCGGTACGTGTGGCGGCATCTGCCGTTGGAGCGGGTACACCCGCGGGCAGCGGATGCCGCCAGGGCCAGCGAGGCGGCTGCCCTGCAGGGCAAGTTCTTCGATATGGGGGCGATGATGTTCGAATTCCAGGAGCATCTGGAATGGCAGCACATCTACCGCTATGCCGATCAGGTCGGTTGTGACATAACCCGATTCGACGAAGACCTGCACTCACCGCGCGTACTGCACCGGGTCGACGACGATGCGCTGGACGCCGAGCTGATGGACCTCAATGCGACGCCGACGTTCTTCGTCAACGGCCTTCGCCATCGCGGGCCGTGGGATTCGGCCAGCCTGATCCGAGCCCTGGAGGCCACCTGGCCGACGTGAGCCAGCTAGACGGGAAGTGTTGTGCCGGTTTCCTGTTCGGCGAACTGCACGACTCGGGCGGCCGCATCGTAATCGCACGCCCCTGGCGAGCGGCCGATCAGGGCCGGCTCGCCGCGAAGACCGAACCGCGAGCTGGCCCCGACGAAACTGCCCGGCGGTATCGGCTCACTGATGCAGTACAGCGTCGGCACCGCACCCTCGTCGATATCGTTGGCCAACCGGTCGGCCACCACCTTGACCGCCTTGTGCGCCAAAGACATCAACCGTGACTCGCCGATGTTCGACAGATTGGACGCCACCCAGCCGGGATGAACCAGCTGGCTGACGACACCGGAGTGGGCCGCCCGCAGGCGCCGGTCGAGTTCGAGGCCCCACAGCATCATCGCGAGCTTCGAGTGCGTATAGGCACCTATCGCGGTCCATTTCGTGTGCCGCGTGTGCATGTCGTCGAGCCGAAGGGTGGCCATCCGGTGGCCATCGGAGGCGACGTTGATGATCTGCGAGCGCACTCGGGCGAACAGCAGATTGGTCAGCGCGAACGGCCCGAGCAGGTTGGTGCCCAGCGTCGTCTCGAAACCGTCGACGGTCTCGCGGCGCTGGTCGGTCAGCACCCCGGCATTGTTGATGAGGATGTCGATGTCGCCGTCGAGCCTGTCTGAAAATGCTCGAACCGAGGCGAGGTCGGAGAGATCGACCTCGAGCACTTCGGTGGAGCCGCCGGTCTCGGCGGCGCGCTGTGCGCCGAGTGCCGTGTTGCGGACGGCCATGATGACGTGTGCGCCGGCGTCGGCCAGCGCCCGCGTCGTGCCGAGACCGACGCCGTTGGTCGCGCCCGTCACGATGATCCGTTTACCGGTCAGATTGCCGAGCCGGGTCGGCGACCACTGCGTCACGTCGGCGAGCATAGCTATGAATTCAGGACAAACAAGACCATCTAAGCAATTGCTCTGCGATCATGCCCCTTGTTATGAGTGACAGCGCGCAGGCGATCACGAACCTCATCTACACCTATGCCGAACTGCTCGATGCCGGGGACCTCGACGGCGTCGCCGCGTTGTTCACGCACGGCCGGATCTGTGGCGTCGAGAACGGCCCACCCGAGACGGTGTTCGACGGGCCCGAGCGAGTGCGGGCGATGTATGAGATGGCCACCCGTCTCTACGAGGACGGGACTCCGAAGACCAAGCACAACACCAGCAATGTGCAGCTCTACCTCGACGAGGACGCGGGCACGGCGCGCAGCAAGTCCTACTACTGCGTCACCCAGGCCACGCCGGACCTCCCGCTGCAGGTGATCGTCACCGGCCACTATCACGACACCTTTCATCGGGTCGACGGTCAATGGTGGTTCGACTCCCGCACCATGTTCGTCGACCAGGTCGGCGACGTGAGCCAGCATTTGAAGTTCTGACCCGATGGCTACCTCGGGTGTGTTCGCGATGGACGGGGTGCTTGCCGACGCGGTCACCAAGGAAGGTCTGACCGAGTGGGGTCCGGGGGATTTCCAAGAGCCGCTGGCGGTGCTGCTCGACGATTATCCGGGCGCCGGGCTCAACGCGATCGGCGAGCACATCCTGCGGTCGGGTCTCGTGCACAGCCTGCGTATGCGGCTGCGCACGCAAGAGTGGATCCGCCGCCATCCCGAGATCCTCGAGGAACACATCGAGGCCCCGATCGTCGTCGTCGGGATGATGCGCAGTGGCACCACGCTGCTGCAGCGTCTGCTCGCCGCCGATGAACGACTGCACTGCGCGCGTGGCTGGGAGGTCGTGGAGGCTGCGCCCAAGCTGGGCTACGACTTCGCCGGTACCGACCCCCGCCTCGCGATCAGTGAGATGCGGGAGAACAAGTCACGCGAGCTGGCGCCGGAGCTGTTCGCCATCCATCCGATGTACGCGCGGGAAGCGGAGGAGGAGATCGTCTTCCTGGCCGACGCGTTCCTGTCTCACGTCCCGGAGTCCGGGGCGTATCTGCCCAACTACCGATCATGGCTGAACGCACAGGATTTCGAGCCGGCGTATGACTACCTGCACCGGATGCTGCGGTTCCTGCAGTGGCAGAAGCGTCAGCGCGGTGTCACCGCCGGACGATGGGTGCTGAAGTCCCCGGCGCACCTGGGCTATCTGGAGACGCTGCGGGCACAATTCCCCGACGTGCACATCGTGCACATGCATCGTGATCCGCGTACCACGGTCGCTTCGGGCGCCAGCCTCAACGCGACCCTGCACGCATGCACGCCGACAATGTCGACACGAATCGTGTTGGCGCCCAATGGCTGGAGCGGATGGGCTGGACCAATGATCGCGCGATGGCAGCGCGGGACGGTTGGGCCGACGAGTCGTCGCGGGTCACCGACATCCACTACGGCGACGCGGTCGCCGATCCGATCGGCCAGGTCGGGCGGATCTATGCTGCACTCGGCCTGCCCTTGACCGACGCGGTGGTTGCGGCGATGTCCGACTGGCTGGCGTCCCGTCCGTGCGAAGTTCCGCGGCCGCCCTACGACCTGGCCGCCTACGGCCTGACCGATGCGCAAGTGGACGAACGATTTGCGTTGTATAACAAATGCTTTCGAGAGGACGACCGATGATTGCCGACGATGCGGTGGCGACACCGTCGCAGCACGAGCAGGAACTGGCCGCACTCGAGCTGACCGAGCACCCGACGGTCAAGGCGGCCTATGAGACGGTCGCGTCGAACTGGCTGAGCCGGGCCAACGCCTCCGAGGCCATGCGGGAGCGGTTCGACGCGGCGTTTGCCGAGGTCATGTTCTCCGCCGCGGTATGGTCGTCGAACCAAGACAAGCAGCGGCCGAAGGTCAGCTGCATCACCCGGCTGGCACATCCGGTGGGTGACCGGCTGATCCCCGGATCACGTTGGGGTATCGATAATCCCGACACCGTTTACCGTGTGATCCCGATCTCGGGTGACGAACGCTACGAGATCCGGGGCCGTGTCGGGAACAACCGGATGACGGAGAATTACTTCACGCTCTGGGATGCCAACATGGGTACCGTCGCCGTGCTGAACGGCAAGACCATGGAAGTCGACGGCGACGGAAGTTACACTATCACAGCGGATTCCGCGCCCCCGGGCGGTCGCCCCAACCACGTGCAGACGACGGCGGAGGCGCACGAGTTCTACATTCGCGATGTTCTGTTGGATTGGGAGCGTGACGATCCCAACCACATCATGGTGGAGCGGCTCGGCGAGGCACCGGTCACGCCGGCCCGCACTCTGGACGAACAAGCCGAGGCCACCGCGGAGATGATGGCCTACTTCGCGAACTTCACCGGCAAGCTCAGCCACGGCATCTACAAGATGCCGGCCAACAATTTCAACCTGGCCTGGTCTGCGGACAAAGTCGGCGCGATGAAGAATCAGGTGTACGTCATGGGCCGGTTCGATCTCGGCCCGGACGAGACATTCGTGGTTGACGTCAAAGACGGTGGCGCCGAGTACTTCACCGTTCCACTGAGCAACATCTGGGGTACCACGCTCGATATCGTCGATCGCACGGGCAGCCTGAACAAGGCGCAGTCGGTGGCCAACGACGACGGCAGCTACACGTATGTGATCTCGCCAGTCGATCCCGGTGTGGCGAACTGGATCGACTCGGCCGGCCTGCGTGAAGGTATTCTGACGCTGCGAATGGCAGAGTTCGAAGAGGGTGGTCCGCGACCGGATCTCGGCGCGCGTGGGCGGGTCGTCGCACTCGACAAGCTCGACGACGAACTACCCGATATCGCGCGCGTGACGCCGGCCCAGCGAGCCGCACAACTGGCCCAGCGCCGCCGCGCCTACCTGCGCAGGCTCCCGGAAGGCACCCCGAACGAGAGGACCAACTGAGATGGGTTGCTGGCTGGTTACCGGATGCTCCACCGGTATCGGGCGTGAGATCGCGCGGGCCGCACTGGAATCCGGAAAGAACGTAGTGGTGACCGCTCGGCGGATCGTGTCGGTGCAGGATCTGGCCGACGAGTTCGGCGATCATGCCCTGGCGATCGCGCTAGACGTCACCGACAAGGACCTGATCGCCGACGCGGTGGCCGCGGCCGATGCCACGTTCGGCGGGGTGGACGTACTGGTCAACAACGCTGGCAACGGGTACTTGTCGGCGGTCGAGGAAGGTGAGGACGCGAAGGTCCGACTCTTGTTCGACACCAACTACTTCGGTGTCGTCGACACCATCAAAGCGGTATTGCCGTCGATGCGGGAACGTGGGGCCGGGCACATCATCAACATCTCGTCGATGACGGGACTGGTGGCCAACCCGCCCAACGCGTACTACTCGTCGACGAAATTCGCGCTGGAAGCGCTCACCGAGGCGCTGGCCCAGGAGGTCAAACCACTCGGGATCAAGGTGACGGCCATCGAGCCCGGTGCCTTCCGCACCGACTGGGCCAAACGGTCGATGTGGGAATCGTCCACGCCGATCGGTGATTACGACGACAGCGTCGGCACCCGCAAGAACTTGATCAAAGATTTCGCCGACCATCTGCCCGGGGATCCACGTAAGGTCGCCGAGGCGGTGCTGATGGTCGCCGGCCTCGACGAGCCGCCACTTCGCCTGCTGCTCGGCCGCGACGTCCTCAAGGCGGTCCGCGACAAGCTCGCGGCGTTCTCGGCTTCGATCGACGAGTGGGAAGCCGTCACCAAGGACGTCAACTTCCCCAGTTGACCGGCGCGGATAAGTGCGAGGCAAACGCGCGCTCCGCCATTGCTTTTCGCGAATATGTGCTCAAGCGGTGAAATCCGCTTAGATTTGATTTTGTGCAGGACGTGCTCACCGAGCTTGCGGCGATCTGCCAGACCGGCGAAACCGCCGGTCTGGCCACCGTCGTGCGCACGTTCTCGTCGGCTCCGCGGCAGCCCGGCGCGGGCATGGTGGTCGCGCCCGACGGTTCGGTCAGCGGCTCGGTGTCGGGCGGGTGTGTGGAAGGCGCGGTATACGAATCAGTCACCGAGGTGGTCGCCACCGGCATACCCCGGTTGCAGCGGTACGGGGTCAGTGACGACGACGCCTTTGCCATCGGACTGACCTGCGGCGGGATCCTCGACATCTTCGTCGAGCCGATCTCGCAGCGCAGCTTTCCGCACTTGGACCAGGTGGTCGATGCCGTCGCCCAGCATCGGGCGGTCGCGATCGCCACGGTGATAGCCCACCCCGACCCGAACTGGTTGGGGCGCCGGCTGGTCCTCGGACCCGAAAGTGCCGACGGCACGCTGGGGTCAGCGCGGGCCGACGCCGCGGTGACCGATGACGCCCGCGGCCTGCTGGCCACCGGCCGCAGTGAGGTGCTCACCTACGGTCGCGACGGGCAGCGCCGCGGCGAGGGTTTGGAGGTGTTCGTGGCCAGCCACGCCCCTCACCCGCGGATGCTGGTGTTCGGCGCCATCGACTTCGCCGCCGCCGTGGCTGCCCAGGGTGCCTTCCTGGGTTACCGCGTCACCGTGTGTGATGCCCGTGGGGTGTTCGCGACGCCCGCCCGATTCCCGACCGCCCATGAGGTCGTCGTCGACTGGCCGCATCGCTATCTGGCCGCCCAGGTCGAGGCGGGGGCGATCGACACCCGCACCGTGATCTGCGTGCTCACCCACGACGCCAAGTTCGACGTGCCGCTGCTGGAGTTGGCACTGCGGCTGGACATCGGCTACATCGGGGCTATGGGATCGCGGCGCACCCACGACGACCGGCTGGCCCGGCTACGCGAGGCCGGCCTGACCGACGCAGAGTTGAGCAAGCTCGCCAGCCCGATCGGGCTGGACCTCGGCGCCCGCACTCCTGAGGAGACCGCGGTATCGATCGCGGCGGAAATCATTGCCCGCCGATGGGGTGGCGGTGGGAGTCCGCTGTCGGCGACCCGCGGTCGAATCCACCACGACGAGGATCACGACAGACCCACGGCGGCAGCGCAATTGAGCGAGAATCTGAGTCGGTAGCAGCGCCGCTCTATCACATCGGGGGTCGGTGCGCCAGCCCACCCCACCCCCCTGGCAGGCTGATGCGTGACGAGTACCGCACCGCGCTCGCCACCGGATGAGGAGAGCCCATGAAGATCGACAACGAATTCACCGTCAGTGTTCCGATCGCGACGGCCTGGGAGGTCCTAAGCGATATGACGCAGGTGGTCCCGTTGATGCCGGGTGCGCAGCTGGTCGGCCAGGAAGGTGACGATTTCCTGGGCAAGGTCAAGGTGAAGGTTGGGCCGGTGACCAGCGAGTTCAGCGGCAAGGCGCACTTCGTGGAGCGCGACGAGGCCACCCACCGCGCCGTCGTCGACGGCCGGGGCAAGGAGGCGCGCGGCACGGGCAACGCCGCCGCTGTCGTCATCCTGCAGCTGCACGAGGCCGGCGACCACACCCGCGTCACCGTCGAGACCGACCTCAAGATCGTCGGCAAGCTGGCCCAGTTCGGCAGCAGCATGCTGCAGCAGGTCTCCGAGAAGCTCCTCGGGCAGTTCGTCGACTCGCTGGAGGACAAGCTGGCTGCCGGCGACGAACCCCCCGCCGAGGAGGTCGTGGTCGCGGCCCCCGCCACGCCGGGCGCCGACGCCCTGGGCACCCCGGCGCCTGCCGCCTCCGCACCCCGCATGGCGCCCGAGCCGGAGCCGATTGACCTGCTGCAGCTGGCCGGAGGCACCTCGGTCACCAAGTACGCGGCGGCCGGAGTCGCCGCGCTGGTGCTCTTGATCCTCATTACGGTCCTGCGCCGTCGGCAGGCTGACTAGCTTCGCCGCGCTGGCGCGGCTCAAGCAGTCCTAGGTCTGGGGCGTCGCCACGATCAACGGACCGTTCATCGTTCCGTCGACCGCCGCCTTGTAGTCACCCTGGGTGCCGTCGGAGTCGATGGCCGCCCCGGCCGCGCCGCTGTCGCCGTCCTGGACGGCAAACGTGGTAGTGGGGCTGTCGGCGTGGGCGACGCCCACCCCGCCGAATGTTGTTGCCAGCGCGATACCTGCCGAAACTACGAGTCCACTGGAGAGGATCTTGACCATTTGCTGTGACCTTTCACGCGATCTGCGCAAACTAATGGCCATTGCTGTGAGAACCGCTGTGCGTCGCCTGGGAGTCAGCTTGGGCAGTGTGATGGCCAGCGGGAAGAACGATCGAAAAGCACCTTCCGCCAGCACGTCTCTTGTTTACCGCTGACCAGTACGTCAATTTCGATTCTCTCCGCATCGCTGCGGACTATCTTCCATCTGACAACCAGAACAAAGGACGTGGAATCCGATGAACAAGATCACGGCAATCGCCGCGGCGGGAGTGGCCGTGGTTCTGGGCGTCACGCTCGTCGGCTGCGGATCGAAGACCGGCTCCGGGACATCGGCCACCAACTCTGCGACGACGACGTCGGTGACAGCCAGCAGCGCACCGTCGACGCCCGTCGCGCGCCCAAACAAAACGATCAACGAATACATCACCGAGAACAACATCGCCGAAACCCCCATCAAGCCGGGGGATCCCGGAACGCCGGACTTCGACTTCCCGTTCCCGCCCGGCTGGAGTCCGGCCGGTGACAAGACGCCGGAGTGGGCCTATGGCGCAATCCTTTACGACAAGCCCGCCGACCCCAACGACACACCGTTCATGTACGCGATCGCGGTGAAGCTGGCCGGCAACGTCGACGCAGCCAAGGTGCTCGAGTTGGCTCCGAGCCAGCTTGACGACATGCCCGGCTTCGTCCCGATCGGGCCCCCGAACAAGAGTTCCCTGTCCGGTTTCGATGCCGTCCAGTACGCCGGCACTTACACCAAAGACGGCAAGAAGCGCATCGCCGCCCAGAAGACCGTGGTGATCCCGGGCAAGGACGGACTGTTCGCGTTGCAGCTGAACGCCGATGCCCTCGACGGACAGCAGGACATCATCCTGGACGCCGTCAAGGTCATTGACGAGCAGACGAAGATCACCCCGCCGGCATGAGCGCCAGCTCGGTCCGAGACCTCCCCAGCCCCGCTCACCGACGGAGAAGCATCGCCATGAAGATCCGAATCACGGTTCCAGGGTTCTTGATCGCCGCACTCTGCGGGGCAGCGCTGATGTCCGCACCGCTGGTGACCGCACCGCCGGCGCACGCCGCGTGCACGGCAGGGCAGGTCTATGACGCGAAAACCGGGATCTGTTGGTCGCAGGCCAGCGGCAATATCGTGATCTCGGGTACGGGCGGGACGTGCCTGCCCGGCCGATTGGGTCTGTGCATGGCTGCCGTACAGAACTCGCAGGTGCCGGGTGCCAACTTGCCGAAGCCGACAGTGTCGAGTTCGGGCGGACGCTCCTGGCCGTAACGGCACCCGTCGTCAGGACTCGGTCACCGGGTCCGGCGCATCCGTCGCTGCCCCGGCCGCCTTGCGGCGCTTGTACCACTCCCACACCATCGGAGCCACGGACGCGACCGCGATGAGGATGAAGATCGGCTCGAGCAGTTTCTGGACGATCTCGAACTGACCCAGCCCATAGCCGAGCAGCGTCAGACCGACGCCCCACAGGACTGCGCCGATCACGTTGTACAGCGTGAAGACGCTGTACTTCATCCTCGCCGCACCCGCGGTGATCGGGGCCAGCGTGCGCACGATCGGGACGAACCGGGCGAGCACGATCGCAAACGGCCCGCGCTGCTCGAAGAAGATGTGCGCCTCGTCCAGGTAGCGCTGCTTGAGGATCCGCGCGTTGGGCTTGAACATCGCGGTGCCCAGGAAGCGGCCCACGAAGTAGCCGACTTGCCCGCCGAGCACGGCGGCGATCGGGATGAACACCAGCAGCTGCCACAGCTGGAAGTTGGCATCCACGTCAGCGCCCCGAGCGGCGGTTCCGGCCGCGAGCATGCCCGCGACGAAGAGCAGTGTGTCACCGGGCAGCACCGGAAACAGCACGCCGGACTCGATGAAGACGACGACCAGAATGCCGACGAGGGCCCAGGTGCCGAACTGCTCGATCAGCTTGAGCGGGTCGAGAAAATCCGGCATGAGCGCCAGGGTCGTGGTGGTCACGACGCCCAAGGGTACCGGGGGCCGCGATCAGCGCCGTGCCAGTCGACCTGCTTCTTGTCATACTGACTCCATTCAGCGCCAGCGTCGAGAGGAAGTGCCATGCCCATCGCAACGCCCGAGGTCTATGCGGAGATGCTGGGCCGCGCCAAAGAGCACTCGTTCGCGTTCCCGGCGATCAACTGCGTCGGCTCGGAGAGCGTCAACGCCGCGATCAAGGGCTTCGCTGATGCCGGCAGTGACGGCATCATCCAATTCTCCACCGGCGGAGCCGAATTCGCGTCCGGTCTGGGTATCAAAGACATGGTCACCGGCGCGGTGGCGCTGGCCGAGTTCGCCCATGTCGTGGCCGCGAAGTACCCGATCACCGTCGCGCTGCACACCGATCACTGTCCCAAGGACAAGCTCGACACCTACGTTCGTCCGCTGCTGGCGATCTCCGCCGAACGTGTCGCCAAGGGACAGGACCCGCTGTTCCAGTCGCACATGTGGGACGGTTCGGCGGTCCCGATCGACGAGAACCTGTCGATCGCGCAGGAACTGCTCAAGCAGGCCGCCGCCGCCAAGATCATCCTCGAGATCGAGATCGGCGTGGTCGGCGGCGAAGAGGACGGAGTCGAGGCCGAGATCAACGAGAAGCTCTACACCACCTCAGAGGACTTCGAGAAGACTATCGAGGCGCTCGGCGCCGGCGAGCACGGTAAGTACCTGCTGGCCGCGACCTTCGGCAACGTGCACGGTGTCTACAAGCCGGGCAACGTCGTGCTCAAGCCCGAGGTGCTGGCCGAGGGGCAGAAGGTGGCCTCGGCCAAGCTGAGCCTGCCCGAGGGTTCCAAGCCGTTCGACTTCGTCTTCCACGGCGGTTCGGGCTCGCTGAAGTCCGAGATCGAGGACTCGCTGCGGTACGGCGTGGTGAAGATGAACGTCGACACCGACACCCAGTACGCGTTCACCCGCCCGCTCGCGGCGCACATGTTCACCAACTACGACGGTGTGCTGAAGATCGATGGCGAGGTGGGCAACAAGAAGGTCTACGACCCGCGCAGCTACCTGAAGAAGGCCGAGGCCTCCATGTCCGAGCGCGTCATCGAGGCGTGCAACGACCTGCACAGCGCAGGCCGCAGCGTGTCTGCCGGCTAACGCGCCGAAATCGCTCAGGACGCCTGGCAGATCTTCCACTGGTTGTCGCGGAACTGCAGGTCGAAGCTGCGGGTGGACCGGGTGGCCGGGTCGAAGGCCATGAACGAGGTGACGTTGGCCTCGGCGTGATCGCCGTTGACGACGACCTCGTCGATGCTGGCCACCACCGGGTACTGCCGGGCCGCGGCCACCCGCGCGTGCGTGTCCGACCAGGCCTGATCGTCGTACTTGACGTAGCTGTCCATGGTCTGGCCGCAGGTCAACCCGCGCAGGGCGGCCAGGTCGCCGTTCTGCACCGCCGCGTCGAAGTTCTGGATGGTCGAGCGGACCATGTCCTCCCGAGACGCCTTGGGCGTACGGTCGCGGGTCAGCAGGAAGGTGGCCAGGATCGCCAGCGCGGCCAGCGCCACGATGACGGCGATCACCGCGAGCACCAGCGCCCAGCTACGCCGGCGGGTCGGAGCGGGGCGCGCCGGGATGGCCTGTGGACCGGTGCGCGGCGTGCCCGAGACCGGGAAAACCTCGGTCGGGGTGGAGATGATCTCGGTCTCCGGGTCGGGCTCGCGATGGATGATCTGCGTCGACCCCGCATCGAATCCCGGTGCGGTGAAACGACGTTCGGCCGGCGCATCGCTGGCCCCGATGGCCTCGGTGGCCGCCTCGGTCTCCTGAGTCGGCTGCTCGTCATCGCCTCCGACGACGGGCTTGGTCTCGTCGTCGTGGTCGGGCCCGGATGGGTTCGACATGGGGTGCTGCCGTCCTCCTGAAGTGCTGTTGCATCAGACCCTAACGGTTGGGTGCGACCAACTGCTGGCGGTGGCACCGGCACAATGGGGCAATGACATCGTTTGGTGATCTTCTCGGTCCAGAGCCTGTGCTGCTTCCCGGTGATATCGAGGCCGAAGCCGAACTCCTGGCGGGTGAGAAACCGGCGATCGTGGCCGCCGCGCACCCGACCGCCTCGGTGGCCTGGGCGTGCCTGGCCGAGGAGGCGCTGGCCGACGACAAGGCGGTCACCGCCTATGCCTACGCCCGGACCGGCTATCACCGCGGGCTGGACCAGTTGCGGCGAAACGGCTGGAAGGGGTTCGGGCCGGTCCCGTACCGGCATGAGCCCAACCGTGGCTTCCTGCGCTGTGTGGCGGCGCTGGCGCGGGCGGCCGACATGATCGGGGAGACCGACGAGTTCGCCCGCTGCCTGGACTTGCTCGACGACTGCGACCCGGCCGCTCGCGTCGAGCTCGGGCTGACCTGAGGTAGCTGCTCGGTCGTAGCGGCCGGGGCGCGGCGCCGTGCTAGCAGAACCGCCTCCGTTGCTGCAGCACGGTGGGAGCGGGGATGACGGCTGCGCTCGCAGGGCTATTTCGGCTGATTCTCGACAAATTGTGCGGGTTTCGCACGCTCGCCATTGTGTCGACGCACACTGTGCATAGCTTGCTCATGGTGGATTGGGGGGAGCGATGGCTCAGGCCGCCCAAGCGGGGGGTGAAGCGTTACAGGCCGCCTCGGCCCCTACAGTCAGGTCTGACCTCGTCGCTGACCCGTTCGCGAGGACGACGCTGTCAGTCCTCATCGTCGGTGCCGAGCCTGGCGACGGCGCCCGTGCCGAGGCGGCGCTGTCGGGAGCCTACGACGTGCAAGCAGTACAGGTCGTCAATGAAGACGGGTTGCGCCGAGCGCTGGGCGAACGATCTTGGGACATCGTTCTTGCCTCTCACAACCCGTCCGCCATCGACGCTCGGGCGACACTGGACATCGTCGTTCGCTGCGAGCTCGGCATTCCGGTCGTCGTGATCTCCACAGTCCCCGGCGAGGAGGTTGCGGTGGAGATGTTGCAACGCGGCGCCGATGACTACTTGCTTGTAACGAGCTTGCACCGGTTGTCCGCAGCGGCCGGACGCGCGATAACTCAGGCTGACGAGCGCCGCGAGCGGCGGGTTCGTGATCACGTGATATCGCTCATCTGGGAGCACTCCCGCGATCTGATTGTGATCGCCGATACCGACGGTCGCTTCCTGACGGTTAGCGCGGCGTCTTCGGAGATGCTGGGCTACGAGCCTGAGGAGCTGGTAGGTGAGCGGCTCGACAAGGTCGTGATACCCGAGGATGTGGCCGTCATGGAGGAGACTTTCGCGGCGATCGTGGAGGGAGAACAGATTTCCAAGGTGGAATGCCGGTATGCGCACACGTCCGGCGAGGTCCGCCACCTTGTGTGGTCGGTGGCATACGCTCCCGCGGACGGCGCGGTGATCGGTATCGCTCGGGACGTCACCGAGCGCCGTCGCATCGAGGCAAACCTGCGGCAGGAGCGCGATTATGCCGATGCCGTGCTCAACAGCTTGCCGGGCGCCTTTTACCACTTCAACGAAGACCAACGCCTGGTGCGGTGGAACCGGAATCTGGAACGGATCACCGGCTATTCGCCATCCGAATTACTCAACATGGAAGCTGCCAAGTTCATCCCTCAAGACGACCGAGAGCCTGTCGCCAAGCAGATTCGCGAGGTCTACTCGCGCGGCGAATCGCAGGTGGAGGCCTACTACCTCGTCAAGGACGGTCGGCGCATCCCGTATCTCTTCACCGGGGTGCGCTTCGATCATGACGGCCAGCGCGGCTTTGTCGGCGTCGGGACGGATCTCACGGAGCGTCGCCGCATGGAGGACGCGCTACGCGAAGAGACGGCGCTGTTCGAGGGCGTGGTCACCCATGCGCCGGACGGCATCATCGTCACCGACATCAACGGCCATCGCATCTTCCAGAACCGACGGCTCAGCGAGCTGCTGGCGCTGACGCCAGAGGTCGAGAACGACACCGATCCGCTGCGGCAGCTGGCAAGCGTCGCACGCATCATGGTCGATCCCGGCGAATTCCTCGACAAGGCTAGGTGGCTGCTCGAGCATCCCACCGAACACGCACACGACGAGGTCGAACTCCTCAACGGCACTGTGCTAGACCGACTTTCAGGTCCGATCGTGGACAACGATGGGCGCTGCTATGGGCGCATCTGGTCTTATCGCGATGTCTCCGACCGCCACCAGGTCGAACGACTGTTGCGCCACCTGGCCACCCATGACGACCTCACCGGGCTGGCTAATCGGGCCCTCATCGAGGACCGGGTCGAGGAGTTGGCCGTCGATCCGCGGCGGTCCGGCCGGCCGTTCGCGGTGCTCTTCATCGACCTCGATCGGTTCAAGTTCATCAACGACGGGTATGGCCATGCGTTCGGCGACGCACTGCTCAAGGCGGTCGGTGAGCTGCTCGTGACGGTGGTTCGCGAAGGTGATGTCGTGGCCCGCCACGGTGGCGACGAGTTCTTGATTCTGCTGGCCGAGATTGCCGGGCCCGAGGAAGCGACCGTGGTTGCCCAGAGCATCGCCGACCACTTGGCGACCCCGTTCATGGTGCGCGGCCGTGAGGTGTACCTGTCGGGCAGCATCGGGGTCAGTCTGTTCCCCGATCACGGCCGGACCGCCGGAACGTTGATCAGCAACGCCGATGTCGCGATGTTCCATTCGAAGGAGGAGGGCCGCAACACCGTACGGCTCTACACCCAGCAGATGGGGGAGCGCAGCCTGCAGAGGGTACAGCTGGAGACCGCCCTTCGCGCTGCGCTGCCGGAAGGGCAGCTGCGGCTGGTGTACCAGCCCAAGGTGTCCCTCGCCGACGGCCGCATTGTGGGATGTGAGGCGCTGTTGCGGTGGCTGCATCCGGATCTGGGTCTGGTCGGGCCCAGCCGATTCATCCCGATCGCCGAGGAGTCGGGTCTCATCGTGCCGCTCGCCGACTGGGTGTTACGTGAGGTGTGCCGGCAGGCCGGCGAGTGGCTGGATGCCGGGTTGCCGCCCCTCAGTATTGCGGTCAACGTGTCCGCCCAGCAGATCCACGACCAGGACGTGGTGGCCTGGGTGGTGGATACGCTACATGAAACAGGTTTTCCGCCAGACCTTTTGGAGCTTGAGCTGACCGAAAGTCTGATCACCCGCAACTCCGAAGCGGTGGTCGCGACGGTCGATGGCCTGCGGGCCGCGGGGGTGCGGGTCGCCATCGACGACTTCGGCACCGGTTACTCGACTCTGGCCGATCTGCGGCGCTTCCACGTCGATGCGCTCAAGATCGACAGGTCGTTCGTGCGGGGCATGCTCGCCGAATCCAACGACGCCACCATCGTGCGGGCGGTGATCACCCTGGCGCACAATCTCGGCATCACCGTGGTGGCGGAGGGTGTCGAGACCGAGGAGCAGGGCACATTCCTCCGTCAAGCCGGCTGCGATGAGGCCCAAGGCTACGTCTTCGGCAAACCCGTCTCGGCGAAAAATCTTGAAGATCTGCTGCGGAAGAACCAATTGCGCTGAGTCGCAGCCCAATTAGCTCACCAGTCCGTCTTTTCCGGGCAATCGTCGGCGCAGCCGGGCGGTTCGACCTGCACGGTCGCGTGGTCCAGCCCGCGGGCCGCCAGCACCGCCCTGGCATCATCGAGCACCCGTTCCGAGTCGCCGGTACTGGTCAGGTGGGCGGTACACATGTCCTTGCCGGGCACCAACGTCCACACATGCAGATCGTGCACCTCGGTGACGCCGGCGACGGCGGCCAGCGCGGCGCGCAGCTCCTCGACGTCGATGTGCTCCGGTGACGATTCGGACAGGATCCGCAGTGCGGAGCGGGCCAGCCCGATCGCCCGCGGCAGCACCCACAGCGCGACGAACACCGCGACCACCACATCGGCGTAGGGCCAGTGCGTCGTCACGTTCACGATGCCGGCGATCAGAACGCCGATGCTGCCGACCGTGTCGGCCACGACCTCCATGTAGGCGCCCTTGACGGCCAGACTCTCCTGGGACTGCGAGCGCAGCAGCAGCACCACCGCGAGGTTGGCGATCAGGCCGACCAGTGCCACGACAATCATTGGGACGCCGGGGATTTCGGGCGCGTTGCCGAGGCGCTCGATCGCCTCGTAGAGGATGAACGCTGCCACACCGAGCAGCAGGACCGCGTTGGCGACGGCAGTGAACACCTCGGCTCGGTGCCACCCGTAGGTGCGTGCCGCCGACGCCGGACCGTGGCGGGCCAGCAGCACCGCGGTCAACCCCATGAACATCGCGACGAGGTCGGTCAGCATGTGGCCGGCGTCGGCAAGCAGGGCGATCGAGTTGATCATCAGCGCGGTGGTCAGCTCGATGATGAAGAACACCGTCAAGATGCCGGAGGCGATGAGCATCCGGCTCACCCGCGTGTCACCGCCGTGGCTGTGATCGTGTCCTGAACCCATGGCCGAAATATATGCGCAAATACGCATATATTGCAAGATGTGTGAGGTCACCGTTTCGTCCCTGCCAGTCAGCTCGACACCGCTAACGCGGGGGACGAGCGACGAGGATCCGACCCCCCGCGGGCCCTGATAGCCCGCGCCGACGTGGCGATGTATCAGGCGGGCAACCGCCTTGAGGGGAGCTGACCTAACCTTTGGGCCAATTCTTGCCAAGTCGCACCCAGTGGGCTCACAGGTCGCTAGGTTGAAGTTTGCCAACCGGGGGATGGAGCCCGAGCCGGGGGGCAACGACAGAGGGGATCGCTGCCCCCCGCCTTGGTGTAGGAACTCAGCCCCAGGCGGACCAGAAGCGGGTCAGCTGCATGCCGACTGAGGTCAGTCGCGGGTCCACGCCCGAAAGATCGAAGAGCCAGAACACCCCGGAGAAGAACCACTGATTCACCGCCGGAGCCAGCAGCAGGACCAGCAGGAACAAGAATCCGAACTGTTTGGCCGGTGCCACCGCGCGCTGCGTCTCGGGGCTCAGGTGCGGCTCGACTGCCGAGTAGCCGTCCAAGCCGGGAATCGGCAGCAGGTTCAGCAGTAACGCGGTGATCTGCAGGAATCCGAGGAACGCGACCGCCGACCAGAACACCCAGTGGCCGGGGTCGAAGAACAGGCGGGTGGCGGCGAGCAGGACGACGGCAAGCACCAGGTTGGCCGCCGGGCCGGCCAGGCTCACTAGCGTGCGCTGCCGCGGGGTCATGAACGCCGTGCGGACGTAGACCGCGCCGCCGGGTAGCCCGATACCGCCGAGCGCGATGAACAGCAGCGGCAGGCCCAGCGACAGCAGCGGGCTGGAGTATTTCAGTGGGTTGAGCGTCAGGTAACCGCGCATCGCGACGTCGTGGTCGCCGAATCGCCAGGCGGAGTAGGCGTGCCCGAACTCGTGCAGACACAGTGACACCAGCCAGCCTGCCACGACGAAGACGAATACTCCGACGTAGGACAGCGGCCGCACGGTTTCGGCGGCCAGCCAGGCCAGCACCCCGCCGGCGACGGTGAACGCGACTATCACCAGGAAGACGGGGCTGGGCCGCACCGACTGGCGCAGCGGACGGATGTTCACCTCACGAAGCTACCGGAAACGCGGCGTGACCTGGGATCACCGGACCCGTAGCCAGCCGGTGGTGTGCCGGTAGAACGCCGATCGCTTCGCTTCCCGGGACAGTTCGACGCCGTCGCGGACGACCCGGGCGCCGGTGGTGCCGAGTTGGACGGCTCTGCCGGTCAGCCAGCGCCGCGGCCGCATCCGACCGGTCAGCACCGCCGCGCGCAGGCCCGGCATCGACGCGGTCGGCTCGATGCGCACGGCCGTCACCTCGCCGTCGAACAGCAGGTCGTCGTCGACGACGGCCTCGCCGTAGATCACCCGGTCCTCGCCCGGCGGGAGCCAGAACGCGGCGTCGACCAGCACGCTTCCGGTTTCGTCCCGGATCAGCGGAACACGTTGCGCCGCACCGGTTAACGCCCGCCGGGCGCCACGCCACCGCGATACCCGAGCCACCTCGATGTCGAGTCGCTCGGTGCGCATCAACCGGGTCAGCACGGTCGCGAGATCGGCCGCCGAACCCACGACCACCACCCTCGAAGCCGTCCCTGCGGCGGCGTCGATAGCGGCCGGATCGGGGTCGTGGTGACACGGCAGCGAGGCCAGCGCGCGCGGCAGCCGGCGTCCCCCGAAACGCAACACGGCGATCTCGGTGTTGGTCAACGACACTCCTGGTGGCGCGCTCCGATAGGGTAGGTCACCGGCTGGACAGAATTTATGCAGATCAGCGGGAGATTACGCCATGCCGGCAATCGTCCTCATCGGCGCCCAATGGGGCGACGAGGGCAAAGGTAAAGCCACCGATCTACTCGGTGGGCGCGTGCAGTGGGTAGTGCGCTACCAGGGCGGTAACAACGCCGGGCACACCGTCGTCTTGCCGACCGGCGAGAACTTCGCGCTACACCTCATCCCTTCGGGCATCCTCACACCGGGCGTGACCAACGTCATCGGCAACGGTGTCGTCGTCGATCCCGGTGTGCTGCTGAAGGAACTCTCGGGCCTGGAAGATCGCGGGATCGACACCTCGCGGCTGCTGATCTCCGCCGACGCCCACCTGCTGATGCCCTACCACGTGGCCATCGACAAGGTCACCGAGCGCTACATGGGCAGCAAGAAGATCGGCACCACCGGCCGCGGCATCGGCCCCTGCTATCAGGACAAGATCGCCCGGATGGGCATCCGGGTCGCCGACGTTTTGGACCACGACCTGCTGGCCGCCAAGATCGGCGCCTCGCTGGAGCTCAAGAACCAGGTGCTGGTCAAGATCTACAACCGCAAGGCGCTCGATCCCGGCGAGGTCCTCGAGGCGCTGCTGGCGCAGGCCGAAGGTTTCACGCACCGGATCGCCGACACCCGGCTGATCCTCAACACCGCGCTGGAGTCCGGCGAGACCGTCCTGTTGGAGGGCTCGCAGGGCACCCTGCTCGACGTCGACCACGGCACCTACCCGTTCGTGACGTCCTCGAACCCGACTTCGGGTGGCGCGGCCGTCGGTTCGGGGATCGGTCCGACCCGCATCACCACGGTGCTCGGCATCCTGAAGGCCTACACGACCCGGGTCGGCTCCGGCCCGTTCCCGACCGAGCTGTTCGACGAGCACGGTGCGTACCTGGCCAAGACCGGTGGCGAGGTCGGCGTGACCACGGGTCGCCCGCGCCGCTGCGGCTGGTTCGATGCGGTCATCGCCCGCTACGCCACCCGGGTCAACGGCATCACCGATTATTTCCTGACCAAGCTCGATGTGCTGTCCAGCCTGCAGACCGTGCCGGTGTGCGTCGGCTACACGGTCGACGGCAAGCGCACCAACGAGATGCCGATGACGCAGAGCGATATCGCCCGCGCCGAGCCGATTTACGAGGAAATGCCCGGCTGGTGGGAGGACATCTCAGGAGCGCGCGAGTTCTCCGACCTGCCCGCCAAAGCGCGTGACTACGTGCTCCGCCTGGAAGAGCTTGCCGGAGCATACGTTTCGTGTATCGGCGTGGGTCCCGGCCGGGATCAGACGATCGTGCGGCGTGACGTGCTGGCGGAGCGTGCGTGACGGACGAACGAAAACTAGACCCCGATTACTTCAAGCACGGCGGCTTCCCGAAGTTCGAACCAGCTCATCCCGGTGAGGGATTCGGCCGGTTTCTGGCCGCCATGCGCCGGGCTCAGGATCTGGCCGTGTCGGCCAACCCGGACCCGGACATCTGGTCTGCGGCCGCAGACCGAGTGGAGGAACTGGTCACGCTGCTGGCCCCGTTCGAGGCGGCCGAAGGGGATGGCCCCGCCAATCGGGTGCCCAGCCTGCCGGGGGCGGGCAGCCTGCTGTCGCCGCCGTACCACGTGACCAAGTTCGAACCCGACGGTGTCGAGCTGACTGTGCGGTTCAGCCGGTTTCATGTCGGCGGCAATTACGCCGTACACGGCGGTGTGCTGCCGTTGACGTTCGATTTGGTGTTCGGGATGGTGATTCACGCCACCGGACGGCCGATCAGTCGGACCGCGTACCTACACGTCGACTACCGCAACGTCACGCCGATCGACACGGACCTGACGGTGCGGGGTTGGCTGCGGGAAGCCGAGGGCCGCAAGGCCTTCATCAACGCGGAGCTGCGAGATCCCGACGGGACGCTCTGCGCCGAATCGCACGGTTTGATGGTGCGTCTGCTGCCCGGGCAGCCCTGAATCTGTCACGATAACGAGGTGGCCGACTCCGACATTGGCGCCAACCGCTCGTCGACACTGAAAACACTCACCACCCCGCGGGCGGCCGCAGCGGCCGGCGTGGCGTTCGCATTGCTGTTCGGCGCCAACATGATTCTGATCCGCTCGTCGCTGCCGGAGGGAGCCCAGCCCGGTTCGCAGTGGCTCGACGCGGCGAGCGGCAAGATGAAGATCGCCGCCATCCTGATGCCGTTCGCGGGGATCAGCTTCCTGTGGTTCATCGGCGTCGTCCGTGATGGCCTGGGCCGGCTGGAAGACCGGTTCTTTTCCACGGTGTTCTTCGGCAGCGGACTGCTGTTCCTGGCGATGATGTTCGTGACGAGCGCGATCGGCGCCGGCCTGGCCGGCACTAACGGAGCAGTGGGACACGAGCAGCTCGGGCACAGCGAGGTGGCGTTGTTCGGCCAGATGATCGTGCTGACGTTGGCGAAGACCTATGCGTTGCGGATGGCGGCGGTGTTCATGATCTCGCTGGCGACGATCTGGCTGCGGACCGGTCTGATGCCGCGCTGGCTGGTGTACGTCAGCTACCTGCTTGCGGTGGCATTGCTGATCGGCAGCGACATCAGCATGTGGTTGACGCTGGGCTTCCCGATCTGGGTGCTGGTCGTCAGCCTGCTGCTGCTGTCGCGTGCGGGTGTGTTCGAGGGGCTTCGCGACGAGCACAGGTTGTGAGCCTCACCAGGTCACCGGCAGTGTTTGCAGGCCATAGATGAAGTGGAACGGTTTGAATTCGATCTCGTCGAACGGCTGAGCGCATGCCAGGTTCGGAAAGCGTTGCAGCAGTGCGGGAAACGCGATCCGCATCTCCATCCGGGCCAGCGGCGCGCCGAGGCAGTGATGTACACCGTGGCCGAACGCCAAGTGGCTCAGCATGTCTCGCTTGATGTTCAGCACGTCGGGATCGTCGACCAGCGCCGTGTCCCGATTGCCGGACACCAGTGCGGCCAGCACCAGACTGCCCGCCGGGATCGCAACCCCGGCGATCTGGACATCGGCGGTGGTGATCCGCGGAATGCTGCTGTGCACGATGGACAGCCAGCGCAACAGTTCCTCGACGGCCGGTGCCACCGCATCGGGCTCGTCGCGGACGGCGGCCAGCTGATCAGGGTGCTGTAGTAGTGCCAGGGTGCCCAGGCTCAGCATGTTCGACGTGGTCTCGTGCCCGGCGAGCAGCAGCAGCGCGGAGACGCCGATCAGCTCGTCGTCGCTGAGCTCGTCGCCGTGCTCTCGCACCAGCATGCCGAGCATGTCCTCGCGGGGCTCGCGGCGAGCGGCGGCCACCAGCGCGCCCATGTATTCGCGGCCGGCCCGTGCGAGCTCCAGACGCTCCGGGATCGGGATGGACAGGTCGAGCTGACGGGCGCTGCGCCGCTGGAAATCGTCGCGGTCGGCGTACGGCACGCCGAGCAACTCGCAGATCACGAGGGAGGGGATGGGCAGGGCGAAGTCGGCCACCAGATCGGCTGGTGCGCCTGCCTGTTCGATCGCGTCGAGGCGCGCGGTGACGATCTCGACGATGCGCGGTTCGAGTGCCTTCATCCTGCGCACGGTGAACTCCCCGGTGAGCATCCGGCGTAGCCGGGTGTGCTGGGGCGGGTCGAGCGCCAGCAGATTGCCCGCCCGCGCGGAGGCCTGCTCGTCCTCGGCCAGCTGGGGCGCGCCCGGCACGACGAAACCCGGTGGTCTGCTGTTGGAGAAGTGCTCGTGGTCGGACAACACCGCCCTGATGTCGTCGTAGCGGGTGATCAGGTACACCTGCATGCCGAAAGCGTTGACGGCGGTGACCACACCGCTGCCATCGCGGATATCGCGAAGTTCGGGTGTGGGGTCGAACCCGTTGCGCCGCATATGCAGTGGCGGCAGCGCGGGAGCATGTGTCATGACACGACGTTACGCGCCCTGCGGGGGACGTTACGCGCCCTCGCGGGGGTCGAGCTCGGAGCGGGTGAACGCCGGCCACCAGATCGCCGGCCCGATCAGCGTGAACAGCGCGGGGATGACAACGGTGCGCACGACGAAGGTGTCCAGCAGGATGCCCAGGCCAACGATGATGCCCAGCTGGGTCATCACGATCAGCGGCAGCACGCCGAGCACGGTGAACACCGCCGCCAGCACGATGCCGGCGCTGGTGATGACTGCGCCGGTTGCCGACACCGCGCGCACGATCCCGCCGCGGGTGCCGAACTCCCGCGTCTCCTCGCGGGCACGGGTCACCAGGAAGATGGTGTAGTCCACCCCGAGTGCGACCAGGAACAGGAACGCGAACAGCGGAGTGGTGTTGTCCAGCGCCGGAAATCCGAGCACGTGGACGCTGACCCAGCCGCCCAGCCCCAGGGCGGCCATCGAGGACAGCACGGTGGCCGCCACCAGGACCATCGGGGCGAGCGCGGCCCGAAGCAGGACATAGAGCACCGCGAGTACCACGATCAGGATGGCGGGGATCACCACCCAACGGTCGCGGACCGCGGCGTTCCCGGAGTCGAGCGCCTGCGCGTCCGAACCGCCCACCAATCCGCCGGGGTCCGCCTTGTGCACTGAATCACGAAGGGCGGCAATGGTATCGAAGGAAGCTGCCGACGCCGGTTCGGCATTTATCACAACCTGCCACTGGGTCAGTCCGGTGTCGGACCGGCCCGCCGGGTTGGCCGATACGACGCCGGGAGTGGCCAGGATCGCCTGGTCGACGGCGGCGCTCTCGTCGGTGCTGGCGATCACCCGGGTCGGATCGGTGAGACCGCTGGGGAAGTGCGCGGACAGCGTCCGGTAGCCGGCCACCGAGTCCGCGCTCACCCGAAACTGGTCGATCTGGTTGAGCCCCACCGGAGTTGCCAGCAGGCCGGTGGCCAGTACCACCAGCACCGCGGTGGCCGCGACGGTGACCCGACCGGCATGACGCGAGACCCAGTCCGCGACCCGGTGCCAGAACCCGGCGTCGGCGATCTCCTCGGTACCGGCACGAGGAATGAAGGGCCAGAACAACTTCGGACCGAACAACGCCAGCAGCGGCGGCAGTGCCAGCAGCACGAATACGGCGGCGACCAGCAGCCCCGATGCAGCCTGTACCCCGAGGCTGCGGGTACTGGGCGACGATGCGAACAGCAACGTCAGCAGGGCCAGCACCACGGTCGCGTTGCTGGCCGCGATCGCCGGACCGGCGAACCGGACCGCGATGCTCAGCGCCCGGCGGTGGTCGCTGGTGTGGCGCAGTTCTTCTCGGTAGCGCGAGATCAGCAGCAGCGCATAGTTGGTGCCCGCGCCGAACACCAGCACACTGGTGATGCCGGATGTCGAGCCGTCGGCCGCCAGGCCGGTCGCGTCGGCGATGGCCGAGCCCAAGACCGCGGCCACCCGATCGGCGAACGCGATCACCAGCAGTGGCACCAGCCACAGCACCGGCGAACGGTAGGTGACGATCAGCAGCAGCGCGACCACCGCGCCGGTGACGGCCAGCAGGGTGATGTTGGCCCCGGCGAAGGCGTTTGCGATGTCGGCGCCGAACGCCGGCCCGCCGGTGACGTTGACCGTCAGGTCGGCCGGCAAGCCCGTCTTGGCGGCGTCTCGCAGCCCCTGGACTTCGTTGCTGAGCGCGAAACCCGACAGCGTCGTGGCGATCGGCACGGGAGCGAGCGTGGCCTTGCCGTCTTCCGAAGCGGTGACCGGGATGGGCGGGCCGCCGACGCCGGTCGCGGCGACCATGCGCCCTCGCGCGGCTTCGGCTGCGGCCAGATCGCTGGGCGTCAGCGCCGCTCCGTCGGTGCGGGTGACGACCAGGATCACCGGGGCCGACTCCCCGCCGGGAAACTCCTTGAGCAGCGCGGCCGTCTTGGCCGACTCGGCACTCGGCGGCAGCGACACCGGCGACTGCTCTGCCGAACTGCCCTGGCCGATGGCACCCAGTAGACCACCGCCGATCACCGCGAGGATCAGCGCCAGCAGCCAGGACCGTCGGTTGCTGACGAGACCGCCGATGCGCTCCCACGACGAACGCGTGGACTCGAGTCCTCGGTGCATCCGTCCAACATAGCTTCAATTTCTTAACAGTTCATCTACTTAACAGATATCCTGACGGGATGGATGACGCCGGCCGGGCCGAGCTTGAGTCGGCCGTGATCGCCGACGTTCAGGCATTGTCGGCCGAATCCGACCAGATCGGCCGGGCGTTCGCGGGCGTCCACCAGCTGTCGGCAAATGACTTCCGAGCACTGGTGCACATCATGGTCGCGGAGAACGCCGGCACCCCGCTGACGGCGGGGGAGCTGCGGGCCAGGATGGGGATGTCCGGTGCGGCGATCACCTATCTCGTAGAGCGGATGATCGAATCGGGGCATCTGCGCCGGGACGCCGACCCGGCGGACCGCCGCAAGGTGATCCTGCGCTATGCCGACCACGGTATCGAAGTGGGCCGCGCATTCTTCACCCCGCTGGCTAACCACACCCACCGCGTCCTGGCTGATCTGCCCGACGACGATCTGGCTGCCGCGCACCGGGTGTTCACCGCCGTCTTGGCGGCGATGACGGCCTTCCAGGCCGACCTGAACTGAACCTCGGCGTTTTGGCGAACTCGGCTGCGGACTTCGCCCAATGTAAGTAAAGATATTGCAGGCGAACGGGTCTTGGGAGTCCAGGTGGTTGCCCGCATTTGTCGCCGATGGTTTGTTGTGAAACGGGATCGGGGAACGGGCAATGAGTCGAACCAGACAACTGTGCGTGGGTGTTGCGGCCGCGGGCCTCTTCGGCCTCGGGTCAACCGTCGTGACGGCGGTCGCCTATGCCGATGCGGGCAACGCCGACGGCGGCTCGTCGGCGAGCTCGGCCAGAGCGGGCTCGGCCAGCGCGGGTCCGAAAGCCCGTAGTCGTCCGCAGACGGAAACTCGGCGCCCCGCAAGCACCATCAGCCAGCCCGTGTCGTCGGCATCGCGTAAACCTGCTGAAGTCCGCACGATGGCGAAAACGCCGGCGGCACAGGCCCTCTCATTGGCGTTGTCGACGCTGGGAATCACCCCGGTGGCCTCGGCGTCAGGGTCCTCGACGGTGTCGCCGGCCGTCGGCCGCAGTCGCCGCGGTGTGGTGATGACCGCAACCGCAGCGGCCGCCGCGGACAACGGCGGTTCGGTCAGCACCCTGGGGGTCGGCACCCCGACTCACGTGCTGGTGATCGGAATCGATGGCACGAATCTGTCCGCGATCCTCGCCGACGGCGCCAACGTCAACCTTGCGGCCCTGATGACCGGCGGCACCACCGCGGTGTCCACCATGGTTGGGCACACCACCATCTCCAATCCCTCATGGACCGGAATCCTGACCGGCGTGTGGGGGGAGACGGCAGGAGTGATCAACAACGTGTTCACCCCGTGGACGTACAACAAGTGGCCGACGATCTTCAATCAGCTCGAGACCTACGACCCGTCGATCGAGACGATCGCGATCGCCGACTGGGAGAACATCGCCCAGATCGCAGGCGCAGGTTCGATACCGGCGGACGTGATCAAGTTCTTCCCGAAGTACAACGACAGCTGGCTGGACACCGACGATCTGGTGGGCCAGGCGTCCGTCGACGCCATCAACGGCACCACCGCCGGCGTCTCGAGCTTCAATTTCACCTACTTCGTCGGCGTCGACGACACCGGGCACGAATCCAGCGCCGGGTCACCGGAGTACGCCAACGCGCTGCGCAACGTCGATGCGAACGTGGGCGAGATCATGGCGGCGGTCGACACCTGGAACACCGCGCATCCCGACGAGCCGTGGACGGTCATCGTGACCACCGACCACGGTCAGGTGCCGTGGCCGACCATCCGCATCGGCTCCGACATGCGGGCGCATGGATTCCAGACTCCCTGGGAAACAACCACTTTCGTGATCGCAAACGGACCGGGCTTCACGCCGGGCGCGATCAACAACACTTACCTCAACATCGACGTCACCCCCACAGTGTCAGCGCTCTTCGGTCTGGCGCCTGAGCCGTATTCGGCGGGCAAGCCCCTGATGGACCGTGGCGCAAACGATTACGCGCCTCTGACGCCAGGCTGGGACTCACTCAAGCTGGCGCTCACTGACGCGATCGCGATGTACGGCTACCCCGACGTCGCCACCAACATCGCGCTGGACATCCGGACGATCGCGGCGACCATTCCGTATGCCGTGTACACGGTCTTCAACGGCCTCACCGCTGACATGTCCAGCCCGATCAAGCTGCCCATCCAGTTCGTCGGCGCGGTGCTCTACCAGCTGCTGAATATCCCGGCGCAGATCATCGCGCGGCTGACCGGGGTGACCGGCAACCAGATCATCCCGCCGGACCTGTGGCCCTACACGCCGGTGCCCGGCGTGCAGCCGCTGCCGCCTGCGACTGCGGTGCCGGCTGCCGAGGCCATCGCCGTCTGATCGGACGAGCTGTCGGCACGTCCTGGTTAAGTGGGGGCGTGCTCGACACCGTCGCCGTGGAGAACTACCGCTCACTGCGCAGGCTGGTCGTGCCGCTGCGCGGGTGCAATGTCGTCACCGGGCCCAACGGCTCCGGCAAGTCCAGCCTGTATCGGGCGCTGCGGCTGTTGGCCGACTCGGCGCGCAACGGCGCGGTCAATGCGCTGGCCCGTGAGGGCGGGCTGAGCTCGACGATGTGGGCGGGGCAGGGCGAGAAGGGTCCGGTGAGCCTCAAGCTGGGCTTCGCCGGTGAGGATTTCGGCTACGCCGTCGACTTCGGCATGCCTCAGGAGGGCAACACCGCCTTCAACCTGGACCCGCAGATCAAAACCGAGGCCGTGTGGGCCGGGCCGGTGCTGCGGCCGTCGGCGCTGCTGGCACAGCGGTCGGGTCCGGCGGTTCTGATCCGTGATGCCGACGACGGCTGGCGCACGGTGGCCACGCTGCGGCCCTTCGACAGCATGCTCAGCGAGCTTGCCGATCCCCAGGCTGCACCCGAGCTGCTGGCCCTGCGCGAGCGGGTCCGGTCCTGGCGGTTCTACGACCACGTCCGCACCGATGTCGACGCTCCCGCCCGGCGACCCCAGATCGGCACCCGGACAATGGTTTTGAGCCATGACGGCGCTGACCTCGCGGCGGCATTGCAGACCATCGCCGAGGTCGGCGATGCTGGGGCACTCGCCGAGGCGGTCGACGACGCGTTTCCGGGCAGCCGGGTGGAGATCGGCTGCAGCGACAGCCGGTTCGAGGTCACCCTGCGCCAGCCCGGCATGCTGCGGGCACTGACGGCGGCCGAACTGTCCGACGGCACGCTGCGCTATCTGCTGTGGGTTGCCGCCCTGCTCACCCCGCGGCCGGCCGAGCTCACCGTGCTCAACGAGCCGGAGGCCAGCCTGCACCCCGACCTGCTGCCCGCGCTCGCCGCGCTGATCGCCCGGTCCTCGGAGCGGTCGCAGGTCGTCGTCGTCACCCACGCTGCGGCGTTGGTCGAGGCGTTGCGCCGCCAACAGCGCGAGGTCAACGCCATCGAACTCAGCAAGGAGATGGGCCGGACGGCGATCGTCGGCCAGGGGCTCCTCGACGAGCCGTCCTGGCACTGGCCTGCGCGGGGATGAGCCCACCTATCCTTGGGCATCATGCGTGTGATGCTGGTCGGATCTGGTGAGCTGAGCCGCGAGCTGGTGCTGGCCTTTCAGCGGCTCGGCGCCGAGGTGGTCGCGGTCGATCGCTACGCCGACGCACCGGCCCATGACGTCGCTGACGAGGCCCTGGTGGTGACCATCACCGACCCCGAAGAACTGACCGCCGCGATCACCAGGGTGGAACCGGCCTACGTCGTGGTCGACACCAACGAAGTGGCCATCGACGCGCTGCGGGCCGCCTCCGACGGTGGAACCACCCAGGTCGTACCCGGTGTCTACGCCACTGCGCTGAGCCTGGACCGGGAGGGGATGCGCAGGCTGGCCGCCGACGAACTGGGCCTGCCGACCGCGCCGTTCTGGTTCGCCGGGTCGGTCGAGGAGCTGACCGCGGTCGCCGAGCACGCCGGGTTCCCGCTGGTGGTCAAGCCGGTGATCGGGGTGCCCGGCCAGGGACAGTCGGTGCTGCTGCGTCCCGACGACGTCGAGCCCGCCTGGCAGCGTGCCGTCGCGGCCGGTGGCCGGGTGCCGCACAACCGGGTCCTGGCCGAGACCGTCGTCGAGATCGACTACGCCGTCACCCTGCTGACCGTGCGGACCGACGGACCCGCGGGTCCGGCGCTGCACTTCTGCGAACCGATCGGGCATCGCCAACTCGATGGCGGCGTCCTGGAGTCCTGGCAGCCGCAGCAGATGACACTGGCGGCGCTGGGGGCGGCGAAGTCGGTGGCGGCGCGGATCGTCCGAGCGCTGGGCGGCCGTGGTGTGTTCGGGGTGGAGCTGCTGGTGCGCGGCGACGAGGTGTACTTCTCCGACGTCAGCGTGCGTCCGTACGACAGCGGGCTGGTCACGCTGCGCACCCAGCGGTTGTCCGAGTTCGAGCTGCACGCCCGGGCCGTCCTCGGGCTGCCGGTGGACACGATCATGATTTCGCCGGGGGCCGCGGAGGTCACCTACGGCAGCGCCGACGATGCCGCGATCACCCCGGAGATCGACCCCGTCGTGCTGGCCGAGGCCCTGGTGGTGCCGGAGAGCGACGTGCGGCTGCTGGGCCGCCACGACGGTTCGGCGCGGTCGCGGCTCGGGGTTGCGCTGGCCACCGGGTCCGACGTCACCACCGCCCGGGATCGGGTGCGACAGGTCTCCACGGCGCTGCACCGGGTGTGGCGGCCGTGACCGAACCTGAGCACGACGGCTCGAGCCCGATGCCGATTTTGATCGCGCTGGGTGTAGCCCTGCTGGTGCTCGCGGCAATCGGGGTCGCCTGGCTGTTCAGTAGCAAACCGATGAGTGAGGACGTCAAGGTCGGTCGTGCCGCCGTCGGTCAGAACGACGCCCTACAGCGGGACGACTATGGGGACTTCCGCACGTACACCTGCGCCGCGCAGCAGGGCACCGAAGCTGAAGTGCTTGCCCGCCAACAGAAATCAAGGACGGCGCAGGGTGCCCGTTACGTCGACGACGTCACCGAGGTGAAGATCGACGGCGCCTTGGCCACCGCTACCGTGGTCTACCACTTCGAGCGGTCGGCCGAGAACAAGATCAAGGTGCCGATGACGTTCGTACGGGAGAAGGGGGACTGGACCGTCTGTTCGCCCGGTCCGGTCTGAGAGCCGCCCAGATTGATGTGGAAGACTCGGCCGGGTGAGCTACGCAGGAGATATCACCCCTGAGGCGAGCTGGAAGCTGCTCAACGAGAACCCCGACGCGGTCCTGGTGGACTGCCGCACCGACGCCGAATGGCGCTGGGTCGGGGTACCGGATCTGTCCAGCCTCGGCCGCAGCGTGGTGTTTGTGGAATGGAATCGCGGCAACGGGCAGCACAACGACGATTTCGTGGCCGACCTGATCGCTGCCGGCGTCACTCCCGGCGAACGGCCCGTCGTCTTCCTCTGTCGCTCTGGAAATCGCTCCATTCCCGCGGCCGAGACGGCCACCGCCGCCGGAATTACGCCGTCCTACAACATGCTTGACGGTTTCGAGGGCCAGCTCGACGAGAACGGCCACCGCGGTGTCAATGGCTGGCGAGCGCTGGGTCTGCCCTGGAAGCAGTCATGAGCGAACCGCAGGTTCCCTCGGTCCGGATTCCTGCCGAGCTGCCCGCCGGCGTGAGCCAGGCGACCATCGGGGTCCGCGGCGGGCTGTTGCGGTCGGGCTTCGAAGAGACCGCCGAGGCGATGTACCTCACGTCCGGTTACGTGTACTCCTCGGCCGCCGAGGCTGAGAAGGCGTTCACCGGCGACATCGACCGCTACGTCTACTCCCGCTACGGCAACCCGACGATCTCCATGTTCGAGGAACGCCTGCGGTTGATCGAGGGCGCGCCTGCGGCGTTCGCGACGGCCTCGGGGATGGCAGCGGTGTTCACCTCGCTGGGCGCGCTGCTGGGCGCGGGGGATCGGCTGGTCGCCGCGCGCAGCTTGTTCGGCTCGTGCTTCGTGGTGTGCAACGAGATCCTGCCGCGCTGGGGTGTGGAGACCGTCTTCGTCGACGGAGAGGACCTCTCCCAGTGGGAGGAGGCGCTGAGCAAGCCCACGCAGGCGGTGTTCTTCGAAACCCCGTCCAACCCGATGCAGTCACTGGTCGACATCACCGCGGTGTCCGAGATGGCACACGCCGCCGGCGCGAAAGTGGTGCTGGACAACGTCTTTGCCACTCCGCTGCTGCAGCAGGGGTTCCCGCTCGGTGTGGACGTGGTGGTGTATTCGGGTACCAAGCACATCGACGGCCAGGGCCGGGTGCTCGGCGGGGCGATCCTGGGCGACAAGGAGTACATCGACGGTCAGGTGCAGAAACTGATGCGCCACACCGGGCCTGCGTTGTCGGCATTCAACGCCTGGGTGTTGCTCAAAGGCCTGGAGACCATGTCGGTGCGGGTGGACTACTCGAACCGCTCTGCACAGCGCATCGCCGAGTTCCTGGAGACGCAGGCAGGCGTGAACTGGGTGAGGTACCCGTTCCTGGCGTCCCATCCCCAATACGACCTGGCCAAGCGGCAGATGCGCGGCGGCGGCACCGTGGTGACCTTCGAACTCGATGGCGGCAAAGACCGCGCGTTCGAGGTACTCGACAAGCTGCAGGTGATCGACATCTCCAACAACCTCGGTGACGCCAAATCGCTGATCACCCATCCGGCGACGACCACCCACCGCGCGATGGGCCCCGAGGGTCGCGCCTCGATCGGGCTCGGCGACGGGGTGGTGCGGATTTCGGTCGGGCTGGAAGGCACCGAGGATCTGATCGCCGACCTCGAACGCGCGCTGGGGTAGCGGTGTCGCGAAACTCCGACGCCAAGAAGGCCCGCCGCAAGAAGCGGCAGGTCAATCGGGATGCGCGCTGGCTGCCCGACGAGGTGGTGGGCACCCTCGACGATGTCGACGTCGAACTCGCACAGGCGGTCGAGACGTTCGACGAGTGGCTGACCTCCCGCGGCTGGACGTTTGACGCGGAGTTCTCCACCGACACGTTGATCAGCTGGTTCTACGAGCCGTCGGCCGCCGCCGTCGTCGAGGGATACGAGCCGGTCACGCGGATCTGGATCACGGCGTCGGGAGAAGAGGACGACTTCCCCGAGAGCGTCAAGGCGGTGCTGGTCGGCACCGGCGGTGCCGACGCCGGCAATCTGTACAGCGTCGAGCCCGACGTCTTGCTGGCCCACATCGAGTCGATCGAAGGCTACCGGCCCGGGGCCGCGGTACCTGTGCTCAGTTAGTCCTTCTCGTCGCTTTTGGGTAGGAAGCGTTCCGGGTGGTGGTACGTGTTGACCCCGCCGATGAGGGGCAGCTGTGGTGGTGGGATCCATTCGGTGTCGCCGTTGGGGAGTTTGCGGGTGTCCCAGCCGCCGGTTTCGACCAGTTGGTTATCCGGTGGGCAGGCGAAACCGAGGTCGTCGATGTTGGTGTTTCCGCCGTCGGACCAGTCTTTGGCGGCGTGGTGGACTTGGGCGGCGTAGCCGGGCACGGTGCAGCCTGGCTTGGTGCAGCCGCGATCCTTGGCATGCAACACAATTCGTTGATCGGCTGAGGCGATGCGTTTGGTGCGACCCAGCCACAGGGCTTGGCCGGTGACGTCGTCGAAGATCGTCAGGTAGTGGTAACTGTGCCGGGCCATCCGGATGACGTCGGTGATCGGCATCATGGTGCCGCCGCCGGTGATCCCGTGGCCGGTCTTGTCCTGCAGTTCCTGCAGGGTGGTGGAGACGATGACGGTGACCGGTAGGCCGTTGTGCTGGCCCAGCGTCGGATCCCCCAGCTTGCTGCGCAGCATCGCCATCAGGGCATCGTGCTGGCGCTGCCCGATGGTGCGGGTGTCGGATTTCACCTGGGCCTCGACGGGTTCACCGTCGGTGACCGCGGCCTGATCGGCGGGGTTGCACATGCCCGGCGCGGCGAATTTGGCCAGTACTGCCTCGAGATAGGCCCGGAGTTCGGGGGTGGCCGAAATGCGGATGTCGCTCATCCCGTCGGGGTGTTGGCGACCCATGATGAGGCTGCGCTTGCGGGCCCGGTCTTCATCGGAGAACTCGCCATCGGGGTTGATCTCCAACGCCAGCCGATGAGCCAGCCGGCCCAGCTGGTCGGGGCGCATCAACAGCGCGTGCTCGGCGAGGAAGACCTCGGCTTCCTCGCGCACCTTCGCGGGCACGTCGAAGGGCAGCTCGCCGAGGAAGTGTTGGATGACCCGCACGTGTTCGCGATCCAGGCGGCCATCACGCCAGGCGTGGGCGGTGCCCGGCTGGCGTGGCGCGAGTGGCTCGCCGGTCAGGGAGACTCGCGGCGTCAGGGGTTCGGTGACCTCGGCGCGGCGGCGGGCTTCAGCCGGCGTGATCCGCAGCCAGTCGGCCAGCACGTTGCTCGGCTTGCCGCCGAGCTCACCGACATCGCGCCGATGCAATTCGTGGCTGACGTCGTAGCGGACCACGTCGTGGTGGCGGGTGGCCTTCTCACAGCGGGCGGCCACCGCCAACAACTCCTTCGGGGCCAGCCCGGTGAGGTCCACCTTCGCCAAAGTGGTCAGCGCCGCGTCGATCGCGTCGAGCGCCTCATCCACCTCGATCGAAAACATGTACGAAGCATATGACTTAGTACCGACAGGCGGGCGCGCCAAGAAACCCAGTCTGGGGATGAACCCGCGACTGGGGACGACCCGGGCGTACGGGGCCAGTTCGGCCCCCGACAAACCGGTTGTTGCCCTGCCGAACTCGTCGGACAACGCGACTGGCGGGCCCCAAACTAGGGCTTTGCCTGGTCCTTCTCGGGGGTTTCCACCACGCCGGTCGCGCTCTGGGCGCGCTTCTCGTAGGCGGCGCGGGCGGTCGTGTCGAAATCGAGGAACACCCGGTCGGTGCCCATTTTGTTGGACAGCCAGCGCCGGCCCCGCGGCGGCAGGAACATCACCGCAGCGGCCAGGAAGCGCGAATAGTTGGGCACCGAGATCGATGTCGTCGGCTTGTCCAGGGCTTTGATGACCGCGGCGGCGATGTCCTCGGGCTGCACGGGCTTGGTGGCCGCGGTGGTGTGCGTGCCCGAGATCAGCTCGGTATTGGTGAATGACGGCATGACACAACTGATGTGGACGCCCTGCGGGGCGAACTCGTCCGCCAGCCCGGTCGTCAGCCCGACGACGGCGAATTTGGTTCCGGCGTACAGCGCTTGGCCGGGCACGGCCAGCATGCCGGCCATCGAGGCGATGTTGACGATGTGGCCGCTGCGGCGCTTGACCATCTCCGGTAGCACCAGCCGACAACCGGTGAGCACGCCGTAGAAGTTCACCTCGACGGCCGTGCGTACTGCCTGCTCGGAGTGATCGAGGAACGGACCGACGGGCATGACGCCGGCGTTGTTGATCAGCACGTCGATGTGGCCGCCCCCGTCTGCGCGGGCCTTGTCCAGGAACGTCGCGAACGACTCGGGGTCGCTGACGTCGAGCGGGTGACCCGAGACCGGTCCGAGCTTGCTCAGCTGAGCAACGGCCGACTCCTCCAGTGCGACGTCCCGGTCGCCGATCACCACGCGCGCGCCGCGCTGCAGGAGCGCCCGGGCTGTGGCGAAGCCGATGCCCCGCGCAGCGCCGGTGATGGCGATGGTCTTGCCACGGATGTTGTCCATGGCCAGGGACTTTACAGGTGTCAAATTCTGGTTGAAAGGGGCTCGCGAGATCCGCTGTGTGCTGACGGCGTCGAGTGTGCGTGCAGGGCGGGATGTGGCCCGATTCGTCGCCGTGGGTGCACACTCGACGGCGTGAGTCCATTGCGGTTCGCCCCTGCTCAGCAGGATGACGAGCTGGCGCAACCGCTTCTCGCGGAGCTCGCCGTCGAGTACGCCACCCGCTATGACGGCACCGAGGAATTCGTGGCGAGGTGGCTGCGCAACCATCCGCCCGGCACGTTCAGCCCACCCGATGGCGGCATGCTCGTCGGCCTGGTCGACGACCGACCGGTGACGGGTGGTGCTTTCTGTCGCTTCGATGACGACACCGCCGAACTCAAGCGGATCTGGACCGACAGCCGAAGCCGCCGCCGTGGGTACGCCACGCAGCTGCTCGCCGCGCTGGAGGCCGAGATCGCCGACCGCGGCTATCGCCGGGTCTACCTGACCACCGGCAATCGCCAGCCCGAAGCCGAAGCGCTCTATGACAGCGCCGGCTACATGCGGCTGGACGAACCCCTGCCCAGCCGGGGCGACGTGTTTCCGGTGGCTTTTGTCAAAGTGCTTTAGAGACAGTCGAATTCGCGAATCAGCGTGGCGTGGCCTGACGCGCGGCCTCGCGGATCGGGCCGACCCATAGGTCCCCATGTCCGGGAATCAGCACATCGGTTTCCAGCATCGCCAGCGCCGACAGACTCCGCACACACCCTTGCTCGTCGTGGTTGAACACGCCGTGCAGTAGCTGTGGGCCTTTTCGTGAGGCCAGCGGATGGCCGGTGACCAGGGCGTCGCCACTGACCAGCACACCGTCGACGAGGTAGGAGCAGTGGCCGCCGGTGTGCCCCGGGGTCGGAACGGCCAGCGGCCGGCCGGGCAGGCGCTCGGCGACGTCCTCGGTGAGAGCGCCGGTCGTCGGGATGCCCGCGTGCACCAGCGCACCCTTGCCGACGATGTCCAGCGACCACTTCACCCAGCGCGGCCGCCATGCGTGCAACATCAGGTCAACCGGCGAGGCCTGCTGGATGTATTCGCGCTTGGCGTGGCCTACCTCGTCGGCGTGGCAATAGACCGGGGTGCCGTGCTGCTCGGCGAACCAGATGGCCGAGCCGAAATGGTCGACGTGGGCGTGCGTCAAGAGGATCGCGGTGACGTCGGCCGGCCCGAAGCCGAGTTCCCGCAGCGATGCAACGACGTCGTCCCGGTTGCCGGGGAAGCCCGCGTCGATCAGCATGACGCCGGCGTCGTCGGTGATCACCGTCCAGTTGACCAACGGGGTCTGCGCCATGTGGACGTGCTCGGTGACAGAAGTGAGGGCCACGGGCATGCGCCGAGTTTAAAACGAGGCTCCGGACGATCACGCGCTGGCGGAGGGGAGTAGAAACGAGGGCGTGGCTGAACTGAAACTGGGATACAAGGCGTCGGCGGAGCAGTTCGCGCCGCGTGAGTTGGTTGAACTGGCGGTGCTCGCCGAGGCGCACGGAATGGACAGCGCGACGGTCAGTGACCACTTCCAGCCGTGGCGTCACGAGGGCGGCCATGCGCCGTTCTCGCTTGCGTGGATGACAGCAGTGGGTGAGCGCACCAAGCGGCTGGTCTTGGGCACGTCGGTACTGACCCCCACCTTCCGCTATAACCCGGCCGTCATCGCGCAGGCGTTTGCGACCATGGGCTGCCTGTATCCGGACCGCATCTTCCTCGGTATCGGTACGGGCGAAGCGCTCAATGAGATCGCCACCGGATACGAGGGCGAGTGGCCGGAATTCAAGGAGCGCTACGCCCGGCTGCGGGAGTCGGTGCGGTTGATGCGCGAACTGTGGCTTGGCGACCGGGTCGATTTCGAGGGCGAGTACTACAAGACCAAGGGCGCCTCGATCTACGACGTGCCCGAGGGCGGCATTCCGATCTACATTGCCGCGGGTGGCCCGCAGGTGGCCAAGTACGCCGGCCGTGCGGGCGACGGCTTCATCTGCACCTCCGGTAAGGGTGAGGAGCTGTACAAGGACAAGCTCATTCCGGCCATGCGCGAGGGTGCCGAGGCCGCCGGTAAGAACCCCGACGACATCGACCGGATGATCGAGATCAAGATCTCCTACGACCCCGATCCTGAACTGGCGCTGCACAATACGAAGTTCTGGGCGCCGCTGTCACTGACCGCCGAGCAGAAGCACAGCATCGACGACCCGATCGAGATGGAGAAGGCCGCCGACGCGCTGCCGATCGAACAGGTGGCCAAGCGCTGGATCGTGGCATCGGATCCCGACGAGGCCGTCGCGAAGGTCGCTGAGTATGTGGGCTACGGCCTCAATCATCTGGTGTTCCACGATCCGCGGCAGGATCAGCGCCGTTTCCTGGAGCTGTTCGAAAAGGATCTGGAGCCGCGGCTGCGCAAGCTCGGCTAGGGCTGTGGCTGCCGCCGGGGTTGGGGCGGTCCCGTCACCTCGTAGATGCGCCAACGGATTTGGCCGGTGGCCCCGACCGCGGCGAATACCAGCCGGCCGAATCCGGCGCCATCTGCCCACAGTGTCGGCCAGTGCAGGTTCACCGCGTCCGGCGCATCGTTGAGCGCAGGGTTGCTCACCAGGATGTAGCGAATGTGGTTGTCCCACGGCCGGCTGAGTGCGGCTGCGAAATCGTAGTCGCTGGTGACGACGAACTGCTTGGGGTCGTCGGAGTACAGCCAGATGCCCCAGCCGGCGAAGGTGTCCATCAACACCGAGCCATCGGCGAGGTGTTTAGCGTCCAGATAGTCGGCGATCAGGCGATCGTCGGTGCGCAGCCGCCGGTACCACTGCTCAGCGGGTGGGTAGCGTTGCGGATCGAGGATCGACCGCCAGCCGAACTGCAGGTGCTGATTGCCGATGTCGGGGTTGAGCATCGCCGTGGCGGTCACCGGGAAGACGAGTAGTGACGCACACAGCAGTGCGGCGCCGAACTTGACTGCGGAGCCGGGCTTTTCGCTGTGCCTACCGCGATCCCGGGCGGGCGCCCAGCAGCAGATGGCGATGACGATGACCATCGGTATCGCGAGAATGTAAAAGCGGAACCAGCCGAAGGTTGTTCCGGTGAACTGGCCCCACACGGCAAACGCGAGTACGGAGCCGAAGATGGCCACCGGCACAAGGGGATCCACCCATCGGTTCTTGGCTGCCAGCCAACAGGCGAGGGCGACGGCGATCCCGCTCACCGGTTGCATGGCCAGTAACCGCGCCGCAATGACGAATGGTTCGTTGTTTCCCGACCTGTCGGTGGTCATGCCGCGCAGCGCCGCTGTCGCGATCTGGCCGGCATTGCCGTATGTCGAGGACAGGGTGGCAAAGAGATCGCCGGTGGTGATCCAGCCGACCAACGCCCAGGAGGTGAAGGCAACACCGATCGGGAAACCCACGATCAGAATGTTCAGAGCGGTTCGCTGCCAAAGCGTCCGGCGGTCGGAGTAGGCGCGGTCGGCGAGTGTGATCAATGCGACGAGAGCCGCCGTGGCGGCGGCACTGAACGCGAACTCGTAGCGGGCGAGGTATCCGACGGCCAGCGCGATCCCGACCCACGCCAGGTGGCCGACGTCTCGGGAATTGACCCAGAGAAGCAAGTTCCGGGCCGCCCACAGCGCGCAGAAGATCTCGGCGGCCTCGCTCATGCCGGAGGCGCCGTAGATGACGATCACGGGATTGGCAGCCAGTGCGATGGTCGCGACCCACCGCCATCCGGTGGGCAGACCACGGTCGCCGGCGATCCGGCGCACCATCACGACCGCGGCGGCCATGAACAGCGAGCTCTGTATGACCGATGCCAAGCCGGCAGTTTTCAGCTCCGGCCACCATCGGGCCAACGGAAGCAGATCACACCGCTTCCTTCGCCCCGAAGAGTTTGCGCAATCCCCTGGCGGAATTTGAGTGCAGCGCGTCCGAACCCAAAGTCGGCGTGCTCAATGCACCAATCGCCTCGCAAAGCATACAAATCCGCCGCGGTTTTTGCAGCCCGCGGCGCATTTTTCGTAATTTGCCACATCTGCATGTCTGTGAACGGCTCTTAATTGACTCTTCAGCAATTTCGCTGAACGCTCCGAAACGGCCGGGTGTGAGCGAGGCGTCGATGAGGTATCCGGCTGACGTGACGTCAGCGGTTGCGGAAAGCTGTTGGGGTGACCGCCGCCCGCACCACGTCGATCTACATCGCGTCGCCCGAGGGTGACACCGGTAAGTCCACCGTCGCGCTTGGGATTCTGCACCGCCTGACTGCGATCGTGCCGAGGGCGGGGGTGTTCCGGCCGATCACCCGTCGGGAGAACCGCGACTACATCCTTGAGTTGTTGCTGGCGCACAGTAATGCCGGCCTGACATACGAAGAGTGCGTCGGGGTGACTTATCAGCGATTGCACGCTGATCCCGATGGCGCGATCGCCGACATTGTCGATCGCTATCACGAAGTCGCCGCGCGCTGCGATGCGGTCGTGATCGTCGGATCGGACTACACCGACGTTGCTACGCCCACCGAGCTGAGCGTCAACGCCCGCATCGCAGCGAACCTCGGTGCGCCGGTGGTCCTGTCGGTGCGTGCACGCGACCGTACCCCGAAGGAGGTCGCCGAGGTCGTCGAGCTGTGCCTGGTGGAGCTGGCCACTCAGCACGCCCACACCGCCGCCGTGGTGGCCAACCGCGCCGATCCGGCCGAGCTTCACGCGGTGGCGCAGGCCTGCGCGAACCTCGGGCCGCGCGTCTACGTCATCCCCGAGGAGCCTCTCCTGGTGGCACCGACCGTCGGGGATCTGAGCCATGCCGTCGACGGCGTGCTCGTGCACGGTGACTCCTCGCTGCTCGGCCGCGAAGTGATGGGAATTCTGGTGGCAGGCATGACGGCCGAGCACTGTCTGGAACGACTGACCGAGGGCGTCGTGGTCATCACGCCGGGTGACCGCTCCGACGTGGTGCTGGCCGTCACCAGCGCCCACGCCGCCAAAGGCTTCCCGTCGCTGTCGGCGGTCATCCTCAACGGCGGGCTGCCGCTGCACCGCTCGATCGCCGAATTGGTGACCGGGCTGGGCCTGCGGCTGCCGATCATCGCCACCGACCTGGGCACGTTCGAGACGGCCAGCGCGGTCGCGGGCACCAGGGGACGGGTCACCGCGGCCGCACGGCGCAAGGTCGACACCGCGATCTCGCTGATGGAGCGCTACGTCGACATCGACGACTTGCAGGACCGGCTCAGTCTGCCGATCCCGACGGTGACCACACCGCAGATGTTCACCTATCAGCTGATCGAGCGGGCACGAGCCGACCGCAAGCGGATCGTCCTGCCCGAGGGCGACGACGACCGAATCCTGCATGCGGCCGGTCGGTTGTTGCTCCGCGGCGTCGCCGATCTGACGATTCTGGGCGAGGAGGAACAAGTCCGTTCCCGCGCAGCCGAACTGAGTGTTGACCTGAGCAAGGCCGTTGTGTTGAACCCGGGTACCAGTGAGCTCTGCGACAAGTTCGCCGCGCAGTATGCCGAGCTGCGCAAGAAGAAGGGTGTGACGCTGGAGCAGGCACGTGAGATCATGCACGACGTGTCGTATTTCGGAACAATGTTGGTGCACAACGGCATTGTCGACGGAATGGTGTCCGGTGCCGCACACACCACGGCGCACACGGTGCGGCCGGCCTTCGAGATCATCAGGACCCGGCCCGACGTGTCGACGGTGTCCAGCATCTTCCTGATGTGCCTGGCCGATCGCGTTCTGGCCTACGGTGACTGTGCAATCGTGCCCGACCCGACCGCCGAAGAACTGGCGGACATCGCGATCAGCTCTGCGCGGACCGCCGCACAGTTCGGCATCGATCCCCGGGTTGCGATGCTGTCCTACTCGACGGGCACCTCAGGCAGCGGCAGCGGGGTCGAAAAGGTGCGGACCGCAACCGAATTGGTGCGCGAAAGAGCGCCAGAACTGTTGGTGGAAGGGCCAATCCAGTACGACGCCGCCGTCGATCCGACCGTCGCCGCGGCCAAGATGCCAGGCTCTGCGGTGGCCGGCCGCGCAACCGTGCTGATCTTCCCGGACCTCAACACCGGCAACAACACCTACAAGGCCGTGCAGCGCAGCGCTGGCGCCATTGCGATCGGCCCGGTGCTGCAGGGCCTCAACAAGCCTGTCAACGACCTGTCGCGCGGGGCGCTCGTGGAGGACATCGTCAATACCGTCGCGATCACTGCGATCCAGGCTCAGGCGATATGATGACCGATACCGTACTGGTGCTCAACTCCGGATCGTCGTCGCTGAAGTATCAACTGCTGGTACCTGATACCGCCACATCGCTCGCGCACGGGATCGTCGAGCGCATTGGCGAGGAGACCTCGGTTGCGACGCTGGAGTCCGGTGCTCGCCAGATCAGGCGGGAAGGCCGGATCGCCGACCACGAGGCGGCCCTCCGGGCGGCGTTCGACCTGTTCGCCGAGGCCGGCCAGGATCTGAATGACATGGGACTGGTCGCCGTCGGCCACCGGGTGGTCCACGGCGGCGAAGACCTCTACCGGCCCACGATCGTCGACGATGCGCTGATCGCCAAACTGCGGGAGCTCGCACCACTGGCGCCCCTTCACAATCCGGCTGCGGTGCTGGGTATCGAGGTAGCGTGTCGGGTACTGCCCGACCTGCCGCACGTCGCGGTATTCGACACCGCTTTCTTCCATGACCTGCCCGCGGCGGCGGCGACCTACGCGATCGATCGAGAACTGGCCAGTCGGTGGCAGATTCGCCGGTACGGATTTCATGGCACCTCGCATCAGTATGTGAGTCAGCACGCTGCCCAGTTCCTCGACGCCCCAATCGAATCGCTGAACCAGATTGTGCTTCACCTGGGCAACGGCGCGTCGGCGTCGGCGATCGCCGGCGGGCGCCCGGTCGACACCTCGATGGGCCTCACCCCGATGGAGGGCCTGGTGATGGGCACCCGCAGCGGCGACGTCGACCCTGGCGTCCTCGTATACCTTTGGCGCACCGCCAAGATGGATGTCGAGGCGATCGAGACCATGCTCAACCGGCAGTCCGGAATGTACGGTCTGGGTGGCGAGATCGACTTCCGCGTCCTGCACCGGCGGATCGAGTCGGGTGACGAGGCAGCGCAATTGGCCTACGACGTGTATATCCACCGGCTGCGGAAGTACATCGGCGCCTACCTGGCCATTCTCGGACACACCGATGTGGTGACCTTTACTGCCGGTGTGGGCGAGAACGACGCGCGCGTGCGCCGCGACGCGCTGAGTGGGCTCGCGCCGCTGGGCATCGAACTCGACGAGCACCTCAACGACAGCCCGGCCAGGGGAGCACGACGGATCTCGGCGGACAAATCGCCGACGACAGTGCTGGTGATCCCGACGAACGAGGAACTGGCGATCGCGCAGGCCTGCCTGACAGTGGTCTAGGTGTGCGGCTGCACGCTATGTGGCGCCGGGCATCGGGATCGGATGTACGCCCGGTGTGCCGATCTTGCCGGCCAGCCATGTCTGCTCCCGGGTCGCGATATTAGGCCCCAGCTGGCCTCGATGTCGACGGTCACAACCAGCACTACGTCTTTGACGAGATGAACCGCGGCATTACCGCGTTGCCGCTCACGCACCCGGTGTCAGTGCTGAATGTATCGAGAGTCACGAGCGCATCGGCCGAACGGAGGCAGTCGTCGGAACCACCGAAATGCCGAACATCATTAGGGTCGGGGGCGATTAGGTTGCGAACCACGCCCGTACTACGGGACTGTTGCACCGGGGCTTTGCGGCGCGTCAGTGGTCGGCTGAGTCCGGTCAGCGCGGCGGCCGCGGGTCGCGGGGGTCGTCGGCGTCGGGATCCCCGAACCAGCGCGACGGGGTGTGCTCGGGGTAGTTGTCGTGCCAACTCCACCACTCGTAGGGCTTGCTCTGGGGATAGCCGTCCGGTGAGTCCTCCCAGACCTCTTGGCGCCCCAGTGCGGTCATGTCGAGGAAATGCCATGTGTTGACAAAGATCTCGTCGCCACGACTGTCGACGAAATAGGTGCGATAGATCTGGCCGTCGTCGCGGATGAAGGCGTTGGTGCCGTGCCACTGGTCGACGCCGAAGTCGACGTCGAAGGCGCTGTCGGGGCGGGGCAGCATTGTGTACCAGGGGATGTCCCAGCCCATGCTGGCTTTGATCCGCTGAATGTCGACCTGTGGTCCGCGCGAGGCGTACACCAGCGTGGTGTCACGGGCGTTGAGGTGCGCAAGATTGCCGATGTGATCGGCCATCAATGAACATCCGACACAACCGTGTTCGGGCCAGCCATGCACGCCAGGGTCCAGGAAGGCGCGGTAGACAATGAGCTGGCGCCGGCCGTCGAACAGGTCGAGCAGGTTCACGGTGCCGTCTGGTCCGTCGAACTCATAGGTCTTGTCGACCTGCGTCCAGGGCATCCGCCGGCGCAGCGCGGCCATTGCGTCGCGGGCCCGGGTCAGCTCCTTCTCCTTCACGAGCAGTTGCCGGCGGGCAGTGTCCCACTCGTCTGCCGAGACGATGTCGGGCGTATTCATGGTGCTCCTTCCGAGTCGTTCAACAAATGAGTTGAATATCTGACTCCAGGGAACCAGGCCGGCCGGCTATAGTCAACAAGATGGTTGAAGATCAGGTTCTGGATCGAACGTACGCCGCCTTGGCCGATCCGACCCGGCGACATCTGATCGAGGTGCTGCGCGACGGCGGCGCCCGGATCACCGACCTGGCCGCGCCGCTGCCGATGACGTTCGCCGGAGTGTCACGCCATATCGGAGTGCTGGAGTCGGCCGGGCTCATCCGGCGTGAGGTGCGCGGTCGCGAACATTGGGTGTCTCTGCGGCCGGAAGGGCTTGGTGCGGCACAGCATTGGATCGACGAGCAGACTCGATTCTGGTCGGTACGTGCCGATGCGCTGGCGGCTCGACTGCGCAGCAAGAAGGGAAAGGGCTGATGAGCCAGACGGTGACCGTTCTCGTCCAGCGCGTCATGCCTGCCACGCCGGCAGAGGTGTTCGACGAATGGCTCGACCCAGAGGCATTGAAGGAGTGGATGTGTCCGCATCCGGTGCGGGTTGTCGATGTCGCCGTCGAAGCCCGGGTCGGCGGCACCGTGCGATTCGACGTCGAGGATTCCGGCACGCGGGTGCTCATCAGTGGGCAGTTCCTGGCCATCGAGCGTCCGCATCTGCTGAGGTTCACCTGGAGCAACTCGGACTGGGAGGACCCGACACAGGTCAGCATCGTCAACGTGACGTTCGAATCGGTGGGTGAGGGTCAGACGTTGATGTCGATCGAGCATTCCCTGCTGCCGCCGAGTGAATTCGAGTCCTTCCACACCGGTTGGATCGTCACGTTCGGCCAACTTGCCGCTCGATTCGGCTAGTCGAGTGTGTACGCAGGAAGGGATTTTCGGCGGATCGGCGCCGTAGGTACACACTCGGCGCCGTGAGTGCACAGTCGATGACGCCCAGCTGTGGATAGCCGAACGCACGGTGCCGGATCACGTGGCAACCTGCAGCGGTGTGGGACTGTGGCCAGCCCTTCGTCGGCAGTGAGGCGCTCGCGCAAAGCCTGCTGAACCGGCATCAGTTACGTACGCGGTATCGCGCCGTACTTCCTGACGTCTACGTAGCGCGGGACAGTCAAGCGTCGCTTCAGGACCGGATCGCTGCCGCGTGGCTGTGGTCTCACGGCCGGGCCACCATCGCCGGGCTCGCTGCTGCGGCTGTGCATGGCACGAAATGGATTTCGGACGATACACCCGTTGAGTTGTTCCACGCCAACTCGCGGCCACCGAGGGGCGTGATAGCCCGACGGGTCCAATTGCACAGCGACGAGGCGCAGTTGATCGAAGGCCGACACGTGACGACCCCGGCCAGAACGGCCTTCGACCTGGGTCGGCGCGGCAGCGTATCGTCTGCCGTCGCCCGGCTCGATGCCCTTGCCAGAGCCACGAAGTTCAGAGTCGAGGATGTGCAGGCCGTTGCCGCGGGCCACCCTGGTGCCCGCGGTCTGCGCAATCTGGAATCCGTGTTGGAACTCATCGACCGCGGAGCGGAGTCACCGCAGGAGTCTTACCTGCGACTGGTCCTGATTCGTGGTGGCCTGCCAAGACCGCAGACGCAGGTGCCGGTGTATGCCGATGACGGTCTCGTCGTTGCATATCTGGATATGGGCTGGCCGGAGTTGATGGTCGGCGTCGAATACGACGGCGACCACCACCGGACGGACCGTCGACAGTACCTACGCGATATCCGACGGTGGGACTTGGTCGAAGACCTCGGCTGGCACCTGTTGCGAGTCGTGAAGGAGGATCACCCGGCGGACATTTTGCGCAGGGTACGAGGCGCGATCGCCAAGCGCGAATCGACTATGCGCTGAGGGCGTCGAGTGTGTACGTAGGGCGGGATTTTCGGGGGATCGGCGCAGTAGGTACACACTCGACGCGCCAGGTGCACAGTCGATCCCAAGCTAGCCGTCGAGGTGGATGCCAGGTTGGACGAGCAGCCGACGTCGGCGCTCTGGTGGGAGAGCGATCCGCTAGAACGTGCTGGTGGGCCGTACGTTATTGGCCATGTCGACCAGCGCGTACCGGTGCGCCTGACTGGTAGCCACTCGGGCCAGGCTGCGAAGCGACGCCTCGACGCCAAGGCGCAGTCCATGTTCGGTGAACGGGAAGCCGAGGATGTGGTTCGTGCTGGCCGAGTTCCCGGACATCCAGTCCATCGCGGTGCCCAGCACCAGCGCGCGGATCTGCAGCACCCGCGGCTCGGAATCCGGCAGTGCCTCGACCCGGCGTGCGGCATCGCGGATCTGCTCTTCGGTGAGCTCGTGCGCCGACCGCCCGGACAGCAGCGTCACCGCGCTGGTCAGCCGCGCAGTGGTGAAATGCCGTGACGACGGCGGGACTTCGTCGAGCGTGTTCACCGCCGCCTGGCGATCACCATTCACCGATTGCGCCCGGGCCAGCCCGAAGGCGGCCGAAATCGAGTTGTTGTCGGTGTGCCACACCGTCCGATACAAGGGCAGCTCGTCGGATGTCGCCGCGAGCTCGGCCGTCGCGGCCAACGCCAGCTTCGGTGCCAGCTCTCCAGGGAAGATATCTAAAACTTCAGTGAAATGCTTTGTCGCCGAGTCAAAGTCGCCGGTCAATAGTTCAGAGACCGCCTTGAACCAGACCAGTCGCCAGCGCCACCCGACCCGCTCGGCGAGGTCGTCGAGCTTGCGGTTCGCCTTGGCCACATCGCCGAGGTCCAGCAGCGCGCGCACCTCCATCAGTGGCAGCTCGATCGATTCAGTCAGGTCGATTCCCTCGGCGTCCAGCACGCCATGTCGGGCAGCGCGCAGCGAGTCCAGCGTCTGGACGGGCTGCGACAGCACGGTCGACGAGAGCACGGTTGCGGCGATATCAGTAGGATCTACCAGCGGAACCGGCAGTGCGGTAACGATTTCGGCGGCAGTCAGCTTCTCGGCGTGGGCCAGCCCGTCGAGGTACACGTCGGTGTGCGCTACCAGCAACTCCACCCCAAATGCGGCACGGGTTCGGGTGAATACGTTCGATAGGCCGGGCCGCGGCACACCGGTGTCCTCGGCGACGACCTCGCGCAGCACACCCATCAGTTGTGCGGCCATCTCGTCGGCGCTGGCGAACCGGCGGCGCGGGTCGGGATCGATGGCCCGGCGCAGCAGCCGCGCGTAAGAGTCGTACTTGACCAAGACCGGATCGTCGTCGGGCAGTCCATCGACATAGCGGCCCTTACGGGTTCGCAGATTCAGCGTGAGTGCGGCCAGTGTGCGTCCGACCGTGTAGATATCACTGGCGACGGTCGGGCCGGTGCGGACGATCTCCGGAGCCTGGTATCCAGGCGTGCCGTACAGGTAGCCGAAGGAGTTGATCCGCGACACCGCACCAAGGTCGATCAATTTCAGGCCCGGCCGCGGCTGTTCCTCGGTCACCATGATGTTCTCCGGCTTGAGGTCGTTGTAGCACAAGCCGATCGAATGCAGATAGCCCAGTGCAGGCAGGATCTCCAGCACATAGGCGATCGCCTCCGACACCGGAAGCTTCTCGCCCTTGGGCATTTTGAGGGACTTACCGCCGACGTACTCCATCACGATGTAACCGACCGGCTCACCGTGCTTATCGGGGTGCTCGACGAAGTTGAAGATCTTCACGATCGACGGGTGAACCACCTCGGCGAGGAACTGCCGCTCGGCCATCGCGATCGCCTGCGCCTCGGCGTCCCCGGAATGCACCAGACCTTTGAGCACCACCGGACGTTCGTTGACGTTGTGGTCGACGGCCAGGTACACCCAGCCCAGTCCACCGTGCGCCACGCAACCCTTGATCTCGTACTGATCGGCGACCATGTCACCGGGAGCCAGTTGTGGCACAAAAGAATACGCACTACCGCAGTGCGGGCACCAACCCTCGGACGCCGCCTCGCCATCCTTCGTCGAGCGTCCTACCGGGCGTCCGCAGTTCCAGCAGAACCGCTTCGGTTCGGCGACAACGGGATTGACCATCAACGCCGACAGCGGATCGATCTCCGGTACGCGCGGAATCTCCACCAGCCCGCCGCCGAGACGGCGGGTCACCGCTATCGTGCGTGCTCCGGCGGAGTGATACATCGCCTCCGGCTCGGTGCCCACGCTGCCGACCGAGTCGTCGGCGTCGTCGTCGAAGTTGGGCCGGAAGATCGCCTGGGTGGCCATCGGCCGCATCGTCGACATCGAATCGACGACGAGGTCGTCCAAGGTCGCCGGCTGAGTGCCGACGTCAGGCTCTTCCTGGGTATCCATCAGTCCACGTACCTTGGCGTCGGCGGGGCCGGCGCCGGCCCCAGCACCGTCAACCACTTGCGGTACAACGTGTTCCACGTGCCGTCGCGGCGAATGCGTTCCAGGGTGCCGTTGACGAACCGGACCAGACCGGTGTTGGCCAGGTTGATTCCGATCCCGTACGGCTCCTGAGCCATGTTCGGTCCGATGATGTGCAAATAGGGATCCTGGGCCACCAGGCCCGCCAGGATGGAATCGTCGGTGCTGACCGCGTCGACCTCACGCTGCTGCAGCGCGACCAGGCAGTCCGCCCAACTCACCACCGTCACGATGATCGGCGACGGCGCGATCTGACGTACCCGGTCCAGGGACGTGGTTCCGCTGGCGACGCACACCCGGCGCCCGGACAGGTCGGAGGCCTGCGAGATCGCCGACTCTCGCGGGGCCAGGATGCGTTGGTAGGCCATGAAATACGCGGTGGAGAAGTTCACCTGCTTACGACGCTCGCACGTGATCGTCATGGTCTTGACGACGATGTCGACGGTGTTGTTCTGCAGGGCCGTGATCCGGTCGGCCGATGACAGAATGCGGTATTCGACGGCCGACGGAGTGCCGAAGATATCGCGGGCCACCTCACCGGCGATGTCGACGTCGAAACCGGTGATCTCGCCGGTGATCGGGTCGCGAAACGAGAACAGGTTGCTCCCGACGTCGAGGCCGACGATCAGCCGGCCCCGGCCGCGGATGCCTGCCACTGCCGCGTCGGCTTCGGCCTTGGTTCCGAACGGCTTCAGGCTGGCGGTGCGATCGCAGTTGTTCTCGTTCGGATCCGGCGGCTGCGGGGGTTCGGGAGGCAGTTCCTTCATGCCGGCCGGAGTCGGCGGCGCCAGCGTCGGCACCGGAGGTGCGCCGATGTACTCGGTTTTGCCGCAGCCGGACAGGGTGATCGCCGCGGCGAACACGAGGCACAGCAGCCGACGAGCCCTCATCTGTACTCACTCAACCTCGGCCACAGCCCGAGCGCCACCGCCAACGCCGCGCCGACCGAAAGCACCACACCGCCGACGGTCGTGCCCGACAGCACCCGGCGCGCCGACAGGATGTCGTTGCGGAGTTGGTTGCGGCTCTCCCGGATACCGAGGGACAGCGCGTCGTCGAGTTTGTCGAACGCCGGTGTCGAATCGTCCTCGCCGGTGCCCAGCGCCACCTGGGTGGCGGCCTGGTAGTTGCCGACCGAAATGTAGGCGTTGATGCGCTCGTCGGCTTGGCGCCACTTGGTCAGCAGCTGGTCGGCGTTCGCCAGCTCGCCTTTGGCGATGGCGTCATTGCGGGCCAGATAGTCGGCGAGCTGAGTGTGCATGGCTTCAACGCGTTGGTAGTAGGACCGCTTCCGGAGGTCTTCGTCGCCACGGCGGATCAGCGACAGCGTCTCGTCGGCGCGGGCCTGCTGGGCGGTGATCGCCAGGTTAGTCACCGTCTTCAACGACTCGGCCGCGGTGTCCTTGGCGGCCCGGCTCCCGGCGGTGGAAATGATCAGCGCCGAGCCCACCCAGATGACCATCACCACAATGGCCAGGCCGCCGATGATGAGGCCGACATTGATCCGGCGTTTGGTTCGGTCGGCCAGCCATCGATGTCCGAACGCCCCGAACAGCAGGGTCACCGCGACCACCGCGATCACCGGCGCGGGGATCCGGGTGGAGGCCGTCGTCTCCGCGTCGACCCGCGCCGACGTCTCCTGGTAGAGCCGCTGCGCGTCGGGCAGGATCTGCTGCTGCATCAGCGCGGAGGCTTCCGAGAGGTAGGACGAACCGACCGGGTTGCCCATCCGGTTGTTGGTCCGCGCCGTCTCGATCAGGCCGGTGTAGACGGCCAGCTGTGCGTTGATCCGGCCTAGCAGCTGCACCAGGGGTTCGTCGGTGAGCCCGCTGGATGCCCGGGTGACCGCGACGGCCGCGTCGGTGATCGCCTGCTCGTAGCGCTGCCGCACGGCGCGCGGCTCCGAGCCGGCGATGAACGCGGTGGCCGCGGCGGCGTCAGCAACCGAGAGCGTGGTGTACAGCTGGCCGGCGGCGAAGGACAGTGGCTCGGTGTGGTTGAGGACGGTGGTCAGCTGCGTCTGCCGATTGGTGATCGTCGTGGAGGTGGCGAACGCGGACAGGATCCCCAGCGTGGCAAGGATCAGGCCGAGGGTCAGGATGCGTCCCGGCGTGGTTCGCAGGAACCACCAGCGCGGGTGAGCGGGCACGATCGGCGTCCGTTGCCCCAACGGCTCGGTCGACGGGTGTGCCAGCTCAACGGTCACCGCTCGCGGACCTCATTCCCTGTCGCCACCGATCCACTGTTGTCCGTACCGGGATACCCGGTGTCGCTTCCTGAGACAATCCTAAGAGGTCTGGTTACGGATGGGGTGGGATCGACCGACCTACTCCGGCGTGGCGTGCTTATCCTGAACGCGTGCGTGGGGATGGCGACGGTTGGGTGGTGTCCGATACCGGCACCCACTACTGGGGAGTGCACGGCGCCGCCGGACTGTTGTTGCGGGCACCCCGCGCCGACGGAACCCCCGCGGTTCTGCTGCAGCACCGCGCCCCGTGGAGTCATCAGGGCGGCACCTGGGCACTGCCCGGCGGCGCGCGGGACAGCCACGAAACTCCCGAGCAGGCCGCGGTTCGCGAGGCCCACGAGGAGGCCGGGCTGCTCGCCGAGCATGTGCAGGTTCGCGCGACGGTCGTGACCGCGGAGGTCTTCGGCGCCAGCGGTTCGCACTGGAGTTACACAACGGTCGTCGCCGACGCCCCCGAATTGCTCACCACCGTGGCCAACCGGGAGAGCTCCGAGCTGCGCTGGGTGGCCGAGGACGAGGTGGTCGAGCTGCCGCTGCATCCGGGCTTCGCCGCCAGCTGGGAAAGGCTGCGCATCACGACGACGCTGAGCGCGCACGATCATGACGCCTGCCGGCAGCCGGTGCCGCACACCGTCGAGATCTCCTCCGGGGTCTTTGCGTGGTGCACGTCGGCGGCCGCAGAGGTCAGCTAGCGGAGATCAGCGCGGTACGCAGTCGCGCGGCGGCGGCCCGTGGGTCGTCAGCCGCGGTTATCGCACGCACCACCACAATTCGCGTCGCGCCGGCGGCCAGTACGTCGGCCAGTCGCTCCTCGTCGATCCCGCCGATCGCGAACCACGGCTTGTCGGGCTGCAGCGCAGCGACCTCGCGCACCAGGTCGAGGCCAGGGGCGGGACGACCCGGCTTCGTCGGCGTCGGCCAGCACGGGCCGACGCAGAAGTAGTCGACGTCCTCGGTCAGCGCCTGGGCGGCCTCACCGATCGCGTGTGTGGATCGGCCGATCACGGTCGCATCGCCGACGATGTCGCGCGCCACCTCCAGTGGCAGGTCGTCCTGGCCCAGATGCAGGACGTCGGCGCCGGCCGCACGGGCGATATCGGCGCGGTCGTTGACGGCCAGCAGCGCGCCGTGCCGGCCCGCCGCATCCGCCAGGATCTCCAGTGCCTGAAGCTCGCCGCGCGCCTCCAGCGGGCCGAACTGTTGCTCACCGGGGGAGCCCTTGTCACGCAGTTGGATGAGGTCGACGCCGCCGGCCAGCGCCGCGTCGGCGAATTCGGCCAGGTCACCGCGCTCGCGGCGGGCATCGGTGCAGAGGTAGAGCCGTGCGGTCGCGAGCCTGGTGTGAGGTTCGTGCACACCGCGACGGTAGCGGCTAGCGTGGACGGTTGGCACGGGAGCCCCGGGAGCGGGGCTGAGAGTGGAGCGATAACCCTCCAGACCGTCACCACCTGATCCGGGTCATGCCGGCGAAGGAAGCGAAAGGGACATGTCGATGCAATCTCTGGCCGTCATCGGGGGCGGTGTCATCGGTCTCGCGGTCGCGCGCCGCGCCTTGCTCGACGGACTTTCGGTACGGGTGCACTCCGCCACTGGAGGGGGAGAGCGAAGCGACCCGGGAAATACGGGGAGCCGGGGTGCGTCCTGGGTGGCCGGCGGGATGCTTGCCCCGCACAGCGAGGGCTGGCCGGGTGAGGAGAAGCTGCTGGCGCTGGGCCTGGAGTCGCTGCGGCTGTGGCACAGCGGCTTTCTCGACGGCCTGCCCGGCGATGTCGTCACCGCACGCGAGTCGCTGGTGGTCGGGGTGGACCGCGCCGACGCCGAAGATCTGCGGACGGTCGCGGACTGGCTGTCGGCACAAGGTCATCCGGTCACCGTGACGAGGACCGCCCGCGACACTGAACCGCTTCTCGCCCAGGGTATTCGGCACGGCTTCATCGCCGCCGACGAGCTGGCGGTGGACAACCGCAAGCTGGTGGTTGCCCTGGAGGCGCACTGCGACCAACTCGGCGTTCGGTGGGCACCACCGGTGCGGCAGCTCGACGAGGCCCGCGACGGCGCCGAGGCCGTGGTGATCGCCAACGGTATCGATGCGCCGGCGTTGTGGCCTGGTCTGCAGGTTCGCCCGGTCAAGGGCGAGGTGTTGCGGCTGCGTTGGCGGCGCGGCTGTATGCCGGTGCCGCAACGGGTGGTTCGGGCCAGGGTGCACGGCCGTTCGGTGTACCTGGTGCCCAGGGCCGACGGCGTGGTGATCGGTGCGACGCAGTACGAGCACGGCCGTGACACCGCGCCCGCGGTGACCGGTGTGCGTGAGCTGCTCGACGACGCCTGCGAGGTGATGCCGGCGCTGGGCGAGTACGAACTGGCCGAATGCGCGGCGGGTTTGCGGCCGATGACGCCGGACAATATGCCGATCGTCGGCCGGCTCGACGAGCACACCCTGGTGGCGACCGGTCACGGCCGGTCGGGATTTCTGCTGGCGCCGTGGACCGCTGAGCATATCGCCGCCGAGTTGATTGGAGCACGGGCATGAAGGTGATGGTCAACGACGAGGAGCTGGAGGTCTCCGACGACACCACGGTGTCGGGGCTGCTACAGACCCTCGGCTTTCCCGAGCGGGGTATCGCTGTCGCGGTGAACTGGACGGTTCTGCCTCGTTCACAATGGAATTCGGCGGTGCCCGCGGGCGCCCGGGTCGAAGTGGTGACGGCGGTGCAAGGTGGTTGAGCAACTGACGATCGCGGGCCGGACATTCGGCTCGCGGCTGATCCTGGGTACCGGCGGTGCGCCGAATCTCACGGTGCTGGAAGAAGCGTTGGTGGCGTCGGGGACCGAGATGACGACGGTGGCGATGCGCCGGGTCGACGCCGAAGGCGGAACCGGCGTGCTCGACCTGTTGACCCGGCTGGAGATCACGCCGCTGCCCAACACCGCGGGCTGCCGCGGCGCGGCGGAGGCCGTGATGACCGCGCAGCTGGCCCGGGAGGCGCTCGGTACCAACTGGATCAAACTCGAGGTCATCGCCGACGAACGCACCCTGCTGCCCGACGCGGTCGAATTAGTGCGCGCGGCAGAGCAATTGGTCGACGACGGGTTCGTGGTGCTGCCCTATACCAACGACGACCCGGTGCTGGCGCGGCGGCTCGAGGACACCGGCTGTGCCGCGGTCATGCCGCTGGGCTCGCCGATCGGGACCGGCCTGGGCATCTCCAATCCGCACAATATCGAGATGATCGTGGGCGCCGCCGGTGTGCCGGTGATCCTGGATGCCGGCATCGGTACCGCCAGCGACGCCGCGCTGGCCATGGAATTGGGTTGTGATGCAGTTCTTTTGGCGAGTGCGGTGACCCGTGCCGCTGACCCGCCCGCGATGGCCGCTGCGATGGCCGCCGCCGTCACGGCTGGTCTGCTGGCCCGGCACGCCGGGCGCATCCCCAAGCGGTTCTGGGCGCAGGCGTCGAGCCCGAGCCTCGCAGCCCGGCGATGAACGCAGAGAAGAGCCGAAATCAGACCCGGCGGTACGTCGCGCTGGGCAGTTCGATGGCGGCCGGGCCGGGCATCAAGCCGCGGGCCGCGGATTCACCGTTGGCGGCCGGGCGCTCGGGCCGCAACTACCCGCATCTGGCTGCCGAGCAGCTGGGTCTCGATCTGACCGACGTCACCTATTCCGGGGCCACCACCGCCAACGTGCTGCGAGAGCGCCAAAACGGCGAGCCACCCCAGATCGACGCCCTCGACGGCTCGGAAGAGCTGGTGACCGTCACCATCGGCGGCAACGACGTCGGTTACGTCCCCTTGCTGTTCGTCGCTTCGCTGCCCACGATGTTGCGGTCCATGCCGATACTCGGGCCGCGACTGCGTGAGCTGCTGGATCCCTCGGCCCGTGATACCGCGCTGAACCAGGTCGGCGCCTCGCTGCGGGAGGTGGGCAGCGCAGTACGCGAGCGGTCCCCGCACGCACGAATCATGTTCGTGGACTACCTGACTCTGCTGCCGCCGCGCGGAACCCCGGCGCCGCCGCTGGCCGATGATGTCGCGGACTTGGGCCGCCACGTCGCACAGCGACTGGCCGACGAGACGGCCGCCGCGGCGCAGGCCACCGGCTGCGAGATTCTCCACGCCGCCGACGCCAGCCGCGATCACCACGCCTGGTCGGCCGACCCGTGGACGATCGGCGCCGGGTCGCTGTTGCCGTGGCGCCCGAAGCCGTGGCATCCCAACGCCGCGGGCATGCGTGCGGTCGCCGAACTGCTCGTCGCGAGCGTCCGTCAGCCGTAGGTGTTGGCCGGCGGGTCGGTGCGCGCGATCTTCGACACCTCCAGCGTCGGTATCGACGCGGTGCCCGAATATGTCTGGCCGGCAGGCACAGTGCCCTCCACCTGAAGCCAGGTGTTCTCCGGTAACGCGGCGGCGCCGGCCGCAGCCGGACCGGACAGATGTAGCCGGGCCAGCTGCGCGTCGGCAGCGCAGCAGATGATGACGATCTTGGCCAGGTCGACCCGATCGCCTTCGCGCATGGTGAACCCGGTCGTGGTGATCTGCCTGCCGTCGAGCCCCCCGACCGGTCCGACCGCGACGCGCATCAGCACCTCGGGCAGCGACACCGTCGGCGCTGCGCCGTCAGGCAGCGGCGGGAAGGACCGCGCTGCCGTCACCGTCACTGCCGCCGGTGCCGCCGCTCTGGCGCTCAATGCCGGCGGCACCACGAAGATCAGCAACACAACCGGAACGACCAGCAGCCAGACGATGCCGTTGCGGTGCACGTGGCCGGCATGTTCGTGGCCCGCACCTCTGCCGCGGACATCGCGCGCGATCGCGACCAGTGCGAGCGCGATCACCACCGCCGCAGAGATGGCCAGCCACGGCAGCATCGCGGGTTTGACGTAGCGGGTGTAGGCACCGGTGACCGTGACCATCACCAAGGCGATCCCGATGATCAGCAGCAGCGTGTTCTCGGTTTCGCGCCTCACAGCAGCATCACTCCCACTGCGGTCGCCAGCACGGTCGCGACCACCAGCGTGACCGGAGCGAAGCGCAGCGCGAAACTACGTCCGAACAGACCCGCTTGCATGGCAACGAGTTTCACGTCGACGGCCGGCCCGACCACCAGGAACACCAGTCGCGGAATCAGCGGCACCATCGTGAGGCTGGCCGCCACGAACGCGTCGGCTTCCGAGCACAGCGCGAGCACGAACGCCAGCAGCGCCATGGTGATCACACCGATCAGCAGGTGACCGGCGATGTGTTCGAACATCCATGGCGGCACCACAACACGCAGGGTGGCCGCCGCGGCGGCACCGATCACCAGGTAGGAGCCGGCCTGCAGGAAGTCGTGCCGGGCGGCCTCACTGAAGACGAACCAGCGAGGCTGGTCGTCGTCGCCGGCACGGGGCAGCGTGCGGGTCACCCAGCCGGGGCGCCCCCACTTCGACCACAACACCCCCATCACCACCGCGGTGGCCAGCGAGGCCAAACAACGCGCCGCCACCATTTCCGGCTGGCCGGGGAAGGCCACCGCGGTGGCCACGAGCACCACCGGATTGATCGCCGGTGCGCTCAGCATGAACGTCAGCGCCGCCGCGCCCGCCGTCCCGTCGCCGAACAGGCGCCGGGCCACCGGAACCGAGCCGCACTCGCAGCCCGGCAGCGCCGCACCGGCCACTCCGGCCGTCAGCACGGCTGAGGTCGCCCGTTTGGGCAGCCACCTGGCCAGCCGCTCGGGGGAGACGAACGCGGCGATCAGGCCACTGATCACCACCCCGAGCACCAAGAACGGCACGGCCTGCAAAAACACCCCGGCGAACACCGTTCCCGCGGTGGCCAGCTGCGGATTGCCCGCCACCCCGTCGCGCATCCAGGTGCCGACCAGTGCGCACACCACAAGCCCGGCCACCAGGACCTCGGTCGAGGTCACCAGCCGGCGGCGCGGGGCAGTCACAGTCATCGAGCAACATCGTGCCACTCGAACCTGCGTGCGGACAGCAACGTCTAGCCTGGGCGCGGTGAAGTGCAGACAGCTGACCGCCTTGGCCCTCGCCGGCATCGTGCTGACCGTCGGCGGATGCGGTCGTTCGGCCGACTCCTTGCAGCCGGGCACCGCGCGCACTGCGGCCGGCCAGTTTGCCGACGGGCTGCGCAAGCAGGTCAGCACCGACGCCATGTACGCCCACCTGCAGAAGCTGCAGGGCATCGCCGACGCCAACAACGGCACCAGGGCGGTGGGCAGCCCCGGGTTCGATGCCAGCGTCGACTACGTGGCGGGCGTGCTGCGCGGTAAGGGGTTCGACGTCCAAACCCCCGAATTCCAGGCCAAGGTCTGGCAGGCCGGCAAGCCGGACCTGCGCGTCGCAGGCAACGGCGTGACGGCGCGCGCCATGGAGTTCAGTCTGGCCACTCCGCCGCAGGGCGTCGCCGGACCGCTGGTCGCCGCGCCGGCCGAGGACACTCCCGGCTGCGCCCCTGCCGACTACGACGGCCTGCCCGTCAAAGGCGCGGTCGTGCTGGTGGACCGCGGTAGCTGCCCGTTCAAGACCAAGCAGGAGATCGCCGCCAAGCTGGGCGCCGTCGCGATGATCGTCGCCGACAACGTCGACGAACAACACATGGGTGCGACGCTGGGGGAGGACACCGACGTCAAGATCCCGGTGGTTGGCGTGACGAAAGCCGACGGCGCGGCGATCCGGGCCAATCCGGGGCCGACGACGCTCACGCTCGAAGCGAACACCAAATCCGTCAATGCCCGCAACGTGATCGCGCAGACCAAGACCGGTTCGACCAGTGATGTCGTGATGGTCGGCGCCCACCTGGACAGCGTTCCCGAGGGTCCCGGTATCAACGACAACGGGTCGGGGGTGGCCGCGGTGCTGGAGACCGCCGTCCAACTCGGGCCGAGCCCCGATGTGAAAAACGCTGTGCGATTTGCCTTCTGGGGTGCCGAGGAACTCGGCACCATCGGGTCGAAGAAGTACGTCGAGTCGCTGAACGTCGATCAACTCAAAGACATCGCGCTCTATTTCAACTACGACATGATCGGCTCACCCAACCCCGGATACTTCACCTACGACGGTGACCAGTCCACACCCCCGGGCGGCGCGATACCGCGGGTGCCGGAGGGGTCGGCCGGAATCGAGCGCACGCTGGTCGCCTACCTCGAGTCGGCCGGAAAGATCGCTCAGGACACGTCTTTCGACGGCAGGTCGGACTATGACGCCTTCACCCAAGCCGGGGTGCCCGCCGGGGGGCTGTTCTCCGGGGCGGAGGAGAACAAGACCGCCGATCAGCAGAAGCTCTGGGGCGGCACCGCCGACGCGCCGTTCGATCCGAATTACCACAAGAGCACCGACACCCTCGAGCACATCGACAAGACGGCGTTAGGCATCCTGGGTGGGGGAGTCGTCTACTCGGTCGGTCTCTACGCCCAGGACATGGACGGCCGCAACGGGATTCCGCTGCGCGACGACCGCACGCGGCACGTGATCACCGAGCCGTAGCGTTCATTGAGACCGCACGCAGATCGTGTTTTCACACAAAACTGTGATCTGGGTGCGGTCTCAACGCCGCTGGCGCAGCGCCCCCAGCGCCCGCATGCCGTGATAGATCACCAGCGCGGCGATCGAGCCGAGCGCGATACCGGTGAACGTGAGATCGCCGATGTGCCAGGTGAAGTCGGCGATCCCGATGATCAGCGCGATCGCTGCGGTCATCTGGTTGATCGGCAGGCCGAAGTCCACGTGATTGGTCAGCCAGATCCGTACACCCAGTACGCCGACGAGCCCGTAGAGCACGATCGTGGCACCGCCGAGTACCCCGGGCGGGATGGCCGAGATCGTCGCTCCGACCTTGGGGCACAACGCCAGGACGATCGCCGTCACGCCGGCCACCCAGTACGCCGCGGTGGAGTAGACGCGGGTCGCGGCCATCACCCCGATGTTCTCGGCATACGTGGTGGTCGCTGACCCGCCGCCCAGGCCCGCCAGCACCGTCGCGGCACCGTCGGCGGCCAGCGCGCGCCCGGTCAGCGGGTCAGTGTCGACCCCCGTCATCTGCCCGACCGACTTCACGTGCCCGATGTTCTCGGCGACGAGCGCGATCACGGCGGGCAGGAACATCGGCAGCACCGCCAGATTCAGCGTCGGGGTCTGGAACTCCGGCAGGCCGATCCAGCCGGCCGCCGCGATCCCCGAGGTGTCGACCTCGCCGAGAGCCAGCGCGAGCAGATACCCGGCGACCACCGCCACGAAGATCGCCAGCCGCCCGATGATGCCGCGGAAGAACGCCAGCACCACGACGAGCAGCACCAGCGTGACGATGCCGACCAACGGGCCCTTCTCGAAGTTGGCCTTGGCGGCCGGAGCCAGGTTGAACCCGATCAGCGCGACGATCGCGCCGGTGACTATCGGGGGCAGGGCCACCTCGATCCAGCGGGTACCGGCCAGGTGCACCACCAGACCGATGACGATCAGCAGCACCCCGACGGCGATCAACCCGCCTAAGGCGCTGCCTGCGCCGTGCGAGGCCACCGCGGCCGTCACCGGAGCGATCACCGAGAAGCTCGAGCCGAGATAGCTCGGCAGCCGATTGCCGGTGATCACCAGGAAGAGGAGCGTTCCGATACCGGAGAACAACAGCGTGGTGGCGGGTGGGAACCCGGTGAGCACCGGAACCAGGAATGTGGCGCCGAACATGGCGACCACATGCTGGGCGCCGATACCCAGCGTCCGCGACCAGCTCAGCCGCTCGTGCGGTGCGACGACGAAGTTTTCGTCGGCGCGACTTTCCACCGGTGTCCAGGTCATCGGGATCACGGTCAGAAACTCAACCCCATTGCGGCCCTTCGCGCATGCTGTATCCATGAACTGGACCGCCGTCGCGCCTGGTCTGGCACAGTTCCGCGGCTACCGGCGAGGGTGGCTACGAGGCGACGTGCTGGCGGGTCTGACCGTCGCCGCCTACCTGGTGCCCCAGGTGATGGCCTACGCCACCGTCGCCGGTCTGCCTGCGGTGGTCGGGTTGTGGGCCGCGATCGCACCACTGGCGGTCTACGCGCTGCTCGGGACGTCGCGGCAGCTGTCTGCGGGTCCGGAGTCCACGACTGCGCTGATGACGGCGACGGCGCTGGCTCCGCTGGCCGTCGGCGATGCCGGGCGATATGCGGCGCTGGCTGCGCTGCTGGCGCTGCTGGTCGGGGTGATCTGCCTGCTGGGCGGATTGGTGCGGCTGGGGTTCCTCGCCGACCTGTTGTCCCGGCCGGTGCTGGTCGGGTACATGACCGGCGTGGCGATCATCATGATCGCCAGCCAGTCGGGCAAAGTCATCGGCGCCCCGGTCACCGGTGACGAGTTCGTACCGCAGGTCCGCTCGCTGGTCCGGGTGATCGGCGAGACGCACTGGCCGACGGTGGTGTTCTCTGCGGCGGTTCTTGCGGTGCTGTTCGGATTGGCTCGGCTGCTCCCGCGTTCGCCCGGTCCGCTGATCGCCATGCTCCTCGCCACCGCGGTGGTGGCGATATTCTCGTTGGACCGCAGCGGTATTCGGGTGATCGGTGCAGTACCTTCCGGCTTGCCGTCATTCGGGATCGGCGGGGTCGACTGGCGGGACCTTCCGATGCTGGCGGTCGCGGCAGGCGGTATCGCCATCGTCGCGTTCTCCGACAATGTGCTGACCGCCCGCACTTTCGCCGCCCGCAAGGGCGAGTACATCGACACCAACGCCGAGTTGCGGGCGCTGGGGGTGTGCAACCTCGGTGCCGGAGTGTCGCACGGTCTACCAGTGAGTTGCAGCGGTAGCCGCACCGCGATCGGTGATCTGGTCGGCAGCAGAACGCAGCTGTATTCGGTTGTGGCCCTGGCTGTTCTGTTGACCGTCATGCTCACCGCGCATGGTGTGCTGGCCAGGTTCCCCACCGCCGCACTGGGCGCGCTGGTCATCTTCGCCGCGCTGCGGCTGATCGACGTCGCGGAATACCGGCGGCTGGCAAAGTTCCGCCGAAGCGAACTCATGCTGGCATTGCTCACCACCGCAGGCGTTCTGGGCCTGGGCGTGCTTTACGGGGTGCTGGCTGCGATCGCGCTGTCGATCCTGGATCTGCTGCGCCGAGTCGCGCGCCCGCATGACAGCGTGCAGGGCTTCGTCCCGGGCCTCGCCGGCATGCACGATATCGACGACTACCCGCAGGCCCAGCTGGAACCCGGCCTCCTGGTGTACCGCTACGACGCCCCGCTGTTCTTCGCCAATGCCGAAGATTTCCGCACCAGAGCGATGGCTGCCGTCGACGAAAACCCCGATCCCGTGCGGTGGTTCGTGCTCAACGCCGAGGCGAACGTTGACGTGGATCTGACCGCGCTGGATGCCTTGGATCAGCTGCGCACAGATCTCAACGACCGGGGCATCGTCTTCGTGATGGCCAGGGTCAAACAAGACCTTCGTGACCAATTGCGGGCCGTCGGCCTGCTCGAGAAGATCGGCGAGGACCACATCTTCATGACCCTGCCGACCGCGGTCGAGGCCTACCGTAGCCGGCGCACCACGTAGATCAGGGCGCCGAGCATGAGCACTCCCACACCGGCCAGTACCGCCTGCACCGGGAGCGCGACGGCCAGCACCACGCAGCCGAGCAGGCCGAGCCCGGGAACCACTCTGCGTCCCAACGTCCATGCCGAAGCATTCGCGATCGCGTAGTACAGCAGCACCGCGAACGACGAAAACCCAATCACGCCACGGAGATCGGCGACCGCCGCCAGCAGAGCGACCACCACGCCGACCGCCACCTCCGCGCGGTGCGGCACAGCGAAGCGCGGATGCACGACCGCCAGCCCAGCAGGCAGGTGATGATCGCGCGCCATCGCCAGCGTGGTCCGCGAAACCCCCAATATCAGTGAGAGCAGCGAGCCCAGCGCGGCCACCGCCGCGCCGATCCGCACCACCGGCTCGAAGCCGGCCGCGCCCGCGATCCGTATCGCGTCAGCCAAGGGTGCTGCGGCCGTTGCCAACCGGTCCGGACCCAACACCGCCAGCACCGTCACGGCCACGGCCGCATAGACGACGAGGGCCAGGCCGAGCGCGGCGGGGATGGCCCGCGGGATGGTCCGGGTCGGATCGCGCACCTCCTCGCCGAGTGTGGCGATGCGCGCGTAGCCGGCGAACGCGAAGAACAGCAATCCGGCGGCCTGCAGTACCCCGAGTACGGTGCCGTCGCCGAGCCGCAGATACTCGGCGTCGGCCCGTCCCGAGGTCGCGGTGATCACCACCACCGCCGCCAGCACGGCCAGCACGACGGCGACGATGATCCGGGTCAACCGCGCCGACTTCTGGATGCCGCGGTAGTTGACCGCGGTCAGCGCCACCACCGCGGCGACCGCGACCCCGTGGGCGTACATCGGCCACACGTAGAACCCGACCGTCAACGCCATCGCCGCACACGACGCGGTCTTGCCGACCACGAAACTCCAGCCCGCGAGATAGCCCCAGAAATCGCCGAGCCGCTCGCGGCCGTAGACGTAGGTGCCGCCGGACTGCGGATAGCGGGCCGCCAGCCAGGCCGAGGACATGGCATTGCAGTACGCGACCGCACCGGCGAGTGCCAGCCCGACCAGCAGCCACGACCCGGCAGCGGCCGCGGCGGGGGTCAACGCGACGAAGATTCCGGCCCCGACCATGGAACCGAGCCCGATGATCACCGCGTCGGTGGTGCCGAGACGGCGCTGCAGGCTGTTCACGGGCGGCATGTTAGGCCCTGAAAATGAAATGCGGACCGGCATGGGAGCGGTTACCCGCGCCCAGGCCGGTCCGGCACGGTCCCCCGACCCATATTTCGCGTGGCATCCTCTACAACCAACGACTACGCGTCGCCGTGCCCGATCAATGTAAGCGAAAAATCTGACGATGCCGTAAATGTTGTCGGATTTGTGACCTTGGGGTGCTCAGCGATTACGCGCGACGTTTGCGCCCAGATAGGCACCGTAGGCGAGTAATCCGGCCAGCGCGAGCTTGCGCGTCTTGGGCACCACCAGGGCCAGCCCGATCGCCGTCTCGATCCCGCCGTCGATGTAGGTGTGCGCCAGGGTGTTGTCCGGAAAGGCCGACTTGGTCGCCGATTCGAACAGTTCAGGGCGCACGAAGTGCGACAGCCCGGTGACGGCAACGACGACCCCGGTCAACTTGATCAACGGCTCTGCAGACATCGACGTCCTCTCAGGTTCAGCTGATGCGGTAATCGGACACCGGATACGTCGACGCCTCGCGTAGTGCTTCGTGCGTAGTCATCGGGCGCAACAGCGTCGCCTCACCACTGGGATTGAAATAGTACGACCGCGACGACGCGCAGTTGCCGAGGGTGAACAACGAGGTCCCGAGCAACTCGGTCATGTGGTCGAGGTACCGGGCGTTTGCCTCCTCGGTGATCTCGAATGTGGTGGCGCCACGCTGCTTGAGTTCTCCGAAGAGCCGGTCCATGTGTCGCATCTGGTACTCCATCGAGTTGAAGAAGTTCAACCCGAGGAAGGCGTACGGGCTGGCCAGGCTCAGGAAGTTGGGGAAGTACGGAACCGACACACCCTGATACGCCTGGAACCGGGTCTCCCGCCACCACTTACCCAGATTGCGCCCGCCGCGACCGACGACCTCGATGGCCGGGAAATTGGCTTCCCAGAGATCGAAACCCGTTGCCAGCACCAGAGTGTCGAGGACGGTCTTGCGGCCGTCGTTGGCGACGATCCCGTCGGCTTCGATGTGGTCGATGCCGTTGGTGTGCAGATGCACATTGGGTTTGGTGAACGCCCGATAGAACTTGTTCGAGAATGTGGGCCGTTTACAGCCGAAGTCGTAACCCGGAGTGAGCTTGCGGCGCAGTTCCCTGTCCCTGATTGTGGCGAACCGCCACAACCTGGAGAGGTAAGCCGCGGCCTTGTTGCCCGCCGGGAAACGGCTGTAGTGCAGGATGCCCCAGTCGACCAGCACTTCGTAGACGAAGTCGGTGACGACGCGGATCGCACGCTGGGTGAGCGGGAACCGGGCGAACATCCGCTTGGCTCGGGCCGAGAACGGGATATCGATTTTGGGCACCACGTAGATCGCGGTGCGCTGGTAGACAGTCAGGTCGGCGGCGTCCTTGGCCAACTCGGGGATGAGCTGGACGGCGGTGGCGCCCGTGCCGATGATGCCGATCCTGCGGTTGGCCGGTTCGTAGCTGTCGTCCCAGTGCGCGGTGTGGATGACCTTGCCCTCGAAGCTCTGGATCCCCGGGATCTCTGGGGTGAACGGCTGCGACAAGAAGCCGGTCGCCGTGATCAGGTAGCGCGCCACCAGGGTGTCGCCGTCGGCCAGTGTGACCCGCCACAGGTTGTCTTCCTCGTCCCATTGCGCGCTCTCGGCGCATGCGTTGAACCGGATGTGGCGGCGCACGTCGTACTTGTCGGCGACATCGTCGGCGTACTGCTTGATCTCCGCGCCGGTCGAGAACAACCGGCTCCAATTCGGGTTGGGCTCGAAGAAGTACGAGTACGTGGTGGTCGGAACGTCGACGGTCAATCCTGGGTAGTGGTTGACGTACCAGGTGCCGCCCAGATCGTCCTCGCGGTCGAGCACGACGAAGTTGTCGAAGCCTGAGCGTTTGAGCTGGATTGCTGCACCGATTCCTGCGAAACCGGCACCGACGATGATCGCGTCGAGCTGCATCGATGGCATGCAGCCAGAATACCGTACCTTACTCACGAGTAAGGTGAAGCCGTTCGGCCCGAGTCCCGGGGACCAATGTCGTCAGCGCAGGGCCCGCAGAGCGGCGTCGACGGCCAGCGTGGGCACGTCGAGCGTCTTGGAGCAGAGGTCGTGGCGCGCCCCGGTGATTTCGACGATCTCGACTGGCCCGGCGATGCCGTGGGCGGCGCCGCGAACCTCGTCGATGCCGCCGAACGGGTCGGAGGTGCCGTGGGTGAACACCGTCGGCACGGTGATCCCGCCGAAGTGTTCGGTGCGCAGCCGGTCGGGCTTGCCGGGGGGATGCAGGGGATACGAGAACAGTGTGAGCAGGTCCAGCAGGTCGGGGTGCTCGGCGGCGACCATCGACGTCTGCCGTCCGCCGTAGGAGTGCCCGCCTCCGATCACCGGGCCGCCTGCCAGCGTGCGGGCCAGGGTCAGCGCCTCGACGATGCCGTCCCGGTCGCCGGCCGCCGACCCCGACGGTGGTCCCTTCGGACGGCGCCGCCGATAGGGCAGGTTGTAGCGCACCGCGAGCCAGCCGCGGCCCGCCCACTCGTCGCAGATTCGGATCAGCAGCGGGGACTCCCGGCTGCCGCCGGCTCCGTGGGTCAGCATCACCACCCCGGCCGGTGTGCCGTCAGGTTCGTGGGCGACGCCCGCGATGTCGTCGAGGCTCACGATTGCAGCCGGAACAGCGCCGACACCGGGCCGTGCCCGCCGCCCAGTGGATAGGCGGCGCGCAGGCATTCGGTGACCCAGGCCTTGCCGAAGGCCACCGCCTCGGGCATCGAATACCCGTGCGCCAGTGCACATGCGGTGGCCGCCCCCAGCGTGTCACCGGCGCCGTGGTCGTGGCCGGTATCCACCCGCGGCGCGTCGAACTCGTGGAAGTCGGTGCCGTCGTAGAGCAGGTCGGGACTGTGCGCCGAACCCCGCAGATGGCCGCCCTTTACCAGCGCCCACTGCGGGCCCAGCGCGTGCAATGCCTTGGCGGCGTCGCGCTGGGTCTGCTCGTCGACGACGTCGATGCCGACCAGCAGGCGCACCTCGTCGAGGTTGGGGGTGACCAGGCTGGCCAGCGGGAACAGCTCGGTGCGCAGGGTTTCCAGCGCCGAGGGGTGCAGCAGCGGGTCGCCGTGCATGGACGCGCAGACCGGGTCGACGACGAACGGCGTGGTGCCGGCCAGTCCGAGGTCACGCCAGGTCCCCGCGACCGTCTCGATGATCTGCGAGGAGGCCAACATGCCGGTCTTGGCTGCCTGCAGTCCGATGTCGCTGACCACCGCCTCGATCTGGCCGGCGATGATGTCCAGTGGAATCTCGTGAAAACCCTTGACACCCAACGAGTTCTGCACGGTCACCGCAGTGACGGCGACCAGTGAGTGCACCCCGAGCAGCGCGAAGGTGCGCATGTCGGCCTGGATGCCCGCGCCACCCCCGGAGTCGGATCCGGCGATGGTCATGACGCGCAGCGGGGTCTGGCCCAGCGGGGTCAATGGCAGAAAATTCACGCCGACGAGTTTTCCAGAGGGATGTACACCCGGTTGCCGTGTGCGGCGAACTCCTCGGATTTGGCGGCCATCGCGTCGCGAATGTCCTGTGTGATGCGCATCGAGCAGAACTTCGGCCCGCACATCGAACAGAAGTGCGCGGTCTTGGCGGGTTCGGCCGGCAGGGTCTCGTCGTGGAATTCTCGCGCGGTGTCGGGGTCCAGTGACAGGGCGAATTGGTCGTGCCACCGGAAGTCGAACCGGGCCCGCGACAGCGCGTCGTCACGTTCCTGGGCGCGCGGGTGGCCCTTGGCCAGATCGGCGGCGTGGGCGGCGATCTTGTAGGCGATCACGCCGTCCTTGACGTCCTTGCGGTTGGGCAGCCCGAGGTGCTCCTTGGGGGTGACGTAGCACAGCATCGCGGTGCCGGCCTGGGCGATGATCGCCGCGCCGATCGCGGAGGTGATGTGGTCATAGCCGGGCGCGATGTCGGTGGCCAGCGGTCCCAGTGTGTAGAACGGGGCCTCGTCGCACAGCTCCTCCTCGAGGCGGACGTTCTCAACGATCTTGTGCATCGGCACATGGCCGGGACCCTCGATCATCACTTGCACCCCAGCGGCTTTCGCGATCTTGGTCAGTTCGCCGAGGGTGGCCAGCTCGGCGAACTGGGCCGCGTCGTTGGCGTCGGCGATCGACCCGGGCCGCAGGCCGTCGCCGAGGGAGAAGGTCACGTCATAGCGGGCGAGGATCGTGCAAAGTTCCTCGAAGTTGGTGTACAGGAACGACTCTCGATGATGAGCCAAGCACCAGGCGGCCATGATGGACCCGCCGCGACTGACGATTCCGGTGACCCGCTCGACGGTCAGCGGGATGTGACGCAACAGCACGCCGGCGTGCACGGTCATGTAGTCCACGCCCTGCTCGCATTGCTCGATCACGGTGTCGCGGTAGACCTCCCACGTCAACTGGGTGGGGTCGCCCTTGACCTTTTCCAGCGCCTGATACATCGGCACGGTGCCGACCGGCACGGGGGAGTTGCGCAGGATCCATTCTCGGGTGGTGTGGATGTCGGCGCCGGTGGACAGGTCCATGATGGTGTCGGCGCCCCACCGGGTGGCCCACACCATCTTGTCGACTTCCTCGGCGATCGAGGAGGTGACGGCCGAATTGCCGATATTGGCATTGACTTTCACAGCGAAGGCCTTGCCGATGATCATCGGCTCGCTCTCCGGGTGGCGGTGGTTGGCGGGGATCACGGCACGCCCGCGCGCCACCTCGTCGCGGACGAGCTCGGCAGGCACGCCCTCCCTGGCGGCGATGAACGCCATCTCCGCGGTGATCTCGCCCGCCCGGGCCCGCTGCAGCTGGGTGCCTTCGGCGACCACACCCGCTCGCGCGGGCAGCCCGGCATGCAGGTCGATCACTGCATCGGAGTCGGTGTAGGGGCCGGAAGTGTCGTAGAGATCAAGGTGTTCGTCGTTGGTGAGGAGAACCCGGCGAAACGGCACCCGGGCGCCGCCGTCGAGTTCGCGGTAGACCTTCGTGCTCCCGGCGATCGGGCCGGTGGTGACGGTGGGTTCGACAAACAGATCAGTCATTTCACTCCCTACGCCGGCATTACCCGGACAGGTTCTACGGTCGACGGCCGTCAGCCGTCCTCTCAGCGCACTCGTTGTGCGCTCCCGTGTGGTTGGTTTCCGCCGCCCACAGTAACCCACGCGCAGCGCACGGCCGAGCGCGAGTTTCACATTTCGCGGCGGTGTACTCGAACTTTCGCTGCAAGACGTGAAATTCGACGACAGGCCGGCGGCCGATCGTTGTCGGGTCGCACTGGCATGCTCCCGTCATGGCCAAGCGGGAGGTGTTCCTGGGTCGGGAGGCGCTGACGGCCGGCCGGCAGGCGGTGGTCACCGGTGTGGCGGCGTCCGGACTGTACGGCGCGAACTGGGTCGACGCGGACGCCACGATTGAGCTGATATCGCCGCGGCACGCGCGGCCGCAGGCAGGTCTGGTTGTCCGTCAGGAGTCGCTCGCGCCCGACGAGATCACCACAGTGTCGGGCGTCCCTGTCGTGGTGCGGGCTCGAGCGGCGTTCGACCTGGGCAGGCATCTGGGACGCGGTGAATCGATCGCCCGGCTGGACTCGCTGATGCGTAACGGAGTGTTCTCGGCTGAAGATGTGCTGGTCCTGGCCAAGCGGTATCCCGGAGCGCGCGGACTGAAGCAGTTGGTCGACGTGCTGCCGTTGGTAGATGGTGGAGCGGCCTCGCCGCAGGAGACTCGCCTGCGACTGTTGTACGTCGACGCCGGCCTCCCCCGTCCCGCAACTCAAGTCCCGGTGCTGAAGGGATGGGAGGCGGTCCGGATCCTCGACTTGGGGTGGGAGCGATTTCGGGTCGGCTCGGAGTACGACGGCGACGTGCATCGCACCGACCGGCGCGCGTACGTGAAGGACGTGCGCCTGCGTCCGATTGTGGAAAGCCTCGGCTGGGCGGTCGACCACGTCATCAAGGAAGACCGCGACGCCGACATCGTCGAGCGCGCCCGTCGACTTCTGCTGTCCCGTGGCTGGAAACCCTGACCTCTGGTCAGCCGGGAATCGACTTTCACGTTTTGCAGGGGTGTACTCGATCTTTGGCTGCGAAAGGTGAAATTCGAACCCGGGAATATCGATTGGCCCTATTTGATTTGTATAGCTAACATATGTGTTTCGCATACGAAACGAGATTCGCCCGTGACGACCGAGCTTGACCCTGCCCTGGCCGAAACCGACCGGCGTCGCCGTCGGATGGACCACGATCACCCGCACTACAAGTGGGTCGTCCTGTCCAACACCACGCTGGGGATCCTGCTCGCCTCGATCAACGCCTCGATTGTCCTGATCTCGCTGCCGGCCATCTTCCGCGGCATCGGGCTCAACCCGCTGGCACCGGGCAACGTCAGCTATTTGCTGTGGATGCTGATGGGTTATCTGGTGGTGACCGCCGTGCTGGTGGTCCCGTTCGGCCGGCTCGGCGACATGTACGGCCGGGTGCGGATCTACAACATCGGTTTCGTCGTCTTCACGCTGGCCGCGCTCGCGCTGTCGTTCGACCCGTTCCATCTCGACGGCGGAGCGATCTGGCTGATCGCCTGGCGGGTGATCCAGGGCATCGGCGGCGCCATGCTGATGTCGTCGTCCTCGGCGATCCTGACCGACGCCTTCCCGGCCAATCAACGCGGCATGGCGCTCGGGGTCAACATGGTCGCGGCGGTGGCCGGCTCGTTCCTCGGCCTGCTGATCGGCGGCGTGCTCGCCGAGATCCACTGGCAGGCCATCTTCTGGGTGGGCGTGCCGATCGGCGTCATCGGAACCATCTGGAGTGTGCGCTCCCTTAAAGAGCTCGGTGTGCGCAACCCGGGCCGCGTCGACTGGGCGGGCACCGTCACGTTCGGTGTCGGGCTCACCGTCCTGCTCATCGGGATCACCTATGGCATTCAGCCCTACGGCGACTCGACGACCGGCTGGACCAGCCCGATGGTACTGGGCTCGATCGTCGGCGGGCTGCTCCTGCTGGTCGCATTCTGTTTCATCGAGCTGCGGGTGGCGGAGCCCATGGTCGACATCCGGTTGTTCAAGTCGGCCGCATTCGGGATGGGCAACCTCGCCGGGCTGATGTCGTCGGTGGGGCGCGGCGGCTTGCAGTTCATGTTGATCATCTGGTTGCAGGGCATCTGGCTTCCCTTGCACGGCTACAGTTTCGAGTCCACGCCGCTATGGGCGGGCATCTACCTGCTGCCGGCTACGTTCGGCTTCCTGGCGGCCGCACCCCTCGCGGGTTCGCTGGCCGACCGGTTCGGCGCGCGGCCGTTCACCGTGGCCGGCATGCTGCTGATGGCGGTGACATTCGTTGCGCTGCTGATGATCCCGGTCAACTTCAACTACTGGGTCTTCGCCGTGCTGGTATTCCTCAACGGCCTCGGCGGTGGCATCTTCACCGCGCCCAACACCGCGGCCATCATGTCCAGCGTCCCGGCTTCTCAGCGGGGTGCGGCATCGGGCGTGCGTTCGACGTTCTTCAACGCGGGCAGCTCGCTGTCGATCGGAATCTTCTTCTCCCTGATGATCGTCGGGCTGGCCCGCACCCTGCCCGATGCGATGAGCCAGGGTCTGCAGGCGCAGGGCGTGTCGGCGTCGGTGGCCCACGACGTCGCGAATCTGCCGCCGGTCGGCAGCCTGTTCGCCGCGTTCCTGGGCTACAACCCCATCGCCGAACTGCTGGCGCCCTACGACGCGCTGCACCAGCCGGGCGTCAACGCCGACGTGCTGACCGGGCAGACGTTCTTCCCGAACCTCATCACCGAGCCGTTCCACTCCGGGCTGGTCGTGGTGTTCGGCGCGGCCGCGCTGATGATGGTGATCGGCGCGATCGCGTCGCTGTTCAACCCGGGCCGCTACGGCGAACCGGTCAGCGAGGGCCAGGCGCCCGCGCAGGCGACGGCCGAGTAGGCACCGGCGGGGCGGTTCCCTCGGCGACCCAGCGGTGCAGTCGTCCGGCTGTGCGCCACATGGCGGCCTGCATCTCGTCGGGACCCAATTCGTCCTGGGCACAAGCCTTGAGACGATCAGACACCCTGACCAGGGTGCCGGCTGCCACCCGGGCCGTGCGGTCGCGGGATGCTCGCATGCTCTGCGAGATCACCTCACGTAGTTCGATGAGATCGCCGACCACCCGCGAACCTCCGGCGGGTCGTTCACGGCGATAAAGCTCGATGAGTGCGTCGATGCACGTCAACGTCTGGTGTGCGGTGCTTTTGGGAATCAGGATGTCGATGTCCGAACTCACCAGCCCAGCCCAGCATGTCTGCGCGAACGGACCGTGACGAGCCGAGGACGGTCCGGGTTCACCAATCCGAACGGCCGACCAGAATGAGGTCGGCCAAGGCGAACGCCGGCACGGCGAGCGCCTCGGAGAGTTGGACAGCGTAGGCGCGGGCGATCAGAGTGCCGTCGCGCCCCTCGTCGAAGTCACCGGTCAGGTCGACGGCGATCCGGCAGCCGAATGTGTCGCTCGCCTCCACGACGTCGACGCCGAGCACCCCGGCGGGCACCGGCAGTGTCGACGCGGCGGCACGCACTTGCTCCACTGTGGCTGCCCAGTCGACATAAACCGACACAAACGATCGCATCTCGATGATCGTCGTTCCGGTGACGCGCTATCGCCACCCGAATCGCCGAATGTTCACCTGCCGGTAATGGCCGCCGGCTCACTTGCTCCGGACCGATACGCGGTGGTCACCGTATCGCGGGACTGTCCCATCCCGGCTCCAAACTGTCGCTGCCTTGGAGTAGCTTCACGTCCGTGCCCGTGCTGACGAACCGCCAGATCCTGCTGCGCCAACGCCCGACGGGGCTCGTGCAACCCGCCGACACCGAGCTGATCACCACGGCCGCACCCGAGCTCGCTGACGGCGAGGCGCTGCTGCGCACCACCTATGTGGGTCTGGACGCCGCCGTCCGCACCTGGCTCGACGATCAGCCGAGCTACCTGCCGCCCGTGCAACTCGGCGAGGTGATCCGCGCCGCGGGGATAGGCGAGGTAGTCGAATCACGGTGTGCGGCGTTCGCGACGGGCGACATCGTCACCACCCTCACCGGCTTTCAGGACTACGCGATCATCCGCGACGACGTGTTCAGCACGCCCATCCCCGGCGAAACGGACCAGCTGGCCATCATGAGCGTGTACGGCCCGACCGGCGCGACCGCGTATTTCGGGATGACCGACATCGGCCGCCCGCAGGATGGGGAGACGGTCGTGGTGTCGGCCGCGGCCGGCGCCACCGGCTCGGTGGCCGGGCAGATCGCCAAGATCGCCGGGGCCCGGGTCATCGGCATTGCCGGCGGGCCGGACAAGTGCCGGGCCGTGGTCGAGGACTTCGGCTTCGACGCGTGTATCGACTACAAGAGCGACGACATCCCCGCCGCCCTCAAAGCGCACTGCCCCAAGGGCGTCAACGTCTACTTCGACAACGTCGGCGGCCCGATCCTCAACGCGGTGCTCGGCAGGCTGGCGCCCAGGGCCAGGGTGGTGTTGTGTGGCGTCATCTCCAGCTACCTGACCGGCGAGCATCCGGGGCCGGCCAATTACGTCAACCTGCTGGCGAAAACCGCCTCGATGCAAGGGTTCAACGCCCTCGACATGTGGGGCCGCTTCGACGAGGCCTTCGCCGATCTTCGCCGCTGGGAGTCCGAGGGCAAACTGGTGCACCGCGAGACCGTCTTCGACGGGCTCGAATCGTGTGTCGACGCGCTCAACGGACTGTTCACCGGCGCCAACATCGGCAAGATGCTGGTGAAGGTCAGCGAGCCGTCAAGCCGCTGAAGGCATTTGAGCTCAGCGGCGCAGATCCACCAGCACCGGTGCGTGATCACTCGGCGCAGGGTCGCCCTTCTTGCCGGGACGGCGTTCGTCCTTGACGATCTCGGCATGGGTCACCCGCTGTGCCAGCCCCGGTGAGCCGAGGATGAAGTCGATGCGCATGCCGCGGCGCTTCTGGAAGGCCAGCTGGGTGTAGTCCCAATAGGTGTAGACCCCGGGACCGGGTGTGTATTGGCGGACCACGTCGGTGAACTTGGTGTCGATGAAGGCGTTGAACGCCTTACGTTCTGGCTCCGACACATGGGTGGCGCCGTCAAAGGCCGCCATGTCCCAGACATCCTCGTCAGTGGGTGCGATGTTCCAGTCGCCGACCAGGGCGATCGGTTGCTGCGAATCGCTGTGCAGCCAGGACTCGGCGGTATTACGGAGGGCGGCAAGCCATTCCAACTTGTACTGATAGTGCGGATCGGCCAGGGTGCGACCGTTGGGTACGTACAGGCTCCACACCCGGACGCCGTCGCAGGTGGCGGCCAGTGCGCGGGCCTCGGCCTTGGCGTCCGCCCCGTCTTTGCTCCAGGACGGCTGGCCGTCGAAACCGACCTCGACGTCATCGAGGCCGACCCGGGAGGCGATCGCGACGCCGTTCCACTGGTTGAACCCGCAGTGCACCACTTCGTAGCCGGCCTCGAGGAACGGCATGGTGGGGAACTGGTCGTCGGCGCACTTGGTTTCCTGCATCGCGAGTACATCGACGTCACCACGCTGCAGCCAGCTGACGACCCGGTCCACCCTGGTGCGAATCGAGTTCACATTCCAAGTGGCGATGCGCAGGACGTCGTCGGGCATGGGCTACACCCTACGTCCGGTCAATGACACGGCATCGACGTAGCGATGGTGATGGTGCAGCCGGAAGCCGAGCGAGTGATAAAGCAGGATCGCACCGTCGTTTTCGCTCAGTACCTGCACGTACGCCCGGGTCGCGCCGCGCTGTGCACCCCAGCGCATCAGCGCCGCACACAACCGTCGGGCATGGCCCTGCCTGCGCTGTTCGGCCCCGACGCGCACCGCCGAGATCCCCAGCCAGCGGGTGCCGTCCGACGCGGTCGTCACCGCCCCGCGCCCGACCGCGGCGCCGTAGGCGGCGAACACCACCTCGCCGTCGACGACCGCGGTCAGCACATCGGTGGGCACGTCGCGTGCGTAACCCGCCAGCCACGCCGCATCCGGGCGGTCCAGCAGCGCGACCGCCGGATCCGGGACGGGGTCGGTGAGATCGGTGACCATCACCCGGATGTGCTTGACGCCCTCGGCCCGAATCGGCAGCAGCCGCTCCGGCAGCGCCAGCCACGGCTGCAAACCCCGTTGGCGGTACCAGTCGATGATCGGCGGCAGGGCCGCAATGTTCGCCGAGAAGTCCAGTGGCACAGCCGAGTTGGCCCGGCTGGTGTACCCGCCGCCGGCACGCAACAGCCACCCGTGCTGCCAGCTCTGCTCGGTGCCCGGCCAGGCCAGCGCCGCCGCATGCTCCAGCGCACGAATTTCGGAGGCCCGCACCGGAACCGCACTGAGCTCGCGTACCGCCACCACATCGGCGGGCGCGACCTCGACAAGGCCGTCGGATTTGGTGCGCACCACGATCACCGGATCGAGCGCCTGCAGTTCGCCGATCACGTCGGTCATGGGCGGCGTCGTGCCCGCGGGCAGGCGATAGCGAACGCTCACCCGGCTGCCGACCGGCGGCAGGCTCGTCATCGGCTCAGTGACCGAACGGGTCGGGCACCTCGCCGGGTGTCCACGACAGGCCGGGCACACCCCAGCCGTTCTTCTTCACCGTCTTCTTCGCTGCCCGCGCGTGCCGGCCGATCAGTTTGTCGACGTAGAGGAACCCGTCGAGGTGGCCGGTTTCGTGCTGCAGCATGCGAGCGAACAGGTCGTGGCCCTCCAGGGTGACCGGATTGCCGTCGGCATCCAGACCGGTCACCCGGGCCCACTTCGCCCGGCCGCACGGAAACGATTCGCCCGGTACCGACAGGCAGCCCTCGTCGTCGTTGTCCGGGTCGGGCATCGTCTCGGGAATCTCCGAGGTCTCGAGCACCGGGTTGACCACCACACCGCGGTGGCGGGTGGTCTTGCCGCGTTCGTCGGCGCAGTCGTAGACGAACACCCGCAATCCGACTCCGATTTGGTTGGCCGCCAGCCCGACTCCGTTGGCTGCGTCCATCGTGTCGTACATATCCGTGATCAGATCGGCCAGATCATGCGGCAGCGAACCGTCGGCTCCGACCGGCACGGGTTGGGTCGGAGTGTGCAGAACGGGATCGCCCAGGATCACGATTGGTCTGACTGCCATGATCGGCAAGCTTAAGTCAGCCGACGCGCGGGCTTGGCTGCCGACCCAACCGGCTCCACCGTGATTGAATGAGCGCCAAGCAAAGGGATGTCTTCTCAGGTCTTCGAAAGGGTCAGCAGATCGAAATGGACGGCGCCATGGCACGGGCCGAGCGGTCTAATGACGAGGCTGACCTTCCCGATGGGTTGACTCGCCGCGAATACGACGTCCTGGCCTTCGAGCGGCAGTGGTGGAAGTACGCCGGGGCGAAGGAAGAGGCCATCAAGGAGCTCTTCAGCATGTCGGCGACCCGCTACTACCAGGTGTTGAACGCCCTCGTCGATCGCCCCGAGGCGCTCGCCGCCGATCCGATGCTGGTCAAGCGGCTGCGACGGCTGCGGGCAAGCCGGCAGAAGGCGCGTGCGGCCCGCCGGCTCGGCTTCGAGGTCCCCTGATTTTTCTCCGTTGGCGCGGCCCCTGGTTACAGTGGGCGCGATGAACGACCGCGTTCCGGACTCCTCCGGCCTGCCGCTGCGGGCCATGGTGATGGTGCTGCTGTTCCTGGGTGTGATTTTCCTGCTGGTCGGTTTCCAGGCCATGGGCTCGGGCAGCGACACCAGCAGCGACGACACCTCGGTGCGCACCGTCACCACCACGACCAGCAAGACGTCGGCCGCGCCGGCGCCCAAGGCCGACGTGCGGGTGTTCAACGTCGGTGAAGGCGAAGGTGCGGCCAGCCGCATCGGTGACCGGCTGCGCGAGGCCGGCTGGAATGTCACCGAGACGACCAACCTTCAGGTGCCGCCGCTGCCCGCGACGACGGTGTACTACGGCACGACCGACGGGGAGCAGGCCGCTGCCGAGGCGGTGGGAAAGGTGCTCAGCGCCCCGGTGGCACCAAGAATTCCAGAAATTGCCGAGCAACCACCGGGCGTCATCGTTTTGGTGACCGGATAGGCTTCGGCTCATGGTCAAGACTGTGAGCCCGTTGAGAACTGCCGCCGCCGTCCTGTTCGTTGCTCCCGTCGCGGTGCTGAGCGCGTGTAGCCCCAACGAACCGATCGCATCGCAGCCGGGCACCACGCCCCCGGTGTGGACCGGATCCCCGGCTCCGGCCGCCCCGGGCGAGGAGTCGCACGGTGCAGCGTCGCACGGCGCCCCGGAGGCCTCCGCCGGCCACGGCGACACCCTGACCGCACAGATCAAGACCGCCGACGGCACCCAGGTCGCCGCGGCCACCTTCGAATTCACCGACGGCTTCGCCACCGTGACCGTGCAGACCACCGGCACGACCAAGCTGACACCCGGCTTCCACGGCCTGCACCTGCACTCGTTCGCCAAGTGCGAAGCCAACTCCGTCGCCCCGGCCGGCGGTGCGCCCGGCGACTTCCTCTCTGCCGGCGGCCACTTCCAGGCCGGCGGCCACACCGGGCATCCCGCCAGCGGCGACCTGGCCTCGCTGCAGGTCCGTGACGACGGCTCGGCGATGTTGGTGACCACCACCAGCGCGTTCACCAAAGAGGATCTGCTGGCCGGCGACGGAACGGCGATCATCATCCACGCCGATGCCGACAACTTCGCCAACATCCCGCCTCAGCGCTACCAGCAGATCACCGGCGGCGCGCCCGGCCCCGACGAAACCACCATGGCCACCGGCGACGCCGGCAAGCGGGTGGCCTGCGGTGTCATCGGTACCGGCTAAGCCGGCAGCGGGGAAACCCGACCGCATCGACTTCGCCGGCTCACCCCGGCCGACGCTCGGCGTCGAGTGGGAGTTCGCTCTGATCGACGCGGAGACCCGCGATCTGAGCAACGAGGCGGCCGCGGTGATCGCCGACGTGGGGGAAAACCCGCGCATCCACAAGGAGTTGCTGCGCAACACCATTGAGGTCGTCACCGGTGTCTGCGACACCGTCGACGAGGCAATGGCCGACCTTCGTGCCACGTTGGGCAGCGCACGCGAGATCGTGCACGACCGCGGAATGGAACTGTTCTGCGCGGGCACTCACCCGTTCGCGTCGTGGTCGGCGCAGAAGTTGACCGACGGACAGCGCTACGCCGAGCTGATCAACCGGACCCAGTGGTGGGGACGGCAGATGCTGATCTGGGGTGTGCACGTGCACGTCGGAGTGTCCTCGGCGCATAAGGTCATGCCGATCATCTCCTCACTGCTCAACCAGTATCCGCATCTGCTGGCGTTGTCGGCGTCCTCGCCGTTCTGGGCCGGCGAGGACACCGGCTATGCCAGCAACCGGGCGATGATGTTCCAGCAGTTGCCGACGGCGGGCCTGCCGTTCCAGTTCGAGAAATGGCGGCAGTTCGAACGGTTCGTGCACGACCAGAAGACCACCGGCATCATCGACCACATCAACGAGATCCGTTGGGACATCAGACCGTCGCCGCATCTGGGCACCGTCGAGGTGCGGGTGTTCGACGGTGTCTCCAACCTGCGTGAGCTGTCGGCGCTGGTGGCGCTGACGCACTGCCTGGTGGTCGACCTGGACCGCAGGCTCGATGCCGGTGAGCAGCTGCCGGTGATGCCGCCCTGGCATGTGCAGGAGAACAAGTGGCGTGCGGCCCGCTACGGACTGGACGCGATCATCATCTTGGACGCCGACAGCAATGAGCGGCTGGTCACCGAGGATCTCGACGACCTGCTGACCCGACTGCAGCCGGTCGCCGAATCGCTGCACTGCGCAGACGAATTGGCCGCCGTCGCCGATATCCCGCGGTGGGGAGCGTCGTATCAGCGCCAGCACAAGGTGGCCGACGACAATGGCGGGGATCTGCGCGCGGTGGTTGACTCGTTGGTCGGGGAGCTGGATGTATAGGAGGCGCCCGTGAGGATTCGTCGAATGGGATTGGCGGTGCTGGCCGCCACGGTGGTGCTGGCCGGTGGCGGCTGCGCCAAGGCGATCACCGGCACTCCGGTGGCCACACCGGGGGAGGCGGGCAAGGGTATGGTGCCGGCCGACCTGCTCACCACGACCTGTCGTGAGTACCTGACCATGGACACCGTCACGCGGCGCGAGGTGATCGCAGAGATCGGCAAGAGCGGCAACCAGTTGGTCGCCATGAACCCGCAGCTGTGGGCCGGGGTGGCTGCCGCGCTGTGCGGATTCGTCGATCCCAGCGCGCCGGTGAAGGACGTGGTGATGGGGCAGGGCATCCGCTAGCCATGGCGGCCCAACCGATGTTCCCGCTGCAGTCGGCGCTGTTGCCGGGAGAATTGTTGCCGTTGAGGATCTTTGAGCCTCGATACTCGCAGCTGGTGGCCGATTGCCTGGCGATGACCGACCCGGCGTTCGGTGTCGTGCTGATCACCCGTGGCCGTGAGGTCGGCGGCGGGGACGCCCGCAGTGATGTCGGCACGTTGGCCCGCATCGTCGAATACGCCGATCAGGGAATGGGCCGCTACCAGTTGAAAACTGTTGTCGGTGACCGTATCCGGGTGCTCGAATGGCTGGACGATGATCCGTACCCGCGGGCCGTCGTCGAACCCTGGCCCGACGAGCCCGGCCCGGAGGTGACGCCCGAGCGGATCGGTGCGGTCATCGACAAGATCCTCGCGCTGTTCGAACGGATCGTCTCCACCCGTGGTGGCCAGCTGCGGTCTGATGCGCTGGCCGTCGAGCCGGAGATCGCCGACGATCCGTCGCGGCACATCTACGAGCTGGCCGCGCGGGTGCCGATGGGTCAAGCCGACCGGTACGCGGTGCTGGCCGCGCCGACGTTGGCCGAGCGCGTCGACGTGCTGACCGATGCGATCGAAACCGTCACGGCCCTGGTCGAATTCCAGATCGCCGACGAGGATTCGTAGGTCCCCTCATACCGTGTCTGCGCTGAGCGCGTGCTTTGGCGGATTGTGTCGCACCGAGCGCAGCGTCGATGCCGTAAGCGCAGGCTCAGAGCTTCCTGGCGTCGAGCAGAACCGTATCGGGCACCGGATCCTCGAGTCCCTCAGGAGCCGGCCGTTGGTAGTGCGCCATCAGATCGACCGCGGCGATCGTGCTGACTTCCCAGCACGCGTTCGGTCAGCCACTTCGCAACGTCAGTGCGTGCCTCCATGTACCAGAGCCGGGTGACGTCGGGGCCGGCCTCGGCGGCAGCGCGACGGGCCTCGGCCATCCGTTCCTGGCGCCGGGCCAGCTGCTCGGCGGAGTAGAACACCTCCCCGAACGCCTCGACCGAGAGATGGCTGCCTCGCGCGCTGAGCGTGTGGATCCGTTCGAACAACGTGTCCTGGGCGGTGGCGGGCAGGTATGGCAGGAGCCCCTCGGCCGACCATGCTGTCGGGGTGGACGGGTCGAACCCGGCCTGGCGCAACGCCGTCGGCCAATCGTGACGCAGATCCACCGCCACCGCCGCGTAGCGAGCGGCAGGACGGGCTCGATGCTCGGCCAGCACCCGCTCCTTGAACTCCAGCACCCTCGGCTGGTCGATCTCGTAGACCGTGCTGTCGTCGATCCACGGCAGCCGCCAGGCGCGGGTGTCCAGGCCGGCGGCCAAGATCACCGCCTGGTCGACACCGTTGGCACCGGCCGTGGTGAAGAATTCGTCGAAGAACTTCGTCCGCGATGCAATGTAGGCGGCCATGGCCTGTGCGCGCACCGGGTCCTCGTCGAGGGACGGTGAACGCCAGCCCGCCTCGATCGCGGCCTCGACGAAGAAGTGCGCGTAGGGATCGGTGTACAGCGGGCACCTGGCATCCGTCTCGACGGCCCGCGCACGGGCGACGCTCAGCGCGGTGGCGCCGACGCTTTCGGTGATGTCCCAGGTGTCGTCGTCGGTTCGGCTCACGGCTTCGTTCTCTCAGTGTCGTTCGCTGAGCACGAGACTACGTTCTGATGTCGGCAGGCATTCGTTCCGGCGGACGTCGCAGTCGTTTGTCGACGGCGACGACGGCGCTTGTGGCAAGGGCGATGGCAAGGATCCGCAACCAGGCCGGAGCATCGATGGGTGCGGTTCCGAACATGGTGTTCATGGCCGGAAGGTAGGTGATGGCGAGCTGACCGACGGATTGTGCCGCTACGCCGAGAATGATCCAGCGGTTACTGAACAGGCCGATACGCCAAGCCGAACGGGACATCGATCGACAACTGAACAGGTAGAAGATCTCGATGGCGACGAAGAGGTTCAACGCCACGGTTCGGGCTTCGGCCAAGCTGGCCCCCCGGCTGAGTTCCCACTCGAACAACCACCACGCGCTGGCCACCATCATCGTCGAAACCAACAGGATCCTCACAACCAGGCCGCGGCTCAACAGCGGCTGCCGGGAGTCGCGCGGCGGTCGGGTCATGATGCCGGCCTCTTTGGCTTCGAAAGCGAGCATGAGGCCCAGGGCTACCGCCGTCGTCATGTTGATCCACAGAATCTGAGTGGGCAATATCGGCAATGCGGCACCGACGGCGATTGCCGCCAGGATCACCAGACCCTCTGCGATGTTGGTGGGCAGGGTCCAGGCGATGAACTTGGTGAGGTTGTCGAATACCCCCCGCCCCTCCTCGACGGCAGCCTCGATGGTGGCGAAGTCGTCGTCGGTCAGCACCACGTCCGCGGCATCCTTGGCGACCTCGGTGCCCTCGAGGCCCATCGCGACCCCAATGTTGGCCTGTCGCAACGCCGGCGCATCGTTGACGCCGTCCCCGGTCATCGCCACCACGTGCCCTCGGGCCTGCAACGCTTCCACCAGACGCAGTTTCTGTTCGGGTGAGACCCGGGCGAATACAGTCGCCCCGTCGACTGCGTCTTGCAAGTCGGCGGAATCCAACTCAGCCAGGTCGGCTCCTGTGAGCACCGCACCCGGGTGGTGATCGCGGTGGTCGAACAGGCCGACTTTGGCGGCGATGGAGGCTGCCGTACCCGCATGATCACCGGTGATCATCTTGACGGCGATCCCGGCGGTATGACATGCGCCTACCGCGGCGGCCGCAGCGGCCCGCGGCGGGTCGAGCATGGCCTGCAATCCGGTGAATGTCAGTGAGCCCCGCGACACCTCCGCACCGAAGTCGTCGGGGCCGCTGGCGGGACGTACCGCTGTGGCCAGCACACGCAGGCCATCGGAGCTCAGCATTTCGGCTGCCCGTGACACGCCAGCGCGGTCCACGGGCTCGGCTTTGCCGTCGGCGCGCATCTGCAGGCTGCACAGTTCCAGGACGCGCTCTACGGCTCCCTTCACCAGCACGACGTGATCGCCGCCGCCATCGCGATGGAGGGTGGCCATGTACTGGCGCTCAGAGCTGAACGGGATGACACCTAACCGTGGCAGCGCCGCGGCGAGTGCGTCTTTGTCCAGTCCGGCCTTGGCGGCGACGGTCAACATCGCACCTTCGGTTGGGTCGCCGACGACGTCGGATCGTGCGCCGTCTGTGATCAGAACTGCGTCATTGCAGCAGGTTCCGGCCAGCAATGACCAGCGCAGTGCCTTGTCGGAATCGATCTCGAGCAGGTCGCCGCGTACGTCGCACAGCGAACCTTCCGCCCCGTACCCCGTTCCGGTGACTTCGACGCGCCCGGTGGTTGTCCAGATCACTCGTACCGTCATCTGGTTTTCGGTCAGGGTACCGGTCTTGTCCGTGCAGATAACCGTGGTGCTGCCTAGCGTCTCGACCGCCGGCAAGCGCCGGATGACGGCACGGCGCTTGGCCATTCGCGCGACACCGATGGCCAGGGTAATCGTGACGGCTGCCGGTAGTCCTTCGGGGATGGCCCCGACAGCTAGCGCGATCGCAGCGGTGAACGTGTCGACGGCGTCTTGACGGCGCAGCAGACCGATACCGAAGGTCAATGCGGCCAGACCCAAGATCCCGACCGTCAGGATCTTGCTGAACCGGGCCAGATCCACGGTCAACGGAGTCGTGAGATCGTCGGCGGCGCCGACCAGGCGATGGATCTGCCCGACCTCGGTCTCCACGCCCGTCGTGACGACGACCCCCGCGCCGCTGCCGCCGGTTACCAGGGTGCCCGAATAGGCCATGTTGGTCCGATCGGACACGGGGGCGGTGCCCGGAAGGACGAACTCGTCTTTGTGGACGGGCGCAGACTCACCGGTCAACGCCGATTCGTTGATCCTCAGCTCGGTCGCCCGCAGCACGCGAAGGTCGGCAGGCACCTTGTCGCCGGCGTCCAACAGCACCAGATCACCCGGAACCAGGCGGTCGGAGGACACGGTGTGCTCGCGGCCGCTGCGGATCACTTTGGCGTCGGTCTGCACCATCGACCGCAAGCTCGCCAGCGCGGACTCGGCCTTCGATTCCTGGATGAATCCCACAAGGGCGTTGATCGCCACAACCCCGAAGATGACTGCGGAGTCGATGAACTCACGTAGTCCGGCGGTGATGGTGCCGGCGACCAGCAACACATAGATCAGCGGATGGTGGAATTGCCGTAGCACGCGAATCAGCAGGCCCGTGCCTGCCAGGGCCGGTAATACGTTGGGGCCGAAGGCTTCCAGTCGCTCTGCCGCCTCTGCGTCCGACAACCCGCGGTGTGGATTCGTCTGCAGCAGTAGCACCACTTCATGTTCGGCCAGACCGTGGTGCGCGGTGGTGGTCGCTGGCACGGTCACGGACACATTCATCTCATCTCGCGGCGGAAGGTCAGCTGACGGCTGACTTCATGGTGTCGGATGAACGCAGAGTAAGGTCAGGGGAGAAAGTCACCTGCTGGCAGGACCTGGGCCCCGTTTGTCGTCGCGCATCTCGTCGACGGTCAGCTCATCGCTCACCTTTTGTTCACGGTAGGCGAGTTGTCCGACGCGCTGCGCGACCACGGGCGCGGTGATGAGGGTGAACATCGCGGTCAGTATGAGCATGCCGACATCGACGTTGCCGGACAGGCGGATCGCGGCGCCACCGAGCACCAGCAGCAGCCCGAGCACCTGTGGTTTGGTCGCGGCGTGCATCCGGGTCAGGGTGTCCGGAAAGCGCAGTACGCCGATGGCGGCGGTCAGCGCCAGCGCCGAACCGGCCAACACCAATACTCCGGCCAGCACGTCGAGGGCGCTCATACTCCGCGCTCCCGTCCCGGTGACTTTCCCGCGATGTCGGGCACGCGGAAGCGGGCCACGCTGACCGAGCCGACGAAGCTGATCAACGCCAACGCCGCCAGGCTGTAGGTGACCGTCGTGTCGAGGCTGAACGCTGCCCACGCGGCGACGCCGCACATCGTCACCGCCACCAAGGTGTCGACGGCGACCAGCCGGTCCAGTGTGCTTGGGCCCATCAGCAGCCGGAGCATCGTCACCGCGGCCGCTGCGACCAGCATTATTCCAGCGAGAACCCACACCACCGTCATGCGCGATCCGCCTTCGCTGCTCGCTGAACCATCACGAGACCTCCTCGGATTCGCTTGCGGCAGGGCGCCATTCGGAGTCGCGCTCGAATGCGGCGATCAACAGCCGCTCCAGCTGGGCCACCTGCCGGTAGAACTGCTCCACCGCGCGTTCGTTGCTCACGTCGAGTACATGCACGTAGACCAGCCGCCGGGATTGGTCTATCTCCAGCACGATGGTGCCCGGGGTCAGGTTCATGATGTTGACCGCCAGGGCCAGCACCAGGTCGGACTTCACTGCCAGCTGCCCACGCAGCACCGCCGACCGCGGCGGGCCGACGGGCCGGATCGCCAGCCAGGCGACTTGTATCGAGGATTGTGTCAGCCACCACGCCACATTGAGCACCAGCCACATCAGCGATAGGGGGTGCAGCCGGCCCTGCACCGGAACCGACGGCAGCGGCAGCAACAGCGTGATCGCCAGCGCCACGACCAATCCGGAGAGCACGTTGGCCGCCGACACGCTGCCCCATAGCAGCAGCCACACCATCGTCAGCCACACCAGAATCCAGATCCGCAGGGTCAGTGTTCTCATCGCGGGCTCATCTCCTGCGTCCCCAGCACCGCGGTGATGTACTGGCCGCGGTCGAGCACCTCGTCTGCGGCGCGGTCGGTGTAGCCGAAGATCGGACCGGCGGCGACCGTGAGTGCAATCCCGACGGCGATCAAACCCATTGTGGGAGCGACCATTCCGATCGGCATCCGGCCGACGTCGTCGCGATCGTCGAAGGCGACGTCTTGCGCGTAGTCGTCGAGCAGCGCCGACGGTGCGGAGTCGGCGAGCTCACCCTCGGGTGCGTCGGCCCGAGCCCGCCAGAACGCCTTGGTCCACACCCGCGCCACCACGTACAGCGTCAGCAGGCTGGTCAGCATCGATCCGGCGACCAGTAACCAGGCCAGCACCGAGCCGTTGGCGGTACCGGCCTCCAGCAGCGCCACCTTGCCGATGAAACCCGAAAAGGGAGGAATACCACCGAGATTCAACGCCGGAACCATGAAGACGAACGCCAGCAACGGGCTGGCGGCCGCCAGCCCACCCAGGCGGCGCAGTGTCGAGGCGCCGGCCTGCCGTTCGATCAGGCCGACGACCAGGAACAGCGTGGTCTGTACGACGATGTGGTGGGCGACGTAGTAGATCGCCCCCGACATGGCGAGCTGGCTGGACAGTGCGACGCCGAACACCATGTAGCCGATGTGGCTGACGAGGGTGAACGACAGCAGACGCTTGATGTCATTCTGGGCGATCGCGCCCAGGATGCCGACAAGCATCGTCAGCAGTGCGGCGACGAGCAACACGTTGTCCAGTCCGCCTGCGGGGAACAGCAGCGCGTGCGCCCGGATGATCGCGTACACACCCACTTTGGTCAGCAAGCCGGCGAAGACGGCGGTCACCGGTGCCGGTGCGGTGGGGTAGGAGTCCGGCAGCCACGCCGACAGCGGGAACACCGCGGCCTTGATGCCGAAAGCCACCAGCAGCACGGCGAAGATCGCGCTGCGGGTGCCGTCGCTGATGTCGTGCAACCGCAGCGACAGCTCGGCCATGTTCAGCGTGCCGGTGGCCGCGTAGACCAGGGCCAGGCCGATCAGGAAGATCAGCGAGGACACCATCGACACCATCACGTAGGAGATGCCCGCGCGAACCCGATCCTTGCTGGCGCCGATGGTCAACAGCACGAAGCTCGCCGACAGCAGCACCTCGAAACCGACGTACAGGTTGAACAAGTCGCCGGCCAGGAACGCGGTGCAGACGCCGGCCGAGAGCACCAGGTAGGTGGGCAGGAATATCGACACCGGCTGATGTTCGTCGCCGTCGCGGATGCCCTGTCCGATGGCGTAGAAGACCACCGCCAGCAGCACGATCGCCGACACCACCAGCATCAGGGCCGAGAGCCGGTCGGCCACCAGGGTGATGCCCAGCGGCCCGAGGCCCGCATCGGTCGGGCCCCAGCCGCCGACGTGCAGGGCCTGGGTACCGTCGCGGTCGGTGAGGTACAACAGCACCGAGCACACCGCCAGCACCCCGGTCAGCGCGGCGAGGGTGATCAGCCGCTGCAGGCGCGGCCTGCGGCCGGCGATCAACGTCAACGCGGCCGCCACCAAGGGGATCAGCACCGGCAGCGGCATCAGAACACCTGCTGTGCTCATCGCGAGCCTTCATGCCCGGGCAGCGCGTCGAGCTCGTCGGGTTCGTCAGTGTCGCGCTCGGCCACCGGCTGGGGGACGTCTTCGTCCACCGAGGAGGCTTCCTCGTCGGACAGCTTCGAGACGCGGGTGTCCTCCGGGTCGTTACCCACTTCCTCTTCGGTGGTCAACCGGAACGACCGGTAGGTCAGCGCCAGGACGAATGCGGCGATACCCATCGCGATGACGATCGCGGTCAGGATCATGCCCTGGGCCAGCGGGTCGGCTGTCGTCGTCTCCGAACCGCTCGTGCGCCCCCGGATGGGCGGGTTCCCGCTTTCGCCGCCGACGGTCAGGATCAGCAGGTTGACGGCGTTGCCGACCAGTAGCAGACCCAGCAGCATACGGGTGAGATTGCGGGAAAGCAGAAGGTAGACACCACAACTGGTGAGCCCACCGATGATGACGAGCGGAACCAGGTAAACGATCATGAGACCCGCACCGTGGGACGGGACGTGGCCAGTTCCTCGTCGATGCGCGCCCCGAGGCTGCGCAACACATCGAGCACCAGACCCACCACGATGAGGTACACCCCGAGGTCGAAGAACAGGGCGGTCACAAATTTCACCGTGCCCAGCAGCGGCAGGTGCAGCGTGATCACCGCCGAGGACAGGGCTGGCGCGCCCAGCAGCATCGAGCCGACGGCGGTGCCGCCCGACAGCGCGAGCCCGGCGCCGAGGATCTTGCCGGCGTCCAGCGGAAGAGTCTCACCGAGTTCGTAGCGTCCGCCGGCCAGGTAGCGCAGCACCAGCGCCAGGCCGGCGGTCAGCCCGCCGGCGAACCCGCCGCCGGGGGTGTTGTGCCCGGTGAAGAAGAAGTAGACCGACAGCACCATGATCAGCGGGAAGATCATCCTGGTGGCGACCTCGAGAACCAAAGAGCGGTTGCGCGGATCGCGCAATTCGCTGCCGCGCAGCCAGGTGGTGTCGCCCGCAGCAGGGCTGTAGGCCGTCGACGGCAACAGGCCGATGTCGGGCTGGCCGGCGTCGGAGACTCGCGGTGCGGCGCCGAACCGGCGGTTGCGGAACACCAGCGATGCGACGCCGGTGGCGGCGGCCACCAGGACCGAGATCTCGCCCAGGGTGTCCCAGGCGCGGATGTCGACCAGCAGCACGTTGACGGTGTTGGACCCGTGGCCGCGGTCGTAGGCGGCGTCCGGCAGAAGGTCGGCGATGGGCGTGCCGGTGCGGGCGGCCATCGCGAACACCGCGAGCGTGGTGACGCTCGCGCCGACTGCCAGCGACAGCGCGATGCGCGGCATGCGGAAGCGCTTGGCTTCTTGGGCCTCGGCGGGCAGCGTCCGCAGCACCAGCACGAAGATGACCAGGGTCAGGGTCTCCACCAGGAATTGGGTGAGCGCCAGGTCGGGGGCGCCATGGAAGGCGAAGATCGCACCGCAGCCATAACCGGTGATGCCGACCAACAGGACCGCGGCCAGCCGGTTGCGCATGATCGTGGCGGCCACTGCGGCGGCCAGGATGAGTAGACCCACCACCGGCTGCACCAGCGAGTCCCACAGCCGGAACTGGGGGTGGTTCCTGGCGCCGAAGGCCAGCACGGCGACGGGGAACAACACCAGCGTCGACAGGATCACCGACTGGGTGACCGGAATCGAGCCGCGCTGGGTGACCGCGGTGAGCCGGACGGATGCGAGGTCAGCACCGCGGATGACCGCGTCGTAGATCCGGTCGGCGTTACCGAGCGGCTGCCATGCGCCTACCCTGGCGCGGCGCAGGCGTTCGCGGCTGAAGAACGCGGCGATACCGATCGCCAGCACCGCCGCCGAGAGCACCAGCGGCAGGCCGATCCCGTGCCACAACGCCAGCGTGTAGTGCCCGTCGTCGGCTCCGGCAGCGGGCATGGTCTCGGCGTAGCCGTCGAGTGTGGTGTCCAGGTAGCTGGGCGCCACCCCGAAGAACAGGCCGGCCGCGGCCAGGATCGCGGGCGCGAGCAGGAATGCGGGCGGCGGCCGGTGCAGATTGGCGACCAGACTGGTCGGGCCCGCGGATCCCTTGCGCGCGAACGCACCCCAGAGGAATCGAAGGCTGTAGATGGTCGTGAAGACCGAACCGATCGCCACCCCGGCGAGCACCACCGGCGCCCAGCCGCCGAGTGACTCGCTGTGCGCGATGGATTCGAAGTCGGCCTCCTTGGCCACGAAACCCAGGAACGGTGGCAGCGCGGCCATGCTGGCGGTCGCGCCGGCAGCGATGACGAACAATCCGGGCATCCGGCGCCCGAGCCAGGCCAGCCTGCGGATGTCACGGGTGCCGGTCGAGTGGTCGATGACGCCGACGACCATGAACAGCGTCGCCTTGAACAACGCATGTGCGCAAAGCATGGCCAGCCCGGCCAGCATCAGATCCCGCCCGCCGCCACCGACCATGACGGTGATGAAGCCCAACTGGCTGACCGTGCCGAACGCGAGGATCAACTTGAGGTCGTATTCGCGGACCGCGCGCCAACCGGCCAGCAGCATGGTCACCACGCCGAGCGTGATGACGGTGGGTCGCCAGCCGGGGGAGTCGGCGAACCCGGGCGCAAGCCGGGCGATCAGGTAGACGCCGGCCTTGACCATGGCGGCGGCGTGTAGGTAGGCGCTGACCGGGGTCGGGGCGGCCATGGCGCCGGGCAGCCAGAAGTGGAACGGCACGATGGCCGATTTGGACAGGGCGCCGATGAGTACCAGGACGACGGCGACCGCGACGGCGGTACCGTGCGGCGGTCTGGCCACGAGCTCGGAGAGCAGGTAGGTACCGGCGTTGTGCCCGAGGATGATGATCCCGGCCAGCATGGCCAACCCGCCCGCGGTGGTGACCAGCAGCGCCTGCATGGCGGCCCGGCGGCTGGTCGCCCGCTCGGCATAGTGCCCGACGAGCAGGAACGACAACACCGTGGTCAGTTCCCAGAAGGTGTAGAGCAGCAGCATGTTGTCGCTGACCACCAGGCCGAACATGGCTCCGGAGAACGCGACGAGTTCCGCGGCGAAGCTCGGGAGCCGGTTCTCGGTGTGGCCGTCGCGGTGGTGGAAGTACTCCGCGCAGTAGAACAGCACCAGCGCGCCGATACCGAGCACGAGCACGCTCATGATGGCGGTGAGCGTGTCGAAGCGCAGCGTGATGTTCATCGACAGCTCTGGCACCCACGGGATGTCCACCGATGCGGGCGGATCGTCGTTGGGCCAGTTGAGCGCCACCCAGATCAGTGAGGCCGCCGGGACGAGTGCGAGAGGGTAGAAAGCCAGCCGTCCCCATCGCTGGACGAGCGCCGGCGCCACGGCGGCGGCGATCGCATGCGCGATCAGGATGACGAGCATGGCACTCCGATCTGGCTAGCTGTCGGTCGGGGTGTCAGCCAAGGTGTTCGGCTATGTCCTGTCAACAGTCTACGGGGTTGACCCCCTCGCAGATTTCCGGGCCGGAGTGCCGCGGCGCTCAAACTCTGCGGGTTGGCTCCGAAATAGCTTGAGCAGCAATCTTTCTCAGCATCTTTCGGACGACGATCCGGTGTCCACCGGACCCGATCACCAGCGCGCGGTAGAGCTTGCCCTTGAGGCCGGGGAAGGCTGCCCAGGTCTGCGCGACGACGCGGGTGCCGCCTTCGGCGTCGTCGGAGAGCAAGAAGATCAGCCGATACACCGAGAACCAGTGCCGTCCCTTGCATGCGAGGCGGTCCGGCTCCTCGGCGGCATCGAGGACGAACCCGAACGGGACCGTCTCGGGGTTTGCGGGGTTGCGGCATATCGTGCGCAGCACCGCGTGCCACGTCGTGACCCGGTCTGCGGGGACGCGTATGGCATGCTCATCGATATAGGGTAAACGTTCCATATAGAAGGACTGTACTAGATCGTGGCGCCACCCCGAAAGCACGAGACCGACGTCATCCTCGACGCGGCGCGCGGGCTGCTCCTCGCTGAGGGGCCGCGGGCGGCCAGTGTCGCGGCGATCGCGAAAGCCAGCGGCGCCCCGGTGGGCACCCTCTATCACCGATTCGGCAATCGCGACGGCGTGGTGACGGCGGTGTGGTTGCGCGCGCTGGAGCGCTTCCAGGCCAGGGTGATGGCGGCGGCCGGCTCAGATCCGGTGGATGTCGCGGTCCAGATGGCGGTGGCTGCGGTCGGCTTCGCAACGGACTGCAACGAGGATGCCCGCCTGCTGTTGACTATCCGGCCCAGTGATCTGCGCGACGCCGAACCCGACCCGGAGTTCACGGCGACGGTGGCGGCGATGAACGCACCGCTGGCCGACCGGGTGGCCGTGCTGGCTCGCCAGCTGTACGGCGATGGCGACACCCGCAGCGTCGACGCCGTCACCAGGGCGGTCGTCGACCTGCCCTACGCGGTGGTGCGCAGGCACGCGTACGACGAGGGAATGCCGCCATGGGTGGCGGCCGATCTGGCCGCATCCGTTCGGGCCGTGTTGACGGCCCACCGGACGAGTTCGGGCTAACGCTGCATGTAGGTGATCGTCTGGACGGCGTTGGCGGCCGGGTTCTCCGTGTACAGGACGTCGGTCGTGCCGGTTGCGCTCGCGCTGATGCGGGCCCGGCTGGCATCGGCGCGCGCGGCGATGGCGATACCCCCGGAGTTCATCAGGTGCTCGGGATGGCGATACGCGAAGTTGCAGTTGGCCGGACCGCCGCCTGCTCGGCTTTTGCCTTTCAGCAATCCGGTTGCGCCAGAAGCAATCCGCTGCGGACAGCTCGCGACATTGGCGCTGACCTCCGGCACAAAGATCAAGTCGTGGCCGCATGAGTTCGTGAGTTCGACTGCCCACCCGTTGTAGTTCGGTCCCCAGAGGTCGGGCCACTGGACAACCACAACCTGCGTGAGCGGGGTCTGGTTGTGGATCTCGAACTCCCACCCATCCCGGTTGGTGCCCCAGTCGAATTGGGCCAGCTGATCGGGGACTGCATTCATCGTCGCGTTCACGGTTTTCCTTCTGTCGCATGCCAAGTGGCATAACGATGCCGCAGAAGGCGCGCGCTGCGCGTCGGGTGATCGGTGGGCAGCGGGGATGAAATCGTTGTCCCCCGATCGGAGTACCGACGCCTACCGGCAGAAGGTTCGCACCGGGAGCGCGTGTCCCAGCAGCCCGACGGCTCCACCGAGGATCGGCCAGACAGGCCAGAAATACGCGAAAGAACCCGTGGTGAGTGCGACGGCCAACCAGACGGTCAGGACGATCGCGAACATTGCCGCGTAGCCGGCCAGATGGATTCGCACCGAGGTGCGGGCGGCGTTTCTGCGGGCGGCGATGCGACGGGGGTCGATGCGGCGCAGGTGTTCGACGGGAAGGTCGGCGAGGACCCGTCGAAGCTCGTCGGCGGTCTCTGCGGCGAAGGCCGCTTGAACCCGGGTCTCGTATTCCGCGAGGTCGAAATATCCTTGGCCGAGGGCCTGGGACAGCAGGTCAGCGGTGGTCTGGCGATCGCGATCGCCAACTCGGACGGACGTGATGCTCATACCGTCCTACTCTGACATGTCATAAATGGAGTGTCAACGGGTGGGGTTGAATTGGTGCATGGTCGAACAGGATCGTGTCGTCAGTGCCAGCAGGCGGATCGCCGCACCCGCGGCAGCCATCTTCGAGCTGATCGCCGACCCGGCACGCCAGCCCGAATGGGACGGCAACGACAATCTCGCGCGGGCTGCGGCCGGCCAGCGGGTGCAGGGCGTCGGGGATACGTTCACGACGACGCTGACCCAGGGCGCCGACCGGGAGAACCATGTCGTCGAATTCGACGAGGGCAGATTGATCGCCTGGCGGCCGTCCGAGCCCGGCAACACACCGCCGGGGCATCTGTGGCGCTGGCAGCTCGAACCCGTCGACGATGTCACCACCGTCGTCACGCATACCTACGACTGGACCGATCTGGCCGACCCCAAGCGTCTGCCGCGTGCGCAGGCCACCACGGCCGACAAGCTGGCGGCCTCGATCGACCGGCTCGCCGCACTCGCCGAACGGAGTTAGCGGCCGGGTCCGATTGTCCGGCTCCTCCTCCTTGCTCGTTCCTCGCGCGGCATCGTCACCGTCCGGCGGCAAACGCCCGCAGCGACTCCACTTGAGCCGAATCCAGTGACGGCCGAACCGCTTCGCGGGCCTTGGCCACGTCGGCGGCGGTGACGTCGGCAGCGTCGATCGAGCGGCGCATCGCGGTCAGTGCGGCCTCGCGCAGCAGCGCCACGCAGTCTGCTGCGCTATAGCCGTCCAGCTCACCGGCCAGTGCGTCGAGATCGACCTCCGGCGACAGTGGCACGGATTTACCTGCCGTGCGCAGGATTTCGCGTCGGGCGTCGGCGTCCGGCGGCTCGACGAACACCAGCTTCTCCAGCCGTCCGGGGCGCAGCAGCGCGGGGTCGATCAGGTCGGGGCGGTTGGTGGCACCGAGGACCACCACATCGCGCAGCGGCTCGATCCCGTCGAGTTCGGTGAGCAACGCGGCCACCACCCGGTCGGTGACCCCGGAGTCGAAGCTTTGCCCGCGCCGGGGAGCCAGCGCGTCGATCTCGTCGAGGAACACCAGCGATGGTGCGGAATCCCTTGCCCGGCGGAACAATTCGCGGACTGCCTTCTCCGAGGAGCCGACCCACTTGTCCATCAGCTCGGCGCCCTTCACCGCGTGCACGCTGAGCCGGCCGGAACTGGCCAGCGCGCGCACCACGAACGTCTTGCCGCAGCCCGGCGGGCCGTAGAGCAGCACGCCCTTGGGCGGTTCGACGCCGAGACGGGCGAAGGTGTCCGGATGCTGCAGCGGCCACAGCACCGCCTCGGTCAACGCCTGTTTGACCTCGACCATGTCGCCGACGTCGTCGAGGGTGACGGAACCGACCGAGACCTCCTCGGTCGCCGAGCGTGACAGCGGGCGAATGACCGTCAGCGCCCCCTTGAGGTCCTCCTGGGTCAGGGCGGGGGGTTTGCCGTCCTCGCTCGCGCGGGCGGCCGCCCGCAGGGCCGCCTCCCGGACCAGCGCTGCCAGGTCGGCGCGAACGAATCCCGGTGTGCGCTCGGCAATCTCGTCGAGTGCCAGATCCTCGGCGGGCACATCGCGCAGCAGCACTTCCAGCACCGCCTTGCGCGTCGCGCCATCGGGCAGGCTCAGGCCGAGCTCACGGTCGCAGAGATCCGGTGCGCGCAGCCGTGGATCCACCCCGTCGGGAGCTTGGGAGGTGGCCACCAGCGCCACCCCGGGTGTGGCCACCGCCTTGCGTAACTCGGCCAGGATCAGCGCCGACACCGGCTCGGCCGGGGTGGGCAGCAGCGCGTCGATATCGGTGACCAGCAGCACACCACCGCCGCTGACGACGGTGGCGACGGCCTCGGCGACGGCACGCTGGCGATCCTGTGCGGCCAGCGCGCCGGTGTCGGGCCCGTCGAGTTCGACGAGACGCCGCCCCGCGCACACCGCGCGCACCAGGGTGGCCTTGCCGACCCCGGCCGGACCTGTGACCAGCACACCCAGAGTCGGTTTGGCGCCAAGCTTTTCCAGCAGTTCGGGCTCGTCGAGCGCCAGCTTGAGCCACTCGGTGAGCCGGCCGGCCTGCACATGCTGGCCCTTGAGGTCGTCGATCGATACCGCCGGGGCCTGCGGCCACACCATCGGCGGGCTGACGGCTGCGGCGAGTGCGGGCGGCGTGGACCCCGCTACCGCGTCACCCCAGCTGACCGACGAATTCGGTTGCACGCTCACCGGTCCCGCTGGATCAGTGCCCGTGACGGTCAACAGCTCGGAAGTCCAGGTGATCCCCACCGACGACGCCAGCGCGGAGCTGGCCGCCGTGGTCGACGTGCCGGGTCCGAGGTCGCGCGGCAACAGCGACACCGTGTCACCGACCGTCAGCACCTTGCCCAACAGCGCCTGTCGCAGGGTCGCCGACGACACCGACTGGGTCGCCAGAGTGGAGCCGCGCAGGGTGACCGATCGCGCGCCGTAGACGGTGACCGGCGCGACCAGCACCGCGGTGTCCTCGCGCAAGCCGGCGTTGGACAGCGTGACGTCGTCGAGTAGCGCAGTGCCCGCCGGCGTCCCCGGCGGCGCCACCGCGGCGACAGCGGTGGTGGTGCGAGAGCCGGTGAGCGACACCGCATCCCATTCACGAATGCCGAGGGCGGCGATCGCCTCGGGATGGAGGCGCACCACACCGCGACGGGTATCGAGCGCCGAGGTGTTCAGTCGTGCCGTCAGCGCCAGGTTTGTTGCCACGGTCAACCGCCCGGCTTACGAAGACCGAGCCGGGTCACCGAACGGCGGTTGGGCTGGCCGCGGCGGCTCGCGCGTCGCGCTGCGCGCCGCTGTTTGGGGGCGTCGTTCCAGGCCTCTGGGCGGGCCGCGACCCAGCGTTGGCTGTAGACCGTGAACGGGATGATGCACAGGTAGCCCGCGATGATCAGGAGGACCAGGATGTAGGGGAACAACAGCAACGCCGCGGCGGCGGCGGCGATGAGGATCAGCAGGATCGGTGCGGCGTTGGCCGGCATTTTTACCGCCTTGAGCGCCAGCGTCGGAACCCGGCTGATCAGCAGAGTGGCGTTGGCGGCGAACCAGAAGCAGATGAACCACGGTGACGTCCACCAGCCGTGGCCGAACTGCAGCATTGCCGCGAGCGGGCCGATCACGCCGACCGCGCCACACGGTGCGGGCATGCCGGTGAAGTACTCCCGCGTGTAGGCCGGCCGGGTGTCGTCGTCGAGCAACGCGTTGAACCTGGCCAGGCGCAACACGATGCACACGGCGTAGAGCAGCGCGAAGATCCAGCCGACCGGCGACGTCGGCAGCAGGGTCACGTAGACCACCAGTGCGGGTGCAACTCCGAAGTTCACCGCGTCGGCGAGCGAATCGATCTCCGCACCCATCCGCGACTGGGCGTCCAGGGCGCGCGCAATGCCGCCGTCGATACCGTCGAGCACCGCCGCGGCGCCGATCAATGCGAGGGCGATGTGCGGGCGTCCGTCCAGGGCGAACTTGATCGAGGTGAGCCCCGCGCAGATGGCCAACACCGTTGTCGCACTTGGCAGGATGCGCATGGCGGACGGGCGCGGCGATTTGATCATGGCAGTTGCGCCAGCACGGTCTCGCCGGCCGTCGCGCGCTGGCCGGTCGACACCAGCAGCGTGGAGCCTTCCGGCAGGTAGGTGTCCAGCCGTGACCCGTACCGGATCAGGCCGTAGGTGTCGCCGATCGCCACCGAATCGCCGGGGTGGACGTCGCACACGATGCGCCGTGCCACCAGGCCGGCGATCTGCACGGCCACCACATCGGCGCCGTCGGGAGTCCGGATGATGATGCTGTTGCGCTCGTTGTCTTCGCTGGCGGTGGGTAGGTCGGCCGAGACGAACCGGCCGGGCCGGTAATGCACCGCGGTGACTTCGCCGCCGACGGGCGCCCGCTGCACGTGCGCGTCGAACACGGAAAGGAAGATGCTGATGCGCGGCCGCGGCTCGGCGGGAAGGCCGAGTTCGGCGGGCGGGACCGCAGTGTCGACCAGGCAGACCTGGCCGTCGGCGGGCGCGACGACCACACCCGGTCGGGTCGGTGGGACGCGGTGGGGGTGGCGGAAGAACGCGGCGTTGGCGCCGGCGGCGACCAGAGCCGCGCTGCGTACCCAGCGATGGCGCCGGCCCAGCGCGGCGACGGCCAGGCTGGCGCCAACGAACGGCAGGCCCGCCGGGTGCATCGGTGGCACGGTCGAGCGGACCAGATCAAGCAGATGTGCTGCTTCGGATGTGCGTGGTCGTCTGGCCATCGGCGACGAGTCTAGCGGCCGGGCACTACGACAGGTCCCAGAGCTGGACCTGCTCGCCCGCGGACATCTCGGTGACGTCTTCGGCGATTTCCAGCAGACAGTTCGCCGAGGCCAGCCAGCGCAGGTGATGCGATGCCGGGGGCCCGTAGGTGGTCACCGTGCCTACCGCCGCGTCGTACACACCGCGACGGAACTGGCGCTTGCCGTTCGGCGAGGTGAGGCTGTCGGTCAAGATCGCGGTGCGCCGCGGCCGGTGTGGATGTGGCAGTCCCATCGCCGCACGCAGGGCCGGGCGCACGAACACCTCGAACGAGACCAGGGCGCTCACCGGATTGCCCGGCAGGGTGATGATCGGGGTGCCGTTGATGAGCCCGGCACCCTGCGGCATACCCGGCTGCATGGCGACCTTCACGAACTCGACGCCCGAGCCGCCGAAGGCGTCCTTGACCACCTCGTAGGCGCCTGCGCTGACACCACCGGTGGTGATGATCAGGTCGGCCTGCCCGGCATATCCCTCGAGCACGGTGCTGAACTGGACGACGTCGTCGCTGGACGTCGGGGTGGCCACCACCTCGCCGCCGGCCTCACGGACCGCGGCGGCCAGCATGATCGCGTTGGACTCGTAGATCTGGCCGGGCTTCAGCTCGGTGCCCGCCGACACCAGCTCGGTACCGGTCGACATCACCAGCACGCGCTGGCGCGGGCGCACGCTGAGTGAACCAAGGCCGAGCGCGGCAGCCAGGCCGAGCGCGGCCGGTGTCACCACATGGCCGGTCTGCAACACCGTCGTGCCGGCGGTCACGTCCTCGCCGGCACGGCGGATGTGCTGGCCCGCTTTGGGTGCCATCCGGATTTCGACGGTGTCGATTCCGCCATCGGTGGCCTCGACCGGTACCACCGCCGTCGCACCCGCCGGCAGCGGTGCTCCGGTCATGATTCGGTGCGCGGTACCGGCGGCCAATGTCAACCGGTCGATGCGCCCGGCTGGAATATCTTCGGCCACAGGTAATCTCACCGGGTTGGTGTCGGCGCCGGCCACGTCGTCGGCGCGCACGGCATAGCCGTCCATCGCGGAGTTGTCGAACACCGGCAACGACAGCGGCGCTGCCACGTCGGCCGCCAGCGCGAGCCCCTCGGCATCGACTAGCCCGACCGTCTGGTCCGCTCGCGCGGCGATCAGGTCGGCGACGACCCGCTGGTGTTCGGAGACGGTGCGCATCAGATTCCGAAGCTCACGCCGGTCAGCTCTTCGGACACCGTCCACAGTCGCCGCTGGAGGTCGCGATCGTGAGACTGCGAACTGGATCCCACCAGCTTGGGATTGCCGCGCTGCTCACCGAAGCCGTCCGGGCCGTAGTACTGACCGCCGCGCACGTCGGGATCCGTCGCGGCGCGTAGCGTCGGCAGCGCGCCCATCGCCGCGCTCTGGAAGAGCATCGGTCCGACGATGCGGTAGGCCGGGTGCAGGATCGCCGGAATGTTGCGTGCCAGTTCGGTGTACGAACCGCCCGGATGGGCGGCCACCGCGATGGTGTCGGACTTGGCCTGTTCGAGGCGGCGCTGCAGCTCGTAGGTGAACAGCAGATTGGCCAGCTTGGACTGGCCGTATGCGGCGATCCGGCTGTAGCGGCGTTCCCACTGCAGATCGTCGAAGTGGATGTCGGCCAGCAGCCGGTGGCCGAGGCTGCTGATCGTCACCACCCGCGAATTCGGCACCGCCAGAAGCGAGTCCAGCAGCAAGCCGGTGAACGCGAAGTGGCCGAGATGGTTGGTGCCGAACTGCAGCTCGAAGCCGTCCTTGGTGGTCTCCTTCGGAGTCCACATCACACCGGCGTTGTTGATCAGCAGATCGATGCGCGGGTGCGACGTGCGCAGCGCATCGGCGGCGGCGCGGACCGAATCCAGGGACGTCAGGTCCAGCTGCTTGACGCTGACGTCGGCGCCCGGCGAGGCGGCCAGGATCTTGTCGCGTCCGGCGCCACCCTTCTCGAGGTTGCGCACCGCCATCACGACGCTGGCACCGCGCGCCGCGAGTACCGCGGCCGCCTCATAGCCGATGCCGGAGTTGGCGCCGGTGATGACGGCGACCCGGCCGTCCTGCGCGGGGACGTCGCCCGCCGTCCACTTGCTGCCGCTCATGGCACGACGATACGTCGGCCCAAGTTGCATCCAACCGGTGGCCGTTTACTGTCGCGGTATGGCTATCGGTGGGGTGCTCTTCGACATCGATGGCGTCTTAGTGACCTCATGGACGCCGATCCCCGGTGCGGCCGAGGCGCTCGGTGTGCTCGCCGAGCACCAGATCGCCCGTTCCTACCTGACCAACACGACCACCCGGACCCGCCAGCAGATCGCCGCGGCGTTGTCGCAGGCCGGAATCGACGTGCGGCCCGACGAGGTGCTCACCGCCGCGGCGCTGACCGCGGACTACGTGCGGAACCACTATCCCGACGCGCGCTGTTTCCTGGTCAACAACGGTGACATCACCGACGACATGCCGGGCATCGACATCGTCGACTCGGTGGTGTACGACGACGGTGTCGATCCCGATGTCCCCGACGTGATTCTGCTCGGCGGGGCCGGGCCCGAATACAGCCATCGCACGTTGAGCCGGGTCTACGAATGGATGGCCCAGGGCGTGCCGGTGGTGGCAATGCACCGCAGCACCGCGTGGACCACCACCGAGGGCCTGCGCATCGACACCGGCATGTATCTCATCGGTATGGAGGAGACCTCCGGGCGCAAGGCCACCGCCGTCGGCAAGCCGGCGCCCGCGGGATTCCTGGCGTCGGCGGCCCGGCTCGGCGTCGACCCCGACGAGATGTACATGATCGGCGATGACCTGAACAACGACGTGCTGGCCGCGCAGGTGGTCGGCATGACCGGCGTGCTGGTGCGCACCGGCAAGTTCCGTCAGGACACGCTGGACCGTTGGGCCGCAGACGAATTCGCCATGCAACCCAATCACGTCATCGACTCGGTGCGGAACCTGCCGGACTTGCTCGGGCTGTAGGGCTACTGCTCGTCGACGAACCGTACCGCCTTGTCGTAGATCAGAAGTGCCACACACCCACCCACACTGCCCGGTGAGTGCCTGGTCCCCGGCGGGTTCACCGTGAAGCTGCCGGCCGGGTAGGAGCCATTCTCGTCGAATTCATCGCCCTCGAGCACGAACACGTGCTCGTAGCCGACGTGTTCGTGCTGGGGAACACGCGCGCCGGCTTCGTAGCGCAACAACACCGCCGACGGCCCACCGTCGCCGTCGTTGTAGAGCCAATGCGCGGTTACGCCGGACCGGAAGGGCTGCCAGTCATCAGTGGCCCGAAGCTTTTTCGCTTGTTCGAGAAGGTTCGAGAATGTGATGGGGGCGACGGGCATCGTGGGCATGCGTACATCTCCTTTGTGGGTTTCGTCGAACCAACGGCGCTCGACCCAGCCGAGAGCCAATACGAGCCACGTGGTGAGCACCAGCGGTGCGCAGACGGTTTGCAGCCCGATATCGGAGATCGCGGGCATCATGATGGTGGCGACCAGGGCGCCCAGGATGGCCAGCCGCAACTTCGCACCGCCCATCGCGTAGACGGCGATGGCTGTCAGGACACCGTTGAAGCCGTACAAACCCAGGTTGACGCTGGTCGGATCGACGTCGCGGTAGTAATACGACACCACGGTGCCGATGACCGCCCCGAGCAGGGCGACCACCGCGTGTCGCCTGTTGCTCAGCAGCAGCCCGCACAACAAGAGCAGACCCGACCAGGCGCTCACCGAGAACAGGGCCTGGCCCAGGCTGTGCAGCACCGCACCTAACGGGTGAAACGTTGTGCCATGCAATGTTTCGAGCGGATCGCGCCGAAGAAGGCCGATGTGAGGCGCCAGCGCGTACACGGTCCAGAAGACGATGAGGAACGGCAGCGTCAGGATCGGGAACGGGACGGCGAGCACGAGCACCCGGACCAGGACGACGGTGACCGCGACACAGACGGCGAGTGTCACCCACATTCGGGTGTCGGTCCACGCGGTGTGGAAGAAGCTCGGCAGCGACAGCGCCACCAGGCAGGGGTTCAGTCCGGGCAACCCGGTGGCCAGGACTGCGCCGCGCTGGCCGAGCAGCATGCGCCCGGCCGGGGCGATGATGGCGGCCACCAAAAGGTAGGCCGCGGCGATCGGCGATCCCACCAGGGCTGCGGCCACCACGAAAAGTCCGGTCAGCTCGTTGCTCTGAAAACAGAGTTGCGAGCAACCGCGGAGCACCAAGCGGTAGTACGGGACATTCACGCCCGGTTTGACGGGCGGGAAAAGGTAGTCGACGGGTTGTCTCATCGGCAGCTCCACGTTCTCTGCCGGCGGGCTTCTCACAGGGTTGCCAGGGCGTCCACGATCTGGTCCGACGTGCATGTCCACCCGACGATGCCGCCCTGGGCGACCACTGCCCGCAGCGTCATGTCCTTGAACTCGGGGAAGTAACTGTCGGTGCCGTCCTCGACGAGAACACAGTCGAAGCCGCGGTCGTTGGCGCAACGCATGGTGGTCTGTACGCAGACCTCGGTGGTGACCCCGGTGATGAAGAGATGGGTGATCAGCCGGGTCGTCAGGTATTCGTAGAAAATGGTCCGATAGAAGGCATCCTTGCCGGGCTTCGAGATGACCAGTTCATGCTCGGCCGGTGCGTTCTGCGGGATGAAGTCGGATCCCTCCTCGCCGTCGATCAGGATCCGGCCCATCGGGCCCGGATCGCCGATCTTGATGGATGGGTTGCCGCGATTGCGCTTGGCGGTGGGAACGTCCGACAGGTCCGGCTTGTGGCACTCCTTCGTGTGGATGATCGGGAGACCGGCCTTGCGGAAGGCTGCCTGCAGTTTGGCGATGACCGGGATGCACGGCGCGATGTTGTCGAGGTTGTTGCCCAGTGAGTCGGCGAATCCGCCGGGCAGGCAGAAGTCGCGCTGCATGTCGATGCACACCAGTGCGACGTGGTCGATACCGAATTCGAACGGAAATGGCTTCGCGTTCTCAATAGTTGGCATGTCATCCTCGCTATCCAGTCAGCATCGGCCAGTGTCATTCCGATTCCGCGAATATCGTGCCTCGATTTATCAATGGTGTCCAGCATAGGCACCGATTCGGACTGGCAAGCGAGACGCGAGAAAGAGTGAAATAGCTTCAGCGGGTGAGTGATTCGTGGCTCTTGAGCCAGCCTATTCAGGCGCGTATCAGAGCGACGCGATTGGAATTCCGGACTGCCGATCGAGGGATATCAAAAGTAAATCGTTGCTCTACCTAACGAGAATATCTCGGCGGTAATTCGACTGATGCTGCGCGCACATGACTGGCGTCAGTAGAAGCCGTACAGGGTTTTCTTCCAGATCGTTGCCAGAGTCACGATCGCGTCCTCGTCGCTGATGTGCGGTTCCCAGTGTGCGAGGTTGGGGTGCAACACGTCGGTGGTGAATTGTTCGAAAAGTGCAGCGATGGCCAGAGCGACGTCGTGGGGGTTCATCTCCTCGGCGTAGCCGTGCTCTTGTGCGCGTTCGACCGTGGCGACGACGACGGCGATGCTGAACTGGCGCACCTGTGCCAGTGTGTGAGCGAACCTCCGCTCGGTCGGGGCGAGTTGGGCCACCGCCGAGAGAATTCCGGTTTCCGGTTTGAAGACGTCCCAGTATCTCGCCACCATGAAGTCGAATGCGCCTGTGTCATGCGGCGATTCGGGCAGGCGGATCTGCTGCCCATACGGGATGAGGACGTCCTCGACGAAGTTCTCCGCGAGCGCGGCCAGCAGGTCCTGTTTGTCGTCGAAGTATCGGTAGAACGCCGCTGGGGATTTGCCGGCCAATGCGGTGATCTCCAGGACGGTCGTCGCATGGAAGCCGCGCTCGGCAAACAGTTTTCGACCCGCCTCCGCCAAGGCAGACCGCGTTTGCAGACCTTTCGGACTCAGAGGTGCAGTGATCCCGCTGGCCGCAGGACTCATGTTTTCCCCCAGTTTCCGCCCGACCGAGGCGAATGTTAACGAATCGCGACGGCATCGGATGCGCATATCACAGGCCGTGCCATCATCTCACGCCTCATCGGCGACAGTGGGGCATACAACCGAATCCAAGCGCCTGAAGTCTGTTTCGCGATGAGTTTTTCGTGCGGGTGTGGTCTACGAACAGCATGACTGAAATTCTGATTGTGAATGCCACCGTCGATGCGCCCGCCACGGCGGTGTTCGGCGTTCTGGCCGATCCGCGTACCCATCAGGACATCGATGGCACCGGCTGGGTACGGGATCCGCTGGACCCGCAGCCGCTGCGCGGCGTCGGGCAGGTCTTCCGCGTCGCGATGTATCACGAACAGCACCCCGACAAGAACTACGAGATGGCCAATCAGGTCACCGTGCTCGACCCGGACCGCGTCATCGGGTGGGCACCCGGCGGGCTCGCCGAGGACGGCAGCGTGGAGTTGGGCGGTCGGACCTGGCGCTACGACCTCGAGCCCATCGGGGACGAGCAGACCCGCGTCACGCTGACCTACGACTGGTCGAGTGCGACGGCCGAGATCCGGCAGACCATCGTCTTCCCGCCGTTCGGCGTCTCGCACCTGGAGAACTCGCTGGCGAACCTCGCGAAGCTGGCCTCCGAGCGAAGTCGCCTTGGTCTCGAGTAGCCCACGACGGATTGCTGCACTGGTCTCGAGTAGCAAACTACTGGCGACAATCACGCCTGCGTGGGTCACTGTGCTTGTGACATGGCTATTTGCTGCGGATCAAGCGCTCTACCCCGGTCTCGGCCCACCACCACCCACCGGGTGGCCGGCGATCGCTCGAGGGCCGATCGAGATTTGCTGTGCTTGCCCCCCGCGGTGCTTCTCGGTGTGGTATTCATTCAGGCAATGTCGGCGCCCTCGATGGGCTATGCATTTCGCCTCCCGGGGGTAGAGGTCATGATCGATTCGCATTGGATTCGCTCAATAGTTGGAACCGGTAGCGACGCTGCTTCCCTAACGTCGGCATCCGATCTCGACGCTCGAGATATCACGGACCGGACATGAAGGGCGCGCGGTGCCAATCCTCCTGACCGGGCAGACGCCCGGCGATCAGATGCGAACGCTGGCGGGCGGGAAAGCACACAATCTGTGCGATCTCACGACTGCCGGCTTTCCGGTGCCACGGTGGGCGATTCTTGGCACAGAGGCCTTCGAGGCAGCCGTCGCAGCGGCCGGGCTGAGCATCAGCGAGGCGCCCCTGACATTGGCCGAACGCCTTCACGAGGCGGCATCAGCGGAAGCAGCGCTGCGCGAATTCCCCATTACCGCCGAGATCCGTGACGCCATTTCGGCGGCATTGGATTATGTGGGCGCCGAAACCGTCGCCGTGCGCTCATCGGGGCGACAGGAGGACGGCGTCCGCGACTCCTTTGCAGGACTGTTCGACACCTTTCTCAATGTCGACGGCGTGGAGGCGACGGAGGACGCGGTCCGGCGTTGCTGGGCGTCGGCGTTCTCACAACGCGCCACGCGCTACCGCCACGTCCGTGGACTCGACTTCCGCGACGTCGCTCTCGCGGTCATCATTCAGCGATCACTCAAACCGGTGAGCAGCGGAGTGATGTTCACCGCGGACCCGCTCACCGGTTCACCGGACCGGGTGGTCATCAACGGTGTATTCGGGCTGGGCGAGGGACTGGTCTCCGGCACGGTCGATTCGGACTCCGTCGTCATCGACAAGTTCAGCGGCGCCATCGTCGACGAGGCGGTCGTCACCAAAGAGCAGATGGTGGCCAGCGAGTCCGGGGGCGGAATCCGCACTGTCTCGGTACCTCTTGAGCGACAACAGGAATCCTGCATCAGTCCGGCGCTGCGTGCCACCCTGTTCGACCTGGGGACTCGGCTGGAACAACATTTCGGTGCTCCCCAGGACGTCGAATGGGCCTGTGACGAGACGTGCACGTGGATCCTGCAGTCCCGGCCCGTCACCACCCTCGACTGCGAAATTACTTATACCCCCGAGCATTTGGGTGAAGAGGTCCCGGCGGGTGCGGTGCGCATCTGGGACAACTCGAATATCATCGAGAACTTCGCCGGCGTCACGTCGCCGTTGACGTTCACCACCGCCCGCAGGCTGTACGGCGATGTGTACCGCGCCTACGCGCGCAGCTTGAAAGTGCCGCCCGCACAGCTGCAACAGATGGAATCGTGGCTGCCGGTGATGCTCGGCCAGTTCAACGGCAACGTCTACTACAACCTGCTGCACTGGTACCGGATGGTGGGTATCGCGCCCGGCTATGCGCTGAATCGACGGGTGTTGGAGGTGGCGCTCGGCGTCAGCGAGTCACTAGACCGCAAGACGGCAAAAAACCTGCCTCCCTTCACATTCGCCAACCCGATCGAGCGGGTGCGTTCCCGTGTCCGGACGACCATCACCTACGCCCGCAGCATCGCGACCATCGACGCCCTGGTTGCGGACTTCGACAAGACGTTCGTCGAATTGATCGACCGGCACGGACTGATGGACGTCTCAGCGATGGACGGGCCTGCGGCCTACCGGAAGTTCCGCCAGATCCACGACGAAGTCGCCGAGCTGTGGGGCCCGATGATGGTTCTCGACGCGATCTTGTTGACATTGGTCGGATCGCTGGCCGTGCTGACGAAGCTGTTCTTGCGGGACGCCCCGGAGTGGGTCCAGTTCGCCATCGTCAATCCCGAGCCGGACGTGATATCCGTCGAACCGGCAAAAGCTTTGGTGGACATCGCCGCTTTCGCGCGCGAGCATCCGGAACTCGAGGAGTTCATCGGGTCGGTCGAACCCGCCGTCGCCTATGCCCGACTCGCCGAATGCGCGCAAGACGGCGGGTCGACCGAATGGCAGGAACTGCATCGCAAGATCGACGAGTACATCGACAGATTCGGATATCGGTGCCTCGACGAACTCAAGCTCGAGGCGCCCGATCTTCGGCAGGATCCAGCCGGGATCTTCCACATGCTGCGAATGGCGTCGGCTGAACAACGCGCGCAGACAGGCGATTCCGCGGAAGCCTACCTCGACAAGCATCTGCGCGGCCGGCGTCGAAAGGTATTCGACGCGCTGCGCAGGAAGATTCAACGGGCGGCCACCCACCGTGAACACCTCCGGTTCTGCCGAACACAGGGTTTCGGAATCTTGAAATCCCTTGCCGCCGTGATGGGTCGAGACCTCGAGCAAAGCGGAACAATCGGCACTCGCACCGACATATTCCAGTTGCGTATCGACGAGTTGTTCGATGTGTACGAAGGAACGATGTCGGTGGCCGACGCCCAGGCCGCGATTCGCCGCCGCAAGGCACTGCACGAAAGCTACTCGCAACTCGCGGCGCCGGCCCGGTTCACCACAACGGGATCACGCTACTCGCACCAGGAGCTGACGGCGGCCGGCTGGCGGTTGTCCGAAGACTCCGAGCATGCGCCCGCGGGCACGGTGCTCACCGGAACACCTTCCAGCCCAGGCGTTGTGACGGGTCGCGCAGTGGTGGTGGAGAAGCCCGAAGACTTCTCCAGCGGCATTCTGGTGGCGTACCGGACCGATCCGGGTTGGGTGGCGGCTCTGCCGTTCGCGTCTGCGTTGCTCATCGAACGCGCGTCGCCGCTGACCCACGTGGCGATCATCGCCCGCGAATTGGGGGTGCCGACCGTCGTGCAGATCGATGGGCTGACCAGTGCGGTCCGTACCGGAATGACCATCAGCGTGGACGGCGCCAGCGGCCGGGTCGTTCTGTTGGAAGAGCCGGGATCATGAGCTCCGTCGAACGCATTGTCGGCTGGCTGATGGCGCCGCGGGACGACACCGGGATCCACCTGGCCACCGACGACGGGGGCTGGCATCTCGCGAACTACCGGGATTTGGCCGACCAGGCCCGGCGTATCGCACGTCGATTGGTCGACGAGGGTGTGCGCTCCGGTGACGTTGTCGCCGTCTTGATGCCGACGTCTGATCTGTGCCTGGCAACGCTCTTCGGAGTGCTGGCGGCGGGCGCAACGCTCACCCCGATCGTGCCGCCGATGTTCCAGCACCCCGACCAGTACACCGCCCACCTTCACGGGATTCTCGGCGCGTCGGGTTGCTCCGCTGTGGTCGCCGCGTCCGGCTTCAGCGGGCTCGTGCAAGGAGCGCTGCCCGGCCTGGATTGGGCCCCGAAACTCATTGAACTGGACCGGGTTCCCGAATGCGCACCCATTGATGAACTCGTCGAACCCGCACCGTCGGTACTCCTGCAGATGACATCGGGATCGACGAGCGCTCCGCGTGGCGCGAGCATCGGGTGGCACAGCCTGGCCACGAATCTCAATGTCATGGAAGAGCTGTGCGGCATGGCCGATGGCCAGCTCGGCGTCTCCTGGCTTCCGCTGTATCACGACATGGGGTTGATCGGGTGTGTCTTCCAGGCGATGACTCGGCAACGCAACCTGAGGCTGCTGCGTCCCGATCAGTTCGTTCGCGATCCCCTTCGGTGGCTGCAAGCGGCCGCCACCGCGCAGCACACCGCGTCGCCGTCGTTCGGTCTGGTCTACGCCAGTCGAAGGCTCAAGCCCGAAGACCTCGGTGACATCGACCTGTCGGGGCTGCGCACACTGGTCATCGGGGCCGAGCCGATCAATCCCGACCACTTGCGTGCGTTCACCGAACTGACTGCAGCGAACGGGTTTTCGCGCGCCGCGTTCATGCCGTCATACGGTCTGGCCGAGCACACCTTGTTCGCCACCTCCCACCGGCTGGGCGAGGCGCACCGGATGGTGCGGGTGGACAGATCAACGTTGCGACACGGCAAGCCGATACGGGTGCTCGCGCGCGCATCAGACTGTGTGACGGACGAGCCGGGTAACGACTGGGTGGTCTCGGTCGGTACCGCAGCGCCCGGTCACGACATGTGGATCGCCGACGAATCCGGTGCCCGGATGCCGGAGGGGACGCTGGGGGAGATCGTCCTGTCGGGGCCGTCGGTGGCGCAGGGATACCACGGGGACGACAACAGTACGACCCGTTTCGTCGACGATGAGCTGCGCACCGGTGATGCCGGCTTCCTTCTCGACGGCCATCTGCATGTGTTGGGGCGCATGGGAACGAGCCTGAAGATCAACGGGCGCAGCATCTTCACCGAGGATCTGGACGTTTCGATCGCGGCCGCCATGGGATTGGCGCCGAGCCGCGTCGTCGCCGTCGCGGTCAACGATGCCGGCCTAGCAGGTGTCGCGGTCTTCATCGAACAGGCGACCATCGCCCCCGGCATGATCACCGCCGGAATCAGATCCTTGCAGGCGAACGTCGGCGAGGACGCGCTGCTGTGGTTGATCAACGTTCCGCGCGGCACGCTGTCGCGGACCTCGAGCGGGAAGCCCCGCCGTGCACATATGTGGCAGCAGTGGCGGGCGGGCCAATTCCTCGGTGCGGAATTGCTCACCATCGGCGGAGCGCAACGGGATCCTCAGCAACTCGAACGGGTCCGCACCCTCTTCGAGAAGACCCGCGAGCTGGCGGTGATTCCTGCCGACGCGACAGTGCATTTCGAGGGTTCACTTGCAGAGGGCTTCGGCAACGAAGGATCCGATATCGACTTCTTGTTGCTGGTTCCCGGTGCGAGCAAGCAAGCGGTGATGCCGACCGTTCTCTTCGTCGACGGCCGCCGGGTGGAGGTTCGGGCACAGTCGCACGAGCAGATCCGCAAACGACTGGTGCGGGTCAGGCGGGCCATCGACACCGGGTCGATCACCGGCGTGACCGAGGACTTGCTGAACCGCGTGCAACGTTTCCTGCGTGGCATCCCGCTGTACGCCGGTCCCGAATATGGCCAACTGCTCGACATCGTGACCTACTCGGAGCTGACCACGCTGTTGCGTTCGTGGTGGCGCCGCAGAGCAAACGGCTGCCTGCGTCATGCCGCCGCCCTCACGCTGCTCGGCGACGAGCACGAGGCAGTCAGCTGGGCACGAGAAGGTCTGGCGCAGAACATGAAAGCCTTCCTCGCCGCGCGCGGTGAGGGCTACATCGAGATCAAATGGCTGCCCGAGCAGATCGCCCGGCTCCGACGTGACGCCGACCAGAACGTGGCCGCCCTGCTCGATGAATACCAGATCCTCGACGCCACCCATGCGTCGTCGGGCCGCGACTTCGTCGAACAGGCCCTCGCACTGGCGGTGCGATTGGGCGGTCCGAAGATCACCCTGGACCCCGAAAACGTGCTGCTGCGGCGTGCGCCGGGGGTGACCACCTGGCCTATCGGCTCCGCCCCCCACGTCGTGCGTGACAAGAACGACGTGTTCATGCTCTCGGCCGAATGCGCGCAGTCGTGGGGCGACGTGGTCTTCGGGCAGTCGATCGCGGAGACCAAGGCTGCCCACCAACACATTCGGCTTTTCGTCCGCCACGGACTGATCGGCCTGGCCTGGCGGGGTGCCGGGCTCATCACGCCCGTCGCGGCGATGTGCACGCCTGGCCGACCGCTGACACCGCTGCCGTCCAGCCGGCGGCCGGTCGTCACGATCGACGGTGCCGTGACAGACCAGGACATCACCCGATCACCGCTCAGCGCGCGGGCTTTCGCCGAATGTGCCGGTGCGTTGCTGGTGGCCAATATGGTGCTCGAGAACGCCCGCGAGGATTTCGACGGGGCAGTGAAGAACGGGCAATGGCAGGTCACCTCGCTGTGCGGCCGCCGTATCGTCATCATGGCCGTCCGGATATTGGCCAGCGCCTGGGGGATCACCCCGTTGCCGTCGGACCCGGTGCTTCTGCACCAGCTTGACGTCCTGGTGCCTGAACACCCGCAGCTCGCGATCACCGTCCGCCGGCTCAGCGACCTGTCGGTCAGCGACCATGACGAAGCCTCGGCAGCACAACGGGAGCTCGACGCACTCGTCGCCGAGGTACGCGAGGTCACCTGCGGTGCCCAGTTCCCCTCGTCGTTCTCGTCAAAAGACGAGTGGCAAAAGACCATCCGGTACGGGTACCAGTGGTTGCGGCTGGGCGGATATGTCGGCGCCTACGTCGACCTGGACGAAACCCGCGATCTGCTCGTCACGGGCGGCGCCCAACCATCGGAGAGGCCGGCACAATGACCGTCCGTGACGACGTTCTCGCACTGGTTGCGGCGATGGCCCCTGACACCGCGCGCGAGCCCGACCTGAACAGTGCCTTGATCGGCGACCTCGGGTACACATCGCTGCGACTTGTCGAACTGTCGATCGCCGTCGAACGCGCCTTCGAGTTACCGCAGCTGAATCCCGAACTGCTCGCCGGCGTCTATACAGTGAGCGATCTCGTCGATCTCGTTGAGGCCCAGAAGGATCGGATATGAGCGCGGGTACGGGCATCTTGATCACCGGCGCCGCCGGACACGTCGGCACCGACGTCGTCAACCGGCTGTCCAGGCGCGGGCACAACGTCATCGCGCTGACGCACGATCGGCCGGTCGGCGGAGCGCGGCTGGTGAAGGGGGATGTCCGCCGCGAGGACTTCGGGCTCGATCGGCAGAGCGTGTCCGACCTCGCCGGCGAGGTCGGCTTGGTGGTGCATTCCGCTGCGGTCACCGACTTCGGGTTGCCCCGGGATCGCTACGCCGAACTGAACGTCAACGGAACCGCCAACGCGCTTGCCCTGGCGCGACGTTTCGGCGCCGGATTCGTCTACGTGAGCACGACCTACGTCTGCGGTGAGACCGAGGGGACCTTCTACGAGAACCAGCTCGACATCGGTCAGCAGTTCAGCAACGACTACGAACACAGCAAGTACCAGGCCGAGAAACTCGTCGAAGCGTCGGGTCTTCGCTTTGTCGTCGTCCGGCCGGGCATCGTGACCGGCGAGTATCGCACCGGCAATACGCAGGTTTACAAGCACATCTACCAATTGCTCAAGGTGATCGTCGAAGGTAAGTTGCGGACGTTGCCGGGGAACTACGCGGCGACGTTGGGGCTGGTTCCGATCGGGCACGTCGCCGACGTGTTGGTGGCCGCGGTGGAGAAATTCGCCGATAACGTCGGGCGGACGTTCCATGCGGTCGGCGCCAATTCCCTGTCGCTGCGGACGGTTTCCGACGTCCTTGCCGAATACCCGTGCTTCCGCATCCCCGACTTCGTGCCACCGACCACGTTCAGCGAGTACGACCTCGACGACATCGAACGCAGCTACTTCCAGAAGGTCGGGACGCTCTACACGAGCTATCTGCGCCGTCGACTGGAGTTCGACAATTCTGAAACCCGCGAGCGGCTCGGCCTCACACCGCCGCCGATCGGACCCGGATACTTCCGGCGTCTTCTCGACTCATGTTTGCGCACTGGCTATTTGGGGCGGCCGGAGCCATCCGTCGCCGAGGTACTGGCCCGCCTGCAGGCCACTAGGAGCTCCGTATGATCAGCGCTGACCGCATCGAATCGATGCCCGTACAACAACCGAGCAGGTACGACTCGGACACCTACTTCATCGAGACATGCGATGCACTGACCGCGTTGAACATCGACCCCGACACATTCGGCTACGAAAATGCGATATTGCTGCTCAAGCCCGATGCTGCGGTCACCGGGGCGATGCGCCCCGCCATCGATTGGTTACTCGAGCACGGCTACCGTATCGTCGGGGCCTCTGCGGTGCAGTTGACGTATCTGCATCTGCGGGCCCTGTGGTACTTCAACTGGCACCGGGCCACATCCGAACGCCGCAGGGTCGCCGATCGACTGGCGGGGCTGACACCGTCGCTGGTTCTCGTCATCCGGCATTCCGACGCCGAGCAGCCGGTCTCGGTACGGCTGACCGCCGACAAGGGCCCCGCTGACCCGGCGCTGCGGCAGCCCGGCGAATTGCGGCACGCGCTGGCGGCCGGAACTTATCTGCTCAACAAGGTGCATACCCCCGATGATCCCGACGACGTACTGCGCGAACTCAGCATCTATTTTCCCGAACCGAAACTTAGCGCCGTGATTTCGGCTTGCGTCGCCGGCGCCGACGCAACATCGGATGCCGTCCGCATTGTCGACGACATCGAGTCCGGACTGGAACGCAGGAGCGGCGACCTCGCGGCCGCTCAGGCGGCCATCTGGCAGGGACTTCGTGAGGTCGGCGTGGGGAACCGACCTCGAACCGGCGAGGAATGGCTGGCTGCATTGGCCGACGCAGAGAAGCGGGACATCGGTGTCGATCCGTGGTTTCGGATCGTGGTCGAGTCGTCGTATCTGCCGATGCACCGATGAGGAAAGTGACGGAAAACATGAACGGGGAATTCTATTCTCAGACGCTTCGCCGAGAGTTGGTACACAAACGAGCGGTCTCCGAAGTGCTGGTCACCTCGGCGAGCGACCAAGCCGGCACCTGGACTGTGCACGCCCAATTGCCACGTCTGCACAGCTTTCACACCGACGTAGTGGGGCGCCAACGCGCCTACTACGACCCACTTCTCGTCTTGGAAGCGTTCCGGCAGGGGTGCATCGCGGCGAGTCATCTGTTCTACGACGCACCTGCCGACGCTCGGCACACCGTGCGCTACTACGAGCTCTCCGTGGTCGACCTCGACCAGCTCGAGTGCGGATCCGAGACACTTGATTTGGAACTGAACATCGTGGTGCAGAAAGAATTCCGCCGCGAGGACCAGGGTCCGGTCCACGGCCTGGAAGTCAGCGCGGTCGTGGCTCACGAGGGCGCCAAGGCGGTGGAGGTGTCCGCCGCGTTCGGCTGGATGCCACTGCAGAAGTGGGATGCGATGCGGGCGGGGGCGAGCTGGGATCCCGGCCCGCAACCGGCGCCGGCTGATGTCCGCACTGTGGGCCGGACGCGGGCGGAGAACGTCGTGATCGGCGAACCGATCCACGCGACCGAGGGCGGGTCGGCCACTGCACCGCTGGTGGTGGATATCCAGCACGCGACGCTGTTCGACCACCCCCTCGACCATCTCCCCGGCGGCCTCATGATCGAGGCGGCGCGCCAACTTTCGCTCGCCATCGACGATTCCCGTGTTCCGAGCCTGGTGGGCCCGTCCTGGCTGAGGATCGACTTTCATTCGTTCGCCGAGATGGATGCCGTGAACACGGTTGCGATGACGCAAGATGCGGCCGACCCGCTGACATTCCGCGGCGACATCACCCAATCCGGAAAGACCAGGGCCACCATCGAACTGGCATTCATGGAATGACGGTCTTGCGGCGGACGGGTGGTATCGGGGCGTTCCTCGTCGAACGATGCCTTCCGGTCTATCCCATCTACCTGACTCTGTGGGTCGTCGCCGTGGAGAGCATGGTCGTTGTCATCGGGCACTCATCGGGCCCATGGCGTCCATCGTGGGATACCGCACTGAAAGTATTGGCGCTGAACGCTGCCGGCGCGTTCCTGCGGATGGTAGACGACCAAAAGGACCTTGACTACGACAGGGTGCACAACCCGGACCGGCCCCTCGTCCAAGGCCGGATCACCATCCGAGAGCTCCGCGCCGTGATGGTGCCGGCCGCACTGATCGCGTTGGCGCTGGGTGCGGCGGTGTCGGTGTGGACGGCGGTGTTGTTGGCGCTGATCCTCGGCTACAGCCTGCTCCTGTGGTGGGCGGAGTCGAGGATTTCGACGGTACGGGACAACCCGATCGTCAACCTGATCGCGGTGTGCCCCGCGCAGTTCCTGGCGACGGTTTTCGCGATGACGGGCCATCCGGGCGTCGGTGATGCGTCCTGGCTGCAGCTGGCGGCTGTACCGCTGGTGTTCACCGCGACGATCCTGCATGTGGAGTTGGCGCGAAAGACCACGCGGGTGGCGGATGCCGCTGACCTGCGGTCGTATTCACAGGTCATCGGGCCCACCGCCAGCGGGGCCTTGGTCCTGCTTTTCGGCGTGTTCGCGGTGCTCGTGGAAGTGCTGCTCACCACGCCGTGGACCTGGACAGGCCAGTGGTGGCCGATAGCCTGGCTGCCTCTGGCGGCCGCGGTGATGCCGGGTATCTCCGCGGCGACCTTCTTCGTCGGGCGGGTCAGCGTCCACCCACGCGGTCTGCCAACGGCTTTCGTGATCGTCTTCTATCTGACCATCCTCGGACAAGGCTTGATCTACCACTAGAAAGGTGCAACTGTGCGGATCCTCATACCGCTGGTCGGGAGTCGCGGGGACGTCCAGCCCGGGGTAGCGCTGGGACTGGAACTCGAACGTCGCGGCCATGATGTGATCATCGGTGCCCCACCGAATTTCGTCGACTTCGTCACCAAAGCGGGTCTGACGGCCCGCCAATTCGGCCCTGATGTGCACGCACTGTATTCGTCACCGGAAGGTCAGCGTGCCTTGGCGGCGGGCAGCACATTCAAGTTGATGTCGATGGTGTCGAAGCAGATGTCGGAATATGCCGACCGGATGGACGACGAACTGATCGACATCTCCCGCGGCGCCGAGATGATCGTCTGCACCACGTTCAGTGAGGACCGTTCGGCGATCATCGCCGAGTCCCTCGGTATCCCGATGGTGACACTGCACACCTACCCGTGCCGGAAGAACAGTCACTACGCGCCGCCGGGATCGGTGCCCGCCAACTGGAAGGTGCCAGGAGTCTTCAATCGGGTGGCCTGGTCCGCGATCGAGCGACTGCGGACCGTGGTCTTCGGGAAGTACCTCAACAACCTTCGCGCCAAGCTCGGCCTGCCGCGATCATGGGCGAGCACCGAATCGATTCTGCTTGCCCGTAATGTCCCCGAGTTGCAGATGTACGATCAGGCATTTGTGCCGGGTCTGGCCGAGGAATGGGGCTCGTCGCGGCCCATGGTCGGCTTCCTGTGGTTACCGCAGTCAGCCCGGGCGGCGATCGGCGAATCGGCTGAAGCGCATACCGAGGTGCTCAACTGGGTGGACGCGGGGACGCCGCCGATCTTCTTCGGCTTCGGGAGTATGCCCATCCTGGATTTCGCCTCGGTGCTCGGCATGATCGAGCAGATCTGCGCCAGGACCGGGGAACGAGCGCTGGTCAGCGTCGGCGGCGCCAGCCTGAGTCCCGAGATGCGCAATACCTCCGAGAACGTGAAGGTCGTCGATGCGCTGGCGCACGATCTCGTCTTCCCGCACTGCAAGGCGGCCGTCCATCACGGTGGAATCGGCACTCTCTTCGAGAGCCTGCGGGCAGGATTGCCGACGCTGGTCTGTTCGGTGTCATTCGACCAGCCGGTGTGGGGGCATCAGGTGGAGAAGCTGGGGGTCGGCGCGCACATTCCGTTCACCAAGCTGCGGGCAGACACGCTCAGTGCCGGAATCGACGCCGTACTCGACCCGCACATGCGTTCCCGGGCCGAAGCTCTGGGCGCGCGCCTGCAAGCGACCGGCGACGGTGTGCCGCGGGTCTGCGACATCGTCGAGAAGACGGCTGCGCGTTAGCGGCGTCTGGGCGAGAACACCACCGGCAAGGACGCCGGCGAGAGGACGAAGTCCTTCGCCTGCGGCTTGACCTGGAAACCGTTGGGCAGCCGGATATCCCACCGGGAGAACAGGGCTGCGGCCTGCAAGGTGATGGACAGCAGCGCGAATTGGCTTCCTGGGCAGTGCCGTTGACCCAGCCCGAAGGCCATCATGACATCGCGGTCGCCCGATCCGGAGTCCCAGCGGTCGGGGTCGAACGCCGCCGCGTTGGGAAAGAACCGGTCCTGAAGATGGATCATCAACGGGCTGAACAGGATGTTGGTACCGTCCGGGATGTCCACCGAGCCGATCTGTACCGGGCCGTCGGCGGTGAGGATGCTGATCCATGGTGCCCACAGGCGCAGTGTCTCGGTGAGGACGTTGCGTAGGTAACCCAAGGCGGCCACGTCGCCCACTTCCAGAGGGCGAGAACCGATTACCGCATCCAGCTCGTCCCGGATCTTTGCCGCGACCTCGGGTGCACGGCTCGTTTCGTAGACAAGCCACGAAAAGATGGACGTCTGAGACCCGATGCTCGCTGCGAGCGACAGGAGCAGCTCGTCGACGAGATCGTCGTCGGACAACCTCGCTCCGGTCTCTTCGTCGACGTGGTGCAGCAGTGCCGACAGCATGTCGCCTTCGTCCGGTTCGTGGCGGCGCTGCTCGACGAGCGATCTCAAGGCCGCGCGTACCTGCCGGGAATGAGTGGTGAATCGCCGGTTGGCCAGGACTCGCAGCTGCCGCGCCGCCTTCGGCAGGGCGCCACGAATGATGACTTCGCTGAGCAGCCAAGGGGTTCGCTCGCGGATGATGTCGATCTCTTCGGCGTCGGACCGCGCGCGGAACAGCGTTGCCAGCATGGTCCGCATCACCAGCTCGTGCACGCTGGACCGCAAATCGCTTTGAACACCGCTCACCAGCGAGCTTGACCAGCCGTCGGCGATCGCGGCGACGGTGAGTCCGTACTCGCCCAGGCGACGTTGCCGAAAGACCGGTGCGATCAGCCTGCGGCGCAGATCGTGTTCGGGACCGCTGAGCACGTTGGTCGCGCCGCTGACCAGTTCGTGGATGGCCTCGCGCATCGGTTCCCGATGGAATGAGCCCGCGCGCCCGAGGCTGACGTCCCGGATGAGCTCGGGGGTGGTGAGCAAATACGCCGCCCGCGGCCCCAGATGCACGCGCACGATGGGGCCGATCTCCGGAGCGCGCAGCAGCAGGTCGCGAGGATCACCCGTGACCATGTGGGCGTGGCCGATCAACGGCAGACGCCCTGGCGCCGTGGGGATTCCAGAGAGGCCAGATGGCGTCATGGCCGCAGCGTATCTGGTTTAAGACGACGTGAGGCCGCGAACGGCTTCGATGCGGGCCTTGAGCTGATCGCTGGTGGCCGCCGCCACCGGCGGGCCGCCGCAGACCCGGCGCAACTCGTTGTGGATCTGCCCGTGCGTCTTGCCGGTGCGGTGATGCGCCAGTGACACCAGGGCGTTGAGTTGGCTTCGCAGGTCGCGCAGCTGCCCGTGGGTGGTCAGCCGGGGTGCCTCGCCGCTGGCGGTGCGCTTCTCGATCTGCTCTTCTTGCCTGCGCCGCAACAGATCTCGCATCGATTCGGCGTCGAGCAGACCGGGGATGCCGAGGTAGTCGGCCTCCTCGTCGCTACCCGCGGGTGTGGCCGTACCGAACGACGACCCGTCGAAGATCACCTGGTCGAGTTCGGCGTCGGCGCCGAGGTACTCGATCTTGTTCTCACCGTCGTCGGGCTCGTCGCGATTCTGCTTGGCCAGCTCGGCGTCGAGCGGATCGTCGTCGAGGTTCTCCCGGTGCGGCTTGCCCAGGACATGGTTCCGTTGGGCTTCCATCTCGCTGGCGAGCAGCAGCAGATTGGGCACCGACGGCAAGAAGATGCAGGCGGTCTCGCCGGGCCGCCGCGAGCGCACGAATCGGCCGATGGCCTGGGCGAAGAACAACGGGGTCGACGCGCTCGTGGCATACACGCCGACGGCCAGCCGCGGTACATCGACGCCCTCGGACACCATGCGCACGGCCACCAGCCACCGTGAGGTGCTCGCCGAAAACTGCGAGATGCGTTCCGAGGCGCCCTTGTCGTCCGAGAGCACGACCGTGGGGGCTTCACCGGTGATCTTCAGCAGCAGATCGGCGTAGGCGCGGGCCGCGGTCTGGTCGGAGGCGATGATCATGCCGCCGGCGTCGGGCACGTGTTCACGAAGGCCGCGCAGCCGGATATCGGCCGCGGCGATCACCGCGGGCATCCACTCGCCGGCCGGGTTGAGTGCGGTCTTCCACGCCCGCGCGGTCTGCTCGGCGGTCAGCGGCTCGCCCAAGCGGGCTGCATGCTCTTCACCGGCGCTGTCCCGCCAGCGAGCTTCGCCGGAGTAGGCCATGAACATGACCGGGCGCACGACGCCATCGGCGAGCGCGTCGGAATAGCCGTAGGTGTGATCGGCCTGCGAACGGGCGAAGCCATCGGGTCCGACCTCGTAGTTGACGAACGGGATCGCACTGTCGTCGCTGCGGAACGGGGTCCCGGTCAGGGACAGCCGCCGCGTCGCGTCGTCGAATGCCTCCCGCATGGCGTCGCCCCACGTCTTGGCGTCGCCGCCGTGGTGGATCTCGTCGAAGACGACGAGGGTCTTGCGGTTCTCGGTTCGCACCCGGTGCCGGGTGGGGTGGCTGGCGACCTGCGCGTAGGTGACGACGACGCCGTGGTACTCCGCGGAGGTCCGCGAGTTGGAGTTGGAGAACTTCGGATCCAGGGCGATGCCGTGCCGGGCCGCGGCCTGCGCCCACTGGATCTTGAGGTGCTCGGTGGGGACGACGATCGTGATGGTCTCGACGGTGCCCTCGGCGAGAAGTTCGGCGACAATCCGCAGGGCGAAGGTGGTCTTGCCGGCGCCTGGGGTGGCCACCGCGAGGAAATCACGCGGTTTGGCGGTCAGATACTTGACCAACGCCCGCCGCTGCCAGCCCCGCAATGCCTGGGTGCTGGGCGCATCAACTGCCCGCACCCCTGGGACTCCTCTCCGGTCGAGATGGACTCTAGCCCAAGCAGATCCGCCGGCGCATATCGATGCGGCGTGTCGTGAGATGAAGGCGTTGCCGTTGCGGGTGACGAACTCGCGACGCTCGTCATCGGCGATTTCGTCGAGCCAGGCCTCGTCTTCGACCTGGTGCCCAGGGGACGGGCCGGGAGCAGAAATACAAGGGAAATCCCTGTATAGGCGAGGGGTTGCCCCGAACTACTGTCCGGGAAGGGCGCGACGTCAAGCGCCCAGGGGGGATCCATTATGAAGTCGTCCGGCGGTTCACACGGACACGGCACGGCGGCAGGCAAGCTGTTGCGGTTCGAGAAGTCAATTGGGCGTGTCGGCGCGTTGGCGGTGGCGCTGGGGGTGGGGGTCGGTTTGGGGACTCCGCTTGCCTGTGGCATCGCACAGGCGAGTGGTCCTGATTCGACCTCGTCGAGTTCTGATCAGGCAAGCGGGGCTGCCACGAAGGGGCCTCGCTCGAGTAGCACTGGGACGAGTGGGAGATCGGCGCCCGGGCCGCGGCGCGACGCGAAGGTCAGCCTTTCCGGTGTCGCCGCGCACGGCAGCCCGTCGGCATCTGTACCCGCGTCGACGCCGGAGGTTGGCGGACATCTGCCGACGGGCCGCAGTGAGCGTGACGACACACGGGCGCCAAGCGTGCCGGCTGACAGCGCTGTCGAAACCGCCCAGAGTGTGCCATCGCCGGCTACGGTGGCCTCGGCCCGTGTCGTGGTTGCCGACAAGCCGATGGTGGCAGCGGCGATCACCCGACCGGTCACGTTGCGCTCGATCGTGACCGACACGTTGACCTGGTTGGGGCTGGCTAGGCTGGCTCGCCTCGTGCCGGTGCCCGACGTTCCGCTGCCGTCGTTCGTGGAGAGTCTGTGGCTGGGGGTGCGCGGTGTGCAGCGATCGTTGAACAACCAGCGCCCGGCGGCGCAGCCCACTCTGGCGGGTCAGGATCCCGACGGCACGATCCGGGGTGCGCTCAACGCCACCGATTTCGAGGGCGATCCGCTGACCTACGCGGTGTCGGGGCAGGCCGGCAGCGGCAGCGCGAGCGTCGACTCATCGGGCAACTTCGTCTACACGCCGAATCAGCAACAGGCAGCGACCGGGGGCGATGACAGCTTCACGATCGCTATCGACGATGGTGCCGCGCACGGCTTGTTCGGCCTGACCGGGGTTAAGACCGTGACCATCAATGTCACCGTCACTGCCGTGCAGGTCCCCGTCAATCACGCGCCGACCGCAGGAGTCACCGCCGTAGGCAGCCCGGGCGCTGACGGCAAGGTGACCGGGACGGTGCACGCGAGCGATTCCGACGGTGATGCGCTGAGCTACTCGGGCAGCGGACCGACACCGCACGGCACAGTGGTGGTCAACATTGACGGCAGCTTCGCTTACACCCCCACGGCCGAAGCGCGGCACAACGCGGCCGCGAATGGTGCCAACACCGGAGTCACGACGGACGGCTTCACCGTGACCGTCAGCGACGGTGAGGGCGGCACGCTCGCGGTTCCGGTGTCGGTACCGGTCAGCCCGATCAACACCGACCCAAGTGGCGTCACGGTCAACGCCGGCACCCCGAACGCCGCCAGCGGTGTGGTGACCGGTTCGGTACATGCCACCGACGCCGACCACGACACGCTGAAGTACACGGTGACGCAGAAGTCCAGTCTGGTGCAGCAGCTGACACTGGATAGTTCCACCGGTGCGTTCACCTACACCCCGACCGCGACCGCTCGCCAGAACGCGGGCAGCGGCGGGGTGACGTCGGACATATTCACCGTCACAATTGCGGATGGGCACGGTGGCTCCACGACGGCCGACGTCACTGTCACCATCGCACCGCCGGTCAACCATGCGCCCGTCGCCGGCACTGACACCGTGACTACTGCCGAGGACACGGTGAAGGTAATTGCGGTGTTGTCCAACGACTCTGACCCTGATGGTGACTCCGTGACCATTGTCGAGGTCGCTAATCCGGCCCATGGCAGTGCCACCTACAGTGGCGGCTCGGTGACCTACACCCCCGCTGCGAATTACACGGGGGCCGACACCTTCACCTACACCATCACCGACGGCCGTGGCGAGAAAGTCACGGGCACGGTCAACGTCACAGTGTCACCGATTAACGACGCTCCAGTAGCCGGAAATCCGGCCTTCACCACCAGCACTGACCCGGACACCGGTGTTGTGACCGGCCATGTCAACGTCACCGATCCCGATGGCGGCGCAGTGATCTACGAGCTGGCCGCACCGGTTGACCCGGCCATCGGCACTGTCGAATTGAACAGCTCGACGGGAGCGTTCACTTTCACACCCACGCCGCAAGCACGCGAAAATGCTTCGCAGACAACGGAGGTCGATACCGTCAACTTCACCGTTGTCGCCCTCGACTTCTATGGCGGGTCCGTCAGTACGCCGGTGAGCGCCGCCATTGTGCCAGCCGCTGGCAATTCCGGCGGGTTCCCGATCGGTCCGCGGATCTCCGGTGTGAACGGCTATGCCTATCAGTTTCTGGAAGTAACTCACGGTCAGATTGAGGTGGCGAAGTTCGACACGGCTATCCAGATATTTGCCCCGAACGGTTCCACTGCCGTCACTGCCGTCGTTGAGGGGCTCGCGTATATCGGGGACCCCACCAGCCACAATGCTCGGCCGTTCACCTACATGCCCGTCCCGCGCGCCGATGGCAGCATCGTATTCGCCACCGTCGATGAGGAAGGTGTGCTGCGGCTGGTCAGCGCGACACCGGACGGGACCACAACCATCGTTCACACCACCAACGTGACTGGACTATCAGCCAGGCCGTTGTACGCCCCCGACGGCACGGCGTATCTCATCGAACCGATGAGACTCGAGCGGGGCCCGCAATGGTTCCCCTCCTTCAAGGTCCTGCGGCTGGATACCAATGGTGAACTCAGTGGGCACACCTATGAACCCGCTGTCTTGTCCGAAATCGCCGTTCCCCTTGAGTCAGCGCCGGGCCCGGTAGGGGCGGTTGGGCCCAATGGAACGCTTTACGTAGCATTCGAAGTCTTCGCCGGCTATGACCCGCATGCGGGAATGATGGCCGTTCCAACGACGGGTGAGGGGCATGCCTACACCGTGACCCGAATCAGTGACAGCGGTGTTGTCGATCCCAGTTCTGTAGTCTCGGTGGAGGTTTCGGAAGACGGGACGGCTTACCTGACCGCGAAGAAGAGCCGAATCGCCGAGGACGGATCTTCTATGGAGATCACTGTCATCCTCGCTGTGAGTCCGGACGGGACCGAGTACCAGTACGTCGTGGAGGGATAACGGACGGCGTTGCCGCGGGTGGCCTGGCTCTCGTCGAGAGATTCTCGGGTTAACGGTGGACGGCGCAGCGGTTGGCTGGTCAAGGCGTTGGATGTGGTGTTTATGGCGGCAAGCCCACAGGGCACGGTGCTCTCCCGGTCTCTACCGGTTTGACACACGGACTTGTTTCGACTCGGGCATAGCAGCGGGTCCTCTCAGATGCTGTCAAACTCTTGGCTATGGCCCACGGTGTCGTTGCCGATTTCCTGGATCGAGCAGAACGTGGTCCTGCCGCGCTGGTGCTCGAGGGCGAAGCCGGCATCGGTAAGTCCACCCGGTGGTTGAACACGCTCGACGAGGCGCGCGAGGCAGGCTTCCTGGTCCTGTCGACATACTGCGCGATGCCCGATGTCACCCTGGCGTTCGCGCCCCTTGCCGACCTGCTGCGGGATATCGACGCCGCGATGATCGATAGCCTTCCCGGCGTTCAGCGGTTGGCATTGCAGCGGGCGAAATCGGGCTGGGCGGACGGTCCGGCCACCGATGAGCACATGGTGGCGGCGGGCTTCCTCGCTTTGGTGGAGCAGCTTTCGCAGACCACGCCGGTGGTGGTCGCGATCGACGACGCGCAGTGGCTGGACTCCGCGTCACGCACCGTGATCGCCTATGCCACGCGCCGGTTTGCAGGCCGGGTGGGCGTATTGGCCACCTTGCGAACGGGTGATTCGGATACCGACCAACTGGCGTGGTTGCGCACCCCGCGCCCGGACATGTTGGTGCGTGACATCGTGCGCCCGATGGGATTAGGTGCGTTGCACGCGATGATCTCAAGCCGCCTGGGGCGCTCATTGTCCCGTCCGGTCGTCACCCGTATCCATAGGGTGTCCGGCGGCAATCCGTTCTACGCGCTTGAGCTTGCCCGCACGCTTGACCAGTCCGGCGCAAGCTCGGGAGCGAGCTTTCCCGGCACCCTCGGTGCGCTGGTGCGTGAGCGCGTGGGCGATCTCGGAGAAGAGGTCGGTGCTGTGCTGCTCGTCATCGCGCTCGTGGCGGAAGCAACGACGGAACTACTTGCGAAGAGCACCGGCCTCACCATCGACCGAATCGTCGAAATGGTAGACCCTCTGGAGGAACAGGGAATCATTCGAGTGGACGGCCGGTCAGTCCGCTTCGCGCACCCATTGTTGGCGGCAGGGGTCGAAGCGAACGCGGCGCCCAGTCAACGCCGCAGCGCTCATCGCAGCGTGGCGGCAGCAGTGGCTGAACCGGAGCTACGGGCCAGACACCTCGCCTTGGGAAGTGCGGCGGGGGATCCTGACACGTTGGCTGCACTCGATGCCGCGGCCGCAGCGACACAGGCGAAGGGCGCACCGGCGACCGCTGCAGAACTACTCGACCTAGCCATCCGGCTCGGCGGCGACACTCCGATCCGCCGGTTACTGGCGGCTACCCACCATTTCACCGCTGGCGATGCCGACAAGGCCCGCGCGGTGCTTGCCCCCGCCGTCGCCGAATTGGCGCATGGCGTGATGAGATCGATGGCACTGGTGCTGCTTGCCGGGATCTGCATTTACCAGCAGGGTTTCGACGAGGCGGACACCCACCTTGCCCAGGCGGTCAACGGAGCTGCCGGCAACCCGACGCTGGAGGTGCAGATCCACCTACTCGTGGCGTTTACACATATGAACAGCTGCCGGTACGGGGACGCCGGTCATAGCCTCGAAAAGGCGAGAGCTGCTGCTACACAGCTTGGTTCGGACGCCATAAGCAGCCAGGTGCTGAGCATGGCGACGATGTTGACTGCGCTGAGCGGAGACGGAATCGACGCGGTGTCCCGTCGGCGCGCATTGGAATTGGAAGACCCTGATCTTCGGGCTCCCATCGTCTTTCGGGCAAGCGCCAACGAAGTGCAGTTGCGTGCATGGGAGGGTGATCTCGACGGCGCCCATGCACTCCTACGCCGGATATGGCAAGCAAGCACCGAATCGGGGGCGGAGAACGATCTGTTGTTCCTGGCCGTCCACGCTGTGCTGATTGCGATCTGGCGTGCCGACCTACCGGAGGCCACGGCGTTGGCCGCGGACGCCGTTGAGCGCGCCGAGCAGTTGGGCGGCGACAATGCGCTGCTGATCGCAACGATCGTGCAGACCGCGGCGTGTGCGTACGCGGGCCGGGCGGCCGATGCCCGCCGCAACGCTGAGATCGCGCTCGCGGTGGCGCAGCGTACGGGTGCACACAGGGTCGCGGAATGGCCGTTGATCTTTCTGGGCTTTCTTGCTGTTTCTGAGGGTCGCTACACCGAAGCTCTTGATGCCATCGGGCCACTCGTGGCTGCCTTCGATCCGGCCCGAACCGAAATCCTGTCGGCGTCATTCGTTCCTGACGCAATTGAGGCGTTGGTCGCGTTGGGACGCCTTGAGGAGGCCGAGCCGTTGATCGCTGCGCTGGAAACCAACGGTGCACGCTTCGACCGTCCTTGGATGTTGGCGGTCGGAGCGCGTGGGCGGGCGATGTGGCTGGCCGCGAGCGGCGATCTGGTGGGTGCACAGAGCGCCGCTGAGCGGGCGCTCGAGGAGCACGACCGGCTGCCGATGCCGTTCGAGCGGGCACGAACCCTGCTGACGCTCGGTCAGATCCGACGTCGACGCCGACAGCGACGAGCCGCGTCCACTGCCCTTGTCGAGGCTGTCGGCGCTTTCGAGGCGATCGGCACGGCGTTGTGGGCCGAGCGGGCTCGCGCGGAGTTGGCTCGGGCGGATGCGCAATCAGTCGAAGGTTTGGGCCTCACGCCGGCTGAACAGCGAGTCGCCGAGCGCGCCGCGGCCGGAATGTCGAACAAGGAGATCGCGGTCGACCTGTTCATCGCGACCAAAACCGTCGAGACGAACCTCAGCAGCGTCTACCGCAAGCTGAACATCCGGTCACGCGCCCAGCTATTCGCTCGGCTCAATGCCGCAGAAACCAAGGGAAAACCCTGATTCGCTGCCGTCCCCGGCGTCGATAGCGTCTGGGCGTGCCTATCGACGGTGGACCCCAGTGCCGCGACCTCGTGTCGATCGGGGTCAGCCGGATGTCGCGTCACCCTGCTGGGGAGGGGACAACAGGGTGATGCGGCCGCACTTAGAGGCATGTACTGGTTCGCTCTCGTGCATCTGCCAGCAGTACCGGCACAGCATCTCGGCGTGCGCCTGCCCGCGGGTAGGTCTCGGTTCGAGAAGAACGTTAGCGCAACGGATTACGGATACGCATCTTTGTTGTCGGGCGGTTCGGGGAAGAAATTGTCGTTGCGGTCGAAGAACTCCTGGCGCTGCTCGTCGGACAGCTCCCCGAGCTTGGGCAGGCCCTCGAAATAGAACTGTCGCGGCGCGCCGGGAGTGAACAGCATCAGCAGCGACGCCGGCTCGTCGGACACGTTGCCGAAGCCGTGCAGCCCGCCCGGCGGGACGTAGAGGTAGTCGCCCTGTTCACCGACCGACCAGTCCCGCCCGTCGTAGAGCCGGACCTGCCCGGACAGGACGAAGAAGGATTCCGACATGGCCTTGTGGAAATGAGGTCCGGGCCCGCCGGCTTGCGGACCGAGGTCGACGCGATACAGGCCGAAGTCGCCGCCGGTCGATTGCTCGGTGGCCAGGTAGGTGTATGTGACGCCCCAGGACTCGAAGTCTGCGGGAGTGTCAGCCCTGCGAATGGTGGCGCTGATTTCGCCGTTGCCGTCATAACGCGGCGGGGGATAAGGCGGCACGTGCAACGACATGGCCCCAGTCTGCCCCTCAGTCGAGCGGGAACACCACGCCCGTCAGCGCTTCCGACACCGCCCACAGCCGCTTCTGTGCGGCGATGTCGTGGGACCGGCCGTTGGACGAGACGAGCTTGGGATAGCCGCGCGTCTGGAGGAACCCGCCGGGCCCGTAGTACTGGCCGCCCAGCACGCTCGGGTCGGTGGCGGCGCGCAGCTGCGGCAGTGCGCCCATCTCCGAGCTCTGCACGGTCAGGCCGAAACCCCACTCGACGATCCGCGGCAGGTTGCGGCCCAGTTCGGTGGCCGAACTGCCCGGGTGGGCAGCGGTGGCTATGGTGTTGGTCCCCGCCAGTCGCCGCTGCAGCTCGTAGGTGAACAGAAGATTGGCCAGCTTGGCCTGGCCGTAGGCGCCCGCGCGGCTGTAGCTTCGCTCGGACTGCAGGTCGTCGAACCGGATTTGGCCCATGCGATGGCCGTTGCTGCTGACCGTGACCACCCGCGAGCCGGGAACCGCCAGCAAGCGGTCCAGCAGCAGGCCGGTGAGGGCGAAGTGTCCCAGATGATTGGTGCCGAACTGCAGCTCGAACCCATCCTTGGTGGTCTGCTTCGGCGTCATCATCACGCCCGCGTTGTTGATGAGCAGGTCGATCCGGTCGTGCCCGGCGCGCAGTTGGTCAGCAGCCGCCCGGACGGACTCCAGCGACGTTAGGTCGAGTTCCTGGACGGCAACGTCGGCGCCCGGAAAGCGGCGGGCGATCAGATCAGCGGCGGCCTTACCCTTGTCGAGGTTGCGGACCGCGAGCACCACGCGGGCGCCCTTCGAGGCCAGCGCGCGGGCGGTCTCGTAGCCGAGTCCGGTGTTGGCGCCGGTGATGACGGCCGTGCGGCCGGTCTGGTCCGGAATGTCGTTGACGGTCCAGGCGGCCATGCTCTTCTCCTCGATTACGATGGATAAACGGAGCGCGCGCCCCGGTTTCTTCGACTATACGGAACGTGCGCCCCGCTTTGTCAACGAGCGAGAGGGCGTGAGGTGGGTCTGAGCTGCCGGCCGCTGCGGGCCGATGCCGCGCGCAACCGCGCTCGGGTGCTGCACGTCGCCTACGAGGTCTTCGCCGAGCAGGGGCTCGGCGTGCCGATCGACGAGATCGCCCGGCGGGCCGGCGTCGGCGCGGGCACTGTCTACCGTCACTTCCCCACCAAGGAAGCCCTGTTCGAGGCCGTTATCGGTGACCGGGTGCGCCTTGTCGTGGAGCGCGGACGAGAGCTGCTGGCCGCCGATCCATCCACCGCGTTGTTCGAATTCCTGCGCGAGGTGGTGCGTGCGGGCGCGGCCGACCACGGGATGGTCGAGGCGCTGGCGAGCTACGGGATCGACCTCGACTCCGCCGCGCCCGGTGCCGAGGCGGAATTCCTCGGGGTGCTGGGCGAGATGCTGGTAGCGGCGCAGAAGGCCGGGGCGGCCCGGTCGGACGTCGGCTTGGCCGAACTCAAGGCACTGTTGGTCGTCGGCAAGAGCGGACAGGAATACGGCGACGACGTCGCCGATCGGATCACGGACGTGATCGTGGCCGGGTTACGCGCCGGGTGAACGGCCGATTCATCTTCTTGCACTCACCAAGGGCGAGTGCTAAAAAGGTGGTTGGCACTCCCGACCGGTGAGTGCTAGGTCGGGTCGGTGAGGCCGGAGCCGCGCACGCGCGGAGCACTCTCCAGCCGTCCGTCGCGGGCACTGTGCCGACCGAAGACGTGCCATCCCCAACCGGAGGATTCACTTCGCAATGTCCAAGATCATTGCTTACGACGAAGAGGCCCGCCGCGGCCTCGAGCGGGGCCTCAACGCCCTCGCCGACGCGGTAAAGGTGACGCTGGGCCCCAAGGGGCGCAACGTCGTCCTGGAGAAGAAGTGGGGTGCCCCCACGATCACCAACGATGGTGTGTCCATCGCCAAGGAGATCGAGCTGGAGGACCCCTACGAGAAGATCGGCGCTGAGCTGGTCAAGGAAGTCGCCAAGAAGACTGACGATGTCGCTGGCGACGGCACCACCACCGCCACCGTTCTGGCTCAGGCCCTGGTTCGCGAAGGGCTGCGCAACGTCGCTGCCGGCGCCAACCCGCTCGGCCTGAAGCGCGGCATCGAGAAGGCCGTCGAGAAGATCACCGAGACGCTCCTCAAGAGCGCCAAGGAGGTCGAGACCAAGGACCAGATCGCTGCCACCGCCGGAATCTCCGCGGGCGACCAGACCATCGGCGACCTGATCGCCGAGGCCATGGACAAGGTCGGCAACGAGGGTGTCATCACCGTCGAGGAGTCCAACACCTTCGGCCTGCAGCTGGAGCTCACCGAGGGCATGCGCTTCGACAAGGGCTACATCTCGGGTTACTTCGTGACCGACGCCGAGCGTCAGGAAGCGGTCCTCGAGGATCCCTACATCCTGCTGGTGTCGTCGAAGGTTTCGACGGTCAAGGACCTGCTTCCCTTGCTGGAGAAGGTCATTCAGTCCGGCAAGCCGCTGCTGATCATCGCCGAGGACGTCGAGGGCGAAGCCCTGTCGACCCTGGTGGTCAACAAGATCCGTGGCACGTTCAAGTCCGTCGCCGTCAAGGCCCCGGGCTTCGGTGACCGCCGCAAGGCCATGCTGCAGGACATCGCGATCCTGACCGGTGGCCAGGTTGTCAGCGAGGAGGTCGGCCTCTCGCTCGAGACCGCCGACGTCTCGCTGCTGGGGCAGGCTCGCAAGATCGTCGTCACGAAGGACGAGACCACCATCGTCGAGGGTGCCGGCGATTCCGACGCCATCGCCGGCCGGGTGGCTCAGATCCGTGCCGAGATCGAGAACAGCGACTCCGACTACGACCGCGAGAAGCTGCAGGAGCGCCTGGCCAAGCTGGCCGGTGGTGTTGCGGTGATCAAGGCCGGCGCTGCCACCGAGGTGGAGCTCAAGGAGCGCAAGCACCGCATCGAAGATGCCGTGCGCAACGCCAAGGCTGCCGTCGAGGAGGGCATCGTCGCCGGTGGTGGCGTGGCTCTGCTGCAGTCGGCTCCGGCTCTGGACGAGCTGTCGCTCTCCGGTGACGAGGCCACCGGCGCCAACATCGTGAAGGTTGCGCTGTCGGCTCCGCTAAAGCAGATCGCCTTCAACGCGGGCCTGGAGCCCGGCGTTGTCGCCGAGAAGGTCACCAACTCGCCTTCCGGAACCGGCCTGAACGCCGCGACCGGTGAGTACGAGGACCTGCTCAAGGCCGGCGTCGCCGACCCGGTGAAGGTCACCCGCTCGGCGCTGCAGAACGCGGCGTCCATCGCGGCGCTGTTCCTCACCACCGAGGCCGTCGTTGCCGACAAGCCGGAGAAGGCCGCCGCACCTGCGGGCGACCCGACCGGTGGCATGGGCGGTATGGACTTCTAAGTCCCGGTACGAAAGAAGCCCCGGTGCGCTCCGCGCACCGGGGCTTTTTCGTTTGCCGTCGGGAGTGCGGTTTTGTCCGCAACACGCCGTGCTGCGCGTATCGATCCGCACACTCGCGCACCGGCTGTGGACACCCGAACGCACATGGTGCCCTGCCTTGGCAGTCTTCGCGCATGCAGACCGTTCCGTGGCCATTCATCGCGAAGGAGATGCTCGATGCCGAGGCGCTTACCTTCCGCGAGCTTCGGCGGTTCCATGCTGCTGTCTACCCCGGCGTCTGGACTCCGCGCGGCATCGAGCTGTCGGCCGTCGATCGGGCGCGGGCCGCCTGGCTGTGGTCGGGGCGAAAGGGTGTGCTTGCCGGGCTATCCGCGTCAGCGCTGTTGGGGGCCAAGTGGATCGAACCCGACGCCGCCGCCGAGCTTGTGCATACCAATCGGCGGCCGCCACGACTGATCTCCGTCTATTCCGACACGTTGTTGTCTGATGAGGTCGAACACGCACGCGGGTTGCCCGTCACGACGCCTGCCCGGACGGCCTTCGATCTCGGCCGAAGGCTTGACTTCACCGCGTCAGTGCAACGGATCGACGCCCTCATGCAGGCCACGGACGTCAAGGTCGACGACGTCTGTGCCGTGATGGCACAACACGGCGGGGTCCGTGGCCTCAAGCAGCTCAGGTCGGTGCTGGAACTGGTCGACGGCGGTTCTGAATCGCCATACGAGTCGCTGACCCGAATCTTGCTGGTCCGCAATGGCTTTCCGAGACCGGAAACTCAGATTCGAGTGCGCGATGACGAGGGGTTAGTCGTGGCCAGGCTGGATATGGGATGGCCGCAATACCGAGTGGGTGTCGACTTCGACGGTGCGCACCATTGGACCGACCCACGGCAACGATCCAAGGATGTCGAACGCTATGCGCGGTTGCCGGAGCTGGATTGGATCGACGTGCGGGTGACGAGTTCGATGCTCCACAACAGTCCGCGGGTCTTCCTCGATCGCGTGGGCTCCGCACTGGTGGCACGCGGCTGTCCGCGCACCTGGTGAGCGTGCGGATTCATCCGCAACGCGCGGCGTGTTGCGGATGAAACCGCACACTCGAGCCTGTCGACGGCGGCTAAAGCGGGACGCAGTCATCGCCGCAGCCCGACACCGTCGGCGTGTTCGGCTGTGCCGGCCGGTGCAGAACCGCGCGTTGCGGGATGACACGCAGAGAGTCGTCGGTGAGCTCGCCGCGGCCGTCGACGATCAAGCTGTAGCCGCCCGGCTCGGCCGGTGGCCACAACAGCGTCGCATCAGGGTGGCCGCAGATGTTGCGGCGTGTGCTGTTGCCGACCGGACCGACATCGAGAACGCCGTCATGGAGTTGCGGATCCACGGCCACGGTGTGTGCCCGGTGGTCGTCGCTCACGGTGATCAGGTAGCCGGTCGGGAAGTCATCCAGCTTGCCTGCAAGCTGAGCGAGATCGACCTTGATGCTCATGGGCGCAATCTTATTGCGGATTGTCCACAGAAAGCCTGGGAATATCAGCGTCGAGCACATAGGTTGTCGACGACATGTCGTTGCCTACGCCGTCACCCACGTCCACCGCCGTCGTCACCGGTGCATCCTCGGGAATCGGCGCTGACCTCGCCCGCGAGCTCGCGGCGCGCGGCTACGGCGTCACGCTGGTCGCCCGCCGCGAGGACAAGCTGCGCGAGCTCGCTGCCGAACTCGGTGACCAAGTGCGGGTCGAGGTGATCGCTGCCGACGTCGCCGACCCCGACGCCCGCGCCGCCCTGTTCGACGAGGTGGAACGCCGTGGCCTGACGATCGACATCCTGGTCAACAACGCCGGTATCGGCACGATGGGCGCGGTCAAGGACGCGTCGGTTGACGACGAGATCGCGCAGGTCCGCGTCAACGTCGAAGCGGTCATCGACTTGACGACGCGCGCCGTTCAGCAGATGGTGCCGCGCGGCCGCGGCGCGATCCTCAACGTCGGCTCGACGGCCGGCTTCCAGCCGTTCCCCGGCCAAGCGGGTTACGCGGCGACCAAGGCATTCGTCCGGTCCTATACCGACGGGGTGCGCGCGGAGTTGGCGGGCACCGGCGTCACCATCGGGACGCTCAACCCCGGCCCGGTGCGCACCGGATTCCTTCAGGCTGCCGGGATGGACGAGCGGTCGTTCGCCGACGCGTTTCCGAAGTTCATGTGGGAGCCGTCGCGCGAGGTCGCCAAGGCCGGTATCGACGTGATCGACCAGGACCGCGGCAGTGTGATCCCCGGGCTGGCGAGCCAGGTGTCGACGCGGATCTTCCAGGTGTTGCCGAAACGACTCCTTCTGCCGCTACTGGTCAAGCAGCACCCGGCGTTACGACGCTGAATTCGGCCACGGCCGCATCCAGCCCTCGACCGGCAGGTCCAGCCCGTTGCACAATCTTGCGCAGCTTGCGGGCCATGTCGGGTGGCGCTGCAGGCACCGCACCAGCAGCAGCGGCTCATACGGTCGGGATGTCCCCGGCTGAAGATGTCGGCGGCGTCCGCGGAGCTCCACGGCTCGGCAAGGGGCGCGACGCGGCTCAACGCGAATCCCGGGTCGCTGCGCTCCTGCCCTCCGGAAACGACGGCGCCGGTTGCCGGCCGCGGATCAGCTTGCCCGGCCGGGCGGCGGTGGGCACTCCGTTCTCGGAAATCACCTCGCCGGACACGATCGTCGCCACATAGCCGTCGGCGGTCTGATCGAGTCGGCGTCCGCCCGCGGGCAGATCAGACTTGACCGTCGGCCGGTGCAACCGCAGCGCCTCGGCGTCGATCACGTTGACGTCGGCCTTGTAGCCCACCCCGAGCCGGCCGCGGTCGGCCAGTCCGGCGATGCGGGCGGGCACCGACGTCAGCTCCTGGATGACACGCTCCACCGACAGCCTGCCCGACTCGCGATCGCGCACCCAGTGCGTCAGCATGTAGGTGGGAAAGCTTGCGTCGCAGATCATTCCGTAGTGTGCGCCGCCGTCGCCGAGGCCGAGGACGACGTCGTCGCGCTGGATCAGCTCCGCCACCGTGTCCAGCGAGTTGTCGCGGAAATTGGCCAGCGTGACCAGCAGCATGGCGTGGCCGTCGTCATCGAGCAGACGGTCGTAGGCTTCCTCGAGCGGGCTGACGTTGCGGGCGCGGGCCCGTGCGCCGATCGAATCCTCGGCAGCAGGTTCGTAGTTCGGCGGATCGCCGAGCGGGTACATGTAGTCCCACGCCTGGGCGGCGAACATCAGCGGATGTCCGTCGCTGGCCGGGCTGTCGTTCAGGATACGTTGGCGTACTTCAGGTTTGCGCATCTCGGCCACCCGCTCGGCCAGCGGCAGATCGGCGATCTCCCGGTATGTCGGGTACATGATGAACGGGTTGCCGGACAGGTCGAGGCCGAGCACCAGCCCGATCGGCCGCGGGAAGATCTGCCCCGTGACGTCACCGCCGTTTTCATTGGCCTTCTCGACCATCCGCAGTGCGTCGAGGTGGATCGGCGGTCCGGCGTTGCCGATCGCGAGCGTGAACGTCACGGGCAGCCCCACTTCCGAGGCGACGTCGAACACGGCGCTCAGTGCACCCTCGTAGTCGCCGGCCATCAGATCCGGCACGAACTGCAACAGTCCGCCGCCGGCGTCATCGACACCCCGCGCGATCGCCTCGATCTCTTCGTACTGCGCCTCGTAACTCGGAATCGGTTGTCCGCCAGAGGTTTTGTGCAGGGTGAGACGCGACGACGCGAAGCCCAGCGCGCCCGCGCGAATCGCCTCCTCGGCGAGCTTGCGCATCAGCGCCAGATCCTCGGTCGTGGGGAGCTCGCGGTCGATGCCGCGCTGGCCCATGACGTACACCCGCAGCGGAGAGTGCGGCAGGAACGTGGCGACGTCGATGTCCCGCTGCCGCGACTCCAGTGCGTCGAGGAACTCCGGGAACGTCTCCCAGGTCCATGGCAGGCCGTCGACCATCACCACGCCGGGGATGTCTTCGACTCCGGCCATGACGTCGACGAGCACGTCGTGGTCCTCGGGACGGCACGGCGCGAACCCGACGCCGCAGTTACCCATCACCGCAGTCGTCACGCCGTGAGCCGACGACGGTGTCATCCGGTCCGACCAGATCGCCTGCCCGTCGTAGTGGGTGTGCAGGTCGACGAATCCCGGGGTGACGAGCAGTCCCGTCGCGTCGATCTCCCGGGTTCCCGTTCCGTCGACGGTGCCGACCGCGGCGATGACGCCGTCGGACACCGCGACGTCCCCCGGGTAGGGTTCGCCGCCCAGACCGTCCACGATGGTGCCGTTGCGGATGACCAAGTCATAACTCATGGGCTCAAACCTACGGCGGCGACCGCAGCCGTCTTCGTGGAATCGACTCTGGCGAGTTCGCAGATATTCACCGCCCGCCAGATACTGACGCGACAGCAAATGCGGAATAGGATTCGTCTAATCTGCCGGGCTGCAACGGGGGGGTTGCCATGCACATTTCCGTATATCCGCAGACCAAGATCCTGGCGGCTCTCCTGGCGGCCGGAGTCGTAGCGGCCGGCGCCCCGCTCGTCACGAGTCCTTCGCCACCGGCGATGCCGGCCAGCTACACCGCCGACATCCAGCCGGCGTCGTTCGTCACCGACGCCCTTCTCAACGCCAGCATCGCCGTGAGCACACTGACCTCGGCGGTCGACACCACCGTCGATGCCATCGCCGAGCTACCGGTGAACTCACTGGCCCTGCTCGCGACCGCGCTGCTGAACCCCGGAGCAATCGGCAGTCTGCTCAGTTTCGCCGTGCAGGCGGCCTTCAATCCGGAGTACCACGCGCCGTTCTACGACTTCTCCGGGTCGACATTGCGGCAAGTGCTGCTCGGTCTCGCCTCGTCCCTGCTGCCGTCGCCGCTGAGTTCCCTGGCGGCGGGCGTCGTCGCGGATGCCAGTGTTGCCATCGGCAATCTGTTCGCGGGATTACCCGACCCGTCGGTGGGTGATGCTCTGGTCGAAGACGCTGTCTACCGAACCGATGTCGGTCGCGTGCTGCTCGCCATCACCAAAGCCGTCACCGGTCCCATCCACATGGTCACGAGTGCCGTGGACGAGCTGGCGGGGTTGCCGTACAACGTCGAGGCGTCCATCGAGAACGTATTCCAAGACCCGGCCGCTTTTCCCGGCATCTTCGGTTTCCTCGTCAGAGACGTGGTGTTCGGGGTCGCAGGGGTTGCCTCGCAGCTGGTGGAGTTTGCCATCTCCTTGCCCGCACCGATCGGATCGTCATCGATTGGCCGGTCCAGCTTCATGACCGACGGGATCGCGTGGAACGCGATAAACGACTTCTACACCGGCCTGGGCAATGCGTTGGACGTGTTGTTGCCGCCGCCGGTTACGCCACAGCCGGCCGCCGCCGTCTCGGCTGCGCGCACTCCGGCCGCCGCCTCCGGCGTCGAGCCGGCAGCGGTGAGCTCGTCAGGAAAAGGGATTGCGCGACATAGGGTTCCACCGCGGGGACATTCCGGGGCGAGCGACAAGTCCAACGTCAAGGCCAATGCAAGTAAGCCGGGCGTGAAGCAGTCGACCGGTCACTCAGCGCGTCCGGGCAGGGTCGGATAACCGTTCACCTGGGCCCGTCGGCTGCCACTATGGGAGCTGTGATCGATCACTTCGGAATCAACTGCAGCGACTGGGCCGCGTCGAAGGAGTTCTACGACGGCGTGCTTGGTGTGCTCGGCTATACCCGTCAGATGGACTTCGATGTCGCGATCGGCTACGGCCGCGACGGCAAGCCGGACTTCTGGATCGCCGACGCCTCGGCCGGTGATGCCTCGGGCCCCAACCGTGAGGTGCACATCGCGTTCGCCGCCGCCGACGTCGACGCGGTGAAGGCCTTCTACGACGCCGCGTTGGACGTCGGTGCCGAGTCGCTGCACGCTCCGCGGCTGTGGCCCGAGTACCACCCCGGCTACTACGGAGCCTTCGTCCGCGATCCAGACGGCAACAACGTCGAGGCGGTTTTCCACGGCGCGTAGCGTCGGGCCCATGACTGACTCATTGTCGGATGCCACCGCCTCCCGCGAACTGCTGCGGGACTCCTTCACTCGCATCATCGAACATGTCAACGACCTCACCGACGATCTGACCGACGACGTCTCGTTCTTCCGGCCGACGGCGACGGCCAACAGCATCGCGTGGTTGATCTGGCACAGCGCTCGTGTGCAGGACGCTCAGCTGGCCGATATCGCCGGAACCGATCAGGTGTGGTTCACCGGCGGCTGGGTCGACCGCTTCGGGCTGGACCTGCCCCGTGACGCGCACGGCTACGGGCACACTCCCGATGAGGTCGGCAAGGTCCGTGCGCCCGCCGATCTGCTGGCCGGCTACTACCACGCCGTGCACAAGGCGACGCTGGAATACATCGCCAGCGTCACCACCGATGAGCTTGCTCGTGTGGTCGACACGAACTGGAATCCGCCCGTGACAGCCAGCATTCGGTTGGTCAGCATCATCGACGACTGCGCACAGCATCTCGGCCAGGCGGCCTACGTGCGGGGTATCGCCCGCTGAGCGCCCACGCGGTGCGGTGGTGGCCGCCGATCGGTGTGGCGGCGATGGTGCTACTGGGCTGTGCGGTGGGGCCCGGGTCGACGCCGATCGACGACTGGTTCCAGCGCGGCAGCGTGTTGGGCTGGCTGCTGTTCTTCACCGATCAGCGCACGGTCGGGGTGATCCTGCTCGGCGTGCTGGCGCTGGCGGTCGTTCGTCAACGCTGGCTGCTGGCCGTACTTGTGGTAGCAACTCCCGTTGCAGCCGTGTGGCTTTCGCGGGTCTTCAAGGACTGGTTCGGCCGGGAGAAGGATGGTGCGGTCGCCTATCCCAGCGGCCACACGACGCTGATGGTGGTGGTACTGGGCATGGTGATCCTGGTCGCGGGCGCGCGCCTGTACTTCGTTGTGATGGCGATCGTCTGGGTGTTGCTGGGGATGCTCGGTCAGGCGGTGACCTACCACTACTTCACCGACGCCATCGGCGGACTGCTGCTGGGCAGTTCACTGGTCTGTGCGGCTGCGGCGACACTTGAGGCCGGCGCCAAGAAAGCCAAGGCGGGTTCGACCGGTGGGTCTGCGCGGGGCTCGGTGGGCAGGAGCGACGCGACCCGGGGATAGCGCACGTCTCACGGCTGAGGACGTCGTTCACCGAGCCGTCACCCCGGGTTTCCCTGCCGCTGATAATTTCCGCGCGTGTCACTCGAGAGCAATGGCTTCACGATTTTTGACGACGACGATGACGACCCGGTACTGCTCGACGCCGCGGGGCTGGCTGTCGATACCTGGCGCGAGAACTACCCGTACGAGCATCGGATGTCGCGCAACGAGTACGAGGAACAGAAGCGGCTGCTGCAGATCGAGTTGCTGAAGCTGCAGAAGTGGAGCCAGGCCCACGGGCTGCGGCACGTCTTCGTCTTCGAGGGACGCGACGCGGCCGGCAAGGGCGGAACGATCAAGCGCTTCATGGAGCACCTCAATCCGAGAGGCGCGCGGGTGGTGGCACTGGAGAAGCCCACTGAGAAGGAACGCACCCAGTGGTATTTCCAGCGCTACGTCAACCACCTGCCTGCCGCCGGTGAGATCGTCATGTTCGACCGGTCCTGGTACAACCGCGCCGGCGTGGAGCGAGTGATGGGGTACTGCACGCCCAAGCAGCACGCCGAATTCATCCGGCAGGCGCCGCTGTTCGAGCAGATGCTGGTCAACGATGGCATCAGCCTGACCAAGCTCTGGTTCTCGGTGTCGTCGAGCGAGCAGCGCACCCGGTTCACCATCCGCCAGGTCGACCCGGTGCGGCAGTGGAAACTGTCGCCGACTGATCTGGCATCACTGGACAAGTGGCACGAATACACCGCCGCGAAGGAAGACATGTTCGCCTGGACGGACACCGAGGTCGCGCCGTGGACCGTCGTCAAAAGCAACGACAAGAAACGCGCGCGGATCAACGCGATGCGCCACGTGCTGAGTAAGTTCAATTACGACAACAAAGACCATGAGGTGGTCGGCCAGCCCGACCCCTTGATCGTGGGCCGCGCAACTCACTCCGACTGAACCCGCGCGTCCCCGCGGGAGGAGGACGCGTGCGGTTCGCGACGACGCTGCTCATGTGGCTCGTCACGACGCTTCTGCTGGCGGTGGCCCTGCCCGCGGCATGGGTGCAACAGCATCTTGTCGACGAAGACGGCTATGCGGCGCTGGCGCAGAAGGCGGCCGCCGACCCCGCACTGCAGTCGGCGGCGGCCTCGCAGTTGACCACCCAGGTGGCCCGGCTGGGCACCAGCGTGGACACCGGCACCGTGAGCCTGGTGGCCGCGACCTACACCTCGAGTGCGTCGTTCCCCGGCCAGTTCGCCCAGGCGAACCGGTTCGCTCACCGATGGTTGTTCACCGACTCGATTCGTTCGAGCGTGGACTCGCAGGGCCGCTGGGTGATCGACGTCGCGCCGATGCTTTCGGATGCCGCGTTCTCCGAGACGCTGTCGGACTACGACATCACGGTGCCGACGTCGGTGCCAATTCCGTTGACCGACAACGCTCCTTCGGTGTTGCGGCCCGGTGCGTTGCGGCTGCTGGGTACCTACGGGCCGTGGGTCAGTGTCGGCCTGGCCGTGCTGACCGGGTTATTCGCGCTGCTCACGCTGTTCGTCGCCCGAAGCCGCGGCAAGATGCTGGTGGGGTTGGGAGTGTCGGCCCTACTTGTCGGTGCTGCCGGTTGGGCCGCAATCGAATTCGGCCGCCGGAAGCTCAATGCGGTGCTGGACAATTCGACGGGTGACATCCGGCGGATCGCCGACGTACTCGTCGGCACCGCGCAGAACAGCATGCATCAGTGGCTCAACATCACGCTGGTGGTCGGTGGCGGCCTGGTGATCATCGGGGTGATCGTGTCGCTGTTGGTGAGTCTGGCCAAGACCAGCTAGGGCTCGATGATGTGCGACGGGTCGGGCCGGCGGCCTGGCGGCGCCTGGCTGTAATCACCCCACGGGCCGTCGCGACCTTCGACGGCGGCACGGACGCCCTGTGTTCCTGCGGTATTGATGAAGTCCAGGGCCTCCGGGGTGTTGCGCATCAGCCCGTCGAGGATGCCGCCGAGCGTCTGGGTACTCGCCAGGCCCATGTTCTCGTAGGCCTGGTTGACGATCATCTTCTGAGCTTGCAACTGCGACAACGGGATTCGCGCCAAATCGGTGGCGATCTCGGCCACCCGCGCTTCCAACCGTTCGAACGGCACCGCCTCGTTGATCAGCTCGATGTCGGCGGCCTCCCGCCCAGTCAGCGGGCGTCCGGTCAGCGAGTGCCACTTGGCCCTGCTGAAACTGAGCCGGTAGAGCCACATCCCGGACAGGTAGGCGCCCCACATCCGGCTGTACGGCGTGCCGATCACCGCGTCCTCGCTGGCGATCACCAGATCGGCGCACAACGCATAGTCGCTGGCGCCGCCCACGCACCAGCCGTGCACCTGCGCGATCACCGGCTTGGATGCCCGCCAGATCGACATGAACTTGCTCGTCGGGCCCGTCGCGCGACCGCTGACCATCGCGAAATCCTTGCCGGGATCCCAGCGGCCGTCGGTCATCATCGACTCACCCCAATGCTGGAATCCGCCGCCGAAGTCGAAGCCGCCGGAGAAGGCTCGCCCCGCCCCACGCAGCACGATGACCTTGACCGACGGATCGTGTTCGGCCAGCCCGATGGCGGCCTCCACTTCGGCGGGCATGGGCGGGACGATGGTGTTGAGATGCTCGGGTCGATTGAGGGTGACGGTCGCGACGGGGCCGTCGGTGGTGTACAGGACGGTTTCGAATTCGGGCATAACCGCAGTGAAGTGACTTCGACCCGGTTTGGTCAAGAACTTCTCATTGAAGGTATTACCGAATGGCTTACAGTACGATCTACTCGTGTTGCGCGTCATCCAGTGGGCCACCGGTTCGGTGGGCAAGCATTCCGTCGCGGCGGTTCATCGGCATCCCGACCTCGAGCTGGTCGGGGCGCTGGTCTACAGCGATGACAAGGCGGGCCGCGACGTCGGGGAGGTGTGTGGAATCGGACCGATCGGCGTGCGGACCACCAGAGATTGCGACGAGATCCTCGCCCTGGACGCCGACTGCGTGCTGTACATGCCGCAGGGCGAGATGAACCCTCCTGCTGCGGTCGACGAGATCTGCCGGCTGCTGGCCTCGGGCAAGAACGTGGTGTCGACGGCGGTCACTGCGCTCATCTATCCGTTGAGCATGGGCACTGAGGTGGTCGACCGCCTGACGCACGCGTGCGCCGACGGCGGCACGTCATTTCACGGCACGGGTATCGAACCCGGCTGGGCGGCCGAGGTGTTGCCGTTGACGATGTCGGGGCTGTTCGCCCGCATCGACTCGCTGCTGGTGCAGGAATTGATGGACTACACGACCTACGACAGTGCGCCGATGTTGTTCGACATCATGGGATTCGGCAAGCGCCCCGACGAGCCGGTACCGATGGCCGACGCGGCGCTGGCCGGCGTGACGTTTCGCGCGCCGCTGATGTTGCTGGCCGAAGGGCTCGGTGCGGCGGTCGACGATTTCGTCTACCACCGCGAGATCGCTTTGGCTGCCCAGGCGTTCGATGTCAAGGCCGGCCGGGTGGAGGCGGGTACCGTTGCGGCGCAGCGCTTCGGCTACACGGCGGTGGTCAACGGGCGACCCGCGATGACGGTGGAGCACATCACCCGGCTCGGGGACGAGCAGGCACCGGACTGGCCGAACGGGCGCGGATGGAAGGTGACCGTCGAGGGGGAGCCGTCGATGGTGCTCGAGTCCAAGATCGCCACGCACGGCGAGGATGAAACCGATCAGGGCTGTCTGGGCACGGCAATGCATGCGGTGCATTCGATTTCACCAGTGTGTGCGGCCGCGCCGGGGATCCGGACATTCCTGGATTTGCCGATGATCACCGGGCGGTACGTGTTGGGCTGACTACTCGTCGTCGACGGGAGCCAGTGCCGGTGGCCGGTCGGGTCGGCTGGAGGCGCCGTAGACACGGCCGTTGATCTTGATGAAGGTGGTCCACCGGCCTGCGACGGCGACGAGAGCCAGGGCCAACAGGATCGATGCGAATAGCCCTCGGCCCCAGTCGGGCCACTGCATCAAGAACACCGACACCGTGGCGATGGCGCAACAGGTCCACCAGACTCGCCGTTTGATCGAGTCCGGCGACAGTGTCGCCGATCTCCACAGCGGGAAGCTGCTGAAGACAGCGGCGGCGCCGAGTGCGGCCATCGCCGAATATCCGAAGATCTCTTGCAGTTTCACCAGCTCCCGCCGCCACCGCCAGGGGATCCGAAGGCGGGGTCGAAGAGCGACCCGATGCCGCCGCCCAGCTGTTCACCGCCCAGCCCGCCGACAATGCTGGCCGCCACGACGATGCCGGCCGTGGTCCACGGCCCGGTGAACGAGCCGGCGAGCGCTGCGGCACCCCACGCGGCCGCAGAGCCGCCGGCCACACCGCCCACTGCGCTGCCGAAGTCTTCGTTGCTGCCGCCGTTGGCCTTGTCATTGAGCGCGTTGACCAGTTGAATCACGTCGCCGACCTTTCCGACCCGGCCGGCAATGTGCGCCCACTTCTCGGCGTCGGCCGGCGACAGCAGATCTTCCAGCTTGGCGTGCCGTCCGCCAGGTATGCGCTCGCCGTAGGCTTCGACGCCATTGGCCGCCGGTCCGGTATAGCCCGCGAGATCGCTTCCGTGGTGGAGCATGTCGCCCAGCACCGCCTTGGCGCCGTCCTCGGACATGCCCTGGCTGGTGAGTGCGAACATCGCCTGCTTCACCGCGACGACCCGCCCGAACTGCTCGCCGATGTCGACCTGCTGGGTCGCCTGATCAGGTGTCATCGGCGGCAGGTTGTACAACCCGCCCTGTTCCAGTTGGCGTTGCATGTCGAGTCGGCGCTGAGCCCGCTCGCGGGCATCTTCGCCCAGGACAGGGTCCTTGGGTAGCGGGCCGACGAAGTTCGCCATCCGGAAGTCATCGAGGCGCTCACCGGCCAGCCGTCGTGCATCGGCGTCGGCAGCCGGGTTAGTCGCCGTGGCGAAGTCACGCAAACGCGCTGCGGCATCGGCCTTTTCCGGTGTCGTTGGGCCGCCGCTGTTGACCAGTGCCTCGTCCTTGGCGCGCTGGTTCGTGTCGTAGTATTCGGTGGATTCTCGGCCACGCTGCTCCGGCCCGAGCTCACCGTCACCGTCGACGTCCTCGATCGCGGCGGGGTCGTATCCGTGCTCAACGCGCAGGTCGGTCATCGACGCTTCCAACTTGGCGCCGTAATCGTCCCGCAGAGCCTCGACCTGCTTCAGTACCCCGGACGTCGCCGCGATCGCGTCGTCCTCCAATGCGGAGATGTCCTGATCCTTTGCCAGTGCCTGATCGATCAACGCGTCGATGTAGTGCAGCTGGGTGTTGAGGTTGTCCACCTGCATATCGGAGAAGCGCTGCGCCTCAGCAAGGTTGGCGGCGATAGTGGACAGATCCGCGCCGATCGCGGGCAACTGGTCGCGCTGGACCATCAACCCGGTGGTGGCGCGCTGGACCTCGGCGCTGTCGTTTATCGGGTGCTCGCCGTTCTCCCGGTTCCACGACGCTTGGAACCTGGCCTGCGCCTGTTGGAATTCGGTGTATGTCTCTGCGGTGCAGCCGCCTGCGTTGTAGAACGCGCGGCCCAGCTCGGCGATCTGCCCGGGATCGCCACTCTGCAACGTCTGGTCGACCTGCCACGGATCGCCACCGGCCTCGCCGATCAGGGCTCCGATGCTGATGTGGACCAGGCTCGGGTAGCCGGTCACAGCACCGAACGCAGGGCCTCGGCGTTGCGCTCCTCCATCTCGACGAACACCGATGCAGTCTTGTGCCCCTTGTCACCCAGCACTCCAAGCCGATTCTCGTGCTTGCGAAGCCGGTCAACGTGGTTGCTGTGCGCGGCGGCTAGTGCACCGTGGAACGACGTCGCAGCCGGGAAGTCGCCGAAGATGCCTGAGGTCGGACGGGCGCGCGACAGCTGGTCAGCGCCCTCCATGGCGAACGAAGCCGCGTTGTACGAGCGGTTTGCGCCCGAGCGCATCTCATCGATATCGACCTGCATTGCACCCCCGTGGCACGTTAGCTGTTAGCTAGAGGGTACTCGATGGGGTTTGCTGGTCAATTCAGCATGCGATGCAGGAACGAATAGCTCAACGCCGACTTGAACGCCGTCTGCGCATTGTCTGCTGCCCCGGCATGCCCACCCTCGATGTTCTCGTAGTACCAGACCGGATGGCCGGCCTGCTCCAGGGCCGCCGTCATCTTGCGGGCATGGCCGGGATGCACCCTGTCGTCCCTCGTCGACGTGGTGATCAGGACCGGGGGATATCGCCGGTCGGCCGAAATATTCTGATACGGCGAGTATTCGGAGATGAACGCCCAGTCCTCGGGATCGTCAGGGTCGCCGTACTCGGCCACCCATGACGCCCCGGCCAGCAGGAGATGGAACCGCTTCATGTCGAGCAGCGGCACCTGGCACACCAGCGCGCCGAAGGACTCCGGGTACTTGGTCAGCATGATGCCCATCAACAGACCGCCGTTGCTACCGCCCTGCGCGCCCAGCTGTGCGACTCCTGCGATACCGCGGGCGACGAGATCGCGTGCCACTGAGGCGAAATCCTCGGCCACCTTGTGCCGACCCTCCCGCATCGCCTGGGTGTGCCACGCCGGGCCGTACTCGCCGCCGCCGCGGATATTGGCCAGCACATATGTGCCGCCCCGGGATAGCCACAGCCGCCCCAGCACACCGTCGTAACCCGGCGTTCGGGACACCTCGAATCCGCCATAACCGCCCAGCAGGGTCGGCGCCGGTGCCTGGTCATGTTTGTGGCCGACGACGAAGTAGGGGATAGCCGTGCCGTCGTCGGACGTCGCGAAGTGCTGCTGCACCTGAAGGTCCGCGGCGTCGAAAAACGAAGGAGCCCGTTTGATCTCGGTCAGCTCACCACCCGCCGTACCGTGTAGCAGCCGCGACGGGGTGATGAAATCGCTGGAGTCCAAGAAGATTTCGTCACCGTACTCGTCGGTGGAGACGATGACGGTGTTCCCGCCGAGTCCGTCCAGTTCCTCCCGCGTCCAAGATCCCGGCGTCACGATCTCCACCCGGCTGGCGACATCGACCAGCGTCACCAACAGCAGGCGATCCAGCGTCCAGGAGTACTGGTGCAGGCTGGTGTGCTCGTCGGGTTCGAAAACCACTGCCAATTCCGCTGTGCTGTCGAGGAATTCCTCGTACTTGGCGGCCAGCAGCGACCCGGTCCGATACGACGCGGTGCCCGTGAGCCAATCGCTGCGGAGCTCGATCAGCAGCCACTCCCGGTGCACCGTCAAGCTTGCGTCCGTCGGCGCGTCGATGCGGACCAACTCGTCCAAACGGAGTTCGTACACCTGGTCGTTGAAGAAGTCGACGGCTCGGCTCAGCAGAGTGCGTTCGTAGCCGGGGGTTCGGTCCACCGATGCCCCGACGGCCACGTCGGTGACCGGTCCGGTGAAAAGCGTCGTGGCCTCGGCCAGCGGTTGGCCGCGTCGCCACCGCTTGACGATCCGCGGGTAGCCGGACTCGGTCATCGAATCCGGACCGAAGTCGGTGCCCACCAACACCGTGTCGTGGTCCTCCCACGACAACCGCGACTTCGCCTCCGGAAGCTCGAAGCCGCCGGCAACGAATTCTCGTGTCACCATGTCGAATTCGCGTACGATCGCAGCATCCGAGCCGCCCCGCGACAAACTGATCAGTGCCCGCGTGTGATCCGGCTCGATGACATCGGCCCCGGCCCACACCCACTTCTCGCCATCGGCGGCCGCCAGCTCGTCGAGGTCGAGGATGACATCCCAGTCGGGTGTCTCGGTGAGGTAGCTGTCGAGCGTGGTCCGCCGCCACAACCCCCTCGGATTGGTGGCGTCGCGCCAGAAGTTGTAGAGGAGCTCCCCACGCCGGCGCACGTATGGAATCCGCGCGTCGGTGTCGAGCACCTCCAGCGCCTCGGCGCGCATCTGTTCGAACGTCTCACCGCTGAATTCGGCGACGGTCGGATCGTTGTGCTTGCGCACCCAGTCCAGCTGCTCGTCACCGGTGATTTCCTCGAGCCAGAGGTACGGGTCCGCGGGTTCCTGGGTATCGGTCACGTCCACCATTGTTCCTATATGCGCGATACTCATCGGCATGGGCATCTTCGGCCGGTCCGACAACGTAGACGACGTCGATGACGGTGGCTTGCGCAGACGGGTCGATGAGCTGGAACGGCGCGTCGCGCAACTGGAGTGGGCGCTTCACGGTGCCAAGTCGTCCGTCGCGTCTGAGCAGGTCCGCGACGTCGGCGCACCGGCGGTGAGCCCCGAGGTACTGCAGCTGGCGCTACAGGGCCAGAAGATCCAGGCCATCAAGATCCTGCGCGAGCAGACCGGTCTCGGGCTCAAGGAGTCCAAGGACATCGTCGACGGCCTCGCCCCCTGACCGCGCGGAGCTCGGTCAGCTGCACCGCAGCCAGCCTGAGTCGGGTGTTCGCCTCCTCGAATTCCCCGGACGACATGACCGGCCGACTGGTCGAATCGACGGCGGCCTGGTCTATCGCTGAGATGCGGAGCACAATCGGCTTTGATGCAAGGGGCAGATGTGCCTGATCCCGCGGTCGGCGAGGACCCGCGCGGTTTCGCGCGGCTGATGTCGGCTGTCTGTGACGCGTTGGTCGACGCCGTCGCCCGGCTTGCCAACCGATTCGCCCGAGGCGTCGATGGGACCGTGCGATATCCCTCGGACTTGGCAATGGTGCTGCCATCATCGACCGCACCAGCGGTTCGCGCCGTTCGTATCAATGAAAGTGTCTCGTAGAGGAGTACTTATGACTGTCTATGCCCGCCCCGGTACCGGGTCCACGATGGCGTTTCAATCCCGGTATGAGAACTTCATCGGTGGTGAGTGGGTTGCGCCGGTGGGTGGTCAGTACTTCGAGAACCCGACGCCGGTGACCGGTGAGGTGTTTTGTGAGGTGGCGCGTTCCACTGATGCCGATATCGAGAGGGCGTTGGATGCTGCGCACGCCGCGGCGCCGGGGTGGGGTAGGTCGTCGGCGGGGGAGCGGGCGGTGATTTTGAACAGGATTGCTGATCGGATCGAGGCGAATCTGGAGTCGATCGCGCTGGCTGAGTCGTGGGATAACGGTAAGCCGATCCGGGAAACGCTGGCCGCGGATATTCCGTTGGCGGTGGATCACTTTCGGTATTTCGCGGCGGCGATCCGCGCGCAGGAGGGTTCGTTGTCCCAGATCGACGAGGACACTGTTGCTTACCATTTCCACGAGCCGCTGGGTGTGGTGGGTCAGATCATTCCGTGGAACTTCCCGATCCTGATGGCGGTGTGGAAGCTGGCTCCGGCGTTGGCTGCTGGTAACGCGGTGGTGCTCAAGCCCGCCGAGCAGACCCCGGCCTCGATCCTGTACCTGATTTCCTTGATCGCCGATCTGTTGCCTGCCGGTGTTGTCAATGTGGTCAACGGTTTTGGCGTCGAGGCGGGCAAGCCGCTGGCGTCCTCGAACCGGATCGCCAAGATCGCGTTCACCGGGGAGACCACCACCGGCCGGCTGATCATGCAGTACGCCTCGCAGAACCTGATTCCGGTCACCCTCGAGCTTGGCGGTAAGAGCCCCAACATTTTCTTCTCCGACGTGATGGCGGCCAATGACGACTACCAGGACAAAGCGCTGGAGGGCTTTACGATGTTCGCCCTCAACCAGGGCGAGGTGTGTACCTGTCCGTCGCGCAGCCTGATCCAGGCCGATATCTATGACGAGTTCTTGGCGATGGCGGCCATCCGTACCAAGGCGGTGCGCCAGGGTGATCCGCTCGACACCGACACCATGATCGGGGCGCAGGCCTCCAACGATCAGCTGGAGAAGATCCTGTCCTATATCGAGATCGGGAAGAGCGAAGGCGCGAAGGTGGTGACCGGTGGTGAGCGCGCTGAACTGGGCGGGGATCTGTCGGGCGGCTATTACGTGCAGCCGACGATCTTCACCGGTGACAATGCCATGCGGATCTTCCAGGAAGAGATCTTCGGGCCGGTCGTCGCGGTGACGTCGTTCGCCGATTACGACGACGCGATCGCCATCGCCAACGACACGTTGTACGGCTTGGGTGCCGGGGTGTGGAGCCGCGACGGCAACACCGCCTACCGGGCCGGGCGTGACATCAAGGCCGGTCGGGTGTGGACCAACTGCTATCACGCCTACCCCGCCCACGCCGCGTTCGGCGGCTACAAGCAGTCCGGCATCGGGCGGGAAAACCACCTGATGATGCTCGACCACTACCAGCAGACCAAGAACCTGCTCGTCTCCTACTCCAACAAAGCCCAAGGCTTCTTCTAATGAGCGATTTTGGCGCGAATTCCGCCGCACAGCGAACTGTGCTGTTCGGGGACATCGCTGACAGTTGGATGTCTCGGGACATCGCTGACACCTGAGTAGGGCTGGGACCAGCATGGTTCATGGCCCAGAAGGTGACGGCGATGGATATTCGGATGGCTGCAGCATTGGCTGGCCAGATCGAGAACGTGGCCCAGTTTTGCCGGGACCACCAGATCAGTCGGGAGACGTTTTACAAGTACCGTCGACGATTCCGTGATAGCGGTATCGAGGGACTGCAGGAGCTCTCCCGGCGCCCGAAGACCTCGCCGGGGCGGACTCTGGTCGAGGTCGAGGATCTGATCGTGTTGCGGCGCAAGCAGTTGATCGAGGACGGCCGCGATCACGGCGCCCAGTCGATCGTGTGGTCGCTGCAAGGCGACGGAGTCACGGTGCCCTCGGTCTCGACGGTGTGGCACATCCTGACCCGCCGCGGAGCGATCACCCCGCAGCCCCAGAAACGCCCGAAGTCAGCGACCAAGCGGTTCGTCTTTGATCGGCCCAACGAGTGCTGGCAGTCCGACTGGACCGGGTGGGCGCTGGCCGACGGCACCCCGGTGGCCATCGCCGGCAGTCTCGATGACCACTCCCGCTACCTGGTGGGGTTGCGTGCGTGTGCCGGTGACGCCGACGCCGCGCTGGTCTGGGAAGTGATCCTGGCCGGCATCGATGAATGCGGGATCCCGTCAATGTCGTTGTCGGATAACGGACTTGTGTATACCGGACGGTTCCGCGCCTATGAATCGGCGTTCGAGTCCAACCTGCGGGCCCTGGGCGTGCGCACCATCAACTCGGCGCCGTACCACCCGCAGACCTGCGGCAAAATCGAACGGTCCTGGCAGACGCTGAAAAGATGGCTCCGCGCTCGCCCAGCACCGGCCACCATCGACGAGCTCAACGGCCTGCTCGAACAGTTCCGCAGCTTCTACAACCACCGGCGGCCCCATCGCGCCCACCGCGGGGCCACCCCCGCCGAGGTGTTTGGCGCCACCGCCAGGGCCCGACCCGCTGACCGTCCAGTGCCGGCCCCAGTTGTGGTCAGCCGCCACACCGTTGACGCAACCTCGGGATACATCTTCGTTGCGCCCTACAAAGTCAACGTCGGCCTGCGCTGGGCCGGACACGACTGCGACGTCATCCGCGATGGTGAGCACATCACCATCCTCAGCGGCACCACCCTGGTCCGGTCCTTCACCGCAGACCCCACCCGCAACTACCAACGCAGCGACAAATCCACCCGGACCTACCGCACCCGCGAACCCAAACCGGCACCATGAGTGTCAGCGATGTCCCGCGACAAAAGTGTCAGCAATGTCCCGAGACACCACACGCCGCACAGCGAACGAAAGCGCGCCGAAATCGCGGGGATGTAGAGAACACGGCGCCGCCGCGGGCCTTGATCACCGCGGCGGCCGCCGACCTCCTGCACACGCTGCAGGAGCGGCACGGGCCGGTGATGTTCCATCAGTCCGGCGGCTGCTGCGACGGGTCGTCGCCGATGTGTTACCCCGACGGCGAGTTCATCGTCGGCGACCGCGACGTGCTGCTCGGGGTCCTCGAAAGCGCGCCGGTGTGGATCTCCGGCCCGCAGTTCGAGACGTGGAAACACACCCAGCTCGTCATCGACGTGGTGCCCGGACGCGGTGGCGGCTTCAGCCTCGAAACTCCGGAGGGCATACGCTTTCTCAGCCGCGGGCGGGCGTTCACCGATGCGGAGAACGCGTTGCTGACCGACTCCCCGCCGCTGACAGGGGCCGACTACGAGCGGGGTGCGCGGCCCCCCGAACGGACCGACCTGGTGGTCGCCGAGGCCGCCGACGCCTGCGCAATCCCTGGTCGGCACGCCGGAGTCGTTCAGCCGTAGTCGGCTCGACGGCAAGTACCCTCGTAAGCGTGATACCCCTGCCTCGGGCATGGCTGCTCACAAGTGCGTTGCTGGTCGGAACCGTGACCGGTCTGGTCGCCGCTGTCGTGGCCACCGTATTGATAAAGACCCCGGTTCGCCCCGATCTCGTGGTGGGCTTGGTGGTGGCGGTCCCCAGTTCGATCGGGATGCAGCTCATCCTGTTTTCTGGTCGGCGCTGGGTCACCACCATGGGGGCGTTCATCCTGGCGATGGCGCCGGGCTGGTTGGGGGCCTTGGTTCTGGTTCAGGTGGTGTCCAGTGGCTGACAAAACGTCCCTTCCGTCGACCGAGCCGCATCACGCGCCGATTTTCGACACCGGACCGCACCCAGACGTTCTCAAGGCGCTGACCGACGAGCCCGAGGCGGAGATCTCGGGACCGTCCATTGCGTTCAGCGAACTGGAGAGCTTCGACACCGATGCGTTCCTGCGCCCGGTCAACGGGTCCCTTCACGCCGAACCGGTCGTGGTGCTGCCCTCGGTCACCGCGACGACGGGCTCGTATCAGTTCGTGAAGAGGTGGCAGTTCGTGTTCATCGTGGCCGCGGTCTGGGTGCTGGCGGCGGCCGCCGGCCTTGGCTGCTACTTCTGGTGGTACACATCGCTGAACAAGACCCCCGCGGTGTTCTTCGTGCTGATCTATCTGATCGTCTGCTCGGTCGGCAGCATGCTGGTTTCCATGGTGCAGAACCGGCCATCGGTAACGGCGCTGGCCATCGCCCTGATGTCGGCGCCACTGGCCTCGGTGGCCGCCGCCGCGCTACTGCACGGTGCCTACTACTTCGAATGGATCGCCCGCCCGACGATAGGCTGACGACGTGACCCACTATGACGTCGTCGTTCTCGGAGCAGGTCCCGGCGGGTACGTAGCGGCCATTCGCGCCGCCCAGCTCGGGCTGAATACCGCCATCATCGAACCCAAGTATTGGGGCGGAGTCTGCCTCAATGTCGGATGCATTCCGTCGAAGGCGTTGCTGCGCAACGCCGAGCTGGCCCACATCTTCACCAAGGAAGCCAAGACGTTCGGCATCAGCGGGGAGGCCACCTTCGACTACGGAGCCGCCTTCGACCGCAGCCGCAAGGTCGCCGACGGCCGGGTGGCCGGTGTGCACTTCTTGATGAAGAAGAACAAGATCACCGAGATCCATGGCTACGGGAAGTTCACCGGCCCGAACAGCATCGAGGTCGATCTCAACGAAGGTGGTACGGAGAAGGTCGAGTTCGACAACGCGATCATCGCGACGGGCTCCAGCACCCGGCTGGTGCCGGGCACGTCGCTGTCGAAGAACGTGGTCACCTACGAAGAGCAGATCCTGTCCCGGGAGCTGCCGAAATCCATGGTGATCGCGGGGGCCGGTGCGATCGGCATGGAATTCGCCTACGTGTTCAAGAACTACGGAGTCGACGTCACCATCGTCGAGTTCCTGCCCCGCGCACTGCCGAACGAGGACGCCGAGGTCTCCAAGGAGATCGAGAAGCAGTACAAGAAGTTGGGCGTCAAGATCCTCACCGGCACCAAGGTGGAATCCATCGACGACGATGGATCGACCGTCACCGTGACGGTCAGCAAGGACGGCAAGACCGAGGAGCTCAAGGCCGATAAGGTGTTGCAGGCCATCGGTTTTGGCCCCAACGTCGAAGGTTTCGGTTTGGACAAGGCCGGCGTGGCGCTCACCGACCGCAAGGCCATCGGCATCGATGACTACATGCGCACCAACGTCGGCCACATCTATGCCATCGGCGATGTCACCGGCAAGCTCCAGCTGGCGCACGTGGCCGAGGCGATGGGTGTGGTGGCCGCCGAGACCATCGCCGGTGCCGAGACGCTGGCGCTCGGTGACTACCGGATGATGCCGCGGGCCACGTTCTGCCAGCCGCAGGTGGCCAGCTTCGGTCTCACCGAGGAGCAGGCTCGCGACGAGGGTTACGACGTCGTCGTCGCCAAGTTCCCGTTCACCGCCAACGGCAAGGCCCACGGCTTGGCCGACCCCACCGGCTTCGTGAAGCTCATCGCCGACAAGAAGCACCTCGAGCTCATCGGCGGGCATCTGATCGGGCCGGACGTCTCGGAGCTTCTGCCGGAGCTGACGCTGGCACAGAAGTGGGACCTGACGGCCACCGAGCTCGCCCGCAACGTGCACACCCATCCGACACTGTCAGAGGCACTGCAGGAATGCTTCCACGGTCTCGCCGGCCACATGATCAACTTTTGAGACCGACGCTGATCGCCGGTATCGGTGGACTTGTGGTCGGCCACATCCTGTGGCTGATCGGCATTTCCGTCGCGACCAACGGCGACGACGTCAGCTTCTGGGTGCTGATCCTGTCGGCGGTCATTGCGGTCGTGGCCGCCGTCGTCGGCTTGGTGGCGTGGCGGAAATACCAGCGTAAGCAGATGGTGTGGGCGGCGTTCCTGGGCTGTGTCCCGGTGTCGCCGGTGATCTTCACCCTGATCGTGCTCGGCGTCACCTACCTGTAGACGAGCGATAGCGATTCGCCCTCCGGGTGGCGGTGACGGTGCTTGACTGGCGCGATGGGTGGGAGGGTTGCCAGTAACCCACTCCTTGAGTGGTGGCGCGAGCGCGACGATTACCAGTGGCGCGTCGATTTTCTGCGCAGCCGCGGACTGCTGCCGACCCTGCGCTGGATGATCGCCGGTGTGGGCGCGATGATGGGCCTGCTCGCGGCGTGGAACGTCGTGGTGTCTCCGGGACCCGACGACCCGATATTCCGGATCGGCTGGGCGGTGGTGGCTGTCGTCGCGCTGGGCGTTGCGGCGCGGTGGGCATTTCTGCCGTGGCCGACAGCGCGTGCCTCGGCTGCCCTGGTGATGATCGTCGACGTCAACGTGACGCTGTCTTCGCTGCTGTTCGGCGACCCGAACCAGGCCCTGTCCGGGATCACCCTGTTGCTGGGCATGGGTGGCTACGTGGTGTTCTTCCACGGACCTCGGCTGCACCTGGTTCACATCGGGTGGTGCATCGTCTCGGTGGCGATTATCGCGGTATGGCTCACTATCTCCAACCCCGCACACGGGCTGCACCTCGGTGTGTCCCGGGCGGTGATTGCGCTGGTGGTGACGGTGTGTTACCTGCCGTTTCTGCAGTTCGGGTTCTGGCTGTTGCAGGGCAGTTCGAAACTATCGCTGACCGATCCGTTGACCGAACTGACCAATCGTCGCGGGTTGGCGGTGTCAATGAAACGGCTCAACGCGACTGCGCCCACAGATTCCGACCTGTGCGCACTGCTGATCGACGTCGACGACTTCAAGGTGGTCAACGACACCCTCGGCCACGCCGTCGGTGACGAAGTGCTCATCCGCACCGCACGCCTGATCCGGTCCAGCGTGCGCGCAGACGCGGTCGTCGTGCGCTGGGGCGGCGAGGAGTTCCTCGTCGTGGACCGGATCCGGCCGGGTCAGGCGTGCGCGGTCGCCGAACGCATCCGTGCCGCCGTGTCGGCCGCCGCCGACCCGGCCATCACCGCGAGCATCGGCCTGGCGACCTGCACCGGCTCCGACCTGGATCTCATCGAGATGATCTCGGCCGCCGACGCGGCGATGTACGAGGCGAAGGCAAGGGGCGGGGATCGGGTCGTCGTGGCGGCCGCAAACACTGACGCTGCCGGTCGGCGGCGGGCTGCGCATCACACGGCCCAGGACGGCGAGACTCCCGCTCAGTCCGGAAAGTCCAGCGGCACCTGAAGCGCCGCGATCGTCGCGGCCACACCGTCGTATTGTGCTGCAAGCAAACAGAATTCGATCAACTGCGGAGTGGTCAGCTACGGACGACAAGTGATTGCCGATCTCCAGAGTGCGAGACGCCGGGGCGTACCGGTGCAGCACAGTGTCGCCGAGGTCGGCTTCGTGGCGTGGCGGAACTACCAGCGCAAGCAGATGGTGTGGGCGGCATCGTGCTCGGCGTCACCTAGCTGTAGCGACCTACCTACCAGCCGTTGGTCAGCTTCGTTACAGCCTGCCTCAAGCTTTGTGGGGTCCACTCTCTTCACACCGGCGACCACACCTGGCGCCGACTGTGAAACGGGGGCGGCATGGCTGCATCGGCACGTGGTGGGCGTATCAAAATTCTGCTGGCAGTGGTGGGCGGCGCTGCGGTGGTGGCGATGGGTGGATGGTCCGCGGCGTTCGGCGACGGCATCACGGTGGACACATCGCCGGTGGCCGCGCCGATCATGCCGGGCCCGATGACGGTGGGCGACACGGTGACAACCACGATCGTGCCCGTGGCACTCCCGGGCACGGTGTTGCCCACCGAGAAGGCAGTGGTGACGCACAAGGCCCAGCCTTACAAGGGGTAGCCCGGCCCTAGTCGGGAAAGTCCATCGGAACGTTCAGCGTGGCCAGGATGCCGGCGATTGCATCGTAATGTCCTGCCAGGGCGCAGAATTCGATGATCTGCTCACGGGTCAGGTGCGTCGACAGCCCGGCGAATGTGTCGTCGCTGAGATCCCGGTTGAGTACGAACTCATCGACCGCCGTGACGAGGGCACGCTGGCGATCGGTCAAACCCGGCGCGGTCGGGCCGGCAAAGATCTTGTCCTGTAACGCAGAATCAAGCCCTCGGGTTCTGGCCAGCCGGCGGTGCTGCTGCAACTCGTACTCCGAGTTTCGCAGGTGACCCACCCGCAGGATCACCAGCTCCTTGTCGCGCTTGGGGAGCTTGCCCCAGTTCAGCAGGACGTGCGAATACGGCAGAAATGACAGGAACAGCAACTTGTGTTGACCCAGGACTTCGAACAGGTGCATGTGCGGAGCCCGTATCGCGCGGGCGCCCAATCGGGAGATCCCCCAGTTGAGCAAGCCGAGCTCGCGCCGGCCGCCGGGCGGAATGCGTTGACCCATCAAGACTCCTTGACCAAATAGGGTGACACCGTGCTGCGGTGCTCGTCGAGATCCAGCGCGCGGCCCAGTGCCGGGAAGGCCCGCTGCGGGCAGTTGTCGCGCTCACACACGCGGCAGCCCGCCCCGATCGGCGTCGCGCTGTCCGACGACAGGTCGAGGCCCTTCGAGTAGACCAGCCTGCTGGCGTGCCGGGCTTCGCACCCCAGGCCGATCGCGAACGTCTTGACCGGCTGGCCGTATCGGGACGCTCGTCGTTCCACGGTACGGGCCACCCACATGTAGCTCTGCCCGTCGGGCATCTGGGCCATCTGCACTCCGATCTTGCCCGGGTTGGCGAACGTCTCGTAAACGTTCCACAGCGGGCAGGTACCCCCGGCGGAGGAGAAGTGAAAGCCGGTGGCGGACTGGCGTTTCGACATGTTGCCCGCCCTGTCCACCCGGACGAATGAGAACGGGACGCCGCGCATCGACGGCCGCTGCAGCGTTGAGAGCCGGTGGCAGATCGTCTCGTAGCTCACCTGGTAGAAGGCCGAGAGCCGTTCGATGTCGTAGCGGAAGGTGTCGGCCATGTTGTGGAACTGCCCGTAGGGCAGCACCGTCGCGGCGGCAGAATAGTTGGCCAGTCCGAGCCGGGCGAGCTTGCGGGATTCCTCGCTGGTGAACTTGCCTTCGTCCACCAACCGGTCGATGAGGTCGCCGAACTCCAAGTACGCCAGCTCGGTTGCCATCTTGAAGACCTGCTGACCCGACGACAGGTTGTTACTGATCTCCAGAGTGCGAGACGCCGGGTCGTAGCGGTGCAGCACCGTGTCGCCGAGATCGATGCGGCGGATGATGTGCACACCGTGCACCATGGTCAACCGGTCGGAGAGCTCTCGCGCCAACTCCGCGCGGTGCATCCGCATCCGAACGGTGAGGTCCTCGGCGGCGGTATCGAGTTCGTGCAGATAGTTCTGCCGTTGATAGAAGTAGTCCCGGACTTCCTCGTGCGGCATCGAAATCGATCCGGTGCCGCTGCCTCCGGTGTTGATGCTGAAGCGGTCCTCGGTGGCGGCGGCCAGCTGTGCTGTGGTGATCCGATAGCGGCGGTGCAGGTTGACGATCGCGCGGGCGACGGCGGGATGGGCGTTGACGATGTCGGCGACCTCGGACATGTCGACGTCGAGATCCAGGTCGCGGTCCATCGTGACCTCGCGGAGTTCGGCCACCAGCCGGGTGTCGTCCTGGGACGCGAAGAAGGTGGCGTCGACCCCGAACACTTCGGTGATGCGCAGCAGCACCGCGACGGTCAGCGGCCGGACGTCGTGCTCGATCTGGTTGAGATAGCTCGGCGAGATCTCGAGCATCTGCGCCAACGCCGCCTGGCTGAATCCACGTTCGCTGCGCAGTTGGCGTATCCGGGATCCGACGAACGTTTTGGACACTCACTCAGCCTACCGACGGTTGCGAAGAGTGTCTTCGCAGCGTTGGCAACGCAGGCTGGTTGGCATTCACAAGGGCCTTTGGCATGATCGCGCTGGGGCGGGGATGGGGAGAGGACGACCGACGATGAGTCCAGCTGAACGCACCGCCAACGCCGGATTGGCGAAGGTGCTGATGCCCGTTCCCGATCCGAACCCCGACGTCTTCGACCGGGAATGGCCGCTGCGGGTCGGCGACATCGACCGGGTCGGCCGGCTTCGCCTCGACGCGGCCTGTCGCCACATCCAGGACATCGGCCAGGACCAGCTGCGCGAGATGGGGCACGAGGAAACCCACCCGTTGTGGATCGTCCGGCGCACGATGGTCGACCTGATCCGCCCCATCGAGTTCCACGACATGCTGCGGATGCGGCGCTGGTGCTCGGGCACGTCGAATCGCTGGTGCGAGATGCGGGTCCGCATAGATGGGGTGCGCGGCCGCGGCCTCATCGAATCGGAAGCCTTCTGGATCAACATCAACCGGGAGACTCAGGGGCCGGCCCGTATCTCCGAGGACTTCCTGGACGGTCTGAAACGCACCACCAGCGAGGGCCGGCTGCGCTGGAAGTCCTATCTGACCGCCGGGGCACGCCAGGACGCCAACGAAATCCGCGATTTCCCGATCCGGGTGAGCGACATCGATCTGTTCGATCACGTCAACAACTCGGTGTACTGGAAAGTCGTCGAGGAGTTCCTGGCGTCCTACCCCGAGCTGTTCGAGGCCCCGCTGCGAGTCACCATCGAGCACGATGCGCCGGTAGCCTTCGGCGACAAGCTCGAAATCCTGTTGCACGTGTATCCGTCCGGCTCCACCGACACGTTTGGCCCGGAGCTGACCGATCGCACTGTTAGAACGCTCACATACGTCGTCGGGGATGAGATCAAAGCGCTCGCCGCGATTTTCCCGCTCTGAGCGACGCGGTTTAACAGTACAAGCGTACTGACCTGCGAAAAGGCCCTACCCGACGGTAACTTCTGAACCGGTACAGGCGACGATGACCTTCGCAACCTTCGCAAAGTTGCGGGTGCTGTTGGCGAAAATTGGCACTTCTGATGGCTTGAACTGCACTAATGATGCGAGGCATGCTCGTAGCAGCACACAAGCGAAGCTGCGTTGGCGTTAACAGTTCACTTCCCGTCAAGGTGGCGACCTCGATCCAAAGGAGCAGGCATGTCCACCGTTGGCCAGCCGAAGACCCCCGAAGAAATCCAGAAGGACTGGGACACCAACCCCCGCTGGAAGGGAATCACCCGTACCTACACCCCGGCCGACGTCCTCGCGCTGCAGGGCAGCGTCGTGGAGGAGGCCACCCTGGCCCGCCGCGGTGCCGAGGTGCTGTGGAATCAGCTGCACGACATGGAGTTCGTCAACGCGCTGGGCGCGCTGACCGGCAACATGGCCGTCCAGCAGGTCCGCGCCGGCCTGAAGGCCATCTACCTGTCGGGCTGGCAGGTCGCCGGTGACGCGAACCTCTCCGGCCACACCTACCCCGACCAGAGCCTCTACCCCGCCAACTCGGTGCCGCAGGTCGTGCGCCGCATCAACAACGCGCTGCTGCGCGCTGACGAGATCGCCAAGGTCGAGGGCGACACCTCGGTGGAGAACTGGCTGGCCCCGATCGTCGCCGACGGCGAGGCCGGTTTCGGTGGCGCCCTGAACGTCTATGAACTGCAGAAGGCGATGATCGCCGCCGGTGTCGCGGGCTCGCACTGGGAGGACCAGCTCGCGTCGGAGAAGAAGTGCGGCCACCTCGGTGGCAAGGTGCTGATCCCGACCCAGCAGCACATCCGCACCCTGACCTCGGCCCGTCTCGCGGCCGACGTCGCGGACGTTCCGACCGTCGTCATCGCCCGTACCGATGCCGAGGCCGCAACGCTGATCACCTCCGATGTCGACGAGCGCGATCAGCCGTTCATCACCGGTGAGCGCACCGCCGAGGGCTTCTACCGGGTGCGCAACGGCATCGAGCCCTGCATCGCCCGCGCCAAGGCCTACGCGCCGTACTCCGACCTGATCTGGATGGAGACCGGCACCCCGGATCTGGAGCTGGCGGCCAAGTTTGCCGAGGGCGTCAAGAGCGAGTTCCCCGACCAGATGCTGGCGTACAACTGCTCGCCGTCGTTCAACTGGAAGCAGCACCTGGACGACTCGACGATCGCGAAGTTCCAGAAGGAGCTCGGCGCGATGGGCTTCAAGTTCCAGTTCATCACGCTGGCCGGCTTCCATGCCCTCAACTACTCGATGTTCGATCTGGCCTACGGCTACGCCCGCAACCAGATGAGCGCCTACGTCGAGCTGCAGGAGCGCGAGTTCGCCGCAGAAGAGCGCGGCTATACCGCGACCAAGCACCAGCGTGAGGTCGGCGCCGGCTACTTCGACCGGATTGCCACCACCGTGGACCCGACCAGCTCGACCACGGCTCTGGCAGGCTCGACCGAAGAGGGTCAGTTCCACTAAGCCGTTGTCCGCGAGCAGACGCAAAGGTCCCCTTCACCACGGCGTGTTGGGGACTTTTGTGTCTGCTCGCGGGTCTAGTAGAAAGAGTCCTCGTGAGCATTCAACGAGTTGGCGTGGTCGGTGCGGGACAGATGGGCGCGGGCATCGTCGAGGTGTCGGCCAAGGCAGGCGCGAACGTCGTCGTCTACGAGCCGACCGACGCGCTGATCAACGCCGGCCGCGATCGGGTCACCTCCTCGCTGGAACGTGCCACGAGCAAGGGCAAGCTTTCAGAAGCCGACCGCGACGCAACCCTGGCCCGGCTGACCTTCACCACCGATCTGAACGACATGGCCGACCGCCAGCTCGTCATCGAAGCGGTCGTGGAGAACGAGAACGTCAAGGCCAAGATCTTCGGTGATCTCGACCGGATCATCACCGACCCCGACGCGGTGCTGGCGTCGAACACCTCGAGCATCCCGATCATGAAGATCGCTGCGGCCACCCAGAACCCGAGCCGGGTGCTGGGCTTGCACTTTTTCAACCCGGTCCCGGTGTTGCCGCTGGTCGAACTGATCAACACCCTGGTCACCTCCGATGCCGCCATCGCCAGGGTCGAGCAGTTCGCAAGTGAGGTACTGGGCAAGAAGGTCGTGCGGTGCGGCGACCGCTCCGGATTCGTCGTCAACGCGCTACTGGTGCCCTACCTGCTGTCGGCCATTCGCATGGTGGAGGCCGGCATCGCGACCGTCGAGGATGTCGACACCGCGATCGTTGCCGGTCTGTCGCATCCGATGGGGCCGCTGCGGCTCTCGGACCTCATCGGTCTGGACACGATGAAACTCATCGCGGACTCCATGTACGAAGAGCTCAAGGACGCGCACTACGCCCCGCCGCCGCTGCTGTTGCGCATGGTCGAGGCCGGAATGCTTGGCAAGAAGTCGGGGCAGGGCTTCTACCCGTACTGAGGCTGACCCGCCCCGCGTCTTGTGCATTTCATAGGTGAATTGGCTAGGCTCCTGGTTTTGGTCGGGGCGGCCGTTACAACGACATCGCATTTCTCGGCATCCGTCCATGCAAGTAGAAAGCTAAGAGGTAGCTGTTGATGGTGGACGTAGACGCGGATTTGACTCCTTACTACGAGGAGTCACAGTCGATCTACGACGTGTCTGACGACTTCTTTGCACTGTTCCTGGGCCCGACCATGGGCTACACCTGTGGGTACTACGAGCGCGACGACATGACGCTCGAGGAATCGCAGAACGCCAAGTTCGACCTCGCCCTCGGCAAGCTCAACCTCGAACCCGGTATGACACTGCTCGACGTCGGCTGCGGCTGGGGCGGCGCGCTGGAGATGGCCGTGCAGAAATACGACGTCAACGTCATCGGCATCACGCTGAGCAAGAACCAGTCGGAGTTCGCCCGCAAGCGTCTGGCCACACTCGACACCGACCGCTCGATCGAGGTCCGGCTGCAGGGCTGGGAGGAATTCGACCAGCCCGTCGACCGCATCGTGAGCATCGGCGCCTTCGAGGCGTTCAAGGTCGAGCGGTACCCGCTGTTCTTCGAAAAGGCGTACAACCTGCTGCCCGCCGACGGCCGCATGCTGCTACACACGATCCTGGCGCACACTCAGAAGTTCTTCCGGGACAACCAGATCAAGGTCACCATCAGCGATCTGAAGTTCATGAAGTTCATCGAGAAGGAGATCTTCCCGGGTGGGCGGCTGCCTGCGGTCGAGGACATCGAGCAGCTCGCGGTCGATTCCGGCTTCACCCTCGAACGGATCCACCTGCTGCAGCACCACTACGCGCGCACGCTGGACATGTGGGCCTCGAAGCTGGTGGCCAGCCGCGACGAGGCGATCGCCATCACCTCGCAGGAGATCTACGACCGCTACATGAAGTACCTGACCGGCTGCGCGGACTTCTTCCGCCGCGGGATCACCAACATCGGCCAGTTCACCCTGGTCAAGGGCTGACGCTCAAGCCTGCTCGAGCCTCTTTTTCTCGGCCTCGACGTCGAAGTCGGCGGCCGGCCACGACAGCTGCATGCCCTTGAGGGCCTCGATCAGCAACTCGGTGATGGCCAGCCGGGCGTACCACTTTTTGTCGCACGGGATGACGAACCACGGTGCGTAGTCGGTCGAAGTCCGGTCCAGCACAGCCTGATAGGCCTCCTGGTAGGCCGGCCACAGCAGGCGCTCGGTGACGTCGCCGGGGTTGTACTTCCAGTACTTGTCGGGCCGGTCCAGGCGCTCGGCCAGCCGGCGCTTCTGCTCGTCGAGGGAGACGAACATCGCGCACTTGACGATCGTTGTCCCGGAGTCGACGAGCTCTTTCTCGAAGGCGTTGATCTCGTCGTAGCGCGGTTCCCACACATCGCGGGGCACCAGCTCATGGACCCGGACCACCAACACGTCCTCGTAGTGCGACCGGTCGAATACCCCGATATGGCCACCGGCCGGGAGCGCCTTGCGGATCCGCCACAGGTAATGGTGGGCGCGCTCCTCCTCGGTCGGAACGCCAAAACCGGTGTAGTGGATGCCCATCGGGTCGCCGGCACCGACGACATGCTTGACGATCCCGCCCTTACCCGCGGTGTCCATGCCCTGCAGCACCAACAGCAGCGAGCGGCCGTCGCCGGACTTGCCGTTGGCGTAGAGCATTTCCTGCAGGCCCGCGAACCGTGCGTTCCGTTCAGCCTGCAGCTCCTCCGACCCATCTTTGCCATCGGAGTATCCGGGGCTGGAGTCGGTGTCGATGTCGGCGACTTTGGTGCCGGGACGGAACCTGAGGATGGTGTGCGGCTCGTGGGTCCATTGTGACGGCAGATCGGTCATAGTCGACGACACTAGTCGGCGATCCGCTGCGATCCGCTGTGGTCGACGGATGCGTGTTCGTCGGAGCCGAACCACGTCCGATTAGTCCTCGTCGTGGAACTCGGCCCCGCCATCTCGGCGTGGCCGACGCCCTGGTGGGTCATGTAGTAACGCAGCACCGGTGCGTCGAAGGCGACGGCCTCCCATACCTTGTTCGAGGGCGCGATAGCAGATAGCCCGAGGAGGCGGTATTGGCAACGGTCACAACCGATTTGCCGTAGAGGATGTCTGGGCCGGCTATCCGGCGCTCGATCTGTTCGACGGTCCTACCCGGTCCTTCGGCGCCTCGTTGCAAGGATGAATCCGACTGCGGCCAAAGCCAACACTCCCGCGCCGATCGCGACTCCGACCAATACCGTCATGTTCTCCTCGATCCAGGATCTCTTCTCGGCGGTAGCGGTCAGCGTGATGTTGTAGCCTGGCAGCGGTTCCTGTCCGGGCGGATTCACGCCGGGAAGTGTTTGGGTTTGGTTGATCACGAACAACGGGTCGCCCTTGTCGGTCTTCGACCATTGCCCCCAGGCCGGAATCTCTTCGTCCAGCAGCACTTTGGTGGTGCCGTTCATTGTGGGGTCGGCGCCGAGGTCGGTCAGCGCCTTCACCCGGAAGGGCGCGGACGCTCCCCGGTCGAACTTCACCTGGACGAGGACGTTCTTCTGGGTGTTCAACGGCGCCGGTTTCTGGGGCGGCGCCTGCCCGGGGGCCGGTTCGTATCCGCCGCCGGTGAAGCTCCCCACGCTCAGGTTGGCGGGCGGCCCGGAATCGGGGCGCGTCGCCGCGGTGAAGCTGTAGACGCCGGTGTTGGGAACGCTCACAGCGGCACGTTGCAGCGGCGGCACGACGAAGGTCTGCGGTTGGCCGCCCGAGGTGTACACGATGCTCAGCGGTGTGCGGTACGGATTGGTGAACACCGGACGGTAATAGCGGTCGTAGGAAATCCAGCTCGAATTCCACAGTGCTACAGGGCTGCTCAAGCTGAGTCCGGTGGTGAACGACGAGGTGCTCACGGTGGACGAGATCGACGACTGGAAGCTGGAGTACTCCTCCGACGTCATCTCGGTTGTGGACGTAGATGTCACCTCGGAACTCGAAGCGGTTTTGACGTCCGGCTCGGAGGCTTGCGGACCCTGCGGCGTCGGCTCGGCGACGTCGCCGCCGTTCGGATCGTCCGAACCGGGGCCGTCGCCGGGCACTTCATTCGTGTCGTTCGTGCCGCCGGGCTCTTCGTGTGCGCCGCCCGGGAGATCGTTGGCGCCGCCCGGTTCTTCGCCGCCCGCGGGCTCTTCATGCGTGCCGCCGGGCTCTTCCACGCCCCCGCCGGACGGCTCCTCCACGCCCCCGCCGGAGGGCTCCTCGAACCCGCCGCCGGTGTCCCCGCCGCCGTCGTAGCTGCTGCCGCCGCCGTCGTCCCCGTCGTACGGGTCGGCATGAGCAATCGGAATCCCAGCAAACGCGGTGCTGAACAACACGGCGATTGCGGCAATGACCCCCGCCGGCCTGCGAAATCTGTAACTCTCGGTTCCCACCCTGACTCCCCTTGATGTGCGAGGTGGCCGTCCCGCAGGCGAGGCCATACCCATTCGATCGAAACACTTTCCATCTGAACTCGAATGCTCTTCATACATGCCCGGAGAGCCCTCCAATGGTGGATTGCTGTGCAGCAGTGAGATGTGGCGCGGCTTGCCTGGTTCGATGCGGTCGCCTAGAGCGCATCCCCATTCATCCGCGAATTGGTATGCCGTTCAAGATCGTTGCGGACCGCCGCCGAACGACCCGACGTGGGGCCGGCGGCACGTTGCATCCCTGACATCGTCCGAGTGGACGTTATCAATCGGCAGCGCCGTTGTGGGGGAAACAGATCCACTTCATTACCCGAATTTGCTATGCGGTTGTATCAGATACCGCCGACTGATCGATTCCGTGTTTGTCCAGCATTGGCGGCGTGCGCCAGTTAACATCATCCGGCGTTGAAGGAACGATTCTGGGGGAACTGGTGCGCGGGCGCTTCTGCTCGATCGGCGTGGTGCTGCTGTCGGTGGCAGTTGCCGCCGGTTGTGGACATGACAACTCATCGCATTCCTCGGACGCGCCGGTGGCCGCCTCGACGGCCCAGGTGCCGCCGGGGCCGGGTCAGCCGGATATCAACGCAAACGGAGCGCCCGACACGTCGAACGACGACAAGGACTGGCCGGGCAAGATGACGGCGTCCTACCAGGATGCGACCTCGCCCGAAGCGATCACCGGCCGGGACATCATGCGCAGCGAGCACCTGCTCGAGGATCTCGCTGACGGCATCACCGACTCCCTGAAGCTGCCGTACGACATCCCGTTGATCGGTAAGCAGTGTGATACCGCGAATGCGTACTGGAGTCCTGACGACAAGTCGATCACCATCTGCTACGAGGACGCGGCGGACGCTTTGGACATTTACACCAAGGCGGGCGACGACGACCCCAGGGCGTCGGCGGTCAATTCGGAGATCGCCACGTTCTACCACGAGACCGGCCATATGGTGATCGACCTCTACAACCTGCCGGCGACCGGCAAAGAAGAGGATGTCGCCGATCAGCTGGCCGCATACATCCTGCTGGCGCCGGGACCCGACGGAAAGATCGACCCCGAGTCGGTTCAGGCGGTCAAGGACTTCGCTCGTGAGTTCAAGGGATACAGCGACCAAAAGGGTGGCGAGATCGACGAAGGTCAGCTCTCAGATGTCCACTCGCTGGACCTCGCCCGCATGTACAACCTCGAATGCTGGGTGTACGGCGCCGATCCCGTCGGCAACGCCGACCTGGTCAAGAATGGTTCACTGCCCGAGGACCGCGCCGACGGCTGCGAGGACGAATACAACAAGCTCAGCAGCTCGTGGGATACGCTGCTCGGCCCCTACCTCAAGTGAGCCTGGGCGGCAGTATCGGGGACGGATGCGGCCCGGAGCTGAACATCTCCAGCGAGCCGCCGGCTTCTACGATGCCGCACAGGGCATTCCAGCACAGCATGGTCAGGTAGTCGATCAGCTCGTCGCTGCTCATCCGCGGATTCGACATCCACGAGTGCGTGGCCAACTGCACACCGCCGACGATCAGGTAGGCCCAGGGCTCGACGCCGCCGGTGTCCATTCCGGCTCGTTGCATGCGCCTGCGCAACACCACAGCGAGCATCCTGGCGATGATTTGCTCCGAGTCTGCAATGACTTTGTTTTTGCTGGCGGAACTGTTTGCCATCACAAATCGGTACGGTTCGGGCTCGTTGGCGACGGTATCCACGTAGACCCGGATGATCTCGCGGGTGAGGTCGAAACCGTCCATATTCGACGACAGCGCAGCGGCCATATTGGGGATCAGAGTGGTCTGCGCGAAGCGCATCATGACCGCGGTGGTCAGATCGTTCTTGTCGACGAAGTAGCGGTACAACACGGTCTTCGACACACCGATTTCCGCAGCTATCTCGTCCATGCTGACGTCGTGGCCACGCTGGCGAACAGCTTCCAGCGCGCCGTCCACCAGCTCGGTGCGGCGTTCGACCTTGTGTTGATGCCAGCGTCGCTTGCGACCGTCGGTCTTGGCGACCCCATGACTGATCTGCTGTGCCACTATCGCGGAGTCCGTTCCCCTCGTCCGCGACGATTCTACTGTCTAATCAAAGGGCAGGGTCACATTAACTGGGTCGCCCGATAGCGGATGATGGTGGAGTGGCAGCGAAACATCGCCTCCCGGGGTTGCCGGCGGAGGTAGCCCGAGCGGGCACGTCGTTTGCGGAGTCGTTCGCCGGGGCCGACCCGGAGGCGGACGCCGAGCGGCGCCGTGGGTTGCGCCGGATGAAAGCCGTCGCTCTGAGCTTCCTGATCGGTGCCACGGTGATTTTCCTGGTCTGCCGGTGGGGGCTGTCCCAGGGTGGACCGGCGTGGATCGGCTACGTGGGTGCGGCCGCCGAGGCGGGGATGGTCGGTGCACTGGCCGACTGGTTCGCCGTCACCGCGCTGTTCCGCCACCCGTTGGGGCTCAAGATTCCGCACACGGCGATCATCAAGCGCAAGAAGGATCAGCTCGGCGAGGGCCTGGGCACTTTCGTGCGGGAGAACTTCCTCTCCCCGGTGGTGGTGGAAACCAAGCTGCGTGACGCTGACGTGGCCGGCCGGCTGGGCAAGTGGCTGTCCGAACCGTCGCACGCCGCCCGGGTGGCCAATGAGGCCGGCACGGTGCTGCGCGTGGTCGTGGAATTGCTCAACGACGAAGACATCCAGCAGGTCATCGACCGCACGATCGTCAAACGGCTCGCCGAGCCGCAGTGGGGGCCACCGGTGGGCCGGGTGCTGGGACAACTCCTGGCAGAGAACCGCCAGGAGGCCCTGATCCAGCTGTTGTGCGACCGGGCTTTTCAATGGGCGCTGGGCGCCGGCGACACCATCGAACGCGTCGTCACCCGCGATTCACCGACCTGGTCGCCGCGATTCGTCGACCAGTTGGTGGGCGACCGGATCCACCGGGAGCTGATGGATTTCACCGACAAAGTGCGTCGCGACCCGAATCATGAACTGCGCCAATCGGCTACGCGTTTCCTGTTCGAGTTCGCCAATGACCTGCAGAGCGACGAGACGACGATCGCGCGTGCGGAGGCGGTCAAGGAACAACTGATGGCGCGCGACGAGGTCACCCGCGCTGCCGAGACCGCCTGGAAGACGTTGAAGCGCTTGGTGCTCGACGGGGTGGACGATCCGTCGAGCGCGCTGCGCACGCGGATCACCGATTCGATCGTGCTCATCGGGGAGTCGCTGCGCGACGATGTCGAGCTGCGCGACAAGGTGGACAACTGGATCGTGCGCGGGGCGCAGCATCTGGTCGCCCAGTACGGGGCTGAGATCACCACGATCATCACCGACACCATCGAGCGCTGGGATGCCGAAGAGGCCAGCCGGCGGATCGAATTGCATGTCGGCCGCGACCTGCAATTCATCCGCATCAACGGCACGGTTGTGGGCGCTCTGGCTGGCCTGATTATCTACACTGTGGCGCAATTCATGTTCTGACCTGCGCTAGCAGGTGCTTGCAAAAGTTAGCACCCCCACGTAATGTGGCGTCCGTACGCACCGGATACCCAAACGCGACGGGAGGTGAACCATGGCGCAAGACGGAGATATCCAGGCCGTGGTGTCCAATGCCGCGCATGACATCGGCGGCTTCATCAGGGCGCAGCGTGAAGCCGCTCAGGTTTCGGTGCGGCAATTGGCCGAAAAGGCCGGTGTCAGCAATCCGTACCTCAGTCAGATCGAACGGGGTCTACGGAAACCTTCTGCGGAGGTTCTGAGCCAGATTGCCAAGGCGCTGCGGATGTCTGCCGAGGTGCTCTACATCCGGGCCGGGATTCTCGAGCCCGGGGAGACGAGCAAGGTGCACGACGCGATCATCGGAGACACCGTGATCACCGAGCGTCAGAAGCAGGTTCTGCTCGACATTTACACGTCGTTCTGTCAGCAGAACGAAGCTGCCCGTGAGGAGCTGTCGACTGAGTAACAGGCCGGCAACCTCTGAAACCGTTATCTGACAACCGATTCGAACATCGAAGCATCGAAAGGAGCCACACCATGGCTGAGAACAATCCCAACCTCGAGGACCTGAAGGCCCCGTTGCTCGCCGCGGTAGGTGCCGCCGACCTCGCCCTGGCCACCGTCAACGAGATCCTGGCGACCCTGCGCGACCGCGCCGAAGAGGCGCGTTCCGAGGCAACCACCCGCGTCGAGGAGCGTCGTGCGGCGCTGACCAAGCTGCAGGAGGACCTGCCGGCTCGTGCCGAGGAACTGCGCGGCAAGCTGTCCACCGAGGAGCTGCGCAAGGCCGCCGAAGGCTACGTCGAGCAGGCCACGGAGACCTACAACAGCCTCGTCGAGCGCGGCGAGGCCGCCCTGGAGCGGCTGCGCAGCCAGTCTGATCTCAAGGACGTCGCTGCCCGCGCCGAGGGTTACGTCGACCAGGCCGTCGAGCTGACCCAGGAGGCCCTGGGCAACGTGTCGTCGCAGACCCGCGCCGTCGGCGAGCGTGCCGCCAAGCTGGTCGGTGTCGAGCTGCCGGCCAAGAAGGCTCCGGCCAAGGCTCCCGCCAAGAAGGCCCCGGCCAAGAAGGCCGCTCCGGCCGCCAAGAAGGCTCCGGCCAAGGCGGCCGCCAAGAAGGCCCCGGCCAAGAAGGTCACCCAGAAGTAACCGGTTCGACCGTACGGACAAGACCCGCCTACTCTTGTAGCTGTGATGCTGCAAGGTGTGGCGGGTCTTGTTCTTCAGATCGTGTTCTGGGTGGTCACGGTGGTGACCATCTACGCGTTCGTCCACGCGGCGATGCAGCGGCCCGATGCGTACACCGCGGCGGAGAAGCTCACCAAGCCGGTCTGGTTGGTGATCCTCGGTGTCGCGGGTGTGCTGTCGCTGTTCCTCGGCGTCATGGGTGTCGCGATCGCGGCCGTGGCCGCCGGTGTGTACCTGGTGGACGTCCGGCCCAAGCTGCTCGAGGTCCAGGGGAAGTCGCGCTGACCACACGAGGCCTTCTGGCCGGTGTGCTGGTCGTCGTGCCCATCGCACTGGGCCTGTCGGCCCCTGCGGCGGCCGACACCACTGCGGTGCCGCCGTTCATCGACCACGTCCAGTGGGCGAACTGGGGGGATCTGAAAAGCCTGCGGGTCTATCCCACGCGAGCCGGCCGTCAGGCGGCCGCCCAACTCCTCAAGCCGCCGTGGCAGATCGATGAGGCGTGGGGTGAGGTGCTGGCCCTGGCTCCCGATGCCGACCTCCCCGGGATGCGGGACCAGTTCGTCTGCCACTTCCGTTTCGCGGAGTTCGGCCAGCCGGGCAAGACCAGCTGGAACCTGGAGCCGTTCCGGCCCGTGGTCGACGACGAGACGATGACGGCATCCGGCTGTAACCCGGGCGGTCTGGACGAGCCGTTCTAGTGCGTTCGCCAGCCGAGGTGGCCGCGCTCGTCGACCACACCCTGCTCAAACCCGAAGCCACCGAGGCTGACGTCGCCGCCCTGGTCGAGGAGGCCGTCGAACTGGGGGTGTTCGCGGTGTGCGTGTCCCCGTCGATGGTGTCCGTCGCGCACCGAGCCGCAGGGGCTCGTCCCGAAGGGATCGCCATCGCCGCCGTCGCCGGCTTTCCATCCGGCAAGCACCTGGCGAGCGTCAAGGCCGGGGAGGCCGCGGCTGCGGTCGGTGACGGTGCCGCCGAGATCGACATGGTCATCGATGTCGGGGCGGCGCTCACCGGAGACTTCGCCCAGGTTGCCGCGGACATCGCGACAGTGCGCTCCGCCGTCCCCGGTGCCGTGCTGAAGGTGATCGTCGAATCGGCCGCGCTGCTGCGCCTCGGCGACGAGCAGACGTTGGTGGCGACGTGCCGCGCCGCCGAAGAATCCGGCGCCGATTTCGTCAAGACCTCCACCGGTTTTCATCCCGCCGGAGGTGCGTCGGTGACGGCCGTTGAGATCATGGCGAGAACTGTCGGCGGTCGGCTCGGCGTCAAAGCCAGCGGCGGCATCCGCACCGCCGAGCACGCGCTGGCGATGCTCGACGCGGGTGCGACCCGACTCGGGTTGTCGGGGACACGCGCGGTGCTCGACGGTCTTGGCTAGATCAATCGACTGTGCGCCCACGGTATCGAGTGTGCGTGCAGGGCGAAGATTTCAACGAAATCCCGCCCTGAATGCACACTCGATCTGAACGCGGTGCTCGACGGTCTGGGCTAGATGCCGGCGAAGCAGGGGTCCTGCTGGCCGTTGGGGATCGTCGCGTTGCGAGTGATGAACTTCGCGGTGACGCCGTCTTCGGTGACCGCGACGCTGTCGGCGTGAATGCCCATCGGCAGGTTCTTGGTCAACGTGGTCATGAACGCGTCCAGGGCGGGCTGCACTGATTCCTTCGGCAGCATGAAGCCCAACCCGGTCAGGCTGAGCACCTGCAGGTTCAGTTGGCCGTTGGACACCGACGGCTTGACGATCACGCTGCCCAGTCCGCCTTGTAACTCGATCGTGCCGTCGGACGGCGTCGTGGTGACGCCGCTGATCAGGCTGCCCAGGAACGGGATGGCGTCCTGCACGGTCTGCTTGATGCCGTCGCTGGACCAGGTGATGTTCGCGTCCAGCGCGCCCATCGTCCCGGCCGAGTTGGCGGTCTGGTTGATCCGGACGTCGTCGAGGAGCAGATCGAGCTTCATGCCCTTGGCTTGGCGGATCTGATTACCTGCGGTCTCGACGTGAATGTCGTTGTAGTGCTTGGTCAGGTGCTGGAGGATGAACGGCCGCACACCGAACGAGACCTTGGTCTGGTCCTGGACCACGCAGGAGACCGCCCTGGACACCACGGTGTCGGCGACATGGCGCACGTAGAGCTCGGTGCCGAGCAGCCCGGCGAGCACCAGCGCCACCACGATGATCAGCGACAGAACGATCGACAGCGGGTCGCGCAGGAAGCCCCGCTTGGGCTCCTCGGGCTCCTCGGTCTGCATAGGAGGCGTCGGCGATGCCGGCGGCGGTACCTGCGGGATGTACTGCGTCGGCGGTTCGGCCGGGCTCCCCGGCCGCGGGATGTATTCGGTGGGGGTGCCCGGCCCCGGGGCCGCCGGCCAAGCCGGAGTTGTCGGGTCGCCGGGGCCGACGGGATGGCTCGGACCTTGTGGCGGATGCGTCACCTGGGCGATTCTGCCTTATCCGCCTGAGCGAACTCTGAGCGGTTACGCAGCACCCCGAGCATTTCGCGCACCGGCGCGACGCGATCGATGTCGATATCGGCGACCACCAATTGCGGATCCTCGCCTGCCGATGCCACCACCTCGCCGAGCGGGGAGGCCACCAGACTGCCGCCCACACCGGTCGGCGCTTTGGATGCCGTGGCCATCTCGTCGCCCGGATATCCCTGGTCGACCGCGGCCACAAAACACGTCGAGTCCAGCGCGCGGGCGCGGGCCAGCAGCGTCCACTGCTCCAACTTGCCGGGCCCCGCACCCCACGACGCGTGGACGGTGATCAGCTGGGCGCCACGATCGGCGAGCTCGGTGTAGAGGGTGGGGAAGCGGATGTCGTAGCAGAGGGTGAGCCCGACGCCGACTCCGTCGACGGTGATCACCACCGGCTCCCGGCCGGGCGCCACGGCATCGGACTCGGCGAATCCGAACGCGTCGTACATGTGGATCTTGTCGTAGTGCGCGTCGACATCGGGCCCGACGGCCAGCACGGTGTTCGTGACCCGGCCGTCGGGGACCGGGGTGAACATGCCGGCCAGCACGGTGATGCCCGCGCGGTGCGCGATGCGGCGCACCTCGTCGGCCCACGGTCCGTCGAGTGGTTCGGCCACCGGCGCCAGCGGCACGCCGAACCGGCACATCATCCCTTCGGGGAACATGACCAACTGGGCGCCGGCGTCCGCGGCGCGGCGGGTGTAGTCCTCGACCAGCTTCAGGTTCACGGCCGGGTCGGAGTCCGAGAGCAATTGGGCCAGGGCAATCCGCATCCCGCCAGCCTACGTCGGCGCCACCGTCGACCAGGGAACAGTCAGCACCGCATCGCGGGCATTGCGCCGCTGCGCCTCGATCGGTATCCCGGCCGTGCGGAGTTCGGCGAGCATGGCCCGCCACCGGTCGCGCGGACCGAACACCGAATGCCCGGCCGCCGCCGCCCAGGCCCGATCCGCCTGGCTCAACAGCGTGTGGATCGGTTCACCCGGAACATTGTGGTGGATAAGGACTTTCGGCAATCGCTCGGCCAGATCCGACGGGCGTTCGATGTGCCGGGGGTCGCATGCCAGGGTCAGGCTCACCGGTCCGTCGCGATCCAGCAGCACCCAGCAGCAGCGCCTGCCGAGCTCGTCGCACGTGCCGTCGAGGATCAGCCCACCCGGCGCGAGCCGGGCCCGCATCTGGGCCCACGCCGCCTCGACCGCATCTTCGGGGTACTGCCGCAGTACGTTGAACGCCCGCACCAGAACCGGATGCAATCCGGCGAGTTCGAAACCACCGACCCCGAATTCGACACCGTCGACGCCTGGTACCACCCGCTGTGGATCGATTTCCAAGCCGACCACCTTGAGGTCGGCGCGCACCGCCCGCAGCCGCGCCGCCAGTTCCAGGGTGGTGACGGGTAAGCGGCCGTAGCCCAGATCGACGACCACAGGGCCGGCGGCCGATTCCAGCGCGGCGCGCACCCGCGGCGAGTTCACCAGCCAGCGGTCGGCCCGCCGCAGCCGGTTGGCATTGGTGGTTCCGCGGGTCGGAACGCCGACCGGCCGTGGTGGTCTAGTGATGGCCGGCGATCCAGTCGCGGGTGAAATCCCGTTCGTTGTCGAACAATCCGCGCAAGCCGTCCAGGACCCACTGCTCGATCTTGCCGCCAACCAGCGGCACGTTGACCTTGCAGAGGCTGCTCAGCCGAAGCTCGCTGCCCTTGCCGGTCTGGGTCAGCACGTACGTTCCGTCGAATTTCAGCGGGGCGGCGGGCACCAGCGCCCGGTAGTGCCCGTCGGCCGAATTCGTTGCCGAGTTGAACGGGTCGAAGTGCTGTTCACGGGTGATGGTGAGCCGCAACGGAACCACCGCGGCGATCATCGGCGGCATGTCCCGGCGCGACACCGTGTGGGTGAACACGATGTCGGTGCCGGTCTCATCCGAGGAGAACTCGGCGAGCTCGGTATCGGTGTGCTGCTGGTGCTCGGCGACCAGATCTTCCCAATACGGTCGGCTGGTGAAGCTCTGATAGAGATCGGCCACCGGCTTGTCGAGTTCGATGACGTAGTCCATGCGACGGGACATGAGGCAACCGTACCTGCGGGATCAGCCGTTCTCGGCGATCCACATCGTGGTGAACCGCTGCTCGGCAATCAGCAGGTCGACGAGCTGATTGCCGATGAAATTCTCCACCTTGCCGCCGACCAGGGGGATCCGCACCTCGACGGTGGCGCGAAAAGCCAAGCGCGCCCGCAACTCTGACGGTGCCAGCCGCGCACTGCCGGCCAATGTCACCGGCGCGCCGGGGATGCTGCCGCTGACGGTGGCTTCGGCCTGGCCGCCCACCAGTCCGGTCCAACTCTCCGCGCGCCGGATTTCCAGATCGCCGTGGTGAAACTGGGTGACCACGGCAGGCAACCGGTCGGCCCGCAGCACCTGGGTGGTCGTCACCTCGACACCGCCGTCGTGAGTCAACCGGATCGAATTCAAGGTCGCGTCGTCGGCACCGGAGTCGGCCAGCCGGGCCAACCAGTACTGCTCGTCGAGAAATGCTCGGTGCACCTGTTCGACACTGCCCTCGTAATCAGTGGCCATGTCGAATGAACGCGGCATAGCTGGTGAGGCTACCGTTACGGGCCGTGGGAGCAGGGCAGGGGCACGGCGGGCAGGAGCGAAGCGACCCGGGAAACCGTTATGCCGGCGCGGCGGTTGCCGACGACGTCCCGCTGGCCACATTGACCACACTGCGGGTCGGGCCGGTCGCCCGCCGCGTCATCACCTGCACCACAGCCGAGCAGATCGTGGCCGCCCTCGGCGAAGTCGACCGGGCCGCTGACGGTCCGGTCCTGGTTCTTGCCGGCGGATCGAACGTCGTCATCGCCGATGACCTCACCGACCTGACGGTCGTGCGGCTGGCCAACCAGGCCGTCAGCGTCGAGGGTGGGCTGTTGCGTGCCGGCGCCGGTGCTGTCTGGGACGACGTGGTGGTCGCGGCCGTGACGGCCGGATTGGGCGGACTGGAGTGCCTGTCCGGGATTCCCGGTTCGGCCGGCGCCACCCCGGTGCAAAACGTCGGCGCCTACGGCGTGGAAGTGGGCGACTACCTCACTCGCGTCCGGCTGCTCGATCGGCGAACCTCGCAGGTGAGCTGGGTCCCTGCCGGCGAACTCGGGCTGGCATACCGGCACAGCGACCTGAAGAATTCCGCGGCTGCCGTGGTCGTGGAAGTGGAGTTCGCCCTCGATGAGACCGGCCGCTCGGCCCCGTTGCGGTATGCCGAGCTGACCAAGGCGCTGGGTGTGCCGGCAGGGGACCGGGCCGAGCCCGCTGACGTGCGTGCGACCGTGCTGGACTTGCGCACCCGCAAGGGCATGGTGCTCGACGCCGACGACCACGACACCTGGAGCGTCGGCTCGTTCTTCACCAACCCCGTCGTCACCGCGGCCCGCTTCGACGAGCTCCAGGCCCGCCGCGACGATCCGGTGCCGCATTACCCGGCGCCTGACGGCGTCAAGCTCGCCGCCGGCTGGCTGGTGGAGCAGGCCGGCTTCGGCAAGGGCTATCCGAGCCCTCACGCGCCGTGCCGATTGTCGACCAAGCATGCGCTGGCTGTGACCAACCGCGGCAGCGCCACCACGACCGACGTGCTGGCACTGGCGCGTACCGTCCGCGACGGAGTGCGAGACGCATTCGGTATCACCTTGGTGCCCGAACCCGTACTGGTCGACTGTTCGCTGTAGGCCGGCCCGCTGGCGCCGTCACCCGGGGATTCACCACGCCGGTGGCGACACGCCATGCGAATATTTTGAAAATTAACCCGTACGACCAAAAATGGGGAGAATGGTTGGGTGTCGGCCCGCTCGCGGGTTTGCTTCGAGGACTTTTGGGGGATTGAGATGGCCACTGCGACCACGAAAATCGTGAAGCGCGGACCGCACCGCACGCTGGGGGTCCGAACTTGGCTGGGCGCGGGCGCGCTGACCCTGGGTGTGGGCGCCGCCCTGGCGGGTGCGACGGCGGTTGCCCAAGCCGACACCGGGGGTCATGCGGCATCGAGTTCGACGTCGTCGAGCTCGTCGAGCGCGTCCGATGCGGGGCCCCAACGCAAGGCCGGTGTGGCGTCGACCAAGCGGATGGCGCCGGTGGCGAAGGTGGCGAACGCCCGGCCCGCTGCGGCAAGCAAATCCGCCGTGGGAAGCGCACAGACCAACGAGACCACGCAGACGATCAACACTCCGTTCGGCCCCATCACCGTGTCGATCAGCGCCACGGTTCCTGACCTCGGTGAGAGCGGGCCGGTATCGGTCGACGTGAACGCGAGCACCCCGCTGGGCCGGGTGAAATTCGGACTGGCGGGCAACGAGGCCTTCACGGCGCCTACGCAGCAGGATCCGACGGCCAAAGTCCAGTTCTCGCTCACGGAAGGCACGCTGGTGGTTCCCAAGCCGGTCGCCTTCCTGGTGAGTTCCGCCGGGTCCGCCGTGTTGGGCGCCACGTCGGCCTTCAACAGCGCCAACGCGTTCTTCACCGCGGTCCAGCACGGCAACATCATCGGCGCGGCGCGGGCGTTCCTCGAGGGCGGCCCCAAGATGGCGAATGCTGTTCTCTTCGGTCAGGAGTCGCTGACGCTGCCGATCAACTTCGGCCAGGGGGAACCCGCGCAGGTGAGCATCCCGTTCGGCGGCTTCTTCGCGCCGCTGAGGCCGGTGTCGGTGACCTGGCCGGGCTACAGCTACGTCGATGAGACCACCGGCGCGGAAGTCACGATCGACCCGGTCGATGTCGACTTCGAGGGAACCCAGTTCGGCGGCGTCGTCGGCGCCTTCGGGCAACTCATCGGCCTCCTGTGAGGTCTTGACCACAGTCTCCGGATTGGCAGCACGGCGGCTGGGTTCCGTATCTTGGATTGACGTGAGCCCAGCCGACCAGCCGCCGATCAATCGGCGACGCGCGTTGACAGCGCTGGTCCTCGGCGTGGCCGCCCCCGGCGCACTGGCCGCCTGTGTCAACGGCGGGCCCGGCAAACAGGCCGCGACGCCGGGCCCCCCGCCCAAGCCGTCCCTGAACTTCACCCCGGCCGACGCCGCCAAGGACGTCATGCCGACGACGCCGGTCAGCCTCCAGGTCAAGGATGGCTGGCTGCAGCACGTCACCTTGACCAATGCCGACGGCCAGGCCGTCGCCGGGGTGCTCGACCGCGAGCGCACCGCGTTCACGATCACCGAGCCGCTGGGCTACGGCGCCTCATACACATGGGCGGGTTCGGCGGTCGGGCGAGACGGCAAGGCGGTGCCGGTGGCCGCTTCGTTCACCACTGTCGACCCCACCACCACGGTCAACGGCCAGTTCCAGTTGTCCGACGGGCAGACCGTCGGGGTGGCGGCGCCGATCATCCTGCAGTTCGACGCCGCGATCGACGACGAGCACAAGCCCGGCGTCGAGAAGGCGCTGACCGTGACCACCACCCCGCCGGTCGAGGGCAGCTGGGCGTGGCTGCCCGACGAGGTCGGCGGCTCGCGGGTGCACTGGCGGACCAGGGACTACTACCCGGCTGGAACCAAGGTCCACGTGGACGCCCGCCTCTACGGCGTGAAGTTCGGCGAGGACGCCTACGGGGCGACGGATTCGACGCTGGACTTCGACATCGGCCGCCGCCAGGTCGTCAAGGCCGACGCGACCTCACACCGCATCCAGGTGATCACCGACGAGGGCGTCATCATGGACTTCCCCTGCAGCTACGGCGAGGCTGACAAACCCCGCAACGTCACCCGCAGTGGCATCCACGTCGTCAGCGAGAAATACGCGGATTTCTACATGACCAACCAGGCCGCCGGCTACAGCAATGTGCACGAGCGCTGGGCGGTGCGAATCTCCAACAACGGTGAGTTCATTCACGCCAACCCGGCTTCATCGGGCGCCCAGGGCAACACCAACGTCACCAACGGCTGCATCAACCTGTCCACCGGCGACGCCGAGCAATATTTCGGCACCGCCATGTACGGCGATCCGGTCGAGGTGACCGGCACGTCGATCCAGCTGTCCTACGCCGACGGCGACATCTGGGACTGGGCGGTGGACTGGAACGAGTGGACTTCCATGTCAGCGTTGTCGGCTCACAAGCCGGAGACGAGCATGCCCAGCACGGCCCCGGCCACCCCGACCGACGCGCCCACCTTGTCGGGCACACCCACCACGACGACAACGACGACGAGTCCGCCGACGACGTCGAGCCCGACGACGACCGGTTCGGCTACGACCGGCGGTTGAACCGGCTGGCGCTGGCCTGATCCCGTGGCCGGATGACGATCTGGTCCAAGTTGACGTGCGACGGCCGTGATGCGACGAAGCCGATCACCTCGGCGACATCGGTGGCCACCAGCGGCGTGATGCCGGAATAGACCGCGTCGGCGCGCTGCGCGTCGCCGCCGAAACGCACCAGGGAGAACTCCGTCTCCACCGCGCCGGGCGCAATCTCGGTGAGCCGCACCGGCTTTCCGAGGAGTTCGCCCCGCAGGGTCCGGTGCAGTGCGGCCTGCGCATGCTTGGCCGCGGTATATCCGCCGCCGTTGTCGTAGACCTCCAGCGCGGCGATCGAGGTGACGGTGACGATCAGTCCGTCACCGGATTCGACGAGCTTCGGCAGCAATGCCCGTGTCACCTGCAGGGTCCCGAGGACGTTGGTCTCCCACATCCAGCGCCAGTTGTCGACGTTCGCCTCGGCGATCGGTTCCAGGCCTTTGGCGCCGCCGGCGTTGTTGACCAGCACATCCACTCGCGGCAAACCGGCCGCCAACGCGGTAACGGCGGCGTCGTCCGTGACGTCGGCCACGACGCCGGTTCCACCGATCTCGTCGACCAATCGCTGGATGCGGTCCGCCCGGCGCGCCACTGCGACGACGTGAAAGCCAAGGGCGGCAAGGGTTCTGGCAGTCGCCTCACCGATACCTGAGCTGGCGCCGGTGACCACGGCCACCCGGGAATGGGCGTCTGGAGTCGTCATCGGTCCAACTCTAGTAACTGTGCTATTTTCTCTGCGTGATCCGTTTCGGTCTGGCCAGCTGTCTGGCCGCGCACACCGCGTGTTGTTGTCACGCGATTCGCTGCGCCTGACAGATACGGACAATTTCTTCTCTCGTCCCGCTCACGTCGCCAGGTGTGGCATAAGCCCCCACTGAAGACTCGAGAAGGACACCCCCGAATGCGTACCGTCGCCGTTTCGTCCCATGATCTGCTCCGCACCGCCAAACGCCCGCATCCGTTGCGGACCCGGCACCACGTCGTTGCCCCGTCGCTGCGCATCCCCGACGGCGCCGCCGCATCAGTCTTCGCGGCGGTCCGCCAGCGTGGTGCCATCGGCCGGGATGTGATCGCCCAGGTCACCAACCTGTCGATCGCCACGGTGAACCGCCAGGTCACCGCCCTGCTGGACGCCGGCATCCTGCGTGAACGTGCCGATCTCGCCGTATCCGGCGCCATCGGTCGCCCCCGCGTTCCGGTCGAGGTCAACCACGAGCCGTTCCTGACTCTCGGCATCCATATCGGCGCCCGCACCACGAACATCGTCGCGACCGACCTGCTCGGTCGCACCCTCGACGCCGTCGAAACCCCGACGCCGCGGGGTGGGCAGGCCGCCGCACTGGCGTCGCTGGCCGGCAGCGCCCGCCGCTATCTGAGCCGCTGGCATCGCCGCCGCCCGTTGTGGATCGGCGTCGCGATCGGTGGTGTCGTCGACAGTGTCACCGGCCACGTCGACCACAGCCGGCTGAGCTGGACGCAGGCTCCGGTCGGTCCAGTGCTCGCCGAGGCGCTCGGCCTGCCGGTATCGGTGGCATCGCACGTGGACGCGATGGCAGGAGCGGAAGTTCTGCTCGGCCTGCGTCGTCCGCCTGCACCGGCGTCGAGCAGCTTGTACGTCTATGCGCGTGAAACCGTCGGCTTCGCGTTGGTGATCGGTGGTCGGGTGCACAGCCCGTCCAGTGGCCCGGGCACCATCGCCGCACTGCCGGTGGTCTCCGAATTGCTCGGCGGCAGCGGACAACTGGAGTCGACGGTCAGCGATGAGGCCGTGCTGGCCGCCGCGCGCACACGGGGCATTGTGCCCGCTGCCGGCCCAGGCGCCTCGATGGCGACGCTGCTGCGCACCGCCCGCCAAGGCGCCACATCTGCTGCGGTCGGCGCCCGGGAACTGCTTGCCGAGCGGGCGCGAGTGCTGGGCGGCGCGGTGGCACTGCTGCGCGACATGCTCAACCCCGACGACCTCGTCGTGGGCGGCCAGGCGTTCACCGAATACCCCGAGGGCATGCAGCTGGTCGAGGCGGCGTTCGCCGAGCGTTCGGTGCTGGGGACCCGCGACATCCGGGTGACCGCATTCGGCAACCGGGTGCAGGAAGCCGGCGCCGGCATCGTCTCGCTGGGCGGGCTGTACGCGGACCCGATCGGCGCTTTGCGACGGGCGCAGAATCGCCGCGACGCCGCGGTGTAAAGATGGAGGCGTGCGGTACGCCCGGGAACTGACTGACAGTTCGACCGATGGGATGCCGCGACGCGTTGCGGTGTTGTCAGTGCATACCTCGCCGCTGGCCCAGCCCGGCACCGGTGATGCCGGCGGCATGAACGTCTACGTCCTGCAGACCGCGCTGCACATGGCCCGGCGCGGGGTCGAGGTGGAGATCTTCACCAGGGCGACGTCCTCGTCGGATCAGCCGGTGGTTCGCCTCGCCCCCGGGGTGCTGGTGCGCAACGTGGTGGCCGGCCCCTTCGAAGGGCTCGACAAATACGATCTGCCGACTCAGCTGTGTGCGTTCACCGCGGGCGTGCTGCGTGCCGAGGCCAACCACGAGCCCGGCTACTACGACATCGTGCATTCGCACTACTGGCTGTCGGGTCAGGTCGGCTGGCTGGCGCGCGATCGCTGGGCGGTGCCGCTGGTCCACACCGCCCACACCCTGGCCGCGGTGAAGAACGCCGCGCTGGCCGAGGGCGATGCGCCCGAGCCGCCGCTGCGTTCGGTGGGTGAACAGCAGGTGGTCGACGAAGCCGACCGGCTGGTGGTGAACACCGAAGATGAAGCCCGCCAACTGATTTCGCTTCACAACGCCGATCCGCGGCGGATCGACGTGGTGTACCCGGGCGTCGACCTCGAGACGTTCGTCCCCGGCGAGCGGGCGGCCGCGCGGGCTGCGCTCGGTCTGCGGGGCGACGAGCCTGTGGTCGCCTTCGTCGGGCGCATCCAGCCGCTGAAGGCACCCGATGTGCTGCTGCGCGCGGCGGCGCAGCTGCCCGGGGTGCGCGTGCTGGTCGCAGGCGGGCCGTCCGGCAGCGGGCTGGCCGCACCCGATGCGTTGGTGGGTCTTGCCACCGAGTTGGGTATCGCTGAGCGGGTGACGTTCCTTCCCCCGCAGTCGCGCGAGCAGTTGGTCGATGTCTACCGGTCTGCCGATCTGGTTGCGGTGCCCAGCTATTCGGAATCGTTCGGATTGGTCGCGGTCGAGGCGCAGGCCTGCGGAACGCCGGTGGTGGCCGCCGCGGTGGGCGGGCTGCCGGTTGCGGTGGCCGACGGTGTCAGCGGCGCCTTGGTGTCCAGCCATGACCCCGCCCAGTGGGCGGGCGCCATCGACGGGTTGCTGCGGCGCGACCCAAGCGAGCTCAGCCGGGCTGCCGTCGCGCACGCACGGCGCTTCTCGTGGGACGACACCGTCGATGGGCTGCTCGCCAGCTACGGCCGCGCGATCAGCGAATACGGCAGTGCCCGCCGGCGCGGTGCGGCCGGCGACGCGCTGGCTCGGCGCAACAGCCGGCGTTGGTCGATGCGCCGCGGGGTCAGGGCCTGATGGGTGACGTTCGGCAGATCATCGAGGACGCGCTGACCGAACATGGTCTGGTCTACAGCCACCATGAGGGTGCCCACGGCGGGCTGCCGGGTCTGATCGTCGAACTGCCGGGGGAGCGCAAGCTCAAGACGAACACCCTGCTGAGCATCGGCGAGCATTCGGTACGCGTCGAGGCGTTCGTCTGCCGCCAGCCCGACGAAAATCACGAGGGCGTCTACCGGTTTCTGCTCAAACGCAACCGCCGGCTCTACGGCGTGGCCTACACGCTGGACAACGCCGGCGACATCTACCTGGTCGGGCGCATGGCGCTAGCGGCGGTGACCGCCGACGAGCTGGACCGCGTGCTCGGGCAGGTCCTCGAGGCCGTCGACACCGACTTCAACACCCTGTTGGAACTCGGTTTCAAGTCGTCCATCCAGAAGGAGTGGGCGTGGCGGGTCTCGCGCGGTGAATCGCTGAAGAACCTGGCGGCCTTCGAGCACTTGATCGACGACGACGATGCAGAGTCCCAGCGCAGCCAGGACGACGACGAATCGAGCCCGTGAGAGGATTTCGGGCATGGCTGACTCCACATTGATCCTGCTGCGGCACGGCGAGAGCGAATGGAACGCGCTGAACCTGTTCACCGGCTGGGTGGACGTCGACCTCACCGACAAGGGCCGGGCCGAGGCGGTGCGCGGCGGCAAGCTGATGGCCGAGCAGGGCGTGCTGCCCGACGTGCTCTACACCTCGCTGCTACGCCGCGCGATCACCACGGCGCATCTGGCGCTGGACGCCGCCGACCGGCTGTGGATCCCGGTGACCCGCAACTGGCGGCTCAATGAGCGGCACTACGGCGCGCTGCAGGGTCTGGACAAGGCCGAGACCAAGGAAAAATACGGCGAGGAGCAGTTCATGCTGTGGCGGCGCAGCTACGACACGCCGCCGCCGCCGATCGAGCGGGGCAGCACCTACAGCCAGGACGCCGACCCGCGCTACGCCGACATCGGCGGCGGACCGCTGACCGAGTGCCTGGCCGACGTCGTCGCCCGCTTCGTCCCGTACTTCACCGAGACGATCGTCCCGGATCTGCAGGCCGGTAAGACGGTGCTGATGGTGGCGCACGGCAACTCGCTGCGGGCGCTGGTGAAATACCTGGACGGCATGTCTGACGCCGAGGTCGTGGGCCTGAACATCCCGACCGGGATCCCGCTGCGCTACGACCTGGACGCCGATCTGAAGCCGCGGGTCGCAGGCGGCACCTACCTCGATCCGGAGGCCGCTGCCGCTGGTGCCGCCGCGGTGGCCAGCCAGGGCGCCAAATAGTCCGCTGATCCACCCGGTTTGGGAAACACCGGGTAAACGGGAGCGGAATACATGCGTGCTGAGAGTGTGACGTGACCCGAATTAGCCGCACGCTGCTGGGATGACGTTCACCGGATGCGTACGCTTTCCCTGTGAGTGTTGTCTCGGTGGCACTACTGGTCACCGCAGCGGCGCTGGTAGCGCTCGCTTTCGGTCTTGGAATCGGGGCCGCACTCACTCCACGCATCCTGGAGCGCAGGCAGCGCCGCGCGATCACCGAAGCCGGCATCACGGTGTCGCAGATGTTGCAGCACGTCGTGTCGCTCGCGCCAATCGGCATGGTGGTCGTCGACTCCCACCGCGACCTGGTGTTCATCAACGACCGCGCCACGGAACTCGGTCTCGTGCGTGACCGCCAGCTCGACGACCGGGCCTGGGCCGCCGCCCAGCATGTGCTGTCCACCGGTGAGGGCGTCGAGGTCGACCTGTCGCAGCAGCCGCAGCGAGCGGCCACCGGTCGCTCGGGGCTGTCGGTGCGCGGCCATGTTCGGCTGTTGAGCAAGCAGGACCCGCGCTTCGCCGTGGTCTACGTTGACGACCAGTCCGAGCAGGCCCGGATGGAAGCCAGCCGGCGCGACTTCGTGGCCAACGTCAGCCACGAGCTGAAGACGCCCGTCGCCGCGATGGGCGTACTGGCCGAGGCGCTGCTGGAATCGGCCGAAGATCCCGAGACCGTGCACCATTTCAGCCGAAAGATCCTCACCGAGTCCCAGCGGCTGGCCAACATGGTCGGTGAGTTGATCGAGCTGTCCCGTCTGCAAGGTGCCGAGCCCCTGCCCGACCTCGACGGAATCGACGTGGATTCTGTTGTCAGCGAGGCTATTTCGCGCCACAAGGTGGCCGCCGACAAGGCCGATATCAAGGTCACCACCGACGCGCCGAGCGGCTTCCGGGTGCTGGGCGATCAGTCGTTGTTGGTGACCGCGCTGGCTAATCTGATCTCCAACGCGATCGCGTACTCACCTGATGGATCGAAGGTCTCGATCAGCCGCCGTCGTCGCGGCGACAACATCGAGATCGCAGTCACCGACCGGGGAATCGGCATCGCCCGCGCCGATCAGGAGCGCGTGTTCGAGCGATTCTTCCGGGTCGACAAAGCGCGCTCCCGTGCCACCGGCGGCACCGGCCTTGGGTTGGCCATCGTCAAGCATGTGGCGGCCAATCACAACGGCAGTATCCGGCTGTGGAGCCAGCCGGGAACCGGCTCGACGTTCACCCTGTCCATACCCGCCTATCCCAACAACGACGAAGACGAACCGGCCGATCAATCGGCCATTGACGAGGAGGCATTACGCCAATGACCAATGTGTTGATTGTGGAGGACGAAGAGTCCCTGGCCGACCCGCTGGCTTTTCTGCTCCGCAAGGAGGGGTTCGAGGCCACTGTGGTCGGTGACGGTCCGTCAGCCCTTGCCGAATTCGACCGATCCGGGGCTGACATCGTGCTTCTCGATCTCATGTTGCCCGGGATGACCGGCACCGATGTCTGCAAGCAGCTGCGCGCCCGCTCCAGCGTGCCGGTGATCATGGTCACCGCTCGCGACAGCGAGATCGACAAGGTCGTCGGTCTGGAGCTCGGTGCCGACGACTACGTCACCAAGCCCTATTCGGCGCGCGAGCTGATCGCCCGCATCCGCGCCGTGCTGCGCCGCGGCAGCGACTCCGAAGACTCCGGTATCGGCGACGCCATCCTGGAGGCCGGGCCGGTGCGCATGGATGTCGAGCGCCACGTCGTCACGGTCAACGGCGAGCCGATTACCCTGCCGCTCAAAGAGTTTGACCTTCTGGAGTACCTGATGCGCAACAGCGGACGGGTGCTCACCCGTGGTCAGCTCATCGACCGGGTGTGGGGCGCGGACTACGTCGGCGACACCAAAACCCTTGACGTCCATGTGAAGCGCCTGCGGTCGAAGATCGAAGCCGACCCGGCCAACCCGGTGCACCTGGTCACGGTGCGCGGGCTGGGCTACAAGCTGGAGGGCTGAGAAAGCCGGCGGCTGGGTCTGATTGCCGGACTCCTCAGCGGCTCGCTTCGCTGCGCCGCATCGCCACCCGGCTGGCCAGATTCAGTAGGCGCCGTCACCGCGCAGGACCGTTCTGACGGTCTTGGCGATGATCACCAGATCCTTGATGGGTGACCAGTTTTCGATGTAGCTGAGGTCCAGGCGGACGGCGTTTTCGAGCGGGAGGTCCGAGCGCCCGCTGACCTGCCACAGACCGGTCAGCCCGGGCTTGACGGTCAACCGCTGACGAACCAGGTAGTCATACGAGTCGACCTCACGGCGAACCTGCGGCCGAGGGCCGACCACGCTCATGTCACCGCGCAGCACGTTGATGAACTGGGGCAGCTCGTCGATGCTGTACTTGCGAATGATCTTGCCGACCCACGTGATTCGCGGATCGTCCTTTGGCTTCCAGAACATCGGGCTACTGCCGTCGGCAGCGATCATCGCCGACGCGCCGGCGTCGGCGCCGTCGACCATGCTGCGGAACTTGAGCATCTTGAACGTGGTGCCCCGCAGGCCGATCCGCTCGGACACATAGAACACTGGGCCGGGACTGGACAGCCGGACGGCCAGTGCCGCGAGTGCGAACAGCGGCGCGACCGCAATCATCGCGAACGTCGTGAAGACGATGTCGAAGACCCGCTTGGCCGGTGAGTTCGCCCCTTCGTGCTGCGGCTTGGTCACCTCGAACATGGCCATGCCCGCCACCGGACGGCTGTGCAACCGGTCTTCGGCGATGTCGACCAGTCCGGGGGCGATCAGCAGGTCCACGCCCAGTGAATCGAGCTCCCAGATCAACCGGCGGACCTCGGTTGGGTGCAGGTGGTCGGTGGCCGCGAGGGCGACCGCATGCGCCCCGGTTCGGCGCACGGCATCGGCGATCGCCTGGTCGATCCCGACGACGGGGATGGACTGCCCGTCGACGTCGATGCTGTGGTCTTGCGCCGTCGGTCCCGCGGGGGTGCAGATCCCGACGACGCGGTACCCGGCGCTGGGATCACGAACGAAGGTCGCCGCAACGTCGGCGGCCGATCTCGAGCCACCGACGACGAGCACCGAAACCTGGTGCTCGGCACGGCTGAGTTCGGCGGCCGCCACCCGGCGCCAGTGGCGGCGGCTGAGCAACAGGCCGATCAATCCGGCCGGAATTGCGATGGCGAGGTACGTCCGAGAGACGTCGACGTGGAGCAGTAGCGCACCGATCGCGATCAGCCCGAACACTTGCAGCGTGGCGAGCATGACGCTGGTGTACTCACTGACACCGCGGCCGACGACGCGGCGTGCGCGGTAGCCGTTGAGGCCCAGCGCGGCCATCCACAGTGCAGCCAGACCTGCCGAGCCCACCGCGTAGGTCAGCAGCGCGTCCGGATCCCCGGCAAACACCAGCACCGTCGCGGCGGCCAACATCACGCAAATAATCGCGGTGTCGCTGACGACCATCCGCTTGGAATGGCGGACATGTCGTGTCTCGCGCCGCGAGGCCCGTGTCTCAGGCCACAGCGGGGGGATGCTGTTCTCGAAAAACAACGGCGAGGTCGAGTTTTGGCGAAGATTTTCATCCCAGCCATTACCAGCTGAGATTTGGTTATCGGACTGTTCAGCCAACACAGCGAAAATCTGCCCTCGGTATCGTAGAACTGCTATTAACTGCACCGTAACTGCAGTTAGGCCACAAGGCAACCGTAGCGACGGATGACGTGCCTCACTGGTTTTGCGCAGAGTGATGCAGATTCAGCAAATTCCAACGGAGATACTGCTAGTCCGGGCCGTCGCCGCTCAGCACCGCCTTGACCGTCTTGCGGTGATGACCAGATCCTGGACGGGCGACCGGTTCTCGACGTAGGGCGGGTCCGGCCGCACCGGCGTCCTCGATCCGTAGGTTGGACCGGCCGCTGAGCTGCCACAGCCCGGTGAGGCCCGGCTTGAAAGGTCGGTCACGCGAAGGTGGCGTCGTAGGCGCGGAACACAGCCTCCCGGGAGAACGCGTCCAGGAAGTGCGCCTGGGCCGCAGCAGATATCTCGGCGTTGCGCGCCGGATCGGTCAACATGAGAAGCCCGTCGGCGATGGCCGCGGGCTCGCGGGCCACCACGATGCCGGTGCCGGCACCGCTCGCCACGCCCTCGGCGCCGACCGGGGTCGACACCACCGGTACCGCCGCCGCCAGCGCCTCGATCACCTTGAGCTTGATTCCCGAGCCGAAGCGCAGCGGATTGACCAGAGCGGCGGCCTGACTGAGCGCCCCGCTGAGGTCGGGGACGTAGCCATCCACGGAAACCGTGCTGCCCATCCGTTTAGCGAGGGTCAGAACCTCCGGGCGCGCCTCTCGTCCGATCACCCGCAGGTGGGCGTCGGGACGCCGCTGCAGAACCGTCGGCCAGATATCCCGCAGGAACCAGCGCAGTCCATCGTCGTTGTGGGGCAGCGACAGTAGACCGAGAAACACGAACTCCGGCCGGCCGTCGTAACGCCTTTCCACGGTCGCCGGTGCGGAGAGCAGCGGCGGCACGTCCGAGATCCGCTCCACCGGCAGACCGGTGCGTTCCCGCAGAACGGCCGCTTCGCCGGCGTTGATCAACAGTGACCGACGGAACCTGCGCGCCACCCGGTCCTCGCTGCGCCGAACCAATGATCGCTCGGCCCGCAGCAGCACCGACTGCCCGATCCGGTTGGTGGCCCACTGTTGCAGCCGACGCGGGATGTGCTCGGCAAAGTTGCCCAGCGGGCTGATGTCGACGTCAGGATAGAGCGCGGCGGCTTCCAGCATGCGGTCGTAGCGCTGCGAGAACAGGTCGTCGAGGTAGCAGATCTGGTCGGTCGCGATCCGGTCGGGCGCGTACTGCGCCATCCGCACAGTGTCGTACACCTGCAGCGTGGGGCGGATCTCCTCGAGAATCGACGTGATGGCCGCGGCGGTCCGCGCGGAACCCAGGAACGCCTCCTGCAGGCTGGCCCTGCCGGTGACCACCTTGGTCATGACGTTGGCGAGGACCTCCGCGCGGCTGGGGCCCGGGACGACGTGCACCCGAACCGGAAACTGCTCGACAGGTGGCGCCCCGACTTTGATGTAGTGCACGTTGTCCGCGCCGTGGCGGGCGGCGAAGTACTCGATGAACCCGGCCAGGACAACCATCTTGCCCGCGTTGGTGGGGTAGGGGTCAACAGCACTGATCAGCGCGACGGACATCGCGCGATGGTAGCCAGCCAGGTTGTAGCCTGTCATGTGGGAACGTCGGCTCCTGCTGGCCCGACAGAGGGGGCCGGCTCCGGGTCGACGCCGTCGGCCATTTGCTGGGGGTGGAGTTGTGACGGTTTCAGGCCCGGCCGACGAACGCCACATGGATCCGTCGCCGGTGCCCGGCGACGGACCGTCCACGCCTGCGGCTCCGGCGACCGGCAGGCAGGCTGCCTGGAACTACCTCGTTTTCGCGCTGAGCAAGAGCTCGACGCTGGTGATGACCTTGGTGGTTGCCCGGCTGCTCGACCCGGCGGAATTCGGCCTCTTCGCTCTGGCGTTGCTCGTGGTCAATCTCTTCGAGTACATCAAGGACCTCGGCGTCGCGGCCTCCCTGGTGCAGAACCGGCGCGACTGGAGCCACCTGGCGTCAACCGGGCTGACTTTGTCGGTGCTGTTCGGCCTGTTCTTCAGCGGGCTTCTGGCCGCGACTGCCAACCTCACTGCCGGTGCGCTCAAGCACCCGGAGCTGGCCGGCATGATTCGGGTCCTGGCCATTGGGTTGGCGCTGTCGGCGGTGAGCACCATCCCGTCAGCGTGGCTGCGCCGCTCGATGAACTTCTCGGCGCGGCTAGCCCCGGAGGCGCTCGGAGCGCTGACCAAGACGCTTGTCACCATCGCACTGGCCGCTTTCGGGCTCGGTGTGTGGAGCCTGGTATACGGCCAGCTGGCCGCTGTAGTGGTGATGACGCTGTTGTACTGGCTGGTGGCCCGCACCTATCCGAGGCCGGGATTCGATCGTGCGGTGGTCGGCGAACTTGTCCGGTTCGGCCTCCCGGTGACGGCGGTCACGCTGCTGGCTTACGCAATCTACAACATCGATTATCTGGCAGTCGGAAAGCGTTTGGGCGCAGACGAACTGGGTCTGTACACCCTCGCGTACCGGATTCCGGAACTGCTGGTTCTGAGTTTGTGCATAGTGACCAGCGAGGTGCTCTTCAGCGCGTTGTCCCGCCTGCAGCACGATCGGGAGTCGCTGATCGATCACTACCTGAAGGCTCTGGCCGCGGTCATCGCGATGACCGCGCCCGTGGGGATCGGCCTGGCCGTAGCTGCACAGCCGCTAGTGGCCACCCTCTACGGTCCCAACTATGCGGGTTCGTCGCCGATTCTGTCGGTGCTGGCCATGTACACCGTCATCTACTCGGCGTCCTTTCATGCCGGTGACGTGTTCAAAGCGATCGGCAGGCCGGGAATCCTGACGGCGATCAACGCCGGCAAGTTCGTCTTGCTGATCGGCCCGATCTGGTGGGCTGCCGGGCGCAGTGCAACATTGGTGGCTTGCGCCCTGCTGGGCACCGAGGTCCTTCACCTCGCGTTGCGGCTGACGGTGCTGCGTCGGGTGACCAGTGTGCGGTGGATTGCTCTGGCCAGCGCGCTGTTACGCCCCGCCGCGGCCGCCGTGGGGATGGGAGCGGTGCTGATGGGCCTGCGCCCGGCGATTTCCGGCCTGCTGGCACCCGTGGAACTAAGTTTGCTCTTCTTGGCCGGTGTCGTCGTTTATACTGTTCTTTTGCGGTTTACCGCGCCGCGCCTGGTCGCTGCATTCACCGCGACCGTCCGACGACAACTGCGGCGAACGGGAAGCGTGCAGTCCCCGCCGAAAGAAGGATCATGACCAAGTCCCGAATCGTCATTGCACTGTTCGTGCTGGCCGGTGCGATTCTCGGTGGGCTTCTCGGCGCGTTGGCGACGCCGGAAGCGAGCCGTTATACAGCTTCGGCAAATGTCGCGCTGCTCCCGGGCCGCGACTTGACGCCCGCTGAAGCGTCAAGTTTCTGGGATGTTCTCACCCGCGGACAGGTGACTAGAACGGCGGCGATCGTCTACGACGACTCTCGCTGGCTGCCGTCGGCGGCGAAGGCCGCGAACGTCCCGCAGAGCGAACTCACGCTGACCGCGGCTGCGCTGCCGGAAACCACAATGCTGAGAGTAACGGTCACAGCGCCCTCCTCGGCTGCTGCCGAGACGGGTCTCAACGACGTGCTGACCACGGCGACCGCGGAAGTAACCTCTCTGGCTGCTCCATACTTTGTGGATGTGTTGTGGCCCCAGAAAGGCACTGCCGTTCAAGCGTTTGCGTCCAGTCGAGTCCAGGTGGCGGCGGCGGGAGCGCTTGGGGGTCTATTGGTCGCCGGCGGGATCGGGTGGTTCATCGTCCGCCGGCGGTCTACTCCGTCGGCGCGTGGTGACAGGACCCCCGAACCCCCCGAACTCCGTGTGGAAGAGAATCTGCGGGGGTGATCACGGGTTCGTCCACGCTGGCGAAGCCGGCGAACGAGGTCGGCGGCCTGATGCTGGCGGCCGCGGGCTCGATGTTCGGCGCGCTCACCCTGCTGGGGTCGGATCGTCCGCTGTTATTGGTCGCCGCACCGATCGCCGGGGCCGGGCTCATGTTCGCGGCGCGGCGTCCCCTAGTGGCGTTGATCATCTTGGTCGTCACCGAGGTTACGAACGTCTCCGGCGTGCTGGCGCCTCACATTGCGGTCCCAGTTTTCCCGGCTTCGTTATTGCTCGGCCTGCTGGCAGTCGGATTCGCGCTACGTGACCCGCGCAACAGGGGCCGGCTCAACGCGTGGACGGCGGCGTGCGCCGGCATCTTCGGTATCTACCTTGCGACTCAGGCGGTAGCCACGATCGGCAGTGTCGACGTGTCGGAGTCGCTGGACAGCTTGAGCAGGGCGACGCTGGATTGCGTCTTTGTCATGACGGTGCTGGTGCTGATTCAGCTGACCGCACGGCCATGGGCGGTGGCCGCCGCCATCGTCGCGCCACTCGCGTTGCTCTCTGGGTTGACCCTCGTCAATGAGCTTGTCTTCAACGGCGCGATGCCATTTGGTGGTTTCGCCGCCGTGGCGAAGCATTCAGGAAAGGTCATCCTCGGACTGGCCACGCGTCGCTACGGCGGCCCCCTGCCGGACTCGAATTTCTGGGGCCGGTACTTGGTTATGGCGGCTCCACTGGCGGCAGCGCTTCTCACGCGTGCACTGCGATCCCGCCGGCGGGGTGCCGCGACACTGTGGGTGCTCGCGGTCATCGCCATACTTGCCGGCCTCTACCTGACCCAATCTCGGGGGACGTTCGTCGCCGCCGGCACGGCGATCGCCGTGTGGTTCATAGCTTCCGGCAGGTCGGTGCGACGACAGGGGATGGCGATGCTGCCCGTGGCGTTGCTTGTCATCGCGGCGCCAGGCGTCGGCAACCGGCTGGTGCAAGCACTCCAAGATGTGACGCGTGCGCAGGTCAACCACAACGTTGATCCGTCGGTGCTGGGCCGAGTCGCGGCGCAGCAGCAAGCATGGCTGATGTTCAAGGAGCGACCTTTTTTCGGCTTCGGACCGGGGACCTTTCCCGGCCAGGTGATCGAGTTCGGCGGGCGTGTGCCCGTCGCCGTGGAGGAGCCGACGGATGCGCCGCACAACGTTTACGTCGAGTTTCTCGCCGGGTCCGGCGTGATCGGCCTCGCCGGCTGGCTGGTCCTCGTTCTGGGGTTTTTGACGGTCGTGGCGTTGGCCATCGTCGAGCAACCTCGCTCCCCCGACCGAATTCTGTCGGCCGCGGTGTGCGCGGCGATCGTGGCATGGTCTGCCGCCAGCGTCGCTTTGCATCTCACGTACTTCCGCACGTTTGGTGTGGTGGTCGCCCTCGCAGCCGGCCTTGCGCCCGCGTTACCGCTGTCGGTTGGCGTTGCGCGTCGAGTTCTTCGTGCTGTGGCCGTGTGGGTAATGGCCGTAGTCCTTGGATTCTCGGCGTCTTGGGTGTACCTGACCGCGAGCAGTTCCGCGGCTGTCACAGCCACTCAGCGGATGACATTGATTCCCGAAGGTCAGATCGATGGCTGGTACGCATATGCGCTCGACATACGTTCCCGTGTGGAGTTCTTGCCGACGATCGCCGACATCGTGCATGACCCTGGTTCGTCGGTCAGCGTCCTCGCCGACCCGGTCAGGGGGCTGCTGACTTTCACCGCCGAATCGGAAACGGCGGGCAAAGCCCGCGACGAGATCCAGCTTGCTGCAGCGTACGCAGAAACGGCGTTGCGCTCGTCAATCGGCTATCAGCAGTACTCGTTGCATACCGTCGGTAGCATGCAGATCACTCCTTCGCAGAAGCGCTCAAACTTCGCCACGCTAGTGGCCGGAGGTCTCGGCGTCTGCACCGCGATCGTAGCGGGCCTGCTCCTGTCCCGGATGTGGGTGAGGCGGCGTCCGGACGTCGCGTCCGGGCAGCCTTCAGCGCACGACGCGGTGACAACGCGATCCGCGAGTGGGTAGCGGCCCCCTGGACCGGGCGACTCGATTCGTGGTCCTCGACGGGCCAGCCTGGCAATTCCCGATCGTTTCAGACACGGCTGGGCAGCACGCCTTCAAGCTGACTGGGGTGGTTCTCGGCTAATCTACGTTCAGGCTGCTCGGGGGCCTGTCTGTTTTCGGATTGGGAGAAGGGCCAACTAGCGTGCGCGGACGCGTCAAACTCGGTTTGTTGGCGGCCTGGTTCGTGACATCCTTCAGCTATTACTTGGGTCGAGTCGAAATGCTGGGCCTGCGCCCGGCGTTGCTCGTTTACCTGGGACTCCTCGTCTTAACGACGACGGCGCTTTTGCTCGTAGGCTGGATCCGCACTGGCTGGGTACGCTGGCCCCTGGCTTTGCTTCTCGCAGTGAGTGCGGGATTTTTCGATACCTACACAGGTATCACCGGTTCCTTCCTGACCTATGACGCGTTCATCTCGATGCTCGATTCGGCCGGGTTTTTGACCGAGGCGCTCGAGCAGTACCGCGATCAGATCCTGTTGGCCGTGGGCAAGTCACTGCTGTTGCTGCTGGGTATCGGTCTCCGACCCGGGCCGGTGCCGCGCTTGCCGCGACTGTTGCCGGTCCTGGCACCGCCTCTGGTCTTTCTCTTGCTGGTCGGTGTGATGTTCATCCGGTCCGGGGATGGGTCACGAGGTTTGGCGCCGGTATACCCACCGCTGGGCTACTTGAGCTTGTACGGCTACGAGATGATGCAAGGGAGTGCCACCCCGCGCCAGCCCGTCACGCTCGCCCACACACACGCTCCTATGGCTCGTGACATCGTGCTGATCATCGATGAAGCCGTTTCCGGCAATTACCTGGACCTCAACACCCCGGCCGGGGTAGCCACCAACCTGACCCAGACCTACCCGGGGGTCGACATCGTCAACTACGGATATGCCGCCTCCATCACCAACTGCAGCGCCGGCACGAATGTCACTCTGCGCTATGGGGGCACCCGAGACGACTACCCGCGGATCAACGTGTCCATGCCCTCGATCTGGCAGTACGCGAAGAAGGCCGGCCTCAGCACCGTTTACATCGACGGCCAGACCACATCGGGCAAGTTGCAGAACTTGATGACAGACGCTGAAAAAGCCGATATCGACCAATTCATCCAGTTCGACGGCGTGCCGGTGGTGCAGCGTGACATGGCCGCGCTGGACAAGCTGGTAACCCTGCTCGGGGACGACAAGCTGCAGATGATCGTCGTCAACAAGGTCGGTGCGCACTTCCCGGTGGCCAACAAGTATCCGGATGATTTCCTCAAGTATCAGCCGGCGCTGCCTCGTGACCATTCCGATGATGTCGCCGAAAAGGGAACGAAAGAGGGCTTCGACGGGAGTCCGGAGGCTTGGGTGCGGTACCGCAACAGTTACCGCAACACGTTGCAGTGGGGTGTCGGTGAGTTCTTCCGGCGTCTGCTTACGCAGGCGGATCTGAGCCATGCCGTGGTGATCTACACCTCCGACCACGGTCAAAATCTGCACGAACGGCGCAACCCTGGAGTGAACACACATTGCGACACAGAACCGGTGCCGGAGGAGGGGTTGGTGCCATTGGTGGTCATCCAGGGCAAAGGTGTCAAAGCGCTCGATTGGCAGACGAATCTTGCGCGGAACAGGAATGCCTCGAGCCACTACAACATTTTTCCCACGTTGCTGGTCTTGATGGGGTACGAGCCGGCGGCCGTCGCGGCGGAGTACGGCCGGTCGTTGGACGTGCCGACCGACGATCCGTTTACCTTCAATGTGAAGTTCAATGTGCGGTTGCGCGCCAAGCCGGATTTCCGCCACATCGATTTGAGCCAGATCGTCACGCCGCCCGCATCGGACGAGGGAGTGCGGTAGTCGTCGATGGGCAGCTACGATTCACGGCACGTTGTCGACAGCAGTGAGAGTTGAGTGATGGCCGATCAGCACCGCTGTCCGGTACCGGATCTGATGTCGGTATGACCCGGAAACCATTGCTGCTGGTAGAGCTTTCGCCGTCTGGGGGATTGTTCCAATTCGCCTTCGAACTCGGGAGCGCACTGGCTGCCCGCGGTGAACGGGTGGAGCTATGGACGGGCCCTCGGCCCGAAATGGTCTCCTCACAGCCGGGGTTCGTCGTCCGACCGGTGTTGCCCACCTGGCATCCAGCCGACGTACGAGTCCGCTCCCGCCCCTTCCGTCTGATGCGTCGCGCTCTTCGTGCCGCCCAGCTGGTCTTGGCGTGGGTGGTCCTCAGCCTGCGTCTCGTCGTGGCTCGGCCCTACGCGGTGCTGTGGTCGCAATGGCGGTTCAGCTTCGAACCCATGTTCGTCGTCGCACTGTCAAAACTGTTGACGGGCACACTGTTCGGGCTCATCGCGCATGAGCCCCTGCCGCGCTCAGATGCCAAGGACACCAGCTCGCCCAAAACCGGCGGGTTGGTCACCGGGGCGTTCGGCGCAGCCTGGCGAAGCCTCGATGTCGCGTTCACTCTGGGCCCCAGGACCAGGGAGCTGGCCGTTCAGCACTGGGAGCCTCGCTGCCCGGTGTACTTGATCCCGCATGGTCCGGAGCCGGGGCTGCGGGGTCCCGACATCAGGGTGGTGCCGGTAACCGAGACCGAGCCCGTTGCACTCTTCTTCGGAGTGTGGACCAAGTACAAGGGCATCGACGTGCTGCTGGACGCATTCGCTCTCGTCCGTCGGGAATTGCCGGAGGCACGGTTGGTCTTGGCCGGCACGGTCGGTGCCGACCTCGACATCGACCATGTGCTCGAACGGGCGCGCGAGGTCGGTAACGTCGATGCCCGATCCGGGTACGTGCCGATCGACGAGGTTGCGCCGCTGCTCAATTCGGCCCGGGTAGTGGTCACCCCGTATATCCGTGCCACCCAGAGCGGGGTCGCTCACCTGGCCTACACGTTCGGGCGACCGGTCGTGGCCACCGCCACCGGCGACCTGCCGGAATCGGTCCGGGACGGGGTGACTGGGCTGTTGGTCGAACCGGGCAACAGTGCGGAACTGGCGAACGCGATGCTCAAGCTGCTCGCTGACCCACGGTTGGCCGCCCAGCTTGGCGAGTCGGGGGAGCGCAGCGTAGCCGGCGCCTGGGCGGCCGCGGCCGCGACGATCTGCGAAGCCTTGACTCGGGCGGGAGGCGGGAATGCCGCGATCTCGAGCTAGCCGAACCCCTGCCGCGTTCGTCGCGGTGTCGGCGACAGTCGTCACGTTGGCCGGACTGACCGGATGTTCGAAACAATCGGCACCAGTCAGCTCCTTCGCCTCCAGCAGTCCCTGGCGTCAACTCATCCCGTCAGATGTAGAGCTGGATCGCAACAGCGACGCGATGATCGCCGCGGTGCAGCGTGAGCGGGCACTGAACGCAAACCTCGTCGAGTACGCCATCCCGATCTATGAGGTTGGTCCGGCAACGCCTTCCTACTCGGTGAAATGCACTGAGTACACGAACTCCATCTGCCCCTTCGCCGGGTGGCCCGTCTTGGTTCCGGACGGTGCGATACCCAGTACGGGCACCGACGGGGCAATGGTGACGGTCGACGCCGCCAGCGGAACGATTTTCGAGTTCTGGCGCGCCGTCAGGAAGGGCGAGGAGTGGTCGGCAAGCTTCGGTGCCGTGAACAGCCTGCGCGGATCTGGGTGGGGCGGCATGTCTACCGGTTCAGGTGCGTCCCGGCTCGGTGGGGTGATCCGGGTGTCTGAGATCAAGGCGGGAGTCATCATGCACGCCGTGGCGTTAGCGACCGACAATGCGTGCAAGACATTTCGCCCACCAGCGCTGAAGAGCGACGGAGATTCGGTCCGCGATGATTGCTTACCCGAGGGTGCGCTGCTGCAGCTCGACCCGTCGCTGGACCTCAGCAAGCTGAACCTGACACCAGGTGAGCGGGCCGTCGCAGTCGCATTGCAGCGCTACGGTGGGTACGTCATGGATGTCGCGGGCACCTCACTCTGCGTGATTTTCGAACGCGACGCGTCGGCTGGGCCGGGTTCCATCGGTGAAACCTACACGAAGGCCGGATTCCGTTGGGACTATGACGCAATGGAACATGTCCCTTGGGAGAAACTCAGGGTGCTGGCGTGAATGCACCAATTCGCGCGCTCGTCCTGATCGACGCGTTCCGGATGGGGGGCGCCGAGACACTGCTGGCGCCGATGTTTGCGGCCGCTGGAGGCAGTGACATCGACATGGACGTCGTGAGCGTATCCCCCGAGGAGCTCAACTCCGAAAAGACGATGGGGATCCTGTCCGACGCCGGCGTCACCACCTCGTCGTTGGGTATTCGCCGGCTGCGGGACCCGGTCGCGTTGCCCCGGCTCACCAAGTTGATCCGGCGTGGGCGTTACGACGTCGTGCACGCGCACCTGGAAATGGCCATGACGCTGGCGGTTCCAGCTGCCGCGCTGGCTCGGACGCCCATAGTGTGTACCTTTCACCACGTAGTGCTTCCGCTTTCCGGACGTGCGAAGTGGCGCGAGCGGCTTGCCGTGGAGGCCGCCACCCGGTCCTATCGGGCCCTGTTCGTCTCGGAGGCGTCGCGCCGTTCCTTCCAGGAGGCCTACCGCCCGCGCAGGATGCCCCGCAACTGGTCGGTGCTGCACAACGGGATCGACCTGGCGAACTTCACCCCGGGTCCGGCCGACCCGGCGGTGAGCAGTGACCTCGGCGCCGGCGCGGGACCGATTGTGGTGTTGCCGGCGGCCTTTCGGGGATTCAAGGGCATCCCCGTCGCGATCCGGGCCTGGCCGACGGTTCTGCAGAAGTTCCCGGACGCCGTGCTGGTGCTGGTCGGGGGTGGTGCATTGGAGTCCGAAATACGTAATCTGGTGGCCGATCTCGCTTTGGAGGGCTCGGTTCGCTTCGCCGGTGTGCGCACCGACATGCCGGCGGTGTACCGTGCGGCCGACGTCGTGCTGGTCCCGTCCATCTACGGGGAGAACCTGCCGACGGTGCTTATCGAGGCTTCCGCCACAGGCCGGCCCATCGCCGCTTCGCGAGTCGGTGGCATCTCCGACATCGTGCTCGACAACACCACAGGTTTGCTGTTCGAGCCAGGCGCCGAAGATGGCCTGGCCGAGGCGATCTGCAAGCTGCTCGGTGACCGCGAACTCGGGCGGCGATTGGGTGCCGCGGCCCGGGAGCGTGCCCACAGCGAGTTCTCGGCGACGGTGTGGTTGGAGCGGTTGCGGGCGCTGTACCTTGAGGCGATGGGTGACCGCCGTTGAGCCGGGCCGACATCGTCTACATCGTGTCGCGATTTCCCATCACCTCAGAGACGTTCATCGTCCGTGAACTCGACGCCTTGGATCGCAGCGGTAGGTTCGAACTTGAATTGAGATCGCTATTCCCGTCGCCCGACACCGTGGTTCACGACATCGCGCGGCCGTGGAGTAAACGGCTGATTCGGCCCTCCAGCGGGCAGGCTCTCGCCGGTTTCGGATGGGCCGCAGTCACCCGTCCGCGTGCCCTGGGCTCGGTGCTGGCCGCGGTGACCGCGGGCTACGGCCGCCGGCCGGCGCTGTTGGCGCGCGCGCTGGCGACGGTGCCGTTGGCGTGTGCCCACGCCAGGGATCTGAGCCGGCGCGAGCGTCCACCGCACATCCATGCGCACTACGCCACCTATCCGGCGTTGGCCGCTTGGGTGTGTGCCCAGTTGATCGGCGCTCCATACAGTTTCACCGCGCACGCCCACGACATCTACGTCGATACCTCGATGCTGGATCGCAAGATCGCCGATGCGCTTTTCGTGATTACGATTTCAGAGTTCAATCGTAGTCTCTTGGACAGGCGCAACGCCGCGCGCACCCCAATTCATCTGGTGCACATGGGAATCGACACGGCATCGTATCCGTTCCGTCCGCGCGGCATCCCCGTTGACGGGCCGGTGCGGGCGCTGGTGGTCGCTTCGCTGCAGGCCTACAAGGGGCACGCGGTCCTACTTGAGGCGCTGGCGATCGGTGGACCGAGCGTCGACCGGATAACGCTCGACATTGTCGGCGACGGCGTGCTGCGGGGTGACCTCGAAGAGCTGGCAGTCCGTCTAGGGTTGGGTGAGCGGGTGCGGTTCCTCGGTAGTCGCAGTGAGGACGAGGTCCGGGCGGCGTTGGCGGACGCGGACCTGTTCGTGCTTCCGAGCGTCGTTGCGCAGGACGGTCAGATGGAGGGCCTGCCGGTGGCTTTGATGGAGGCGCTGGCGAGCGGCGTGCCCACGGTGTCGACCGCGCTGTCCGGAATCCCCGAGCTCGTCGTCGACGGTGCCACAGGACTTCTGTCGATTCCCGGTGATGCCGCCGACCTCAACGCCACGCTGGCCGTCGTGGTGGAGCGCGGACCGCAGGCGATCGACTTCGCCGAGGCCGGGCGCGCCCTCGTCGCCGATGAGTTCGATTTGCACCGCTCGGCGTCGATGCTCGGTGATCTCCTGCTGGCCGCGGAGCGCGGCGAACTCGATGCCTAACCGGCCTGCTCGTGGAAGTGGTCGACGGCCCCGCTTGAGGGACAGTCCGTCTCAGCTCGTCGTCGTGCGGCGGGCCTGGCGGTCACCGCAGTAAAGCGCTCAGATGTCCAGTTTCGAGGCGACTCCGTTGAGTGCGGCAAATGCGATGTAATTGAGCCCGAACAACGGATGGAACTTCGGAGAGCGACGAAGATAGACCCGCAACGCGTCGAGATACCTGCCCCGCCTGGCCAAAAGCTCTACGTCATTAGGGAATTCCGCCACCTCGGCGCCCACCGTAGCCTTCCGGCGGAGCGGAGCCACGTCCGTGAGACCGACCGCGTTGAGGTACGCGGCGGCGGTGTCGACGAGTTCTTGGTCGTGGGAGAGCATTCCCCCGAATGGACGCAGGTTCAGGTCGATCATCCAGTTCGTCCCGTTCTGATCACGAATCGCCTGCATGTTTATCGGCCCGCGAATACCCACTCGTTCGCACACCCGCCGGCCGGCAGCTGCCAACTGGGGATCATCGATCACCACGTATAACGGCGGCGCGGCCGTGTCATCGTTCGATGCAGCAACGGCCTGATACGTCAGTTCCTGCACGATGCCTTCCGCCGCGACAAAGGCGGCATAACACACGACCGGACCGTCGATGAAATTCTCGTAATAAAGGTCGTCGACGGGGCCCAGTTCCGCGACGGCTTGCTTGACCACTTCCGGCGAGTCGGCGATCCGCACACCGAAACCTGCCGCCCCCATCTTGGTTTTGACCACAAGCGGCAGGCCGAGTCTCTCGATAGCGCAGTCTGATCCGGCTGATCCGGGAATCTGTTCGGGTACTGACACGCCGACTTCAGTGGCGATTGCGGCAGCGCGCATTTTGTCGCTGTACCGCGTACGTCGCCGCATCTCAGCGGCGAGGTCCTGTGGCAGGACGGTGAAGACGTCGTCGCCAATTGCCCCGAGGACTGTCTCGGTCGCGTAGATCTGTGCCACGTCGAGGGAGGCCAGTACGTCGGCAAGCTGTGCCAGTCCGCCGACGCCGGGCAGGTAGTGAGCTCGGTCGTAGAGTAGGCGATCGAACAGTCGGCTGAGTCGTCCGGTCCGGGCGGTGGTCACCCGCACGGTCTGGTACCCGCGCCGGCGGACAAGCGCGGCGACCTGGTGGAAGCTGTGCCATAAGGGTCCGTCGTCGACGAACACAAACGCGCTTCGTTTCGACTGCCTCATCTGAACCTCCGTCGGCGGAGAAGGCGAACCGACAGAGCATAGTTGGTCAGCGACAAACTTGCCAGAGCATTCTCAGCGAATAATTGATACGCGGATCAACTGGTATTTCTTCCTTCCCGGCAAGTATCCGTGCGTTCGCGATATCTCCGTTACTCGGCAGCGCGGGTGGCTGGGTGGATGGCAAGGAGCCCCAATCCCGCGCGCCGTTTGCACATGGCCGCCAGTTCCGCGTACGCCTTCTCGCCGAGCAGTTCGGTCAATTCGGGGCCGTAGGACTGCCACACCTGCTTCTTGCCGACGTGAGCCCCCGGATCACCGGTGCAGTACCAGTGCAGATCCAAGCCGCCCTCGCCCCAGCCGCGCCGATCGTATTCGGTGATCGTGGTCTTGAGCACCTCGCTGCCGTCGGGGCGGGTGATCCGCTCCTGGACGCGTCGGATCGGAAGCTGCCAGCACACCTCGGGTTTCATCGTCAGCGGCTCGACCCCGAGCTTGAGCGCCTTGGTGTGCAGTGCGCAGCCGATGCCCGTCGGGAAGCCCGGACGATTGAGGAAGATGCAGGCGCCCTTGTATTTGCGGGTGCGCAGCGCCGGCTCGTCGTCGTACTCGTCTTGTTCGAGGTAACCCTTGCGGCCCAGACCCTTGTCCCGGAACTGCCAATCGGCGTCCGTCAGCTTCTTGACCGCTTCGTCGAGGTTGGCCCGGTCGTCGTCATCGGACAGGAAAGCGCCGTGCGAGCAGCAGCCGTCGTCGGGGCGGTCCTCGACCGTGCCCTTGCAGGCCGGGGTCCCGAACACACACGTCCAATGCGACAGCAGCCAGGTCAGATCCGCGGCGATGAGATGTTCCGGATCGTCGGGGTCGTAGAACTCCACCCATTCGCGGGGGAAGTCCAGTTCAACTTCGCCGGGGTGCCCATTTGTCACAGCGCCCAACGGTAGTCCACATTTGCTCGGCTCTCTCGCTGGCTTTTGCCCCATGTCGCAAGTGGGCCGGTGGGCTCGCACGCTACGTTTGTTCACGTGCGATTAGGCGTGCTCGACGTGGGCAGCAATACGGTTCATCTGCTGGTGGTCGATGCCCACCGCGGCGGGCACCCGACTCCGATGAGTTCGACGAAGGCCGCACTGCGGTTGGCCGAGGCGATCGACGACTCCGGCAAGCTCACCCGCCGCGGCGCCGACAAGCTGATCGAGACCATCGACGAGTTCGCCAAGATCGCCGCCAGCTCCGGATGCGCCGACCTGATGGCCTTCGCCACCTCCGCGGTGCGCGATGCCAGGAACTCCGAGGATGTGCTGGCCCGGGTGCTCGCCGAAACCGGGGTGAACCTGCAGGTCCTGTCCGGTGCCAACGAATCCCGGCTGACATTTCTGGCGGTGCGGCGCTGGTACGGGTGGAGCGCCGGACGGATCATCAACCTCGACATCGGCGGCGGGTCGCTGGAGCTGTCCAACGGGGTCGACGAGGCGCCGGAGGTGGCGTTGTCGCTGCCGCTGGGTGCCGGCCGGCTGACCCGCGAATGGCTGCCCGACGATCCACCGGGCCGGCGCCGGGTCGCGATGCTGCGCGACTGGCTGGACAACGAGCTCGCCGAGGCCAGCGCCTTCGTCCTGGAGGCCGGCGTCCCCGACCTGGCGGTGGCGACGTCGAAGACGTTCCGCTCGCTGGCCCGGCTCACCGGCGCGGCACCGTCGGGAGCGGGACCCAGGGTCAAGAGGACGCTCACAGCCAACGGCCTGAGGCAGCTCATATCTTTCATCTCTAGGATGACCACGACAGATCGTGCCGAGTTGGAGGGAGTCAGTGCCGAGCGGGCGCCACAGATCGTGGCAGGCGCTCTGGTGGCGGAGGCAAGCATGCGAGCACTGTCATTGGAATCGGTCGACATCTGTCCCTGGGCACTGCGCGAGGGCATCATCCTGCGTCGGCTCGATAGCGAAGCTGACGGAACGGCCCTGGTGGAAACCTCCGTGGGGGATGCTGGAAAGAAGGTTTTTGATCGGTCGACTACTGCCCGATCGAGAGGCACACGATGACTGCACCGGATGAGAGCGAGAACAGCCGACCGATCTCGGTGGCCGAGTTGCTCGCCAAGAATGGAACGATCGGCTCACCGCCGGTCGGCGGGCGCCGCCGCCGCCGGCGCGGCAACACTGACGCGGTGACGGTTGCCGAACTGACCGGCGAGATCCCGATCATTCGGACCGGCGAGATTCCCATCGCGCGTGAGGTCGAGGTGCCCGCCGTCGAGGTAGCCGAGGAGCCGGCCGACACAATCGACGAGGTGACCGCAGCTGACGCCGAAGCGCCGGCCGGCAACGGATCGGCCCCCGCGATCGAGCAGGTCGAGCAGGTCGACGAGGAGGAGCCGGCGCGGCCCTTCGACGGACCGCCGCCACGCGCCGACAGCCCGCTGCCCCGGCGGGAGAGCCGCCCCGAGCGCAGCTATGACCCCCGGCCCCTGCGCAGACCCGAGCCGCAACCCGCGGCGAATGCATCGGACACCGAAGCGTCCGACGCCGAACTGATGGCCTTCGATCCGCTGGACGAAGCGGCCCCGGCGCTGGATCTGGCACCCGACGAGCAGGTCGAGGTGGCCGCCGAGCTGCAGTCCTACCTGCGCTCCTCGGGCGGCACGCTGTTCGGCGGCCAGACGGTGGCCGACGACCTGGCCCGCCGCGGTGTCACCGTCGACGAGGAGGAAGGCGGCGGCGCGGTCGCGGTCGCGACCGATATCGATGAAGCCGCCGAGCCCGCAGACTATCCGCGCGAGGGCAAGCTCGCCGCGGTGTGGCGGGCCCTTCTGGTTGTCGGCCAGTCGATCCTGGCCGTCGCGTTCGGTGCCGGGTTGTTCATCGCGTTCGACCAGCTGTGGCGATGGAACAACATCGTGGCGCTGGTGCTGTCGGTTTTGGTCATCCTGGGCCTGGTGGTGGCCGTCCGAATCGTCCGGAAGACCGAGGACATCGCCAGCACTCTCATCGCGGTAGCGGTCGGGGCGCTGGTCACACTCGGGCCGCTGGCGCTGCTGCAATCGACCTGATTCATCAGTGCGCCCCGCAATCAAGGTCGGTTTGTCGACGGCCTCGGTCTATCCGCTGAGGACCGAGGCCGCTTTCGAGTACGCGGCTGAATTGGGTTACGACGGTGTCGAACTCATGGTGTGGGCCGAGACGGTCAGCCAGGACGTCGGGGCCATCGCCAAGCTGTCCCGTCGTTACGGCATGCCGGTGCTGTCGGTCCATGCGCCCTGTCTGCTGATCTCCCAGCGGGTCTGGGGCGCCAACCCCATTCCCAAGCTGACCCGCAGCGTGCAGGCCGCCGAGCGGCTTGGGGCCCAGACCGTCGTGGTGCACCCGCCATTCCGCTGGCAACGCCGCTACGCCGAAGGATTCAGCGAGCAGGTCGCCGAGCTGGAGAGTCGCAGCGATGTACTGGTCGCCGTGGAGAACATGTTCCCGTTCCGGGCCGACCGGTTCTTCGGCTCCGGGGACCCGTCGATCGAGCGGATGCGCAAGCGCGGTGGCCGCCCCGGCGTTGGGATCTCGGCGTTCGCGCCGTCGTACGACCCGCTCGACGGCAACCACGCCCACTACACGCTGGACCTGTCGCACACCGCGACGGCGGGCACCGACGCCCTGGAGATGGCCGAGCGGATGGGCTCTGGACTGGTGCACCTGCATTTGTGCGACGGCAGCGGGGCATCGACCGACGAACATCTGGTACCCGGACGGGGAACCCAGCCCACCGTCGAGGTGTGCCAGATGCTGGCGGCCAGCGACTTCACCGGCCATGTGATCCTCGAAGTCACCACCTCGGGTGCGCGCACCAAATCCGAGCGGGAGTCACTGCTGGTTGAGTCGCTTCAGTTCGCGCGCACTCACCTGTTGCGTTGAGCGAGAAAGGTATTGATGTACCCCCGGTTCGACGAAGTGATGCTGCTGGCGCCAACTGAAGACGGCTTTACCGCAAACCTGAACGAACACTGGACAATTGGGCCGAAGATCCACGGTGGTGTGATGCTGGCGTTGTGCGCCAAGGCGGCTCGCGAGGTCTACGCGCATACGGGCTTTGAGCCTGTTGCAGTATCGGCGGATTTCCTGTCCGCGCCCGATCCCGGGGCGGTGCGGCTGATCACGACCGTGCAGAAGCGCGGCCGTCGCATCGGTCTGGTCGACGTGGCGCTCGTGCAGGGCGAGCGGACCTGCGTGCGCACTGTGGTCACCCTGGGTGATCCGGAACATCACGTCGAGCCGCTGCTGTCGGCCAGCCCGGTGACGGCGCTGATGAGCGTCGAGCCGCCTGCGCATGTCGAGCCGATCGGGCCGGGCCATCCCGCGGCGGCGATCAACAATCTGGCCCGCGGCTGCGATATCCGTCCGGAGCTGACCGAGACGGTCACCGAGTCCGGCGCACCGGTGTTCAAGATCTGGGTCCGGCCCCGACAGGGGCCGGTGGACGTGTTGTTCGCGCTGATGTGCGGCGACATCTCCGTTCCGGTCTCCTACGCGGTGAACCGTCGCGGCTGGGCGCCCACGGTGCAGATGACCGCATACCTGCGCGGCATGCCCGACGACGGCTGGCTGCGGGTGGCGTGTACGACGACCCAGATCGGCCAGGACTGGTTTGACGAGGACCACACCGTGGTCGACAGCGCGGGGCGCATCATCGTGCAGACCCGCCAGCTGGCCTTGGTGCCGAGCCAATAGCCGTTCTATAGGGTCTGTGCCCATGGCCAGAATCGCGATCATCGGCGGCGGCAGTATGGGCGAGGCGATCCTTGCGGGGCTGCTTCGGGCGGGCCGGCAGGTCAAGGACCTCGTGGTGTCCGAACGGATGCCGGAGCGGGCCCGCTACCTGGGCGAGAAGTACTCGGTTCGGATGGCGCCGGTCGCCGAGGCGGTGGAGACTGCGACGTTCGTGATCGTCGCGGTCAAGCCGGCCGACGCCGAGACCGTCATCGCCGAGATCGCCGAGGCCGCCGCCCAGGCCGAGAGCGATACCGTCGAGCAGGTCGTCGTCACCGTCCTGGCCGGTGTGACGATCGGTTTCTACGAGGCCCGGCTGCCCGCCGGCTCACCGGTCGTGCGGGTGATGCCCAACGCCCCGGCTTTGGTCGGTGCGGGCGTCAGCGCGCTCGCTGCGGGCCGGTTTGCGACCCCTGAGCAGCTCGCCGACGTCGCGGCGCTCTTCAAGTGCATCGGCGACGTGCTGATGGTCCCGGAGAGCCAGCTCGATGCCGTTACGGCCATCTCCGGTTCCGGGCCCGCGTACTTTTTCCTGTTCGTCGAAGCCTTGGTCGATGCGGCGGTCGCGAACGGGCTCGGCAGGGCCGTCGCGACCGATCTCGCAGTGCAAACGATGGCCGGATCGGCCGCCTTGCTCCTCGAACGCCTCGACGGCGAGCGGGCCGCCGGCGAAGACGCCGGACTGGACACCTCTGCGGCCCGGCTGCGGGCGATGGTGACCTCCCCGGGCGGGACCACCGCCGCTGGCCTGCGGGAACTCGAGAGGGGTGGGGTCCGGGCGGCCATCGCGGCTGCCATCGACGCCGCGAAAACACGCTCTGAGCAGCTAGGAATTACATCAGAGTAGTTCAAGAATTTTCGGATGGATCTACCCACACCCGTCGCAGTAACCCCATCCGCCACGCTATTCTCCTCGTGTATGCACGGCTGGGTGCCAGCGGTGGGGAAGCCGCTGGAACTGCCGTGCCTGACGGATTGGGTTGCGATGACGTCTATGAACGGGCCATCGGCGCGGGACTCGGCTGGAAAATCGGCGCGGGACGCCGGTGGCGCCGATAGCCCGCCGGCCGCCAGAGCTCAATTTCTGACCGTCGCCGAAGTGGCTGCGCTGATGCGTGTCAGCAAGATGACGGTGTACCGCCTGGTGCACAACGGTGAGCTCCCCGCGGTGCGGGTGGGCCGATCGTTCCGGGTGCATGCCAAGGCCGTCCACGACCTGCTGGAGACGTCGTACTTCGACGCAGGCTAGGCCGTTGGTCTCACACGGCTAGTTGCTCTTCGCGCAAGCGCTCATCGGTGGCCGTTTTCCGTTCTGGATGCCTGCTTAGGTAAGGTGTCGCAGTACATTGAGAAGCCTGCTCTGATGCGGGCACTGCAAAGACTTAGGTAGCGGATTTCATGGGTTCAGTCATCAAGAAGCGGCGCAAGCGCATGTCGAAGAAGAAGCACCGCAAGCTGCTGCGTCGTACCCGGGTCCAGCGCAGAAAACTCGGCAAGTAGTTCCTCCGCCGGGCTCGCCCCGGTGAGATGTCGAGCCACGCCGGGCACCGTCGGGAGCCGATAGGCTGTCCAGATGGATTCCGGCGGTACCGACTCCGAAACTCCGCACTACCCGAAGGTCGTGCTGGTCACCGGGGCCTGTCGATTCCTCGGCGGGTATCTGACTGCCCGGTTGGTGCAGAACCCGTTGATCAACAAGGTCATCGCCGTCGACGCCATTGCGCCGAGCAAGGACCTGCTGCGCCGGATGGGGCGCGCCGAGTTCGTCCGCGCAGACATCCGAAACCCGTTTATCGCCAAGGTGATCCGAAACGGCGAAGTCGACACCGTCGTGCATGCCGCAGCGGCCTCCTACGCCCCACGCTCGGGTGGACGCGCCACGTTGAAGGAAATCAACGTGATGGGCGCCATGCAGTTGTTCGCGGCCTGCCAGAAGGCGCCGTCGGTTCGCCGGGTGATCCTCAAGTCGACCTCTGAGGTCTACGGTTCGCATCCGCACGACCCGGTGGTCTACACCGAGGACAGCAGCAGCCGTCGTCCGCCGGGCGAGGGTTTCGCCCGCGACAGCATCGATATCGAGGGCTACGTGCGCGGCCTTGGCCGGCGCAGGCCCGATATCTCGGTCACGATCCTGCGGCTGGCCAACATGATTGGCCCCGGCATGGACACCGCGCTGTCGCGCTATCTGGCCGGCCCGGTGGTGACGACGGTGCTCGGCCATGACGCGCGGCTGCAGCTGCTGCACGAGCAGGACGCTCTCGGGGCCCTGGAGCGCGCGACGATGGCGGGCAGGTCCGGCACGTTCAACATCGGCGCCGACGGCGTGATCATGATGTCGCAGGCGATCCGGCGCGCCGGGCGCGTTGCGCTTCCACTGCCGAATCCCGGCTTTTGGGCGCTGAATTCGTTGCGCAGGACGGGCCGCAGTTCCGACCTCAACCGTGACCACATGGACTGGCTTAATTACGGGCGCGTCATGGACACGACGAGAATGCGCTCCGAGTTGGGGTTTGCGCCGAAATGGACGACGATGGAGGCCTTCGACGATTACGTGCGTGGCCGAGGTTTGACCCCGATCATCGACCCGAAATGGGTACGATCTCTGGAGAGTCGCGCAGTCGCCGTAGCGCAACGATGGGGCGGCTGATGAGCCGATGGTGGGGAAGAGGTAACCGAAGTGGCGGGTGAATCCAAAGCGAAAGTGATTCCGCTGCATTCGAATTCAAGTCGTGCAGCGGCCGCGCGGCGGGCTGCCCAGCGCGCCGAGGCTGCCCGCCGGCATCCCTCGCTGCTGTCCGACCCCGGCACCCGCGCCTCAGCAGACGATATTGCCGCTGTCGTAAGGGAAATCGACGCGCGTCGTGGCGCTGCCACAATTGGTCGCCCCGACGAGGCTCCCAACGAACTGGCGCAACGTATTTCGGCGATCGCCGATTTCGTCTACAAGCGGATCACCGGTGATTACTCGGTCGACGAATTCGGTTTCGACCCCCAGTTCAACAACGCGCTCGTTCTGCCTTTGCTGCGTTTCTTTTTCCAGAATTGGTTCCGGGTCGATGTCAGTGGTATCGAGAACCTGCCCAAGAATGGGGCAGGCCTGCTGGTCGCCAACCACGCCGGGACGTTGCCATTCGATGGGCTGATGCTGTCGGTGGCGGTGCACGACCACCACCCGAACAACCGCGACTTGCGGTTGCTGGCCGCCGACATGGTGTTCGACATGCCGATGATGGGCCCGATCGCCCGCAAGGCCGGCCACACCATGGCGTCCACCGTCGATGCGCACCGGCTGCTGGTCGGCGGCGAGCTGACGGCGGTCTTCCCGGAGGGCTACAAGGGCCTGGGCAAGCCGTTCAAGGATCGCTACAAGCTGCAGCGATTCGGCCGCGGTGGGTTTGTCTCGGCGGCGCTGCGCACCAAGGCGCCGATCATCCCCTGCTCGATCGTCGGGTCCGAGGAGATCTATCCGATGATCGCCGACGTGAAGCTGCTCGCCCGGGTGCTGGGACTGCCGTACTTCCCGATCACACCGCTGTTCCCGTTGGCCGGGCCGGCCGGGTTGGTACCGCTTCCGTCCAAGTGGCACATCACATTTGGTGAGCCCATCGAGACCGCCGACTACGACGAATCAGCGGCCGACGACCCGATGGTCACCTTCGATCTCACCGACCAGGTGCGCGAGACCATTCAGCAGACGCTCTACCAGTTGCTGACCAAGCGTCGCAACATGTTCTTGGGCTGAGCGGCCCGGGTCAGCTCGCAGCGCTCGAGGTCAGCGCTGGGTTTGCCTGCCCAGCGCCGCCGCGGCGATCGCGGCCACCTGAGCGTTGGTCTCTTCGTCGCCCGCGGCTTCACCGATCATCGTCACCACGGTGGTCATCACCGGTTTGCCGTCCTCGTCGGTGACTTCGCTGCGCAATTCACTGATGACCGTGCCGTGTGATTCGACGACCGAATCCAGCCAGGAATCGAAGAACAATTTGTCGCCGGCCACGATCGGCCGGTGGAAATGGATCTTCTGGTCGCGGTGAATGACGCGCGCGATATTGATGCCGACATCGAAGTTGAGGAAGATGTCCAGCTGCACTTGGCGTCCCGCGATTGCGATGAACGTCAGCGGCGCCACCACGTCGGAGTAGCCGGCCGCCTTGGCCGCTTCCTCGTCGAAGTGCAGCGGGTCGTCCGACTGGATCGCCTTGGCGTACTCGCGGATCTTCTCCCGGCCGACCAGGTAGTAGTCCGGATAGCGGTAGTGAGTTCCGATGATGTCGCTGGCGAATGACACCCGGGGAGCCTATCAGCGGGTATCGCGGTGGCCGTGCGGGCGAGTGGCGTTGTCAGTGCTCGTGGCGGCGTGACACGGCGGCCGCGAGCGCCCCGCCGATCGCGCCCAGAGCCAGCGCGGAGGGCACACCGATGCGCGCCGCTTTGCGGGCGGTCCGGAAATCACGGATCTCCCAGCCGCGCTCGCGGGCCAGCTCGCGCAGGTTGGCATCGGGGTTGATGGCGACCGCGGTGCCCACCAGGGACAGCATCGGCACGTCGTTGTAGCTGTCGGAGTAGGCGGTACAGCGCTTCAGGTTGAGACCCTCGCGGATAGCGAGCTGCCGCACCGCGTGCGCCTTCCCGACCCCGTGCAGGATGTCGCCCACCAACCGGCCGGTGAACACCCCGTTCTCGGACTCCGCGACGGTGCCCAGCGCACCGGTCAAGCCCAGCCGGCGGGCGATCGTGTCGGCCAGCTCGAAGGGCGTGGCGGTGACCAGCCACACCTGCTGGCCGGCATCCAGGTGCATCTGGGCCAGCGCACGGGTGCCGGGCCAGATCTTGTCGGCGATGATGTCGTCGTAGATCTCCTCGCCGACCGCGATCAGTTCGGCGGTGGAACGGCCCTCGATGAAGGCCAGTGCCTTGCGCCTGCCTTCGGCCACGTCATCGCTGTTCTCCCGGCCGGTCAGCTGGAACTTGGCCTGCGCGTAGATGAATTTGGCCATGTCGGCGTAGGTGAAGTATTTGCGGGCGGCCAGGCCGCGACCGAAATGCACCAGCGACGAACCCTGCACCAAGGTGTTGTCGACGTCGAAGAACGCCGCCGCAGTGAGGTCGGCGGGCGGCGGGACGGCCGGCTCGGCTGCCTGCGGTCCCGGCTCGCGATGCGCGGCGATGCTCGCGTCGCGTGCCACGGCACTGGCCTGCTCGGCGAACAACTCGTCGACGGCCCGCTCGGCGCTCGCATCGCCCGCGAGTTCCTGGTCGTCGTCCCCGGGCCCCATGGGACAACCCTAACTGCGACACTAGGACACGTGAGCCGCGCACACGTCGAGCTGTTGACCCGGGCCGGATGCACCCTCTGCCAGCGGGTCTACCACCGGCTGACCGAGCTGGCCGCCGAGCTCGATTTCGAGCTGTCCGCCACCGACGTCGACGCCGCGGCCGCGGCCGGGGACAGCGCGCTACGAGCCGAATTCGGCGATCGTCTGCCGGTCGTCCTGCTCGACGGCCGCGAGCACAGCTACTGGGATGTCGACGTCGAACGGTTACGGGCTGATCTCGCGTCCCGCCGCGCGGTCGTCGATGACAGGTGAACGACCGCCGGAATTTGGCCAGCCGCCTACGCAGCGTTTACCGTGGAAGTAAGTTTCACTAACGGAGCATTCCGTCACAGCGAGGGAGCGGGCCAGGTGATCGTGCCGTGAGCGTCCTGCTGTTTGGGGTGTCGCATCGAAGCGCTCCGGTTTCCGTTCTCGAGCAGTTGTCCACCGACGAGTCGGACCAGGTCAAGATCATCGACCAGGTGTTGCAATCGCCGCTGGTCACCGAGGCGATGGTGCTGTCCACCTGCAACCGGGTCGAGGTCTACGCGGTAGTCGACGCCTTCCACGGCGGCCTGTCCGCGATCGGTCAGGTGCTGGCCGAGCACTCCGGTATGTCGATGGGCGATCTGACCAAGTACGCCTACGTCCGCTACAGCGAGGCCGCCGTCGAGCATCTGTTCGCCGTCACCAGCGGTCTGGACAGCGCGGTGATCGGCGAGCAGCAGGTACTCGGTCAGGTCCGCCGCGCCTACGCCAATGCCGAGGCCAACAAGACCGTCGGCCGGGTCCTGCACGATCTGGCCCAGCGTGCGCTGTCGGTGGGCAAGCGGGTGCACTCCGAGACCGCGATCGACGCCGCCGGAGCCAGTGTGGTTTCCGTCGCACTCGACATCGCCGGGACTCGCCTGACCGGCCTGGCCGGGCGCAGCGCGACCGTCGTCGGCGCCGGATCGATGGGTGGGCTGTCGGTTGCGCATCTGCTGCGCGCCGGCATCACCCACATCGACGTCGTCAACCGCTCACTGCCCCGCGCCGAGCGGCTGGCGGAGAACATCCGCCAGCAGGGCGCCACCGCCCAGGCCCTGACCTTCGAGCATCTTGCCGAGGCGCTGGCCGCCGCCGACGTGGTCGTCAGTTGCACGGGCGCAGTGCGCCCGGTGGTGTCCCTGGCTGACGTGCACAACGCGCTCGCCAGCGCCCGCCGCGACGAGACCTCGGCTCCGCTGGTGCTCTGCGACCTCGGAATGCCCCGCGATATCGACCCCGCCGTCGCCGGATTGCCCGGTGTCTCGGTCATCGACATGGACCGGGTGCAGCGTGAACCGTCCGCCCGCGCCGCGGCCACCGACGCCGAGGCCGCCCGTCAGATCGTCGCCGCCGAGGTTGCCGGCTACCTGGCCGGTCAGCGGATGTCGGAGGTCACCCCGACCGTCACCGCCCTTCGCCAGCGCGCCGCCGACGTCGTCGAAGCCGAGCTGTTGCGGCTGGACAACCGGCTTCCGGGCCTGGATGACTCCCAGCGCGACGAGGTCGCCCGTACCGTGCGCCGGGTGGTCGACAAGCTGCTGCACGCCCCGACCGTGCGGGTCAAGCAGCTGGCCAGTGCTCCCGGTGGTGACGCCTACGCCGAGGCATTGCGCGAACTCTTCGAACTCGATCCGCAGGCCGTCGATGCCGTCGCCGCAGGTGAATTGCCCCTGCTGGCACCGGAATTCGATCAGGGCCGAGCCGATGGCGCCGGGTAGCACGGTTGGCCGGCAGTAACGACGCGGTAATCCGGATCGGCACCCGGGGCAGCTTGCTGGCGACTACGCAGGCCGGGACCATTAGAGACCAACTCATCGAGCGCGGGCATCTCGCCGAGCTGGTCATCATCAGTACCGAGGGCGACCGATCCGACAAGCCAGTCGCCGAAATCGGGGTGGGTGTGTTCACCGCCGCGCTGCGCGAGGCCATCGCCGACGGCCGTGTGGACATGGCCGTGCACTCGTACAAGGATTTGCCGACGGCCCCCGACGAGCGGTTCGTCATCGCCGCGATCCCCCCTCGGCAGGACGCCCGCGACGCGTTGGTGGCCCGCGACGGGATGGTCCTGGGGGAGTTGCCGACCGGCTCGGTGATCGGCACGAGCTCGGTGCGACGGGCGGCACAGCTTAGAGCACTGGGTCTCGGTTTGGAAATCCGCCCCCTAAGAGGCAACCTAGATACCAGGTTGAACAGGGTAAGTAGCGGTGATCTCGACGCCATCGTGGTTGCCCGGGCGGGCCTGGCCCGCCTCGGACGACTCGGCGATGTCACCGAGACGCTGGAGCCGGTGCAGATGTTGCCAGCGCCGGCGCAAGGTGCGCTCGCGGTCGAGTGCCGCGCAGGCGACACCGAGCTCGCGACGCTGTTGGGAGAGCTGGACGATCCCGACACGCGCGCCGCGGTCACCGCCGAGCGAACCCTGCTGGCCGAACTGGAGGCGGGTTGTTCCGCACCGGTGGGCGCGATCGCCGAAGTGGTCGAGTCCATCGATGACGACGGCCGCGTCTTCGACGAGCTGTCGCTGCGCGCATGCGTGGCGGCAGCAGACGGATCCGACGTGATTCGTGCGTCCGGTATCGGCACTCCCGGCCGGTCCGCGGAGCTGGGGCTCGCGGTGGCCACGGAGTTGCTCGAACTCGGTGCGCGGGAGGTCATGTCGGTACAAGGCTCCGTGAATGTGAAGACAGACGGAGTGGAGCGGGAGTGAAGCGATGACTGGGCATGTGAGCGGTCGGGGACGTAAGGCGAAGCCGGGACACATCACGTTCGTCGGCTCGGGTCCAGGCGACCCCAACCTGCTGACGACGCGTGCCCGCACCGTGCTGGCCAATGCCGCGCTGGTGTTCACCGACCCGGACGTGCCGCCGGCCATCCTCGCTGTGGCCGGCACCGACCTGCCGCCGGCTGCCGGGCCCGCCCCGGCGCCCGAGGGTGCCACTGCCGACGGACATGACGAGACCGCCCCGCCGGTAGTCAACGTCGGCCCCGACATCCGTCCCGCCCTCGGCGACCCGGCCGAGGTGGCCAAGACCCTGGCGGCCGAGGCCAAGGCCGGCTTCGACGTGGTGCGCCTGGTCGCCGGCGACCCGCTGTCGATCGACTCGGTCATCACCGAGGTCAACGCCGTGGCCCGGGCCCACGCCGAATTCGAGATCGTTCCCGGTCTGCCCGCCACCAGCGCCGTACCGACGTACGCGGGTCTGCCGCTCGGCTCGGCGCACACTGTCGCCGACGTGCGCGGCGAGGTCGACTGGGCGGCGCTGGCCGCCGCGCCCGGCCCGCTGATCCTGACCGCCGGCGCCTCGCACCTGCCCGAGGCCGCCCGCACCCTGATCGAGTACGGCCTGGCTGACGGCACGCCGTGCGTGGTCACCTCCAACGGCACCACCTGTGCCCAGCGGTCGGTGGAGACCACGCTGCAGGGGCTGACCGACCGCGCCACGCTGGCCTGCAACAGCGACCCGGCCGGTCCGCTGACCGGCACGCTGGTCGCCACCATCGGCAAGACCGTGGCGCACCGGGCGAAGCTGAACTGGTGGGAGAGCCGCGCCCTGTACGGCTGGACCGTGCTGGTACCGCGCACCAAGGACCAGGCCGGCGAGATGAGTGACCGGCTGGTCGGTCACGGTGCACTGCCCATCGAGGTCCCGACCATCGCCGTCGAGCCGCCGCGCAGCCCGGCCCAGATGGAAAGGGCCGTCAAGGGTTTGGTTGACGGCCGCTATCAGTGGGTGGTGTTCACCTCCACCAACGCGGTGCGCGCGGTGTGGGAGAAGTTCGGCGAGTTCGGTCTGGACGCCCGCGCGTTTTCGGGTGTGAAGATCGCCTGCGTTGGCGAGTCGACCGCGGATCGGGTGCGGGCCTTCGGCGTGAGCCCCGAGTTGGTTCCGGCCGGTGAGCAGTCCTCGCTGGGCCTGCTCGACGAATTCCCGGAGTACGACAGCATTTTCGACCCGGTCAACCGGGTGTTGCTGCCGCGCGCCGACATTGCCACCGAGACGCTGGCCGAGGGTCTGCGCGACCGCGGCTGGGAGATCGAGGACGTCACCGCCTATCGCACCGTGCGCGCGGCACCGCCGCCGGCGGAGACCCGCGAGATGATCAAGACCGGCGGGTTCGACGCCGTCTGCTTCACCTCCAGCTCCACGGTGCGCAACCTGGTCGGTATCGCAGGTAAGCCGCACGCCCGCACGATCGTCGCGTGCATCGGCCCCAAGACGGCGGAGACCGCAGCGGAATTCGGCCTGCGGGTGGATGTTCAGCCCGAGACGGCAGCGGTCGGCCCGCTGGTCGATGCGCTGGCCGAGCATGCCGCCAGGCTGCGCGCCGAGGGTGCGTTGCCGCCGCCGCGCAAGAAGAGTCGACGCCGCTAGGGGGCTTCGTGTCGTACCCGCGTCAGCGTCCGCGCCGGCTGCGCTCAACGTCGGCATTGCGCCGATTGGTTGCCGAAACAACTTTGCAGCCACGGCATCTGGTTCTCCCGATGTTCGTCGCCGACGGGATATCGGACGCTCGCCCCATATCTTCTATGCCCGGCGTCTATCAGCACACCCGCGAATCGCTGCGCCGTGCCGCGCAGCAGGCTGTCGAAGCCGGTGTCGGCGGGCTGATGCTGTTCGGAGTGCCTCGGGAGGAGCACAAAGACCCCGTGGGGTCCTGCGGTGCGGATCCCGACGGGATCCTGAACGTCGCGCTGCGCGACCTGTCCAAGGACCTCGGCGATGACACCGTGCTGATGGCCGACACCTGTCTCGACGAGTTCACCGACCACGGACATTGCGGCGTCATCGACGCCCGCGGCCGGGTCGACAACGATGCCACCAACGCTGAATATGTCAAACTCGCTGTGGCACAGGCAGAATCGGGAGCCCGGGTGGTTGGGCCGAGCGGAATGATGGACGGTCAGGTGGCCGCCATCCGCGACGGGCTGGACGCGGCCGGGTTCACCGACGTGCTGATCCTGGCCTATGCGGCGAAATTCGTGTCGGCGTTCTACGGCCCGTTCCGCGACGCGGTGGGCTCGAGCCTGCAGGGCGACCGGCGTACCTACCAGCAGGACAGCGGCAACGCGCGAGAAGCGTTACGCGAGATCGCACTCGACCTCGACGAGGGTGCCGACATCATCATGGTCAAACCTGCCATGGCCTACCTAGACGTCGTGCGCGCGGCCGCCGACGTCTCACCGGTTCCGGTAGCCGCCTATCAGGTATCGGGGGAGTACGCGATGATCAGTGCGGCCGCGGCCAGCGGATGGATCGACGGCCAAGCCGCGGCGCTGGAGTCGCTGACCAGCATCCGGCGGGCCGGCGCGGACATCGTCTTGACCTACTGGGCTGCCGACGTCGCGGGCTGGCTGGCGTGAGTGACGCTTGCGGAGCGAACCTTGGGCGGACACGCCGCGCCCTCGCTTTGGAGGTGGCGGCGTGAGCGACGCTTGCGGAGCGAACCTTGGGCGGACACGCCGCGCCCTCGCTTGCGAGGTGGCGGCGTGAGCCACCAACAGCCGCCCGAGGCTCCCGCGCGTCCCGCCGACGTCGACACCGGATTCTGGCTGTGGCTGGTCGCGCTGCCGTTGATGGTGATCGGCTACATCACCAACGCCTACTTCGCCGCGGGCAAACAGGCCTCGGTTCTGGTCATCGGTGTCTCCGTGCTGATCTCGTTGATGGTGGCCGCCCTGGTCCTGACCTTCCTGTTCTTGATGCGATCCGGATACCGCTGGACCCGCACACTGCTGACCGGCGGCGGCGTGGCCACCGTGATCTACACCGGGGCCAACCTGTTCAGCGGTGAGCGTGACACCGTGCAGGCGGTGATCTTCGCGGTCACCGGCATCGTCGGGTCGGTGCTGATCCTCGGCGGCGTGTTCCTGTTGCACCGGCCGGACGCGCACGGGTTCTTCACCAAGTGAACCGCTAGGCTGGCCCGACCATGACCGCTACCCAACCCAGGCCCCGCATCGTCTCGATTGCGTTTTGGTGCTGGTTTGCGGCGGCGATTCTGCTGATGTTGGGTGGCCTGCTCGCGTTGTTTTCGCAGGCCCCGGTCCCGGTGTTCTTCCGAGGCGCCGGCGTGCTGTGGATCGTCAGCGGTGCGCTGTTGAGCTATTTGGCCGGTCGGTCCCGTGGTGGCGATCCCAGGTTCCGGCGGGCCGCCGTCGCGCTGTCGATCGCACTGGCTGTGCTGCTGGCCCTGTTCTCGGTGATGACCAGCGGCCTACTGTGGCTGGGGATCCTGATCCTGGTGATGGTCGCCGCGGTCCTGGTCATGCGTCCGTCGGCGCAGCAGTGGTACCAGGACGACAAGGACAAGCCGGAGTCCAATGCTTGAGGGTCAGCCGGTCGAGCCGCCGGAACGACTGTTCTTCGAGAACGGCGCCAGCTGGTACTGGCTGCTTGCCGGGCCGGCATCGGCGATCGCGATGCTGCTCATCCAGTTCAAGGGCGGCGTGGGCTTCCAGCCGGTGGTCCCGCTGATCTTCCTGGTGCTCGTGACGGGATTCCTGGGCTTGCAGGTCAAGGCCGCGCGCATCCACACCAGCGTCGAACTGACCCGCGATGCGCTACGGCAGGGCGCCGAGGTCACCCCCTTGACCCACATCGTGGGAGTCTTCCCCGAAGCGCAGCACTCGGTGAAATCCCGTGAGCCCCTGGAGAAGTGGCAGCACGCGCGGGCCCTGGGCGAATTGTCCGGCGTGCCAAGGGGCCGCACCGGAATCGGTGTGGAGCTCACCGGCAAGCGCACCGCGCAGGCGTGGGCGCGCAACCATCGGGGCCTGCGAGCGGCTCTCACCGAGTTGGTCGGGGAAAAGACGGCGAGCACTCAGTGAGGCATGCCATCCAGCTGGTGCTGGCCGTGCTGGCGCTGGCGGGCGCGATGATCACCGCCGCGCAGGCCCGCAGCGTGGTGTCGGTGGCGCCGGTCGCCGACGGCGAGCCGTCGACGACGTCGTTCGTCTTCGATCCGCCGCTGATGATGTTGACCTGGCTTCTGGTCACCACCGCGGGAGTTCTCGCAGTGCTGGGCATCGCCGGCCTGCGTCGGGCCAGGAAGGCCCGCGAGGCGGTGCTCAAAACACCCGCGTCTGACCCTCTAGCACCGGAACCGTCGTAGGCAGTTTGTAGGTCTGCACGCCGTTGCGCCACATCACCGCTTCCCGAGCGTGCTCGGGCAGGTGTTTGACCAGCCAGCGCGGATCGTCATACGTCCAGTGCGGGTAGTCGGAGCTGAACAGCAGGATCTTTTCGCATTCCATCCACTCGAAGGCCCGCAGCAGCTCGGTCTTGTCTTCGGGGTAGTCCAGCGGCTGGGTGGTGAATTTGATGTGGTCCTTGACGTATTCACTCGGCTTGCGCTTGATGTCCAGCCAGGACTTGCGGGCGGAGTAGATGGCGTCCATCCGCCACATCAGCGGCAGGATCCAGTTGAACGCATGCTCCACGAACACGATCCGCAGCGTGGGATAGCGGTCGAAGACCCCGTCGAAGATCAGGCTCATCACCTGGTTGGCGGCCAGCAGCGAATAGCTGACCATGAAGTCGTGGTTGTAGCTGGGCAAGCCCACTGGCGGGATCGGCAGGGTCTCGTACTTGCCGCGGCCCAGATGGCAGCTGACCGTGATGTCGTGCCGGGTGGCGGCCTCCCAGACGGGGTCGTACCGCGGGTCGCCCCACGACGGGCGGGGTTCGGCCTTGATCAGGATCTGCGACATGTACGGGTGTCCGGCCCACTTCTCGATCTCGCGGGCCGCCCCGGCCGGATCCTCGATGGCCACTGAGATCGAACCGCGCCAGCGCTCATGCCAGTTGTTGCGGCTGTCCAGCCAGTGCTGGTCGAGCCAGAGGTTGGTCGCGATGGCCGCAGCCTGGGCCGCATCGGCCAGCCGGGCGCCCGGAGCCAGCGGTTCCAGGATGCAGATATCCGCACCGGCCTCCATGACCAGCTGGCGAAATGCCAGCTCAGGGTCGCTACCGGCGAACTCCCCGTCGTCGGGGAAGGTATCGGTGCGCATCGCGAAGGCGTGCGCGTAGTCCGGTGCGTCGTAGTAGATCTGCTCGCCGATCGGGTGGGATCCGAAGTACTTCGTGCGCCAGGGCTCGGGTATGTAGTCGGTCAGCACTCCGCGTCGCGGTACCGGGTGGACGTCGGAATCCACGCACCGGACGGCGATGTGTTCGGTCGGTGCCGACCGTTGCTCGATATGCGTCAGGGTCATGCCGGTCATCTCTTCGTCGTCGGTGTGTCCAGTGTCCCACTCCAACCGCGGGTGGTTCCCGAGAAAATGAAGTAGTGGCCTACGCATGTCGGGAGAAGGTTTATGCGGGACAGTTGAAGCAACGGAGCGAACAGTGCCGTTGCCCGGGTGGGGGCTGAATCTCAAACCTGTTCTGCGACAACATGATACGACGAATCGCAGCATGAGCAGGGAGTGAGGAGGGGGCATGGAGCGCATCCGCAGTCTGTCTTCGGAATCCGCACAGGTGCCGGCTGCGCTGCACGGCCAGCTCTTTCTGCTCGCTTTCGACCCCAAACTGGGCCGATTCGCTGGCACCGATTCCACGCTGTTCGGGCTGGGTCTGCGTGCCGCGATGCTGGCCGATCTCTATCTGCAGGGTTACCTGGTTGAACGCCAGGGCTGGGCCGTCCCGGGCCGGGCCGCCAGCCCCGACGACCCCATCCTTCGCGCCGCATTTGCCCAGGTCGGCGTCCACAATCGCGCGACGTGGGCGCAGTTGGTCACCGGAAACGCCCCCGAGGTGATTTCGGCGGTCCGGGAGCAGCTGCTTACCGAGGGCTGGCTGCGCCCCGGCCGGCACGGGGTTCTGGCGGTGCCCGCCGCGGGTCTCGAGCCGTATGACACCTGCCGCGTCGGTATTCTGGCCGATCAGGTCACCGGCGCCCTGCACAATGCCGTCGCCGGGGAGCCTGCCGAGCCATGGCGGCTGGCGTGCGGATTGGTGGCGGTGCTCACGCAGTTGCCGGGTGTGGCTGGTTTCGCGGCAGGGGCAGATCGCGATCGGGTCCAGGAGCTGGCCCGCTATGGGATCGCACCGGTTGCCGGTCTGGCCGAAGTGATCCGGCTGCACCACGAGGGTGTGCCTGCGCAGTGGGCGGCTCGGTCACCGTGACGGCCCGCGAGCGGCGACACTTGCACGTGGTGCCGCCACTGAGCGCCGTCGACGAGGACCCTGAATCGCCGGAGCCGCAGGATCCCGAGCCGCCCGGCGAGGAACTCCGGGTGTTGTTGTGGTGACCGGGTAGACACTGGACAACATACCCCCTAGGGGTACCATCCGAGTATGGCGACGACCGACCTCCAGTTGACCGGCATGAGCTGCGCATCCTGCGCGGCCAGGATCGAGCGCGGCCTCAACGATCTGGACGGTGTGCAGGCCACGGTGAACTTCGCCGTCGAGCGCGCACACGTCGAACACGGGCCGCAGATTTCCGAGCACGACCTGATCCATGCCGTGGAATCCACGGGCTATCACGCGTCGGTGGTGGACCACTCCGGCCACGGACACGACCACATGGATCACGACGTCCCGACCGAACAGCTGTGGCCGCGGCTCATCGGCTCGGCGGTGCTGGCCGTTCCGGTGGTGGCGCTGTCGATGGTGATGCCGTGGCAATTCCCCGGATGGCTGTGGCTGGTGCTGGCATTGACGACGCCGATCGTGTTCTGGGGCGGCTACCCGTTCCACAAGGCCGCGCTGAACAGTGCACGGCACGGGGCCTCGACCATGGACACCCTGGTATCCATCGGCACGCTGGCGGCCTACCTCTGGTCGCTGTATGAGGTGGTGACCGGCGCGGCCACGCACGGTCACGGGCATGTGTACTTCGAGGTGGCGGCGGCAGTGACGGTGTTCCTGCTGGCCGGTCGTTATGCCGAGGCCAAGGCCAAGCGGTCGGCCGGCGCTGCGCTGCGTGCGTTGCTGTCGCTGGGAGCCAAGGACGCCACGGTGGTGCGGGACGGGACCGAGGTGCGAATCCCGGTGGGGGAGTTGCGTGTTGACGATGTGATCGTGGTCCGGCCCGGTGAGCGGGTGGCCACCGACGGTGTCGTCGTGGACGGCGCGTCGGCGCTGGACACCTCGGCGATGACGGGTGAGTCGGTGCCTGTCGATGTCGGCGCCGGAGCCGAGGTCCTCGGCGGCGCGGTGAACACCTATGGCCGGATCCTGGTGCGCGCCAGCCGTGTCGGCGCCGACACCCAGCTCTCCCGGATGGCCCGCATGGTTGCCGACGCGCAGAGCGGGAAGGCCTCGATCCAGCGGCTGGCCGACCGGGTGTCGGCGGTCTTTGTGCCGGTTGTGCTGGCCATCGCCGCGATCACGCTCGTGGCCTGGCTGCTGGCCGGTTGCTCGGCCGCCGCGGCGTTCACCGCCGCAGTGGCGGTGCTGATCATCGCCTGCCCGTGCGCGCTCGGCCTGGCGACGCCGACCGCGATCCTGGTCGGCACCGGCCGGGGAGCTCAGCTCGGGGTGCTGATCAAGGAGCCGCAGGTGCTCGAGACCGTCACTGGTATCGACACCGTCGTCCTGGATAAGACCGGCACCGTCACCGCCGGCACGATGGCGGTCGCGGCCGTCGAGGCCGAACCCGGCGTCGATGACGACGCCGTGCTGGCCTGGGCTGCAGGCGTCGAAGCGGCTTCCGAACATCCGGTGGCCGCCGCGATCGTGGCCGCAGCCCGCGAGCGGGGGCTGCGCGTGCCCGAGGTGAGTGACTTCGCCAACGATCCCGGGACCGGGGTCAGCGGCGTGGTCGACGGGGTGACGGTTCGGGTGGCCCGCGCCTCGGATGACGACGGGCGCACCAGTGTGGCGGTGACGGCCGACGGCACTCGGTGCGGGGTGATCCGCCTGGTCGACGCGGTCAAGCCGACCAGTGCCGAGGCGGTCGCCGAACTGAAGGCGATGGGGATCACGCCGATCCTGCTGACCGGCGACAACCCGGCCGTGGCCGCGCGGGTGGCCGCCGAGGTCGGCATCGCCGCCGAGAACGTCATCGCCGGTGTGCTGCCCTCGGAGAAGGCCGAGGCCATCACGCGGCTACAGGCGCAGGGCCGCACGGTCGCCATGGTCGGCGACGGGGTCAACGACTCCGTCGCGCTGGCTACCGCCGATGTCGGTCTGGCGATGGGCACCGGCACCGACGCCGCCATCGAGGCGGGCGACATCACGCTGGTCCGCGGCGACCTGCGGACCGTACCGACCGCCCTACGGCTGTCGTCACGCACCCTGCGGATCATCAAGCAGAACTTGTTCTGGGCGTTCGGCTACAACGTGGCGGCGATCCCGCTCGCCGCGCTGGGCATGCTGAACCCGATGATCGCCGGCGCCGCGATGGCGTTTTCGTCGGTGCTGGTGGTGACCAACAGCCTGCGCCTCAAGCGGTTTTCCTGACTTCCACGAAACCGACAGTTCGTCGATCTCGGCGCGGAGTGACGCTGGTCACGAAGTAGTTGGTACAAAGTGCGAAATCTGTAACACTGTCTCACATGACGGATCTTGCCGAGTCCCAGTCGACCATCGACGCCCTGCCGCTCGGCCCACAGTCACTGGTATGGCGCTACTTCGGCGACAACCGGATGTTCCTCATCGGACCCCGGCCGGCCGTGCTGCAGAACATGCTCGCCGAGTTGGGCCAGGGTGTGCAGGACCACTCGGTGTTCTTCGCCGACACCGCTGCGCGGGTCAAACGCTCGTTGCCGCCGATCTTCAAGACCGTCTACGGCAACGACGACGACAACGCCGGGACCAGCGTCCGCGACTTCCACCACGACATCAAGGGTGATATGCCCGACGGCAAGCGGTATCACGCGCTGGACCCCGACACCTACTTCTGGGCGCACGCGACGTTCTTCGACCAGGCCCTGTACTTCGCCGACACCTTCGTCAAGCGGCTCTCGCGCGCCGAGAAGGAGCAGATGTACTTGGAGTCCAAGACCTGGTATCGCCGCTACGGTGTCAGTGATCGCCCGATGCCTGCCGATTACGCAGAGTTCGAGCGCTACTGGGACCGCATGATCAACGAGGTGCTCGTCGCCCACCCCACCGCCAAATACGGCGTCGGCTACGTCACCAAGGGGTTCCCGAAGCCCAAGGCCGTCAACCCGATTGTGTGGCGGCTGGTTTCGCCGGTGTTCAACCCGGTGGCGGCGTTCCTGACCACCGGCGGGATGCCGCCGCGCACCCGCGAGTTGCTCGGCCTGCCGTGGAGCGAGCGCAAGGAACGCAATTATCAGCGTTTCGCCGCGTTGTGGCGCTCGCGCCCGGTCAACTGGCTGTGGGACCATCTACCGATGAACATCCGCTACAACCGCTATGCCGCAGCGGGTTTCGCGCAGGCAGGGCATGTCTGACCAGTCGACCGAAGCGATCCTCGACGCCGCGCTCGTCGAGTTCGACCAGCATGGCATCCGCAGGGTCGCCCTCGATGACGTCGCCCGTCGGGCCAGGGTGAGCCGGACGACGATCTATCGGCGCTTCGCCAACAAGGACGACCTGGTGTCCGCGGTGGTGGACCGGGAGAACGCCCAGCTGTTCGCCGACATCGCCGAGGAGCTCAAAAACGCACGGCCACAGTCGAATTACTACGTCGAAGCTTTCACCCAGGCGATCCTGCGCGGTCGCAAGCACCGGGTGCTCAACCGGATGGTCCACGACGAACCGGCGTTGACGCTGGAGTTGGCCCGCCGGCACTATGCGGCTGCGGTGCAGCGCATCGAGGCCGCCCTGCAGGTGATCTTCCCGCCCGGCTTCGCCGATCGGATCGGACCACAGGCTGTCCACGAACTCGCCGACAACATCTGGCGATACGCGATCATGGCGGCACTGCTACCCGGGCCGGATCCGATCGAAACTGCAGACGATATCCGGGCTTTCGCCACCAAACACTTCTTGCCGAGTCTGCCTGATGCGCTGCGCGCGGTGCCGGTCTAGCGATTTCGGCGCGTTTTCGTTCGCTCAGCGGCGGTTTTCGCGCCGAAATCGCTGCTCAGCCTCGGGTCAATAACACCGCGTTCTCGAACGGCAGCATCGTGAAGATCGCCCGCCAGAGGCCCGAAACATGAGGAGCGGCTTCGGCTTTGGTCACCACCCGCGGATTGGAGACGGCGAAGGTCCGGCCGTACCGTTTGAGCCGACCGCCGCCGGTGGCGGTGATGTTCTTCAGCCAGTCTCGGTTCGGCCCGTAGGTCAGCAGGATGGCCACGCCCTCGTCGGTGGTAAACACCGTCAGCGGGGTGCGGTAGTGCGCACCGGAGCGGCGGCCGACGTGTTGGAGGATGCCCATCGTCGGAACGAACCCCGCCCACAACCGCTGTACCGGGTTGGTGACATGTCGGTTGAACCTGGCCAACCATTGCGGCAGCTGCATCAGACCATCAAACTCTCTAACCATGGCCTACCTCAAGCCTCCGTGGTTCACCGTCAAGGTGTTCAACAAGATCGCGATGGCCACCGGCGTCTCGGGCACCGAGACGCTGACGGTGACGGCCCGTGCCAGCGGGCAGGAGCAGCGGATCCCGGTGATCACCGTCGAGGTCGACGGCATCCGGTACCTGGTGTCGACCCGGGGTGAGTCGCAGTGGGTGAAGAACGTGCGGGCCAACCCGGTGGTGACCTTGGACACCAAAGTGGGTTCGGCGCGGTTCACCGCCGCTGAAGTGCCCGTTGCCGAGCGTGGACCGGTCTTGGCGGCCTACCGCGTCAAGGCGGGAAAGACCGTCGACGGCTACTTCGCCAAGCTGCCGGAGGCCGTCGACCACCCGGTTTTCGGCCTCGAGCCGGTGTGACCCGCACTCGCAGGCCGGACTCCTACACCCTGTAGTTGACCATCCCCGCCTGCCTGGGACACTGGTGCCCATGAACAGCACCGATCAGGCCGCCTCGACCGCCGCATCGGCCAGGCTGTTCGCCGACGCCTGCGCGGTCATCCCCGGTGGAGTGAACTCCCCGGTCCGGGCCTTCAACTCCGTCGGTGGAACGCCCCGCTACATCACCTCGGCCAACGGCTACTGGCTCACCGACGCCGACGGCAACCGCTTCATCGACCTGGTGTGCTCGTGGGGTCCGATGATCCTGGGCCACGCCCATCCCGCCGTCGTCGACGCGGTGCAACGCGCGGCCGCCGACGGCCTGTCGTTCGGCGCCCCCACTCCCGGCGAGACCGAGCTGGCCGCCGAGATCATCGCCCGGATGAAACCGGTCGAGCGGGTGCGGCTGGTGAACTCCGGCACCGAGGCGACCATGAGCGCGGTCCGCCTGGCCCGCGGATTCACCGGCCGCTCGAAGGTCATCAAATTCTCCGGCTGCTATCACGGCCACGTCGACGCGCTGCTGGCCGACGCCGGTTCCGGGGTCGCGACCCTGGGCCTGCCGTCATCTCCGGGTGTCACCGGCGCCACCGCCGCCGACACGATCGTCTTGCCCTACAACGACATCGCCGCGGTGGAGGAGTCCTTCGGCGTGTTCGGCGACACCATCGCCGCGGTGATCACCGAGGCGTGCCCGGGCAACATGGGCGCCGTTCCGCCGCTGCCCGGCTACAACGCCGCGCTGCGGCGCATCACCGCCCAACATGGCGCCCTGCTGATCGTCGACGAGGTGATGACCGGCTTCCGGATGAGCCGAAGTGGTTGGTATGGAATCGATCCCGTGGACGCCGACCTGTTCACCTTCGGCAAGGTGATGAGCGGCGGCCTGCCTGCCGCCGCGTTCGGCGGGCGCCGCGATGTGATGGAGCGCCTCGCCCCGCTGGGCCCGGTGTATCAAGCCGGCACTCTGTCGGGCAACCCGGTGGCGGTGGCCGCCGGGCTGGCCACCCTGCGCAACGCCGACGACGCGGTGTACGCCGCACTCGACGCCAACGCCGACCGGCTCGCCGGTCTGCTCACCGACACGCTGACGCAAGCCGGTGTGGCCCATCAGGTTCCGCGGGCGGGCAACTTCCTTTCGGTGTTCTTCACCGACACCCCGGTCACCAATTTCGCCGAGGCGAAAGCCAGCCAGACCTGGCGGTTCCCGGCGTTCTTCCACGCGCTGCTCGACGCCGGTGTCTACGCACCACCGAGTGCCTTCGAAACCTGGTTCGTATCAGCCGCGCTCGACGACGCCGCCTTCGACCGGATCGCCGACGCCCTCCCGGCGGCGGCTCGGGCTGCCGCGGAGGCCAAGGAATGAGCGACCGCACGATCGTCCACGTCATGCGCCACGGCGAGGTGCACAACCCCGACGGCATCCTCTACGGCCGCCTGCCCGACTTCCACCTCTCCGAGCGCGGCCGCGCCCAGGCCGAGGCCGTCGCCAGCTGGCTGGCCAAGCGAGACATCGTCTACGTGGTGGCCTCTCCTCTGGAACGGGCGCAGGAGACCGCCGCGCCGATCGCCGCCCACCACGGCCTGGCCGTCGACACCGACGACGAACTCATCGAGTCCCGGAACGTCTTTCAGGGCGAACGGGTGTCACCCGGCGACGGTGCGCTGCGGGATCCCCGCAACTGGTGGCACCTACGCAACCCGCGGACACCCTCGTGGGGCGAGCCGTACCACGAGATCGCCGCGCGGATGAAGGGCGCCGTGGAACGCGCACGGATCGAGGGGGCCGGGCACGAGGCGATCTGCGTCAGCCACCAGCTGCCGGTCGAGACGCTGCGCCGCGCGATGACCGGTGCCAAGCTGCACCACTTTCCGACCCGGCGACTGTGCAACCTGGCATCGCTGACGTCGTTCTACTTCGATGGGGATGACTACATCGGCTGGGGATACGCGGAGCTAGCCGGACGGTGAAACGGCTGTTGGTCCTCCTGATGGCGGCGACGGTGCTGGCCGGCTGCTCTACCGGTGACGACGCCGTCGCTCAGGGAGGTACCTTCGAGTTCGTCGCTCCGGGCGGCAAGACCGATATCTTCTATGACCCGCCGGCCAGCCGTGGCCGCCCAGGACCACTGTCCGGGCCTGATTTGAAAGACCCGTCGAAGACGCTGTCGCTGAAGGACTTCGATGGCAAGGTCGTCGTCATCAACGTGTGGGGCCAGTGGTGCGGGCCGTGCCGATCCGAGATCACCCAGCTTGAGCGGGTTTACACCCAGACCCGTGAGCTGGGTGTGGCATTCCTCGGAATCGACGTGCGGGACAGCGACATCACCGCCCCACAGGACTTCGTCACCGACCGCAAAGTCACCTTCCCGTCGATCTACGACCCGGCGATGCGCACCATGATCGCCTTCGGCGGCAAGTACCCCGCGACGGTGATCCCGTCGACCGTGGTGCTCGACCGGGAACACCGGGTGGCCGCGGTGTTCCTGCGTGAACTGCTGGCCGAGGATCTGCTACCGGTGGTGCAGCGTCTGGCCGCCGAGCCGAAACCGGCTGCACCATGACCGGTTTCGCGCAGACCGCCGCCGCGGGCCCGCTGTTGCTGGCCCTCGGGGTCTGCGTGCTGGCCGGGTTGGTGTCCTTCGCTTCACCGTGCGTGGTGCCCCTGGTGCCCGGCTACCTGTCGTATCTCGCGGCTGTCGTCGGAGTCGACGACCTCGACGCGCGCACCGGACAGGTGGCGGTCAGGGCGCAACGCTGGCGGGTGGCCGGCTCGGCGCTGCTGTTCGTCGCCGGATTCACCGCGGTGTTCGTGCTGGGCACGGTGGCGGTGCTGGGCATGACCACCACGCTGATCACCAATCAGCTGGTCTTGCAGCGGGTCGGCGGGGTGCTGACCATCGTCATGGGCCTGGCGTTCATCGGCTTCATCCCGGCGCTGCAGCGCCAGGCGCGGTTCACGCCGAAAAAGCTCGCCGGCGTGGCCGGTGCCCCGCTGCTGGGCGCGGTGTTCGGGCTGGGCTGGACACCCTGTCTCGGCCCGACACTGACCGGCGTGATCACCGTCGCCTCGGCCACCGACGGTGCCAGCGTGGCCCGTGGCGTCGCGCTGGTGATCGCCTACTGCCTCGGACTCGGCATCCCGTTCGTCCTGTTGGCACTCGGATCGGGTTGGGCAGTCAACGGATTCGGCTGGCTACGCCGCCACACCAGGACCATCCAGATCGTCGGCGGCGTGCTGCTGATCGCCGTCGGGCTGGCGCTGATCACCGGGGCCTGGAACGACTTCATCTCCTGGGTGCGCGACGCCTTCGTCTCTGATGTGAGGCTGCCGATTTGACCACCTCCCCGCCGCGAGCAGACGCAAAAGACCCCGACACGCCGAGCCGTTTGGGGCTTTTGCGTCTGCTCGGCAGGCAGGTCCGCACCCTCTGGCGTGCGCTGACCTCGATGGGCACCGCGCTGGTGCTGCTGTTCCTGCTGGCGCTGGCGGCCGTGCCCGGTGCACTCCTGCCGCAGCGCAGCCTCAACGAAGCCAAGGTGGCGGAGTACCTCGCCGAGCACACCGTCGTCGGCCCGTGGCTGGACCGCCTCCAGTTCTTCGACGTGTTCTCCAGCTTCTGGTTCACCGCCATCTACGTGCTGCTGTTCATCTCGCTGGTGGGGTGCTTGACGCCGCGGATGGTCGAGCACGCCAAAAGCCTCCGCGCAGTCCCGGTCCCGGCCCCGCGCAACCTGTCCCGGCTGCCCAAGTACGCCACCGCCGAGATCGCCGGTACACCGCAACAGGCCGCCGCCACGATCTCACAGTGCCTGAAAGGCTGGCGACGGGTCACCCGCGAAACCGACGGCGTCACCGAGATTTCCGCCGAGAAGGGCTACCTGCGGGAGTTCGGCAATATCGTCTTCCACTTCTCCCTGCTCGGCCTGCTGGTCGCGATCGCGGTCGGCAAGCTGTTCGGCTACGAGGGCAACGTCATCGTCGTCGCCAACGGCGGCCCGGGATTCTGCTCGGCGTCACCGGCCGCGTTCGACTCCTTCCGGGCCGGCAACAGTGTCGACGGCACATCGCTGTACCCGATGTGCCTGCGGGTCAACGACTTCCAGGCCCATTATTTGCCAAGCGGGCAGGCCCTTTCGTTCGCGTCGAACATCGAGTACCAGGCCGGGCCGGATCTGGCCGATGGCACCTGGCACCCCTACCGCCTCGAGGTCAACCACCCGTTGCGCATCGGCGGCGACCGGGTGTACCTGCAGGGTCACGGCTACGCCCCGACGTTCACCGTCACCTTCCCCGGCGGCCAACAGCGCACCCAGACGATGCAATGGCGCCCCGACGATCCACGCACGCTGCTGTCCTCGGGCGTGATCCGCGTCGACCCGCCCGGCGGCATGTACCCCGACGCCTCCGAGCGGCGCAAGCATCAGCTGGCGATCATGGGCTTGTTCGCGCCCACCGCCGAGCTCGACGGCACCCTGCTCTCGTCGAGCTTTCCGGCGGCCAACGACCCCGCCGTCGCCATCGACATCTACCGCGGCGACACCGGCCTGGACACCGGCCGGCCCCAGTCGCTGTTCACCCTGGACCCGCGCCTGATCGAGCAGAAGCGGCTGACCAAGGTCAAGCGCACCAACCTGCGCCAGGGCGAAGAGGTCACTCTCGACGACGGCACCGTGGTGCGCTTCGACGGCGCCACCCCGTTCGTCAACCTGCAGGTCTCCCACGATCCGGGCCAGGTGTGGGTGCTGGTGTTCGCGATGTCCATGATGGGCGGGTTGCTGGTGTCATTGATTGTGCGCCGCCGTCGGGTGTGGGCCAGGATCAGTGCAGCTGACACGCCCGGTACGGTAAACGTCGAGCTGGGCGGTCTGGCCCGCACCGACAACTCCGGGTGGGGCGGCGAGTTCGAGAAGCTCACCGAGCGGGTGTTGACGGACCTGCCAGGCACGGCGCCGTCGAAGGAGAAAGTGTGAATACCGAGCACATCGACATCGGCCTGGCCCGCTATTCGGACTGGGCCTTCACGTCGTCGGTCGTCATCCTGGTCGGAGCGCTGCTCTTGCTGGCCGTCGAGCTCGCCTACAGCCGCGGTCGTAAAGTCGAGGCCCGCGAGCTCGTCTCGGCCGGAGTCACCGCCGACAGTGACCGCCCCGGAGTCGTCGTCGAAAGGCCGCGCGTGTCGGCCGACGAACGCATCGGCAAGGCTGGCCTGGCACTGGTGTATGTCGGGATCGCGTCGTTGTTCGCCTGCATCGTGCTGCGCGGGTTAGCCACCTCCCGCGTGCCGTGGGGCAACATGTACGAGTTCATCAACCTGACCAGTTTCTGCGGACTGGTGGCGGCCGCGATCGTGCTGCGCAAACCGCAGTACCGCGCGCTGTGGGTTTTCGTACTCGTTCCTGTGCTGATTCTGCTGACGGTTTCGGGTCGCTGGCTTTACACCAATGCCGCGCCGGTGATGCCTGCGTTGCAGTCGTATTGGCTGCCCATTCACGTGTCGGTCGTCAGCCTCGGTTCCGGCGTGTTTCTGGTCGCGGGTGTGGCGAGCATCCTGTTCCTGCTGAAGATGTCGCCGGCTGGCCGCGTCCCTGAAAACGGGGAGAGCGAGGGCGCCTTCTCCCGGATCGTCCAGCGGCTGCCCGACGCGCAGACTCTCGACCGAATCGCTTACCGCACCACGATTTTCGCGTTTCCGATCTTCGGCTTCGGGGTGATCTTCGGTGCCATCTGGGCTGAGGAGGCGTGGGGCCGCTACTGGGGCTGGGACCCCAAGGAGACGGTGTCGTTCATCGCTTGGGTGGTCTACGCCGCGTATCTACATGCCCGCTCGACCGCCGGCTGGCGGGACAAGAAAGCCGCCTGGATCAACGTCGTCGGCTTCGTCGCGATGGTGTTCAACTTGTTCTTCATCAACCTCGTGACGGTTGGTCTGCACTCCTATGCCGGGGTGGGCTGACCCGGACTGTGCGCTAGGGTCGAAGACACCACGAAAACCACTCGACCCGAAACGAACTGTCAGGGGGAAGTGCCCGTGTCTGATTCTCATGGCTCCCGTCGGGGCCACGAATTGACCGATGCGACAACGGTGTTCCGCACAGAGCAGCGGTTCACCGATCCTGCGGCGGCGACGCAGGAACCCGAACCGGACTGGCTGGCCTCGACGCCGCCCATCGGCATCCCGATGGATCCACTGCCGATGGGGGCTCCACTGTTCAGCCAGGCCGCTGTGCGGTTACACCCGTACGAAGCCGAGAACCCGGTGCCGTCGTATCGGCCGACCGTGCCGCCGACGCCGTACCCGGACCTGTCGACCAGTGCGCTGCTGCGGCAGGTCAAGCCGTCGCCGTCGGGCGGCTGGCGGCGGTGGCTGTATCTGGCGTCGGGCAAGCTGATCAACCTCGGTGACGGCCCGCGCGCCGCCCGCCAGCACAACCTCACTGCGCAGGTGAACCGTCCGCTGCCGGGGTGCTACAAGATCGCATTGCTGTCGCTGAAGGGCGGCGTCGGCAAGACGACGATCACGGCCACCTTGGGCGGCACGTTCGCGACGATCCGTGGGGATCGGGTGGTGGCGGTGGACGCCAACCCCGACCGGGGCACCCTGAGCCAGAAGGTGCCGCTGGAGACCCCGGCCACCGTCCGTCACCTGCTACGCGACGCCGACGGAATCGAGCGGTACAGCGACGTCCGCAGCTACACGTCACAGGGTCCGAGCCGGCTCGAGGTGCTGGCGTCGGAAAACGATCCGACGGTCTCTGAGGCGTTCAGCGCCGACGACTACGACCGGACCCTGGCGGTGCTGGAGCGCTATTACAGCCTGGTACTCAGCGACTGCGGACCCGGCCTCCTGCACTCGGCGATGGCCTCGGTGCTCAAGCACGCCGACACCCTGATCGTGGTCAGTTCGGGTTCGGTGGACGGTGCCCGCAGCGCGTCGGCGACGCTGGACTGGCTGGATGCGCACGGCCACGAGGACTTGGTGCGCCGGTCGGTGTGCGTGGTCAATGCGGTGCGGCCGGGCACCGGCAAGGTCGATATGCAGAAGGTGGTCGACCACTTCTCCCGGCGCTGCCGCGCGGTGTGCGTCGTACCGTTCGACCCGCATCTCGAGGAGGGCGCGGAGGTCGAGCTCGACCGGCTGAAGCCGAAGACGCGAGAGGCTCTCGTGTACCTGGCCGCGGTGGTGGCCGACGGATTCCCCGCAGCTGACACCAGCGAGCGGTTCGGCTAGCGCGGGTTGTTGTCTCCGTGGCTCAGTCGCCACAGGAAGTCCGGATCGTCGTCGGGGCCGACCACCCTGGTCTTCGTCCGGTTCGACTGGGCCCGAATCGCACGCCAGCCGATATAGACCGCGGCGGCGATGATCAGGACTAAGAGCAGGTACAGCACGTAAACCTCCTTTGTCCGAATATACGCGCGTCGGTAGGCTCGGCGCCGTGTCGGACAATTCGGACAACCAGATCTCGGGATCGGCCGCTCGCGTGGCGCGCGATGTCCTCATCTATACCGCCGCGAGGATCGCTTTGGTGGTCGCCCTCACCGCAGCGATCTACTACATCGCGCAGCTGATCGGGATCCGCGAATTCCCGCTCGTCGTGGCTCTGCTGTTCGCGATCGTGATCGCCCTGCCGCTCGGAATCTGGGTTCTCGCCCCGTTGCGCAAGCGCGCCACCGCGAGCATCGCACTGGTCGACGAACGCCGCCGCCGCGACCGCGAACAGCTGCAGGCGCGGCTGCGCGGAAAAAAGCCGTCCGATTAGCCGAACACCAGGGCCAACGTCACCGCGACGGACCAGACCAGCATGGTCAGGCCGGTGTCGCGCAGCACCGGGATGAGCTCACGGCCGCCGAGGCCGCGACGCACCGGGCCCGCCGCGCGCACCGCCAGCGGCGCCGCGACCAACCCGACCGCGCACCACGGTGTGGCGAGCGCGAGGACCAGCGTCAGCACGCCGGCCAGCCCGAGTAGCGACTGGTAGAACACCCGGGTGCGGCCGTCGCCGAGACGGACCGCCAGGGTCAGCTTGCCCGCCACCCGATCGGTCGGGATGTCGCGCAGATTGTTGGCGACCAGCACGGCCGACGACAGCGCACCCGTCGCGACGGCCAAGGCCAGGCCGACCCAGTCCACTCGCAGCGCCTGGGTGTACTGCGTGCCCAGGACGGCGACGAGCCCGAAGAACACGAACACGGCCACCTCGCCGAAGCCGGCGTAGCCGTAGGGTCGCGAGCCGCCGGTGTAGAGCCACGCCCCGGCGATACAGACCACGCCGACCGCGATCAGCCACGGGGCACTGACGATGGCCAGCGCCAGACCGGCGAGCGCGCCGATGGCAAGGCTCACGATCGCGGCAGTCAGCACCGCGCGCGGGGTCGCCACCTTGGAGCCGACCAGGCGCAGCGGTCCCGCACGCTCGTCGTCGGTGCCGCGGATGCCGTCGGAGTAGTCGTTGGCGAAGTTGACGCCGACGATGAGCGCGACCGAAACGGCAAGGGCCAGCAGGGCCTTCCACCACACGGCACCGTGCAACCACGCCGCCGCCCCCGTGCCCGCGATCACCGGCGCCACCGCGTTGGGCAGAGTTCTGGGCCTGGCCCCCTCGACCCACTGCGCGATGCTCGCCATGCCCGCAATCGTCCCACGCACCTCGGGCGGGTCTCGGGCGGCTGTCGCGGGGGGTGGAGATTTCGGCGCGCGTTCGTTCGCCCAGCGGCGATCTGCGCGCCGAAACCATGGCGGACGGGTATTTGCTGACTACGCGGAGCGGTGGTAAGCCGGGTGTAGCTGGGGGGTCTTGTCCACACTTTTGCATTCATTAGCCAGGCGTGGTGTCTGTCCCGATCCGGGCGGCACCGACCGCTGCTGAAAACACTTCGACGGGTGTACTCGGCTTTGCTCAGCGCATCGTTGATTCGATAGCCACGATCGGGTGACCGGCAATGTCGCAAGCATATGACGGCATATCAGCAATATGTTGATTCAGCAAACCATCGCGATCCGCATAACGGGTGGTAATAGTCGGGTGGCGACACGTTGTCGAAAGTGTGCAGTTAATAAAATATCTCCCGATAACAAGTTTCATTCTGTTGCTGACTCGTTGCTACCCTAAAGTAATTTAGTGGGGCGACATTGTTTGCCAACAGTGCGGTTTGACTGCCCTTACCTGCATGTCTCTGAACGGTGGTGATTGCGCGGCGTCGTGCGCTCCTGACGGACCCGTAAGCACTTCGGCGAATGCCTACAATTCTCAGCTTTCACTCAGTTAGCGTTTGCCGCGTCCAAGTGATCGCCTTGACGGGAGTAAACATGCACATAGCTGTGCGTTCAACCGTTGCGACCGGCGTAGCGCTGGTCGGAGCCAGTGCCATCGCGTTGTCACCGATACAGCCAGTCGGCTCGTCGCTATCGAATTTCGACGGTCCGATGGTCTTCTCGGTCTCCGACGTTCAGCTCACCGCCACCTTCGACCCCGTCACCCCGTGGGTCGAGGTTTTGACGGCTGCGGTTGCGAACGTGACCACGATCGGCCAGGACTGGCTGGCCGATCCGCTACCCGCGCTGCGTCAGATGGGTACCAACTGGTTCGGCTATGCCGAAACCACGGCGACCGCGCTTGGCGGTGCCGCCGAGGGCGCCTACACCTATTTCACGACGACTGTGCCGGAATCGCTGACGACCGCCTTCCAGCAGATCGCGGATGGCGATCTGTCCGGAGCGGCGGGAACGATCAACAACGCCCTGGGGTCTGCGATCTTCACGATCGGACTTCCGCTGTTTCCGGTTCTCGACATTCCCGGCAAGATGGCGGAGAACTTCACCGCCGTAGTCAAGACGGTAACCGGACTCGATACGCTGGTGCCTCTCCTTCTGGGCGTCCTCGGACCGCTCGAGGGCGGCATTCAGTCCTTCGGTGACAGTGCGCAGGCTGTCCTCGACGCAATTCAGGAGGGCGACACCGTTGCTGCCCTGAATGCCGCTTTCGCCATCGCCCCGAACGTTTTGGGCGCGGTCCTCAACGGTTATCAGGACAACGCCTATCCCGGGCTGCTCACGGCAGAGGCGGGCGGGCTGGTGTATTCGCTCGTGGTCACAGTTCCACGCGCGATCGCCACTGCGCTCGGCGCGACTGCTCCCACCGGTGCCGCAAAGGTCGCCAAGCCCGCCGCCAGCGCTGAGGCGGCCGAGGCGAAATCGGGCACTGCCGGATCGGCGAGGACCACGGGTCTGCGAGCGACCGGCAAGAAGGCGACCAAGGCCGATCGCGCTGCCGCTGGTGCCAAGAAGTCCACGGGTGCCAAGACGTCGACCGGTGCGAAGAGTGCTCGACCGCACCGCGGTGGTAACGCAGCCTAGCAGGCCACTCGATGCATCACGACGATGCGGATGGCGGGTCCTCTGCCCACTGGGTGGCGGACCCGCTGCCGCGGCTTGAATGGGAACCGGACGCGGGCAACGGTTTTCGGTCCGCACACCAGAGGTACCTGAGCCTCGGGTTCGACGACCTCGAAGCGAGTGCGTGGCTGCATTTCGAGTCGGTGGCCCTGGCGCTGCAGTCCGTCGTCAACCGTGGTCTGCTGCAACAGCACAAGTTGAGTCTGGCCGACGTCCAGCTGTTGTCGCATCTGAAGAGCAGCGGCCCCAGCCAGATGGGCACCCTCGCCGACATGCTGATGGTCACCCCCAGCGCCCTGACCCAACAGACCCAACGCCTCGAGGGGCGCCGGCTGGTCCGCCGGGAGACGAGCAGTGCTGACGGACGGCGGGTGCTGGCGACGATTACCAGAGAGGGCATCAGGCTCATCACGGCCGCACTCGAAACCTATTCCCAGTTGGTGCGTGCGCACTTTCTGGATGAGCTGAGCAGACGGCAGATGATCGCCCTCGGTGACGGGTGCCGGCGGATCAGCGTCAGATTGAAGGCGGCCGAGTTGGCGCCCGACGCGCCGGATAGCCAGCGCAATCGGGGATAGCCCACAATGGTCGAATGCTCGGAGTCATCGGCGGCAGCGGCTTCTATACCTTCTTCGGCTCCGACGCGCGCAGCCTGAACCTGGACACCCCCTATGGCGAGCCGAGCGGGCCGATCACCGTCGGTCGCGTCGGCCGGCACGAGGTGGCCTTCCTGCCACGGCACGGCCTGAGCCACGAGTTCTCGCCGCACACCGTGCCCTATCGGGCCAACATGTGGGCGCTCCGCGCTATTGGTGTCCGGCGAGTTTTCGGGCCGTGCGCGGTCGGCAGTCTCACGCCGGATCTGGGTCCCGGTGCGGTCGTCGTGCCCGATCAGCTGGTCGACCGAACCCGAGGCCGCGACGACACGTATTTCGACTCCGGCGGAATCCACGTCGGCTTTGCCGACCCGTACTGCCCGGTGCTGCGCACGGCGGCCGTTGATCTGCCCGGGGTTCTCGACGGCGGCACCATGGTGGTGGTCCAGGGTCCGCGGTTCTCCACCCGAGCCGAGAGCCAGTGGTTCGCACGTGAGGGGTTCGCCCTGATCAACATGACCGGCTATCCCGAGGCGGTCTTGGCTCGTGAACTGGAAATGTGCTATGCCGCAATCGCATTGGTGACGGATCTGGATGCCGGCATCGATGTCGGCCTCGGCGTGCGCGCGGTCGATGTCTTCGCGGAGTTCGAGAAGAACATGGCGCCGTTCAAGAAGCTGGTGCACGAAGCGATCGACCAGGTGCCCTCGGACCGCGCGTGTACGCATTGCCTTGCGCACGAGGGTGTCGAGTTGCCCTTCGACCTGCCGTGAAGGTGCTGCTGACCGGCGCTGCCGGGTTCATCGGAAGCCGCGTGCAGGCTGCCCTGCTGGCCGGCGGTCACGAGGTGGTTGCGGTCGACGTCATGCTCGACGCCGCCCACGGCCCCGGTGGCGTGTTGCCCGATGGCTGTCATCGGGTCGATGTGCGTGACGCGGATGCGTTGGGGCGCTTGCTTTCCGGAGTCGACGCTGTTTGTCATCAGGCCGCGGTCGTCGGTGCGGGGGTCAATGCCGCCGATGCGCCGTCCTATGCGTCGCACAACGACCACGGCACCGCTGTGCTGTTGGCGCAGATGTTCGCCGCCGGGGTGCATCGACTGGTGCTGGCGTCGTCGATGGTCGTGTACGGCCAGGGCGGATACCGGTGTCCGGTGCACGGCGCGGTCGATCCGGTGCCGCGCACCCGCTCCGATCTGGACGCCGGGCGCTTCGAGCATCGCTGCCCGGTCGGCGGGGAGGAACTGTCCTGGCAGCTGGTCGGTGAGGATGCACCGCTGCGCCCGCGCAGCCTGTACGCCGCCAGCAAGGTCGCCCAGGAGCACTACGCGCTGGCATGGTCCGAGTCGACTGGTGGCTCGGTCGTCGCGCTGCGCTATCACAACGTGTACGGCCCCGGTATGCCACGTGACACCCCGTACTCGGGAGTGGCGGCGATATTTCGGTCATCACTCGAAAAAGGCGAACCACCAAGGGTTTACGAGGATGGCGGGCAGATGCGCGATTTCGTCCACGTGGACGACGTCGCAGCCGCCAACGTCGCGGCGATCGGTTCGGACATGGGCGGCTTCTTGGCCGCCAACGTCTGTTCGGGCCGGCCGATCTCGATCATGACGGTGGCCGCGCGGCTCTGCGAGGCCCGCGGCGGGCCCGCGCCGGTGGTCACGGGCCAATACCGTAGCGGCGACGTCCGCCACATCGTCGCCGACCCGGCTCGTGCTGAGCGGATTCTGGGCTTCCGGCCCGCGATCGACCCGGATGACGGGTTGCGGGACTTCGCGTCGGCCCCACTGCGTGCGTGAGCTGCGCCACACTCCTAAATACGTTCGCCCCGTGGGTATTTGAATGGCGGTGACGCCCGTCCCCGGAACTGGTGACAATGGTCACCTTCGGGCGCCGGGGCCTGACCAAACCGCGCTCCGCCTGGCAGAATCTGGAACAGTTCCAATTTAAATATCGAGGAAGTGGTGACAACCATGGCTCTATTGACGATCGGTGATCAGTTCCCGGACTACGACCTCAAGGCAGTGGTCGGCGGTGACTTGTCCAAGGTCGATGCCAAGCAGCCCGACGACTATTTCATCCAGGTGACGAGCTCGGACGCCCCGGGCAAATGGCGCATTGTTTTCTTCTGGCCCAAGGACTTCACGTTCGTGTGCCCGACTGAGATTGCCGCGTTCGGCAAGCTCAACGACGAGTTCGAGGACCGCGACGCGCAGGTTCTCGGAGTGTCGGTCGACAACGAGTTCGTGCACTTCCAGTGGCGGGCCCAGCACGAGGATCTCAAGAAGCTGCCGTTCCCGATGGTCTCGGATCTCAAGCGCGAACTGTGCTTGGCGACAGGCGTGCTCAACGCCGACGGCGTCGCCGATCGCGCGACCTTTATCGTCGATCCCAACAACGAGATCCAGTTCGTGTCCGTCACAGCAGGTTCGGTCGGCCGCAACGTCGAAGAGGTACTTCGGGTCCTCGATGCGTTGCAGTCCGACGAGCTGTGCGCCTGCAACTGGAAGAAGGGCGACCCGACGATCGACGCCGGCGAGCTTCTCGCCGAGGCGGTCTGACCGTGAGCATCGACGCCATCAAAGAGGCGTTGCCCGAGTACGCCAAGGATCTCAAGCTCAATCTGGGCAGTATCGCCCGCTCGACCGAGCTGACCGAACAGCAGTTGTGGGGCGCGCTGGTGGCCACCGCCGCGGCGACCAAGTCCGAACGGCTGCTGCGCGAAGTCGCCGAGGACGCCCTTGACGTGTTGTCGGAGCAGGCCTATCACGCCGCCCTGGGTGCTGCCGCCATCATGGGGATGAACAACGTGTTCTACCGCGCCCGCCGCCAGCTCGACGGTCGTTACGACGACCTGCGGGCCGGTCTGCGGATGAACATCATCGCCAATCCCGGTGTGGCCAAGGCAGATTTCGAGCTGTGGTCACTCGCGGTGTCGGCGATCAACGGATGCGATCATTGTCTGGCCGCCCACGAAAAGGAGCTCCGGGACGCCGAGGTGTCGCGGACGGTGATCTTCGAGGCCATCCGGCTCGCGGCGATCGTGTCCGGGGTCGCGCAGGCGCTCGTCGCGACCGAGGCGCTGGCCACCGCCTGACCGGATTCAAGTGTTCGGCCTCCTTCCCAACTCGATGGTTGGTCGGGAAGGAGGCCGGGCGCATACTGGGCTGGTGAAGACCGAGATCTGCGACCAGTTCGGTATCGAATTCCCCTTGTTCGCCTTCAGTCACTGCCGCGACGTCGTCGCTGCGGTGACCAACGCCGGCGGCTTCGGCGTGTTGGGGGGCACCGCATTCACCCCCGATCAGCTCGACCAGGAGCTCAGCTGGATCGACAAGCAGGTGAAGGGCAGGCCTTACGGTGTCGACATCATCGTGCCCGCGAAGTTCGAGGGCAAGGGTGAGAACCTGTCGTTCGGTGAGCTCGCCGAGCGCATCCCTGACGACTTCCGCGGTTTCATCGACGAGCTGCTGGTCGCGCACGATATCGACATCAGCGACCAGCCGCGGGTGGCCGCGTCGTCGCTGAGCGGGGACACCGGCGCGAGCCTGCTCGAAGTCGCGCTCAATCATCCGATCAAGTTGATGGCCAACGCACTTGGTGTTCCGCCCGACTACATGATCGAGGCCGGCAAGCAGACCGGGATTCCGGTTGCCGCCCTGGTCGGCGCCAAGGAACACGCCATCAAACAGGTCAACGCGGGTGTGGACCTGATCGTCGCGCAGGGCACCGAGGCCGGCGGGCACTGTGGTGAGGTGACGACGCTGGTACTCATTCCCGAGGTGATCGAGGCGATCAAGCCGATTCGTGAAGTACCCGTGCTGGCGGCGGGCGGGATCGTGACCGGCCGGCAGATGGCCGCGTCGGTGGCCCTCGGTGCCGCCGGCGCGTGGACGGGATCGGTGTGGCTGACCACCGAGGAGGCCGAGACCGCTCCGCACACTGTGCAGAAGTTCTTGGCCGCGACGTCACGGGACACCGTCCGGTCGTCGGGACGCACCGGAAAGCCGTCGCGGCAACTGGTTTCGGATTGGACCGATGCGTGGACGCCGCATGAGGGCGGCCGGCAGCCGCTTCCGTTGCCATTGCAGTCCATGATCGCCGAACCGGTGCTGCGCCGGATCGACAAGCTGGCCGAGGGCGGTCATCCCGGAGCTCAGGCGCTGGCGACCTACTTCGTCGGCCAGGGTGTGGGCATGATGAACAAGGTCAAGCCGGCCCGCGAAGTGGTCTTGGAGTTCATCGAGGACTACCTCGCCGCTGCCGAGCGGTTGAGCCGCTCGCTCGACTGATCTACAGCCCCTTGGGGGCGTCCTGCACGGCTGTGACCGCCGCGGCATCACCGCTGAAGTCGACCCGGGCCAGCCGCCCGGTCGCGAACAGCAGCAATTCCTGGGGTGTACCGGTGACCGTCACGGCCGGGCCGCGCCCGGCCACCAGCAATGTCTCGCCGTCGGGCGTGCGCAACTGCACCCGGGCGGGCATCTTCGCCAGGGTGAGTCGGCCCATCATGGCGAGGGTGCGGCGAAGCCTGCCGGCCAGGTCGGCGTCCAGCGTCCGCGGCTCCCAGTTCGGCTGGGCACGGCGAATGTCCTCGTGGTGGATGAACATCTCGGCCACATTGGCCACCGAGTCGACAAGCTTGAGCGGCGAATACAGCGGTGGCCCCGCCGCCACCTTGTCCACCAGAACGTCCCAGTCGGTGTGTTCGGCCACGTCGTCCTGGACGCGCGCGGTGTGCCCGGCGAAGCGGGGGATGAGGATACCCGGTGCGGCGTCCACGCGATACTCGCGAACCATCAAGTGCGCGGCCAGATCTCGGGCGTCCCACCCGGCGCACAGGGTCGGTGCATCGGGCCCGACATCGCGCAGCGCGGCGACAAGCGCGGCACGTTCGCGTTGGGCTACGGACATCTCGATCTCCCTTCAGGCACCACCACCTCGGTCGAGGCTACCGACGATCAATCCGAGTGCGGCAGCCGGACCTCGAACCTTGCGCCGTGTTCGGTGTTGTGCGCCGACAGTGTGCCCCGGTGGGCCTGCACCAAACCCGCCGCGATCGCCAATCCCAGGCCCGACCCGCTCGGGAGCGACGAATCCTCGCGGGGAACCCGGCTATTCGAGCCGCGGTAGGCCACGTCGAAGACCCGCGGCAGGTCGGCCTCGTCGATGCCGACCCCGGTATCGTCCACCCGCGCCCACGCGGCGTCGGCATCAGTCCCGAGCGCCAGTGTCACCGTCCCGCCCGACGGTGTATGCGCGATCGCGTTGGCCACCAGATTGGACAGCACCCGCACCAGGGCGCGGTCACTGCCCATCACCCGAACCGGTTCGGCAGGCACTGATGCGGCCAAGTTCACGCCGGCGCGCTCGGCGGCGATCTTGTGCGCGGCAATCACATCATCGACCACCTCGTCGAGCGCGACCTTCTCGTAAGGGGCTTGTACCGCACCGGCGTTGATCTTCGACATCTCGAACAGGTCGTCGACCATCTCGGAGAGCCGGATCGATTCGTGCTCGATGTTCTTGGCCTGCACCCGCACTTCGCCGTTGACGACCACCCCGTCCGCGATGGCCTCGGCGAGTGCTCGGATCCCGGCCAGCGGGGTGCGCAGGTCATGGCTGACGAATGCCACCAGCTGCCGCCGGGACTGTTCGGCCATCCGCTCGGAGTCGCGAATCTCTTTTTCCCACACTGTTCTCCGGGCCTGGTAACGGGACAGCATCACCGCCGCGGGAACTGTCACGATCGCGACGATGAGCAGCACGACGGCAATTGAGGCGAACGTGCTGGTGATCATGAACCCACTGGCACCCAGAACCCCGGTCAGTGTCGCCAGCGTCGGGATCAGCACCAGCACCGCCATCGTGACCGTCATCGACCAAGACCGGGCCAGCCGGATCACCAACGCGCCGAGCAGAACAACGGGCAGGGAACAGGCCAGTGCGAGCATCGCCATCCGGGCGAGGTCATTCGGCGGCATGGTCACCCCGACGGTCGTCTCCGAGCCACAGATACCCACGTCCCCAGACGGTTTGCAGGCGGTGGTGCTCACCAAGTTTGGACCGTAACCGCTTGACGTGCACGGTGACCGTCGACAAGTCGCCGAATTCCCAGCGCCACACCAACTGCAGCAAGTCTTCGCGAGAGAACACCGTGTCGGGATGCGTCAGGAAGAAGATCAGCAGATCGAATTCGCGGTTGGTCAACCCCACCGGTCTGCCCGCGGCGTACACGGCCCGCGCTGCGGTCGCCACCAACAGATCACCCATCGTGATCTCCAGCGGCAGCGCCGCGGCCGGTGACGGCGCTCGCCTCAATACCGAACGAACCCGCAGCGCCAGCTCGCGCGGGCTGAACGGTTTGGTCAGATAGTCGTCGGCGCCGGCCTCCAGACCGGCGATACGGTCGTCCTCCTCGCCGAGCGCGGTCAGCAGGATCACCGACACGCTGTAATCGCCGCCGTTGCGCAGGCTTCGGCACAAGGACAAGCCGTCCGGCCCGGGCATCATGACGTCCAGAACGGCCAGGTCGATTCGCTCGGTGCCCAGCACTCTCAGTGCTTCGGCGCCGTCGCCGGCAACCCGGACCTCCAGGCCGTCCCGCTCCAGGTAGCGGCGCACCACGTCACGCACGACGGTGTCGTCGTCGGCGATCAGGACCCTGGGCGTCATAGCTCAACACCGTATCCAACAGGGGCCGTCACCAGCGTCGATGTCATTGTTTTGTCACGCGCTGGAGCGCGCCGGTGCAGCTAGGTTGGGCGTTATGCCCGAGTGTGCGGTCACCGTGGTGCTGCCATGCCTGAACGAAGCGGAGTCGCTGCCCGCCGTGCTCGCCGCCATTCCGACTGGCTATCAGGTCCTGGTCGTCGACAACAACAGCACCGACGGCACCGCCGAGGTCGCTCGCCGGCACGGTGCCGAGGTGGTCAGCGAGAGCCGGCCCGGCTACGGATCGGCGGTGCACGCCGGCGTGGTCGCCGCCCGAGCGCCTGTCGTCGCGGTGCTCGACGGTGACGGTTCGCTGGATCCGGCCGACTTGCCGCGTCTGATCGCCGAGCTGGAGCGCGGCGCCGATATGGTGACCGGCCGCCGCCGACCCGTCCGGGGCCTGAAATGGCCCTGGCATGCACGGTTGGGAACAGCGGCCGTCTGCTGGCGACTACGCAGCCGGCACGGGCTGGCCGTGCACGACATCGCGCCGATGCGGGTGGCCAACCGTGAGGCGTTGCTGACGCTCGGTGTCGCCGACCGGCGTTCGGGGTATCCGCTCGAATTACTGGTCCGTGCTGCGGCGGCGGGATGGCGCGTGGTGGAGGTCGACGTCGAGTACGGCCCGCGGACCGGGGGGAGGTCGAAGGTGAGCGGCTCGCTGCGAGGAAGCCTCACCGCTGCCGTCGACTTCTGGAAGGTGATTTCGTGACACCGCCAACCGGCCCGATCCCGGTGACCGTGCTGGTGGTGGCCAAGGCGCCGGTTCCCGGACTCGCCAAGACCCGACTTGCGGCGACGTTGGGCGAGCAGGCTGCCGCCGATATCGCTGCCGCGGCCTTGCTGGACACTCTCGATGCGGTGGCCCAAACCCCGGTCGCCCACCGTGTCGTCGCGATGACCGGCGACCTCGACCAGGCCAGCTGTGCCCGCCGAATTCGCGCTGCGCTGGCCGAATTCACCGTGATCGACCAGCGCGGCGATGGGTTCGCCGATCGCTTGGCCAATGCGCATGCCGACGCCGCTGCTGTCACGTCGTCCCAACCGGTGCTCCAGATCGGGATGGATACCCCACAAGTGCGCCCGGATCTGCTGGCCGATTGCGCTCGCGCGCTGCTGGATGTGCCGGCCCTGCTCGGGATGGCCCGCGATGGCGGCTGGTGGGTGCTCGGGGTCGCCGACCCGCTGACTGCCGAATGTCTGCGGGATGTGCCGATGTCGCGGCCTGACACCGGCGCTGTAACGCTTGCCGCGCTGACGCACACAGGCGTATCCGTGCACCTTGTCGAAGAACTCCACGACGTCGACACCGTCGGCGACATTTCACCGGTCCGCGCGGCCTGCCTCTCATCGAGCCGGTTCGCCCAAGTCACCCAAGGGTTTTGAGATGCTGGGACAACTGTACGACCGCGCACTGACCGGCGAACGATGCTGGCTGCGCCACGACGACGGCGGGGTTCATCGCCTTCCCGTGCACAGCTGGCTGGGCGGCCACGGTGCCGACACCGTGTTCGACGCGGCCGTGGTCGCACTGTGTGACGGGCCGACCATCGACTTGGGTTGCGGTCCAGGGCGGTTGGTGGCCCATTTGGTTCAGCGGGGGATTCCGGCGCTCGGGGTCGACCAGTCGGCGACGGCGATACGGCTGGCGCGACGCAGTGGCGCTCCTGCTCTGTTGCGTGACGTGTTCGAACCCTTGCCGGGCACCGGCCGCTGGCAGACGGTGCTGCTGGCCGACGGCAATGTCGGCCTTGCCGGGGATCCAAGCCGCATTCTTCGGCGCGCGAGCGAGCTGTTGCGGGCGGGCGGGCATTGCGTGGCCGAATTCGATCCGGACACGGTCGGAGTGCGCACCAGGTGGGTACGCCTGGAGTCTTCCCGCAGCATCGGGCCCTGGTTCAAGTGGGCCTCGGTGGGTGTCGACTGCGCGGCCGCTCTGGCGCAAGAAGTTGGCCTGGCGTTGGTGGGGATTCACCAGATCGGCCAGCGTGCCGTCGCTACACTCGCGCTGACGTGATGTCGCAGACAGGGAACGCCACCAAGGCAGCCTTGCGTGGTACAGCAGTGACGGCTCGGGTCGGGCTCGCCCTCGGTGTCGCCGTGGCCGTCTGCTTCGTCACGGGTTTGATCAGTCACTTCATCCAGCACCCGCAGCCGTGGTTCTTCTGGCCGACCCGCCCGGTCTGGCTCTACCAGCTGACCCAGGGCCTGCACGTGATCGCCGGTATCGCCGCGATCCCGCTGCTGGTGGTCAAGTTGTGGTCGGTCTACCCCAAGCTGTTCGAACGGCCCATCATCGGCGGGTTGACTCGTCAGATCGAGCGGGGTTCGATCCTGGTTCTGGTGGGCGCCATGATCTTTCAGCTGTCCACCGGCATCATGAACATCGCGCAGTGGTACGCGTTCAAGTTCTTCTTCACCACCAGTCACTACGCGATGTCTTATGTGGCCGCCGGTGCGGTGGTGGTGCACATCGGGGTGAAATTGCCGGTGATCCGCCGAGCGCTGGGTGAACCGCTGGACGCGCTGCCGACCGGTGAGCTGCGGCGTGGTCCCAGCCGGCGCACGGTGCTGGGCGCCACCTGGCTCGCGGTCGGCGCCGCCACGATTCTCACTGCCGGGCAGACGGTCCCATGGCTGCGGCGCGTCTCCCTGTTGGCCCCCCGCACGGGGCAAGGGCCACAGGGTGTTCCGGTGAACCGGTCGGCGTTTGCCGCGGGGGTGCTGGGCAGCGCGCGCTCGCCGGATTACCGGCTCACCGTGGTGAACGGGTCCACCACCAAGGCGTTCACCGTGGCGGAACTGGCCGCGTTCCCGCAAACCACCCACCGGCTGCCCATCGCCTGCGTCGAAGGCTGGAGCGCCACCGCCGACTGGACCGGCGTAGTGCTGGCGGACCTGATCAGAACCGTTGGTGCGCCGTCGGATTCTGATGTGCGGATGATCTCACTCGAGCCCCCTGGGCCCTATTCTCGCACCGTGCTGCCGGCCCGGCACACCCGCGACTCGCAGACCCTGATCGCTCTGAAACTCAACGGTCAGACCCTCGACCTCGACCACGGCTATCCGTGCCGGCTGATCGCCCCGACCAGGCCCGGTGTGCTGCAGACGAAGTGGCTGACCAGGATCGAGGTGGTGCCGTGACCGCAACGAGAGTGTTCCTCGTGCTGGCCGGGGTGGCGCTCGGTGCCTACGGTGTGGTGTTGGTGATGGACAACTCCACCGAGGTGATCATCCGCATCGTGGTGTGGGCGCTGATCGGTGTGCTGCTTCACGATGCCGTGTTCGCACCGCTGTGTGTGGCGCTCGGGTTCGCCGGCCGGCGACTGCTCCCGCACCAGTGGTGGACGCCGGTGTTGGTGGCCGGTCTGCTGACGGTAGTCCTTGTGCTGCTGGCGATTCCGGTCTACAACAAGCCGGGATTGCATCTGGACAACCCCACCGTGCTGGACCGCGACTACCAAGCCGGTTTCTGGATCGCGCTGGCCGTCGTCTGGGGTGCCGCGCTGCTCTACCTGGTTGGCGACCGGGTGCTACCAGTTGGTCAGGATGACGTGGTTGAGCAACAGGGCGCCGATCACGTTGAGGCTCAACCACCATCGCTGGGCTCGGACGGGAAGCAGGGCGCCGGCGGCGGTCAGCCAGACCTCGAACGGTAGCCAGATCCGCTCCGTCTCAGCCTTGGACAACATCGACAGATCGGCGAACAGGATCGTCGTCAGCGCGGCCAGCACGAGCACGTGCAGTCCGGAGCGCCGCCTGATTGCGGCGATGTCGAAGACCCGGCCGATCCCGGCGACACTTCCCAACCCGATTGCGCACACCACCGACGCGAAGTTCGCCCAGCTCCAATACTGGAATGGCCGGTTCAGCGCGATGCCCTGCCAATAGCGCTGCTGGACAAGGATATAGCCGTCGAACCACCAGAACCCGGCGACCGCGAACACGCCAACAACTGCGCACGCACCCAGCACCGCGGGAACCAACGTGCGAACCGCGTCGCGCCAGTTCGCCGCACAGACCAACACGGCCACCGCCGGAATGGCCATCAGTGCCAGTCCGTAGTTCAGGAAGATCGCCCAGCCCAGCACCAGGCCGGCGGCGATGGCGGCCGTGATCGGCCAGCGAACGGCTCGGCGGACCGCCAAGGCCAGCAATGCGATACCCCACGCCGCCACGCCCGCGAAGTAGCCGTCGGCGGACACCGCGATCCAGATCGCGGTCGGCGCCACCGCGACGAACGGCGCCGCCCGCCGGGCGGTCTGCTCGCTGCCGAGTGCGCGAACGGCGACGAGCACCGCCGCCGCGGCGGATGAGCCGAACAGCAGGCACCACAGACCTGCCCAGGCACCGCCGCCCAGTCCGATCCGGTCGAGCCAGACAAACGTCAGCAACGCGCCGGGCGGATGGCCGGAGACGTGGGTGATCCACGAATTCGGTTGGAAATCCAGGATTCGGCCGGAGAAGGTGCGGACGGCCTCGGGGATGTCGGTGATCGTCGGTACCTGACGCAGATACTCGTGGCGGGCGGTGAGCCGGCCGGCGAAGCCGCGCTGCCAGCCGTCGACCATCGCCAGCGCGAACGCCCACGACATCGATGTCGCCCACACCGTCAGCGTCAGCGTCCGCCAGGACAGCCGTTTCGCGACAGCGGATCCCCACACCACGGCCGCCGCGCCGATCAGGATCGCCGGCACCGTGCCCCAACCGACATGGGCATTCCACCAGCCGAAGATCGGCGCGGCGTCGGCGAAGCTCTTGATCTGTTCCGGGGTGCTGTTGATCAGCGGAGTGACGATCCCCAGGTGCAGGTGCGGAACCACGAAGGCCGCGGCCACCAGCAGCACGCCAACGGCGACCGCGATGGCCTCCTTGCGACCGATGTTCACAAGCATCCAGCGTACGGATGCCACCCGTCATTTCGGTCGCGAGATCGACACCGTGGTTGTGACATCGCGAAATTCGCGGCCATGACGTCGATCTCGGTGCAGCAGCGCCCGGCTCAGATACCCCAGGACGACCATTGATCGACGTCCACCGCGATCACCGGGCCGTCGAGTAGAACATATTGATACTGCGGATATTTCGCACGCAGCAGCTCATGGCCACGCTCGTACACCGGACCGTTGTGGTGAATCGTCGCGACGCCGTCGGCCCGCACCCACCACAGCTGCGACCAGTCGTCGTCGTAGTGGTCGACCAGGATGCTCACCCGCGGGTTGGCCTCGATGTTGGCCAGCCGCCGCAGTCGTTGGGTGGTTTTCGGCTTACCGTCCACCGCGGTGTACACGCACGCATCGGCCGTGGCGAACACTATTGGCACCAGATGTGGTTGGCCGTCCGGTGTGGCAGTGGCCAGCCTGGCCACGGCCGCGGTCGCGAAGCGGTCGGCCGCAGTGCTCACGCCTGGGTGGCGGGCTGCTCGATATCCGCGCCGGCCGTGGTGGCCATGAAGTCGTCGATCAGGTCGACCACCTCGGCGGGCCGCTCCACCTGCGGGAAGTGTCCGACTCCGGGCAGTATTTCGAGGCGGACGTCGGGCCGGACTTCGTGGACGGCGTACGCGTGCTTGACGGGAATGATCGCGTCCTCGTCGCCCCAGATGACCATGGTCGGCATGTGTGCGACGTGCAGCCGGTTCAGGGCGCTGACTGCCTGCCCGCGATAGTCCACTACCGAGCGCAGCGTGCGGAGGAATGCCTGTCGGGTCTCGGCATCGGAGAACGAACTGTAGGCATTCCAGATCTCCGCGCCACGCGGCGACTGGATGCCCAGCTTGCCGAACAACGACCGCACCCGTTCGCCGGCGCTCAACACCGGTGGGGGCGCGATGATCGGCATGATCAGCTCGGCGCCGGGTGCCGACAGCAGTCGTAGCGTCCAGCCGACGTCCTGCCCCAATCCGCCGCTGTTCATCAGGATCAGTCGCCGGCAGTAATCGGGATGCTGGTACACGAACTGCATGGCCACCCCACCGCCCAGGGACTGCCCGACGACGGTCGCGTGCGTCACCCCGAGTTCGTCGAGCAGGTCGCGCAGGAACACCGCGAACGCGCCGAGCGAATAGTCGCTGCGCGGTTTGGCCGAACGGCCGTGGCCGGGCAGGTCAGGGGCGATCACCCGGTATTTGCGTGACAGCGGTCGCCACATCGAGCGCCAGGTCTGGGAGCTGCCGGCCATGCCGTGCAGCAGCAGGATCACCTCGCCCTGGCCCTCGTCCAGGTACGCAACCCGTTCGCCGTGCAGGTCGAGATACTTCAGCTCGTCCATGACATTCCTGTCCCCTCTATATGGCGGTGCAAACCATTGTTCACCAGCCGTAGCCGCCGGGTAGGTCACCGCCGTTGGCGAATCGCTCGCGCAGCGCGCGGCGGTCCAGCTTGCCGATGCCGCGGCGCGGCAGCTCATCGACAATGTGCAGCTCACGGGGCGCCGCCGTCGGGTCCAACGACTGCTCGAGATGCTCCCTGATGTGGTCGAGCGTGGGCTCGGGCGCGCCGGTGACAAGCACCACAGCGGCCACCACCCGCTCGCCGAGCCGGTCGTCTTCGATGCCGAACACCGCACAGTCGGCTATTGCCGGATGCCGCGACAGCACCGCCTCGACCGGCGCGGGCATGACCGTGAGCCCGCCGGTGCTGATCGCTTCGTCGATCCGCCCGAGAACCCGCAGAGTGCCCGCCTCGTCGAGGACGCCGAGGTCGTCGGTACGGAACCAGCCGGGTTCGGCGAACGGATCACCGCTGGGCCCGGCGAATTGGCCTGAGCCCGGCCGGTTGCGGTAGCCCAGCGCCAGCGTCGGCCCGCCGATGACGATGCGCCCCTCGCCGCGCTCGGCGCCGTCGTCGAGCCGGATCCTCACCCCGTCCAGCGGCACACCGTCGTAGACGCAGCCACCGGCCGTCTCACTCGAGCCGTACGTGCGCACCACCGCGATACCGGCGGCCGCCGCCCCCTCGAGAACGGGTCGGGGAGCCGGGCCGCCGCCGAGTAGCACCGCGTCGAGTTCGCCTAGTGCTGCGGTGGCCGCTGGATCGAGCAACGCCTTGGCGAGCTGGGTGGCGACCAGCGAGGTGTAGCGCCGGCCCGACCCGAGTTGTGCGACGGCCGTTGGCAATTCGGCGGGGTTGAACCCAGCGGAGACGTTGAGCTCGACCGGCATGGTGCCGGCCTGCAGGCTGCGCACCAGCACCTGGATACCGGCGATGTGGTGGGCCGGCAACGCCATCAGCCACGTACCCGGTCCGCCGAGACGGTCGTGAGTGGCCGACGCGCTGGCGATCAGTGCCGCGGGCGTGAGCATCGCGCCCTTGGGTGTCCCGGTCGTTCCCGACGTCGACACCACCAATGCGACGTCGTCGTCGATCTCCTCGCCGACCCGCAAAGACGTTGTCAGCAACTCGCTTTCACGCAAGTCACCGGCGGGGATCGGAACCAGAGGCGCGTCACGTCCGTCGAGCACGCCAGCCAGGGCGGCCATCAGCGAGTGCGCCGACGGACCGGGCGGGATGGCGAGCGCTCGCAGAGTGGTTATTCGACGTCCTCACTGTCTCTGGGATCGTCAAGCGGCCAGCCGAAGGCGGCGAGCTTGTCGTGAACCCGGTCGATGTCCTCGGGAGTGGGTAGCGCATCGGTGATCTCGGTGATCAGAACTCCGATGTCGACATGGTCGAAGGCCCCGCGGTCGAGCAGTGCATGGGCGACGGCGATGACCTCCTCGTCGCTCAAGCGCCTGCGGAGCAACGCCAATAGCGGCACCTGGTCGGGATCGGGGACCCCGTCCGGGTAGCCGGTCTTGATCCAGGCAACGATCTTGGTGAGGAATTTGGTCACCGCGGCATCTCCCTGGCGGAGGGCGTGTGGGCGCCCAGTGGAATACCCAGATCGTAGTCGGCAGGAACATGCCGCGCCTGTGGTGTACCCCGGATCCGGTGGCTCAGCCGAACCGCGCACGGCCTCAAGGTTAACAACCGACGAACAGCAGCGGGACGTTCGCAAATGCGCAGTTCGAGGACCTTTGGCAGCTGGTCAAAGCGTCCCCTTACCCACCACAATCTCACCCATGAGCACGGAGATGATCATCCTGGTGTTGCTGATTGCCACCGCATTGGCTTTCGACTTCACCAACGGATTCCACGACACGGGCAACGCCATGGCGACGTCGATCGCCACGGGAGCGCTCAAGCCCAAGACCGCCGTGCTGCTGGCCGGCATCCTGAACCTGGTCGGCGCGTTCCTCTCCGTCGAGGTCGCCGTGACGGTGACGACGTCGGTCCTCAAGGTGCAGGACGGCAAGACCGGTCAGCTGCTGCCGGGTATCGACGCGTCGATGGGCTTGACCATCATCTTCGCCGGCCTGATCGGCGGCATCCTGTGGAACCTGCTGACGTGGCTGTTCGGCATCCCGTCCAGCTCATCGCACGCCCTCTTTGGTGGCCTGATCGGTGCCGGCCTGGCCGCGCTGGGTAGCAGTGGCGTCAACTGGAGCGGGGTCACGCAGAAGGTGCTGATCCCGGCGGTCGCCGCTCCCGTGATCGCCGGTGTGGTCGCCGCCTGCGGCACCTGGCTGGTGTACCGAATCACCCAGAAGGTGCTGGCGCGGCGCCGCGAGGAGGGCTTCCGCTGGGGCCAGATCGCCACCGCCTCACTGGTCGCGCTCGCGCACGGCACCAACGACGCGCAAAAGACGATGGGTGTCATCGCGCTGGCGCTGATCACCACCGGTCACCTGACCGGCGACGTGAAGAAGGACGGTCTGCCGTTCTGGATCATCTTCAGCTGCGCGGTGGCCATCGGCCTGGGCACCTACATCGGCGGCTGGCGGGTCATCCGCACCCTGGGCAAGGGCCTGGTGGAGATCGAATCGCCGCAGGGCCTGGCCGCCGAAGCCTCTTCGGCCGCAATCATTTTGAGCTCCAGTGCCGCCGGTATGGCGCTGTCCACCACGCATGTGGCCACCGGCTCGATCCTCGGCAGCGGCGTCGGCAAGCCGGGCGCCGAGGTGCGCTGGGCGGTCGCCGGTCGCATGGCGGTGGCCTGGCTGGTCACGCTGCCGGCCGCGGCGCTGGTCGGTGCGCTCTCCTACTGGCTGTCCGACGGGGTCAAGAACCTCAGTTCCTCGCAGCTGGCGGGGGACGGCCTGATCTTCGTCATCCTGGTCGGTCTGTCGTTCTACATGTGGTGGCGCGCTCAGCAGCAGAAGGTCGACCACAGCAACGTCAACGCCGATTGGGATGCGTCGACGAACTCGGTGGTGCCTGCCGAGGTCCGGGCGGCCACGAAGGACGCCAAGTCGGCCGAGCCCACCACCACGGTCTGATCACCGCGACAAGCAAAAGGACACGTTGATGACGTACTTCGAATCCATCTTCAAGGTGCTGGTGGTCGGCCTCATTCTCGGTGCGGGTCTGCCGGCGATCTTCGCCGGCGGCATGCTGGCCTACTCGTTCGGCGCCGGCGGCGAGGAAGCCGACCACGAGATCCACAAAGCCAACCCGGCGCTGAAGTATCTCGGGATCCTGCTCTTCGTCTTCGTCGGCTTCGTGATCGTGACGGCCGTCGCCTGGATCACCAGGGCGACGATCATCCATCACTTCGGGATCGACCTCTTCCCGATGCTCCCCAAGAAGTGAGTGTGCGATGACCGTCGAACAGCATCAGCCCGCATTCGAAAGCATTCTCGACTGGTTGCACAAGGGTTACCCGGAAGGCGTCCCGCGCAAGGACTACTACCCGCTGCTGGCCCTGCTGAAGCGGTCGCTGTCGGATGACGAGGTCGTGCAGGCGGCCCGCACGATCTTGCGCGACGCCGATTTCGACACCCCAGTGACCGAAGATCAGATCCGCGACGCCGTCCGCGACGTCATCGACAAAGAACCGAATCCCGAAGAGCTGCACCAGGTTGCGGGCCGACTGGCCTCGGTGGGCTGGCCGCTCGAAACGCACTAGCCCCGAGTGTCGCGGCGCAGGGGGTGGTCGTCGGGGACCTGTACGAAGATCAGCGTCAACCCGTCGGGATCGTCGACGTGCATCTCGTGCAGCCCCCACGGTTCGGCGCGGGCTTCCCTGGCGATAGGGACGCCGCGATCCTGCAAGTGCTTTTGGGTGGCGTAAAGATCGCGCACCTGTAGCCATAGCGACACCGGAAGCGGTGCGCCGGGATGCTCGGGTGCGCCGTGGCCGGCGACTTCGAGCAGCGACTGCCCGGCGTAGAACACGACGCCCCCACCGTACTCGCGGGCGACGGCCAGACCGAGCGCATCGCGGTAGAACGACACCGAGCGTGCGTAATCCGCTGGGCGGAGCAGCATCCGGCTCGCGAGGATCTCCATGCCGTCGTGTCTACCTCAGTTCGGCTGCAGGCGCTGACGCTTCATCACCCGACTGATGACGCCGGGGGCCACGATGTCGAGTGCGCGGGCCGTGACGGCGATGCGCGGGGCGATGCGCACCGGGCGATGCCGGGCGGCGTCGATCATCCACTGCCCGGCCTCTTCGGGGGTCAGCGCGGCCAGGCCGTCGTAGGCCTTGGTGGGCGCGATCATCGGCGTGGCCACCAGCGGGTAGTACAGCGTCGTCGAATGCACGCCATGCCCCGACCATTCGGTCTCGATGACCCGGCTGACCGCACTGAAGGCGGACTTCGACGCGTTGTATACCCCGAACAGCGGGGAGGCTTCGCTGAACACGCCCCACGTCGCGACGTTGATGATGTGGCCGTCGCCGCGCTCGATCATCCCGGGTGCCAGACCGCGGATGAGCCGCAGCGGCGAGAAGTAGTTCAGCGTCATCGTGCGCTCGACGTCGTGCCAGCGGTCCAGCGATTCGGCCAGCGGCCTGCGGATCGACCGACCGGCGTTGTTCACCAGGATGTCGACCGCGCCGACTTGCGCGGCGAGTGCGTCGACGGCGTCCAGATCGGACAGATCGCACGCGATCGCGGTCGCGCTTCCGCCCGCGGCGGTGATGCGATCGACGACCTCGCCGAGCAGGTCGGCCCGCCGCGCGACCACGACGACATCGCAACCCTGGGCGGCGAACAGCTCGGCGCCGGCCGCACCGATGCCCGACGACGCACCGGTCACCAGTACCCGCTTGCCGCTCAGTTCGATGTTGATGCCGGTCGGCATGCTCAGCGGCGGCCGCATCCCGGTCAGGGCGATGGCATCGGTCAATCTGCGGCGAAGGGGATTCACAACTGGACTCCTCAGCGTTGCGATTTCGGCGCGCTTTCAGCCGCTGAGCGACGGTTTTCGCGCCGAAATCGCTAGAAGTAGCGGGGGAACGGGCTCCAGTCGGGGTCGCGCTTCTCCAGGAACGCATCGCGGCCCTCGACGGCTTCGTCGGTCATGTAGGCCAACCGGGTGGCCTCCCCGGCGAACAGCTGCTGACCCACCAGACCGTCGTCGAGCAGGTTGAAGGCGAACTTCAGCATGCGTTGAGCCTGAGGCGATTTGGCGTTGATCTCTTTGGCCCACTGCACCCCGACATTCTCCAGTTCGGCGTGGTCGACGACCTCGTTGACCGCTCCCATGTGGTGCATCTGCTCGGCGGTGTAAGGACGGCCCAGGAAGAAGACCTCCCGGGCGAACTTCTGTCCGACCTGGCGCGCGAGATACGCGCTGCCGTAACCGCCGTCGAAGCTGCCCACGTCGGCGTCGGTCTGCTTGAACCGGGCGTGCTCGCGGCTGGCCAGCGTCAGGTCGCAGACCACGTGCAGGCTGTGTCCCCCGCCGGCGGCCCACCCGTTCACCAGGCAGATGACGATCTTGGGCATGAACCGGATGAGCCGCTGCACCTCCAGGATGTGCAGGCGGCCGGCCCGCGCCGGATCGACGGTCTCGGCTGTCTCCCCGGCCGCGTACTGGTAGCCGCTGCGGCCCCGGATGCGCTGATCGCCGCCGGAGCAGAACGCCCAGCCGCCGTCCTTGGGGGAGGGACCGTTGCCGGTCAGCAACACGACGCCGACATCGGGTGACATCCGCGCGTGATCGAGGGCGCGGTACAGCTCGTCGACGGTGTGCGGGCGAAACGCGTTGCGCACCTCAGGCCGGTCGAACGCCACCCGCACCGTTCCGTCAGCGACGTGGCGGTGGTAGGTGATGTCGGTCAGGTCTTCGAAGCCTTCGATGGCCTGCCATTGCGAGGGGTCGAACGGGTTGTCGGTCAAGGGTTTTGAACTCCATCTTCCAGGGGATCGAATCGGAACACCGCGCAGCGGCCGGCCAGCGCGTCGAACTCGTCGGGCCTGCCCTCGGTGACCAGGCCGGCGTTCTTCATGAAGCTCACGCCGGTGGGGACCAGAACGGGGAACGCCCGCAACAGAGGGCGGGCGTCCTCGGCGGACAGCTCCACGATGCGGACCACCTCGGTGTGCCTGCCCTTGGTCAGGGTGACCACACCGGCGGCGCGGGCGTTGCGCACCCAGTCGGCGCCGGGGAAGCCGCCGACCACGTAACGCTTGCCGTCGACGGTGAACGGGGTGATCGGCGTCGAGCGGGCCTTGCCGGATTTGCGGCCGGGAACGGTCAGTACCTCCGGCGACTCACCGCCGAACCGCGCGAGACCGAGCCGCATCGCCAGCATAAAAGCCTTGTTCATCGGCTTGAGCCACCACGGCGGCCTGATGCGCTCGGAGTCGGCCATGTGCAAAACCTACGTCAACAGTTGATGCCGCGGTCGCGCAGTGCGTCGATCAGCCCGGTCGGGCGTTCGGCCACCGGGAGCGGGTCGACCAGGATGAAGTCGCAGCCGACGGTGCGGGCGGCTCCGTCGTTCTCCTCGCTGTCCCCGACCATCACAGCCTCGCCGGCGTCGACGCCGAGACGCTGCAGCGCGATCTGAAAGATCCGCGGATCAGGTTTGACCACACCGACTTCGAAGGACAGGACGAACTCGTCGGTGTCGACGCCCGCGGCGCGAAACGCCGGCCGGATGTCGAACGCGATATTGGAGACGATCGCGGTCCGAAGGCCCAGGGCCTTGAGTCCGGACAACACCGTGACGGTGTCCGGGTAGGGCACCCACGACGCGGGGTCCACGGTGCGTTCATACAGCGCTTCGGCGTGCTGATCGGGCAGTCCGGTCTGACGCAGCGCGTGCAGGTATGCCTCGCGATGCAGCGCCGGGGTGAGGTCGCGTTTCACCCAGGTCTGGTAGTTCTCCTCGGTCATCGTCACCGAGCGGCCGGTCGGATGCGTGAGGCGTTCCATCAACTCGGCCTGCACGTGTTCGTCGACGGCGCGGCGGCCGTCGTCGTCGACCAATTCCATCCCGGCGAACCAGCTGTCGTCCTCCTCGAGCCGGAAGAGCGTGCCGGAGAAGTCGAACAGGATGGCGCGAACAGTAGTCACCGGTTCATGCTGCCAGTGCGCGAGCGTAACGCCACGGCGGGATCCGGCGTCGATTTCCGCCCCACCGTTACTGTCGCTGCAGAGCAGGCGGACCGGAGGTGGGTGTCGGATGCTGCACTGGGTGCACGCCCGGCCACAGTCGCGGACCCTGGGTGTAGACCAGCAGCAGGAACAGCGCGATCAGCGCGGCACCCACCACGACCTTGAGCACCAGCGCGACAGGGCGGGGAATCTTGGGCTTGGCGTCGACCTTCGGGGCGACTCGCTTCGCCCGCGGCATCGGCGGTTGGCCCTTCTGCCGCAGGAACAGCATCAGTACGTCGATGGCCTTGTTGTACTGCTGCACGTCCACGTAGAGGTGACTGCCGGCGCCTGCGGTGTTGAGGCCGCGCGGGCGGGCGGCGTATCCGCCGATATCGCTGTCATGCAGCAGGCTCAAAACCGGTGCGACGTCGGCGGGTTCGAGCTCAGCGATGATCACCCAGGTGTCGGCCCACACTTCGTTGTCGAGGCCACCGGGCGGCAGCCAGAACATGATGTCGCGCTCTTTGAGGTACTCGAGCGGGATGACCCGAGACAGCATCACTCAAGTATGTGCCTCGGACTCAGCCGATGGCGCGAGATGCACCCTCCCAGAACTGCGCCCGCACGGCCTTCTTGTCCGGCTTGCCCAGTGCGGTCACCGGCACCGAGTCGACGATGATCACCTGCTTGGGCGACTGCACCGAACCCTTGCGGTCCTTGACCGCCGCCTGGATCTCGGCGGTCAGGGTCGCCACCGCGTCGTCGTCGCTGGGATGGTCGGGGCGCAACACGACCACCGCGGTGACGGCCTCGCCCCACTTCTCGTCGGGGGTGCCGATCACGCACACCTGCGCGACCGCGGGATGCTCGGCGACGACGTCCTCGACCTCGCGGGGGAACACGTTGAACCCGCCGGTGACGATCATGTCCTTGACGCGGTCGACGATGAACCAGAAGCCGTCGGAGTCCTCGCGGGCCATGTCACCGGTGTGCAGCCATCCGTCTTTGAAGGTTTTCGCGGTCTCCTCCGGCAGATTCCAGTAGCCGCCACTCAGCAGCGGCCCGGACACGCAGATCTCGCCGACCTCGCCTTGAGGGACCTCGTTGCCGTCGGCGTCCAGCAGCGCCGTGCGGGCGAACAGCGTGGGCCGTCCGCAGGAGGTGAGCCGCTTCTCGTCGTGGTCCTTCTTGGCCAGATAGGAGATGACCATCGGCGCCTCGGACTGCCCGTAGTACTGGGCGAAGATCGGGCCGAAGCGGCGGATCGCCTCGGCCAGCCGCACCGGGTTCATCGCCGAGGCGCCGTAGTAGACCGTCTCCAGCGACGACAGGTCGCGGGTGTGCGAATCGGGATGATCCATCAAGGCGTAGATCATCGACGGCACCAGCATGGTCGCGGTGATCTTCTGCTCCTCGATCACCCGCAGCACCTCGGCCGGATCGAACTTCGTCAGCACCACCAGCTCGCCGCCCTTGACCACGGTCGGCACGAAGAACGCGGCCCCGGCATGCGACAGCGGCGTGCACATCAGGAACCGCGGATTCTCCGGCCACTCCCACTCGGCGAGCTGGATGGTCGTCATGGTGGTGATCGACTGCGCGGTCCCCAGGACACCCTTGGGCTTGCCGGTGGTGCCGCCGGTATAGGCCATGCCGCCGACGTGATCGGGGGCAAGATCGGCTGCCACCAACGGCTTCGGCGAGTACTTGGCTGCCTCGGCGATCAGGTCCACCGCTGAATCGCCGAGCGCCTCGGGGACCGGCCCCAGCGTCAGCACCTGCTTGAGAGCGGGCACCTTCTCCAGCAGGCCCTGCGCCCGCTCGATGAACATCGGGTTGGGGTCGATGATCAGTGAGGTCACCCCGGCGTCGCCCAGCACGTAGGCATGATCGTCGAGCGAGCCGAGAGGGTGTAGTGCCACCCGCCGGTAGCCCTGGGTCTGGCCGGCGCCGATGATCATCAGCACCTCGGGCCGGTTCAGCGACAGCAGCCCCACCGTCGCGCCGCTGCCCGCGCCGAGCGCCTCGAACGCCTGAATGTACTGGCTGATGCGGTCGGCGAGCTCGCCGCCGGTCAGCGTGGTGTCACCCAGGAACAGCACCGGCTTGTTCTTGTGGCGCTTCAGCGCGCCGACCGTCAGGTGCCCGGAATGAATGGGATGGCGCAGCAGCTCGGCCGATGAGCGCTCGCGCGAAGAGGAGGCAGCCTGAGTCATGTCGTCCACACTAGAACGTGTTCCAGATTTGATGGAAGGGGTGCCGCCAACCGGGGGCCGTCGGATTGTCCGCGACCTGGCGGTGTTGTCGCCTTGCTGACACTTGGCCTGCACCCATCAACCGAACGCGGGTAGTGATTCAGTGCAGGATTGCAGGTTTCGCCTCGGCAGCCTCGTCGTGTTGGGCATGCTTACGCGGGCATCGCAGAAGCGCCGCAATCAGTGCAGCCTCGCCGGCGCGCGCCAGCAGCGGTGGCGATTGCTGGGCGCGCTTGCGATCGCCGTCGTGACCTACGTCGGTCTATCTGCCGTGACCGCTTGGCTCGGCAGTTTCACGTGAGGGACGTTTGACAATGCCAATCGATTTCCGGCCCGACAGCAACCTGTATCCCTTCACGTCGCGGTGGTTCGACAGCTCGCGCGGTCGAGTGCACTACATCGATGAAGGCAGCGGTCCACCGATCCTGTTCTGTCACGGCAATCCGACGTGGAGTTTTCTCTACCGCAACGTCATTGCCGGCCTACGGGATCGGTTCCGGTGCATTGCGCCGGACTACCTCGGCTTCGGACTGTCGGACCGCCCGAGCGGCTTCGGCTACACCGTCGAGGAGCACGCCCTGATCGTCGGCGAGCTGGTGGACTTCCTGGGGCTGGACGGATACCTGTCGATGGGGCAGGACTGGGGCGGTCCGGTCTCCATGGCGGTCGACACGGTCCGGGCCGATCGGGTGAGTGGAATTGTGCTGGGCAACACGTGGTTCTGGCCGGCCGACAACCTTTCGATGAAGGTGTTCAGCAAGGTGATGTCCAGCCGCCCGATGCAGAGCGCCATCCTGAAAAGGAACTTCTTCGTCGAGCGGCTGATTCCCGTCGGCACGACACGAACACTGACCCCCCTGGAAATGGATCACTACCGAGCCGTGCAGCCTTCCCCTGAGGCCCGCAAAGGTGTCGCAGAATTGCCCAAGCAGATCCTGGCCGCCCGCCCGCTGCTGCAGCGCCTGGCGCATGACGTGCCTGTGATGCTGGGATCCAAGCCTGCATTGTTCATCTGGGGAATGAAGGACTTCGCATTCAGACCCGCGCAGAATCTTCCCCGGATGCGGGCGACATTCCCCGATCACGTTGTGGTCGAGTTGCCTGAAGCCAACCACTTCATGCAGGAAGACGCACCCGACCGGATCGCCGCCGCGATCATCGCCCGCTTCGGTTGACGCCGTGGCTCAGCGCCGGGATCGCACCTGGAGTCGGCCGGCCGACGCGGTGGCGATGTTTGTGCGCGGCGCCACGGTGCGAACCGCCGGCCCCACAGCGCTGCTGGTCGGAACGGTATTGTCGCTGGTCAATCAGGGCGCGGTGATCGCCGCCGGGCACAGTGACGGCGGAACCTGGGTAAGGGTCGCGGTGAATTTCCTGGTGCCGTTCTGCGTCGCCAGTGTCGGATTCCTCTCCGCTCGCCGCGTCCGGCCCGGCGGCGACAGCGAACTCGGAAATCCCTAGCGAAAAGAAAGCACAGTCTTGGGAGCTAATTCGAACAAGCTCATACCTGGCGATGTCGGCGAGGGACCAATCGTCGTTCGACGAGGTTCTCGACCAAACGGACGTCACGCCTGAGCGCTGACCTCGACACCATTCCAGAATGCGACCCGGCCCTTGATCCGCCGCGCCAAAGGGGATGGGTCGCGGTAGGCGAACGCTGCGCTGCGTAGCGTGCAGCCGCTGGCGTTCACGTCGTAGTAACTGGCGACGCCCTTCCAGAAGCACAGGCTCTTGGCCCTGTTCGCAACGAGCACCCCGTCGGCGACATCGCCCTCGGGGAAGTACACGTTTCCTTCGACGATCACCGGGTCATCGGTGGTCGCGATGACGGTGTCTCCGACGCGGGCGGTGATGGTGCTCAAAGTGCTCTCCATTCCAGTGCGGTCAATTGGGTTTGGACGTGGAGTGGGGCTGCGACGAGGGGGTGTCACAACCCCACTCCTGGGAAGGAAGCGACTTAGGCGTCAGCACGCCGGGTGAACGGCAGCAGCACCAGTGCCGCTGCGACGCCGAACATGATGTGCTCAATGAGGAACGTCCCGTAGCCGACCATGACGGCCATGTGGGCGATCGGGTCTCCGCTGGAGAATACCGTCGCGGCCAGCGGGAGCCCGACCCAGGCGCTGATAGCGAAAATGATTGCACCATAGATCATTCCACCGATAATCAAGTTGGCTCCGCGTAGTTTCGCCATCCGCACGATTACTGCGAACACAATTCCGTACATGGCGCCCACCATCATGTGGACGATTGCGCCGATGACGGCGGGCCCGAATACGAAGTAGAAGTTCGAGCCACTCATGCCTTGCTGCATCGATGCCATCATCGTCGACGGATCGATGAAGAGTGATGCGATGTGGTAGAGCGGTGTGAAGAACCCGGTGTGCTGGTAGGTGGCGGCGGCGATCATGGCGAACATCGCCATGATCAGTGACCCGATCACGCCGGCGACGGCGCCGACGATCAGCGTTCGTCCTAATCCGGACTTCATCTCGGTCTGCGCTGTGGTGGCCGATGACATGTCTAGGCTCCCTCTCGGTACGAGTCGGGGGACATCTGTCCCCTTCACTGCGGAAACCCGGTGACTGGGGACTGCCCTTCCCGGGAAAGTGACCGAGTTGGAACTATGTGGCCCGCAACCGAAGCCAAGATCTGCGGAACCGGGCCAGCATCGCAATGAGGCGCGAGGCCGGTGGGCGCGCAAGTCCTGCTCGGACGTCGGCGATCGAGGCGTTCCATGGGCCGTCGTTGTAGGTCGGGTAGGGGTGGGTTGCACCTGCGAGGTCGCGGGTGCGCATGCCGTGCTTGACCGCCAGGACCATTTCGCCGATCGTCTCGCCCGCGCGCGGACCCACGATGCTCGCGCCGACGATGCGGTGCTTTGCGTCGAGGACGAGTTGGGTCAGCCCGCCGGTATCGGACTCGGCCACCGCGCGATCGAGGTGGCGGTGGGAAAGAGTCTGCACGCTCAGCGCCGGTATCCGCCGGGCGGTTCGAGGGTCGATCCCGACGACGGCGATCTCGGGGTCGGTGAAGGTGACGCGGGGTTCGCCGGTCGTGTCGACGGTGCGGCGCAGCCCCAGGATCGCGTTGGTCGCGGCGATGCTGCCGTGGACTCCGGCCGTGTGGGTGAATTGCGGGTGCCCGGTGAGGTCGCCGGCTGCCCAGATCCTGCGGTTAGAGGTACGCAGATGATCGTCGACGGCGACAAAGCCGTGACGATCGACGGTGATTCCGGCGTTCTCAAGTCCGATCGAGCCGGTCCTTGGCGTACGGCCGACGGCAAGGAGCAGTTGGTCGAATCGGACGCGGCGACCGTCAGCGAGGGTGAGCTCATGCTCGCTGATCGACTGTGCGGTGGCGGCGGTGAACACGGTCACGCCGTCGGCGATCATCGCCGCGGTCAGCGCAGCGGATGCGGCCGGGTCCTCCCGGGGAACCAGCATGTCCGCTGACTCGACGACCGTGACCTGCGAGCCGAGCCGCGCGAAGGCCTGCGCGAGTTCGCAGCCGGTGCTGCCGCCGCCCAGCACCAACAGCCGTTGCGGAAGCTCGGTGAGGTCCCAGACCGTCTCGCTGGTCAGGTGATCGACGGAGTCCAGGCCCGGAAGGTCGGGCACCGCCGGGCTTGCGCCGGTCGCGAGCACAGCCTGGGCGAAGCCAAGTCGGTGCCCGCCGATCGCGACGGTGCGCGGGCCGGTGAAGTGGGCCGATCCGCTGATCACCGTGACGCCGGCGTCGGCGAGGGCCTCCGGAGAATCGATTGGCGCGATGGTGGTGATCGCGTCCCGCACATGGCACATCACCTGGGCGAAATCGACGGTCATGGATGCTGCGGTGATCCCGAATGTGGGTCCATGTCGGATCGCGGCGGCCGCAGATGCCGCGGCGATCAGCGACTTCGACGGTACGCAGCCGGTCCACAGGCAGTCTCCGCCAGTGCGATCACGTTCGGCCAGGACGACCTTCGCGCCGAAGCCGGCCGCCGTTTGCGCCGCGACGATTCCGGCAGTTCCCCCGCCGATGACCAACAGGTCAGTGCGGGCTGCGCGGCTCACTTCAACTCACCACTGACTAGGCGATCGATGACCTGATGCATGTGCGCGATGCTCTGCGGGTCGGGCATCCGTCGCGCCGCCCACCGCGACAGTGCGGAGTCGATCTGACGGTATTCGGCCGCCACGGCCTTGCACTTGTCGCATTCGGCCAGATGTGCCTCCAGCCGCCGGATTTCGCTCGGGTCGAGCAGCGCCGCAGGATCGGAGTCGAGGTAGCGCTGGATTCGGCGTGCGGACCAGTGGCACGTCACCATCATCCGGAGGGCCCTCATCATCGCGGTCCCCCTGCCTGCGCTATGGCGAAATTGGGCCGTAGATGCTGGCGGATCCGATTGCGCGCTCGGCTGAGCCTCGACATCACCGTCCCTACCGGTACGCCCAAGACGTCGGCGGCTTCGGCGTAGGTGAGTTGGTCGACGTCGATCAGCAGCAATACGGTCCGGAACTTCGCATCCAGACTCCGGACCGCGCGGTCCAGGTCCTCCGGGAGGAACGATGCCATTACCTGGTCCTCAGTGCTGGGCGGGTCGGTCCCGAAGGCGGGCCTGGCGTCGGCGTAGGACGTTATGTCGTCCACGGTGTCGGGGCGCCGGCGTCGATGCATGTTCATATTCGTATTCCTCAAGATGGTCAGCAGCCAGGCCCGCGGATGTCGGCCGTCGAAACGGGCCATGCCGCGCCACGCACGCATCAAGGTCTCTTGCACCAGGTCCTCGGCGTCGGCGGACCCCACGAGGGTGCGTGCCACTCGCAGCAGCACTTCGATTTCGGGTTCGACGTAGCGCCGGAATCCGTCCGCTTGCAGGTCCTGCTCGTCGATCTCGGGTGGGTCCACTGTCAGGGAACCCGGTAGGGTGGCAGCGGTCTTCCCGCACTGGACAACTTGATGGACTTCCGCGCTAGCGGCGGACCGCAGACCGCCAGCGGCGCAGTTCACGGCTGATGGATTGAAGGCCGTTGCGCGCGGCCATTGTGTCGCCTGCTCTCGACGCGGCGAAGGCGCCGAACAGCGCCGCTTGAACCAGCCGGGCGCGGTCGTGCGATGACCCCGCTTCGATGTCACCGACCGTTTCCGCCGTGTCGAGCGCGGCCCTGAGCGCTTGTTCGATCCGGCGCCGATAGGCCGTCACCCGCTCCTGAACCTCGGGTATACCGTCGCCCACCTCGACCATGGTGTTGACCATGAAGCAACCGCGCGGCGAGTCGGGATCGTCGAGCACCGCGCGAACCTGTCGGACGAACCGCTCGATGTCGGGTAGGCCGCGCGCCGCGGACTCGAGGTCGCCGATGATGCCGCTCATCTGGGTTTCGTAACGCGCCAGGGCGGCGTCGAGTACACCTTGCTTACTCCCGAACGCCCCATACAGGCTCGATAGGCTCAATCCGGCGTCTGCAGCGAGTTCTTCGACATTGGTCGACCGGTAGCCGCGGCTCCACAATGCGCGTTCAAGCGACGCGGTGGCGGCGTCGATATCGAACTCCCGTGGCCGGCCGCGCTTTCGCGGGAATGCAGAACTACTAGACATTTCGGAATAGATACTACACAATCTGAATATTGGAGCATCTACTCCTTAAATACAACTGCAGAAAGCGAGACAGACATGCCCCACTCCGAACGAGCCCTCACCTTGCCGTCCCGTGACGTGGACGATGCCGATCCGGCGATCGCTGCCGTCCTCTCCAAAGCGCAGGCCAAGGTCGGCTTCCTGCCGAACATGTACCGCAACATGGCAAATGCGCCGGGACTGCTGGAGACGTACATGGCCGGCTACGACGCCTTCCGAAGCGACTCGGGACTGACTCCGGCCGAACAGGAGACCGTGCTACTGGCAATCAGCCGCGCCAACGGATGCGAGTATTGCGTTGCCGCCCACAGCCTGATCGCGGACATGTCGAAGGTGCCGACCGAAGTCACCGACGCACTGCGGGATGGCCGGACCGTCCCGGATGCTCGCCTCGATGCGCTTGCAACGTTCGCCACGGCGATGTTCGACTCCCGCGGTGTTTTGACGGCCGCCGATCTCGACGCTTTTTTTGCTGCGGATTTCACCGAGGCCGACGTGCTCCAGGTGCTTCTGGCGATCGCCATCAAGACGATCAGCAACTACTCAAATCACCTGTTCCACACCGAAGTCGACCAAGCGTTCGCCGGTCGGGTCTGGGAGGTCTGACCATGGCGGAAACGTCGGTCATCGACGCCGGGTACCGCTTCGACCACCCCACGGTGGGAATCGTGCTGCGCGACATGCGGATTCCTCGCACCGACCCCGCGCCGGGTGACGTGATTCCCAACTTCAGCGTCACGACCACCGACGGGATCACCATCGACAACGCCAGCCTGCGACGCGATGGCCGGCCGGCATTGATCGTGTTCGGCTCTCTGACGTGCCCGGTCACCGAGAGCGCCGGCGATGGCCTGCGTGAACTCGCTCATCGGTACGGGGACCGGGTCCGCTTCATCTTGATCAACGTCCGCGAGGCGCATCCCGGCGCGTCGACGCCGCAGCCGCAGACCGGTCGTCAGAAGGCCGAACACGCGGCACGCCTCAAAGAGCACCACCGGTTGCCGTTCGAAGTCGCCGCCGACGATCTCGACGGCACACTGCATCGCGCGGTCGGTCCCAGGCCGAGCTCGGCCTACCTGGTGGACCCCTCCGGCCGGATCATCTTCCGTGCCCAGTGGTCCAACGTCACGCCCGCCATCGAAGAAGCGGTGGCCGCCGCAGCCGCCGGCCTTCGGCCTCCGCGACCCGAGGTGGGTCACACCTTGCGCGCGATGGCGTCGATGACCGGCTACGCCGGGCAGGCGTTCGCGACGGCCGGTCGCGGCGCATCTCTCGACACGTGGAAGGTCGCACCGCCGTTCGCGGCGATGATCGCCTTCTCGAAGCTGTTCGGCTTCCTCGCGCCGCGGCGCCGCGGCGCCGCGGCGATGATCACGATGGCGGCATTGATGACCGTCGTCGGTGTGGCGATCACGGCATTGATGTGATCAGAGCGCCAAAGCTTGCCACGCGAACTGTCAGCGCTGTTGCTCAGCATCGGTGCCGCGTCGGTTTCGGCTGAGTCGCAGACATCCGAAAATCGCAGCGGCGCAGATGATGACGATCAGCGCTACCGCAACGGGTCGTACCCCGATGGCGTCCACCCACGCGGACATCGCCCGCTGCATGCGGGCCGCGGCTTCGATGATCGGGTCGCTGGCGTCGCCGCCGTTGTTGACGCGCAGCTCGTAGACCGCGTAGTACGTGACGTAGCCGCCCGTGATGAGCACAAGCGCACCGCCCGCCCGGGTGAGATGGTGCGTCGCGCTGCGCAGCCACGCGGTCGCCGGCGCCGCCGCCAACGCGATCGCGGTCGCGAGGACCCCAACCAACAGGGCCATGCCTGTGGCGTACGCAAGATAGGCGACGATGCCGTTGACGATCGAGCCGGACCGAAAGGTCGTGCCGGTGACCGCCAGGAAGGGGCCGATGGTGCACGACAGCGAGGCCACCGCGTAGCCGATGCCGTAGCCGAACATCGAGCTCAGCCGGGCGGTGGGTGCGCCGCGGCGCGATGTGGGCAGCAGCAGCGTCACTTCCCGTCCGGTCAGCATCCACCCGCCGAGCAGGATCAGTCCACCGCCGATGACGACGGTCAGCACGGGCAGATAGCGCTGGACCGAACTGGCGAAGGGCGCGAGGACGAGGGCGAACGAGCCGAACACGACCAGGAATCCCGCCGCCATCACCGCCGTCGCCGCCAATGCCCGACCGACCGCGGTGATGCGGCTCGTCGGTGTGTCGCCCGCACCGGCGACGACCAGGGCGAGGTAACCGGGCAGCAGCGCGAAACCGCACGGATTCAGGGCGGCGACCAGACCGGCGGCCAAGGCGAAACTTATTGCCTGGCTGTTCATCAGGACTTGGTGAGGGCATCGACCAGGGTGGTGAGTTCGGATTCCGGGATGGGGCCGCGAACGACGTTGACGAATCCGTCGGCGTGGACGAACGCGAACGCCGGCTGCGCCGTCACGCCGAACCGCTGCCACACCGCGCCGTCGACGTCGGCGATGTTGGTGAAGAACCCGAGGTCGTACTTGGTGACGAACTCGTGCATCGCGGGCTGTTGGTCCAGCGCCGCCACGCCGACGAACGTCACCGCCGGATTGGCACGCGCGAGCTTTGCGACCTCCGCTGCCTCCCGCTGACAGGTCGGGCACCATGGCGCCCAGAACCAGACCACGACGGGTTTGCCGGCCAGCGTCTCTCCCGAGAAGTTCCGACCGTCGACGGTCTTGGCGGTGAAGTTCAGTTGCGCGGGCGTCGCCGCGGCGGTGGACGACACGGCTCTGGCCGAAGTGCTCGGAGTTTGCGACCCGACGTTCACGGCGGGGTCGGCGCTGCCGCCACATCCCGCAACCAAGCCGATCGTGGTGCCCAGCAGCACCAGCGCATACGCGATTCTCACTTCGGACCTCTCCTGGTCGTTCGGACGTCGTCATCGAACCAGGGTGGCCGTGCTGGCCGGTCGCGCATTGTCAGCGAAGCGACAATGTCACGGTACGGCGAACCATGTCCGGCATGGAGCCGGGCATGATTGGCGCGACGATCCACTTCCGGCAGGAGACGCGATGCCCGAACGCCACGACGGGCCGATCAGGCAGGCGATGCGCGCACTCGCCGGCGGGGACAGCGCCGAAGACCCTCAGGTGCGGCACGCGGCCTGGGTGGCCCGGTGTGTCGGACGGGGTGCTACCGCCCCGTTGCTCCGCGACGATGTCACAGCATTGGCAGGCACGCTAGCGGTCCGGCAATTCGGTCCTGGTGCAGTGCTTTTCGCTTCCGGACAGCCGTCAACCGGGGTGTGGATCGTCCGTCACGGGCAGATCGAACTCGCCGTCGGCTCCGGGCGGCGCCGCGCCGTGGTGGACGTGCTGCGCCCCGGTGACGTCGACGGCGACATTCCGTTGCTGCTCGCGATGCCGATGGCGTACACAGCACGGGCGATGGGCGAGTGCACCTGCTTGTATCTGGACCGGGCGGCGTTCGAGAATCTGTTGGCCCGTTACCCCGCCATCGCCCGGCGCTGGCTGTCCTCCGTTGCCCAACGGGTCGCCGCCGGCCAGTCCCGCCTGATCGCCATGCTCGGGCGCCCATTGCCGACGCAGATCGCGCAGCTGCTGCTCGACGAGTCGGTGGATGGCTCCGTCCAACTTGCTCAACGCACCCTCGCGGCGATGCTCGGTGTGCAGCGCCCGTCGCTCAACAAGATCCTGAAGGAATTCGAGCGTGACGGGCTCATCACCATCTACTACGCCGGAATCGGAATCGTCAACGCTGACGGTCTACGCGCCAAGGCGGGATAATCGCGGCGCCGCTGATTTTCATCGAATCAGCGCTAGCATCTGCCAATGCCGCAGCAGCAGGAAGTCACCGGGCGCGCGGCGACCATGACCATCGTCGCGATGGGGCTCGGGTACAGCATCACCGCCGGTGACCCGACGATCCTGTCGGCCAACCTCGCCGAGGTGCGCCACGGCCTGGGCTTCAGCAACAGCACCGCCAGTTTCCTGGCCTGCCTGGCCACCCTCACACTCGCCGCGGCGGTGCTCGGCGCGGGTGCGCTCGGCGATGCGTACGGCATGAAGCGGATGTTCGTGATCGGCAGCTACGGCTCCATCGGATTCGGAATTCTGGCGGCCGTCGCGCCCAACGTCGCGGTGCTGACGATCGCGCGAGCGGGCGTCGGCATCTCCTTCGCGTTCGTCCTCGGCCTGTCGCTGGCCATCATCAACGCGGTGTTCCCGGCGGGACGACGGGCCGCCGCGATCGCGATGTATCTCGGAGTTGGCCACGCGCTCAGCGTGTTTCAGCCCGCGGTGGGAAGCTGGCTTGCGGCCCATTTCGGTTGGCGTGCCTGCTTTCTGGTCACTCCGGTGCTGGCCGCGGTCACGCTCGCGCTGACCATGCGGTATGTGCCGGAGACACTGCGCTGGCAACGCAAGCTCGACGTCGTCGGCATCCTGCTGATCGCTGCCGGCCTGATCCTGCTGATCTTGGGGCTGACCCAACTGCAGGGCGGTTTCCACGTCAGCGCACTGGTGCAGATCCTGGTCGGGATCGCGCTGGGAGTGGCGTTCGTGCTGTGGGAAATGCGCACCGACGAACCGGCATTGAACATGCGGATCTTCTCCTCGGGCCGGTTCAACGCCGCGGTGATCGCGGGTGCGGCGTTCAACTTCCTGCAGGGTGGGGCCACCATCTTGTTCGCCTACTACCTGGTCACGATCCGCGGCGAGTCGCCCGAACTGCTCGGGCTGCTCCTGATTCCCGCGGTGCTGCTGGCGTCGCTGGCGGCGACGGCGGCCGGCCGTGCGGTTGCGGCGTTCGGGGAGCGTGCCGTCCTGGTGGCGGGGCTGGCCATCCTGTTGGTCGGCATGGTGATGCTCGTCGTGATCGACGCCGAGACCCCGATCGTGGTCATGGGGGTCGCGGTGGCGTTGAATGCGATCGGCGGGGCGGTGGTGCAGACCCCGCAGTCGACGATCATGATGTCCAGCGCGCCCGCCGAACTCGGCGGTGTCATCTCCGCGGTGAAACCTGCTGTCGGACAAGCGAGTTACTCCCTGGGTCCGGCGCTGTTCGCGTTGGTCGGCACGACGTTGTTCCTGCGCGACGGCCGGCACAAGCTCGAGGGGTCGGGGATCACCGAGGACCAGGCCCGCGACGCACTGCGGGTCGCACACGGCGGCGTGCCAGGACCGGCGGCGGGTGCCGAGGTGCTGGACCCCGAGAAGGCTCGCTGGGTGGTGTCGGAGGCGACCCAGAGCTGGCTGACCGCCATCCACGACCTGAGCCTCATCATGGCCGTCGTGCCCGCCGCGGCGATCGTGATCGCGTGGGTGCTGCTTCGGCCGAAGGCTGGCTCGCCGCAGACCTGACGTGGCACCCTGACCGGTATGGATGCACCGCAACCGCGACTTCTCGACGACCGGCTCACCTACTGGGCGCAGCACAAGCCCGACGGTGAAGCGGTCAGCTACCTCGGCCGCAGCTGGACATGGGCGCAGTGGAATGACCGGATCCGACGGCTGGCCGGTGCGCTGGTGGCACGCGGCATCGGGCGCGGGGACGTGGTGGCGTTCCTGGACAAGAACCATCCGGCCTGTGTCGAACTGACGCTCGCGGCGTCCTCGATCGGCGCGGCCACCGCTGTCATCAACTTCCGGCTGGCCGCCGACGAGATGGACTACGTGCTCAACGACTCCGGCGCCAGGCTGCTGATCGTCGGTACCGAGCTGATCGGTGCCGTCGACAAGATCCGCGACAAGCTGACCAACGTCGAGGACGTCATCGAAGTGACGCCCGAGGGTACCGACAGTGATCAGTACGAGGCGCTGCTGGCCGCCGCCACACCGGTTGGCCGGCCCGCGGACGTCGACCCCGAGGACACCTGCCTGATCATGTACTCGTCGGGCACCACCGGGCGGCCCAAGGGTGTCGTGCTGTCGCAGCGAAATATCCTGGCGCACACGATCAATGCGGCCACATTCGAGTTCGGCGACGACGACAAGAACATGGTGGCGATGCCGTTGTTCCATGTGGGTGGGTCGTCCTACGTGCAGTACGGCATCCACGCCGGCATCCCGACCATCATGACGCGCGAGGTCGACGGCGCATCGCTGGCCGGTGCGCTGCTGCAGGGCGCGAACCGCACCTTCCTGGTGCCTGCGGTGTTGGGCAAGGTGCTGGAATCCGGCGAGGACGCGGTGAAACTGTTCAGCAGGCTGCGGACCTTCGTCTACGGTGCCTCGCCGATGCCGCCTGCGTTGTTGAAGTCGGCGCTGAAGGCGTGGCCGGACACCGATTTCATCCAGGTGTACGGCCTGACCGAAGTGTGCGGTGCGATCACCCAGCTGTCGCCGGAGGTACACCGCGATGAGTCCCGCCCGGACCGCATGGTCAGTGCCGGCCAGCCGTCCCGCGAGGTCGAGGTGCGGGTCGTCGACATCGACACGCTCGCCGAGGTGCCGACCGGTCAGCCCGGCGAATTGTGGTTCCGCACACCGCAGCTGATGAAGGGCTACCACAACAAGCCGGAGGCCACCGACTCGGCGATCACCGAGGACGGCTGGTTCCGCACCGGTGACATCGGCCGCGTCGACTCCGACGGCTTCATCTTCGTCGAGGACCGGCTCAAGGACATGATCATCTCCGGTGGCGAGAACATCTACTCCGTCGAGGTCGAGAGGGTGCTGACCGACCATCCCGCGGTGCTCGACGCCGCGGTGTTCGGCATCCCCGACGACAAGTGGGGCGAGTCGGTCAAGGCTGTCGTCGAATTGTCGGCTGGCGGTGAGACTTCCGAAGAAGAGCTGGTTGCCTGGTGCCGGGAGCGGCTGGCGCACTACAAGTGCCCGCGCAGCGTGGAGATCTCTCCGGCGCTGCCGCGCAACCCCACCGGCAAGCTGCTCAAGCGTGATTTGCGCGCGCCGTACTGGGAGAACCGCGACCGCGCGATCTGATGGCCGTCTCGCTGGACGATCTCCTGGAGCGTCTGCACGTCGTCGCACTGCCGATGCGGGTGCGCTTCCGCGGCATCATGATTCGCGAGGTGGCCCTAATCGACGGGCCGGCGGGCTGGGGTGAGTTCGGGCCGTTCGTCGAGTATGAGCCGCCCGAGGCCGCCAACTGGCTGGCGTCGGGCATCGAATCTGCTTACGGCGCACGACCTCCCGTGCTGCGCTCCGTCGTGCCGATCAATGCCACGGTGCCTGCGGTGCCTGCCGCGCAGGTGCCCGAGGTGTTGGCGCGCTTTCCCGGGGCGCGTACCGCCAAGGTGAAGGTGGCCGAGCCCGGCCAGACGCTGGCCGACGACGTCGCCCGGGTCAACGCGGTACGTGCGCTGATCCCGACCGTGCGGGTGGACGCCAACGGCGGGTGGACGGTCGAGGAGGCGGTGGCCGCCGCGGCCGCGCTGAGTGCCGACGGCCCGCTGGAGTACCTCGAACAACCATGCAAGACAGTGGCGGAACTGGCCGAGGTGCGCCGGCAGGTGCAGGTCGCGGTGGCCGCCGACGAGAGCATCCGCAAGGCCGCCGACCCGCTGGCGGTCGTGCGAGCGCGGGCGGCGGACATCGCGGTGCTCAAGGTCGCGCCACTCGGGGGAGTCGCCGCGATGCTGGCCATCGCCGCCGAAATCGATATCCCGGTGGTGGTTTCCAGTGCGCTGGACACCGCCGTAGGCATCGCGGCCGGACTGGCCGCGGCGGCGGCGCTGCCACGGCTGGAGCACGCCTGCGGGCTGGGCACCGGCGGGCTGTTCGTCGAGGACGTCGCCGAGATCGCACCCGTCGACGGTGGCCTGCCCGTCGGCGACGTGGCGCCCGATCCGGCGCGCCTCGCTGCGCTCGCCGCCCCGGTCGAGCGCCGCGACTGGTGGATCAATCGCGTGAAGGCGTGTCACGCCCTTCTCGCCGTCAGACCCCAGCCTTGAGGTCGGTGACTGCGCGGCGGACGAAGTACGCCAAGTCGTGCTTGTCGGCGGCCAGCCACTGCTCGAAGGCCAGGTGAAACACCGCGGCCCCCGCCTCGCTCGTCAGCCGGGCGGTCGTCGCGGGCACACCACGCTGCACCAAGCCATCGGCCATTGCCGCCGAGAAGGCCGCGCGCTTGCTCAGCTCGCGTTCCTGCAGGGCGGGGTTGGCGTCGATCACCGCTTGCCGCAGCCGTGACCCCTCCCGCCGCCCGTCGAAGAATGCGCCGACCGCCTGAATCCCGTTGCTGACCGCATCCAGGGGCGTAGCCGAATCAGGCGCTGCCGCAACGCCGTTCGTCAACTGCTCCAGTAGCTGGGCTTGGCCGCCGAACAGCACCTCACGTTTGTCGGCGAAGTAGCGGAAGAAGGTCCGCTCGGTCAGCCCGGCTCGCTCGGCGATCTCGGCGACGGTCGTCTGGTCGAATCCGCGCTCGGCGTACAGCGCCAGGGCCGCCTGTTGCAGGCGGCCCTGTGCGTCCGGCTCCCAGCGGCCCATGCGGGGAATTTTATCGCGATGACAGCTGCTGACATCACCGTTAGAGTTTGATGACAGCGACTGACATGGAGGTAGTGCCATGAAACTATTCGTCACCGGAGCATCCGGCTGGGTCGGCTCGGCGGTAGTGCCCGAGCTGCTCAAAGCCGGCCACCAGGTGGTCGGCCTGGCCCGAACCGATGCGTCCGCCGAGAAGCTCGTCACGGCAGGGGCCGATGTCCACCGCGGCGACCTCAACGATCTGGACAGTCTGCGCAGCGGGGCCAAGGACGCGGACGGCGTCATCCACCTGGCCTTCCACCACGACTTCACCGACTTCGCCAATGCGGGCGAGCTCGACCACCAGGCCATCACCGCGCTCGGCGAGACGCTGGCCGGCTCCGGCCGGCCCCTGGTCGTCACCAGCGGAACCGCCGGCCACGCGCCGGGCCGGCTACTCACCGAGGACCTACCCGCCGACCCGCACTCGCCCCGCCGTTCCGAGTCGGCCGCGCTGGCCTTCCAAGACCAAGGGGTGCGGGTGTCGATCGTGCGACTCGCCCCGACCGTGCACGGCAGCGGCGACTACGGCTTTGTCCCGACGCTGATCAACGTCGCTCGCGATACGGGCGTCGCGGCCTACGTGGGTGACGGCGCCAACCGCTGGTCGGCAGTACACCGCGACGACGCCGCCGTTCTGTTCCGGTTGGCTGCTGAGTCCGCCGACGCCGGAACCGTCCTGCACGCAATCGGTGAGGAGGGTGTTGCGACCCGCCAGATCGCCGAGGCCATCGGCCACCACCTCGGCGTGCCCGTCACCAGCGTCGCGCCCGAACACGCCATGGACCACTTCGGCTGGATCGGCGCCTTCTTCGCCCTCGACATCCCGGCCAGCAGCGCGCTCACTCGCCGGCGCTTCGGCTGGACACCCACCGGGATCGGCCTGCTCGAGGACTTAGACCAGGGGCAGTACTTCTGATGTCCTGATTTGTGGGGTAGCTGGCCTGGACGCCATCCCGGCCAGGGGCAACACTGAACCCATGGCGCGATCGGTGGTGATCCTCGGCTTCCCCGGCGTGCAGGCGCTGGACCTGGTCGGGCCGCACGATGTGTTCACCGGCGCCGCCCTGCTCACCGAGGGCGGCTACCGGGTCAGCGTCGTCTCGCACGGCGGTGCGCCCGTGACCACCCCGACCGGGCTGGCGTTCGTAGGCGAGCCGCTGCCCGAGCCGCGGGACATCGACACCCTGATCCTGCCCGGTGGCGCGGGCGTCGACGCCGCGCGCGACGACGCCGCCACCATGGCCTGGATCCGGCAGGCGGCGGCCAACTCCCGCCGCGTCGTCAGCGTGTGCACCGGAGCGTTCCTGGCCGCCGAGGCCGGCTTACTCGACGGCTGCCGCGCGACCACCCACTGGGCGTACGCCGAGCAGATGGCGCGCCAGTTCCCGGCCGTGACCGTCGATCGCGAACCCATCTTCCTGCGCAGCTCCGAGAAAGTCTGGACGGCCGCGGGCGTGGCTGCCGGTATCGACCTGTCGCTGGCACTTGTCGAGGACGACTACGGCACGGACGTCGCCCAGACCGTCGCCCGCTACCTGGTGCTGTATCTGCGCAGGCCCGGCGGGCAGACCCAGTTCGCCGCGCCGGTCTGGATGCCGCGGGCCCGCCGCCAGCCGATCCGGGACGTGCAGGAGGCGATCGAAGCTGAACCCGGTGCCGCCCATAGCATCTCGGATCTGGCGCGCCGCGCCGCGATGAGCCCGCGGCACTTCACCCGGGTGTTCACCGACGAGGTCGGCGAGGCTCCCGGCGCCTACGTCGAACGCGTCCGCACCGAAGCTGCGCGCCGCCAGTTGGAGGAGACCGACGACACCGTCGTCACCATCGCCGCGCGGTGCGGATTCGGAACGTCGGAGACCATGCGCCGCAATTTCATTCGCCGGATCGGCGTATCGCCGGACCAGTACCGCAAGACCTTTGTGTAGAGGAGAAGCTCATGCAGATCGCTATCGTGCTCTATCCCGGATTCACCGCCCTGGACTTCATCGGGCCCTACGAGGTGCTGCGCTGGCTACCCGACGCCGAAGTGCGGTTCCTGTGGCACGAACCCGGACCGATCACCGCCGACTCCGGCGTCCTCGTGATCGGCGCCACCCACTCGTTCGGCGAAACCCCTTCTCCTGACGTCATTCTGATCCCGGGCGGGATGACGACGGTGGAACACGCCCGCGACGAGAAGCTGCTCGACTGGGTACGCAGCGCGCACGAGACGGCGACCTGGACGACGTCGGTGTGCAGCGGGTCGGTGATCCTCGCCGCCGCCGGAGTGCTGAAGGGCAAGCGCGCGACGTCGCACTGGGCGGCCCTGAGCGCGCTCAAAGCACTCGGGGTCACGCCGGTCAAAGACGAACGGGTGGTCCACGAGGGTGACATCGTCACCAGCGCGGGGGTGTCGGCAGGTATCGACCTCGCGCTATGGCTGGCCGGCCAGATCGCCGGCGAAGAACGCGCCAAGGTCATCCAGCTGACGATGGAGTACGACCCGCAGCCGCCGTTCGACTCCGGGCACATGTCGAAAGCTTCGGCGACCACCAAGGCCACTGCCGCCGCATTGATGGCCAAGGATCTGGCCAACCCGACCCAGCTCAAGGCGATGACGTCGTTGATATGGACCGGAGCGCTGGAAGCGGCACGGTCGCGGGGCAAGCGGAAACGGGGACGCGTAGCCTCTGCCAGGTGATCAACCTGGCCTACGAGGAAAACGGCACCGGAGAGCCGGTGGTCTTCATCGCCGGCACCGGCGGCGCGGGGCGGACCTGGCACATCCACCAGATCCCGTCGTTCGTGGCGGCAGGCTATCGCTGCATCACGTTCGACAACCGCGGCATCGGGGCCACCGAGAACGCCGGCGGCTTCGGCACCGAGCAGATGATCGCCGATACCGCCGCCCTCATCGAGGACGTCGCCGGTGGGCCGGCGCGGGTGGTGGCGATGTCGATGGGCGCCTACATCGCCCAGGAGCTGATGCTGACCCGCCCCGAACTGGTCAGCCAGGCCGTACTGATGGGCACCCGCGGGCGGCTGGACCGCATCCGGAAATCCATCCGGGCCGCCGACGTCGAACTCACCAAGGCCGAGATCCAGCTGCCGCCCGCCTATGCCGCGAAAGTGCGTGTGCTGGAGAACTTCTCGCCGAAGACGATCAACGACGAGAAGGCCATCGGGGACTGGATGGAGATGTTCACCGCGTTCCCGATCAAGCGGACACCGGGTCTGGCCGCCCAGCTCGAGGTGTATCCGAAGGAGAACCGGCTGACGGCCTACCGGTCGATCCGCACCGAGGTGCTGGTGATCGGGTTCGCCGACGATGTGCTCACGCCGGCCGCGCTGGGCCGTGAGGTGGCTGACGCCCTGCCCAACGGCCGCTACGTACAGATCGGCCACACCGGTCATCTGGGATTCCTGGAGCGCCCGGACACCGTGAACAACGCGATGCTGGACTTCTTCGCCGGCACGCTGGTCTAACCGCCCGCCGAGGTCGACGTTCTGCCGCGGTCTACTCGCACTAATCCCGGCCGTTTGTCGGTTTGGGCGCAAATTTCGACGTGTGACACGCTGTAGTGGTGAACCCATCGACGGCCCAGGCGCGCGTCGTCGTCGACGAATTGATTCGCGGCGGCGTCCGCGACGTCGTCCTCTGTCCCGGCTCACGTAACGCCCCGCTGGCTTTCGCACTCGCCGATGCCGACCGCGCCGGCCGGCTCCGCCTGCACGTCCGCATCGACGAGCGCACCGCCGGCTTCCTGGCGATCGGGCTTGCCGTCGCCGAGCGTGCCCCGGTCTGCGTGGCCATGACGTCGGGCACGGCAGTGGCCAACATGGGTCCCGCCGTCGTCGAGGCCAACTACGCCCGGGTGCCGCTGATCGTGCTGTCGGCCAACCGGCCCTACGAACTGCTGGGCACCGGGGCCAACCAGACCTTCGAGCAGCTCGGCTACTTCGGCACCCAGGTTCGCGCATCGATCAGCCTGGGCCTGGCCGAAGAAGGCCCCGACAAGCTGGACGTGCTCAATGCGCAGTGGCGCTCAGCCACCTCCCGGGTGATCGCCGCGGCCACCGGCGCCCGCACCGCCAACGCCGGCCCAGTGCAGTTCGACATCCCGCTTCGCGAGCCGCTGGTTCCCGACGCCAACCCCGGATCCGCCGACCTCCCGCCCGGGCGCCCCGACGGCAAGCCGTGGACCTACAGCCCGCCGGTGTCCTTCGACCAGCCGCTGGAGATCGACCTCACGCCCGACACCGTGGTGATCGCGGGCCATGGCGCCGGTGTGCACCCCAACCTGGCCGCACTGCCCACGGTCGCCGAGCCGACCGCGCCGCATGCCGCCAACCCCTTGCATCCGCTGGCGCTCCCGCTGCTCAGACCCCGCCAGGTGATCATGCTGGGCCGCCCGACCCTGCACCGGCCGGTGTCGACGCTGCTGGCCGATCCGTCGGTGCCGGTGTTCGCGCTGACCACCGGCCCGCGCTGGCCGGACGTCTCGGGTAACTCGCAGGCCACCGGTACCCGCGCCGAGACCGGCGGGAAACCCGACCCGGCCTGGCTGGCGCGCTGCGCGGAGGCCAACCGGCACGCGATGGCCGCCGTGCGTGGCCAGCTGGCCGCCCACCCGCTGACCACCGGTCTGCACGTCGCCGCGGCGGTGGCCGATGCGGTGCGCCCGGGGGACCAGCTCGTGCTCGGCGCGTCCAACCCGGTGCGCGACGCGGCGCTGGTCGGGCTGAACACCGAAGGCATCAAGGTGCGCTCCAACCGCGGGGTGGCCGGCATCGACGGCACGGTGTCGACGATCATCGGTGCGGCGCTGGCCCATTCGAGCCGGACCATCGGGCTGATCGGTGACTTGACGTTCGTGCACGACAGTTCGGGGTTGCTCATCGGGCCCACCGAGCCGACGCCGAAGAACCTGACGATCGTGGTGTCCAACGACAACGGCGGCGGCATCTTCGAGCTGCTCGAGCAGGGCGACCCGCGGTTCTCCGACGTGTCGTCGCGGATCTTCGGTACTCCGCACGACGTCGACGTCGGTGCGCTGTGCCGCGCGTATCACATCGATGCCCGCCAGATCGAGGTCGATCAGCTCGGCCCCGCGCTCGCCGAGCCGCACGAGGGCATGCGGGTGCTGGAGGTCAAGGCCGACCGGTCCTCGCTGCGGCAGCTGCACGCCGCGATCAGGGCGGCGCTGTGATTCGCAGGCTTGCTGCCCTGCTGAAATCGGCTCTGCCCTGGCGTGATTCGGACGTCACCGACACGACACAGCGAAAGCTGTTGCGCTGGAGCAAGTGTGTGGTCTGGATCATCATCGGACTGGTCACCCTGCAGTCTGTGCTGTTGGTGGCAGGCGCGTGGCGCAATGACCGCCGGATCGAACACAACATGGGTGTCGCACAGGCCGAGGTGCTCTCGGCCGGGCCACGCCGTTCGACGATCGAGTTCGTCACCCCGGACCGTGTCACCTACCGTCCCGAACTCGGGGTGCTCTATCCCTCGGAGCTAGCGGAGGGGATGCGCATCTACGTCGAGTACGACCGCACCGACCCCGATCTTGTTCGGGTGCAGCACCGTACCGCTGCGCTCGCGATCATCCCGGCAGGTTCGATCGCGGTGGTGGCGTGGTTGATCGGCGGCCTTGTGCTGACCGGACTGGTGTTGATCGAGCGCAGGCTGGCTCAGGTCGACATCAACTTGGACAGCCAGTTGTTGTCGTAGATGTCGATTTTCTCGTTGTTGGTCAGGTCGAAAACCGTTGGGGTGCCGGTGCTGATCGGATCGATCTCGTAGAGATACTCGAAGTTGGTGTCGGCCATCTCGATCAGGTCCAGATTGCGCGCGGGTTTGCCTGCGCGCATCTCCTCGACCGCAGTCAGCGGGACACCGCTCTCCTGGGCCATCTCGGCGATTTCGGTATCGCTGGGTCCCTTACTGCCTCGTTGATCCTGATGACCCCAAAGGTCTTGGACGAACGCCTGAAACGCCTTGGCTGAGGTTTTCGGGCCGGCCGCCAGGAACAACGCGTTGCTCACCCGATCGGAATAGCCACCAGGCTCGTCGTCCAGGAACGTCAGCGGCCGGTAGGTGACGACGAGCTGGCCGAGGTTGATGTAACGGGACAACTCGTCGCCGAAATCTATCTGCAGATCGGCACAGTGATCGCACTGCGGTTCGGTGTAGATCTCGATCTCCACCGGGGCCTTGGGGTCGCCGACCACGATGCCGAAGCCGTCCGTGCTCAGTGCGGTCCCGGGTCCTCGTGGATCTATCTGTGCCACACCGGCGATCTCCTTGCTGCAACCGGCAACCAGCATCACCAACGCAACCACGACCACCGACCAGTACCGCATGCACGCACGGTACCTCGTTCCACCAGTTTTTCGTGTCGTGTATGCCTGGGCGCAACCTTGCTGACAGGCGCCGCTGCGACTCTCGTCGTGTGCGCGTTGCGATTGTCGCCGAGTCGTTCTTGCCCAGCGTCAACGGAGTCACCAATTCGGTGCTGCGGGTGTTGGAGCACCTCCGCCGTACCGGACACGAGGCGCTCGTCATTGCCCCGGACACCCCGCGGGGTGAGCCGGCGGCCGAGCGTGTTCACGACGGAATCCGGGTGCATCGGGTGCCGTCGAAGATGTTCCCCAAGGTGACGTCACTGCCGCTGGGTGTGCCGCGTCCGCGGCTGGTGGGGGTGCTGCGCGGTTTCGATCCGCATGTTGTCCACCTGGCATCGCCGGCGCTGCTGGGCTACGGCGGGCTGCAAGCCGCCCGGTTCCTGGGCGTGCCGACGGTGGCGGTGTACCAGACCGATATCGCCGGATTCGCCCAAAGCTATGGCATCGGCGCCGCCGCGCGGGCGGCCTGGGCCTGGAACCGGCACCTGCACTCTCGCGTCGACCGCACCCTGGCGCCCTCCTCCGCGGCGATGGAAGACCTTGCCGCCCATGGTATCCCGCGGGTGTACCAGTGGGCTCGCGGCGTCGACGTCACCGGCTTCGCTCCGTCGGCACGCAGCGCCGATTTGCGCGCCCGGTGGTCGCCGGCAGGAAAGCCGATCGTCGGTTTCGTCGGGCGGCTCGCGCCGGAGAAGCATGTCGAACGGCTTGCGGTGCTGGCGGCTCGCGACGACCTGCAACTGGTCATCGTCGGTGACGGCGTCGACCGCGCAAAGCTGCAGACGCTGCTACCGTCGGCGGTCTTCACCGGCGCCCTCTACGGCGCAGAACTGGCCGCCGCGTACGCGAGCATGGACGTGTTCGTCCACCCCGGTGAGCACGAGACCTTTTGTCAGGCCGTGCAGGAGGCGATGGCCTCCGGTCTGCCGGTCGTCGCCCCCAACGCGGGCGGCCCGCGCGATCTCGTTGCGCCGTACCGAACCGGACTGTTGCTGGGCGTGGACGAGTTCGAGGCGCGGCTTTCGCAGTCGGTGGACCATCTGCTCGATGAGCGGGCGCGCTATTCGCTGGCCGCCCGGCGCAGCGTTCTCGGCCGAACGTGGCCGGCGATTTGCGATGAGCTACTGGGTCACTACGAGGCGGTGCGCATCGAGGGTCGGCGCCGTCGTCGTACTCATGCAGCCTGAGCCCCAGCGTATCCAACCCTTAATTGTTCCTGAGAAACCTTTCCATACTCAGTGGTCTAGAGCAGACTGAATGCCAAGCGGGGGAACGCGAACAGCAAATGTCAACACCACCTCTCCACGACGGGGGCCGTCTAATGAGCGACGCGTCGTTTCGCCAAGATCTCAGTGAATTTGCACTAGAACTCCGTAAGTTGGCTTACACCATGCCAGCTGGACACGAGGACCGGCTCATTCACCTCAGCGAACGGATGGCGAGTCGCGCGCGTCAATTGCCGAGAGTTGACGCGCACGCTATATAGCTAACCCTGCGCCTGTACGGCGATGGGCTGCCACTCCTCCCAATTGGCAAGGCGGCTTTCGTAGTCGGCCTTCGCCGTCGCCAACGGCGACTCCCCGAAGAACGCTCGCAGCGGTGGCTTCGGCGCGTCCACGATCGTGAGGATCGCCGACGCCGACGCTTGCGGGTTTCCGGGTTTGGCCCACCGCTTGGCCCGCATCTCGTCGACCTGTCGATGCAACTCGGCGTAGTCCGGCAGTTCGACCGAACGCTTCGAGGACGGCCCGGACCAGTCGGTGTCGAAGCCGCCCGGCTCGATCAGCGTCACGTGAATGCCGAACGGCGCGACCTCGGCAGCCAACGCCTGCGAGAAGCCCTCCAGCGCCCACTTCGACGCGTGGTAGATGCCGACGAGCGGGAACGCGGTGATCCCGCCGATCGACGACACCTGGATGATGTGGCCGCTGCCCTGGGCGCGCAGAAACGGGAGCGCGGCCTGGGTGATCCACAGTGCGCCGAACACATTGGTCTCGAGCTGGTCGCGGGCATCGGACTCGGAGAGTTCTTCGATGAAGCCGAAGTGCCCGTAGCCGGCATTGTTCACGACGACGTCGAGCCGGCCGAAGTGCTCGTGGGCCTGCTTCACTGCGGCGAAGTCGGCCACGCGGTCGGTGACGTCGAGCTGGATCGGCAGAACGGCGTCGCCGTACGTGCTGACCAGATCGGCCAGGGTCGCGGTGTCACGGGCGGTGGCGGCGACCTTGTCGCCGCGCTCCAGGGCGCCGATCGCCCACTCCCGGCCGAAGCCGCGCGATGTACCGGTGATGAACCACACTTTTTCGCTCATGGCAGTGTCCAACGCGCGGTCGGGCTCATGATTCCCGCTCAGGTAGCGTCGGCACCGTGAGCCGCGCGACGCTTGACAAGGATCCCCGCGATGTGGCGTCGATGTTCGACGCCGTCGCGCGCCGCTACGACATCACCAACACGGTGTTGTCGATGGGGCAGGACCGCTCCTGGCGGCGGGCGACGCGTGCGGCGCTGGGCATCGGACCGGGCGACCGGGTGCTCGATCTGGCGGCGGGAACGGCGGTGTCGACGGTCGAGCTGGCCCGCTCCGGGGCGTGGTGTGTGGCGGCCGACTTCTCGGTCGGCATGCTGAAGGCCGGCGCTGCGCGGGCGGTGCCGAAGGTGGCCGCCGATGCGACCAAGCTGCCGTTCGCCGACGAGGTCTTCGACGCCGTGACGATCAGCTTCGGTCTGCGCAATGTCGTCGACCACCCGGCGGGTCTGCGCGAGATGGCGCGGGTGACCCGGCCCGGCGGGCGGCTGGTGGTGTGCGAGTTCTCGACGCCGGTGGTGCCGGTGTTCTCCACGGTCTACAAGGAGTACCTGATGCAGGCGCTGCCGCGGGTGGCCCGCGCGGTGTCCAGCAATCCGGAGGCCTACGTGTATTTGGCCGAGTCCATCCGGGCCTGGCCCGACCAGGCGGCGTTGGCCCGGCAGATCAGGGACGCCGGCTGGTCAGATGTGCGCTGGCGCAACCTCACTGGCGGCATCGTCGCGCTGCATCAGGCCGTCAAACCCTAGCGATTTCGGCGCGCTTTCGTTCGCTCAGCGGCGGAAAACGCGCCGAAATCGCTAGCGACCGGCGTCGGCCAGCACCTGATAGCCGGCGTTGTAGCCCGGGACGAACGTGATGCCCGGCCCGCCGTGGCAGCCCGCACCGCCGAGATACAGGCCCTCGATCGGGATCGGCTCGTCGATGAATCCCTTGGGGCCTGGCCGGTTCACGCCCATCAGCTCGGGCTGCAGCAGGCCGTGGCAGAAGTCGCCGTTGGGCGCGGCGAACATGGTGTTCATGTGATACGGCGCGAATGTGATGTCGCGGATCAGGATGTCCTTGAAGTTCGGCGCGTAGCGGGTGATCTTGTCGATAACCCGTTGCGCCATTTCGGTTTTCAGCTGGCCGTGCTGCTCGCGCGGCGCCTCGATGGGGAAGCCGTAGGCGTAGACGCTGGCGGCATGCTTGCCCTCCGGCGCCATCTCGGGGTCGCCGACCGTCGGCATCTGGATCGACAGCGCCGGGTTGTCGGGCACCTCACCGCCGCGGGCCTTCTCCCATTGGCGCTGCTGCTCTTCGGGGGAACCGAACATGCCTACCGACATCTGCATGCCGGGCTCATTGAGGAAGTCATAGGGTGCGGCGTACTCGGGCGCCCCATCCAGGGCGAAGTGGATCTGCATGAACGACGCCCGGTGGTCGCGACCGCCGAGGCGGGTCACCAGTGACGACGGAAGATGATCGACGCCAACGAGATCCAGCAGGGTGGTCTCCGGCGCGAGATTGGACACCACGACCGGTGCGGTGATCACTTCGCCGTCCTTGAGCCGAACCCCGATGACCTTGCCCTCCTCGACCAGGATCTGCTCGACCTTCGTGCGATAGCGTATTTCGCCGGCGGCGTCGACGAACAGATCGCGCAGATGCTCGGCGAGCACACCGATTCCACCCTTGAGCTTGGTGGTCATCTGGCCGCCCTCCGGGGGCATGGCCATCGCGAACGCCAAACACGTTGCGCTGCCGGGGGTGTACGGGCCGCGGTAGGTGGAGTTGACCGCCAGGAAGGCCAGCATGCCGCGGATGACGGAGTGCTTCTCCTTGTCGGGCAGGAACCGGTCGACGACGTCCATCGCCGAGCCGAACAGCATCTCGTGGATGGCGCGCCGCTCGTTTTCGTCTGCGGCACAGGCATACATCTCGTCGATGGTCTTGGGCAGCGCCAGTGCGTCGAAGCGGCCGAGCGCCTTCCCGGGGCCGGTGCTCCAGGCATACAGATTGGCCATGGCCATCACGGCTTCCATGCCGTGCTTCTCGCTCAGATGGGTCATCATCGCCATCGGGTCGCTGTGGAAGATCATCGCTTCCTCGCCGTTTTCCCCGAGGTTGACCGACATGATCTCCGAGGAGATGGTCGGCAGGGTGTCCAGACCGAGCTCGCTGTTGATCTTCTGCGCGGTGGGGAAGCGCACGGATCCGGCGATCTCATATTTGAACCCGTCGATCAGCTCGACGGTGGCGGACATGCCGCCGCTGTAGGTATTGGCCTCCAGGCACAGCGTGCGCAGGCCCGCTCGCTGCAGCACCACCGCTGCGGTCAGCCCGTTGTGTCCCGCCCCGACGATGATCGCGTCGTAATCAGTCATGGGGCGGAGCCTATGACGCAGAAGGCCAGATTTGAAGAAGTTTTGTCAAAATTGTCATTTCTATGGCGCCTGAGGGTCACGCCGTCGTTCATTGAGCGATGACGCTTCAAAAAAGCCCCAATCGCTGCGCTAACGCTCACTCAACGCATGGACCGCTCAGCTGAACGGCTTGCGTCGGTCGAAAATTGACGACGTGCAGTTGAAAGGGGGTGACGAGAAGCTGACGGTGCCATTAGTCTGGCTCGATCGGGGAGGGATTCGTCGCGATGAGTGAACCGGAGGGCCGGGTCGTGTGTCCGGTCGACTATGTCGGCCACTGGGTGGTGAAGTCTGCGCGTAGCAAAGAGATGATCGCTTGGTATGGAACGGTTTTCGGTGCCCGCGTGGTCCACGAAGACAAGCGCCTGGTGTTCCTCACCTGGGACGAGGAGAGCCACCGCCTGGCCATGCTGAAGCTGCCGGCCTTCGCGCGCTACCTGTTTCCATTCGCTCGACTCCGCCGCAAGTTCTACGGTTTCGACCACGTCGGCCTCACGGTGGGGTCGCTCGAGCTCCTGCTGACCACGTATGACCGCCTCAAGCGGGCGGGCATCAACCCGGTCTGGTGCATCAACCACGGATTGACCACGTCGCTGTACTACGAGGACCCGGACGGAATCCGGCTCGAGTTCCAGGTCGAGAACTTCTCGACCGGTCGCGAAACTGCGGGCTATATGGAGACTCCCGCGTTCGCGGCGAATCCGGTCGGCGTGGAGTTCGATCCCGACTACCTGCTTGAGCGGCTGCGACAGGGGGATCCCGTCGACGTGCTCCTGAAGCAGGGTGCTGGAACTCCTCCTGGCACGACGCCGCGCGCCAACAAGAAAGCGATCACCTGGAAGACGCTGTGATCAGCTGAACGGCTTGCGACGGTCGAGGATTCGCGATCCCAGCCCAGCGGTCCGCCACGCCCGCGCCACCAGGTCGGCGTCGTCGTCGGTCACCAGGTTGCCCATCACCCGCACCGCGACGCCCATCATCCGCGACGAGCGCATGGCAATCGGCCCGGTCAGCGGCAGGAACCGCGGCAGCGTCAGCAGCAGGCCAAGACGGCGGGCCACCGAGAAGCCCCGCCCGTAGTGTGCTTGCAAAAGAGCAGGCCACGCCGAAGATAGATCTCCGGAGTCCGTCAACATCTCGGCGGCCAGCCGCCCGGTCTCCAGCCCGTAGTCGATGCCCTCGCCATTCAACGGGTTCACGCAGGCCGCGGCGTCCCCGATCAGCACCCAGTTCGGCCCGGCCACGCCGGAGACCGCCCCGCCCATCGGCAACAGCGCCGACGAGATCGCGCGCGGCGGCCCCTCGAAGCCCCACGAGGCCCGTTTCAGGTCGGTGTAGTGCTTGATCAGCGGTCGCAACGCCACATCGGCGGGCCGCTTGGCCGTCGCCAGCGCGCCGACGCCGATGTTCACCTCGCCGTTGCCCAGCGGGAAGATCCACCCGTAGCCGGGCAGCACCTCGCCGGCGGGGGAGCGCAGTTCCAGGTCCGACGAGATCCACGGCTCCGACGACCGCGGCGACGCCAGGTAACCGCGCACCGCCACCCCGTACACCGTCTCCTGACGCCACTGCCGCCCGAGCAGCCGGCCGAACGGCGAGCGTGCGCCGTCGGCCACGATCACCCACCTGCACGACACCCGCGACCCGTCGGCCAGTACCACGGCGTCCACCCGACCGCGGGAATCATGAGATACGTCAACGGCTTTCAGGCCGAGCAGCATCGACGCCCCGGCATCCTCGGCGACCTTGCGGATCCGGTCGTCGAGTTCGGTGCGGGGCACCGCCGAGCCGTCAGAGGGAAACGACGGCCCGGGCCAGGGCACCTCCACGTCGGCGCCGAACCCGGACAGTCGCAGCCCGTGATGACGGATGTGGCCGTCGAGCCAGTCGCCGAGGCCGAGGCGCTGCAGCTCCAGAACCGCGCGCGGGGTCAGCCCGTCACCGCAGGGCTTGTCGCGGGGAAACTCGGCGGCGTCGATGACCAGCACGTCGTGGCCGTGCCGGGCGGCCCAGGCGGCGGCGGCCGAACCCGCTGGTCCAGCCCCGACCACCACCACATCCGACCGCACGTCCATGCCCCCAGTATGTTGGCAGGGTGAGTACTCCGGCGACGGTGGTAGCAGGGGTGGACTTCGGCGACCCGGCGTTCGCCCAGAGCGTCCGCGACGGGGTGGCCCGCGTCGAAGAGCTCATGAGCACCGAATTGCGCGGCGGCGACGAGCTGATGACCGAGGCCGTCGTGCACTTGTTCGAGGCCGGGGGCAAGCGATTCCGTCCGCTGTTCACGGTGCTTTCGGCGCAGCTCGGTCCCGATCCGGACGCCTGGCAGGTCACCGTGGCCGGTGCGGTGATCGAACTGGTGCATCTGGCGACGCTGTATCACGACGACGTGATGGACGAGGCGCAGATGCGCCGCGGGGCGCCCAGTGCCAACGCCCGGTGGGGCAACAACATCGCGATCCTGGCCGGCGACTATCTGTTCGCCACGGCGTCGCGGCTGGTGAGCCGGCTCGGTCCGGACGCGGTGCGCATCATCGCCGAGACCTTCGCCCAGCTGGTCACCGGCCAGATGCGCGAGACCAAGGGCAACACCGGCGGCGTGGATCCCGTCGAGCACTACCTGAAGGTGGTCTACGAGAAGACCGCCTGCCTGATTGCGGCGTCCGGCCGGTTCGGCGCGACGTTCTCCGGCGCCACCGAGGACCAGGTCGAGCGGCTGAGCCGGCTCGGCGGGATCGTCGGCACCGCGTTCCAGATCTCCGACGACATCATCGACATCGACAGCGACCCCGACGAGTCGGGCAAGCTGCCGGGCACCGACCTGCGTGAAGGTGTGCACACGCTGCCAGTGCTGTACGCGTTGGCCGAGACCGGCCCCGACGCCGAACGCCTGCGTGAGCTGGTGAAGGGCCCGATCGAGGACGACGACAAGCTGGCCGAGGCGCTGGGGTTGCTGCGGTCCGGCGACGGCATCGTGAAGGCCAAGGCCACTGTCGAGCGCTATGCCGAACAGGCCGGTGAGGAGCTCGCCGGGTTGCCGGATGTGCCCGGCCGCCGGGCGCTGGCCTCGCTGATGGACTACACGATCAATAGGCACGGCTGAGCGGTTCGCGGAACCTCGCCGTCGGGTCGAGGCGTTAATCTCCGGTGAGAGTGCGTTTGCTCGTAGGAGGAATTCGATGACTTGGCATCCGACCGCCAACACGTTCAAGACGTTCATGCTGCTTGTCGGAATGTCGGCGCTGATCGTCTTCATCGGTTCGCTGTTCGGTCGCAACGTCATGTTCCTGGCCCTGGTGTTCGCCATCGGCATGAACGTCTACGTGTACTTCAACTCCGACAAGCTGGCGCTGCGCGCCATGCACGCCCAACCGATCACCGAGGTGCAGGCGCCGCGGATCTACTCGATGGTGCGCGAGTTGGCCACCGCGGCTCACCAGCCGATGCCGCGGCTGTACATCAGCGACACCGCCAACCCGAACGCCTTCGCCACCGGCCGCAACCCGCGCAACGCCGCGGTGTGTGTCACGACCGGGATCCTCGACCTGCTCAGCGAGCGTGAATTGCGCGCGGTGCTCGGCCATGAACTCTCGCACGTCTACAACCGCGACATCCTGATCTCGTGCGTCGCCGGTGCGTTGGCCTCGGTGATCACAGCGCTGGCCAACATCGCGATGTTCGCCGGATTGTTCAGTGGCGGCAACCGCGAAGGCGGTCCCAATCCCTTTGCGCTGCTGCTGGTTTCGCTACTGGGCCCGATCGCAGCGTCACTGATTCGGCTCGCGGTGTCCCGCTCGCGTGAGTACCAGGCCGACGAGTCCGGGGCGCAGCTCTCCGGTGACCCGCTGGCGCTGGCGTCGGCGCTGCGCAAGATCAGCAGCGGGGTGGAGAACGCTCCGTTACCCCCCGAGCCGCAGCTGGCCGATCAGGCGCATCTGATGATCGCCAGCCCGTTCCGCGCCACCGAGAAGATCGGCAAGCTGTTCTCCACGCATCCGCCGATCACCGACCGGATCGCCCGGCTGGAGCGGATGGCCGGGCGCTAGGAGCTCGAGGAGGCCACTGCCGCAACGCCCGCCTGGGACGGGCTCGCGATCCCGGCCTGGCGCAGCGAGCGCAACACCATCGCCCGCAGCATCCGGCCCACCTCGAACTGCTTGCCCGGCAGGGTGCGGGCCACCATCCGCAAGTTGACGGTGTCCAGCTTGATGCTCTCCACACCCATCAGCGCGGGCTCGTCGAGCAGCAATGGGTCCAGCCGGCGGTCGGTCGTCGCGGCGGTTGCCACCTCGTGCAGCACGTCGTTGACCTTGTTGAGGTCCGCGCTCGCGGGCACCGGGATGTCGACGACGGCCCGCGCCCAGTCCTTGGACAGGTTCAGCGCCTTGACGATCTGGCCGTTGGGGATCGTGAACACCTCGCCGTCACTGGTGCGCAACTTGGTCACCCGCAGCGTGACGTCCTCGACGGTGCCCTGCGCCTCCGAGGACCCGGTGACCGTCAGCGTCACCAGATCGCCGAAGCCGTATTGCTTCTCGGTGATGATGAAGAACCCGCTGAGCAGGTCCTGAACGATCCGCTGGGCACCGAAACCCAGTGCGGCGCCCAGCACGGCGGCCGGCGCGACCAGCGAGCCGATCGGCAGGCCGAGTTGGTCGAAGACGTCGACGGAAACGACGACGTAGAGAATCGCGATGGCCACCGAGGAGATCACCGATGCGACCGCCGCGCGGTGCTTGGCGCTCTCGGAGCGCACCAGCTCCTGTCCGGTGTCGAGGCGGCGGGCGATCTTGCCCGCGACCCAGCGGATGAGCCGCGTGGCCAGCACGGCGGCCACGATGACCAGCACGATGTGCAGGCCCTTGGTACGCAGCCACTCGCCGAGGTTTCCGGTCCAGAAGTCCTGCCAGTTGCCGGCAGCCAGGTACGTCGTTGTGAGTGAAGTCATGGTCCTTGTCGCGAATTGCCTTGTCATGGTGCTCGTTTGGGGTGCACAAAGCACGGGGACCGTCGTTGCGTTTCCCGATCCGGTGACTTCTACACCTGACGGGTGTCGGCGATCGCTATTTGGCGGCCGACGGGGGAGCGCCCGGGTTGCCGACTCCCGAGGGCGCGTTGTCCCGGTTGAAGATGTGATTCACCGTGTCCGACACCTTGTCGAGCACGTCGTTGACGAACTTGTCAGTCGCATCGGACAGGTCGGATTTGGCGCCGGGTGAGGTCGTCGTCGCCCCGGATCGCCCGGGGGTGAAGTCCGGTGCGGGTCGCACTACGTTCAGGCGTGGCCCGGTGCCGGCCGCGGCCGGCGCGTCGGCGGGTGCCGGGGCGGGGTCAGCCACCGCGGGAGCGGGATCGGCGGCCGCAGGCGGCGGCGCAGCGGCCTGCGGTGTGGGCGCGTCGACCGAGAGCGGTTTGAGATGGCCGAGGACGGCCGCCCCGAGCGTCTTGTAGGCGACGACGGCGATGTCGTTGATGCGTTCGACGACCGCGACGACACCGTCCGGGTAGGTGATGGTGGTGGCCCCGCTGCGCGGGTCGGTGTGGCAGATCGTGGCGCCGGCGCAGTTCACCCCGCCGGCCTGGTCGACGGTTTGTTTGGAGTCGTGTTTGGCCAGCGCGTTGCCGTCGGTGAAGACGGTCAGCACCTGAACCTTTGCGCGCGCGTCGAATTCGTAATTGACATGGAGGACGTTGTTCGACGGATCCGTCGAATTCAGGAGTTCGGCAAGGCTGGCGGCGTCGTCGGTGCCGCCACCGATGGACAGCAGCTGGTTGTCGGCGTCGGGCTGCAAGATCTTGTAGTCGAAGATGTCGACCATCGCGTCGCCGGCCGGGTTGGTGGTGACGTCGCCGAAGACCAGCGCGGCCAGGCCGACGACCGGAGTGCTGACGGCCTGCGGGTGCGTTGCGGCCAGGACCATGGTGGCCAGGGCGAGGCTCAGCGCCGCTACGCTCCCGCGCAGCGGCCTCGCGAAATGCCCCAGCACCGAACGGCCTCTCCAGCTCGAGTCGGAATCGTTCAAGTGTAGGCCGCTGACGGCCGGAAATGGCGCGAACATGGCGGTGGGAAAAGGCTCGGCACGGTAACGAATCGGCGTGCCCCGGGCGAAGGACGAGGTGAGTGCGCAGGCTGCGCCGCTGGCGGCGCTTACGTAGGGTGTGGTGATGCTGAGCAGAATCCTGATCGGCCTGGTGAGTGCGGCTGCCATCGGTGTGCCGGGCGTGGCCTCGGCGGACCCCGAGCCGGCGCCGGTCCTTCCGAACGTCAACGCCTACAAGCCGGTGAGTCCGGTCGACTACACGGTGCTGGGCGGCAACTGGTACGCCTTCGCCGGACCGTCCGGTGTCATCTGTGTGCTGGACCGCCAGAACGGCAGCTATGGCTGCAGCGGCGCGCTTCCCGGCGCGCCCGGTGGTGCGAACCTGGTCAGCGGCGGTCCGTCCGGTGAGCCCGGCTTCTCGAGCACGGGTGCGTCGATCTACGCCGCGGCCGGCGACGTCAAGCCGTTGGCGCCGAACACCCGGCTGAGTTTCCGCGACATCAGCTGCGGCGTCGACGGCGGTGGAACGGTGGCGTGCGTGAACGGCCACGACCAGGTCGGCTTTGTGGTCGGGCCGGGCGGATCGTTCACCTCGGGCCCGAGCCCGATGCTGGATCGGCCGAACAACTCGAACCCGCTGTTCCCGTCGTTCCCGGGCTGAGCCCTTCCGCGCGCGTCACCGCAGGGTGGATTAGAAGTGTGAGTCGTTGACCTCGTGGCCGGGTTTCTCGGCCATCAGGCCGCGATAGGCCTGTTCGACGTTGGCGCCGTGATTGACGACGGCGTCGACTTCCCGGGCGATCGGCATGTTCAGTCCGTACTTCTCGGCGAACTCCATGATCACGCTGGCGGCCTTGACGCCCTCGGCGACCTGGTTCATCGAGGCGATGATTTCCTCGATGGTCTTGCCTGAGCCCAGTTCCTCGCCGACGTGGCGGTTGCGGCTGCGCTTGGAGGTGCAGGTGACGATGAGGTCGCCCATGCCGGCCAGGCCGGAGAAGGTGTCGCGGTGGCCGCCGATCGCCTCGCCCATCCGGGACATCTCGCGCACCGCGCGGGCCATCACCAGCGCCCGGGTGTTCTCGCCGATCCCCAGCGAGTAGCCCATGCCGACGGCGATGGCATAGACGTTCTTCAGCGCGCCGGCGATCTCGACGCCGACGACGTCGTCGGTGGTGTAGACGCGGAACCGCTTGGTGCGGAACATCTTCGCGAGGTTGGCGGCCAGGTGCTGATCCGGCATGGCCAGCACGGCCGCGGCCGCATAGCCGTCGGCGACCTCGCGTGCGATGTTGGGGCCGGCCAGAATGCCGGCCGGGTGGCCGGGCAGGACCTCGTCGATGATCTGGCTCATCCGCATGTTGGTGCCCTGTTCGAGGCCCTTGACCAGGCTGACGACGGGCACCCACGGGCGCAGTTCCCTGCTCAGTTCGGCGAGCACGCCACGGAAGCCGTGCGAGGGCACGCCCATGACGACGACGTCGGCACATTCGGCGGCTTCGCTGAAATCGGTGGTGGCGCGCAACGTTTCCGAGAGCTCGACATCATCGCCAAGGTAGCGGGAATTGCGGTGGTTCTCGTTGATGTCCTTCGCGGTTTCCTCCGAGCGCACCCACTGCAGCGTCGGCCCGCGGCGGGAGCAGATGGATGCGACGGTGGTGCCCCAGGATCCGCCACCGAGTACGACAACTTTGGGTTCACGGCGCTCAGACGTCATGGACTCAGGGTATGGCGAATACCCCGGTGTTCATGCGGAGTTCGGGTAATCCGCGACGGGCGCGGGAAGTCAGCCCGCGACAGGTACCGGGCTGGCCACCCGGCCGAACGTCATGTTCTCGTCGACCTTGTCGATGAAGTGGTGGTCGAAGGCATCCGCGAGGTAGTTCTGCCGCACCACCCACGGCCGCTTGAGCCCCGACTTGGGCAGGGCGTGCAGGTTGCGCAGCACGTAGCCGGCCTGGATGTCCCACGCCGGTTTCTCGGCGAGCGGCTCACCGCCCAGATGCGGAAAGGCGTGGGTGTAGCCGTGAGAGTTCATGTGCGCGATCAGCTTTGCCGCCGACCGGGCGGTCATGTCGGCCCGCAGCGTCCACGATGCGTTGGTGTAGCCGATGCACCAGATCAGGTTGGGCACGTCCTCGAGCATGTACGCCTTGTAGGAGAACCGCTCTTGCGGCTTGATCTCGTTGCCGTCCAACGTGATCCGGACGCCGCCCAGGGCATGCAGTTGCAGGCCGGTGGCGGTGACGATGATGTCGGCGTCGAGGTGCTGGCCCGATTTCAGCATGATGCCGGTCTCGTCGAAGTGGTCGATGTGGTCGGTGACCACCTCGGCGCGGCCGTTGCGGATGGCCTCGAAGAGGTCGCCGTCGGCGACCAGGCACAGCCGCTGGTCCCACACGTTGTAGCGCGGATTGAAGTGCACATCGACCGGATAGCCGGGCGGCAATTCCTTGATGTTCTGCGCCCGGACCATCTTCCTGGCCGTGCCGGGGGAGATCCGGGACAGGAACCAGACGAAGCTTTCGAAGGCCACCGCGAAGTAGCGCGCGAACGCGTGAGAGATCCTGCGGGGAGCGATCTTTCGGACGAATTCGATGAGCGGGTTCACTCGCGATCCGGCCAGCAGATAGGTCGGTGAGCGCTGCAACATGGTCACCTTGGACGCCTTGTGCGTCAGCGCGGGAAGCAACGATATGGCGGTGGCCCCACTGCCGATGACGATCATCTTCTTGCCGGTGTAGTCGAGGTCCTCCGGCCAGAACTGGGGATGCACGACGGTGCCCTTGAAGCTCTGCAGGCCGGGGAAATCGGGGGTGTAGCCCTCGTCGTAGTTGTAGTAGCCGGAGCCGAAGAACACGAAGCGGCCGCGATAGGTCTTGGGCGCTCCGTTTTCGGTGACGTGCACTGTCCAGGTGTCGGTGACCGAATCCCAGTCAGCGGAGTTCACGTGAGTCTGGAAGTGGATGTGTTCGAAGATGCCGCGGCGGCGGGCGGTGTCGTCCATGTACTCACGGATGTGATCGCCGTCGGCGACGCCCTCCTTGCGAACCCACGGTTCCCAGGGCCAGGACAGCGAGAAGATGCTCGAGTCGGAACGCACGCCGGGATAGCGGAACAGGTCCCAGGTTCCGCCGATGCGCTCGCGGCGCTCGAGGACGACGTAACGGATGCCGGGGTTGCGTTCGGCGATGCGGTAGGCCGCGCCCAGTCCGGAGAAGCCGGCGCCGATGATCACGACGTCGTAGGACCCGCCGTCCTGCTCGGCGGTCACGGGTTCGGTCGCCGGGGTAGCGGTCATCGGTCCTCGCTTCGTGACTTCGGTGGTGATGCTCACCACACTAGGCACTGACCGGTTGGTCGGGCGAGGGTTGTCCTACCGGTAATTGACGAACTGCAGGGCCACGTCCAGATCGGCGCCCTTGAGCAGGGCGATGACGGCCTGCAGGTCGTCGCGCTTCTTGGAGCTGACCCGGATCTCGTCGCCCTGGACCTGGGTCTTCACGCCCTTGGGGCCGTCGTCGCGGATCAGCTTGTTGATCTTCTTGGCGTTCTCCTGATCGATGCCCTGCTTGAGGCCGCCGGTGACCTTGTAGGTCTTGCCGCTGGCCTGCGGCTCTCCGGCGTCGAAGGCCTTCATGGAGATGTCGCGGCGAATCAGTTTTTCCTTGAAGACGTCGACGGCGGCCTTGACCCGCTCCTCGGTGGAGCTGACGATCTCGATGGCCTCGTCGCCCTTCCAGGCGATGGTGGTGTCGGTACCGCGGAAGTCGAAGCGGGTGCTCAGCTCCTTGGCCGCCTGGTTCAGTGCGTTGTCGACCTCTTGGCGGTCGACCTTGCTCACGATGTCGAACGATGAATCCGCCATTGGACTCCTCCACGGTGTGATCGGCCGGTTTGTATTTGAGGTACATCCTCGTTGTACCCTGCTAGTCGCACCAAACCGGATCCCCGGCGTGGCGCACCCAGGCAGGTTGCCCGAGCGGCCAATGGGAGCGGACTGTAAATCCGTCGGCGGAAGCCTACACAGGTTCGAATCCTGTACCTGCCACGCTGGTCAGCCCCACTTTTGAGTGGGGCTGTTCATAATTGGAGGACTAACCGTCCGCAATGCGTCCGCAGTAGACGAAGCCGCCTTATCGAAAGCGACTGCCACGGCGTCCAGATCGTCCGGGAACAAGTGCCCATACCGATCGAGGGTGAGAACCGCCGTCTTGTGTCCCAAGAGCTTCTGCACCACCTTCACGTTCGCCCCTGAGCTAATCGCCAGGGAGGCGCAGGTGTGGCGCAGATCTTGAAGTCGCGCACCGGCGCAACCGGCGACGGCACCGGTGGCCTTCTGGAACGAGTACCGCGCCTGGCCGAGGGTGAGGTAGCTGCCACTGCGTGCTGATGGGAACACCAGCGCCTCGGGTGAGTTGCCCTGAATCTCGGTGGCCAGCAACCGCGCCAGAAAGTCGGGGACCGGCACGGTGCGTGACGTGTGGTTCTTGGTCGGTCCCTCGATTAGGCCTGTCTTGCGCACGTACGTCACTGACCGGCGGACTCGGATACGGCGCTCCTGGGTGTCCACGTCCTGGACGCGCAACGCGGCGGCTTCACCGAAGCGAAGGCCGCAGTAACCGAGAACGAGAATCAGCGTGCGCATTCGGCCCGACGCGATGGCAACACGGTGCAAGTGCGGCCTGACGGTCCGACTACGCATCTCGGGGAGCGGTCGCCATTCGAAGCATATGGACCTGACCTGCTGCCGGGGACATTTGCGGTCGGTGGACTGCGATGACTCGCGCCATGTCAACTTGAAAGCTGCTGATCGCGTAGTCAGGATCAGGCTCCGGCGGACCGATCAGAGGTTGGCCCGAACTGTCTAGGAGTTCGACTTCGTAATACGCCCTTTTGCCGAGACCGAACACTTTCTGAAGATTCTCGTAGTGGTCGGGATCGGGCATGCAGACTGCCCAGGCGTGCGCGAAGTCGCGATTGGACGTCACGTACAACTTATTGATGTCGTAGATGCGTCCGCTGGCGAAGTCTGGAACGGATGAATGCGCACGAGCGTCTTCAAGGCTGGCGCGTATGGATTCCGCGTAGAAGCTCTCCTGCCGCGCGATCGGCAGCAGGAGTTCGCCGACCTTTCGCCCAGACCAACCCGCATGCCAGTAACGCACCGATCGGATTTCACTTCGCTTCTTGCTCATGCTGCGACGGTTTTGCCTGGGGGATCGGCCAGCGACTGCCGCGACGAGGCAACCGGGACTTGCGGAAGCTCGGCACCCGAGTCAGCGACAAGCGCGGCGGCGTCGACAATCGTCACTGTCCCACCCTAGGACCGTTTCCTGATGAAACTCGTGCAAGACACCCGTCGGGCTTTCTGCGATGGATTGATCCGGCGACGGCGCGCCAGAGAGGCGGCAAGCGGGCGGGTCGGCTTCATTCGAGACATTGAGTGGCAGGTTCGCGAACGGTTCGATCAACAAATCGAGACTCCAGAAGTCCTGAACGAGGACGCGACAGTTTGATTCGTGATCGACCAGTACAAGCAGATGACTGGCGCTGAACTGGACGAAGCCGAGATGCGCGAAGGTGTGCGCGAAAAAAAGAACAAATCGGTGGCAACCACGCGACCTGGAGCGTCGACTGCATCGGCTATTCGCTCCGGCGCAGCCTCAGCCTCGCGTCCATCCGCTTTCAGGTTGATCCGGCCCTCGCGCGCGGCCTGGACATGTACCGGACAACTTCGCCGTACCCAACCCCCTGCGGACCAGCGATGTCTTGCGGAGTGCCGTGCTCGATGTCATGAAGCTTTCCGCATTTGCTTACCCAGACGCCGCTCGGAAGTTGCCTTGCGGCGTGCGAACAGCCGCCGTCGCCCGGCCACGCATATAAAACGATCTTCTCTACATCCGGTTCAAGCGACGGATCGTCAGCGCAGACGCTGTACCCACGTGTCTCAAAGGCTTTGACGTAATTGTCCAAGGTGTGTATCTGCGAGACGCCCGGAGGCCAATACGTGTAGCCAGCAATCGTCATTACAGTCGGACATTGCCACCAATTCGTATCATCTTCCGCCGCCCAAGCGATGCAGTTATATCGAGCGGTCTTTGGCGACGTTACTGTGTAGTTCTTGTTTTTCAGAGCAGGGAGTGCAGACTCCAGCATGCTCCGAGTGGTGGGATCATTCATCACTCGTGAGAGAATCGAACCAAGCAATCCAATTCTCTGCTGCTTCGGACAAAGTGCTCGCGCCGACACCGTGGTCCTCGCCAACGATGGCGACTAGCGCCCAGAACCAATGATCTACTTCCTGTCGGAGTTCGTTGATGATCAGTGGTACTGCGTCGGCACCTAGGCCGATGATGCGCTGATACTCGGGCAACATCGCCATGTCGACGATCGATGACATTGTTGCGCTCTTGATCAGCCAAGCGTCCCGGTCTCGGGCGAATCGCGACTCGATTTCTACTGACGAGGGCCTGTAAGCGTAAATGGCCGCCAGATGCCGGTCGACGAACAAAGACGGAAGAATTAGTGGTTCAGCAGTCCAGAATCGCGGATAGCGGTGAACAAATCCCCAGAGGTCGGCCCACCGGTCGGCATATCGTGTCTGGTACCCAGCCGTATAGTCGTGTGCTGCTGCGACCACATTTGAGGCTACGGCCTCTGCTGAATCGGCAATGCCCCGGTCCATATAATCGGCGGTCAACCCCAGTTTCGGCCCGACCGAATATCCTTTTGGACCCGTAGTCCAATTGTTCGACTCCATTGGGTCATCCCAGGAGTCACCCTCAAAATGCTCATCACGAAGATCGATTCGCCTACTCGTCGCCATCGAGATCACCTGTCATATTGAATTCTGGCAGGTTGAGGCGCTCTAGCATGTTCGACAAAGTCTTCTGTTTTTTCTCCGCTCTTAGTACAAGGTCCTTAAGCTGCTTGAGGTCGTGCTCGTTCATCGCAAAACTCGTCGTCTTTACGCGGCCTTCGTGGAAGTAGTCGATGCGCAAGGTGTGCTCGATAACCGCGCCGACTGGTTCGGCAGCAACATCGGTGTCAAAAACCGGTCGAATATCACTGATTATCCGCGCGAAGTGAAGTACCTGGTCGTACTCGGTTGCAATGTCAATAGCCTTACTAAAGGCTTGAAAGTCGCGTGCGGCAAGCAACGATGAGAGGCGGCTCGTCAGAACGTCCCGCTGACCCTCGTCTATTGACGTTGAGATCCGTTCGGTGATGACGGCGGCAAGCTTCGGGGCAGTAAAATCATGGCTGGTACCCAAGGTGGACATCGACATGAGGTGACTGACGAACGAATCGATGTCATCGTCGTCCGGCCAAGCATGCCCAACAGCCGATTTGACCGCCGACTTGAGCATTGCCATATCACGTACTTCACCGGTTGATAACGCGCTGACCAGAGCGTCAGCGTCGGTATCGCCCAACTCGACTATTCGCTTGAGTACCGGAACCGCGTCCCGTGGAATTCGTACTGAGCTCAAACTCGCCACTGCGTGCCTCCCATGACTGCCACTGTAGAAGGTAAGAAGGCTCTAAGGTCTGCCTATCCCCAGGATGTCGCTGGCTTAATCGAGGCGCGACCTCTTAGTGACGGGCAGGCAATACGACCCACCAGGCCCTCAGTCGAGAAGAAGCGCAACACCGTAGCGGAGCGGAACGCGAACCAGTTCGCTTTCGACACACTCTTCGGCCCGGACGGCATCGAGCCGTTCCTGGGACTGACGTCGGATCGGGAAATTGTGGCGGCGGCCAGGCGGATCGGTGTCGCGCCCGGCGTCGCGATGCTACAGATGCACCGCAAGCGCCTGCTTGACTACAACCTCGGTAATCGGCTGTGCTTCGACATCAAGGACACCTTCACGGCGTAGTGCTGGCTCCCACATAGCGCCATGCCGTCCGTTCGCTGTCCGGCCCAGGGATCGTCCGCAGGTCGTCCGCAGTACAGCTAGCGGCGGCTCAACATGGCCAACGCAATCAACGCCCTGAACAGCAAGCTCGCCGCACAGCCAACACAGCTTGCGTGTTCAAACGCCGACAAAGGCGGACTGTAAATCCGTCGGCGGAAGCCTACACAGGTTCGAATCCTGTACCTGCCACGCTGGTCAGGCCCCCTCATCGAGGGGGCCTGAGGTATCTCTGCACATCGAACGGTCACAAGTCGTGACCACCTCGCAGTCGGCGAGCCCGATATGCCCGCCCCGTCGACGGTGAGCGGGCGGCCGCAGCCAGAGTATCCGGCCCGAGAGCGCGGCGGTGCAGTCACTCGGCGGCACTGATCAGATGGGTCATGATCGCGATCTCTCGCTGCTGAGCCTCGACGATCAGCCTGGCGGTATGGATCGCGTCGGCGCTTTGTCCGTGGGCGATCTCGTCCTGTGCCATCGTTATCGCACCCTGGTGGTGGCCGATCATCGACCGTGCCCACAGAGTGTCGAATGCCGCGTCGTTGAGTGACTGAAGCCTGGTGATCGTGGCATCGTCGACCATGCCCGCCATCGCCATGCCGTCATGGCCTGCGCCGGGCCCATGGTCGTGGTCGGCATGCTCATTCCATTGCGCGAGAAGCTTATTGAGCGTCTGAATCTCTGCTTGCTGGTCGGCGGCGATGTGGGCCGCGATCACCCGCAGGTCAGGGTTCTGAGTATGGGCGGGCACCATCGCTGCCAGGAACACACCCTGCTGGTGGTGGGGGATCATGTTTCGAGCGAAGGTGACATCGGCCGCGTTGTGCTGGGCTGACGAGGCGCCCTGGGTGATCGCAGACCCACCGTGACCGGCGTGCGGACCTTCGGCGGGCTGGCCACACGACGTCACTGCGGTGACGACGGCCAGCGCGACGGTTGCCACGCCGTACGTCGGTTTCACGGCTTGGCGACGACGTGTCGAGTGCGGTCGTCGCGCGCCGGGACGCCGTTGCGGCCGCCGAGATCCTGGGAATAGAGCGCGGTCACGTAGGCGGCTCCGCCTCCGTTGATGCCCAGTGCGGTTCGGTTGATGTGTTCCAGCGTGTCGGTTGCCTGGTGGTAGTTCGGGTCATACGGCTGGCCGGCGACGCCGCCCCACAATCTGGCTTCCTCGGCTGTCATCGTGGTTTCGGCCCCGGAGAAGATCGCTCCGGCGGGTATTCCTGCGCGAGTGAATGACTCGTAGTCTGACCGCGCCTGGAAGGAGACGTCTTGGGCGGTTTTGCCCGCGCTTTTCAGGTAGGCCACGAGCGCGCGCTCGATACCGGCAGAACCCTCGGGCACCCGCGGTGCCTCGCGCTGGGGGTCGCGGGGCCCTGATTGGTCACCGTCCAACGTGAAGTAACCGGCGTTCGGCGACGCCAGCATGTCGAAGTTGAGGTACAGCGCAATGTCTTCGAGCTGGTCGACGTCGAGCGACTGCACATAGTTCGCCGAGCCGAGCAGGCCGATCTCTTCGGCGCTCCAGAAGGCGAATCGAACTGCGTTCTGCACGGGTGGCGAGCTACCCATCTGGAGCGCGGTTTCCAGAACTGCCGCCACCCCGGAGCCGTTGTCGTCCATCCCAGGCCCCGCAGGCACGCTGTCCAAATGTCCGCCCACGATCACGACGTCGTGGGTGGAGCCGGTTTTGGTCTGCGCAAGCACGTTTCGGGTTCTCTCGGTCCGCACTCCGGCGTTGAGTTTGATCGTCGCGGTGCCCGGCCGGCTGCGCAGTCGGGCACCGTCGGCTTTGGTGACGCTGACGACCGGAATGGTGACGCGGGTCTGTTCGCCCAGGGTGGCACCCGACTGTTCATCGTCGACGTTGTCGGCGACGATCAGCGCCACCGCACCACGCGCGGCGGCGGCAAGCTGCTTGTCGCCGAACGGGCACTTGCCCCGGTCGACGAGGACCACCGCACCGGAGACCGCCATACCGTCGTAGTCGGCGGCGGTACAGCCGGGACTGTTCTCCACCCGCGCCGGCACCAGCGGGCCCGTCACCCCCTGCGGCGGGGTCCCCGCCGTGTACTCGAGTGGTTGCGCTTCTACCTTGGTTCCGCCGACAGTCACCTCGGGCGGGTCGGCGAACGGGAACCGCAGCTCGAACTCGGGAGTCTGTACGTCGAAACCTTTGGACCGCAATGCATTGGCGACGAAGTCGACGCTGGCGTCGTAGCCGGGGGTACCCACCGCCCGATTCCCGCCATTGGCGTCGGCGATGTGTTGAAGCGTCGTCAGATGGGCCATCATGGCGTCGGTGGTCACTCGGTCCCGGATCATCGTTGCGAAGTCGGCGGTGCCCTGTGTGCTGGCCGTCGTGGTGGGATGGCTGACGTTGCCGGCTCCACCGCACGCGCTGAGCATCAGAATGCTGATCGCGGCCGCCGTCCACGCCGGCAGCCTCCGATATGCGTTGACCACGGAGTCCACGTTAGCCATAGACCCGGTTGCACTGCCCGGAAGACGTTGATCGTGATCAGCGTGGGCACATGGTCGGGCGTCCGCGATCTCACCGTCGGCGGGCTATCACGACGTCGTCGTGCGTATGCTGACCTTCCGCGCCTGCCGGTATCGCGCGCGGGCGTCGCCGTACAACAACTCAACATTTAGCGAGTTGCCGCGTCTCGGGCCACCTTCGCCCGGTGTCTGGCGGTAGCGAAAATATAAGTACAGACTTCTATGTATACAGCGATTTGTGTACTATCTAGGGTCATGGAAACGGTCATCGCCCGGGACGCGTTGACCAGATTCGGGTACGCATTGTCCGACTCGACACGCACGCAGATCTTGCTGAAGTTGCGCAGTGGGGCGGCATACCCATCTGACCTCGCGGACGCCATTGGCGTATCCAGGCAGATGCTCTCCAATCACCTCTCTTGCCTGCGGGGATGCGGGTTGGTGGTGGCGGTGCCGGAAGGTCGCCGTACCCGGTATGAGTTGGCGGACAGGCGAATTGCCCACGCCCTCGAGGACCTGCTCGGTCTGGTGGTGGCGGTGGATCCGAGCTGCTGTGGTGCCAGTGCGGACGGGGAATGCTGCTAATGGCTTTCGAACTCGGACTGCCGTCGATTGGCCGCCCTGTGCTGGGCGCCGAGCGCCGCCGATTGTTGCAGCGACGCATTCGGTGGTTCGTCGCGTCCACAATTACCTACAACGTGGTCGAGGCGGTGATCGCGATCAGCGAGGGCACCCGAGCTTCATCGGCCGCCCTGATCGGCTTCGGTCTCGACTCGGTTATCGAGGTCTCCTCGGCTGCCGCCGTCGCCTGGCAGTTCGCCGGAAGTGATCCGGAGCGTCGCGAGAAGATCACGCTGCGAATCATCGCCGTTTCCTTCTTCGCGCTAGCCCTCTACGTGAGTGTCAACTCGATCCTGGCGCTGGTCGGACTCGGCGAGCGCGCGCAACACTCTGCCATCGGGATTGCCTTGGCTGCAGCCAGTTTGGTGGTCATGCCGACGCTCTCGTGGGCACAGCGCCGGGCGGGGCGCGAACTCGGGTCGTTGAGTGCGGTCGCTGACTCCAAGCAGACACTGTTGTGCACCTACCTGTCTGCGGTGCTGCTGGTCGGGTTGGTCCTCAACAGTTTGTTCGGATGGTCGTGGGCTGATCCGGTCGCGGCCCTGCTGATCGCGGGGATCGCTGTGCGTGAGGGCGTCAACGCGTGGAAGGGGGACGCGTGCTGCGCGCCCAACATCGCCGACAGCGCCGGCGGCTCCGCCCATGAATGTGATTGCTGTAAATAGACTTTCACGTTCGCATGCGAATACGTGAATTGAACTAGAGTACGTTTTTCCATTTCCACCGAAATGGGCAACATGAAACGTCACGGCCGCGGTCAGGCCGACGACCTCCCGCCGCGGTTCACGTGCATCAGAGCGGCCCGCTCCCGGGGTGCCATTCCGCCCCAGATCCCGTATGGCTCTTGCGCATCGAGTGCATACTCTCGACACCGAGCGAGCACCGGGCAGCTGGCACAGATGCGTTTGGCGTTGTTCTCGTGATCGAGACGTCGGCGGCCCCGGTGATGGTCGTCGGTGAAGAAGACCGCCGAAGGCAGCCCACGGCAGCGCGCCTGCAAGTGCCACTCCCGATCGTGACCAAGGGGCGCCCTCATGACGGCTGGATATCTGGGCCGGATGATCCCGGTGCATCCCGAGTGCGTCGTCCGTATCGACGGTTGAACTTTTCCACCTGTCCGGCACTGTCGACGATGCGACGCTGGCCGGTCCACATGGGGTGGGACGCCGAACTGACCTCGACGACGATCAGTGGATACGTGCGTGGTCCGTCGGAGGTGTCCCATTCGATCGTCCGCTTGCTGGTGGCCGTCGAGCGGGTGAGAAACGCAGTACCGGTGTTGGCGTCCTGGAAGACGACGGGATGGTAGTCGGGGTGGTTGCCAGGTTTCATCGGAGTTCTCCTTTGTTCTCGTTCGACTCGCCGCTGACGATCTGCGCGGTAACGGGTTCGGTGCAGGGATCGTGGTGCCAATCGCCGAACGGATCGTTCAGTGACGGCCACATGCTGGGATCGGACATCTCGTCCTCGGTGAGCAGGGCGCCCCGCAGCGCCTCGCGAATCGCGTCCGGGTCGGCACCACATGCCAGCACCACCAATGCGGTGTGCCGATCGCCGTGGCGGTCACTCCAGAACGCGCCGGACAGCGCACGTCGCTCGGCGTCGGCGTAGGCCAGTTCCGAGGCGCTCATCGCGGCCAGCCATGGGCCGGCTGAGCTGACCCGCAAACCCCCACCGGCCGACTCCAGCCACATGACGTGGCGGTTGTTGCTAGCAAGCCACAACCGCCCGCGAGAACGAATCACACCGTCCAACAACGTATCCAGTGCATCGTGGAGCCGCTCGGGATGAAAGGGACGCTGGGCGTGAAACTCGAACAACTGCACTGCCTCAGCTGCATGCAGGGGTGGCAGTCCTGCCAACAGCGAATCATGCGGGTCGTCGCTGCGCCCGCGTCTGGAGCCTGCGGGCAGCCGCCGCAACGCGTCCTCGACGGCGTCGGCGTTGGCGATGACGCGGGCCCGCGGATTCAGCCGGGTGATCACCTCAGTGAGCTGCGCTGGCGGCTGTCCGCAGACGAGCACGTCTGCGAATTCCGTTTGGGCGACCACCACCTGAGCTACGGTCCGCCCGTCGGGCAGCTCCTCGTCGCCGAGCGCGTCGGGCAGCCACACGATCTCGTCGACGGTGGTGATCACTGCCGTGATCTCGACATCGCGCGCTGCAGGGCCCGGCTCGAAACCCGGCGCTGTCACACGCACGTGGTGGATCGCCCAGCAGATGGGTTCGGGCTCCAGCCACGGCGCGAGGCGGACCACGACCCGCTCGACCTCGCGGCGGCGACTCATCCGGCGCAGCAACATCAGTAGATCGTTGCGAACGGTGCACGACAGACAGCCATGCTGCAACTCGAGCGCCTGCTGTGCTGTTGTCACAACGCCGTGCTGCACCGTCACCACCCGGCGGAGCACCACGTTGCCATCGACATGGTGCTCGATCAGCAGCGTCCCGGGGCGCTGGAGCAGTTCGTGTGAGACCGCGGCTGTGCCCTCCTGTCCCGTCACCAGGATCACCGCAGTGCGCATCGCTCTCCTTATCGATAATGATTGTCATTAGTGCGGTCTTGACGGTACCGTGCCAACCGGGACTTGTCGAAAACGATTATTAATAAGATTGCAAGGGGTCAAGGAGAGGTTTCCATGTCTGCTCACTGCCAAGTCACTGGCCGCGCACCAGGATTCGGTAACGCTGTATCGCACTCGCACCGGCGCACCCGCCGCAGGTGGACGCCCAACATCCAGCACAGGACCTATTACCTGGCTTCGGAGGGCCGGCGCATCCGGTTGCGAGTGTCCACCAAGGGCATGAAGGTCATCGATCGCGACGGCATCGAAGCGGTCGTGGCCCGGCTGCGCCGCGAAGGGCAGAAGATCTGATGGCACGCGCTACCGACGTCCGGCCGATTGTGAAACTGCGCTCGACCGCAGGTACCGGCTACACCTACACCACCCGTAAGAACCGCCGTAACGACCCTGACCGTCTGGTCTTGCGCAAGTACGACCCAGTCGTGCGGCGGCACGTCGAATTCCGTGAGGAACGCTAAGCGTGGCAAAGAAATCCAAGATCGTGAAGAACCAACAACGTGCGGCTACCGTGGCCCGCTTCGCCCAGCGCCGCGCGGAACTCAAGGAGATCATCAGATCCCCGGCGAGCACCGCTGAACAACGCAGCGCCGCCCAACAGGCCCTCGTGCGACAGCCGCGGGATGCCAGTCCGGTGCGGCTGCGAAATCGCGACGCCGTCGACGGACGTCCACGGGGCCACTTGCGCAAGTTCGGGCTCTCCCGAGTGCGCGTCCGCCAGTTGGCCCACGAGGGCCATCTGCCTGGGATTCGGAAGGCGAGCTGGTAACCATGGCGAGCAAGACCAACCGGCGCCCGAAGACTGCACCCGACAAGCCGGCATCGGCCAGGAAGAACCTCCTGGCCTCCCTCGGGCTGGAGGCCGTGGACTACAAGGACACTTCGACGCTGCGACTGTTCATCTCCGAGCGAGGCAAGATTCGTTCCCGGCGGGTGACCGGCCTGACGGTTCAGCAGCAGCGCAACGTCACTCAGGCGATCAAGAACTCCCGCGAAATGGCGCTGCTGCCGTACCCGGGTCAGGAGCGGCGATGACGAATCCCGCGCGCCAGAAGACGCGGTGATGACGGGCTCGCCCCGGCTCACCACGCGCCCCTTCACGTTGGTGCTCTGTGCCGCGTGCGACTCGTCGTTGGGCCCGGTACTGCTTGACCAGCTACGGGCGACCGTTCGGCGAGCGCGACACGGGATGCTCGTGACGGCGGGCTGCCCGCTTGGTGAGTACACCTGCCTGGCCCGCACTGACAGTGGTGGTGCGGTCCTGCTGTTACAGCCCTGCTCGATCAGCCGTGTTGCGCAAGGACCGGCCCGATGGATCGGGCCGGTCGACAACCTCGATGACCTTCACGATGTCTGTTCGTGGGTGGGGCGAGGTCGCCGGGAAAGTGACCGGTTACCGGAGCGGCTCTGCTTTGCTCTGCCGGCGAGCAGGCGCGCCGTCACAACCAATTGAGCCATGGCCGAGCCGGGGTCGAAGGGTGATCCGACCATCCCGATACTGTCGGAATCATTCGATCAAATATGGTGTGGCACTATCACTCTCAGTGTTCCCATGTGCGACGACATCGTCCAGATCGGGGCTCGTGATGCACCGCAACGGGGGGCATTGCGCGTCGTGAAGCGACAGGGTGCGGCCACCGTGGAGCGGACCGACGGCAGGTCGATTCAAGTCGCGATCCTGGGTCAATGTGATGCGCTGGCCGCGCCGGCGGTGTCGCTCGTTTTTCGTCAACCCATTCCGGCGCTGCTGCTGAGACGACGGCACGGCTGCTGGTATGCCGCGGTCAATCAGGGCGATCTGACCAATCCCGGACATCTCAAGCAATTCCTCGACACGATCGGTGCCTTCGGCTCGGCCAAACAGCGCAGATCCCCGGTGATCCCCATTCGGCCAGCACAATTCGGCCGATGAGAACGCGAACGTATGTGGTCTAGGCTTCGGCCGTCGAAGCCCGCCGAGCCCCGGCCAAGGCGTCGCTGTCTGAACCGACGTGATCGGCATGAAAGAGCGCCTGGCTGAGTAGGCGCTGGACGTGCTGGTCGGCCGCTGAGTAGTAGACGAACGTTCCCTGCCTGCGGGCTTTGACCAGCCCGGCCAGCCGCAGCTTGGCCAGATGCTGGCTGACCACCGTCGGCGCTACCGCAGCGAGTTCGGCCAGGCAGGCAACCGAGGACTCGCCTTGAAGGAGCGCCCAGAGGACTTTGATCCGCGTCGGGTCGCTCAGCATCCGAAACGCTTCCGCCGCCACGTGCACTTGGTCTTCGTTCGGCATCTGAAAATCCGGAATCGACGAGTGCATGCCGTCGAGTTTACCGTGGCGATCGCGCAATCAGCTATCAATCAGTACAGCTGAGTGCGAATATGCGCGTATACGCAGGTATGGTGGCGGGATGAGCGCCGCTACCCACACTGCCGTCCTCGCGCGAACGAACGATGCTGGTGCGGAGCTTCGCGGGCGCAGCGGGCTCCATGCGAGTGTGTGGTTGCTTCCGGAGGTGCGGTGGGCGCTGTTTGCGACGGTGCTGTTCGCCGTGGGCGGGATCGCGCACATCAGTGGAGCGCCGCCGTGGTCGTACTGGACGTTGTACCTGTGTTGTTATGCCGCCGGCGGCTGGGAACCGGGCTGGGCCGGGCTGAAAGCCTTGCGCGACAAGACACTTGACGTCGATCTTCTGATGGCGGCCGCAGCGATCGGCGCGGCCGGGATTGGGCAGGTATTCGACGGAGCCCTGCTCATCGTCATCTTCGCGACCTCAGGTGCGCTGGAGGCTGTCGCCACCAAACGCACTGAGGATTCTGTGCGGCGACTGCTCGATCTGGCTCCCGAGACTGCTACCCGCATCACCGACTCCGGGGGCGAGGAGGTGGTCGACCCCGCAACGCTTGGAGTGGGGGATGTGTTGATGATCCGGCCTGGCGAGCGTATCGGCGGTGATGGCGTCGTCCTCGACGGTGCCAGCGAGGTCGATCAAGCCTCGATCACCGGCGAGCCGCTACCGGTGGACAAGGTGGCAGGTGATGACGTGTTCGCGGGCACGATCAATGGGACTGGCACCCTGCGGGTCCGGGTCAGTCGTCCTGCCGCGGACACCGTGATTGCGCGCATCGTCGCGATGGTCGCCGAAGCCAGCGCAAGCAAGGCGAAGATGCAGTTGTTCATCGAGAAGATCGAGCAGCGCTACTCGGCCGGCATGGTGGTCGCCACCGTGGCTCTCTTCGTGATCCCGTTGATGTTCGGCGCCGATCTCCGGTCCACCCTGCTGCGAGCCATGACGTTCATGATCGTGGCCTCGCCGTGTGCACTGGTGTTGTCGACCATGCCGCCGCTCCTGGCGGCAATAGCCAACGCCGGACGTCACGGCGTGCTGGTCAAATCCGCCGTCGTGCTTGAAAAGCTCAGCACGGTAAGCGTTGTCGCGCTCGACAAGACCGGCACGCTCACCGAGGGCCGCCCGCAGGTGGTGCAGATCCGCACCGTGCCCGGTGCCGCTGTCGACGAAACCGAGCTACTCGAACTGGCCGCAGCCGCGGAAAACCCATCCGAACACCCGCTGTCGCGCGCCGTCGTCGTCGCTGCACGAGACGCCGGCCTGACGCTACTGCCTGCCGAGAATTTCGCCTCCACTGCCGGACATGGAGTCCGCGCCCGGGTGGGCGGCACCCTCGTTGAAGTCGCCAAACCTGCGTGGTTGGCCGACGATTGCGACGCCGCCCACGAGATCGTGGGCCAACTCGAACAGAGCGGCCACACGGTGGTGACCATCCGACTCGACGGCGTCCTGGCCGGAGTGCTGGGCCTGAAGGACCGTGTGCGTGACGCTGCAGCGGACGTGGTGGCCGACCTGTCCTCGCTTACCGGCACGCGGCCGATCCTGCTGACCGGCGACAACCCGCGGTCGGCCGCCGCCGTGGCCGATCAGGTCGGCATTTCCGACCTGCGTGCCGGGATGCTTCCGCAAGACAAGGCCGACGCGGTGTGTGCGCTCGAAGCCGACGGCGCCAAGGTGATGCTCGTCGGTGATGGTGTCAACGACGCCCCCGCCATGGCCGCCGCCACCGTCGGAATAGCCATGGGGCACACCGGGTCTGACCTGGCCCTCGATACCGCCGACGCCGTCATCACTCGGGACGACTTGTCGACGATCCCGGCCGTCATCGTGCTGGCTCGCCGGGCTCGCGGTCTGGTCATGGCGAACCTGGCCATCGCGGCCACCTTTATCGCGGTCCTCGTGACGTGGGATCTCATCGGCGATTTGCCGCTGCCGCTCGGGGTGGCCGGCCATGAAGGCTCGACGATTATCGTCGGCCTCAACGGACTACGGCTGCTGCGTGACGCTGCCTGGCCTGGGCGCACCCACCTCCGTGCGGCATGATCCCGTTCGGGGTGCATTGACGCTCAGCCGCTGGCTCATGGGTAGTCGAAGATCGTCGTGCCAAACCCGGTGGGGCTGTAGCCGATGTATGCCGGTTGTTGCACAAGGGCCTCATATCCGGTGTTCAACAGATAGTCGGACGTGACCGTCGGCGTGTTGGTCACGTCGGTCGTGTCGGTGTACAACAGGGTCTGACCGTCGGCCGTGTACACCCAAATGACCGTTCCGACAGGAACATTGGTTGCTATCGAGGATGGCATTCAGGTGCGGCGACGCTTTCCGGGCGCGCCCAGCGCAGGTGCACTGCGATTTTCGATTCCGTGCAGGATCAACGCGACTACCTCGGTAATAACACGTTCATCGTCGGGTACGTCCTGAGGTGGGAACAGAAAATCGTCAAAGAGCACCAGTGAGAGCACCATGGCTGTCACGCAGCGGACCACCACGGGGACGTCGACACCCGCCAACCCTTGTCCTGCAATCGCACTACCCACGCGATCGACGACGCTGCCTAGTTCACGACTGAGGACCGATTCTTCGGTGTCACTGCGCGCCCGGCCCTGCAGATAAGCGATCGTCAGCTCGCGGTTCTCGCGGAGGAGTGAGAAGAACGCGGTCAGGAAGAGTCGGGCGGCCGTGGAATTGTTGCTCCGGTCGGGCCCCAGGAATTCCCAGTCCTTCAGAAACCCGGCGATGGTGTTGTGCAGTGGCTCTTCGACCGCGGCTTCGAACAGTCCTTCCTTGCTGCCGAAGTGGCGGTAGATGGCTGCGGCGGTCACTCCGGCGTCGGCGGCGACATCACGTGTGCTGGTGCCGCGATACCCGTGGATCGAGAACAGTCGACGCGCCGACGTCAGCACGAGGGAGCGGACCTCGTCGCTGCTGCGCCGCGCCGGCGCACGACGTGCTCGCGTCCTGCGACTATCAGGTGCTGTCAATTGCTGGGCCTCCGTAGGGCTGAGGACCACTCTCGGGGTTCGACACCAATGTATTGGGGCCGGCCGGCGTTGGCTGCGTGATTCTGCCGCCCGGTTCACCCGGCTCGGCATGGCCAATTCTGGCACAAAGAATCTCAAAACTACTTGATTACGGACGCCAACTAGATATCATTCGATATCTAATGGGCTGACGACGCTGCCTCCCCGCGACGCAGGGACAGCATTGCGCCTGCAGGGGATCGCCTGAAAGGACCTACGAGATGGCCGAATTCGCGACGAGTCGCAGAATTCAGAAGGCATGTATCTGGGCAGGTCCGGTGATGGGCGTGCTGTTCGTTGTCGGGTTCTTCATCGCAGGCTTCTTCCCGCCGCCGTCGCCGAACCAGTCCGCGGCGCAGGTCGCGGCGATGATCGACGAGCACCGCACTGCGATCAGGATCGGCATCGTCATCTGCCTGGCATCCTGCCCGCTGCTGATGCCGTTCCTCGCGGCATTCACCATCGCGATGAAACGCATCGAGGGCGTCCGGCCGATCATGGCCTATACCCAGCTGGCGCTCGGCGCCCTGGCCACCATCGAATTCGTCATTCCCTACGTCTTCATGCTTGCGTCCACCTACCGGTCCGACCAGCACCCCGATGTCACCCGGGCGCTCTACGACCTGGGCTGGTTCTTCTTCCTCGGGGTCATCTCTACTTTCGTTCTGCAACTGGTGCTTTTCGGCGTCGCGGTGCTGATCGACCGCCGCGAGCGCCCCATCTTTCCCCGTTGGCTCGGCTACGTAAACATTTGGCTGGCAATCACATTCACGCCTGCGAGTTTCCTCGTATTCTTCAAGACCGGTCCGCTGGCCTGGAACGGCGTGCTGGTGTGGTGGGTGCCGGTCGCAGCGTTCCTGTTGTGGTTCCTGCCCAACTTCGTCTGTCTGTTGCGCGCCGCCGACGCCGACGATTACGCACCTACCGGCCGCGATACCGAGCTTGTTCGCGAAGTCGCCGAGCTGCGCGCCCGCCTTGACGCCCTCTCGCCCGCTCGCTGACTCACCCTCCGGAAGGATTCGGCCCCTTGGTACTTCACGACCTCCTCAGGAACTACGACTTCAGCAATCCGCACATCGTGCAGGTACTGCTGGTATCTGCAGTTGCATTCGGATTCGGATACGGCGTCTACATCTACTGCATCCTGTTGTTGGTGCGGGAACGCAAAAGCCCCTATCCGGTCTGGATGCACACCTTTTACCTTGCCTGCGACGTCACCGGAACCGTGTTCTGGTTTCTGCTGGCCAAGCAGCACGGCTGGTTCTGGTTCTTCACCGCCAGCTCGGCAGCGATGGCGATTTGGGTGTTCTGCGAACTGTGGTCGCTGTACATGGTCGTCACGTATGAACGCCAAGACACCTGGGGACATCTCTACCAACAGCCGGTGACGACCCGCCAGGCTGTGAACCAGATCGTCGCCCAAACCGCGTGGTTCTTCGGGGTGATCAATCTGACCAACTACTTCATGGGCGGACTCGACGATGCCGCCATGTTCAAGTGGTACGTGTGGACCAATCTGATCGTCGCGGTCGGGCCGGCATCGTTGTGGGCGGCACGCAAATCACGCCACGGCACGTCTATGGGGCTGGCAATCATGGTTCTGCTGTCGATCATCGCCACCTACCTGCCGCCCGGGCTGGGCATGTGGACCACCGCGTCGTCCTACTTCAACAACATCTGGTTCTACCTCAGCGGATTGGTGGCTACCGGATACGCGATTTACAACCTGTGGCTGGTCAAGAGCTTCCCGGCCAAGCCTGCTGTGCTCGACGGACGTAAGACTGTGTGGTGACGGTGCCCGGCAATCTTTCGGCCGGGGATAACTACGTGCCGGCGATCACCCTTACCTGACGGATAGGGAATTCTGCCCCGTCGTAAGGCCAAGCCTGGCTTCTGGGCGATTACGGCTGAACCGCGAAATCGGGAGCATTTCTTCTCAACAAGCACCAGCGAAACCAACGAGAAGGAACCCACAATGACCGGATTCAAATACGCAGCGACCGTGATCGGCGCCCTGGCCTTCGTCGCCCTGGCCCCGGCCGTCGCCCACGCACAGCCCGTCGACAACACCGGGGGTGGCGGTGGCTGCACCTACACCGACAAGGACGGCTACGACGTCCCGATCGACGACGGCCAGGACGTCTTCGTCGACGGCAAGATCGTGAGTTGCCGCGGCGGAAAGATCGTCATCACCACCGCGCCGGCCAGCTCCGGCGGCACCGTCAAGCCCAACAACCCCTCGAAGATCGGAGTCCTCATCGACCTGCCACGCGCGGCTGCAACCCGCTAACCCCGCACAGTCAACCTTCGGCCCGTCACCAGGGGAGTGGTGGCGGGCCGAACAACTGTGCACGCCCGTGGTTCGGGCAAAGATTGAACCGCAGGCACCCCGAGAACGTGTCTCGCGCAATCGGGAGGTGGCCCCCGGACCTTCCCCCGCCAATATTGCCCGGCCCAAACTCTGGAGCAATGCCGTAACCCAGTCCACTATGTAACTGCGAGCTTCCCGGGGGCGACTGAATGTGCAGGCGGCGGCTAACACCACATTCGACGTCGGAGAGTTCGCGCTCAGTACTTTTGTAGATCGCGAATTTCACGCATCACATCGGAGGACCATCGGCGATATGGCCGGAGAACGTGTGGAGGGCGGAAAGCCCCCGGCTGAGGGGATCGCTGCCGAGCTGGTAGCCGCTGGCTTCCTGGACGCAGTGGAAGTCGGCCGCGGCGGCGCGGGCATCGTCTACCGCTGCCACCAGACCTCGCTCGCGCGCGTCGTCGCCATCAAGGTGCTGATGTCCGATCTCGACCAGGACAACCGCGAACGCTTCCTGCGTGAGGGCCTGGCGATGGGCAAGCTCTCCGGCCACCCGAACATCGAGAACATCCTGCAGGTCGGCGTCACCGACACCAACCGGCCCTACATCGTGATGCCCTATCACGAGGCCGGGTCGCTGGCCCAGCGGCTCCATCGGGTCGGCCGGATTGCGTGGCCGGACGCCCTGCGGATGGCGATCAAGCTGTGCGGCGCACTGGAGACCGCCCACCGGACCGGCACGTTGCACCGTGACATCAAGCCCGGGAACGTGCTCGTCAACGACTATGGCGAACCGCAGTTGAGCGATTTCGGCATCGCCCGGATCGTCGGCGGGTACGAAACCGCGACCGGATTCTTCACCGGGACCATCGCCTTCACCGCGCCCGAAGTGCTGTCCGGAAACCCGCCGACTGCCGTGTCCGACGTCTACTCCCTCGGCGCCACGATCTACGCCCTGATCGCCGGCGCCGCCGCGCACGAGCGCAAGGACGGCGAGGATCTCGTCGCGCACTACCTGCGGATCAGCTCGACGCCCGTGCCGGACATGCGCCCGCAGGGAATCCCGGCCGACGTGTGTGCCGCCATCGAGAAGGCGATGTCGCTCGATCCGGCCGAACGGCACCCCACGGCGGCCGAGTTCGGCCGCGAACTGCAGTCGGCGCAGCGTCACAACGGGTTGATCGTCGATCAGATGGTCCTCAGCGAGGCCACCGGTCATTCAGTCCAGCCCGACACCGCGGCGATCCAGTTCGCGACGCAGACCGACATGTCCGAAGCGGCGTCCTTCATGGGCGCTCCGTCGGCGGCGCCCCCGCCTCCGCCGCCGGTTTCGCCCGGCCTGACCGGGCCGGTCTCGCCCAGCCCGGGTGGGCCGATCTCACCGATTCCGGGTGGGCCGATCTCGCCGATTCCGCCCGGCCCCGTTCCCCCGGGCGGGTTCGGACCGCCGTCCCCGCAGTCCGACGGGCCGACCAGCATCATCAAGAAGACGCAGGATCGCCGGTCCCTGCTGTTGATCGGGGCCGCGGCGATCGTGGCGCTGCTGCTGGTGGCCGGCGTCATCTACTTCGTGTCCGCTCCCGACAAGGGCACCGGCGGCGGCTCGGGCGCTACGACCGTCGCGAGCCAGCCGACCACCGAGGTGCAGGCTGGCTGGAAGCCGATCACCAATGCGCGCGTCGCCCGCGAGGCGACGGCGACCACTCAGGCCGACGGCACCATCTGGATCTTCGGTGGGCTGGAAAGCGACGGCAGCGTCAGCGGACGCCACGAGGGTTACGACCCGGCGATCGACAGCTGGAAGGGTGGCGACGAGCTCCCGGTTCCGGTCCAGCATGCGATGGCGGTGACCTGGCAGGGCACCCCGTGCGTGCTGGGCGGCTGGCGGGCCGACGGCCCCAACACTCAGGTCGCGACCGACAAGGTCTGGCGGGTCGTCAACAGCCGCTGGGTGGAACTGCCGCCCCTGTTGCAGCCCCGCGCGGCGGCCGCGGCGGCGGTGATCGGGGGCCGCATCGTGGTCACCGGCGGCGTCGACGCCAACGGCAAACTACTCAACACCACCGAAGTCTTCGACGGCGCCACCTGGAAGCTCGGCGCCCAAATGCCAACGCCGCGAAAGATGTTCGGTGCCGCGGCGGATGACCGGCTGATGTACACCGTCGGTGGCAGCGACGGCACCACCGACCTTCCGACGGTCGAGGCCTACGACCCCGGCGCCGATTCCTGGTCGTCGTTGCCCGCCTTGTCCGAACCGCGCAGTGATCTCGGCGTCGCGATCGCCGATGCGCGGCTGGTCGCCGTCGGAGGGCTCTCCAGAGGACAGGTGCTCAAGACCGTCTCGGTGATGGATCTCTCGGCGAAGAGCTGGGCTGGCCTGCCGGACATGGGTACTCCGCGCCACGGTATGGCCGTTGCCGCGGTGATGAAGTCGGTGTACGTGATCGGCGGGGCGACCGACCCCGGGAACAATCAGGTGACGTCGACGGCGGAGACGCTGAAGCTGGCGCCGCGAAAGCTTCAGCCAGCGTCGGCCTGGCGTGCGCTGCCGGATGCGCCGACGCCGCGGCTGATGATGGCGTGGACGGTACTCGACGACAAGATCTATATCGCCGGCGGGATGAGTCACGGCGACACACTGCAGCTGGTCCAGAGCTACGACCCGCAGACCCGGGCGTGGCAGGCCCAACCGCCGCTGCCGGTCCCGCTGCACCATGCCACCGCGACGACGTACCGCGGCGAAATGGTTGTCATCGGCGGCGCCAGCGACGAACTCGCGAACGCGTCGAACAAGGTCTATGCGCTGCGGGGCAGCACCTGGGTGGAGCTACCCAGCCTCACCCACGCCCGGGCGGCGTCCGCGGCAGCGGTCGTCGGCGACAAGCTGGTGGTCACCGGCGGGCAGAACGCCAAGCAACTGGTCGCGCAGACCGAGGTGTTCGACGGGCAGTCCTGGAAGGACGCGGCCGACTTGCCGACGCCGCGCGAACATCTGGCCGCGGTGTCGGACGGGACCTACGTGTACGCGGTCGGCGGCCGATTCCTCTCGGCCGACAAGAACTCGGCGGCATTCGAACGTTTCGATCCGCAGTCCGGGCAGTGGACCAAGCTGGTGGACATGCCGACTCCGCGCGGCAGCTACGGTGCTGCGTTCATCGACGGCCGAATCGTCGCCCTCGGTGGTGAGGAGCCGACGCAGGTGCTGGCCACCGCGGAGATGTACGACATCGCCGAGGGCAAGTGGATTGCGCTGCCGTCGATGCCGACCGCCCGGCACGGTGAAGCGGTCGCCGCGGTGGGCAACACCGTGTACGCGATCGGCGGCGCGAACCGTCCGACGCACGAAGGGGCGGTCGCGACGGTCGAGGCGCTGGACTTCTCTTAGCGCCTACCTTTCTGCAGAACCGTTGTCGCGCAACATGTTCAGCGTGACAGCGCCACGCCGAATGGCCTCATTGGCCAGCCGTACCCGGCGCTCGCCTTCCGGTGGGATGCCGAACTTGTCGTAGAGGTTCTGCAGATGCTGTTTGATCGCGGCCTCGGTGACGAACAGCTCCTGGGCCATCTGTTTGACCGACACCGCCTCCGGGAACGGATCACCGGACACCAGCGGGCGGCAGAGCACGACGAGGACCTCGAGTTCGCGCCGGGTCAGGCGCGGCGGAGGCTGGGATGGGGCGACGGCCACCGTCGCTTCACCGACGGTGGCCTCGTCGGTGCCCCGCACTTCCCAGAAGACCAACTTGGACTTGCCGATCCGCAACTCGTCGCCTGAGCGCAGGACGCGCTCGGCAGAGATCTTCTCCCCGTTGATGTAGGTGCCATTGCGGCTGCCCACATCCCGGATGGACCACGCGTACCCGTGGTTCTCCAATACGGCGTGCAGACGCGACACCGTTGAGTCGTGGTCGAGCGACACCACATTGGACGAGGACTTGCCGACCGTCACTCGCTCGGTGCCGAGTGGGATCAGCTGCCGTCCGGAGGGTTTCCAGACTTCCAGATGGGAAGGCATGCCGACAGCTTATTCGCCGGTGTCGACGAGCTGCATCCAGCCGAACTGGTCCGCAGCGTCGCCGTAGTGAATGTCCAGCATGGCCTCGCGCAACCGCGAGGTGACGGGGCCCGCGGCGCCGTCGCCGACCTGCCAGTCCCGTTGGGTTGTGGCGACGTGCCCGACGGGCACGATCGACCGGAAGGTGCCCGAGACGAACGTCTCCGTGATCCGCCCGTCGGCGCAGCTTCGCTCCCAATCGTCGACCGTGAGCGGTTCCGTGGAGACCGGATAGCCCAGCGACAGCGCCAGCTGCAGCACCGAGTCGCGGGTGATGCCCGCCAGCAGAGTTCCGCTCAGCGGCGGGGTGCGCACGCAGGGTCCGGCCAATGTCGATTCCACGAAGAACAGATTGGAACTGCCGGCTTCCTCGACGTAGCTGCGCTCGGCGGCGTCGAGCCAGACGACGTCGTCGCAGTCGTTGGCCGCGGCACGTCGCTGCGCCACGTAGGCGCCGCCGTAGTTGCCGCCGCACTTGGCTTCCCCGGTACCGCCCTGCGCCGCGCGGATGTGGTCGGTGGCGATCCACAGCCGCAACGGTTTCGGCTCCGCGGTGGACGCCGGCCGTAACGGTGTCGCGATCACGGTGAACAGGTACTCCTCGGCGGGGCGGTTGCCCAGGCCGGTCTCGGCCGCAATCATGAACGGCCGCAGGTACAAATTGTGTCCACGGGTGCGGGGGACCCAGGCTGCGTCGACTCGTACCAGCGTCTCGACCGCTGCGACGAAGTCGTCGACGGGCACGGTCGGCATGGCCATCCGGCGTGCCGAGTTGTTGAACCGGCGGGCGTGATCGGCAGGCCGGAACACCGCGCGCTGACCGTCGGGGCGCCAAAACGCTTTCATCCCTTCGAAAATCGTCTGCCCGTAGTGCAATGCCATGGTGGCCGGGTGCATCGCGATCGGGGTGAGCGGACCGAGCTCGGGTTCGTGCCACCCCTCCTGTGCCGTCCATCGCATGGTCACCATGTGATCGGTGAAGACGTCGCCGAAGCCCGGTGTGGCAAGCGCGGCAATTCTATTCATGCGAACTCTCCTTGAAGTGTTTGAGCGCGCGGTCGACCAGCGGGCCTGAGATCCCGGTGTAGCCGGCCGGATCGAACAGCCCTGTCATGTCGGGGGCGGTCACCCCGGCCTCCTGCAGGGCTTCGGCGAGCAGGTCGGCGACATCGGCGCCGGTTCGCTCGGCGGTCGCAGTGACCTGGGCCAGTAAACGTTTGGCGTTGCTCTTGCCGAGCAAGGGCGCCAGCACCGCGTTGACGCGCTCGGAGACGATGGCGCCGCGGGTCATTCGCAGGTTCGCGGCCATCTGCTCGGGGACCACCTGAAGCGTGTCGGTCAGGCGCACCGCGTTGGCGGCCGCGCCGGCGGCGATGCGCAGGCACTCCCGCAGCGGCTGCCACTCGGCATGCCAACCGCCGGAGGACCGTTCGTCTTCGGAGGCCATCGAACTGAACAGCACCGTGGCGATCGGCGGGAGCTGGCGGGCCGCGGTCGCGACGAGGGTCGCGAAGACGGGGTTGTGCTTCTGCGGCATGGCCGAGGACGCGCCCCGGCCCGGCGCCTGCTCCTCGGTGACTTCGCCGATCTCGGTGCGGCTCAAGACCAGGACGTCGGCGGACAGCTTGCCGAGTGCACCGGTGGTGATCATCAGGCTCGCGGCGACATCGGCCAGGGGAGTGCGGATCTGGTGCCAGGGCAGCACCGGTTCGGCCAGCCCGAGGTGGCTGGCCACCAACGCCGGTAGACGCAGCGTCGCCTCGGTCGTCTCGCGCCCGTATGCGTGATATGCCGCAAGCGTGCCCGCGGCTCCGCCGATGGAGACCGGTAGTGTCGTGCGGGCCTGGAGCACCCGCTGCGCGGCGTCCATCACCAGATGCAGCCAGGTCGCGGCCTTCAAGCCGAAGGTGACGGGAACGGCGTGCTGGGTCAGCGTGCGTCCGGCCATCGGGGTATCCCGGTGTTTCTCGGCGAGTCCGGCCAGGGTGTCCGCACACGTCAGCAGGTCGTCGGCGATGCGGTCCAGCGTCGCCGCGCACAGCAGGGCCAGGGCGGTGTCCAGGATGTCCTGACTGGTGCTGCCCCGGTGTACGTATTCGGCGGCCGACGGGTCGACGGTCCGGACCGCGTGGGTGAGCTGCTCGACGAACGCGACCACGGGGTTGGCCGTCTCGCGGACTCCGGCAGCCACCGCCGCGGGATCGATGTGCGCAGGCACGGCGGCGGCCTTGATGGCCACCGCCGCGCCCGCCGGGATCACGCCCAATTCGGCCTGCGCTTCGGCCAGTGCGACCTCGGTCGCGAGCATGGCGCGCAGCACGGCGTCGTCGTCCACCAGGTCGGCCACTCCCGTCGCCGCCCATGCGGGGGCCAGGATTCCGTAGTCAGTCATGCCGATCGCTCCGTCAGGTGGTCGGTCGCCATGCGCAGGGTGGACCGGGCGATGGCGTCCGCGTCACCGAGGATCACGGAGTTGACGCCGGGCCGGATGCCCGCCGCCGTCACCCAATGCACCGACTCGGTGGGCACACCGAACGCGAAACGCCGTGGGTGGGCACGATCGTGCGCGTCGAGCAGTTGGTAGGGCCGCCGGGTGACCGCGACACCACCGGAGACCCAGTGCCCGCCGCCGCGGATGGGAATGCGGTGCGGCCGGCACTCGCCTCTCTCGAGCAGCGTGCGCAGCAGCGGATCGGCGGTGCGGTGCAGGTCCGTGTCCGGCAGCCGCGCCTCGATCAGCGTTGCTGCGTGCACGGTGAGGTCCGGGCAGGTACCGGAGTACGCGACGAATTCGCCGTTGTCGCAGTCGACGTGCATGTCCGGGCCGAGAACCTCGAGCACGCCGGCGTCCATCAGGGCGCAGAACTGCTCGATGCGTTCGGCGGGCGGCCCGATCGACAGGAACGCGTTCAGCGGCATGTACCAGCGCTGCAGCTCGTCGCGGTACGAATCCCCGGACAGGCCACCGTGATCCACCAACAAGCGGATCTCGTTGCGCAGGTCGCGCAGGACGTCCATGGCGGCCTTGCGGGGGCCGGTCACGTTGCCCTTGTCGGCCTCACGGACTTCGTCGTCGAGGTAGCGTCGCAGCCAGCTGCGGAACCGGGTCGTCGAGGACACGTCGGCGTCGGTGTACGGCGTCGCGATTTGCCGCCAGTCCCAACCATTTTCGGGATCGATGTCGAACTTGGCGAGCACGGTGCGCTGGGCTTCGCTCTCCTCGACGGCCAGGGGGTCACCGAAGATCGGCACCGTCGCCGGCTCAGCGGCGGCGAACAATGTGGTGAATTCGTCTGCGTCGCAGACGCATCGGTGCTCACGCACCAGAGTCGCGTAGTACACCGTGCGGACTTCCTGGTCGATCAGCGGCCAGATATCGCGGCGGAAGTCCACCGGCGCGCCGGCGTCGGCGCGGGCCCGCAACCGCTCGATCACCTCGGGGGTCACGTAGCGGGCCGTGTGGCGGCCGAATGATCCCTTCTGGTTCTTGCCGCGTGCGTGGTAGGGCACGCCGCGCCGGGACCCCACCACCAGGTGCGGCTCCTGGCCCGATGCAACGTAGGTGAGGCGGTCGTCCGCGCTGCGCACGAAGGTGCCGCCGCGGCCGATGGTGAACAGCGCCATGTAGTCGAAGAAGTTGAGGCCCATGCCCCGCAGGATCACCGGCTCGCCTGCCGGGATCGCGTCCAGCATCACGTCGGCCGGGTTGTTCGGCGGGATGTAGCGGACGTCATGCCGCAGCGCGTACTCACGCAGAGCTGTCTCGGTCTCGCCGAGGTGGTGCGGCTGGTGACCGAGAGCGAGCACCACGGACTGCAGGCTCTTGACGATCTCGCCGGTGTGTAACACCACTTCCTGCAAGCCATCCGGCGCGTCGCGAACGTCGACCGCCATGGCCTGGTGGGACACGAAGCTGACGGCTGGGGGTGCGGTCCAGATGATGCGGTCCCGTGCCCACTGCAGGTAGCTGCCGTAGAACGGCCGCGACGGGTAGTCATCCGGCCCGAGCGTAAGCGCCTCGGCCCGAACGGCTTCCGGGACGCTCGGAGCGCCGACCAACGCGATCGAACGGGCCCATTCGTAGAGGCTCGGCCCCGCCACGACCGGCCCGTCGCAGTCCACGGTGTCGTCGACGAAGACCGTCACCTGGCAGGCGACGGTGTTCATCAACAGCACCCGGTCCTGCGTGCTTCGCCACACCTGACCGCCGTCGAAGACATGCGGGTCGATCAGATGGATGACGAGTTCCTGTCCGTGCGCCAGAAGCGAATCCGCGTTGGCGCACAGGCGTTCGGCGACCGACAGACCACGCGGGCCGAGGCCGACGATCGCCGTGTGCAGTTGCTTAGTGAACACCTGGTGCTCCGCTCATGGTGCGGCCGAGTGCGGCGGCCACGGGGGTGAGCCGGGCCATCACGTCGGCGAATTCGTAGGGCAGCAGTGCCTGCTTGCCGTCGCACAGGGCCTGCTCCGGCGCGACGTGGACGTCGATGATCAACGCGTCGGCGCCGGCCGCGATCGCGGCCAGTGACAGCGGTGCCACCAGATCGGGGTGGCCACCGGAATGGCTGGGGTCCACCATGACCGGCAGGTGGGTGCGCTGCTTCCACAGCGCGACCGCGGTGAGGTCGAGGGTGAAGCGCGCTGAGGGCTCGAAGGTGCGAATTCCGCGTTCGCACAGCACAACCTGGTCGTTGCCCTCGAGCAACAGGTATTCGGCGGCGGCCAGCGTCTCTTCCACCGTGCAGCCGAAGCCGCGCTTGAGCACCACCGGCAGGCCGCTCTGTCCCGCGGCGGTCAGCAGCGCGAAGTTCTGCATGTTGCGCGCGCCGATCTGCAAGGCGTCGACCACTCCGGACAGTCGCTTGACGTGCTCGGGGTCGATCACCTCGGTGACGACGGGCAGGCCGGTACGCTCGCGGGCCTCGGCCAGCAGGTCGAGGCCGTCCCACTGCAGGCCCTGGAAAGAATGCGGCGACGTGCGGGGTTTGAACACACCGCCGCGTAAGCCGGCGGCGCCCTCAGCGGCGACGACGGCGGCGGTGGCCAGCGTCTGCTCGCGCGATTCGACCGCACACGGGCCGGCGATCACCGCGACGGAGCCGTCGCCGATCGTCGTCGGGCCGAACGAGACCTGCGTGCCGCCCGGGCGCAGCTCCTTGCGGCCCAGCGGCGCCTCTTTGTGGCGCTGCACGCGGTGGGTGGGTTTTGGAAGCTCCCGGCTCGCGGTGTCGATGAGGTCAGGGTCTGCGACCGAGAGGACGTGAGTGTCGCCGAGGCGGTACAACTCGACGTCGTCTTCTCTCAAGTGCTGGATCCACCCCTCGACGCCTGCGCGGGTTACCGCCTCGTCGAAGACAAGCAGTGTGTTGGTCATGGCTCAATAGTCGTGACCAGGGCGTTTCAGCGTAATCGCCTGCGGTAGGAGAAAATTCCATGCGCGGGGATAGGTTTTTCTAGCTTCGGGGCAAGGGCGCTTGCCTCGCGCGAAAACGACACAAGGGCTGTGAATCTCGCGGATTCACAGCCCTTGTGTCGATCTCGTGCCAACTAGCGCGTATGCACCGTCACGGCCGCACGCACGCGCGCCTCGATCTCGTCCAGCTCGGCGAGCGTCGGGGCGTCGATGAAGAAGGTGACCGCCCGGTCGTCGGAGCTGCGGATGGGGCCCAGCTCGGTGCCGACGGCCTCGTAGACGAACACCGCACGCAGTGCCGCGGGCGCATGAGCCGGCAGGGCGGGCAGGTCAGGCCAGGGATTGCCATCGTTGACCCAGATGGCTTCGATGCCGGGCCAGTCGACATCGACGCCGACGAGTGTCCCGGGCTCGTGCGCGACGTACACCTGGCGTGCGAAGCGCCGCGCCGCGGGATAGTCCGCAGGCTCGCCGAGCGCGATCCGCAGGATCTCGGGCTCCATCCGCCAGCCCGTCGCGAGCCGGTACAACACCATGATCCCGTCGCCGGGCGTGCGCGCAGCCACCTCCATCAGGCGCGCCTCACCGTGCTCGTCGAGCCGCCACTCGGCGTGCGTGATGCCGTTCTCCACACCGAGACGCTCGAGCATCTCGATGTTGGCCCGCTGCACCGCATCCCAGGCGTCGTCCCGCGGCGCGGGCACGGTGTGAGCCATCTCGACGAAGTACTGCGAGTCGACGTCATTGGTCTCCTTGCGGGTGACCGACGAGAACAGCGTCTTACCGTCCTGGGTCAGGCTCTCCACCGAGTACTCCTGCCCGGTGATCATCTGCTCCACCAGGATCGTCTCCTCGGCCGGGTACTGCTCCAGTTGCGCGGCCAATTCGGCAGGCTCGTGCACCATCTGCACGCCTTCGCTCGAATGCCGGGTGGCCGGCTTGACGACGGCGGGGAAGGGGACCGCGCCATGGTCGGCATCGCGTGACCCGGGCGGGATCAGCGCGGAGACCGGGCTGAGGTCGGGGAGGTACCAGCGCTGGAGGAACTTGTTGCGGCAGGCGCGCGCCGCCCGCAGCCCCGGGAACGGCAGACCGAAGAAGTCGGCGATCAGGCCCGTCGGCTCGACGAGCGTCTCCCCGACGGCGTAGACCCCGACGACGTCGTACTGGTTGCGCCAGCGTTCCGCGTGCTCGATGACCCCGGGAAGGTAGGAGCCTTCGCTCGCGACCGACCCGTCGACGAAGGCGATCTCGTCGATCATCGAGGCGGGGTGGGCGGCATCCTCACCGTGGGCCGCCGCATACGTGCGCGAGATGGCTCCGGTGAGCACCAGGACCGTGAGGTCTCGCCGACGCAGTTCCTCGATGTAGATGGCATCTCGGCAGACGACAGGCAAATAGCCGGTGAGGATAAAAGCGCGGGGTTTCACGGTGCATTCCTTTCTGATCCGGCCGCGACGGGGATTCGTACGGTCGGTGAGCTCGACGGCGGGCCGGCGATGACGGCCTGCGGGGTGTTGGCTTCCAGTCGCAGGATTCGGCTGCCGATCCGCACCGACATCCCGGGCAGCCAGACGATCGGCTTCCACGGCGTGATCCGGGTCCACTTCGTCTTCCCGGCGGGCCGGATGGCAACGCCGTTTCTCGACTCGCGGTCGATGATGTACACCCGGCCGCCGATGCTGCGAATCTCTAAGTGCGCCCGTGACATTCCGTTGGAGCGGGCGTCGATCCGGATGGGCCGCAGTCCCCGCCGCACCGCATCGCAGCCGTGCGGGTCGCGTCCGACGACGCAATCCCGGTCCAGGACGAAGCGCGAAGCATCATCGAGGACAACGCTTTCGAGATTGCGCTGAACCTGGACCGTCGTCTGCGGCATCAGGCGGGCCGGCGGGCGGACGGCGAACGGGGCGCTCGCCAGGACCACGGTCGCCGGTTCGAGTGCGTGCTCCGATTCGACGGGGAAGGGCCGGCTGCGGATCGCCCAGTGGACGATCGGCACGGTCGCCAGGCCCGCGGCGGTGAGTATCCCGCCGAGCATCAGCCAGCCCACCTGGCCGATCCCGAGACACAGGAAGCCGAGCACCGCGGGCGCCACCGCGAACGCGGCGCCCAGGCCCATATCCTGCAGACCCACGTACTCGCTCTGCGCGTGCGCGGGAGCCAGCTCGAAGCTCAGCGCGAACACCGCTGCCGCATGGCACATTTCGCCCACCGAATGGACAGCCACCGCCGCCAGCAAGACGGCGGCGGAGGCCCACGCCGGCAGACCGGACGAGACCGCCACACCGCCGCACGCGACGAGGAACACCAGCCCGGCGACCCGCATGGCCGCGGCACCCTGGCGGACGGTCTTGACCTTCTTGCCAACCCAGACCTGCAGGGCCACCACCCCGATCGTGTTCACGAGCAGCACGGCGCCGACCATCCAACGTGGCGCGTTGGTTTCGGTGGCGATCCAGAGCGGCAGGGCGAACGTGATGACCGCGTACTGCAGGCTCATCACCCCGTTGAGGATCGTGTACGCGATGAACGGCTTGTCGCGCAACGCGACCCCGGGCCGCGTGCCGGGCGGAGCAGGCAACGGCTCGAAATAGGGGAGCAGTGCGGTCACCACGGCACCGACAAGGAAGGTCGCGGCGTTGGCGATGAACAGCACCTGGTAGGCGGCCAGGGTGTGCAGGGTCAGCGCCAGTCCGCCGATGGCGGCACCGATGCCGACTCCGGCGTTCTCGATGGCCCGCAGCTGGGAGCGGTAGGCCGCCGCACCTTCGCCGCCGACCCGCCGGATCAGGCCGCCGCGCGATGCTCGCGACGCTGCCGTCGCGAGCATCTCGACGACCGTCACCACGACGAACATCCAGATGTGGGTGACGAAGACGTAGGCCACCATCGTCGCCGCGAGCACCACCAGGCTCAGCGCCGCCACCCCGCGGGGGCCGCGGCGGTCGGCCAGGTGACCCATCGGCACGCCGGCGAACAGGCCGATCAGTCCGGCCACGGCCAGCCACAGACCGACCTCGGTGACCGAAAGGCCCAGTCCCTCGGTGAAATACAGGACCGACGACGTCATAAACATGCCGGTGCCGATGTTGTAGATCCCGGTGCCCAAGCCCAGGCGGCGACGCGCGCCGGGCTCGGGGACCAGGGTTTTCAGCCACGTCCCGATCATGCGACTGCGCTGTCCGGCTTGTCGGTGATGAACTCGGCGATCGCACGGTTGAACGGGCGCGAGCAGAGCGACAGATCGCTGTAGCGTTCCCGCAGTTCGCGTTTGAGCACCTTGCCGGTCACGCCCACCGGGAAGTCCTCGGGCTTCACTGCGATGTCGAGGACGGCGATGCGGGGATGGCCGGCGCTCGCCAGCACCTTATTGGCCTGCGCCAGCAGCCGTGCGGCCTCGGCGGGCGGCACGTCGGTGATCATGACGGCGACCGGAACGACGCGCTCACCGTGCCGGCCGGCGACGACGGCGCAATCGGTGATCGCGCTGATCTCGCTGAGCAGCATCTCCTCCATGAGGACCGAATAGCCGGTGCCCTCGGCTGTTTCGATGGCGTCCTTCGTCCGGTCGACCACGAAGATGTTGCCGTCCGCATCCTGGAACACGAAGTCACCGGTCAGCCAGTAGCCGCCGAGCTTCGAGCGGTAGGTGGTGTCGGAGTCGTTCCAGTACCCGGCGGTGATCGACGGGCCCTTGGCGCCGAAGAAGCCGACCTCACCGACCGCCGCCTTGCTGCCGTCGGGCCGCAGCACCGCGACCTCGGCGACGGGGTCGGGCTTGCCGACGCGGCGGTCCGAGCGCTCGGATGCCAGCGTGCGGGGCTGAACCACCAGACCCCACCCGAGCTCGGTCGTGCCGAAGCGGTCGTAGAAGGTCGACGGCTCCTGGTCGGCGCTGCGCTTGGCCAGGATCGCGTCGATGTGAGCACCGTGGATGGCATCGCCCATGTTCACCCAGTAATCGACCGAATCGACTGTGCCGGGCACTGTTTCGAGTGCGGCCAGCTCGGAGTAGGCGTGGGCGAAGGCCATGACACCCTTCGGGCGGTGCAGGTGCACCGCTGCGGCCAGCTCCGCACCGGTCGGGTCGTACAACGACACCAGCGGGGTGCCCGCCAGGATCGAGTACGCGGTGTACACGATGCACCCGAGATGCGACTGCGGCTGCGCGGTCATCATCCGCTCGTGGGCGGGCTCGATGTAGTTCTCCAGACGGAAGCGCGGTCCGGCGACGCTGGACGCGTGAGTCTGGGTGACCGCCTTCGGGATTCCGGTCGTTCCCGACGAATGCATGATCGACACCGGGTCTTCGCCGGCGTGCTTGAAACGCCAGGCGTCGGGCAGTGTGGCCGCGGGCGGCGCGGGCACGTCCTCGGCGAGCTGGACCCAGCGCAGACCGTCGAGCGAAGCGACGCCGTGGCTGATCGAAGCAAGGCGCGTGCGGTCGGTGTAGATCCCCACCGGCGTTGTGCGCTCGCACAATCCGAGGGCGAGCGCCGGCGATGCCTTGCTGTTGATCAGCACGCCGATGGCGCCCAGCTGGGCGAGAGCGTTGAGGTGGATCGTGTAGGCGAAGGTGTCCGCCATGTACAGGGCGACCCGGTCGCGCGGGCCCACCCCTTGCTCGTGGTACCAGACCGACCAGCTCTGGACCAGCGCATCGAGCTGGGCGAGGGTGAATTCGGTCTGCTCCTCGCCCGCGGTGTTGATCACCGGCCGGCCGGTGCGGATGAACGGGATGTGCGGATCGGGGTGTACGGCCATGGCCGTTGCGATCAGGTTGCCGCCGCCGAGCTCGGGCAGTACCGCGAGGTGGGAACGCTGTTCGGGCGTCAGCAGTGCGGTGGTGGCGAAGGACGTGGACATCGGTGAAACTCCTTGTTGTCGAAGGTGATTGGGTGAACTAGAACCCGAGGGCGCGCGCGGCGGTCTCGAGGTGGTGCTGTTGGTGCAGGGCGGACACCGCGAAGCGCATCAGGCCGGTGCCCTTCGCGACGGTGGGGTAGAAGGCGGGCAGGACCAGCACGCCGGCCTGCTTCAACCGGCGGGCGGCGGCGAACGCCTTGTCCTCGGTGTCGAAGACGGCGCCGCGGACCGGCGAGTGCATCCCGGCGTTGACGAGCGTTCCGGCGGTCAGGCGGTCGAACTCGGCGGCGTTGCGCCACAGCTGCTGCTGCAGGTCGGCGGCCTGGCCGTCGACGTGCAACCAGGCGGCGGCGACGTTGGCCGCGAGCATCGGGACCATGATCGAGTGTCCGAACACCAATGGGTTGGCGAACTTTCGCAGCACCCGCATGTCGTCCTCACTCGGCACGACCACGAACCCGCCCGCCCCGCCGAACGCCTTGGACAGCGAGCCGGCCAGCATGACATTCTCCGGCAGCGTGCCGCCGAGGGCCTCGAACGCGTAGCCCGCGCCGAGTCGCCCTTCGATCGAAACCCCGTGGGCATCATCCACATACAGGTGGCCGCCGAACGGTTCGAGGATGGCGTGCATCCCCGCCACGTCGATCAGGCCGCCCATCGAGCCGACCCCGTCGACCAGCACGATCGGCGTGCGGCCGGTGGCGGCGATCTCGCGGACCGCCTTGGGCAGTGCGGCCGGGTCGGTCATGTCGAAGCGGCGGGTCGGCCCGATCTGCTCGAGCACACCGCGGATCACCTGGATCGAGGCGTGCGCGGTCTTCTCGACCAGGAACGAGACGCCGGCCTCGGACACCGGAAAGCTGGGCAGCGCACCGGCGCCGAGCAGCGGCAGCACACCGAGGTGGACGTTACTGACCGAGGTGAAGGCCGCCACCTTGGCGCCCCCGTACATCACGGACAGCAGGTCTTCCAGCTCGGCGAGATACGGCGGACGCCCCCGGTTACGCGAGGTGGAGAAGTGCAGGCCGAAGCGGTTCATCGCCTCGGTCGCCGCGGCGATCAGATCCGGGTGCGACTCCAGCCCGAGGTAGGAGCACGACACGAATTCGACGGCGTCGCTGCCGTCGGCCAGTGTGACCTGCTTGCCGTCCCGTGCGGTGATGACGTGCCCGGTGAGGCCTTCGGCGAAGGCCCGGTCGAGCGAGTCGGAGGTCTTGCTGACTCGGGACGCGACCCAGTTGGGGCGGCTCATCAGTTCGGTCATGTCGTGGTCTCCTTGGTGAGGTCGGTGGTCATGGCGCGCAACGCTTGTGCGCTGCGCTCGCGGTAGGCGCCTTGCAGGGGGCCGAGCACCCCGCGAAGGCGGTCGAGCAGGTCGCCGAATACGGCGGGGTCGTCGTCATCGACGACGCCGGACAGCTCGGACACTCCGCGCGACAAGGCGCGGCGAGCTGCCGGGGCGTAGGGGTTGGCCGCCTGGACGTCCCAATACACCTCGGGTGCACCGGATGTGATGCGCGCCAGGAGGGCGAGCAGCGCGGCGTGCGGCGGCGGCGCGATCCGATCCAGATCGGTGATGTCGACGTCCAGTTCGGCCAGCGCGGCACCGAAGGCGATCACCGCGGCGTGGGTGAGGGCCTGAGCGGCGGCGGCGAGCCGATCGTGCTGGTCGGCGGTCACGTTCACCATGCGGGCACCCCATGCTTCGATCAGGTTGTGCAGCGCTCGCCCGCGCCGGCCGTCCCGCACGATCACCGAGGCCACCGGGTGGCCGGCGAAACCGAGGGACGGGGCGAACATCGGGTTGAGGCTCAGCGCTTCTGCGTCGCCGGCGATCGTGGCGGCGGCGTGCAGGACGGGCACCACCGTCGACTTCACCGACGAGGTGTCGACGATGAGGGCGTCGGTGCGCACGGTTCCGGTGAGCCGGCCGATCGCGACCAGCGCCGCGGGCTCGGGAACGCACAGCATGACGGCGTCGGCGGTGCGGACGACGTCGGCGACGCCTGCGCCGGGATCGGTGATGTCGCCGCGCACGAAGCGGCTGACCCGGTGGGTGGGCCCGGGCACGTTGCGGTCGACGATGACGACGTCGTTGCCGGATTCCTGCAGGTGCTCGGCGAACAGCGATCCCACCGCGCCGGAGCCGCCGGCGACGACGACGCGTCCGATGGTCCCGGTCACCGCGGGTCCTCCTGGCTCGCGGCCAGGGCGGTCATCATGGCGCGGGACTTGACGACGGTCTCGTCGAATTCGCTGTCGGGGTCGGAGAGGGCGACGATGGCGCCGCCGACTCCGAAGCTCACCCGTCCGGAGTCGACCACCAGGGTGCGGATCACGATCGACAGGTCGCTGGCTCCGGAGAGCGAAAACCAGCCGAGCGCACCGGAATACACACCGCGGGGGCCCTGCTCCAGCCGGTCGATGATCTCCATCGTGCGGACCTTGGGGGCACCGGTCATCGACCCGCCGGGGAAGGCGGCGCGGATGCAGTCGACCGCCGAACGGCCGGGGGCCAGGGTGCCCCGGATCGTGGAGACCAGCTGGTGCACCGCTGCGTAGGTTTCGACGTCGAACAGCTTCGGCACGTGGACCGACCCCACCGAGCAGACCGTGTTGAGGTCGTTGCGGAGCAGGTCGACGATCATCAGGTTCTCGGCGCGGTCCTTCGGGTTGTCTTGCAGCTCTTGGACAAAGGCACGGTCCTCGGTGGCATCGGCACCCCTGGGGCGGGTGCCCTTGATCGGCTTGGCTTCGACGGTGCCGTTGAGGTCGATGGACAGGAACCGCTCGGGTGATGCGCTGAGCACGGCCACGTCGCCGAAGTCCAGCAGCGCTCCGAACGGGACGGGGCTCACCCGGCGCAGGTGCGCGAAGGTGGGCAGCACGTCGATCTGCGTGTGGACGGTGACCATGTTGGTCATGCAGATCTCGTAGGACTCGCCGGCGTTGATCTCGTCGAAGCACTCGTCGATCCGCTTGAGATAGGCGGCCTTGTCGTGCCGGAGCTCGACGTTCATGCCGATGTCGGGATCGGTCATGGCCGGACCGGACAGCGGCAGCCTCGGTGCCGGATCGAGCGGCGCGGCGGGAAGGGTGTGCAGTGCCTCCGCGGTCGAGGACAACCACGTCCGCGCCTGGTCGGCGTCTCCCGAGAGGGACAGGGCCAGAAGATAACTGGTGCGCGTCGCGTGATCGAGCACCAGTGCGCGGTCGGCGAACAGCAGCGCGGCGTCGGGTGTGTCGGACTGGTGCGCTGCCCCACCCCCGGTCTCGGCCTTCAGCTCGTAGCCCAGATAGCCGATATAGCCCAGGTTGAACTCGAAGGGCAGTCCGTCGGGTGCCGGCACCTCACGGGCGCGCAGCTGATCGTCGAGGTAGTCGAAGAACTGCTGGCGAATTCGTTCGGTGGTGCCGTCGGCGCGGCGGACCACGACCTCCCGGTCGGCGACGTGATAGGTGACCTGCTCGGCGAGCGGGCCTTCGCCGTTGCCCATGATCGAGAAGCGGGACAACCCGTCGATCACCGAGCTGCTGTCCAGCCAAAAGCCCTGCCGGCCATCGGCGAACAGCGAGCTGTAGGCGGCCAGCGCTTCGGGGTGGGCGTCGACGTGCTGCACGTGCAGGTCGTAGCGGGGGGACTCGGCGTCCGCCGTGGGGGTGGCGGCGGACGCCGAGTGGTCTGCGGCGAGGGCGAGGAAGTTGGCCAGAAGTTCGTGGCCGTAGGTGCTGCTGATCGACTCGGGGTGGAACTGCAAGCCCCACAACGGGAGCCGGCGGTGCCGAACGCCCATCACGACGCCGTCGGCGGTCCACGCCAGTTCCTCGAGGTCCTCGGGAAGCGAGGTGACGGCCAGCGAGTGATAGCGCACGACCTCGAACGGCGAGGGGATGCCGGCGAAGAGGTCGACGCCGGTGTGGCGGACATCGGAGATGCGTCCGTGCATGGGTTCGGGCGCGTTGACGACCTCGCCGCCGAAGAGGTGGCACAAGCCCTGGTGGCCGAGGCAGACGCCGAGCACGGGCAGCCCGCTGTCGAGGATCACGCGGGCGCTGACGCCGAAGTCGCGGTCACGGTCGGGCCGGCCGGGGCCGGGTGAGATCACGGCGGCGTCGAACTCGTCGAATCGCAGTTCGGCCCACGGGGTGTCGTTGCGGACGACGGTCGGCGGCTGGCCGGAGACTTCGCCGATCAGTTGGTAGAGGTTGTAGGTGAAGGAGTCGTAGTTGTCGACGAGTAGGACGCGCATCAGGCCGCGCTCCCGTCGAGGTCGGCGTCGATGATCAGGTCCTCGATGCGGCAGGTTTCGGCGATGATCAGGTCGTAGAACCGCTTCATGAACTCCGGATCGAGGCCGGTGGCTGCGGCGAAGCGGGCTGCACGCTGCTGCACCACGCCGATGCGGTGCGGCTGCATCATCGGCACGCCGTGGTCGCGCTTGTAGTGGGCGATGCTGCGGCACACGGCGACCCGTGCACCCAGCGAGGCAAGGAATTCCACGTCGATGCGATCCAGCTCGGCACGCAGCATCGCAAGGGTGTCATGGCTTTTCATGGCTCGATCTCCTTCTCAGAAATTCCGTTAACCGCTGATTCCGTGCTGGTAGAGGACCGGCACCTTGCCCCGCTTGGTGCGAGCGAACTGATGCACGCCCGCTCGCTGCACCTCGAAGTTCAGGCACCGCGGGCTCACGATCACCTCGTGGATTTCGTGGGCGTGCTGCATGGCCGCGCGGGCCGCGTCGGTGGTGAATCGGGGTGGGGTAGAGGCTGTTACGAGCAGCAGCACCCGGTACCGGTGGCCCTCCCACAGGACCTGCAGTTGGCAGTCGGCCGGCCCGGCCACACCCAGCGGAGCCAACGCCGCCAGCAGGTGGTCGCTGGAGAACGTGATGGTGTCGACGGTCATCGAATTCGGCATGCGGCCCAGCAGCAGCACCGAGCGGGCAGCGCTGCCGCAGGCGCAGGCGTCGGTCATGAACATCCCGCGGTCGCCGAGGCGGTAGCGCACCAGCGCCATCCCCGATGTGGTCAGGGGTGTGACGACGAGTTCGCCCGGTGTTCCGGCGGGCACCGGGCGGCCTGCCTCGTCGACGACCTCCAGCACGTTGGCGTCTTCGTGGACGTGGTGCATGCCGGTCGTCTGGTGGTGGCACTGGTAGCCCAGGGGGCCGGTCTCGGATGTCGAGTAGGCCAGTGAGCGCACCACCAGATCCGGTGCCGCCGAGCGCACGATGCGTTCCCGCTCGGCGCCCAGCGATTCGCCGATGAACAGAAAGTTCTGCAGCGGCAGGTCGGGGGTTCCCGCCAGCAGCTCGGCGCCGTAGGCCGGTGAGGACACCAAGGTGTCGATCCCGTGTGCCTCGATGACGGCGGCGGCGTCGGCGGTCGCGGTCAGCTCGCCCATGGCGAAGGAGAGCGCCGGCAGGGAGCGGGTGATGTCCTGGACGAACAGGAACGCTCCGTTGAGGTCTCCGGGCCACAGGCAGTTCGCCACCCGCGCCGGCGGTGTCGGCAAGGCCGCGCGGACGCCGCGCACACCGAGGTGTCCGACGCGGTCGGTGAAGTCCCAGGAGTGGTAGAGGACCTTGGGCCGGCTGGCGGTGCCGCTGGAGCGCAGGACGAGTCCGGGGCTCTGGTCGAAGAGGAGGTCAGCCGAATGCGGCGGGCAGCCGGCGGACAGATCCGCGGCGGACAGCAGCGGCAGCACGGCGAGGTCGTCGGCGGTGGCGGTGGGGTCCAGCACCCCGAGTCCGGGGAAGCGCCGCGACACGTTGGTGGACCCGTGCGCGGCGCTCAGGGTGGCTCGCAAGTTGTGCTGCTGGGTGGCCTCGATCTCGTCGCGGGACAGCACGTCGAGGTTGTCCGCGAGGCGGATACCTGCCACATCGCGGAAGCTCGGCCGGGCCGCGCTGCGGTGCGTTGTCGCCGGGTGGGGCAGGTACGTGGTCATGACTCAAATAGTCGTGACCTGCGGCTTCTGGCGTAATCGCCGCGAAGACCAGATTCCCGCTGTCGATAGGGAAGGTTTTTCTATCCCTGGAGGAAGGATCGGTAGGGCCGTACTCCAATTCCGCGATGGCCCACGTATTGAGGACCAATGGCCTGCAAAAAGTCATTTTCCGGTCTTGCCAGCGTGCTATATCAGAGTTGAATCGTCGTATACGTCAATATTCGGGGGAAACAATGGCAACTCAGCACATCGGTCGGGTCGGGGCGTTGGCACTGGCTCTGGGTGTCGGCGGGGTGATCGCGGCGCTGCCTGCGGTCGCCGCCGCGGACACCGGCAACTCGGGTAAGACGACGTCTTCGGCGGATTCGTCGGCGAAGGCAGGGCCGAAGGCGCGCAGCACCGGCGCCGGGTCGGCCAAGAAAGCTCAGTCCGCGTCCGTGATCACGGTGTCCACCGGGCACTCGCTGAGGGCAGCGAACCGCGTCAAGCTGGACTCGGTGGGCGGTGGCGGCAACCCGGGTGCCCCGCTGGCCACTCCGCTGGAGTTGGCGGGTCTGGCCCTGCGTCGTGAGTTGTCGAGTGCCAACGCCACGGTGCTGCCGGCGGCGGTCGTGACCACCGGTGAGCCGGCCGCCGCAGTGCCTGCTGCCGGCACCACGATGACGGACTGGACCGCCAACGTTGCGCCCGCCCTCACCAACTTCATCAAGACCGGAATCGGCTTCGCCGGGTTGAGCGCTGAGAAGCAAGCGTTCGTCAACGCGGTGCTGCCCACCGTCGTCGAGTTGATGGGTAACGCCTACACCAAGACCTCACTGGGCGGCGCCCTGACCAGCCTGGCCAACAACCAGGCGCTCCTGGACTTGGTCACCGATGAGGTCCAGACCCTGGCCATCGCCAACGGATTCACCCCGGGCGCCGCCCACGTCGCCGGCCAGGCGATGGGATACCTCGCGCAGACCCTATTGGGCAACACGGCTGTCCAGAACGCGGTCAGCACTTTGGCGCACACGCTGACGGTGGTTCCCAACGGCGACATCGATGCCCTGCTCGCTAACCTGAGCTCGCCGACCTACACCCTGAACGACCTTATCGAGCAGGACGTTCAGCAAAGCGCGCCTGCGTTCGTGACGGGCCTGCCGGTCCTGCTGGCCGACCAGGCTCTGCGTGCCGCGGTGTTCAGCGCGCTCAAGGGCTCCGCGCATGTGCTCGTCGGGCTGAGCGGCTGGCAGGAAGATCCGTCGTCCGCGTTCGTCACCTTCATCGGTGATCAGGTCGAACTCGCGGTCGGTCAAGGCACGGTCTCCGATCCTGTGACCGCCGTCGTCGCACTCGCGGGACGTGCTGCGGTAGAACACATTCTGAGCTCGGCGGTGATCATCGACGGCGCGATCGGCACGGTCGAGACCACCGTGTCGACGTTCCTCGACTATGCGGGCGTTGGGACCGCTCTGACGAATGCTGCGAACTCGGTCGCACAGGCCATGGCTACTGGAACCGAGGCGGAAGTGCAGGCGGCGTTGGATGCCGCGACGCTGGCGTTGCAGACCAACCCCGATATTCCGCTGGCCCTCGGTCAAGCGCTCAAGGGCGCGGTGAAGTCCGTCATAGGTAACACCGGCCTGGTCAACGAGATCACCACGACGGTCGAGACATTCGTCAACGACGTGGCCACCGACCCAACGATCCGGGCTGCGTTGATCGCCCAACTGGGCGAGAAGTACGGCGACGAGATCGTCGACGTGCTGAACAATCCGGCCGCGATGGACAAGTTGATCGGCTCGATCACGACCGCCGTGCCGAAGTTCCTGGCGGCGAAGGGAGTTGCGGACGCGCTGAGCGAAGCCGCGAACCAGCTCGTCATCGCGGTGTTCAACAGCGACGATCCGAACGCGGCGGTAGCTAGTATCTTGCTTGCGCTGCAAGAAAATCCAGCGATCAAGGCTGCGTTGGATTCCACCGTCAGCGCCGCGGTGCGTGGCTTCCTGAGTGTCAACGCCCTGGAAGACGCTGCGACCAGGATCGTGGGGTACGCGGTCCAGGACTTCTTCGACTCGGCGGGGATCGACAACCCGACCTTGGAGCGGGTGGCGTCCAACGCGGTGAAGGCCGCGGTGAGTTCGCTTCTGGGCGATGGGTCGGTGCGGAATCTGATCGGCAGCCTCGCCGGGGATCTCGCGGCGGGTAAGCCGGCGGGCACTGTGGTGAAGTCCTTGGTGAACAGCGTCCTTGGCAGCCCAGGACTGCAGCTCGCCGTCGGTCAAGCCGTGGGTGCAGCGGTGGCCTCGGCATTCGTGGGCGGCCCTGTCGGCTATGTGCTTGGCCAATTCTTCGGGATCCAGACCGGTCTGTTCATCGCCGTGAACGCACTCCCCCTGCTGCTGGTGGTCCGTTCCGGCCTACTGGACTCGCTGTTCGCGCAACTCAATTCACTGGCGGCAGTGGGCGTGGCCTGACGGTCGTCGGCGCTGTCACTCATTGAGCGTTGACGCTGCGAAAACGCCGCTCGATTGAGGCGTCAACGCTCAATCAACGCACAGGATGTGGCCCTCGCTGGCCGGCACGGTGCCGTCCAGCAGCGCGGTATAGGACCGCTCGACGGCGTCTCGGCCCTGGCCCCTCACCACGGTCAACCAGGGGTGGTCGGCCTTGGTGACGGGCTCCATGAACGCCGTCCACGCCGCGGCCATCTGCTCCTGGAAGCCGGCCGGGCCCCAATCGGCGATCCGCTTGCGAGCTTGTTCGGGCGCGAAGAACAACACCGGCGCAGGGCCCGGCAGGTCACCGCCGCCGCCCAGGGCATCCCAATGGGTGGCGCCGACCGAACAGCTGTAGGTCAGCTGATCGCCCAGCCGGCGATGCACGGCCGCGCGCACGCCTGCGTCGCCGCTGAAATCGACGTACACCGATGCGGTCTCGGGCAGCGCCGTCGCGATATCGCCGTAGCACAGCACGTCGTCGTAACAGCCCAGCGCGCGGGTGAATTCGGCGTTGGCCGGCGATGTGAGTCCGACGACGGTGACCGCCTGACGCCGGGCAAGGCAGAACGCGGTGCCGTAGGCGGTCTTGCTCGACGCACTGGACATGACCACCGTGCTCGCACCGAAAAAGGCGTTGTCCGTGAGGAAGTCGTCGATCAGGAACGAGGTGGCGAACAATGGACGCAGCAACGCCTGCTGCGCCTCGCGATCCGGCCGATACCCCGGATCGGCGCTGCACCGCGCGTACTGGTGGTAGATCGGATGCAATGATTGCCGGTGCTGCGCGCCGTCGGTGAAACCACCGGGATGCACCCCGGTGGCCTGCAGCACGATCTCGTCGCCGATCGGCCAGTAGCCATAGAAGCGTTCGCCGACTTCAACTCCGGGACAACGTGATTCGATCACGGAAGCGAAGCCCCACACCGGAACGCAGCCCGTCGCGGCATCGCCTGTCGGGAAGAACTGCCAATAGTTCATGACATCGCCGAGTGCTGCGTAGGTGATGTTGTTCGACGTCAGCGCGAACGTGTCGATCCGCAGCCGGACATCGCCGTCATTGGGGGATGTCGCGGGCGACTCGGCCCACTGGAATGCGCGCAGGTCGTTGCGTTCCACCATCAGACGTGTGCTCATACGGCTGCGCTCGCTTGCTGGACCTCGATGACGGCCTGCAAGGTCACCGCCGAAAGCTGGCCTTCCACTCGGTGGATCTTAGGGGAATCCGCGCCGGTAGCCGGGGTAATCAACAATTTGGCATGCGTTATTCGGGCCGTACACCGGCGCGTCACCGGGGCAGTGTGCTATACCCCTAGCAAATTAGCTTGATCGTCAACATCACTACATCGGGGTAGGTGTCATGGGGCAGCAGGGTCGCTACATCGGTCGGGTCGGGGCGTTGGCCGTGGCTCTCGGCATCGGCGGGTTCCTCGCCGCGTTGCCGGCTGTCGCGGACGCGGACACCGGGGCCGGGAATTCGGGGAAGACGACGTCGTCTGCCGGCAAACCGGCTCCCCGGAACGCGGCGAAGGCGGGTCCCCGCACCCCGAAGCCGGCGCCGGCGGCGTCCGTCAAGCCCGGCGTGGTCTCGGCCGCAAGCCGGGCACCACTGGACCGGCTGGGTTCGGGTGGCCCCCTGGCCCCGGTGACCGAGTCGCTGTCGTGGGCCGCGCTTGCGGTGACCAGACGGGAACGGCTCGCCACGTCGGCACGGTTGATCGACACCGTCCCTAGCCGTGGAATAGTCAGCAGCACAACCGCTTTGGTGCCCAGCGCCAGCGATACCGGGGACGCGCCGCTGGCGGCCGGAGCCACCGCAAGCCCCGCCCTCAACACCGCGGTCCGCAACTTCATCGACACCCATCTACCGGGATGGACGTCGATTGCCGACGAATTGGCGCCGATCGTCGCCGACGGCATTGCGGACCTGCTGAGCAACGGCGCGGTGAGCGCCGAGGTCCAGCGGCTTGTCACGAATACCGCCATCCGCCAATTCGTTTCGACGAAGATCTCGACGGCACTGACGTACTACCTCGGCGTGCCCTCGTCGGTCGGCACGGTCGTCGGCAACGCCGCAGTCAACCTGGCCACCACCGTGTTGGGCAATGCCGGCGTGCAAAGCGCACTCGACGTGCTCGCCAACGCGGTGCGCCCGGACTCCGCCCAAAACACGGCGATCGCGGCGGCCCTGGAGGCCGGTGACACTGCGCCGCTGGCCTCCTACCTCAAATCGGTCGTGGCGAACTCCACCGACGAGATCGCCACCTTCCTGAGCACCCCGGCCTTCGGGGCCGCGCTGGCTGCCGGTGCGTCGCAAGCGGTCATCGACCTGACCTCCGGTCCGGCCGTGCCGACCTGGCTCGGCGACCTCGCCGGGGGCTGGGTGTCGCAGGCGCTGGGCGGCGGCGCCGCAGCCGAGGGTCTGGGCAACGCGGTCGGCAATGCGGTACAGGGCTTGCTGAGCAACACGAACGCGATGCAGGGCCTGGCCACGGTGGCCGGTGCGGCGGTCACGAACATCCTGGGATCGCCGGGCGTGCCCGCCGCCCTGGCCGACTTCGTCACCCAGTTCGGCAGCAGCTACCTGGCGGGCACCGACTGGATCGACGCTCTGGACCTGGCATGGCAAGGGCTGGTGTCGAATTCGGCGTTCCTGTCGTCCCTGGCGCCGGCGACGGGCAGCGCGGTGTACTCGCTGGCCACCAACGCCGGCGTGGTCGCGGCACTGGGTTCGACCGTCACCGGGCTGGTCAACAACATCGCCGGCAATGCCGCCGTCCGGGCCCTCATCGGCGAGCTGCTCGGGCCCGAGTACGGCCCGACTCTGGTGAGCACCCTGGCCGACCCGACGTCCGCGGCGCAGCTGGCCGCGACCGCGGGCGCGGTGGTGACCGGCTTCCTCAGCCAGGCGGGGGTGGCCGCGGCGCTGTCGACTGCGGCCGAAGATCTGGTCGCCGCGCTGCTGGCCGGCGGATCGCTGAGCGACGGCGTGCTGACGGCCTTCGGGTCGTTGCAGGCCGACGCCGCGGTCGTGGCCGCCTTCAACGCCACCGTCCCGGATGCGCTGAAGGGGGTCCTGAAGGCTCCCGCGGTGCGGGGCGTGATCAGCGAAGTGGCCCAAGGTGTGGTCGCCGATCTTCTGGACAAGACGCCGCTCAATTTCGTCGCGACGAGCGGGGTGACCAAGGCCGCGGTCGACGCCCTGGTGTCCAATCCGGCCGCGCAGAACCTGATCGGCGACCTCGCCGGCGAGATCCTCGACGGAACCCCGCCGGAGGACTTGGTAAACACAGTCATTGCGGAGGTCGTGAAGAGCCCGGCGCTGCAGATTGCGCTCGGCCAGGCTTTGGGGCAGGGATTCGGCGCGCTGCTCGGTGACAATCCGATCGGCTACGCCATCGGCCAGCTGGCCGGAGTGGGCACGGCGGCGTTCTTGCTGTTCGCCTTCGGCGCAGCGAACCTCTTCGGGCTGACCGGCGGCTTGACGGCATCCGCGGTACCGAGCGGCAGCTCCTATCTCCTTATTCCGGCGTCGGTCGCTTGACAGGCAGCCATACTGGACGTCCAGCAAATTGATCAGTCGTGATCTTGCTCTGAGGGGAGAGGCATCATGATCACCACCGCAAAGTCTCGTTCTACCGTCGCCGGCGTTCTGGTGGCCGGTGCCGCCGCCAGCAGCGTGCTCGCTGCGGCCGCGTTGGGGTCAGCGCCTTCGGCCAATGCCAGCTGCGCGTCGTTCTTCGGTCTGGGGAACAGCGCTGATTGCAGCAGCACCCCGCTGAGCATCGCGATCGCGCTCGGCAGCGGCGCGACCGCTCACGCCACCGGCCTGTTGGGTGGCGCCTTCGCGGTGGGGACCAATTCCGCCGCCACCACCGGCGACGCGTTCACCCTCGCCACGGCTCTCGGCGACGGGTCGGTCGCGACCGCCAACGGCTTGTTCGGTATCGCCACGCAGCTCGGGCCGAATGGCTCTGCGATCACCGAGGGTTCGGGTCTGCTGGCCAACCCCGGCTTCAACATTGCGCTGAATGTCTCGGCGCTCGGCGCGCCGACCAACAGCAGCACCGTCACCGCCGGTGGTACCGGCGCGGCCGGCAACATCGCCCTGAACCTCTTCGGCCGGGGGACGGCCAACGATCCGGGCAGCATGGTGGTGACCTCGCACGGGTTGCTCAACATCGCGTCGAATTGGGGCGGCCACGACAACGTCATCGAGGCGGGTGATGCCGCGACAAGCTCGCTGCTCAACCTGACCACGAATCTCTTTGGCAGTAATACCAACGTCACGGCGGAAGGCGGCATCTTCAACTGGGCGACGAACCTCCTCGGTGACAACAACACGGTCGCCACCAATGGCAGCCTGGTGAACACCGCGAGCAATCTGCTCGGCAGCAATAACACCGTCACCACGAACGGTGGCTATGCGAACTGGGCCCGCAACATTCTCGGCAATGGCAACACCGTGACGATCACCGGCGGCTACTCCAACGCGGTCCGAAACCTGTTCGGCGGCGGCAATACCGTGACAATAACGGGCGGTGCCTACGGAAGCACCGCGCAGAACTGGTTCGGCACCAACAACGCCGTGACCGTCGTGTCCGGCATCTACAGCTCGGCCAGTAACTTCTTGGGCGGCAACGGCAACACACTCTCGTCGACGACCGGATACCAGAACTCGGTGGTGAACCTGATCGGCAGCAACAACACGCTGAACGCCGGTGGCGCTGGGAGTAACTGGAACCTGACCTTCAATTCGTTGGGCAGCAATAACCAGGTGTCGTCGGGCGGTGCCGGTGGCAACTTCACCGCCGGGTTCAACGTCCTCGGCGGAACCAACACCGTGAGCGCAGGGCCGGGACCGCTGGCGCTGGCCGGAACGATCTTCAATGACGGTGCAACTGTTACCAAGACGGGCCCCGGCATCGCGATCAACAACTTCCGCATCGGTGGGGCGCAGGCGACGGCCGGCACGAGCAGCAAGGCGCCCGCCAAGAGTGGCGCAGCTGGCAAATCAGGCGAGAGCGGAAAGAAGACAGGGACCGCGGGAAGCAAGCGCGGCAACCGCTAAGGTTCTGTGCCCGCCTCATAGCGACAACTGACTGGAACCAGCGCGGTTCCCGAAATTGAAGTGACGCAGAGAAAGTGCGAGAGCACCTCTGCGTCACTTCAAATTTCGCGGCGGGAACCGCTGCCCTTAGCCCATCGGCCCCATGTCTTCGGGCATCGGCGCGTCGCAACGAGCCCGGAAGTCCGCCGCAGGCTGCCGCACGGCCTTGATCTGATCCCGGACATCAGGATTGGCCTGCAGATAGTCGGAGACCGCGGTGCGCATCTCGTCGCGCGACATGCCCTTGAGACCGGTGAAGAAGGCGTTCACGTCGGGATGGGTGAACAGATACACCGACATGCCGGCGTTGACGCCGGACAGGACCTGGGTGAGGTCGCCTGCCGTGCAGTTGGGTTCGTCGGCGACGGCGGTTGCCGTACTGCCGAGCAGGGCCGCGCTCGCGATGATGCTGGCGCCGATCAGGTTTCGGAACGACATTCGACTGCTCCTTATCGAAGGTACTGGTGGACAGGCGCTTAGCGCGGACCGACGCCCGGTCGGCCCGGTCGGATGGGCGGGGAGGGCGGACGTACTGGCGGCCGGGGGTTGAGGTCGATGTCGACGCCCCACATGTCGTCGCAATACCAGGGATCGGCGCAATAGCCGGGATAGGCGGGCCCGGCGATCGGTGCAGTGGGTCCACCGCCGCGCACTTCGCCTTGCGCGCATACGGTTGCCGCACCGGCGCTGGTGCAATCCGCGGCCGCCGGTGTCGCGGTAAAGAGGCTGCTCGGCACCAGCGTGGCGATGACGCCGAGCGTGATGTGCCATCTATTTCTTCGCACTGCATCCCCCGATCAGACGCCGCCACGGTATTGAGTTGTGCGTGACCACGAACCTACTATTCGTGCAGCCTAGTACCCGAAACGCCGAATAGCGCTTGGCGGTGCCGGGGAAGTCGCCGAGGGCGGCGATGGCGTCGGTGAGGCGCTGCTCGACTTCGGCGAAGGTCTGGGTGGCGCAGTGCAGGTCCATCTTGTGGACCTCGCAGGTGGTGCCGTACCAGGAGGAGTTGACCTGCGGGCCTCTGCGCCAGACCTCCATGGCTTCGAACCAGGACTTCATGCGGGCGAGGTCGGCCAGGCGGTGGCATTCGTGGATGACGGCGCAGTAGATGTCGCCGGCCCAGTCGACGGGGACCTGGTCGGCGAGGACGGGCATCATCGCCTCGTCGAGTTGGGCGAAGGCCTCGCTGGTGCGGGCAAACGGCAGCATGGTGACGCCGCTGGCCGTCGAGCACAGGGCGTTGAAGCCGGGATCGTTGAGTCTGGTGGTGACTTCCTGGAGTTGCTCGGCGAGGTCCTTGGCGACGTCGTTGCGGGCTTCGTCGATGGCGACGAGGGAGTCGACGTAGAGCAGGTAGGCCAGGATTCGGTCGTCGGGCTGTTTGTCGTGCAGGCGGCGGGCGCGGTTGATCCAGACGCGGGTGATGGTGAGGTCGCCGCCGTTGAACCACTGCAGGGCGACCTCGACGGCCTTCATGGCGGCGCCGGGGACGTCGTTGGCGGCGTTGAGGCGGTTGAAGGCCTGCTCAGAGAGCTGCATGGAGTGCCGGCCGTGGCCGAGGCGCCAGGCGGCGAGGCCGTAGGAGGACAGGTCGTCGGTGGTGAGTTCGTCTGTTTCCTGGGCTGCGGTGAAGTGGTCGTAGGCAGCGTGCCAGTCGCCTTCTGAGTAGGCGGTGCGCGCGGCTTCGAGGTGGTCGTCGGCAGCCATGGTGATCGGGGCTAACGGTAGTCGAGGTCGTGACGATGTAGAGGCTGAACAGTGCGGGTTTTCGGTGGTCCTTGTGCTGCTGCAAAGTCTCGTGCTGCGGGTTTCCGGGTTGTCTGCATACTGTTGGCAACCGTCGACTGTTGCGAAGGGGTTGTTCATGCGCGCTGGGCTTGTCGCCGCGGTGGTGTGCGGGCTGGCTGTGGGCATGGCCCCGGCCGCTCACGCTTCCGACGATCTGATGAGCGGCACCTTCGAGGTGCGGGGCCCGAACACGGTGCTGGACACCTGGACGATCTCGAACCTGTGCAATGTGATCGAGGTGGGGTGTCTGGCCAACGTGAGCTCGCCGCTGATCGAGGGGAAAGCGGTCTTTCAGGGTGCGCACACCTGGGCGATGAAGATCATGGGTGAGGTGCCGGTGTGCCCGGACAAGTCCAAGACGAAGGGCGCGATGGTGTTCACCTGGAACTCGCAGACGTTGGCGGGTCAGCTGATGGAGATTCAGCAGGGGAACTGCCAGATGAGCCGACGGGGGCAGACGCAGATTCCGATTACGTTGGTGCCTGCGTAGGGGATTGGGGCGGGGGCGCCGTGGCACACAACTCGCGCACCTGCTGAACCAGGTATCTGACTTCTGTTGCGGACGGCTGGAGTTCATAAGCATGGTGATGCACGGCGCGGCTCAGGCCGTGCCAAACGCGTTTCGCGCACTCACCGATATCGATGCCTTGAAAAGCGCCTAAGACAACGAGTTTCGAGCTCGTTGTCGGATCGAAGCGCCTGGCCTGGGTATGCGCGGCCGACACCCATGTCGCGCTCTGCTGGTTTAGCCAATCTTCGAATGCGCACCGGGCAAGCAAGGCGGCAGTCCGTGCGCTACGAGTTCCAAGGTCAATTGATCCGTCCAACACCTCATCGGCGAAGTCGAGCAACGCCGTTCGGTCAGTCATTGGGCCATCGCCCTAAGGTCGTCGACGGCCTGCCGGGTGGCCTTGACTGCCGCCCTAAAATCGTGGACACCCGCGTGAATTCCCTTGGTTGCTACCAGCATCGCTGCCTTGCGCGCCGACCCTCCGCCAATCCACTTCTCGATTGCTGAATCGTCGTTGGCATCGACAGCAATTGTGACTCTTCTTCTCGTGTTTCGCGCATGCTCCCATGCGGCCTCCACATCTTCGCGACACTGCCCCTGCGCCAATGCCCTCGAAGCAAATACGTCCCAGGCTGTGGCTTCGAAGGCCTCGCGACACAACACCGGAATCGCCGCCTTCTTGATGGCATCTGGGACCGCTGCGTCAGCGGCGATCGCGTATGCATCGTCGAGCAACCGCGCCGCGGGCCGAGTCGATTCGCTGACCGCAACAGCGGAATTCGGTGCACGGGTGACCTCGATGATCCGAGCTGGCGCACGGGATCGCCGGATAGCTGCCGGTAGGCGGTCGTCATGAGTCAGCACGATGATCTGCCGGTCCTTTGCCAGGTCCGTTAGCACTTGCAGGAAGCCGTCGATCTTCGACGGGTCCATTGCCTGGATCGGATCATCGAGGACGAGGAAGCGAAACGGGCTTTCCAGCGACGTCGCGCGCGGGATGAAGATCGCCAACGCTAGTGCCTGTAGTTCGCCTTGGCTCATCACGCCAAAAGCCTCGGCTTCCGAGCCGTCGACAGCGGCCTCCAGCACGACGCGGCGGCTGGTCTTCTGGCCCTCAAGCCGGATCGCGCCTAGGGCGACATTGCTTTCTTGGCGAAGTGCCTCCCAAATTTTCGTCGCCTGCTGAGCCAATGGCGCCATGCGCTGGTTGCGCAGCTGCCCGGCATTTTTTTGCAACCACTTCAATGCCTCAGACGCGACCTTGAGTTTCGGTTCGGCTTCGCCGGCTAACTCTGCTTTGCGTACCCATTCCGCTAATTCCATCGCGACGGGTCCCCAGGCCTCCTCGCGCGCTTTGATCAGATTCGTGGCCTCCTGGCGCACTGCGGCGTAGGCGTGCTCGAGTTCGGGCAGCGTGGCTTCGACATGGTCGGCCAGGGCGAGGTCGTCGTCGATCGGCAATTCCGCAAATCGTTCGCGTGCGATACTTGCGGCCGCCAAGGTGGTCAGCTCAGCCTCAGCGAGTGGAGGTCGCGGGACCGATCGCGCAATCTCCACAAGCGTCGAGCGCGCATGTTGGGTGGCCGATCGAGCGGCTGCCAAGTTGGTTGCGGTGGTCTGGTCTTGTTCCAACGCCGCGCGGGCTGCGACGGCCCATTCTTCGTTAAGTGTGCCTTTGCTGCACACGGGGCACTGCTGGTCGCCGTGGTTTTCGTGAAACGCCAGGCTCATCTCGAGCAGTCGGCTACGGTCCGCGGCCAGCACGTCAGATCGCTTGATCTCTTCGCGTTCGCTCTTCGCAGCGGATCGCATGGCGACGCACTTGTCCCTCACCTCGTCGGCGGTCGGACACGTCAGTCGTTGCGCTTGCTGCCATGCCGGGGGAACAGCGGACGCGGCACCGTCGGTGATCAGTGGACGTACTGCTTCAACCTTGGGCTTCGTTCTTGTGACTTGGGCCAGGGCCGCCGCAGCGCGCGGGTCGCTGTGCCCTTCGAGTCGGGGCTTGAGGGCCTCCTTTGCTTTCTTGGCGTCGACAGCGGGCTGCTTAAGTGCTTTAACTTGGTCGTCCAGGACCGCCAAGGCGTCGGTCAGCTGCTCGAGGCCAAGCAGTTTGTAGAGCTGATCGTGGAAATCGCTTGGGCGACCCTCCAGAATCTGACCGAGTTCGTCGTAGCTGAGTAGCGGCCGGTACATCTCCAACGCGGCACTCCAGCCCAAGACGCTGATGGATTCCTGCGCTTGGCCGTTGCGTTGCACCCAGGTCTTCATGTCTTCGACGACCACATCGGTGCCAGGCCCCCAGTCGACACCGATTGTCGTTGTGCCTGAGCCTTCTTCGGCAATGCCGATACGGATCTCGGCTGGCTCGCCCGCGTGGAGGTTGCGCCAGTTTCGAGACCACACTTGGCCCTTGGCGTTCCACCTCGAGTTCTTGCCAGTGAGCGCCACCTCGAGTGCTTCTGCGAGCGTCGACTTTCCTGAGCCGTTACGGCCAGCGATGACGATGAGGCCGGGGCCGGGCTGAAGAGGCACCGACATCTTGGGACCGATGCCTCGGAAGCCCTGCACGCTGATCGATCTGAGGTAGGCCCCGGCAGGCGGGGTGCCTTCCACATCGGCGCTCGTTGTCAGCGGTGCAACGAGTTGTGGCCGAATGCTGCTCTGCCCGAGGACTTCGGATAGGTCTTCGGGCGCTTCGAGCGCCGCGAGAATGACCAACCGCGCCTGCTCGCTTAATGAGTGATCGTCGTCTGCTTGCCGCAGTATGTCGTGCCGTAATTGATCATTGCCCATGCCCCAACCTCCACCTCGCGGATGAGCTTAGAACCCTTGGGTGACAATGCGTAGCGGGAATACAGCTCCCCATCTCTGCAAGTTGATGAGACGCGGCCCGTGGGCTTGAAGGCGAATCACATCCGTTACATGAGCTGCTGCACGATTCTTACGAGGAGGATTGTTGCTTGAGCGACGGCGTACGCCTCAACGGATTCGACGTTGGCTTGCACTCCGTGATTCGCCAGGGTCTATGTGGGCCGGATGAGGGCGCGGAGGTGCTGAAAGCTCGTGCCCGAGCCATGGCTTGTCAGCGAAGAACCCCAACCATTGTTTTGTGTCGTCCGCCGATGGCACCCTTGAGCCTGCGGGAACGTGCGACGGATGCTGCACTAGCCGACCCACATCGATGACAATCATGCGGCACCGGCGCGCGATGTCCTGGTAGTCATCTACTGATGCTGCAGTGCGCAACTTGTCTGCAAGGCCATCAATTTGCGCATTGATCGACGACCAAGTGGGATCGTGTGTGCTGGCAGGATCGATGAGCGTGACACCTGCGAATATTTTTTGAGCGCATTTCTTGCCGGGTCGGTGAGCTCTTTTACATGACGCCTCCGCGCGGTGGAATTACCTAGTTCCATCGACCAGTAGTCGTGCCACGCGGTTAGATTTCGGTACGGGAAGGGGCTGCGATGCCCAAATGCTCAAGCGCGCTACTGAGCCTTCGGTAATCCTGTATGTAACCGCGGTCGAGGTCTTTCGCCTTGTCCTGCTGGTTCGTGCTGACTGAGGCCAAGATTCCCGCCTGTCGATTTTAGAGGTCCAGGACATCCGTCGCCGTGGGTTCACGGTCTGTGGCCTCATGCATGATCCCTTCGCGGAACTCGATGTCGTCGTCATCGAGGTACTCGTCGAAATCGTCGTTCGAGCGACCATCGCTAGTGCGCGACATCTCCGGTCCCTCCCTCACGGTGGCCGCCCAGGAGCCTTCCCGGAGACACTGTTGCAACATACGTGTGTTTCGTATTTGCTGCTGAAACAATAGATAAGAGCATGACTGTCCGGTCGCGGAAAGGTGCCAGTGTGACGAGCAAGCGGTGCGGCTGCACGTTGCCACTGTGGAGGGGATGCGCGAACGTCTGAGGGAATTTGACTGGTGGCCGCGGGCCCTGGCCAACCTTCGAGAGCTAGCGGCCCGAGGCGGGGCCGCTGCCGAAGCGCAGACCATCTACGTCGTCGCTGGCAATCTGCGACGATTCGCGGTCGATGCCGATTTGACCGGAGAGTAAGGGGAAGAAGGCGTGTCGTTTATGGGCGGACGGTCGCGGAGAGTTGGAGCACGCACCGGCTCTAGGCCCAGTCGTCGGCGCGGTCAAAGGTATTGGGCCTGCGCTATTGGCCTATACGAGGATGCGTTCGGGCGCAGATGCGATCAAGCCTGATGTGCGAGTCCGGAAGGCGCTTCGTTCGCTGGGTTTTGTCGTGCCTAACGACGATCACGCTGTACTGATTATCGCTTCAGTTGCTGCGGCCGAGATCGGAACTTCACGACTCGTGCTGGACCAACTGCTCTGGTCGGCGGGCTGATCTCCGCAAGGTGTCGCGGGTGGCACGACGCGACCAAATTGAGCGGGCCGTGAGTGCTTCCGGCCACGCAAGTACTTATGTCTCGTGCCGGAGGCTCGTTGGTCGTGATCTGAAGGATTTGGTGGCCCCCCACCGGCGCAGAAGTGAGTTTCAGTTGTCACTCCAACGATGATGAGAAGATGGGGAATGGTCCGCGCCGAGGTCACCGCTCCATCGGCGGCCCGCTCTCGGAACATGACCGCTGTTAAACGGAGCAACACTAAACCGGAGTTGCGACTTCGCAGGATCTTGCACTCGCGAGGCCTACGCTTTCGCACCGATTTCCCAATCCAGGTTGGCGGCCGCGCTGTGAGGCCAGACGTCGCGTTCACTCGGTGGCGCGTCGCTGTGTTCGTCGACGGTTGCTTCTGGCACTCGTGTCCGATACATGGCACCCGCCCTGCGACTAACTCTGAATTTTGGGCGATCAAGCTAGCTGCCAACCGGCATCGCGATCTCCGGCAGAACGAACTCCTCGCGACGGCAGGCTGGTATGTCTTGAGAGTCTGGGAGCACGAAGCGCCCGAAGATGCTGCAGTGAAAGTCGCGGATGCGTTGGCGAGTCGCCAAAGGCAGCGTTAAGCGGTTGTGTAGCGCGTCATACGGCGATCTGTCAGTGCTTGGTCATAGGATGCCGGCTGTGGCGCAAGGGTTCACCGTTGTAGATCTGTTCTCCGGTGGTGGCGGAATGAGCTATGGGTTCCATGCTCATCCATCGTTCACGATGGTTGGTGCTGCGGATGCACAGTTAGGCAAACCGAGTAGCAAGCGCGGATCTCTTGCCTGCAACTCAACCTACGCGTTGAATATCGGAGTCGAACCGGTTGCTGCTGATCTGAGCGCGGTCGAGCCTGCCCGGCTCAAGAAGTTGATGGGGATTACAGGCGCGATTGACGTGCTCAGCGCCTGCCCCCCATGCACTGGGTTCAGCCGCACGAACTCTCAGAATCACCTGACTGACGATGTTCGAAATAGCCTTGTGCCGAGAGTTGCTAGCTATGTGAAGGCTTTCGATCCATCAGTCGTAGTTATGGAGAACGCACGCGAACTTCTGATGGGCAACTTCCGTGAGCACTTCCTGTTGTTGGAACGCCGCCTCACACGACTTGGCTACTCCGTTTCGGCCCGAGTTCATATGCTCAACAAATTTGGGCTGCCACAGCTTCGAGAGCGCGCGATCATCTTCGCCGTACGAAACGACCTCAATCTTCGGACCCTTGATGATCTTTGGCAGGGCCACGCCGTCGCTGCAGACGCAATATCAGTAAAGACTGCCATTGGGCACCTTCCTGCGCTAGGGCCCGGTGAGGTCGACCGTGATGATCCGGAGCACGCATCACCGAGATTCGTCACTGAGCACGCACTGGGGCGGATCGCTGCGATTCCTTCAGATGGTGGTTCCTGGCGAGACCTCATTGGAGACGCGGCAACTGAGAAATTCCTTACTCCCGCAATGCACAAGCTGATCGAGCTGAAGAAGCTCGGAAATCATCCCGACGTCTACGGGCGGATGGCATGGAATCGGCCCGCTCCGACTATCAAGCGCGAATGTGGGCATGTCGGAAATGGCCGATACGCCCATCCCGTAGATAATCGCCTGTGTAGTCTTCGTGAGCTAGCTATTCTGAACGGCTTCCCTGCCGATTACCGTTTTGGGGGTTCAAGCCTTGCCAATAAGTACCGGCATGTCGGCGATGCGGTGCCTCCTATGATCAGCTACCAGATCGCGTGCGCGGTGGATTGGTCGCTGACAGGTGAGCGTCCGCTTGTGCGCGAGCTACCGTTGGCGGGCACATCGTTGCGGGCCGATCACATCGTGTCGTGCTGTGAAGAGGCTGCTTGAGCACGTCGGAGCCGACCCGCGCAGCCCTTCATACGAAGATCGACTCACTCGGCTTGCAGGAAGTCGCTGTCGTCAACGAGTTTGTCGACGCATTGTTGACGCCGGTTGATGCAAGGCTCCTTCCAGGATCGTGGCTAACGACAAACGACTGGGGGGAAGCGTTTCTGGCCAGGCTGCGGGCGCACCACGCGCTAAGCCGAGAACCGCTGTCAACCACACAGTTCGAGGCCGCCTTCGAGAGTGCTTGCGAAGCGGCGGGTTGGGTGGTCGAGTCGTCGACTTCTGCAACACAACGCTTCTTCGACACGACAATCACCCCGCCTGACGGCTTCCCAAAACAGATTTCACTCAAAGCCTCCTCGGCCAGGGGCATGAGGCGAAACGTGGTCCACATATCCAAACTGACTGAGGCAGCCTGGATTCAGGACACGCGGAGGCAGATCGACCGGCGCGACAAGATAGTCGAGCTCTTTAGGGCATACCGACAGGCGACTGACGGAATCATCATGCTCCGTGGGTTCGAGCTCGAAGCCGGGGTCTTCTACGAGTTGGTTGAAATACCGACATCGCTCTTCGAGCCGATCGACTCCCTGGACGTGCCAACGGCTCAATTGGCCACGATTCCGGTGCCACCCAGCTCGACGGGCGTACCGGACCTAAAGATCAGGATTGATCGATCTGACTCAAAGATCACGCTTACCGCGATCCAGCTTCGAGTGTGCATCGTCCACGGGCAATGGACCCTTGAGGCCCAGCGAACGGATTGAATGAACCACATCGGATCCAACCCTCGGATAGGTCGCGCTCGATGCGGTGGGCTGACACTACGAGTTTCGTGGCGGCCGCAGCGGAAGATACTCAAGGACGTTGTCGACGCAACGGCAGCCATGCTGTTGCGTCCTACGAGGTCAAACCACACCAACCTGCAAGCTGGGCCTTGAAGTCCTCCCAGTGCGCCGTGTGTCGGCAACGCGCGCCGTCGTACCCCCACACGTAGTACAAGTTGAAGACATGTTGGAATCGTTGGACTTCCGGGCTGTACATGGCCCGGCGACCCTCTCGGGCAGGGTCAACGATATCGGTCGTAAGCAGCGCCATCATCAAGAATCGGGTTGCCAGGACCTCACGGCGGGTCTCCCGCGAGCCGAGCCCAATACGTTCATGCAGGTTTGCCGGGTCGGTTGCGGTCTTCACTTCGCCTAGCGCCGACTGATGCATCGCGGCCTGCCGTTCGCCCGCTGGTCGTCGTCGGCTGACCTGCCACTCCTCGTAAGCCTCCTGGGCGTCGCCGTACGGTGCACCGCCTCCGATCCGGGCTATGACCGCGATGTCGGGGTCCGACCCGAAGATGATTGCTCGGTGCGATTTTAGTAATAGAGCGCGGGGTAGTTCGTAGCCGTCCGTTTCGATCAGCCCGACTAGTGCGGCGGGAGATTGTGGACCCTTTGGGGGCATCGTGCCCGCGACACTTACGATGACGCCAGGTTGAATCTCGTCGAGAGCGTCTCGAATAGCCACGATTGCGCCTAGTGCGCCGATCCGGCCGCTGTCATTTTGACCTCGAGCATGTGTCTGAAGGTCGCCTGCGTACGCGAGTACCCGTTCACCGGAAAGCCCTGACTCTTGGACCAGGTGCAGGTAGTGATTCAGCTTTCGCGCCTCGGCGAGCAATACGTCCAGTGCGACGCGAGGTCGCCTCCTCCGTGCAAGATTCGGCATTAACAGCTTGCGGGCTTTCTCGCTGACCATCGAGATATGCAGATAGTGGGCAACAAATCTCCAGCGCTGAGTGTCGCGCACGAAATCTGGGTGCATCAATATTCGGTGTGGCATCGCATGGCCTTCTACCCAATCTGGCTCGATGCCAGCAAGGGCGAGAACGTCTGGGTCTGACCAGTTGAGTGCACCTGCAAACTCGTCAAATCGTCCACCGGACGATTGGGCCCTGGCGTCAACCTCAGCTACTCGCTGCAATCGCAACTTTAAGAGGGCTTCTGTAAAGTCTTCGACGAAGTTCCGCACTTCATCGACGGGCATCCCTGCGCGGGCTGTCCTTGACTCGAAATTGTCATGGGCAGGCACTATTCGGCACTGATTTCAGAGGTCGCCCCAAGGCCCGCGGCAACAAGATTTAGAACGCAGAACACCACGTGCCAATGCTATGAGCACGATGAGCGATGGTCGGACGCGACACTCGGCTTTAGGACCTACGGCTTGTTGCATGTGGGGTCGATCCGTCACGGTTGCGGCGTTGTTAGCCCAACGCGAGCTTCCCATCAAACCCGTCAGGGCGGCCACACATGACGATCCCGCTACGATGACCTCGCCACTACGACGGGAGGCAACCCATGCGACTGTTCATCACCGGAGTCGACGCCGACGGCAAATCCTGCGTCGTCAGCAACGACGAAGTGGAAATCAATTCCGTCGCACCTGGTTTCGCCATCGCCCTGCCCTACTCCACCACGCAAACCCCGCCCCCTGCCCGCCCCCAGGGCAACGCCGACCTCATCGACCAGTTCCTTGAGCCCGGCCTTGTCCGCTGGATGGTCGTCGACCAAGGCCCGAACACCGAAACCCCGATGCACCACACCGACACCATCGACCTTGAGACCGTCCTCAGCGGCAGCGTCGACCTCATCCTCGATGACGGCGCCCACCATCTCGAAGCCGGTGACATTGTCGTCATGAACGGCGTCGACCACGCGTGGAAGGCTGGCCCAGACGGCTACCGCATGTCCGCCGTCCTCATCGGCACCCCACCACCCGCCTGAGGCCGGCACGCCTAAGCAGGCTCGCGGTAAATCACAGCACCGGCAGTGACCCCGGCACCCGCGGCGACGATCAGCGCCCGGGTGTCCGGAGGAAGCCCATCCCCAAACGCAGCCACCAACGCCGCGGTGTGCAGGCGTTCATCGCCGGCAACGAGAATCCGCTCCACCGGAACCCCCAGCAACCCCGCCAGTGCCGCACGATAACCCGACCGCGCGGGGGCTGCGACGATCACGTCGACATCGGCGAGTGACAGGCCAGCCTCGTGCAGGCACCCCTCGGCGGCTTCGGCGGCGGCCTGCGCGAACTGCTGGTCCATCGACTCCGACTGCTGGAATCGCAGAACATTGTGGGCATCTCGCAATCCCACTGTGGCGCTGAATGATTGGCCACCGTCACGGTGATTGCTCCAGTGAAACCGGCCGAGCCCGCAGTCGTCGTCGCTCCACCGGCACAACATCGCGCCCCCGGCGGCGGTGAACGGGAAATGCTCACTCATCCCGTGTCCGGGATCGGCGTCGCTGGCCACCACCAGCGCGCGCTCGATCGTGCGTGACCGCAGGAACCCATCCACGATCTGCAGCCCAGTCAGCACCCCGCACGTTCCGTTGGCGACATCGAAAGAGAAGGTGCCGTGCGCGCCGGCATGCGGGTCCTCGCTGTTGGCGCCGATGTCCTCCTGAATTAACGCCGCCAGCGCCGGTTCGCCCAGATTCCGGTCCCGGTAGATGCCCGCGTTGACCAAAAGGTCCAGCTCGTCGGGATCGCAATTAGCCTCATGCAGGCACTTCTTGGCCGCCGATACCGCAAGGCGCAGCCCGCTGTGCCGGGCACGCCAGCCGCCGTGCAACACTTCGAGCCGATCAATGATCGTGCCCATAGGCCCCCACCAGTTCCTCGTCCAGCGTCAGCAGCACGACGCCGATCTCCAGACCCGACGCCAACGCGATCAGCGCGATCGTTTCCCCCGGCCGGATCCGGCCGGCCTCCAGCTCCTCGACAAGCGCCACCGTGTGGGTGGTCGAGGCGGTGTTGCCGTAGCGGTCGACGGTGATCACGGCGTCGTGGCGCGGTCCTTCGCCGAACTCGGCGACCATCTTCTTCATGCCCTTGCGGATCGCGCGCGCCGACGTCTGATGGGTGATCACGTGATCGATGTCGTGCAGCGCGATGCCCGCCGCGTCCAGCACCTCGTGCAGTAGCAGGGGAGTGTCGGCCATCGCCACCTGGTGAATTGCCCTGGCGTCGGTAAACATTCGCGCCGCGGGCGCATCCCCCTTCGGATAGGCCAGGCACAGCCGACTGTGGTCGGCCACCGTGGTGAACCCGGCCAGGCTGATACCCGCCGACCCGGCCGGCGCCCGTTCCAGCAGCAGCGCCGCCCCGGCGTCTCCGAGGGTGAGCGACGCCAGTTCGTTGCTCATGATGGTCCGGATGTGTTGTGCCGCATTGCGGCTGAGCTGCGAGATGTACTCGCCGCTGACGACCAGGGCCCGCTCGATGCTGCCGTGGCGGATCCAGTTGTTGGCGATCGTGACACCGGTCAGCATCCCCGCACAGGCGTTGGAGACATCGAATGTCATTGCCTTCTCGGCGCCGATTGCCTCGGCGACCGCACCGCTCATGGTCGGTTCGAGGCACTGGGTCAGCCCGTTGTGAAACTTGGTGATGCTGCAGCTGATCACGGCGTCGACCGACTGCGCCGACCGATTCGCATGGGCCAGACAGTCCCGCGCGGCCGAGATCGCCAGCGTGTAGGAGTCTTCGTCGCCGACCGACACCCGCCGCTCGTGAATCCCCGTCAACTTCTCCAGATCGATGTGGGTGCGGTGCCGGGTGGTCGACATGAGCTCGTCGGTGCTCAGGTGCGTCGGCGGCAGGTGCCGGCCCGCTCCGGCGATCCGCGTGGTGAACGGTGCCCGGGTGGTGTCACCGTCCATCACCAGCCAGTGCTTGACCGTCCCCGTCGACGCCATCACCCACGATGGATTGTCTGCGACGGACATCGCTAGAGCCCTTGTGCTCTTGGCGGGGGGACGTGTCGCTGCTGGTGCCGTACGCGCCGTGGGCAACCACTTCGTCCACTAGCGCCTTGAGCGAGTCGGGTAGTTAGCTCAAACTGTGCCGCTGGGATCTGCTGATCACTCGTCGTTGGAAAGGATCTCGGCAAGCATGGTGGCTCCGGGAAGCAGAGACAGGGCTGAAGCGCCGGCGGCCCAGTCGGACAGGTTGGGGTGATCGATCAGGTCGAGTCCCGTCATGATCGGGGACTGCTGCGCGATTGCCATGCGCACGTCCTGCTCGTCGAGGGGGCGCCCGTCGAGCTGCCAGCCATACCCGAGCAGCTGATGCACCCGCGCCGCGAGCTCATCCATCCGGAGCGGACCGTGTGCGGCGAGCACCCCGATCGTCAGCTCGGTGATCTCGGTAGTGAAGCCATCCCGCTCGAACGCCGACCGGAGGCGGCGCACCACGGCGAGATCGTCACCGGCGGCTTTGGTGGGGGTGAGTACCCCGTGGCCCAGCCGGAGCAGTCCGACCTGGCGGAGCAGATCGTGCAGCGCCACCAGCGGAGGCAGGTTGTCCTCGGTGGAGACGGGTCGGTCGAGCGGATACCAGTGCGGGCGGTGTTTTTGCATGGCGCGCACCACCGTTCGCGGCAGCCGCCCACCGGGAGTAAGTTTCACCCCATCGGCGAGAAGATCGAGCAGCAGCCGCACGGTTTCGGGCACCTCACCGACGACCCGCCGTACCCGCTGGTTCGTTGCAGCAAGGTCGAACGGCCGCAACCGGTTACCGGCCCAGCCGCGCAAACGCTCGTGCTCCGGATGTGCCGGGTCGGCAAGGACCCCGAGCAATTCGGCATAACCGCCGGGTCCGCCGCAGTCTTCAGGCGGACAGGCACCATGGCCGTCGACGCAGCCCGGCGTCGGATGGCCGCGGCCGAGGACCTCGACGTCGTGGACCCAGCCGTCGCCGAAGTCATAGAGGTATTCGAAACGGGTCCCGAGATCGGCCAGCCGCGTACAGGTTTCGTCGCGTTGATCCTCGGGCCACATCTCCTCGCCGGGGATCACCATCCCGTAGGTTGCCTGCGGCGTGACGAATTGGTGCAGGTGCGAATCAGTCCAGCCGATCGCGGCCTGCAGCAGCTCGTGCAGCTCCGGCAGGGTCGACGACGCAGGGACGTCGATCACTCGGGCGACCGCCGGCTCGACGCCGCGCAACACCGCCTTCAGGCGCGCGGTGTTCATCGGTGGATCACTGTGTGGTGCTTGCCGTCGAACGGTATTGACTCGAGGAGAGATTCGACCTCCTGCAACCGCGACTGGCATTTGGCTGCCTCTACAAGTGGATTTGCCAAGAGCACCCCGGCTACCATCTACACGCCCTGATCAATCGCGGCGTCGAGGTCCCGACGAAACTGGTCAGGGTCGATACGGACACCCGCGCCGGCGATGCGCGCCAGGTCGTCACGGCTCGTGAACGTCTTGCGGCCAGGTTGAATAGGGCGAAGTTCGGCGACTGGCTCCCCGTGGCGGGTGATAACGAACGTCTCGCCCGCGGCCACCGCATCCATGAGCTTCGCGCTCTCGTTGCGCAATTCGCGCTGGGCGATCGTCCTGGCCACGGCCCCAGCGTAGTGCGATGCGCTACGCCGGGCCACATGCCTCCTCCGGGATTGTGCGCCGCGGTGTGCGAAGGCGAGCGTGGCGGCAGCGATCAACGTCGGCCTGACCGTGCAACTGCCAGCCCGAGGTCGGTTGCGCGAGTGGCGAGTCTGTCGTCAAAGGTGGCGACGGCGGCGTCGTGATGTTCTGCGGTGTAGAGGACGCAGCAGTCTGGCATCTTGAGGCCGGTGCTGGCCCGCAATTCGCCGAGGCGGCGAGCGGCTCCGGCCGGCAAATCCAAGGGTTCGACCCCGAGACGGGCCAGGAGTTGAGCCAGCCCGTCAGTCTGATCCGCACGAGCGGCGCCGACGTACACCTCCGCGAGGGTGACGACGCTCGACCCGAACGGCTCTGCAACATAGGACAACAGCAGTTCGGTGGCGTCGGCGTGATGCTGATCGGCCGACTCGAAATGCCCGATCAATATGCTGGCGTCGAGCACGATCATTCAGGCCAGTCCTCGCGCAAGTCCGCGAGGTAGGTGGCACCGAACACTCCGCTGAGGGCGCCACCGGTGTCGACGACAGCTTTCCGGCGCTCGTCGTCTCTCTCAGTGCTGTTGTGCATGAGCCCGTTTCGCCCTTCGAGGACCAGGCGACGCAGTAATGCACCGGGCTTGTCAGCAAGGTCCGGCCACGCGCGGCGCGCTACCGCCAGGGCCTCACTGATCTCCTCGGTCTCGGTGATGGCGTGGCGCGGGCGACTGGTGGGCATAGCGAAGTGTAACACCGAAGGTGGCAAGTGTGACACCGTGCGGACCCCCTAGCCTGTCCCCGCTTCATGGCACGCTGTCAACGGCGCGACGGTGAGAGGAGAGCGGCGCGGATGCTCGTGCTACACGGGTTCTGGTCACTCGGGGACACCGAGGCGGGCGGACTGTGCCTGTGGGCCGAGGACCCCGAACGCACTGTGAAGAGCCCCAGTCAGGCGCTGCGTGTCGCCCGCCCGCACCCGTTCGCCGCGCCAGCCGACGTGGTGGCCGCGTTGGTCGGCGGCAAGGTCGATACCGAGGTCCTGCTGCTGCCCTCGGTACGGACGGCACCGCTGGATTCCCCCGAGTTGTTCCGTGCGGTGCCGCGACCAGACCCACGAACCCTGCCCGTCTTGTTGCCGTGGACGGTCCCGGTGGCGCGGTTGGACGCGGCCGAGGCGTTACGCGTATTCGGCGGAACGCACACCGACATCCGGTACGGCGCATCGGTGCGCTTCCTCATCTCGGTTGCCGAATTCGCCACCGGCCTGGTGCGCCGCGGGCAGGTGTTGCCGACCGTCACCGTCGACGAACTCGGGCCGGTGGCGCGGTGGCGGCCGGTGTTCGCCGGGCACGATGTCGTTGCCGTGAACTCGCTGACGACCGCCATGCCGCCGGTCTGCCGCGCACACGTGCCCGACGCTGTCCCGGACTCCCTCGTCGCCTCCGCGGTGGACGCACTGGTCGACGCATCCGTACGCGCTGCGCTTCCGGCCGGACTGGATCTAGCTCCACCGCGGCGCGGGCGTCGCCCCCAGCGGCCTCCCGCGGCAGAGGCATGGCTGGGTGCGTTGACCGGACCCGACGGGCGGTTCGACGCGGACACCGACGAAATCGCCGTGTTAGCACAGCAATTGGCGCCGTGGGAGGAGATCGGATCGAGTAAGGTGGGCCCCGCCAGGGCGACGTTCCGGCTCACCGAAACCGAAAGCGACGAGCAGCACGGTTGGCGAGTGGAGTTCCTGCTGCAGTCGGCGTCGGATCTGAGCCTGCTGGTGGATGCGGACACGGTGTGGGACGACGAGGGAGGTCTTCGCCGCTGGCTGGACCGTCCCCAGGAGTTGCTGCTCGCCGAACTCGGCCGTGCGGTCCGCGTCTATCCGGAGCTGGCGACTGGCCTGCGTACCGCCCGGCCGACCGGTCTGGATCTGGATACCGACGGCGCCTACCGGTTCCTGTCGACGGTTGCCCCGCTGCTCGACGGCGCAGGGTTCGGAGTGCTGCTGCCGTCGTGGTGGGATCGCGGACGCCGGGTGGGTCTGGCCGCATCAGCGGGTACCCCCGTGGACGGCGTGGTCGAGGGCGCCAGCCGATTCAGCCGCGACCAGCTGGTCGACTTTCGTTGGGATCTGGCGGTCGGCGACGACACCCTGACCGACGACGAGATCGCCGCGCTGGCCGCGGCCAAGGCGCCATTGGTCCGGCTGCGCGGCCAGTGGGTGGCCGTCGATCCCGAACAGCTGCGACGCGGTCTGGAGTTCTTGGAGCGCAACAGAAATGACACCGTCACCGTCGGCGAGGTGTTGGCGCTGGCCGCCGCGGCCGACGACGCGGGCGTGCCGTTGGAGGTCGTCGCGGTGCGGGCTCAGGGGTGGCTCGGAGATCTGCTGAGCGGGGCCATCTCGGCGACCCTGCAGCCCTGCGAGCCACCGCCGACCCTGGCCGCGGCACTGCGGCCCTATCAGCAGCGTGGTCTGTCGTGGCTGACCTTCCTGTCCACCCTGGGGCTGGGTGCCTGCCTGGCCGACGACATGGGGCTCGGCAAGACAGTGCAGCTGCTGGCACTGGAATGCAGTGAACGGCACCAAGATTCGTTGACAGGCCCGACGCTGTTGATCTGTCCGATGTCACTGGTCGGCAACTGGCAGCGGGAAGCGGCAAAGTTTGCGCCCGCACTGCGTGTCTACGCCCATCACGGTGCGGGGCGGTCCCGCGGGGATGCGTTCGACGAACTCGTCTCCGACTCCGATCTGGTGGTCACCACCTATGCGACAGCGGTCCGCGACATCGAGCAGTTGGCCGACCGTCGATGGCACCGAGTGGTGCTTGACGAGGCTCAAGCAGTGAAGAATCGGTTGTCTCAGGGCGCCAAGGCAATTCGGCGTCTGGATGCCGGGCACCGGGTGGCGCTGACCGGCACCCCGGTGGAGAACCGTCTGGCGGAACTGTTTTCGATCATCGACTTCCTCAACCCCGGCTTGCTCGGCTCCCCGGAGGCGTTTCGGACCCGCTATGCGATTCCGGTCGAGAGGTACGGCCACACCGAACCGGCCGAGCGGTTGCGCGCGATCACCCGGCCGTACATCCTGCGTCGGGTCAAGACCGACCCGACGATCATCGACGACCTGCCCGAGAAGATCGAAATCAAGCAGTACTGCCGGCTCACCGCCGAGCAGGCCTCGCTGTACCAGGTCGTCGTCGACGACATGATGACCAAGATCGAGGACGCAGACGGGATCACTCGGCGCGGCAACGTGCTTGCCGCCATGACCAAGCTCAAACAGGTCTGCAACCACCCCGCACAACTGCTGCACGACCACTCACCGATCGGCGAGCGGTCGGGCAAGCTGATCCGGTTCGAGGAGATCCTGGACGAGATCCTCGCCGAGGGGGACCGGGTGTTGTGCTTCACGCAATTCACCGAATTCGCCGAGATGCTGGTACCGCACCTGGCGGCCCGCTTCGGGCAGGACGTCGCCTATCTGCACGGCGGCACTCCCAAGACGCACCGTGACGAGATGGTCGCGGCGTTCCAGTCCGGCACGGGGCCGTCGATCTTCATCCTGTCGCTCAAGGCCGGAGGCACCGGGCTGACGCTGACCGCGGCCAACCACGTTGTGCACCTTGACCGGTGGTGGAATCCGGCTGTCGAGAATCAGGCGACCGACCGGGCGTTTCGGATTGGTCAGCAGCGGAATGTCCAGGTGCACAAGTTCATCTGCTCAGGAACCCTCGAGGAGCGGATCGACGACATGATCGAACAGAAGAAGGCGCTGGCGGACTTGGCGATGCGCGACGGCGAAGGATGGCTGACCGAGCTGTCGACGGGGGAGTTGCGGTCGCTGTTCGCGCTGTCGGAAGGAGCGGTCGGTGAGTAGCAGGTGGTACCCGCCGGCGTCGAAGCCGATCCGTGTCGCGAACGGCATCAAGTCGCGCAGCACCCGCGGGGCGATCGCCCAGACCTGGTGGTCGCAGCGATTCATCGAGGTGCTCGAGGGGTTCGGCTTGGGCACCCGGCTGCAGCGCGGGCGCAGCTACGCCCGCCAGGGGCAGGTGTTGGCCATCGAGGTCAGTCCGGGCCAGGTCGCCGCCGAGGTGCAGGGCAGTCGAGCCAGGCCCTATCGGGTACGGATCGGCACCACGGCGTACGGGAAGTCCGACTGGACGCGAATCGAACAGCTTCTGGTCGAGAATGCCTGGTACACAGCGTCATTGCTGGCCGGTGAGATGCCCGAGGATATCGAGGACGTGTTCTCCTCGGTAGGACTGCCGTTGTTCCCGGCCAGCGCGAAAGATCTGTCGCTGGACTGCTCGTGCCCGGACTCGGCGGTGCCGTGCAAACATCTGGCCGCGGTGTTCTATCTGCTGGCGGAGTCGTTCGACGACGACCCGTTCGCGATCCTGGCCTGGCGAGGGCGCGAGCGCGACGTGCTGCTGGCGAATCTGCAGGCCGCCCGGTCGAACGCCCCGGCGGCCGATCAGGCGCAGGCGTCGTGGCGACCGCTGGCCGAATGCATCGATTCGTTCTTCGCGGTCCAGTCGGAGATCCGCGCGGTCGAGCCCGCACCGATGTCGTCGGCGATCTTGCTGGATCAACTCCCCGACACCGGTGTGGCGGTGCGGGGGCACTCATTCGTCGAACTCCTGCGGCCGGTGTATGCGGAGCTCGAGACGGAGTCGCGTGGTACCGAATAAAGTACCGAGTCTGGTACCTTGTCTGCATGCCGGCCTTGAACATCAACTTCAGTGACGCAGAGATGGAACAGTTGCGCACTGCGGCAGCCGCGGACGAGCTGTCGCTGCGCGCATTTGTGCACCGCGCTGCCCTGGATGCCGCGAGCGACCACAAGCGTCGTGTTCGGGAAGGTGCGCGGATCGTCGCCGAGCGCAGCGCAGAGCTCAACCGCCGGCTGGCGTGACCGAGTACCTGGACCGCGACGATGTCCTGGTCGCCGGTGCTGCGGCCGTGGGGGTCGAGCTCAGGGTGGCCGACTACGGCCTGCTCGACGCGGCGGTGGCGCGGCCGCAGGCTACCGCCTTCGGCGTTGACGCCTATCCCGATCTCTTCACCAAAGCGGCGGCGCTGCTGCATTCGTTGGTGCGCAACCACGCGCTGGTCGACGGCAACAAGCGCACTGCATGGGCCGCCGCGTGGACGTTCCTGTACATCAACGGAGTCGAGTTGAACCCGGATTTCGATGTCGACGACGCAGAAGACTTCATGAATACCGTTGCCGTCCAAGGTGATCTGGAACTGACGAAAATCGCGGAGAAGCTGCGCGCCGCGAGCCTGTAGTTATCGTGGTGCCTACTCGGACTTTTGCTCGATAACTACAGTTTCGGCGAAGTCGAGCCTGGCCGCGTCAGCTGCCAGTCAACTCGTCGAGCGCGAATTCCATTGTCGTCGGCTCGTTCACACGGACCTTGCCGGCATCGAGGGCCGTCACGCGTCGATACAGATCGCCGTCGAGGCGGTAGACGAGAAACCGGTCATCCGTAGGCGCGTCGGCGTCGACGATCCAGTAGTGCTCGATGCCTGCCTTGGCGTACTCGTCCAGCTTCATGACGTGATCAGTTCCGCGCGAGCCCGGCGATACGATCTCCACGACGAGCACGACATCCGTTGCAGGAACCCGGGCAGGTCGCCCCTCGAAGACGCGATCTGGAATCACGACGATGTCGGGATCACGCACACTCGGCGGGAATGACGATCGTGTTATCACCTCGATCTCGGGAACCGCCTCAAGACCGTCTGGCAGGTGATCCTCGAGGAGGCGGGTGAGCCGCCTCGAGATGCGCTGATGCCATAGTTCCGGGCGCGGCGACATGATGAGGGTCCCCTCACTGAGTTCCCACCGTCGCGTCGGGTCGAGTTCAAGCCCATCCCACTGCTCGAGGCTCAGCAAACCACGCGGCAAGTGTGCAAGGTCGGACACTGCCCGCCTCCTTCGCCATGGACTCGAATACGTGCAGACTACGCGCAACGGCGATCACGTCCCAGTGTCGCGGAGTCCACCGACAACAATCGCGCGACCCACTGCCCAGTGCGACGGGCCATACATCGGGGACTGCCTTCCGGTGGAAAGCTCCATCACACTTCGGGCGAAAAGCTAACTGAGAGTGAATTTGATCGCCGCCAGCTTGTTCACCTCGATCGCCTCGGCGAACTCCTCCAGCGTCGGGATCCGGTCGTCGCGGAACTGCAGCCCCATCATCCGCTGCGCCCGCTTCACCCCATAGGACATCGCGCACCGATGAAACAGATCCGCCGTCAGCGCCCGGTCCTCGACCAGCTCGCCCCGCATCGCCGTCTCGCGCCCCTCGTACAACACCGACGCCGGCCCGCCGCCGCGGAAGTTCACCTTCCACACACTGCCGATCAACGCATACAGATCGCCGTCGATGTGATGCGCACTCACCGGAATGGTGAAGTCCCGTCCGGTCTTGCGGCCCTTGAAACTCAACACCATGAATTGCTTACGCAGCCCGCCGGCGAGCGGGGTGCGCAACAGATACCGCATGAGCGGGTTGACGGCCCGCATGATCGCATCCGGCGGAGGCGCCGGCGTGATCGCCGCTGTCTGATCTGCCACGGCACCACGGTACGACCGCAACCCGCATAACCGCAGCTCAATACACACACAGCCGACCACAAGGTTGCGCCCCGCCGAAAGCACCGGCTTGTATGGGTCCATGGATCGACGCCAGATGCTCATGACCACCGGCCTCGGCCTGCTGGTCGCCGCCACCAAGATCCCGCAGGCCGACGCCGCACCGACCACACCCGTCCCAGAAGCCCCGGCCCCGCAGACCTACCTCTTCCACGACGAGTTCGACGGCCCCGCCGGCTCGGCCCCCGACCCCGCGAAGTGGACCACCGCCCTGGCCCGCGAATCGATGGAAGACCCCACCTTCTGGGAGCTGCCCGAGAACGTCGGCCAATACCGCGACGACCGCCGCAACGTCTACCTCGACGGCAACTCCAACCTCGTCTTCCACGCCGCCAAGGACGGCCCCACCTACTACAGCGGCAAGATCTTCGGGAAGTGGCAGGGCGGCATCGGCCACACCTGGGAATCCCGGATGAAGATGGACTGCCTCACCCCGGGCTGCTGGCCCGCCTGGTACCTGTCCAACGAAAGCCCGGTCAACGGCGGCGAAGTCGACGTCATGGAGTGGTACGGCAACGGCAAATGGGCACCCGGCACCGCCGTGCACGCCAAACTCAACGGCGGCGAACACGTCAGCCAGACCATCTCCGTCGACAGCGCCTGGCACACCTGGCGCGTGGTGTGGGACGACGCCGGCATGCGGTTCTCCAAGGACGGCGCCGCGCCATACTTCACCGTCCCGGCCCGCTCACTGCCCGACTGGCAGTTCAATGATCCTGGCTACCAAATGTTTCCGGTGTTCGACCTCGCGGTCGCGGGCTCCGGCGGCGGCGATCCCACCGGCGGCAAGTATCCGGCCAACATGCTGATCGACTACATCCGCGTCTGGTAGCGCCGAACGCACCGACACCGCTGACCAAGCAGCGCAACGAAGTTGACGCCCGTCAATCGTTTGCCACGAGCCTGGCGCAGTGTTGTCCACCACTCATTTATTTAGAAGTGATTCGTCTCACAAAGCCGAGAATGGTTTGCTGACAAAGCAATCCTCGATCATGGTCCATCCGCCACAGGTCATTGCGTCACAGGTTTTGGAAAAGTGCTGGAGCTAAACGGTTTTGACGCGCATCTGCGGCCAGTGCCGCGACCCGCGTCCGACGAGCTTTGCGGTGACGGTGGCTCCCGCTAGGTAGCTTCGGTGAGTGGAGCGAGTAGCGCACTACTCGTGCTCGGTTACGCACAGGTCAACTAGATTTTGACGCGCACGTAATCTTCCCGGGGACCTCCGCCCGCAAAGCGGCGGTCGGCGGCTCTCCGCCGAATGATCGGACGTGGTCAAATGCCGTTACTTCATCCTGAATCAGGCCGCCTGTCTGAGGACAATGCGTGCTGTGGTCCGGCCACCACGGACGACGATCTCACGCTCCCGCCGGAAATCGAGGGGAGCCCAACCCCCGAGGATTCAGCCCAGCAGGTGTTGATCACCGAGCAGGAGATCCTGCTCGGCACTGCCGCTGTACTGACTGACCCGCCATCAATCGACACCGACGAGGGCTCGGCCGCAGGCCAGTCGAGCCGGGCCAGCGGCTGGCTGGCTGCGCTGGTGCGATGGCTGACGCCGTCGTGGGATGAACCGCGAACCCGCGAGGAGGACCCCCTGGGACGCCGATACTTGGAGGGCAGTCGCATGAGCCGGGAAATGGACCGACTCTGATCGCGGCCGGAGCGGCCCGGCCGGTGTTGTTGCCCATGTCGGCGGAATTGGCCAGCACCACCTCAGCCAACGCGTAGATCTGTATGCAGTCTCGATGCGCCCGCCGCAGACTCGAGTCCCCAAAGCGGCACTGGGACATTGCTTTCTCCAGATCGCGATATCGCCCGTGATATCGCGTTTCAGAAAATCGCCATGGGTAGCGGAAGGCTCGGCCCTAACCGCGTCCGTCGTCGGAGCTACGGCGCAATCAGCTGCCCGGCGTCCGAAGCCGCTTGCAGCAGTTGGGGAATGGTCAGCTCGCCGTAGCCGGTCTCCACGGGACCCATCGGCAACCCCAGCCACGGCACCACCGTGGGATCCGGGTCGACGTCGAGGTTGTAGGCCTGCATGCCCGGCAGATGATGTTCGAAGAAGTTGCCCAGCATGTCGATCATGAAGATCAGATCGCCGATCGGGCCGTAGCCATACAGCGCCGACGCATTGAACAGCGGCGCAACCGCATTCGGGTCGCCGATCATCACGATCGCGCCGTAGTGCGGCTTGCTTCCGCCGGCGGGCACATAGGGAGGCATGAACGGCTGCAGACCCGGGAGATCGGTGGCGAAGTACGCCGCCGGGTCTCCGTAGGTCTCGATGTTGACGAACCCGGAGTCGGCGCCGTTGCCCGCGACGATGGTGTTGAGACCGGGACTCTCGAAGCCGATGCCGTCCAAACCCGTCTGCTGCGCAACGTATGCGGCCTCCCAGCCGCCCAGTGAGTGGCCGGTGACGAAGATGTCGGACGTGCTGTAGCCCTGCAGGGCAGCGTCGGCCTGTACCCGTTGTGCGAACGCCAGCGCGTCGTCGAACGCCTGCGGAGTGGTGTGGGTGTAGAGGACCTGCAGGTCGGTGATGATCTGCGAGATGGCGATCAGCGGGTTGAACAACAGGTTCGTCCCGCCGGTGGTGCCCTGATAGGCGATGATGATCTGATTCTGCGGGGTCACCCACACCCGCGCTCGCTCGCCCGACAGGATGTTGGTGGACGTGACCGGCACCCCGTTGACGGTGAACGGCCGCAACCCACCCGGGACGCCGCCCAGCACGTATTCCGCGGCGGCGGCGTTCAGGAACTGGGCGACGGTCGGCGTCAGTCCGGTCGTCGGGCCGGTGTAGGTCATCGTGGGCGGAATCGGTTGCGTGGTCGGGGTCGCGTCCAGCCCCACCGCATGCTCGATCCTGCGGAACACCGCGAAAAACAGGTCGTCGATCGGGTTGAAGTCCAGCGGGCTTTGCGGGCCGCTGACGGCGGCGGTCATATCGAGCGCCTGCAGCACGGTGTTGACGATGTGGCCGGGCAGTGCGATCAGCTTGGCGATCGGGGACAGCGGTGCGGGGGGAGTCGGGGTCGTCGGCGAGGTGACCGTCACCGCGAGCGCAGTGCTCGGCGTGGTCTTCCTCGCCGTGGTCGCCACGCCGCGGGTGGGCGCGATAGGAATGGTGACCGCAGACGCACTCGCAGACCTCGTCGAGTTGCGCTGCGATGCAGTCGAATCCGGTCGGATCGTTGAGCGGCGGGTCGTCGCCAGGCCGCTACCGTCGGCCGCCTTCCTGGGGCCGCTCGCCTGCGACTGGCTTGAGGACGTCGACGACGACGACCCAGCGTGGCCGGTATCGGCCCAGGCCGCAGCTTGCCCGCCGAGGATTCCGATGCCCAACCCGAGGCCCACCGCGAGCGTGGCCAGCCCGCAACGCGACGCTGTCCGCTTCCGTCGGCTGGCGCGGCGCTGCGTTTGTAACGTCATCTGTCCCCGTATTCCGTCACGGTGCTCTACGTTTGCTGACGACCCTATGACAACACGCGATGTCGGTCTCGGTTTTCGCTGCCGAACGTGGGGGCTGTCGTTGACGGATCGGCCGTCGACCACCGCTAGCTCACACGCTCGGCGTCAGAGAGGGCAGCCGGCAGCGCGCAACTTCGCCGTGACGCGCGCAATGATCACCCCGGGCCGGCTCAGCATGTCAGCGCTGACGCGAACCACCACCCAGCCCAGTGCGTCCAGGATGGCGATGCGATCGATATCCCAGGACCGCTGCTTGCCGTCGGCCCAATGCTGTACGCCGTCGTATTCGACGGCGACCTGCCACCTCCGCCACCCCATGTCCACGCGGATCACGACATCGCCGTAGTCGTCGAAGAACTCGATCTGCGTCTCCGGGGCGGGCAGGCCTGCGCCGATCAGAAGCAGACGCACCTGTGTCTCGCGCGGTGATTCGGCACCGCCGTCGGCCAATTTCATTGCAGCCCTGAGTCGACGGACGCCGCGCACGCACGGACTTGCGTCGGCGATGGCCAACACAGCGTCGGGCTTGAGACGCGTGGCATTCATCAACGCGTCGAGCAATGGCACGGCTTGGTCCAGGTGACGACTGCGGCCAATATCGAACGCGGTGCGAGCCGGCGTGGTCAGCCGCATACCCCGCCGCGTGCACACCTGGTCGTCGGCGATCGCGTACGACCGCGCCACCATGCCCGGCGGTCCATGGCGGTCGCCGCGAATGATCTCCGCCGGCGCGGAACCGTCCAGCCACTTGGTGCCATGAATCGCAGCCGCCGATATCCCGGCCAGAACGACGTCGGGGCCGGCGAACAACCACGCTGCCCGCGCCCGTCGTGCTGCCGTCAACGACACCCCATTGGCCAGGTAGACGTTGCGGTACACGGCCCGATAGCGGGTGCGCAGCTGGTAATCGGTGACCAGTCCACTCGCCAACGCCGTCGTCCCCACGAACGGCTCGTCCTGCACGCCCTTACCTTGCGCGACGCGCCTCGAGCGCGAATTCGCCCATCCACAGGTGCGTCGAGAGTGTGGGGTGTCGTCGACGATCCGGCGAGAAATCGACGACAGCCCACACGCTCGGCGTGGGAGCCCGCTAGCCGACCACCGGCCGGCCCAGCAGCGTGACCTCCATCAGCCGCCGGATCGTCGCCACCTCGCACGCTCACCCGCGCCGCTTTCGACGACCACTGGAACACCGCCTGCCAGAACATCCACATCGACGACACCGTGCTGCCTACCTGCTCGACCTGATCAACCCGTTGCTGCGCTTGCCCTTTCGCCGGCCGCTGACGTTCCTCACCCCAGGCTTCCTGGCGCCGGTCTTCCGTGACGCACTCAATCTGCCCCGGAGCGCCACAAAGCAGCGCCGCTTCGAATGGCTCTTCCGCTTCGTCGCCTGGTGAACCGCTTCCTGCCGGCGTTCATCCGCAAGCCCAGCCCCTACCTGCTGCTGGCCGACCTGCGCTGGCGAGCTCGCCGCGGCAAGGCACTGGTCTGACATCACGATCCGCCGAACTGCGGGCGCAGCACCGAACTCACCGCGGCGAACGGAATGTGCGCCTGCGGGGCGCCGCCGTCCTGGCGGGATTGCCGGGTTAGGTTCGGCCGACCAACGGGGCCGGTGCCGGGCTCGCCACGCGATCGGGGAACGCCAGCCGCACGATCGTCCGCTGGGTCTGGAGGAACTGGCTCAGCAGCGGTCCCGTGGTGTACGGCAGCCCGTAGGTCTCGCACAGCTCTCGCACTCGCGGGGCGATGTCTGCGTAGCGGTTGCTCGGAAGATCGGGGAACAGGTGATGCTCGATCTGGTAGCACAGGTTTCCGCTCAGAAACGCCAGCACGCGTCCGGCCCGGAAATTGGCGCTGCCCAGCATCTGGCGCAGATACCACTCGCCCTTGCTTTCCTGCTTTATGGCATCGAGCGTGAATGTCGCGACGCCGTCGGGAAAATGCCCGCAGAAGATCACCATGTAAGCCCAGAGGTTGCGCACAACGTTGGCTGCGACATTCGCCGTCAACGCCCGCCGCCAGCGAGATCCGTTGAGGGCCGGGATGAGAACGTAGTCCTTGACGACCTGGCGCTTGATCTTGGCCTTCAGTGCCCGGGTTTGGCCGGTGCGTTCCTCGGCGTCCGTCGCGCGTTCATGGTCCGAATGCAAACCGTGCAGGGCGATGCCCCATTCGAAGATGATGGCCAACAGTGCGTTGCGGAACGGCTGCGCCAGGTTGCGCGGTCGCCAGGCGACGTCGCGGGTGACCCGCATGATGCCGAAGCCGAGGTCGTCGTCGAGGTCCACAACATTGGCGAACATGTGATGTCGGTAGTTGTGCGAGTACCGCCACTGGGACGTGAGCCCGGCCATGTCCCATTCCCAACTCGAGGAGTGGATCTCCGGATCGTTCATCCAATCCCATTGGCCGTGAACGACATTGTGGCTGATTTCCATGTTCTCGATGCTCTTGGCTACCGCCAGCGCCGCCACTCCCAGCGCCCAGGCGCCCCGCGACCGGCTGCCGAAGATCAGCAGGCGGGCGCCGGCATCCAAGGCTCGCTGGAACTTGATGGTTCGGCGAATGTAGGCGGCGTCGCGCGCGCCACGGGAATTCTCGACCTCGGTGCGGATCGCATCGAGCGCGCTCGCGAGTGCGTCGACGTCGTTCTGGCTCAGATGCGCATAGTCGGCGACGTCTGTGATGGCGATGGGGAGACCTCGAGGAAGCGACCGTTGCGCGGTTGAGCGACAACGGCGTTGGGAGGATGTGCCCGACTGTGAGCGGATGCTCGCGGAGCCGCTGAACAACGACGCCGCTTCGGGCCGGCTGCAGGTGCCAGCAGGTCGAGCCTACCCGTCTGTCGCAGGTGCGGCATTGCCACCGGCTTGGGCAAACCCGAGCACGACTGGACGAACTAGGGGAGGGTGGAGGGATGGCTGCGGAACTGTTGCGCGCCGCACCAGCCTTCCACCCCTGGTCCGGTTAGTTTGATGATCCAGGACGAGCTCATTGCGGCCGTCGACGGCCAGCGTGGAGTGAAGGCCGCCGACCGGCTTTGTGAAGCGTGTGTGCTGCTGCTCGACATCGATGCAGCGGCGATCTCGCTTGTGTTCGACGGTGCGAATGCGGGAACGCTGGGCTCCAGCGGCGCTTCGGCTCGCACGTATGACGAATTGCAGTTCACCTACGGCGAAGGGCCGTGCCTGGACGCGGTCACCCTGCGGGCCCCGGTGGTCGTGGTCGATCTCGCCCACCCCGGGGAAGCGCGCTGGCCCAGTTACGGACGCGCCATGCTGGAGCATCGGATCAGGGGCGTGTTCGCCATGCCGGTACTGGCCGCCGGCGAGTACATCGGCGCTCTGGACCTGTTCCGGGCCCAGCCCGGTGATCTGGTCGGCGAACAACTCGCGGGTGCGGCCGCCGCCGCCGAGCTGGCCGGGGTACCGGTGCTGGATCTGCTCGTCGGCGATCTGCAGGCGGCCGTCGACGACCCCACCAGCAATGCCTGGGCGGAGCTGGTGACGTTGAGCCGCGCCGAGGTCAGCCAGGCAACCGGAATGCTGGTCGCGCAATTGGATGTAGATCCGACCGAGGCGCTGGTGCGGCTGCGTGCCCATGCCTATGCCACCGGTCGCACCGCCACCGACGTCGCCCGCGACATCATCGACCGGCGGCTGAGGCTGGAGCCGGACCGATGAACGACGACCGATGCGCATGCACATCCAGGCCGGGAGGTAAGCCATGGTGAGCGACGACCTTCGCGAAACTCGCGTACTGAGCGCGGTGGTGTCACTGGTCGACAGCCTGCTCGACGACTTCGACGTTGTGGACCTGCTGACGGAACTGACCGAACGCTGTGCCGAACTGCTCGACATCGCGTCGGCCGGATTCCTGCTCGCCGATCCGCTGCACCGACTTCATCTGGTGGCGGCCACCTCGGAGCAGACGCGTGATATCGAGCTGTTCCAACTCCAGGCCGAGCAGGGTCCCTGCATCGAGTGCTACCGGACCGGCGAGCCGGTGCTGGTGGCCGACATCAGCGCGCAGACCGAGCGGTGGCCTCGGTTCGCCCCGGCCGCGACGCAAGCCGGCTTCGCCGCAGTACATGCTGTGCCGATGCGGGCAGCCGGCGTCGTGCTCGGGGCGCTCAATCTGTTCGATACCCGGCCCGGTGGACTCGGCGAGGCGGATCGACTGGTCGCTCAGACCCTCGCGCACATCGCGTGTGTGGCGGTCTTGCAGGAACACCCGCCCACCCGCGCGACAGTGGTGTCGCCGTTGCGGTCGGCCCTCATCGGTCGGGTCGTCGTGGAGCAGGCCAAGGGGTTTGTCAGCGAGGTGCTCGGTGTGTCGATGGATGAGGCGTTCCGCTTGATCCGTGTTCACAGCAGGATGCGCGGCGAGCACCTGACCGAGGTCGCGCGGCGGTTGATGAGGGACCGGTATACCCGGCCGGAGTTGGTCAGGGCACTGACGGAACTCGCCAACGGGCAGGGCCAGCAGTGAGCACTTCTTGTCACTGACGTGCCCGGGCCCGCCGGACCGCCTCGTCGACGAGCTGCTCGGCCACGTCGGCCAATTTGGTGTGCTCCCGCTGGCTGATGCGGGTGAGACGGTCGAAGGCCTCCTGTGCGGTGCCGCCCGAGCGGCTGCGGATGATGCCGATCGCCTGGTCGATCACCGCCCGGCTGCGCAACGCCTGCTGCAGTTGGGTCGTGCGCAGTCGGGTACTGGCCAACAGCTGCGCGTTGTACACCGATACCGCTGCGGGCCCGGCGAATTGGCTGCCCAGTTGGACGGCGTGCTCGGTGAACGCGTCTCGGTCGTGGGCATAGGAGTTGATCGCGCCGATGACGCGGCCACCGACGGTCAGCGGCAGGGCCAGTACGGAGTGCACGCCCATGCGCGCCACCGACCCACCGAAATGCGGCCAGCGGCGGTCGCTGCCCAGTGAACCGCTGATTGCGGGCCGACCGGCCCGAATGCAGCTGATGCACGGCCCCTCGGCGACCTTCTCGTACTGCAGGGTGTCGATGGCCTGAATGAACTCTGCGGTCACCGACCACGCCTGGATGCGTAATTCGTCACCGGAGTCCGGGTCGTGGGGATGGGTCAGGGTGACGCCGGCGCCGTCGGCGCCCGGTATCGCCTGAACCGCGAATTGTGCTACCTGGCCGAGCATTTCGTCGACGCTGGTGGCGTCCGCGATAATCCCTGCCAGGCCGCTGAGCCCGGCGTGCAGGTCCAGTTCGTCGGCCTGGAGCTGAGCCGCGGAGAGCTCCGGTTCCGGGGGCGGCTTGCGGTCGGGTTGCGCGTCGTAGTCGTCCATCACCTCGTCTCCTGGGCGATAAATCTACCCGCCATCGATCAGGTGACGAGTGCCAACGCGTGCGCGCGCCGCAGCTTGCCCGACGGAGTCTTCGGGATGATTCCCGGCGCGAGGACCACCACGTTGCGGGGCCTGGCGTTGACTTCCACCACGACCTCGTGGACCACTTCATGTTGGATGCGCCGCACCTCGTCGCGATCGTCGAAAGCCTTGGACTCCACGGCAACTGCGAAGGACTCGCGGGAATGTCCGGCGTCGAGTCGGACGGCGACCGCGCAGCCCGGCCGCACTCCGTCGACGCGGGCGGCGGCGCGTTCGATGTCGGTCGGATAGATGTTGCGCCCGGCCATGATGATGACGTCCTTGAGCCGGCCGCAGACGACGATCTCGTCCTTCTCAGTGAGGTAGCCCAGGTCGCCCGTGTCGTACCAGCCCTGGTCGTCCTGCGCCGAGATGAACCCGGCCGCCGTGGTGTATCCGGGCGTGACGGGTTCGCCGCGGAGTTGGATGACGCCGACGCCGCGGGCGGGGAGCACGGCGCCGAATTCGTCGATGATGCGAGCTTCCAGCCCATTGAGCAGGCGACCGAGCGTCACCAGGCGTCGGACATTGCCTCGCGTCGCCGGTATGGCGCGCTGCAGCACGGCCAACAGGTCGGCGTCGATCTCGTCGACGGTCATTCCTGCGCCGCAGGTGGAAAACGATGCCGCAACGGTGGTCTCGGCCATCCCGTAGGCCGGCAGGATCGCCCCCGGTCGCAACCCGTGGGCGGCGCCGGCCGCGCACAGATCCTCGACGTCGGCGGGATCGACCTGTTCGGCGCCCGACAGTGCCCAGCGCAGCGACGACAGGTCGAAGTCGCCGGGCGATGCCAGGCTGCGCAGCCGCTTCGCCAAGAGGTTGTAAGCGAAGTTGGGCGCCGCGGTCATCGTCGCCTTGTACTTGTCAATCAGCTTGACCCACAACAAGTTATCGCGGAGGAAGTCCATGGGGGTGACCTTGATCAGCTCGACGCCGAAGTACATCGGTACGGTCAGGAACCCGGTCATGCCCATGTCGTGGAAGCAGGGCAACCAGCTGACGATCACGTCGGTTTCGACGTCGACCTTGGCGCCGATGAACATTGCCTCCGCATTCGCCACCACATTGGCGTGGGTGATGTGGACCGCCTTGGGCGAGCCGGTCGACCCCGAGGTCAGTTGCATGAGGGCGAGGTCATCGCCGCAGGTTTCGACGGGACCTACCGGTTTGGCCTGCAACAGTTCGTGGGCGATCACCACCCGCATCCCCCGCTCGGCGAGAAGTGGCGCCGCCGGTAGGAACGGCTCGCCGACGACGACGGCCTTGGCGTCGATCGTGTCGAGGACCGCGGCGGTCTCCTCCGCCCAGCGCTGCAGGTCGGTGCGCGGCGTGGGCTGGTGCAGCATCGTGACACTGGCGCCTCGAATCCAGATGCCCTGCGCGGTCGGTGCGATGTCCACGGGAAGTCCGGCGAGAACGGCAACCGCGTCACCGTGGCCGACGCCGGCCGCCGCCAGGCCACCGGCAATCCGGCAGGCGCGGGCGTGCACCTCGGCCCAGGTATGCCGCATCGGAGCGTCGGGCTCTCCGGTGGTCATGCCGTTCATGCTCCACCGGGCGTTTCGGAACATCGTCTCGGTGAATTGGCTCACGGAGCTCTTCCTTCTGCAGGCCGCGTGAGGGCATGACCTGCGATGTTGTGGCCGCAGGCGGGTTGCCGCGGGTGCCGTCGGACAGAAGCGCTTGTCGGGCCACGCGCCCAGGATGGGCGCCAAGAATGCAGATCGGCTTACGTCGGGCCGGGTGCCCATGCAGCGGGGAGTTCAGATCGCCGCCGTGACGTTTCCGAGAAGCTGGTGGGTCAGCCGCATTGACCGTACCGCGCCGCGGTGCGTGGGGTCGAAGGCACGCGGCCATGAGCCGACCAGTGTTTTTCCTCCCGCTGACGGCGGTACTTCTGGCAAAGGTGATGTAGCTTCAATCGACGGTCAGCCGCCTTGCCGAGGAGTGGATGGTGGATGCGACACCATTTGGGCACTATCAGCTGCAGGAGCTGATAGGTCGCGGTGGCATGGGTGAGGTCTACCGGGCCTACGACACCAAGACAGATCGCGTGGTCGCGCTCAAGGTTCTCCCGCACCGGTTGGCCGAGGACAACGTCTTCCAGCAACGTTTCAGGCGGGAAGCGCAGGCGGTCGCCGCCCTCAACGAGCCGCACGTGGTCCCGATCCACGGTTTCGGTGAGATCGACGGCCGGTTGTACCTGGATATGCGCCTGATCGACGGCCGCACCCTGGATGCCATCCTCAACGAGAGCCGCAAGCCCCTGCCGCCGCCGCGCGCCGTCGACATCGTCGAGCAGGTCGCCGCCGCGCTGGACGCCGCCCACGCGGCCGGCCTGATCCACCGCGACGTCAAGCCGTCCAACATCCTGATCACCGCCCGCGACTTCGCCTACCTGATCGACTTCGGCCTGGCCCGCACCGCGAGCGAGGCGGGGTTGACGACGGCCGGCAGCACGCTGGGGACACTGGCCTATATGGCCCCGGAGCGGTTCAGCGGTGGCCAGGCCGACCTGCGCTCGGACGTGTATGCGCTGACGTGCGTGCTCTACGAATGCCTCACCGGGTCCCGGCCTTACCCGAACGACAGCCTGGAACAGCAGATCGCCGGGCACATGACCACGCCGGCTCCGCGCCCGTCGGACAAGGATCCGCGGCTGGCCGCGTTCGACGACGTCATCGCCAGGGGCATGGCCAAGAAACCGACCGACCGCTACCGCAGCGCCGGCGACCTGGCTGCCGCGGCTCGCGCGGCGCTGACCACCCGGGTTCGCAAGGTCGGGAGTTCCGGGCGCCACGCGCTGGCCGCAACCCCGACGTCACACCGGCGGCGCACCGTGCTCGCCGTGGTTGCCGCGGTCCTGCTGGTGGCCGGCGCGGGCATCGGGGTGTGGCAGTGGCGGGAATCGGACACCCGCTCCAGCGGTGCGACCAGTTTGGCGGGCACCGCGTCGAGCTCGAACCCCACACCGCAGGCGCTGGGTGCCGTGCCGGAGATTGCGGCGACCGTGCCGGAGGAGATCCGCGACTCCGGCCGGCTGATCGTCGGCGTCAACATCCCTTATGCGCCAAATGAATTCATCGATGCTGACGGCGAGATCGTCGGTTTCGACGTGGACCTGATGAATGCGGTGGCCCGCACCCTCGGCCTGACTCCGGACTACCGGCAGACCGCGTTCGAGGCGATCATCCCGTCGGTGCGCGCGGGCGACTTCAATGTCGGCATGTCGTCGTTCACCGACACCAAGGAGCGTGAACAGGCGGCCGACTTCGTCACCTACTTCCAAGCCGGCACGTTGTGGGCGCAGCGTCCGGGCGTGGCGGTGGACCCCGACAACGCCTGCGGGTTGAGAGTCGGTGTGGCATACCCGTCTTTGCAGGAGTCGGAGGAACTGCCCGCCAAGAGCGACGCCTGTGTGGCAGCCGGCAAGCCGCCGATCAAGAAGGTGATCTACACCCGCCAGGACGATCTCAACACCGCGCTGATGGCGGGTGAGGTCGATGCGATGGCGGCCGACTCGCCTGTCACCGGGTTCGCGATCAAGACCAGCGGCGGGCAGCTCGAGGCCGCGGGCACGGTGTCCGACCCCGCGCCGTACGGCTGGCCGGTGGCCAAGGATTCCGGCCTGGCGCGGTCGCTGCAGCTCGCACTCGAGCATCTGATGCAGACGGGGGAGTACCGCACCATCGCCACGATATGGGGTGTGGAGAAGGGCATGATCGACAAGCCTGCGATCAACGGGGCTGTGCGCTAATCCTCGTCGTCGATGACGTGCATGGCGGCCTCCTCCGCCGAGGCCGCCCCGCCGTCGATACCGACGTCTTCGGCAAAAAGCTCGGGATCGTCGTCTGCGCCGAAGCCCGCATCCGGTGCCACCAGCCGTCCCGACCGGGTCCGGCCGACCTCGTCGTCCTCGGGGTATTCCGAGTCGTCGTCGTCGGCACCGTTCAGCTCGTCGAGCACATTGTTCAGTCGCGCCACCGGGTCGGGCTCTTCCTCGGCCAGCAGCTCATCGAGGGTTTCCGGGCCGGGATGGTCGAGGTTCGTGCGGGCATACGGGCGTTCGGGCGGGGAGATCCCCTCGTCGAGGATGTCGTCGACGCCGCGGTCGATCAGGGTGTCCTCGGGCTGGAGCTGGTTGTCATCCTCGACGCTGTACCCGCCGGTGTCGGTGCTGTCGTCCCAGGTGCTCACAGCTACAGAATGTCACGGCGACGCCCGTGCGTCGAAGGCCTCGAACGCGTCGGCAGCCCCGTCAGATCCCCCCTCTACCCCCTGCGCAACCACGCCGCGGCATCGCGCAAACCAACAATGCTGCAGTCACCAGGTCTTGATATCGGCCGCGATCGTTTCGGCCAGGTTCGCTGCCGCGATTGGGTCAACTCGCGCGCTGATCATGACACCGATTTGGGCCGCGGCCAGAATTTCGGCCTTGCCTTCGCGGTCGTGAATACTGTCGGCCATCCCGCCCAGCGCGTGGAAGATAGCTGACCGCACGCGGTTTCGGTACTCCAGCACCACCTGGACGGCCTCGGCGTCGAGAACGTTGAGCTCTGTTGACGTGTTGGCAATCAGGCACCCGTAGGTCAGGACCGAACTCCGTGAAAGTCGAAGATTTGCGGCCTGCGCCAGAAAGTAGCCAACGATCTCTTCGCGGCCGGCTCCGTTGGCCTCCATGGGTGCAAGCAGGGGCCAGATCACTTCGTCCAGATAGTTCCGAAGTGCGCGGTCGAACAGACCGCTCTTGCTGCCGTAGGCCTGGTACATGCTGGATCGGCTCAGTCCGGTCGCCGCCTCCAGATCCGACAGGGACGTCGAGGCATATCCGCGCTGCCAAAAAAGATCGCGCGCGGCCCGCACCGCGGTGGTGTCATCGAATTGCTTGTGCCGGCCCACGCCGCCATGTTACCGGGCAAACTTGACTTACTGAACCGATTGATCCAGTATATTTTGGGACCGATCAGTTCAGTAACTGCTCGCCGACCAGCTGATAGCTACCCACAACGGATACCGCGACCGGGATTGCCGGCGCGCCTACCTATGGAGTCGACCGCCATGCCTGCACACAGCGTTTCCAGAATCTTTGTCATCGGCGGTACCGGCGCCCAGGGGATGCCGATCATCCGTGATCTGGTCGCCGATGAGAAGTACTCGGTTCGGGTGCTCACCCGTGACGCCAGTTCGCCGCGGGCCAAGGCTCTGCTGGCGTTGGGCAACGTCGAGATCGTCGAAGGCTCGTTCGCCGATGACGAGGTGTTGCGGGAAGGGTTTCGCGGATGTGACGGAGCGTTCGTCAACATCGACGGGTTCAACACCGGTGAAAAGACCGAAACCTACTGGGCCATCCGCAGTTATGAGATCGCGCTCGAGGAGGGCATCAAGTTCTTCGTCTACGGAAATCTCGACTATGCATTGAAGAAGTCGGGTTATGACTCCAGGTTCCGTACCGGGCACTATGACGGCAAAGGCCGGATGGCCGAATGGATCCTGTCGCAGAACCAATCCAACGGAGACAGGATGGGTGCGGCGATCTTCACCTCGGGTCCCTATATCGAAATGGCCATCTCACCGCTGACGCCGATGACGCCCAGCGTCGAAGACGGTGTGGTGACCTGGCGGGTTCCGCTCGGGCAGGGCGCGGTGCCGCACGTGGCGCTCGATGATTGCGGCTACTACGTCCGCTGGCTGTTCGACCATCCTCGCCTGGCGAACGGCATGAACCTGGAAACGGCGATCGGCGATATCACCTACACCGAACTCGCGGCGGCCTTCGAGACGGTGACCGGACATCCCGCCCGGTACATCGACACCACACTCGAGGACTATTGGGCCGGACCACTCAACGGTGTGGCGGACACGCCTGCCGGGTACAACGCAGACCCCAATGACAAGAGCACCATGAGCTTTCGGGATAACTTCACCGGCTTCTGGAATATGTGGAAAGCGCGATTCATCACCCGCGACTATGCCCTGCTCGACGAGATCCACCCCAACCGGATCAGAACAGCCGAGGAATGGTTCCGACGAGAAGACACCCTCGGAAGGGAACTCGGCAAGGGCAGTCTGTGGGAGCGGGTCCAACCCGAAAACTGGACCCTCGAGGCCGCAGTCCTCAAAGGCAGCGCAGACATGCGGACCGGCAAGCTATAACCCTTGCTTCGGCCACACCATTTCACCGATGGGCGCACCGTGATCTCGATCCGGCCCGCTGACTGTGCTTCCGCCAGCGGTGGTAGCGGGCGACGACTGGGGTTGCCCCGGTGCATGTGAGCGGGTTGATGATCGCGTCTGTCACGAATCAGTTTGCGCACGCCCTGTTTGGGCTAACTCAACCGGCACCGGCAGCGACATCAGCCGCAGCAGTTCGGCGAGTTTGACGTCGAGTTGTGCTCCCACTTTGGCGATCTCGGGGTTGCCGAAGCTGTCGAATTTACTCGAAGGCTGGTCGATGCTGAATTGCACGCGACCAGAGGTGGATTCGTGGATGGCCGTGCGCAATGGAGCATAGAGAATGATGCCGGGGTCGTGACGGAACATGGTCTCCGCGATGACGTTGTTGCCCACCACGTAAGTGATGGCCCGGCGTTGATGACCGACCAGCTGCATCATCGGCGTCGGGTCCAGCGCCCAGAAATTCAGAAATGCATTCGGCGCGTGTTCTGCTGTGTACTGCTGTACGCGTGCATAGTCACCTGTCCCGATCACTTCGACGAACTCGGCGAAATTCAGGGTGGGCACCAGCGATTCGTACCGTTGACGGACGATGTCAAACTCGTCGTCAGCGTCGATGACCAAGCGGTTGACGGTATGGGGGATGCTCGTGGTCACGTTTGGTCTCCGGGGGATTCGCTGCGGTAGGTCGCGACCTTCTTGGCGTACTCGTCGAGCAGTCGAAGCGAGTCGTCGGCCGGCGCCGGGGGCAGGAAGAGATTCACCTGTGCGTACCCGAGGCCTTCGAGTGCGCCCCAGTAGTCCGGATCGATCGGTGTGGCAAAGGTCCTCAGCGGGACGTCACGGCCGGCGCCCTCACGCAATTGATCGACGCGGCGGCTCAGGTGCTTGATCGACGCTGGGTTGGAAATCCAACCCGCCCCGTGGCGGATGATCCGCCTGACGGTGGCATCTGAGTCACCCCCGATCAGGATGGGCGGATGCGGCTTCTGGACCGGCTTCGGACGCAGGTATGACGAGTCGAAGTCGACGTAGCGGCCGTGGTACTCGGCAGGTTCTGACGTCCACAGTGTCTTGATGGCTTCGAGGCGTTCGTCGAGTAGCGCGCCGCGCGTCCTCGGGTCAGTGCCGTGATGGCGCAATTCCTCGATGTTCCATCCTGCACCGACACCGAACACGAATCGTCCACCCGAAATCTGATCGACGCTGGCGACTTCTTTCGCCGTGATGATGGGGTCTCGCTGGATGAGGAGGGCGATACCAGTGATCAAATCGATCCGGGAGGTGACCGCTGCCGCTGCGGCGAGTGTGACGAATGGGTCCAGGGTGCGGTAGTAGATGCTCGGGAGCTCACCACCAGCTGGGTAGGCGGACTCCCTGCTCGCCGGGATGTGAGTGTGCTCAGCGATGGCGAGCGCGTGAAAACCCCGCTCTTCTATCGCACGGGCCAGCGACACCGTGTCGATGGTGTCGTCGTTGACGAAGGTCGATATCCCGAATTCCATGCGCGCACCCAACTCCCATCGTTACGCGTTCTCAACGTCCCACTCGTGGGCGGCTATTCCCGACGTCCGTAGCCCGTTGCGGGCGTTGACTTGTGGCGATCAGCTCGCGATGGTCCCAAGCAGGATGCGAGCCATGTCGTCGGGCCGTTCCAACGCCGAGAAGTGCCCGGTGTGCGGCAAGGTGATGCGTTGAACGTCCGTCAACGCATTTGCGACCCGGTCTCGCTCTGCGGGCCGAGACCAGTCATCTTCGCTGTAGACGAGTGTGACCGGCGCTGACACTTGCGAATAGCGCTCCCGTGCCCGATCGAAGCCTTTGAGGCTACGGTAGACCGCCCGCGCCACTTTCGGATAGCCTTGGCGGCGACCGCTTCTCAGCAGTTCGTCCAGGAAGTCCTCGGGCAACTTGGTCTTGTCAACGTAGCCGCCGCGTAGCACGTGACGCACGATCGGCCGCGGCTCCACCCCTGCGAACACCGGGCCCAACACCGGCATCCGCACACTGGAGATGATGAATCGGGCGATCGCGTTTCCGCGCTCCAGCCCGCTGGGGTAATCGTAGGGATTGAACGCGACGACCTGGCTCACCCTTTCTTTGAGGTCGACTGATGCGGACAAGGCGAGCGCGGCCCCCAGGGATTCGCCGGCCAGTGTGACACTGTGAAGGTTCAGTCCGTTGACGAACTCGACCACCGCGGCGCGCAACTGCGGCTCCTCGTACTGTGCCCCGGGCACGATGTCGGACCAGCCCATCCCGGGCAGATCCACTGCATAGACGGTGAACCGGTCCCACAACAGCGGAATCACCCGCTGGTAGTAGTCCAATTGGCCGCGCACGGTGTGCATGAGAACGAGCGGGGGACCGGTGCCTGCGGTGTAGTAGCGCAGCCGCGAACCATCGGGCCGGGTGAAGAACCGAACCTCGCCGCGGCCGTTGCTCCACGTACTGGTGTAAGTCGCGTCTGGAAACTCACTACGTTGCATGTCTGTCCTCTCAGTGCGGGTATGACGGTTTCGGGCGGGTCTCTCGTTGAGCGACCGCATGCTCTGCATCAGACTAACAAATAAACCATGTAGACGCTAATACTATCTAGATAGTTGATAACTCCGTCTCAGTAGTATGATTTGCGGTGTGGCCGCCCAGAGGACTTACAACCAGAACTGTCCCGTCGCGAAGGGCTTGGATGTCCTTGGCGAACGCTGGACACTGCTGATCTTGCGGGAGTTGCTCGGTGGGCCGCGCCGCTACAGTGACCTGCGTGCCGAGCTGCCCGGGATTGCGACCAACTTGCTGGCCGAACGGCTTCGGTCACTAGAAGAGGCGGCCCTCGTTGCCCGCACAGAACTGCCGGCTCCGGTCGCCCGTACGGTCTACGCGCTCAGCGAATTGGGATGGCGGAAGGTTCCGCCCGTGATCAAGGCGATCGCGATGTTCGGGCTAGATCAGGTAGAACTCAGTGACAGCGCCTGCACGCCGCTGAACGGATTCCTCACCGGAATACTGCTCGGCTTTGACTCCGCCTTGGCGAGCGATGTCAGCGCGTCCTACCACTTCGAAATCGATGGCCGCGCATTTGAATTCGCCGTCGACCGAGGCGAACTGCAGGCGGCTCGCGGACCTTTCGCGGTGACGGTGACAGCGACGTCGGCGGATCTGATTACCGCCCGACTGGGCGCGACCGCAGCACAGCGCAAGCCGGCGCTGCGGGGGATGACGGTCGAAGGGGACGACCGTGCCGTGCAGGTGATGCGACGCGTATTCCAGTTGCCGGCCGACTGAAGGGGACGGCTGGAATCTGGGCCGAAACAAGGATCGGCCGCTGCTAGTGGCCTTCGAAGTCGACCTTGTGGTGGTTTAGACCCTTTCGCAGATTGCGGGCCTGGACCCGGCGCGTTACGACGTGATGTCCGCCGGTGAAGCCCCGCCCGCGCGGGCCATCATCACGGCCAGGGCCGAGAACTGCAGGGTCCAGAGGTTGCCGTGATTCGGATACTTCGCCGTCATTGCGGCGACTAGCTCGTCGGCATCCTTGGCGACTTCGTACTCGGCCGCGAAGTCCTTGATGTAGGAGCGGGTCTGGGCGATCATCTGGTCGACCGCGTAGTCATCACCGTCGGGCCTGCGGTGGCCGGCCACGATCATTCGAGGCTTGAGGCGTTCAACGACATCGACCGTCTCGAGCCAGTCCTGCCATTCCGCCGGCGTAGCAAACCCCAGCATGGGGTGGATTTCGTTGTAGATGGAGTCACCGGCCACCACGACGTCAATTTCGGGTATGTGCACGATGGTCGTGGGATGGATGTCCGCCTGCTTCACCTCGATGATGTTCAGTGGCGAACCGTCGACGTAGAGCGTGTGGCCCTGCATCGGCTCGGGCACCGGTCCGGCCGTCACAGTCGCATCGCCGAATAGCAGCTTCCACTGTTCGGTCTGCATGTCCATGGACTCCTTGACTGCCTCGACAACATGCGGCAGCGCAACACATTTGGCGCCGGGAAACCGCTCGAGGAGGGGCCCGAAACCGACGTAGTGATCTTGGTGGGCGTGGGTGATGTAGATCGTCGTGAGCTTCTTGCCCGTGCGCTCGATGAGATCTCCCAGGTCGCGGACGTCGTCTTTGAGGTATTGGGCGTCGATCAGAACCGCCTCGGTGGCCCCGGTGATCAAGGCCGATGTGGTCGGCGAGAAGGTGCCGTTGGGAATCCCTGGGAACTCAACGGCCGGAATGTTCGGCCAGCGGCCGGCATACACCGTGGCGCGGATCGGTGGGGCGTCGGTGGATCCCGTCGAGTTCACGGTCGATGACTGGGTCGCGCTGTCCACGAGGTACCTCCAAGTTGCGGATGTTCAGTCGGCGCCCGCGCCCATGCAGGTTGCGGTGCGGCGAAACCTCACCGTACGAATCACCGTGCTACAGGGAATAGAACAGGTCCGCCCGCCAGTGGAACACAAGCGCCACTTCGGCCCTCGAAGCCTGGTTCAAACACGGCTATCCGCTGAACGCGGGGCCGGAAGGCGCGGCGCAAGATATCCGGTCGTGACGGTCGGCGGACGAGGCATAGATTTCGACAGTGCGGATGATTGACTGATCGCTGGAACGACGTCGACGGAATTCGGCATCAGACAGTCTTCGATCATCCGGCGGAGGCCCTCGTATTCCTCGTGGAGGGTGTAGGTGTCCAGCCAGGTGGCACATAGCTGCACCAGTCGAGGACGCAGCGGGATCTTCTTTGCCGCAGCGAGTCTGATGAGGCCACGGATCGCCGCGAAGGTGTCGCCTGCGCCGACGACGACGAACACCTGAGTGCTTTCACGGGCGGTCAGATGAGGCTTGACAGCTTCGATGAGCGCCCAAGCCAGGTTGCCTTCGCGTACAGGTGGCATGGCTTTCCCGCGTCTTCGCTATTTCGCCGTTGGTCTGAGGCGCGGCAGTTCCCCTGGACAGGCGATCCGCGAAAGACCCGTAGTCGTCGAGATGTCGACGACTACGGGCCCGACTTCGGTGACGGTCCCGAAGTGAGGACCTGGGCGAACTGTCTGGCAGACGATCATGATCCGTGTCCTGCTCGATGCTTGATCTCTGCGACGAATCTGCGTCCGAGGCTGTCGACAACGTCCCAGGAATACGGTCCGCGCAACTGCGTAACGCCCAATCTATGGACAGTGCGGCGCGCATCTGCCTCCGTGCAGATGCCGGCGACCCGTCGGCCGTCACTGGTGACGACAATCCACATCCGGGCACCTACGAACTGCTCTTCTTAGCGACTCCGCTGCCTGGCGGAAATGAGGTTGTACCGTGGCAATTTGAATTCTGTCGACATACCGCGCAGTGGTTGGGGTCTCCATGGCGGTCCTCCAAGCTTGTGAATCAGTCGGAGTGCCTTGAGCTGTCCGCATGTGTACCGCGACTACGAACCCACGGTATGAAACAACGACTCCTGAGCAATAGAACCGATATGCCAGGCGGTGGTACGCAAATGCCAGAGAACCCGTGGGTATCCGGTGGGTTCACCGACTGGCGTGCAAGTACAGCGAAGCCGTGCGTCGGGCAGCGGTCAGACTCGCCCACGCGGTGAGGTCGACAAGTGCAGAGTTGTCGGGGCACGCGCGGCGTGCGGATGCGACTACATCGGCGTCGACCTGGTAGGAGGCCAATGCAGTCAGCAGAGCCAGCTTCGCAAGTGCCTGGTCGCCGGCGGGCACGTCGGTGACGGCATGATCGACCCAGCTGCGGCTCAGGCCGATGTCGGCCGTGGTCCCGGACAGCCGCACGCTCACCAGCTGCCGGACATGAAGCGGCACTGACCGGGCACCCGCCAATTCGATGACCGCGCTCGCCCGGGCGAACGCGTCGGCGATGGTCGAGTGTCCGGCCGACCACGACAGGTCCTCGGGCAGTGGGGCGTCCGGAAGCAGACGCAGCGACTCCCCAGGTTCGACGTCCCGGCCGCTGGAGGCGGCCGCCCAGCCGACCGTTCGCCGCGCGCGATTGCGTGCGATGCTAGGAACCCTTGCCGGGATTGGACTTTCGGGCAGGAAGACGTTGTTCATCCGGTTGATGTACTCGAAGGTCACCGCTACTCCCACACACTCCTCGAGTTGGTTGTCTGGGAAGGGCCGTGGGCCGCCGCGCACCCAGGCTCGTACGGGGTCAGCGTCGTAGGCTCCGTCGATGCTCTGTCGCGTCGCGTCGTGGACTTCGACGCAGTACTGGCAGGTGTTCGCTTCCGACACCGCGGAAGCAATGGACTCCTTGACGAGACGATCGCCGCGCCCCGATGCGAGCAGCGTCTCGCGCATCAACAACCAGCTGGCCGCCATCACGTCCGGGGAGGGCGAGTGCAGGGTGATGGGCGGAGCCAGGAAACCGTAGTCGCTTTCCATCTGCTGATACACCGTCGCGACAAGCCCACGCGCCTCGTTCGGCCGCACCGGATCGACGTACTTGATGGACCCCTGTGCACTTCGCAATCCCCTGGCAATCAGCCGGGCCCTCACTGTGTTGTCTGGCATCAAAGATCCCGTCGGATGTGCGGTGGACGCAAGGGTGCCCTCACGCTACGAACCGGCGTCGTCGCTGGAATAGAACAGACATGCCTGCCGGCGGAACACGGCTGCCAGCGTCGTCGTCGCCGCAAGACACTCACGGATGTATCGGTGTCTCGACGGCGCTGAGCGGCTGTGCATCAGATCCCGATGCGGCAGCGATGATTTCGGCCGCGATCGAGACCGCCGTCTCTTCGGGCGTTCGACCACCGAGGTTGAGTCCGATGGGCGAGCGAAGCCGGGAGATCAGATGCTCGGGCACACCTTCCTCGCGCAGCCGCGCGAGCCGGTCAGCGTGCGTTCGCCGGCTGCCCATCGCCCCGATGTACCTCGCCGGCGTCGCGAGCGCGACCTTCAGCAGGGGAATGTCGAACTTCGGGTCGTGGGTCAGCACGCAGAGGATGGTTTCCTCATCGACCTCCTGGGAGGTCAGATATCGATGCGGCCAGTCGACCACCACCTCGTCTGCGAGCGGGAACCGCTCCGGTGTCGCAAAAATGGGTCGGGCGTCGCACACGGTGACCCGGTAGCCGAGAAACTTTCCGATCCGAGATACGGCGCCTGCGAAGTCGATGGCACCGAACACGATCATCCTGCGGGCGGGCGCGTAGGACTGCACGAACACTGACAAATCGGGTCGTCCCTGAACATCGGCGGCGCCGTCGATGGTGCCGACCGCGGTCTTGGTCAGCATCGCTCGCGCGGCGAACCGTGCTGCTTCGTCATCGGCGTCGTTTCCAAGCGACCCGTCGACCGATCGGTGATCGACCAACATGTGCCGGCCTGAATCGGGACCGGGCTTGACCACCGTCGCGACCGCGATGGACTGCTCGTCACCGATGCGCGCGAGAACTTCGTCGAACATGGGGTACGCGCGATCGTCCACCGGCTCGATGAAGATGTCGAGGACGCCCCCGCAGGTAAGGCCGACGGCGAAGGCGTCCTCGTCTCCGACTCCGAAGGTGGCGAGTTGAGGGGTGCCGGACTCCAATACCTCCTGAGCCAACTCATACACCGCGCCCTCGACGCAGCCACCTGAGACGCTCCCGATGACGTTGCCGTTCTCGGCTACTGCCATGACGGCACCAGCTGGTCTGGGTGCGGACTTCCAGGTGCGAACGACCGTTGCCAGCGCGAAACGTGTTCCGCTCTTCCGCCAAGCTACAAGCTCGTCGCGAAGGTCAAGCAGCATCTTCGTTCCCTGTGCGTTGTGCGATCACAATGTCTCCCAAAAGTGGTTCAGCACCGCCGCGGCTCGCTGGGGGTCCTGCGTCAGCCACCAGTGGCCCAGGCCATCGAGGACCTCGACGCGGGCACCACTGCGGGCGGCGGCGCGCTGCGCGCCGCCAGCGGGACCGGTCATGTGGTCCTCGCTCGGAATCAACGCGAGCCCGGGAACCACGGCCGCCTTCTCCAGGCCCGCGCCGAGTCTGGCCATTGCCGGCTGGACCGCCGACCGGTAAAGCCGCAGAATCGAATCGGCCATCGCATCGTCGAAACCGAGTGCGACGCGCTGTGCCACCCGAGGATCCATCCCTATCGCGCTCAGCTGTCCGGCGAACGCCTCTGGCCCGACCGCCAGCCAACCCGCAAGCAGTTCCTCGCCGGCGCCCTCTTGCTGCCAGGTCTGCGCTCGCGCGTGCCAGACATAGTCCCGATCGAGCAGCCCGAGGGCGTCCGAAACCCAGCTGTGCAGCAGATCCCGACGTGTCATCGCGACACTCAGCGCTTGTACACCGCCCCAGTCGTGCCCCACCAGGTCGACCGGCCCATCGGCAGCCACGATGGCCTCCAGTTCACTGATGAGCCAGTCCCGGTACTCGCGAACCGTGGCGGTAAAGCCGACGGGAACGGCGGCGCCAAAGCCGGGGGGAGCGAGTCGCACTACCGGCTTGCGCGACAACTGCGGCACGAGCAGATCCCACACCGCGGGCGTCTCAGGGACTCCATGTACCAGCACAACGGTCACGATCACCACTTCACTTCCGGGGCGTTGAGTATAGTGAACCATACTCAGGGTGTCTGGTGCGTCGAACACCGATCGATCTGACGATTTAGCGAGGTATGCGTGACGGCTCACGACTCCGCCAACCGGTCGGCCGTCGCGACCACCCTTCTGGTATCGACGGCAGTCTTCCTGGCGAGCCTCGATGTGTTCATCGTCAACGTCGCGTATCCCGACATCATCCGCGCGTTCCACAATGCCGACCTCGCAGCGATGTCTTGGGTACTCAACGCGTACACGATCGTGTTCGTCGCTGTCCTCACTCCCGCCGGCAGGCTCGGCGACCGCTACGGTCACCGGCGAATTTTTCTCGCCGGGCTCACCATCTTCTTGGCTGGGTCGCTGGCATGCGGCCTGTCGACGACGTTTGCCATGCTGGTAGCTTCCCGCGTGTTTCAAGCCTTCGGCGCCGGGATGCTCATGCCCAGCTCGTTGGCGTTGCTCCTGGCCGCCGTGCCCGCGGACCGGCGGACTCGGGCGGTCGGCATGTGGTCAGCTGTCGGCGCCATGGCCGCGGCACTGGGACCGCCGTTGGGTGGTGTGCTGGTTGGCTTCTCGTGGCAATGGATCTTCTTGGTCAACCTGCCGGTAGGGGTGATCGTCGTGGCCGTCGGCTGGTTCGTCCTCGGGGAGACGGGTCAATCGGGTTCTGCGGTCCCAGACGTGATAGGCGCTCTTGCTCTTGTGGTCGGCGTCGCCGCGCTCGTGTGGGCACTCGTCGAGGTGCCCACCTTCTCAAATGGCGCAATAGTTGCACTGGCCGCGACGGTCGGCGTCGTCGCGATCACCGTGACCGTATGGCGATCGAATGGCCATCACACGCCGATCATCGATCTCATCGCGATCAGAGTCACACCGCTGTGGATCAGCTGCCTCGTGCAGCTGCTGTTCGCTACCGCATTCGGCGCCATGCTGTTGGGCAATGTGCTCTTCCTGGTCATCGTCTGGCATCAGACACCCGCGGTCGCCGGGCTGTTGCTATCGCCCGGAGCCGTTGTCGTGGTCGTCGTGTCGGCAACGGTGGCCGGACGACTCGTCGACCGCTGGGGCGTCGGTCTGGTCGCCGCGATTGGCGCCATCCTCTATGCAGCGGGAGCCATCGTGTGGTTGTGCCGCGTTGGCGCCGAACCGAACTACCTCGCTGACTTCCTGCCCGGCCAGATGCTGACCGGCACCGGGATCGGACTGGTCATGCCAAGCCTGTCCACTGTTCCCGGCCGCGCCTTGCCGTCACACCGGTGGGGCGCCGGCTCGGCGCTCATCAACACGGCGCGACAACTCGGCAGCGTATGTGGCACCGTCATGGTTACGTTCGTCTACCAGCCGGTCATCGAGCTGGCCGCGGTGCGGCGCGGTTGGGTGCTGATCGCCGCCGCAGCAATCGGATCCGCGCTGGTCGCGTTGATGCTGGCCACCAATTGGGGCTCGCGGTTCGGCGAGGCCACGGTCAATCCGTTGGTTGCGCGCGGGGCCGGGTATGCAGAAGGGGCCGGAGTCGGCACCACCTCAGCGGAGCACGTGATGAAAGGATCTGGGGCTATCGGACCCTCATCGGTTGCCGCCGATCGCTGTCCACGCTGACAACTCTCAACGTCCGGTGAGTCCCGTGAGCCTCCCGATAGTCACCCGGCGACAAAGACATTTGTCGCCGGAATTCTCGACCGAGGTGGCTCGCATCGCAGAATCCCCAGCGGTGCGCAATCGCGGCGATCGAGAGATTCGTGTTCACGAGGTCGTCTCGCGCTGCAGCCAGGCGGTGCTTGCGGACAATCGATCCGACGGTGTCTCCGGTTGCCTCAAATGCGCGGTGGACGGTCCTGGGCGCAACGTTGTGTGCCGCAGCGAGATCCTGCACCCGGACCGCTCCGGCCGGGAGGTGTTCCACGATCCACGTCTCGAGCTGTCGCCGCAGCATCGGGAGGAGGTCGCGCTCGCCTACGTCAGGGAGCGCACTTGCCCGGATCATTCCGGATATCAACGTGAGCAAGGCATTGCGTGCGGCCTCGATCTCGGCCGTTGACATGCGACCGTATTGGCTGTCGATGCCGTTGATGAAGTCCTGAAGGAGCTTGGCGAGAGGATTCCCCGCTGTGTCCACGAGCAGGTGATCGGGTACGCGGCTTGCCGTGTCGAATGGGGAAAGCGCCGCCATAGGCACCTTGATGGTCCGCTTTTTCAGGCGATCCGGAACGACGAAGCTTCCAGTTGCCCGAGTACTGGTGATCAGAAGCGCGCCGGGTCTGAGCACGACGGTCTGGTCTGCGAATTCGAAGATCTGTTTGCCCGCATACGCCGTGAAGAGCAACAAGGCATCATCGTCGCGACGTGCGTAACTGTTGCCGCGAACGCCGTCGATCTGTCCGCACTCCCAATCGGTGATGAGGAGATCGGCGAGATCGCGGATCCTGAACGAGCCGAAGCTTCCGACTCGCTCAGTGCGCCGCAGGTTCAAGTTGGCGATGCGGTCACGCATGGCAGTCCGCCAGTAGAAGTCCTGTTCGTCGAGCGCTGCTTGGTCGGACCGGCGCAAAGTGGCTTCGGCTAATGTCACAGCCTGCCTCCTATGGGTACCCCAACTTGCTGGGACGGACGGTCTCACTCCGGATTGCGTTCAACTCCCTCGGCTGAGACCCAGATCACTTAGCATCCTCGAATAGATCTGCCATTGCTTGTCCCGAGACGGCAAGGATTTGTCTTTGCGCGACACCGAGGCGCCCATCCGGGCGACCAGCCTGCGAGGATTCTCTACCCTCGTAAGTTCGCTGGGTGGGTCGGCTGCGGAGCTTCTAGCTGCGCACGGTTTGGATGAGAAAGGGATCGCCGGGCGCGAGACATTCATCAGTGTCGGGGTGCACGAGCGGCTCCTCGAAGATGCGGCCGCGCGGTTGTCGATGCCGGACTTCGGATTGCGCATGGCGGCTCAGCAGGACCTCGATTACTTGGGCCCGGTCGCGGTAGTCATTGAGAATTCGCGAACGATCGGTGAAGCCGTCGAATGCGCCCACCGCTACCTGTCTGCTCACAGCCCCGCCATGTCCCTCAAACAGGTAGCCGATCCACTCCACGATCCGGATATGGTCGGCCTTCGCTACCGAATCGCCACGCCGAGCGCGTCTCCTCAACCCACCGACTATGGACTCGGGGTGGTCCATCGCATCATGGTCCTGCTAAACGGCGGCGCACCCTACGGGTTGCGATCTGTGCACTTCCCTCATGCCCGGCTAGCGCCCGAGACGGTCTATGCCGACTTTTTCGGGGCGCCCGCCAGGTTCGATGCGAACAACGCCGTTCTGCGAGTACCGCGTCAGCTATTGTCGGCGCCGGTCAGGGGAGGCAACGAGTTGCTACGCGAGATTGCGATCGAGTACCTGGAAGCGCACTTCGGTCACACGCAGTCACCATTGTCGGATCTCGTGGCAGAGATCGTCTTCGACCACCTTGGCTTCGACAACGCGGATCTAGCGACGGTCGCCGGGCTGTTGCAACTTCACCCGCGTACGCTTCAGCGGCTCTTATCCGACGAGGGCAGTACTTTCAACGAGATCGTCGACGATGTACGGAAGGCGCATGCCTTGAACTACATCACCAGAACGCGCCTGTCCTTTGCGCAGATCGCGACCCGGGTAGGCATGCGTGAACAGTCGAGCCTGGCACGTGCGGTGCGCAGATGGTTCAACACGTCGCCTTCGCGACTGCGGACCACCGGTGCCGATTCCGGCGAGGGTGGCGATTCTGCTCGCGATTGAGCCATCTGATTTCGTCGCCCGACTCAAGTCGGTGCTGTGTGCGTACCCGAGCGCGGAATGCCCTGCTGTGCAGGGTCTTTGCTCAATTCAGTTCAAGACGGCGCTCGTCGCGTCTGTCGAAATCGGACTGATGGTCACGCCGTCTTGCCCCCAACGGGGCTAGCCGAGGGGGCATTCCTGTACCGGGAGGCGGCGCGATTGTTCTATGAGACGGCGCGCACTCAATCGATACTTTGTGGCTACCACCACATTGGGAGGTTCGGATCGTGTCTAGCGAGCTCTTCGCTGCGAAGGGCGTGGCGAGGTTGCCGTCAATAAATTTCGGCGCCTCGTGGCGAATGCCACAACACCACGACGACCCCCCACCCGAGCGGCACGTCACACCTGCGATCCACGCCGTGCATCGAGTCAGTGCGGACCCGGCAGCGACCGAAACTCCCACGCCGGCCATTGACTCACCCACCGTCGGCCGGGTCACTGTGACACCGAACCACCCTGTGACACAAAAGAATCAGGTATCGATCGGGGACAATCAATGACTTGCTGGGAGATCTTCGCGCCCGAAAACGCCTATACCGAAATGGAAAAGGAGCAACTGTCTGAGTCGATCACCTCGATCTATGTGGACCATGCGCGCCTGCCGAAGTTCTACGTAGTCGTCATCTTCCATGAGAAGCCCGCCTACTCCATGTACGTCGGTGGAAAGGCGGCCGACAACTTCGTGCGCATCCGCATCGATCACTGCTCGCGACAGCTGGAAACCGCTGAAATGCGAGCTGCCTGCATGGCAGTCATCGAAGAGAGGCTGGCGCCGCTTGTCAAGGAGCGCGGCTTCAACTGGGAAGTCCACATCGACGAGACGCCTATGGACCTATGGCGCGTTCAGGGATTGGTTCCGCCGCTGCCCGAATCCGAGATGGAACGAGCCTGGGTCAGAGAGAACAGACCGATCCCCTACGAGGTGGCGCAGTGACTGCACGCGCCACCGCCATGACGGGACGACACCTATGACAGCTGGGCATCAAGCTGTGCAGCGCCTCTCAGCAGGGGCCCTCACCAAACCGTTCGGGGCCTTGGGTGGCTTCTTCGCCATGGCACTCGACACCCTCGTTGCGATGCCGCGGCGACCGTTTGCTTGGCGAGAGTTGCTGCTGCAGACCTGGTTTGTGGCGCGAGTGTCGATCCTGCCGACGTTGATGCTGGCGCTCCCCTTCGCCGTCCTCATGGTGTTCACGTTCAATGCCATGTTCATGGAGTTCGGGGCGGCCGACTACACCGGCGCGGGCGCGGCCCTTGGGACGGTGACCCAGGTCGGCCCGATGGTGACCGTGTTGGTGGTCGCGGGTGCGGGTGCGACGGCGATGTGTGCGGACCTGGGGTCGCGAACGATTCGCGAGGAGCTTGACGCGTTACGAGTGCTGGGCATCAACCCGATTCAGGCGTTGGTGGTGCCAAGGATCCTCGCCGCCACGGTGGTCGCATTGCTGTTGACGTCAGTGGTGATCCTGGTGGGGCTGACCGGAGCCTTCCTGTTCTCGGTGTTCGCCCAGCACGTCACTGCGGGCGCTTTCATCGCAAGTCTGACTGTGCTTGTCGGACCGGCCGATGTGATCATTTCAGTGATCAAGTCGGCGTTGTTCGGCCTCTCAGCGGGTCTGATCGCTTGCTACAAAGGCATTTCGGTGCAGGGCGGACCGGCGGGCGTAGGTAATGCGGTCAACGAGACAGTCGTCTATTCGTTCATGGCGCTGTTCGTCATCAACGTCATTGCTACAGCAATCGGGCTCAAGGTGACACTGTGAGCGTCGGGCTGCCCAGCAGGCGCGCGCCGCGTACGCGTCAGCTGGCGCGCGGTTGGGCGGCCGGGTGGAACCGCATCGGTACCCAAGCGGAGTTCTACTTCAAGACGCTGGGTGCGGTCGGCGATGCGGCGATTCGGTATCGAGTGGAGACGCTGCGCCTGGTAGCCCAAATGAGTTTAGGGACAGGCGCTTTAGTGGTCATCGGTGGAACGATCGGCATCGTCGCCTTCTTGAATATTTCGACCGGCGCCCTGCCGGGCATAATCGGCTACAGCCAGTTTTCAGATGTGGGAGTCGAAGCGGTGACAGGCTTCGGTTCCGCGCTGTTCAACGTGCGGCTTGTCGCGCCGTTGACGGCGGCCTTCGGTATGTCGGCCACGATTGGTGCGGGCGCGACGGCACAGCTGGGCGCGATGAGGATCAACGAGGAAATCGACGCGCTGGAGGTCATGGGGATTCGCTCGATCGCATATTTGTCTGCGACTCGAGTGCTGGCGGGGATCTTTGTGGTGATCCCGCTGTACTGCGTCGCGGTACTGATGGCCTTCCTATCTGCGCGGGTGGCCACGACGGCGTTCTACGGCCAGTCGACCGGGGTGTATGACCACTACTTCAACACATTCCTGGTCCCCACCGATATTCTCTGGTCATTCGTCTTGGCGATCAGCATGACGGTCGTAATCATGTTGGTGCACACCTATTACGGGTTTACCGCATCAGGTGGACCAGCGGGAGTCGGGGAAGCCGTTGGGCGTGCGGTACGTACATCGCTGATCGGCGCTTGTTTCGTCGTGGTGTTCGTATCGCTAGCTCTTTACGGTCAGTCCAGCAACTTCCACCTAGGCGGGTAGCGGCATGGATTCGGCTCGCGAATCACGGCGGCTCCACCCGGCGTGGTGGACAGTGATTTTGATCGTCACTGTGGTGGCCGTGGCGGTCATCTGTTCGGCGATGTACGCCGGATCGTTCAATTCTTATGAACGCGTCACGCTGACGGCGGATCGATCGGGTCTTGTCATGGAACCCGGCGCCAGGGTGAAGATGCGCGGCGTGGAGGTCGGGCGGGTCGCTTCGGTGACACGCTCGGCAGGCCCCACCAGTTTGACGTTGGAGCTGTTCCCCGACAAGGTGCGCTACATCCCGGCCAATGTGCGGGCCGAGATCAAGGCGACAACGATATTCGGGGTCAAGTACGTAGAACTGACGACGCCGCCGGATCCCAGCCCTCAGCATGTGGCGGCCGGGGCGGTGCTGCGATCGGCCAACGTCAGCACCGAAGTCAACACGGTATTCGAGAACCTGGTTGGGGTCGTCAAGCAGATCGACCCGGCGAAGCTGAATGCGACCTTGAGCGCTGTGGCCGAAGGAGTCCGCGGTCGTGGGAAGCAGATCGGACAGGCCACCACTGATGGCAATCAAGTTCTGCTGGCGCTCAATCCGCGAAGCGACACGATGGCGCGAGACTGGCGTTCTATCAAGGGTTTCAGTGATGCCTACAGCGCAGCGGCACAGGACCTTTTGGCCATCATGAATTCGGCCAGCACCACCAGCGTCACGGTGACGAATCAGGCGAAAGACCTGGATGCTGTGCTGCTGAACATATCTGGACTGTCTCGGGCGGGTATCAACCTGCTCGCGCCGAGCAAGGACAACCTGGTACGTGCGGTCAACACCGCAGCACCGACCACCGATCTGCTGTTGAGGCACGCCCCGGTGCTCACCTGCACGCTCGTCGGAGCGAAGTGGTACCTGGACAACGGGGGCTATGCACAGTTCGGCGGGAACGGGCGCACCTGGATCATGGACACGGGCCTCGGTCTGGGCGACGATCCGTACCGATATCCGGACAACCTGCCGATCATTGCCGCGAAGGGCGGCCCAGGTGGTCAGCCGAGTTGCGGATCCCTGCCCAACGTGGCGAAGAACTTCCCGGTGCGTCAACTCGTTACGGACACCGGCTGGGGGACAGGATTGGACATCCGGCCCAACCCCGGAATCGGTCATCCGTGGTGGGAGAACTTCTTCCCGGTGACCCGCGGGATGCCACAGCCGCCGAGCGTGCGCGGCGAGGGGCCGCCGGCGATCGGACCGGTGCCATATCCGGGTGCTCCACCGTACGGCGCACCGCTGTACGGGCGGGACGGTACGCCTCTGTATCCAGGTCTGCCGGCGCCACCGGCGCCGAGTCCCCCCGCGGAATTGCCGCCGGCGGCTGCTCCGGTTTCTGTCCCGGCACCTGGAGGTGACCAGCCGTGAAAGATAATCTGGTCGGCGCGGTGGGGCGCCTGGTGATTTTCGTTGTCGTCTGTTCTTTGGGTTTTTTCGCGATGCTGCTGATCTTCGCGGGGTTGCGATTCCAAGGCGAAAAGACCTACCGCGCGGTCTTCACCGATGTGTCCGGGTTGAAACAGGACCAGTTCGTCCGGATCGCCGGGGTGGAAGTTGGACAGGTCAAGAAAATCTCCCTACAACCCAATTCTCTTGTCATGGTGGAGTTTTCCGCCGATAACTCGGTGACATTGACCGAAGGAACCAGGGTGGCGATCCGGTGGGCCGACGTCTTCGGTGGCCGGTACCTGTCCTTGGAGGAGGGCGCGGGCGGCCTGAAACGACTCAATCCGGGCGAAACCATTCCCACCGACCGGACGCTGCCGGCCCTCGAATTGGACTCACTGATCGGGGGTTTCCGGCCCCTCTTTCGAGCCTTGGACCCTGACCAGGTCAACGCGCTGACCGGTCAACTGATCGCGGCATTCCAGGGCCAGGGAACGACGGTGAACTCCTTTCTCGCCCAGACAGCGGCGGTGACGAGCACGCTAGCCGACCGCGACGAGTTGATCGGACAGGTCATCAATAATCTGAATGTCGTTCTCGGATCGTTGGGCGGTCAGAGCTCGCAGTTGGACAAGGCTGTCACCTCTTTGTCGGATTTGGTGAAGGGGCTGGCAGACCGAAAGTCCGATATCAGCAATGCGGTTGCCTACACCAACACCGCTGCGGGCACGGTCGCCGATCTGCTGCAGCAGGCCCGTACCCCAGCCAAAAAGGTGGTCACCGAGACTGACCGGACCGCTGGGACCGTGTTGGCCGACCATGAGTATTTCGACAATCTCCTCAAGACGCTGCCCGATTCGTACCAAATCCTCGCCAGGCAGGGGATATACGGCAACTTCATCAATTTCTACCTCTGCGATCTCGTCCTCAAGATGAATGGAAAGGGTGGCCAGCCGGTGTATGTGAAAGTGGCCGGGCAGAGTTCGGGTCGGTGTGCGCCGCGATGAAACCCTTTGCTGAACGCAATCGCGTAGTCATCGGAGCCGTCGGTGTGGCCGTCACCGCTGTCACCGTCGTCGCGGCCTTGCAGTATGACAAGTTGCCATTTCTGAACTCAGATACCGAGTACTTGGCCTATTTCGCCGAAGGCGGTGGCTTGCAAACGGGCGCAGCTGTGCAGGTCTCCGGCTTGCGGGTGGGCGACGTTGACTCGATTGAACTTGACGGGTCGCGGGTGCTGATCCGATTCAAGGTCGACAGCAATGTCCGCCTCGGTGACCGAACCGAGGCGGCGATCAAGACGAAGAGTGTGCTTGGCGCGAAGATTCTCAGCGTCACATCGCGCGGCGATGGGACGCTGACCGGACCGATCCCGGTCGAGCGGACGACGCCGGCCTATGAACTCAACGATGCGCTCGGCGAACTGGCGACCACGGTCGACGACCTCAAGACCAACCAGGTGTCCGACGCACTGTCGACGTTGGCGCGAACATTTCAGGACACTCCGCCGGACTTGAAGGTCGCGGTGGACGGAGTGGCCCGCCTCTCCCACACCATCGACAAGCGAGACACTGAGCTCCGCACCTTGTTGACCAACGCGAACAACGCCACCGCCGTCTTGGCCAAACGCGCCGATCAGGTGGTCGGCCTGATCAACAACAGCGACGCGTTGCTTGCCCAGCTGCAAACCCAGAGCCGGGCACTGGACCAGATCGCTTACAGCATTTCGGCGTTGGCGACCCAGCTTTCAGGTTTCATCGGCGAGAACCGAGCGACTCTGAAGCCAGCTCTGGACAAGCTCAACGGAGTGCTGGCGATCGTGGACGGTCGCAAGGAACAAGTTCAAAAAGCGATCAAGCTTGCCGGCGACTACTCGATGCGGATTGGTGAGACGATGTCCTCAGGACCGTTCATCAATGCCTACATCACCAACCTGTTGCCGGGGCAATTCGTACAGCCGTTCATCGACGCCGCGTTCTCCGATCTTGGCTTGGACCCGGCTGTTTTGTCGCCGACGCAGTTGACCGACCCGCAGGTCGGCCAACCCGGCACGCCTGCCCTGCCGGTGCCGTATCCGCGCACAGGACAGGGCGGTGAACCGAACCTGAACTTGCCCGACGCCATCACCGGTAAGCCAGGTGACCCGCGGTACCCGTACCGTGAGCCGTTACCGGCACCGCCGCCGGGCGGTCCGCCGCCCGGACCCCCCGGGGGTCCACCCTCTCCTGCGCCGACTCCGACGCCGGTGTTCGTGCCCGCGCCCGGTGAAGTGCCGCCGCCAGCGGAGGCCACCCCGTGAGCCGCAAAATCAGAGTCGCAGTGGCCATCACATTGGCAGTACTCCTCGCGGGCGGTTTGGTGGTGGTCTCCAGATCACTGTGGCAGTCGTCGCACAGAACACACATCGTGGCGTACTTCGAGAACAGCAACGGCATTTTTGCCGGCGACCAGGTGTGGGTTCTCGGTGTACCGGTCGGGGCCATCGACAGCATCGAGCCGCAGGCGACCCGCGCCAAGATCACGTTCTGGGTCGAGGACAAGTACAAGGTGCCGGCGAACGCGAGCGCGCTGATCCTGGCACCTCGACTTGTGACCGCTCGCGCCATCCAACTCGCCCCGGTGTACACGGGCGGTCCGGTCATGGCGGACGGTGCGGTCATTCCCGAGGACCGGACGGCTGTGCCGGTGGAGTGGGATGAAATGCGTAAGCAGCTGGACAAACTCAACACGATGCTTCAACCCACTGAGCAGGGCGGCGTCAGCACGCTGGGAGCTTTGATCAATACGTCGGCGGATAACCTGCGCGGACAGGGCGCCAGCATTCGCGACACGATCATCAAGATGTCGCAAGCTTTTTCCGTGTTGGGCGACCACAGCGACGACCTGTTCGCCTCGGTGAAGAATGTGTCCACCCTCGTGTCGGCGCTGAAGTCCAGCAGCGACCTGATGGCACAGCTGAACCGCAATCTGGCTGCGGTGACCGCACTGTTGGCCGATGACCCCCACAAGGTGGGCCGGGCGGTCGAGGATCTGAACACCGCAGTCGCCGACGTAGAGACGTTTGTCGCTGACAACCGCGAAGCGATCGGGGTGACGTCCGACAAGCTGACGTCGGTAACGCAGGCCCTCGTCGACCGCCTCGATGATGTCAAGCAGTTCTTGCACGTGTTCCCCGGCACGGCACAGAATCTCTCCAACACATATCAGCCGGCGCAGGGTGCGATGAGCACAACTCCAGTCATAAACAACTTCGCCAATCCTATCGAGTTCATTTGCGGTGCAGTACAAGCCGCATCGCGGATGGGTGCCGAGGAGTCGTCGAAGCTCTGCGTTCAGTACTTGGCACCCATCGTGAAGAACCGCCAAATGAACTTTCTACCGCTCGGACTGAACTTCTTTGTCGGCACCCAGGCCAGACCCAATGAGGTCACCTACAGCGAGGACCGGCTGCGCCCGGACTACGTGCCGCCACAGCCTGCGCCTCCGTCAGGCGGGGCACCGCTTGCGGCGGAGGCGCCGCCAACCCCGTTGGTGACCGATCCCGCTGCCGGCTTGCCGGGTCTGATGGTTCCCCCGGAGCCGGGCTCATGACACGCGCACGGTTGGTGTGCGGCGCCACGTCCGTGCTGATGCTGGTGGCGGCAGCGTTATCCGGTTGCCAGTGGCACGGATTGAACTCGATCACGATGCCCGGAACACAGGGCGGCGGCGCCGGCGCGTTCCAAGTGCAGGCACAGCTGCCGGATGTGGCTACGCTGCAGGAAAATTCTCGTGTTCGGGTGGGCGATGTGAACGTGGGCACCATCACCAAGATCGAGCGCCAGGATTGGCATGCGCTGATCACGATGTCAGTCAACGGTGATGTGGAACTGCCGGCCAACGCTGTCGCGACAGTGGGCCAGACCAGCTTGCTCGGCTCGTCGCACGTCGAACTGGCCGCACCGACCGGCGTTGCACCAGAAGGGCGCCTGCACAACGGGTCGCTGATCCCGCTCTCATCTGGAGGTGCCTACCCGAACACCGAGCAAACGCTGGCGGCGTTGTCGCTCCTGCTCAACGGAGGTGGACTCGGCCGAGTCCAGGAAATCACCGAGGCGATGAGCACCGCTTTTTCCGGGCGCGAAGCCGACTTACGCAGTGCGATAACCCAACTCGACGAATTCATCGGCCACCTCAACGACCAGACCGCCGACATCATCGCGGCCACGGAGAGCGTGAACGATCTGGCCGGTCAGTTCGCCGCGGACAAGCCAGTGCTGGACAACGCGATACGCACAATTCCGGATGCATTGGCCGTGCTTTCCGAGCAGCGCACCCACCTGACCGACGCGCTCGACGAATTCGGGAAATTCAGCGCGTTGACGGCCGATGCGGTCAACGGATCCAAGGAGAAGTTGGTAACCGAACTCAAAGACCTTGGTCCGGTGCTGGAATCGCTGGCAAATGCCGGCCCGGCCTTGACGCGCGCGCTGAGCTTCTTGACCACTTTCCCATGGCCGAAAGACACGCTGGACAAGTGGATGCGCGGTGACTACGCCAATTTGACCATGGTTGTCGACCTGACTTTGAGCCGTCTCGACGCCGGCATATTCACCGGGACCCGATTTGAGGGCGACCTCACCAAGTTGGAGCTGCAGTGGGGCCGCACGATCGGTCAAACGCCGAGTCCGTACACCGCAGGCAATCCGCTGATCATCCCCTACCGCTTTGATCAGGGACGGTAACCATGCACCTTGACAGACGAATCAAGACGCAATTGGCAATCTATTTGCTGGTCACTGTGCTGGCGGTCGCGGTGATGGCGATCGGCTACGTCCGGCTTCCGGCGATGTTTGGCGTCGGCCGGTACGAAGTGACGGTTCAAATGCCTCGTGCTGCAGGGCTTTACGCCGGCGGAAACGTCACGTATCGCGGAACTGAAGTGGGCAAGGTCAAAGACGTTCAGTTGACCGACACCGCGGTCGAGGCCATATTATCGCTCCGATCGGACGTCGCAATCCCATCGGACCTCAACGCCGAAGTCCATAGCGTGACCTCGGTCGGTGAGCAGTTCATCGGGCTGTTGCCTCGCAATGGCACTTCACCGCCATTGAAGAACGGTGACATCGTCCCGGAGAGCCGCGTGACGGTGCCGCCGGATATCAATAGCCTTGTAGATTCGTTGGATTCGGGGCTGCGGGCCATTCCGCGGGACAATCTGAAGACGGTTGTGGACGAAAGCTACACCGCTGTGGGAGGCTTGGGTCCTGAGCTGGCTCGGTTCGTGCAAGGATCCACCGCGGTGGTCAGTGGGGCCCGCAAGAATCTCGATGCAATCACCGCGTTGATCGACCAATCGGCACCGGTGCTGGATTCTCAATCCAATACTGCCGATGCGGTTTCGGCGTGGGCTGCGCACCTGGCGACCGTCACTGACGAACTGCGGGCGCACGACGCCGCATTCAGCGATCTGCTCGCAAAGGGGGCACCGGCGGCCGACGAGGGTCGACAACTGTTCGAGCGGCTGCAACCGACGCTGCCCATCCTGATGGCCAACCTGGTGAGTCTGGGAGAGGTCGCGGTGACCTACCAGCCCCACATCGAACAAACCCTGGTCCTGGTGCCACAGGTCCTTGCGGAGTTTCAGGGCGCGGCCCTTTCCAGCCATGGCACAAAGCAAGCCTACGAAGGTACTCAGTTCAACCTGAACCTCAACGTGAACTTGCCACCGCCATGCAGCACGGGATATCTGCCTGCACAACAACGCCGTTCGGCGGCGGCGGTGGACGAGCCCGATATGCCCCCCGGCGACCTGTATTGCCGTGTTCCGCAGGATTCAGACCTGGTCGCAGTCCGCGGTGCGCGCAACACCCCTTGTGCGACGGTGCCCGGTAAGCGTGCAGCGACCGTGAAACTGTGCGAAAGCGATCAACCATATGTGCCGCTCAACGACGGCACGAACTGGAAGGGCGACCCGAACGCGACGCTGTCGGGACAGGGGATTCCCGAGCTTGCGCCGCCGCCTGCTCCCGTTGCGCCGCCACCAGTAGCGGTGGCCGAGTACGACCCGGCCACCGGCAGCTACGTGGGTCCGGACGGGAAGGTCTACACGCAGAGCAATCTGGACCACAACGGCCAGGGACAAACATGGCAGAGCATGCTCGTGCCCCCGAACTGAGCAGGCCAGCGCTTACCGTCAGGTGCCGGTGAAGGTGGCCTTACCCGGTCCCGAGGTAAGGAAGCTTTGAACCGCGCCGCGCAGATCGGCAGTGCCGAACAACTTTCCGGACACGGCCGGCGAAACGTGGTCGGCCGCAGCAATGTCACCGGTCTGCCATGCCGCGATAATCTCCTTCGTCGCCGCGTGCGCTCGGGTAGGCCCATCAGCTAGGCGATGGGCCAGGGCGAGAGCGGCTTCGTCGACGTTGTCGTGTACCGCGTTGACCACTCCCCAGGCCGCCAGTGTGGCGGCCTCGTAGAGGTCGCCGGTCATGACGAGTTCACGTGCCCGCCCAGAACCAGCTCGCTCGGCGAGACGTTGCGGACCTCCCATCGAAGGAGTCAGGCCGACCACCGACTCGATCAGCCCGAACTTGGCGTTCGGGCTGGCCAAGATGATGTCGCAGGCCAGGCCTATCTCGAAGGACGCGGTGAGGGTCAGCCCGTGAGCTGCAAAGACAACCGGGCAGGGTAGAGCCTCGAGCGGGAAAACGATCTTGTTGAAGAAGCGGTTCCACATCTCGGCGCCTTGCGCTGCCGTGAGACCGTCGAAGAGGTGGACGTCGACGCCCGCAGAAGTCACCTTGCCCTCTGCACGCACCAGCAGCGCGCGCGGGGGGTTCGCGGCTGCGTCGGCGATGCCGGCTTCGATAGCGGCGAACATGGCGTGGTCGAAGAGATTGAGCGGTGGGTGGTCGAAGGTGAGTACCGCCACTTCAGCTCCGGCTGCCGTGGTCGTTCGGGTCAGGGATGCGGGTTTGTCAGGCACTGCTGGGCTTCCTTCCATGTAATCGAGGTAACACGCCGTTGACGCCCGAACGCAGGCCCATTCTTGGGATGTGTTCTGCTGCAGCCATTCTCGCTGAGCATGGGTTGTCTTATCACCATGAGATCAGATCTTTGGTCGCAAATAGCTGGTGCAGAGGCCTATTTGTCCGGTCCGCACTTTCTGGGTGCACGCTTCCAATGCAACGTGTGGGTTGATGTCACCCCGTTCGCTGATGTGTTGGAGCCCGAGAGCGTAAGGACATCGCCATCGAGGTGGCTGCACCGAAGCTGGGTGCTACCAAGCCACTGGGGGAACAGTGAGACGGTCACCTGGTGGTACAGCGTTCCAGTTGCTTCGTCGACATCGAAGGGTCCACTGTAGGCCAGGTAGCCTGTGGCGAAGGCCGATTCGGCCGCCGCTGCAGCCTCGGGCGGCGTGGGAGAGTCGGTGACGAACCGGTCGCGACGCATCAGCTGGGCCGACATGTACCCGTCCTCGGTGTACATGATCAGCCCGACCGGATCAGACCCCAATGGATACGTCTTGTCACCGCCGGGCGTGCTTTCAATCGTGTATGACACTAGTTCCCACGCGCCGAGTATGGCGTCGCGCAACGTTGCCTTGGTGGACATTCGATTCCCGGTCGGTCGAGTTCGTCTGAATCTTTCAGCGCGGTGATATAGGGACGGCAGGGCCGCCACCAGCCACGAGTGAGAGCAATCTATCTCGCCTGGGGTAACCCGTCAAACATGCGATATGCATAGAGCCGCCAGCCGGCAACCTCAGTGGATTGAAACCAATCGCCGTTTAATTCCGGCGGCGGTTGGCCCTGCCGCGCTCGGCGACGAGATTTTTCAGCGCGTCCGTGCACCACTGGGCCCAAGAGAGCTCAGTGTTGATCCCCGCCTGGAGGATTAGATATTGCAGGCGCTGGCGGCGCCCCCGCAGCGGCCGGCTGAAATCGCGCTGCTCGATGCCTCGATAGGTCTCGAGAAGTGCGCGGTGGTGATCGAGATGCTGTTGCACCTGATCGGTCAGGTCGATATCGCCGAGGGCAGCTGCCGCCCGCAACCGCACTAGCAGCGGGTCCCTGATCGGGACCGGGCCCGAAGTAGTGGCAACCCAATCCCGGAGATGTTGCACGCCTGCCTCGGTGATGTCGTAGGTGCGGGGGCCGCCGCGACCTTTTTCCTGGCTGGAATGAAGCTGTATCAGGCCGGCGTCGGACATCTGGCCCAGTTCGCGATAGATCTGTTGATGCGTGGCATGCCAGAAATAGCCGAACGACAGGTCGAACCGGCGCGCCAATTCCTTCCCGCTGGAAGGGCGCTCGATGAGCGCCGTCAGGATTGCGCTCCGCAACGACATTACCGCTGACCTCCGGTGACATGTTGGCGATAACAGCGCGGTCAACAGTACTGCACCCGACCTGCATCTCGAGCTTGTGCAACAAGTTGCATAAAAGTACGCTGGTTGGCACCGTGTCGATCACTGACGAAGGACGTTTCCGACTGTGACTGCCTTTCCCAGGCTGTTCGAACCTCTGACTGTGGGTTCGCTGACGCTGCCGAACCGTGTGCTGATGGGATCCATGCATCTGGGTCTTGAGGAAGTCGATGGCGGCTTCGAGAAGATGGCGGCCTTTTACTCCGAGCGCGCCCGCGGCGGGGTTGGGCTCATCGTGACCGGCGGCTTTTCGCCGAACCGTGCGGGCCGGCCGTTCGACGTCGGTGCCACAATGGCCACGACCGACGATGTCGAGAAACACGGGCTGGTCACGCGCGCCGTTCATCGCGAGGGCGGGCGGATTGCACTTCAGATCCTGCATTTCGGCCGCTACGCCAAACATGAAGACCTGGTGGCGCCGAGCGCCGTACGCGCCCCGATCAACAGCTTCGTTCCGCGCGAAATGTCATCAGCCGAGATAGAGCGCACGATCGACGATTTCGCGCACTCGGCGGTCCTGGCCCGATCTGCCGGCTACGACGGCGTCGAGATCATGGGCTCAGAAGGTTATTTGATCAACGAGTTCCTCGCTCCTCGCACGAATCATCGGGTCGACGAGTGGGGCGGCAACCCGGAGGCCAGGACGCGGTTTGCCACCGAGGTGGCGCGCCGAACTCGGGAGGCCGTTGGCGATGACTTTCTGATCTTGTTCAGGATCTCGGTGGTCGACTTGGTTCCCGATGGGTCGACCTTTGCCGAAACCGTCTATCTAGCCCAGGAACTCGAACGCAATGGCGTGTCGATCCTCAGCACCGGAGTGGGCTGGCATGAGTCGCGCGTCCCGACGATTGCCTCGCCGGTGCCTGCCGGAGCGTTCGTTGAATACACTGCCAAGCTGCGCTCCGCGGTAGGCATTCCCGTTGCCGCGAGTAACCGAATCAATACTCCGCAACTCGCCGAGGAGATTCTGCGAAGCGGACATGCCGACTTGGTGGCCATGGCTCGCCCCCTGCTGGCAGATCCGGATTTCGCGAGGAAGGCCCGCACCGGCAGGGCGCACCGAATCAACACCTGCATCGCCTGCAACCAGGCGTGCATCGACCACACGTTGGCCGAGAAGCTCACCAGCTGCCTGGTGAATCCGCGTGCCGCTCACGAACTGACCCTGAACATCACTCGTCCGCGCACGACCAAGCGCATCGGTGTCGTGGGAGCCGGCCCGGCGGGCATGGCGTTCAGCGCGTTTGCCGGACGTCGGGGTCACCACGTGACTTTGTTCGAGAGCCAGTCGGCGATCGGTGGTCAATTCGACCTGGCCTGGCGCATTCCGGGCAAGGCGGAGTATCGCGAGACGATCAGGTACTACCGAGGTGAGCTCGAAGAATCGAACGTATCGGTTCGACTCAATACGCTGGCCTCTGCCGACATGTTGGTGGCCGAGGGCTTCGACGAGGTCGTTCTGGCGACCGGCGTGAAGCCGCGGGGCATATCGATCGCCGGCGCACACCATCGATCGGTGGTCAGCTATATCGACGTTCTGCGCGGTACCGCGCACGTCGGCGCACGGGTCGCGATCATTGGCGCCGGTGGCATCGGATTCGACATCGCGGCGTTCATCACCGATCGGGCGGCGCATGATATCGACCGCCGTGAGCTGTTCTTCGAACACTGGGGCGTGGACATCGATCCCCACGTTGCGGGCGGCGTCAAGGCGCCGGCACAGATCGACGCCCCGCGCTCGGTGTATCTGTTGCAGCGCAAGCTTGACAAAGTTGGTGCAGGACTTGGGCTTACCACCGGGTGGATCCACCGAGCCGACCTGGTGGCGCGGGGCGTGCGAATGTTGTCCGGCGTCACCTACGACGCGATTGACGACGCGGGTTTGCACATCCATGTGGATGGCGTCGCGGACACGCTGGACGTGGACTCTGTCGTCGTCTGTGCCGGCCAACTGCCCCATCGAGACCTCTACGACGAACTGGTGGCCCGAGGCAGACCTGCCCATCTCATCGGTGGCGCATCAGTGGCCGCCGAACTCGACGCCAAACGTGCTATCCGGGAGGGCACCGAGCTGGCGGCGACGATCTGACAGTAGGAAATTAGAAGGAACTACCAAGACCCACAACAACTGTCACGCACACAGAACGGAAGGACGACGATGTCTGGAGCGCATACCCGAATGAGCGCAGCGCCGAGTGCAGACGAGTTGCGCTCGGCCGGGCTGACATTCTCAGTAGACGGGCCGGTCGGCGAAATCGTGCTCTGCGCACCGCACCGCCGTAACAGCCAAACTCCGGCAATGTGGCGCGCACTGGCCGCGATTGGGCGTTCGATGCCGAGCGATGTGCGAGTGGTGATCCTTCGGGCCGAAGGGCCGTCCTTCTCCGCCGGGCTGGATCGATCCATGCTCAACGACTCCGTCGACGTGGAAACCGTGCGTGGACTACTCGATAAGACAGACACGGCCGCGCTGGACACAATGAACGAATACCAGCAGGGCTTCATGTTCTTGCGGGACCCCAACTTCGTCTCGATCGCCGCAGTGCAGGGCCACGCAGTGGGTGCCGGTTTCCAACTCGCCCTGGCCTGCGATATCCGCGTTGTGGCCGACAACGCTGTTTTCTGTATGAGGGAACCCGCACTTGGTTTGGTACCAGACCTGACCGGAACCGCCCCGTTGGTGCGGCTGATCGGGTACGGGCGCGCGTTGGAAGTCTGTGTGCGGGCGCGCAATATCGATGCGCAGGAAGCGTTCGCGATGGGCCTTGTGCAAAGCGTCGTGTCCCCCGACGACCTCGCGAGGGAGGTCGATGTGCTGGCTCGTTCGGTGCTGGCATCCGATACCGAAGCCGTTCGAGAGACCAAGAAGCTGCTGCAGTCGGCCGAAGTCGTCGATCTCGAGCAGCAGCGCAAGTTGGAAAGTGCGGCTCAATTGCGCAGGTTGCGCTCGATGGCCGGCGGCCAAACCGGGCTCCGGTCGGAAACGATCATGACTAGAACCGGATCCTGACGGTTGGCAGCGCGATCCCACTGAACGTCAGCCTCGTCCTAGTGTGGCGGCCCTCGCCGAATTACCGTCGAATTGGCTGCACCACAGGCATGACAGACAGCGGGCGGCCGACGAAGCCAACGCCACCGCGAAGACTTCCTCTCGTTCGAACTGGAGAAAAATGAGCTACGAAGACGTCGAGTTCAATGCCGGAGATGTGACTCTCCGGGGCTACTTCTATGCCGCGCAGGGCAACACCGGCCGCGCCCCCGTCGTGGTCATGGCGCACGGCCTGACAGCGGTCAAGGAAATGGCCCTACCCGGTTTTGCCGAAGTATTCGCCGCCGCGGGTCTCAATGTCCTGCTCTATGACCACCGTAACTTCGGGGCAAGCGACGGGACTCCCCGCCAGGAGGTGGATCCGGTTGCGCAATACCGTGGCTACCGGCACGCGATCTCCTACGCGATCACTCGACCCGAAGTGGATCCCGAGCGTGTCGGGGTCTGGGGGACGAGCTTCTCCGGCGGACTGGTACTCACCGTCGCCGCCGTCGACCGCAGGGTGAAGGCAGTGGTGTCCCAGGTCCCCTTCATCGACGGCTACGACACCGCGCGATGGCTGGTGCGCCCGGACCTGCTCGGCCACGTGCTCGACAACCTCGACGCCGACCGGGCCAACCGGTTTGCCGGCGGTGAACCGGCCTTGATGCCGGCCGTCGATCCCGATCCGATGTCGCCGTCCCTGATGCCCGATCACGAGGCGTGGGAGTGGTTCAGCACCGCCGGCGCGCAGGCCCCGAGGTGGAAGAACGCGGTAACCGCACACAGCTTCGACCTGATCTCGGAGTACTCACCGCGATCCTTCGTGCGCCGAATCTCCCCGAAGCCCCTGCTGATGATCATCGCCCGCGTCGACACCTGCGCCCCGCACGAATTCGCATTCGAGGCCTACCAGATGGCCCAGGAGCCGAAGCGGTTGCTGATCACGGATTCAGGCCACTTCGGTCTCTACGCGGGTAAGGGGTTCGAGATCGCATCCAGCGCGGCTCGTGACCATTTCGTCGAGCACCTCAGCGCGGCCACGCCGGCTCGCGAGTTGTCGCATCACTAGAAAGGAAAAGCACATGCCGATGTGGATTGTTCACGCACCCGAGGGTGTGTACACCGCTGAAGACAAGAAGAACATCTCTGACGCGATCACGCAGATCTACGTGGACTTCGTCGAACTGCCCCGCTTCTATGTGGTGGTGCGATTCGACGAGTATCCGGTTGATTCGATGTTTCTGGGCGGGGAGCCGGTCAACAACTTCGTTCGCTTTGTCGTCGATCATATCGCTCGCCAGATGGATGACCCGGCGTTCAGGGAGCTGTGCATGACCGTCGTCTGCGACCGGTTGGCGCCGTTCACCACCGATCGCGGTTTGAAGACGGAGATCCACATCGACGAGACCGCGATGGATCTGTGGCGGGTCAATGGTCTCAAGCCGCCGCCCCCGTTGTCGGAGGCCGAAAAGCAATGGGCCAGAGACAATGCCCCCAGCCCCTATGAGCTGGCGGACGCCGGCTAACTCCCAAATCGATACCGACAGCGAACCATCCAAGGAGATTTCATGCGCGAAGCGGCAATCGTTTCCACCGCCCGCACGCCGATAGGCAAGGCGTACCGTGGCGCCTTCAACGACACCCACGGTGTCACCATGGGCGGACATGCACTGGCCCACGCCATCTCGCGTGCCGGGATAGACCCCGCGGAAGTCCAGGACGTCGTCTTCGGCTGCGCGATGGCCCAGGGCGTGACCGGTGCCGATGTCGCCCGGCAGATTTCGATACGTGCCGGCGTAGGGGTGTCGGCCCCGGGGGCGACGGTCAGCAAGTTCTGCGCCTCCGGCTTGGAGGCCATCGCGATGGGGTCGTACAAGGTCCTCAACGAGGGTTGTACCGTCGTGGGCGCCGGCGGTGTCGAGTCCATCAGTTTGGTTCAGACGCCCGACTTCGCCTTCTTCTCCGCCGAACCCTGGATCGAAGAGAACGCTCCTAGCCTGTATATGCCGATGATCGGCACCGCCGAGGTGGTCTATGACCGGTATGGGGTCAGCCGCGAGGCCCAGGACGAGTACTCGTTCAGCAGCCAGCAGCGTACCGCCGCCGCTCAACAGGCTGGTTTGTTCGACGACGAGATCGTCCCGATGGAGACCCGCAAGAAGGTCACCGACCGACAGACCGGCGAAACGCACTATGAGACAGTTACATTGGCCAAGGACGAGGGCAACCGACCGGAAACCACTCTTGAGAGCTTGTCCGGGTTGAAGCCGGTCGCTCGCGCGAATGGATGTGTCACCGCGGGCAACGCAAGTCAGCTCTCCGACGGGGCCTCTGCCGTCATCGTGATGGATCGGGAGACCGCCGAGAACCGGGGCATCGAGCCGCTGGGCTACTTCCGCGGCTACACGTCGGTCGGGCTCGAGCCGGACGAAATGGGGATCGGGCCGGTGTTCGCCGTGCCACAGTTGCTCGAGCGGACCAATGTGTCGATGAATGACATCGGGCTCTGGGAACTCAATGAGGCCTTCGCCGTGCAGGTGCTCTACTGTCGCGACAAGCTTGGCATTCCGCAGGAGTTGCTCAACGTCAATGGTGGTGCCATCTCGATCGGACACCCCTACGGCATGAGTGGTGCACGCATGGTCGGGCACGCGCTCCTCGAAGGGCGCCGGCGCGGCGTGCGTTACGTCGTGGTCACCATGTGCGCTGCAACGGGCATGGGCGCCGCAGGATTGTTCGAAGTCGCTGCGTAGCACCCCAAAGGCCGGTATGGCATACGACTAAAAAGACTGCGAGAGTGATGAATCCATCGTTTGACGCGTTGAAGCTGTCCGACGAGCATGTCGAGCTGCGCGCGGTTCTGCGCGACCTGTGCGAGCGTGAGATTGCGCCGCACGCTGCCGACGTGGACGAGCAGTCCAGGTATCCGGACGAGGCGTTGAAAGCGCTTGATACCGCGGGCTTCTCGTCGATCCACATTGCTGAGCAGTATGGTGGGCAAGGCGGGGATGCGGTCGCCGCGTGCATGGTTATCGAAGAGGTCGCCCGAGTGTGTGCTTCATCGTCGATGATCCCGGTCACCAACAAACTCGGCACGATGGGGTTGATTCTGCGCGGCAGCGAAGAACTCAAGCAACAGGTGCTGCCGAGTCTCGCTACGGGTAAGGCGATGGCGTCCTACGCGCTCTCCGAGCGTGGTGCCGGAAGCGACGCGGCGGGGATGCGTACGCGGGCCCGCGCCGACGGCGATGGCTGGATCCTCAACGGGTCCAAGTGTTGGATCTCCAACGGCGGTCGGTCGGTGTGGTACACGGTGATGGCGGTGACCGATCCCGACAAGGGCGCCAACGGTATTTCGGCGTTCATGGTGCACCGCGACGACGAAGGCTTCACCGTCGGTGCCAAGGAACGCAAGATGGGGCTGCGTGGTTCGCCAACCACCGAGCTGTACTTCGACAACTGTCGGATACCGGGCGACCGGATGATCGGCGAGCCCGGTACCGGATTCAAGACCGCGATGGCCACGCTCGACCACACTCGGCCGACAATCGGTGCGCAGGCGGTAGGCATCGCACAGGGCGCGTTGGACGCGGCCATCGCATACACCAAGGAACGCAGCCAGTTCGGACACCGGATCAGCGACTTTCAGGCCGTGCAATTCATGCTGGCCGACATGGCGATGAAGATCGAAGCGGCACGGCTGATGGTGTATTCAGCCGCGGCACGGGGTGAACGAGGCGAACCCAATCTGGGTTTCATCGCCTCGGCGTCGAAGTGTTTTGCCTCCGACGTAGCGATGGAGGTGACCACCAACGCCGTCCAGCTGTTCGGTGGTTACGGCTACACGGTCGACTTCCCGGTCGAGCGGTACATGCGCGACGCCAAGATCACCCAGATCTATGAGGGCACCAACCAAATTCAGCGAGTGGTCATGGCTCGCTCACTATTGCGCTGACCCGTAGATCAGGAGGCTTTGTGGCCGTCGAGGCACCAACCGACCCGCTGTCGATACCGCTGCCGCCGCTGGTCGTTGCGCGGTTCCGTTCGCCAGCCGGGCGCGCCGAGGTCGCTTTGCGTAGCAGTGTCTGGCTGGATGGTGCGTGGTGGTCGTGCCTCGATAGGACGTTTCAGGCCGGCGCGGGGTTTCTGGTGCCGCATTGGCATGCGCACACCGACGAGGTGCACTTCATCCGCGACGGCGAAGTCCGTTATATCCAAGGTGGGCGCCGACATACGGCGAGTGCCGGCGACGTGATCGTCGTTCCGGCCGGGACCGTGCATGCCGACCCTTGGGCGACGAAGGCCGGACCGGCGACCATCACCTCGCTGTTATCGCCGTCCGGTCCGGGGTGGATCGAGTTCGGCCAGCGGGTCGGGCAGGCTACCCGCCGGGGGCAACTCACCAGGCATGGCCAGCCCCCACTTCCGCTGGTGATGAAGATCGTTCATGACAGCGGTGTCGACGTGCTGGCTCCGGGCCTGCCCGCAGGATTTCAACGACGGGTGGCCATCCCGGCGCTGGCCGCGATCGGCCGACTGTTCTGGAAGGAAGCATGACCGAACATCTGATGACGTGCCCCATCTGCGAGGTGGCGTGCGGCCTTCGGGTCACGGTGGCAGACGGCAATGTTGTCGGCATCCGCGGTGACAGCGAGCATCCTCCGACGCGCGGGTTCATCTGCCCCAAGGGCACGGCGTTGCAGGGTCTACACCACGATCCGGACCGGCTTCTCGCCCCGCTGGTCCGGCGTGACGGAAAGCTGGTCGAGACCACCTGGGAGGACGCGTTCAGCTACCTCCGGGAACGTCTCGGCCCCATTGTCGCCGAGAGCGGTCCGGATTCGATTGCCTGGCATTTGGGCACCCCGAACACCCACGATTATGGAACGTGGATCTACGGCAACATGTCCCTGCGGCTGGGCGGTGCCAGGCAGGTCTACACCTCGGCGACCGTCGACCACATGCCGATGATGACAGCCGCCGGACTCATGTTCGGCGCGCGCGATACCGACTCGTTCTCCATGACGGCACCCGATGTCGACAACTGCCACACGCTGCTGCTGATCGGCTGCAACCCGTTGGTGTCGAACGCCACCGGGATCACCGCACCGCGCGGACGGCTCAAAGCCATCCAGGAACGCGGCGGCCGGATCATCGTCGTCGACCCCGTGCGCACCGCCACCGCTGAGATGGCCGACCGGCACTTGGCCGTCCGACCGGGCGGTGACGCAGCCCTGCTCGCCGCGCTGATCAACGTCATCTTCGACGAAGGTCTCGAACGCGTAGGCTACATCGCACGGTACGCCGTGGGGCTCGACACATTGCGCACGGCTGTTTCACCGTTCACCCCTGAGGCGGTCAGCCGTCGCACCGGTGTTGCGCCCCAGTCGATCCGAGACCTTGCGCGCGAAATCGCCGCAGCCCCAACGGTGGCGACCTACGGGCGCTGCGGTGCGATGACGCAAGAATTCGGAGCCATCACGATATGGCTGATGTGGGTGCTCGCTGCGCTGACCGACAGCCTCGATCAGCCTGGCGGCGTGCTCTTCCCACTGCCGGCTGCCGCTACCCACAACACCCGCGGCATCCCCGGACGCGGAGAACCCTTCCCCACGGGTCGTTGGCATACCCGCGTTGACGGGTTCCCGGAGATCCTGGGGGAACTGCCCCTCGCGGCGCTCGCCGACGAGATTCTGACCGACGGGTCACCGATCCGCGCACTGATCACCATGGCGAGCAATGGCGCCCGGACTTCGCCGAACAGTGTGCGCTACGAAGAAGCGCTGCGCGGCGTGGAACTGCTCATCTCGGTCGACCCGTACGTCAACGAGACCACGCGCCACGCCGACATCATCCTGCCGCCGCCGTCACCCCTTGAGCGTGACCACTACGACGTGTTCTATGAGCAGCTCCACAGTCGCAACCACACGCGCTATGTCGAGCCCGTGCTTGCGCCGCCGCCCGGGGCCCCCTCCGAGCACGACATCCTGCTGGAGATCACCGCGGTCCTCGGCGGGTTCGGCGATATGGATCGCGGTCAGATCGACGATGTCCTTCTGTCCGCGCTCGTCCACGACATGGTCGAAGAACCGGGAAGTGTTTTGTCCCATCTGGATCCGCAGGATGTACTCGCCGCGCTCGGCACCGAGCGTGGACCGCAGCGCGGTCTTGATCTGCGGCTACGCGCGGGCCCGTACGGCGATCACTTCGGTGCCCGGCCCGGTGGCCTGACGCTCGCAGAACTCAAACGCCACCCCAACGGCATCGACCTCGGTCCGCTGCAACCCCGCCTTCCCGGAGTGCTGCGGACACCCTCGGGTCGCGTCGAGATCGCCCCCGGCCCGCTGGTCGCCGACCTGGACCGGGTCCGCGACGGACTGGACGATGAAGCCGAGCTGGTGATCATCGGCCGTCGCCAGACGCGTTCGATGAATTCGATGCTGCATAACGTGCCGGCCCTGATGCGCGGCCGTGAGCGGTGCACGATGCTCATCCATCCCGACGACGCAAACGCGCGGGGGCTGGTCGATGGTGGGCGGTGCGAAATCTCGTCCGACTCAGGCACCATCGAAGCGACCGTGGAGGTCAGCGACACGATCGCGCCCGGCGTGGTGAGCCTCCCTCATGGCTGGGGCCATGACGGTCCCGGGTTGCAGCTCAGCGTAGCGTCGCAGCATCCGGGCTCAAACCTCAACGCCATCACGGGTTCTGGTGGAATCGACGTGCTGTCTGGGACAGCTGCGTTCAACGGTGTCAAGGTTCAGATTCGGCCGCTCGTTGAGGCGGCGCCGGCCTGACGGTGAAGTTCACTACCGATCGACTGTAACGTCTTGTCTTTCGGTATGGCCGTATCCCATGCGGGCGCTTGTGGGTTCGGTGAACGAACTCTACGGTGAAAGCAGTGCAGAGTGAATTGAAGAACCAACAATCGAGAAGGTCGACGTGGGTATGTCGGAAGTTGACACCGTGCCGCACACGATGATTCGTGTCGATATCGCCACAGGAGTGCCGTTCGATGACTTTGTCTTGCGGTTCGAGCACGCCGCGCCGGCGTTCGATGTGGAGCCCTTCCAGCGGATCATCGAGACCGGTGGCTCTTGGGCTGATGTGCAGGCAGTGGTCGAGACGATGGCTCCGCACCGGTTAATGCGGTACGCGACCATCGAGGCGACCGCGATGATGTCGTTGGCCGGCCATACCACCAAGGCCGTCGAGTATCTCTTGGGCAACCACGTCATCGCGGAAAGCATGTTCCGCCATGACCCACGCGCCCTGCTGTACGCGCCGCTTCGGGTACTGGTGTTCAGCGACGCGCAAGGCGATGCCGTCTTCAGTCTCGATCAGCCCAGCACGGCGTTCGGCAGCCTTGATATCGACGAGGTAACCCGGGTCGGTCTCGGACTCGACGACAAGGTCGCGGCCCTGCTGCAATTTCTCGGTGTCGAGGTCTCTTTCGGCTCGCCGGTCCGACGCGAACCCTGATCGCCGGGCGTGAGCCGCCGTTGGATACCTCGCGGACCTGCTGAGGGCCGGCCGCCGCGTTGTCATTGTTTTGGGCGGGGCGAGCGCGTGAGACCGCCTGGCCACAGTAGGGTTCCGCCTCCCTGAGGTGGGGTTTACTCTGCGAGACGAGTTCGGCTATCGCCATGTGATCGGAGCTACCGCCGAGATGGCGACTGGACCCGCGGCCCATCAGATGCCGATCCGATTAGTTTGCGCCGCAATACCATCGTCGCGTCGCCGAGGGCAGCCACACCGGGCTCTGAAATCGTCGAGACGATCGCGGTCAATGAGCGAGAGTTCGCCGAAGAAGTCTCTTGCGCTGACCTTGTTCGGCGTGACCGACGAAAGTACCTACCCCAACGGCTAACTATTGCTGACTGGTGAGGTGCGGCTGAGGGAGGATAGGTCAATCTGTCGTTTGAGCACCTTGCCGGTCGGGCCGAGCGGAAGATCGTCGACGATCCGCACGATTCGGGGATACTTGTCCGCCGCCACCCGTTCCTTGACGAACCCGGCTATCTCTTCCTCCGTGGCCTCCGCACCAGGTTTCAGCATGACGATTGCGGCCACCTCTTCGCCGACCTTGACGTCGGGGACGCCGATCACCGCCGACAGCTGCACGGCTGGGTGCTCGCTCAGGACCGTCTCCAGGTCCGAGGGATAGACGTTGTGGCCGTTGCGAATAATGAGGTCCTTCTTCCGGTCGACGATCTTGACAAAACCGTCCTCGTCGATCGAAGCCAGATCACCCGTCGAGAACCAGCCGTCGGAAGTGATCACGGCCTCGGTGGCGTCCGTCCGGCCGAAATATCCCGACATCACCCCGTGTCCGCGTACTTGAAGTTCGCCGACGGCGCCAACCGCCAACCGTGCGCCTTCGTCATCGACCACCCGCTGCTCGACGCCCCACAACGGTGGACCGACCGTGCCCTTTTTCGCGAGTCCTGGCCGGCATAGATGGGTGATGGGCGAAGTCTCCGACAGGCCATAGCCCTCAAACACCGCCACCCCCAGCTCACGTTCGAGTTCCTCCTGGAGTCCAGCTGCCAGGCCGCTCCCGCCGGAGGCCAGCCAGCGCAGCGAGGACAGATCCCGCCGCCGAGATTGCTGCTCGGCCAGCAGCGCCGCGTGCATGCTCGGCACCCCCATGAACAGGGTTACCCGGTGATGCTCGATCAAGTCCACCGCTTCAGCGGCATCGAAGCGCGGCTGCAGCACGAGTTCGACGCCTGACTGCAGGCCGGCGTTCAGCACGCAGGTCTGGCCGAAGGAGTGGAAGAAAGGCAGGGCCGCCAGGGCGACATCATCGGTCCGCAAGTCCGTGGAGTCAGCGACGATGCGCGCATTCCACAGCAGATTGTCGTGGGTCAACGCGGCGCCTTTCGGGGCGCCGGTGGTGCCCGATGTGTAGATGATCACCGCCAAATCGGAAGCGCCGGTACACGCGATCGTGTCATCGTCGGCCGCTGCCGAAGCGCTGTCGATCAGGTCCGGCAGCCCGGTCGCCGACCCGCCGGGCGGTCCGACGGAGTAGACCAGACGCACACCGCACGCCTCCGCGGCCTTCGCGGCCGCTTCGTGAAAGCCGCTCCATGCGACGACAACCGTTGGCGTGCAGTCACGGAAGATGTACTCGAACTCCACCGCGTTCATCAGTGGGGACAACGGAACCACCGTTGCGCCGGTCCGCAGGGCGCCGTAGTAGACCACGGGAAAGTCCGGCACATTCGGCATCACCATGGCGACCCGATGCCCGGGACCCACACCGGCGTCGGAGAACAGTCGAGCGCAGCGTTTGGCGAGGTTGTCGAGAGCCTCGACGGTCATCACGAAGTCGCCACTCCGTAGCGCGATGCGCTCAGCGCCGGCGGCGTTGGCGCCCGACAGGATCTGGGCAACGTTAAGCAACGTGCATCTCCTCGCTCGAAGTCCGCCTCCAACCTAAATAGGCAGGGCGGCCTTTCAACACCGTTCATCGAAGGACATGGATCCGGCGGTCGGAGGATGTTCGCCGCCTCCACCCCGCCATACGCTCGTCGAGATGATCAGAGAAGGAGACGAGCATGCGCACCCAGCAGGCCGACGCAGTCGCAGTTGTGGACTGCCGGCCGGCCGGTGTCCGGCGTCTCAGTCGCCCTGGCGCAACACGTTTGGTCGGTGCATGGCCGGAGTTTCGCGAGCGGCGCTCTCTCAGATCTATCCGAGTTTCAGGTCAGGCTGACGCCCCAGAAAGGTATACCGATGACGACTCTCGATCAGATCAAACCGGCTGCGAATTTGCTGGTTCCGGAGCCGAGCACCCGCGCTGACACCGGCAATTCTCCGACCGATCGCGATGCCATACGACACGCACACATCAGCAAGCTCGTCGATCGCTTCGCCGGCACCGGGTCACGGCCGTTCTATGACTCTGTGGTGATCGCCGGTGCTGGTTTCACCGCCAGCATCATGGCAGCGCGACTGGCACGTAGCGAACAGTTCCACGGCAAGGTCGTGCTGGCCGGACCGCGCACCGAGGAAACCCGCAAGCTCAAGGATGGCGCGACGCTGCGGGGCCATGGTACCGACTACATCTGCTACGCGTTGGGGGTTCCGCAGTACGCCTACGTCGATGCGCTGTACGGCGATATCGTCGACGGCCGCGGCGTCGGTACCCGCAACGTTCTGACGATGGCGAAGAAAGGTCCCAGCGGCACGTACGAATTCGCCCGCATCGCGCCTTGGCAGGGCGGACGAACCGGGTATCCGCGTCCCCTGTTCTACGGTGCGCGCAACAGCCGGATGCAGGGAGCGGTGTATGAACTGATGGACCGCACTGGTGTGATCGAGGTGCCCGAGGCAGTCAACTCCCTCGATGATGCTTACGCGCTGGCACCGGGTAAACGACCGTTGATCGTCAACGCCAGCCACAACACCGCTCTGCTGAGTGGAAACGCTTCCCAGGTCGACTGGGCCACCGTCGCCGTGCAAGCGCCGTTGGTGGTGCGCCCCAGTGGCTTTCGATTCGTCGATTCCAACGCCGCGCTGTTAGCCCCGGTTAACCGCGGCCATACGATCGACGTCGGACTGTTCAACCCGTTCGGGGATCCGCTGTCACCGCGCTCGACGTTCTACGGGATCATGGTCGGTGAAGTATCCCACCGTGCCGGCTTTGACAAGCAGCGTGAGATCGACATTCTCCTCGATGAGCTCTACGGGATCGCCGATACCATGGGAATGGACCTTGACGATCCCGACGAGACGCTGACGACAGGATTGATTCCCGGCTCGCCCTGGAAGGCGCCCCAGTCGAAGCCGGGCACGTTGGAACTGCAACTGATTGCCCACCAAGGTGTTTCGGCGACCTTCTCGGACGGTATGACCTCTGGTGCTTCGGCGGCCGTGGCTGCCGCCGAGGCGGTGATCAAGGGTACCGATCCCGATCGCGCGGCGCGCCGTGCGGTACGCGAAATCACCCGTGACCGCCGAATCTGGAACATCCAACGAAACAAGCTGCCAAAGCCGTTCGACTTCCTCATGCGGAGTTTCGGCGAGGGCATTGCGTTGTACCCCTACACGGCCCATGCGAGCACCACATGGGGTAGTGCCGCCTGATCGCATTGCGGCTCAATCTAAGCAAATTCCCACTCGTAGATAAGGAATGATGATGACTACCACTGAAAAGGACGCTAATTCCGCTCCCACGCAGGGCAATTCGGCGGCGAAGAGGTTGTCGAGCGCGGTGCGTCAATCTGGGGTGGATAGCCCGGATCTCACCGAGGTGTTCGCACTGCAAGGCGCCGCGTTCGACCGTAACCGCGCTCCATCGCTACACGAGCGGAGGGCGAATCTGCTCAAGTTGCAGCGCCTCATCGAACGGAATCGACTGATCCTCGTCGAGGCAGCCAACGCCGATTTCGGCGTGCGGGCGTCGTTCGAGACCGAGATGTCGGAAGTTGTTGGGACGATCAGCATCATCCGCTACATGCGGCGACACCTTCGGTCATGGATGGCTCCGCGCCGTCGCGCGGTGTCGGTCTGGTACCGGCCGGCCAAGAATCGCGTCGAACCGAATCCCCTGGGAGTTGTTGGTGTCGTCTCGCCATGGAACTTTCCGCTACACCTCGCACTGATTCCGGCGGCCACCGCGATAGCCGCGGGCAACCGGGTGATGCTGAAAGTCAGTGAATTCACTCCGCACACGTCGGCGGTGCTGAAGCGACTGATCCAGGAGAACTTCCCCTCGGATCTGTTCTATGTCACCGACGGCGGCGGTGAAGTGGCTTCGGCGTTCACCAAGCTGCCGTTCGACCACCTCATCTTCACCGGCTCCACCCAGGTCGGAAAGATCGTCGCCAAGGCCGCCGCCGAGAACCTGACACCGGTAACGCTCGAACTCGGCGGCAAGAGCCCAGTGATCGTGGACGAAAACTACGACATCGCTTCGGCGGCAAGCACGGTCGCGTGGGCGAAGCTCTACAACGGCGGTCAGGTCTGCATCTCACCTGACTACGTCCTGGTGCCGAGAGGCCGCGAAAAGGAGTTTGCGATCGCCGCGCGGGAGGCGGCTCGCACCCTCTACCCGCGGGTCGCTGGAAATCCCGATTACACTGCGATCCTCAATCAACGGCACTATGACCGGATCCAGGCCTACATCACCGAAGCCAAGGCGCTGGGTCTGGACGTGATCACTGCCGAGGATCCCGAGTTGGGCAGGGAACGCCGGCAGCTTCCACTGACGATGATCATCAACCCGCCGGCGGACTCAACAGTGATGAAGGACGAGATCTTCGGGCCTGTTCTTCCGATCATCGGGTACGACTCCGACCAAGCCGCCACAAATTTCGTCAACTCCCGGTCAACGCCCTTGGCGCTCTACCTGATGAGCAACGGAAAGCAACGCCAGCAGCGGTGGCTGACCCACATCCCCAGCGGCAGCGCGGTGGTCAACGACCTGATGGTCGGCTACCTGCAAAATGACCTGCCGTTCGGCGGCCGCGGAGGATCGGGCTACGGTGCGTACCACGGGCGCGAAGGATTCGACGCCATGTCGCATCTGCGTCCAGTCATGTACCAGCGAGCCATCTTCGGACGCACAGGCGGTCAGATGCTATACCCCCCGTACGGCAAGATCGCCGATCTCCTGCTCAACCTCATGCGCCGCATCTAGGCCGGTGTCGCACCGGGCTCCACGTTGGGACGTACCTCGGGCAGATCCAGGAACTATCTACCCGGGGTCAACCGGCACAAGAAGGAGGCAACATCCGCCGGCGGCGGCCCTACCGCACATTCGCAATTTGGAGGCGAGCATATGTCCGTCGCAGTCGACATCGGTGGCGAGGCTGCTAACGATTCGCGTGCCCTCGTCGACGGGCCGGGCGGGGTCCCGAGCGATGCGTCCGCAGCACCACTTGGGGTGACGATCAATTCTGCGGACAGCGCCTTCCTCGAGTTCATCGGCGCACTGCCGTGAGCGCTGCATTTTCGGCGGTCGAACGGGCCGTCGCTGCGATCCGTGCCGGAACGATGGTCGTCGTCGTCGATTCGGACGACCGCGGCGGCGAGGGTGCTCTCGTGATGGCGGCTCAACATGTCAGTGCCTGCGATGTTCACTTCATGGCCACCGAAGGCCGCGGACTGATATGCGTGCCCATGAGCGTCGACCGGCTTTCCGCACTGCAGATCGAGCCCATGGTGGCCCGCATCAGTGACCCCGCCGGCAGAGCGTTTCACGTGAGCGTAGATGTGCGCACGGGTACGACCACCGGTATATCGGCCAGCGACCGGGCATCGACGATACGTGCGCTCGCCGACCCCGACTCGCGCGCGAGTGACTTCTCACGCCCCGGCCATGTATTCCCGATCGGCGCAAGGAGCGGCGGCGTCATCGAACGCGACGGCCGCACCGAAGCCGCAGTGGATTTGGTGCACCTCGCCGGCCTGCTACCCGTCGCAGTTATCTGTGAGATCGCGGACGTCGACGGGGAAATGGCTCGGATGCCGGCTCTGCTCCGCTTCGCCGAGCACCACCAAATCGCCATGGTTACGATCGCGGAGCTGACCGCATACCGTCGAAGCACCGAGAGACTGATAGATCGGATCGGGCAAGCTCGATTACCTCTGATACAGGGTCAATTCACAGTGCTGGGGTACCGCGATCGAACAAGCGGCCGTGAGCACATCGCATTGATCCACGGAGACCTGGCAGCGGCTGACCCTGTCCCGGTGCATGTGCACACCGAATGTCTCATCGGCGACGCGTTCGGATCCTTTGGATGTGACTGTGGAAGGCGCCTGCACCGCTCCATCGATTTCATTGTCGAGACCGGCGCGGGCGTCGTCATCTATCTACGCGACGGCCGGGGCCGGGGCCAGAGCATCCAATGTGCGCCTGCGCGAAGCCGGCTGGGCGACATCGAAACGCAGATTCTGGCTGATCTTGGCGTCGACACCGGTGCGCCGCAACTGATCGGCGACCCAGCCGGCCGCGACGTGGTCGCTGCGATTCGCTATGCGCAAGTGCCATCCACGCCCACAACAGCGATGGACACACTGCGCTGGCCCGCGGAAAGCCCTGTCGTTACTCGACCCTAGAGTTGGCCTCCGCTCCGAGCGGAATCGGTCTACCGAATCATCCTGCCCACGAGAATGACAACGGCACATGAATGGGAACAACGATCGCGGCAGTCACCGGTTTCACGACACCACCGACAGCAGTGCGATGACCCGCAGCGCGGTAATCGGGTGGGTGATCAGGCCCCGCACCTTGAGGTTGCCGGACACGATCGCGGACAGGATGCCCACACCGCGCTTGGTGAGGAAGCCGACCGGCACGAGCCCGGAGGCCATCATCTTCAGCTGCGACAGGTCGAGGATTTGATCGACGGTCGCCGTCACAGTCACGCTTGGTTGCCCGACGACATCGTTGAAAACCGTGACCGCACGCGGACCACAACTGATAGTGCATGTGCTGTCGATGTCGCTGCCGCTGACCGATACTGGCCGAGTGAGGCTGCGCGCGAGTCGGATTCGCTCGGGGAAGGTCTCGAAGTTCTGCGTCAGCAGCGTCGCGACCACGCCCGCGATGCCGTTGGCTTCGGCGCCGTCGTCGAGATTGACGGGGTAGTCAGAGGCGAGCGGATGGGGCATCGAATCTCCTACGGAGAGCGGGGATTGGACGTTGTGTAGGCCGAAGGCTGTTAAGCCTCAGACATCCCAGTCGGTCGGCAAGTCGCCCCAGGCGCCGAGGAGGACGTTCAGGGCCCGAGCGTTCTCGATCGCGTTCTTCATCGTTCCTTTGGTGAGCCGCACCTTGCCGCCCATCACGAGGTTCGCCGCAGGAGTCTTTCCCTCAGCGGCGTCCCGGTAGTTCTCGATCGTCCCGAGGAAACTCGCGAATATCTGGTCCTCGTCGAAAAGGTTCGTCGCCGTCCAGCTTTTTACGTGCCCGGCCACGATCTCTACATGGGTAACGAGATCGGGACGATCCACCACCTCGAAGGCCAAAATGTAAGTGGCTTTTGCGGGGTCCCGGAGTGCTTTGGCCTGCCGCACGGCGAGTTCGCCGTGATGCGCGGCCGCCGCTGCGGCACACCACTCTTCGGAGAAGAACTTCAATGTGTCAGTCATTACCATGCCTTTCTTGACTGCCTTTCTTGACTCTTGAGCGGATCAAACCCGGCGATCAAGGGCGCGGTGAATGGCGCGACCGGTCACCACGCCGATGAGATGCCTGCGGTACTCGACCGGAGCGTAGGTATCACCCATGACGTCGAAGCCGTCGGCGGCGTGCTCGACGGCCCGTCGGACGGCGTCGGTGTCGATCACGCCTCCCTCGAGTGCGTGTTCGGCCCCGGCGGAACGTAGTGCGGTGGTGGTGACACCGGTCAGGGCGACCCGGGCCGATCGACACGTTCCGCCGGCGTCGATGGTGAGACTGACCCCGGCTGCCGCGACGGCGTAGCCCGAGGCCGGGTGGGCGATCTTGACGTAGGCCGTCACGGTACCCGGCGCCGGTTTGGGGAGTTCGACATGCGTGAGGATCTCATCGTCGGCGACATCCGCGGTGAACAGGTAGGTGAAGAAGTCCTTGATGGGGATTTTGCGTGTGCCCCTGAGGCTTCGAACATGCACCACGACGTCCGCCGCGAGTGCAACCGCGGGCCAGTCCCCGGCCGGATCGGCGTGAGCCAGGGATCCGCCGAAGGTCCCGCGGTTGCGCACGAGGGGGTCCGCTAAATCCTCGCCGGCATCGGTGATGATCGGCCAGTTCTCGGCGATCGTGCGGGTGTTGATGAGGCGCTCATGGGTAACGAGTGCTCCGATGATGAACGCCGATGATGTCTCTTCGATATGGCGCAGGTTGGCCAGCCGCGAAATGTCCATCACCACTGCGGGGCTGGCGAGGCGAAGTTTGAGCAGGGGGATGAGGCTCTGACCGCCGGCCATCACCTTGGTGTCGTCATCGCTTGCTGCCAGGATCGACAGCGCGTCGTCGAGGGTTTCTGGGGCGACATAGGCGAACGTCGAAGGGATCACTTCGCGGCCTCCTGCAGCGCCATCCAAACCTTTGCGGGAGTCAGCGGCATGTCGAGGTTCTGGACGCCGTGTCTGCGCACCACGTCCATGACCGCATTCACGACAGCAGGTTGGGAGCCGATTGCACCGGACTCGCCAATACCCTTGACTCCTAATGGGTTAACCGGCGATGGGGTAATGGTGTGGCCAGTTTCCAGCCGCGGCATGTGGTGCGCGCGTGGCACGGCGTAGTGCATCAAGCTCGTCGACATCGGCTGCCCGTCCTCGTCCCAGGCAAGGTCTTCATACAGCGCCTGACCGATGCCTTGCGCCACGCCGCCGTGGATCTGGCCGTTGGCGAGTTGTGGGTTGATCAGGTTTCCGCAGTCATCGACGGCGATGAAGCGCTCGATCGTGACCGTGCCTGTGTCGGGGTCGATTTCGACTGCGGCGATGTGTACCCCGAACGGGCTGGTGAATGCCGGCGGGTCGAATATCGCGATCTCTTTCAGGGTGGGCTCCATTCCCTCAGGGAGGTCCAAGCCGCGCCACGCCTCCAGGGCGACTTCGTCGAAATTGAGCTGGCGCGAACCGCTGCCCCTGTCGACGCTGAAAACACCGTCCTCGTAGGCGACCTGGTCGACGTCCGCGTTGAGCATATGCGCGGCGAGCCGCGTGGCCTTGGCCATGATCTTGCGGGCGGCCAGCGCTGCCGAGGTGCCCGCGCTCGACATCGACCGTGAGTTGAACGTTCCCGTGCCGAAGTGCACGATGTCGGTGTCGCCCTGGAGCACCTCGACGTCGTCGATGTCGAGCCCGAGTTCAGTGGCGACGATCTGAGCTATCGACGTCTCGTGGCCCTGGCCGGCGGAGTCGATTCCGACCTGAACGATCACCGAACCCGTGCCGGTCACCGTAACCACAGACTGCTCCCAGGTAGCTCGATCGAAACCGATGAGCTGCAATTCGTACGAGTCCCCGAAGCCGGCAAATTCGGTGTACACACTCAACCCAAGGCCGACGATCCGGCCCTCGCTGCGGGCTCTCTCATGTTCGGCGAGCAGTTCATCCCAGCCGATCATTTCGAGGGCCTTGTCCAACGCCTTCTCGTAATCGCCCGAGTCGTAGGTCATACCGGTTGCGTTGTGGTACGGGAACTGGTGGGGCTGAATGAAGTTCCGGCGACGCAGTTCGACGCGGTCGATGCCGATCTTGGCGGCAAGCTCATCGACGGCCCGCTCGATCAGATAGGCCGCCTCCGGACGGCCGGCGCCGCGATAAGTCTCGGTGGTACTGGTGTTCGTAAAGACGCCGTGAATGTCGACATCAGCGACGGCGATGTCGTAGACCCCAGGAAATGCCATTCCCGCCACCACGGGGATGCCTGCACCCATGCCGGAGACGTACACGCCCAAGTTGGCATAGGTCGTGACCTTCAAACCCTGGATCTTGCCGCGGTTGTCGGCAGCCAGCGATACGTATTCGACGTGATCACGCCCGCCGGATGTGCCGGTGAAATGCTCGGCCCGAGTTTCCGCCCACTGCACCGGCCGGCGCAGCCGTCGACTCACGGCGCAGACGAGGACATCTTCTGGATACAGACACAACTTGGATCCGAACGCCCCGCCGACCGCGGGAGTGACGACGCGGATGCGGTTCTCGGGGATACCGATGGCAATCGAAAGGTTGCGGCGCACAACATGCACATTTTGGGTGCCGAGGTACAGCGTGAGGGTGTCCGTGCCGACCTGGTAGTCGCCGACGGACACCCGGGCCTCCAGGGACGTGGCGTGGACGCGCTGATTGACAAGGCGCACATCGACGATGTGATCGGCGGCCGCCGCGACAGCATCCCAATCGCCTGTGCCGTGGTGCCAGAGGTAGGAGGTGTTTCGCTCGTAGCGGTCATGCACTAGCGGCGCGCCCTCCTGTGCCGCCGCCTCGGTGCCGACTACGGCGGGACGTTCGGAGTACTCGACGTCCACGAAGCATGCGGCGTCGTCGGCCTGGGCCCGCGTTTCGGCGATGACCACAGCAACCGCCTCACCGACGTACTTCACGGCGCCGCGGGCCAGCGGATACCGCTCCGGAATGCCATCCATGATGGGCAGCGTCCAGTCAGTCGGCACGGTTCCCATCTCTTCGTCGCTGAAGTCCTGGGCGGTGAAGACGGCGACCACGCCGGGCTGGGCGCGCGCAGTATCAGTCTCGATGGAGACGATGTCTGCATGGGCAAGCGTGGAACGCACCAACGAGGCGTAGAGCATTCCGGTCAATTTGATGTCTTCGCAAAATGTTCCGGTGCCGGTGAGGAAGCGGAAGTCCTCGCGCCGCGGCACGGACTGCCCGACATACCGCGTAGCGGTTGCCGATTGAAGCGACTCGGCCGTGCTAGTCATCTGTGGACTCCGAACTGAATGCGGACAGTTCGACGAGCGCGTCCACGATGTTCTGGTAGCCCGTGCAACGGCAGATGTTCCCAACAAGGCCTCGCTGAACCTCTTGGGTTGTCAGCGGTTTGTCGGTATCAAGCATGTTCAATGCCGTCATCACAATGCCCGGCGTGCAGAAGCCACATTGCAGACCGTGATGGCGGCGCAATGCTTCTTGGACGGGATGCAGGCCGTCCGGGGCGTCGTCCCCCCGCACCCCTTCGATCGTCGTCACCTCGCAGCCGTCGACTTGCACTGCGAGGACGGTGCATGACTTGACGGCACGGCCGTCGATATGGACCGCGCACGCGCCGCATTGGCTTGTGTCGCAGCCGATGTGGGTTCCGGTGAGGTTGCGGTCGTCTCGAAGATGGTGCACCAGCAGGGTACGGGCGTCCACTTCGCAACTCACTGGCTCCCCGTTGAGCTGGTACGAGATCGGCATGCGAGGCGCTCCAGCGGTCGACCGCTGTGTCGTGGTTGCATCTTGCGTCATGGCTTTGGACTCCATTGGGATGAGAGTGATCACTGCTGTCTACGTCGACAATGTGATTGCGAGGTCCGCCGAGAGGCGGTGGCGAGGAGTAGCAGTACAACGGCGACCGGTATCGCCGCCTTCGCAATGCGGCGCGCCACCGAGTGGCGTGCTGCTGCGAGCAGGTCCAGGGGTTCGGCTGGCGCGTGATCTGATTCGACGTGTCCGAACGGGGACCCGATGGCGTTTGGATCCGACAACTTATCTGCGACGAGCTGCTGGGCGAGAGTGTCGGCGAACTGGCCGATGAGCCGGTCGCCAACATCGGCGAGGACGCCGCGGCCGAACTGGGCGGGTTTGCCGGTGAGCTTGAGGTCTGTCTCGAGGTCCACTCGTGTCCTCGCGCCGTCGGCGCTCAGGTTTGCGACGACCTTGACAGTGGCCCGCCCGTTCGCCCCGTCCCGACCCAGGCCCTCCAAGACGAATCTGCGCGCTGCGGCGTCCCGTTCAACGAATGTCGCCTGCCCGCGGTAGGTCAGTGCGATCGGTCCGAGCTTGACCTTGCATCGTCCGGTGATGTCATTGCCGTCGATCGTGTCGATGACTGCTCCGGGCATGCAATGAGCAATTCTGCGAACGTCGTTGAGGACGTCCCATGCCACGTCAACATCCCCGTCGACGTGGAATGAGTGCTCTAGTTTCACGAAAGTTAGGTCCTTGCTCCAAGCAACCCGCGTAGTCAGGTCGACCACGCGGCCATTGCGGTCGATGTGCCCGCTGTCACATAAGATAGAGAGCACTCGCTCTCCCGTCAATGCGGGATGTCACAGCGGGCCATCCGCCGGCCTGGAAGCCGGTGCTGACCACGGCAAAGAACCGTTCGCCCGGCGCCGTTGGTATCTGTGTTTGACTGTCCCGTCTAGACGTTTTAGTCTAGATTCGGTTGTGGTGGTGTCCTTGGCTGATGTGCGGTTGGGAAGAGGTGCGATGACTGAGATCGCGTTGGATGTCTTTACCTGTGAGTCGTTCGAGTTGCCGAATGGGGGGACATTTTCGCCGACTACGTCGACGTTGATCACTGGGGATACTTCCGCGATGCTGGTGGATACCCAGTACCGGGAGCCTGAGGTGCGCGAGGTGATTCGGCGTGTGGAGGCCTCGGGCAAGACGTTGACGACGATCTTCATCACGCATGGTCATTTCGATCACTATTTCGGCCTTGACATGTTGTTGGCGCAGTTTCCCTATGCGCGGGCGGTGGCGACTCCAGCGGTGGCTGCCTATATCGCGGGCAATCATGCTGCTGAGCGTGAGTTCGCCAGGTCGATGTTCGGTACGCAGGCGTTGGACTCCGCGGCGGTGCCCCAGCCGCTGGAGTCGGACACTGTGCAGCTTGACGATGTGTTGTTCCGGGTCATTGATCTCGAGCAGGCTGATATCGCGCCCACGTCGATCGTGCATATTCCGACGATTGGCGCGGTCATTGCTGGGGATGCGATCTATAACGGTGTCAATCCTTTCCTGGCGGCCAGTGCTCCGGCGGACTGGCCGAAGTGGGTTGCGAGCGTGGAGCGGATCGCGGCGCTGAATCCGACGACGGTGATCGCCGGTCATAAGTCGCCGGCGCGTGGTGATGATGCGGGGTGTGTCGCTGAGACGCGGGATTATTTGGCGAAGTTCATCGAGTTGTATGCGGCCAGTGCTGATTCGCGGGAGCTGGTTGCGGGTATGCGGCGGCTTTATCCTGATCACGTCAATCCCTCGGCGTTGGTGATGTCGGCGGTGACCGCGTTCAAGCACAAGAAGCGTCAGGACGCCTGAGTCGGTGGTGTCTGCTCTCCGGAATTAGGCGCAGCGGTCTAGACTTGATCGTCAATACCGATGAGGTGAGGGATCCGCGGGTACAGGGCTGTGGGTTCGGATCGTTCACCCGCCGTTGAAGGTCAACAGATGAGCAGTCACGAGGTAGAGGCGTTAACGCATAAGGAGCGGCTGCTTCGGCAGGGTATGCGGTTGTTCTACACGCAGGGGTTTCACGGTACGACCGTGGATGCCATTCTTGCCTCCGCTGGTGTGCCCAAGGGATCGTTTTATCATCACTTCGGTTCTAAGGATGTGTTCGGTCAGGCTGTTTTGGATCGTTACATGCAGTTTCAGATCGATCTGTTCGGTAAGTGGGCGGTCAAGAAGAACTTGACGACCTCGGCCAAGCTGGTCGGGTATTTCAAAGAGATATCGCAGATATTCGTCAAGTCCGGTTACCAGCGGGCCTGTCTGGTGGGCAAGTTCTCTACCGAGGTGGCTGCGGGTTCGGAGACGTTTCGTGAACAGCTCGACGCTCAGATGCAGTCCTGGAAGGCCAGCATTGTCGAGCTGTTGGCGGCTGGTCAAGCCGCTGGTGACGTCCGAGGGGACCGCAGCGCCGAAGACCTCGCCGATGCCGTGCTGTCCCTGATCCAGGGTTCACTGGTGATCACCTTGTCCACTCGGGACAAACACACCCTGACCACCGTGGCCACCACCATCAAGAACATCGTCGAACCGAACACCTAAGCGCGCCAAGCGCCTACCAAAGCATCTTGGGAGCGTCAGGGCGCCGTGGTCGCGCTCACCGTCTCTGCGGCGATCCGGCGGAGTGCCGGCTTGTCAGGCTTCCCGACTGGATTCTTGGGAAGTTCTTCAACCAGCGTGATCGCCTCAGGTAGTTTCACTTTCGCAAGATTTCGGCGGCAGTGCTCAGCGAGGTCGTCTACGTCGAGCGCAGTTCCGGGGTAGGCCTGAACGTAAGCAACCGGGACCTCACCGAGAACGTCATGGGGGCGTCCGACGACCGCGGCGTCCAAGACGCCGTCGAATGCGGTCAGCACCGATTCGATTTCTTTGGGGTAGATGTTCTCGCCGCCGCGAATGATCATGTCCTTGATACGCCCGACGATTCGCAGGTACCCATCCTCATCCAAGATCCCGACGTCGCCGGTTCGCAGCCACCCGTCGATGATGGTCTCGGCAGTGGCTTCGGGGCGGCCGAGATATCCGCGCATGAGGGCAGGACCCGAGATGACCACCTCACCGCGTTCGCCTTGGGGTAGGAACTCGCCAGTGGGGGAGATGATTTCGATGCGCTGGCCGCTCATGGCCGGCCCCACCGTGCCAAGCTTCCTGGGACCGTGAATCGGGTTCACCGCCGAGGCGCAGGTGGCTTCGGTCAAACCGTAACCCTCGACGAGGACGATCCCGAAGCGTTCTTGCGCGGCCCTCATCAATTCCTCGGACAGCGGAGCCGCGCCACATGCGGCAAAGCGCAGCGACGAGGTGTCCGGTCTGACGTCGTCTGGCAACGCGACCAGCATGGAAAGAATGGAGGGCACCGAAGAGAAGTATGTGGGCCGCAATTTCTCCACTTGCTCGAAGAATCGGCTCACCGAGAACTTGCCGACGATGCTCGTCTGAGCGCCGACCCGAAACGGGGTGAACGTGCTGAGCATCAATGCGTTGACGTGGAATAGCGGCAGGATCAACAGGCTGTGATCCTGTGCGGTGAGTTCCATGTGTTCGACGAAACCGGTTGTCATTGCATCGATGTTGGCGTGATCGAGCATCACCCCTTTGGGCTTCCCGGTTGACCCGCTGGTGTAGATCAGCAATGCCACATGGTCTTGGGTCAGTTCGACAGGCTGGGGGCCAGGCCCTGGGCCGACGAGTTCGTCGACGTGAATCGTGGGGCGGCCAGCGCTAGGCGCATCCGGTGACTCATTGATCACGAGGTGCGCGTCGCAGTCGTTGATTTGATACTCGGCCTCCGCAGCGGTGAATGCCGAATTGACCGGCGTGGCAATGCCACCCAACCGCCACGCGGCCAGCATCGCCACCACCAGCTCAACGCGGTTGGGCAACATCACCGCCAAGACGCTTCCTTCACCGAAGCCCTGCGCCGTCAGTTGGCCTGCGACCGCCGCCGACCAGTCGTCGAGCTCGCCGTACGTCAATGTGACCGCATCGTCTCGAAGTGCCGGTGCCGACCGGTCCCGCTCAGGCGTCCACGGTAGATACGGAAAAGTCACAGTGCTCCTGAGTGCTCGAATCTGCACGGCCCTCGTCGCCGTACCTGCCGACACCAGTTGGTGCCTGCCCACCGCGCGACTTCACCGATTTCAACCGAAGCGGTGAATCGCTTCCAGCGTATTGCGCCGTGCTGCGTGACCACTAGGACAAGTGCGCCAATGACTGGGATCAATCGGTCGTCACTCGAGCCGCTACGCCGGCCGGCTGTCGAAACAGGGTCACCAGGTGAAGAGCACCTTGCCGGCGCCCTTGGTGCTGGTGGCATGGAGCAGAGCATCCTGGTACTGCTCGAGCCGGTAGGTGGCGGCGACGGGGGCCCGCAGGGTGCCGTCGGCGACCAGGGCGGCGAGCGGGGCGTAGGCCGCAGCTATCTCGGCGCGGGGAGTCGTGTCCATCCAATGCTTCTGCCAGAAGCCGCGGACCTGGAGACCACGGAAGATTATGTCGGCTGGCGCGACGACGAGTCGGGCGCCGCTCATGCCGCCGTAGCTGACGACCGTTCCCCCGCGGGCGAGCCAAGGAGCGAGTTCGGCGATCACATCTCCGGCGACTGGGTCGAGCAGCAGCGACAGTCGTTGGTTGCCGAGCACTTTTTGCAACTGCTCATCGAGGTCCGGCCCACTGACGACCACGGCGTCGGCGCCCGACTCCAACAGTTCGGCCGCGACCTCGGGCCGACGCACCACGTTGAGGGTGCGGACACCTGCCCGCTTGGCGAGTGCGATGACGTAGCGGCCGACGGCGGAGTTGGCACCGGTCTGCCCGATCCAGGTGCCCGGCGCCAGGTCCACAAAGCTACGGAGCAGAAGATCGGCAGTGATTGGGTTCACGCCCAGCATCGCCAACTGAAGAACGTCGGCCGCCGGGTCGACCGGGATGGCGTCGCTCTGGTCGATTGACACCAGGTCTTGCCAGGTGCCGTGCTGCAGCGTGGGGAGGATGAGGACACGTTCGCCGATGCGGGCGGGATCGACAGCGGGGCCCACAGCGCTGATGCGCCCGACACCCTCGGTGCCTAAAGCGGCAGGCAGCGCGGGACGATGCCCATACCAACCTCTAATCAGGAGCAGGTCCGACGGGTTGATGGGGGCAGCCTCGAGTGCGACGACCACCTGTCCAGATGCGGGTTTGGGAGATTCCGACTCGATCAGCTCGGGAGCGGTTGTGGGCTTCCCGAAGGCCGTCAGCTGCAGTGTCTTCATCGTGACCCTCCGTAATTGGCCAAGCCAGTGATCGTTCCGTCGGAGCAGCGCTTGGAAGCGTCGTTTGACGGCATCGTCTAGACTGGATAGTCTAGCATGGTCGCCCGGCCGGGCATGACGGGGCGCGTGCGCTGCTACAACTGCATAGCAAACGCTGGGCCACAACAAGCAACTCGCTGTTGGGACCGTTGAAATCAACGGTACTGCAACGACTTTCCTGAATGGATCGTATTCACGATGACCACAGCTTTCGGATGGATCGGATGTCGGTAAGCGCCGAGACTGTTCAACCCGGCGTTTGTGTGCTGACGATCGATCGTGCAGCCAAACGCAACGCTTTCGACGTGGGTATGTACGAGGCGCTCGCCGAGGGTGTTTCGAACGCTGACTGTGATCCGGACGTAGGTGTCGTGGTGATCACTGGACGCGGCGGGGTATTCACGAGTGGCAACGACCTGGCCGACTTCCGGGATCATCCCGACTCACTGGCGCCGTTCGCCTTGCTGCATGCCCTGGTCAAGGTAGAGAAGCCTGTCATTGCAGCGGTCGAGGGATTTGCGGTCGGCATCGGAGCGAGCATGCTCTTGCATTGCGATTTGGCGTTCGCGGGCCGCTCGACAGTGTTCTCGTTGCCTTTCGTGAAACTCGGTCTGAGTCCGGAAGGTGCGTCAACTCTGTTGCTACCACGGTTCGCTGGGATGAAGGCGGCCACGGAGTTGTTGATGCTCGGCGAAAAGTTTGACGCGGAGCGAGCCGAAAAGACCGGTCTGATAAGCCGCGTCGTCGACGATGGGCGCGCTCTGACCGCGGCGCTGGAGGCCGCCGCGTCGATGCAAGCGTTGCCCGCCCAATCACTCCGGATCACCAAGCGCCTGCTCCATCGTGACAAATCGGACATTCTGCAAGTCATCGACGAGGAGTCTGAGCTGTTTCGGAATCGGGCTCATTCAGCGGACGCCAAGGACGCCATCGCACGCTTCCTGAAGTAATCGACTGTCGTCGATGCGCCTGGGAGCGCGCCGGATACGGGGACTGTCGGTCTACGGCAAGAAGGCCATCGTCACGTGAGCGGGTACGCCCTGGGCAAGTTCGGCCGGCACGTGACCGGAGACATCGTGCCGCGACAGGTCCAGATTCTCGTGGACTGGCAGTCGAAGGCGGCGTTCGACAGCTATTGCAACGATCCTGCCTTGCGGATCTTCATCCACACCGAGAAATGGTTCTGCAGAATGTATTTGGCCTCTGTCCGACATCTCGGACGATCTGCGGTGAATTCTCCAGCCTGTCTTGAACTGATCGGCCACAGCTGGCGGTGACCACTGCTAGTGGCCTTCGAAGTCGACCTTGTGGTGGTTTTGGATGAAGTCGCGTGCGCCTTGTTTGAGGAGTAGGCCGACGGCGTGTTGCATGTCGCGGGTTTCGTAGAGGCTGGTCGCTTCGTCGAGGGCAACGCGATCAGTTGCGCGTGAATTGTGGGTCAGCGCGTGTCGGATGAGACGTTTGGTCTGCAGGTGTGCCTGCGTTGGTCCGTTCGCGATTTTCTTCGCGACGGCCAGTGCTGTCTGGTGCAGCTGGGCTTTGGGGACCACGCGATTGACGATGTGCCATTGGGCGAACTGTTCGGGGGTGTAGTGCTGGGCGGTGTAGACGATCTCGCGGGCGATCGCCGGACCGCAGCGCTCAGCGAGCCGGTAGGCGCCACCGAGGAAGGTGGTCGCACCGATCATCGCCTCGACCTGGGAGAAGACGGTGTCGTCGGAGGCGTAGATGAAGTCACAGGCGAGCGCCAGTTCCAGGCCGGCGGCAAAGCACATTCCGTTGACGGCGGCGATGATGGGGAACGGGGCGTCCTCCAATTCGGCCATCAACGCCATGCCATCGGTGAGCATTTTGCGCCCGTCGTTTTGGCTGGTGCCGTGGAACAGCGAGACGTCGGCGCCGCCGGAGAACAGGGGTGCGTCGCTTTTGATCACCATGGCCCGGGCGCCGTCGGCGGTGGCGTTGCGCACCGCATCCCGCAGGCCCGAGATCTGGGCCTCGTCGAACAGTTCGGCGGGCGGGTTGACCGTGGTCACGACTGCCACGTGGTCGGTCAGCTCAAGGTCCACACGACTCATTACATCTCCTGCTGCTAGGCGCCGGCACAGTCCAGCTGCTAGACTATACCGTCTAGACGATTTAGTCAAAAAGTTGTGGCCGCTGGCTGGGGGATTGCTGGTCGGATGCATCCAGCCGTATTCTTGCCTCGAGGTGACAAGGACTTGTCTCTGCGCGACACCGATGTGCCCATCCGGGCGTCTACTCTGCGAGGGTTTGCTGCTCTCGTGAGCGGATTGGGCGGCTCGGGTCCAGAGCTGCTCTCTGCAAGCGGTATCGATGAGAGCGAGGTCGCCAGGCGCGAGGCGTTCGTCAGTCTTCGGCTGGTCGAGGGGCTCTTGGAAGATGCGGCGTCACGGCTGTCGGTCCCAGACTTCGGATTGCGCATGGCGGCGCAGCAGGGGCTGGATTTCCTGGGGCCGGTTGCGGTCGCGATCGAGAATTCACCAACGATCGGTGAAGCCGTCGAATGTGCACACCGCTACCTATCCGTTCACAGCCCCGCCATGTCCCTCGAACCAATCGCCGATCCGTCGGGCAGTCCGGAGGTGCTCGGGCTGCGCTACCGGCTGGCCGCGGCAACCGTCTGGCCTCAAACCACCGACTACGGTATCGGAATCGTCCACCGCGTCCTGGTCTTGATAAACGGCGGCGCACCGTACGGGCTGCGATCGGTGCAACTCCCACACCCACCACTGGCGGCCGAGGCCGTGTATCGAGACTTCTTCGGCGCGCCGGTCACGTTCGATGCGAACAGCGCCGTTTTGCGAGTGCCGAGTCAATTGCTCTTGGCGCCGGTCAGCGGAGGCAGCGAGCTGATTCGCGAGATTGCGGTCGACTACCTGGAATCACACTTCCGTCACCAGCAATTGCCGGTCTCTGATCTAGTCGCAGAGATCATCGCTGACCACTTGGGCTTCGACAGCCCCGATCTGGCAATGGTCGCCCGGCTGCTGAACTTTCACCCACGCACGCTGCAGCGGCTCTTGTCCGCAGAGGGCCGGACCTTCAATGAGATCGTCGATCAGGTTCGGCAGAGGCAGAGTCTGAACCTGATCACCAGAACTGGCCTGTCGTTTTCACAGATCGCGACGCGGGTGGGACTACGTGAGCAGTCGAGCCTGGCACGTGCGGTGCGTAGGTGGTTCAACACATCACCGTCGCGACTGCGCAGCGACGCCGCACAGTCCCAGTCAGAACCAGCTGTCCCGCATCGTCAGGGTGGTGCGATCGAGGCTCGCCAGTAGGTCCAGTTGCGGTCCTGTTTTGGGCAGCTCGTACTGGAAGAAATAGCGCGCGGCGTGCCGCTTGCCGTCGTAGAAGTCGCCGACGCAATCCTGGGCGGCGATCATCTGTTGTAGCCAGATCCATGCGACGACGATGTGGCCGAACGCCTCCAGGTAGACCACGCTGTTGGCCATCGCTGCCTCGATGTCACCGGAGGCGAGCACATCACGGGTTACTGCTACCAGGCGCTGCCATGCGGTGTCGAGCTGCTCCGCCTGATGTGCAGCGTCACCGCCTAGGGCAGCGGCATTGGCCACCGTCTTTCCGATGGCCGCGCCGAGCACCATCAGGCCGGCCCCGCCTCGTTGCCGAACCTTCCGGCCCAGCAGATCCAGGCTCTGTATGCCATGTGTGCCTTCATGAATCATGTTGAGCCGGTTGTCGCGGTAGTGCTGCTCGACGTCGTACTCGCGGGTGTAGCCGTATCCGCCGTGCACTTGGATGGCCAGGCTATTGGCCTCGAGGCACCACTGCGATGGCCAGCTCTTGGCCACCGGCGTCAAGATGTCCAGCAGCAGTTCGGCATTCGCCCGCTCTTGCTCCGAATCTGAGGTGTGTTGGATGTCGATCAGCTTGGAGCAATACAGCAGGAGCGCCAATCCGCCTTCAACATAAGCCTTCTGAGCCAACAGCATCCGCTTCACGTCGGCGTGCTCGATGATCGGTACCTGCGGTGCCAATGGCTCCTTGACCGTCAAAGGGCGGCCTTGCTGCCGTTCGCGGGCGTACCGCAGCGACTTGAGATAGCCGGTGTAGCCCAGCGCAACCGCGGCCATTCCGACGCCGAGGCGGGCCTCGTTCATCATGGTGAACATGTAGGTGAGGCCGCGGTGGGGTTCGCCCACCAGATAACCGACTGCGCCAGGCTTTCCCGCCGGCGTAGAGGCGCCCTCGCCGAAGTTCAGTACGGTATTTGTGATGCCGCGCTGACCCATTTTGTGGTTCAGACCCACCAACGCCACATCGTTGCGTTCGCCGATCGAGCCGTCGGCGTCGACGAGGTACTTCGGCACGATGAAAAGTGAGATGCCTTTCGTGCCAGCCGCGCCACCGGGGATCTTCGCCAGGACCAGATTGACGATGTTCTCGGTGAGCTCGTGCTCGGCACCGGAGATCCACATCTTCGATCCGAAGAGCCGGTAGGTGCCGTCGGATTGGGGCTCGGCGCGGGTCGTGATGTCCGCCAGCGACGAGCCTGCCTGCGCCTCCGAGAGCGCCATGGTTCCGGAGAATCGGCCGGACTGCATCGGTTGCACGAATGACTCGACCTGGTCGTCGGTGCCGAACTTGGCCAGCAGGTTGGCATTGGCCATCGTGAGGAACAGGTAGCCGGCGGTGCTCGCGTTGGCGGCCGAGAACCATGCGAAAGCGGCTTGGCCCACGGTGACCGGCAGTTGTGCACCGCCGATCCGCCGGTCCATCGAAATCCCCAGGAGGTCGGCTTGGGCGAATGCGTCCCATGCCTCCTTCACCTCGGGGATGGTCGTTACCGTTTCTCCGTCGAAGCTCGGCTCATTGGCGTCGCTCTTCTTGTTGTGTGTCGCGAAGTAGCGCGCAGCAAGTTGTTCGCAAAGGTCAAGCAATGCTTCGAACGTCTCGCGTGAGTGCTCGGCGAACCGCTCATGTTTGGTCAGCTCGTCGACGCCCAACCACTCGAAGAGAAGGAAGTCGATGTCGCGCCGCGAGAGCAATTCCGATTGCATAGTCGCTCTTAGTGGCCGTGACACTACGCGTCGAGTCTCGAGGCAGCGATCCGCCTAGTTCCTAAATACCGCGCCACCGCTTCGGCGCGATTGGATGCCCGCAGCTTTCGGAGAATATGCTGGACGTGCGATTTGACGGTCACCTCAGTGATGAACAGCGCCTCGCCGATGGCCACATTGGTAGCTCCTGAGGCGATCATGTCGAGCACCTCAATTTCACGACGGGTCAAGAGCGAAAGCGCTCCTGTCTGAGCGGCTCTATCAACCCGACGCAGTTCTTGCTGAGTGGGGCTCGTTGGCTCTCCGACCGGCGAGGGTCGGGTGAAGTCGACTGTGTCCTCGACGAGCTCATCGAAGAGCCCGATTCCGGTACTGAGCAACTCGCGCATCTTCGCCTCATGGACGCGAATGCGCTCGGTGAGCTCGCTACGCTCGAGCGCCATTGCGAGACCTTCGGCGAACGTGGCGAGGATGGCTCGGTCACCCATATCGAGATCGCCCGCCGGCCGATCGGCGTGGATGGTTGCCACTGCACGGCCAGCGACCGTGATCGGCGCGGCGACGTAGGCGCGACAGTCCAGGGCGACCATGATTGGCTTGTAGGTCAGCGGATGGGTCAGGGCATCCCGGGCCAGGACCGGCTGACGGCGCCGCAGAATCTCACCTTCGTGGAAGGCATGGGTGACCACCGGAGGGTCTTCCCGCCAGACGTTCAGTCGCTGGTTCCAGTCCGAGTTATCCGGGTCCGCATGCCATGCGATGGGGATGAGCTGAGACCCGGCGACGCGGGAGATCACCACGCGGCTGAAACCGCAGCAATCCACGAGCTCGTTGGCGCCTTGCTGCAGCAGCTTCGCCGGAGTAGAGGTCGATCGCAACCGTAGAAGACCGAGGCGTAGACCCTCGATCGTCGCTTCGAAGGCGGTGCCCTTGTCCACCTCATCGTGGGTGGTCTCGTCGATGAGACTCATCTACGGAGTAGTGCTCCGTTCTTGCTTTCCAAGGCTCCGCACTCCTGTCGCAACTATCGCGCCGGTAATCACATTCAACGTTAAAGAGACGGACGTCACAGCGCTAGAACCAGCCTGCCGCTCGTTTGGTATGTGCCTGCCAACCAATGGGTTCCGATGACGTTCGGGACTACTACTCGCCGGCTACGTTGCGCGGATTCAGCCGTTCCGCCGACAAACGACAGGTCGATGGCGTGGCCGTTGCGCATGATCAGGTCTTTTTGGCGGTCCACGATCGTGACGACGCCGTCGGCGTCGATGCAGGCCAGATCGCCGGTGGATAACCAGCCATGACGGTCGATGCGCTGCGGGTGTCGGTGGTGGTCGCGCCCGACAGGATCTGGGCAACGTTGAGCACCCCAGATACCTCCTTCTGGCGGCCGGACTCAAACCTAAACAAGCAGGCGGCCTTTCAGCACCGTTCATCGAAGGACATGGATGCGCCGCTAGGAGGATGTTCGCCGCCTACATCCGGCCATACGCTCGTCGACACCATCAAACACGGAGACCGAGCATGCGCATCGAGGATGCCGACGTTGTCGTCGTCGGGTGCCGGCCGGCCGGCGCGAGTGCCGCAATCGTCCTTGCGCAGCACGGCCGAAAGGTGATCGCGCTCGACCGGGCCAAGTTTCCCTCGGACACGTTGTCAACACATCTCATGACACCGACGGTGGTCGCGACTTCTTCGGCGCCCTGCCCGATGGTCAGCGAAGTCGATGATCAGCGCGCGCGGGCCGGCGGCGCGCGTCGCTGGCGCGACGGCTCGTCGGATGCGGTTGCGCTACAACGCCGCACCGTCGTGACGACCAATGCGCGGCGGACTTCGGATTACCACGGAAAGGGTGCTTCTCGGCCGGTCCCGGCCTTCAACGAGGCGGTGGGCCTACTCACCGTCGCCAGCAGTAACGACGACCTCGCGAGTCTGGAGACACGATGACCACTTCACCCAACGGCACGCCAACGCAGCGCAAGACGCTCCGAATCGCCGTCGTCCAACCGCATCTCGCCGTCGGTGCGGTTGAGATGAACCTTCGTCTGTGCGCGTCCTTGGTCCGGGAAGCGTCGGTGATGCATTCGCCGGACGTGATCTTGTTGCCCGAGGCGATGACTTCACCCAACATGTTCCATCGGTCACTGCGACGAGTTCCACAACCCGTCGATGGTGCTCCGTATCAGATGATCGTACGGCTGGCCAAGGAACTGCATTGCACGGTGGGCGGGGGATTCCTATCGGTGCGCGGGCAACATGCTCGACACACCTACGTCCTGGCCGAACCCGACGGCACCACCCACCTGCATGACAAGGACGAGCCGTCGATGTGGGAAACCAACTTCTACACCGCGGGCAAGGACCAGGGTCTGACCTCCACCAGCTTCGGCAATGTCGGCTTGGCCATGGGATTCGAGTGGGCCCGCTCGCGGACCGCGAGACGGCTACGCAACAAGGTCGACGTCGTTTTGGGCGGGTCATGTTGGTGGGGCGGTCCGACATGGCCGGTGATGCGCGGATGGATGGCGCGCGACCATCAGTACAACGCCTTGGCGTGCGGGGAAGCGCCGACCTTCATGGCCCGAATGGTCGGCGCTCCGGTCGCGGTCGCACAGCACGTGGGACGGGTCGATTCGGATACCCCGATGCTGCCCGGTGTCGGGTGGTCGACCATGTTCAGCGGTGACTCGCAGATCGTCGACGCCTCGGGCACCATCCTCGCGCGGTTGGGTCCCGAGGACTACAACGCAATCGCCTGCGCCGAAGTGGAAATCGGCCCGAAGGAGCCCATCCACCCCATTCCCATCGGCTTCTGGACACAACCAGCGGCGGGAATCGTCCAGGCCCTCTGGCACTACCAGAAGTTGCACGGCCGCATCTCCTACAAGGTTCGGTACGCCCTCGGCGGGTTCCCCTGGCAACATGACCCGCCCACCGACCTGCCGAACTACAACCCGGCTGGCGCATTCTCGACGCTCGCCCTCGACGACCTGACCGCCGAATCCGTCGAGGAGGCGATCGCCGCGAACACGGGCGACCCGGAGGCGCAGCTGACATGATCTTGGCCTCGACATGAGTACGTGGACCCTCGACCAACTGCATGAGGCGGTCGGTACGCACCTGGGCTACAGCGACTGGCACGCCGTCACCCAGAAACAGATCGATCAGTTCGCCGCCGCCACTGGCGACCAACAGTGGATACACACCGATCCGCAAAGAGCCGCCGACGGGCCGTTCGGAACCACGATCGCTCATGGGTACCTGGTGTTATCGCACATCCCGCTCTTTCTCAGCGAGGCTTTCGAGATCAGTGGAATGACGATGGGAATCAACTACGGCAGCAACAGGGTTCGCTACTCAGCACCTGTTCCGGTGGGGTCGAGGCTGCGCGGTGGTGTGGAACTCATCGAACTGACGCGGCGGCCGAACGGGACCATGGCTGTCATGCGGGTGACCGTCGAGCGCGACGGGGCCGACAAGCCGGCGTGTGTTGCGGAAATCGTATCGCTGCTGGTGCCATGACGCGTGCTGGCCCGGCAGGAATCACTTCACGGCAACTGCGTTGAGGGGTGAACCGACGGCACCTGTGATCGGCAGCGGCGGCGCAGAGAGCAGGAATTCGTAAACGCCGTCCTGGGCGCAATCGTTGCTGATCGCTTCGAGATCCCAGATCTCACCGAACGGGATTCCCATGTGTACCAACGCAACAATGTGCAGCGGCTGGAACACGTCGACCTCGTTCGGCCGGACCTCGGCACCCCAGGTGTCGGTTGCGATGGCCGCGACGTCATGTACGTACAGCCACGGCGCGGTGTGCAGCGACAGGCCTGGCGCGGGACCGCCGTTGTAGTCCCCCCACTGTCCGCGGCGGTCCTCGAGCATGCCCGTGCGGACGATCACGCAGTCTCCCTTGCGCACCTCGACGCCCTGTGCCGTCGCGGTGCGGTCGAGATCATCAACGGTGATGGCGTAGCCCGGTTCGAGACTAGCCACCCCGTGGTGGCGGGCCACGTCGAGCAGCACACCGCGCATGACGAACGTCTCGCGGTGTTTTTCGATGCCGCACCGCTGCGCGCCCTGGGCGGTGACTACGCCAGCCGAATAACCGTTGTACATTCGGCCGCGCCAGAAGATGTGCGCGAGCGCGTCCCATTGACTCCCGGCCTGGTTGGGCATCACCAGGACGTCGTCGGCGTATCCGAAGCCTTTCGCGTCACCGAAGTCGCCGGGCAGGATGTTCTGCGCACCCATCATGTAATCGGTTCCGCTTGCGGTCATGACGTTGAGCGGGTTGGCTCGTATGTCACCGGTCTGCGGACCGCGGAGGTTGTACGGCATGGTCAGCGAAATGACCTTGCCCTGGTGCACCAATTGTGCTGCGGCGACGACCTGTTCGGGACCGACGTGGTTCAGCGCGCCGAGTTCGTCGTCGGCACCCCAGCGGCCCCAGTTCGAATACTTCGCGATGTAGTCGTTGACGATATCGTCGCCCTCGAACGGGACTTCGACTTCGGGTGAGGGGGTCATGGCAAGCCCTTTCGTGTGGCGCCGGTGGGTGCCATCGCACCCACCGGTACCACAGCGCCGTCGCATCCCGTAAGCGTCCCCGGGGGTAGGACGAGTTGGGAGTCAGGCGATTTCGAAGAGTCCGGCGGCGCCCATGCCAGTTGCCGCGCACATCGTCACGACGGCATACTTCGCGCCGCGTCGCTTGCCTTCGATCAGCGCGTGCCCGGCCATGCGCGCCCCGCTCATACCGTAGGGGTGGCCGATCGAGATCGCGCCGCCATTGACGTTGAGCTTTTCATCGGGGATGCCGAGCTTGTCGCGGCAGTACACAACCTGAACGGCGAAGGCCTCGTTGAGTTCCCACAGATCGATGTCATCGACGCTCAGGCCGAACCGATCAAGCAGGGCAGGAACCGCGAAGATGGGCCCAATGCCCATTTCGTCGGGCTCCAGACCGACGCTGGCGTAGCCGCGGAAGTACCCCAATGGCTGCAGCCCGCGGCGTTCGGCTTCTTCAGCGCTCATCACGATGGCGCCAGAGGCTCCATCCGATAGCTGACTGGCGTTGCCGGCGGTGACGCAGCCGTCGGGACGAGCGACCGGCTTGAGCGCTTGCAGCCCTTCGAGTGTGGTGCTGGGCCGGTTACCCTCATCTTGCGTCAGGGTCACCGTCTCGAAAGACTCCGCGCCGGTTTCCTTGTCGACGACGCGCTTGATCGATTCCATCGGCACGATCTCGTCGTCGAACTTTCCCTCGGCCTGCGCCCGAGCGGTCCGCTGCTGGCTTTGCAGGGACAATTCGTCCTGCGATTCGCGGCTGACACCGTACCGGTCGTACACCACCTCGGCGGTGTCGATCATGTGGGTGTAGAAATCCGGCCTGTTCTTTTCGATCCACGGCTCGGGGCTCATGAACTCGAATCCGGGTACCTGCACCAGGCTGATGGACTCGACGCCAGCCGCCGCAACGACATCCAGCCCCTCGTTGAGGACCTTGTACGATGCGAGAGCAATCGCCTCGAGCCCGGAGGTGCAGAACTTCGCGATCGTGAGCCCCGGGATGGTCACCGGCAAGCCGGCACGGACGACGATCTGGCGGGCAATGCCTCCCGCCGCTACACCGGACGGCATGGCCAATCCCACGACCATGTCTTGGACCTCGCTCGGATCGACTCCCGCCCGCTCGACGGCGGCCGACACGACATGTCCACCCATCGTGGTCGGGTGGGTGTTGTTAAAGGCCCCCCGATAGGCCTTCCCGATCGGAGTGCGGGCGGTTGAGACGATGACGGCTTCACGCATTGTTGATTGTCCTCAGTCGATGAAGTGATATGAGTTGTTGGCAGTGTTGAGCTTTCGCGTGTCAACGCCCCACGTAGTTGCCAGGCCGCTTCTCCTTGAACGACGCCAGCCCTTCCGCCGCGTCGTCCGTGCCAAGAATCGCCGTACGTAGCGGCGCGATCGCGTCCAAGCCGGCCTGGAGGCCTTTGTCGTGTACGAGCCTGGCGACAGTGAGGGTGTCGCGAACGCCGATCGGCGCAGCTGCCGCGATCGTGGTGGCCAGCTCGACCGCGCGCTCCTTGAGCCGCTCGGCCGGGACCACTTCCTGGACCAAGCCGATCCGAAGCGCTTCCTGTGCGTCGAGCATGTCTCCGGACAGCAAGTAGCGCATGGCATTTCCCCAGCCGAGTCGATCGCTCCAGCGGGCGGCACCACCGCCGAAGGCGAACAGGCCACGAGCGACCTCGGGTTGCCCGAAGTATGTTCCCTCTGCAGCGATGATGATGTCACCAGCCAGCGCCAACTCCATTCCGCCGGCGAAGCACATCCCATGCACGACGGTGATCAGCGGCTTGGACAGGCGTGCACCCTCGGTTCCGAACGGGTCGTACTCGTCCGGGCCGTAACTCATCCCGTCGCCCTCGGTCAGTTCCTGGAGCCGGGTGAGGTCAGCGCCCGCGCAATACACGGCGCCCTCGCCGTACAACACGGCACAGCGCAGGTTCTCGTCTTTGTCATAGCGGGAGTAGATCGCCGACAGCTCCGCGAACATTTCGGGTGTCAGAGCGTTCCGCTTGTCCGGTCGGTTGAGTCCGATCAATAACACCTGACCTTGGACCTCGGTCACCACGCCACCGGTCGCCTGATTCGGTGCCGCTTGCGCCTGGGTTGCACTGCCCGACATATTGCCGTCCTTTCCTCTTGGTGAACCCGATGATAGAGATCACTCTCTCTGGGGTCAAGACCGCCCGGGTTGCCAGGGCCGGGCCAGACGCGCGACACGCGTCTTCCGGCTCTCGCGGTGAAAAGTAAGAGAATATTCACTATCCTGGCTGCATGGTGAGGACAATCAGACCTTCTCAGGCACCCCGGGAGCGGCTGATGGCGGCCGCGGAGCTGTTCTATACGGACGGAATTCGCGCGGTCGGCATCAACCGATTGCTCGAAGAGGCGCAGACTCCGATCATGAGCCTGTATCGGATCTTCGGATCTAAGGAAGGGCTCGTCGAGGAGTTCCTGCGTGACAAGGACGACCGAGTCCGCGCTCTGTTCGAACGCGAGGTCGAGCGTGTCGCTGACACGCCGCGGGAGCGAGCCCTCGCCATGTTTGATGTATTGGGGCAGGTGATCGCGCAGCCCGACTATCGAGGCTGCACATTCATCAATGTGGCCGTGGAGATGGCGGACCCTGAGCACCCGTTCGTTGGTATCGCGCAGTCCCACAAGGACTTTGTGCGGGATTCGTTCAGCCGCTACCTGGCCGAAGCCGGACTCCGGGAAACCGAGCCGTTGGCCAGTCAGCTGCTGATGCTCATGAACGGCGTCTTCGTGACCGCGCAGATTCAGTCGAGTGACGAGCAGATCGCGGTACAGGGGCGCATGGCGGCGGAAGTCCTCATCGATGCCGCGCTCGCAGCCCAGGACGTGGGGGCCCGGCCGGTGCCACGACAGTCGCCTCGGCGACGTACTTCGTCTCGATCGAAGTGATGCGATCGTGCTGGCGCTGTTGGGTGTGTGCTTGACTCGTGCTCGGTGAGACGCGGGATTATTTGGCGAAGTTCATCGAGTTGTATGCGGCCAGTGCTGATTCGCGGGAGCTGGTTGCGGGTATGCGGCGGCTTTATCCTGATCACGTCAATCCCTCGGCGTTGGTGATGTCGGCGGTGACCGCGTTCAAGCACAAGAAGCGTCAGGACGCCTGAGTCGGTGGTGTCTGCTCTCCGGAATTAGGCGCAGCGGTCTAGACTTGATCGTCAATACCGATGAGGTGAGGGATCCGCGGGTACAGGGCTGTGGGTTCGGATCGTTCACCCGCCGTTGAAGGTCAACAGATGAGCAGTCACGAGGTAGAGGCGTTAACGCATAAGGAGCGGCTGCTTCGGCAGGGTATGCGGTTGTTCTACACGCAGGGGTTTCACGGTACGACCGTGGATGCCATTCTTGCCTCCGCTGGTGTGCCCAAGGGATCGTTTTATCATCACTTCGGTTCTAAGGATGTGTTCGGTCAGGCTGTTTTGGATCGTTACATGCAGTTTCAGATCGATCTGTTCGGTAAGTGGGCGGTCAAGAAGAACTTGACGACCTCGGCCAAGCTGGTCGGGTATTTCAAAGAGATATCGCAGATATTCGTCAAGTCCGGTTACCAGCGGGCCTGTCTGGTGGGCAAGTTCTCTACCGAGGTGGCTGCGGGTTCGGAGACGTTTCGTGAACAGCTCGACGCTCAGATGCAGTCCTGGAAGGCCAGCATTGTCGAGCTGTTGGCGGCTGGTCAAGCCGCTGGTGACGTCCGAGGGGACCGCAGCGCCGAAGACCTCGCCGATGCCGTGCTGTCCCTGATCCAGGGTTCACTGGTGATCACCTTGTCCACTCGGGACAAACACACCCTGACCACCGTGGCCACCACCATCAAGAACATCGTCGAACCGAACACCTAAGCGCGCCAAGCGCCTACCAAAGCATCTTTGGGAGCGTCAGGGGCGCCGTGGTCGCGCTCACCGTCTCTGCGGCGATCCGGCGGAGTGCCGGCTTGTCAGGCTTCCCGACTGGATTCTTGGGAAGTTCTTCAACCAGTGTGATCGCCTCAGGTAGTTTCACTTTCGCAAGATTTCGGCGGCAGTGCGCAGCAAGGTCGCCCGCTTCAGATGCACCACACAGGGTATAGCCGTCTCACACCCCTCGCCGAGCGGACGCTTCAGTCTTGACGCTCTGGTCTAGACGATTTAGTCTATGGATCGCGGCGCCTCCGCTGCCACTCGATACAGTCCGCGATTGTGCCGATCGTCCGACACAACGAATGGAAGAAACAACGCATGTCTGAAGCTAACAACCAGCGCGTGGCCATCGTGACCGGCGCGGCACGAGGCATCGGCGCCGCGGTGGCGACACGTCTCGCGGCCGATGGTCACGCCGTTGCCGTCGTCGACCTCGACGAGCAAGCGTGCAACTCGGTCGCCAAAGTGATCACCGACAGTGGTGGCACCGCTGTCGCGGTGGCGGCTGACGTCAGCGACGAAGCATCCGTCGCCGACGCGACAGCAGCAGTCGCAGACCAATTAGGAGGCCCGACGATTCTGGTCAATAACGCCGGCATCACTCGCGACAATGTATTGCGGAAGATGTCGGTGGACGACTGGGATGCAGTGGCTGCTGTCCATCTGCGGGGCAATTTCCTGTTCAGTAGAGCGGTCCAGTCCCATATGCGCGAAGCTGGTTGGGGCCGGATCGTGAATCTCTCGAGCATCTCGGCGCTCGGCAACTTCGGCCAAGTGAACTACGCGGCGGCCAAGGCAGGTGTCCAGGGCATCACCAAGACCTTGGCGATCGAGTTGGGCCCGTACGGAGTCACGGTGAACGCGGTGGCGCCCGGCTTCATCGAATCTGAGATGACAGCGGCTACGGCGGCCCGCATGGGTGTGTCGTTCGACGAGTTCAAGGAAAAGTCCGCCGCCGACATCCCGGTTCGCCGCGTTGGCCAGCCCAAGGATATCGCGGCCGCGATCTCGTTTTTTGTTTCCGAGGAAGCATCCTTCGTCTCTGGCCAGGTTCTTTACGTCGCGGGCGGCCCAAAAGCGTGAGTTAGGTCCGACCGCCAACACCCTAACCGGTTGTTAAAACCCATATAGGAGAAGAGAAGTCAGATGCAGGAGCTATTTTCAGTCCGGGGCAAGAAGGCCATTGTCACCGGCGGAACCCGCGGAATCGGATACATGATCGCCCAGGGCCTGCTCGAGGCTGGCGTTGAGGTCTTCATCACCTCGCGCAAGGCCGACGCGTGCGAGCAGGCCGCTGCCGAACTTGGAAAATTCGGCACAGTGCATGCGTTCGCCCGTGATCTCAGCCAGGAATCCGAATGCCGGCTTCTCGTGGAGGACGTGGAGAAGCTCACGGATTCGATCGACATCCTGGTCAACAACGCTGGAGCAAGTTGGGGGGCACCGATTGCGGACTATCCCGAATCCGGGTGGGACCGCGTCATGGATCTGAATGTCAAGGGACTCTTCAACGTAACGAGGTTCGCGCTTCCTCTGCTGGAGAAAGCCTCTACCCCAGAGGATCCGGCCCGGGTGATCAACATCGGTTCCATCGACGGCATCATCGTCCCGATCTTCAACAACTACGCATACTCAGCGTCGAAGGCGGCGGTGCACCACCTCACCACCCACCTCGCCGCAGAGCTGGCTCCCACGATCCTCGTCAACGCGATCGCTCCGGGACCCTTCCCCTCGAAGATGATGGAGGCGAGCCTGCGTGACCATGGCGACGAAATACGCGCGATGACCCGCGTCGGTCGCGTTGGCACGCCGGAGGATATCGCAGCAGCGGTCATCTACCTATCCTCGCGGGCCACCACTTACATGGCGGGCGCGGTTATCCCGGTAGACGGCGGCATCAGCACGACGGGGCCAGCAAGCTGAAAGGTGTGGCCCAGGATCAGCGGATGTCGACGCCACAGCGCATCGTCAGGCTGACAGTTGGAAGGCCTGCTGCAATTCGGCCACCGCATCGCCGGCGCCGTCGAATTTCATGCGTCGAAGCGCCGCTTTGCGGCGAGCCGCATTCGGTGCCAGCCGGGCGGCGATCAGGTCATCTGCGGTCGTTTCTATGGTCACCGCGAGCGCATCACGACCAGCCGTGAGCTCGCCGCCGTCGACCGAGAAATCGAAGCTACGCCCGTCGACGTTGACGCGGTATGAGGCGCGGATGTCGGCGGCACGTGCCGAGTCGAACCCCAGAAGTAGTCCAGCGAGGAATCCATTCAGGGGTGTGTGGGCAGCATTTACGTCAAATTGATCGATCCCGAAATGCGCGACCGCTTGAATGACGGGGGTGATCTTGCGCCAGCCCGCGTCGGTGAGTTGGTACACGGTGCGGGCAATTGGCGGGGGCATCTCGGTGCGATTGATGAGGCCTGCCTGCTCCAACGCGCGAAGCCTGTCCGCGAGCAGGTTGGTGGCAATGCCCGGCAACTCGGAGCGCAAGTCGCTGTAGCGGCGGGATCCGCCCACCAGCTCGCGCAGAATCAATAGAGTCCATCGCTCACCGATGATGTCCAAGCCCAGCGCGATGGGACAGTTCTGATTGTAGGTCTTGTGGACGGCCACGACCGACATCGTACCCGCTCAACCAGATGAAAGCGTTTTCTGTGTTAATGCTTGACAACATGTTCGTCGTTCTGAGGGGACATGCCGAGATGTGCTGAGGCAGTTCGCGCTGGGGGTGTGTCGCTGCGCCTTTCCTTGCTCCTGGCCCGCTCACTTGAGACATAATTTAAGTTCATATGGTTGCTTTTCTTGTCTATATCTTGGATCATCAGTACACCGGCAGCGCTCACCGGATGGCCTCCCATGGCTTCAACCCAGTGCGCCAACCCGATCCGCTCAAGAGAGGCGATCCTCGTGGCTAATCAGAACAAGCTCGAAGAGCATCCGACCGTTGTCAAGATGCGTGGGCAGGGTGGGGAAGTCCGGTCCACCGAGCCGCTGGACGAGGCGTGGTTGCGCCAGCTGTGTCTGGACGCAGGCGCTGACGATGTGGGGTTCGTGCACATCGACAACCCCGAAATCGCGGACCAAAGGGAGGATCTCGAGGCCGCGCTCCCAGGCGTGAAAGTCCTCATCAGCTTCGTGAGCCGAATGAACCGGGAGAATATCCGGACTCCGCGACGCTCGGTGGCCAACCTCGAGTTCCACCACACCGGCGACCACTCCGACGAGGTGAGCCGCACGATTGCGGACAAGCTCGAGGAGAGCGGTGTGCGGGCGATCACTCCCGCCATGGGATTCCCCATGGATATGGACACCTTCCCTCGCAAGATCTGGATCGTCAGCCACAAACCCGTCGCCGTAGCAGCCGGGTTGGGGAAGATGGGCATCCACCGCAACGTCATTCATCCAAAGTTCGGGAACTTCATCCTGCTCGGCACGGTATTGATCGACAGGGAGGTCAGCACCTACTCCCAACCCCTCGACTACAACCCGTGCCTCGAATGCAAACTGTGCGTGAGCGCCTGCCCCACCGGGGCGATCGCCTCCGACGGGCACTTCGACTTCTCCGCCTGCTATACGCACAACTACCGAGAATTCATGGGCGGTTTCGGCAACCTTTTGGAACAAGTCGCCGAAAGTGACAGTGCCAAGGACTTCCGCTCCAAGGTCGAGAACACCGAGTCAGCGTCGTGGTGGCAGAGCTTGTCGTTTGGCGCCAATTACAAAGCCGCGTACTGCATGTCGGTCTGCCCGGCAGGCGAGGACGTCATCGGGGCCTGGCTCAACGACCGCAAATCGCACCTCGCCGACGTGGTCCGCCCCCTGCAAGCCAAGGAAGAACCGGTGTACGTTCTCAAGGGATCCGACGCCGAAGCCCACGTAACCAAACGGTATCCACATAAGCGGATCAGGCACGTAAGCCAGAGCTTGCGCGCTTCCAGCATCGACGGCTTGGTCGAAGGACTGCCGCTCATCTTCCAACGTGGGCAAGCCAAAGACGCGTCCGTGCTGTACCACTTCCACTTCACCGGCGCCGAGCCCCGGAAGATCACTGTGACCATTCGCGACGGAGCAGTCGATGTGGCCGAGGGATACCACGGCACCCCCGATATCCGGGTCACCGCTGATTCGACCACCTGGCTACGCTTCCTGAACAAACAGGCATCGCTGCCCTGGGCGTTGGTGACGCGACGCATCAAGCTCAAGGGCTCACCGAAACACCTGCTGTTTTTCGCGCGCTGTTTCCCGACGTGATCGGCGCCGAAGAACACTGACTCCAGAACCCTAACCACCAGCCGAGAAGGACCGTCCATGAACACATTCCGCAAGGAGGTCACCCGCGACCTTGTGTTGGACAGCAAGTCAGAAGTGGCCGACGGGATCGTGATGCTGATCATGCGTGATCCACTGGGGCGGCCAGTGCCAGCGTGGAGGCCCGGCGCACACATCGACTTGATTCTGCGCGATGACCTGGTCAGACGGTATTCGTTGTGCAGCGATCCTGCCGATCGGTCCCACCTTCGGATCGCGGTGCTGCGCGAACCGAAGAGCCGAGGCGGATCACGCTATGTACACGACGAGTTGGTCGAGGGGCAAAGAATCCGTATTCGCGGTCCGCGGAACAACTTCGAGTTCGTGCCCGAGAAGCGCTACATATTCATTGCCGGTGGAATCGGAATCACTCCGATTCTGCCCATGCTGGCGCTGGCCGAAGAGCAGGGTGCCAAATGGCAACTCGTCTATGGGGGTCGGACACGCTCATCGATGGCCTTCCGCGACGAATTGCAGCAGGCCTACGGCAAGCGGGTGGACGTCCGCCCACAGGACGAGTACGGACTACTGGACCTGAAATCATTGCTCGGCCGTCGGAAAAGGCGGACAGCCATCTACTGTTGCGGACCTGAACCCCTGCTCAACGCCGTCGAGTCGGCCAGCGCGCACTGGCCGGAAGGAGCCCTACACGTCGAACGCTTCGCGCCCAAGAAGACCGATAGTTCCGGCGTCGACGAAGCATTCGAGGTCGAACTCGCGCTGACCGGCCAGACCGTGACCATCCCCGCGGACGTGTCGGTTCTCGATGCCATGGAGGATGCCGGCGTTTCGATCATGTCCTCGTGCGAGGAGGGCGTCTGCGGCACATGCGAAGTCGCTGTGCTGTCGGGGGCGATCGACCACCGTGACTCCGTGCTCACCGAGCGGGAGCGCGCCGCCGGCGACAAGATGATGGCGTGCGTCTCCCGCGCACGGGGGCCTCGCATCATCCTCGATCTTTAGTTCGGCGTTTGCTCCAAGGCCGCTCCTCAAGCCGCCTGCTCGGCGCTCGGGGCGACAACGACCGCAATAGAGTGGTTGGTTCAGATCGAGCCTGAATCAGCATCGGACGGTCGAGGCTCGGGCCCGTCATCGAGTTCGGCTTCGAGTCCAAGCCGGATCGCCTCGTCGAAACTCAGTGCGCCGCCCTCTTGATGAGCCAAGTCGAATTCCCTTGTTCCGAGCGCGATCTGAGTGAGCCTCACACCTTCGTCGTGATGAATGTATAGGTGGGCGAACGGAACACTCGCGCTTCCGACGGCACGCGAGAGCCCGGCCGCAGCACCCAGCATCACCGCTGCGACGCGGGCGCCGCCAGTCTCGGCGGCGATCCAGGCCAGCGTCTCCAAGCAATAGGCGGCGGTGCGCCGGTCGTTCACTACTCGGACCAACTCGAGGCTCTGCCGCAGCAGCCGTATCGCGTCTTGCCCCTCGCCGCTACGCCACTTGGCCACTCCCATGGACAACAGGGCAAGACTCCGGTACATCGACTCCCCGTGAGACTCCGAAAGTGCAAGCGCCGCTTCATAGCAGGTGACCGCCGCGCCTGAATCGCCGCGCAATTCCTGCGCCCAGCCGAGAACTATCAACGCGCCAGCGCGCATCGTCGGGTTGATGTGCTCGTCGATGGCGTCCTGCAGGCATGCGCACGCGTGGTCGAGTTGGCCAGAGGCGATCGCGGCGAACCCGTCGCAGACGGCGACTGCGGCCCGGGCGACAGGATCAGCTGTCCGCAGCACCAGCTCTCGGCCCTCTGCGGCCAGCGCGGTCGCCGCGGCTATGTCACCTTGGGTGGCTGCGATCATGCACGCGGCGTACAGGGCCCGCGCGCGAGCAGTAGTCGGGGCTTTCGGTGCAGCGGCGAGCGCGCGGTCGAGCCATCGGCGTGCCTCACTGAACGGTCCGCGCAAGAACCAGAATTGATGGAGGTCGGCGACGAAATCCAGGGCGGCCTGGCCTCCCTCGGAGATGCTGAACTCCAATGCCTCCCGCAGATTGGACAGCTCGTGCTGCACCCGGTCCAGCCACTGAACTTGGCTGGCGCTGAACCATCCGGCCTCGGCGTCGTGCGCCAACTGGCGGTACCAATCGCAGTGTCGCCGCCGCAGTTGCGCGTACTCGTCGGTCCGGTCGAGCCGCTCCCTTCCATAGTCGCGGAGGGTGTCAAGTAGGCGGAGTCGGACCACACCGTGTTCTTCGGTTCGGAGCAGAATCGACTTGTCGACGAGCGAGGACACCACATCGAGAAAGTCGTCCGACGACAGATTGTCGCCGCAAATCGATTCTGCTGCTTGGAGTTCGAAGCTTCCGGAGAACACCGACAGCCGTTCCCACAATCGCTTTTCCTCAGGGGTGCACAAGTCATAGCTCCACCCGATGCTCCAGGACAGCGTCTGTTGACGCGTTGGCGCATGTCGACTGCCGCGAGTCAGCAGCGCGAATCGGTCAGACAGACGGTCCAGGACTTGTTCGGGCGACATCGCCCGCAACCGTGCCGCCGCCAGCTCGATCGCCAGCGGCAAACCGTCTAGCCGCGAACAGATCTGGGCGATGGTGGGCGTGTTCGCGGTAGTGAGCGCAAAGCCGGGCACCGCAGTGGCGGCCCGCTCGGCAAACAGCGCCACCGCGTCATTGCCGGGCCCGAGAGGAGGTGTTGGCTCGGAGTCTGCTCCCGGACAGGGCAGCGGTGCCAGCGGTAGGACAGTCTCGCCGCCGATGCCGAGCGCCTCGCGGCTGGTCGACAGGATGCGAATCTCGGGGCAGGACCGCAGGAGCGTTTCAGCGAGCTTGGCCGCCTCGTCGACCACTTGCTCGCAATTGTCGAGCACGAGCAGCAGCTGGCGAGTAGCCAAGAACTCAATCAAGACCTCGGCAGGTGATCTGGCGGACCGGTCACGGACTCCGAGTGTCGCCGTCACCACGTCGATCAACAGTGATCCGTCGCGCAGTTCACCCAGTTCGACCAACCACACGCCGTCGGGGAAGTCGGTCCGCACCTCGCTGGCAATCCGGAGCGCCATGCGCGTCTTGCCCACCCCACCGATCCCTGTCAATGTCACGAGACGGCCTGCTGACAGTGCCTTCTGCGCCTCCGACAGCTCGCTTCGGCGACCGACGAAGCTCGTCAGCTCCAGCGGCATGTTGCCAAGGGTCCGGCCAGTTCTGCCGGATTTGGCACCTTGCCGCGCGGGTTGTTCAGCTTGGGGCTCGCTGCGCAGCGCCATCTCGTCGACGGGGAGGCCATGGCGGCGCTGCACACGTTGGATCTCCGTACACAGCTCGACGACGGACGGCCGGTCGCGCGGATCGCGCGCCATTGCCATCTCGACCAGAGCCGCGACGTCGTCGGGAACGCCGTTCTCGCGCAAATCCGGTGCCGACTCGCTGGCGATCCGCAAGAACTGCGCGACCACCTGCTCGCCGCTGCGGCGCTCGAACGCCGCGTGCCCGGTCAATGCGGCGAACAGGGTGGCACCAAGTCCGTAGATGTCGGATGCCGGGCTCGGCGCACCACCACTGAGGATCTCGGGGGCGGTGAACGCCGGCGATCCGGTGAACACCCCAGTCGCGGTCTTGAATCCCCCTGTGACATGTGCGATTCCGAAGTCGCTCAACGCCGGTTCACCGAAGTCGGTGTACAAGATGTTCGCCGGCTTGATATCCCGATGCAGAATTCCCGCGCGGTGCGCAGTCTCCAGCGCGCCGGCCAACTTTACTCCGAGTTGGAGTACCTCATCGTGCGCCAAGGCGCCGTGCTCGCGGATCCGTATGTCCAGCGAGCCGTGGCGGTGGTACTGCATCACGAGATACGGATAACCGCTCGAAGTTTCACCGACCTGCAGTACGCCGACGATGTTGGGATGACCGGTGAGCACGCCCATTGCGCGTTGCTCACGAAGGAAGCGGTCCCGGTCCTCGTCCAGCTGGGTGGTGAGCACCTTGACCGCAACCATGCGGTCCAGTGCCGCTTGATTGCACCGAAATACGATCCCGAAACCACCACGGCCGACTTCCTCGGCGTCGCGGAACCCGGCCGCGCTCAACTCCGAAACGACGGCAGTGCCGACGTCGCGCTGCGTCTCGAGCGGATCGCTGTTCATCACCGGCTTCCTGGATGAGTTGAGCATAACGCCGGAGCAACCAGGGAACTAGTTGCGTCTTCGGGAGCTGCCCGGTTGCTCGGCTCGGCCGCCGATGACATGCCGGTGTCGCCGTAGCCCAGGCGAATGTGTCGCTGATTCGCAAGGCTGGCCAGGCGCGGCGAAATTCGGCAAAATTATTGTGGGCGAACAGATTTGGGTTGTGCCGGGTTGGCCGAGTCGGGGCGCCACCTGCTGTGCTGCCCTGCGCCCCATCGGTGCAGGTGGCCAGAATCCTCCGGTAGCCCTGGGCGGCGTATCGCGCCAGTGTGCCCCGGCTTGGCTCGATCGTCACCCGGGTGCGCGTGCACGACCATCACGGCGGGACGGTCGGTAATGCGCGTGCGACGGTGCGGATGGCCGGTCATCGCAGATTTCGCGTCCAAAGATGACTTGGTGGCCACCGTGGTTGCCGATCAATCGCGTGCCCGGGGTGAGCGTCTACGCGTATTACCGCCCGGGGAGTCCGGTCTCGAGCAGTTCGTGCGTGATTACCCTTTTCGGCCGAGCGTCGCGTTGACCGACCGGCGGCGCGCCGACGAGGTCCTCGAACAAGGCGTTAGGAACGGGCTGGCTGTGCTCGGCGCCGCGCATCACAGCTGCTGAGCGGTGTTCTCGAGGCCGCCTGCCGGCGGCTGTCGATCGGACGCACTGTCCCGGTGGTAGGACAGCGCGTCCTCTACGGAACTGCAACCGGTTGTTTCTAGGATCCGCCACGAAGATGAGAAGAATCCGGCCGTCATTTCACTGAGAATCCGGCAAATCCGCAGCTAGAGGCATCGCCGGCCGTTCCCGAAGAATGTGAACCAATTGTTCATCCGAACGACCGCCAGGACCGGGTCGGCTGACCACCGAGCAAGTGACCGGCTTTGCCCGGACGACCTCGCCAACCCCGTACTTGCGCTGAATCAGGGATCGTTCCTGCTGACCTTGTCGACTCGCGCTTAGCGCAGGGTAACGTTGGAGGCGGTCCGTTCTCGCAAGATGTCCGCGGATCGACCGGCCTGCTGCGTGAGGAACGCCAATGAATCAACGTGCTACCGCAGCAGTATCCCGATGAACGGCATGCGCGGATCGCGCCGCACCGCCAGCCCCATTCGACTCAGCCTCAATCCGCTCCTCGGTGGTGACATCGACGGGGCGTGGTGGCCCCGATCCGAGGCCCTGGCCAGGGAACTTCCCGACCTCATCGAGGCGCTGCATGTGCCGTTGGGTGAGATCCTCGACATCAACATCAACTGGTCGGCGACCACCTGCGCGCCGATCTTGGACTCCAAGTTCGCGACCGCGACCCGCAGTATGGGGTGGAACGATCAGCGCCACCGCATCATGGTCGTGGTCGGCCGAAACGGGTGTGCCCGGCTGCTGGTCATCCCGCAATCGACAACTCAGGCGCTCGGCTGGATGGTGATGAGGCAGGCGGCCGCCATGCCCGGTCTCGACGAGGGGCCGGATGTACCGGAGTACGCGGTCGCGGATCGCGTGGTGCGTGCGGCGCGGGCGGAGAGTGCGTCCTCGGTGGCTCGTTCGCTGCACTCTCCTGTTGCCGACGGGGCGATAGACTGACCAAAAGCCAAGGGCTGGTACGGCATTGCCGTACCAGCCCGTGGTTAGTTTTGGGGTCCGGTCAGACCGCGGAAACCTGCGTCGCCTGGGGGCCCTTGGGTCCCTGTCCGACCTCGAACTGAACTCGCTGGTTCTCCTCGAGCGACTTGTAGCCGCTGCCCTGGATTTCCGAGTAGTGAACGAACAGATCCTGGTCGCCACTGTCGGGAGCGATGAAGCCGAAGCCCTTTTCGCCGTTGAACCATTTCACAGTTCCCTGTGCCATCTATCTTTCTTCTCTCATTCAGATGGATGTCGTAAAACATCCGCTGCTCGAACCGGCGGGACCGCCGGAACGAAATCTACTTGGCGCCCACCGCGGAGCGCGGCCGACGGGAGCGCCGACGGCCACCCTGGCTGGGCTGCCCGCCGCTGCCCTGGCGAGCCTGGCCGCCACCGGGCCGGCGTTGGGCGGGGGAGCGACGCTGCTGCTGCACGGGAGCCGGCGACGCCGGCGGGGCCTGGTACGGAGCGACCTCGCCGACAAGTGCCTGGACCGGCTCAGAATCGGCCGAAACCTGTTGCGGCGTCGCCTTGATACCGGCCTTGCGCAGGAGCGCCTGCGTATCGCGGCGCTGCTCGGGCAGAACCACAGTCACCACGTCACCGGCCCGTCCCGCTCGCGCGGTCCGACCCGAGCGGTGCAGGTACGCCTTGTGCTCGGCGGGCGGATCGATGTGCACCACGAGCTCCACGTCGTCGACGTGGACGCCGCGCGCGGCGATATCGGTCGCGACCAACACGCGCGCGGTGCCGGCGGCAAATGCCGCCAGGTTGCGGTCGCGAGCGGGCTGAGAAAGGTTGCCGTGCAAGTCAACTGACGGAATACCGGCCTGCGTGAGCTGCTTGGCCAGTTTGCGGGCGTGATGCTTGGTGCGCAGGAACAGGATTCGCCGTCCGGTACCGGACGCCAGCGTGTGCACCAGATCCTTCTTGGCGTCGGCGCTGGCCACATGGAACACGTGATGGGTCATTGCGTCCACGGGGGACTGGTCGGAGTCGACCGCGTGCGACACCTGGTTGCGCAGGAATCGGGTGACCAGCTTGTCGACGCCGTTGTCCAGCGTCGCCGAGAACAGCAACCGCTGCCCACCGGCCGGGGTGGCCGCCAGGATCCTGGTGACGCCGGGCAGGAAGCCCAGGTCGGCCATGTGGTCGGCCTCGTCGATCACGGTGATCTCGACGGCGTCGAGGGTGATCAGGCGCTGACGCATCAGGTCTTCGAGCCGGCCCGGGCAGGCGACGACGATATCGACGCCGGCCTGCAGCGCCTTGACCTGCTTGTTCTGCGGTACTCCGCCGAAGATGGTGGTGACCCGCAACCCGGACGCCTCAGCCAGCGGCTGCAGGGCGGCGGTGATCTGGGTGGCCAGTTCACGGGTGGGTGCCAGCACCAGGCCCGAGGGCCGCGACGCGCGTCGCGTGGTGCCGGTCAGCCGGCTGACCAGCGGAATGGAGAACGCCAGCGTCTTGCCGCTGCCGGTCTTGCCCCGGCCCAGCACGTCGCGACCGGCCAGCGTGTCCGGCAGGGTCGAGACCTGGATCGGGAAGGGAGAGGTGATTCCGTTGTCGGACAGGGCGCGCACCAGGGGTGCGGGCACGCCGAGGTCCGCAAAGGATTGTTCGGTTGTCATGGTGCCTTTCGGGCATCGGGTATGTGGCGAGATTGCCGGTGGGCAAAATCGATCGCCGCGAGACTGTGTGCTTTGGGGGCACTACATCAGCTGAACTCGGTTTCCGGATTCCGGAAGTGCCGGTGAAGTGAAGGTGTTCCACGACGTGGTTGGCGACTTCTTTGTGACGCCAACGTTGCGACCAGCATAGCAGTACCCGGCAGGTATAAATCTCGTGCAGGAGGGTATGCCCCGCGTCACACGACGCCATCGAAGGGTGCCAACCGGGGATGACAGCTTTGCGGACGGGTGAGGGCCTCACCGATGTCGTGGTCACCGCCGTGACCTCGACCACCGCACTGGCGCCCGACGCAGAGGACACCTGGCATCAACTGCTCGAGGGCGGCAGCGGTATTCGTCAGCTCGACAAGTGGTTTGTCAGCGAGTGTGAATCGCCCGTGCGCATCGGCGGTGCCCTGCGGGAGGACTTCGACCAGGAACTCAACCGCGTCGAGCTTCGGCGCCTGTCCTACCTGGGCAAGATGGCCACCGTCTTGGGTCGGCGGCTGTGGGCGGCGGCCGGCTCGCCCGACGTCGATACCCGTCGGCTGATGGTCTCGATCGGACTTGCTCTGGGCACCACCGAGGAGATCGCTCGGCAGTTCGGCGCTTTTGAGGCGCGCGGCCTGCGGGCGATGTCGCCGCTGGCGATCCAGATGTACATGCCGAACGCGCCCGCTGCCGCGGTGGGGCTGCAACGAAGCGCCAAGGCCGGCGTGATCGCCCCGGTGATGGCCGACGCATCCGGGTCCGGCGCGATCGCGCAGGCCTGGCGACACATTGTCATGGGCGAGGCCGATATCGCGATCTGCGGCGCGGTCGAGACATGGGTCGAAGCCGTTCCCGTCGCCGCGTTCACCGAGCTGGGCCTGATGTCCACCAACAACGACGATCCGGCCGGCGCCTGTCGTCCCTTCGATCGGTATCGGGAGGGCATGGTGCTCGGCGAGGGCGGCGCGTTGATGCTCATCGAAACCGAAGCGCACGCGAAGGCCCGAGGCGCGCCGATCCTGGCCCGCCTCATGGGTGCATCGACGAACTGCGACGCCCACGACGCCGTCCAACCGGACCCCACCGGTGAAACGGCCGCCGCCGCCATCGTCCGCGCGGTCGACTTGGCCGGGCTGCAGCCATCCGACATCGATCACGTCAATGCGCACGCCACCGGCACGACCCTCGGCGACCTCGCCGAGGCCCGCGCCATCCGTCGCGCGTTCGTCGGTCATGACCCCGCGGTCTATGCGCCCAAAGCGGCCCTGGGGCATTCACTCGGCGCCGCGGGGGCTGTCGAGGCGGTGCTGACCGTGCAGGCCTTGCGCGACGGCGTTGTTCCGGCGACGCGCAACGTGAAAGTCGTCGATCCCGAGATCGGCCTGGACGTGGTGGTCGACCAGCCGCGCCGCGGCGACTATCGCTATGCGATAAGCAATTCCATGGGGCTTGGCGGCTACAACGCGGTGCTGGCGTTCGGCGCCCCGTGATCAGCGCTTCACCAGGGTGAACTGCCCGACTTCGGATATTCCGCGGGCGAAGAAGTCCGAACACCCCACGAGATAGCGCATGTAGCGGTCGTAGACCTCGACCGAGGTCACGTCGATCGCCTGCTGGCGGGCGGCTTCCAAACGCTGTGACCAGATATCAAGGGTGCGTACGTAATGCGGCGTGAGGTAGTCCAGGTGGGCCACCGAAAACCCGGCCTTCTCGGCGAATTCGACGACGTCTTCGTCGCACGGCACCGCACCGCCCGGGAAGATCTCCTTGGCGATGAACCGCATGAACTTCAGGTCCGACATCACGATCGGGATGCCCAGCTCCGGCCAGCGCTTCAGCGGATGACCCATGATGGTTTGCAATACCATTCGCCCGTCATCGGGCATGACGCGATGGCAGGTGGCGAAGAACGCCGCGTACCGGTCTTTCGGAAACGCCTCGAACGCTTCGATGCTCACGATCCGGTCGACAGGCTGGTCGAATTCTTCCCAGCCGCGCAACAGGATTTGCCGTGACCGATCGGTCTCGATCGCGTCGAGAAGCTGTTGGCCCAGGGCGCACTGATTGCGGCTCAACGTCAATCCGAGTGCGTTCGTGTCGAAACTTTGCACGGCGCGCTTCATCGCCGAGCCCCAGCCGCAACCGATATCCAGCAGCATCATCCCGGGCTGTAGATCCAATTTGCCCAATGCCAGATCGATTTTCGCGAGCTGGGCTTCTTCCAGCGTCATGTCGTCGCGTACGAAGTATGCGCAGCTATACGTCCGCGACGGGTCCTGGAACAATCCGAAGAAGTCGTTCGAGATGTCGTAATGCGCCTGGACATCCTCGTATGCGGGCCTCAACTGTGTTGAGCCGGAACCACTTTCCGTCACCACGACCTCCAGGCTAGCTCACTGACTTTTGGCACGTGAACTGGCAAACGTCGGTGTAGCCGGTCCGGAACAGGTCCGCGCATCCGGTCAGGTACTTGTGGAACCGTTCGTAGATGGCTTCGGAGGTGATCGCGACGGCCTCGTCGTGCTTGGCTTCCAGGTTGGCCGCCCACGTGTCGAGCGTGCGGGCGTAATGCGGCTGTAGATGTTGTTCGCGAGTGACGTCATAGCCGGCCGTCACGGCATGCTGCCTGACCATCGAGGCCAGCGGCAACCGGCCACCGGGGTAGATCTCGTCCATGATGAACTTGATGAACCGCACCCGCGACATGGTCAGCGGCAAACCCTTGGCTTTGATCTCCGCGTCCTCGGGAATGATGATCGTGTGTAGCAGCATCACCCCGTCATCGGGCAGCCAGCTGAACGTCTTCTTGAAGTAGTCGTCGTACTTGTTGAACCCGAAATGCTCGAAGGCGCCGATCGATACGATCCGGTCTACCCTGCCGTCGAACTCCTCCCACGGCTGCAGTCGGACTTCCATGCTGCGGCCGGTGTCGATGTTCGGGAATCGGTTCTGCTCGATGTGCTGCTTCTGGTTCTCCGACAGCGTCAGCCCGATGACGTTCACGTCGTACTTCTCCACCGCGCGCTGGATGGTCGAGCCCCAGCCGCAGCCGATGTCCAGCAGCGTCATCCCCGGCTTCAGACCCAGCTTCCCCAACGACAGGTCGACCTTGGCCATCTGGGCTTCTTCGAGCGTCATGTCGTCACGCTCGAAATATGCGCAGCTGTAGGTCTGGGTCGGGTCTTGCCAGAGCCTGAAGAATTCATTGGAGATGTCGTAGTGGAACTGGACTTCTGCCTTGTCCGAACCTCGCGTCTGCGACGCGGACTTGGACAGCCACAAGGACTCCGCATTCGACATCCGTCGCGATTACCCGCTTATGCCGATCTCAATCCCCGCGCGGTGCACCGGTTCCGGCGTCTACCGTGAGCGACGTGGCCGAGGCTGATCGCGTCCGCTGGGACGAGAAGTACGCGAGCAAGACCGGCGCTTCACCCCGCCTGCCCGACGTCTTCGCACCGTACGTCGACGCCCTCCCGAGGGCGGGCCGTGTGCTGGATCTGGCATGTGGCGCCGGTGCGGCAGCGGTCTGGCTGGCCGAGCGCGGCTTGACGGTGTGGGGGGTCGACGTCTCGGCCGTCGCGATCGGGCAGGCGCAGGAGTTGGCGAACCGCCACGGGGTGAGCGAACGGTGCCGGTTCGGCGTCGCCGATCTCGACGAGGGTCTGCCGCCGGGGCCGCCGGTCGAGATGGTCCTTTGCCATCGATTTCGCGACCCGCGGCTGTACCAGGCAATGGCGGACCGCTTGGCGCCCGGCGGCTTGCTGGCAATCAGCGTGCTCAGCGAAGTGGGCGCGGAGCCGGGGTCTTTCCGGGCTGCAGCAGGGGAACTCGACGTCGCGTTCGCACATCTGCAGGTGCTCGCCGCACGCGAAGGCGACGGCCAGGCGTGGCTGCTGGCCCGGTCCGCCTGACTAGATCCCGTAGTCGGGCAGGTCGAAGTCGTCGCGAATGTCGCCGGCGAACATCTTCAACAGGGGACCGAAGTTCATCGCGCGCATCGCCAGATTGCGAAACCGTAATCCGAACGTGGTGCGGGTGGCGAAGAAGCCGATGAAGCGCACCGCACCGGCTTGCTTGGACTCCACGAACGGGCGCAGCTTTCGTTCGTACTGCTCGAAGGCCTGCCGATGGTCGCCGCCGGCACGACTGAGCTCACCGGCCAGGACGTAGGCCTCCGTCATCGCCAGGCCGGTGCCCTCGCCTCCGAGCAGCGAGATACAACCGGCGGCGTCTCCGAGGAGCAGGACGCGCCCTCGTGACCAGCGGTCCATCCGGATCTGGCTGACGACGTCGAAGTAGATGTCGGCCGCCCCGTCGAGAGCCGCCAGCATCGCCGAGCATTCCCAACCCGCGTCGCCGAATTCGTTGCGCAGCTGCTCCTCCGGCGAGGTGGCCGGACCGTCGCGGTCGGCTCGAAAGATGAACAAGAACAGCGTGCGGTCGCCACGTAGCGCGAATCGCCCGGCTTGCCGGTTCACCGTGCTGTAGGTCAGGTACACCAACTCGTCGCGCGGCCGGTAGCCGTCGACGACGCAAGCCGCCACCTTGCAGCCGAGGTAGTGCTCGACGTTGCGTTCGTCGCCGAAGACCAGACGGCGCACATTGGAGTGCAGACCATCCGCCCCGATCAGCAGGTCGAATTCGCGAGGCGGCGACGTGTCGAAGGTGAGCCGGACGCACTCGCCGGTGTCCTCGACCGTTGCGATGCTGTCGTCGAAGATCGTCTCGACCTGGTCCTCGACGGTTCGATAGACGGCCGCGGCTAGATCACCCCGAGGCAGGCTGGTGAAGTCATCGCCGATCAGGCGACGCACGCCGGCCACGCGCAGGTCCGCCTTGATCTCGCCGCGAGCACCCACCGAACGGACGTGCTGTACCTGATAACCCGCCGACAGGATGCGGTCCTCAATACCCATGCGTTTGGCTGCCTGGAAGCCGACGCCCCAAAAATCGATCATGTAGCCACCGGTACGAAAGGCCGGTGCCTTCTCGATCAGAGTCGGTGTGTGGCCAGTGCGGTGCAGCCAATGGGCGAGGGCGGCACCGCCCACACCCGCGCCGCTGATGGCGATTTTCACGTCGTCAATTGTCGCGCGATCGCGGCGGGGAGATCCAGGGTGTTGTTGCGGACTCAGAAACCCCAGCGCCCACCTCGCAGTCCGGCGAGCCTGGACGGATCGCCGGAACGTGTTCTTGTGCAGCGCGTTTCAAGTGCCGGTGCCTAGCGGAGCTTGACCATCCGCGTCGTGGAGCTCTCGTCGAGCTCCACCACATCGGTGCGGGATCGCAGGAAGTCGCTGAACGACTTGAAACCCAACGACTTCTCCGAGAACGACGGGTCCATCCGCTTCATCTGTGCTTTGACCGCGGAGTTGTGCAACCAGTCGGCGTCGTCCTTCTCCAGGCCGATCTGCAATGCCCGCTCCAGTAGTGCGGTGGCCACGGCTTGTGGATCCGGTGGTTCAGCCTCGGTGGACTTCGTGCGTTTGGTCCGCTTGGCGGGAGGTGCGGCGTCCGGTGGCTGGAACACCGGCACCCCGGGCAGGGAGTCGTAGATGACGAACTCGTCGCAGGCCGCGGCCAGGGACCGGCTCGAGGAGCCGGCCACACCGATCCCGACGACGTGGCGGCCCAATCGCTTACAGCGCTGTGCGAGCGGGATGTAGTCGGAGTCGCCGGCCACGATCACCACATGGGTGAGGTCGGGCAACCGGAACATGTCCTCGACCGCGTCGACCGCCAGCCGGATGTCGGCAGCGTTCTTGCCGTACGCCGCGGCGGGGAACAGCTGCACCAGGTCCACCGCCCGTCCCACCAGTTGTTCGCGGTATTCGGCGTTGACGTCGGCCGACCAGTCGGCATACGCCCGGGTGAGCACCACCGTCCCGAACGACGAGGCGAAATCCAGGATCGCGCCCACATCGACCCGCGCACGGGTGAGCTTCGCCGCCTCCAGGCCCTTGGCCTTGTCGCGCTGAAAAGAGTTGCGGCCGTTCACCTGGTCGTAGCGCGAGATGACGATGTTGTCGAAGTCGAGGTACACCGCGACACGGGCAGCACCGGGTTCGGTCATGTGCTCGAGTCTTGTCCATGTTGTGACGCGGCACGCGCCTTTGCCCGAACGAGACCGCCCGCGGCGCCGTCTATGCTTCAGGGGCCGACAAATCATCGGTATCCCGGCAACAGTGGCCGACCTCTTAGTCATGGAGTGACCAGTTGAGCTTTAGTCGTCGTGCCCGTGGGGCGTGCCTCGGCGTCGTGCTGGCGGTGCTGGCAGTCCTCGGCGGTGTCGTCGTCTCCGCCGCACCGCGCTGCCCGCAGCACTGCCGCACCGAGGCCGCAGCCCGCGACCCGCAGCCGGCGCCGTCGAAGGACCCGGCCGCCGTCACGCTCACGCCCGCCGACGGAGCCACCGATGTCGACCCGCTGGGCGGGATCACCGTCGCCGCCGAGAGCGGCATGCTCACACATGTCACGATGGTCAACGACGCCGACAAACCCATTCCCGGCGTCGTCACCCCCGACTTCAAGACCTGGAAGCCCACGGTGCCGCTGGGTTACGGACGCAGCTACACCCTCAGGGTCGACGCGCGCGGGCCCGGTGGCGTCCCGTCCGAGCTGTCGTCGACGTTCCAGACCCTGGTGCCCAGCGATCAGAGCGAGGTGTACCTGACCACGCCGGCCGGCCATCCGCTCGACGGCGGCCGGTTCGGGATCGGCACCGTCATCGTCGCCCACTTCGACGAGCCGATCGCCGACCGGGTGGCCGCCGAGAAGCACCTCTCGGTGACCACCAATCCGCCGGTGCGCGGATCGTGGTACTGGGTCGACGATCAGAATGCCCATTGGCGCCCGGAAAAGTATTACGCCCCAGGCACTTCGGTGAGTGTGCGCGCGGACGTCTACGGCGTCCCACTCGGCGACGGGCTGTACGGCGAAGAGGATTCCAGCGCGACATTCACCATTGGCGACGCGCACGTCGCTGTGGCCGACGACATCACCAAACAGGTCAGCGTCTTCGACAACGGCCAGCTGGTGCGCACCATGCCCACGTCGATGGGCCGGGGCGGCTCGGAGACGATCGGTGACCAGACGCTGACGTTCTGGACACCACCCGGCGTCTACACCGTCATGGACAAGGCCAACCCGGTGATCATGGATTCCTCCACCTATGGGCTGCCGATCAACTCGCGGCTGGGTTACCGCGAGACCATTCCGTACGCGACTCGTATCAGCCCCGACGGCATCTACCTGCACCAGCTGAACGCGACGGTGTGGGCGCAGGGCAACACCGACACCTCACACGGGTGCCTGAACCTCAGCAGTGAGAACGCCGCGTGGTTCTACGACTTCTCGGTGCCCGGCGACGTCGTCGAGGTCCGCAACACCGGCGGGCCGCCGCTGCAACTGACCCAGAACGGCGACTGGACGGTGCCGTGGGGCGAGTGGCTCAAAGGCAGTGTGCTGCACTGAGATGCCGGCCGAAAAGTTAGATTCCGCTAATGATTGGATGTTTGCTGCTGGTGACGGCCGCGTCAGCGCTTTTCAAGTGACAAGACGGTGCCGTGGCCGTCTATGATCTCAGGCGTCAAAGATGACGCCGGCAACTCATCGTCGACCAGCTCTGGAGAGATTTTCGGTGGTCTTTTCCCGTCGCGCATGCACGGCCGTCCTCGTGGTGGGCCTGCTGCTCTTCGGCGTTCTCGGGAGCGATGTCGCCGGGCTGCCCGGGTGCCGGGACGGGTGCAAGACCGCGACCGCCACAGCGCAGGTGCAGTTGCCGCCAGCGCCGCCGAAGCCGCCGCTGCTGGGGATGGCCCCGGCGAACGGCTCGGCCGACCTCAACCCACTGAGCCGGGTGTCCGCACAGGTGGTCGGCGGCAGCCTGACGAACGTCTCGTTGGTGGACGACTACGGCAACAACCTGGCCGGGGCGCTCTCTGGAGACGGGACGTCGTGGCAGCCGACCGTGCCGCTGAAGTACGGGCGCACCTACACCATGCAGGTGGCCAGCCAGGGCGCCAGCGGCGTGCCACTGTCGCGGACCACCACCTTCACGACCGCCTCGCCGAACAACCTCACCCAGGTCTACCTCGAGACGCCCGGCGGGTTGCCGATCCACGAAGACGTGCGCTACGGCATCGGCACGATCGTCGCGGCACGCTTCGACGAGCAGATCACCGACAAGGCCACCGCCGAACGCAACCTGGTGGTGACCACCAACCCGCCGGTGCAGGGCTCCTGGTACTGGGTCGACGACAAGACCGCGCACTGGCGGCCGGCGAAGTACTACGCGCCGGGCACGACGGTGTCCGTGGCTGCCAACATCTTTGGGCTGAAACTCGGGGATGGGCTCTACGGCAACGAAAATGCCAAGGCCACCTTCACGATTGGCGATGCACACGTCTCTATCTCCGACGACACCACCAAGACGGTCAGTGTCTTCGACAACGGCAAGCTGGTTCGGTCGATGCCGACGTCGATGGGCAAGGGCGGATATCAGACCATCGCCGGGCACACGTTTTCGTTCTGGACGCCGCCCGGGGTGTACACGGTGATCGACAAGGCCGAATCGGTGACCATGGACTCGTCGAGTTACGGTCTGCCGGTGGCCTCCTCGGAGGGCTACAAGGTGAAGATCCCCTACGCCACCCGGATCAGTACCGACGGCATCTATCTGCACCAGCTCAACGACACGCGATGGGCGCAGGGCAACACCAACGTCTCGCACGGCTGCCTGAACCTCAACGGCGAGAACGCGGCGTGGTTCTTCGACTTCTCCCAGCCCGGTGACGTGGTGGAGGTCAAGAACACCGGTGGCCCGGGCCTGGAGGTCTGGCAGAACGGGGACTGGACCGTGCCGTGGGGCGAATGGTTGAAGGGCAGTGCGCTCACGCCCAAGCCGTGAGCTCAGTCCCTGGTCCTGGCGGATCGGGCCGAACGTGCTGTGCCCGAGTGCTTCTCATCGGTAGAAGCCTTTGGGGCGGTCTTGGCGTTGGGATGCATCGCCGGTTTCCGGTCGGCACTCGTGCTCGGAGTAGCGGTCCGTCGCGAGCCGGCCAACCCGACTTCGTGCGCTGCGCCTGGCGAGGCGTGTTAGCTGCCGACGCTGGGGTGGCAGCTGGATTCGGTTGATCAACAAGAGAATTGAGGTACTTGCTGACGCCCTTGACCGTCTCGCTCACCACGTACAGGGGGCCGATCGCCCGCCCGGCGAGGCCCAATCCCGGAGCAACCAACGGGGCGGGGACATCGGTCTTGATGGTCAGTCCGATCGCGGAAAGCCACGTGTAGAGGAAGACGGCGACGCCCAGGCTCACTGGCAGCGTGATCGGGGTGGCGGCATACCAAATGGGGACCAGCGCGACGGCGCCCGCCCCGACCACTACCGCCGTCACCGCCCCGGATCTGCGGGAGGGTGATGTTGGCCGCAATGACGCGAGATGCGCGAATCGATCCGTACACAAGTCCCCCCGGGATATGTCGACTACCGGACGCGCAATTGACGCAAACGTCAACCCGATCCGGAAGAGCATTGCTGTGAGCTGGCTCACAGTGGGCGTAGGCTGGAGGGCGTCTCTGAGAGGAAGGGAGACACGATGAAGGGTGCATATCGCGATCCGATCGATCACTCCCGAACAACGCAGCCCCATGCCGGCGAGTCGTTCATCGACACGTTGTGGCTGCCCGGCTTGTTCCTCATCGCGCTGGGCGTCGTGGGGTTGGCCGGCATCGTCGCGGCGCTGGCCTACGACCACCACGAGTTGCTGCTGATGCTGGGATCGGTGGTGGCGGGTCTGCTGATTGTGGGTGCGCTGCTGATCGTGGCCGAGCATCAGCGGGTCAAGCGTGTCGAGCGTCGCTGGTTGGCGGATCACCCCGACCGCACGCAACACCACCACCACGCTGCGTAGCGGGGATGTCGGCGCTCGAGCGGCCGGGGCATGCCCGGGCGCGTACTAGGACTTTGCCGGCACAGAATGTCGTTCGACGTGCGAATTTACGCCCTTAGCGGTTTGCTGATAATTACCTGCATGTCAATTTTCCGGTAACGGTTGTGAATCAGTTCACAATCTGCGGTTGACCTCTTTTCGCCCTGTGAACAGTATCGATACCGATCCTATTGATGGTGTTCTGCGAGACGCGCGGTGCATGCCCTAGCGATCCCCTAATCCCCTAACAGGGATTGCTGGGATATCCCGGTACCACCCGTATCGGGTAGGGGACCGCGCCCCATTTCGGGGTGCTCGTGATCTTCATACCGTGAGTAGCAATCACCGGAAGGAACTTCCCAATGGACAACCTGCTGCAATTCATCCTCGATCTGTTCAACAACGAATCGGCCGCGCAGAACTTCGTCGCGGACCCCGATGCTGCGCTGGCCAATGCCGGGCTGGCCGGGGTCAGCCCCGAGCAGCTTCAGTCCGTCGCGGCCTCGGCCGTCCCGGGGCTGGACCTCGTCGGCGGCGACCCCGTCTCCGGCCTGGCACAGGCCGTCTCGAACCAGTTCGGCTTCGCACCGGTGGAAGGCATTGCGCCGACCGTCCTTTCAGCCCCCGCAGCGGCCGCCAATGTGATCAGTGATCAGGCGCTGGACCTGGGCGTCGACGGCGGTTCATCATTGGCCGCCGCAGTGGGCGACGGGATCGGAATCGGCCTGGGCCAGAGCATCGGTGCCGGACTCGGCGCCGAGCTCGGCGGCGGCTTAGGCATCGCCGGTGAGACCGGCGTCGGCCTCGGTACCGGGCTCGGCGGCGGCTTCGGGACCGGACTGGGCGCCGGCGTTGGCGCCGGTTTCGAGGCCGGAATGAGTGTCGAAGTGGAAGCGGGCTTCCACGCGGGCATGGGCGCAGAGCTCGGCGGTGCTGCCGGGGTGGGCGGTCAGAGCGGGCTTGGTCTGGGCACCGGCTTCGGTGCCGGCGGTGGTGCCGAGCTGAGCAGTGGCTTCGAGGCCGGCCTCGGTGCCGAGATGGGCATGGGCTTCAACGCCGGTATGGGCGCAGAGCTCGGCGGTGCTGCCGGGGTGGGTGGCCAGAGCGGGGTTGGCCTGGGCACCGGGTTCGGTACGGGCTTCGGTGCTCACGGTGGCGCTGAGGTCGGTGGCGGATTCGAGACTGGAGTTGAGCTTGGTGGCGGCTTCGAAGGTGGTGCTGAGCTCGGCGGGCACAGCGGCATTGGCGTGAACACCGGCTTCAACGGTGGCGCTGAGCTTGGTGGCGGCTTCGACGCCGGACTCGGCAGCGGCTTCGGTGGCTCCGCGGCAGCGGGCGCTGCGACCGGCGCAGGTGCGGGCGGTGGCGCGCACATCGGCGGCGGCTCGAACATTCACGCGCAGAGCGGCTTTGGTGCACAGGGCGGCGGACAGTTCGGCGGTGGCGCGCACATCAACGATCGCGCTCGCGTCATCGACGCCAGCGGCGACGCTGATGCCGAACGGCGCGCCACGCTGAGCGGCTCGGCCGGTGGCGGCGGCTCGGTGAGCGCCGGTGCCGGCGGTGCGACCAATGTCGGAACCGGTTTGAGCGCACAGGAAAACGCGAGCTTCAACAGCACATCCAACGTCGGCTTCAGCAGTCCGCTCGGCGGCGCGAGCCTCGGCAACACGACCGCTGCCGCCGGCGGCGGAGCGATCGGTGTGGGTGGCGCAGGCCTGACCGCGGCCGGCAACACGGCGATGAACACCACGACGGCGGCCTCATTCGCGGGCCCGTTGGGCGGTGCCACCGCCAGCGCACAGGCGGCGGCGAGCAACACTGCGGCCGTGAGCTTCCTGCACGATGACGGCGCGGCGCTGAGCGGCCAGACCAACCTCGGTGGCGGGTTCACCGGTCAGACCAACCTCGGCGGCGGATTCGGTGGACAGTCCAACCTCGGCGGAATGTTCGGTGGACAGACCAATGCCGGTGGATCGCTGGGCGGGCACACCAATGCCGAGGCAGCCTCTGCGGTCGAGGCGAATGCCGGTGGGCATACCGGATTCACCGGTGGCGCCGGCATCGCCGGTGGCGCCGGCGCCTCCGGGGGCGCCACCGGCAGCTTCCTCAACCACGAAGCGACGAACCTGAACCTGCACAACTCCGTGCAGGCGGGCGGATCGGCGAGCGGTGGGGCGTCGACGGATCATGTGGCGGTTGGCGGACATGGCGCCTTCCAGAACACCTTTGGTGGCCAGGCCAACATCCTGGGCCAGGATTCTGCGGCCCTCGGCGGGCACGGCACGGTCAACACCGGAGCCGGCGCCACGGCGTCGACGACAACCCACGGTTCGACGACCACCCCGTCGCAGAGCAGCGTCATCCACACCGAAGGCTCCACCACCGCAGGCGGTTCGGTGAGCGCCGGCTCCGACGGCGGCTCGGTGATCACCACCTCGCAGGGCAGTGCGAGTGGTGGTGGCTCCGGCTCGGTCGGGACCTCGCACAGCTCGGCCTCGGCTGATCAACACGCGGCCATCGACTCGTCGAGCCACGCCGCGGCGACCACGACACCGGATCACTCGGCGTCCGACCAGTCGAGCCACGCGAGCACCGACTACTCGAGCCACTCGCTGTACGACACCAGCCACGACAGCTCGGCCTCGCACACCCAGGCGAGCACCGATGTGTCGTCGCACAATCAGGCCGATCACCACATGGGCTTCTGACCCGAAGACCTGACACACAATCGGCGGGGACCGCATGGTCCCCGCCGATGTGTGTTTGCCACAACGAATTTACTCAGGGCATGCGGTGTGGCACATCGGTGATCAGACCGCCGTCCATGACGAACTCTGCACCGGTGGTGAACGATGACTCGTCGCTGGCCAGAAACAGCACGAACGTCGACACCTCACGGGGCTCGCCAAGGCGACCCATCGGTGCGGCCACCAGATCGTCGGGCATGTGCGCGGTCATCGGGGTACGGATCATGCCAGGATGCAGAGAATTCACCCGAATGTTGTTGGCGGCCAGCTCGAGTGCGGCTGATTTGGTCAGTCCGCGGATCGCCCACTTTGAGGCGACGTAGCCGTGGTTGCCCGGCGTGCCGCGCATGGCCTGGATGGACGACATGTTGATGATCGACCCACCGCCGGCGTCTGTCATCGGCTCGATCACCGATTTGATGCCGAGCATCGTGCCGGTGAGGTTGACGTCGATAACCCGTTGCCAGCGTTCGCGTTCGAGATTCTTCAGCGTGCGCCGGTACACGATGCCCGCGTTGTTCACCAGGACGTTGAGAGCGCCGAACTCACGCAGGGCCAGCGCCACGGCCGCCGACCAGTCGTCGGGATCGGAGACGTCGAGGTGGATGTAACGGGCGGCGCCGCCGAGTTCGGCGGCCACCGCCGCGCCCTCCTCGTCGAGAAGATCACCGAGGACCACCCGGGCACCCTCGCTGACCAGCAACCGGGCATGCTCGGCCCCCATCCCGCGGGCGGCACCGGTGATCAGGGCAACCTTGCCCTCCACACGTCCCATGGGCGGCACGGTACCGCGCGTCGGGCCCGGGCAGTTCTACTTGGCCGCTAGCTGAGACCAGGTGTCCAGCACGTGCTGGCAGGCCTGCGCTGACACCGCGATCGAGACCAGAAGCACGAGCGGTGCGGGCAGCTGCAGGAGCCAGATCACCCACGACGAATTGCCATTGCATTCGCCCGCCAAACAGCGACGTCGCGGATAGGGTCAGCGGCTGTGCTGGAGGTAATCGACAAGGGCGGGGACACCGCCACCCACACCACGCCGCTGTTGTTCGTGCACGGTGCCTTCCACGGGGCGTGGTGCTGGGACGACCACTTTCTGGACTACTTCGCCGAGCGCGGCTATCACGCACTCGCACTGAACCTTCGCGGCCACGGCGGCAGTCCGCTGCCGGCGCCGATCAACGAATGCACCGTCTTCGACTACGTGCAGGACGTGAACGCGGTCGCCGACCGGCTGCCGGTGCGCCCGGTGGTCATCGGACATTCCATGGGCGGGTTCGTCGTGCAGAAGTACCTGGCCGTGCACCGGGCTCCCGCCGCGGTCCTGGTCGCCTCGGCACCGCCGACCGGGATCGCTCCCGCGACGGTCCGGGTGGCCTGCCGGCACTGGCGCAATTCGCTGCGCACACGCTCATTCAGCAGGCCGCTGGATTTCTTTGCCGCGCCAGGTGTTTCGCGGGCAACGTTCTATCACGACGCGACCCCCGACGAGGTCGTCGCTGCCTGCACGTCGCGGTTGGGGCCCGAGAGCGCCCGCGTGCTCTACCGCGATCTGCTCTACCGCCACCTCGCGCGGCCCAAACAGGTGACCGCCCCCGTCCTGGTGCTCGGCGCCGAGCTGGACGGGTTCTTCACCCCGCGGGAGGTGGCCGCCACCGCACGGGCGTATGGCACGCAGCCGGTGATGTTTCCCGGCATGGGCCACAACATGATGCTCGAGCGCGGCTGGGAAGCCGTCGCCGACCGGATTGACAGGTGGTTGGGGACAAGCCTGCAATGAGTTCGTCGAGCGTGGGGGCTGATGTCGATGATCGACGGTGTCGTCACCGATAGGCCCCACGGTCGGCGAAAGCGATCAGGACGCAAATCCCGCCAGCACTGCCTGGAGGCCGATGTCCCAGCGCCGATTGACCGAATCCGCGGAGGTCCCCAGCCACCGCCCGGCTTCCTGGACCGCCAAACCCTGTGCCAGAGCGAGCAGTACGTGCGCGATGTCCACCGGGTCGCCGGCGAGCGACCCGGCGTCGATGCACCGCCGCACCTTGCCGACGAGGATCTCCCGCACCGGCGGCGCGGCCGCCAGCTGCTCGGGACCGGGGTCGAGGTCCTGGAACGGCCGGCTGAACATCACCCGCGCCAGCGGGGGATAGTCCAGGCAGAACCGGCGGAACACCGGGATCACCGCCCGCAGGTCGGCCAACGCGTCGGCGGTTTCGGCGATCGCGGTGAGCTCGGTGCCCAACCTGCGGAACCCCTCGAAGAACACCGCCCGCAGCAGGCCATCCTTGTCGGAGAACAGCTCGTAGACCGCGGGCACCGAGGTGCCGGCCCGTTCGGCCACCCGCCTGGTGGTGAAGCCGGACATGCCGTCTTCGCACAGCGTGCTCACCGCCACGTCGACCACGCGGTCGCGCAGCTCGGGGGTGCGCTGCTTGACCCTGGGCACGGACTAGGACAGCCCGAACTCGGAGGCGATGTTGTCGATGCCTTCCCGCATGGCGTCCAGCGTGGCCTGGCGAGCGCGCATCTTGCTGGCCACGTGTGCCCCGGTATTCAGCGTGGTGAACTCCCGGGCGGCTTCTTCGGCGCGCTCGAGCACCGCGTCGTTCAGCACGATCTCATCTACCCAGCCACCGGCCAGCGCGGTTTCGCCGAGGAAGTTCTTAGCCAGCCCGACCGCCTGCTGATAGGCCGACGGGGTGAGCCGAAGCCGCATAACCTCGAGCGCGGGGTAGGGCAGCACCATCCCGATCGCCACTTCGTTGGCTTGAAAAGTGTAGGTGGGACCGGCAATTCGATGGTCAGCGCTGCAGGCTAGGAACGATCCCATGGCAATTGCGTGGCCGGTGACCGCCGCGACGACGGGCTTGGGGAACGACAGCAGCCGGTGGGACAGGTTCATGCCCGCCTGCAGCATCTCGATGGAGGCCTGGATGTCGCCGGAGCGGAACACCTTCAAGTCGAAGCCGCCGCTGAAGACGCGCTCGTTTCCGGCGATCACCACCGCGCCGGCGTCCTCGGCCAGCGCGCGGTCCAGGTTGTCGTTGATCTCGGCCAACATGGCCGGGCTCAGCACGTTGACCTTGCCATCGTCCATCGTGAGCACGGCGATCGCGTCGTCCTTGCGATAGCTGACCGAACCGCTCATGGATGCTCCTTCGTCGCAGCGTCTACTTTCGTACCGACGTTACGTAACGAAGTTCCGATTGCCAAGGGGCAATCGCTAGCCGTGTCGAGGGAGCCGGACCACCTCGGTGGGGTGCTCGAAGCGTTCCCGCCGCCACCGGCTCTGCGTCTCCTCGGCGGCGCGCTTCATCCGGTCGATCTCGCTGCGCAGCACGTCGACGCGAGCTTCCTTGGTGGCGTAGTGGAAGTAGTCGAGGGTGTTGCGCAGCAGTTCGAGCTTCTCGCGTTCGCGCTTGGCGAGATCGTGGCCGGTCATCATCTCGATGCGGCGCGCCGGTTGCAGCGCATCCCAGTCGAGGGCGACCTTGGTCCGGTACACAGTGCGTTTGCACCCGAAGGTCCTGGCCCACCGGCCCACCGGTTCGGGGCGGTCGTAGTAGGAGACCACCCCTTCGAAGCGTGACTCGATCGACGAGCCGAACTGGCTTCGATCCAGCGTCGAATCCCAGATGGTGCGCCATTCCTGTGTGGGTGCCAGCTCTGGAATGCTCTGCGGCAGAGTGAGTTCCACGATGTCGGTGAATCCGTCCTCGGTGTGCTCGTAGCGAGCCACGGTCGGCGGCTTGTCGAAGGTGAACCCGACGTCGTAGGCGGCCGTGCTCCCGAAGTTGCGCACAGCCAGTTCGATGACATGCCAGTCCGCGGCGTGCGGCTCCATGACCATTGCGACGTGCGGTCGCGTCTGTTTGGCGTTCGTACTCTGCTGTCGACGGATCTGCCGATGCGTGTACAGCAGCGCCGCCAGCCCCAGCAGCACTGCTGCCCAGGCGGCCACCGCCAGCCACGTGCCGGCCCCGACTCCGGTTACATCTCCCCACAGATCCGCGAGATCACTCGCGTTTCCCACCCAATGCTTATATCACAGCAAACTGACCGCTGCAGTATTGACGCATCTGAAAGTTATTGTGGCTCAGGCTAACCGGCGCAGCGCGGCGAATGGGCTGGACGCCGCGAGCGCGCGCCGCCGCCGGGCGGCCAAGGCGACCGGCAGAACGGCAGGTATGCCGCAGGCCTGGGCGAACTGCTGTGCGGTCAGTCCGTCGGCGGAGTTCATATCGCAGCGGCCGAACGGGGGAGCGCCCTCGGGAAGCCCGCCGCCGTAGCCCTGCCCGTCGGTGTACTGGTGGGCGACCTTGCCGGGATATGGCGGATTCGAGCCGTAGGCGGCGACCACGAGGCGGATGCCGGCCGGTTTGGTGGGCCACAAGCGATTGAGGTCACCGACGTTGCCGTAGCCGATCACCTTGGCGGGCGAGCCGACGTAGGCGCCCACCGCGTCGTATGCGGCGTTGATCCCGTCGGACTGGTCACCGGAGATCTGCCCGCCCCACGACTCGACGTCGATCATCACTGCCATCCGTGGATGTGGAGCGCGCACTTGGGATGTGAACGTGTCGACGGTTTCTTTCCAGTTCTGCCGCCAAACGAAGTAGACGATGAAGAACGTCAGCCGTCCGCTGTCCGCGTTGCGCAGACACCAGCTGTAGTTGTTGACCCATCGGCGGTCGCGATAGGTGCCGTCATTGGAGCGGATGCACAACACCGGATAGGGGTAGGTGTCGTTGACGCCGACCTGCCATTCGGAGACGTCGGCGTAGAGGGTGTCTGCCACGCCGAAAGGCTTACCCGCCAAGCGGACTGGTGAACCTCAGGCACCCATGAGCGAACGCCACTGGTCCAGGGTGGACACTTTGTAGACGTAGTTGGAGCGTTTGACCTCCGAGAGGCTGGCGCTGGGCTCGATGGAATACCAGTGCCCGGGGAACACTGTCGGATCATCGGAGAGCGCGGCCAGCTGCTGCAGGCTCCGGAACATTTCGTCGACGTCGCCGCCGGGGAAATCGGTGCGACCGCAGCCATCCAGGAACAGCGTGTCCCCGGCCACCAGGCGGCCGTCGAGCAGGAAGCACTGGCTGCCCGGCGTGTGACCGGGGGTGTGCAGTAACTCGATGTCGATGGCGCCGACCTCGACCTTGTCGCCGTGCTCGTGTGCGGTCAGGCTGCTCATCGGAATACCGGTCACCCGAGACACATAGAGGGCTTCGTGGGTGTTGACGTGGACAGGCACCTCGACCCGCTCGAGCAACTCGCTCAGCCCCGCCAGGGTGAAGCCCATCATCGATCCGCCGACATGGTCGGGGTGGTGGTGGGTGACCAGCACCCCGGACAGATGCATGCCGTCGGCCTCGAGGGTGTCGAGCAGATCACCGGCGGCATACGCCGGGTCGACGACGACCGCGTCGCCGGTCTCGCGATCGCCGATGAGGTAGGCGAAGTTGCGCATCTGCTGCGCCATCATGTCGCCGGCGGCGAAGTCCCGGCCGGAGAGCAACTGCCGGAAATACAGACGGTCCGTCGATGCCATGACCCTAAGAGTATGGCTAAGCATCAAGTCGACCTGATCCCGACCCCTACACTTCCGTCTCAACACTTCGTCGGTATTGGGGTACCGGCCCGTCTCTGCATGAGCTGGATTTGCGTGGTGTCCAGTCTTTGCAGGGCCGTGAAGTTGCCGCGCCGTGCGGGGTGCTTCCGAGGTCTACTACTGTCTTATGTCTGCCCGATAAAATGGCGCTTTGTTGTTAACTTCTCGTCAGGTGCGGTTTGCTGTGCTTGTTCTAGCTTCCGATACTTGTGGCCAAGCGGATTGCATTCGTGATCATGACCGATTTATTCAATCGATTCACCGCGTCGTCAACGTGCCGTTTTTTGCATGCCGTGCATCGCGAGCTCAAATCCGAAATTGACGGGTCTGTAATACGGTCTCTCGATTCAGGTGCGTATGTTCTAGGCCTGAGGTTGACGGATTTGAGAAGGAGTTCGCGCAGTATTGCGATGCCACATATGATGTGAGCGTTGCCCATGGGTTGGATGCCCTTCGTCTCGCTTTGCTCGCCCTGGCTGTGGGTCGAGGCGACGCGGTCTTGGTAGAACGAGAGCGTCAGGTTGAACGTATTTTTTCGATCCAAGCTGAGAAAACTGCCCGGCGCGGCGCTCTGTCAGCTCCGTTCGGCGATCGGCTGTCAAACCGAGCGCACCCTTCTGCTGAGCACCATCCTGTTGCTCTTTGCAGTTTCGTGGGCGACAGGCTTCGTGCTCGCACGCTATTACTCGGTCGATGTGCTGAGCAATTTGGGTACCTTGCCAAAGGACTGCTGGGAGGACTGGGGTATGCGGATCGGCACGCATTGTTTCTCTGACTACCCTGTGGTTGGGAAACTGGCGGCGCGCCCCAATCCGTGGGAGATGTATTGGATCGGCGTTGTTCCTTCCCGGATCCAATACTCGGCCGCCGGAATGGTGCCGTATCTCTTCTTCTGGAACCTCGGCAACTGGTTGGGCGCGCCACAACTCGTATTGGTGATTGTCGTGATGTTGCTGGCAGTCGCTGTCATGGTCCCTGCCATCTGGGCGGCTCGGGGTGCCCGAGGTACGGAACGGGTGGTCGTTTTCCTGGCATGTGGCGTACTCGCGTTTCCAGTGTGGATGGTCATCGATCGCGGCAACTCGGTGGGGTTGGTAACGCCGCTGGCGTTGATCTTTCTGGTGGCACTGAGTCGGCGTCGGTGGGGACTCGTTGCAATCGTGGTAGTGCTAGCGGCTCTGGTGAAGCCGCAGTTCGCTGCACTGGCTGTCGCATTGCTTGGGGCCCGGCAATGGCGGCTAAGCGCCGCCACTATCATCGGAGTAGTAAGCACGAATCTTGGCGCTTACCTGTTGTGGCCACGCGACTTTCCCGCCACCATCGGGCAGTCATTCGACAATCTTGTCCATTACACGACGACCGTATCCGTCTGGGCGGAGAGTAACGTTTCGTTTGCCAATGGGGTGATCTTGCCCTTGCGTAAAGTCATAAGGGCAGCTGTCGGTCGAGACGGTATATCTGACGCCTCCTTCGATTCCGCTGGAGGGCTCGTTGGGTATGGGATCCTTGTCGCGGTTGTTGCCTCCGTCGTGATACTTGGACGTCGGATCGACCCCGTCATGGCTGGCATTGTGCTGCTGGCCACAGCTTCGCTATTTCCGGCAGCAACCAACGGTTACTACCTGGTGTTCGTGCTGGCGGTCGCAGCCCTAGTCGTGCGAGATCCCGATGGGCCACCGCAATCGGGAATTTTCGATCGGCTCGCGGCTTTTGGTGATCGCCGACGCACGGTGGGGATCTGCGTAAGTTTGGCGGTGGCAGTCAGCATTGTCCAGATAGCTCTCCCGTTCCCGCCGCCCCGTCAAGTGACGAACATCGACGGTAGCGCGATGTTTGTCCACAACACTCTGCTCCTCACGCCGCTCGCCTGGCTCATCGCCTGCACCGCGATAATCGTGTCGTATGCGCGGAAATCGGCACGCCTCACGTCGGAGTGACGGCACAGCCGCGCCGCACAGAGTTCAGCCAGGGTGCGCCGCACTCGGCGCGAAAGCCACTCGACCCAACGGTGCGAATTGGTGACCCAGCACGGCGATGTCTGCGATCGCCTCCCCGAAATCGGCGTTCATCACCGCCACATCGGTGAGCACCCGTCCCGCGTTATCAACCGGTGCGAACGGACACCGCGCCGACGCCGCCGACAAAGTCGCCGTCAGGCCGCTGCGATCAGCCAGCAGCCGTAGGCCAGCGCAGCCCGCGTGCGGTATCCGCTCTGCAGCACGAAACTCATGTCGCACAACACACCTACTCTCGTCTGCCAAGCGACTACTGCGGCGGTCGCGGCAATAGCAGCGGACCCGCGACCTGCGCCCTGAACCGGCTCGACGCGATCACTGTGCTCATTTCGGCGGCCCATTGGCTAGCACGGAGGCTTGGTCACCGCTCGGCGGCGAATTGCGGACTCCCCGGGGCACGTCTCCTGGTAAGCACCATTCCGCGGCGGTTGCGACTTGAGCAGCTGACCAGCGGTTTGGCTGAGTCCAGCCGCAGGCTGTACCCTCTTTAAGGCCCACGCCGCGCGTTACTTTGCGTCGAGGGTCAGGCCCCCTTAGCTCAGTCGGTAGAGCGTTTCCATGGTAAGGAAAAGGTCAACGGTTCGATTCCGTTAGGGGGCTCGGTGGACACTCGGATATCTCGGCTGACCTCTGGACGCGGAGTTCCGCAAGTGCCTTCCGGGGCGGTGTAGCTCAGCTGGTTAGAGCGCACGACTCATAATCGTGAGGTCGGGAGATCGAGCCTCCCCACCGCTACTAGCAGTAGACGCAAACGAGAACGTGAAAGAAGGCAACGAACGTGGCCTCCAGTACTGACGTACGGCCGAAGATCACTTTGGCCTGCGAGGTGTGCAAGCACCGCAACTACATCACCAAGAAGAACCGTCGCAACGACCCTGATCGGCTCGAGCTGAAGAAGTTCTGCCCGAACTGCGGTCAGCACCAGCCGCACAAAGAGTCGCGCTGACTTACCGGCCGTCTTCCGGCGGCCGGTAAACGCAGAAGAGACCCACACGCCGCTTGCCCGGGCGGCGTGAGTGAGACGGAGAGAGTGGCTTCAAACGATGGCACTGCGTGAGTTCAGTTCGGTCAAGGTGGGCGACGAGCTGCCCGAACAGGTCATCCACCTGACCCGCGCCGACCTGGTCAACTACGCCGGCGTGTCCGGCGACCTGAACCCGATCCACTGGGACGACGAGATCGCCAAACAGGTCGGCCTGGACACGGCGATCGCCCACGGCATGCTGACCATGGGCCTCGGCGGTGGCTTCGTGACCACGTGGGTGGGTGACCCCGGCGCGGTGACCGAGTTCAACGTGCGCTTCACCGCGATCGTGCCCGTGCCCAACGACGGCGTCGGCGCCGAAATCGTGTTCAGCGGCAAGGTGAAGTCGACCGATCCCGAGGCCAAGTCGGTGACGATCGCACTGGTTGCCACCACCGGCGGGAAGAAGATCTTCGGCCGCGCCGTAGCGATCGCGAAGCTGGCGTAACGATGGCACTCAAGACCGACATCCGCGGAATGGTCTGGGAGTACCCCGACACCTTCGTCGTGGGCCGCGAGCAGATTCGCCAATATGCCAAGTCGGTGAAATCGACCGATCCGGCCTCGATGGACGATAAGGCCGCTGCCGAACTCGGCCACTCCGGGCTGGTGGCGCCGCCGACGTTCATGTCGATCCTCGCGGTGATGATCCAGAACCACTTCTTCCAGCACGTCGACATCGGTTTGGAGACACTGCAGATCGTCCAGGTGGATCAGAAGTTCAAGTTCTACCGGCCGATCGTCGAGGGTGATGCCGTGCGCGGCACCATGTACATCGAATCCGTCGAGGAGCGGTTCGGCGCCGATATCGTCACCACTCGCAACGTCCTGATCGATCAGCACGGCGAGATGATCATGGAGTCGTTCACCACACTGATGGGTCACGAGGGCGACAATTCGATCTCGGCGGGCTGGGATCCGGAGACCGGGCAGGTGCTGCGCAAACCGGTCACTCACGACTAACAACGGATTAACACCTGTCCGATGTGTCGTTGTAGACTCGGACCTCGGGGTTTTCCCAGATAAGCGCGCTGTCCGTCGGTTCGGGTTGACCGAACGGGGAGCGCGCGAGCTATGTGGGAGCACTCCGCGAGAACGACAGAGGGGCGTAGCTCAACTGGCAGAGCAGCGGTCTCCAAAACCGCAGGTTGCAGGTTCAAGTCCTGTCGCCCCTGCAATAACTGAATAAGACTGGTTTGGACATGGTGGACACTGGAGAGTGCACACCGGGCTGGAGTGCTCAGCCCAGACACACTCGACACAAAGGAGCATGCGGTGAGCGACGAGCGCGACAGTGCTGACGCCGCAGGCGAAGGCGGCGAGGACACCGGCGGCCAGGCCGTCGTCGTGAGCCGGCCCGCGCGTCCCACTGGCAAGCGGTCCCGGGCCGGTGGTGCTACCGCGCTGGCCGAGCCCGAGGAAGCCGAATCGACCGCCGAGGAACTGGGCGTCGAGAAGGACACCTCGGCCAAGAAGTCCAAGAAGGCGAAGAAGGCCAAGTCCGGACCGTCGCGCAACCCGATCCTGTTCGTCTGGAACTACCTGAAGCAGGTCGTTGCCGAACTGCGCAAGGTGATCTGGCCGAACCGCAAGCAGATGGTCAGCTACACCACCGTGGTCTTGCTGTTCCTGGCCTTCATGGTGGCCCTGATCGGCGGGGTCGACCTGGGCCTGGCCAAGCTTGTGCTGTGGGTGTTCGGCTAGCGAACGCTGACGTTTTAGAGAGGACTGACTAGTGACAACCCCCGAAGGCGATACGCCCACGGGTGAGGGCATTGACGTCATCGACGACGCCGCTTCGGCGGCCGTGGACGTCGAAGAGGCCACACCTGAGCTCGAGGCGGCGCCTGACGCTGACGCGACGCAAGCCGCCGGCGAGACTGCCGAAGAGGAGCTCGATCCGGCCGCCGCGCTCAAGGCGGAGCTGCGCAGCAAGCCGGGCGACTGGTACGTCATTCACAGCTACGCCGGTTACGAGAACAAGGTGAAGGCCAATCTCGAGACCCGTGTGCAGAACCTCGACGTCGGTGACTACATCTTCCAGGTCGAGGTGCCGACCGAAGAGGTCACCGAGATCAAGAACGGCCAGCGCAAGCAGGTCAATCGCAAGGTGTTGCCGGGCTACATCCTGGTCCGGATGGACCTGACCGACGACTCGTGGGCCGCCGTGCGCAACACCCCCGGCGTGACCGGGTTCGTCGGCGCGACGTCGCGGCCGACGTCGCTGTCGCTCGACGACGTGGTGAAGTTCCTGCTGCCGCAGGGCGCGGCCAAGAAGCCCGGCAAGGCGGCCGCATCGGCGGCGTCTGCTGCTTCCTCCGAGGCCACGCTGGAACGCCCGGAGATCCTGGTGGACTTCGAGGTGGGCGAGTCGGTCACCGTCATGGACGGCCCGTTCGCGACGCTGCCGGCCTCGATCAGCGAGGTCAACGCCGAGCAGCAGAAACTCAAGGTGCTGGTGTCCATCTTCGGCCGCGAGACACCCGTCGAACTGACCTTCACGCAGGTCGCCAAGATCTGATCGCCGTCCGCGATCGCTAGAAAGGAAATAACCCCGCATGGCCCCGAAGAAGAAAAAGGTCGTCGGGCTGATCAAGCTGCAGATCCAGGCCGGGCAGGCCAACCCCGCCCCGCCGGTCGGCCCTGCGCTCGGCCAGCACGGCGTCAACATCATGGAGTTCTGCAAGGCGTACAACGCCGCGACCGAGAACCAGCGCGGCAACGTCATCCCCGTGGAGATCAGCGTCTACGAGGACCGCAGCTTCACCTTCGCGCTGAAGACCCCGCCGGCTGCACGGCTGCTGCTCAAGGCTGCCGGTATCCAGAAGGGCTCGGCCGAGCCGCACAAGACCAAGGTGGCGAAGGTCAGCTGGGATCAGGTGCGCGAGATCGCCGAGACCAAGAAGGAAGATCTCAACGCCAACGACATCGACCAGGCTGCCAAGATCATCGCCGGCACCGCCCGGTCGATGGGCATCACTGTCGAGTAAGTAAGCACCAACGAACGCGTGGGAGGACCAGCTGCGGTCCGCGAACCACGACCTCATCAATTAGGAGTACGAAATGAGCAAGACGAGCAAGGCCTACCGCGAAGCAGCGGAGAAGGTCGACAAGACCAAGTTGTATTCGCCGCTGGAAGCCGCGAAGCTCGCCAAGGAGACGTCGTCGAAGAAGCAGGACGCGACCGTCGAGGTGGCGATCCGGCTCGGCGTGGATCCGCGTAAGGCCGACCAGATGGTCCGCGGCACGGTCAACCTGCCCAACGGCACGGGTAAGACCGCGCGCGTCGCCGTCTTCGCGGTGGGGGAGAAGGCCGAGCAGGCCAAGGAAGCCGGTGCGGACATCGTCGGCAGTGACGACCTGATCGAGCAGATCCAGGGCGGCATGCTCGACTTCGACGCCGCGATCGCCACGCCTGACCAGATGGCCAAGGTCGGTCGCATCGCCCGCGTGCTGGGCCCGCGCGGTCTGATGCCGAACCCCAAGACCGGCACCGTCACCCCCGATGTCGCCAAGGCTGTCACCGACATCAAGGGCGGCAAGATCAACTTCCGCGTCGACAAGCAGGCCAACCTGCACTTCGTGATCGGCAAAGCGTCCTTCGACGAGAAGAAGCTGGCCGAGAACTACGGCGCCGCGCTCGACGAGGTGCTGCGGGCCAAGCCGTCGTCCTCCAAGGGCCGCTACCTGAAGAAGGTCACCGTCTCGACGACCACCGGCCCCGGTATCCCGGTCGACCCGGCTGTCGTGCGGAACTTCACCGAAGATCAGCAGTAAGTCTCTGACGCGAGTGGCCACCTAGTTGGTAGGTGGCCACTTGTCGTTTCAGGATGCGGTCGGATCGACCGGTACCCGGACCGTGGCGTCGGTTCTCGACGCCCGTTCAACATTCGCGATCTTGATTGCCAGATCGAAAGGGTCACGGCCTCGTAGTTTTGGTGAAAGGCCGGCTTTCATAACGTCATCCATTACCGACTCGCTCTGAGCTGCAAGCAAAATGGCGGCTTCGGGCATCATCGACATCGATGAAGCACCAGGTTGGTCACTCGACTCGTAGAGCACCGGCTTCGAACCGTTGAGAATCCGGTGGACGCACTTCGCGTTCACGAAGATTGGCTGTGCCGACGCTTAGACGTGCGACCGTCGCCGGCGGCAGCCCACTGGCACGGTCTACCGCGACGAGGATGGGCGACGCCAGCCGCCAGCCCCCAAAGTCAGAAGCGGCCAACCCGCAGGATTTAGCAGCCAAGTATGCGAGCCTTTACGAATGCGGCGTACTGGTAGGCGTACAGCCAAATCCAGTGCGACACCTGATAATCGTACGAGCGCGGAACCGCCAGCATGGTGACTGTGCCGCTGTAACATTGATGGAAGATGTAGCGGGCGCGCACTATGTGGAAGTTCCACGACACCACGATCAAGTGAGTCCAGTTGTGTTGCTTTGCAAGTTCGGCGGCGAACTCTGCCTCGCCCCTAGTGGTGTAAGGAGTTGCCTCGAAGCACACAACGGCGATACGCACGGAAGGTGATGCACACGCCCGGCTGTAGTTTGGGTCGTCGCGGTATAAGGTTCTGGAGATCAGGACGGCATCAGCATAGCCGCGCTCTGCCAGTTTGAGCCCGTACTCGATGCGGTTGTCGATCTCGTCACCCGAGCTCAGGATGACAATCGCATCAGCCTCCGTTAGCGGGTCACTCTGCGGTCGTGTAAACAGAAAATAACCGGCACCGCCAAACAGGCCGACGAGGCCGGTGGCCGTTATGACAAGCAACGCCACCAATTTGCGTAGCCCCCGCACGGGAGGAGGGTAGCACAGACAGTGTCAGCCGCCCGTTCGCAAGGCTGGCTCGTTCTGGGTGCTTGCGGCGAAGTCGCGCTCGACCGGATCCGGGTAACTCGTGGAAAGGGCCGTAAGTGAAGGCTGGAGCTGACCGCACTGCTATTCCTCGCTGACGTATGTGACGGTCTATTGCGACACGGATTGACGCGCAAGTGCCTCCCCGTCTGCGCATTAGGGGATATCGCAGTTCGTGCGTACCAAAGCGCGCTTGTCGCGCGCGTGAAAGGCTCATGCTCGAACATGTAGCGATGCGCGGCCCCGCTGGGCGCGTGGCCTGACCCCGATCGGTTGATCCATGGCTTATGGGAGTCTTGTGGCCCACGTTGTGGGCAGGAAGGCTCGACAAGATCATGGCGACGAGGAAACGACACGGTCCCGAGCAGATTGTGCGCAAGCTGATGGCCGCCGACCGGCTGTTGGCTGAGGGCAAGGACACCGCGGCGGTGTGCCGCGAACTGGGCGTCTCGGACGCCACCTATCACCGGTGGCGCAACCAGTTCGGCGGTCTGAAGGCCGAGGACGCCAAGAAGCTCAAGGATCTGGAACGCGAGAACGCCGCCCTCAAACGCCTGCTGGCCGATGCCGAGTTGGAGAAGGACGCGCTGCGGGAGATCGCCAAGGACGCTCCTATAGATGTCAAGTGCTGATTCTGGTGTAGTCGGCGCGTAGTGCGCCGAAGATTTCCCGGGAGAGATAGCGCTTCTGGCAGCGGATGATTTCGGGCATGGACATACCCTCAGCGGTGCGGCGTTCGGCGTAGGCCCGGCTACGCGGGTCGTAGCGCAGCCGGACGACTGCGGCGATGTGTAGCGCGCTGTTGCCGGCACGGTCGCCTCCGCGGTGTAGACGGTGTCGGTTGGTTTTGCCCGACGACGCTGGGATCGGCGCGACACCGCGGAGGTGGGCGAATGCGGCCTCGCTGCGTAGCCGGTCGGGGTTGTCACCAACGGCAGTCAGCAGGGCGGCGACGGTGTCAGGGCCGAGCCCGAATACGGCACTGGTGGCAGGCGCAGCGGCCTGGGTGAGTTCGTTGAGTTGCTTTCGCAGGGAGCGGGTTTCGGTATTGAGGTGTTGCACCCGCAGGGCTATCGAGCGCAGGGCATGTTTGGCGACCTGAACGGGGTCGGCGAGGTTGTTCAGGTCAGGGCGCACACGTGCGCAGGCGTCGACCAGCTGCGCTGAGGACAGGGTGCGTAGCTGGCTGCGTAACGGCTCGGGGGCGGTGATGACCATCGATCGCAGAGTGTTCAGAGCGGCTGTGCGGGCCTTGACGGCTCCGTTGCGGGCGACACGGAGCATCCGGATGGCTTCGATCGGACCGTCGGCCAGCTTGGGTGCGCCACTTGCTGTGCCTGCCAGAACGGTTCGCGCCGCCGCTTCGGCGTCGATGGGGTCGCTCTTACCGCGCTGGCGGCGGATGCGTCTGTCCGGACGTGGGACTTCGGGCACTTCGATGCCCTGGTTGTGCAGTTGTGCAGGTGACGAGCCAGCCCGGCGCCATAGGCCCCGGTTCCCTCGACGCCGACTTGTGTGAGTTTCCCCTTACCGCGCATCCAGGTCAGCATTGCGGCGTAACCGGCTGGTGTGGATCGGAATTCGGCGTCGTCGATCAGCCGGCCGTTGCGGTCGATGACCGCGGCGTGGTGCGTGGCTGTGTGCGTGTCAACGCCTCCGATGATGGATCGATTGCTGGCTGCCATAGCAGGTTTGTTCCTCTCCGTTTGGCAGGGCGCCACGGGGAGAAGGTGGACAGGCCAGTGATGGGCCGCGGGCGAGCACGCTCCTATCAGGTCACACCTTTCGCGCCGAAGCCCGATTTCTGTGTAGTGGGGCGCCGGCCTGATGCTCGACAGGTCCTATGAAAGGCACACGATCGGCCAGGAAATTTCAGGGTCACAACCTCAGGCCAGCGTCCCGAGAACATCATCACTGGAAACTTCTAGGCCCGGAACGCCGGCGGGCAGCCGTTCGCCACCTCCAGCGTGTGTGGGGGTCAGCGAGCGGTTCGCTTGCCGCGTCACCGGGCAACACCGCGCCACTCAACGCCACGAACCCACCGCGGCGACACCAGCCGACCCGGACGCTGCCTTGCGGCAGTGGTTACGCAATTACGCCAAGAAGCTCCCGCGGCGGGGCTTCCGGCCCGCCTACCACGATGCCCGCGGTGAGGGATGGGCTGTGAATCACAAGAAGATCCAACGCCTGTGGCGTGAGGAAGGGCTGCGGGTGCCGCAGCGCAGGAATCGTAAGCGGCATGGCAGCTCCACCGCCCCGGCGGAGTTCGTCGCTGATGCGCCTGACCGGGTGTGGGCCGTGGACTTCCAGTTCGACGTCACCACCGATGGGCGGCCGATCAAGATCGTGTCGGTCATCGACGAGCAGACCCGTGAATGTCGGCGACATGGTTGAGCGCAGCATCACCAGCGATCACCTCATCGATGAGCTGGACCGTGTGGCCACCCGGCGCGGCACCTATCCCGCGGTCCTGCCGTGCGACAACGGTCCCGAATTGGCCTGTAGCGCAATGGCTGACTGGGCTGGCGGCAAGGTCGGGTTGTACTTCATTCCACCCGGGGAGCCCTGGCGCAACGGCTACATCGAATCGTTCAACTCCCGTTTCCGCGACGAGTGCCTCAACATCAACAGCTTCTGGTCGCTGGCCCAGGCCCGCGTCGTCATCAGCGACTGGAAACACGACTACAACCATCACCGCCGGCACTCATCACTGGGCTACCTACCCCCGACCCACTATGCTGCCGCCTGTACCCACCGATGAACGACTCTCGTCAGCCGTGGACCAATTCACGGGGTCCGGCCACGCCGCCCCAGATTGGAGTGCGCCTCAAACGGTCGCTGCCGGCCGCGATGAAGTTACCGGTCGAGGCTCTCAGCAGCGGCGGCGTGGATCGCGCGCATGTACGGGAAAGATGTTGTCGCCGTGGAGATTCGATGACTCACCCACGATCGGCGTCACGGCGCTTGGGTCGCCTGATCGCGGCCACATCGTGAGCGGTCCCTCGCGCACGCCATCACGTCGATCTGCTTCTCCTGCTGCTGCTTCTCCTGCTGCTGCTGCTGCTGATCCCAGTGTCCCGGCGTTTGTCCACAACTGTCTGGACGCCGCGAGGGTCGCCGCGCCTATACCCTCGGATATTCCTTTCGCCGCTTCAACGCCAAAGGAACGGGCTTCGCTCAGTTCTGCAGGCCGTGCGTACCCGGTTGAAATACGCTTCGCGCGATAGGAGGTGCGTTGGACGCCGGACCGCCGATCGCGGCCCAACGTCGTCGAGTCGTCAGATCGTGTTTTCGGTAACGACGCAATGACGACCACCGGCGGTGGTTGACTGCGTATCGAATTGCGAGTGGCACACGTCTTGTCATGAACTCGCAGGCTGAGTCATACGACGCACGACGAACGCGCTGTGCTTCTTCGACTTCGCTGACCTTTGACCGCCGTTTGCGGACGTCCGTGCCTGCATCCCGTTGTGGTGCCTTGGTCCGGTCCAGGCTTCCAGAACTGCAGAGGCCGGAACGCACAGCTAGGAGGGCTTGCCTCGCGCGCTGCGATGACGGCCGGTGGACCATGCGTTCCCCACCCCTCGTCCGCGGGCGGGGTTCAGGTATCGTGGCGGCGCCGGGAAGCAGTACAGCGTTTATCGATGCGGTAGAAAGCTGTTTGATCAGCCGCGGCGCACCGCAGGTGTCAATGATTGAGCAGAGAGCGTAACCGCGATGGCAGGGGGAAGCCGTGACGGAACTCAGCAATGCGGTCATGGTGACAGGCAACGCAGGATTCATCGGCCGCCCGCTGACTGCGTACTTGCGTGAGCTGGGCCACCACGTTGTGGTCGTCGACCGAGCCCTAGAGCTAACCCCCGCTGAGGATGCGCTGCGCTGCGACCTGGCGTCGCTTACGGCAGACAGTTTTGGTGATCGACCCTGGCCGTCGACCATCCTTCATCTCGCCGCCGTCTGCAAGGAGCCCGGCTACCCTTGGCGCGATTACTACGCGAACAATGCTGAAGCCACACGCCGTCTCTGCCAGGCAGCTGACCGTGTGGGAGTGCAGAACATCGTCTTCACCAGCACGATGATGACCTTCGCTGCTGGGCCGTGGCGTCGCTCGGAAAGCGATTTCTGCGATCCCGACACCGCGTACGGATGCAGCAAAGTGCAGGCCGAGGAGATCCTGCGGGCTTGGCAGGCCGTCAAGCCCGGGCGCCGTCTCCGCATCGTTCGACCCGGGGTCGTCTTCGGCCCTGGCGACGAGGGCAACATGCGGCGGTTGATCCATGCCCTACACCGGCGGCGCTTCGCGTACATCGGCCGCCAGGACACGGTGAAGGGCTGTATCTACGTCAAGGATCTAGTTCAGCTATTGATACAGCTCATCGATGATGGTGGGCCGCACGACACCTACCACGCCGTGTACCCGCGGCCCACTCCGATTTGCGACATCGTTGATGCCATCAACACGGCTTGGGGCTGGAATCGTCGGCCGCCGACGATTCCCTATCGTCTTGCACTCGCTGCAGCGGCACCGTTTGCGCTCATCGATCCGTTAGGCACGCACTTTGGGATACACCCAAGGCGCATTCAAAAGCTTTTCCTAGATACTGATATCAGCTCTGACCGCCTCGCCGATATCGGTTTCGCCGCGCAGTATTCGCTCTCCGATGCGTTTGCTGATTGGCGACGGGAGTGTGGCGGGGAGCTACCAGCGTGAGCATGCGCATCCCAATCGGAGCTTACCTAGGCCCTCGATACCGCATCTGCAAACGGTCGGCAACCGCAGACAGGTTAATCGCTCCGGCAGAGCTCGAGCATCGGGGGGAGCAATTCGGCGATTTGTGCACCAACCCTCGCAAAGAACTCAGGGTCTCGGCCGATGGGATCCGGGATGTCGCGGGCCGCGCTCGAAGCCAGACGCGGCCGTAGAGCAGCGAGATCGGCGACGCTTTGCGCGTTGTGCTCCGACACGAGAAGTGCGGCTTCGCTCAACGTGAAGGCTCTGTGGAGTTGGCGTGGAGCCAACTCCAAGACCGCATCTCGATGAGCCCTTGTCATAGCGATGACGAGATCCGCATCGCTGGCAATTCGCGGAGTGAGTTGTCGTGCGGCGAAGTCCGATGCATCACCTCCAAGCCGCTCAAGCACGCGAGCCGCCTCAGGGTGGATCGGGTTTGCGATCACAGCGCGGGTTCCCGCGCTGGACGCTTTGAGACCGTGAGCCCTGACCCGCGAACCGTAAGCAATGGCAAGCCGCTCCGCTGTCGGCGAACGGCAGATATTTCCCATGCAGACGAACAGGATGTGCAGAGTGGGCCTCCTTAACGATTGGCCGGGCGACGCGCGTCCTGCCAGCTCTGATCCTGCCAACTCGGAGTTCTGCCTCAGCGCAGCCCTCGGAAGGTCCATTTAGGAAAGTCAGAATGAATCTCGATGATCGTACAGTCCAGCCATCGGCCACTCTGGCCGCAAGACGTATTCGAATGGAATTCACGGCGCCGGTGCAGAGCATGCATGTCGGCCCGGCCTGTCGATCGACAGGCGGCGCCCGCATTCCTCGGCCGGGCAGTCGCCCCGCCTGTCGGTGTGGGCTTCGTCACAAATCTTGTGGCGACGGAGGTCCTCGATTTGTTAGGGTGGCTCGGCCCAGCCGAAGCGGAATGTGGGACGGATAGATTATTGCGATGCTCGCTGGTTGCCCGCGCAAGTCTCGCAATGATCCGTAGTGCGGGCGGGTATCGCCGATCCGCTTGATGGGCGGCCTGCGCAATGGCGTTAGCGGCAGAAATGCAAAGCCACGTGACCGAAGTGGACATGCGTACGCACCAGCGACTTTTGGGTCGGCGGCGGGCCGAACGACGTTCGGTTTTCCGCAACATGCTGGGAAACCCTTGTCAACAGGCAGGCCGGGTACAGCGCGTGAACGCTTGGCACAGCAACCGTCCGTGTCAGGGTTAAGTGGCGTGATCCGCCTTTGCGGCAAATTTCTGTCGTGGGTCGATCAAATCCGTTGTTCGAAGTTACCTAGCGGGTCGGACGGTGATAGCGTTGCACCATCTGTCGGGGCCGTCACTTGGGGAGTGAGTCGGTGAGTCAATATCTCTTCTTGAGCCGCGCCGCTTCGGCCGTGTCGGCCCAGACCTAGTAGTAAATCGAAACGGTCAGACCGGCTGCGGAACCAGGGGGGACTATGCGGCGACGCGCAGTGATAACGGGCGGGGCGGGATTTGTTGGGTCGCACCTCGCCGAGCGCCTGCTGGCACATGACATTGACGTAATCTGCTTGGACAACTTCGTGACCGGTGCGGCCGAAAACGTTGCCCACCTCCAAAGCTATGACGGCTTTCGGTTAATGAAGGTCGACGTCAGTGACTACATCTCGGTTCCGGGACCGGTTGACTATGTGCTGCATTTTGCGTCACCGGCTTCTCCGGTCGATTACGCCGAGCTCCCGATTCAGACCATGAAGGTGGGCTCCCTGGGCACGCTACACACCCTGGGGCTGGCAAAAGAAAAAGGCGCCCGTTACCTGCTCGCGTCGACGTCGGAGACGTACGGTGACCCGCTCGTCCATCCACAACCCGAGAGTTACTGGGGCAACGTCAACCCAGTCGGTCCACGGTCGTGCTACGACGAGGCGAAGCGCTTCGCCGAGGCCCTCACCATGTCCTACCGCAGAAAGCACGGCGTCAACACCGCGATCATGCGGATTTTCAACACGTACGGCCCGCGGATGCGCCCAGACGATGGTCGAGCAATCCCGAACTTCGTCAATCAGGCACTGGCCAACGTGCCGATCTCAGTACACGGCGACGGTAGCCAGACTCGATCGGTATGCCACGTCGATGACCTGGTCGACGGTGCGTTGCGCTTGCTGTTCTCCGATCTCGCAGGACCGGTCAATATCGGGAATCCTCACGAATTCACGATGTTGGAACTGGCGGAGCTCATCCGCGAGCTCGCCGGGTCGGATTCTCCAGTTGAGTTCATCGCACGTCCCCAGGATGACCCATCGCGGCGTCAGCCCGACATCACACTCGCACGCAGCGAACTGCACTGGGAGCCGACCGTCGACGTGCGTGACGGTCTCATGGAAACTATCGCTTGGTTCCGCGATAGGGCGGGTCGCGGAATTTCTGCGGACACCTCAGCACTGACCAAACCCAAAGCGGAACCGGAATACCGCCGCCGCAAGGTCGCTGTCATCGGCACCGGTTACGTAGGGGCGGTGACTTCGACTTGCCTGGCGTTCCTCGGGCATTCCGTGTATGGCCTGGACATCGATCCGGTGCGCGCGGGTCAGCTCAACACGGGGCAAGTTCCATTCCACGAACCAGGGTTGCCGGAACTGTTAGTGGAGACATTGTCGACTGGTCGCCTGCGGTTCACTGACCGCCCAGCCGAAGCGCTCACTGATGCCGAATTTGTCTTCCTCTGCGTTGGAACCCCACCGGGTACGGACGGGGCCCCGGATCTCGCCCAGCTGGAAAGTGCAATCCAGTCCCTGGCCCCTTTTCTGCGAAGCGATGTAGTAATCGTAAACAAATCAACGGTGCCGGTCGGGTCAGGAAACTGGACGCGCACGATTCTAGAAGACGCACTCGAGGGGAACAGGCAGCTGGCGTTCCACGTTGTCTCCAACCCGGAGTTCCTTCGTGAGGGCTCGGCGATCCCGGACTTCCTGTACCCAGATCGAATTGTGTTGGGCGGCAACGCGTCAGATGTAAGTCAGGTCGCCGAGCTGTATCGGCCAGTCCTCGACCAGTCCTTCGAAGACGGGCAGCGAGGCCGTCGCCCGTCACTCATTACGACGGAACTGGCGTCAGCGGAGATGATCAAGTACGCCGCGAATGCCTTCCTGGCCACCAAGATCAGCTTTGCCAATGAGATGGCGCAGCTGTGCGAGCTGTTCGGTGCGGACGTGCGCGAGGTGCTCCCTGCCATCGGTGCGGACCATCGTGTTGGGAGCGCCTTCCTGAATCCCGGTGTCGGGTGGGGCGGCTCGTGTTTCGGCAAGGATGTTTCCGCGCTGATCTCCTCCGGCGAGGAGTACGGCTACCTGCCTGCGATGCTCCAGGCGACGGTCGAGATCAACAAGATGCAGCGTGCGCGGACGGTCCGCAAACTGCAGCGGGAGCTCCACATCCTGAAGGGCCGCCGGATCGCGTTGTTCGGGTTGACGTTCAAGCCTGGCACGGACGACTTGCGCGATGCGCCGGCGTTGGACATCGCCAGGCGGTTGCTGTCCGCTGGCGCAGTGATCTCTGCCTTCGATCCAGTTGTGAAGGCGCTACCCGCAGAATTCGGGGCGGTTCGACTTGCACATGATGTGTATGAGGCTGCTGACCGCGTGGATGCCGTTGTCTTGACTACGGAATGGCCCGAGTTCACGCTCATCGACCCGGCCGAGCTGCGCCGGGTGATGCGCGGTGACCTTGTCATCGATGGCCGAAACTGCCTGTCGGAAGCAAACTTTGCCACGTCGGGGCTAAGGCTGATCGGCTTTGGCTGGTGACATCACGAAACGTCCGGGGGGATCGAATATGAGTATTGATGTACCGCCCAAGAGGTCGGCTTCTGCATTCGGCAGTCAACGCACCGCGCCGGTACCGCGGCGGGTCGATAACCAAACCGAGGTCCCGATCGACACCAAAAAGGCACACAGGCACGGACTTCGACATCGCCAGCTGTTGCGGGTCTCCGATACAGTCACCCTGGCCGCCTCTGCAGCTGTCGGTGCCGTCATGATCCGCCACATCAGCACTACACGCGCCGGCGACCTCGGTATCCGAGACGTCGTTGTGGTAGCGGTTGCGATGGCCGTGGCGCTGCAGTTGCACGGGCTATACCGTCGGCCTGACGGGAGGCTACGACCGAGCGAGTGGTGGCGACCCGCGGTGATCGCGCGTTGCCTCCCCACCGCCGCTCTACTCGCACTTGCTGTCGACGCCTTCGTCCTTCGCGGCGAGCGAGCGATGACGTTGACGGCTGCGGTGGCAATGACTCTGCCAGCGATTGTGTTGGTCCCGTTCGGGCGTCGGCTGGTCGTGCGGATGTTCGACCCAACAGTGAGCCGCATCCTGGTGATCGGCACGGGACCAATCTCGGATCGACTGACCTCAAGGCTCCAGCGGTGTCCGGACACTCTAGTTGTCGGGCATGTCGACAACCACGCGGTACCTGGTGTTCCAGTCCTCGGGAGCTTGGACGACCTGCCCGATATCTGCGCCAAGCATGCTATCGACCGGGTTATCATCGGCTTTCCGAACACCAGCGATGCGATCGTGCTCGACGCCTTGCGCCGACTCGGGGGCCAAGTGCCGGTATCTGAGATCCCACGCTATTTCGAGTTGCACAATTGGCGCAGCGAGGCCGAGGAGTTGCACGGTCTAACTCTGATGCACATGCCCACGCCGTCGCTCGCTGCGAGTGCTCGAATCACCAAGCGGCTGATGGACTTGACGCTCGCGACGTGCGCCTTGGTGGTCGCCGCTCCAGCGCTGGTGATGATCGCGGTTGCGATCAAGCTCGATACTCGCGGGCCTGTCTTCTTCCGGCAAGAGCGAACAGGGCGCGGCGGCAAGTCCTTCCGGATTTTCAAGTTCCGCTCGATGACTGCCGACGCGTGGGAGCGCCGAACGAGCATCGCCCAGCTCAACCAGTCGGATGGACCACTCTTCAAAATGGCGAGCGATCCGCGGGTCACCCGCGTCGGTGCGATCATCCGAAAAACCAGTCTCGATGAGTTGCCTCAGCTCATCAATGTCGTCCGTGGCGAGATGTCGTTGGTCGGGCCGCGCCCGCTGCCGACCGAGGAGGCCGACCGTATCGACGGTGCTGCACTGGCGCGTCTAGACGTCAGCCCAGGCATCACCGGACTTTGGCAGGTTTGCGGGCGTAGCGATCTGAGCTACGCGGACCTCCAGCATCTGGACTCGGCGTACGTGAGGTCATGGTCGTTATCGTGGGATCTGCGGATCCTGTTGCAGACGCCGCAGGTTGTGTTCGGGCGCAACGGTGCGTACTGACTCTCAGGCGTTGGCTGACTGCGCCGAAGAATAACCCCTGACCGCCGCGGTCGACGTGGACCAGTCCGCGGAGCCTAGCCATGGTCGCCATGCGGGTCCTTACTCCACTCCGTTCAAGGCATCGCCCAACACGCGGTCGAGCCAATGGTCGAGGGCGTACGGCTCGACAGAGGCGGCAATTCGTGCGGCGTCAGGCAGTGCTGCCAAGAATCCATTGATGTCGTCGTGCATATCGGCGTCCGCGTCGACGATCAGAATGTATTGCGAGTCATAAAAGGGTTCGTCGCGGATTGCGGAGTTGCAGGTGACCAATGCTGCGCCTGCGGCTAGCACTTCGAATGTGCGCATCGTGAGACCCGTTTGGTTGGTGCGTTGCATGTCTAGGACCGCGCGCGAACGTGCGAACAGGCTGGCGACGTCGTCCAGCCCTAGTTTGTCGAAGGTCACTTCGTCGCGACGAACCCCGCGGAACCGGCCCGTCACGCGACCAACCCAGTAATACCACTCCGCCTGCACGTAGAGCCGCACGCTCGTCCGCGAGGCCGGAAGGCCGGCTGTGGCCCGCCGGACGAACGAGTGACGGTCGGAGTGCAAAGTGCCAACGAAGGAGAGGTCGATCTCGCGCGCCTGCGTCGTAGTGCGGGCACGTGTGAACACCGGCGAGTGAAAGAGCGGCACGTAGTCGATGTCCCCGCGAACATTGACGTCACCGGGATCGAAACTGATCCTCCGGTCGAACAAGTCGAACAGGTCCTCGGCGCGCCCGGCATTCCGCAACGAGTCCCAGGTGTAAAAGATCGTGCGCATGCGGGGGTTCCGCGCCTGCAACTCCTCAATGAACCAGCGCGGCGCGTTCTCACCTTTGAGCACCAGCAGAACGTCGAGAGGTCCGAGATCGGCCAACGCCCGCTCGAAGTGACGCCGGGTAGCCGGCTCCACCAGCTGGGGAATGCGCCTGAGTACTACTCGGCCCAGCGCTGAATTGAAGGCCCGGTCGTCGAGGTGCTCGGCCTCGTGGCCGCGCGCCCTCAATCTTTCGACGATCTGCTGTTCGTATCCGAAGAACTTCAGGGATACCAGGAGTACACGGGACATCAGCTGAGAAGGTTATGCCGACGCAGCTCATGCAGCGACTCCTGGTATCCACCAGGGTCACTCGCTGGCTGTCCCAACACCCATGCAGCAAACGCCGCGCTGCCGGCTGCAAAGTCGGTTTCGGGGGTGAAACCGAGTAATCTTTCGGCTCGCTCAATGTCGGCGATGTTGTGCCGAATGTCCCCCAGCCTGAACTGCCCCGTCACCTCGACAGGCACGTCGCGACCGTAGGCGCTCATCAGTGCCGACACCACCTCGAGTACCGTAGTGCCGACCCCGGAGCCGATGTTGATGGCCCCCGTCACCGAATCATCGCCGGTGAGGGCCAGGCAGTTGGCTCGGGCGACGTCCTCGATGAAGACGAAGTCCCGACTTTCGAATCCGTCTTCGAACACGTTGATGCCCTGGTCGTTGAGGATCTGCGTCGAGAAGATTGACAGGATGCCGGTGTAGGGATTCGATAGAGACTGACCCGGCCCGTAGACGTTTTGAAAGCGTAAGGCTACGGCGGTTATCCCCATGGCGGCGGCCGCCACCAATGTGAGCTGCTCCTGGGCTTGCTTTGTCACCGCATAAACCGAGGCGGGTTGGATGAGGGAGTCCTCTGTGGTGGTGACGACCCGAATCTCACCTGAGCCTGCCGGGTGTTGAATTTCGAAGCGGCCGGCCCGCAAGTCTTCGGCCGTACGACTTGTGGGGTAGAAGTACCCGATTCCCTCCGCCCAGTAGCGGCCCTCGCCATATATCGACCGAGACGACGCAACGACAAGCCGTCGCACCCTGTGGGGCTCCTTGCGCAGCACGTCGAGTAGCAGGCCTGTGCCGCCAGCGTTGACGCTCACGTGTCGGTCGATCTCGTACATCGACTGACCAGTCCCGGTTTCGGCCGCGAGGTGTAGCACCGCGTCGACCCCCCGGAGGGCCTTGACGAGGTCCTCGCGGATCGTGATGTCGCCTCGCATCACCTCTGCGCACGCGTTGGTGCGCCGATATGTCCACGACTGCGACTCTGGCTCCAAGCCGTGGATCTGGGGATGGAGCGAGTCGAGCACGACGACGTTGGCCCCGTGCACCTCGGTCAACATCTGCGCCGTGGCGGACCCGATGAATCCGGCCCCGCCGGTGATCAGGACTCTCATCCGATCTCTCCGTTCACGTCGAAGCACCGCCACGCGGCCGAGGCAAGCATCGTCGGCATCGTCGGTGCGTTAGGTCGGCCGCCATTTCATCTGGCCCCTCGGTGATGGTCTCCGTCAGGCTCTTGAAGAACATGCCAAACGCACTCATGCAAGAACAACTTCGAGACAGCATTGCCGATATTGCGGTGCTCGGCTTAATGACTCCCCAACAGGTCCTCACTATACATTGCCCCAGTTGGCTATCGCGCTGGAATACCAGGAACGAATGGCGACGAGTGGATGAGCAGACGCCAGATTGGATCCGTTTGGAGTCTCGTTATCGATATTTAACGCCCGAGAAACATTGCCGCCCGGCCATGTTGACTTCCGCCATGAACCTATGTTGCGACCGGGCCATCCGGTTCCTGGGAAATGTCATTGAAGAAATCACCTGATGCCTTATTCCGTAAGAGGGCAGATTCGTTACATGTCAACCGCCAGCACAGTTCGACCGTGCGTGTACTTTTTCGTCGCTTGTGGTTCAAAATGAGTGACTTAGTTCATGGCCTTAAGTCGAGGCAGGGCGATCCTACACTCGACGTATCCGTGCTATGACAGATCTACTTTAGATTCAGAGTCCCGGTAACGACGGGAGGGCTCAGCCCTCGCGGTACGCTGCGGTCAATTTGAGTAGCCTGCGGGCCACCAGCGGTAATGGGAGACCGGGGTCTTCGTATTACCCACGCGACTACTAATAAGGCCAGCGTGTTCGAGTAACCCAACGCATAAAATTGACCGACGGTTACCTGAAGAACGCTGTATAACGCCAGGATGAATGCGCTGCCGACTGGATCCTGGGCCGGCAGCGCGGACCGCATGAGAATCGCCAAGACTCCCGCGACGATGCCAGCCATCAGCGGAACGATGACGACGCCTATCTCGCCAAAGCTGACGAAACCCCACGTGCTAACCGGGAGCCGTAGGCCACCACTAATGATTTTTGTGGGATCGGTGCGCGGATCTCCCAACGTCAGAGACCACACTGAGGGGTTCCAGGTGTACCGCCCCGGGACCAAACCTCCCCAAAACGTTCTTCCGTCCGTTAGAGGCTCCCCATAGCGCATCCATTGGGCAAAGAACCGAGCCGCGTCGCTGACATCCGGCGCGGACCCGGCCACCGAAGCCCAGAATCCAATCTGAAGTCCCGACTCCGTCTTGAGAATGCCGAGTTCGTATAACACCGCGTACCAAAGTGTTCCCGCAATATTGGCGCCAATTGCGAGGAGGATAAATGAACGTGTTTGGCCTCTTGAGACAAGCCATATACCGAGCGCTAAGAGGATGCCAGACGCCGCCGGTTGTCGCTGCAGTGTCAAGATCATCAGCAGTACTGAGGAGCCAAAAATCAAAATCCATATCGCTGTGCGGCGGCGCATGGCGAGAACCGCGAATGCAACCATGAAGCAGGCGAAAATCGAGGTTGCCGCACGATACAGCGGGGCAACTGGGCGGTACGCCTCCCCATACTCACCTCTGAGGAATTTGGCCGCGAAGGAATCCGGCGCCAGAATGGGTACGAAACCCATAACGACTAGCGCGATTATCATGAGGACGATCGCCACAATCGCCACCAACTTCAAGCGTCGTAAGTAAATATCGTCATCGTTGTCAAAGGTGTGCAGTCGAAGCGAAGGTAAGAAATCTCGCGTGTTTCGGTTACTGCGCGAGCGCGTCAGCATTACAGTGCGAGCAAAGAGGAGGCCTAGCGCATAAAACACTGCGCCGAAGATCGAAACTCGCCAGAACAACTCATAGGCGACCGGATCAAAGTCATCCTGAACCCGAACAATCAGGACGGGCACGACATAGGCGACAAACCAGAAACCTGTCGCTAGGTGGGCCGGGATATTCCACTTGCTCGGCCAGACAATGTAAGTCCCGCACAGATAGATGAATCCGGAAGCGACCAAGAGCATGTTCGAGAAGAAATCGCCGATCATGGGGACGAGGCCTTCACCCATTAGAAGGATCCCGCCAGCCGCAGCTCAGACCCCGAAGACACAAAATTTCTGCAACCCCCATACGCTTCCATCCGGCCCCCGCCAAAGCTCAGTCACGTACCCATACGATTCGAGTATATGTATCGCCGACGCATAGCTCTCCGACCTACGCCCAGTCCGGTCACATCGTGATCAATCTAGCAAGGGCGAGGTCACCGGGGCTCCTAAGCACCCGAGATTTGGCCTGGCCGACGTTCAAAGTGCCGTTGGCCGGTGCAGTCAATGGGCGGGTTGCGTCCCAGCGCTCACCCGCGCGGCCGGATCCGCTGCATTGCCAGCAAGGCAAGACCGGCGAATGCGGACTCGATGGCCACAGCGGCTCCTGCGATCCCCGTCAACCCCGCCACCGCGGAGCCGGCGACAGTCAGCCCCAACGCGACCACGTCGATCACCGCGCAGACCACCATCCGTACCCGCGGGGACCACAGGACCAACAGGCGCGCCGTGAGGAAGAGGTTGCCGGACTTGATTACAAAAGTGAGAAGCAGCAGGCCGAACACCGGAACCAGGTTTAGCTCTACGCGCGCGAATGCCTCAAGCAGGGGACGGAAGAGGTAGGCCACGAGCGCCATGGCGGCACCCAGCAGGAGAAACGCTCCGTAGGCCTTTTGCCACGAATGGCGCCACGTCCGCAGCCGAGGCATCACCTGCAGCGAGAAGGTACCTGGGATGAATTCCATGGCCTGCACAATGCGGGTCGACGCGGCCAGTAGCGCAGCTGCGTGCAATGGCAGCAGTACGCTGCCGACAAGCACTGGAGCCTGCGAATACCCAGCGCTGAGGGCCCCCGCCAGCCCGATCGTGAGGATCTCGCGTGTCAATCCGGCAGGGGCAGGCTGCCCTCCCGGCAACCTCCGGACAACCCACCGGGTAGTCACCATCAATCCCGCCAGGCCGGGCAGCGGAAGTATTACGAGGACCAGCAGCGAGCCTTGGAACAGGCCTACCGCAAGCAATATCACTTTTGCGGTACCGAGAACCAGGTCGATCAGCCCATAAATGCCGTCACGGCCGAGGACCAGCAGCGGGGCCTTCGCTGCGCGCGTCAGCCCCTCGATGGCTGTGGTCAGGGCCAATGCGGCGAGTGCCACGACCACCTTTAACCTCGCCTCACCAGATACTGCGAGCGCAAGCGCCACGCCAGCGGTCATTCCTACGGTAGTCGTGATGGCCTGTACAACCATCGATCGGGCCAGCACCTTGCGGGTCAGGCGGCTCCGATCGACCCCAAGTATGTACAGCCCGGCGCCTTCCCCGAACAGCATCGAAAAGGCAGCGATCAACCCGAATCCGGTCAACAAGGCACTCCGGATTTCGGGCTCGGATCGAGCAAGCAACGCGAGAATCAGCAGTTGCGACCCCCGCAGCAACGCGATACCGACATTCGGGGCGAGCACCCGCCCGAGGCGCGTAACCGGCAGCCTCACAGAGGCTGCCAGTTAAGGACGTACATCGGGATCGATGCGATGCGCACCGCAACGACCGCGCGATCACACGCACTAGCGAACTGTGGGTGGGTGGCCTGAGTCGACTTACCGATGACCAGCACCCCGATCGATGCCTCAGTCTCCAACTGCAACTCTCCCGTGTTCGCCCGTGCGGGCAGCGGATTGCCCGGCCGCATCACATGAGGTACGGCGTCGCGGCCCGGCGACCGCCACCCATCAGCTGTCCTCTCGCTCGATCTGACTCTCGCGCGGTGTCGCGCGCCAGTGGGGGAGGACGGGGCCGCTCGTTCTGGTCCAGAAGCGTGAGGGGGGTAGCGGCTTTTTGGCTTGTGCCGGTGTCCCGGTGAAGAGTTGTTCTTCTCCATTTAGTGCGGTCACCACGGTTGAGCCCATCGCGACTACGGACCGGTCGGGGACGACCGCCCCGGGCAGTAGGAGAGAGTTGGAGGCGACCATGCTTCGAGTGCCAATCCGGATCGGCTTGGTGCTCATGGTGTTGCTGACCACGTCCACCCAATGAGTCATGAACGTGGTGCGGACCCCGGCCACCAACGAGTATGCGCCGATAAAGACTCCGCCACCGGCGTCGATGTAATGCCGGTTGGTCAATGATGCTGCCTCGCCCATCTCGAACACCGCGGCATCTGGGTTTGGCGAGCCGTCAACGATAAACGGCGCGGCCGTGAACCAGTTGAGCTGTCCGATTTCGCACGCTGCACCGATCCGAGCGATCGAAATGTTTCGGAAGGCGTTTAGGGGACCGATTGTCGCCCGTGGGCCGACCAATAGACGGGTGCGGCCAAGGATCAAAACGGGTGCGATCCTCGCCGAGGGGTCGATGTTGTGACCGAGCAGGTTAAGTAGCCGGTTCTTCCACGAACTCGCCGGCAACAACCCAGCGACAAGCACCACCAGAGATCTCACGCTGCACCTCGCAGGAATTGGGTCGGTTTGAACGAATCTTGAGGGCCGGCCAGACCACCGCGAGGGTCAGATCTTATCCGCGATGACGATGTCCTGGCTGTTCAGATTTCTGAATTGATCGGGAACATTGCGGCCGGCCCAGCCTCCGAGCTGCAACGGCTCCGCAATCCTGAGGCCCGCGCGCTCATACGCCCCACGCAGCCAATCCTCTTCTAAACCGATGAGGTCCTCGGGGATATTTGGATTGTTGGTCCAGCACTTCTGGGCATCGAGATAAAATCTCACGTCCCAAAGCGCCGTACCGGCCGCGACTTCGCTCTTCGCGTGCGGATTGATCAGATAGTAGGAGGCGACAATCCGTCCGGACGGCTTCAATACGCGGCGCGCCTCGTCGAGATAGTGCTGCACGTCGCCCGGGTACATATGAGTAAATACCGACCAGAGAGCGACGTAGTCGAAGCTGTTGTCTGGAAAAGGCAGCACAATGTTTGCGGGCTCGATCCTGCCGGCTGGGTTATAGAACTTGTTGAAAACATCAAGCGCAAAAAAAACGAAATTCGGGTGCTTAGAGGTTATATTCCGCGAGCACCATTTGATAGCGCCTGCGTCGATATCCATCCCCACGTAAAGACCTTCACTGCCGAGGAAGTCCAGCAGTGGGATTGTCTTGCGGCCGACGCCGCAGCCGATGTCCAAAATCCTGCAGCCGGGCTTCAGGCCGACTTCCGAAAGGTAGTATTGGTAGGCCTCTTTGCCATTTGCGCGGAAGATATCAAAGCCTCTAGGGCCATCGGTTTGCAGGCTTAACGGCGGGATTATTTCGCCGGCTGGCGGCGGTTGGATTAGGTCCCTCAGTTTATAGGGCGAGGACCTCACGGCATTGAAAGCGGGCGCCGGGAGGACGCGCTTGATAGCGGCAGTAATATTCAAGTGCCTGTTCCCCCAGCCTCGATAAAGTCATTTCTGCTCTGCGGCTTTATGTACTCTACGGTGCGCCTGCCGTGACAGCAAGAAGAGTCGCCCTGGCGGTGGTCGCGCCCGCAGTCTGCCGAGGTGCAGCGCGACCTCGGCCGCGTCGTGCATGAGGTGTGCACCGCTATGCGGAGAGCGATCGCGGCGTCGATTTTGCCGTCGTGGGCGAGATCTGCGACCGTGTACTACACCGCCGTGGGAGGTGGTCGAACGCAGGTGATGCTCGCGGAAGGTCAGTCGCAGCGGTCGATTGTCGAGAGTGAAGAATTTGGCGAGGAGGGTTGGCTGCGGCCAAAGTGGTCGTCGACGGTGGATTCTTGTATGGGTGAGCCTGATCGATGAGTTGTGCTGTCCACTAGCTGGATCCAAACCAGATTATGTTTAAGCAGATTTGATCAACAGGTCGCCAGGACGTTCTCGGTGACCGCAACATTGTCGCGCAGATGAACAGGGTCAATCGTGCCGACGATGACACTGTGTGCCGAGGGCTGCGCGAAAACAAATTGCAGCGCGTCACTAATGCTCTGGGCGTGACCACTCTGCAATCCCTTTTTTATCAACACGCCCTTCTTGAGTTCGGCAGCGCGCTTTAGTACTGGTAGTTCGTCGGTGTGCGCAGCATTGTAAGTCACCATGACGACGTCCATGTTCTCCAGGCACCAGAGGCCGCTTTCGACAGTTTTCGTGGACATGCCGACAGCGCGAATCAGTCCCTCCTGCTTGAGCTGCTGCAACGTATCGCACACTGCACTCTCGCGGATGATGTTCATATCGTTGCCATCCGAATGGACCAATAGGATATCGATGTAATCGCGGCCAAGGAGTCGCAGACTTCGCTCTACGCTTTTGCGAGTGAATTTTGCGGAGAAGTCGAAACGAGATTCTCCATTCTCGAAGCTCTCGCCAGTCTTGCTAACGACAATCCAGTCATTCTTGTGGGGGAGTAGTCTTCCGAGCCGCTCTTCGCTGTTGCCGTACGCAGGTGCGGTGTCGACGACGTTGACGCCCAGTTCCCAGGCGAGATCGAACAGCTCACGTACTGCGTCGTCGTTGGGGATCGTGAAAGCTGAGGGGTACTTCACCCGCTGGTCCCGGCCGATCTTGACGGTGCCAAGTCCCAACGGACTGACGTCGATACCGGTGCCGCCCAACGGCCTCAACTCCACCGCTGGTCCTCCAACCACGGCAGTGGCGCGTATCCAGGATGCGGCCCGCGTGGCAGGGCAGTCTGGGGACCTGGTACCACGCCACCTTTCTGGATGGCAGCGATGACGCTGTCTGCGAGACGCGGTGCGAGCGCGAGTTTCGTTGGCCAGGCGGTGATCACGCCATTTTCATCGGTGCAGGAGAAGTTATCGGGACGACCGCCGTTGGCCATCTTGGGTTCTGCCCGATCGATGGGCAAAACACCCCACTGCGCTCGACTCAGATCAAGCCATGGGAACAATTCGCCGAGCTCCCGACCTGCTGCGGAGATCTGTGCGTCAGTGCTGCGCAGCACGCCTTTCTCCGCAATTTCTCCGCCCATGTACCAGAGGATGTTGCCGTCGCGGTCGTGGTGAGTGGTAATGGTGATGCGTGGATTAGCACTCGTGCCTAGACCGTGGGCATACAGTTCTCCGGGCAGCGGGGATCCTTGGGCGCCGCGCACCATGACCATGTGCAATGGCCGTACCTGCATCGCCGGTGATGCACGCCCGATCATCTTGAGGAGCGAGGCATTGCCGCCACCCGCAGCGAATACGAGCTTTCGTGTCCTAAAATCCAGAGGCTGGCCCGCGTCATGCAATTCGACATGCCACTTCGCCTCGCGCTGTTCGACGCGATATCGTCCGCCCTCAGGCAGCTTGTAGATCGCTTCGCGATGCGGCTCGGCGAGTGAATGAATGAGCGACGCGACCTCGATCACAGGCTCATCGAGACGGTAGACCTGGCCCTTCAGATGATGGTTGCGAAGGACCTCAGGGCGCGCGTCATCGTCCACGCTGGCGGTGCGGCTTTCCATCAGTTTGCTCGCAAAGAAGCCAGTCATACGCGACGTCAGCTTCCCGGTCGACCACAAGAACTGGTGATTGGAGAGGAGTTTGGTATTGCGCAGATCCGGCTCGATTCTGCCTTCCAACGCCGCTCGCCAGATGGCGGGCATTTCGGCGATCGACTCCGATGATGCGGTGAGCTTGCCGGTGAGCGCGTACTTGGTGCCGCCGTGAACGATGCCCTGGGAGTAGCGAGTCTGCCCGGCGCCTAGCGATTGTGATTCGAACAGCACCGCTTGATGACCGAGTTTGCGTAATCGCGCTAGCAACCACAAACCCGCGACGCCACCGCCGAAGATGGCGACGTCGACCTGAACTGATGAATCACTCATCAGTTAGTTCTTCTCGCTCGCGCGGATGGTGCGGATGATGGCAGAAGTGGATAGATCCTCAACGTAATCCAGCACCAGTACTTCACCACCTGCCTCGCGCACGCAATCACCACCGGGAATATTGGCGGGATCGTTGTCGCCACCCTTCACCAGCTTGTCGGGCTGAACACGGCATATCAGTCGGGCCGGCGTATCTTCGTAAAACGGTACGACCCAATCAACGAACCCGAGCGCGGCGAGCATTCGCATGCGGAGCGCCATTGTGTTAACAGGGCGGTCGGGACCCTTGAGGCGCGACACCGAGGCGTCATCGTTTACCGCGACGACGAGCCGCGCGCCCAGTTTCGCTGCCTGTTCCAGGTAGGTGACGTGACCGACGTGCAGTATGTCGAAGCAGCCGTTGGTCATCACCACTGTTTCGCCGCGGGCTTGGGCCTCCCGCACCAGATCGACGAGACGCTCCTCGTCGACCACTCCCACCTCGGGGGGTTCATGTTCGCGGAGCGCGTGTATCAGTTCGCGCACCGAGACCGTCGCGGTACCGACCTTGCCGACGACGATGCCGCCGGCAATGTTGGCTAGAGCTGTCGCTTCCGCCATGTCCATTCCCGCGCCGAGGCCGGCGGCAAGCACCGACACGACCGTGTCGCCGGCCCCCGTCACGTCATAGACCTCGCGCGCCTTAGTGGGTAGATGGAGCGGCGGGTGGTCGGCGCGCAGCAGCGTCATCCCCTTTTCACTTCGAGTGATGAGGAGAGCCTTCAGCTCCAGCTCGCGTCGTAGTGCTTCGCCTTTCCGTACCAGATCGTCCACATGTGCGCACTTGCCTACTACGGCCTCGAATTCGGAGGTGTTCGGGGTGATCACGGTGGCGCCGCGGTAGCGAGAGAAATCCGTGCCCTTGGGATCGACAACGACCGCCTTCCCTGCCGCGCGCGCCAGTCCGATCAGTTCGGTGGCGCAATCGAGGGTGCCTTTGCCGTAATCGGACAGGATTGCCGCATTGCAACCGTCGAGGTTGTCACGGAAGCGCGCAATCAGCCCGCGCGGATCGTGACCGGGAAAACCGTTTTCGAAATCGAGGCGGATTAGCTGCTGGTTGTGGCTCAGTACGCGCAGTTTGGTGACGGTGGGATAGCCAGAAAGTCGCTCAAAATGGCACTCGACGCCTCCGCCGGTCAAACACTTCGCGAGCGCATTGGCGGCCTCGTCATCACCCGTCAGACCAATCGCGGCGGCGCGCCCGCCGAGATCGCAGATGTTGAGGGCAACGTTGCCCGCACCGCCAGCGCGCTCCTCAACGCCGTTGACCAGCACCACTGGGACCGGTGCTTCGGGGGAGATGCGAGAAGTGTCACCGTGCCAATAGCGGTCGAGCATCAGGTCGCCGACTACAAGGACCCGGGCTTCTTGGAAGTCTGGGATGTAATTAACTTGCGTCATCAGGCAGATTCACAATCACGCGGCCTTGGTGCTGTGACCCATCGATTATGTGTCCGTCTATGCGCTGAGCTGCGAATTCACCTCTTCGGCGCGGATCTTGCGCCGCCCTCGGTAAGTAAGTACGGAACGTCACAACGGTGCCTGTCGGCGTTGGTTTCGCAACACGAGCCTAAATCCCCCAATGCACGTGGATGTCCAGTGCGAGTATATGGGGCCTTGCTCCCGGGCGTCTGGGGACGCTTCGCCTTTGCAGCGAGCGGTCGTCGAGCTTCGTCGCCGACTCGTCGGCCTCGCTCCCGCTTGCCTTCTGGAGTCGCCCTGGGAATGACTGCCCTGCAAGGGATTCCATATACATCGGCAGGTGCTGTTAAGGTCGCAGCGATGCATTACCCATTCGCATGCCAGACCTGATCAGCTGTGATGCTTCGCAGACAAGACATGCGTTCGCACCCCTTCTTCTGGAAACACGGGCTGCACGGTAGATCCTGCCGAACGATTGCGACGCGACTGCCGGCCGGCTTCCACTGTGCATAAAGCTCCATGCCTCCGTAGATGACCACGCAGGGCACCCCTACCGCACTGGCCAGGTGCCCGACCGAAGTATCGACGCAGTAGACGGTGTGAGCGTCCGAGATCAGCGCGACGAGCTGGTGCCACGAGACCCTGCTCGATAGACTGAGCGCACCAGGGACTTCCGCCGCGATTCTCGCGGTCAGCGCATCCTGCTCGGCGCCCAGGCCGGTGAGGACGGGCAGCGCGCCCGCCGAGATTGCTCGACGAGCGATCTCGGCCCAACCATCCTCGGTCCAGCTCTTGACCTCGGTGCTGGCGCCGGGATGCAGGATGACATAGCGAGACGGCGGAGCCCCCTTCCTGTGCTGAGCCACGATCTCGAATCCGCTTCCGTCGGATTGGACCCATCGCTCAGGAACCTCATCAAGCGTCGAGCGATCGATTGGCAGGCAAGCCAGCGGGGCCGCTTGATACTCGCGTTCGTGGCGTGACTGATCGAACTCGAATTTGACGGCGTGCGTCAGCAGCGGTGTGAAGCCTACGAAGTCGTAGCCGACTCGAATGGGAATCCTCGCCAGCCAGAGCTCGAGGATGCCATTCGGGAACCACACCCGGTTGTCGATCGCCGTGTCGTAACCAACGGCTGTCAACTCACGACGAGTCAGTATCAACGCGCGCGCATACGTGGCGATGTTCCGTGCGCGAGACGCAGAGTTGCGGACCTGATTCCAGTGGTCGAGGTAATGGATGTGATCAAGCAATGGGTCATTTTCGACCAGCTGCCTGTTCCATGAACCGCACAACAGGCCGAGCTCCACGCCCGGAAATGCGCGCTTAAGCGCCGGCAGGAGAGACAGTGTGATCACCATGTCTCCGACTTGCCCGTGGTTGCAAATCAGCAACTTTCGCGGCGTCGGCAAACTGGACGGATGCGCAACTGGCGCCCTGCCCATGAAGAACTCAAGGGTGCGGTCGAGTCGCGAGAAAACGCGCGATTGGTTCCTATAGCGGCGCCGGAAGCGTGATCGAACTACATCGGAATCTGTCATATCCGGATACCCGCACTGTTCGTGCCGTGCGTTGGTGATTGGTCAAAGTTGATTGCTACTGATACGACTGTGTCCGCCATCGTCGCTCCCTCCCGTCGCGATCATGCTCGGCGCGCTGCCGGACCACAGATCCGACTGGTCCCCCGGGAGTGCGCGTGCTGCCTCGATCCCCGAGCTGAGTCTAGTCTTTGCTGCTACATGGCGGCCGGTGGAGGCCTCGAGAGTTTCCGACGAAAGCCTTGCTATACGCTTTGAATCTGGTACTACCAAGAGACATGTATGGGGGCCATGCGTTTCCGCACTCCTCAAGCTGCATCGGGATGTGATGGGATCTGAGCGTCACTCGCATACTTGCGTAGAAGGGCTTGGATGATGCCAGCAAACGCATCGCACCGGGCAGAGTGCGAGATTGTCGGACGGTGGTTGATTGATTCGGCCGTTCCTTTTTGGATCGAACGGGGCATCGACTGCCACGGTTTCGCGTACGAGGAACTGGGATTCGACGGTAAGCCCAAGGAACTTGGCTATCGCCGGTCGCTCGTCCAGTTCCGCCAGGTGTACGTGCTCGCTCGAGTAGCAATCATGGGTTTTGGCTCACCGGATCTGCCTTGCGCGTTGTTTCATCGTGCGGCCGCCGCCGCGTGGCATGTCGATGGTGGCTTCGTCCACAAACTCGACCCGAACGGGCTGCCTAACGACGTGGCGCGGGAGAGTTATGACCAGGCATTCGGCCTGTTGGCGTGTGCCTGGGCCTACGCTGTCGACCGCGAGCCAAAGACACTCGAGTATGCGTACCGTACGCTTCGCTTTCTCGACGGCCACATGGCAAGTCCCCACGGCGGTTACCTGGAAGAAGCAAGCGGACGACTGCCACGCCGCCAGAATCCACACATGCATTTACTCGAAGCTTTTCTGGCTCTCTATGAGGTAACTGGAGACGAGATCTTCCGCTTGCGTGCAGCGATGATTGTCGGTCTGCTGGAGCGGCGCTTTGCGACGAGTAAAGGAGCGCTACGCGAATACTTCGATGACACATGGTCCCCCGCAGAGGGAGCCCTCGGCGAGATCGTCGAGCCGGGACACCATTACGAATGGGTCTGGTTGTTGCACGAGTATGCCCGCTTGACTAACGAGTCGATTCATCCGCTCGCGTCGCAGCTTTTCGATTTCGCCACGGTTCACGGGCTTGACGTTCACGGGTGGCCGGTCGAGCAAGTCGATACGCAAGGAGTCCTGTTGCGGGGCTCTGTGAAATTGTGGGCGATAACCGAACAACTCAAGGCTCACGTCGCCCGTGCCGAGACCTCGGCGCGAGACTTCGACCCCGCGGTCGCCGCCGCCGTTCGTGATCTTCACGAGCACTTTCTCCTTCGCGAGCCACCCCTCTGGTTCGAGGAGCTCGCGGAGGATGGCACTCCATCGCGCCGTAGGATGCCTGCGAGCACGCTGTACCACATCGTGCTCGCTGGCACAGAGCTATTGCGTTGGCAGTCGGGCGCGAAATCGCCTCTCGCCCGGACGCTTCCGGCCTGATGGCGCGGACGTGAAATCGCGTAAGCTGCGGAGTGCTGCTTTCTTAGACCGAGACGGCGTGCTCAATGTCGATTACGGGTTTGTGATCAAACCGCAGGATTTCGAATGGGTGGACGGCGCACAAGAGGCCATCCGCTGCCTGAACGAAGCCGGCTATGTCACTGTTGTGGTCACAAACCAGTCAGGCATTGCGCGCGGCTACTTCACGGAGTCCGAGTTCCGCGCTCTCCATCACTGGATTGACGAGGACCTGCGCGAATCAGGAGCTCACATCGACGCCGTGTACTTCTGCCCACACCATCCCGGCGCTGCATTGCCGGAGTACCGAATCGACTGCGAATGCCGAAAACCACGGCCGGGCATGTTGTTCCAGGCGATTCGCGAGCTCAACATCGACCCAACAAGCAGCTTCCTGATCGGCGACAAACCGGGGGACTGCGAGGCTGCAGCGGCCGCCTCCGTCGCTTCGCACCTGTTCACCGGCACCGGCCTGCTCGACTTGGTTCGCGCAATCGTCGCGAGTGCAACGTCTGGCGGGCGTCACCCTGATCGGTAGTTCGAGGATGCCGCAGCCGGACCTCCCGTTTGCTGATCGGGCGTGGCAGCGCAACCAGCGAGCAAGCACAACTCCGCTGTAGAGCCCAACCGGGGCCGCATTCGCAGTTAAGGTCCGGGTTGCCGGATGGGCGTTTATGAATCGAGGAACAGCTTCAAGTCGACGACAGCCTTCGAAATGGATCAACATCTGTTGGAGGCCGTCCCCCCGGGTATAGGTGCACGTTGCTGATTTGACGTCCCCGGGGTGCTGGCGCCTGCGCTTCAAAACGCGACGTCGAAGCTACCCGATATGTCCGATTATGTTGACCGTCAGCGAGTTTCACGAGCTAGCTCGGTGCTTTGCTGGTGCCCGCCACCCACGCTGCCGAAACCCTGGTGCATTGGGCATGAGCTGACGGCGACCCTGCTGCCGGCACAATCGGGCCACCACCTACGAAGCGATTGACGCTGGTTCTCGGCGATGTCAGACGCGTCGGGCGCTGCCTTTGCGGAGGCGCGAGTCGGCGAACTTCAAACCCGGTTCGGTGCGGTGCTTCGCGGCGGTGCGGTACTATCACAGACGCCAGATTTGCAGTTGCTGCGCTGTGTGCGCGCAGGGGAACGAGTTTCGAAAACCAGGGGGCTGGATGACTTCCATCTTGCGTGTACTCGCCGTCGTAGTTGTCGCACTGGGCCTACTCGTAACCGGCGGGGGAGTGTCGGCTGCTGATTACTACGCCGGTCAGACATACGGAAAAGCTGCCGCGACAATTACGAGTGACGGCAACAAGGCCGTTATTGCCAGTGTCGTCGGCGGGCAGATTCCAATGGACGACTGTATCGTCATTCGTTCGGCGATTGGCCCTAATAAGGATGCTAGCGGGAGGTCTCGTGGTGGCCAGATTCTCCTGTACCTCAACTGCAGCGCTCCACTAGCCGGCCCAGGAACACCGGGTAACTCGGCCGCCAGCCGTGAAGGAAAGATCGCGCAAAAGGAATTGCAGACCGCGGAGTACTGTGCGGGGGCCGACCAAGAGGGCAATGAGAATTGCACGACGTTCTGTGAAACGCGTGCCGCCCTCTGTGAACGGGGCGCGAAAAATGTCGCCGCCGCTGACCTGAAGACTGCTGAATACTGTGCGGATCCGGCGCAGGCGGAAAATGCTGACTGTAGTAAGTTCTGCTCATTGCGCGCCGAGACATGTAAACAAGGCGCTAAGATTGTTTTCGCGCAGGACGTAAAGACAGCCGAATCTTGTGCGGCACCTGATCAATCAGGCAGTGCGAATTGCGTTAAGTTTTGTTCAGTACGTGCCGCAGCCTGTGAACAGGGTGCGAAAAATGTCGAGGCTGCCGACCTGAAGACCGCCGAATATTGTGCGGATCCGGGGCAGGCGGAAAATGCTGACTGTGGTAAATTCTGCTCAATGCGCGCCGCAATATGTGAACAGGGCGCGAAAAATGTCGAGGCCGCTGATATAAAGACTGCTGCCTACTGCGCGGCTCCCGCGCAGACGGGCAATGCAGACTGTAGTAAGTTTTGTTCATTGCGCGCCGCAATATGTAAGCAGGCTGCCAAAGACGCTGCTGTCACTGATGTAAAGACCGCACAATATTGCGCAGATCCCGCCGAGGCAGGCAATGCGGATTGCGCTACCTTTTGTTCGCTGCGCCCTGAGCCATGTGCTGCCGCGAACCGTCAGGTAGCGGCTCCAGCTGGTCGGCTTGTTCCTGGCGTCGGTCTGTTTCCGGACAAATCAACGACTGTCGTCCATATCTGAAGCGAGGTCTCGGCGATGCCTGTGATGTGCCTGGCCGATCGTGCTGTGCAGTGCTGCCGCCGGTGGGTTTTGAGCCAATGTGAAGACCCTGCTGACTTTCAATCTTGAGTGTGCGAGTGCAGACGATCGGGGCGTCGACATACGCTGCCAAGGGGGAGGATTCTCGGTCAACTCGTCGGCGCGTTGTTCGGGGACGGTGCGGTTAGTCCGCGGGGATACCTTGCCAGACAACTTCATGCCGGGGGCGAACCACCGTCACCGCGAGTGAGCGGCGGGTCGGGCGCTTACCCAACCGACAAGGGGAAGCACAATGACAGAAATGAGCCGCCGCATCGCTGCGCGGACTACCTTGCTCGGCGCCGGCGTCGCTTTCGGGGCTACCGTGCTCGGACGCCCCGCACCCCCAACGTCCGCAGATCCGCTGGTGTTGCCGTCTGCCGTCTGGGGCTCGATTGTGGGCAAGCCCTTCATTGACGTCAAAGACCCCGCATTCGGTGCGGTAGGTGACGGCGTCACCAACGACAGCGCCGCGATTGCGGCTGCGCTTGCCGCAGCTCAAGCTGCGAATCAACCGCTATTTTTCCGATCAGGTACCTATCTCACTGACGACATTGCTGACGGCTCGAACGTCGCCTGGATTGGCGACGGGTACCCGCTTACGACTATCAAGGCTCGGACCGGAAGCAAGACGCTGCTCACCCTCACTGATGGTCCCCACGGCACCGCGGCCGCAAAATGCATCTCCGGTCTAACCCTGGACGGTGCTGGGATTTCCAAAACCTGCCTGGATTCGTCGTATCCTGCTGTCGGGCCCTCCGTGCGCCACATCTTCCACGACCTATATATCAAGAGCTACCAGAGCATCGGGTGGATCGGCGACAACAACAACGACGCCCAGTTCAGCCACTGCAGCGTCGCAAAACACACTGATACCCCCGGCGAGGCGGTCGCAGGGCGTTTCCATGCATCCGGTGGGGCTATCGCACTCAACAACTGCAATTTCGCGTTGCCCGTTCAAATTTCCGCACAGGTCGCCACGATTCGAGACGGCTACAACATTGGCATCATATTCGACGGCGCGGGGTGGAACTCATTGTCGATACACAACGGCTACCTCTATGCAAATCCGTCGACGCACAACAACTTCGACATCATCAATGGCATCTCCGCGATGGGAGTTGCCATCTTCGGGACGCATATCGAGAACACCTACAGCGATGGCCACATCTTTGGCGGTTCGGGGAATCTCACCAACGTTTCCGCAGTCGGGGGACATTGGTTCGGAATCAAAGACACCACGCCGTCGCCAAAAATCGCCGCGGACACGCTCTCGGCGGGCACCCTTTCCGGCTTAGTTGACATGTCCGGAGTCTTCGTAGAGAACCTCAACCTTTCCGACGCCAGCAACGTCAAGGTACTCACACGCAATGTAGACAATATGGGCCGCTACCAATCGGCCACTCGGATGATCAACAGCCAAGCGGGTACAGAAATCAATCTCGGCACAAGTATCACGTACATCGGGCCGGGTACGGCTATCGACGCCCATATGAATTCCGGCGGCGATATCGCTGTCGCCAGCTCCCTGAACGGGGACACTGCGGCGCGCCTCTGCGTTCACGCCGATGGCAGAGTCACCTGGGGACCGGGCGATGCGGCCCCCGACATTGCCATGTACCGAACCGGCGTGGGAACTCTCGGGACTGACGGATCATTCGATGCGGCCACTGGTCTGAGCATCGGTGGAAACCCCGTAGGGGCGAGAGTTACACCTCCCGCCACCGCATCGTCGTCGGGCGTACCGGGGCAGTGGGCCACTGACTCGTCGTATTTGTACGTCTGCACGGCCACGAACACCTGGAAGCGAACTTCACTCAGCGCTTGGTAATCGCGCACAGCCCCCAGCTGTTCGTGGCCGATTACAGCTAATGCTCACGTGAGCGAGTGCGCGTATGACAGCTAGCCGTCAGATGCTGGCTTGGTCTCGGCATGACGCTGCGAGGTTTTGGGGAGCACAGCCGCCTCGTTTGGCTGTTGGTCACCGTGCGCCTGGCCGTAGTAGTAGTTATAGCTATAGGAGCCACTTCCGCGCGTCGGCATCATCGTCATTACGGCTCCAAGTACCGACGCACCGACATGGTTGAGGTTTCCGATCGCGTGTGCGAGTTGGTCACGTTTGGTCTTTCCGAACCGCGCTGCAATGAGCGCGCCGTCGGCACTGGCTGCGATGACAGCACCGTCGGTGACCGCGAGCAGTGGAGACGAGTCAACGATGACAAACTCGAATTTGGCACGAAGTTCGCTCAGTACTTTCTGGGCCGCCAAGGATCCGAGGAGTTCACTGGGATTTGGCGGAACGGGGCCGGCTGCGAGGACAGACAACCGGGGGAACTTCGTCGGTTGCAACACCTCTGTCAGCGACGCCGCGCCACTGAGCACCGTGCTGAACCCGACTTCGCCGACTAGATCGAGGTACTTGGCCAAGCTTGGGCGCCGCATGTCGCCGTCCACGAGTACCACTTCGTGCTCAGCTTCCGCCAGCGCTAGCGCGATATTTATTGCTGTCGTTGATTTGCCCTCGGCTGGCGACGAGCTGGTCACGACAATCACTCGGGGGGGATTGTCCACAGCCAGGAACTGCAGGTTAGTCCGAAGTTTGCGAAACGCCTCTGCTGTTCCGGAGTTGCCCGAAACAAAGGACACTGCTGGGGCTTTGCGTATTTCTTTGTCGAGAGGAATGAAGCCCACGACACTGGAACCAGTGATTTCCTCAACAGCCTGTTGGCTCTTAATGGTGTTGTCCAGCACATCACGAAGAACTGCAAGACCAATGCCCAAAAGCACGCCGAGGCCGAGCCCGATCGCAATGTTGCGGACCGGATCCGGAACTACTGGTTTGGAGGCAATCGAAGCACGTTGCTCTACGACAACGCGTGCATCCGGACGCCCTCCGCCGGCCGGCGTTTCAAGTTCGCTCACGAGAGCAACGAATTCGTCGGACAACGTATTTGCGATGTCGCGCGCCCGGACCGGGGATTCATCCAGTACCTGTACGTCGATGAGGACTGTGTCGGGTTTGACAGACGCCTTAATCTTTGTCTCGAGAGCTTTCGCACTGACGTCGAGACCGAGTTTGTCGATAGTGCGTTGCGCGACCGTCTCGCCTCTCAGTAACTCGGCGTAGGACAGTACGCGCTGTTGGGAAAATAGGTTCCCTTGATACAGGTCTGACACCGATGCGCCCGAGTTTGTCGATACGAAGAGCCTGGTCGACGCCTGGTAGAGCGGTGTCGTCAGCAACGTGTACGCGACAGCTCCCAAGACGACCACGAGTGTCGTCACACACACGGTGATCCAGCGAGTACGCAGCACTTTTGCGAAGTCCTGAATATTCAATTCGACCCCTTACCCCCTGTATCAACACTTCAGCGCCCCTTGCCGGGGAAGCATACCTTCGTAGAGTTCCCAGACTCAGGCGAGACGCACGTAGACCAGCGTTGCTACCGGGAGCACGTTGGCACCGATACCTTCGGTGTGACACCGCCGCGCAGCGGCTGGACCGGAACACGTGCCTCACCGGAGGACGTCGGCTCAGTCAGGCGGAATATCAACTCGACTGTCTGACCCGGTGGAATGGCTACCTGGGACTCAAAGCTGGGGTGTCCGCGTTCTGTCGACCCGAATACGCGGGTCCTTTTACCGTTTACCAGAACACTTAGGACGTCAGCACCTTTGGTAGTGAGGAGACGGACGGAGGTAAGCATCGTGCCCGGTGGAACATTGCCCGGGATTTCGGGGAAGAATCCCAGCCGCCCCGCCACGTACTCGGGTAAGCCCGCGGCGTCTTTGAGCGTGTTGGTAAGCCGGATGGTCACGGTCGACTTGCGTTTGTCACCGTCACAGCCGTCGGCCACGTACTCGATCTGTCGATCGAGGTAATAGTCCATTTTGTTGCCGCCAAGATTGTTGATGACGACTTCGGCGTATGGCGCGGAATCATCCGGGATCTCGTGAGCGAGGGGGGATTTCTCCAAAAGGGCTTGGTCCGTTGGTGAGGAGCTCCACACCGAAATGCGTCGCTCACTGACCGCCCGCCCTAATGCGTCGAGGAGCTTGCGCGGCGATTCGACGGGCACGGTGATCTTCTTGACAACCTCGGTCGCAATTGCCTGCAGGTAGCGCTTACGTCCGCTCTGATCGTTGGGATCGGGGAAACGGCTGTAGACGGTCGACTCGGTGAGCTCGACTACGTTGTCTTTGGTGATCGTCTCGCCGTCAGGCATCGTGACCGGCCCAGTAGCGCCGAGGATGTAGCTCAGGGCGATGGGATCGATCGCGATCACCCCGTCGACATTCATCCCTGACTGTTGTGCCCACAATGACTTCCAGATCTGCGCCGCATACGGGAAGTGCGAACTCTGGTTGGTATTGCGGAAGTCGGTAGTAGGATTGGTGAATCCATACTGCTCGTCGAATTCTGGGTTGACCGAAAACGGCGTGAAAGGCTTGTTGAAGTCCGTGTTTGGACCGAGGTTGTCCACGCTTGGCTTGCCGTCGTCGAATCGAAGAACCCCGAAACCACCGAGTAGTCCGCCGGTACCGCGAGCCTCGGCATTGGTCTGGAAACCCATGAAATAGCTGCGCGGTCCGTCGGCGCCCAACATCGACGGTGCTAGCTGAGCGGCGAGCGCCGTGTTTTGAAGTAGGTGCGCGATGTTGGCGGTCTGCTCTTGAAGTTGTGATCGAGCCTCGCCGATGACCGAAAGGTACGCCGGCTCTTGGATCGCCTTTGCGGCGTCGTTGAGTCGAGTTGCATCTGCTGCAATCTTGCTCAGCGCGGGCCCTTCCTTGCGCAGGGCCGTGACGTCCAACCGGCCGTTGGCGAGCAGTTGAGATGGCGCAACAGTGGTTCCGGCGTCTGCGGTGGGCTTCAGAACGTCTGCAGCTAAGCCGAGTGCGACGTCAGATATCTGCTGACCGGTCTTAAACGGGCTGCCCAGCCATGGAATGGCGGATGCGACGGTCCACGGCAACGAGTGCGTCGCGTCGCGCGCCGTTTGCGCATGCGATTGTGCGTCAGCAGCGAACCGTGACGCATCGGCGGTATTTCCCTGCAGTAGTGCGTCTTTCGCTTGTTGTGCATTCGCGCGCGCCTGCTCGAGGTTTGCCTTCGCTTCGTACGCTCGGAATCCGAGCCAGCCACCGGACAAGATGACGACAATGAGCACGCCAAGCGCCCAAGCGGCACTGCGTCGCGTGTACCACGGACGGACATCATCTTCGGTCAGATCCACGTCGTCATCGTCCGGCTCTTCGTTGAACCGTCGTCGCGAGAAGAATTTCACCTATTTACTTCCCCGTGCACCAGTGCGAGCTGCGTGAGCAGCGCAACCTTAAACCACTGACCAATACAAAACAACTCGTCAGCTGTCGATAGCAACAACTGACGAGTCGTTTTCTAAAGATTTGGCTAGAGGGTGGAGTAGGGGCCGATCTTTTGATTCACGACGTAGCTGGTGGTCGCATTGGACACCGCCACTCCGGCAGCGGTGATTGGTGCGCCGAGGGCGGGCAATAATAGCGAGATGACGTTCCCAGTAACAACCAACACCGCGGCTGTGCCGTAGCCAAGGGCAGCAACAGTTGCTCCTACGAATTGGTTAACTGACTCAGCTAAGCCACCAAAAACGACCTGGACAGGCGTAGCTGAGGCGCTGGCGGCGGCCGAAGCCGTCTTGTTAGAGCCCGGAGATGCGATGACCACCGAGTCAAGCAGGAGCTCAGCAGAGTTGCCGACATTCGTCGAGAACGGCGCGAGGCTCGGTGCTGCATGAGCGACGGCGGGCGTGATGGCGGCGGCGGCGGCGACCGCTACAGCCGCAGTGCTCACCTGAAGTTTGGTCGACAGAGCCGAGAACTTGCTGACAGCTGCTGTAGTCATGGAGACCCCCCTATGTGATGTTTCGGTTATTCCTGAGGTAGTGCCTGAGAAATTAAGCAAAGACTCCCATATCACCAGGGTGCTGTCAACAGGAAACGGCAAGCGCGTCGAGCGTCGTTTTCCAGTGGAAGGACCTTTGAAAGCGGCCGGCAAAGCGTGTCACGTCGATCAGCCCGCCACCGACCGCGCGAAGCCACTGATGTCGTTCACCGACGCCGCGAACACCTCCGGCATCAGCGCCGGGAACAGCAAGTCACCGCCGTGGCAGGTCCCGACCACGATGCGCCTCGCGGCGGGCACGCCCGCGGCGAGCAGTCTGCGGTAATAGAGGAGTCCCTCGTCCCGCAGCGGATCGAGCTCGTTCACCGAGATCACGTGCGGCGGCAGGCCGACCAGGTCTTCGTGGGCCGCGACGCCGGCCCAGCAGGTGGGATCGTCGACGTGGGCCTTGCCCGGGTCATAGATGGAACCCAACGGCGCCGCCTGTTGCGCACTGATGAAGTAGCCGTCGTTCTCCCGCAGCGACGGCAGCTCGTCCGGATAGTCCAGCCACCGGTTGGAGATGTACGGGCATTGCGCGTACGCCCCGGCGATCTCATGGAGCCAGCCCTCACGCTTGGCCTTGTGGGTGACGGTCAGCGTCAGGTTCCCGCCGCCGGACTCGCCCACGACGATCAGGTGGCTCACCCCGAGATCGTCGGCGTTGGCGTGCCACCCACCGCGTGGCGGCCGCGCAGTCGTTCAGCCCCGCCGGATACGGGTGCGCGCCCAGCCGGCCGCCCGAGTTGCGGAACTCCACCCCGACGGCCACCAGGCCGGTGGCCGCGAGGCGCTCCCGCAAGTAGCGGTAGCTGGCGTCATCGGCGCTGGCGATGGCCATCGCCCCGCCGTGGAAATGCACCACTGCCGGCAGCGGGCCTCGGGCGTCATCCGGGCGGCTGACGAACAGCGTCACCTCGTTGCCGTCGACGCCGGGAATCGTCACTGTCGAGGTCGAGACGCCGGCCGGCGTCGGTGCGGCGTGGGCGAACGCGTCGAGCACTCCGCCGACGGCCGCCTCGGCGGCCGCGGCATATGCCATCCGGTCGCGCAACGGCGAGTCGACGCTCAGCGGTGCGTCGGGAAGGACGTCGGCGAGGCCGATCGGGGCGAAGGCCGCGACCATTCGCGGATCGGATCGAGGATCGGTGCCGAGCGTGCAATTCGGATCGGCAAGGCGGCCAACAAGCATGATCTCGACACTAACTCCCGGTCAGCCGCCGCATTCGGTGATTCGCCGACGGAGAAATTCCCTCCCGGGTTCAGAGCCGTTGAGTTCCATCGCCTTCCGATACTCCGAGATCGCCTCACCGTGCCGTCCGGCCCGGCGCAACAGATCGGCGCGCACTGTCGGCACCAGATTGGAGCGAACCAGGCGCGGGTCGTGAGCAACGCCGTCCAGCGCCGCAAGGCCCGCGTCCGGGCCGTCGCGAAAGCCAACTGCCAGAGCCCGATTCGCCCGCACAACCGGCGAATCGGTCAATCGCACCAGGAGGTCGTACGCCCGGCAGATCGTGACCCAATCCGTCTGCTCCCAGCTCGGGGCCGTTGCATGCGCGGCCGCGATCACCGCCTGCGGCAGGTAGGGCCCAGTCGACCCGTCCGCGCGGCGCAGCGCGTCGAGCCCGCGCGCAACCCTGCCCCGATCCCATCGCCCCCGGTCCTGTTCCTCGAGCGGAACCAACGCGCCGGTGGCATCGGTACGGGTCGACCGGCGTGAATCATGCAGCAGCACAAGGGCATGCAATGCATGAGATTCCGGCTCGGCGGGCATCAGCGCACGCAACTCGCCGGCCAGGCGAACCCCCTCGTCGCACAGTTCGTCGCGGATCGCCGACGGCCCGGTGGTCGACCAGTACCCCTCGGTGAACACCGAATAGATACACGACAGCACGTGCGGTGTGCGTTCGCCGAGCAGCTCCTGCGGTGGCACCCGAAGCGGAATGTTGGCATGGCGGATCTTGTGTTTGGCCCGCGTGATCCGCTGGCCCACCGCCACTTCGCTGACCAACAGCGCCCGCGCGATCTCCGGCACCGTCAGCCCCGACACCAGACGCAGCGTCAACGCGAGTTGGGAAAGACGCTCCAGTGCCGGGTGCGCGCAGGTGAACATCATTCGCAACTCGTCATCGCGGACCCGGTGCACCACTGGTGTGTCGGCTGATCGGTCATCCGGCATGGCCGCCAATTCCTTTCCGGGACGGACGGATTCGCGGCGCAGCCGGTCTCTGGCCCGATTGCGGGCGACCGTCGCCAGCCATGCGCCCGGGTTGTCGGGCATGCCGTCGCGAGGCCAGCTGCGCATCGCCTCCGCGCAGGCTTCCTGGACGGCGTCTTCGGCGATGTCCAGGTCACCCGACCAGCGCGCGAGCGCGGCCACCGCGGGACCCCACTCTCGCCGGAAGACGCCGTCCAGAGAACGCATCTACAGCCCGGACACACCCGCCAGCCGGCGCAGATGAACCACCGACGCCGGGATCATCGAGGCGATCTTTGTCGCCTCGTCGCGATCGGCCGCCGACAACAGGTAGTAGCCGTTGGCCACTTCGGCACCCTCGGCGTACGGGCCATCGGTCAATACCACCTCGCCGTCACGCACACGCACCGTCGTCGCCGTCGACGGCGGGTGCAGCGGCGCCCCACCGAGGATGTGTGAGCCTGCCGCCTCGCCGAATTCGGCATGGTGGGCCAACCCCTGGTCCCATTCCGGACTACCGGGAACGTTCACGCTCTCGGCCGGTTCGAGTAGCAGCGCCAGCCAGTCCGAAGCGGTGGTGGGGCGGCCGACGGGATTCCAGTGCACGATCGGCCACACCTCGACCGCGCCGTACTGCGCGGCCGGGACCTGTCGGGCGAGTTGCAAGGCGTCGTCGAGGTTCTCGGCTTCGAAGACGTAATAGCCGCCGGCGATCTCGGCGCCTTCGGCGTACGGGCCGTCGGTGATGACCGGTGCATTCGGCCCGCCGGTGATCTGCACGGCCTCGGCTGCCGCACCGAGCGCGTCGCCCTCACGGATCGCCGCCGCCTCGCGGGCGTGGAAATCGACATAGGCAGCCATCTCGCGGCCGGCCTCGTCGGGGGTCAGATCGCGTTGTGTTCCGTGGAGCAGTGCAAAGTAGTACATGGCGATGTCCTCCCAGGTTGGGGGAGTGGAACCCGGCTGGTTTCACTCTCTACCTGTCTGACGAACGGCGCCCGGCGAATCCGACACGTATCGCCGGAAAAAACAAAATCCCCGCACGCTCGGCGTGGGGGACTTCGCGTCAGCTCGGGGGTGTCAGGCGACGGCGCCTGGCTTGAGGTAGGTGACCAGGCTGACGTCGATCGCCTCGTCGACGTAGTAGTACTGGCAACCCGTCAGGTACCGCATGTAGTTGTTGTAGCTCTCTTCGCCGGCGGCTGCGATCGCCTCGTCCTTGTGCTGCTCCAGGCGGGCCGCCCAGATACCGAGGGTCTTGATGTAGTGGTTGCGCAGCGACAGTGGCTCGGGCACAACGAAGCCCGCCTTCTCTCCGTGCTCGACCAACATCTTGGTGCTCGGGATGCGACCGCCGGGGAAGATGACGTCGACCATGAACTTGGCGAAGCGGGCCAGCTCGAACGTCAGCTTCTTGCCGCGAGCCGCCAGGTCGTCGGGGTGGTAGCCGCAGCTGCTCTGGATCGTCATCCGGCCGTCGTCGGGCATGATGTCGAACGAGTTCTTGAAGAAGTCGTCGAAACGCTCGAAGCCGAAGTGTTCGATGGCCTCGATCGACACGATCCGGTCGACGGGGCTGTGGAATTGCTCCCAGCCTTCGAGTCGAACATCGAACGTGCGCCCGGAGTCGACCTTGCTCAACAGCTCTTCGCAGTAGGCCTTCTGGTTCTTCGACAGCGTCAGGCCGATGACGTTGACGTCGTACTTCTCCATCGCGCGCCGCAACGTCAGGCCCCAACCGCAGCCCACCTCGAGCAGGGTCATGCCGGGCTTGAGGTCAAGCGCGTCGAGGTGCTGGTCGACGTTGGCGATCTGGGCTTCGGAGAGGGTGGCATTCGGTCCGGTGAAGTATGCGCAGCTGTACTTGCGGGTGGGATCCTGGAAGACACCGAAGAAGTCGTCCGAGAGGTCGTAATGCGCCTGAATTTCTTCGAAATGGGGCCGCATGTCCTTGGTTTCAGTTGCCTCGGGCATGAGTGTCAAGCCTTCCTGATTCTTCTTGTCTCACTGCGTCACTGCCCCCGCGAGTGGTTCTGCGCGCCAGTATGCACGATGTGATCTGGACCATACCGTCTCGACTCACCGGAACGGCGATCAAACGGTAGGTGAACCGGGCGTTTCGTTCGCCTGCTTCTCAAGCGTGAACTGATCGACGTCGATATAGCCTACCCGGAACCCGCGTGCGCATCCGGTGAGGTACTTCATGTACCGCTCATAGACCTCCTCGGACTGCACCTCGATGGCCTTGTCCCGGTTGGCCTGCAGCGCCTCTGCCCAGCAATCCAGTGTGCGCGCATAGTGCGGCTGGAGTGACTGAACCCGCGTCAGTGTGAAGCCGGCCCTGGTGGCGTGGTCCTCCACCTTCTCGACCGTCGGCAGCCGGCCGCCCGGGAAGATCTCGGTGAGCATGAACTTCGCGAACCGCGCCGCCTCGAACGTCAGCGGGACGCCCTTCTCAGCCATGTCTTGAAACGTGAACGACGTGATGGTGTGCAGCAGCATCACTCCGTCGTCGGGCAGGACCTTATGGGCCATGGCGAAGAAGTCGTCGTAGCGGTCGAAGCCGAAGTGCTCGAAGGCGCCGATCGACACGATCCGGTCGACGGGCTCGTCGAACTGCTCCCAGCCCCGAAGTTCGATCCGCTTGTCGCGTGTGCTCTCGCACTCGGCGAAAACCTGTTCGACGTGGTCACGCTGGTTGTTCGACAAGGTCAGGCCGATGACGTTGACGTCGTATTTCTCCAGGGCGCGCAACATGGTGGCGCCCCACCCGCAGCCGACGTCGAGCAGTGTCATCCCCGGCTGCAGGCCGAGCTTGCCCAGCGCCAGGTCGATCTTGGCGATCTGGGCCTGCTCCAACGTCATGTCGTCGCGTTCGAAGTAGGCGCAGCTGTAGGTCTGGGTCGGGTCGAGGAAGAGCCGGAAAAAGTCGTCAGACAGGTCGTAGTGGGCCTGTACATCCTCAAAATGAGGTTGGAGCCGTTTGGCCATGCTGTGTGCCTTTCGCATTGACTGCTTCAGGCAGCAACGACGAATCCCCCCCGTCGGGATTGTGCGATTACCGCTTGTGCAGAACTGATGCTAGCCGTGAGACGGGCAAGAGACGAGTCCCAGGCGCACCATTATTAGCTAGCTGACCTCGGCAAATGTGGTCTTGAGCTCACCGACGATGTCGTCCCACAGCGCCTCGGGCAGGTCATGGGCCATGCCGTCGAACAGGACCAGCCGCGCGTTCGGGATCGCCGACGCGATCGAGCGACCGCCCGACGGGCGCATCAGTTTGTCGGCGCGACCGTGCATGACCACGGTCGGCGCGGTGATCTGCCGGTCATAGCGCTTGAGGCTGCCGCTGCCGAGGATCGCGCTGAAGTGCCGGGCGATGCCCTGTGGGTAGTGCGCGCGCTCGTGCGCCTCGATCGCGTTGGCGCGGGCCTGCTCGTCGGACAACGGATAGCCGGGACTGCCGAGGATCTTGCCGACCCGGACCGCATTTTCCACGATCACCTCTCGTGGCGAGTTCGGCGGCGGCCCGGTGATCAGCGACAGCAGCGCGCGTGGCGCCGGGGGAGGTAAGAGCGCAGAGTTGTTGGACGAGAAGATGATTCCCAAAGCGTTCGTTTTGTGGCAATACCGCGCGGCGAAGATCTGGGCGATCATTCCGCCCATCGACGCGCCCACCACATGGGTCCGGTCCAGCCCGAGATGATCGAGCAGCGCTGCCGCGTCGTCCGCCATGTCTTCCAGCGTGTAGACCGATGGGCTGGGACGACCGATGTAGGAGCGCAACAGGTTCGGGACGAACCGGCCGCCGGCCCGCTGGCCGTGCAGCTTGGACGACAGCCCGACGTCGCGGTTGTCGTAGCGGATGACCCGGTAGCCTTGGTTGACCAGCTTTTCGCAGAAACCGTTGCGCCACAGCAGAAGCTGAGCGCCTAGTCCCATCACGAGCAGGACCGGCGGGTCGCCGGGATTGCCCATGTCCTCGAAGTAGATTTCCACCTCGCCGCTTACTGTGGCTGTGCCGGAACGGATTTCCATCAGACCTCGACGTCGCTCTGGTGTTCGCGGCTGACCTCGACCATGAAGTTGGCGAAGTAGCCGGAGAACTGGGGGTCGTTCATCATCTGCCACTTGGGTGCGAGCAGTTTCATATACCGCTCGACATAGAGAAACTGTTTGCCGATCAGCACCAGCTCGCGCGGCAGCTTCACGTCGTAGGCGTCGGCCAAGGTGGACAGTTGCTTGCCGATGTCGGCGTAGGACATGTCCCCGAGCGTCTTCAGGCTCAGCGGGGCCGCGAACGCCTCGAGGTCCTTGGCGGCTTCCTTCTCGGGCTTGGTGGTGCCCACCGCGCCCAGCAGGACCACGATCTTGCCTGCGGCCGCATGGTCTTTCTTGACCAGCAACGCGTAGACGAGCTCGCGTAACAGCCAGCGGGTGCGCGGGTCGATGCGGCCCATGATCCCGAAGTCGAGGAACACGATGCGTCCGTTGGCGTCGACCAGCAGGTTTCCGGCGTGCAGGTCACCGTGGAACAGGCCGTGCCGCAGCCCGCCCTCGAAGGTGGAGAACAGCAGCGCTTTGACCAGCTCGGTGCCGTCGAAACCCTGCTTGCGGATCTCCTTGACGTCGTCGATGCGCACGCCGCGCACCCGCTCCATCGTCAGCACCCGCTCGCTGGTGAACTCCCAGTGCACCGCGGGCACCCGGATGTTGCGGCCCAGCGGCGAACCGTGCAGACCTGACACCCAGGCCTCCATCGACTGTGCCTCGATGCGGAAGTCGAGCTCTTCGGCCAGGTTGTCGGAGAAGTCGGCGACGACGTCCTGGGCGGACAGCCGACGGCCCAGCTTGGCCAGCTCGACGAGCTGGGCGAACCGCTTCAGGATCTGCAGATCGGCGGCCACCCGGCGGCGGATGCCGGGCCGCTGGATCTTGACGACGACGTCCTCGCCGCTGTGCAGGGTGGCGAAGTGCACCTGGGCGATCGAGGCCGATGCGAACGGCTCCTCGTCAAACGTGGCGAACAACTGGGCCGGGTCGCCGCCGAGCTCCTGGCGGAGCAGCTTGTGCACCTCGGCGGTGTCGGCCGGCGGCACCGCGTCGAGCAGCCCGCGGAACTCGCGACTCAGCCCTTCGCCGAATGCGCCCGGGCTGGACGCGATGATCTGACCGAACTTGACGTAGGTGGGACCGAGGTCGGCGAAGGTCTGTGGGATCTGCTTGATGACCTTGTCCTGCCAGCTCCCCCGCCCGGGCAGCGTGCCGAGCACGCGGGCGCCGGTGCGGGTGAGCTGCCAGCCGGTGGTTCCCATGCGGGCGGCCTCGACCGGCAACGGAACGCGATCGAGCTTGGCTACTTCGCGGTGTTTGGTCGAACTCATCCTTGAAGTGTGCCAAATCGGCGATGCATACCACCAATTTCTCAGTCGCGCAGCGACGCCGGTCACAACCGCCGGAGATGCCGCAGTGTCAGCTTTCGGGCTCCCCTGGAGCAGTGTGTCGTTCCTGGCGAGGTGTGTAATGGTGAGTCTGGTTCCCGCCGTTACGTTTTGCCCAGTACATGGCGGTGTCGGCGGCGATGATCAATTCCTCGATGAGGCTGCGACGATCGCGGTCCGCACCCTCATCGAGTCTCACGGAGGCAGTGCCGACACTGGCGGTGATGGGCGCGGGTGAACTGGCGATTGCGTCGCACATGCGGTCGGCGAGCAGCTCCGCGTCGTCGGCCAGGGTGGTCATGGCGACAAGGAACTCCTCACCTCCGCTTCGGGAGACGACCGCTCGATCCCCGGCGGCCGCTGACAGTGTCTGCGCCACCTGGACGAGGACGCGGTCCCCGGCGTCGTGTCCGTACGTGTCGTTGACGGCCTTGAATGCGTCCAGGTCCACCAGCGCGATGCTCAACCAGGCGTCGTTGTGCTCCGCGGCCACGATCAGGCCCAGCGTCTCGTTGCGGAATGCTCGCCGGTTGTACAAACCGGTCAGCGGATCGCGGTCGGCGTCGGCAAGGTCCCCACCGAGCGCGCCGACGAGGGTATAGGTGACCAGCGGGATGGCGATGTTCGCCAGCAGTACCTCGACCAGGGCGACGGCCGCCAGGCCGAGATGTCCGCTGCCGACCAGCCGAATCGTATCGACCGCAACAACGATCGTTACCAACACAAAGTTGTAGAGCATCAACTTCGGGCTCTGAAAAAGTGCGAGCAACGTCCCGGCGATCATGAACGCGTACGTGCACGTCAAGGATGATCGTGGATCCGGCACCAGCAAGCAGATCAGGGCGATCGAGGTGCAGCAGGCCACCGAGAAGAGGGCGAACTGCGTGTGGGTAGGCCAGCGCCACACCCACAAGGAGACGGCGAACACCCCGATGATCGTGGGCAGCCACGCCAAAACTCTGGCGGGCCCGGTCGGGCCATCGGTGCCGTGCAGCAACATGGTCAAAGACACCAACGGCCCGCTCACGACCAGGACCATGACCACGCGGGTGGTATTGATCAGGCCGCGGGCGCACAGATAGCCGGTCAGCCAGTCGTACCGATCAGGCCGTCGCCACCACCCGTGCGCAATGCCCAACACGTGATCACCCCCGGGCTACTTCCGATACTTGTCCGAAGGGTAGCCACTTTGTCTGCGCCGCGAGACATCATTGCCGTGCTTGGATCACGTCGTTGAGTGGACAACGATTCGGCCTCGTCCGAGGCGTCACTGGGGGCAGGCCGCCGCAGGCCTGTTGATTGCTGGCGCGAGCCGCTTGCGCACGTCCTCACCTCACGATTTCGGTTGCCATGGCGTCAGCCACGGCTGCGGCTCCATACCCTCCGCGGCGGCGACGAGCTCGTACATCGTTGCGCCGTCCAGGGTTTCGCGGATGATGTCGGCGTGGCCGGCGTGCCTGGCGAGCTCAGTGATCACATGGCCGAACACCCACCGCACCGACCAGGATTCGACGTCTTTGGGAAACCACGGAGCATCGCGTGGCACCGGCACCGCGGCGTCCAGATCAGCGGTCTCGACCAGTCGCAGCACTTCGCTGTTCTGCGCGCTCAACGCGTCCAGAAGCTCCGCCAACGTCTCGTCGGGCCGCATCACGTATTCGTCCTGGTATTCCGCAGCCCGCTCCTCGAAGGGGCGGTTGTCGGGGGGCGGTTCATTGGGTGCCGCGGCGACCCGTTGCATCCAGCCGCGCTGCACGCCGGTCGCATGTTTGATCAGTCCGCCGATCGACAGCGCGCTGGCCGTCGGGGTGCAGCGGGCCTGCGCGTCGGTCAACCCGTGGGCGACGGCGACGAAGGCGCTCTGCTGGTAGGCGAGGAACTCGCGCAGGGCGTGCCGCTCGTCGTGGACGGGTGGGGCGAGGGTGGGCATGATGGTCCTTTCAGTTACTCAGTGGCTGGTGGATGTATAGGTCTCGGAGACAAGCGATTTCGGCGCCGTGGTGAATGAGCTCCCGGTTGATGTGCAGGATCAGTTCGGACAGCGCGTAGTCGGCATAGGGCCCTTCTGCCGGCCCGCACGGACGCGCGAGGTCATCGTCGGACATGCCTCGCACCCCGGTGATCCAGCGCGCGTAGGCGTCGTCGAGTTGGGTCAGTGCGGTGTCGGCATCGGTGGCATACGGCCAGCTCTGATAGTCGGCGGGCGGACCGCCGAAATGGGAGTGGTTGCGCATGGCCAGCACGCCGACGATGACGTGCGCCAGCCGCCAGGCAATCGTGGTGAACGGCTCGGGCGTCGGTGGCGGGTAGGCGAAATCGACGGTGACCTTCCCCGGGTCGCTTCGCTCTTGCCCGCCGGAACCGTCCCCGTGCACCGTCCAGCACCCCGCCACCGGCTCCCAGAAGTACTCGTCGTCGCTCAGGCCCTCCAGGCGGGGGCGCAATGCGTTGCGCCAATGCCAGTCGATTTGGTCGGCAAGTTGGGTCGTCCAGGTCATATCCGCAGACTTGCACGTATTGCGGACAGTTTCTGTCCGCAGATTGGGTCAGACTGGAGCCATGTCGCGGACGACGAGCCGGGTCCTGCAGCTGCTTGGCCTGTTGCAATCGAGGCGGGTGTGGTCGGGCGAGGAGCTGTCCGAACGGCTCGGCGTGACCACACGCAGTGTCCGCCGCGACATTGAACGACTCCGTGACCTCGGATACCCCGTCCACGCCAGCACCGGCCACGGCGGCGGTTACCAGCTCGGCGCCGGTGCCGCGCTGCCGCCGCTGCTGCTCGACTCCGACGAGGCCGTCGCGATGGCCGTGTGCCTGCGGCTGGCCGCCGGGGGAAGCGTCACCGGCGTCGGTGAGGCCGCCCTGCGGGCGCTGACCAAACTGGACCAGGTGATGCCCGCGCGGCTGCGTTCACAGGTCGCCGCGGTACACGATTCCACCGTCACTCTGACACCCGAGGCCGAGTCCCCGGTTGACCCTGAGATCCTGATGACGCTGGCGCGGGCCTGCCGCGACCGCGAGCATGTCGACACTGACTACGTCGACCGCGCCGGTGCGCCGAGCAGCCGCCGCCTCGAGCCCTATCAACTCGTCACCACGGGACGGCGCTGGTATCTGCTCGCCTACGACCGCGACCGGCAGGACTGGCGCAGCCTGCGGTTGGACCGGATGGCGCAGGTGCGTGGCAGGGGAACCACCTTCACCGCCCGGGATGCGCCCGACGCCGCTGCCTACGTGCGGCGCGCCATCACCACCTCGCCCTACCGCCACGTCGCCAGGGTGCGCTATCAAGCGTCCAAAAGCGTTATGGCCCAGCACTTCTCGCCGACATCGGTGACCATCGAGGAGGACGGCCCCGATGCCTGCGTCGTCGTCGCCGGAGCGGACGACCCGCAGACGCTGGTGCTGTATCTGGCCATGCCCGGCGTCGCCTTCGAGGTACTGGAACCCGACGCCGTCGCCGCGGGCGCGCTGGCGATGTCGGCGCTGCTGGCCGCTGCCGTCAGCCGGTGATGCCGAGCCGCTGAGAAATAGTTCGGGCCGGCATGGGTATCAGGTACCCATGCGGCTGGCCACCTTCAACATCCTGCACGGTCGCAGTCTCGATGACGGCCAGGTCAGCCTGGAGCGGCTGTCGTCGTGCATCCGCCGGCTGAACCCCGATGTGCTGGCGCTGCAAGAGGTCGACCGCGAGCAGCCACGCTCGTCGCTGGCCGATCTCACTGCGGTTGCCGCCGCGGCGATGGGCGCTGCCTCGCACCGGTTCGTCGCCGCCATCGCCGGAACGCCGGGGGCGACGTGGATGGCCGCGACCGGCAGCGAACAACCGGGCACCGCCGCCTACGGCATCGCGCTGCTCTCGCGGTACCCGGCGATTTCGTGGCAGGTGCTGCGGTTGCCCCGGATCCCCGTGCGATTCCCGATGTATCTGCCCGGCCCCAACCGGGTGCAGATCGTCCACGAGGAGCCCCGCGCGGCGATGGCGGCCGAATTCGACACCCCGCTCGGGGTTCTCACGGTGGCCAACACCCACTTGTCCTTCGTGCCCGGCTGGAACCGACTGCAGCTCAATCATCTGATCCGGGACCTGCGTGGACTGCCGGGCCCGCGGGTGCTGATGGGCGATCTCAACATGGGGTCGCCCGCCCAGCGCCGCCGAACGGGGCTGCGCCCGCTGGCCGTAGCCCCGACGTTCCCGCGGCACTGTCCGGACCGTCAGCTCGACCACATCCTCACCGACCATGGCGACCTCGTGGCCGGGAAGGCGTGCACCCCGGTCTTACCGATCTCGGATCATCGTCCGCTGGTGATCGACGTGTCGCTCCGCTGAGAGGTGTTGGGGCCGTAGATTTGCTGGCGTGCGGATTACCTCCGCGGAGTCGACGGAGCTGTTCGTCGGCCCGCCCGATGCGCCGTTGCAGGTGGCCCGGATCGGCTACCGCGGGGCCGGCGAATCGGACACCGCGCGGGTCTTCGGCGACGGCCTGGGATCCGACGCTGTCGCGCTGACGCCGGGGGACGGGCTCGTCGAGATTCCGGTTGCGGTCTCGGGGCCGGTCGTCGGCGGGCGGCGGGCGGCTCGGGTCGGCGCGGACTTCCCGTTCGAGTTCGTCGTCGCCGAGCCGGGCTGGACGATGTACATGATCAGCCACTTCCACTACGACCCGGTGTGGTGGAACACCCAGGGCGCCTACACCAGCCTGTGGACCGAGCACCCGCCCGGCCGGGCCCGGCAGAACAACGGGTTCGCGTTGGTGGCCGCCCACCTCGAAATGGCCCGCCGCGACCCGGATTACAAGTTCGTGCTCGCCGAAGTCGACTACCTCAAGCCGTATTTCGACACCCACCCCGAGGACCGCGCCGATCTGCGCCGGTTCATCGCTGACGGTCGGGTGGAGGTGATGGGCGGAACATACAACGAGCCCAACACCAACCTGGTCGGCGCCGAGACGGCGATCCGCAACTTCGTGCACGGAATCGGCTACCAGCGCGACATTCTCGGTGCCTCGCCGGCCACTGCCTGGCAGCTCGACGTCTTCGGCCACGACCCGCAATTCCCGGGGATGGCCGCCGACGCGGGCCTGACGTCGAGCTCGTGGGCCCGCGGGCCGCATCACCAGTGGGGGCCGATGGCCGCCGAAAACGGACACGACGGCGATCCCAGGCGCATGCAATTCCGCAGTGAGTTCGAGTGGATCGCGCCGTCGGGTCTGGGCTTGCTGACCCACTACATGCCGGCGCACTACTCGGCGGGCTGGTGGATGGATTCCGCCCCATCGCTGGCCGAGGCCGAACAGGCCACCTATCAGCTGTTCTCGGAGCTGAAATCGGTGGCGCTGACCCGCAATGTACTGCTGCCTGTCGGCACCGACTACACCCCACCCAACACCTGGGTCACCGAGATTCACCGCGACTGGAACGCCCGCTACACGTGGCCGAGGTTCGTGTGCGCGCTGCCGTCCGAGTTCTTCGCGGCCGTGCGCGCCGAGGGTGTGACTCCCTCACCGCAAACCCGCGATATGAATCCGATCTACACCGGCAAGGACGTCTCCTACATCGACACCAAGCAGGCCAACCGTGCCGCCGAGGATGCGGTGCTCGGTGCCGAGCGGTTCGCGGTGTTCGCCTCGCTGCTCTCCGGTGCGCATTACCCGGAGGCCGCGCTGGCCAAGGCATGGGTGCAGCTGGCCTACGGCGCCCACCACGACGGGATCACCGGATCGGAGTCCGATCAGGTGTACCTCGACCTGCTGACCAGCTGGCGCGACGCCTGGGAGCTCGGCTGCGCGGCGCGGTCAGGGGCGCTGAAACTGCTGACGCAGGCTGCGGCGACCGAGACGGGATCGGTTCTGGTGTGGAACCCGTTGGCGCACAATCGAACCGATATCGTGACCGTCCGACTGGACGAACCTGTCGGACCGGGTGCGTCGGTGGTGGACTCGGCGGGAGTGACGAGCCCCGCCGTCGTCTCCGGCGACGGTCACCTGGTGAGCTGGCGCGCGGAGAGCATCGACTCGCTGGGATGGCGCAGCTACCGGCTGGTGACCGCCGATCACCCCACCGGCTGGCTACCGGCCGACGGGGTCGAGATCGCCAACGACTTTCACCGGTTGCGGGTCGATCCCGCGCGCGGCGGTGGGGTGGATTCGCTGGTCGAGCTGTCCGCCGATCATGAGCTGATCGCGCCCGGCCGGGTCGGCAATGAGCTGGCCGTCTACGACGAATATCCGGCCCACCCGAAGGCGGGGGAGGGCCCGTGGCATCTACTGCCGACCGGACCGGTGACGTGTTCTGGTGCGGCGGTTGCAGATTCGGTCCAGGCGTACCGATGCCCGCTCGGTGAGCGGATCGTGGTGACAGGCCATATCGACGAGTTACTGCGCTACACCCAGGTACTGACGTTGTGGAATGGAATCGACCGGGTGGACGTCAGCACCACCATCGACGAGTTCACCGGCGCCGACCGGTTGGTGCGGCTGCGTTGGCCCTGCCCGGTACCCGGCGCGCTGCCGGTCAGCGAGGTCGGCGACGCCGTGATCGGGCGTGGGTTCGGGCTGATGCACGACCATGCGTCGGGCGAGGACAGAGCGCTGGACTCGGCCGAACACCCTTGGACACTGGACAATCCGGCGCACGGCTGGTTCGGCCTGTCGTCGGCGGCCCGGATCCAGGTCGGGCCCGGCGCTCGCGCGGTATCGGTGGCCGAGGTGGTGGTGCCTGCCGAGGACACCCCCAGCGCGCGGGAGCTGATGGTGGCGCTCGTGCGCGCCGGGGTCACAGCCACCTGCAGCAGTGCGGAGCGCCCGCGCTATGGCCACCTCGACGTCGACTCCAACCTGCCGGACGCGCGCATTGCGTTGGGCGGCCCCGACGTCAACGCTTTCACGGCCGCGGTGCTGGCTGCCGCCGACCACGCCTACACCGCGGAACTGCGCCGCCAGCTCTCGGCGGGTGGGCAAGCGCGGGTGTGGGTGCCCGCCACCCGGCCGCTGACCGAGGTGTGGCAACCCGACGCCGACCTGCGCGGTGTGCGTGATCTTCCGGTCCTCATCGTCGACGGTGGCCTCGCGGACCTCATCGACGATCTCGGCGATGCGCAGATCGACGTCACCCAACACGCGCCATCCGGGCTGGACGAGTCCGAATCGCGCACGGTCGCACTGCTCAACCGCGGCGTGCCCGGCTTCGCGGTCGAGCCCGATCACACCCTGCACAGCTCGCTGATGCGGTCGTGCACGGGCTGGCCGTCGGGAGTGTGGATCGACCCGCCCCAGCGAAAGATGCCGGACGGATCCAACTTTGCGCTGCAACACTGGACCCACACTTTCGACTTCGCGCTGGTGTCCGGGCGAGGTGATTGGCGTGAGGTTGAAATGCCCTCCCGTAGCGCCGAATTCAACCACCCGATGGTCTGCGTCGTGGCAGCCGGCGGGGCCGGCGCCTTGTCCGCCGACGGGACTGGCGCCCTGGCCGCGGACGGGTCGCTGCTGCGCATCCAACCTGCCGGTGCAGTCAGCCTCGCGGCGCTCAAAATCGGCGGGAATCCCACCGCCACGGGAAGTTCCGCCGCGGTGGACCCCGAGGATGTCACCATCCGCTTGGTCGAAACCCGGGGAACCACAACCGAAGTCAGCATTTCCTCGGGTGTGGGCGGCGTTTCGGCGGTGGTGTCTGCCGATCTGCTGGAGAGCGCGCGCGGTGACGGTGAGCAGCCGCAGCGGCTGCACGGCTACCAGATCGCGACCCTGCTGGCCCGGCTCGACGTCCATGCCGTCCTCGATGCCGACGGTGCAGCCCTGGCCCCGGAGGCCGAACACGCCCAGCCACTGTATGCCCGGTACTGGCTGCACAATCGCGGCCCCGCCCCGCTGGGCGGCCTGCCCGCCGTGGCGCATCTGCATCCCGACGCCGTCATCGCCGAACCCGGTGAGCAGCTGCGCCTCCGGTTGACCGCGGCCAGCGACTGCAGCGACGCGACCCTGGCCGGGGAGGTGCGGCTGCGCGGGCCCCGCGGCTGGACCGTCGATCCCCGCGCGCTGTCCTTCGAACTGCCCACCGGCCACCACCGCGAAGCCGAGGTCCTCATCAGCGTGCCGCCCGATGTCGCGCCCGGCCACTATCCGATTCGCGCGCAGCTCACTCTGGACGGGGACGTGCCCGCGGCATGGCGCCAGCCCGTCGAAGACATCTGCATCGTCTCGGTCGGCGCACCCGACGAAGAGCTGGTGCGGCTGGTCACCGAGCCGACCGAGGTCATCGTCGCCGCCGGCGAGCGGGCCCGGCTTGCGGTCACCGTCGGCAGCGCGGCCCACACCGACCTGCCGGTGGAGGCCCACCTCATCAGTCCGTGGGGGACCTGGGAGTGGATCGGCCCGGCTGCGCGCGGCGCTGTTATCGGGGCCCGGTCGACGGTCGAGGTCGCCTTCGACGTCACCCCGCCGCCGTGGGTGACGCCGGGAACCTGGTGGGCGCTGATCCGGATCGGCTGCGCGGGTCGGTTGTTGTACACGCCTGCTGTGGGGGTGACGGTCCGATGACGATCGCGGCCACGGTCGCCGGGGTAGGCGTGGATGTCGCTGCCCCGCCCGCACACCAGCGAGGGGCGGCAATTGCGGCGCTGGCTCACCCAGCTCGTGGTGTCCGAGAGGCTGGTCGCCCGCGAGGCCGAAACCCTCGGCGTGACAGTCACCGCGGACACCCCGGGCGAGGACGATCTGCTGCCCGACGAGACTGCGCGGCTGGAGATCGGCAGCATCGCCGCGGCAGTGCTGGCCGACCCGATTGCCCGCGCGGTGTTCGCCTACCTCACCGCGGACATCGACGTCGACGACGACACCGTCGCCGACTTCCACACCCGCAACCCGCGAAGGTTCTTGCGGTTCACCGGGAGTGCGGGCTGGCGAGTGGCGTCCGAACCCGAGCTGCCCGAGGTGCGGCCGTTGATCGCCGAGCACTTGCGTGGTGCCGCCCGGCGGCGCCGGTTCCGGATGTGGCTCGATCAGCGCCGCGCCGACCTGGTGTGGCTGGCGCCGGGCTACGAACACCCCGGCGATCCGCGTCAGCCCGACAACACCCACAAGCACTGATGAGCATGAGCACACTCACCTTGGACATCGGCGGCACCAAGATCGCCGCGGGCCTCGTCGACGCCGACGGGCGTCTGCTCTTCAAGACCCGACAGCCCACCCCGCACAGCGACGACCCCGAACAGGTGTGGGCCGCCGCGCACCGGGCGATCACCGACGCACTCACCGAGGCCGGCGGATCCGTCGACGGCGTCGGCATCTCCTCGGGGGGACCCGTTCACCTACCCGACGGCACTGTCACCCCCATCAACATTCCCGCCTGGCACGATTTCCCGATCCGTGACCGGGTGGCCGCTGCCGTCCCCGGCGTGCCCGTTCGGCTCGGCGGCGACGGGCTGTGCATGGCGCTGGGGGAGCACTGGCGCGGCGCCGGGCAGGGCGCGGCGTTCCTGCTCGGCATGGTGGTGTCCACCGGCATCGGCGGCGGACTCGTCCTCGACGGCGTGCCCTATCACGGACGCACCGGCAACGCGGGCCACGTCGGGCACGTCATCGTCGAGCCCGACGGGCCGCCGTGCGTCTGCGGGGCGCGGGGTTGTGTGGAGGCGATCGCCAGCGGACCGCACCTGGCCGCCTGGGCGCGTACCCAGGGTTGGGCCGGCGCCGACGCCAAGGAGCTGGCCGAGGCGGCCGCGGGCGGGGACGACATTGCGCTGCGGGCCTTTCACCGGGGCGCCCGCGCGATCGCCGCGATGATCGCCTCGGTGGGCGCGGTCTGCGACCTGGACCTCGTGGTTGTCGGCGGTGGGGTCGCCCAGGCCGGGCCGCTGTTGTTCGAGCCATTGCGTGCGGAGGTGCGCACGTACGCGGGACTGGACTTCATCTCCGGGCTGCAGGTGGTGCCCGCGGAGCTGGGCGGCGAGGCCGGCCTGGTGGGGGCGGCCGCCCTGCTGCGGGGGTAATCCTGCTCGCGCGATTAGGAGGTCAGCGGCGGCGCACGCTATCCTTGCTCAGTTCCACCGAAGACCGTCGGTCACCGAGCAATCGGTTGAAGGTCCCGGATTCCCGGGCGGCCCACGCAGGAGGACGAGGTACCAGTACTTTCTGTGCGCCCCGACCTGTCCTGTGTCGGGGCGTTTGTCGTATTCGGAAGCTTCGCCCAGTCGCTCGCTGATCTCGGTGGTGGTGGACATCCCAACCATCACGAGGAGGCAAGCATGGCCAAGGCTGACAAGGCCACCGCGGTCGCCGACATCGCCGAGAAGTTCAAGGAGGCGACGGCCACCGTCGTCACCGAGTACCGCGGCCTGACGGTGTCCAACCTTGCCGAGCTGCGCAGGTCACTGGGCAAAGAGACGACGTACACCGTCGCCAAGAACACCTTGGTGAAGCGTGCGGCGTCCGAGGCCGGTGTCGAGGGCCTCGACGATCTGTTCGCCGGACCGACCGCGATCGCGTTCATCTCCGGTGAGCCCGTCGACGCCGCCAAGGCGATCAAGAAGTTCGCCAAGGACAACAAGGCCCTGGTCATCAAGGGCGGCTATATGGACGGTCGCGCACTGTCCGTCTCCGACGTCGAGAAGATCGCTGATCTCGAGTCGCGCGAGGTGCTGCTGTCCAAGCTGGCCGGCGCAATGAAGGCGAAGCAGTCCCAGGCCGCGGCGCTGTTCGTGGCGCCCGCGTCCCAGATCGCCCGCCTGGCCGCAGCTCTGCAAGAGAAGAAGGCTGCTGAAGGTTCAGCAGAGCCTTCCGCCTAACACCAACCAACAACAGTTAGAGATAAGGAATCACCATGGCAAAGCTGTCCACCGACGAACTGCTCGACGCGTTCAAGGAAATGACCCTGCTCGAGCTCTCTGAGTTCGTGAAGCAGTTCGAGGAGACCTTCGACGTCACCGCCGCCGCGCCGGTCGCCGTCGCGGCTGCCGGCCCCGCCGCCGGCGGTGCCCCGGCCGAGGCCGCCGAGGAGCAGTCCGAGTTCGACGTCATCCTCGAGGGTGCCGGCGACAAGAAGATCGGCGTCATCAAGGTCGTCCGCGAGATCGTCTCCGGCCTGGGCCTCAAGGAGGCCAAGGACCTCGTCGACGGCGCTCCCAAGCCGCTGCTCGAGAAGGTCAACAAGGAGGCCGCCGACGACGCCAAGGCCAAGCTCGAGGCCGCCGGCGCGACGGTCACCGTCAAGTAGGTCATTTGTCACAGAAGTCCCCCGCGGGCAGTGCTGCCCGCGGGGGATTTTCTTGTCCCGCTGATGGGAGCAACCAAGCCGCACCGGGTGCCGTGATCGTCAATAACGGCTAGGCACACAAATTCAGTGGCGCCAATCCGCGTGCGCTACAGTGACTCAAACCACAGGCCATCGCGGCGGTGGCTGACCGGTGTGGGCGGAAGGATCTGGCGTGGGTATTGCTATTCAGGTCGAGGGGTTGACGAAGTCGTTCGGTTCCCAGCGAATTTGGGAGGACGTCACCCTCGATATCCCCGCCGGTGAGGTCAGCGTTCTGCTGGGACCGTCGGGTACCGGTAAGTCCGTGTTCTTGAAGTCACTGATCGGTCTGCTGCGCCCCGAGCGCGGCAAGATCATCGTGGACGGCACCAACATCATCGAGTGCTCGGCCAAGGAGCTCTACGAGATCCGCACACTGTTCGGCGTCATGTTCCAGGACGGCGCGCTGTTCGGCTCGATGAGCCTGTTCGACAACACCGCATTCCCGCTTCGTGAGCACACGAAGAAGAAGGAATCCGAGATCCGCCAAATCGTCATGGAAAAGCTCGACATGGTCGGTCTGGGTGGGGATGAGAACAAGTTCCCCGGTGAGATCTCCGGCGGTATGCGCAAGCGTGCCGGCCTGGCCCGCTCGCTGGTGCTGGACCCGAAGATCATCCTCTGCGACGAGCCCGACTCCGGTCTGGACCCGGTGCGCACCGCCTATCTGTCGCAGCTGTTGATCGATATCAACGCCCAGATCGACGCGACGATCCTGATCGTGACCCACAACATCAACATCGCCCGTACGGTGCCCGACAACATCGGCATGCTGTTCCGCAAGCACTTGGTGATGTTCGGTCCCCGCGAGGTGCTGCTGACCTCCGATGAGCCGGTGGTGCGCCAGTTCCTCAACGGCCGCCGGATCGGCCCGATCGGTATGTCGGAAGAGAAGGACGAGTCGACGATGGCCGAGGAGCAGGCCCTGGTCGACGCCGGTCACCACGACGGCGGTGTCGAAGAAATCGAAGGCGTGCCGCCGCAGCTGACGGTCACCCCCGGCATGCCCGAGCGGGACGCGGTGCGCCGCCGCCAGGAGCGGGTGCGCCAGATCCTGCACACCCTGCCCCCGGCCGCCCAGGAAGCCATCCGCGACGACCTCGACGGCACCCACAAACTGCCCACCCACACCTTCGCTGGCGAGGACGGGAACTAACCCACTTCCGCCGCCTGTCCAGCTGACACCGGTGCATCCAATTGCGCGGGTGTTAGCTGCTTTTCGGGCAATTCGAGGAAAAACTGGTTCGCCCGCCCCCTTACTCGGCTAGCGTTTGCCGCGAGGTTGAGGAGGCTGGGTGCTGCGCGACCGGCGGATCTGGTGGGGGACGGTAGCGGTCTTCGCCGGCATCGGCGCGGCCCTGCTGGCAGGCAGCGGCGCCGCGGCGGCCGACACCGGCGGCAGCGCCGACCGCTCGGGCCCGTCCACTTCGCAGTCGTCGTCCAGTTCCTCGCCGGCCGCGGCCGCGAGCGGTCGGCACCGGTCGGCACCCGTAGCGGTCGCCGGGATGCGCACTCCGAAAGCGACTGCCGCCGCCGGTCGGCAGGCGAGCGCTCGGCGCGCCCCGATCGCCCCCGCCAAAGTTCTGGCCACCGTGCTGTCCGTCTTCGGTGCAGGTCCGACGGCCCCGCCCGCGACCGGCACCAGCGCCCGTCCCGCCGCGGCGTCCCCGTCGGCGCAGTCGGTTGTCACCCCGCCGGCCACCAACGGCGTCACCGGAGTGAAGGTCGGGCATTCGACGCTGACGATCCCGGTCAACGGCGGCTTCAACGCACCGGCCGACTGGTACTTCCCGACCCAGGCCGACGGTTCGGTGCAAGCCAACGGCGTCATCTGGCTGCAGCACGGGTTCCTCGCCGACAAATCCTTCTATTCGGCGCTGGCCACCCAGCTCGCGCAGGACACCAACTCCATCGTGGTGGCGCCGACGCTGCCGTCGTTCCCGCAGCTGAGGTGCGGCGGTTGCACCCTCTACGGGGTGCCGATGCAGAAGGCCGCGGCCACGATGTTCCTCGGCGACCGCTCGGCGTTGACGATCAGCGCCAGCCAGGCCGGATATCTGGGCGCGCTGCCGGAGGACTTCATCCTGGCCGGGCACTCCGCCGGCGGCGGGTGGTCATCGTCGGTGGGCGGCTACTACGTCGACAGCCTGGGCCAGGGCGGCGAGAACCATCTACTCGGCGTGGTGATGTACGACGGCGTCAACATGAACGGCACACTGCCGCAGGCGATCGCCAGCCTGGACACCCTCGACATTCCCCTCTATCAGATCGCCGCCCCCGCCCAGACCTGGAACTCGTTCGGCACCACCACCGACGAACTCGTGCAGTTGCGACCCGATCAGTTCGTCGGCGTCGTGTTGACCAACGGCTCGCACGTGGACGCGATGCTCGGCAGCAACCCCGTCATCGACTTCTTCGCCCAATTGGTCACCAAGCGCTCGCCGCCCGGGAACACTGCCGCCGTCGACACCCTCGGCGCCGGCTGGATCAACGACTTCTACGTCGGCGCCGGCCCCGGAGCCCCGCAGTACGGCCTCTACGGCACCGCCGGCCAGCCGATCATCATGGGCGATGCCTCCGCGGTCGTGCTGCCGACACCGCTGGCCAGCCAGCTCGGACCGATCGAGAACCTGATGAAGAAGTGGACCGCTTTCGTCATGCCGCTGATCTTCGGCGGCGCACCGAGCACGGACACCGTCACACCGGCGGCACCGAACCCCACGGCGGTCGCGTCACCGACCGCCAACGGCGTGACCGGCGTGAAGACCGGCAACACCACGCTGACGATCCAGGTCGGATCCCGGACCTACAACGCACCCGCCGACTGGTATTTCCCGACTCAGGCCGACGGCTCGGTGCAGGCCAACGGCATCATCTACCTGCAGCACGGGTTCCTGGCCAACAAGTCCTTCTACACCGTGTTGGCGAGGTCGCTGGCGCAGCAGACCAACAGCATCGTGGTCGCGACGACACTGCCGTCGTTCGCGCCGCTGACCTGCCCGACCTGCACCATCAACAACCCCGCCATGCAGCAGGGCGTTGCCGACCTGTTCCTCGGTGGGCGCGCCGCACTCACCATCAGCGCCAGCCGGGCCGGCTACCAGGGGACGTTGCCGCAAGACTTCACCCTGTCCGGGCATTCCGCCGGCGGGGGACTGGCCGTGGCCGCCGGCAGCAACTACATCGATTCCCTGGCCCCCGGCGACGACAACCACCTTCTCGGTGTGGTGATGTTCGACGGCGTTGCCAACGGCACCGGGTTCGCCGATGCACTGGCCACCCTCGACGGCGTTCCCGTCTATCAGATCGCCGCGCCTGCGCAGCCGTGGAATGCCTTCGGCAGGACCACCACGCAGCTGATCGCCGAGCGCCCGGACCAGTTCGTCGGCGTCGAACTGGTCAATGGCTCACACACCGACTCGGTGATCGGTTCGGACCCGTTCTTCGACTTCTTCGCCGCCATCTTCGTCCGACCGTCGGCGCCCGGTAACGCCTCGGCCGTGCACACGTTGGCTGCGGGCTGGGTCAACGATTTCTACGTCGGGGCCGGGCCGGCCGCCCCGCAGTTCGGGCTCTACGGATCGGCCGGGGAGCCGATCCTCATGGGGCCCACCGCCGCCATCGTCCTGCCGACGCAGCCGGCCACCGCGGCGGCCCGCTCGATCGCCGCCTGACGATTCGATGAGATCCCGGCCGCGGGCCGATCACCGGGACCCGGCAGTACCCGCCGACGACGAGCGTCTGAGGTGGTCCAACCGGCAATTTTCCACACCAAACGCCGCGTTATCCCTTGACGGAAAGGCGCAAACGGGTCAGTCTGTTCTCCAGCATGTGTGCATGGGTAGTCAGATCGCCAGCCAGCGTCAGCCCGCCCGGCATCAGCTTGTTGAGGAATGCGCCGTCTTCCGCTATTGTTGGACGTTGCGCTGGCTGCATCCTGCCCACCTCAACCTGCACCTGACACCGCCGGTCCCTAAGTCTGACCTCAGACATTCCAGCTCAGAGACCTGTTTGCTGTTGTGTGCGTCTGGACGAGGCGGCCTCGAGTAGGCCAGCCGAACCGACGCAGATATCGCGACTTCTCGGATCACCTCCGGCCGTCGCATTAGGTGCTGGAAGGATGCATCTTGGCAGTCTCTAGCCAGAGCAAAACGACTACTACTTCTAACTCCGTCCCCGGAGCACCAAAACGAATTTCCTTCGCCAAGCTGCGCGAGCCGCTAGAGGTACCCGGCCTGCTCGACGTCCAAACGGAGTCGTTCGAGTGGCTGATCGGGTCGCCGCGCTGGCGCGCGATCGCTGAGGCGCGTGGCGACGTCAACCCGGTGGGTGGCCTCGAAGAGGTTCTCACCGAGCTGTCGCCGATCGAGGATTTCTCGGGCTCGATGTCGCTGAGCTTCTCCGACCCGCGTTTCGACGAGGTCAAGGCTCCGGTCGACGAGTGCAAAGACAAGGACATGACGTACGCGGCCCCGCTGTTCGTCACGGCCGAGTTCATCAACAACAACACCGGCGAGATCAAGAGCCAGACGGTCTTCATGGGTGACTTCCCGATGATGACCGAGAAGGGCACCTTCATCATCAACGGCACCGAGCGTGTCGTGGTGAGCCAGCTGGTCCGCTCGCCGGGTGTGTACTTCGACGAGAGCATCGACAAGTCCACCGAGAAGACGCTGCACAGCGTCAAGGTGATCCCCGGCCGCGGTGCGTGGCTGGAGTTCGACGTCGACAAGCGCGACACCGTTGGTGTGCGCATCGACCGCAAGCGCCGTCAGCCGGTCACCGTGCTGCTGAAGGCGCTCGGCTGGACCAACGAGCAGATCCGGGAGCGCTTCGGCTTCTCCGAGATCATGATGTCGACGCTGGAGAAGGACAACACCGCCGGCACCGACGAGGCGTTGCTGGACATCTACCGCAAGCTGCGTCCGGGCGAGCCGCCGACCAAGGAGTCCGCGCAGACCCTGCTGGAGAACCTGTTCTTCAAGGACAAGCGCTACGACCTGGCCCGGGTGGGCCGCTACAAGGTCAACAAGAAGCTGGGCCTCAACGCCGGCCAGCCGATCACCAGCTCGACGCTGACCGAAGAGGACATCGTCGCGACCATCGAATACCTGGTGCGCCTGCACGAGGGCCAGAACTCGATGACCGCTCCCGGTGGCGTCGAGGTGCCGGTCGAGGTCGACGACATCGATCACTTCGGTAACCGTCGTCTGCGTACCGTCGGTGAGCTGATCCAGAACCAGATCCGGGTCGGTCTGTCCCGGATGGAGCGCGTCGTCCGCGAGCGGATGACCACCCAGGACGTCGAGGCGATCACGCCGCAGACCCTGATCAACATCCGTCCCGTCGTGGCGGCGATCAAGGAGTTCTTCGGCACCAGCCAGCTGTCGCAGTTCATGGACCAGAACAACCCGCTGTCGGGTCTGACCCACAAGCGCCGCCTGTCGGCGCTGGGCCCCGGCGGTCTGTCCCGTGAGCGCGCCGGCCTCGAGGTCCGCGACGTGCACTCCAGCCACTACGGCCGGATGTGCCCGATCGAGACCCCGGAAGGTCCGAACATCGGCCTGATCGGTTCGCTCTCGGTGTACGCACGGGTCAACCCGTTCGGCTTCATCGAGACGCCCTACCGGAAGGTCGAGGGCGGTGTTGTTACCGACGACATCCACTACCTGACCGCCGACGAGGAGGACCGCCACGTTGTGGCGCAGGCCAACTCGCCGACCGACGACAAGGGCCGCTTCAGCGAAGAGCGCGTCCTGGTTCGCCGTAAGGGTGGCGAGGTCGAGTTCGTCTCGGCGACCGAGGTCGACTACATGGACGTCTCGCCGCGCCAGATGGTGTCGGTCGCGACGGCGATGATCCCGTTCCTCGAGCACGACGACGCCAACCGCGCCCTGATGGGTGCCAACATGCAGCGCCAGGCGGTTCCGCTGGTGCGCAGCGAGGCACCGCTGGTGGGCACGGGCATGGAGCTGCGCGCCGCGATCGACGCCGGTGACGTCATCGTCACGGACAAGGCGGGCGTCGTCGAGGAGGTCTCGGCCGACTACATCACCGTGATGGCCGACGACGGCACCCGGCACACCTACCGGATGCGCAAGTTCGCCCGCTCCAACCACGGCACGTGCGCCAACCAGCGTCCGATCGTGGATGCCGGGCAGCGGGTCGAGTCGGGTCAGGTACTCGCCGACGGGCCGTGCACCGAGAACGGTGAGATGGCGCTGGGCAAGAACCTGCTCGTGGCCGTCATGCCGTGGGAAGGCCACAACTACGAGGACGCGATCATCCTCTCCAACCGTCTGGTTGAGGAGGACGTGCTCACCTCGATCCACATCGAAGAGCACGAGATCGATGCCCGCGACACCAAGCTGGGCGCCGAGGAGATCACCCGGGATATCCCGAACGTCTCCGATGAGGTGCTGGCCGATCTCGACGAGCGCGGCATCATCCGCATCGGCGCCGAGGTCCGCGACGGCGACATCCTGGTCGGCAAGGTCACCCCGAAGGGCGAGACCGAGCTGACCCCCGAGGAGCGCCTGCTGCGCGCCATCTTCGGTGAGAAGGCTCGCGAGGTTCGCGACACGTCGCTCAAGGTGCCGCACGGTGAGTCCGGCAAGGTCATCGGCATTCGCGTGTTCTCGCGCGAGGACGACGACGAGCTGCCCGCCGGTGTCAACGAACTGGTCCGCGTCTACGTGGCCCAGAAGCGCAAGATCTCCGACGGCGACAAGCTCGCCGGACGCCACGGCAACAAGGGCGTCATCGGCAAGATCCTGCCCGTCGAGGACATGCCGTTCCTTCCGGACGGCACCCCGGTGGACATCATCCTGAACACCCACGGTGTGCCGCGCCGGATGAACATCGGCCAGATCCTGGAAACCCACCTCGGGTGGGTGGCCAAGACCGGCTGGAAGGTCGACGGTAGTCCGGAGTGGGCGGCCAACCTGCCGCAGGACATGCTGGAGTCGCCTTCGAACAGCATCGTCTCCACGCCGGTGTTCGACGGTGCCCGCGAGGAGGAGCTGCAGGGTCTGCTGAGCTCGACGCTGCCCAACCGGGACGGCGAAGTTCTGGTCAATGGTGACGGCAAGGCCGTGCTGTACGACGGCCGCAGCGGCGAACCGTTCCCGTACCCGGTGACGGTCGGCTACATGTACATCCTGAAGCTGCACCACTTGGTGGACGACAAGATCCACGCCCGCTCGACCGGTCCGTACTCGATGATCACCCAGCAGCCGCTCGGTGGTAAGGCGCAGTTCGGTGGTCAGCGATTCGGTGAGATGGAGTGCTGGGCCATGCAGGCCTACGGCGCGGCGTACACGCTGCAGGAGCTCTTGACCATCAAGTCCGACGACACCGTCGGCCGGGTCAAGGTCTACGAGGCGATCGTCAAGGGCGAGAACATCCCCGAGCCGGGCATTCCGGAGTCGTTCAAGGTGCTGCTCAAGGAGCTGCAGTCGCTGTGCTTGAACGTTGAGGTGCTGTCTTCGGACGGCGCGGCAATCGAGATGCGTGACGGTGACGACGAGGACCTGGAGCGCGCTGCTGCGAACCTGGGAATCAACCTGTCGCGCAACGAATCTGCCTCTGTCGAAGACCTTGCTTAAGTTATCTAGTCCCGAAAGGGGAAAGGGAGTTACGTGCTAGACGTCAACTTCTTCGATGAGCTCCGAATCGGCCTTGCCACCGCCGAAGATATTCGTCAGTGGTCCTACGGCGAGGTCAAGAAGCCGGAGACCATCAACTACCGCACATTGAAGCCGGAGAAGGACGGCCTGTTCTGCGAGAAGATCTTCGGACCGACTCGCGACTGGGAGTGCTACTGCGGCAAGTACAAGCGCGTCCGCTTCAAGGGCATCATCTGCGAGCGCTGCGGCGTCGAGGTCACTCGCGCCAAGGTGCGCCGCGAGCGGATGGGCCATATCGAGCTGGCCGCGCCCGTCACGCACATCTGGTACTTCAAGGGCGTCCCGTCGCGCTTGGGCTACCTGCTCGACCTGGCGCCGAAGGATCTCGAAAAGATCATCTACTTCGCCGCCTACGTCATCACCGCGGTCGACGACGAGATGCGCCACAACGAGCTCTCCACTCTCGAAGCCGAGATGGAGGTCGAGAAGAAGGCCGTCGCCGATCAGCGTGACGCCGACCTGGAGGCCCGCGCCCAGAAGCTCGAGGCCGACCTGGCCGAGCTCGAGGCCGAGGGTGCCAAGTCCGACGTGCGCCGCAAGGTGCGCGACGGTGGCGAGCGTGAGATGCGTCAGCTGCGCGACCGGGCCCAGCGTGAGCTGGACCGGCTCGACGAGATCTGGACGACGTTCACCAAGCTGGCTGTCAAGCAGCTGATCGTCGACGAGAACCTCTACCGCGAACTGGTCGACCGCTACGGCGAGTACTTCCAGGGTTCGATGGGCGCGGAGTCGATCCAGAAGCTCATCGAGACCTTCGACATCGACGCCGAGGCCGAGAGCCTGCGCGACACCATCCGGAACGGCAAGGGGCAGAAGAAGCTTCGCGCCCTCAAGCGCCTGAAGGTGGTCGCCGCGTTCCAGCAGTCGGGTAACTCGCCGATGGGCATGGTGCTCGACGCGGTGCCGGTGATCCCGCCGGAGCTGCGTCCGATGGTTCAGCTCGACGGTGGCCGCTTCGCGACCTCCGACCTGAACGACCTCTACCGCCGCGTGATCAACCGCAACAACCGGTTGAAGCGACTGATCGACCTCGGCGCTCCCGAGATCATCGTCAACAACGAGAAGCGCATGCTTCAGGAGTCGGTGGACGCGCTGTTCGACAACGGCCGCCGCGGCCGTCCGGTTACCGGGCCGGGCAACCGTCCGCTCAAGTCGCTGTCCGATCTGCTCAAGGGCAAGCAGGGCCGGTTCCGTCAGAACCTGCTCGGCAAGCGCGTCGACTACTCGGGCCGTTCGGTCATCGTGGTCGGCCCGCAGCTCAAGCTGCATCAGTGCGGTCTGCCGAAGCTGATGGCTCTCGAGCTGTTCAAGCCGTTCGTGATGAAGCGTCTGGTCGACCTGAACCACGCGCAGAACATCAAGAGCGCCAAGCGGATGGTCGAGCGTCAGCGTCCCCAGGTGTGGGATGTCCTCGAAGAGGTCATCGCCGAGCACCCGGTGCTGCTGAACCGTGCACCTACGCTGCACCGCCTCGGCATCCAGGCCTTCGAGCCGCAGCTGGTGGAGGGCAAGGCCATCCAGCTGCACCCGCTGGTCTGTGAGGCGTTCAACGCCGACTTCGACGGTGACCAGATGGCGGTCCACCTGCCGCTGAGCGCCGAGGCGCAGGCCGAGGCCCGCATCCTCATGCTGTCGAGCAACAACATCCTGTCGCCGGCATCCGGCAAGCCGCTGGCCATGCCGCGTCTGGACATGGTCACCGGTCTGTTCTTCCTGACCACGCTGGTTCCCGGCGAGAAGGGTGAGCACACCGCTGCGGCCAAGGATGTCGCCGAGGCCGGTGTCTACAGCTCGCCGGCCGAGGCCATCATGGCGATGGATCGCGGTGCGCTGAGCGTTCGGGCTCAGATCAAGGTGCGCCTGACGCAGCTGCGTCCGCCGCACGAGGTCGAGAACGAACTGTTCGGCGAGAACGGCTGGCGCCCGGGCAATGCCTGGACCGCCGAGACCACGCTGGGCCGGGTGCTCTTCAATGAGCTTCTGCCGCAGGGGTATCCGTTCGTCAACGAGCAGATGCACAAGAAGGTCCAGGCCCGGATCATCAACGATCTGGCCGAGCGCTACCCGATGATCGTCGTCGCGCAGACCGTCGACAAGCTCAAGGACGCCGGTTTCCACTGGGCCACCCGCTCGGGTGTGACCGTCTCGATGGCCGACGTCATCGTGCCGCCCGAGAAGCAGGAGATCCTCGAGCGTTACGAGGCCGAAGCCGACGGGGTCGAGAAGAAGTACCAGCGCGGTGCGTTGAACAAGCAGGAGCGCAACGACGCCCTCGTCGAGCTCTGGAAGGAAGCCACCGAAGAGGTCGGTAAGGCGCTGCGAGCGCACTACCCGGAGGACAACCCGATCATCACGATCGTGGACTCCGGTGCGACGGGTAACTTCACCCAGACCCGAACGCTGGCCGGCATGAAGGGTCTGGTGACCAACCCGAAGGGTGAGTTCATCCCGCGCCCGATCAAGTCCTCGTTCCGTGAGGGCCTGACGGTGCTGGAGTACTTCATCAACACCCACGGTGCCCGAAAGGGCCTGGCGGACACGGCACTTCGTACCGCTGACTCGGGTTACCTGACCCGCCGTCTGGTGGACGTCAGCCAGGACGTCATCGTCCGCGAGCACGACTGCGGCACCGAGCGCGGCATCCTGGTGGATCTCGCCGAGCTGGCCGGCGACGCGCTCATCCGCGATCCGCACGTCGAAACCTCGGCGTATGCCCGCACGCTGGCCGCCGACGCGGTCGACGAGAAGGGCAATGTGATCGTCGTGGCCGGACACGACCTCGGCGATCCGGCGATCGACGCTCTGCTCGAGGCGGGCATCACCTCGGTCAAGGTCCGCTCGGTGCTCACCTGCACCAGCGTCTCCGGCGTGTGCGCGATGTGTTACGGCCGCTCGATGGCCACCGGCAAGCTGGTGGACATCGGCGAGGCCGTCGGCATCGTGGCCGCGCAGTCCATCGGTGAGCCCGGCACGCAGCTGACCATGCGTACCTTCCACCAGGGTGGTGTTACCGGTGGCGCCGACATCGTCGGTGGTCTGCCCCGGGTGCAGGAGCTGTTCGAGGCGCGCGTTCCGCGGAACCGGGCCCCGATCGCCGATGTCGCCGGGCGGGTGCAGCTGGAGGAGACCGAGAAGTTCTACAAGATCACCATCGTTCCCGACGACGGGAGCGAGGAGGTCGTGTACGACAAGCTCTCCAAGCGTCAGCGGTTGAAGGTGTTCAAGCACGACGACGGCAGCGAGCGGTTGCTTGTCAACGGTGACCACGTCGAAGTGGGCCAGCAGCTCATGGAGGGCTCGGCCGACCCGCACGAGGTGCTCCGTGTCGAGGGCCCGCGCAAGGTGCAGATCCACCTCGTCAAAGAGGTCCAGGAGGTGTACCGCGCGCAGGGTGTGTCGATCCACGACAAGCACATCGAGGTCATCGTTCGGCAGATGCTGCGTCGCGTCACGATCATCGACTCGGGCTCGACGGAGTTCTTGCCCGGCTCGCTGACCGAGCGTGCGGAGTTCGAGAACGAGAACCGTCGGGTCGTTGCCGAGGGTGGCGAGCCCGCGGCCGGCCGTCCGGTGCTGATGGGTATCACGAAGGCGTCGCTGGCCACCGATTCGTGGCTGTCGGCGGCGTCGTTCCAGGAGACCACTCGCGTGCTGACCGATGCGGCGATCAACTGCCGCAGCGACAAGCTGCAGGGTCTGAAGGAGAACGTGATCATCGGCAAGCTGATCCCGGCCGGCACCGGTATCAACCGCTACCGCAACATCCAGGTGCAGCCGACCGAAGAGGCTCGGGCCGCGGCGTACACGATCCCGTCCTACGAGGATCAGTACTACAGCCCGGACTTCGGCCAGGCCACCGGTGCCGCGGTGCCGCTGGACGATTACGGCTACAGCGACTACCGCTAACCTTCTCTGCGCGAGCAGACGCAAAGGCCCCCGCACGCACGGCGTGTCGGGGGCTTTTGCGTCTTGTCGCCAGTTGTCCCCAGCGGTGAATTGGCAACTCCGAAGCCAAACTTGCAGCATCGCGGTGTGTTTATCGATGAGCTGTTTGCCGCCAACGGCGGGCTCGCGACGACCGAACAGTTGCTCACCGTAATGTCGCGCAAGTCGCTGACCGCCCACTGCAGAGCTGATGCGCTCATTCGGGTGTGGCACGGCGTATACGCCTTGCAAGAACCCAACACCGTGACACGCTTGGCCGCACTCGACCTCATGACGGGCAGGAAGATGGTCGCTTGCATGAGCACTGCTGCCCGCTTCTATGGTTTCGACACCGAGAAGGACAGCCGTATTCACGTTCTTGATCCGGGCGTTCGGGTGAGGCCAACGGCAGGATTGATGGTGCATCAGCGCGTCGGCGCACCGCTGCGTCGAGTGCAGGGCCGACTGGCGACTGCTCCCGCGTGGACGGCCGTTGAGACCGCACGGTCACTGCGGCGTCCCCGAGCGTTGGCCACCCTCGATGCCGCCCTGCGATGTTCGGCGTGCTCGCCCGCGGAGTTGCAAGCCGCGGTGCGTGAGCAAAAGGGACGCCGCGGGATCGTCAAGGTCCGAGACCTGTTGCAGTATGCGGACGGCAGAGCAGAATCGGCGATGGAAAGTGAAGCACGGCTGGTCTTCATCGATGGCGGGATAGCGCCGTCGGAGGTTCAGTACGAGATCGTTGACTACTGCGGCGACCTGTGGCGGGCCGACTTCGCCTGGCCAGAGGCGATGGTCGCTGCGGAGTACGACAGCATGGAGTGGCATGCCAATCCGACCGCGTGGAAGCGTGACCGCATCAAGTCGGCGAGACTGCAAGACATGGGTTGGACGTCGGTGCGCTTCGTCGTCGACGATGTGCGCCGGCATCCGGCCGATCTGGTGAGACGGGTCGCCCACTGCCTCGACGCGCCCCGGCTCGCCTGCTGAGCAGACGCAAAAGCCCCCAAATCCGCGGCGTGTCGGGGGCGTTTGCGTCTGCTCGCCGGAAGAAGCGATGAGTTCCACGGGCTTGCGAAGTCTAAGTGTTGACCGCCGACGCACCCCAGGAGGAATACGTGGCCCAATTGCTCAGAGTCCATAACTTCATGCTGTCGCGGGACGGATTCGGCGCGGGGCGCAACCAGTGCTTCGAGCGGCCGTTCGGTGACGCCGACCAACCGGCGCTGTTCGCCTGGGTCGGCGCGACGGCGAGTTGGGTGGGCCGCAGGGAGCCGGGTGGAACGCGCGGCCTTGACGACTATTTCACCCGGGACTACCGCAACAACATCGGCGCGGAGATCATGGGCCGCAACAAGTTCAGCCCGTACCGCGGCCCCTGGCAGGACCATCCCGAGTGGCAGGGCTGGTGGGGTGAGCAGCCACCGTTCCACACTCCCGTGTTCGTCATGACGCACCATGATCGCCCGCCGCTGACGCTGTCGGACACGACGTTTCACTTCGTGTCCGGTGAGCCGGCGGATGTCCTGAATCAGGCGAAGGCGGCCGCGGACGGCAAGGACGTCCGGCTCGGTGGCGGTGCGAGCACCGTCCGGGAGTTCCTCGATGCGGGCCTCGTCGACACTCTGCATGTGGCGGTCGCCGACGTGGAGATCGGTGTGGGTTCGCGGCTGTGGGAGTCGCCCGACGAACTCGAGGACCGCTTCCATCACGAGGTGGTGCCCAGTCCGAGCGGCGTCACTCACCATCTGTTCTGGCGGAGATGACGGCCGTGCGCGGGGTCGGTGACCGCGCATAGACTCGATCCGTGCTGATCGGTTCCCATGTGCATGGCGACGACCCGCTGGCAGCGGCGGCTGCCGACGGCGCCGAGGTGGCGCAGTTCTTCCTCGGTAATCCGCAGAGCTGGAAGAAGCCCAAGCCCCGCGAGGACGCCGCGAGCCTGAAGGCCTCGGCCATCCCGCTGTATGTACACGCGCCGTACCTGATCAACGTGGCCTCGGCCAACAACCGCGTGCGCATCCCGTCGCGCAAGATCCTGCAGGACACCTGCGACGCCGCCGCCGAGATCGACGCCACCGCGGTGATCGTGCACGGGGGTCACGCCGACGACAACGATATGGAAGCCGGTTTCGAACGCTGGGTGAAGGCCCTGGCGGCACTCGAGACGGACATGCCGGTCTATCTGGAGAACACCGCGGGCGGTGACCACGCGATGGCGCGTCATTTCGACACCATCGCCCGGCTCTGGGAGCGCATCGCCGACACCGGCATCGGGTTCTGCCTGGACACCTGCCACGCGTGGGCGGCTGGCGAAGAGCTGATCGACGCCGTCGAGCGGATCAAGGGGATCACCGGACGCATCGACCTGGTGCACTGCAACGATTCGCGTGACGCCAAGGGGTCCGGTGCCGACCGGCACGCGAATTTCGGTACGGGACAGATCGATCCGCAGCTTCTGGTGGCGGTCGTGAAGGCCGCTGACGCGCCGGTGATCTGTGAGACCGCCGACGAAGGCCGCAAAGATGACATCGCCTTCCTCCGCGAACACGTGAGCTAGCCATGTGGGTCCGCCGTGTCGCGCTGCTGATGGCACTGCTGTTGGTGTCGGCCTGCGCGCCGTCGGCTGCGGTCACGTCCCGGTTCACCCCCGGCGCCAGTGTGCACGCGATCACGGTCGGGGGCGTCGACCGCGCGTATCGGCTCTACCTCCCGAAGGGTCTGTCGCCGGCGGCATCGCTGGTCGTGATGCTGCACGGCTGGACCGGTAGTGCCGCGCAGGCCGAGCGGCAGTACGGCTGGAATGACCTCGCCGACTCCGCCAAGTTTGTGGTCGCCTACCCCGATGGAGTGGGGGAGTCGTGGAATTCCGGTGGCTGCTGCGGTCGGGCGGCTGACGAGGGTGTCGACGACGTCGGCTTCATCACCGCCGCCGTTCGCGACATCGCCGACAACGTGGGTATCGACCCCGCCCGCATCTACGCCGCCGGAATCAGCAACGGCGGCATGATGGCCTACAAATTGGCTTGCAACAGTGCGGTTTTCGCCGCCATCGGGCCGGATGCGGCGACCCAGCTGGAGGCATGCCCGTCGCCGCGGCCGACATCGGTGCTGCACATCCACGGCACCGACGACCGGCTGATTCGCTACGACGGCGAGCCCGGGACCGCCGTCCCCGTCAAGACGCCTACTCCGCCTGAGGTCAACGCGTTCTGGCGCAACGTCGATCAATGCCAGCCGCCGGCGACCACGGTCGACGGGGACCTGACGACCTCGGTGGCGAACTGTCCGAGCGGGCGCAGCGTCGAGTTGATCACCGTGGCCGGTGGCGGGCACGACTGGCCGTCGTTCGCCACGCAGCGGATGTGGGACTTCTTCGCCGCTCACCCTGGTTAGCTTCCCGGGTCACCCGCCGGTCTAGGTCAGATAGACCTTCCGCAGCGTCTCGGTCACCGTCCACACCGTCCTGGTGCCCTTCGTCAGGCGCACCACGTCGCCGGCGCTGAGCGTGAGCGGCGGACCACCGTCCTCGAAGCCGACGGTGGCCGCACCGCAGAGCACCACGAACAGTTCCTCGGCCTCGACATCGCGCATCACGCCGGGCGTCATCTCCCACACTCCGACTTCGAGCCCGCCGAACTGTCCGAGCTCGGCTGTCCCGGTGTGGGGCTCGCCGCCCAGAGCCTGGTCGGCAGGCACCGCTTCGTGTTCGAGCCACTGGGTCGCGGCGTGGACGACAGAGTTCGGCTTCACCACTCCAGCGTGCCATATTACACATCTTGTGCGACCGTCGAAGAAATGTAACAGTGGTGGCATGTCGGATACGCATGTCGTCACCAACCAGGTTCCGCCGCTGCTGGACCACAACCCGGCGGACTCACCGGTCCTGATCGAGGCCCTGATCCGAGAGGGCGGCCGATGGGGTGTCGAGGAGGTCACCGAGCTCGGTGCGCTGTCCGGCAGCGCACAGGCCCAGCGCTGGGGAGACCTGGCCGACCGCAACCAGCCGATCCTGCACACCCACGACCGGTACGGCCATCGCGTCGACGAGATCGAGTACGACCCGGCCTACCACGAGCTGATGCGCACGGCCATTGCCCACGGCATGCATGCCGCACCGTGGGCCGACGACCGCCCGGGTGCCCACGTGGTGCGCGCGGCCAAGATGGGGGTGTGGACTCCCGAACCGGGCCACATCTGCCCGATCTCGATGACGTACGCCGTCGTGCCCGCACTGCGCCACAACCCCGACCTCGCCACGGTCTACGAGCCGCTGCTGACCAGCCGCGAATACGACCCCGAACTGAAGGTGCCAGCCACCAAGGTCGGCATCACCGCGGGCATGTCGATGACCGAGAAGCAAGGCGGCTCCGACGTGCGGGCCGGCACCACCCAGGCCGTGCCCAACGGTGACGGCAGCTACACCCTCACCGGGCACAAGTGGTTCACCTCCGCGGCGATGAGCGACATCTTTCTGGTGCTGGCACAGGCGCCAGGCGGTCTGAGCTGTTTCATGCTGCCGCGTGTACTGCCCGACGGCACCCGCAACCGAATGTTCTTGCAGCGCTTGAAGGACAAACTGGGCAATCACGCCAATGCCTCCAGCGAGGTCGAATACGACGGTGCGGTCGCGTGGCTGATCGGCGAGGAAGGCCGCGGGGTGCCGACCATCATCGAGATGGTCAACCTCACCCGGCTGGACTGCACGCTGGGCAGCGCCACCAGTATGCGCAGCGGGCTGACCCGTGCCGTGCATCACGCCCAGCACCGAAAGGCGTTCGGCGCCTATCTGATCGACCAGCCGCTGATGCGCAACGTGCTGGCCGACCTCGCCGTCGAAGCCGAAGCCGCCACCATCATCGCGATGCGGATGGCCGGGGCCACCGACGCCGCCGTCCGCGGTGACGAACGGGAGACACTGCTGCGCCGCATCGGCCTGGCCGCGGCCAAGTACTGGGTGTGCAAGCGGGCCACTCCGCACGCCGGTGAGGCGATGGAATGCCTGGGCGGCAACGGCTATGCCGAGGAATCCGGCATGCCACGGCTCTACCGCGAGGCGCCGCTGATGGGGATCTGGGAAGGGTCGGGCAACGTCAGTGCACTGGACACGTTGCGCGCCATGGCAACCCGTCCCGAATGCGTCGACGTCCTGTTCGACGAACTCGCCACCAGCGCGGGCCAGGACGTCCGGCTGGACACCCACGTCGCCGAATTGCGGGCCGAGTTGGGCAACTTCGACGCGATCGAATACCGGGCGCGCAAGATCACCGAAGACATCGCGCTGGCGCTGCAGGGTTCGCTGCTGGTCCGTCACGGCCATCCCGCGGTCGCCGAAGCGTTCCTGGCCACCCGGATGGGCGGCAACTGGGGCGGCGCGTTCGGAACGCTGCCCGACGGACTCGACTTGGCGCCGATCCTCGAGCGCTGCCTGGTGAAGGGATGACCGAACTCAAGACGATGACCTACGAGGTCACCGACCGAGTCGCCCGCATCACCTTCAACCGCCCCGAGAAGGGCAACGCGATCGTCGCCGACACCCCGCTGGAGTTGGCCGCACTCGTGGAACAGGCCGACCTGGACCCGAATGTGCACGTGATCCTGGTATCCGGACGTGGCGAGGGCTTTTGCGCCGGCTTCGACCTCGGTGCCTACGCCGACGGCTCATCGTCGGCCGGTGGTAGCGACCGCCAGGGAACCGTGCTCGACGGCGAGACGCAGGCGGTCAACCATCGGCCGGATCAGCCGTGGGATCCGATGATCGATTACCAGATGATGAGCCGGTTCGTGCGTGGCTTCGCCAGCTTGATGCACGCCGACAAGCCGACCGTGGTCAAGATCCACGGCTACTGCGTAGCCGGCGGCACCGACATCGCACTGCACGCCGACCAGGTGATAGCCGCGGCTGACGCCAAGATCGGCTATCCGCCGACCCGGGTGTGGGGAGTGCCCGCCGCCGGTCTGTGGGCGCATCGCCTCGGCGATCAGCGCGCCAAACGCCTTCTGCTGACCGGGGATTGCATCACCGGGGCACAGGCCGCCGAGTGGGGCCTGGCGATCGAGGCGCCGGAGGCGGCCGATCTCGACGAGCGCACCGAGCGGCTCGTCGAGCGCATCGCGGCGGTGCCGGTGAATCAGTTGATCATGGTGAAGCTGGCGATGAACGCCGCGCTGTACCAGCAGGGCGTTGCGACCAGCCGGATGGTCAGCACGGTGTTCGACGGTATCGCCCGCCACACCCCGGAGGGGCACGCGTTCGTGGCCGACGCTCGCGCGCAAGGGTTCCGGGAGGCGGTGCGCCACCGCGACGAGCCGTTCGGCGACCACGGGCGTCGCGCGTCGGGGGTGTGAGCGTGCCGCAATCGCTGTCGAAGATGACCGCCCGGTCGGTAGTGCTCAGCGTCCTGCTCGGCGCCCATCCGGCGTGGGCCACATCGGCGGAATTGTTGCAACTGACATCGGATTTCGGTATCCGCGAGCAAACCCTGCGAGTGGCGCTGACCAGGATGGTCGCGGCCGGTGACCTGGTGCGCTCCGACGACGGCTACCGATTGTCCGACCGGCTGCTGCACCGCCAGCGCCGCCAGGACGATGCGCTCTACCCGCGAACCCACGACTGGGACGGCAGCTGGACCACCTTGGTCATCACCGCGGTCGGCATGGACGCGCGCGCTCGGGCGGCGCTGCGAAATACCCTGCAGTCCAAGCGTTTCAGTGAACTCCGGGAAGGCGTCTGGCTGCGCCCGAACAATCTCGACGACGAGCTGCCCGCCGAAATCGTCGAGCGGGTCCGGGTGCTGCACTCCCGCGACGACGACCCGGTCGAGTTGACCCGGCGGCTGTGGGACCTGCCCGGCTGGGCGGCCATCGGCCATCGGCTGCTGGCTGACATGGCCGCCGCGCGTGACGTTCCGGGCCGATTTCGTGCGGCCGCAGGCATTGTGCGGCATCTGCTCACCGACCCGGTCCTGCCGAACGAGATGCTGCCCGCGCACTGGCCGGGTGTCGAACTTCGCACGACCTACACAGACTTCGCCGCCGAACTGGGTGCGCGGCGAGACGAGGGACGACTGGTGGAGGCGAAATGAGCGATCCGGAGGGCAGGAGCGGAGCGACCCGGGAGAGGGAATCAGTACGCATCGAGAAAAACGGGCCTGTCACGACGGTGATCCTCGACCGCCCACCGGCGCGCAATGCTGTCGACGGCCCGACGGCGATGGCCTTGTTCAACGCTTTCGAGGAGTTCGACAACGACGAGTCGGCCTCGGTCGCCGTGCTCTGGGGCGATAACGGAACCTTCTGTGCCGGAGCCGATCTCAAGGCCATCGGCACGCCTGATACCAATCCCCTTCATCGACCACGGACAGGCTCCGATGTCGCCGGCCCAGCGGCTCCGGGCCCCATGGGGCCCAGCCGGATGGTGTTGTCCAAGCCCGTCATTGCCGCGGTCAGCGGTTATGCGGTGGCCGGTGGCCTCGAACTGGCGCTGTGGTGTGACCTGCGGGTCGCCGAAGAAGACGCGGTGTTCGGGGTGTTCTGCCGGCGGTGGGGGGTGCCCCTGATCGACGGCGGCACCGTCCGGCTGCCCCGGCTCATCGGACACAGTCGGGCGATGGACATGATCCTGACCGGCCGCGCCGTCGAGGCCGACGAGGCGCTCGCCATCGGCCTGGCCAACCGGGTGGTACCCACGGGCCAGGCCCGTCAGGCCGCCGAAGAACTGGCGGCCGAACTCGCCCGACTGCCGCAGTTGTGTCTGCGCTCGGACCGGACGTCGATGCTCAACCAATGGGGGCAGTCCGAAGCCGAGGCCATGGACTTCGAATTCGCCAGCCTCTCGAAGGTGGCCGTCGAATCTCTCGCCGGTGCACAGCGATTCGCTCAGGGCGCCGGCCGGCACGGCAGCAAGGCTTAGGCCTTGTTGAGGGTGTTCCCCGAGCCGAGGTTGTTGACCTTCGGCTCGCCCTTGTAGGTGACGGTGTTGTTGAGGCCGACGACGGAGAGTTCTTTGTCGATCTTGTCGAAGGTGATCTTGTTGTCCGCACCGCCGATGTTCACCGACGCGCAGGAGCCCTTCACCGTCAAGGTGTTGTTCGAACCGCCCACGTTGAGCGACTTGCCGTCGGCGCAGTCGATCTCGGCGGTGGTGCCGAACGAGCCGTAGTTGATGGTGTTGCCCACTTCCACTTGAGCGCCCGACTTTCCGGCCGTGGCCGTCGGGGACTCGGTGTCCTTACTGGTGGATCCGCAGCCTGCCAGGGCGATGACGGCGAGCATGCCGATCCCGGCGATCAGGGTGGGGGAGTGCATCACATACATCCTTCGAGGTCCCGCGCCGGACGCGATCGATCCGGTTCGTTGACGACGTTATCCGCGATCACCGTGTTCGACGACCCTTGAGTGGTCCCCAGCGCACCGACGGCCCCTCTAATTTCCACCCCAACCCGAGTTGGAGCCTACGTCCCTGCCGGTCGGTCAACTAGAGTTCCTCGTCGATCCACCATTGAAGGGCCTCGTCATGACATCTTCGCCGGAATCGGACTCCGCGGGCGGTCGGCCGCGCTCCGGCAACCGGGCGTCGGCGAGGTCCGCGAAACTCAGCCGTGAGGTCATCGTCAATGCGGCGCTGACCTTCCTGGACCGCGAGGGGTGGGACGGACTGACGATCAATGCCCTGGCCACCCAGCTGGGCACCAAGGGGCCGTCGCTCTACAACCACGTGCACAGCTTGGAAGACCTGCGCCGGACCGTCCGCATGCACGTCATCGACGACATCCTGCGGATGCTGTCCGCCGCCGGGCAGGGCCGCACCCGCGACGACGCGGTGACGGCGATGGCCAGCGCGTACCGCAGCTACGCCCATCACCATCCCGGCCGCTACTCGGCCTTCACCCGGATGCCCCTGGATGGTGACGATCCCGAGTTCACCGCCGCCTCGCACGCCGCCGCGGCGCCGGTCATCGAGGTGCTGGCCTCCTACGGCCTGGACGGTGACGACGCCTTCTATGCCTCGCTGGAGTTCTGGGCGGCAATACACGGGTTCGTCCTGCTGGAGATGACCGGTGTCATGGACATGGTCGACACCGACGCCGTGTTCTCCGATATGGTGCTGCGGCTGGCCGCCGGTATGGCCCGCCGCAGCGATACACCCGGCTGAGGCCGCAGTCGAGTACCCCGATAACCGGGCTGCGCAGAACCGACGCCGACATTCACGCGTTGACCTGCAGTAAGGCGTCGTACACCGAGTTTGGAGGGGCGTGCCGCGCCTGGTATCGTAGAAGCTCGTGCCTGGCCAATAGGGGCGCAAGCAGGAACGCATGCGCGCACGCCGGGTCAATTCGCATGTCCAGTATGCATCGGATTTTGCCGGTGCGCGCAGTGTGTGCGACACGCCCGGCAGCGGGGTACGCGGCGGGGCTAAAACAGCAGTACAGAGACTTGAGAACCGCCGAAAGACGAACGAGAGAAGAAAGCCGGTAATGCCAACCATTCAGCAGCTGGTCCGCAAGGGTCGCACCGACAAGGTCGCGAAGGTGAAGACCGCGGCCCTCAAGGGCAGCCCGCAGCGCCGAGGCGTGTGCACCCGCGTGTACACGACCACCCCGAAGAAGCCGAACTCGGCACTTCGCAAGGTCGCGCGCGTGAAGCTGACATCCGGCGTGGAAGTCACCGCCTACATCCCCGGTGAGGGGCACAACCTGCAGGAGCACTCGATGGTGCTGGTGCGCGGTGGTCGGGTTAAGGACCTCCCGGGTGTGCGCTACAAGATCATCCGTGGCTCGCTGGACACCCAGGGCGTCAAGAACCGCAAGCAGGCCCGCAGCCGTTACGGCGCGAAGAAGGAGAAGAGCTGATGCCGCGCAAGGGTCCCGCTCCCAAGCGTCCTCTCGTCAACGATCCGGTCTACGGGTCGCAGCTGGTCACCCAACTGGTCAACAAAGTGCTGCTGGACGGGAAGAAATCGCTGGCGGAACGCATTGTTTACGGTGCGCTCGAACAGGCTCGCGACAAGACCGGCACCGATCCGGTCGTCACCCTGAAGCGCGCTCTCGACAACGTCAAGCCCGCCCTGGAGGTGCGCAGCCGTCGTGTCGGTGGCGCCACCTATCAGGTGCCCGTCGAGGTGCGCCCCGATCGCTCGACCACGCTGGCCCTGCGCTGGCTGGTCAGCTTCTCCAAGGCGCGCCGCGAGAAGACCATGATCGAACGCCTGGCCAACGAGATCCTCGACGCCAGCAATGGCCTGGGTGCTGCCGTCAAGCGACGTGAAGACACCCACAAGATGGCCGAGGCGAACCGGGCCTTCGCGCACTACCGCTGGTGATTGCAAGCGCCGGCAGCCTGCGAAGGGGCATGTTGCGGACGCTCGGCGCACCGAATACACCGAACTGAGAACCGAAAGAGTGGGAATTTAGCCGTGGCACAGGACGTGCTGACCGACCTGAACAAGGTCCGCAACATCGGCATCATGGCGCACATCGATGCCGGCAAGACGACGACGACCGAGCGCATCCTCTTCTACACCGGTATCTCCTACAAGATCGGTGAGGTGCACGACGGTGCCGCCACGATGGACTGGATGGAGCAGGAGCAGGAGCGGGGTATCACCATCACCTCGGCCGCTACCACCTGCTTTTGGAACGACAACCAGATCAACATCATCGACACCCCAGGCCACGTCGACTTCACCGTCGAGGTGGAGCGTTCGCTGCGCGTGCTCGACGGTGCCGTAGCCGTCTTCGACGGCAAGGAAGGTGTCGAGCCGCAGTCCGAGCAGGTCTGGCGGCAGGCCGACAAGTACGACGTACCGCGCATCTGCTTCGTCAACAAGATGGACAAGCTGGGTGCCGACTTCTACTTCTCGGTGCAGACCATGAAGGACCGTCTCGGCGCGAACGTGGTCCCGATCCAGTTGCCGATCGGCTCCGAAGGTGACTTCGAGGGCGTCGTCGACCTGGTCGAGATGAAGGCCAAGGTGTGGCGCGGCGAGACGAAGCTCGGGGAGAAGTACGACGTCGTCGACATCCCGGCCGATCTGCAGGAGAAGGCCGAGGAGTATCGCACCGCGATGATCGAGGCCATCGCCGAAACCGATGACGACCTCATGGAGAAGTACCTGGGCGGCGAAGAGCTGACCGTCGAGGAGATCAAGGCCGGTCTGCGCAAGCTGACGGTCACCAGCGCCGGCTACCCGGTGCTGTGTGGTTCGGCGTTCAAGAACAAGGGCGTTCAGCCCATGCTCGACGCGGTCATCGACTACCTCCCCACCCCGCTGGACGTCGCGGCCGCCGAAGGCCACGTCCCGGGCAAGGAAGACGAGATCATCTCGCGCAAGCCGTCGGCCGACGAGCCGTTCGCCGGACTGGCCTTCAAGGTCGCCACGCACCCGTTCTTCGGCAAGCTCACCTACGTCCGGGTGTACTCGGGCAAGGTCGACTCCGGTGCGCAGGTCATCAACTCGACCAAGGGCAAGAAGGAGCGGCTGGGCAAGCTGTTCCAGATGCACTCCAACAAGGAGAACCCGGTCGAGTCGGCGTCCGCAGGCCACATCTACGCGGTGATCGGCCTCAAGGACACCACCACCGGTGACACCTTGAGCGATCCGAATCACCAGATCGTTCTCGAGTCGATGACGTTCCCCGATCCGGTTATCGAGGTCGCCATCGAGCCCAAAACCAAGAGCGACCAGGAGAAGCTGAGCCTCTCGATCCAGAAGCTCGCCGAAGAGGATCCAACCTTCAAGGTGCACCTGGATCAGGAGACCGGCCAGACCGTCATCGGCGGTATGGGCGAGCTGCATCTGGACATCCTGGTGGACCGCATGCGTCGTGAGTTCAAGGTCGAGGCCAACGTCGGCAAGCCGCAGGTGGCTTACAAGGAGACCATCAAGCGGCCCGCCACCAACGTCGAGTTCACGCACAAGAAGCAGACCGGCGGTTCGGGCCAGTTCGCGAAGGTCCTCATCAACCTCGAGCCGTTCGTCGGCGAGGACGGTGCAACCTACGAGTTCGAGAACAAGGTCACCGGTGGCCGCATCCCGCGTGAGTACATCCCGTCGGTGGACGCCGGTGCCCAAGACGCCATGCAGTACGGCGTGCTGGCCGGCTACCCGCTGGTGAACGTGAAGGTCGTGCTCCTCGACGGCGCCTACCACGACGTCGACTCGTCGGAAATGGCCTTCAAGATCGCCGGCTCCCAGGTGCTGAAGAAGGCTGCCGCGATGGCGCAGCCCGTCATCCTGGAACCGATCATGGCCGTCGAGGTCACCACACCCGAGGACTACATGGGTGACGTGATCGGCGACCTGAACTCCCGCCGTGGTCAGATCCAGGCCATGGAGGAGCGCAGCGGTGCGCGCGTCGTCAAGGCGCAGGTTCCGCTGTCGGAGATGTTCGGCTACGTCGGCGACCTTCGGTCGAAGACGCAGGGCCGGGCTAACTACTCCATGGTGTTCGACTCGTATGCCGAAGTTCCGGCGAACGTGTCGAAGGAGATCATCGCGAAGGCGACGGGTCAGTAAATCTGGCCCGCCGGCTTGGCGGACCACAACTGAAAACATCAACACTGCTTAACCAAAGCAACAACAAGTCCAGGAGGACACAGAAGTGGCGAAGGCGAAGTTCGAGCGGACGAAGCCGCACGTCAACATCGGGACCATCGGTCACGTTGACCACGGCAAGACCACGCTGACTGCAGCAATCACCAAGGTTCTGCACGACAAGTACCCGACGCTGAACGAATCGCGCGCATTCGACCAGATCGACAATGCGCCCGAGGAGCGTCAGCGCGGTATCACCATCAACATCTCCCACGTGGAGTACCAGACCGAGAAGCGTCACTACGCGCACGTTGACGCCCCCGGCCACGCTGACTACATCAAGAACATGATCACCGGTGCCGCCCAGATGGACGGTGCGATCCTGGTGGTCGCCGCCACCGACGGTCCGATGCCGCAGACCCGTGAGCACGTGCTGCTGGCCCGCCAGGTCGGCGTCCCCTACATCCTGGTGGCGCTGAACAAGGCCGACATGGTCGACGACGAGGAGCTCCTGGAGCTCGTCGAGCTGGAGGTCCGCGAACTGCTGGCCGCCCAGGAGTTCGACGAGGAAGCCCCGGTCATCAAGGTGTCCGCGCTGAAGGCGCTCGAGGGTGACCCGACCTGGGTCAAGTCCGTCGAGGATCTGATGGACGCCGTTGACGAGTCGATCCCGGACCCGGTCCGCGAGACCGAGAAGCCGTTCCTCATGCCCGTCGAGGACGTCTTCACGATCACCGGCCGCGGCACCGTGGTCACCGGTCGTGTCGAGCGCGGCATCATCAACGTGAACGAGGAAGTCGAGATCGTCGGCATCAAGCCGACCGTCACGAAGACCACGGTCACCGGTGTGGAGATGTTCCGCAAGCTGCTCGATCAGGGCCAGGCCGGTGACAACGTCGGTCTGCTGGTTCGTGGCGTCAAGCGTGAGGACGTCGAGCGCGGCCAGGTCGTCGTGAAGCCCGGCACCACCACCCCGCACACCGAGTTCGAGGGCAGCGTCTACATCTTGAGCAAGGACGAGGGCGGTCGCCACACGCCGTTCTTCAACAACTACCGTCCGCAGTTCTACTTCCGTACCACGGACGTGACCGGCGTCGTGACCCTCCCCGAGGGCACCGAGATGGTGATGCCCGGTGACAACACCGACATCTCCGTCAAGCTGATCCAGCCCGTCGCCATGGACGAGGGCCTGCGCTTCGCGATCCGCGAAGGCGGCCGTACCGTCGGCGCCGGCCGGGTTACCAAGATCATCAAGTGATCTGAACTAGTACCGCGGAAGCGGCGCTCACCCTTGCGGTGGGCGCCGCTTTTCGTTTCGGTCTTGGATCCCTGGTCCCGGTGCTACGCTTCGGCATCTCACACGGGGGTGGGGCAGGTGGACGAGGACGATTTCCAGCCGCGGGCATACCCGCCGTCGATTCTGCTCGGCGGCGCGGGATTGGTCGTTGTTCTGGCCGGACTCGTCGTATCGGTTCTGATGGTCAGCGCGGCCAGCGTCGGCGCCCCCCGCCCGTCCCCGGCGGCCCGAATTCCTCCGGCCCCCACCATGACAGCGACGCCGACGGCGATTGCCGGGGATCCGACGCCGCGGAACAACCTCGACGGGTTCGTTGCCCATCTGACCCCGCAGTTGCCTGCTCTCGACCGCGTGTTGCAGGCGCCCTGAACTGCGCTGCGGCAGCCATTTCGTGGGCTTCGGCAAGTCATCCGAAGTTGATGCCGTGGGGCTAGTCTGAGTCGCAACATTGATAGCCGAGAAGGGATATGGCACATGTTGGGGCGGTACATCAAAGCGCAACTGACGGTGTTGCTGTTCGGCGGCCTGGTCGGTCCGATCTTCCTGATTGTGTACTTCGCTCTCGGCCCGATGGCTCGGCCGTATATCGGCTGGATGTTCTGGGTCGGTCTGCTGATCACTGCGGGCGATGTGCTGGCCGCGCTGTGGCTCACCAACGCCGGTATGAAATCGGCGGCCCGCCATGAGGAATTGAACCAGCGCGGGGTGCTGGTGCTGGCCCAGATCACCGGAATCTCGGATACCTCGTGGTTCGTCAACGACCAGCAGATGATCAAGGTGAACCTGCACTTCGAAGTGCCCGGGTATCAAGGCTTCGACGCGCAGGAGACCATGGCCTCCAGCCCGACCCGGATGCAGATCCTCAATGCCCACAAACTGGTGGCCCTCGTTGAGCCCGGCACGCAGAAGTACGAAATCGATTGGAACGCCAGCGCTTTGATCGCCGGTGTGGTGCCCGCGCAGTTCACCCTCGCCGAGGAGAACAAGACCTATGACCTACGGGGTCAGGCGGGTCCGTTGATGGAGATCATGCAGATCCTGCGGGCCAACGGCGTTCCGATGAACGGTACCATCGACATTCGGTCCAATCCTGCTGTGCGCCAACAGGTCATTGCTGTCGTTCGCCGGGCCGCCGCCGCGCAGCCCGCCGCCGCGGCTCCGGCGGCGCCCGCGGCCCCGCCGCCGAGCTTAGTCAAGCCGTCGATGCCGGACATGTCGACCGCGCAGCGCTTACAGGAGCTCGAGACGTTGCGTGCGACCGGCTCGATCACCGAGGCCGAATACACCGCGAAGCGCCAACAGATCATCTCCGAGCTCTAAGCGGCTGCTTTCGCCCGTCTCGCCGGTTAACATGACGAGAGCTGGCGGGATCAGCGAAGGAGCTGCCGATGGCTTCCACCGAGGCGTCGCCGCAGGCCGACGGAAAGGTCAGCCTGCCGACCCTGACCGCCATGGTGGTCGGCTCGATGGTCGGGTCAGGGGTGTTCTTGCTGCCTCGTCGGTTCGGGGCGGAAACCGGCGTCGCGGGCGCGCTGATCGCATGGACCATTGCCGGTGCCGGAATGTTGATGCTGGCCTTTGTCTTCCAGCGTCTGGCCACCCGTAAGCCAGAACTGGACGCCGGTATCTTCGCGTACGCCAAGGCAGGCTTTGGCGACTACGTCGGATTCAACAGTGCGTTCGGGTTCTGGGCATCGGCGTGCGCGGGTAACACGTCCTACTGGGTGCTGATCATGACGACGACGAGCGCCTTGTTCCCTGCGCTGGGTGCGGGCGACACGGTCGTGGCGGTGATCTGTTCGTCGGTCGGCGTGTGGCTGTTCTTCTACCTGATCCTGCGTGGTGTCAAGGAAGCCGCGATCATCAACCGAATCGCCACTTTCGCCAAGGTCGTGCCCATCCTGGTGTTCATCGTGATTGCGGTAATCGCGTTCGAGGGCGGGGTGTTCTCGAAGAACTTCTGGGGTGGCGACGGAAACTACTCCTGGACATCGCTTTTCGAACAAGCCAAGGGCACCATGTTGATCACGGTGTTCGTGTTCCTCGGGATCGAAGGCGCCAGCGTGTACTCCCGGTTCGCGCGCAAGCGCGAGGACGTAGGTCGCGCCACGGTCATCGGATTCCTCTCGGTGCTGGCCGTCTTCATGTTGGTGACGCTTTCGTCGTATGGGGTGATGCCGCAGTCTGAGTTGGCAACCGTCGCGCAACCGTCCATGGCTTCCGTCCTGGAATCGATTGTCGGACATTGGGGCTCCGTGTTCATCCGGCTCGGCGTCATCCTCTCGGTGCTCGGCGCCTATCTGGCTTGGACACTGATGGCCGCCGAGATCCTGTACGTTCCGGCAAAGTTGGAAGACATGCCCAAATTCCTGGCCAAGGAGAATGCGAAGGGGGCACCTGTCAATGCGCTGATCTTGGCCGGCGGGTTGGTGCAGCTGCTGCTGATTCTGCTGCTGTTCACTTCCGAGGCGCTCGACTTCATGCTGGACCTGACCGCGGCGCTGGCGCTCATTCCCTACCTGCTGGCGGCCGGGTACGCGCTGAAGCTCACGATCACCCGGGAGACCTACGGCGACCGAAGATCGTTGCTGCCAGACGCGATCGTCGCGGCGCTGGCCACGATCTACACGCTGTTCCTCGTCTACGCGGCGGGCTGGGACCATCTCTTGCTGTCGTGCATCCTCTACGCCCCGGGTGCGGCCCTGTACTGGAAAGCCCGACGGGAACGCAATCTGCGGGTCTTTGCACCCGCGGAGGCTGTTCTCTTCGCGGCCATCGTCCTCGGAGCGATCGGGGGTGTGGTATCCCTGGCCACCGGTGCGATCCAGATCTGATCTCCGGCCATCCAACCTGAAAGGATCCCTCGATGTCGTCGCCATCCGCGTCGTACGGCGTGCATTCGGAAGTCGGGAAGCTGCACAAGGTTCTGGTGTGTTCGCCGGGCCTGGCCCACGAACGGCTGACCCCGACCAATTGTGACGACCTGCTCTTCGACGACGTGCTGTGGGTCCAGAACGCGCGACGCGACCACTTCGACTTCATCGACAAGATGCGCGACCGCGGCGTCGCGGTGGTCGAACTGCACGACCTGCTCACCGAGACCATGGACATCCCGCAAGCTCGCACCTGGCTTCTTGACCGCAAGATCATCGCCAACGAAGTGGGACTGGGGCTTGTCGAGGAGACCCGCTCCTTCCTGGACGGGCTGGCCACCCCTCGACTCGCCGAGTTCCTGATCGGCGGGCTGTCCACCCGCGACCTGCCCGCCGACCTCGGCAAGGGCTACCGCGCCCTGGCCCGCGAGCACGCAGGCATCACCGAATACCTGATGCCGCCGCTGCCCAACACCCTCTACACCCGCGACACCACCTGCTGGATCTACTCCGGTGTCACGCTCAACCCGCTGTTCTGGCCGGCCCGCCACGACGAGACGCTGTTGATGAAGGCCATCTACGAATTCCATCCCGAGTTCGCCGGTTCCACGGTGTGGTGGGGTGATCCCGAAAAGTCATGGGGGATGGCCACTATCGAGGGCGGCGACGTACTGGTCCCCGGCAACGGTGTGGCGCTGATCGGCATGAGTGAACGCACGTCGCGCCAGGCCATCACCCAGGTGGCGGCCACGCTGTTCGCCAAGGGCGCGGTCGAGAAGGTGATCGTGGCCGGGATGCCGAAACTGCGGGCGGCCATGCACCTCGACACGGTGTTCACCTTCGCCGATCGCGACGTGGTGACGATTTACCCCGAAATCGTAGACAACATCCAGGCTTTCACGCTGGTGCCCAGCGACTCCGCGCCCGGCCTCGACGTCATCGAGGAGACCAAGCCGTTCGTGGAGGTGGTCGCGGCGGCCCTGGGTGTCGGTGCGCTGCGGGTCGTCGAGACCGGCGGCACCGCCTACGACTCCGAACGTCAGCAGTGGGACAGCGGCAACAACCTGGTGGCCGTCGAGCCCGGTGTGGTGTTCGCCTACGACCGCAACACCCACACCAATTCGCTGTTGCGCAAGGCCGGGGTCGAAGTCATCGCGATCGTGGGCGCCGAACTGGGCCGCGGACGCGGCGGCGGCCACTGCATGACCTGCCCGATTGTCCGCGACCCAGTCGACTATTGACAGTGGTTCCTAGAACACGTTCCAGTTAGCTTGCTAGCCTGGCGGCAGCTGATCGAAAGGGCCATTTGATGACAACATTGTCGGGGACGCTTGAAGGACGAGTGGCATTCGTGACCGGGGCTGCCCGCGGCCAGGGGCGCGCCCACGCGATACGGCTGGCCCGGGAGGGCGCCGACGTCATCATCTCCGACATCTGCGCGACGGTCAGCGACACGATTCCCTATCCCGGCACCACGCCCGAGGACCTGCGCGAAACGGTGCAGCTGGTGGAGGCCGAGGGCCGCAAGGTGCTGGCCCGCGAGGTCGACGTCCGCGACGACGCCGCGGTGCGCCAGCTGGTGGCCGACGGTGTCGAACAGTTCGGGCGCCTCGACATCCTGGTGGCCAACGCCGGTGTGCTGTCTTGGGGCCGGCTGTGGGAGCTGACCGACGAGCAGTGGAACACGGTCATCGACGTCAACCTCACCGGCACGTGGCGCACGCTGCGGGCCGTCGTTCCGGCGATGATCGACGCGGGTAACGGTGGCTCCATCGTGGTGGTCAGTTCATCGGCGGGCCTGAAAGCCACCCCGGGTAACAGCCATTACGCCGCGTCCAAGCACGGCCTGACCGCGCTGACGAATTCCCTCGCGCTCGAAGTCGGCGAGTACGGTATCCGGGTCAACTCCATCCACCCGTACTCGGTGGCCACGCCGATGACCGAGAACGACGCCATGATGGGTGTTTTCGCCGCACATCCCAGCTTCCTGCACGGCTTCTCGCCGATGCCGTACCTGCCCACAGGTCAGAGTGCGACCGGCAAACTATCCGACTTCATGAACGTCGACGAGGTGGCCGACGTGGTGGTCTGGCTGGCCGGTGACAACTCGGCCACGTTGTCCGGCTCGCAGATCAACGTCGACCGCGGGGTGATGAAGTACTAGTCACGACGATGCGCCGCAGCGAAGCGAGGCGCTGAGGAGTGGCTACATCGGACTCAGCCCGGTAGCACCAGCACCGGAACGGGGCTGTGCCGCAGGATCTTCGAGCCGTGGGAGCCAAGAAACACCCGGGCGATTCCGCCGGCCGGCGACGTGCCGATGGCCAGCAGATCGCCGTCTTGCCAGTCGGCGGCGTCGAGCGCCTCGCCCCAGCCATTGCCGGTGACGACCTGCAATTCCACGTCTTGTCCTACCACGCCGTCAGTCCTCAACCGCACCAGTCCTTCTCGGGCGTGAGCTGCCAACTGGTCGAGGATCGAGTCCTCGGCACTCAGCCCGACCTCTGGTGGATACATCGTGCGGCCACGAACAGCGAACGTGATGACACGCATTGGCACACTGAGCCGCACACTGAGCGCGGTAACGCGCTCCACCACATGCAAGGTTTCCGGTGTGCCCGGGTACGCGGCGGTAATCCGGGTCAGCCCGCCGGATTTCGAGCCGCGATAGCCGCGTGGACTGATGGCCATCGGCACTGGCGACGAGTGCAGCAGGCGGTCTCCTGTCGAGCCGATCACCACCTGGCCGAGCTTGCCGTCTGCAGCAGAGCCCAGGATCAGCACCTCGGGTTCGACTTCGGCGACTGCCTCGAGCAGTCCGCCGGATACCGACCGGTGAGCGACCTTGTGGTACTTGACGTCGAGTCCCGCGGCGATCGAGTCGAGGTATCCCTGTGCCTGCGTTGCCGAATTCGCGGCCAATTGCTCGGCGTACTGAGCGTATTCGGCGTCGATCCGGCCCAGCGATGGCGTCATCCACGGCCGTGGCACGACGGTGACCACAGTCAGCGAGGTCTTGAGGGTCTTGGCCGCTTCGACCGCCAAGTGCAGTGGTGACCGACCACTCTTTCCCGCCAGGTAGCCGACAGCGACGGTCACGGCTCATCCTCGTGCTTGGTGACGAAGTGGTGGTCCTTGGGCTCCTCGACGTACATGACGTCGTCGTCACCGGGAACCGCGGTCGGGATATAGCCGTCGGCGCCGCCGGCATTGAGCGCACTGTGGCGTCGGCCCCACAACAAATAGAAGAGCAGCACGAGGGCAACGCAGCCGCCGAAGACCAACCATGTCTGCCAACGCAGGCCGTACAGCACAGCCGCGCACGCGAGGATGGAGAGTACAGGCGTCACCGGATAGCCGGGGACCTTGAATGGGCGCGTCAGATTGGGTTCCCTGACCCGCAGGACGATGACACCGATCGACACCGTGATGAAGGCGACCAATGTACCGATCGACACGGCGTCCAGAAGCCAGTTCAGTGGAATGAATCCGGCAAGGATCCCGGTGGCGACCGCGACGATGACGGTGTTGCCGACCGGCGTCATGCTGCGCGGGTTGACCTTTGCGAACATCGACGGCAGCAGTCCATCCCGGCCCATCGCGAACAGGATGCGGGTCTGGCCGTACATCACCACCAGGGTCACCGAGAAGATCGAGATCACCGCGCCGGCAGCCAGCAACGTGCTGGCCCAGGTTCCACCGGTGATGTTCTCCAAGATCACTGACAACCCCGCTTCGGCCTGTTCGTCCGACCCGAACTCGGCGGCGTCCTGCGTGCCGAGTCCGGCGAACGCCACCAGGATGTAGAAGGTGGTCACCACGAGCAGTGCAGCAATGATCGCGCGAGGCATGGTCTTTTGCGGATCCTTCACCTCGTCACCGGCCGTCGACACTGCGTCGAGGCCGATGAACGAGAAGAAGATCATGCTCGCCGCCGCGGTGATGCCGGCTGCGCCTTTGTCCCAGAAGCCATGGAAATGGTCAGCGTTGAACCCTGTGAGCGCAATGACGATGAACATTGCGAGCACGCCGAGCTTGATCAGCACCATGATGGTGTTGACGGCAGCCGACTCACTGGCACCGCGGATCAGCAGCGCCATGCACATCAGGATCAGCAGAACCGCGGGTAGGTTGACGATGCCCGGCGTTGCGTCCCATGGAGCCGACGTCAATGACTGTGGGATCTGCCAGCCAAACACGTTGTCCAACAACTTGTTCAGGTAGCCGCTCCACCCAACCGCGACAGCGGAGATCGACACGCCATATTCCAGAAGCAGGCAGGCTGCCACCCCCATCGCGACGAATTCACCCATCGTCGTGTAGGCGTATGAGTACGTCGAGCCCGATACCGGCACAGAGGACGCCATCTCTGCATAGCACAGGGCGGATAGCCCCGCCGCGATGGCGGCGAGGACAAACGAGACTAGAACTGCGGGCCCCGCCTCGGGAACCGCGGCGGACAGCACGAAGAAGATGCCGGTGCCGACGGTCGCGCCGACACCGAACAGTGTCAGCTGAAAGGTGCCGATACTTCGCTTGAGATGGTCAGAGGCACCATGTGCGACAGGAGCGCCGGCAACGGGGCGGCGGCGGAACAATTGCTGGGAGAGGCTCAACGGTGGAGCGGTCATAGTGCCTCCTGTAGGCCCTAGAGTGAACTACCGGTTAGTGTGCGCCTGGCCCAGCCAGTACGCTTGCTAACTGCTCAATCGCCCAGTCGATCTCCTCGGCGGTGATGACCAGCGGTGGAGCGAATCGCAAGGTAGAGCCGTGGGTGTCCTTGACCAGCACGCCGCGCTCGGCCAGCGTCATGCTGAGTTGTTTACCGGTCCCCACGCGGGTGTCGATGTCGACACCGGCCCACAGGCCCATTCCGCGCACCGAGAGCACGCCGCCGTGGCCGATCAGTGACCGTAGCCGGGAATGCAGGCGCAGCCCGAGTTCGGCTGAGCGGGACTGGAATTCGCCTCGCCGCAGGATGTCGATCACAGTGGATCCGATGGCGGCGGCCAGCGGGTTGCCGCCGAACGTCGACCCGTGCTCGCCGGGATGAAGCACCCCTAGGATGTCGCGGTCGGCGACGACGGCGGACAGCGGAACCACCCCTCCGCCAAGGGCCTTGCCGAGCAGGTAGACGTCGGGCACCACGCCCCAGTGGTCGCAGGCGAAGGTGTGGCCGGTGCGGGCCAGGCCGGACTGAATCTCGTCGGCGATCAGCAGCACGTTGCGCTGGGTACACAGCCGGCGCAACCGGGGCAGGTAATCGTCGGGCGGGACGATGATGCCGGCTTCGCCCTGGATCGGCTCGATGAGGACGGCGACCGTGTTCTCGTCCATGGCTGCCGCGACCGCGTCGGCGTCACCGAAGGGTACGGACCGGAATCCCGGTGTGAAGGGGCCGAATCCACCGCGGGCGGTGGCGTCGGAGGAGAAACTGACGATGCTGATCGTGCGGCCGTGAAAGTTGTTGTCGGCCACGATGATGTTGGCCATATCGGGGGCTACGCCCTTGACGTCGGTGCCCCATTTGCGGGCGACCTTGAGGCCGCTTTCCACCGCCTCGGCGCCACTGTTCATCGGCAGCACCATGTCCTTGCCGCACAGCCCGGCCAGCGCCTCACAGAACGGGCCGAGCTGGTCGGAGTGGAACGCCCGGCTGACCAGGGTCACGGCATCGAGCTGACGGTGGGCGGTGGCAACGATCTCGTCGTTGTGATGGCCGAAGTTGACTGCGGAATACGCAGCCAGGCAGTCCAGGTACCGGCGCCCCTCCACGTCGGTGATCCACGCCCCTCGGGCACTGGCGGCCACCACCGGAAGCGGCGAATAGTTGTGTGCGGCGTAGGTGTTGTCGAGCGCGATGGCTTCAACAGTGGTTCGGGTGGCTGCCTTCTTGACGGTGTCGGCCATGGTCATGAAAACACCTCCAGCGTGCAACATTTCACCGATCCGCCGCCCTTGAGCAGCTCGGAGAGGTCGACTCCGATGGGATGGAAGCCCGCGTGGTAGAGCTGTTTGGCGAAACCGGTGGCCTGGGCGGGGTGGACGACGTGCTTCCCGTCGGACACCGCGTTGAGGCCCAGGACGTAGGCATCGGTGCTTGCGACTTCGATGGCGTCGGGGAAGAGCGTGCTCAGCCGGCCGCGAGCCTCGGCGGTGAAGGCGGGTGGGTAGTAGGCGATCGTGGTGTCGTCGAGCACCGTGAGTGCGGTGTCGAGGTGGTAGAAGCGCGGATCGACGAGTTCCAGCGAGATCACCGGCAGACCGGTGATCCCGGCCACCTCAGCGTGCGCCTGCGACTGGGTGCGAAAACCAGTGCCGGCCAAGATCATTGATCCTGCGACCAGCAGATCGCCCTGTCCTTCGTTGACGTGGCGGGTGGCGAGGGGATGGTGTCCGCGCTGATCCATCCAGGAGGCGTAGGCGACGGATTCGCCCTGTCGTTCGGCGTGTTTGAAGCGAGCGACGATGGCGGTGCCATTGATGATCAGTCCGGCGTTGGCCGCGTAGACCATGTCCGGTAGTCCGGCGACCGGTTCGACGACGTCGACGGTGTGACCGAGACGGTGGTAGGTGTCCCGCAGATTCTCCCATTGGGCGATGGCCCGGTCGACGTCGACCGGCGTGCTGGTGTCCATCCATGGGTTGATGGCGTATTCGACGGCGAAGTATGTCGGCGGGGTCATGGCGTAGTGGCGAAGTCGCTGGCTGCGCGGTGTCCTCGTTGACGCGGCGGCGACATCTGGGGATATCGTCATGAAATCAACGATAGAAGGCGACTCTGACGCAATCAATCGACCTCTGTTGCGTGTCTATAATCGATTTCTTGCGCTACGGCTGCCACAGCGGCGATCTGTTAACCGAGGAGAGGAGCCCAGCCGATGGACCGGCTCGACGACACTGACGAGCGCATCCTGACCGAGCTCACCGAGCATGCCCGCGCCACGTTCGCCGAGATCGGTGCCCGGGTGAATCTGTCGGCGCCCGCGGTCAAGCGCCGGGTCGACCGGATGCTGGACAACGGTGTCATCCGCGGCTTCACCACGGTCGTCGATCGCAGCGCGCTCGGCTGGAACACCGAGGCCTACGTTCAGGTGTACTGCCACGGCACGATCGCGCCGGATCAGTTGCGCGCGGCCTGGATTGACATCCCCGAGATCATCAGCGCGGCCACGGTCACCGGTACCTCGGACGCCATCTTGCACGTGCTGGCCCGCGACATGCGCCACTTGGAGGCCGCCCTCGAGCGGATCCGGTCAAGTGCCGACATCGAACGAAGCGAAAGCATCGTGGTGTTGTCCAACCTGCTCGACCGGTCACCTGCCTAACGCCCGGTTGGTGAAGGCGGGGCTGGCGCGCACGTCACGGCGGCGATCGTGTAAGAACACCACGTGGGAATGAGCGAAAACGGAATTGTCATCGTCGGCGGCGGATTGGCCGCCACCAGGGCAACTGAACAGTTGCGCAAGTCGGGATACGCCGGGCCGGTCACCATCGTCAGCGATGAGGCACACCTGCCGTACGACCGCCCGCCGCTGTCCAAGGACGTGCTGCACGCCGCCCTCGACGATGTCGCGCTCAAGCCGGCCGAGTTCTACACCGAGAACGACATCACCGTGCGGTTGGGCAGTGCGGTCACCTCGCTGGACACCGCGGCCCAAACGGTGACCCTGGCCGATGGCTCGGTGCTGGGCTATGACGAGCTGGTGATCGCGACGGGCCTGGTGCCCAAGCGCATTCCGTCATTCCCCGACCTGGAGGGCATCCGGGTGCTGCGGACGTTCGACGAGGCGCTGGCGCTGCGCAGCCATGCCGCGTCGGCCCGCCACGCGGTGATCATTGGTGCCGGGTTCATCGGCTGTGAGGTCGCGGCCAGCCTGCGCAAGCTGGGCGTGGACGTGGTTCTGGTGGAGCCGCAGCCCGCGCCGCTGGCCTCGGTGCTGGGCGAGCAGGTCGGAAACCTGGTGGCCCGGCTGCATCGCGCAGAGGGCGTCGACGTGCGCACCGGCATCGGCGTGGCCGAGGTCCGCGGCGAGAACGGCCACGTGTCCGGAGTCGTGTTGTCCGACGGCAGCGAGCTGGCAGCCGACCTCGTGGTGGTCGGCATCGGGTCGCGCCCGGCCACCGACTGGCTGGCGGGCAGCGGGATCGTGGTCGACAACGGCGTCGTGTGCGACGAGGCGGGCCGCACCAGTGCGCCAGGAGTGTGGGCGCTCGGTGACGTCGCGTCCTGGCGTGATGCCACCGGACACCAAGCACGCGTCGAGCATTGGAGCAACGTGGCCGAGCAGGCCCGCGTCATCGTGCCGTCGATGCTGGGCCAGGACGCGCCGTCGGTGATCGTCGTGCCGTACTTCTGGAGTGATCAGTACGACGTCAAGATCCAGTGCCTGGGTGAGCCGGAAGCCACCGACACCGTGCACATCGTCGAGGACGACGGCCGTAAGTTCCTGGCGTTCTACGAGCGCGACGGCGTGGTGGCCGGCGTGGTCGGCGGCGGCATGCCCGGCAAGGTCATGAAGACCCGCGCCAAGATCGCTGCCGGCGCGCCGATCGCCGAGGTCCTTCCCCAATCCTGAGCGTTTTCGGCGCGTTTTCGTTCGCTGAGCGAGCGAAAACGCGCCGAAATCAGAATTCTCCTAAGTAGAACCGGCCGCCCTGGTCGTCCGTGCACTCCGCCATCAGTCCATAAGGCTGCCGGCTCGGCTCGGTGATGATGGCTCCGCCGGCTTCCCGCACGCGGGCGACAGCGGCATCGATGTCGGCCACAGTCCACATCGGCACGATCACCGGACGGGTGCTGCCGCCCGCAACACCTGCCATCGGGTGTGTGTCATTGACCTGCCACCCATCCTCGATACGGCCCGGTTCGAACGTCCAGAACAGCACGCGGCTGTAGAACGACTTGAACGCCTTCGCGTCGAGCACTTCGTAGGTGATGTACGAAAGTTCGCCTGGCCCAGAGCCGTTGAGCTCGGGCCGTGGTTCGTCACGGGTTGGGGCGAAGACGGCGAACGACGCGCCCTGGGGGTCGGTGGCGCCGCTCAGCGTGCCGAAATCGAAGTGCTCGAGATCGTCGACGGTACCGCCGCCGTCCGCAATCGAGCGCCGTGCACCCGCGAGGTCGTCCACGGCATAGCAGCAGAACAAAGTGGGGGGTGCATCGACGCTGTGGATCCCGATGCGTTGCTTGGTGTTGGTGACCTGATGGGTCGCTGGATCGTACGTCCAGCCGAGTACGTGGCCGTAGAAGGTTGCGGCCCGCTCGGCGTCCGGCGTCCACACCGAGACGTAGCCGACGTCGCCGTGTTGAATCGGCACCGCCACGCCGGTAACCGGTCCGCTGAGCATCCATCGGTGACCGAACGGGTCGACGATCGCGGCGCTGCGGGTGCCATGGTTCTCATACGGCTCGCGCTGCACGGTGGCGCCGCGATCGCGTGCCCGCCCCAGCGTCGAGTCGGTGTCGGCTACCGGGAGCATCAAACTCACCGAAACAGACTGCGGTGAAGGCGCTTTCAGGCCAAGCTCCGGATACTGGTCGGCGAGGTAAAGCATGCCGTCGCCGATCTGGAGCTCGGCGTGGCCGATACGGCCGTCGTCCATCTCATAGGGCAGGCCGACCAGCGATGCGCCGAAGACATCGGTGTACCAGGCGATCGCCGCACGCGCGTCGGCAACGGTGAGATAGGGCAGCGCGGCAGGCCGCGGGAGCGCAGCACCGGGTTCGACGGCCCGCTCGTTCAGCTCGGCGATGGCTGCATCTGTACCACTCATGACAACTCCTCCTGTTCGATTCGGAAGCAAAAGTGCCGCTTCCAGACGCGCCCGCAGACCGGCCGCGAACGCGGGATCGGGCTGGACCGCACTGTCGTCGCCGTGCAGCACGGTCAACGGATCGATGTTGTTGTTCACGACAGCCCTCCTTCCCGATCCGGATACTGGGCCCTGAAGGCGCGACGGGCGCGCACCAGCAGCGCTTCGGTGGCATGCACGGTTCGTCCGATCAGCTCCGCACACTCGGGCACGCTGCAGTCATCCATATAGCGCAGCGCCAGTACGGTGCGGTGCGCCTCAGGTAACCGGGACAGCACGCTTTCGGCGACGATGCGGTCCAACTCCACGTCCCATTCGTCGGAGGGCTCCTTCTCGGGTACCTCGGCGACGGTGACCGTCGGCCGGCTCGCGCGGCGCCGGTAGTGGTCGGCGAGCTTGTGCCGCGCCACACCCAGCAGCCAGGGCACTGCGATCGGCGGCGGCTGCGGCCTGCGGGCGGCGTCCATGGCGGCCAGGAACGTCTCCGAGGTCAGGTCCTCCGCGGTGGCCCGGTCACCGCAGCGGCGGACGAAGTAGCCGTAGACGACCGGAAGTGCGTCGTCGTAGAGCTGCAACAGCCGGTGCGGGGCATCGGTATGGTCCGGATCCGCGCTCACATCTCTATCGTCGTCGCATCGGGCCGAACTCCGACGGGCCCGGCGAAACTTTTTGCGCCGACCGACTTCAGCGCCCGTCCAGATCGTCGAGTCCGTGCGCGACGACGTCGAAGGCGTCACCGATCGCCTGTGGCAGCGGCACCGACTCGTTGGCCAGCCAGTATTCGTAGGCGGACAGGGCGACGCCGAGCATCAGCCAGGCCACCGACTGGGGGATCAGGTCACCGGACTGGCCGCCGGTGCGGGCGGCCACGAAGTCCGAGACGACTGCTCGCCAGCCGGCGTACATCGTCATCGAGTGCGCCTGTAGCTCGGCGGTCTGCAGGATCACCCGCATCCGCTGGCGGTGCCGTTCGGTTTCCGACTCGTCAAAAGTGTTGAACGCCAACAAGGCGGAGCGCAGGGCCGTGCTGATCGGCTCGTTGGCGTCCACCGCGTCGAACAGTTGGCGGAAGTGCTTCAGGTGGGCGTCGAAGTCGCCCCACGGGATCGCGTTCTTCGACGGGTAGTAGCGAAACAGCGTGCGCCGCGCGATCCCGGAGGCCTGGGCCACGTCATCGACGCTGACCGAGCCGAACCCGTAGGTCGCGAACAAGTCGAGCGCGACGTCGGTGATGTGGTCTCCGGTGGTGGAGCGGCGCCGCCCCACGCGGGCCCCGCCCGAACCCGCCGAACCACTCGTCATTGACCCACCCCCTTTCTTTTCGGCACTCGATGCCATATTCTTGCGATCTCGATCACAATTGTCGAGAACCTGGCCGACGAAAGGGTGCTTTTCATGGAGCCGAGCCACGCAAGTGAGACCGAGACCGAACTGGTGACCGAGACGCTGGTCGAAGAGGTCTCCATCGACGGGATGTGCGGGGTCTACTGACCGTGCCTGCCCACGCTGTGGGCGATCCGGCTGTGGCCGGGTCGGATTTCGACCCGGCACTCAGCTGGCGTCTGCATCCGCAGGTGGCCGTGCGCCCGGAACCTTTCGGCGCACTGCTGTACCACTTCGGCACCAGGAAGCTGTCGTTCCTGAAGAACCGCACCATCCTCGCCGTGGTGAATTCGCTGTCCGAACACCCTGACGCGCGCTCCGCCCTGCGGGCCGCCGGGGTCGACGAGCCCGACGAGGCACCCTATCTACACGCACTGAGCGTGCTGGTGACCTCGAACATGTTGATTCCCAAGGATTCCCAATGACTTCGGTGGCACCGGTACCCCGGCTGATCGAGCAGTTCGAGCAAGGCCTCGACGCGCCGATCTGCCTCACCTGGGAGCTGACTTACGCCTGCAACCTCGCGTGCGTGCACTGCCTGTCCTCCTCGGGCAAGCGCGATCCCCGCGAGCTGTCCACTCGTCAGTGCATGGACATCATCGACGAGCTCGAGCGCATGCAGGTGTTCTATGTCAACATCGGTGGCGGCGAACCCACTGTGCGCCCTGACTTTTGGGAGCTGGTCGATTACGCGACCGCCCACCACGTCGGCGTGAAGTTCTCCACCAACGGCGTGCGCATCACCCCCGAGGTAGCGGGGCGACTGGCTGCCAGCGACTACGTCGACGTCCAGATCTCGCTGGACGGTGCGACCGCGGAAGTCAACGACGCGGTCCGCGGCCCGGGGTCGTTCGAGATGGCCACCGGCGCGCTGGAGAACCTGGCCGCCGCCGGCTTCAAAGACGCCAAGATCTCGGTGGTCGTCACCCGCCACAACGTCGACCAGCTCGACGACTTCAAGGCGCTCGCCGACCGGTACGGCGCCACCCTGCGCATCACCCGGTTGCGCCCGTCCGGGCGCGGGGCCGACGTCTGGGACGAACTGCACCCCACCCCCGAGCAGCAGGTGATGCTGTATGACTGGCTGGTGGCCAAGGGCGAGCGCGTCCTGACCGGTGACTCCTTCTTCCACCTCGCCGGCCTCGGTGCGCCCGGCGCGCTGGCCGGGCTGAACCTGTGCGGCGCCGGGCGGGTGGTCTGCCTGATCGACCCGGTCGGTGATGTCTACGCCTGCCCGTTCGCCATCCATGACCGTTTCCTGGCCGGAAACATTGTGCGCGATAACGGTTTCGACAATGTCTGGAAGAACGCGCCCTTGTTCCGTGAGCTGCGCGAGCCGCAGTCGGCCGGTGCGTGCGGCAGCTGCGGGCACTACGACGCGTGCCGGGGCGGCTGCATGGCTGCGAAGTTCTTCACCGGTCTGCCACTCGACGGGCCCGACCCGGAGTGCGTCGAGGGGTACGGGGCACCCGCCCTGGCCGCCGAGCGGGACAAGCCACGCCCCAGCGCCGACCACTCCCGCGGCAAGCCGATCATGCTGACCCTGTCCACCCGGCCCCCGGCCAAGCCCTGCAACGAAAGTCCGATCTAGTCATGGCACGCGACACCTGGTTCGAGACCGTCGCCATCGCGCAAGCGCGCGCGAAGAAGCGCCTCCCCAAGTCTGCCTACAGCGCACTCATCGGCGGCAGTGAGAAGGGGATCACTGTCAACGGCAACAACGAAGCCTTCAACGAGCTCGGCTTCGCGCCACACGTCATCGGCGCGCTGGAAAAGCGCGACATGGCAACAACCGTGATGGGGCAAGACGTTTCGCTTCCCGTCCTGATCTCCCCGACCGGTGTGCAGGCCGTGCACCCCGACGGCGAGGTCGCCGTGGCCCGCGCGGCCGCGGCTCGCAACACCGCGATGGGATTGTCCTCGTTTGCCAGCAAGCCGATCGAGGAGGTCGTCGCGGCGAACCCGAAGACGTTCTTCCAGATCTACTGGCTCGGCGACCGCGAGGCCATTGCCGCCCGCGCAGAGCGGGCCCGTGCGGCAGGGGCCGTCGGACTCATCGTGACCACCGACTGGAGCTTCAGCCATGGGCGCGACTGGGGCAGTCCGAAGATCCCGGAGAAGATGGATCTGAAGACCATGATCAAGATGAGCCCCGAGGCCGTGACGCGGCCGCGGTGGTTCCTGCAGTGGGCCAAGACCCTGCGTCCGCCGGCCTTGTCGGTGCCGAACCAGGCCGCCAAGGGCGAGCCCGGCCCGCCGTTTTTCGACGCCTATGGCCAGTGGATGGGCACGCCCCCACCCACCTGGGAGGACATCGCCTGGTTGCGTGAGCTGTGGGGCGGCCCCTTCATGCTCAAGGGCGTCATGCGCATCGACGACGCCAAACGCGCTGTCGATGCCGGTGTTTCAGCGATCTCGGTGTCCAACCACGGCGGCAACAACCTCGACGGCACCCCGGCCTCGATCCGTGCGCTTCCCGCGATCTCGGCAGCGGTCGGCGATCAGGTCGAGGTGCTCCTGGACGGCGGTGTCCGCCGGGGCAGCGACGTGGTCAAGGCGCTGGCGCTCGGTGCTCGCGCGGTGATGATCGGGCGGGCCTACCTGTGGGGCCTGGCCGCCAACGGGCAGGCCGGCGTGGAGAACGTCCTCGACATCCTGACCGGCGGCATCGACTCGGCCCTGCGGGGGCTGGGCAAGGCGTCGATCCACGACCTCACGGCCGACGACATCCTGGTGCCGGACGGCTTCGTCCGGGCACTCGGAGTGCCCAAGTAAGACGCGCGCCTGCACCGTCGTAAGCGAGGTTGTGGTACGGGCGTGACTGACGGGACGGCGGTAAACGCTCTGGGTGGGTCCGGCAGTCCCGAATGCGAAAGAAATCCGTCTTCTCCTCGAACAATTGGCGCACAGCAGGTGAATTCGGCCTACCATCACCGCGTGGCTTTTCGGAGCGAGTTGGGCAACTGGGCATCGAGTCAGCTTCGCGACACCTCTCTCACGATCTTGATCCCGGTGGGGTCGACCGAGCAGCACGGTCCGCACCTGCCGTTGGACACCGACACCCGCATCGCCACCGCGGTCGCCCGCGCCACCACCGAAGACCTCAATGGTCCCGATCACGATCACTATCTGCTGGCGCCGGCGATCGCGTACGGCGCGTCCGGCGAGCATGAGGGCTTTCCCGGAACGGTGTCGATCGGCATCGAGGCGCTGACGATGGTCCTGATCGAGTACGGGCGCTCGGCGTGCGGCTGGGCGAGGCGGATCGTCTTCGTCAACGGGCACGGCGGCAACCTCGAGGCGATGCGCGCGGCGGTGCGCCGCCTGCGGCAAGAGGGCCGCGACGCGGCCTGGTGTCCATGCATCGCCGAGGGCGGCGATGCGCACGCTGGACACACGGAAACATCTGTATTGCTACATATTTCACCGGCGGATGTGCAAACCGAGGCTTGGTGTAGCGGGAACAGGGCGCCACTGGCTACCCTTTTGCCGCAGATGCGTCACGGGGGGGTGGCCGCGGTGAGTGAGGTGGGCGTGTTGGGAGACCCGACGACGGCGACTCCGGCGGAGGGCGCGCGCATCTTCGAGCAGATGGTCACGGACTGTTCGCTTCGCATCGATCGGTGGCGCCCGGCCGATGACGGGATGCTGACATGACCCAGCCCCGGCTGCCTGACGGGTTTGCCGTCCAGGTCGACCGGCGAGTGCGTACGCTCGCCGAGGGCTCGGCGCTGCTCGGCGGATCACCCACCCGGCTGCTGCGGCTGGCTCCGTCCGCGCAAACTCTGCTCGACGGCGGTCGCCTCGAGGTCCGCGATGCTGTGAGCGCCCAGCTGGCCCGCACCCTGCTCGACGCCACCGTCGCCCATCCGCGCCCGGCGGGTGGCCCGTCGCACCGAGACGTCACCGTGGTGATCCCGGTACGCGACAACCCTTTTGGGCTCTATCGCCTGGTGATGTCGCTGCGCGGTATGCGGGTGATCGTCGTCGACGACGGCTCGCGCACACCGGTGCACCCCAGCGACTTCGCCGGGGCACGCTGCGAGGTCGAGGTGCTGAGCCACTCGCGCAGCAAGGGCCCGGCGGCGGCGCGGAACACCGGACTCGCTGCTTGCACAACAAATTTCGTGGCCTTCCTGGACTCGGACGTCGTGCCCCGCCGGGGCTGGCTGGAGGCGCTTCTCGGCCACTTCTGCGACCCGGCCGTGGCGCTGGTCGCTCCCCGGATCGTCGGGCTCGGTCACAGCGACCAGCTGATCGCCCGCTACGAGGCCGTCCGGTCGTCGCTGGACCTCGGTGAGCGCGAGGCCCCGGTGATGCCCTACGGCCCGGTGTCCTATGTGCCCAGCGCGGCCATCATCTGTCGCCGGGCGGCGCTGCTGGACATGGGCGGCTTCGACGAAACCCTGCCGTCGGGCGAGGATGTCGACCTGTGCTGGAGGTTGATCGAGTCCGGCTCCCGGCTGCGCTACGAGCCGATCGCACTCGTCGCCCACGAGCACCGCACCGAGATGCGGGAGTGGCTGGGCCGCAAGGCGTTTTATGGTAGCTCGGCGGCTCCGCTGTCGATCCGCCACCCCGACAAGACGGCACCGGTGGTGATCTCCGCGTGGAGCCTGCTGGTGTGGCTGCTGCTGGCGCTGGGGTCGGTCTCGGGTTATCTGGCCTCGCTGGTGTTCGCCGGGGTGACCACCCGCCGAACCGCCAAGGCGATGAAGAACACCGACGCCGGGATCTTCGACGTGGTGATCCTCGCGCTGCAAGGCATCGGTGCCTCCGCCCTGCAGCTGTCGGCGGCGGTCTGTCGGCACTATTGGCCGCTGGCGTTGGTGGCCGCGCTGGTCTCTCGCCGGTGCCGGCAGGCGATCCTGGTGGCCGCCGTGCTCGACGGCGTGCAGGACTGGATCAAGCGCAACCGCAACAATGACGTCGAGGGCAAGCCGATCGGCCTGGTTGCCTATCTGCTCCTCAAGCGCCTCGACGATCTGGCCTATGGCGCCGGCCTCTGGACGGGCGTGGTCCGCGAGCGCACGTTGCGACCGTTGAAGCCACAGATCAAAACCTGACTTTGTGGTCGATCACAGCACGCACAGCGACGTTCTGATCGTCGGTGCCGGTAGCGCCGGATCCGTCCTCGCCGAACGCCTCTCGGCCGACCCCGCTCGCCGGGTCACCGTCGTCGAAGCCGGCCCCGGGCCCGATGAACCCGGCGTCCGCGGGCTCACCCACAACGGCCTGCAGCTGCCGATCGGAGCCGCCAGCCCGCTGGTTCAGCGCTACCGGACGGAGCTGACTGCCCAACCACCGCGCGGCGCCGACATCGTGCGGGGCGCAACCGTCGGGGGCTCCGGTGCAGTGAACGGTGGATACTTCTGCCGGGCGCTGCCCGCCGACTTCGACGGTCCCGCCATCCCCGGCTGGTCCTGGCCGGACGTCCAGCGGCACTACCGGGCCATCGAGACCGATCTCGACTTTCCTGATCGCGCCGACGGCGGCCCGATCGCGATCCGGAGAACCCACGAATTCGTCGGCAGTACAGCATCTTTCGTCGGCGCCGTGCGAGCCGCCGGCCTGCGCTGGTTACCTGACCTCAATGCAGAGCCGACCGGGGAGAATGCACCGCCGGGAATCGGGGCAGTGCCGCTGAACATCGTCGACGGGATCCGCACCGGCCCGGGCGCGGCGTTCCTGGAACCCGCGGCGGCCCGGCCCAACCTGACCGTGCTGGCCCGCACCCGGGTGGTGCGGCTGCGGTTCTCCGGCGTCCGGGTGGTGGGCGTCGAGACTCTCGGGCCGTTGGGGCCTGCCGTTCTCGAGGCCGACCGGGTCGTGCTTTCGGCGGGTGCCATCGGATCCGCGCACCTGCTGATGTTGTCGGGGGTCGGACCCGCCGCCGACCTGCGCGCCGTGGGAGTCGCCGTGGCTGCCGATCTGCCGGTGGGCCGACGCACCTCCGATCACCCGGAGTGGGTGCTGCCCACCACCTGGACCGTGGCGCCTCATCGACCGGTGCTCGAGGTCGTGTTGGTCGCAGACGGTGTCGAGATCCGGCCCTACACCGGCGGGTTCATCGCGATGGTCGGCGACGGCTCGGTGGGCCGTCCGGACTGGCCACACCTGGGCGTGGCGTTGATGGCGCCGCGCGCCCGCGGCCGCCTTTCCCTGCTGTCAGCCGACGCGGCGGTGCCGCCGCTGATCGAGCAACGCTACGACAGCGCCGCGGACGACGTGGCCGCACTGCGGCAAGGGTGTGCGCTGGCCACCGAAATACTGGGTGCGACAACCCAACTCGGCGAGCCGATGTGGTCCACCTCGCAACATCTGTGTGGCACCGCGCCCATGGGTACCGACAGCGACGAGCACGCCGTGGTCGACGCACGCTGCCGGGTACGGGGGATCGAGAACCTCTGGGTGGTGGACGGCTCGGTGCTGCCGCACATCACCGGCCGCGGGCCGCACGCGACGATCGCCATGATCGGACACCGTGCTGCCGAGTTCGTTGCCTGAGCAGCCTTATCTCGGCAACCGAGCCAATCGGTACTCTAGTCGGGCCGGATAAGGCGAAGATGACGAGACATTGGGACACGTCGCGGAAAGGAACTGGGCCATGACGAGCCGCCGCAGCGATCCCAGACCTGCGCGTTCGCGCGCGCGGTTGCTGGACGCGGCAACGGCATTGCTGCGCACGGGCGGCCCGAGCGCGGTCACCGTCGATGCCGTCACACGTGGCGCCAACGTCGCCAGGGCGACGCTCTACCGGCATTTTCCCAGCGGCAATGACCTGCTGGCGGCCGCCTTCCACAGTCTGATCCCACCCGCGCCGATGCCGCCGGAGTCGGGAACGCTGCGGGAGCGCCTGGTGGCCCTGATGCAAGCGCAGGCCGACCTCATCTCCGAGACGCCGATCCTGCTGACGGCCACGTATTGGCTGGCGCTGGGCCCGGACATGGAGCACATGCCGGGCAGAACCGAGGACACCGACAGCCCCGAGGTGCGCACACTGCGCGAGCGGGTCGCCCAGCAGTACGGTGCGCCGTTCGACGCGATCTTCGACAGTCCCGATGCACAACGGGAACTCGGCAATGTGGACCGCGCTCAGGCCATCATGCTGCTGATCGGGCCGCTGGTTGCCGGGCGGATCAGCACGCTGGCCGATTTCGACTACCGCGAATGTGCCCGCGCCGCGGTGGACGGCTTCCTGGCCGTCAACCGCGTCAACGAAATCACTTCAGCGAGTAGCGAATCGGCAGGCGTTTGAGGCCGCCGACGAACGTCGTGGCCATCAGTTCCGGCTCGCCGGCCAGTTCGATGGTATTGATCCGCGGGACGAGCTCGGAGAAGAAGCTGTGCATTTCCATCCGGGCCAGCGCCGCTCCGAGACAGAAGTGCACACCGTAGCCGAAGGACAGGTGCTTGTTGGGGTCGCGGCCGACGTCGAAGCGCATCGGGTCGTCGAAGACCTCCTCGTCGCGGTTGGCCGAAACATAGGACAGCAGAACCGCTTCGCCCTTGGCGATGGGTACGCCACGGACCTCGGTGTCGGCCTGGGCAGTCCGCATGAATTCCTTGACCGGGACCACACAGCGGATCATCTCCTCGACCGCGGTGCCCATCAGGCCCGGATCGTTTTGCAGCCGCTGCAGTTCACCGGGGTTGCGAATGAGTTCCAGTAGCCCGCCGGCGATTCCGGCGCTGGTGGTGTCATGGCCGGCGCTGGCCACGATCACGTAATACGAGGCGGTGTCCATATCGGACAGCGGCTGACCGTCGATGGTGGCGTTGGCGATCGCCGAGCTGAGGTCCTCGGTCGGGTGCTCGCGGCGGGATGCGGTCAACGCGGCGAAGTACTTGAAGAAGTCGAGCAGCACCGCCAGCATGTCGTCGGTTTTGCCGCCGCGCTGTAATTCGGTGTCGTCGCCGCCGAACATCTCCTGGGTCAGCTTGAGCATGCGGGGGAAATCCGACTCGGGCAGGCCCAGCAAGGTCAGGATGATGTAGAGCGGATACTTGACCGCGATCTCCTGGACGAAGTCCAGCTCGGGCCCCTGCGCAAGCATGTTGTCCACGTAGATCGTTGCCAGCTCGTCGCAGCGAGCCTTCAACGCGCGCATCGCTTTCGGTCGAAACCAGTCCGCACCGATCTTGCGCATGTCGCGGTGGTGCGGATCATCCATGTGGATCAGTGTGCGCAGGCCGATCCCGGCCTCCAGCTGCGCGCGTAATGCGTCGTCGGCTTCGGCGATCGTCAGCAGCGGGCGCGGATCGTTGGTGAACAGATCGTTCTGTCGCTCGATGTCCATGATGTCGGCGTGCTTGGTGATCGCCCAGAACGGCCGGTACGCCTCGGTCTCGACCCAGGACACGGGAGCGTTCGCGCGCAGATGAGCGAGTGACTCGTGCATCCGCTGCTCATCGGTGTAGCCCATCGGGCTGGCCAGAACGCGTGCCGCCTTGTCCATGATCCGTGAGGTCATTGGGTCTCCTCGCTGGGTACTACCGCTCGGTTGCAATAAAAGAAAGTTGACGGGTGTCAGGTTTCAGTATTGGGGCGATTGTGCCAGGTGGTAGGGGATTCGGCCAATTGCCAGGTCATCGCTTGGGCAGGCCTCCGCGTAGGCTCGGATCTCGTGCGAGACCGATCGAATGGCCGACGCTTTCGGCGCGCGATGGGCCTGGTGGTTTCCCTGGCCTTGCTCGTCGGGTGTAGTCAGGGCGTCACGCACCCGCCCCGGCAGCAAGTCCCTGCCGCACAGGCCGGACCTGCGGTGGTGCAGACCGCAGGGGGAGCGGTGCGCGGTGTGGTGGCCCCCGGATACCGGGTGTTCAACGGCGTTCCGTACGCCGCCGCCCCCGCTGGCCCGCAGCGTTTCCAGCCGCCGCAGCCGGCCGCACCCTGGCCGGGCGTGCGTGACGCCACCAAGCCGGGTCTTCGGTGCGTCCAAGACACCAGCTTCGATCCCGACTACGGTCGCCCCACCGGTGAGGACTGCCTGAACCTCAACATCTGGACCCCCGGGGGCGCCGACCGCTCGAGCCTTAGACCGGTGATGGTCTGGATCCACGGTGGCGGTTTCCTCAACGGCAGCGCCGACATCTATGACGCCCGCTGGCTGGCAACCCAGGGCGATATCGTCGTCGTCACCGTCAACTACCGGCTGGGCACCCTCGGGTTCCTGGCACATCCGGCGCTGAGTCCCGACGGGAACGTCGGCAACTACGGATTGGCCGACCAACAGGCGGCATTGCGGTGGGTCCGCGACAACATCGCCGAATTTGGCGGTGACCCAACCAAAGTCACGATCGCCGGTGAGTCGGCGGGCGCGATGTCGGTGTGTGACCACCTGGTCGCGCCGGAATCTGCGGGGCTGTTCCGGGCCGCGATCCTGCAGAGCGGGCCGTGCCAGGCGCAGGCCGACCGTGCCACCGCCCAACGGGTCAGCGCCGAGTACGCGACCAGCGTCGGCTGCTCGGATCCCGCGGCGATCGCGGAATGCCTGCGGTCGCGGCCGGTCAAGGAGTTGCAGAGCGCCCCACTGTATGTCGGGTTCGGGCCTGACAAGCTCACCGGACCGGTCACCGGAACCGATCGCCTTCCCGTCGACCCGATGACCGATGTCGCGCTGGGTGCAATGCCCAAGATACCCGTCCTGATCGGCAGCAACGGTGACGAATTCGCGATGTTCGCCGCACTCCAATATCTTAAAGACCGCGGTTTGCCGCCCTATCCGAAGTTGCTGGCCGACACGTTCGGCCCCGACGCACCCGCGGTGGCTGCGCACTATCCGCTCGACGTGTTCGGCGGCAACGAAGGCCTGGCCTACTCCGCCGCGGTCACCGATAGCGTATTCGCCTGTCCGACAGACAGAATCGCATCCGGTCTGGCGCGCACCAACCCGGTGTACGCCTACGAGTTCAACGATCGGACCGCGCCTTCCCCGGATCCGTTGCGCGCAGTGCCATTCCCGGTGGGGGCCAGCCACTCGCTGGAGTTGCGGTACTTGTTCGACGTCGGCGGCGCTCCGCCACTCAACCCAGCACAACGCGAACTCTCCGACCAGATGGTGGCGTACTGGAGCCAATTCGTCAAAGACGGCAACCCGGCGGTATCCGGGCTGCCGGCGTGGCCGCAGTTGGGCACTGACGGGGCCGCGAAGCGGATGTCGTTGCAGACCGCGCAGCTCACGATCACAGAGGATTTCGGCGCGCGCCACAATTGCCGGTTCTGGGCGACGGTGAAGGGGGCCCGCTAGCCGCCCCAGCGGGGATGGGCTACGACAGCTAGGGCCTCTGACACATCCGACGCCAGCGACCGGCGCCGGGTTCCGCGTTCCCGGACCCACCGCTGGAAGGCGAAATCGGCTGCGGCGAAGGAGAGTTGGACCAGCAGTCCGGGACGGCTGTCCTCGGCTGGGTCCACAGCCATTCGCGCGGCCACCAGCTGCACCATCTGGTCGCGGTCGGCGGCGGACAGTAGCGTCGCCCGGTCCAGCAGCTCTGGGGCGGTCAGGATGGCCGCGCGCCAGTTCTCCAGGTCGACATCCTCGAACGAGTCGACGCGGCTGACGATCGCGGCGGCCAGGGCGACGTCGGGTGATTCACCGGCCGGGCGGCGCGCCAACAGTGAAGCGATGGCGGCATTCCCGCGTTGCACCGCACCCAGCAGCAGGTCCTCCTTGGTGGCCACGTGCCGGAAGAACGTGCGCGGTGACACCGATGCTTCGGCGGCGATGTCCTCTGTGGTGACGTTGCCGAATCCCCTTGCGGCGAAGAGCCGATACGCGGCCGCGTGGATATCGGCGCGCACCTGCGCCCGCTGCCGGTCGCGCAGCGTCGGCGGCCGTTCGGCGGGCGGGCTGGTCACCGGTACATTCCCATGCCGCCGTCGACGTGGATGGTTTGCGCGGTCAGATACGACGCATCGGGACTGACCAGAAAGGCGACCATCGGCCCGATATCGGAATGCGTGTCACCGATCCGGCGCAGCGGGATGGCCCGCACGATCTTGTGGTAGACGTCCGGGAACTCGTCGCTCCAGCCGGCGACGCCGTCGGACTGGGCGAAGGGGCACACCACGTTCACCCGGATGTTGTCCTTACCCCATTCCAGCGCAGCGACTTTGGAGATCCCGCGGACGGCCTCCTTGGATCCCGCGTACGCGCCGAAGGTCTTCTGCCCGCCGGTACCGGCACCGGACCCGAGATTCACGATGGACCCGCCGCCGGCCGCCTTGAGCACCGGGTAGGCCGCCTGCATCAGGAAAAGCGTGGCCCGCGGTCCGGTGTCGAAGACGAGGTCGAAATCCTCCTGCGTGATGTCGGTGAACGGCTTCGGTTCGTTGGTGGCGATGGCGTTGTTGATCAGCGCGTCGATACCGCCCATCACCCGCACCGCCTCGTCGACGATGCGCTGGTAGCTCGACCGGTCGCACAGGTCGGCCACCAGCGCCGTGGCGCGATCGCCGGCGTCGAAGTCCCTGGCGACGTCGGCCACCGCCGGATCGCGGTCGACCATCAGCACCGTCGCACCCCGCTCGAGCAGCGCCGCGGTGACGCCTCGGCCCACACCGCGCGCGGCGCCGGTAACGATCACCCGGACGCCGGTCAGAGATTCCGGATGCCAATAACTCCGATCAGCGTGCGGGGCCACGATGCAGTTCCTCCGATGTTCGTGCAGCACCGGGGAATTCGATGAACTCCACCGCGGTGCCGTCGGGATCCTTGACGAAGAACATTCGCACCCCGGCGATCTCGAACGGCGCCTGATCAGGCTGATAGCCCGCATCCTGCACCCGGCGGTAGGTGCGGTCGAGGTCGGTGACCGACAGTGAGATGTTCTGGTTGCCAACGAAGGACCTCCTGGCCGGACGACCGTCGGGACCGAGCGACAGCAGCTCCAGCATCACCCCGCCGATCAGACCGCCCACCGCCCGGCCCTGGTTCTCGCCATCGCTGCCGAGTGCGTGGTCGAACGATTCGCCCGACAGCGTCTGGTCGAACACCACGTCCATGCCCAGTAACCCGCGATAGAACTGCAGGGCCCGCTCCATGTCGGTGACACCGACGACGAGGTGGGAAAAGCGAAGATCGCCAAGACTTTCCACGGTCAGCGTGCCAAGTTCGGGGCGGCTCGGCCGGCGATGAGCGGCAGGTCCAGATAGGTCTTGATGCCTGCGCCGGCTTCGCAGACGTAGGGGATGGCGCTGATGCAGTGATTGGCGGTGGCCACCACACCCGGATTGCGCTTGAGGCCCTCTTCAACCGTTTCGGGCTGCAGCCCTTTGAAGGTCAGCGATACGTCGCAGTCGCCGGTGACTTCCACCTCGAAGCGCTCGCCCTTCTCGCCGAGCGTCCACGGCGGGTCGAGCTCCACGTCGCACATCAGCCAGTTCACCGCGGCGGTGACGACGGGCTGATCGTCGACGATGGCCTGCCACTTGAACCGGCGCGCGGCCACGGTGCCCGCCTCCATCGGGACCACGAGCTCGTCGGTTCCGGTGACGGCGACGGCCACCTCCTGGGTCGAGCGAATGTGCGGGTCGGCGCGAAAGTCCAATTGGTCGGCGACCATCCGCACCGATTGTTTGAAGCCGGCTTCCAGCAGTGCGGCGATGGGTCCACTCATCGCCTGCTCGGGGGTCAGGCCGAATCCCATCACCTCCCGCACCACCAATGGCGCGTTGTAGGTGCGGATATCGGAGAACTCCTCGGCCCGGACGTGGGTGATCGCCGCCGTCAGGGAGGAGATCATCAGCGGGAAGCGCTCGGTGATGCCGCCGGGGTGGATACCGGAGCCGTGCAGCGTGGAGTTGCCCGCCGTGCAGGCCTCCTCGAGGGCCTGCACTCCCGGGTTCTGCCGATCCGGATAGACCCAGCCGACCGGGGTCACCACGTTCTTGCCCGAGCGCAGGATCTTCGCGACGACCTGATCGTCGGGCAGCAACGGGGAGTACATGACGCAGTCGGCGTCCAGCGCGAGCAGCTCGTCGACGTCGGTCGTCGCCGCCACCCCGATCGGGGCTTCACCGATTACCTCGCCGACGTCTCGGCCGTGCTTGTCGGCGCTGTGCACCCAGCAGCCGACGAGCTCGAGCTCGGGATGGCGCAGCACCCCCTGGATCGCCGCTTTGCCCACACCGCCGGTTGCCCACTGGATCACTCGATACATATCGGCATGCTATGCCGATATGGCAGTAACTGTCACGAGCTCTGCCGGCGAAGACCGCCAGACGGCGCGAACCGCTGCGCTGGACGACCGACCCCCGGGTCGCTCTGCGGTGCGGTTCTGTCGATGGGGCTACATTGGTGCACGAAGGTGTCACCTGTCTGGCGAGCATTGCCGGGGCGTACACGCCGCCCCGCTACAAAGGACATGCCGCTGATGGCTGATCGGGTAATGAGGGGCACTCGCCTCGGGTCCGTGAGTTACGAGACCGACCGCAATGACAATCTGGCGGCACGCCGGGTCGCGCGGTATCGCACCGCCAACGGTGAAGAGTTCGACATCACCCTCGCCGACGACGCAGAGATCCCCGACACCTGGGACTGCCGCAACGGCCTGGAGGGCAGGCTCATCGAGGGCGGTCAGCCCGTCGAACCGAAGAAGAAGGTCAAGGTCCCGCGTACACATTGGGACATGCTGCGGGAGCGCCGCTCGATCGAGGAACTCGAGGTGCTGCTCCAGGAGCGCCTCGCGATCGTCAAGTCAAAACGAGGCCGATAGCGGGCACACCGCCCGGCGTGGCGTCAATTCGCCGCGAAGGCCCGTTCCGCGCACCACTGCGGCACGGTCAAACCGACCCGCTACCAGGCAGTGCAGGGATTTGGATAGCGCTCAGGCCAGATTTGGCTGGTGCCGCGATCTAGGGCATACTGTTCGGGTTGCCTTGAGCCGGATTCGCCCCTTACGGAGCGCGCCGCCCAAGGTGTACGACCGGCGCCCATACGGGCGCGTCCGGTCCCAACCTCGGAGCGCGACGGTTTTCACCGCGCCTTCGGGGCTGCGTGAGGGCGACACACCCGACCGCGGGGGCCGGAGCACCAGGACAGGTAAAGAGCGGCGGCGACAGCCAGCGCTGAACGTTCGACCACACGGCCGAACACCCAGCGCAATGACCACCGTGTCCCTTCGTGGGACCAAGCAGGAGTGAAGGTAGGAGAAGCGTGGCGGGACAAAAGATCCGCATCAGGCTCAAGGCCTACGACCACGAGGCCATTGATGCCTCGGCGCGCAAGATCGTGGAGACGGTCACCCGTACCGGTGCGAGCGTGGTTGGTCCGGTGCCGCTGCCGACGGAAAAGAACGTGTACTGCGTCATCCGCTCACCGCACAAGTACAAGGATTCGCGGGAGCACTTCGAGATGCGCACACACAAACGGCTCATCGACATCCTCGACCCGACGCCGAAGACGGTTGACGCGCTCATGCGCATCGATCTGCCGGCGAGCGTCGACGTGAATATCCAGTAGGGGTCGGCGAACAATGGCACGTAAAGGAATCTTGGGTACGAAGCTGGGCATGACCCAGGTCTTCGACGAGAACAACAAGGTCGTCCCCGTCACGGTTGTCAAGGCCGGACCCAACGTGGTGACCCGCATCCGTACGCCCGAGCGTGACGGCTACAGCGCCGTACAGCTCGCCTACGGCGAGATCAGCCCGCGCAAGGTGAACAAGCCGGTCACCGGTCAGTACGCCGCCGCCGGGGTCAACCCGCGCCGGCACCTCGCCGAGCTGCGCCTGGACGACGAGTCCGCGGCCGCCGAGTACGAGGTCGGCCAGGAGCTGACGGCGGAGATCTTCGCCGACGGCGCCTACGTCGACGTGACCGGCACCTCCAAGGGCAAGGGTTTCGCCGGTACCATGAAGCGGCACGGCTTCAAGGGCCAGGGCGCCAGCCACGGTGCCCAGGCGGTGCACCGCCGGCCGGGCTCAATCGGTGGCTGCGCCACCCCTGGCCGCGTGTTCAAGGGCACCCGCATGTCCGGCCGCATGGGTAGCGACCGCGTCACCACTCAGAACCTGGTGGTGCACAAGGTTGATGCCGAGAACGGCGTGCTGCTGATCAAAGGCGCGGTCCCCGGCCGCAACGGCGGGCTCGTGATGGTTCGCACGGCAGTCAAACGAGGTGAGAAGTGACTCTGAAGATTGACGTCCTTACACCGGGCGGCAAGAAGGACGGCACGGTTGAACTGCCGGCTGCCCTCTTTGATGTAGAACCCAACATCGCGTTGATGCATCAGGTGGTGACGGCGCAGCTGGCTGCCAAGCGGCAGGGCACGCATGCCACGAAGACTCGCGCTCAGGTGTCCGGTGGTGGCAAGAAGCCGTACCGGCAGAAGGGAACCGGCCGGGCCCGTCAGGGTTCGACCCGCGCCCCGCAGTTCACCGGTGGTGGCGTCGTTCACGGCCCGCAGCCGCGTGATTACAGCCAGCGGACCCCGAAGAAGATGATCGCCGCCGCACTGCGCAGCGCGCTGTCGGACCGGGCCCGCAACGAGCGGATCCACGCGATCACCGAGTTGCTCGAAGGCCAGACGCCGTCGACCAAGAGCGCCAAGGCGTTCCTGGCCACGCTGACCCAGAACAGGAAGGTTCTGGTCGTGATCGGCCGCACTGACGAGGTCGGCGCCAAGAGCGTGCGCAACCTGCCCGGCGTGCACGTGATCTCGCCGGATCAGCTGAACACCTACGACGTGCTGCACGCCGACGACGTGGTGTTCTCGGTCGAGGCTCTGAACGCTTACATCAGTGCAGAAGACGCAAGGACGTCAAAGGAAGGAGTGTCGGCCTGATGGCAACGATTACTGATCCCCGCGACATCATCCTGGCCCCGGTCATCTCCGAGAAGTCGTACGGACTGATCGAGGACAACGTCTACACGTTCATCGTCGCGCCCGGCTCGAACAAGACGCAGATCAAGATCGCCATCGAGAAGATCTTCAAGGTGAAGGTCGACTCGGTGAACACCGCCAACCGGCAGGGCAAGCGCAAGCGCACCCGGGCCGGCTACGGACAGCGCAAGAGCACCAAGCGCGCGATCGTGACCCTGGCCCCCGGCAGCAAGCCGATCGACCTCTTCGGAGCACCGGCGTAGCCGGCGGAAACGGACTCAGGAATAGATAATGGGAATTCGCAAGTACAAGCCGACGACCCCCGGTCGCCGCGGTGCCAGCGTCTCCGATTTCTCCGAGATCACTCGCTCGACTCCGGAGAAGTCGCTGATCCGCCCGCTGCACGGCACCGGTGGACGTAACGCCCACGGCCGCATCACCACTCGCCACAAGGGTGGTGGCCACAAGCGCGCCTACCGCGTCATCGACTTCCGTCGCAACGACAAGGACGGCGTCAACGCCAAGGTCGCACACATCGAGTACGACCCGAACCGCACCGCGAACATCGCGCTGCTGCACTACCTGGACGGCGAGAAGCGCTACATCATTGCGCCGCAGGGTCTTTCGCAGGGCGACATCGTGGAGTCGGGCGCCAACGCCGACATCAAGCCCGGTAACAACCTGCCGCTGCGCAACATCCCGGCCGGCACCGTGATCCACGCCGTCGAGCTGCGTCCCGGTGGCGGTGCCAAGCTGGCCCGCTCGGCCGGCTCGAGCATCCAGCTGCTGGGCAAGGAAGGCGCCTACGCCTCCCTGCGTATGCCGTCGGGTGAAATCCGCCGCGTCGACGTGCGCTGCCGCGCCACCGTCGGCGAGGTCGGCAACGCCGAGCAGGCCAACATCAACTGGGGCAAGGCCGGCCGCATGCGGTGGAAGGGCAAGCGCCCCACCGTCCGTGGCGTCGTCATGAACCCGGTCGACCACCCGCACGGTGGCGGCGAGGGCAAGACCTCCGGTGGTCGCCACCCGGTCAGCCCGTGGGGTAAGCCCGAGGGCCGCACCCGCAAGCCCAACAAGCCGAGCGACAAGCTCATCGTCCGTCGCCGGCGCACCGGCAAGAAGCGCTAGGAGTAGATAGCGATGCCACGCAGCCTGAAGAAGGGTCCGTTCGTCGACGACCATCTGCTCAAGAAGGTCGACGTACAGAACGAGAAGAACACCAAGCAGGTCATCAAGACCTGGTCGCGTCGTTCGACCATCATCCCGGACTTCATCGGTCACACCTTCGCCGTCCACGACGGTCGCAAGCACGTGCCGGTGTTCGTCACCGAGGCGATGGTCGGCCACAAGCTGGGCGAGTTCGCCCCGACGCGCACGTTCAAGGGTCACATCAAGGACGACCGGAAGAGTAAGCGGCGATGACGACTGCAACCACCGAATACCCGTCTGCGACGGCTAAAGCCCGCCACATCGGGATCTCGGCGACCAAGGCTCGTCGCGTGATCAACCTGGTCCGCGGCAAGAGCGTCGAGGAAGCCCTCGACATCCTTCGCTGGGCGCCGCAGCAGGCCAGCGAGCCGGTCGCCAAGGTGATCGCGAGCGCTGCTGCCAACGCGCAGAACAACGACGGTCTGGACCCGGCCACCCTGGTGGTCGCGACCATCACCGCCGACGAGGGCCCGACCGCCAAGCGCATCCGGCCGCGCGCGCAGGGTCGCGCGTACCGAATCCGCAAGCGCACCAGCCACATCACCGTGATCGTGGAAAGCAGGCCGAGCCGTTCCGATCAGGGTAAGTCGGCCAGTGCCGCCCGCGCCCGTCGCGCGCAGGCCAGCAAGGCCGCCACCAAGACGGCGGCTCCCAAGACCAAGGCTTCTGCTGAGACGAAGGAGGGCTCGGAGTAGTGGGCCAGAAAATCAACCCCCACGGCTTCCGGCTCGGTATCACCACCGACTGGAAGTCCCGGTGGTACGCCGACAAGCAGTACGCCGACTACGTCAAGGAAGACGTGGCGATCCGCCGCCTGCTGGCCACCGGTCTCGAGCGCGCCGGCATCGCCGATGTGGAGATCGAACGGACTCGCGACAGAGTCCGTGTTGACATCCACACCGCACGTCCGGGCATCGTGATCGGCCGTCGTGGCACCGAGGCCGACCGCATCCGCGCCGACCTGGAGAAGCTGACCGGCAAGCAGGTTCAGCTGAACATCCTCGAGGTGAAGAACCCCGAGAGCCAGGCACAGCTGGTCGCCCAGGGTGTCGCCGAGCAGTTGAGCAACCGGGTGGCGTTCCGCCGCGCGATGCGCAAGGCCATCCAGTCGGCCATGCGCCAGCCCAACGTCAAGGGCATCCGTGTGCAGTGCTCGGGCCGCCTCGGCGGCGCCGAGATGAGCCGCTCGGAGTTCTATCGCGAAGGCCGGGTTCCGCTGCACACCCTGCGCGCCGACATCGACTACGGGCTGTACGAGGCCAAGACCACGTTCGGCCGCATCGGCGTCAAGGTGTGGATCTACAAGGGCGACATCGTCGGTGGCAAGCGTGAGCTGACCGCCGCCGCACCCGCCGCTGACCGTCCGCGACGTGAGCGTCCGTCGGGCACCCGTCCGCGCCGCAGCGGTGCGTCGGGCACCACCGCGACGAGCACCGAAGCCGGCCGCGCTGCCAGTGAAGAGACCGCCGAATCGGCAGTCCCGGTCACGGCCGAGGCTCCCGCTGTGGAGCAGGCCGCTGAAAGCACGGAGAACTAAATCATGTTGATTCCCCGCAGAGTCAAGCACCGTAAGCAACACCACCCCAGGCAGCGTGGTATTGCCAGCGGTGGCACGTCGGTGACCTTCGGTGATTACGGCATCCAGGCACTGGAGCACGCCTACGTCACCAACCGGCAGATCGAGTCCGCTCGTATCGCCATCAACCGGCACATCAAGCGTGGCGGCAAGGTGTGGATCAACATCTTCCCGGACCGTCCGCTGACCAAGAAGCCCGCGGAAACCCGGATGGGCTCGGGCAAGGGCTCACCGGAATGGTGGGTGTCCAACGTCAAGCCCGGCCGCGTGCTGTTCGAGCTGAGTTACCCCGACGAGAAGATCGCCAGGGAAGCCCTGACGCGTGCGATCCACAAGTTGCCGATCAAGGCACGCATCGTGACCCGAGAGGAGCAGTTCTGATGGCAGTGGGCATCAGCGCCGGTGAACTGCGTGAACTGACCGACGAAGAGTTGACCGACAAGTTGCGGGAGTCCAAGGAAGAGCTGTTCAACCTGCGCTTCCAGATGGCCACCGGCCAGTTGGACAACAATCGCCGGCTCCGCACCGTGCGTCAGGAGATTGCGCGCATCTACACGGTGCTGCGTGAACGTGAATTGGGTCTGGCTTCCGGACCCGCTGGTGAGGAATCGTAAAAATGGCAGATGACACCAAGAAAGAGGCCGGTCCTAAGCACACCCCGGCCATTGAAGAGCCGCGCGGCCGTCGCAAGACGGTCATCGGCTACGTGGTCAGCGACAAGATGCAGAAGACCATCGTGGTCGAGCTGGAATCTCGCAAGAGCCACCCGCTCTACGGCAAGATCATCCGGACCACGACGAAGGTCAAGGCGCACGACGAGAACGGCGATGCCGGTATCGGCGACCGCGTCTCGTTGATGGAGACCCGTCCGCTGTCGGCCACCAAGCGCTGGCGTCTGGTCGAGGTCCTCGAGCGAGCCAAGTAGGACTTCCCACCTAGCAAACGCGTGCCGCGGCAGAGATGCTGCGGTATGCGTGTAAATTGCTTAGGCGACAGTTATTTGGCAATCGTTCGATCGTGAGGGGCCCGCTTTTGCCTAGCATGCCGGTGGTGAAGTCGGGGGGGTTGGTCAAATTCGGGGCAATCGTCAGCGTGATGACCGCGGTGCTGTGGTCAGCGCCCTGGGCGGTGGCCGAGCCCGAGCCCACACCGGCCGAGCCCGCTCCGACTGAGCCGGCATTGCCCGCGGCAGCCGCCGCGGGCGGTGAGGTGCTGACAGCGCCGACGCTGTCGCTCGCCGACCTGGGCGTCGAGCCCGTCCTTTCCTTCTACGGAGGGACGAGTTCCACATCGCTGTCGTTTCCGGTGCCCGCTGGGCTGGTTCCCGAGACCTTCAACGCCACCCTCGACTTGCCCTTTAACGTGCGATCCGGTGTGGTGTCCGTGAATCAGGGCGACCGCTTGATCGGCAAGCTGGGGTTGCCAACTGCCGATCTGAGTCCGCTCGTGATCCCGCTGGCGGGGGTCGAGGTGGTGGATGGTGACGCCACGGTAACGCTGACTCTGTCGACGACACCTGACGATGGTTATTGCCTAGACCGGATCAATCCGGTCGATCTGATCAACGGTTCGGTCACCTTCGCAGGTGCCGAGGCCGCACCGGCCACTGTGGCTGACTTCCTTCCTCCGATCCTGCGTAAGCTCACGGTGGCGGTGCCGGCCAACCCGTCTCTCGCCGAATCCGATGCCGCAGTGCAGTTGGTGGCCGGAATGGTCAAGTGGTACGGCAGTCAGGCTCCTGAGGTGTCGATTATTCCGCTGGCGGACGGTGCGACGTCGATACCCGTGCCGTCAGTGCCTCTCGAGCGCCGGATCGTGATCAAAGAAGGCCCAGACGAGAGCATCTCGCTCGAAGGCACCGGCGTTCCGCAGCTGCTCATCATGGGTCCCGCTGACCGGCTCACCAACGTGGCGCGGCTCTTGAGCGACGGTGCGCTGAGCCTCGCCGTCTCGGCGCGGGTGGTGCCGGAGAAGCTGACCTCGGGTCGGCGCGTGCAGCCCACTGGCGGCGTGGTGACCCTGGCGCAGCTCGATCAGACCGGCCTGAACTCATCCGGGGTAGCCCCGAGGGTGTCGATCGTGATCGATCAGACCAAGATCGGCTACCCGGTCCAAGGCGTGCGGGTGCATCTGACCGGCACCTACACCCCGATGCCGAGCACGTTCGGCGGCCAGCTCACTGCGAGCATCGACGGCGAGCAGATCGATTCCTGGGCAGCCGATCCCAGCGGTACGATCGACCGCTGGGTCGACTTGCCCGACCGGCTGCTGAGCCGTTATACCGATCTGCAGATCGCGCTGAACACCACCGGTAACACCGGCGGGTGCAACGACTTCTACTCGATGAACCTGGTGATAAACGGCAGCAGTGTGGTCGAGAGCAGCCAGGCCGTGCCGCCCATCCCGCAGGGGTTCAGGTCGCTGCCGCAAGCACTCCTGCCGATCCTGAAGGTGGGGATCGGCTCGGACCGGTTCGCCGACACCGTCCGTGCCGTCGCGATCACCAGAGGTTTGCAGCGGCTCAGCTCCCTGCCGCTACGGACGTCGGTGACCTCGTTCGAGGAGGCGCGTAACGGTCAGGATCCGGCGATCCTGATCAGCGCCGACGGGTGGACCGACAAGTCCATTACGTTGCCGGTCAGTGCCGACGACCAGCGCATCACGGTGCAGGGGCACGGGCCTGATGCCGGTTCGACAGTCCTCACTCTCGACCCAGGAGTGCAATTCGGCTCCCTTCAAACGGTGTTCGATGGCCACCGCACGCTGCTGATCGCCACGTCCAACGGGGCGCCGAACCAGCTCGACGAGCTGTTGGGTTGGCTCAACGCCGACCGCTCGCGCTGGTCGCAGTTGCGCGGCCCGGCCATCGTCGCAATCGCTGGCCGCGTACCGGCTTTGGTCGCCGGCCGCACACCGGTGAGTGTGTATGGCCCCGTCGCTTCGACGCCGGATCAGGCGGCGGCTACAGCGGTCGCGAAGTACCACTACGACCGGGCCTGGTGGGTCGCTCTCGGGGTCGTCGGGGTGGCCGCTGCCGGTGTGACGGCGATCGTCCTGACGTCGCGTAGCCCGCGGGACAAGGGCCCGACGCACCGTCGCGAAGACTGAGGCTCGACGGGTCCTGCGAGTTCGCCACGAGCGGACGCGGAATCACGCGAAACTGGTCCGGCTCATGGAAGTCTGTGGCGTATGACCACGGAGTTCAACGGCAAGATCGAACTGGACATTCGCGATTCCGAACCCGACTGGGGACCCTACGCCGCGCCCAAGGCGCCCGAGGGTGCGCCCAATGTGCTCTACCTGGTGTGGGACGACATCGGCATCGCAACGTGGGATTGCTTTGGCGGGCTGGTGTCCATGCCGGCGATGACGCGGATCGCCGAGCGGGGGGTTCGGCTCTCGCAGTTCCACACCACCGCCCTGTGCTCCCCGACCCGGGCCTCGCTACTGACGGGCCGCCACGCCACCACGGTCGGGATGGCCATGGTGGAGGAGTTCACCGAGGGTTTCCCCGGGATCAACGGCCGCATTCCCGATGACACCGCACTGATTTCTGAGGTGCTCGCCGAGCGCGGCTACAACACCTACTGCGTCGGCAAGTGGCACCTCACTCCGATCGAGGAGTCCAGCCTCGCGGCCACCCGGCGGCACTGGCCGTTATCCCGCGGCTTCGAGCGGTTCTACGGGTTCATGGGCGGGGAGACCGACCAGTGGTATCCCGAACTGATCTACGACGGCCACCCGGTGGAGGCGCCCGCCACCCCGGAGGAGGGGTATCACCTCTCGAAGGACCTGGCGGACAAGACAATCGAGTTCATCCGTGATTCCACGATGGTGTCCCCGGACAAGCCGTGGTTCACCTACCTGTGCCCGGGCGCCGGCCACGCGCCGCACCACGTGTTCAAGGAATGGGCCGACCGCTACGCCGGTGCGTTCGACATGGGCTACGAGCGCTACCGAGAGATCGTGCTGGAGAACCAGAAGAATCTCGGCATCGTGCCGCCCGGCACCGAACTGTCCGGGATGAACCCTTACTGCGATGTCACCGGACCCAATGGCGAGCCGTGGCCCGAGCAGGACACCGTGCGCCCGTGGGACTCACTGAACGACGAGGAGAAGCGGCTGTTCGCCCGGATGGCTGAAGTCTTCGCCGGGTTCCTGTCCTACACCGACGCACAGATCGGCAGGGTGCTGGACTATCTGGAGGAGTCCGGGCAGCTGGACAACACCATCGTGGTCGTGATCTCCGACAACGGCGCCAGCGGTGAGGGCGGGCCCAACGGCTCGGTCAACGAGGGCAAGTTCTTCAACGGCTACGTCGACACCGTCGAAGAGAGCATGCCGTTCTTCGACGTGCTTGGCTCTCCGGCGACCTTCAACCACTACCCGATCGGGTGGGCGATGGCGTTCAACACGCCCTACAAGCTCTACAAGCGCTACGCCTCACACGAGGGCGGCATCGCCGACACCGCAATCATCTCCTGGCCCAACGGAATTGCGGCACACGGCGAAGTCCGTGACAACTACGTGAGCGTCTCCGACATCACGCCGACGATTTACGAACTGCTGGGCATCGACCCGCCCGAGACGGTGAAGGGTATCGCGCAGAAGCCGCTCGACGGGGTCAGTTTCAAAGCGGCACTGGATGATTCGCGTGCGGAAACGGGCAAGGAGACCCAGTTCTACACAATGCTGGGCACCCGCGGCATCTGGCACAAGGGCTGGTTCGCCAGCACCGTGCACCCCGCCGCGCCCTCGGGCTGGGGCCATTTCGACGCCGACCGCTGGGAGCTTTACAACATCGAGAACGACCGCAGCCAGTGCCACGACGTCGCGGCCGAGTACCCCGACAAGCTCGCCGAAATGCAGAAGCTGTGGTTTGCCGAGGCCGAAAAGTACAACGGGCTACCGCTTTCCGACCTCAACGTGTTCGAGATGGTCAGCCGTACGCGCCCGTCGCTCGCCGGTGACCGGCCGCGCTACGTCTACTATCCGAACACCGCGCCGGTCGCGATGGGTGCGTGCGTGTCGATCAACGGCCGGTCGTTCTCGGTGCTGGCCGAGGTGAACATCGACAGCCCGGACGTCCAGGGCGTCTTGCTCAAACAGGGCGCGGGCCACGGCGGATACACGCTGTTCGTCGCGGACGGGCGCCTGCAGTTCGTTTACAACTTCTTCGGTGAGGACGAACAGCGGGTGATCGCGCCCGATCCGGTGCCGCTGGGTGAACACATCCTCGGGGTGGGTTACGCCCGAACCGGCGTGGTGGAAGGCAGCCACACGCCACTCGGTGACGTGACCCTCTACGTCGACGGCGCGGCGGTGGCCACGCTGGAAGGTGTGAAAGCCCATCCGTTCACCTTCGGACTGGCCGGCGGCGGGGTCAGTGTGGGGCGCAATCTCGGCCAGGCTGTCTCCACGGTGTATGCGGCGCCATTCGACTTCACCGGCGGCACCATCGGCCGCGTGGTCGTCGACGTGTCGGGCACTCCCTACATCGACGCGGAACACGAACTCGCGGCGGCCTTCGCCAGAGACTGACCGTCAGGTCATACTGGTGCGATGACTCGGCTGGTGTGCGCCGCTGCGGCGGTCGTGATGCTGGCCGCCCCGACGGTTGCCGCATGTGCGCGCAACAGCGACGGGACAGCCGTGAAGGTCGAGGCATCGACCTCACCCACCAGCATCGCGACGACGACCACAACAACGTCGAGCACGGTGACCGTCGCTCCCGAATCCTCGGAGCCGGGCGTCATCGAAACCACCCGCACGCCCATTCCGGCTGACTCCACCGTATGTCGGCCCGAACAGCCCGGGCCGACGGCGGTGGCCGCCATCGCCGACCCGGCCGCGCCCAAGATCAGGGTCCGCGTTCCGGACGGATGGTCGTCGACGCCGGGTACCGGCGACGTCGGTGCTCTGCTGTCCGGGCCGAACGACATGGTCGCCGAGGTCACCATCGCCGCGACGCCACTGGATCCCGGCGCCGCGTTCACGCGCTACGGCGACGACGTCATGGCCCGGTACCCGATCAGCACGCTCAGCCTGCTGCCCGGCGACTTCTGCGGCCTCAGCGGTCAGAAACTGATGGGCACCTGGGCCAGGGATCCCGACGAGTCAGTGGAATATGAGGACCGGCTCGCGCATGTCTGGACCAACACCGGCAACTATCTGGTCGCCGTTCACGTGGAAGCGCCATCGGGAACACCGGGATTCGACGACGCGGCGTCGGTGCTGACCGAAGAATTCGGCATCGTCATACCCTGAACCCATGCTCACCGACCTCGTCGTGGTGCCCGGCGGGTCGTTCCGGATGGGGTCGACCAGTTTCTATCCCGAAGAAGCGCCGATCCACACCGCGACCGTCGGCTCCTTCGCCATCGAACGGCACCCGGTGACCAACGCCCAATTCGCCGACTTCGTCGCCGCCACCGGCTACGTGACGATCGCCGAACGGTCCCTCGACCCGGCGCTGTATCCCGGGGTCGCCGAAGCCGATCTGCAGCCGGGCGCGCTGGTGTTCCGGCCGACGCCGGGCCCGGTGAATCTGCGGGACTGGCGGCAGTGGTGGGACTGGGCGCCCGGAGCGAGCTGGCGGACCCCGTTCGGGCCGGGCAGCGACATCGCCGACAAGGCGGACCACCCCGTCGTGCAAGTCGCTTATCCCGACGCGAACGCCTACGCCGCTTGGGCGGACCGGCGGCTGCCGACCGAGGCCGAGTGGGAGTATGCGGCCCGGGCCGGCAGTACCGGCCCCTATGCGTGGGGCGACGAGCCGACGGTCGGGGGAGCGTTGATGGCCAACACCTGGCAGGGGCGCTTTCCGTATCGCAACGACGGCGCGCTGGGCTGGGTGGGCACCTCGCCAGTGGGAACGTTCCCGCCGAACGGGTACGGGCTGGTCGACATGATCGGCAATGTGTGGGAGTGGACGACGACGCGGTACTCCGCGCACCATCGCCTGGACCAGCAGAATTCGTGCTGTCCGCCGCCGACCGAGCCCGATCCGGCCGTCAGCCAGACCCTCAAGGGCGGGTCGCATCTGTGCGCCCCGGAGTACTGCCACCGGTACCGGCCGGCTGCGCGGTCACCCCAGTCGCAGGACAGCTCGACGACCCATATCGGCTTCCGCTGTGCACGCTGAGCAGCACGGATTTGGAGCTTTTCAGCTCGTCACCTAGTATTTAGCGGTTGCCTAGGGCAGACCTCGGTTATCTCCAGCGAGAAAACCCTGCGTGCTCTTTGGGTGACAAAGACCGCGCACGTCAGGTCGGCATCTGCCGTGCACACAAAAACCAGGTCGAGGAGATCTAGTGATTCAGCAGGAATCGCGGCTCAAGGTCGCCGACAACACGGGCGCCAAGGAGATCTTGTGCATCCGTGTTCTGGGTGGCTCGTCGCGGCGCTACGCCGGTATCGGCGACGTGATTGTGGCGACCGTCAAGGACGCCATCCCCGGTGGCAACGTCAAGCGTGGCGATGTGGTCAAGGCCGTGGTCGTCCGCACCGTCAAGGAGCGTCGTCGCGCCGACGGCAGCTACATCAAGTTCGACGAGAACGCCGCCGTCATCATCAAGAACGACAACGACCCCCGTGGTACCCGCATCTTCGGGCCGGTCGGTCGTGAACTGCGCGAGAAGAAGTTCATGAAGATCGTCTCGCTGGCACCGGAGGTTTTGTAAATGAAGGTCCACAAGGGCGACACCGTTCTGGTCATCGCCGGCAAGGACAAGGGCGCCAAGGGCAAGGTCCTCGAGGCCTACCCGACCCGTAACAAGGTTCTGGTCGAAGGCGTCAACCGGATCAAGAAGCACACGGCTCAGTCGGCCAACGAGCGTGGCGCGTCCTCGGGCGGCATCGTCACCCAGGAGGCGGCGATCGCCGTTTCCAACGTGATGGTCGTCGACTCCGACGGCAACCCGACCCGCATCGGGTACCGCACCGACGAAGAGTCCGGCAAGCGGGTCCGCATTTCCAAGCGCAATGGCAAGGACATCTGAGCATGACGACCGTAGAGAAGGTTCAGCCCCGGCTGAAGGCGCGCTACCGCGAAGAGATCAAGGCAGCGCTCAACAACGAGTTCAACTACGCCAACGTCATGCAGATCCCTGGCGTAGTCAAGGTTGTCGTCAACATGGGTGTCGGTGACGCCGCCCGCGACGCCAAGCTGATCAACGGCGCGGTCAACGACCTGGCGCTGATCACCGGCCAGAAGCCCGAAATTCGCAAGGCGCGCAAGTCGATTGCGCAGTTCAAGCTTCGCGAGGGGATGCCGATCGGTGCGCGCGTCACGCTGCGCGGCGACCGCATGTGGGAGTTCCTCGACCGCCTGGTGTCGATCGCACTGCCGCGTATCCGCGACTTCCGCGGCCTGAGCCCCAAGCAGTTCGACGGCCACGGCAACTACACCTTCGGGCTCGCCGAGCAGTCGGTGTTCCACGAGATCGACGTGGACTCGATCGATCGGCCGCGCGGCATGGACATCACCGTCGTCACGTCGGCGACGAACGACGACGAAGGTCGGGCGCTGCTGCGCGCTCTGGGCTTCCCCTTCAAGGAGAACTGAGCAGATGGCAAAGAAGGCACTGGTCAACAAGGCCAACAAGAAGCCGAAGTTCGCCGTGCGGGCGTACACCCGCTGCAACAAGTGCGGGCGTCCCCACGCCGTGTACCGCAAGTTCGGCCTGTGCCGAATCTGCTTGCGTGAGATGGCCCATGCCGGCGAACTGCCCGGCGTGCAGAAGTCCAGCTGGTAACAGACCCCTACAGAACAGGTGCGCAGCAGGCCCCCAAGGGAATCGACCCGAGTGGGAACCGCTGCGAGGAAGGTAGACAGGCCCAGTCATGACCATGACGGACCCGATCGCAGACTTCTTGACACGTCTGCGCAACGCCAATTCGGCGTATCACGACGAAGTGACCTTGCCGCACAGCAAGATCAAGGCGAACATCGCCGAGATCCTCAAGCGCGAGGGGTACATCAGCGATTTCCGGACCGAGGATGCTCGGGTCGGTAAGTCGCTGGTTGTTTCACTCAAGTACGGCCCCAACCGCGAGCGCAGCCTCGCGGGTCTGCGCCGGGTGTCCAAGCCCGGCCTGCGGGTGTACGCGAAATCCACCAATCTGCCGCGGGTTCTCGGCGGCCTGGGCGTGGCGATCATCTCCACGTCCTCCGGCCTGCTGACCGACCGCCAGGCGTCCCGACAGGGCGTGGGCGGCGAAGTCCTCGCTTACGTGTGGTGAGGGAGACTTAGACATGTCGCGTATTGGAAAGCAGCCGGTGGCGATTCCCGCCGGTGTGGATGTGACGATCGACGGCCAGAACGTGTCGGTCAAGGGCCCCAAGGGCACGCTGGAACTGGCGATCGCCGAGCCGATCACCGTGGCGCGCAACGACGATGGCGCCATCGTGGTCAGCCGTCCCGACGACGAGCGCCGTAGCCGTTCGCTGCACGGGCTCTCGCGCACGCTGGTGTCCAATCTGGTGACCGGTGTGACCCAGGGTTACACCACCAAGATGGAGATCTTCGGCGTCGGTTACCGCGTGCAGCTCAAGGGCAGCAACCTCGAGTTCGCGCTCGGGTACAGCCATCCCGTGGTCATCGAAGCGCCGGAGGGCATCACCTTCGCGGTGGAGACGCCCACCAAGTTCTCGATCACGGGTATCGACAAGCAGAAGGTCGGACAGATCTCGGCCAACATCCGTCGGCTGCGCCGCCCGGACCCCTATAAGGGCAAGGGTGTGCGTTACGAGGGTGAGCAGATCCGCCGCAAGGTCGGAAAGACAGGTAAGTAAGCCATGGCTCAAGCACAGAAAGCAGCCACCGATCGCACGCCGGTTGGCACGACTGTCTCGGCTGCGCGCCGGGTTTCGCGCCTGCGTCGGCATGCCCGGCTGCGCAAGAAGGTCGTCGGCACCGCCGAGCGGCCCCGTCTCGTGGTCAACCGCTCCTCGCGGCACATCCACGTGCAGTTGGTCAATGACGCCGACGGCACCACGGTCGCCGCGGCCTCGTCCATCGAGGCCGACGTCCGCGCCGTCGAGGGTGACAAGAAGGCCCACAGCGTGCGGGTCGGTCAGCTGATCGCCGAGCGCGCCAAGGCCGCCGGTGTCGAGGCTGTGGTCTTCGACCGCGGTGGCAACACCTACGGCGGACGGATCGCGGCGCTGGCCGACGCCGCCCGCGAGAACGGACTGAAATTCTAATGACGTACAACGGAAGGACCGCATGATGTCGGAGCAGAGCGCAGCGCCGGATACCGGCGCCCCCTCGGCCGGCACCCGGACCGACGTGCAGCGCGGTGGACGTGACGACCGCGGCGGCCGCGGCCGTCGGGACGATCGCGGAGACCGTGGCGGACGTGGTGGTCGCGACGGCGGCGAGAAGAGCAATTACCTGGAGCGCGTCGTCACGATCAACCGGGTTTCCAAGGTGGTCAAGGGTGGTCGGCGCTTCAGCTTCACCGCCCTGGTCATCGTCGGCGACGGCAACGGCCTGGTCGGTGTCGGCTACGGCAAGGCCAAAGAGGTCCCCGCCGCGATCGCCAAGGGTGTCGAGGAAGCTCGCAAGAACTTCTTCCGCGTCCCGCTGATCGGCGGCACCGTGACCCATCCCGTTCAGGGTGAGGCTGCGGCCGGCGTCGTGATGCTGCGTCCGGCCAGCCCGGGTACCGGAGTCATCGCCGGTGGCGCGTGCCGTGCCGTGCTGGAATGCGCTGGCGTGCACGACGTTCTGGCCAAGTCGCTGGGCAGCGACAACGCGATCAACGTGGTGCATGCCACCGTTGCCGCGCTCAAGCTGCTGCAGCGTCCCGAAGAGGTGGCCGCCCGTCGTGGGCTGCCCATCGAAGACGTCGCGCCGGCGGGCATGCTGCGCGCGCGTCGGGAGAGCGAAGCGCTGGCTGCTGCAGCCGCGCGTGAAGGAAGCGCATAACCATGGCAGAGCTGAAGATCACCCAGGTCCGTGGCATCGTCGGTGCCCGCTGGAAGCAGCGCGAGAGCCTGCGGACCCTGGGCCTGAAGAAGATTCGCCAGTCGGTGGTTCGCGAGGACACCCCGCAGACGCGTGGACTGATCAACGTCGTGCACCACCTCGTTCAGGTTGAGGAAGTCAAATGAGCGTCATCAAACTGCACGACCTGAAGCCGGCGCCCGGCTCGAAGAAAGCGAAGACTCGCGTCGGTCGCGGTGAGGGCTCCAAGGGTAAGACCGCCGGTCGTGGCACCAAGGGCACCAAGGCCCGCAAGAACGTGCCGGTGACCTTCGAGGGCGGGCAGATGCCGATCCACATGCGGCTGCCCAAGCTCAAGGGTTTCCGTAACCGGTTCCGCACCGAGTACGCCGTCGTCAACGTCGGCGACATCGAGAAGGTGTTCCCGCAGGGCGGCGCCGTCGGTGTCGACGAGCTGGTGGCCAAGGGCCTGGTTCGCAAGAACACGTTGGTGAAGGTGCTCGGCGACGGTGAGCTCACCGTCAAGGTCGACGTCACCGCCAACAAGTTCAGTGGCAAGGCCCGCGAGGCCATCACTGCCGCAGGCGGTTCGGTCACCGAGCTGTAATTCTCGCGAGCAGACACAAAAGCTCCCGCGCGCCCGGCGTGTCGGGGGCTTTTGCGTCTGTTCGGCGAGCTAACTCAGCTGCGGAATGACTTCGGCGGCAAGGCGTTCCATTTGTTCGCGATCCTCGGCCAGGTTCGTTCCGGTCGGGTTCAGCAGCAGTGTCTGCGCGCCGGCGTCGATCACCTCGCGCAACCCGCGCGCGACGTCCGACGGAGTGCCCGACACGGGACCGCGTCCACGCCGGGCATCGAACCGTAGATTCGGTGCAGCCCGGCCGACACCCGCTCGCGGGCCCTGGCGGCGTCGTCGTCGACGATCAGGTACACCCGCTGCCGACTCGGAATGTCGCCGGGTCCTTGTCCTGCTCGGCCAGTCGGTGCGCAGGCCGTCGCCCTCGAAGCGCGCCGACCGGCTCCGTTGCCGGCGCCGGTAACCTCGATCCTATGTTCGCCTTTCTGCCCGCCGTGCCGGGCGCCGACGACATCCGCGATGCGCTGCGCCGCATCGACACCGCTCGGCATCACGGAGTGCCCGACGGCTGCATCCTCGAGCTCGACTTGCAGACCGTACCGCCGGAGGTCAGCGGCTTCGACCCGCTGACCTTCGTCACCGGTGGCGGCCGCACGATGCTGCTGCGTGACGCGGTCGCCGCGATCCACCGCGCCGCCGAAGATCCGCGGGTGGCCGGACTGATTGCGCGGGTGCAGCTTTCGGCTGCTCCGCCCGGGCCGGTGCAGGAGCTGCGGGCGGCGATCGCCGCGTTCACCGAGGTCAAGCCGTCACTGGCGTGGGCCGAGACCTATCCGGGCACGCTGTCTTACTACCTGGCCTCGGCGTTCTCCGAAGTGTGGATGCAGCCCACCGGCACCGTCGGGCTGATCGGCTTCGCCACCAACGCCCTGTTTCTGCGTGATGCACTGGGCAAAGCCGGTATCGAGGCCCAGTTCGTCACCCGTGGCGAATACAAGTCGGCGGCCAATCTGTTCACTCAGGACCACTACACCGACGCCCATCGCGAAGCCGATTCCCGGCTGATCGCCAGTCTGCACAGCCAGGTGTGGCAGGCCATCGCCGAGTCGCGGAACATCGATGTCGCCGCCGTCGACGCGCTGGCCAACCGTGCGCCGCTGCTGCGTGACTCCGCGGTCGAGGGACACCTGGTCGATCGGATCGGCTTCCGCGACGAGGCGTACAGCCGAATCGCCGAACTCGTTGGCGCTCAATCTATTCCCGGGTCGCTTCGCCCCTGCCCTCCGGAAGGTGTTTCACCCGAGACCGGCGACGCCGACTCCGACGACAACGCGCCGCCGCGGCTGTTCCTGTCCCGCTACGCGCAGATCCGCAAGGGTGCGCCGGTGCCCATGCCGCCGCTGCCGTCGGTCCCGGGCCGCAAGAAACGCCCACGGATTGCGGTGGTGACGGTCGCGGGGTCGATCGTCAGCGGGCGCGGCGGTCCGCAGGGGCTGCCGTTCGGGCGCTCCAGCGCGGGCGGTGACACCATCGGCGCTGCGCTGCGCCACGTCGCTGCCGACGACGATGTGGCCGCTGTGGTGGTGCGGGTCGACAGCCCCGGCGGGTCGGTGACCGGCTCGGAGACGATCTGGCGGGAAGTGACGCGGGTGCGCGCCAAGGGCAAGCCGGTGGTCGCCTCGATGGGCGGGGTGGCCGCCTCGGGCGGGTACTACGTCGCGATGGGTGCCGACGCGATCGTCGCCAACCCGGGCACGGTCACCGGCTCCATCGGGGTGCTCACCGGCAAGCTGGTGGCCCGCGAGCTCAAGGAACGTATCGGGGTCGGATCGGACAGTGTGCGCACCAACGACAACGCCGACGCCTGGTCGGTCAACGCACCGTTCACACCGGAGCAGCAGGCACTGGTGGAGGCCGAGGCCGATCTGTTCTACGCCGACTTCGTGCAGCGCGTCGCCGAGGGTCGCCACATGACCGTCGAGGCGGTCGACGCGGTGGCCCGCGGTCGGGTGTGGACCGGAGCCGACGCACTGGAGCACGGGCTGGTGGACGAACTCGGTGGGCTGCGAACGGCGGTGCGGCGGGCCAAGACCCTCGCCGGAATCGACGTCGACGCCGAGGTCGAACTGGTCTCCTATCCGACCGCGTCGCTGCGGGATTTCCTGCGCCCCAAGCCGTCTTCGCAGCCCGCGGCCGCCTCGCTGCCCGAAGCCGTCACGGCAGTGCTGGCCCAGTCGGTCCGTGGCGTGCTGGACCAAGGCGAGCGGGCACTGACCGGCACCAGCCTGCTGTGGCTGGGATTCAACCCAGAGTGGCGCTGACGTAGACGATTTCGCCGAACGGGTCGTTGTCGTTGTCGTCCCGTTCGGGAGGCGCCGGCAATCCGAGGCGCCGGAATAGCTCGTCGGCAGGTGTGCCGGTCACGTCCCAGCCCGCCCCACGCAGGTATTCGATCACGTGGCTGCGCGGGCCGGCGTAGACCAGCGACCCCATGTCCAGATCCAAGCCCTGCTCGCGGGCCTTGGCCGTCATCTCGGTGCCCTTCTCTGGATCGAATTCCATGATGCCCGGGACATATTCGGTGGCGACGGTGCTGCCGGGGGCGCTGAGTGAGGTGATGGTGTCGAACAGCCGGTCCTGCGCCTCGGGCGGCAGGTAGACCAACAGCCCTTCGGCCACCCACGCGGTGGGAGCCGCAGGGTCGAAACCGGCCGCACGCAACGCGGCGGGCCAGTCCTCGCGCAGATCGATACCGACGGTGTGGCGTTGCGCGGTGGGCGTGGCGCCCAGATCGTCGAGCACGCCGGTCTTGAACTCGATCACCTTCGGCTGGTCGATCTCGTACACGGTGGTGCCTGCCGGCCACGGCAGCCGGTAGGCACGTGCGTCAAGGCCCGAAGCCAGGATGACCGCCTGCCGGATTCCGCTGCCGGCCGACGCGATGAAGTAGTCGTCGAAGAACTTGGCGCGCACCGCCATTCCGTCGATCATGGCCTGCACCCGTTCGGGGGTGAAACCGTCGAAGAGGGCCGGGTCGAGCTCGCCGTCGATCATCTTGACGAAGAAGTCGATGCCGACGGCACGGACCAGGGGGTCGGCGAACGGATCGTCGATCAGTGCGCGGGGATCCTTGGTGGCCAGTGCGCGTCCGGCGGCCACCGCTGTCGCGGTGGCGCCAACGCTGGAGGTCAGGTCCCAGGAGTCGTCATCGGTGCGAGCCATCACCGCCGCCTGGCGCGGGTCGCGGTCAGATAGCCGGTGGAATCGCTGAACTGGACCAGTGTCTCGTCGTCGGGCATTTCGAAACCGTTGGCCGCGTACGATTCCCGAGTGGTCAGCGTGCTGATCCGCCAGCCGAGTTCGGCCAGATAGTCACCGGCCGAATTCCGTTCGCCGTCGTAGAACAGGGCAGGCAAGTCGATATCGGACCCGATCTGCGCCGAATACTTCTTGAACCGGTCGCGCCAGCTGTCCGGCAACGTCATTCCCGCGGCCATGAACTCGGCGGCGACGCGGCTACCCGGTGCTGACAGCGCGTTGATGTTGTCCAGCAGCCGGTCCTGCGCCTCCGGCGGCAGGTAGATCAACAGGCCTTCGGCGATCCACGCGGTCGGCTGGGTGGCATCGAAGCCGTTCTCCCGCAACGCTGCCGGCCAGTCATCGCGCAGATCGACGGCGATGGCGCGGCGTTCGGCGGTGGGGGACACTCCCATGTCCGCCATCACCCGGGTCTTGAACTCGATGACCTGCGGTTGGTCGAGCTCGAACACGACCGAGCCGGCCGGCCAGCTCATCCGGTACGCGCGAGTGTCCAGCCCGGACGCGAGGATCACCGCCTGGCGGACACCGTCGCGCGCCGCGTTGGTGAAGAAGTCGTCGAAGAAGCGCGTCCGAACCGCGATCTGCTCGACCATCCGGCGCCGGTTGAGCATCGGATCGTCCTCGACGTTCGCCTCGCCGTTGGCCACCCGGATCAAGGATTCCACGCCGACGGCCTTGACCAGTGCGTCGGCGTACGGGTCATAGATCAGCGCGTCGGGGCCCCGGGAGGCCAGTGCGCGCGATGCCGCCACCGACGTCGCGGTGGCGCCGACACTGGATGCCAGGTCCCAGGTGTCGCCGTCGTATCGGATGGAGTCGATGTCGTTCATAGGTGCTACTTCCGGATTGCGGTGACGGACACGGAGTTACGCAGCGATTCGGTCAGGTCGGTATCGGGGAAGTGCCGGCCGTACACGGCGAACATCTCCTCGCGTGCCCGCGCACTGACCTGCCAGCCCTGCTGCTCGAGATAGCCGACGACAGGGTTCCGGTCGCCGGCGTAGAACAGGTCGGCCATGTTGAGATCCAGCCCGCGGTCCTGCCATTGGCTGCTGATCGCCTTGGACCGCGCGGCCAGGCCGGCGCCGCCATCCGGGTGGTATTCGGTGGCGATCCGGCTGCCCGGTGCGGACAGTGCGGTGATGTTGTCGAACAGCCGGTCCTGGGCCTCCGGCGGCAGGTACGCCAGCAGCCCCTCGGCGCTCCACGCGGTCGGCTCGGTGTCGTCAAAGCCGTTGGCGCGCAAGGCTACCGGCCAATCTTCGCGCAGGTCGATGCCCACCGTGCGCAGATCGGCGGTGGGGGAGGCGCCCAACCCGGCCAGCGTCTCGGTCTTGAATTCGATGACCTTGGGCTGGTCGATCTCGTAGACCACCGTGCCCGCCGGCCAGTCCAGCCGATAGGACCGGGAGTCCAGGCCGGAGGCCAGGATCACGGCCTGTCGCACGCCGGCCGAGGCGGCTTCGATGAAGAAGTCGTCGAAAAACCGTGTCCGGACCGCCATCACGTCGGTCATGATGCGGGCGGTGTCCGCACCGTCCATGGCCGCCATGTCGATGTCGCCGTCGACCAGCTTAGTGAAGACGTCGATGCCGACCGCCCGGACCAGCGGTGCCGCGAAGGGGTCGTCGATGAGGGCGTTCTCTTGGCGGCTGGCGACCGCGCGGGCAGCGGCCACCATCGTGGCGGTGGTCCCGACGCTGGTGGCCAGGTCCCAGGAATCGGCATCGCTGCGGCTCACCGGGCACCGCCGTAGACGGCGCTGAGGTAGCACAGCTTGCCCATCGGCTCGTCGTCGCCCAGGGCGGTGCGGCCACTGGCGACCAGCAGCTCGTTGACCGAGGCACTGGTGGACTGCCACCCGCGGCCGTCGAGGTAAGTCATCGGTTCGTGGCGCTCACCCAGGTACACGAGATTTCCGAAATCGAGATCGAGACCCTGTTCGCGCCAAGCGTCGGCATGGGTCTGCATGCTCGCGCGGGTCTCTTCCTGTTGTTCGGCGGGAATCGGAGGTGTGCAATCGATGGCCACCCGACTGCCCGGGGCGGACAGGTCAGTGATGGTGTCGAGCAGACGGTCCTGGGCGTCGGGCGGCAGGTAGCCCAGCAGGCCCTCGGCACTCCACGCCGTGGGTGCCTGCGGGTTGAAGCCGGCCTCGCGCAGCGCGCTGGCCCAGTCGTTGCGCAGATCCATCGCGACCGCGCGCCGCTCACAGGTCGGTACCGCGCCCTGCCCGGTCAGCGTCTGAGTCTTGAACGCGATGACCTCTGGCTGGTCGATCTCATACACGACCATGTCGGACGGCCAGTCCAGTCGATAGGCGCGGGCGTCCAGTCCGGAGGCCAGAATCACGGCCTGCCGGAGCCCGGCATCGGCAGCGTCGAGGAAGAACTCGTCGAAGAACTTGGTCCGCACCGCCATGTTGTCGGTCATCCGACTGACGCCCACGGCGCTCTGGTCGTCGGGAGTGGGTAGGTCCCCGCTGGCCATCTTGATGAAGAAGTCGACGCCGACTGCCCGCACCAGAGGTTCGGCGAAGGGATCGTCGATCAGGGGTTCGGTCTCCCGGCTCGCCGCGGCGCGGGCGGCGGCGACCAGGGTCGCGGTGGCTCCCACGCTGGACGCCAGGTCCCAGGTGTCATTGTCGGTGCGCGTCATTCGTCAGGCCTCATTAGTCCGCAACTGATACTTAGCCGATATAACCACTAGCGACTGTACGTGATTCCCGCTGGGGGTCGGCTGTGAGCGCGGGCGGCGGGGGGTGCCCGCCGAAAATTGATCCCCGGGTCGCTTCGCTCCTGCCCGCCGGAAACCAATCCGCGGATTCCCGCCCTGCCTGGGCCAACTGTTACTCTCGTAGACTGTTTGAGCGCGCGATGCTGCAGGCCTAAATCCTGGCGGCGATCGGTGCACGGCAGGATTACCCGAACGCTGGCCAGACCAGCCCCATTGGCACGCTGAGACTCCCGTCCGGCTGCCCAGGAGGAAGAGTGCTCTCGGCTTTCATCTCTTCGCTCAGGACGGTCGACCTGAGGCGAAAGATCCTGTTCACCCTGGGCGTGGTGATCCTCTACCGGGTCGGCGCTTCGCTGCCGTCCCCGGGGGTCAACTACAAGAACGTCCACCAGTGCATCGAGCAGGTCAGTGGTGGCGCCGGGGGGCAGATCTATTCGCTGATCAACCTCTTTTCCGGCGGCGCACTGCTGCAGCTGACGGTGTTCGCGGTGGGCGTAATGCCGTACATCACCGCGAGCATCATCGTGCAGCTGCTGACGGTGGTGATCCCGCGCTTCGAGCAGCTGCGCAAAGAAGGTCAGGCCGGTCAGGCCAAGATGACCCAGTACACGCGCTACCTGGCGATCGCGCTGGCAATCCTGCAGGCCACCAGCATCGTGGCGCTGGCCGCGAACGGCGGTCTGCTGCAGGGCTGCACGCTGGACATCCTCCAGAGCACGAGCATCTTCTCCCTGGTGATCATCGTGCTGGTGATGACCGCGGGCGCCGCCCTGGTGATGTGGATGGGCGAGCTGGTCACCGAGCGTGGCGTCGGCAACGGTATGTCGCTGATGATCTTCGCCGGTATCGCCGCTCGTATCCCGGCTGAGGGCAAGAGCATCCTGGACAGCCGCGGCGGCCTGGTGTTCACCGCGGTCTGCGCGGCCGCCCTGCTGATCATCATCGGCGTCGTCTTCGTCGAGCAGGGCCAGCGCCGGATCCCGGTCCAGTACGCCAAGCGCATGGTGGGCCGCCGGATGTACGGCGGCACGTCGACCTACCTGCCGCTGAAGGTCAACCAGGCCGGCGTTATCCCGGTGATCTTCGCGTCATCGCTCATCTACATCCCGCACCTGATCACCCAGCTGATCCAGAGCGGACGGAGCACCCCGAGCAACGGCTGGTGGGACCGCTTCGTCGCCAACTACCTGACGAACCCGGCGGATCCGGTCTACATCGGCATCTACTTCGGCCTGATCATCTTCTTCACCTATTTCTATGTGTCGATCACGTTCAACCCTGACGAACGTGCCGACGAGATGAAGAAGTTCGGTGGCTTCATCCCCGGTATCCGCCCGGGTAAGCCCACCGCCGACTACCTGCGCTACGTGTTGAACCGCATCACCCTGCCCGGCTCGATCTACCTGGGTGTGATCGCCGTCCTGCCGAACCTGTTCCTGGAGATGGGCAACAGCGGCGGCGTCCAGAACTTGCCGTTCGGCGGTACCGCGGTTCTGATCATGATTGGCGTCGGTTTGGATACGGTCAAACAAATCGAGAGCCAGCTCATGCAGCGCAACTACGAAGGGTTCCTGAAGTGAGAATCGTTTTGCTCGGTCCGCCAGGTGCGGGCAAGGGAACTCAGGCTGCTGACCTGGCCAAGAAGTTCGGCATCCCGCACATCTCCACCGGTGACCTGTTCCGGCACAACATCAGCACCGGCACCGAGCTGGGGCTGGAAGCCAAGAGGTACCTCGACGCCGGTGACCTGGTCCCGGCCACCCTCACCAATGCCCTGGTCGATAGCCGCCTCGACGACGCCGACGTGAGCGACGGGTTCATTCTCGACGGATTCCCCCGCTCGGTGGAGCAGGCCGAGGCGCTCAAGCAGATGTTGAGCCGCCGCAACCTCAAGCTCGACGCCGTGCTCGAGTTCCGCGTGCCCGAGGAGGAGCTGGTCACCCGGCTCATGAGCCGAGGCCGCGCCGACGACAACGAGGACACCATCCGCAACCGGTTCAAGGTCTACCGCGACGAGACGGCCCCGCTGCTGGACTACTACCGCGACGAGCTCAAGACCGTCGACGCCGTCGGCGGCCTTGACGAAGTCTTCGCGCGGGCGCTGCAGGCCCTCGGCCACTGACGCTTCATGGTCTCCATCCCCGGTCTGCGCAATCGCAAAACCGTTCCCGCCCGCACGCCGGGTGAACTGGATGCGATGGCCGCTGCCGGCGCGGTGGTGGCCGCCGCCCTTCGCGCCGTCCAGGCGGCCGCCGCACCGGGGGTGTCGACCAAGGATCTCGACGACGTTGCCGAGACGGTGATCCGGGAGGCCAACGGCATCCCGTCGTTCCTCGGCTATCACGGCTACCCGGCCAGCATCTGTTCGTCGGTCAATGACCGTGTGGTGCATGGCATTCCGATGCCCGAGGAGAAGCTCGCCGTCGGCGACCTGGTATCCATCGACTGTGGTGCGATCATCGAGGGCTGGCACGGCGACGCCGCCGTCACCTTCGGTGTCGGCGCGCTGATCGCGATGGACGAGGCGCTGTCCGCGGCGACCAAACAGTCCATGGAAGCCGGTATCGCGGCGATGGTCCCGGGCAACCGGCTCACCGACGTCTCGCACGCCATCGAGACGGGCACCCACGCCGCCGAGCGGACCTACGGCCGCAAGTTCGGCATCGTCGCGGGCTACGGCGGGCACGGCATCGGCAGGCAGATGCACATGGATCCGTTCCTGCCCAACGAGGGCGAGCCCGGCCGGGGCCCGCTGCTGGTCGCCGGCTCGGTGCTGGCGATCGAACCGATGCTGACCCTGGGCACCACCAAGACGCGGATCCTGGCCGACGAGTGGACCGTCGTCACCTCGGACGGGTCGCGGGCCGCGCATTGGGAGCACACCGTCGCGGTGACCGACGACGGACCGCGAATTCTGACCGTCTAATTCGACGACGAGCTGAGTCGGCAAGCGTCCTGCCACCTCAGAAGTATTGGTGGACTTCATCTTCGTGCGGTGAGCGATCTTGGGCGCGCGCGGTTAGGGTGAGCACGTCAGCGCACGTGGTTCAACAGCGACGCCGTCGGGTCCGCGATGACACAGCCCTCAATGAAGGCGGTATGTGCATGCCCCGATGGCGGCGCGACAGCGATCAGCACGGCAACGATTCCTCGCCACCCATCGGCGCAGGCTCGGCGCTCCGCCGTGAGGTGGGTGCGGAGATCGAGCTCGAGGTCAACTCGCCGACCACTCTCGAGTTCCAGATCGCGGTCGCGCCCCACCCCGGTGCGGAGGTCACCGAATCATTCGAATACCGGTGCAACGGCAAACTGGTGACCGCTCACGAGCTCGTCGGTGACCACAACTCCCGCATCCACCGCTTCGACGCCGGTGAGGGGACCGTCACCGCGTCGTACCGGGCCACTGTCCTTGGCCGAACCGACCCGCCGCCGGTTCACGAGATCGATCTCTCGACGTATTTGCGGCCGAGTCGCTACGCCGAGGCGGACAAGTTCTACGGATACGCCGCCACCGAGTTCGGCCACTACGCCGACTCGGTGACGCTGCTGGAGAAGGTCTCGTCGTGGGTGGGCACCCGGTTGAATTATGTGCCAGGTTCCAGTGATCCGATCGATGGCGCCGCTGACACGTTGCTCGCCGGAGAGGGTGTGTGTCGCGACTACGCCCATTTGGTCATCGCGTTGTTGCGGGCGGTCAACGTGCCGGCGCGGTTGGTGGCGGTTTATGCACCGGGGTGCGAGCCGATGGACTTCCATGCCGTCGCTGAAGCATTCGTCGAGGGTGGGTGGCGGGTCGTCGATGCAACGTGCTTGGCGCCGCGGCAGTCGATGGTGCGGATCTCGACCGGGCGCGATGCCGCCGACACCGCCTTCCTCGACAATCACAAGGGCGCCATCAGCCTCAAGAACATGGAGGTCAGAGCGGTGGTCGACGGCCCGCTGCCGGTCGATTCGGTACACGATCTGGTCGCATTGTCCTAAGTCCCGGGCGCACACTTGAACCCGACACTCACCGGTTACGTGTCTCAACCGGGAGGTTGAGTGATGGACGACCCGGAAGCGGCGTTGGTGCGAGTGCTCTACCAGGAGCACGCGGCCGCATTGTGGCGCTATGCGCTGCGGCTCACCGGGGATCCGGCGCGCGCCGAGGACGTGGTGCAGGAGACGCTGCTGCGCGCCTGGCAACACCCCGAGGTGGCCGGCGACGCCGAACGCTCCGCTCGGGCGTGGCTGTTCACGGTCGCGCGCAACATGATCATCGACGAACGGCGCAGCGCCCGGTTCCGCAAGGAAACCGACTCGCTGGACACCGAGGGCGCCCCGGAACCCGCCGGGCCCGACGAGGTCAACACGGCACTGGACCGGCTGCTGATCGGTGACGCGCTGGCTCAGCTGTCGCCCGACCATCGCGCTGTGGTCCGCCGTTCCTACTATCTTGGCTGGACCACAGCCCAGATCGCGGCCGACCTCCAGATCGCCGAGGGAACGGTGAAGTCGAGGCTGCACTACGCGGTGCGTGCGCTTCGCTTGACGCTGCAGGAAATGGGGGTGACCCGGTGAACGATCCGTACGACCCTTACGAGACGTGGGATGCCTCATACGTGCTCGGGTCCCTGTCGAGCACCGAGCGCCGCGAATACGAGGCGCACCTGAGCGGATGCGTGCCGTGCCGCACCGCGGTCGGTGAGCTCAGCGGCATGCCGGCCCTGCTGGCGATGCTCAGCCCCGACGACGTGGCCGCTATCGACACCGGCGATAGCGAACCGCCGCCGCTGCGTCCGCAGCTGCTCGACGGCGTGCTCTTCGAGGTGCGGCGCCGCCGGCGTCGCAGCCGGTGGATCACGTGGACAGTGGCCGTCGCGGCGGCCGCGGTGCTTGCCGTCGGGACCCTCGTCGCGATCAAACCGGCGCCCTTCGCCGAACCGGGCCACACGCTCCACGCGTCTGCCACGGCTGTCAGCATGACCCCGGTGATGCCGTCCTCGTTCGACGCGACGGTGCAGGTGACCCCCATGGGGTGGGGCACCCACGTGGAGATGACGTGCACGTACCACGATGAGATCGGCAGCGAGGCCACCGAGGACGCCGACAAGCTGGTGATGTACGCGGTCGGCCGCGACGGGAGCAAGGTGCAGCTGGCGACCTGGATGGCCCGCGAGGGCGAATCGGCTTCGCCGACCGGCAGCACGTCGATGCCGATGGAGAAGATCGCCTCCGTCCAGGTGGTCAAGGCGGACACCGGCGACATCCTGCTGGAACGCAGCCTGTAATTCCCCGCTGTTCCCGTGACCAGTCAAATGCCTTCTGCTGATGGACTTTTCACCTGATCAGGAGGCTGCCGCCGACGCCAAGGCCGTGGTGTTGTGTCAGCCGCACAACGCGACCGGGACGGTGGAGCTCGCACCCGCGTTGCGCCTCGACGGTCTGTCGCTGATCCAGCGGTGCCCGGATGCGGTATGAATGGGCGGATGGCTGCCGATTCAACCCCGTCCGAGAAACCGGACCCGATCGCCGCGGCGCGCCGAAACTGGGAGCGCTCCGGGTGGGGTGATGTCGCCGAGGGCATGGTGGCCGTGACCTCGGTGATGCGGGCCCACCAGATCCTGCTGGCCAGGGTCGAGAATGCGCTACGGCCCTACGATCTGAGCTTCTCGCGGTTCGAGCTGCTGCGCCTGCTGGCGTTCAGCCGCACGGGTGCGCTACCGATCACCAAGGCATCCGACCGGTTGCAGGTGCATGTCACCAGCGTCACCCACGCCATTCGCCGGCTGGAGGCCGACGGACTGGTCAAGCGGGTGCCGCACCCCACCGACGGGCGTACCACGCTGGTGGAGATCACCGAGATCGGTCGCTCGACGGTCGAGGACGCCACCAAGACGCTCAACGCACAGGTGTTCGCCGACGTCGGTTTGTCGGCTGCCGAAGCGCGGGCCCTGGCGGCGTCGATCGAGACGTTGCGCCACCACGCCGGCGATTTCTGACCGCGAGCAGACGTAAACGTCCCCGAACGCTCGGCGTGTCGGGGACGTTTACGTCTGCTCGCGAAGGGAACGGACCCTAGCGCAGCGTTTCGATGACCGCGCTGAAGTCCAGGTCGGCGTGCTCGCCGGCGAACTTGCGGTAGATCTCGGCGGCGTGGGTGCCCAGCGGGGCCGTCGCACCGGTCGACGACACGGCGTCCATCGCCAGGCCCAGGTCCTTGTTCATCAGCGCGGTGGCGAACCCCGGCTGGAAGTTGTTGTTGGCCGGTGACGTCGGAACCGGGCCGGGCACAGGGCAGTTGGTGTGCACCGCCCAGCAGTTGCCGGTGGCCCCGGTGATCACGTCGAACAGCGACTGCGCGGACAGACCGAGCTTCTCGGCCAGCACGAACGCCTCACCCACGGCGATCTGCTGCACAGCGAGCACCATGTTGTTGCACAGCTTGGCGGCTTGCCCGGCGCCGGAGGATCCGCAGTGAATCACCTTGCTGGCCATAGGTTCCAGCACCGGGCGGGCCTTCTCCAGCGCGTCGCCTTCGCCGCCGACCATGAATGCCAGCGTGCCGGCCGTCGCACCCTTGATGCCGCCGGACACCGGGGCGTCGAGCTGGGCCATCCCGGCGGCTGCAGCCTGGGCGTTCACCTCGCGGGCGTCGTCGACCGAGATGGTGGAGGTGTCGATGAACAACGTGCCTGCCGTGGCGGCCGGAAGTGCTTCGGCGTAGCAGGCTTTCACGATCGCACCGTTGGGCAGCGAGGTGATGACGACGTCGGCTCCGGTCACCGCGGCAGCACCGGCGTCGAACACCGCCGCACCCTTCTCCTCGGCCGCCTGGCGCAACGCGGGCACCGGGTCGAAGCCGCGCACGGTGTAGCCGGCATTGACCAGGTTGGCCGCCATCGGCCCACCCATGTGGCCCAGCCCCAGGAACGCGATCGTCGTCATGCGTAGGCTCCTTTGCCTTATGCCGATGCGCGCGCCCGGGCGGCCTCGGCCCGCCCGATGACCACGCGCATGATTTCGTTGGTGCCCTCCAGGATTCGGTGCACCCGCAGATCGCGAACGATCTTCTCGATGCCGTACTCCCGCAGGTAGCCGTAACCGCCGTGCAGCTGCAGCGCCTGGTCGGCCACGTCGTAGCAGGCATCGGTGACATAGCGTTTCGCCATCGCGCACAACGCGACCTTGTCCGGCTCGTCGTTGTCCAGGGCGGCGGCCGCGCGCCACAACATCAACCGGGACGTCTCCAGCGCGGTGGCCATGTCGGCCAAGGTGAATCGGATGGTGGGCTCGTCGAGCAGTGCCCCGCCGAAGGCTTGGCGGTCGGCCAGATAACTCGCGGCCTTGTCGTAGGCGGACTGCGCGCCGCCCAGGGAACAGGCGGCGATGTTGAGTCGGCCGCCGTTGAGGCCGTTCATGGCGATACCGAAGCCGGTGCCCTCGCCTTCAGGGCCGCCGAGCATCGCCGATGCCGGCACCCTCACCCCTTCCAGGACCACCTGGGCGGTGGGCTGAACGTTCCAGCCCATCTTCTCTTCTTGGGCGCCGAAACTCAGTCCTGGCGTGTCCTTTTCGACGATGAAGGTGGAAATTCCACGGTGGCCCGACTCGGCCTCTTTGAAGCCGGTGCGGGCCATCACGATGTACACATCGGAGGTGCCGGCTCCGGAGATGAACTGCTTCACGCCGTCGAGCACATAGTGGTCACCGTCGCGGACGGCCTTGGTGCGCAACGCCGATGCGTCCGATCCCGCACCCGGCTCGGTGAGGCAGTAGCTGGCGATCGCCTCCATCGAGGCGAGCCGGGGGATCCACGACTTGCGTTGATCGTCGGTGCCGTACGTGTCGACCATCCACGCGCACATGTTGTGGATCGACAGGAACGCGGCCAGTGCCGGGTCGGCGGTCGAGAGCTGCTCGAAGATCCGTACCGCATCCAGGCGCCGCAGTCCGCTGCCGCCGACATCCTCGGCGCAGTAGATCGCGGCCATCCCCAGCTCGGCGGCCGCTCGCAAGACGTCGACCGGGAATTCTTTGGTGTGATCCCAGTCCAAGGCATGCGGCGCAAGACGTTTGATGGCGAACGCGGTCGCCGTTTCGGCGATCACGCGATCGTCGTCGTCGAGCGTCAGGAAGTTCATTGCATCGTGGGGATGACGAACTCGGCGCCGTCCTTGATGCCTGAAGGCCACCGCTCGGTCACGGTCTTGGTCTTGGTGTAGAACAGGATCGAGTGCGGACCGTGCTGGTTGAGGTCGCCGAACCCGGAACGCTTCCAGCCGCCGAAGGTGTGGTAGGACACCGGAACCGGGATCGGCACGTTGACGCCGACCATGCCGACCTGAACCCGGGACACGAAGTCGCGGGCGGCATCGCCGTCGCGGGTGAAGATGGCCACCCCGTTGCCGTATTCGTGCTCGGTGGGCAGGCGCAGGGCCTCTTCGTAATCGTGGGCGCGCACGATGCACAACACCGGGCCGAAGATCTCGTCGGTGTAGATCGACATGTCGGTGGTGACGTGGTCGAACAGCGTGGGGCCGATGAAGAAGCCGCCCTCCAGGCTGGCGTCGGCGAACGTCAGTTCGTCGCTGGCCTTCTCGCGGCCGTCGACCACGATCTCGGCGCCGGCGGCCACACCGGCGTCGATGTAGTCACGGACCCGCTTGAGGGCCGCGCCGGTGACCAGTGGCCCGTAATCGGCCTTGGGGTCCAGGCTGTGGCCGACGCGCAGGTTGTTGATCCGCTCGACGAGCCTGGCCCTTAAGCGGTCCGCAGTTTCTTTGCCGACGGGCACCGCGACGCTGATGGCCATGCATCGCTCGCCCGCGCTGCCGTAGCCGGCGCCGATGAGGGCGTCGACGGCCTGGTCCAGGTCGGCGTCGGGCATGACGATCATGTGGTTCTTGGCGCCGCCGAAGCACTGGGAGCGCTTACCGTTGGCTGCGGCGGTGGAGTAGATGTACTGCGCGATATCGGAGCTGCCGACGAAGCCGACCGCCTTGATGTCGGGGTGATGGAGGATCGCGTCGACGGCCTCCTTGTCGCCCTGCACGACCTGGAACACACCGGCGGGCAGCCCGGCTTCGAGGAACAGCTCGGCCAGGCGCACCGGGACCGACGGGTCGCGCTCGGAGGGCTTGAGGATGAATGCGTTACCGCATGCCAGCGCGGGGCCGGCCTTCCACAGCGGGATCATCGCGGGGAAGTTGAACGGCGTGATGCCGGCGACCACCCCGAGCGGCTGGCGGATCGAGTACACGTCGATGCCGCCGCCGGCGCCTTCGGTGAACTCGCCCTTGAGCAGGTGCGGGATGCCGATGGCGAACTCGATGACCTCGATGCCGCGCTGGATGTCACCGCGGGAGTCCGCGACGGTCTTGCCGTGCTCGATGGACAGCAGCTCGGCGAGCTCGTCGGTGTTGGCGTTGACCAGCTCGATGAACTTCATCATTACGCGGGCCCGGCGCTGGGGGTTCCAGGCGGCCCATTCCTTCTGTGCTTCGACGGCCGAGGCCACCGCGGTGTCGACGTCGGCGGCTGAGGCCAGGAGCACCTGGGCCTGCACCTCGCCGGTGCTCGGATTGAGGACGTCGGCGGTGCGCGTGCTGGACAGGTTGCTGCGCCGTCCGTCGATGAAGTGCTGAATGGTTGTGCTCATGACTGCCCCTTGGCTGACCTGGCGGCTGAATACTAGGACATCCTAGTAACGCGTTGACCGGCTCCGCAAGGGGGTATGCAACCGGGCCGCATGTAGTTGGATGGAGTCATGAGCGTGTGGTTTGTGACAGGAGCCTCGCGGGGCTTCGGTGCGGAGATCGTGGGGCAGGCCCTGGTTGCGGGCCACCAGGTGGTCGCGACAGCGCGCGACCCGAAGTCCATCACCGAACAATTCCCGGACGCCGGCGATCACCTGCTGGCCGTCGCACTCGACGTGACCGACGAGGCGGCGGCACGGGCGGCAGTCGCGGCATCGGTCGAGCGCTTCGGCAGGATCGATGTCGTGGTCAACAACGCCGGCCGGGGCCTGCTCTCCGCGGTGGAGGAGGCCAGCGACGCGGCCGTTCGTGGCGTGTACGACGCCAACGTGTTCGGCGTCCTCAATGTGCTGCGCGCGGTGCTGCCGGTATTGCGGGAGCAGCGGTCGGGCCACATCATCAACCTGTCGTCGATCGGTGGGTTCCGCAGTTCGGCAGGCTGGGGGATCTACTGCTCCACCAAGTTCGCCTTGGAGGGCATTTCCGAGGCGCTCGCCGATGAAGTTGGGCCGCTGGGTATTTCGGTGACGATCGTGGAGCCCGGCTACTTCCGCACCGACTTCCTGGATGCGTCCAGCCTGCACACCGAGTTCAACGAGATTGAAGATTACGCCGAGACGGCGGGGGCGACGCGCGCACATGCCGCGACGGCCAACCACAACCAGCCCGGTGACCCGGTGAAAGGGGTCGCCGCCATCCTGAAGCTCGGTGCTACCGAGAAGCCGCCGCTGCGAATCCAATTGGGCAGCGATGCGTTCGCCGGGATCGCCGCCAAGCTGGATTTCGTAGCCGCTGAGCAGAAGGCCTGGCGCGGCTTGTCGGTGTCGACGGACTTCGACGACTAGTGCAGCTTGGTTGCGCCGACTCTGCGGTGAGGGCATCGAGTGTGCGTGCAGATTGCTCGAAGGCGCTGAACGAGGATCTGTATGCACACTCGATGAACCTCAACGCCACTGGTACCGCGTGCTCGGGCGTCCCGTCTTGCCGTATTCGGTCACCCGGGTGACGGTTCCGTCGTCGGCCAGCCGTTCCAGATAGCGCCACGCGGTCACCCGGGACACCCCCACCATCTTGGCGGCCTCCTCGGCGGTCAGCCCGTCGGCTCGGTCGCGCACTGCGCGGGCGATCCCATCGGTGGTGGCCGGTGCCGCCCCCTTCGGGGCCACCGACCTGTCGGTGCTGATCCGCAATTCGCCCAGCGCACGGTCGACTTCGGCCTGGCTGGCGGCGTCCGTTCCGGCGGGCAGCGCCTCGCGGTAGCGGCGGTAACGCTCGAGGCGGTCACGAAACGCCGCGAACGTGAACGGCTTGAGCAGGTAGGCCAGCGCGCCGTGCGCGACGGCGGCGCGCACCATCTCCAGATCGCGTTCGGAGGTGATCGCGATGATGTCGGGCGCGGGCCGCAGCCCGGACAGCGCCGAGGCCAGGGCGATACCGCTGGCGTCGGGCAGGCCGAGGTCGAGCAGCACCAGGTCGACGGGGGCCTCAGCTTCCGAGGCGATGCGCATCGCGTCGCGCGCGGTATTGGCCAGCCCGATGACGGTAAAACCTTGCAGCCGAGTCAGATACGTGCGGTGCGCCTCGGCGATGAGCGGCTCGTCCTCGACGATCAGGACGTTGATCATGGGATGGTCACCGTCACCACCGAGCCGTAGGTGAGGTCGGCGCTCAGGGTGCCGCCGTGACGGTTGACGATCTGGGCGACCAGCGCCAGCCCCAACCCCTGATGGGCGGCGTCGCTGCCGGATTTCGTCGAGTAGCCGCGCTGCATGGCGCGTCGGAAGGTGTCGGGGTCCATGCCCGGGCCGCTGTCGGCGACCTGGATCTGCAGCCGATCGTCGCTCTGGTTGATGGTGACCTCGACCCACGGGTCGTCGCGGTCGCAGGCGTCCATGGCGTTGTCGATCAGATTGCCCAGCACGGTGACCATCTCCTGCGAGCTCAGCAGCGACGCGGCGGGCAGGTGGGTCTCCTCGGTGATGGTCAGCTCGATGCCGCGTTCGTCGGCCTCGGCGGTCTTGCCCAGCAGCAGGGCAACCAGAGCGGGTTCTGCGACGGCGTCGGAGACCCGGTCGACGAGCTGCTGGGACAGCGCCAGCTCCTGGGTGGCGAACTTGACGGCCTCCTCGGGCCGGCCCATCTCGACCAGGGTGATGACGGTGTGCAGTTTGTTCGCCGACTCGTGAGCCTGCGCGCGTAGTGAATCGGTGAACCCCTGCAGCGAGCTCAATTCGCCGAGGGCGCCTTGTAGTTCGGTGCGATCGCGGATCGTGACGACTTCGGAGTCCGAGGCGCTCACCTGAGAGCGGTTCACCACCAGCACCCGGTCGTCGGTGAGCCGGACCTCGTCACGCACGCCGGGATCGTTGCCGCGCAAGAACTCTGGCAGGTCAGCGCGGGTGATAGGACCGGACGGCAGGGCCAGCAGCCGGCGGGCCTCGTCGTTGGCCAGGGCCACGCCGTTGCGGTCGAGGACGATGAGTCCCTCGGAGACGGAGTGCAGGATCGCGTCGTGATGGTCGTACATCACCCGAAGTTCGTCGGGCGCCAGGCCGTGCGTCTGGTTCAGGACGCGGCGGCGGATCGCCCAGATGCCGATGAAGGACAGTGCCAGCGCACCCACACCGAAGCCGACGATGGCCGGCCATTGCGAGCGCCAGTGGGCGGCGAGGGTCTCGGTGGTGATGCCGGCGGCGACCAGACCGATGATCTGGCCCTGGGCGTTGCGCACCGGCGCGATGGTGCGCACCGACGGGCCAAGCGTGCCGGTGTAGACCTCGGTGTAGGTTTCGCCGCGCAGCGCCGGTTCGATGGTGCCGATGTACTTCTGGCCGATCTGGTCGGGGTTGGTGTGGGTGAATCGGGTGCGGTCGGGCGCCATGATCGTGATGAAGGCGATACCGGTGCTCTTGCGGACAGCCTCGGTGACCGGTTGCAGAACCGTTGCGGCGTTGCCGCTTTCGATGGCCGTCGCGGTCGAGGGTGAGTCGGCCAGCGCGACGGCGATGGCGGTGACCTGCTGGCGGGCGGCGGCGTCGGCGTCGCTCTTGGCGTCGAGCAGGGCCAGGGTGCTGCCGGCCAGGATCACGAGGACGATGATCGCGGCCTGCAGGGCGAAGGCCTGCCCGGCCAGCGAGCGGGGGAGTACGGCCACTGCGCACCTCCGCGATGAACGTAATGAACTAAAGCGTGACCTGCGTCACGTGAGGGTAAACCATCCTTTCAGACCAATTGCCGTCTCATCGGAAGGAAACCGCTCATGACCACGGTTGTGGATCGTCCAGGCGGCGAGGACAAGCCCGCGCCGCCCAAGCGCCGGGATCGCACGCACTGGCTGTACATCGCTGTCATCGTCGCGGTGGTCGGTGGCATCGTCGTCGGGCTGGTGGCTCCTGGCGCGGGCAAGGAGGTCGGCGTTCTGGGGACGATGTTCGTCGCGCTGATCAAGATGATGATCGTCCCGGTCATCTTCTGCACGATCGTGCTGGGCATCGGATCGGTACGTAAGGCTGCCACCGTCGGCAAGGTCGGCGGGCTGGCGTTTGCCTATTTCCTGGTGATGTCGACGATCGCACTGGGCATCGGGCTGGTGGTCGGCAACCTGCTGCATCCCGGCAGCAGCCTCAAGCTGTCGGAGTCCACGGCGGCCAAGGGTGCGGAGCTGGCCGAGAAGGCGCATGAGTCAGGCGGTTTGGTGGATTTCATCCAGCACATCATTCCCACGTCGCTGTTCTCGTCGCTGACCGACGGAAATGTGCTGCAGGGGTTGTTCGTGGCGCTGCTGGTCGGGTTCGCCATCCAGGCCATGGGCAGCAAGGGCGAGCCGATCCTGCGCGGGGTGGAGCATCTGCAGCGGCTGGTGTTCAAGATCCTGGCAATGGTGTTGTGGCTGGCCCCGATTGGCGCGTTCGGCGCGATAGCCAACGTGGTGGGTCAGACCGGGTGGAGCGCGGTGACCAACCTGCTGGTGCTGATGCTGGGCTTCTACCTGACGTGCGTGGTGTTCGTGTTCGGGGTGCTCGGTGCGCTGCTGCGGATGGTGGCAGGCGTGTCGATCTTCAAGCTGGTGCGGTACCTGGCGCGGGAGTACCTGCTGATCTTCGCGACGTCGTCGTCGGAGTCCGCGCTGCCGCGGCTGATCGCCAAGATGGAGCATCTGGGTGTGCAACAGAGCACGGTGGGTGTTGTTGTGCCGACGGGATATTCGTTCAACTTGGATGGCACCGCGATCTATCTGACGATGGCGTCGCTGTTCATCGCCGACGCGCTGGGCGACCCGCTGTCGGTGGGTGAGCAGATCGGCCTGCTGGTGTTCATGATCGTGGCGTCCAAGGGTGCGGCCGGCGTGAGCGGGGCCGGGCTGGCGACGCTGGCCGGCGGCCTGCAAGCCCATCGGCCCGAGCTGCTCGACGGGGTGGGGTTGATCGTCGGGATCGACCGGTTCATGTCGGAGGCGCGGGCGGTGACCAACTTCTCCGGCAACGCGGTGGCCACGCTGCTGGTCGGGTCGTGGACCAAGACGGTGGACAACGAGAAGGTGTCCGCGGTACTGAGTGGCCGCGAGCCGTTCGACGAGCTGACGATGCTCGACGACGATCATTCGCCGTCGTCACAGAAGGAGGCGGTCGCCGCCTGATTGCCCAGCTCGCGACACCCCGGGTGGCCCCTTCCCCCGGGGTGTCGTGCTGTGGGTACGGTGCTTGGACCGGGTTTATGCGCGGTGCGGCCCCCATAGCCCAATCGGCAGAGGCAGCGGACTTAAAATCCGCACAGTGTGAGTTCAAATCTCACTGGGGGCACTGGAGTTCTTGGAGGTAGAGGCGGTGTTCAGGCTGCTTGGCGGCGCTGCCGACCACCTTTGGGGCCTTCGCGTCCACGCCGTGTCCACAATCTAGACGTGCACGAAGATCGAGGTGAGAGCATTGACTTTGTGAGCTTTCCTAGCGCCCCCGGAGCAGGGGAGCGTGCGGGTACTTGCGGGCCCCGAACGGGTGAACCGTTGTGAGATATTGCCGCAACTCGTCGGCCAACCACGGCGCCAGGGGCACAACTCGATCCGATGAGGCATCGCTCTTGGGCGTGCCGTAGGTCCACACTCGGTTCTTGCGTTTGGCGGTGCGCTCGATGCGGATGCTGCCTATGGTTCCCGGTATGTCCGACATCGTGACGTCTTGGACTTGCAGTCCCTGAAGTTCGCTGGCTCGAACGCCGGTATGGGCCGTAGACAGCACGGCCAGTGCGTACACGTCGTTGCCCCGGCCCTGCGAGCCGTTGCGCTGGATCCAGTCGACTACCGACGCTACTTGATTGGCCGACAACGGATGACGAAAGCCCGGGAGCCGAACGGGATTCAGCCGGCCACTGCCTCGCACCATGTGTGACGCTCCCAGGGAGCCGTCTCAGCTCAGCGGTTGGTCGGTCACCCGGAAGTCCGCCTGACCTGTCGGATCACCCCTGTCGAGGTTGACGCCGTTGATGAAGAACTTGGTTTGTCCCATTCGGACTTCGAAGTCGCCGTGCGACCGCAGCAGCGGCTCGGTGACGATGACCGACCGGGTCTGCCCGGCCGGCACGGTGATGGTGCCGGTCGAGTCGGTGAACTGCGTCGAGGTGGTGAAGTCCGTCTTGTAGCTCGCTGAGTAGGTGGTGTTGATGAACGTCAGGAACTTCTCCGACACCTTCGTACTGAACGACAAACTAGTCGTGGAGGTCACCGTCGTCGTGGTTGTGAGGGACGTCGTCACGGCGAAGTCGGTCAGGTTGACGACGGCGGACCCGTAGGGACGCGGGTTTCCGGTGACTTTCTCCGGTTCCAGCGGCGGGTACAAGGTGAGCTTGCAGCTGGCCTGACCGCTGTTGCAGACACGGTTGAGGAAGTCACCGCCCTCGGCTGCGGTGAGGTGCACCTCGGTGCCTGCCGAGTCGAGGAACGTGACCGTGCTCGGGTCGGTGGTGGTGCAGTTGCCGCGACTCGTGGTCGAGCAATGGACCTCGCGCCCAAACGTATCCGAGCCGATGATGCCGGAGTACAGATCCTGCGTGGCCGTTCCGTAGACCGGCTTCTCGAATCTGGAGGTGGTATCGAAGGTGAGCGTCTTCAGCTCGATGTGGTGCACTTCACCGGGGAGGAGGGTCGAGTACCGCGCCGGGCCCGAATCAACGTTGCCGCCGCCGTACGCGTAGCCGCGGAATACCAGTGGGATCGAGGTGTTGTTGACGATGTCGAATCCCGCAGTGTTCGGCTGCAGGGTCGCCGCCGGTGCCGGCACGGTGATGGTGATAGCGACTGTGATGCTGCCGTCTGCGGCGTACGACGAGGGCCGGATGCCGGACCCGCTGGCGACCAGCAGGGCGCGGTGTCCGTCGGTGATGGCGACTTCGAAGACGTCGGTGCCGCCGGTCGCCGCGAGTTCGGCGCCTGGCTGGTAAGCGAAGCTGCCGTCGCCGCTGAGGACCACCTGCCCCTTGACCGGAGCGGTGGACACGGAGTAGGTCAGCCGATCGCCGTCGGCGTCGGCGCCACGGATGCTGCCGGTGACCACGGAGGTGGCGGTCGGATCATCGGGGTCCACACCTACGATGCCGGTGAGGTCGTCGTTGGCGCGCGTGGTGATCACCGGCGTAGCGGTGGGCGCGGTGTTGACGACACTCCGGCGCACCTGGTTGATCAGGGCCGACAACGTGCTCAGTATCGACGGCGGCGCGTCGGGGACGGTCATCGGTGTCGCCGCCGGTGTGGTGCGCGGCGCCAGCACCCGAACCGAGCTCACCGATGACGCGACGGCTTGCGCGGAATCTGTTTCTGTGGAGGCGGATTCGTCGGGGGTCGATGTGTGCGGGAGCGCCGTGCTGCGTACGACGTAGCGGCTCTGGCCGTCGGGATCGGGCGAGTCCAGATGGAAGTCGCGCGCGATGAACGTGGTGTTGCCCACGAGGATGGTGAGGTCACCGTAGTCACGCAGCACCGGCTGTTCGGAGGTGATCGACACCCGGGTGTACCCGGGGAGCGACGGGATGGCGACGGTCTGGCTGAACGTCTTCGACACGGTCAACGTGCGCCCATAGCTGGCACTGAGTTCGGTGCTGACTACCTTGGCGATGTTGAGGGTGGCTGCGGCGCTGGCGCTGAAGGTCGTGGCCTGCGTCGTCGTGCCGGTGACGGTGATCGACCTGTTGATGATCGGCTGGGGAACGTCATTGGTGACCGTTGCACCTGCAGGTATGTTCGTTGCGAACGCCTTCTCGGTGCGCTTGTAGGAGAACGAACACGACGCTCGGCTACCCGTCACGCACAGCCCGTCGAGCATCGCGGCTAGGGCGGCGGTGTATTGGGTGGCGGGCAGATCGATGACGGTGCCAGGCTTTTCGAGCAGGTAGATCGTCGTGGGCTGTGTTATCGCACAGGTGTCCGAGCTGGCCGAACAGTTCGACTGCACCACGTTGGCGCCGCTGATCCACATGTACGGGCTGTAGGTGTGGTCGCCGACGCCGTACTCCGCCTGCATGTAGGACTCACTGAGGGCGTAGTACGTGCCCGTGAAGGTATGCGTCTCACCGGGATTCAGATACGTCCCGTCTTCCGGCTTCACGCAGTCGTTTTTACATTTGGACAGTCCGCGGAAGAGCAGTGGTCGCTGCGTCAGGTTGATGACGTGGAAGTCGTACGTGATCGCGTTGGTCGCCGGCTGCACGTCGATGGTGATCGTTTCGCTGTCGCGGCCGGTGGCGGTGAACAGGTTAGCCAGCAGTGCACGGTGATTGTCGTCGGCGATGACGGTGAACGTATCGGTGCCGGTGAACCCCGGGTTCGCCACGTAGACGTAAGTGCCGTCGGCGAAGAGTTCGACCGTGCCCTGCGCGGGTGCCTTGCTGACCGACAGTGTGACCGTGTCACCGTCGATGTCCTTCGTCTTGACCGCCCCGGTGAAGTTCCCGGTGGGCAACCGAGTCTGCTCACCGACGGCCACGGTCGGCGCGTTGTTGAACAGCAAGCCGGTGAATGGCCGGCGGGCCGCGAACACCAGTTCCAGAATCGTGCGCAGCGGCATCGATGGCGCACCGGGCGTCGGGATAGCGGATGCCTGGTCGATCCCAAAAAAGGTTGCGGCACTGGACATCATGGTGTGAGCAACATTGTCGATCGTCTTACGCGACAACGGTGTCGACATCACTGGGACGTCGTCATGCGCAGTGATTGCCGGCGGTTCCTGCTTCGCCCGCTTCGAGTCGCCGGTGTCGCCGCGGCGGTGGATCCGCGCTTCGGGACCTCCGGATTGTTTGTCTCGACCAGTGCTTGCCGTCGTCTCGGCGGGCGTGCGTGAGTTCTTCGTTCGGCGCGGACCGGTATCAGCCTTGCTTCCGTCGGCGCCTCGGTCGTGGACCGAATCGGGCTTCTCGTTGCCGGCACCGGTGTCGGCGACCGCCACACCGTGGCCTGTGGCCACCGCGAGTCCCAAGGTGAGCGCTGCTGCGAGGCCGGCGGCGCGGCCCGATCGATTCGTCGCCTGCATGTGAACTCCTGGCCTCTTAGCGCATCCGATTAGCTGGATCCGCCGCGGATGCGTCCGTCGTCTGCTGGTGATGCTGCTTCACGCCGCCGATCGGGTTGTTGGGACCTCTGTCCGGGCCCTTGACCGTTCAGCACGATTGCGCCAGACGCTAACACGTAGGTCAATTTTCTGGCAATAACTAAACGAAATGTTTCCAAAATATGTGTTCGGCCGTCTGTGGGCGCTTTACTAGCAGTTATCCGATGGCTCCAGCGCACCTGACGTGGTCGACAGTCAGTTGCAGCTATCGTGCGTAGGTTTGGTTGGGGATCCGATCGCCGGGTATGTGACACGTCGCTCGTCGCGCGTGCCGGGGGAGACCACCACTATTTGCCCTGGTTGTTGCAGACGTCGGTGACGGACCTCACCAGAATTTGCTATGTGGTGCTCCGGGGCCATCACGGTTGAGCGCGACTAGGGCTTCGCGGGGTCGGCGATGGCGGCGATTCCCTGCCAAGCCATATTGATGATCAACTCCACCGTGTCCTCGTCGATGATGTTGTCCTCGAGGTAGAGCGCATACGCGTGGAGCGGCGCGAGCATGAGTTGCATCGCGATGTGGCCGTTGACGTCTGGGCGGATTTCACCACGTTGCTCGGCGCGGTCGAACATCACCTGCACCCGCTCAAACCGAACCTGCCAGAACTCGTTCCGGGTTTCGCCTGCGCCCCAATCTCGGTCATCGACTACCAGCAGCCGCATCAGCAGCCGGCCGTTGCTGGTGCTGAGGAACCGCGCAACCGACTGGGCAAGGGCTGCCATGTCATCTCGGAGGTTGCCGGTGTCGGGCAGCGGAATGGATTCCTCATAGTGCGCCGTGAGCGAGCGGACGGCCAATTCCTGCTTGCCGTTACACAATTCGCTAAGGCTAAGTATGTCGCGTCCGATGAGTCCGGCTACGTCGTCGAGTTCGAATGCGTCGATGCCCCGACGGCGGATTGCTTCCAGTGTGGCCGCCGCAACGTCGGCGGGCAGTTCCTCAGGGCGATCCGATGTCTGACCAGATTTCTCCATGCGCCAACCAGGCATGCGTGCAGGCTCCTCACGATGCGCGTCTTTGCTCCAGCAGGACGTCATGATGGTATCTGGGAGAAATCTGTGAAGCTGCGCAATCGGCGGCACGAGCGCAGCCGATTAGACTGCCCCACAGCGACAGAGACAGCGATGGCCGAGGGGTCCGCTGGACGGGAGCGGCATGGAGGATTCGACGGCGCCATCCGGTGCCGACAGTGCGGGCAAGCGGGGTCGTCCACGCAGCGAACCATCGCACCACGCTGTCCTCCGCGCTACCGCTGAGCTACTCCAGGAAGGTGGTCTGCGATCGGTCACGACCGACCAGATTGCGACCCGCAGTGGCGTCAGCAAGAAGACGATCTACAAATGGTGGCCCAACAAGTTCGCCGTCGCCCTCGAGGCATGCCTTTCCGATATGGTCGTCGATCTTCGGGACCCCGATACTGGCTCGGCTGCAACGGATCTGCGGATCGTGCTCCGTGAACTGGCCGCCTTTCATGCCGGGGCCGACGGACGGGTACTCGCCCAGTTGATCGGCGAGGCTCAGTTCGATCAGTCGATGCGGACCGACCTTCACAAGCATTTGATGCTGGCGCACCGTGACACCGTGCGCAGCGTGTGGGCCCGCGGGGTCGCCGAGGGCGAGTTTCGCTCCGACATCGATCCTGATGCCGCGGTCGATGTCCTGATCGCGCCGCTGCTATACCGCCACCTCGTCGGTCACCCGGCCCTGGACGGCACCGCGACCGAAGAGCTTGTCGAGATCACTATGCGGGGGTTGTCCGCGAGGGCCTGACTGGGAGCGGAGTCACTCCGGGTAGCCCAGACTCCAGCCCCGGTAGACCCAGCCGGACCCCACGTGCGGAGTCGGCAGGATCTGGATGTTGTGCCCGTCGCCGTAGCCGCGCTTGAGCCCCTGGACGCCGCCGGAGATATACGTCCCATCACCGCGGGCAATGTCGATGTGGGCGCCGTACGGACTCTTACTGAAGACGAGTGCGCCCCGCGGGGCATCCATGTCGGTGTGGATCTGACCCCGTTGAAGCAACGTTTGGTACATCGTCTCCGCGGCGCCGTCCCAACCGTACTGAGCCTGCGACACCCCAAAGGCGTAGGCCACGAACGCTTCGCATCCCCAGGGGCCGAATTGGTCTGTCCCGAGCGCGCTTTCGGCCTTGGCGATGACGGCGTCCGCTCCGCGGATCGTGTCAGCGGCGGCACCGGGCGCGAAGAGAAGTGCGGCTGCAAGCAGATTTGCAGAAAGCACTCCACAGATTCGGGCGTTCACTCGTAGCTCCCTTCCCGGCGTGCATGTCGGCCTCGCGGACATCGGCCGTGCATGGATCGGCTGCCTCCAAGTGTTCCTCAGATACCCCTCGCGCGTTGGTTGAAAACTGCTAGGTGCCGTCGCCCGTGAGATCCGCCGGCAGTGCCTGACAGCGGTGGCGCCGGACCAACGCACACACGGCACGCCACGAATTTTTTGGCCCTACAGCAAACTCGCAAACACCTGCCTGCCGACCGCAGGAGATGGTCCGGGCCGAAACCGCTCGCAAGCGTGCCGCCGACTTCAGGCCCGCAGTGGCGGCCGTCACGACGGCCGCGACGCAGTGACCCACCACGCAAACGGCCCACAATTTACATAAGCCTGGTTACGCTACCGAAAGGTAACTTAGTAGACAGTTTCAGCAAACTGTTTTATCTTACCCGTAGGTAAGATAGCTGGCTGCAAACGGTAGCTGACAACCCCCGACTGTTCACCGTCTCGAAACGCCCCGAAATCGCCAATAGCAATGTGAACAGGGAATTCACAGCCAATATCCAGCACATGAGCCAGCTATCTGAGGTCCTTTCGGCGCGCAAGAAAGTTTCCCAAACCTCTTCTTACTCGCGAGTAAGGTGCGGTACGTTCTAGCGCTTAGGGGGCCAACCGTTGTCGAAGGAGAGTCATGAACGCTGCTGTTCGTCCGTACGCCACCGCTGGTGTGGCGCTGGTGGGAGCGAGTGTCATCGCGATTTCGCCGCTGGCCCCGCCACTGCCCGACACCCAGGCGATGCAACGAGCGGTGTCGTCGGTCAGCGTCGAACTCAGCGCCGCGGTAAACCCGATCGAGAACTGGATCCAGGTCTTCCAGACGTCCGCAGCAAATCTCGGTGCAATCGGACAGCAGATCGCCGACAGTCCTGCCCCGATCCTCAGCCAGATCGTCGCCAACCAGATGGCGGCCTTCGAAGACTTGAAGACGCGCCTGGACAGCAACGCCGGGACTGTCAAGCTGATCCTCGACGGCGCACCCAATGCGATCGCTACCGCTCGCGGCCAGCTCCAAAGCGGTGACATCGTGGGTGCCTTCGACACCTTCAACAACCAGATCGTGATCCCGCTCGCGCTGGCGGGCGTTCAGGCGGTGTCCGATTTGACGCGGCCCCTGGTGAGCGCGGTGAACAACTTCGCCAAGGCATTCGCGACGGTGCCCGACGCGGTATTCCAGGTCATCCTGCCGATGACGTTCCCGCTGGTGTCGACGATCAACGCCGCCGTGCAGGCGACACAGGATGTGTACGACGGAGTGGTCGCCGGCGACCCGGCTGCCGTCATCAACACCCTGGTCAATCTCCCCGCGAATCTGGTCGACGGCTTCCTCAACGGTTCGGGCACGATCCTCGGATTCATCAATGCCCCGGGCCTTCTGACGCCCTACGACCCGAACTTCGGGTTCCTGGCCAGCGGACCGATCGCCAGCCTGATCGCGTTGCGGGACGTCATCGCCCAGGCCATCGGAGCCCCCTTGCCAACCGCGGCTGCCACCAGTGCGGCCGCTAAGGTGCCCGCCGCCGCCACGACGGTCACCCTGTCGACCGCCCCGGCGGCTCGATCAGCCCGTGGTGCCACCAAGGTGGCATCGGAGAGCGCGGCTGATACTGATGCTGCCGAATCCTCCACCGGTAGCACCGGTTCCGCGACGGCCAGCGTCAAGGCGACTCCGGCCGCTTCAGCCACCGCCGGTTCCTCGTCGACCGATACCAAGGCCGGATCGTCGGACGCCGCCGGTCACGACTCGAAGTCCAACACCGGCAAGAAGGGCTCGGGTAAGTCCGCCAGGCCGGGTAAGGCCGCCAAGTAGGTTCGACTGCTGAGCGCCGGTCGGCTCCGACGAGAGGCCGACTGGCGCTTCGGCGTCGCAGTGGGACCCTCAGACCTTGTTGAGCAGCCCGGCATCGACGGGCACTGGGACAAATCGCCGCCACGACCCGTGGAACTGCCTACCATCAGCCGATGCGTGGATCCAAGATCTTGATCACCGGAGCAAGCGGCCAGGTCGCCGTGCCCATCGCCCTGGCCCTCGCCGCCGACAACGAGGTCTGGGGCATCGCCCGCTTCACCGACGCCGCAGCCCGCGAACGCCTGGAGAAGGGCGGCGTCCGCTGTGAGAGCGTCAACATGGCGGCCGGCGATTTCACCGGGATCCCGTCCGACTTCGACTACGTCCTCAACCTCGGGGTCGCCAAGAGCGGTCGGTGGGACAAGGACATGGCGGCCAACGCCGAATCGGCGGGCCTGCTCATGGCCCATTGCCGCGCTGCCACGGCGTTTCTGCACTGCTCGTCCGGCGCCGTCTACGACCCACCAGGCGACGAATACCGCACCGAGCGAACCGGTCTCGGCGACAACCACAAACCGCTGCTGCCCACCTACTCCATCACCAAGATCGCCGGGGAAACCGTCGTCACCACCATGGCCCGTGCGCTGGGCGTACCGGCCACCATCGCCCGCCTCAACGTCCCGTACGGCAACAACGGCGGCTGGCCGCTCTTCCATCTGGACATGATGCTCGGCGACATGGCCATCCCCGTCCCGCCGGGCGGCCCCGCCGTCTACAACCCGATCCACGAAGACGACATCATCGCCATGATCCCGAAACTGCTTGAGGTGGCGTCGGTTCCGGTCACCACCGTCAACTGGGGCGGTGACCAGTTCGTCAGCCTTCAGGACTGGTGCGCCTTCCTCGGCTCGCTCGTGGGCAAGGAGCCGGTGTTCGAGGAGACCGAGCAGACTTTGCGCGGTAATCCGTTGGACGTCACCAAAATGCACGAGCTGATCGGCCACACGACCGTCGACTGGCGCGACGGCATGCGCCGCATGGCAGCCACGTTCCACCCGGATCTGGTCAGCGCCACAACCTAACGATGAATGCCGGTCGTGCGGAACCGACTTCGATACGTGCTGGGTGAGACGCCCAGCGCGCGGCGGAAAGTGCGTCTCATGGTGTCCGCGGATCCGAAGCCGGCTCGCCGCGCCACCGTTTCCTGACCCTGGTCTCCCGTCGCGAGCAGCACCTTCGCCGCCTCCAAGCGCGCCTGCTCGACAAACCTGGCGGGGGTCAAGCCGACCTGATCGTGAAACATGCGCACAAGATGCCGCTCGCTGACCGCCGCACGATCCGCCATGGCCGAGATGGAGTGATCGGCGCTGGGATCGGCGACCACCGCGTCGAGGATCTCGCGGAGTCCGCTCGACACCGGCAACGCCGCCTCGGTCCACACACTGAACTGGGCCTGACCCCCCGGGCGCTGCAAGAACACCACCATCCAGCGCGCCACCCGCCGGGCCACGTCCGATCCGTAGTCACTTTCCACCATCGCCAGACCGAGATCGATGCCGGCACTGATTCCTGCCCCGGTGATGTAGGGCCCGTCCTGCACGAACAGCGAATCCGGCACCACCTCGATCTCGGGATAGGTGCGGGCGAGCTCCTGGCAGTGTGCCCAATGCGTGGTCGCGCGGCGGCCGTCGAGCAGACCGAGCGAGGCCAGGACGAACGCGCCGGTACACACCGAGGCGACCCGCCGGGCCCGCGGCGCCAGTTCACCCACCATCTCCAGTGCCGCCGCGACGACGTCCGGCGTCTGCTCTTCAGGGATGTCGTGCTCGCCTGGGGTGAAGGAGAAGTCGGGCGGTACCCCGCCCGGGACGATCAGGGTGTCGATCCGGTCCGGAACCCCAGCCAGCGGCACATCGACCTTCAACGAGACGAACGACGTCGTGTCGACGGCCTCACCGGTCAGCGAGGCCAGGATCACCCGATACTGCGCACCGAAATCGTTTGCGCGGGCGAAGATCTCGAGCGGCGCGGCGACGTCCTGCAAGGTCACCTTGTCATATAGGGCGAACACGACGGTCTTGGGCATCGTCGAACCCGGCGCTTTCGCGGGTCGATGCCCTGCGGCGGCTGGCCGCTCTGATCTGTGCTCGTCCGACACTCGGTGCTGCCCTTCTATGACCCACGCGAGGTGAGAGTCAACGTAGCGGGAGTCCGGTGTGAGGGCAACGCAAACGAAACCGCGAGTCTGGCGAGGTCCGGAATTGCGCGTTTCATGTCCGGACCTGACGGGCAGAGCAATCCGGGTGTAACACCGCTGAAACCCTCTGGCACGAGGCTCATTTCACTGTACTTCGCTCCGCCGCCGAAGCGAAGCCAATACCCCTGTTCCCCAGAAGGTGAGCGCATGGATTCTCGGACAGCCTTGACGCTGAGCATCGGCGTCCTCGGCGGGGTGGCGGTCGCGGTGACCGCCGAACTCATCACAGTGCCAATTTGGGTGGTCTTCCTGGCCTGGGCATCGTTCTTCTTCGTCGGGGGCGGCGTCGCCGGCTGGATCAAGTCGGTGTCGTCGAACATCGTCGGCGTGGTGATCGCGTCAGCCAGCCTGTACGCCGCCTACCTCATGGGCGGCAGCCTGCTGGTCACCGCCATCGCGGTCGGTGTCGGCAGCGGGCTGATGGTGCAGGCATCGTGGGTGCCCCTCCTGGCCACCACTCCCGCCGTCGTCGTGGGCTTCGCCTCCACCGTGTCGACGGTGGCCGGTAAGGGCAACGACGTCACGGTCACGACCATTTCCCACCCCGGTCTGGTCGCCATCGTGGCCTGCGTCCTCGGAGCATCGTTCGGATTGCTCTCCGAATACCTCGCGACGGCGATGACCAAGAAGGCCAGCACGGAGCCCGCACCCACGGAAGGAAGCCCTGCCTGATGAAACTGCAGCATTATCTCGGTGGCCTGGAAGGCCTGCCCGAGCCGCTGAGCCTGGAAAAGCGGGTCTTTGTTGAAGATTGGGAGAAGCGGATCTTCGGCATCCATGTGGCGATGATGGGGTTGTCGAACCACCTCGGGTCCGCCCTGCCGGCATATCCCATCGACGAGGTACCCACCGCTTTCAAAGACGAGTGGACCTGGGCCGACCTGCGCACCGGCGCCGAGGCGATGAACCCCTTCGACTACTTCAAGTTCCGCTATTACGAGAAGTGGCTGGGGGGTATCACCCAATTCTTCATCGACAAGGGTTACGTCACCGAGGAGGAGCTCGCCGACCGCATTGCCGAGCACTCCCCGTCCACCGATGTGGAGGATCTGCCGGCGATCGATGATCAGGTGATCGCCTACCTCCGCCAGGGCGACAGCCCGCGCCGTGACGTCGCGCACCCGAAATTCGCGGTCGGCGAACGGGTGCGCATCACTAACGTGCCCGCCGATGCGCACAGCCGGCTGCCCGGATACCTGCGGGAACGGGTCGGCACCGTGGAACGCGTCTTCGAGGGCGACTACGGCTACTTCACCCACACCGGCGACGGGATCGGTGACCCCATGCCGATCTACATCGTCGAATTCGACCCGGCCGAAATCTGGGGACCCCGAGCCGAGGGCGGCCCGCTGAAGTTGTACGCCGAGCTATTCGAAGCCTATTTGGCACCGATCGAGGAGAAGTGATGACCGAACAGTTCGCCTACCCGCCCGACCGGGAAGAGATCAGCGCCAAACAGGTCGCGGCCCTGGAAGCGCTGCTCATCGAAAAGGGCGTCATCACACCGCAAACCGTGGACAAGGTGCTGGCCTACTTCGAGACGGAGATGACACCGCTCAACGGGAAGAAGATCGTCGTCAAGGCCTGGACCGACCCAGAATTCGCGGCCAAGGTCGTCGTGGACACTCCTGCGGCGGTCGCCGAACTGAATCTGCCCGACGGTATGGCAGGCGCCGAAGGCGAGCACCTGCAGGCGGTGGCCAATACGTCGGGCATACACAACCTGGTGATCTGCACGCTGTGCTCCTGCTTCCCGTGGCCGGTGCTCGGGTTGCCCCCGTACTGGTACAAGGATCCGACGTTCCGCTCGCGGGCCGCCCGCGAACCACGCAAAGTGCTCGCCGAGGTCGGGCTCGACCTGCCCGCCGACACCGAGATCAAGGTGTGGGACTCCAGCGGTCACTCGCGGTGGTTCGTCATTCCCGAACGGCCCTCTGGTACTGAGGATTTCACCGACGAGATGTTGATGGATCTGGTGACTACCGAGTCGATGATCGGGGTGGCATTGGCAGGTCCGGCGTCATGAAGCTGCACGAGACCTGCACCACCGATCAGGCGGCGCCGCAATTCGACCACGAATGGCAGCGCCGGGCTTTCGGATTGGCGCTGGCCCTGTCCGAGTTCCGGCACTACCCGTGGAGCGAGTTCCAGGAGACTTTGATCGCCACCATCGGCGAGTGGGAGCAGACGCCCGAATCCGAACGGGGGCAATGGGAGTACTACGACCACTGGGTTGCGACGCTCGGCAAGCTCGTCGATCGCCACGAGCTACTGACGGCGCCGGTAGCCACCGACGCCAACGACCACGCACTTGCCCACGACCACGACCACTAGAACTGTGAGGACTCCTCGATGAACGACGCCAACCCCGCCGTCGGTGTGCCGCATGTCGACGTGCATGCGGCTGCGTCCAGTCTCGCCACTCCGCTTCGGCTGGCCGTGCTGACACTGCTCGCGCTGATCCTCTACTACTTCGTCGGCTTCGACCAGGGCGCAGTGTCGGTGTTCGGCTCGGACACCCACATCCACGAATTCGTCCACGACGCGCGACACCTGCTGGGGTTCCCGTGCCACTGAACGCCGAATTGCCCGCCGCGGTCCGCTATCTCGTGCCCGGTGTGATGGGCGGCGTCGTCTCCTTCGTGTTCAGCCGCATGATGATCGAGCCGTTGATCAGTGCCGCGGTGGATTACGAAGGGGAACGCGAGCACGCCGAGGCCCAGCTCACCGCAGGTGGTCACGAGCACGGTCACGAGCACGGCCACGAGCTCTTCACTCGCTCGGTGCAGGAGAACGTCGGCGCCGCGGTCGGAGTCATCGCTCTCGCTGTCGCGATGGGTGTGCTGTTCGTGGTGGCGTACACGGTGATTCGCACCATGCTCCAACGACGGGGCGCCGCCCCCGATCCCACCGGCCTGGCTCTGTTGCTCTCGGCGGGTATGTTCGTCGCGATCAACCTGGTGCCGGGACTGAAGTACCCGGCGAATCCGCCGACGGTCGGCCTGGAAGAGACCATCGGAGCGCGAAGTTCGGCCTTCCTGACGATCACCGTGATCTCGGTGGTGGGCGCGTGCATTGCGGTCGCGGCCGGGATTTCGTGGTTCCGCCGGTGGGGGAGTTGGCGGGCTGCGGCGGCCGCGGTCGGCGGCTACCTCGCGGTCGTGCTGTTAGCCTTCGTGGTGCTGCCAAGCTTCCATGAGGTTCCCGGACCGCTGACTGGTCCCGACGGTGTCCTGGTCGAGGGCTTTCCGGCTCAGGTGCTGGCTGATTTCCGGGTCTACTCGTTGCTGAACCAGGCATTGATGTGGGGGACGATCGGCGCCACCGCTGCAGGCCTGTCGGCGGTCGCGGTGCGGCGCGCTACGAGCTCGCCGGCGTTGGCCGGGTCTGTTCGGCAGTAGCTCCGCCGCGTCGTGGCGGCGCTGTGCGACACTAGCTCCCAGCTGATGGGAGGGATGCAATGTCGCGGTGGGCAGACGGAATTCGCGTCGCCGGTCTCAGGGCGGCCGGGTTGGTGTCGATAGTCGGCTTGATCCTCACCGCGAATGTGATTCCTGCACTGGCGGATCCGGCTGCTCCGGGACAGGACCCGACACCGTTCGTCGGCGCCGCGCCATTCGGCCCACCCAGGATCGCGCCCGCCAACGGCTCGACGGTGGGCGTGGCCCAGCCGATCATCATCGACTTCCCGGGGCTCGTTGACGATGCCGGCGCCACCGAAAACGCCATCCACGTCTCGTCGGTCCCGCCGGTTCCCGGCAAGTTCTATTGGATGACCCCCACGCAGCTGCGCTGGCGTCCGCTGAGCTTCTGGCCCGCGCACACCGCGGTGACCGTCGATGCCGGCGGCACGGTCTCCACCTTCCGTACCGGAGACACGCTGATCGCCACCGCCGACGACGCCACGCATCAACTGACCGTTGCCCGCAACGGCGTCGTGGAGAAGACCATCCCGATGTCGATGGGGATGGCTGCCGGCGGTCACCAAACGGCCAATGGCACTTACTACGTGCAAGAAAAGATGCCCACGGTGGTCATGGACTCCTCGACCTATGGGGTCCCGGTCAACTCGACGTACGGGTACAAGGTGACCGTCGACCTAGCCGTCCGGTTCGACGACAGCGGCAATTTCGTGCACAGCGCTCCGTGGTCGGTGGACGACCAGGGCAAGCGCGACGTCAGCCACGGGTGCATCAACATCAGCCCGGCCAATGCGCGATGGTTCTACGACAACTTCGGCGCCGGAGATCCCATCATCGTGAAGAACTCCACCGGCACGTACACCAGGGTCGACGGCTCCAGCGACTGGCAGCGCTAGGTCCCGGCCTCTTAATCCGTACTTTGGCGTGGTCCGGAGGTTATGGTCTAGCCGTGGCCGAATTGGACCGTCGAAGCATGATGATGATGTCGGGGCTTGGCCTGCTGGCCGCGGCCCTACCGCTCCCGGGCGCCAAAGCAGAAGGATCTGCCTACCTGTTCTCAGACGACTTCGACGGGCCCGCTGGGTCAGCCCCGAACCCGGCGAACTGGTCGATCCAGAACTGGCAGGACGACGTGTGGCCACCCGTCGAGAGCCAGTATCGCGACGATCGGCGCAATGTCTTCCTCGACGGGAACTCGAACCTCGTGATCCTCGCGACCCGCGAAGACGATCAGTACTTCAGCGGCAAGGTGCGCGGCAACTGGCGGGTCCCCATGGGCCACACCTGGGAAGCGCGGGCCAAGCTGGATTGCCTGACCTCGGGTGCCTGGCCCGCGTTCTGGGCGGTCAACGAAGATCCGCTGCCCGACGGCGAGGTCGACATCTTCGAGTTCTACGGCAACCGCAGTTGGGCCCCGGGAACCACGGTCCACGCAGCGTCAAACGGAAAGACGTGGGAAAGCAAGTCGATTGCCGGGCTGATCGACGGCGCCTGGCACACCTGGCGGATGCGCTGGGACGCCGACGGGTTCAAATTCTGGCGGGACTACGTCGACGGCGCAAAGCCGTACTTCACGGTGCCGCCAAAACCCATTCCGGTCCACGGTAATCCGACCGACCTGCGCTGGCCGTTCAACAATCCCGGCTACTGGATGTCGCCGATGTTCACCCTCGCGGTCGGCGGCCCCGGTGGCGGTGATCCCGCCCTGGGGACCTGGCCGGCGGCGATGCTCGTCGACTGGATCCGTATCTGGTAGTGGCGCAAGCCGGCGTGCGGCTGGCAGAAATTCCGTGCGCCCCAAGGATCGAACCACGCCGACATCGCCGCCGGGTTCGGTGCGGGGCACCTCACCAAACCCGGCGGCGACGGTTGGTTGCTACTGACACCCGCCGACTGGCGTGGTGACCACCAGGTCATCGCCTCCGCTCGCGTCGGCGTTGGAGCCGCAGTACGCAGTGGCCTCGTTGTTGTTGCCGTTGCCTGCGAAGGCAGTGCTGCCGTCGCCGTCGGCGGAAGCGGTGTTGCGGTCCCTGCCGCTCACGGTCGCGGTACCACGGTCCGTGGCTTCAGCGGTGTTCAGCTTCCCGCCGGAAATCTTTGCCGTGCTGTTGTTTTGGGCCTGCGCGACGGTGAAGATGCCATCTTCGGCGATCGCGGTGCTGTTCTCGTCGGCAGCCGCGAAATTCAAGATCCCTCCGGTCGCCTTGGCCGTGCTGTTGTGGTCGGCGACCGCGACATTGAACAGACCGCCGCCGCCGGCGTAGGCGTTGCTGCCAGCGCCTGCCACCGCCAGGTTGAAGCCGGGATCCGAGGTCGCCGTCGCACTGCCGGACTGGACGATGCTGCGGCCGTTGAACGACACCGCGAAATCCGGGGTCGGTTGCGGCTCGTCCGCCGCGTGGACGCGAGCGGCGCTGCTCGGGCTTCGCGGGCCGGCCTTGGTGCCGGACTGCGAGTTGTCGGTGGACGACGCTTGTTTACTGCCGGAGCCCGCAGACGGCGCCGCCAGAGCTATCGGCGCGCCAACGGTGAGTGCAATCAGAGGGCCGCCGATGCCGGCCGCACAGATCTTTGCTGCAAAGGAAGGGGTGGAGCTCGATTTCACGTTCTGATCCTTAATTTCCGTGGTAGATCCCCGACCCGGCTGTGACTGTAGTCACAAAATTACGGCCAAGCAAATACCTAATCGGTAGCTGTGTTGTATTCAAAGTGATCCGCCGAGGCGGGAGTGCGCCGCACGCCGAGCTAATTTCCGCGCGCTGGACCCCGCCTGACCGGCAAAGTTCCGGACAGCCGTCGGCCGGTCGAGGAGTGTTGCGCGAGAGACCTAAAACTCTTGCGAAGTCCGCCGGCAGCAAGCACCCGCGTCCGCCCTCGAGCCCAGGGTCGCCGTCGAATTCGGGGCCGACTCCGTCTTCACTCAGATACGGTTCTCGTGGGTCAGGGGTGACGCGACGACGGGGAGTCGACATGCCTGCAATCCCTCGCCCATTCATCGCAGCCGGTGTGGCTGTCGTGGGTACCAGTGCCATCGCACTGAGCCCGGTGGTGCTCCCGCCGCCCGCGGTTCTCGCCGCACCGACGGTCCAATTGGCTGCGAGTACCGACTGGGCGGAAGTCTTCGGAAAGGCCGGCGAGAACGCGACGGCCCTGTTGGACACCTGGCGGGAAGCGCCGGCACCGATCTTGCAGCAGATGGCCGCCAATCTGCGCACCTACCTCACCGAACTGCCCGACCTGCCGGGCATTGCCGCACAGATCCAGGCCAATTTTCAGAACGCGCTCGCCGCGCCACTGGCGCCCGACCCGTCGACTCTGGACACCACTCACCGAACCTTCTACGAACTGTTGCCTGCCATCATGCAACTGCCTGGTGTGCCAGATCTGTTGCAGCTCAGCATCTCTCCCACAGGAGAGCAGCTGCTGGCGTTCTCCACCACTGCGCTGAGCGGGGTGCTCCTGGGCATGGCGGGTCCGGTGTTGGGCCCCCTCGTCGTGCTGGCGTCCAGTCTGGAGGCGATCAGAACCGACCTCGGCGCGACAACCCCGGACGTGGCTGGTGCGATGAGCACCCTGGCCGGCATTCCCGCCGCCATGACCGACGCGTTCCTCAACGGCGGACAACATGTCGACGTCACGGCCCTGGCCAAAGCGTTCGGGCCCGCCATCGGCGTGAGCTTTCCAGACGGCGTCGAAGTCGGCATTGCTCTCGGTGGTCTGCTCAGCCCCGGCGGTTCGATATTCAACGCGCTCGACTTCGCCTACGACAATGAGCTTCTCGGCGTTCTGCACATCCACGTCCCGCTCGCGACAGGAACACCGGTTGGCCCGATCGGGGCGATGATGGAGTTCGCCAGGACGATTGCGAAAGCCATCGGGTGGGAGGCCCCGAGTGGTGCGGCTGCGGCGCGGAGCGCTTCGGCGACGAGCGTGGCCGCAGCCAACGAGGTGCCGCGCTCCGTTGTGAATTCCTCGACGCCTATGGTGACCGCACCGGTCACCGCCAGCAGCGCAAGGGGCCGGTACGTCGAGGCAGGCAAGGCAATCCGCGACGAGGCGAGCTCGGTGCCCACCGACCTCGCGGCGAAGCGAACCGCCGGTGGAAAGCACCGCGCCGACACGGTGGCGCCGTCGGCATCGGCTAAGGCTACGGACAGCGCCGCGGGCCAGGGACGGCACGCCCGTTCGGCCCGTTAGGCTTGGCCACCGGTTCCACCCCTGCCGCCACCACCGCCGGCGGGCTGAGTCTTTCGGCCTCCCTCGGCGTGCCAGGAGTGCGATTCAGCGAGTTCAAGCGATGATACCGATGTGGCTAATGATGCGAATGTGACTCAGCCTGAACCGACGGCCGAGGCGCCCGCCGAGCAACCCATCGCACCGCCTGCCGCGGAGTCGGTCGCTGAGGCGACGCCGGCGCACCGGCGGTCCTGGTCGATGCCGAAGTCCCCGCTCACCCGCAAACAAGCCGACGAGATGGGCCGTGCTGCGGCCAAAGCCATCGCGGCGATCGCCAGATTCGTCGCGGGAATCGCACGATCCGGCGCCCACACGATCCGCCGGATCTGGCGCGTCATCGAAGCGGTGCCGGCAGCGGTGCAACTGTTCTGCGGCGCGGGTGCCGGAATGCTGCTGGGTCTCCTCGGTGCGATCACGCTGCACAACAACCTCGGCCTGATGTGCACCGTCGTGGTGATCCCGGTGTGCGCAGGCATCGTCGGGGCGCTCGGGCACCGCTGGTACAGCGGGCTTGGCACCGCCGGAGTGCCGGGACAGGCCGAGACCGCTGAACCGAGCCCGTCCGATCTGCAGCGCTCCGTCCGATACGTCGACGCGAAGCTCGGCCAGGCGCTCAGCTCGTTCGGCACCGAACATCACCAGCAGGCCGTGATCGCCCTCTTCCAGGCGAAGACGGCGGTCGAGCTCACGCTGGGGACGGAGCAGGACCCGGCGACCTACCTCGACGTGCCGCTTCGTGCCGATGATTACGGCTTGCGACCCCGCATCAAAGCCGGCCCGAGTTCGGCAATGCGAGAAAGCAATTCATTGGCGGCATCGTGACCGGAGAGGCGATTACCGGGCAGGTCGCGCTCGTCGAGGATGACCACACGCTGGTCATCAACCGCGGCACCGAGGCCGGAGTCACCGTGGGCATGGTCTTCGCGGTCAGCTCCGGCCAGGGCCCGGTGATCACCGATCCCGAAACCGGTCGCGAGTTGGGCAGGCTGAACCGCGAGAAGCTACGGGTGCGGGTGTTCGATGCGCAACCGCTGTTCGCCCGCGCACACACGTTCGTCGTGACCGACGACTTCTACGGTCTGCTCCAAATCCCTTTCGTCGCAACCGAAGACGTCGTCACCGTCGACGTGGGGGACACCGTCGAATTGGTCCGGCCGGAAACGAACTCCGATCGGGTCCGGCGGTCGGGCTAGGTGGCATTTGCCGAGACGACCGTCAGGTCGTAGTCGCTGACCTGCCACGACTTCATGAAGGCGCTGAGCGAGTACTCCACACCGCCTTGGTCGAGGGCGCTGTCGTTCACCCACACCTGTCCGGTGGTCGTATTCACCTTGAGTACCTGGATCTGGTGGTTGTAGGTGGTGAAATCTGGGTTCGCCGAAGGTGGTGTCCAGCCGGGCTTTGACGAGTACAACGAATTGTTGTTGATCGCCACGGAAACGGCTTTTCCTTGCGCCAGTGCGGCGTTCATGTCGTTGAGCGCGCGCTGTCCGTCCGCCGGCGTCGCGGCGGCGATTCGGGTGCCGTTCGCATCGTAGGTCCCGTAGACGGTGTTGACGGCCGTGACTGGGTAGTGCTTTTCCATCAACACCACGGAGTCCTTGGGCCAGGCGCCGATCTCGATGAACTCGCCGAGGTACATCTTCCTGCCGGGGATGACGATGCTGTCGAGTTGCTTCGCCCATTCGACGATGACGTCTTGATCCACGGTCTCGGTGTCGGTCACCTGGGCTGCGGCCATCGCCGAAGCCATCAGCACACAGTTCCAAAAGTCTTGCTTGCGCCATAGCTTCTTGAGCTCGTCGACGTCACCGCCGTACACGCCAGTCCCGGTGACCGTCACCGTGATCTGCCGGTCGACTGTGTCGGGCTTGGAGATGCCGATCGCCACGGCGATGGAATGCACCACTCCCTGAACGAATCCCGCGAATCCCGGCAATTTCGCATCGGTTCCATTGTTGGCGGTGATCGTGAAAGTGTCGGTGATCCCGGGCCCGACGAACACGGCGTCAGGGGTGTAGGTGTATCTCCCGTTTTCGTCGAGCGCGACCGATCCGTACTTTGGTTGTGTCTTGACCGAATACGTCACCGGGTAGGCATTGTTGCTTCGGCCATTGAGGTCGACGACGATCAGCTTCTTCAGACCCCACTGGCTCCAGACGCTCGGCGCCATGGACGGCGCGTTGTTGAAGAAGATGTACGTCAGCCGCTCGGTCAGCTGGGTCCACATCGACTGCACCGTGGCCGGTGCGGCCGCGGCCGCTGCGCTGCGCGCAGCGTGCGCGGCGACCGCGGCAGCTGAACCAGGGGCGGCGGGGGTTCCGTTCTTACCGGCTGAACCATTGGCGCCGGCACTTCCCGAATCGCTTCCACCGCCTGTGCCGAAGTTGCCGCCGTCTCCGCCACCGCCGCCGTTGCCGCTGCGCGGACCGATGCCGGCGGCTCCGCCATCGCCGCCGTTACCGCCATCGCCGCCCTTGCCGCCGTCAGATCCGCTGTAACTACGGCCACCCTGGCCACCCGTTCCGCCCCGTCCGCCGGTGCCACCGTCGCCGGCGACGTTCTGCTCAGTGCCGACGCCGCCTTCGCCGCCCTTGCCGCCGGTGCCGCCGTCGCCGGCTTGGCCGCCCTTGCCATTGCTCCATCCGGCCTGTCCGCCGTTGCCGCCCCAACCGCCGTACCCGCCGTCGCTGTTCTGGCCGCCGGTTCCCCCGGCTCCGCCCTTGCCGCCCTTGCCGCCCGTCCCGCCGGTCGCGTTGGTGTCGCGGGTGTTGCCGGCGTTGCCCCCGTTGCCGCCCGAGCCGCCAGTGCCGCCGATTCCACTGGATCCCGTTGTCCCATTTGATGCGAACGCGAACAGATAGGCGCCCTTGCCGGCCTGCCCTGCGGTCGCTCCTCCGGCACCGCCGTCGCCCCCGTTGCCGCCGTCTCCGCCGTTGATCCCGTCGCCGGAAGTCTGCGTGTAGGCCTTGCCCCAGTAGCTGAAGCCACGCCCGCCCGTTCCGCCCCGTCCGCCTTGGCCGCCGTTGCCGCCGTCGCCACCGGCGCCGACCACCATGCTGCCGTTACCGCCGTGGCCGCCTTTTCCGCCTTGCGCGCCGCCGAAGCCGTCGAGGCCGTCTGGCGAGGCCTCGCTTCCGTTGTCGCCAGGCCGCCCTTGCTGGCCGGTTCCGCCGGCACCGCCGTTGCCGCCCCGGCCCAACAGCGACAGCGCGCCGACATTTCCGCCGTCTCCGCCGTCTCCACCGCCGTACCCGCCGACGCCCCCGGCACCGCCGTTGCCCATCATGAGCCCACCGCGACCGCCGTGCCCGCCATCGCCGCCACGATCGTCGTCGTGGCCCTGCCACGGACTTTCACTGCCCGCGCCGCCGTTGCCGCCCGTCGAGTAGAGCGAGAGTCGGCCGCCGTCGCCGCCGTCGCCGCCCTTGCCGCCGTATGTACCACGGCCGCCCTTGCCTCCATTGCCGGCGATGCCGCCCAGTGAGAACATGCCGGCGTCGCCACCGTCACCGCCCTCACCGGCCTTGCCGCCGTTTTCGATGGCATCCCCGCCGACTCCGCCGTGGCCGCCGTTGCCCCAGAAGGCACCGCCGTTTCCGCCGTCGCCGCCGTCGGAGCCTTCGGCCCCCATGGAGCGACCGGCATTGCCGCCGTTTCCACCTCTGCCGAACAGGCCGGCAGATCCGCCGTTTCCGCCGGCGGCGCCCGCCGTGATTTGAGTTCCGTCATACGCGAACCCCCCGGCTCCGCCGTTGCCCATCACCAGGCCACCGCGCCCGCCGTCGCCACCCGAACCGTCCTCGGCCCAGGCGACACCGGCTCCGCCCTTGCCGCCGTCACCGAATAGTCCTGCCGCGCCGCCATTTCCACCGTTGAAGCCGTTGCCACCGTTGCCGAAGACTCCACCGCGGCCGCCGTTGCACACCGCGGAGCACGTGTCCGCGGTATAGGAGTAACCGTTGCCCATGAGGATCCCGGCGTCGGGATGCGCAGCGGTTCCATTGCTGAAGAAGAAGCTCAGCATCGACTCGAGTCCGGCGTTGACTCCCACTGCCGCCGAATTCGGCGTCCGAGCGGCCGGCCGCACTGCCGGTGTCGAGCTGGCTGCCGCTGCAGACTTATTGACACCCTTGGGGGTTCGTGCTGCGCTCTCGGCGCCGGCAACAGTCGATTGCGGTTTCTTGCGTCCGGATCCTGCTTGCGTTGATGACTTGGACGGGCCGCCTGCCGACGAACCGCTTGCTGCGGACCCCTTCGAACCCGCTGAGCCGGTCGAATCCGCCGATGCCGTCGCCGGCATCGAGGCAATCGCGGCACCGACGCCCAATGCGATGGCTGATGCCCCAACCCAGGTCAACACCCTGAGATGTCCGGGCGCGGGGTGCCGCGGAGTTGCGATGCCGCCGAACTCGGCAGGCAGCGTTCGCAGTTGCTGGGTTTGGGTGGTCTGGACACCAGTGTTCGAACGCATTTGGCAACTCCCCGTTAATGCCGCAGCTGAGTCGGTTGTCTAGTCGGCCCCCGACCGTCACAGCGCAGCCTAAGGCTGGCTTGTTGACCCGTCCTGGATTTGCTGAAATGCGGTTGTGGGCGCGGGTTGTGCTGGGGCGCCGGCGCTGGGCTATCCGCAGGTCAGGCCACGGTACGTGGTTCTACACATTCGTCAGCGCGCGGCGGCGTGGATCGGCGTAGCTCTGTGCTCATTCAAAGACTGCGGGCGCGAGGATATTTGGCGTTGTGGGTGGGGACGGTGCCCGTCGGCCGGGGCCGACTCGGCGGAGCCAAGCAGAACGTCGGGTCGCGGCTGAACATCAAGGATCACTGATCAACCAGATGGCCCACACCCAGGACTGACCCGCCGATGTGACGCCGAGCCGGCGCATTTGCCGATAGGTTTTCCGATGTGGTCCCTGAATGGCATGTAGGACCGATGGCCGTGCCGGTGCACGGCCTGTTCGTCGGGCTCGGGGTATTGACGGCCATGGTCGTGTTCGTGCTCGAAGCGCGGCGGCGCGGGGCCGTCGACGATCAATCGCTGGTCGCGGTCGCCGGTGCGCTTGTGGGTGGCGCCATCGGAATGCGGCTCTCGGGGTGGGCTCGTCACCTCGATTTCGGCGCCAACCCGACCCTGGCCGAAGCGTGGCAGTACGGCGCCAAGAGCATTCTGGGCGGTCTGCTCGGTGCGTACGTGGGGGTACTGGTCGCCAAGCGCATCGGCGGGTATCGCGGTAAGACCGGTGACCTGTTCGCCCCGGCGGTGGCACTCGGGATGGCGGTCGGCCGGATCGGATGCTTTCTCACCGAGGCGCCCGGCCGCCCGACCTCTCTGCCATGGGGTGTGCACGCCGCCGCCAGCACCCCGGAATGCCCGGGCTGCCTGACCGGGCAGGCGATGCATCCCTCATTCCTGTACGAGATCGCTTTCCAGCTGGCGGCATTCGCGGCACTGATGTGGTTGCGGTCGCGGATCACCAGGCCCGGCGAACTGTTCGTCCTCTACGTCGCGGCCTACGCCGTGTTCCGGTTTCTCGTCGAGTTCACCAGGGCGAACGAGACGGTGTGGCTGGATCTGACTCGGCCGCAATGGTTTCTGCTGCCGTCGCTGGCGCTCATCGGATTGCGGCTGTGGTACGGCTACCGTCACGGTTACTATCGTTCTTCATCGCGTCGGCAGGAGGTACCCGCATGACGACACCCCCACCTGGCGACGACCAGACCGGCGATGTCCCGCCGCCTGAAGAGCCGCTGCCGCCCGCCTATCTGCCTCAACAGCCGTGGTATCCGCCGCCGGGATATCCGCCGCCGCCGGGGTATCCACCGCCAGGTCAGTACGGTGCGCCGCCGCCGAGGCGCGCCCGCATCTCGGTGGGCATGGCATTTCTCGGGGCGTTTCTGTACTTCGCGATCAACTTCGTCGTGGGATTCGCCGTCCTGTCGATGGCCGACAGCAATGGGAACGCGGCGGTCGCCACCGGCGCGGCGGCACTCGCCCTCGGCGCGTTGGGCGGTGGCGGCGCGCTGCTCACGACCAAGAATCCCAACGTCAGGGGACTGGGCCTGGGACTGATGATCGGCTGGGCGTTTCTCTCCGTCGTCTCCGTCGGTTTCTGCACCGGTCTGAACCCCGAGATGTACACGTGACAGCCAGCGGGATGGGACTGCGCGGTGACCGGTTGTTGCGCTACGTCACCGCCTTCTGCCCCGCCTGCCACCAAGAGGCACCCGAACGGCCGCTGAGCGACGTCGCGCGGCTCAGCGGCCGGCTGGTCGAGCGTGATGGTCGGGTCTGGCTCGAACGTGGTTGTCAGACACACGGATTGGTGCGCACCCTCTACGACGAAGATCCCGAAATCCTGTCCTATCTGGAGGAGTGGACGGCACCGACCAAGGCACACACCCCGGATGTGCCCGGCAACTTCGACCCGATCCCGTCGGCGTATCTGCGCGGGTTACCGGAGATGCAGACTCAACACACCTGCATTCTGCTCGAAGACATTGCCGAGACGTGCAACCTGCGCTGTCCGACGTGCTTCACCGACTCCTCGCCCGATCTGCGCAACGTGGTACCCGTCACCGACGTGCTGGCCAATGTGGATCAGCGACTGGGCCGCGAAAACGGCCGCCTCGACGTGCTGATGTTGTCCGGTGGCGAACCTACGCTGCATCCCGCACTGCCCGAACTTCTTGCCGAACTCACCGCGCGACCCATCACTCGAATACTGATCAACAGCAACGGTATTCGTATCGCCACCGATGACGCTCTGCTCGCGCTGCTCGCCGGACACCGCGAACGGGTCGAGGTGTACCTGCAATACGACGGGCTCTCCGAGGCGGCCCACCGCCACCACCGCGGCGGGGATTTGCGGGCGATGAAACAGCGCGCACTGCAACGGCTCTCGGACCACGAGATCTTCACCACATTGGTGATGACGACCGCTCTGGGTGTGAATGACAACGAGATCGGCGCCATGGTTCAGCTCGCGTTGGACACGCCCTATGTCGGCGGAATCAGTATCCAGCCGCAGTTCGGCTCCGGCCGTTCCGGGCTCATCGATCCGCTCGATCGACTCACCCACACCGGCGTACTCAAGCGACTGGGGCCGCAGACCGACGGTTTGGTGACATGGCGCGATCTGACCGCGCTGCCGTGTTCGCACCCGCACTGTTGTTCGGTCGGGTACATGATTCGCGACGATTCCGGTGCGTGGCGCTCGCTGGTATCGCTGCTCGGCCATGACAGTCTCAAGGCCAGGCTCGGTCTGGTCTCGAACCGGATCGTCGACAGTGAACTACCTCAGCAACTGCGACTCGCGGTCCGGGAGTCGCTTCTCGGGCTGTTGTCCGAACAGTCGTCGCTGTCGCACCCGGACATCGGCGACGTGTGGCGAATCATCTGCCAGAGCTGCGATCTCGGCATGGGAACACTGCTGGCCATGGCGTCGTCGGCGCTGCCGGGGCGTCGGCGCAAGCTGCGCCAGCTGCTTGGCGAACGGGTGGTCCGGGTGACGGTCAAGCCGTTCATGGACATGTCGACCATGATCGAAGAACGATTGGTGCAATGCTGCGTGCACGTCGGTACCAGCTCCCACCAGCATCAGTGCGCACCGTTCTGCGCCGTGCAGGCATGGCCCGCGCTGAGCCGTCAGCGGATGTCGATCTCGCTAGGCCGGCAACTTCCGATCATCGCCGTGGACTCCGATACGGCACCCCGTCGCTGATCAGACGAGCGCTGGTGCGGCCTGCAGATCGCGTTGGTAGCGGGGAGCTCTCGACAGCAGAATCACATAAAGCGTGTCCAGCACCACGATCTCGATGTAGATCACCAACCAGAGGACATTTGACGGGTCGTAGAGATACTGCGAGATCGCCGCGGTCAGGGTGCCGAGCAGCTTGCCCCACGCGATCCACATGCTCTGGCCGCGCCGGTCACCGCGCCGGATCAGCATCGTCAAGAACAGCACCGACATGATCAGGTTGTCGATGTATGCGGTGTAGACCGAACCGTTCTCGCGCCCAAAGACCGACACGATCGCCACCATCACCGGGGTCACCATCGCGAACGCGAAAACGAACTTCGGCCAGAAGTAGGACTGGGGGAGGTTCTGCGGGTAGTCGGAACGCCAGTACTTCAGGAACACCGCCAGGATCGCGACATCGGCGGCGAACCAGACCGCGTTGATGGATTCCTGCAGCACCCCGCCGACCGACGGATAGGCAAAGGTGAACAGGAACTCCCAGGTGATGTTCATGACCAGGGCTAGAAACGGCATCGCGTAGGTGCGGTCGACGATGCCTTGCCGGATGACGCACACGTAGGTGACGATCCAGAAAATCCCGCTTGCCAGCCCGAAGGCGTCGATCAGTGACATTGCGGCTCGCTTTCCGCAGTGACACCGGCTCTGCGTGGAGGGTCGACCCGTGGGAGAGGCGCTGGGTTCCGGTCAAGTCTTAGCAGCTATGGGACTGCGCGGTGGCGAAACCGGTGGCGGCGTCCGAGACTTGCGTGGCAGGCAACGCTCGCAGTCAAGGAGAAACCGCCGTCGTGAACTTTGCCCCCAGCGATACCGCCGTCGTCATCGACCCTCAGAACGCCGTACACAGTCCATCCGGGAAGAACTGGCTGTTCAACGGAGCCCTGACCCTGGACGGTTCACCGGACCCCGCGGCGACGGTTATCAGGCGGCACTGGTGAACGTCGCGTTTCTGGCGCACGCTGTTCTCAGTACCGATGAGGTGATCGCAGCCATGGAAATACCGACGGGAGGCCCGATGTGACCGAATCCCGTCCACCGTTCCCACCGTTCAACCTGCACGCCGCCATGCAGAAGGTGCAGGCCGCCGAAGACGCCTGGAACACCCGCGACCCGCACCTCGTCAGCCTGGCCTACACACCCGACAGCGTCTGGCGCAACCGCGACCGGTTTGTCTCCGGCCGCGAACAGATCGTCGAATTTCTCACCGCCAAATGGGAACGCGAACTCGACTATGCACTGCGAAAGAGCCTGTGGGACTTCCACGGCAACCGCATTGCGGTGCGCTTTCAATACGAATGCCGCGACGCGAGCGGTCAGTGGTGGCGCAGTTACGGCAACGAGCTGTGGGAGTTCGCCGAGGACGGTCTGATGCGCCGGCGTGAGGCCAGTATCAACGACATCGCCATCGATGAATCCGAGCGCCGCTATTTCGGGCCACGGCCCGACAGCGAGCGTGGCCGGGAATTCCCGCTGCGGTGAGGGGTGTTGACGAAAACATATGAGCAAGCACTACGCGTCGATCGCGTTCACCGACGATGTTCGCGCCGTCCAGAGCGAGCACGGAAGCCAGGACTTCTATGGCCGTAAGCTCGCCGCGGGCCAGGTCGCACCGGGCGCCGACCCCCTCACCGACGACGAGAAGGACTACCTGGGCGAGCGCGACGGCTTCTTCCTGGCGTCGGTATCCGAGACCGGCTGGCCGTACGTCCAATTCCGCGGCGGAAAACCAGGATTCATCCGTGTTCTCGACGATCACACCATCGGCTGGGCGGACTTCCGCGGCAACCTGCAGTACATCAGCACCGGCAATGTGAGCGGCGATGACAGGGTCGCCATCATCGCTCTCGACTACGGCCATCAGCGCCGCCTGAAGATCTACGGCCACGCCCGCGTTGTCACCGCCGAGGAGAACCCCGAGCTGGTGAAGTCCCTTACCGACCCCACCTATGACGCGGTGGTCGAACGTGCGGTGCTCGTCGACGTCGAGGCTTACGACTGGAACTGCCAACAGCACATCACCCCGCGTTTCACCGTCGCCGAGCTCGAATCCACTCTGGCGCCACTGCGCGACGACCTGGCGGCCCTGCGTGCGGAAAATGCCCGGCTGCGTGAGCAGCTCGAGACCGGCCGGCAGTAACCGCCGTGGCCAAGCTGGTGTCGGTCAACGTCGGGTTGCCCGAGGACGTGGACTGGAACGGGCGCACCGTACACACCGGCGCCTGGAAGGCACCGGTGACCGGTCCACGGTTGGTCCGCCGGCTCAACATCGACGGTGACGGCCAGGGAGATCGGGGCGGCCACGGCGGCGAGAACCGGGCGGTGCTGGTGTATCAGGTTGCCTCCTATGATCATTGGGCGACCGTGCTCGACCGGGATGACCTGACACCCGGTGTGTTCGGGGAGAACTTGACCGTCGACGGGCTTCCCGACGACGAGGTCTGCATCGGCGACCGGTACCGGATCGGGGACGTCGTCTTCGAGGTGACGCAGCCCCGGGTCACCTGCTACCGCGTCGGAATGCGCCTCGGCGAACCGCGCATGGCCGCGCTGCTGGTCGCGCATCACCGACCTGGCTTCTACGGCCGGGTGCTCACGGAAGGTGAGGTGGCGGCCGGGCAAGAGGTGGTCAAGATCGCCGACGGCCCACATGGGGTCAGCGTCGCCGAGATCGACGCCCTGCTCTACCTTGCGGGTCACCCGCGTGACGCCCTGCAGCGCGCCCTCGACATCCCGGCGTTGAGTCCCGGCTGGAAGAGCTCGCTGCAGAGTCTGCTCGAGCAGGATTCGGGAACCGCCGGGGCGTCCGGCAACAGCGGGCTGACCGGTGTGGCGCCCGCGCCACCGGCTTGGCCGGGATTCCGACCGCTGAAGGTCACCGCGATCCACGACGAGAGTCGGTACGTGCGTTCGGTGCTGCTGGCCGACCCCGCCGGGACCGGACTGCCGAAATGGCTTGCCGGCCAATCGATCGTGGTGCGGGTTCTGGCAGATCCCGCCGGGGCGCCGCAGGTGCGCAACTACTCGCTGTCCAACGAACCGGGCTCGGCGCAGTACCGGATTGGCGTGAAGCGCGAGCCGTTCGGGACCGTCAGCGGCTACCTCCACGATCATGTGAATGTCGGCGATCTCATCGAGGTCGCAGCGCCGCGCGGGAGCTTCTTCCTTGATGACAACCCGTGTCCGGTGGTTCTGATCTCGGCGGGCGTGGGCGTGACACCCGTGCTGTCGATGCTGCATTCGGTGGCCGCCAGCGCGCCGGGCCGTCCGGTGTGGTGGCTGCACAGCGCTCGTAACGGTAGCGAGCACACGTTCGCGCCGGAAGTCGTTGGCCTGTTGAACCAGTTGCCGCACAGCCAATCTCGCATCTTTTACAGCAGCCCGGATGCCGCTGACCGCGAGGGCACCGACTACGACCGGCGGGGGCGACTGTCGCCCGAGTCGCTGAGTTACTTGGGGCTTCCGGTCGAGGCCGACGTCTACGTGTGCGGACCGCAGCCGTTCATGGACTCGGTCACCGACGGCCTCGTCGCGTACGGGATCAACGCGCGCAGCATTCACGCCGAGCGGTTCGGCGCGCACGCCGCGATCACTCCGGGCATCGCGGCCGCGACAACGGTCGCACCCCACGTCCCCGATGGGCCGCCCGGAACCGGACCGATCGTGCAGTTTGCCCGCAGCGCACTGTCGGCTCCGTGGCGGCCCGGCGACATCAGCCTGCTCGAATTCGCCGAAGCGTGCGATGTGCCGACTCGGTGGTCGTGCCGTACCGGGGTCTGCCACACCTGCGAGACCGCGCTGCTGTCCGGGCGGGTCCGGTACGACCCCGAGCCGCTGGAGCCGCCTGCCGAGGGGAACGTGTTGCTGTGCGTCGCGACGCCGTCCGAGGGCATCGTCGTCGACCTCTGAGCGCCGGCCAATACGTTCGCGCTGTCAGGCCCGGGTGAGATAACGCTGCCAGCGCCGCTGCGCCGTCGCCGACGGTGATCCGTCGGCGGGCCGCAGCGCGTCGGCCAACCGGGTGCGCGCGGCCGCGGTATCGAAATGTGTTCCGATCGCCACGAGGTGGCTTGGGGATCCCGGTGCCGCGGCACCGCGCGCGATGTGGACCGCGGGCCCGACGACGTTGACCACGTAGCCGCGGACCCCCGCGCGATGACGCACGGCCACCCGGCCCTTCATCCGGTACACGCCTGCGGGCGGATACTCCAGCAGTTCGATCAGCCGCTCCGGATCGGCAGCGCCGTCGGCCGTCACCGTCACCGACTCGGCGTGCACGTGCGCATGCTCGGCAGGCTCTTCGAACAACGCCTCGCGGAACGACAGCTGGCCCGTCTCGTCGGTGGCGGCGGCGACGTCGTAGAGCAGCGCGGGGTCGATCTGCCCGTTCGTGGCTCCGATCACGTGTGCCCGTGAATTGCGTTCCCGCACTCTGGCTTCGACGCGTCGTAGGGTGGCGTCGCGGTCGCCGTCGGGGATCTGATCGAGCTTGTTCACCACGACCAGCGTCGCCGCGCCGTATCGAGCGGGTGCGACGCCACCGCTGTCGACGGTGTCGAAGTGCTGCACCGCGTCGACCACATCGACGACGCCGCCGTCGCGGATGCCGCCGATCTCGCTGAATCCGATGATGCGGGCCAGTGCCGCGGGGTCGGCCAGCCCACTAGCTTCCACGATGATGGCGTCCAGCCGGAGCCTGGGGTCGGCCAGCCGGACCAGAGCGGCGTCCAGCTGGCCGTCGTCGGGCAGGCAGCAGATACAGCCGCCGGCGATCGATGCCGGTTCGTCGATCTGCCCGCTGATCAGTCCGGCGTCAACATTGATTTCCCCGAAATCGTTGATCACCACCCCGATCCGGGCCTGCGGGGTGCGCAGAACATGGTTGAGCAACGTGGTCTTTCCCGCGCCGAGGTGGCCGGTGAGTGCGATCACCGGGATCGTCTCTCCGCGGGCTTTGGCAGCTCGTGACACCACGTGGCGATGGTGCCATATCGGCCAGGTGCAGCGCCGACACGCCGGACGGTGTTTGCTGAAAGCTATGAATCCGCCCGCCCGCGACAGTGAAAGCCGAGGAAGTGGCGCCGCCGTAAACCCTTGCCGCAGGTGGCCATTGAACAAGGTCGACGACTGAAACATTGCTGCCGGAATAGGACCCGAAGATAACGGCCACCCCAGTTCGCACCAGCTAGAGTGCGTCTGGCAACGGCATCTTCCCGGTCAACTGCGGTCAACCCGAAGGCTGCTGCCGGACCACTTCGTGTCGCGACTAGAACGGTTCGTTTGCTGTGCAGAAAGACGGTCGCGCAGGGGCGCGTGCACCACAGTTGGTGTCTAGCTCGGGGGGAAGAATCGTGACCGACGACCTTGCGCTGCCGTGCGAGCACCGCCACCGGCGTCGGATCTGGATCGGTCGGTTCGCGGCAGTCACCTTGGCCCTGTTGGCCTTTGCCATGCTCGGGAGCCCACCGGCCAAGGCCGTCGTCATGTGGCATCCGAAACCGGCACTGCTGCCCACGCCGTGGACCAAGCTGGTCGGACCGGACAACGCACTTCCCGACTACCCGCGCCCGCAGATGGCGCGCACCGCATGGCTGAACCTCAACGGGGTGTGGGGTTATATGGGCCGGTCCGTGGGCACGGTGCTGCCGGCTCCGCCACCGCCGGCCGCCTACCGCGAGCAGATCCTCGTCCCGTATCCCGTCGAGTCCGCCCTGTCCGGTATCGCGCGTCACGACGACGAGATGTGGTACCGCAAAGTCGTCAAGCTGCCCAGCGATTGGCTGGGACAGCATGTGCTGCTGCACTTCGGCGCGGTCGATCAAATCGCCACCGTCTGGGTCAACGGCACAGAGGTGGCCCACCACGAGGGCGGCTACACCGCGTTCAGTGTCGACATCACCGAGGCGCTGCGGGGGCCGGGCGCCCAGGAGATCACGGTGCGGGCCCAGGACCGCAACGAAGCCAACCCATTCCCGATCGGCAAGCAGCGCAACGACCCCGAGGGACTGTTCTACACCGGTGCCTCGGGAATCTGGCAGACGGTGTGGATGGAGCCGGTGCATGCCACGTATATCAACAAGCTCGACATCGCGAGTGACCTGACGAGTCTGGCTGTCACGCCTCGGGTTGCCGGGACCAAGGGCCAGCGCACCATGGTGTTCGTGTCCGAGCCCGGCGGTCGGGTGATCTCGGCTGCGTCCGCGGGTGCAGGTGACACGATCCGCCTGCCGATTCCCAATCCGCACGTGTGGACGCCCGATGACCCGTTCCTGTATGACCTGCAGGTCGCACTGGTAAATCCGTCGGGCAAGGTGGTCGACGCGGTGTCCAGTTACGCAGGCCTGCGCACCATCGGCACCATGCCCGATCCGCAGGGCAGGCCGCGAATCGCTTTGAACGGCAGGATCACCTTCCTGCACGGCCCGCTGGATCAGGGCTACTGGCCGGACGGGATCTACACCGCGCCAACCGATGACGCGCTGAAATCCGACCTCCTGCGGATCAAGGATCTGGGCATGAACTTCGTGCGCAAGCACGGCAAGGTGGAGCCCGCACGGTGGTACTACTGGGCGGACAAGCTGGGATTGATGGTGTGGCAGGACATGCCGTCGCTCGATGTGTCCTTGGCCATCCCGGTGGGCCCCGCTCCCGAGCCGTCGGCGGCCGCGAAGGCCAACTTCGAAAAAGAGATGCTGGCGATGATCGACCAACTGCGCAGCGTGACGTCGATCGTCGGCTGGGTGCCGTTCAACGAGGGCTGGGGTGAGTTCGACACGGCCCGGATCGCCGGGGTGGCCAAGGCCGCCGACCCGACCCGGATGGTGGACGCGAACAGTGGTGTGAATTGCTGCAAGTCGCGGGGGGACACGTTGGCCGGCGACGTGTACGACGATCACACCTACGTCGGGCCCGGCGAGCCCAAGATCCACGACGATCTGGTGAAGGCACATTCGAAGGGCCCCACCCCGGTCGACAGGCGGGTGCGTGTCGACGGTGAATACGGCGGCCTGGGGCTGGTGCTCGACGGCAACCGGTGGCCGGGGCGGCCGCAGGCCTACGAGATGGCCAAAAGCCCTGCACGTCTGACGGATCGCTACGTCGCGGTCAGTCGCAGACTGGAGGACATCGTCCGCAGGACCGGTCTGTCCGGCGCCATCTACACCCAGACCACCGACGTCGAGAACGAGGTCAACGGGTTCTTGAGCTACGACCGCTGGCAGGTCAAGATGCCGATTGCGGTTGTGGCGGAACGTAATCGCGCGGTCATTGCTGCCGGCACCCCGGGCATGGTGCCACCAGACGTCCGTCGCTGATCAGCGCCCGACAGTAACGCCAGGGCGGGGGATCGGCATTTTTCCCGCCATGGCGTTACGTTCGCGGCCGCGGTGGATTAGTGTTGCCGCCCATGAGTGATCGACGCAACCTCGGATTGGCGGCAGCTTTGGCCGCCACGGTGGTCATCGGTGCGACGGGGACCGCGCATGCCGCACCGCCACCGCCGACCCCCGACCAGGCCAGCGCCGAATGGACGGTCACCGACGGCTATTTCGTCAAACAGATCGGCTGCACCCCGCAGACCCCGGGCGACCCGCTGTCCATCACCTGGGATCCGCCCGGCTTCATTCCGGGGATCGGTGGGCAGGGGATGATCAACGACGCCAATCCCGCACTGGGCGGCCACTTCTCGGCGTGGTGGAATCCCGCGCCCGGCTTCTGGGATGTCCAGTACGAATTCTGCTGAGCCGGTCAGCCGGCCAATAGCCGGTCGGCGCTGCGGATCGCCAGCGCAGCCCCGGTCAGCGTCGGGTTGACCGCCAGCGCAGTCGGGATGACCCCGACGGTGGCGAGGTAGAGGTTCTCGGTACCCCACACCTGCCCGAATTCGTCGGTGACGCAGGTGCCGTCGTCATGGGCTCCCATCCGACAGGTGCCCATCACGTGCGCAAACCCCAGCGTCATCCACTGTGGTTCTATGCCGGCACGGAAGCGCCCCAACGCAGCGGCCAGCTCGTGCTGGTCGGCCAGCACCGAGGCCATCCGCGCGTGATCGGCCTCGCGGAGCGGAACATCGAAGTGCACGGCTCCGCTGTCGGTGATCGTCATCGTGTTGTCGGGGTGGTTGTCGACGGGGCAGAACGACTGCATCTCCACGAGTTGAGCGCACGGCACATCGATATCGGGTGGTGACGGCTGCGCGGGATTGGTGTCGCGCAGCACCATCGTGTTCCACGGTGCACCGTGGGCCGGCGGGATCCACAGCCGCGGGGGTAGATCGTCGGCACCACCGCACAGCTGCGGATCGAGCACCAGCTGCGAGTACAGCACCGGGTGATAGGTCAGATAGCGGCCCAGCGCCTTGGGTCGAATTCCCGAGCGGTGCAGCAGGATTGGTGTGCCGAAGGCGCCGGCGGCGACCACCACCGCCGAGGTTTCCAGCATCGCACCGTCGGCGAGCTGCACCCCGCGGACACGCCCCTGGTCGAGGACGATGCGCTGCACATCGCCGGTTTCGATGCGCACCCCGGTGCCGGAGAGGATGTCCTGGGTGGCGGCGTAATGGATCGTGCCGGCATCGACCAGGCGACCCGCCATCGGCTGTTCGCGGATTTCACGGCCGGCCGCCGTGAGGGTGGGTCCCAGGCGCTGAAGGATGCGCTGCTGGCGAACGGATCCGGCGAACGTCTCGTCGGCGACGCCCAGATAGCGTTCGGCGTCACCGAGATAGCGGTCCCACTCGGCGGCCGACAGCAGCCCGCCGCGTTCGGACACGGTGGGTCGCGGGCAGTTGTTGGTCCACAGCACACCCTGCCCGCCGACGGCCGCGGTGATGCACGCCCCCGGCAGTCCCCGCGGCGCAGCCGTCTGGTCGAAATAGCGGAATTCCGCAGCGATTCCCGCCAGGTACGAATCGGGATCCTGCTGGAAGCGGGCCTGGTTGCGCACGTGCGAACCCGGGGGATCGGAGATCGCCTGCCCCGATTCCAGGACGGTCACCGCCTGGCCGGTCTCGGCGATCCGGCGGGCGGCAACGGCCCCGATCGGGCCGCTGCCGACCACCACCACCGGGTTCTCCACCGCGATGAGGATAGGTGGTCCTGCTCATCGGCGTGAGCAGTTCAATGACACCGTGATCGTGCGATTCACCACGATCGGCACCAGGACGTCGCGGCCCCGACCCCGGTCGATCTCCACCAGCTGGGTCTGGTTCTGGGGGTTGCGAACGCTGGTGACCTCGCACTGAGCCAGCGGTGCCGACCCCACCCGGTCGATCCTGACGTCGAAACCCTGTGCCTCCAGCTGACCGATCGTGACGATCGCGGACTCGGCATCGGCCGGGCTCGCCAGGCTGAGCAGCAGTCCGAACGCCGCGGCTGCGCCGGCAATGGTCACCGCGAGGTGATATTTGAGAGTGCGGGTCATCGTGAAACCTCCTGTGCGGGCGAGCTATTGCGCTCGCGACTTCGTGATGACTCCAACAGTGGCGGAGCGGAACAGTCGCGGCTTGGAGGTTCTGTGGAGATTGGCTGGAGATCGGCCACCGGCGCGACACCGCGGATTCTCCCGGCCGGAACCTCCACCGAATCTCCACAGAACCTCCAAGCACCGGGTGGTGGCACAACGCGATGCTGTGGCCATGAAAACACTCATCATCACCACCGGCGGAGCCGCGATCATCGCGGCGGCCGCCGTCGGCTTGGCCGCCACCGCATCCGCAGTCCCGTTGGAAGGTGGCCAGGCCGACGTCGTCATCTCGACGCTCCAGGCACGTGGCTTCACCGTCCAGGTCAACGGGGCCGTGCCCAACGGGTTGTCGCGCTGCACCGTCACGAGCATCAACGGCTTGCGCGGAACCGAGGACGGGGGAGAGCCCATCAATCCCGACGTGGCGACGACCGTGTTCGTGTCGGTGGATTGCCTGCACTGATCGCAGGCGGCCGCCCCCGCTACTGGTTGCGCGAAGCCAACCCGGCGGGGGCGTGCCCGATCGCCCGGTGGATCGCGTCGGCAAGTGCCAGCGCGCTCTCCTCGGTGAGTTCGAGCGCCACGCGGGCTGACGGTCCGAGCGCGGGATTGAGCACGTCGATGTTGACGGTGTGCGTGTAGGGCGCATGCACGGCGTGGTCGACATACACCGTGGCCCGGTCGGCGCCGAACCATCCGGTGGCGCCCTTGCCGCTGCCCTCGATGGTGATGCATTCGGTGAGATAGGTGCACATATGGCGCTAGCCCTTCAGGTGAGTCGCGAAGAACGCGTCGATGTGTCGCCAGCCGTCGATGGCGGCATCGACCCGGTAGGCGGGCCGGTCGACCGAGAAGAACGAATGCCCGGCACCGTCGTAGCTGTGGAAGTCGTGCGGCTTGCCCAGCCGGGTCAGTTCGGCGTCCAGGGCGGCCACCGCGGCCGGCGTCGGGAACCTGTCCTCGGCCCCGAACAACCCGAGCATCGGAGCACTGAGCGTCGGGGCCAGCTCCAGAATCGGTTTCATCGCTTTGGGCATCCCCTCGGGCGGATCCTCGACGATGAACGCCCCGTAGCAATTCACCACGGCATCGAACGGCAGTGAGCACGCCGCCAGAAACGCGTGCCGCCCGCCGGAGCAATGCCCGATGACGCCGAATTTCCCGTTGGCGCCCGGCAGACCGCCCAGATGCGCCACCGCGCCGGCGACATCGCCGACCAGTCGTTCGTCCGGCACGCCGCCGGCAGCACGCGCCGCCGCGGCGGCGTCGTCGGGATCGGCGCCGGGCGCCTCGCGCGAGTACAGGTTCGGGCAGACGACGTGATAGCCGCTCACGGCGAGTCGGCGGACGAATTCCTTGGTCTCCCGGTCATAGCCCGGCATGTGGTGGATCCAGACGATCCCGCCCCGGGAGCCGTCGGCGAGCGGCCCGGCCCGGTAGGCCTCGATCTCGTCGCCGCCATGCCCGGTGATGGTGATCGTCTCCGCGCGTATGGCATCCGCGCTCGGTCTAGTCATTCGGCCATCATGGAAGCTGACGTGATCGACGGCAAGGGAGTCCAGCGTGAGCACAGCATCCGAGCAGCCTGCAATCGACTACCCACAGGGCGCCGCGGCCCGTGGACGCATCGAACCGTCACCCCGGCGGGTTCGCGGCTACCTCGGCAGCCAACTGGTCTTCGACACCACCTCGGCGCGCTACGTGTGGGAAATCCCGTACTACCCGCAGTACTACATCCCTAGCATCGACGTCCGTGCGGAGTTCTTGCGCGACGAGGACCACCCGCAGCACGTGCAGTTCGGCGCGTCGCGGATGTTCGCCCTGACGGACGGATCGCAGTCGTATCCGTCGGCGGCCCGGGTGTTCGACGACGGCGACGGTCCGGTCGCCGGGTTGGTGCGCTTCGATTGGGCGGCGCTGACCTGGTTCGAGGAGGACGAGCCCATCTACGGGCATCCCCGCAATCCCTACGTCCGGGTTGATGCGCTGCGCTCGCATCGGCACGTCCGGATCGAGCTCGACGGCGTGTTGCTGGCGGACACCGCAAGCCCGGTTCTTCTGTTCGAAACCGGCTTGCCGACAAGGTATTACATCGACCGCACCGATATCGCGTTCGAGAACCTCGAGCCGTCGGACACCCAGACGCTGTGTCCGTACAAGGGGGTGACGTCACAGTACTGGTCGGTGCGGGCCGGCGAGAGGCTGCACGACGATCTGGCCTGGACCTACCACACCCCGCTGCCCGCGGTCGCGCCGATCACCAACCTGGTCGCCTTCTACAACGAGAAGCTCGACATCACGGTCGACGGCCTCGCGGTGGGCCGGCCGAGAACGCATTTCTCCTAGGACCGCCATCCGCTCGGTCGGCGGAAGTCGGCTTATACTTTGCCAGGGCTTGCCGTCAAGAAGCGACATGAGTTGCGATCTAGCGGTCCGGGGGTGCATATGACAGTCGAAACAACGGACGAAACCGACTACACGCGGCGGATGGAGCGGCTCCTGCAAGCCGTCCAGGAACTGTCGCTGGCGCGCAGCCTCCCGGAGATCCAGGTCATCGTGCGAACAGCGGCACGCGAGCTGACCGGGTGTGACGGGGCCTCGTTCGTGCTCAAAGACAATGGGTTCTGCTACTACGCCGACGAGTACGCGATCGCACCGTTGTGGAAGGGCAGCCGCTTCCCGTTGGAGAACTGCGTCAGCGGGTGGGCGATGCGCCACCGCGAATCGGTGGTGATTCCGGACATCTACGTCGACGAGCGCGTCCCGCACGAGGCGTACCGCCCCACGTTCGTCAAGAGCATGGTCATGGTCCCGATTCGCAAGGTCGACCCGATCGGCGCGATCGGCAACTACTGGGCCTTTGAGCGTGAGGCGACCGAGAAGGAAGTCTTCCTGCTCCAGGCGCTGGCCGACTCGACCTCTATCGCCATGGAGAACGTGCAGCTCTATTCTGAACTCGAACAACGGGTGCGGGACAGAACCGCCGAGCTGGAGCGGGCCAACGACGAGATACACAAACTCTCGATCACCGACGAGCTGACCGGGCTGAACAATCGCCGAGGCTTCTATCTGCGGTCGGAGGCGGCCCTGCACGCGTCCCGCAGGCAGGGCGGTTCGTGTCTGCTGGTGTTCCTCGACGTCGACGGCCTGAAGCTGGTCAACGATACGCAAGGGCACGAGGTGGGCGACGCCTTGCTCGCCGATGTCGGCGAGCTGTTGAGCGGCACCTTGCGTGAGTCCGATGTCATCGCTCGCATCGGTGGCGACGAGTTCTGCGTCCTGATCGTCGAACCCGACTGCGATCAGACGGCCCTGCGAAACCGCCTACTCGACGCCTTTGACCGCTTCAACGAGGACAGCGACCGGACGTACGTCTTGTCGGCCAGTATCGGGATGGTCGCCGTGGCGCCGGCCGACGCCGACACCATCGACGAACTGCTCTCGCGGGCCGACGAGCTGATGTACGAGGAGAAGAAGGGCAAGCCGACATCACGTCGGCCCGCCTGATCCTCAGTCGTCGGTGACGGTCAGCTTGACGTCGATATTGCCTCGCGTCGCATTGGAGTACGGGCACACCTGATGCGCCTTTTCGGCCAGCGCAACGGCGGTCTCATGGTCGACGTTGGGCAGTACCACCTCGAGCTCGACCGCCAGGACGAATCCGCCGGCATCATTGCTACCCAGTGAAACCTTGGCTCCCACAGCCGAATCGGTGACGTCGGCCTTCTCCTGGCGGGCGACCAGCCGCAGCGCGGAGTGATAGCACGCCGCATAGCCGATGGCGAACAATTGTTCGGGATTGGTCCCGACACCCGAACCGCCCAGCTCCTTCTGGATGCTCAGGTCCAGGTCGAGCTTGCCGTCGGAGGTGCGCCCGTGGCCATCGCGGCCGTCGCCGGTGGCCAGCGCCTCTGCGACATACAGAACGTTCATGCCGATTCCCTTCCTAGGTGGTACGTGCGATATCTAAAAACCATTGGCTTGCCAGGAATCATCCGGATAGGGCGATACCCGTGGCGAACGCCTTCATCGGAGCCAACCTACGCGTACCCTGCGCGCATGTACGCTCCAACCTGGGAATCGGTGGGAACGCATCCGCTTCCGGACTGGTACGACGACGCCAAGCTCGGGATCTTCCTGCACTGGGGGCTGTATTCGGTGCCCGGCTGGGCTCCGCAGGTAGCCGACATCCAGCAGCTGCTGAAGACCAAGGGCCCCGCAGACATGTTGCGGGACAACCCCTATGCGGAGTGGTACCTCAACAGCAGCCGGCTGACAGGCAGCCCCACCTGGCATCACCAGCGCGACACCTACGGGCCCGACGCCACCTACGATGACTTCATCGCGCCCTTCGACGAGGGCACTGCCGGCGCAGACATGGCAGCCATCGCAGGCGTATGCCGCGACGCCGGTGCGGGCTATGTCGTACTCACCACCAAACACCACGACGGCTTCTGCCTGTGGCCCACGGCGCTGGAGCATCCCCGCAAGGGCCGCTACCACGCCAGGCGGGACATCGTCGGTGACCTCCGCAAGGCCGTCCTCGACGCGGGGATGCGGATGGGCTTGTACTACTCGGGCGGCTATGACTGGCCCTACAACGACGCACTCCTGGAGAACCCTGCCGACAGTTTTCTGGCCGTGCCCCACACGCCCGATTACCGGCATTACGCTGCCGCCCACATCAGCGAGCTGATAGCGCGCTATCAGCCTTCGGTGCTGTGGAACGACATCTGCTGGCCCGCAGGCGGCGACCTGGCGGAGTTGTTCGCCGAGTACTACAACGCCGTACCCGACGGTGTGATCAACGACCGGTGGATCCAGCCACCGTTGCACCGCGGCGCCGTCACCGACTCGCTGGCTCGGTTGGGTGGGTCTCTGCTACAACGCTTTTGGTCACTGATACCGGAGGATCGCAAATCGCTGACGTTCCCGGCCAGCCATCACTACGACATCCGCACCCCGGAATACGCGCAGTTCGACAGCATCCAGGACAAGAAGTGGGAGTCCACCCGCGGGGTGGGACATTCGTTCGGCGCCAACCGCAACGAGCGAGCAGAAGACATCGTGACCGCCACCGAGCTGGTGCGCTCCTTCGTCGATATCGTGGCCAAGAACGGCAATCTGTTGGTCGGCATCGGCCCCGATCAGTACGGCCGCTTCCCCGACGAACAGTTGGTGCCGGTCCGCGGATTGGGACAATGGTTGGGGCACAACGGCGAAGCCCTATTCGGCACCCGGCCGTGGTACATCGCCGAAACGACCACGACCGAGGGCGGGGCGATCCGGTTCACCCAGCGTGACGGTGCCGTCAACGCTGTGCTGCTGGATGTGTCGGCACCGGAGTTCGGCATTCGGGGGATCGATGCCACCGACGTGACCGAGGTGCGGATGCCTGCACTCGGCGAGCCGGTCGACTGGCGGGTGAGTGATTCGATGCTGCACGTGCGGCTACCCGAACGCCTGCCGGTGTCACCGGCCCACGTTTTGACTTTGGGCCACGGTGCGCGGCCGGTTTAGAGCACCTTCGACAGAAAATCCTGCAGCCGTTGGCTTTTGGGGTTACCGAACACCTCGTCGGGGGAGTCGTCCTCGACGATGTTGCCGTCGGCCATGAAGATCACCCGTGACGACACCTCTCTGGCGAAGCCCATCTCGTGGGTGACCACCACCATCGTCATGCCGCCCTCGGCCAAGTCACGCAGCACCTGCAGCACGTCACCGACCATCTCGGGGTCCAGCGCACTGGTGGCCTCGTCGAACAACATGATCGACGGATCCATCGCCAGTGCCCGGGCGATCGCGACGCGCTGCTTCTGGCCGCCCGAGAGGGTGGACGGCTTCACATGGGCCTTCTCGGCCAGTCCGACCTGACCAAGAAGTTCCATCGCCTTCTTCTCGGCGGCGGCCTTGTCCATCTTCTTGGTCGTCAGCGGCGCCAGCGTGACGTTCTGCAGCACAGTCATGTGCGGGAAAAGGTTGAAATGCTGGAACACCATGCCGATGTGCTGACGCACCTTGTCCAGATTCACCTTCCGGTCGGTGAGGTCGAACGTGTCGACGACCACCTTGCCCGCGGTGATGTCCTCGAGCTTGTTCAGGCACCGCAGGAACGTCGACTTCCCGGACCCCGACGGACCGATGACACACACCACCTCACCCTGCTTGATATCAGTGGTGATGCCGTCGAGGACAACCAGTTCGCCGAACGCCTTCTTGAGTCCCTCGATGTGAATCATCACCGTGCCTTCGGGTTGCTCCGCGGCGGAATCGGGAACGAGGTTCATTTCACGATCCTTTTCTCGATGCGGTCGGACAGTTTGGTCAGCGCCATGATGACGATGAAGTAGATGATCCCGATGATCAGCCACATCTCGAACGACTTGTAGTTGCCCGCGATGATGATCCGCCCGGTCTGAGTCAACTCGGCGATGCCGATCACCGACAGGATCGAGGTGTCCTTCAAGGTGATCACGAACTGGTTGATGTACGACGGAATCATCGTCCGGATCGCCTGCGGCAGAATCACTTTCCGCATCGTCGGCAGGTAGCCGATGCCGAGGCTGCGAGCGGCCTCCATCTGCCCCTTGTCGACCGACTGGATGCCGCCGCGGACGATCTCGGTCATGTAGGCGCCGGCATTGAGTGACAGCGTGATGACGCCTGCGGTCAACGCCGACATCTGGAAATCGAGGGCCGTCGGGATGCCGAAGTAGATGAAGAAGGCCTGAACCAGCAGCGGGGTGCCGCGGAAGATGTCGACGAACGTCGTGCCGATGCCCCGCAGCACGATCAACCGCGACACCCGGAACAGGCCGAAGATGATGCCGAGAATCAGCGCGAAGAAGATCGAGATGACCGTCAGGAAGACGGTCATCTTCAGGCCCTCGAGCAGCAGTGGGTAGGTGCTCTTGATCAGGCCCAAGTACGAGGTGTCGTCGGTGCTGGCCTTCTCGCCGAGGTAGGTGTTGACGATCTCGTCGTAGCGGCCGGACTTCTTGAGGTTGTCCAGGCCGGCGTTGAACTTCTGGAGCAACTCGGCATTGCGGCCCTTGTTGACAGCGAAGCCGTAACCGGTGGGGTCCTCCTTGGGTCCCACGGTCTTGAACCCGCTGCCCTGCGCGATGTTGTAGAGCAGTACGGGGTAATCCTCGAAGGCTGCCTGCGAGTTACCGGTCTTGACCTCGTCGAACATCGAAGACGAATCCGCGAACGAGACAACCTGGAAGCCGTACTTGTCTTTGATGGAGTTGGCGAACGTCGCGCCCTGGGTGCCGTTCTTGACCGCGACCTTCTTGCCGCGCAAGTCCTCATAGGACTTGATGTCGTTGTTGGTCTTGAGCACCGCCATCTGAATACCGGACTCGAAGTACGGTTCGGAGAAGTCGAAGACCTGTTTGCGCTTGTCGGTGATCGACATGCCGGCGATCACGCCGTCGACCTGATTGGCCTGCACGGCCTGCAGTGCGGCGTCGAAGCCAAGCGGCTTGATGTCGACCGTGAACTTCTGATCCTCGGCGATCGCACGGATGAGATCCATGTCGATGCCGACGAAATTGCCTTGCTTGTCCTGGAATTCGAAGGGAGCGAAGGTCGTGTCGGTGGCGATCACATAGTTCTCGCCGTCGGCTACCGCGCGGGCGGGGGAGAGCAATCCGGCCGCGAACACGGTCACGAGTGCGGCCAATACCACGGCGGCGCCTGCCCGGCCGGTCCCTCGTCGAGACATTCGTCGTAACCATCTCGTCGGCATGCGTTCCCCTCCTATTTTCGGATTGTGGGCGTGGGGTTCACGCTAATGCCATGGCCTGCCGCCTGCTCGGGTAACCACAATTCCGTAGCGTCGCGGCCCGACGTCGGTCAGGCTGGGGACCACCATCTACGACAAGGAGTTCCATGACCGTTCGAGCATCGACCGTCGCGGGCATCGCTGTCGCGGTCTGCGCGGTGCTGCCGGCAGCGTCGGCCGGGGCGACCCCTCCCGACGGTGATGCCGCGCGCACCGATCTCGCCAAGGGCACCACCGAGACCCCGGTCTCGATCACCACCGACGGCCCCACAACCCTGATCGTTCAGAGCCTCGTCCTGCAGCCCGGCGCCTCCAGCGGCTGGCACACCCACCCTGGCAGCGAGTTGTCGGCGATCACCGCAGGGGCGGTGGCACTGCAGACCGCCAGCGCGTGCGGCCCGGTGACCTACAGTGCCGGCCAGGCGGTGTTCATCCCGGCGGGTGTGCCGCACCGGGTGGACAACCCGTCGGCATCGGAAGCGCAGGTGGTGCTGACCTACACGCTTCCCGTCGATGCGCCGCTTCGTGACGACGCCCCCGACGTGTGCGCGAAATAGCACCGGGCTGTGCCGGACCCCCGTTCCGCCTATGCGCGTCTGCGCGCCGCGCATCTGACAGCGGTTTCGGCGGCGCTCGAGGATCTCTCCTCCGCGCCGATCATGACAAAGCAGCAGGCTCAGGAGAATTGGGACGCGGTGATCACTGCGCCGGATCTCGACCGCGCCGGTGCTGAGCGGATTCTGGCTGAGCAGCAATGGTTTTCCTACACCGCGCATGATCAGCAGGTGGTCAGCTCGGGCGGGTCGAGCGGTGTACGCGGCGTCTACGTCTGGGACTGGCCGTTCTTCATCAGCACGGCCTGCCTCGCGTGGCGGATGCAGGCTCGCGACGAACGCCGTGCACCGGCGACCGGTAATCGGCTTGCCGTGCTGACCGCCGCCGTGCCGCCGCATGCCAGCACAGCGCTGTTCGACGTGCCGACCGTCGACGGCATGCAGACGACGGTGATCGGCAGGCTCGCGCGCGCGACGCTGGCGGGCGAGCTGGCGATCCGGCCGCGGCGGGTGAGCACCAACTCCGAGCCGCTGCTGCCCGAGGACCGCGAAGCCATCCGGAAGGCGTGGGGTGCTACGGTCCACAACCTTTGGGGCTCAACGGAGATCGGTGTCCAGGCGGTCGGCTGCGGCCACGGTGAGGGTCTGCACGTCTGCGAAGACGAGGTGATCCTCGAACGTGTCGGCGCCGACGGCGTGCCGGTCGGGCCCGCCGAACCGGCGGCCCGCACCTTGGCCACCGGACTGGCCAACCTGACGTTCCCGTTCATTCGCTACGACCTCGGGGACGAGGTCACCCTGCTGTCCGGGGAATGCCCGTGCGGCAGTGCGTTCCTGCGGGTCGCCGATGTCACCGGCCGCCGTGACGAGGACTTCTCCTACGGCGCGATCACGGTGCCGGCCAGCGCTTTTCGACACGTGCTGGGGACCGATCCACGGATCACCGAATACCAGGTCGCCCAGACCGTGACGGGTGCGGACATCCACGTCGTCGGCGACCCAGATCCTGCCGCCCTGTCAGCCCAGATTGCGATCGCGGTGCGGCGCTACGGCCTGCAGCACCCCCAGATCACGGTCACCGTCGTCGAACAGCTCCAGCGGCACCAGGCCACCGGAAAGCTGACCCGGTTCGTCCCGCGCCGGTGATCCTCACTCCTGTTGGACGGTGTTGTCGAAGCCGGACTTGTTGATCTTCGGCGAGCCGCCCCGATAGGTGACCTTGTTGTCTATCCCGGAGACGTCGATGGTGTCGGTGGCATCGATGGTCACGATGTTGTTCATGCCGGACACCTGAACGAGCTTGCAGTGGCCGGTGGTCACCACGGTGTTGTCCACGCCGCTGATGGTGACAACGGTGTCGTCGCAGGCGATCCTCTTGTTCTCGCTGACGCCGGACACGCTGACGGTGCCGCCGGGCGCCGGGGTCGCCACCGTGGCCGCCGAACTGGACGGCCCTGTCGGAGTCGGGGTCCTGGTGGTACGGCTGGGCCGGGTGGGTGTGGTGAACGTTCCGCCGCCGCCGGAGATGGTCGGGGTGCCCGCTCGGTTGACGGCGAACAGCGAGGTCGCCACGATCGCGCCGCCACCGATGATCAGCCCAACGACCAGCAGTGCCAGCACAATCCAGCCGACGCGCATGCCGGACGAGGGCGACGGGACGGACGGCGGCGGCATCGGCGGACCGTAGTACCCCGGTGGGGGTGGCGGGGGCGGCCAGCCGCCCGGGGTGCCAGTGGTCCCCAGTTCGCGCGCCTGCTCGGTGAGTGGACGCTCGAGGTCGCGGATGCGCTTCTCGGGATCGTCGTCTGGGTTCATCGGCTCCTGCTCCTCGATCAGGTCGGTGATCAGACTATTGCTAGGTGTGCGTCCAGTCGGCAATATCCCCGTGGTGGAGGTCGCCTACCGTACGCTGCTCACCCAGGGCACGCTGTACACCACCGGCACTCAGTTGGCCAACGTGTCGGTGGTACTGCCGTTCATCTGCGCCCAGGAGGGTTACTACTGGGCGGCCGGATTGCTCTATCCGGCCTACTGCATCGGCATCGTCGGTGGAAACTCACTGTCGCCGTACGTGCTCGCCCGCGCTCGGCATCTCAAACACCTGGTGATCGCCACCACCACGCTGATGATGGCCGCCCTCGTGGTGATCAGCGCGTTCTCGGCATGGACCAAATTGTTCATCGCTGGGATCTTCCTGGCCGTATCGCTGGCCACCGGAGTGGTCGGTGGCGTCTCCAAAGTTGCTTTCTCCGAGGTTGTTTCGAGCAAACTCGACGACCACCGTCGCAGCGACCTGGTGCTCACCCAGGGAGCGATCGGGGCCATTCTCGCCATCGGAACCACCTTGGTGCTGCTCCCGTTCCTGGCTCAGCGGGACCCGGCGCACAGTCACCTCGACCTGCTCTGGCTGGGCTCGTCGGGCCTACTGGCCGCTGCGATCGCCGCAGTTTTCATCGGGCCGGTGCAGGCCTCGGCTACCAGCCGGGTGACGTTCCGGGAGACGTACAGCGACGGCGTGCGCGCCGCGAAATCGCAGTCGTGGTTCCGCCGCTACGTTGTCATCCAACTGCTGTTCGTTCCGGTCAGCCTGGGCACGTCGTTCTACAGCATCCACGCGTCGGTGAACCACAGTGACTCCGCGGGCAGCCTGCACGTGCTGGTGATCTCGTCGAGCATCGGCATGGTGGCCGGCTCGTTGTTCTGGCGCTTCGTCAGCCGCACGCTGGGGGTGCGCGGCATGCTGATCAACTCTGCTCTGCTGGGTAGCGCGGCCGCCGCTGTGTGCGTGACGATGGAGTACCGCAACGACCTGAACCACATCTGGATCTACGGCATCGTCTTCATCCTCGCGACGATGGCCTACCAGGCCATCTTCAGCGCCGGGCTGGCCTGGGTCGGCGCCTTCGCCGCCGAACAGCACCGGGCCACCCTGCTGGGTTTCGGGTCATTGGTGATCGCCGTCGAGTCCTCCCTGCTGGGCGCGGCGCTGGGCGCGGTCGCGCAGAACGCGGCGGTGGCCGGGCCGATCTTGACGCTGCTCGGTCTCAACATCGTCGCCGGGGCGGCGGCGGTCTGGGTCGCGCCGTCCAACGAGCGGTTGGCCTCACTTCGGGGGCAATAGCCGAACGGCATGCGCCACAACGGCGTCGAGATCGTCGTTCACGCCGAGCCGGCCTATGTGCTCGGCAGCGATCCGGCCCGCAGTCGCGAGGTCGTCGAGCAGATGGTGTGATCTGAACCACTAGCGAATTGCTGAGACTCACTCGCTAACTACGCGGATCAGCGAACTTGATCGCGATCAAGATCGAGTAGTCGGCTACCTGGCCGAGTGCAGGTGTCAACCGCGTCAATAACTTAAGGACTTTCCTTAGAAATTTAGGCGCGACTGAGGCATTGTGATTTCGGCCTCTTTCGGCTCTGTCGGGCTGAGAAAATCTAAGCCCACAAGTCATTCAAGCGCGTGATTCGCGATCTTGAAAGAATCCGAAAGGGCATGTCAATGAGTATTTTTGGCGGCATTCCCTGACTTTGCAACGAATTGATAACGATACGCTCCTTAGGCCTTGCTGAGACTCGCGGGGTGCATGGGAATTACGTTGTGAAAGCCGCGAATTCTCCCCGAATTCACTCGCTACACTCGTCCAAAGCGGTTACCGCCAGGTAACGCACAACGACCAAAGACAATGTCCGGCCGCATCCCGGTCGGCGGAGGTACGAGATCATGGCAAACGCAACGGGAGTTACGGAAGGGGCGCAGCACACCGGTGTTGCGGTCGCCGAGCGGGCCGCCGCTGCGCACTCGCTGTGGCTGTCGTCGCTGCCGGTGATCCGGCGCGCCCCGATCAGTGATCTGCTGCCGCAGCTGCTGCGGGGCGCCGAGCTGGAGCCGCTGACCGAGCCGATCGCCGCGCCGGTCGTGACCATCGCCAGGACGCTCGCCGCGGGGCACGGGCCGGTCAGTGACATGGCCGTCAGCCCCGATGGCCGCTACCTGGTCACCGCGCACTACGGCGCCGACGTTGTCTGCGTCATCGACGCTGCGACCTTGACGGTGACCACCACCATCGACGGCCTGTCCGAGCCCTATGCCGCTGTTGTCGTCGCCGATCGCGCGTATGTCAGCGCGGCCTCCAATGACGTCGACGCCGTGGTGGCTGTCGACACCCGTACCGGGATGCCGTTGGCGGCCAAGACCTTTGAGATGACGGCCGGTGGAATGGCGGTAAGCCCGGCCGCCGACGTGCTCTACGTCGCGCGCACCGCCAACGACACGGTCGACATCGCGGTCGTCGACATCGAGACCGGCACGGTCGAGGCCATCGAGATCCCGGCTGCTCCGGGCGCTTCCGTCGAGGCGCTGTGCATCAGCGCGGACGGTTCGCGCCTGTTCGCCGCGCTGACCACGCCCTCCGGTGGCCTGCTTGCGATCGTCGACACCAAGGACCGTGCGGTCCGCGACGTGGTGGTGATCGACGGCTCCATCGGTGACATCGCGGTGATGCCCAACGGCCGCACCGTGTTCGGCACCGGTTGCGATGCCGAGTTCCGCGGCGCCATCCACGTCATCGACGTCACGGGTGCCCGGGTCACCGACACGATCGCGATGGGCGGGGTGCCCACGCAGCTGGTTCTCAGCCGCGACGGCGCCTGCGCCTACATCGTCGACCGCAACGAGGTGGCCGTGCTGTGTACCGCCACCTCCGAGATCGTCGACAGTGTCGTCATCGGCCCACAGCTGTCCTGTCTGGCCGCCGACCCGGTGCGCAACCGCCTGTATGCGGCCGACTACACCGGCGCGATCACCGCGCTGCGCCTGGACCCCGCGGCCCAGCAGCCGCAGTCGGCTGTCGCGGCATCCTGAGCCGCCTGCCACGATCGAGGCCATGACCGTGACTCCCCGGCAGCGCGTCGTCAACCTCGTTCAGCGTCACATCGCCAACCCGGTGATGCGGATGGTTCCGATCCAGACCCTGTTGGAGACGACGGGCCGAAAATCCGGACAACCGCGACGTACCCCGATCGGTGGCCGGCTGACCGGCAGTGAGTTCTGGCTGGTGTCGGAGTTCGGTGATCGATCGCAGTACGTTCGCAACATCGAGGCGAATCCGCGGGTGCGGGTTCGCGTTCGCGGACGCTGGCACAGCGGGACGGCCACCCTGCTACCCGAGGACGATGCGCGGGCCAGACTGGCCGAACTTCCGTGGATGAACAGTGCGGCGGTGCGCGCGATGGGTGACAACCTGCTCACCATCCGCGTCGATCTGGACTAGTGGGCGCTGCAGTCCAGTGATACCGAGATCGTCTGGCTCGTCACGACGGGCACCAGGATCGTGCGGTCTCCGTTGCGCCCCGGACCGGTGTAGGGCACCCATTGGGTGAGGGTCTGGGGATTGCGCACGTTGGTGACCACGCACTTGGACATCGGCCCGGTTCCGATGCGGTCGATGTTGACGGTGTAGCCCTGCTGCTGCAACTGGCTGATCGTGCCCTGGGCCGAATCATCGGCCCAGGCCGGGGCGGCCGGCCCGGCGATGATGCCACCGACTGCCGCCATCGCCGCTAGTGCTGATGCGGTACGCATACCGCGCCTCCTCGTTTCCGCCCCCAATGATTCTCCATCTACATCGTCGCCGCCGCCGGAAACGTTCCGCTACCAGGTGGCCATTTCGCTGGCAGAGAACACGACCTGGCATTGCCGGACGAATTGCATTCTGCCTGCGGTTGTTTAGCTCTCGCGGGGTCGGGAACCCGAAGCCCTGGGCGGGTGACGCGAACGGTCAACGAGGGGCCGTCGCGACGGATTGCCCGTACTTCGGCAGGATGAATCCGGTGCTCATGCGCCTCATCCTGCACAACATTCACAGGCATCGAGGAGGACTTGTGGGCAACAGCGGACCCGAAGAAGGCATCAAGGGCGTCGTCGAGGACGTCAAGGGCAAGGCCAAGGAAGCCGTCGGCACCGTCACGGGACGGGGCGATCTCACCGAAGAGGGAAAGGCCCAGCAGGACAAGGCCGACGCTCAGCGTGATGCCGCGGCCAAGGAAGCCGAAGCCGACAAGGCTCGCACCGAGGCCAAGACCCAAGAGAAGCGACAGGAGTCGCACCAGTAGTAGACCCCACTCGGGCCCGGTCGGTGACTCCGGCCGGGCCCGTGTGCGTTCAGCGTCCGCGCGGGGCGTACATGATCAGCGCCACGCCCAGCAGGCAGATCAGCGAGCCCGTCACATCCCAGCGGTCGGGACGAAACCCGTCGGCGGCCATTCCCCATAGCAAAGAACCCGCCACGAATACGCCACCGTAGGCCGCCAAGATCCGGCCGAAATGCGCATCGGGCTGCAGGGTAGCCGCGAAACCGTAAGCGCCCAAAGCGATTATGCCAAAGCCGGCCCAGATCCAGCCGCGGTGTTCGCGCACCCCCTGCCACACCAGCCAGGCACCGCCGATCTCCAGCAGCGCCGCGGCGACGAACAACGCGATCGACTTCAACACCATGGCGCGCAACATTACCTGCGCTTGCTGAGCCGTTCATTGAGTGCTGACGCTCCAAGAAACGCCGCCAATGGCGGCGTCACCGCTCACTCAACGAGCTGAACGGGACCCGTCACGCTGCCCGTCCGATAGATTCGGGCCATGCAGAGCACCATGCAGTACTTTCCGCTGACGGTCGCCGCGATCCTGCGTTACGCCGTCACCGTTCACGGCGACCGGACGGTGACCACCGCGACCGGTGATGGTGGTTACCGGCACGCCACCTACCGCGAGGTCGGCCAGCAGGCCGGCCGACTGGCCAACGCGTTGCGCCGCCTCGGTGTCGAGGGCGACGACCGCGTCGCCACTTTCATGTGGAACAACCAGGAACACCTGGAGGCCTATGTTGCGGTGCCGTCGATGGGGGCGGTGCTGCACACGCTGAACATCCGGCTCTTCCCCGAGCAGATCGAGTTCGTCGCCTATGAGGCCGAAGACCAGGTGGTCATCGCCGACCTATCGCTGGCGCCAATCCTGGCGCCCGTGCTCCCCAAGATGGAGACGGTGCACACCGTGATCGCCGTGGGCGCAGGAGATCTGGGCCCGCTGGAGGCGTCGGGCAAGCGGGTGGTGCGCTACGACGAGGTCACCGCCGCCGAATCATCCGAGTTCGACTGGCCTGATATCGACGAAAATTCAGCCGCCGCAATGTGTTACACCAGTGGCACCACCGGCCATCCGAAAGGTGTGGTGTACGGCCACCGGTCGAGCTACCTGCACTCGATGTCGGTGTGCAGCGGCAACGGTATGGGACTGGGCTTCTCGGACAAGGCGTTTCCGATTGTGCCGATGTTCCACGCCAACGCCTGGGGATTGCCGTATGCGGCGCTGATGGCCGGCGCCGACATCGTGTTGCCCGACCGCTTCATGGATGCCACGTCGCTGGTGGATCTGATCGAGACGCAGCGCCCGACGGTGGCCGGCGCGGTGCCGACGATCTGGAACGACGTGATGAATCATCTGGACCGCAATCCCGGTCATGACATTTCGTCGCTGCGGCTGGTCGCCTGCGGCGGGTCGGCGGTGCCGGTGTCGCTGATGAAGACGTTCGAAGAGAAGTACGGCGTGCAGATCCGCCAGCTGTGGGGGATGACCGAGACCTCACCGATGGCCACCCTGGCCTGGCCGGCCCCGAACACCCCGGAGGACAAGGTCTGGGAGGTCCGTGGCACGCAGGGCCGGCCGATGTGCGGGGTCGAGGCCCGCATCGTCGACGACAGTGGCGCGGTGCTGCCCAACGACGGGGATGCAGTGGGCGAGCTGGAGGTTCGCGGTCCGTGGATCACCGGCTCCTACTACCGCAATACCGATGAGTCGAAGTTCTCCTCCGGCTGGTTGCGTACCGGAGACGTGGGCCGCATCGACGAACAGGGCTACATCACCCTGACCGACCGCGCCAAGGACGTCATCAAGTCCGGTGGTGAGTGGATCTCGTCGGTGGAGCTGGAGAACCACTTGATCGCACACCCGGCGGTGCGGGAGGCTGCGGTCGTCGGCGTGCCTGACGAGCGCTGGCAGGAACGACCGCTGGCCGCGGTCGTGCTGCAGGAGGGTGCCGAGGTCTCGCCGGAGGAGCTACGGAATTTCCTGTCCGACAAGGTCGTCCGTTGGTGGCTGCCGGAACGATGGACGTTCATCGACGAGATCCCCCGTACCAGCGTCGGCAAATACGACAAGAAGACGATCCGCGCCCGGCACGCCGACGACGTCTACGCGGTCACGCACCTGCAGTAGCTACCGCTCCGCGCGTTGGTAGGCGGTGATGACGGCCGCCCCGCCGAGCCCGATGTTGTGCTGCAGCGCTGCGCTGACGTTGTCCACCTGACGCTTGTCGGCGGTACCGCGCAACTGCCAGGTCAGCTCGGAGCACTGGGCCAGGCCGGTCGCGCCCAGTGGATGGCCCTTGGAGATCAGGCCGCCCGACGGGTTGACCACCCAGCGTCCGCCATAGGTGGTGTCGTCTTTGTCGATCAGCGAGGGCGCCTCACCGGGACCGCAGAGGCCGAGGGCTTCGTACAGCAGCAGTTCGTTGGCCGAGAAGCAGTCGTGCAGCTCGATCACCTGAAAGTCCTCCGGGCCGAGTCCGGACTGATCGTAAACCTGTTGCGCAGCCTGAACATTCATGTCGTAGCCGATGATATTGGCCGCGCTGCCGTCGAATGTCGACGCGAAGTCGGTGGTCATCGCCTGCCCGACGATCTCCACCGCCTGCCCGGCCAGGCCGTGCTTGTCGACGAATGCCTCGCTGGCCACGATGGCTGCACCCGAGCCGTCGGAGGTCGGCGAGCACTGCAGTTTGGTCAGCGGGTCGGAGATCATCTTCGCGCCCAGGATGTCGTCGAGGGTGTACTCGTCCTGGAACTGTGCGTACGGGTTGTTGACCGAATGCTTGTGGTTCTTGTAACCGATCTTCGCGAAATGCTCGGCAGTGGTGCCGTACTTCTTCATGTGCTCCCGGCCGGCCGCACCGAACATCCAGGGCGCCACCGGAAACGTCATCGAGTCGGTCTCGTTGAGGGCGACGATGTGACGCATCAGCGGCGACTCGCGGTCCTCGGCGCCGCCACCCAGCGAGCCGGGCTGCATCTTCTCGAAGCCCAGCGCGATCGTGCAGTCGGCGAGGCCACCGCGGATGGCCTGTGCAGCCAGGTACAGCGCCGTCGACCCGGTCGAACAGTTGTTGTTGACGTTCACGATCGGGATGCCGGTCATGCCGAGTTCATACAGCGCGCGCTGCCCGGAGGTCGAGTCACCCGAGCAGTAACCGACGTAGCCCTGCTGCACTTGCGCGTAGTCGATACCGGCGTCGGCCAGCGCTTTGGTGCCCGACTCGTTGGCCATCTGGGGGTAGTCCCAGCCTTCGCGACGGCCCGGCTTCTCGAACTTGGTCATCCCGACCCCGACGACGAAAACCTTGTTTGGCATGCGCTGATCCTTCCGTCCGCGTGGGAGATCCCGTTAGTGTAGACGCCTGTAACACGTTCTAGTTTTCCGCAGAGGAGCAGCAATGGCGTTGCGGGTCGTGCAGTGGGCAACCGGGTCGGTTGGGGTAGCGGCGGTCAAGGGTGTGCTCGAACATCCCGAACTCGAACTGGCCGGCTGCTGGGTGCATTCCAAGGACAAGGCCGGCAAGGACGTCGGCGACATCATCGGCACCGAACCGCTGGGCGTCACGGCCACCAACAGCATCGACGACATCCTCGCCCTGGACGCCGACGCGGTGATCTACGCACCGCTGCTGCCCAACCTCGACGAGGTGACCGCATTGCTGCGCTCGGGCAAGAACGTCGTCAGCCCACTGGGCTGGTTCTACCCGAGCGAGTCCGAGGCGGCGCCGCTGGAAGCCGCTGCCCGCGAGGGCAACGTGACCTTGCACGGTGCCGGGATCGGTCCGGGTGCGGCCACCGAACTGTTCCCGTTGCTGCTGTCGGTGATGTCCACCGGGGTGACCTACGTTCGCGCCGAGGAATTCTCCGACCTGCGCACCTACGGTGCACCCGACGTGCTGCGCCACGTCATGGGTTTCGGCGGCACACCGGAGAGCGCGCTGACCGGACCCATGCAGAAGTTGCTCAACGGCGGCTTCTTCCAATCGGTTCGGCTGATCGTCGACCGGTTGGGTTTCGCGGCTGAGCCCAAGATCCGCACCTCCCAGGAGATCGCGGTGGCGACCGCGCCCATCGACTCGCCGATCGGGGTGATCGAACCCGGCCAGGTCGCCGGTCGGCGTTTCCACTGGGATGCCGTCGTGACCAACACGATCGTCGTGCGCATCACCGTCAACTGGCTGATGGGCGAGGAAAACATGGATCCCGCATGGTCTTTCGGCCCGGCAGGGGAGCGCTATGAGATGGAGGTGCGGGGCAATCCGAACACCTTCGTCACGGTCAAGGGCTGGCAGCCCGAAAGCGTTGAGGCAGGGTTGGTGAGCAACCCTGGTGTGGTGGCCACCGCCGCGCACTGCGTCAACACCATCCCCGCGACCTGTGCCGCCGAGCCGGGCATCGCCAGCTTCTTCGACCTGCCGCTTGTCACCGGACGGGCGGCGCCGCAGCTGTCGCGCTGACTACGATCTCCCGATATGGCCACTCCCGTCGTCGTCGAGCAGTCCCGCGCGATTCCCGTGACGGTGTCGGATGCGTTCGCCAAAACGCTGCCCATGCCGTTGCCCAGCTTGTTCAACCGTTGGTATGGCCCCATCCCGCCGATCAAGGCCGTGCACGACCAAACCGGTGACTGGTCGGCGGTGGGCCAGACCCGCAACATCGCACTGGTCGGTGGTGGCGGTATGCGTGAGACGCTGACCCGCGTGGATGCGCCCGACGCGTTCGGCTACACCCTCACCGATGTGCGCGGCGCCATGTCACCGCTCATCGACCACATCGAAGGGCTCTGGCAGTTCACGCCGCACGGCACCGGAACACTGGTGACGTGGCAGTGGACCCTGCATCCGAAATCCGCCCTGACCGCCCCGGCCCTGCCGGTGTTCGCCCGAATCTGGAAGGGCTACGCGAGCAAGGCGCTGGGGACGCTGTCGGACTATCTACTGGCCTGACTATCCGACGCGGTCGATCCCGACATACGACGAGCTCATCGCCGGCTGTTGCGACAATGGATCCACCTGTGCGCCGTCGATCAGTAGATTGCGGTTGACCCCGTAGGATTCGGGCACCGTCCCGCCGCGTGGGTCGAAAACCCTTGAACCCCAACCATGGTCGACGATGACGACACCGGGGCGCGGTTGGTCGCTGACCATCGCGGGAAGCTCGATCGCACCCACCGGTGAGGACACTCGCACTCGATCACCGGTTTCAATGCCATACCGCGCGGCGTCGTCCGGATGGATCACCACTTCATTGCGCTTGCCCGACGGATGCAGGCCAGGAATTTCGTTGAGCCACGAATTCATCGAGTGCCGGTTGCGGCGACTCGCGAGCATGAACGGATAGCTCGCCGGTGCTTGCGGGTGCGGCGAAGCAAGCAGTTCACGGGCGCGGGCCAAGAATTCCGGCGGTGCCGCGTGCACCTTCTTGTCTGCGGTCTTCAGGGCAGCTTTGAAGTGGCCGAACTCCCGCTCGGCGAAGACGAAACCGTGCGGATGGGCCATGATGTCGCGCCATTTCACCTTGCGGCCGATCGCCACCAACGCCCGGTCGACCCAGCGCGGGGTGAACTCCAGTCCGGGACGCCGCGTGGCCTTGGCAAGCTTTCGCGTCGCCTTGACGAATCCGTTGACGCCCTTCTTTCCGAAAAGCGGTTTGTCCATCGCGATCGCCAGATCCGTGAAGATGCGCCACTCCTCGCGTGCACCCGGTGGCGGCTGCACCACCTTGTGCCCGTATTGAACAAAGGGCTCGTCGTGCAAACCGCTGGTCAGCGCATGCAGGTCGTCGCGTTCAAGCCAATGGACCGCCGGCAGCAACCAATGCGCATGACGGTGGCTTTCCCGCTGCACGAAATCGATCACCACGAGTAGGTCCAATTGCGCCAGCGCCTCGTCGAGTTTGGCGCCGTTGGGCCCGGATACCACCGGGTTGCCAGAATTGATGAGCAGCGCGCGGACCTGGCCACGCCCCGGGGTGGTGATCTCATCAGGCAGCTCGTCGAGTCCGTGATTGCCGGCCACCATATCGCGTCCCTGCAGCCGGCTCTTGTGGGCCATCGGCTTGACCATCATGTCGAACAACTTGATCGAATCGACGTAACCCGGTTCGAAGCGCCGCCCGCCGGGCCGATCCATCCGCCCGGTGATCACGTTGAGCACATGGCCCAGCCACTCCGCTATGGTGCCCGCCAGGTGCAGCGAGATACCAGTGCGAGTGACCACCATCGCGCCGTGGGCGGCCGCGAAATTCCGGGCCACGTCCTCAATCGTCGAGCGGGGGATATCGCAACGCCCGGCCAGGTCGTCGAGGTCGGCCTCTGCGACCAGCGTGCGCAGTTGCTCCACCCCGGTAGCGAGGTCGCGGCAGTCCTGCGTGTGCTCGAGACCCTCGTCGAGGATTACCTTGACCATCCCCAGCAGCAGTGCCCAGTCCTGCCCCGGGCGTACCGCCAGATGAACGTCGGCTTTCTCGGCGGTCTCGGTGCGCAGTGGGTCGACTACCACGAGCGTCGCCCCCCGCTTCTGCCGCTCGAGTGTGCGTTTCCAGCCACCGGGCACGGTTTCCAGCCAGTTCCACGCGCTCACTGCCGGATTGGTTCCAACCAGCAAGAAGTAGTCACAGTTGTCGATATCGGACACCGGTGCCATCAGCTGTGAACCGTACATAGCGGTGGCTACGACGTGCATCGCGTTCTGGTCCACCGAGCCGACGAAGTAGCGGCTACCTGTGCCGATAGCGTCCATCCAGGCCGTCATGAACATCACGTTCGACGAGGAGAAACCCGCCGGGTTGCCCCAGTAGGCACCGACGGAGTCGGGACCGTCGGCTTGGATCGCGGCGCTCATCCGGGCCGCGATGTCAGCGATGGCTTCTTCCCAGGTCGCTTCCACGTAGGAGTCACCGACCCTGCGCATCGGATTGAGTATCCGTTTCGGATGCTCGACGAGCTGACCTGCGGTGCGGCCTTTGGCGCAGAAGTCATTCCAGCTGTGTGGGTTCCGCTTGTCGGCGGAGATCTTCTGAATTGTGTTACCCACGACGGTGGCTTCGATGCCGCAGGCCGCCAGGCAGTAGCGGCAGAACGTGTGCACGGTGCGCGTCGTCGGGGCGGACAGGTCTGCGTTGTGCGCTTTTTCTGCGGTGGTCACGGCACTCCTCGTGAGCGATCGTTTACTACCCTGACCGTACGCCAAAGGCCGTGCGCGTGAATTCAAATTCGTCAGCGCGGTGCCAGCAACCCCTCCGGTCCGCGCTGCATCAGCTGACGACCGATGATGATCCGCTGAATCTCGCTGGCACCCTCCCAGATTCGCTCCACGCGCAGCTCGCGGAACATCCGCTCGGCGACGTTCTCGCGCATGTAGCCTCGGCCACCGAAGATCTGCACCGCCCGGTCGGCAACGCGACCGGCCATCTCCGAGCAGTACAGCTTGGCCATCGACGCCTGGCCGTGCAGTGCCTTGCGATCCAGTCCGGCGTCGATACCGCGGGCCACCTCGTAGAGCAGGCTGCGCGCGGCGAACAGCTCGGTGGCGCTGTCGGCGAGCATGCCGGCCACCAGCTGATGCTCACCGAGCGGCTTCCCGTCGACAATGCGCTCCGTTGCGAACGCTGTCATTTCATCGACGAGGCGCTGGGCGGCACCCACACAGCGCGAGGCGACCATGATCCGCTCGAAGCGGAACCAGTCCTGCGTGAACTGCATACCCTCGCCCTCGGCGCCGACCAGATGGCTGGCCGGCACCCGCACATCGGTGAACGACACGATCGGATGCTCGTCGGGAATGTTGTGGGAGTAGTGCGGTGTGCGCACCACCTCCACCCCCGGCCACGGCAGGTCCACCACCAGCAGCACGTGGTCGCCCTCATGTGGCCCGCCGACCAGCACCGCCTGGACGAACACGTACTGGGCCAGATTGAACGACGTGACATGCCACTTGATCCCGTTGATGACGTACTCATCGCCCTCGCGGCGTGCGGTGGCTTCCAGCGCCGACACGTCGGACCCGGCGAATTCCTCGGTGATGGCGTAGGCCTCGTGCTTCTCGCCACGCACCGCCGGCAGCAGCCAGCGCTGCTTCTGGTACTCGGTGGCCACGTCCGCCCACCACTGCGGCGGGGTGTGCATCACCCAGGCGATCGCGTTCGTGACGCGGCCGACCTGTTCCTGCACCAGAACCTGTTGCAGCGCAGTGAATCCCGGGCCACCTACCGAGGCCGGCATATTGGTGGCGTACAGCCCGAGCTCGATGGCCTTCGCGTGGTGCTCGGCGGTCAGCTCCTTGGGTAGCTGGCCGCCGGCCATCTCGGCCTCGGCCTCGTAAGGGATCAGGGTCTCGACGAACTCACGCGCGGTCTCCCGGATCCGTCGATCTTGCGCTGTCAACCCGTACATTCGCGGTGCTCTCCGCTCGCTGGAAGCTATTGACTGAGCGTTCAGTCTATGTCACGGTCTTGAGGTATGACCAGCAGCCAAAGTGCGGACGTCGTGGTGGTCGGAGGCGGCACGGTCGGGGCGTGGGCGGCAGTCCAGCTGGCCGAACGCGGGGCCGGCCGCGTCGTGCTGCTCGAAGCCCAGACGCTGGGAGACGGCGCCAGTAGCCGCGCCGCCGGGATGGTTCGCGCCCAGGGCGGCACCGAGACCGCGATCCGCCTCGGCCTGCGCAGCCAGGAGTTCTACACCGCCTCCGGTGATCGCTATCCACTGGATTGCGGGTTCGTGGCGCAGGGCTACCTAATGCCGTGCTTCACCGATGCCGAGGTGCAGCAGGCGCACGAGCGGATTGCGCTACAGCACAGCCTGGGGCTGAGCGTGGAGTGGCTATCCAGCTCCGACATCGACAGCCGCGACACCGGTTTGGCCGCGGGAGTGACGGCGGGCGGCTCATACGCACCCGGCGACGGGTACATCAATGCGCCGCGTAATGTGCTGGCCTACACCGCTGCGCTGACCGCGCACCACGTGGACGTTCGCGAACGGTGTGCCTTCACCGGTCTGCGGGTGGCGCAGGGGCGCGTCCTCGGTGTCGACACCTCCGACGGACCCATCGACACCCCCCGGGTGGTGCTCACCGGCGGCCCGCAGCTCGGCGAGGTCGGGGTGAGTGCCGGTGGCCGGATCCCGGCCGGCGGCACCCGGCACCAGGTCGTGGTCACCGAACCGCTACGCGACGCCAACATCGAGGAGCTTCCCATGGTGTTCGACGTCAGCGAGGGAATCTATTGGCGCCCAGGTGAATACGGTGGCGTGCTGTGGGGGATGAGCAACCCTGACGAGCAGCCCGGCGAGGCCACCGAGTTCGACTGGACCTACTACCAGAAGGCACTGGCCCGCATCGAGTCGCTATTCCCGCCGGTGCGCGGCTTGGGCCTTCGACGCACGTGGGCGGCGACGATCGACTACACGAACGACCATCTGCCGATTCTGGGTCCGCTGCTGACGGACGACGGTCCGGTCGACGGCACCGTGGTGGCATGCGCGGCCGGGCACGGCATGATGTGGGGTCCCGCGGTCGCCGAGGCCGCCGCCGACATGACGCTCACCGGCGGATGCGACTGGCTGGACCTGACCGATCTCGGGCTGGACCGTTTCGACGCCGATGGAAACAGCCGGCTGGAACCCGAACCGATTTCTCTTCCGTTCCCCGAACACGCCTGATACGAAAGGTTTTCACGTGACTGCTGCAGTACTCACCGCTGTCCTGGCCGATGCCGCCGACGCCGAACTCGAGGACTGGGGCCCGCTTGAGGAGGCCACCGGAGACCCGATGGCGACCCATGGCCTCGAGGTCTGGGTCGACGGCGACAAGTCGGGCGGCATCTGGCAGTGCGCGCCCGGCCCTTCGCGCTGGACGCTCGCAACCAACGAAGTGATCTATGTGGTGTCCGGGCGGATGACCGTGACTCCCGATGGCGGCGAGCCCAGTGAGGTCGGTGCCGGCGACCTCGCCGTCTTCCCGCTCGGCTGGACCGGGACCTGGGTGATCCACGAAACCCTGCGCAAGGCTTACGCCATCTTCTGACGCCGGGGCTTGCGCGGGAGCACCAACGCGTCGACGGCTACCACCCCGGTGGGCGAGGCGATGAGGGGGTTGGCTTCGACGGCGTCCACGTGCTCGCCGAGTTCGGTTGCCAATTGCGAGAATCCGACGATCGCCTCAGCCAAGGCTTCGATGGCGACCGGGGGCGCGCCGCGCCAGCCGGCCAGTAGTGGCGCGGTGTGCAGTGACCGCAGCAGCGCCGCGGCGCCCTCGCGGTTGACCGGCGCGCAGGCGACCGCGCGGTCGGCCAGCAGTTCCACCAGGGTGCCGCCGGCGGCCACCACGATCAGCGGCCCGAAGTTGTCATCACGCACCACGCCCAGTGAGATCTCCACGCCCGCAGGGGCCATCGCGTCGATGCTGACGTCAGGCCCCAGGCGGCCTGCCATCTCCTCGTAGGCGAGCCGCAGCGATTCGCGGTCACCGACACCCAGAACCACCCCACCCACATCGCTCTTGTGCGCGCTGCCAAGCGTTTTAATCGCGACCGGATAGCCGACCACCTCGGCTGCGGCCAACGCCTCGGTGACATCGTGGGCGGTGCGCGATTGCGTCACCGGTATGCCGTAGTCGGCGAGCAGGGCGAAGGCGGCCGGAGCGTCCCAGCCGGGTTCGGCCAACCGGGCCGTCCAGCGTCGTGCGCGCGCGCCGTCGATCTGGGGGACTACGGTCGCCACCGGCAGCGGCCAGCGCGCCAAATGACCCAGCGCGGCGATACCGCTGCGGGCGCCCTCGAGTACCGGAACACCGTTATCGCGCAGTCGTTTCGCGGTGGGCGGGTCGATCGCCGAGGGTACCGAGGTCAGCACCGCGAGCGGGGCATCGCTGCCGGCCGTGACGTCCAGGGCGGCGTCGGCGTAGGCGGTGTCATCGTCGAACTCGGTGACCAGGTCGACCGCCAGCGCGGTCACCGCAACGCCCGCGTCGTCGACCAGCGCACGCAGGCACCCGCCGAACAATTCGCGGGTATCCGCACCCGTGCCCCACACATCGAGCGGGTTGCCGGGGGCCAGTCCTTCGTCGAGCAGGTCACCGATCGCGACCAGCGTCGGGGCGGCCAGTTCGGCGAAGTCGACGGCGAGGTCGTGGGCGATATCGGCGCACAGCGCGCGCTCGGCCCCGGAATCGTGCACGGTCGCGATCCCGTGCGATCCGACCCTGCGCCGGCGACCCGCCTCGAAAAGTTCGATGGTGTCGGTGAATTCGGCCATGTCCGAGACGCGGATCGCCCCGGTGTCGGCGCACAACGCCTGCCACCCGGCGGCGTCGCCGGCCAGCGCACCGGAGTGGGCGGCCACCATCGCGCGGCCGCGCGGGGAGTGACCGACCGGCAGAATCACCACCGGGATGCCGCGCTGGGCGGCGCGGTGCAACCCGGCCCGTAGCCGGCCCACCGACCGCGGCGTTTCCAGTAGCAGCGCGATCAACGTGGTGCCCGGGTCCTCGACGACGTAGTCGACGTAGTCGGCGGTATCGGTGACCAGTTCCTGACCCGACGAGACCGCCAGCCGGAACCCGAACCCGCGGCCGGTCCGCAGTATCGTCGAGAACGCCGACCCCGAGTGCGTCACCAGTGAAACCCCGCCCGGCGGTAGGGGATCGGGCTCGAGATAGCCCAGTGCGCGTAGGCCGGTGGCGTTGTTGACGAAACCCATGCAGCCCGCACCGCAGACCGCCATCCTCGCCTCGGTGGCGGCCTCGGCGACGGCCTGCCGTAGCTCCGTGCCATGCGCGGAGCCGAAGATGACCGCCGACCGTGCGCCCACCGCCGCAGCGGCTTTCAGCTCATCGAGCAGGACGGCGTCGGGCACGCCGAGCAGTACCAGATCGACCGGCTGATCGAGCGCGGCCAGTGATGGTGCGCAGGCGATGCCGTCGATGCTGTCGTAGCGCGGATTGACCAATTGCATGCGCGCGGTGCTGCGGCGCGCCTCGATGATCATCCGCTCGCCGAAGCTGCCGGGTTTCGGGCTGGCCCCCACGAGTGCCACCGAGCGGGCCTCCAGCATGGCGGCCACGGGCGTCCGGCGGCTGTCGGTCATCGCCTGCGGAAGCGCTTCTTCTTGGTGTCGGCCAGCGCGGCCCTTGCGGCCTGCCACCCGGGAATGCCGCACACCCCGCCGCCGGCATGGGTGCCCGAGCTTCCGTTGTAGAGCCCGGCGATCGGTGTGCGGTAGTCGGCGTAGCCCGGTGCGGGCCGCATGTGGAACAACTGCTCGAGCGACAGCTCCCCGTGGAAGATGTTGCCTCCGATGAGGCCGTACTCCTGCTCCATCTCATACGGCCCGACGATGTCGCGATGCAGGATCGAGGACTTGAAGCCGGGGGCGACCTGGTCGTACAGGTCGATCAGGCGGTCGGCATAGGCGTCCAGCTCCTCGGTGTGCGGAGCGTCGGCCCACGCCGCGGGGACCCACTGGGTGAACAGCGACATGATGTGCGTGCCATCGGGATTCAGTGTCTTGTCTAGGGTCGTGGGGATCACGCCATCGCTGAACGGCATCAGCGCGGGCCTGCCGACGCGGGCATCCTGGAACGCAGCCTCGATGTACTCCATCGTGGGTGCCATCTCGACCGAGCCGGTGTGGTGTTCGGCCTGCCCATCGCTGGGATCGGCGGTGAAGTTCGGCAACTCGCCAAGGGCCAGGTTGATCTTGACCACACCGCTTCGGGTCTTGAAATGCTCGATGTCGGAGACGAACTCCGCGGGCAACTCGCCCGGCGGAATATGGTCCAGGAAAGCGATTTTCGGGTGCAGTGTGGTGACGACCAGGGGTGCCCGCAGTTCGTCACCGTTCTCCAGGGCCACGCCCTCGATCCGGCCGCCCCGCACCAGCATCCGGGACACCCGGGCCTTGGTGCGGATCTCGGCGCCGAAGCTGCGTGCGGATTTCGCGATGGCCTCCGACACCGCACCCATGCCGCCCTCGGGGTATCCCCAACTGCCGAGCTGGCCGTCGCCGACGTCGCCGATCGAGTGATGCGCCATCACGTAGGCGGTGCCCGGCTCGTACGGTCCGGCCCAGGTACCGATGACTCCGTTGACGGCGAGCGCGCCCTTGATTTGCGGTGATTCGAACCAGTCGTCGAGCAGGTCGGCGATGCTCATCGTCAGCAACCGGGTGACGTCGCCCATCATCCGGGTGGTCATGCCTCGCTGGCTCCAGCCCAGCTTCGCGAGCTCGAACAGATCCGACGGCTTGTGCGAACCGATGTTGGGCGGCACCTGCGTCAGGAGCGGACCCATGACGTCGGCGATGCCCTCCAGCCAGGCGTTCCACTTGGGCCAGGTGTCGGCGTCCTTCTTGGAGAATTTGGCCAGCTGCTCATGGGTGCGGGCCGGATCGTCCTCGTAGATGGTCAGCGAGCCGCCCTCGGGAAATGCCTGGTAGTAGGGGCCCATCGGGTGGACCTTGTAGCCGTGGCGCTCCAGACTCAGGTCTCGCACGATCGTCGGCGGCATCAGGCTCATCACGTACGACAGCCGGGTGACCCGAAGATGTGGTGCGTCTTCCCAGGGCGCCTCGGTAGTCGCCGCTCCGCCCAGTGCACCCCGTGACTCCAGGACCACGGTTCTGGCGCCCGAGCGTGCGAGATAGGCGGCCGAGACCAGTCCGTTGTGTCCGCCGCCGATGACGATGGCGTCGTAGGTGTTCGACATGGCGCTCCACTTTCGTCGTCCCACACGGGATCGTTTGACTGACTGTTCAATCTAACCAAGTGTTAGGCTTTCAACAAGTGCCAGCGCAGGCACGGCTGAAGGGGAGAGCGACACGATGGCAGATCCGGCACCCGCGACCGAGAACAACGAAGCGCGGCGCATCCAGATGTTGCGCGCCGCAGCGGAGCTCATCTGTGAACGGGGTTTCTCCGAGACCCGGATCTCCGATGTCGCGAAACGGGCCGGGGTCAGCTCGGCGTTGGTCATCTACTACTTCGGCACCCGCGATCGGCTACTCGTCGATGCGCTGCGTTATTCCGAGGAATCGTTCTACGAGGCCGCCGAGCAGATGCTGGCCGAGGTGCCCTCGCTGCGGGACCGGCTGTCGCTGCTGATCCAGTGGACCTGCGTGCCGGAGGGGACGAACGAGATCCCCGGCGCCTGGGGGCTGTGGTTCGACCTGTGGGCGCAGGCCTTCCGGCATGACGAGGTCAAGGCCGGCCGGGTCGAGCTCGACGCGCGCTGGCGCCGGATGATCGTCGACGCGGTGGAATCGGCCGAGCTGGAGGCCGACGTGGACCCCAAGATGTTCGCCCTGGAGTTCTCGGCGCTGCTGGACGGCTTGTCGATTCAGGTCGCACTGGAGGATCCGGAAGTCGACTCGCAGGTGGCTTACGAGATCGCGATGCGGTTCGCCGAGCGCGAGCTGGATCTACCGCGGGAGCGGCGCCGAACGGTGGCCGCGGGCCGCGGCCGACGATCACGCTGAGGTGACCAGTTCTGCCGCCGGATCCTTGATGACGGCGGCGGCACTTCGGGCCAGCACCCGCACGGCGTCCTGGGTGCACACACAGGTGACCGCCGTCCCGGCGTCATAGCCCACCGAGCCGGGCCCGGATTGGTTCGGGACGTCGACGACGAGTGCGGTCGGTTCTCCGACGTTGACGTGCACCTGTGTCGATGCCCCGTGATAGACCACCTGGGCCACGGTGCCGTTGATCGCGTTGTGCCCGGGCGACACCGGGTCGTCCGGGGACTGCAGCGTGATGCGTTCCGGGCGGATGACGATGGCGGCCGGGCCGGGTTGGCACGCGTTGTCCACCGCTGCGCCCAATCGCGTCGCGAGTGCCGAACACAGCGCCGACCCGTTGTCGTTCTGCAGCACATCGGCATCGAAAATATTTGCCGCACCGAGGAATCCGGCCACATAGGTGGTGGCCGGGGCGGAGTAGATCTCCTGCGGCGGGCCGACCTGTTCGACGCGCCCCTCGGCCAGCACGGCGATCTGATCGCTCATCGTCAGCGCCTCGTCCTGGTCGTGGGTCACGTAGACGAACGTGATCTCGACCTCGCGTTGGACGGCCCGCAGCTCGAGCTGGAGTTGCCTGCGCAGTTTGGCATCCAGTGCACCGAGCGGCTCGTCGAGCAGCAGCACGCTGGGCTGCAGAACCAGCGCGCGGGCCAGCGCCACACGCTGCTGCTGACCGCCGGACAGTTGGCCGGGTTTACGCTTGGCGTACCCGCTCATCCGGACCAGTTCGAGCGCCTCACCCACGCGGCGCTTGGTCTCGTCCTTGGGGGTTTTGCGGTATTTGAGCCCGAACGCCACGTTGTCCCAGACCGTCATGAACGGGAACAGGGCGTAGGTCTGGAACACGGTGTTGACCGGACGCTTGTGCGGCGGATCCTGCGCCACATCACGGCCGTCGAGTTCGATCCGCCCGGAGTCGGGTTTCTCGAATCCGGCGATCATCCGCAGCGTGGTGGTCTTACCGCAGCCGGATGCGCCCAGAAGCGAATAAAACTGTCCCGCTGGGATATCCAGGTCGATGCCTGTCACGGCGGGAACTCCGTCGAACGACTTCGCCAGCTGGTGCAGCCGGATCGCGCCGCCGGTCACCGGCGGCCGTCCCCACCGCAGGGGCTCAGGCCGCCACCGCCTGGGCCAGCCGGGCGAAGTTCGCGGCGAACCGGTCGACATCGGCCTCGTCGTGCTGAACTGATAGCAACCATTGCTCCACCTTGCCCCAAGGCGGCAGGAATACGCCGCCATTGTGCTGCATGAGCCAGTGCAGATGGCCCAACCGGTCGTCGATCTGAAGGAAATCGCGGAAGTCGTGGACCGGCTCGCGCTTGAACGTCACACAACCCTTGGCCCCGAGGCTCACCACGTGCCAACCGTAACCGTATTGCGCGGTGGTCGCTTCCAAAGCGCCGCGCAGCCGCGCGGCCAGAGAACCCATGCGCGCGTACGCGGCAGGCGTCAGCACCTCGGCAAGGGTGGCCCTGGTGGCCGCCATCGCCAGCGGGTTGCCGTTGAACGTGCCGACCTGCTCGTAGCTGCCGTCGGCGATGGCCGACATGACCTCCGTGGTGCCCCCGATCGCGGCGACCGAAATCCCTCCACCCAAAGCCTTTGCCAGACAGACGATATCGGGCACGACCCCGGATATGGCGGTGACACCGCCGGGCCCGGTGGTGAACCCGGTCTTGACCTCGTCGTAGATCAGCAGGGCGCCCTCGGCGTGTACCAGCTCGCGAGTCGCAGCCAGGTAGCCGTCGTCGGGCGGGATGATGCCGGCGTTCATCATCACCGGTTCGACGATCATCGCCGCCACCTGTCCGCGGTGCTCGGTCAATGCCCGGGCGACCGCCTCGGGGTCGTTGAACGGCACCACGACCACCAGATCGCGGATCGCCGCGGGAATCCCGCTGTTGCCGGGCACGCCGATCGGATGCTCTCGCGAGCCGATCTGATCGGCCTCCGGCAGCACCGAGACCTCCACCGAATCGTGGTGGCCGTGGTAGCAGCCCTCGACCTTGATGATGAGGTCCCGCCCCGTCACCGACCGGGCCAGGTGGACGGCGTCCATGGTGGCTTCGGTGCCGGAATTGGCGAAGCGCCACAGCGGCAGATCGAACCGGCGGGCCAGTTCGCCCGAGATCCAGATCGCGTCCTCGGTGGGTTGCGCGAAATGCGTGCCCCGCCGGACCTGCCTGCTGACCGCCTCGACGATCGCGGGGTGGGCGTGCCCGGCGATGGACGCGCCGTAGCCGCCGTGCATGTCGACGTACTCGGTGCCGTCGACGTCGTAGACCTTGGAGCCCGCACCGTGGCTCATCCAGACCGCTTGTGGTTGGGCGATCTGCCAGTTCGATGTCGCCCCGCCCGCGAGGTGTTCGCGTGCGCGGCTGATCATTTCGGTGCTGCGCGGCTGGCGCGCCAGGAACACCTTCTCCTCATCGGCGATCAACTGGTCGACAGCGTCATGAACCGGGCTCTCGATCATCGGCGAAGCCACGGGGGAACCTTTCACTCGATTGCTGCGCGGACCTGCGAAAAAGCGCCGCGAGATCTATTGACTGAGCGTTCAGTCTATGCCAGAGTCCAAGGAGCAGACAAGACTCGAAACCACGGAGGCGCGGATGCCAGCACCCACGGGACCCGGCCCGAATCGTCGACAGTTCCTGCAGCGGGCCGCCCTACTGGCCGCTGGAACCCCCGCACTCGTGGCCTTCCTCGATGCGTGTTCCAAAGGCGGACAGTCGAGTTCGGCACCGACCCTGAAGATCGCGTCCCCGCAGAACCCGGTGAAGTGGGACATCCAAAGCGATAACAAGCCGATCGCCGACGGGCTCGGTCCCGAAAAGGGTGCCACGCTGCAGCTCTACAGCTACGCCGACTACATGGCGCCCGAGTCGGTCAAGTCCTTCGAGGACAAGTACGGCGTCAAGGTGCAGATCTCGACGTTCAACGACACGGACGAGGGACTGACCAAGATCCGCGGCGGCAACGTCGACTACGACATCTTCTTCCCGAGTTATGACCAGCTCGGCCGGTTGGTCACCGGGGGACTGCTCCGCCCGCTCAACCACAGCTACATCGACAACATCAAGAACGTCTGGCCGGTCTTCACCAACCCGTGGTATGACCAGGGCTGGCAATATACGGTGCCGTACACCGTCTACACCACCGGCATCGGCTGGCGTAATGACCAGGTGCCCGCCGATATCGGCGCGCTGAAGAATCCCTATGAGGCACTGTGGGATCCGGCCTACAAGAACAAGACCGCCGTCATCGACGACTGGCACACCGCGATGGCGATGGTGCTGCTGAAGATGGGGATCACCGACGTCAACACGTCGTCGGCCGACGACCTGAAGAAACTCGGTGAGCAGCTGACCGCACTGGTGGCTGCGACCTCGCCGAAGGTGACCATCACGATGTACAGCGACCTGCCCGCAGGTCAGATCGGCCTGTCGCAGATGTGGTCCGGCGACATCATCAACGCTCAGAGCTACCTGCCTGAGGGCACCGGTGTGGAGATCCTGCGGTACTGGTTCCCCACGGACGGCAAGGGACTGGTGGACAATGACCTGATGGTGGCGCTGCGCGGTGGCAAGAATCCGGTGCTGGCGCACCTGTTCATCAACCACATGCTCGACCCCGAGGTCGCCAAGCAGAATTTCTCGGCGATCGGCTACCAACCGCCGCAGAATTCGATCAACCCGGACACTCTGGTGGCCGACGGGTTCATTCCGGAGAACCTCAAGACCGCGATCGTGCGGCCCGAGTATTTCGACGTCGGTTATCGACTGCTCGAGCTGGATACCGCCAATGACGCTGCCTGGCACAACGTCTGGCGCGCCTTCAAAGCCGGGGGATAGTGCTTCAGCGAAAGCCGAGACGCGGCAGCGGGCTGTGGCCCCTGCTCGCCATGCCGGGGGTTGTCTGGCTGGCGGTGTTCTTCTTGGCCCCGCTCTACGTGGTGCTGGCCATCGTGTTCGGGCAGATCGATCCGATCTTCCGGACGCCGATCCCGGTCTGGAACCCGTTGGAATGGAACCCGTCTCAGTTCACGTATGTCCTGACCCACATCGTCGGCGAGGATGGGGTGTTCGGGCCTGCGTTGCTGCGCACCGCGGTCTACGTCGTGCTGGCCAGTGTGCTGTGTCTGTTGATCGCCTTCCCGGTTGCCTACTACACGGCGCGGCTGTCCGGCCGGTGGGCGGGCGTGTTGCTCGCGGCGTTGATCGCGCCGTTCTGGATCAGCTACATGATGCGAATGCTGGCCTGGGTCAACCTGCTTCAGGACGACGGCATGGTGAATCGGATCTTCAGCCTGGGTGGACTGTTCGACGTCAACGTGCACTGGCTGACCGGCCAGCCGGTGGTAGTTGTGCTCGGTCTGGTGTACGGCTATGTGCCCTACATGATTCTGCCGCTGTACGCAGGTCTGGACCGGTTGCCGCAGTCGACGTTGGAGGCCGCCAGAGACCTGGGGGCCAACCGGATCGAGTCGTTCTGGCGGGTGACGCTGCCGATGTGCCGGCCCACGATCGTGGCGGGCGTGCTGCTCACCTGCCTGCCCATGCTCGGTGATTACTTCACCTCGGACATGCTGTCGGCCTCGCCGAAGACGGCGATGGTGGGCAACCTGATCAACGACAGCGTGCAGTCGCCGGGGCAGACCGGGCAGGCCGGCGCGTTCGTGATGCTGGTGCTGATCGTGACCGTTGTGCCGATGTTCTACTACGTGCGGGTGACCGCGCGCGCCGACGAGGTGTCCACATGAGCGACGCTGGCATGAGAGGCCCGGTCGCGTGGTGGAAAGACCCGTGGCGGCCACCGCGGATCCTGCAGGCGGTCACCGTCGGTTACCTGATCTGGTCGCTGCTACCGGTGCTGATCGCGGTGATTTTCTCCTTCAACGACGGCAGGTCACGGACCAACTGGCAGGGCTTCTCGTTCCGCTGGTACTGGGGCGACGCGACGAAGTCGGTGTGGCACGATGCCTCGCTGCACACCGCACTGCTGCAGACGCTGAAGCTCGGTGTGATCACCACGCTGATCACGGTGCCGCTCGGCGTGCTGTTCGCCATCGGGATCGACCGCTGGCGGGGGCGGCTGCCCGCCGGGGCCAATCTGCTGATGCTGGTGTCCTTCGTGGTTCCCGAGGTGCTGCTGGCCGTCGCTCTGCTGTTCGTGATGACGTCACTGGCGCTGCCGATCGGGCTGGGTACCTCCGCGCAGGTGATCGGTCTTGTCACCTTTCAGATCGCCTATCCGGCCGTGTTGGTGCGCGCGCGGCTGGCGACGATCGGCAACCAATATGAAGAAGCGGCAATGGATTTGGGCGCTTCGCCGATGGAAGCGCTGCGCCGGGTGACGGTGCCGATGCTGTTCCCGGCGATCTTCGCCAGCACGGTGCTGGTGTTCGCCGACGTCATCGATGACTTCGTGCTGGTGCGCTACCTCTCCGGAAACGCCTCGACCGAGCCGGTCTCGGTGAAGATCTACAACACCGCCCGCGCCGCGCCGACCCCGGCGCTCAACGCGCTGGCGACAATGCTGCTGCTGGCGGCGCTGGTCGCAGTGACCGTCGGATATCTGGTGTACCGCCGCCTGACTCGCGGCGATGATTCCACCCGCGGCGGGATTGCCGCGTTCGCGGGCGAGGCCTAGTCTGACTGTATGTTCAAACAGACTCCGGCACCGGTACCCGCCGACGATCTCGCCGCCTCCCTCGCGCCGTTCGGGCAATCCCGGATGCTGCCGCGGGAGGCGTACGTCGACCCGGCCGTGTTCGAGTGGGAGAAGCACAACATCTTCTCCGGCTGGCACTGCGTGGGTCACGCCAGCGACCTGGACGGCGCCGGTGCTCAGAAGGCCGTGGGCTCGGGCGCCGACGGAATCCTGTTGGTGCGCGGCGAGGACAACAAGGTGCGCGCATTCGCCAACGTGTGCCGCCACCGCGGCCACGAGATGCTGGCGTGCGGCGCGACGGCCAAGCGGCGCGGCATCGTCTGCCCCTATCATTCGTGGTCCTACAAGCTCGACGGTCAATTGCGCAGGGCGCCAACCTTTGACACGGCCGAAGGATTCGACGCCGGTCAGTTCGGGCTGGCGGAACTGCGCCTCGTGGACTGGCATGGCTACCTGTTCGTCGACCCCAGCGGCCGCGACTCCGACTTCGACCTGCACGTCGCGGGCATGGAAGACGTCATCAGCCCCTACCGCCCGGAGGACCTCACCGTGGTGGCGCGGCACTCCTACGAGCTCGAGACCAACTGGAAGGTGATCGTCGAGAATTACCAGGAGTGCTACCACTGCTCGACGATTCACCCCGAACTGTCCAAGATCAGTCCACCCACCAGTGGTGAGAACCTCGACCTGCCCGGCGACTGGATCGGCGGCTGGATGGGCATGATCGACGAGGCCGAGACGATGTCGCTGAGCGGGCGCAGCGGCGGCGTCGCGATCAAGGGCCTGTCCGAACAGGAACTGCGCACCGTGATGTACCTGGTGGGATTTCCCAACCTGTTGGTGAGCCTGCACCCCGACTACGTGATGACGCACATGATGATGCCGTTGGCCGTCGACCGCACCCACGTCGAATGTGCTTGGGCCTTCCCGAAAGAAGCGTTGGACAAACCCGATTTCGATCCGTCGTACGCGGTGGATTTCTGGGACCTGACCAACCGGCAGGACTGGGCGGCCTGCGAATCGGTGCAACGCGGCCTGAGCTCCCCGCACGCCCGCCCGGGGCCGCTGGCTCCCGATGAAGACGGCGTCTACCAGTTCGTCACCCGGGTTGCCCGCGCCTACGCCGGGTCTGATTGATCGACACGGTGACGGCCGTCACGTACGCGCCCAGATATGATCGTAATCATATGTCATTGCTGGTCAAGACATATAATTAGGCGAGCTAGTAGTGTTTGTTCGTGGGTTGGGATCGGGAATCTGGGCGTGACGACGCCGAAAGTCTGCTAGCGCCCTACGTCCAAACTGATGGCAGTGTCGCGATACCTGACGATGTCACGATCACCTCGTTCTTCGCCCGCAACGCCGTGCGGTGGCAGCATCGGGCGGCCTATCGCTTCCTCGATTTCAGCGATGGCGAGGGACGTGCTGTCGAGCTGAGCTGGAATGGATTGGTCGACTCGGTGCGGGCCGTGGGCGCGCGACTTCAACAGGTTCTGACACCGGGCGACCGGGTGGCCATTCTCGCGCCGCAAGGCCTCGACTATGTGGTGGGATTCTTTGCGGCGATTCATGCCGGCGCCATCGCGGTTCCGTTGTTCGCACCGACATTGTCCGGCCATGCGCAGCGGCTGCAGGCGGTCCTGGCCGATGCCGGCCCGACAGTCATTCTCACCACCACCGGTGCGGCCGAGTCGGTTCGGTCGTTCGTGCGCGCTGCGCCCGTCACCGAGCGCCCACGCCTGATTGCGATCGATGCTGTACCCGACAGTCTGGCAACATCTTTCATCGGGCACTCGCAGTGCGCCGACGACACTGCCTATCTGCAATACACGTCAGGTTCCACTCGTGATCCCGCTGGTGTCGAGATCACCCACCGTGCGGCGTGTACCAACCTGGTGCAGATGATCCTGGCCGGCGGGCTGGACATGGGCGTGCGCAGCGTCAGCTGGTTACCTCTCTATCACGACATGGGCTTGATGATGATCATGTTTCCGGCCTTGTGTGGTGGTCACATCACTTTGATGGACCCGATGGCGTTCGTTCGGCGGCCGCACCGGTGGATCGCCGCACTGGCAGAAGAATCCACACACGGACGGACGTTCGCTGCCGCACCGAATTTCGCCTTCGAGTTGGCCGCCGAGCGTGGATTGCCAAGGGGGGGAGAGCATCTGGATCTGAGCAACGTCGTTGGCTTGCTCAACGGGTCCGAGCCGGTCACGGTGGCGGCCATCGAGAAGTTCACCACCGCCCTTGGCGAGTATGGCCTTCCGGCTACCGCCGTGAAACCGTCCTACGGGTTGGCTGAAGCAACCTTGTCGGTGGCCAGTATCGCCGCGGATACAAGCGCGAGTGTGCGGTGGTTCAACCGCGTCGCCCTGAGCGCCAAGCGCGCTGTGCAGGCAGTGCCAGGCGACCCTGACGCTGTTCCGCACGTCTCGTGCGGCCAGCCCATCCCCAGCGAATGGGTTGCGATCGTCGATCCCGATACCGGCGAGGAGCTTTCCGATCGCTGCGTCGGGGAGATCTGGGTGCACGGCAACAACGTCGGCCGGGGTTACTGGGGACGTGAAGACGAAACCCGGCGGGTGTTCGGCAACAGACTGCGGTCCCGCCTGTCAGAAGACAGCCACGCCGACGGGGTCGCGGCCGACGCCTCGTGGCTGGCCACGGGTGACCTCGGCGTCTACGTCGACGGCGAGCTCTATATCACCGGACGGATCAAGGACCTGATCATCATCGACGGCGTCAACCACTACCCCCATGACATCGAAACCACCGTCGGGAAAGCCTCAAGGGCAATCCGCAGTGGCTATGTCGCGGCTTTTGCCGTCACCTCCGATGCGCTTCCGCAACCCGCTGGACGGTCCGGTGAACAGCTGGTGATCGTCGCCGAACGTGCTGTCGGCGCCGCTGGGGTAGACATCGACACAGTCGCCAGTGCCGTACGTGCCGCCGTCTCCCGTCACCACCATGTCCACGTGGCTGAGGTTCGGCTGGTGCCGGCCGGTTCGCTTGCGCGCACCACCAGTGGCAAGCTCGCTCGGCACGCCTGCCGGGCGGAGTATCTGCGTGGCCAGCGCGATCTCGCGTCGGCGTGACCCGCGGGGCTGATAATGTCAGGGCCGGGCGCGCAGGACCGCCCGATGTCCGCTCGAAGAGGCCCAGCCTCCCTGCCTTGATCGTTGACAGCTGACCGACCTCCTTCTCGGCCCGGCCTCGCGGACGCAGGGCACGTGAGAGGAGGCCGTCATGGCCAGCACCCTGCCCGACAACCCGTCACTCGAGCGGTTGCGCTCGGATGCCCGCACTCTGCAACGCGGCGTCACATCCAACGACCGCGGGGCGGTCGAGATGATTCGTCGGTATCACCCGCGTCCCGATATCGCCCTGGAATACGAACGATTCCGTTTGCACGACGCACAACTGGTCGTCGCCCGCAGTTACGGATTCAGCGGCTGGCCGGCTCTCGTCGGCTACTTGGCGATAGCCGCGGAGCTCGCGGTCGATCCCGCTGCCGGCAACGAGGACGCCATGAATGTGGCCGACCGGTTCTGCTCGTTGGCGTCGCTGCGTTACGACCACACCGACGCCCCACCACGATGGCAGTCGGCTGCCGACCTGTTTGACGCGAATCCTGATCTGCCACAACACCATATTTGGGCCGCAGCCTCGGCTGCCGACGCCGTGGCGCTGCGCCGTCACCTGGCGGGCCGTCCTGAGCTGGGCACCACGACGGGCGGCCCGTTCGGTTGGGTTCCGCTGCTCTACGTGTGCTACTCGCGGGTTCCGTTGTCCCGCAACGAAGATGACGTTCTCGCCGCGGCGGCGACACTTCTCGACGCCGGCGCCGATCCGAACTCCGGGTATCTGTGGCGGGCCATGTCGACACCGTTCACGGCCCTCACCGGGGTATTCGGTGAAGGTGAACAAGGACTTGGTCGCCAACCGCGACATCGGTTCGCGCCGGCATTGGCTCGACTGCTGTTGCAGCGCGGGGCCCACCCCGTCGACCAGCAGACGCTCTACAATCGGATGTTCCGCGCCGACGACTCGCACCTCGAGCTGCTATTCGACCACGGTCTCGCCGACGCCGGGCCGAGCCCGTGGGAGCGCCGGCTGGGGGAGGCGATGGAACCGCGGAACCTGATGTGGCAACGCCAAATCGACTGGGCTGCCGGCCACGGCTTCGCGCAGCGGCTCGAGTTGCTGGCCCGCAACGGCATCGACGTCTCCGGAGCCGAGCTGGTCGAGCCGGAGTTTCCCGAAGAGCCCAATGTGCGCGACGCCGACGGTGCCACGCCACTGCACCACGCGGCGTGGAGCGGAGACCTGGATCTGATCCGTCGGCTTCTCGACGCGGGCGCCGACCCCACTCTCACCGACATGCGGTACGGGACGACGCCGTTGGGTTGGGCGCAGCACGCCTACCAGACCGAGGCGGCCGACTATCTGGACAGCTGGCAGACTCGCACGCTGTGACGACGAAACGAGCCCTGATCCTGGCCGGCGGCGGGATCGCCGGCATCGGCTGGGAGACCGGCGTCCTGCGCGGAATCGCCGACGAGGCGCCGGATACCGCGCGGGCGCTGCTGAGTTCCGATGTGCTGGTCGGCACCTCGGCCGGCGCCACGGTCGCGGCGCAGATCAGCAGCCCGATGTCGCTGGAGGAGCTCTTCGAACGCCAGATCGGGGACATCTCGTCCGAGATCGACTCCGGCGCCGACTTCGACGCGATCACCGCGTTGTTCATGTCGGCGGTGGCGCAGCCCGGTGAGGTCACGGAGAAACTGCAGCGCATCGGGGCCGTCGCGTTGAACGCGCCGACCGTGCCCGAGTCGGTACGCCGGAAAGTCATCGAAGGGCGATTGCCCTCGCACGACTGGCCCGCACAAGATCTGCGCATCACCGCCATCGACACCGCGACCGGCGAGCTCGCGGTGTTCACCGCGTCCTCGGGCGTGCCACTGGTCGATGCGGTGGCCGCCAGCTGCGCGGTGCCGGGAACGTGGCCGCCGGTCACCATCGGCGACAAGCGCTATATGGACGGCGGGGTGAGCAGTTCGGTGCACACCGCGGTGGCCGGCGATTGCGCGACGGCGGTGGTGCTGGTGCCGGCCAGTGCGACCGCTCCGTCGCCGTTCAGCAGCGGCACCGCGGCCGAGATCGCCGCGTTCGGGGCGCGGACTTTCGCGGTCTTCGCCGACGATGCGTCGCTGGCGGCCTTCGGTCCCAATCTGCTCGACCCACGGTGCCGACGGCCGTCGACGCTGGCCGGACGTGAACAAGGCCGCCGGGTGGCGGCCGCGGTCACGGAGTTTCTGGCGTGATGATGATCTCCGGTCCGGTGTTGCGGTAGCCGTCCAGCGCTTTGGCGGCAAGTTCCCGACCGAGGTCGATCACCTCGGCGGCGCGGTGGAATTCCAAACTGCGGCAAGCTGTTCGGGGCACCTCGATCAGAAGGTCGGGTGGATAGGCCGCCATCTGGTGGCGGGCCAACGCGGCCTGCGCGATGTCGATGGTCCGGTTCATCACCGCGAAGCTGCCCAGTTTCGGGACGGGCTCGGGGTCCTCGGTGATGTCCTCGGCGTCCGAGCTGGTGCCGAACCGGCTCAGCATCGAGCGGGCGGCCGGCGTGTCCAAGATGGAGCGCGCGGTGTTGGTGTCCAACAGCCCTGACGTACTGCGCAGCAGCCGGCCGAGCCATTCGGAGCTGGGGCTGGCCTCGGGGTCGGCCGGGGCAGCCGCGTCGTCGGGCGCGGGACCGGACAGGCTGACCGCGATGGTCACGTCGGCGTTGACCGCCGAGATCGGCGCCAACGGCAGCGGATCGAGGATCCCGCCGTCGGCCAGCAGCCGGCCATCGAGCACATGCGGGACGATGACACCCGGAATCGCGATCGAGGCGCGGATCGCGGCGTCGACCGGTCCACGCTGCAGCCACACCGACTTGCCCGCGATCAGGTCGGTCGCCACCGCGGTGAAGGGGATCGGCAGGCTTTCGATGGTGGCGTCGCCGAGGATGTCGCGGACCGCGTCGAGGATCTTCTCGGCCCGCAGCACACCGGCGGCCGTGATCGACGGGTCGAGTAGTCGCAGGACGGCCCGCTGCGTCAAGGTCTTGGCCCAGTCCGAGAATTCTTCGAGTGATCCGGCGGCGTGCAGACCGCCGACCAACGCGCCCATCGACGAGCCGGCGATACCGACGATTTCGTAACCGCGGTGCTGGAGTTCGTCGATCACACCGATATGCGCGTACCCCCGTGCACCACCGCTACCGAGCGCCAGCGCGACCCGGCCTCTCGGGGATTTGTCGACCATGGCTCCATTCTGCTCACTCCCGTCCACACGAACGGGAAAGGGCACCCCTTGCGGGGTGCCCTTCCGTCGTCGGTGCGCGTCATCGCGCAGCCGGTTAGTCGCGCTGGATTGCGTCGATGGCGCCGATCTTGTCGCTGCCGACCATGTATCCCAACGAGTCGATTTGGGTGTGGCGGGCGTCACCGGACCCGCTGGGGGCGGCGGCCGCAGGGGCGGCCAAGCCGATGACGAGCGCGCTCATCGCGGAACCCAGCAGGGTTGCGACTGCGAACTTGGTCATTGTGTTGCCTTCTCTTGTTGTTTCTGCCAGTTACAAGGAAGTAAACCGCGAGGTCAGGCAAATAATTCCACTGGCAGGAATCCGGTGGCGGTTGGCAGAAATCCGCCGTTGGTGGTCCATCCGACTGTGGCGGCGGCGCGTCGTCGCGAGCGGCGGCATCCGGGCGAGAATTGTTTCAGGCTGGGGTCGGGAAAGGCCTCTTCTCTAACAGCTAGCGCGGTCCCGGTGCTGCGGCTCACGCACTCGGATGGCCACAGTGTGCTTCTGCGCGCCATGCTGCGGCCACAGCTGCATTCTGCGCGGGGGTGCTTCCGTAGGTAACGATCTCGTCGGCGCCGGCGTCGCGAAAGGACTTCAACTGTGCTACGCACTCGGACACGGTTCCGATCGCGCACGACGCCTTCATCCAACTCTCAGGTATTCCTCGAGCCGGAGCTACGAGTTCACTCCGGTGGTAGACGTTGTCGGCGATCGTGTCCAGGGCGACCAGTTGAGGATGGTTGCGAATCTTGGCGAGAGTTTCGTGGCTCCAGCCGTTGATGGTGCACAACGCTTCTCCCCAACTGGGTGTCTGCAGATAAGTCAGTGCTCGAGCGTGGCAGATCTCCAGCGTTTCTAGTTCGTCGAGTTCAGGCGCCGTGACGACACACTGCGCGATACGCACCGTTGTGGGGTCGCGGCCAATGCGCTCGCACGCCGACCGGATCCGTTGCACCGCGGCAGCTGTTCCGTCAGGAGTCAGGTTTGGCACGAGCAGCACGCCATCCATGCAGTCTGCGATCACCTCCGCTGCGCGGGGTAATCCGAAGGTACCGAACCAGATCTTGGGATTCGGGCCTTCGTGCACATCGCCGAGGGCAAGCAAGGGATAGCTGCCCGCGGGCCCGTCGTAGCTGACGGTCTCACCGCGCCACAACCGATGGATGATCCTGACATAATCGCGCAGACCGGCAAACGTGCTCTCTCTGAGTCCTACCATCTCGAGGTTGTAGCGATCGCCTCGTCCCAGGCCCATGACGAATCGTGGGCCGAACGCGGCATGCATAGTCGAGCCAAAGGCCGCAGCATGGAGCGGATTTCGTGCCGACGCGTTGAAAAGCCCAGTGGCTAGCTCGATCCGGCAGGTACGAGAACCGACCGCGCCAAGGAGCACTGCGCTCTCCTTGAGGTTCCACCGTTCCGAAACGAAGATGCGACGAAACCCGATCAGCTCTGCTTCCACTCCATCTTGAATACCCTGTGCGGGTGTTCGTCCCGAAGTCCGTGACGTCGGGTCGGACGATCCACGAACCCGTCCCGAGATCATGTAGGCGCTCAGGTCGTCAATGGTTTCCATGAGCGAAGACGTCTGCGAGGCGAGTGTGTCGGCCATTGTCAGCGTGCCCCTTGCGTAGGAGAGAGAGTCGACATGTGTTCTGATTCAGCGTTGAAACGCCGCGAAGGTATCCAGCTCGATCGCCTGATCAAGCGCCCGGCGGAAGATGCAGGGCCCGACCCGCCGGGCATCACCGCCACTGAGGGCGCCGAGCAAGGCCAGTCCCTGACCCAGAGGCCACAACACGCTCTGCCGGTAGTGCACCAGCAGATCGTCGAACGAGTAATCGACGACGCCGCCCGCTCCCAAACGTATGTGGTATCGAGTCAGTAACTGATGCCAATGTGTGGAGAGGTCGCTCGACGCCAAGCTGCCCGCGAGTAGATTCGCTAGATCTTGACTGGCGCGTGCTACGGCTACCATCTGCCAATCGACGAATACCGGTGAACCATCGGTGGCGAAGAACAAGTTGTCGGCGCGACAATCGTTGTGGATGAGCGTTTTCGGTCCATCTCCGAGCTGGGTGAGGAGCGCAATCCATGCGTCGGCCTGCTCGGGTAGGGCGTTGAGTTCGTCGGCGCTGTATTCGGACGCGAACAAGGTGCGGGCAACAGGCACGCCGCTCGCCATCAGCTGCGCCGTCGTGGTCGCGAAGACGCCCTGTTGTGGACGCATCAGGCGAGGGTCGTCCAGAATGTCGGCCTGCCAGAACGCTGAGTGCAGGTCCGCTAGCGCCTCGACGCATCGCTCCGCGTCCTCGACAGCCATCCCTTCACTCTGATCACCGGCTCGAAGGCCGGCGAGATCCTCCAGGATCAGGGCCGACTCATCACCGTCGCCCACCGCGAACGCGCGGGGCGTGCGGATGGGAAGTCGCTTTGCCAACTCTTCATAGAAGAAAGCTTCTCGAGCGAAAAGCTCCAAGGCGGCGTCCATTTCAGCCCGCAGTTCGTCGCGGCCGCGGATCTTGGCGATCATTGTCTTGGGATATCGCGGGTGTTCGCCTCGGTAGGTCACACGAAGGCGGGCCATGTCGGACGTAGCCCCGGTGAAAGCGAGAGCTTCTGCGGCGACGCCGATGACCTCGTCGCCCACGTCGATGTATCCGCCGATGGCCAACTGCTCGGTGAGCCAACTCGGGTCAGCGGTGAGCGTCGGGCTTGGAACCGTCACGGCGCGTCGACCAAGTCGAGTTGTTTGATGTGGGCGCATAGGTCTGCGCCCCGCGTGGCCGCTGCCGCCGCATCCTCTGGTGTACCCACAACGGGAAGGTAATCAATAGCCATCACCCAGTCGACGCCCGCGTCGAGGTACGGCTGAACCTGCCTCGCGACCTCTGCGGGGCTCCCGACCAGCCAGGCACGCTGCATGTGTTCAGGAGTCACCGCCGACACGATCTCGTCGACGAACGCGTCGTCCATGCCATAAGGCAACAGATCTTTGAAGTATGTCCATCCGGGTGGGAACGGCAGGCCCAGGCCCTCGTCGTTCCAAAGCTGTGTTTCGATGCGCCCCATTGCGCCGCTGACGAACTTCAACAATGGGTTCGCGAAGGCACGTTCTAGCTCCGCGTCATCTTCGTGGAGGAGTACGGAGAACCACAATCCGACGCGAAACTGCTTGGGGTCACGACCCTTCTGCTCGAGTTGGCGGCGCAGGCCCTCGATCGCCGTGCCGACCCGGTCGGGGCTGGCAAATGCCGACGGAACGGACGTCGCCAGCCCGTCGGCCCAAGACGTCACGTGATCCAACAGCATTGGCCCTGCGCCAAGTCCCCACACCTCGGGCTGGTACTGCTTGGCGCCACCGAGGTAGGCGCCGTTGAACTTCCAGCGCTTGCCCTCAAAATCAAAGGGACCATCGGAGTCCATAAACTTCCGATAGATCTGAAACAGGTCGCTCATGCGGGACATGGCCTGGTTGGTGGGATGGCCGAACGGCCTCGTCTGCTTGATCTCACCGCCGCCGATCTGGACGTTGAGCCGGCCCTCGGTGATGGCTGCGAGCGTCAACAACGACTGCACGAGTTCGGCTGGGGGCCGCCGCACCGCGTCAGTGGTCAGATGCAGCTTGAGAGAGGGCGCGATTGCCGCGACGTAAGCGCCGAGCGTGAAGGCGTCGTGCAACGAGTCGGGATCACGCATGAACTGGGCCATCGCGGTGTTCTCGGGCCGCCAGAGCTGCTGGGGGACAAAGCTAGCCAACTGATCGGGGAGTAGCACGCCGTCCACACCAGGACTCGCCTCGAGAACCTTGCACTGCTCGGCCAGCATGCCCACCGGCACATGGCGGTCGGGGAACAAACCGACGCAGGTCTCTACCATTGGACACTCCTCGTTTCACGGTTGAGTGGCGATTTGCTTGCTGACAATGCACTGAAAAATTGGTAGCGGGAGGGACGCCCGCGCTGTGGTGGCGCACGGCTCGGTGCGGCTGCTCCTACTCGATCGAGAAGCAACCGCCGAGCTGGCCGGATACCGCAGCATCCATAACCTTTCGGCCCCCTTTCCATCCGGAGCGACCCCCCAACGCTATGTGTACTTATCTGTATACATAGCGGCGTTGGTCACGCTACACGCCATATGTGACGTACGCAACGTCGTTATCCAACAGCAATGCTGTGCAACGTAATTCGACACGTGGCCGCAAGTTGGCGCACGGAGCGGCAGGCGCGTCAACACCGGAATCGAACCGTTTCCGGTACCGGTGCGGGCTCCGACGTAGATTGCGCACCGCAGCGGGCCTCACACTGCGTCTGATGTGCTCAAGCTCGAATTGCCTTGTGTCGGAGTCATGAAAAAGTAGCCACCGGTGATCCCCGTCATCGTGCCGGCCGTCTGGCGAAATCAGCGACCTCATATGCTTCGACAGAACTCGGGGTTGTCTGGTGCGGACCGCTCCAGTACCGTCGCGATGGTTATGTCTACAACTACGTTCACAAAAGACTCACCCGTGGACGGCCATCATCTAGACGGTCGGCTCGGAGAGTGACTGTGAACGAAAGCGCTTTTGACCCACCACCAGATCAGCCAATCTTCCGCACAGCCGAGGCAATAATCACGATCGGCTCCGCGGCTGCTGCCGTCGTCGCAATTGCGATGGCAATCCGGTACTGGCGGAACCGCGGGTCGGCCGTTCCGCTTTTCCTCCTGTTAGGTGCGGGAATTGCAATCATAAATGAGCCGCTTGTCGATCTTTTGGGTAAATGCTTTCATAACGGTGCAGCACGATGGCGCATATTCGAACTGTATGACCGGCCTATCCCAGCTTGGGGTTTGTTCGGCTACGTGATCGTCTATGGAGTAACAGCGTGGTGCATATTGGCCACTATGCGCCGAGGAGCCGATCGCGGGTCTTTCTGGGCCGTCATAGGGGCAATGTGTTTGATCCAGGTCGCAATGGAGATGGTTATTCTCCCGACCAACCTTTACTATTATTTTGGTTATCAACCATGGTCATTTCGCGGTATGCCACTGTTCTGGCTCGCGATCAATTTTGCCGGTACAACCCTAACCGCTGCGGTGTTGGCAGTGACCTGGCACTACTGGACCGGATATCGCCAGGCATTGGTGCTGCTGCTGCCCGCAACAACGCAGATTTTGGGATCGTATTTCGTTGGGCTGCCGGTGTTTGCGGCGCTTCATTCGGACGCTCCTCACTTTATGATCTGGCTCGGTGGTGGGCTATCGATCGTGCTTGGGCTCGCGGCAATAGACATCGTCGGCGCTGTGTCGCGGCGGAGCATTCGATCGGCATCGACTAGTGGTATCGCGCCGCGCGGGCAGGTCTGACGAGGTGTGTCCAATGGTCGAGACCTGCGTCGGTTTGTTCCCGACCGCAACATGTCCGTGGGCATTCCGCCGAGCAGTGCAAGGTTCTCGAGACCGCTTGTCTAACCGATTGCGCGGTGGGCACCGGGTGGGGGTTCGGCCGTGCACCTGGCTGATCTCTTTCCCGGAGGCACGGCCATTGCCATGGACCCGGTTCCGTTCAAGCGGCACCAAGGCCGTCGAACTCTGTGCCATCCACGCCTGCGAATCCATCCAAGAACCCGTGGAACCGGCGAGGTGTTGTTCCAAAAGCGGTTGCAGGGCTCACTTTTCGGGGGATGCTCGCCGAGCGCGGACGTTCCGCGCCAGCTCGAGTTGTACCGCGGCGGACTGCTCCGCATCGATGAGGAGATCACCAACACTTACGTCCTAGATGAGGTCCCCACGGGATACGAGAACATGGCGCGGGCCGCAATCTCCGTGGCGTAGTGTTGTTCAACTGACGAGCTGACCCGAGCCTCAGTGGGGTGCGCTACCCGGACGCCGCCCTGAGGACGGTAACGACAGCGCGCTGAACTGTGCATAACTACGTGGGAAGCGCTACCAGTCGAAGTAAACTTACGATAACCGATTGGCCGGGTTTCATTGTGCCCCAAGGTCGAACACGCATCCACCGGAGGTTAACGGATGTTAACATCGACGAATGAAGTCGAGTGACTGCAGCGCCCTCGCGCCTGTCCTGCTCGCCACTGATCGGCTCTGGCCGATCCTCGTGCGCGTAATGAGGATCTATGTGATGCTGTATCGAGCGACCGGCGGCAGGGTCGGTCACCGATTGGGACGTCGGCCTCGGATTCTGTTGTTAGACCACGTCGGTCGTCGCTCCGGTAAGCGGCGGACCTCGCCCCTCATGTACATCGAGCACAACGGCGCCATGGTTGTCGTGGCCTCTAAGGGCGGCTACGCCCGCGACCCGATGTGGGTGCATAATCTGCGAGCACACCCGCGCACCGCCGTCCAGGTCCGCGCCGTGCGTGTCGGGGTTCTCGCACGCGAAGCAACGGCGGCAGAGCGCGAGGAGCTTTGGCCCCTCGTGGTCCACTCGTTTGGACCGTTCGAGCTGTTTCAGCAGCGTGTCGAGCGGGAGATCCCAATCTTCGTGCTCGACAGGGTTGAGCCATAACACGCAGGTGCCGTGGCGGGCATGGGTAAGCCCGCGCTTCGGGTCTTTTCTCCTTCGTAATACGTTGCGAAGCAATAAATTCCGCGATCTCGCCTCGTTGCGTTTCTAGTCGACGCTTGACAGGCGGCGCTAGGAACACCCCCGATCAGCTGCAGTCGGCCATCGAGATCGCCCGCAGCCGCCGGTTACAGCGTGCAATCGGTACGCACTTGAGTGCACGCTAGGTCGACCGACATCGACGAAGGATTGCCCCGGGGGCCACGACCTCGGAGCCGAGCGGCACGTTCCTCGGTGCGAGCTCGACCGCCAGCTGTGGATCACGGATCGAAAGTCCGTGCCTGCCTGGGCCGGTGGCCTTAGGTGTGTGTCATCGGCGATGCCAATTCGCGACTTTTGATACGTCACCGATCTGTTGTGCAGCACCAAGCCGCAACCGAAGGGCCGCCGTCAGAGACTTCGGGTCACTGGCAACCGCAGCGCGAGAATGAGTAGTCGACCGCTAACTCCACGGTTGAATCGCCTTGAGGACGAACGTCATCACGGTGACGCCGACGTAGAAGGCCGCCGGACACAGTGCGAAGGCCAGCCCGAATACGGCCCAGCTTTCGCGCTTGTCCAGTGCGGGGACGAATTCACTCGGTTGATCGGGACCTGCGGCAGCAGCGACCGCCATCACTGGCGATCTCGACGACGCCGACGGGCTATCGGAGACCGGCGTGCCCAGAACGGCCCGTACACCACACGCGTGGAGAAGATCAACGAGTCCCTTTCCGAGCCAGAACATCAACATGAGGATGATGACGACCCAGGCTAGGTTGGTGTAGGGAACGCCGAAGATCATCCACTTGTCCTGGTAGCCATAGCGGTAGATGTCGAGCGCGGCAATGACGAAGCCTTCGACCGCGATATCGAGGACCACGAAGAAGGCGGGCAGTGCGACGTACTGCCACCTGCCCAACCGTTGATCGAGCCACCCGCGGTAGCGCAGGAGCATCATCGTCGTGATGCCGAAGAAGGTGGCGTACGATGCCGGTGACCACAGCGGTTCCGGCCGTCCGTCAAGCGTGAAGAGGATGATGGAACGCGCGTCGTAGGTAAGGTTAAGGAACCAGGAATCGGTGAAGATCCAGTCCCAGAAGAAGATCGAGATGCATCCCCCGTAGAGACCGGCCAGGAACTTGCTCTTGCCGTAGCGGACAACGAGGTAGCCGCCGAAGACGGTCCCGAGGACCTGGGCGAGTTCGTAGAGCCGCAGCACGACAAGGGGTGTTTCCGTCAGCATTTGAGGCCTACTTCTTTCCGCCGGACCGCGATCCCAACCTGCGCCGCCAGTCACGCATGCCCAGCAGGCGAATGCCGGCGGCCATCAAGCGGGCTCGCGACGAACGGTAGGGATACCAGTACAGCTCACTGGGAAATGTATGGCGTTCAGCCACAACTGATTGCGTCCGGCAGTATTTCCGCAGTCCGTAGGCGCCGCCGTGGCGCATTCCGAGCCCCGACCCCTTCCACCCGCCGAACGGTAGCGGCAATTGGAACACCCCGGCGAGCGCATTGTTGATGCTCACCCCGCCGGTCTCCATGCGGGCCGCAATCCGCTGCCCACGTTCGTTATCGCCTGTCCAAACGCTGCCAGCCAAGCCGTATTCCGAATCATTTGCCAGCCGCACGGCCTCGTCGTCATCGTGAACGCGCATCACCGGAAGGATTGGTCCGAAGGTCTCTTCACGCATGCACGTCATCGTGTGGTCCACGTCGACGAGCACGGTCGGTGCGTAGTATGTGCCCGGGCCTGCCCCACGTGTGCCGCCGGTCAGGACACGGGCGCCTTTGCTCCGCGCATCCTCGACATGAGCCTCGACGATCGCCAACTGCTGCTCGGTGGCCAAGGCCCCAAGGTCATTCGTGAAGCTTTTGTCGGTGTCGGTCCCCTGACGGAGAGCCGCGACTTGCCGCGTCAAGCCATCGACGAACGTGTCGTAGATCCGGTCGTGAACGTAGAGGCGTTCGACAGAGATGCACGCCTGGCCGGAGTTGAACATCGAACCCCACGCCGCGGCTTTGACGGCCCGATCGACGTCGGCGTCGTCCAGCACGATCATTGCGTCCTTGCCGCCGAGTTCGAGGCTGACGGGAATGAGTCGCTCGGCGGCCCTCGCCGCGATCGCCCGGCCGGTACGTGTGGAGCCCGTGAATTGCACCATGTCAACTACGTCGACGACCGCTTGGCCGGTTTCACCCCGGCCGATCGCGGTGTCGAGGACCAGCGGAGCACCTATTTCCTCACGCCAACCACGCACCACTTCCGACCATGCCAACGGCGTCACTTCGGACGGCTTCGAGAGCACCGCCGCACCAGCGGCCAGCGCGAACGGGATATCGAGCATCGGCATGCCTACCGGCATGTTCCACGGCAGTATGACCCCAACCAGGGGATAGGGGCGCAGTCGAATCGTCAAGTGCTTCAAGGCAAACGCGGCGCTGTGGGGCCGTGGGTGCTGATCAGCCATCCACTTCGGAGCGTTGTGGGCGACGTACTTGACGATGTCCACCGCGGTTGACGGCTCGAAAGCCGCGTCACCCCACGACTTGCCCGTTTCCGACTGAATGATCTCGGTCAGGTGTTCCTCGTTATCCATGATCCAGTCGAGCCACGTCAGCAGGAACTTGGATCGAGCGCGGGGGCCGATGTCCTCCCACTCGGGCTGCGCGGCACGCAGCAAGGCGGCCTTGCCCTCGACCTCGTGCCGACCGTCGATCGCGAGGCGGGCGACCGTGCGCCCGTCGGCTGGACCAAACACCTCAAGGGTGTCGACGGCAGTGCCGTCGCTCGCCCGCGCAGCCACTGACATGTTCGGCCTCCTCGCCTCACGGTGGGCTCGGCCGACTGGGGCCGGAGCCAAGCCCCTGCTCTGATGCCGCGCTACGCCGAAGCGCAAAAGGCCACGGCGCATCACAGGATGTACACCAAAAGGTACACATGTTCATTCGTGATGGTCAACACACCCACCATGGTCAGGCGGCCATGGTGGCGTAGACGTCGCGTGAGCCCGGCGTGCCACTGCGTTTGGTCCGCAATTGGTCGCCATTGGCGATGCCAAGCAACCGCTCCGAGGTCGAACCGGCGAACGGAGAGTTCGCGGCGGGGCTTTGATCGCGTGCATCGCGACCGCCAAATCGTTCGTGTCGGCAGGCTCGGCAATCCGGGCAGTTGCGCCGACGTCGCCGCACCGCTATGTTGACACTGAAGTGCACATAGTGACCTGTGCCACTCTGGCGGAGTTCGCATGGGGCACAGCACAGTCGGAGAGTGATCGAAGTGCTTGGGACTCCCATTCGTAGTTCGTTCACGTCCGTTTCCGGATCCCGGTTGCTCGCATGGACACTGCCGAGTCAGAGGAGGAATCAGGTTGGCCACTCGGGTTAGCGCTGCCGCGCCGCCACGGGCAACTACTTCCGCCTTGGTCCACGCGCGCCGCAAAGCGCTCCAAGTCGGCAGCACGCCAGTGCGGGCCGCGGGCACCACCGGCCGCGGAATACAGCTCGCCGTGGATGTACTGCGCTACGCAGTCCTCGACTCCATTACGTTGCGATTGCCGGTCAAGGAGTTCCTGTGGCAGGCCTGGGTGCTACTCAAGGTGACCGCGACACCAGCATTGCTGATGGCGATACCTTTCGGCGCGATGATCACGGTGGTCACATCGGGATTGGTCTCCCAGGTGGGGGCCACCGCTCTCCTCGGAGCGGCGAGTGGCGTAGGAGTCCTCCGGCAGGGCGCACCCATCACCGCGGGCTTGTTGATGGGTGGGGCGGCGGCTTCGGCGATCGCATCCGACTTCGGGGCCCGTGAAATACGCGAGGAACTCGACGCTATGCGGGTACTGGGCGTCGACCCTGTTCGGCGCCTGGTGGTGCCGCGGTTTTTGGCGCTGTTACTGATTGCGCCCATTCTCTGTGTGGCCATCATCGTGTCAGGCACCGGCTCTGCGTTCCTCTTGTCTGTCACGGTCAGTGGAGTCGCCCCGGGAAGTTTCTGGAGTTCATTCGGCACGTTCGCGAAGATGACCGATGTCTGGTTCGCGGTCGCGAAGAGTCTCGTCTTCGCGGCGATCGTCGCGATCATCTCGGCGCTGCGTGGAATGGAGGCCAAGGGTGGGCCGCGCGGCGTCGCCGATGCGGTGAATGCAGCGGTCGTGATCAACGTCGTGCTAATCGTTTTTGCGAACCTTGCGATGACGCAGATTCAGACGATGTTCTTCCCGATGGCGATCGCGTGATGTCGGCTCCCTCGACGCTCTCACGCGCCCGCGTCGCGACCGTGGAGGCAATCCTAAAGCCACTTCGTGGGCTTGGTCAGTGGACTTTGTTCATTGGCCAGACGTTCTGGTATCTGCCACTGACTGTCCGCCGATATTCCCGGCAAACCTTGGCTGCCACCATCAACCTTGCCTGGGGCAGGGGATCGCTGATCGTGGATGGCGGCACGATCAGCGTTCTGCTCATCCTTGGCATGGCGGTCGGCGCCTCGCTGGCCATCGAGGCGCTCGCGACGTTGAACATCATTGGGTTCGGAGCACTATCGGGCCTCATCGGCGGGGTGGGTGCTGTTCGCGTGATCGGACCGCTGGTCGCTGGCATCGCATTCACCGCGCAGGCGGGTACGCGAATGACTGCGGAGATCGGCGCGATGCGCATATCGGACGAGATCGACGCCGTCGACGTCATGGGCTTGCGGCCCATACCCTTCGTCGTCGGTACTCGCTTGATCGGCGGATTGCTCAGCGTCGTACCAGGTTACCTGCTCACCCTGATGTCGACGTTCCTCGTGTTGGAGACGGTGGTGGTCGTATTCAACGGCGAAGCTGGAGGAACCTACGACCACTACTTCATTCAGTTCCTGACGCCAATCGACCTTTTTTACTCCTTGATCAAGGCGACGCTCTACTGCATCGCGGCAACATTGATTCATTGCTACTACGGCTATTTCGCCTCCGGGGGGCCGGTCGGCGTTGGCCAGGCATCCGGCCGCGCTGTGCGCGCCAGCCTGGTCACCATCGTGATTCTGGATTTCACGACGACCGTATTGCTGTGGGGCGTAAAACCCGAGTTCGTGTTCAAAGGATAGTCCAACAAACATGTTACGAGGATCAGCGAAGTATCAGCAACGGGTATTGACGACTATTGGCGTCGGCGTGGTGCTCTGCATTGCTCTGGCCGTGTGTCTCATCGTCGCCAATCCATTCGGCAGCCGACACAACGATCAGTTCTCCGTGGCGGTCACAACACCGTACGTGGGGCAAGGTGTCGAGGCGGGAACGGCAGTTGTCCTACACGGCGTCAAAGTGGGACAAGTGTCCAAGGTCACCAACATCGCCGGCGGCGGCGTGCGGCTTGTCACCGACCTGCAGGCTTTGTCGGTGCGGGGTCTGACCGACACAATGCACATTGATTTCCGGCCCATCAACTACTTCGGCGTTCCCGGCATCAATTTGGTCCCGAATCAGGGCGGTCAAGCGCTTCGCGACGGGAGCGAGATCAAGGTGGTGCCAACGGGGAACTTCACTCTCTCCCAATTGCTTTCGCAATTGGGAGACGTGTCGGCCGGCACTCTGACACCGCAGCTCATCAAGGTCATCGACCGGGTGACCCGGTACACCGATGGACTCAACCCGCTGTTCGAAACCGCTGTGACAGTGACGAGAGCGGTCCACGCCGTACAAACGGTGCCGACAGAGCAGCTGCTTACGAACACTGCATCCGCAATCGGTTCATTCCCACCATTCGTAGACGCGGTGGTGACTGCGGGTACGCGCCTGATTGATTTCGGCTACTACCCTGGTCGAAGTTCGGAACCAGCGTCAAGCGGTCCGAAGCTGGCGTATCCGTACCTCGAAGACGCGAAAGTACCCAATTTTTCCGACGAAACCGAAGAGTACTGGCAGAACCACTATCTCAGCTTTTTGCGACTCGCATCTGACGGTCTCTTCGCCTCGGTCGGTAAGCTTCTCTACAGTCATGTGGACGACTTGTCCCCGCTGATCAGCGGCCTCAAAGTCGTTACTGACACGGGACCTGTCCTGTTGCGGCCGCAAGACATCGCCCAAAAATTGGCTGAACTGCGCTCTCGATTCGAAACCCTCTACGCCGGCGACGGTCAACAGCACGCAATATCGGTCCGGATCCTGCTGGACAGTCTTCCCGGTGTGGCGGCCCCCCTCGGCATTGTTACGCGGGAGGGACAATGAAGCCCTTCGCCGTTTTGTGGCGTGTTGGTCTGAGTATTGGCATTGCCGCTGCGCTTTTCGTCTTGCTGTCGAACACCCTGACCAATCCCGTTGCGGTCGATACGCGGACGTACACCGCGGAATACACGGACGCGTCTGGACTTCATCCAGATGGCGACGTGCGGGTCCGGGGGGTCCGCGTGGGGAAGATCGAGTCAGTCGACCTCGTCCGGCGCGACGGACAGAATGTTGCACAGGTCAAGTTCACCCTGGATCAGAGATACGGCATCGTCGCGGTCAGCAGGCTCGCCATCAAGTTCCAGGCTCTGACGGGTGTTCGCTACATGGATATCACGAACCCCGCTGAGGGATACCGCGTCGCCGACCTAGTGACCAAAGTGCCCACGACGATGACCCAGCCTTCCTTCGACGTCACAGCCCTGTTCAACGGATTGCAACCCGTCCTTTCCACGCTGAGCCCAGAAGAGATCAATACGTTCTCGGCGAATGCGGCGTCGTTCTTGACCGGTGACGGCAGCGGATTGGCGCCACTGCTGGATAGCATGCGCCGACTGACTGAATTCGTATCGGATCGGCAACTGGTGGTGGAAGCACTGATAAGGAACTTGTCCGACGTCGCCGACGCCATCAACGGCAAGTCCAAACAATTTATCCACCTCGTGGACATAGTGAATCAACCAGTAGACCAAGTACTGACGATCTTGGATGAATTTCGCAAATCGCTGTTATACGGCGGCGACTTCTTCGATCCCGCCGTACGACTGCTGCACAATGCTGGCTTAAGGCCAGGAATCAACATCGACACTGCACTGGACCGCGCATTCAGTAATCTCGACAATTTCTTTGACGCGTTCAAGCTGGTCCCAGTGATCAATGAGAACATTCCACCCCCACGCGACGACGGAACATCCGTAGAGCCGTGCTCACGGGGCAACCTTCAACTGCCAGAGACGATGGACGTGCTGCTGAATGGTCAAAGGGTAGTGCTATGCAATCGCTGAAATTGACGAGGGCGCTTCGGAACCCGATCACGTGGGGTGCCGGGGCGATCGTGCTCGCTACCGTGGTGGCGCTGGTGTTGGCCTACGTCTACTACAACCCTCCGGGCCAGAACAAGGTCGTGGCTTTCTACACCGACGATGCGGCGTCGATCCGCCCCGGAGATGAGATACGAACGGCGGGTATCACGGTCGGGAGGGTTACGGATCTTTCGCTGGAACAGAATCAGGTCTTGGTAAAGGCGCGTATCGCCAATGATGTGTTCGTCGGCGACCGGTCACAAATTGATGTGCGAATGTTGACTGTCGTTGGGGGCTACTACGTCAACCTCGCATCGATTGGCGACGCCCCGCTGGGAGCAAACGTCATTCCCATCTCACGCGTCACGATGCCGTACAGCCTTGTCCGGGCACTCACCGACACCACCAAGATCACCCAAAATGTCAATGCACAGCCGCTCAATGAATCGCTCAACCAACTCCAACAGGGCCTCACTGGTACAAACGTCGAGGTGGTGTCGACCGCGATCAACGCCGGCAACGCATTGATGTCGACGATAGAAAGGCAGCGAGGCCAAGTCACGAAGATTCTGAATTTATCGGACGAGTACATTCACGCACTCTCGGAGTATCGCGATAAATTCACACAGTTAGTCAGAAAAGTGTCGATCGTGACTCAAACAATGATGATCTACAACGATGGTCTGTCCACTACGATCGGCGGGCTGGCCGACACCATCCTTGCATTGAAACCAGTTGGTGACTTCTACGACAACCATCGCGTTGAATTCGTGGAGAAGGTGCGTCAATTTTTGTATAAAGGTCGACTATTCGTGGAGCGCAATGGGTTGACGATACGCGCTCTAAAGCGGGTGCAGAACTTGTTGGACCGCGTCCTCGACGCACAGAACGCGGAGCCGGCACTGCTCGCAACTGACATGTGCGTGCCGCTACCGGGGAGTCCGTGCTGATGGCCGCGCCACGGCTTTCCCGGTCCCGGCGAGCAGCAGCGGCATTGATCGCTGTGACCGTGGTCCTGTCCTGCGGCTCGTGCGCGGCCCTCGATCACGAGGCTTCCGTCCGATACTGCGCGCTCATGCCGGACAGCGTCGGGCTCTACGTCAACAACGCGGTTACCCAAATGGGTTACCCGATCGGAAAAATAGCCGCGATCACTCCCGCGGCGAAGTCTGTCCGAGTGGACTTCACGGTCGACGCGGGGCGGATGCTCCCCGCTGATGCGAAAGCGGTCATCAGGTCAACCTCGATCCTCGCTGACCGGTCGTTGGAACTCGTCGGCAACTACGACTCGGGCCCCAAACTGTCTGCGGGGAGCTGCGTTCCACTCAACCGATCAGTGACTCCGAAGAGCTTGTCCGAGGTAATCGGGGCGTCGACCGAATTCATCAACTCGATAAACCCTGCGGGGTCCGACAATGTCGGTGACATCGTCGGGGGTGTCGACCAGGCGCTGCGCAATCAAGGGCCTGGTGCCAACAAGCTGCTCACCACCCTGTCGGCGACACTCGACTCGCCCGAGCAAGCCATTGGCGACCTGGGGTCCATCACCACGAACCTGACTCAACTGACGACGACGCTGGCCGACATCGAACCGACGTTGAAAAGCGTGATGACGGACGCGGCTGGCCCCGTCGGCGAAGACGTCGACAAGACGGGCCAAAACGCATCGAAGGTATTCGAAGGAATGGTGCCGATCATCTCCGCGGCCGCAGACCTGGAGACGCAACTCGGTCCACAGATACAGCAATTACTCGATGCGGTATCGGTTGCGGTGCGGAAGGCCACACCGCGCGCCCCGTACTACGCGAGTCTGTTGAACGTGGCGCCGCGCCTGATCAATGGGCTGGCAAACCTCGCCAACACCCATCAATTCTCGCTCCGATATCGTCCGCCCCTCTACCGCCTCCGTACGCCCGACGGTGTATTGCAATGCAACATCATGAATGCGTCGGTGCCGGGTAGCTGCGCAAATGTGCAAGGCACACCGTACGCGGTAGACGTTGCGCTCCTGCAGTACGTGCTGACGGAGGCGGCCAACAAGTGACGTCACGATCACGGCCGATTGCCTTCGCCCTCGCCGCAGCCTGCTCCGTCACGATCTCGTCGTGCGCGTCACTCAATGTCGATGCGTTGCCGCAGCCGGGCACGTCCTATGACGACGGATACGACGTCGTCATGCAATTCGACAGCGTTCTCAACCTTCCCGAACACGCGAAGGTGGTGCTCGACGGAGTGACCGTCGGAACGGTGTCGAAGATGACGCTGACGAGCCGCGACGTCGATGTCACCGCCCGTATCGGCTCGGACGTCGTCATCCCCTCGGACATCCGCGCGGTACTGCAGCAAGCCACGGTTTTGGGCGACATCTATGTCGCCCTGGAGCGCCCGTCTCCCGGCGGTGCGCCGGCACCCCCACTGGCTGCTGGCGCCGCGATCCCCCTTGCCCAGACGACGTCGCCACCACAACTTGAAGACACGATCGCCAGCCTGGCGAACTTCGTGTCGAGCGGGTCGATTCAGCGGGCACAGAACACCATCATTCGTCTCAATCGAGTACTACCGTCCAGTGCCGAGGTGCGCACGTTGACGGGGCGGGTCGAATCCAACCTCGCGACCTTGGCGGCCAACCTCGACCAGGCGGACCAACTGCTCGACGGTGTATCGCAAACCGCCGAGAATGTGAACGGTCACATTCCGCAACTGCAATTGTGGTTCTCCCCGAAGGGGCAGCTCGGGTTTGAGCGCTTCATCGCTGTCACAAATTTCGTGTCCAAACTCCTCCCAGGCGTCGGAAGCATTGGTGCCGGCGGATATTGGCTGGTGCCCTTCCTGAGGTCACTGGCCGACTCCGTGGGCGCGGTTCAGCAATCGAAGGTCGCCGGCGAGGCGGAAATACCGAAGTATCGACATTTGTTCACCGACGTTTTCCTTCCCGAGGACAAATATCCGGCGATCAACATCACCTCGATAGTGGGACCTGACGGGCGAGAACTACTGGGCAATACGCAAGACGTGCTGCGTATCTTGGGAGCCATGCCATGAGAATGCGCGACGTAGCTTCGTTTTTGGCGTTCTTCGTCATGATCGTGTCCGTCTTGGGTTATTTGGGATCGCTCGGACTGCGCGTCAACCCGCCCTCGGCCCGAACCGACCTCACCATGGACGTTCCAGACGTCAATGGAATCGTTGTCGGGTCGAACGTGCTGTTGCGTGGTGCGCCGGTCGGCAAGGTGGTCAGCACCGGCACGTCCGTACGTGCGGCGACCATCGGGTTCTACGTCGATTCTCGATATCGAATTCCCGTCGACACCGAGGTGCGGCTGGAGAATCTGTCCGCTCTGGGCGAGTCATACATCGAGTTGCGGCCTCACAGCGATGGCGGACCAATGCTGCAAGGTGGCCAGCGTATCTCCACGGAGTCGATTGTGCAGCCACCGTCGATTTCCGAGCTGTCGACGAGCGTTGTCCGAGTACTCAATCAGCTCGACCCGGACGCGCTCGCACGCATCATTAGCGAGTCTGATACCGCACTGCCAGACCCGAATAACGTCCTTCCAAACCTGTCACGCGCGAGCACTCTGTTGAACAACACCGTCAACGACATGAACGGCCAGGGCCGTCAACTCCTCAGCAATTTCCAGACGCTCCTCCGCAACGCCGAATGGGTCAACCCCACACTGACCAGCCTCGCACCCAAAACTCAGGGTATTGGCCGCGGAATGCAAGACTTCTACAAACACATACCGATCGTGATCCACCGTGGCGAACCGGCCAACGTCGGAAACTTGAACAACCTGGTCGCGCGAATCCAAGTGTGGTTCCCCCGAAATCGTGGAGGGTTTCCTATGCCGCTTCGGGCTTGGTCTTGGATTCCCTGATCTCGTAGTTGACGGGCGATAGCCCGTCGGCGGCACTGTGGCGGCGTTGGTGATTGTAGAAGGTGTAGCACCAGTCGATTACCACAGCCTGCGCATGGATAGTATCACGGAAACGATTGCGGGACAAGACTTCCCATTCCAAGGAAGAGAAGAACGCCTCCGCGGCAGCATTATCGAAACACGATCCGACCCGGCCCATTGACTGCCGAATCCCCAACTGGCGGCACAGCGTGGTGAACGCGTGTGCGGTGTAGGTGCTACCGCGATCGGTATGGAATATGACCCGCTCGGAGTCCTCATCGCGCCAGATCACTTGGCGGCCGCCGCGCGCGGCCACAGCCATCTTGATCGCCGCACACGCCAACTCGGCATCCGGATGCAGGCCCATGGCTGCCCCCAGCAGCCGGCGGCTGTAGAGGTCGATCACGGTCGCCAGATACAGCTTCTGGCCGGACTCAGTGGGGATCTCAGTCATGTCACCGACCCATTTGCGGTTCGGCGTAGCCGCGGTGAAGTCTCGTTTGACCAGGTCAGGAAACTTCGGTGCCGTCTTGTCCTGCTTGGTGAGCCCATTGCGGCGCTTGATGCGGCGCGCCACCAAACCCTGGCGGCGCATCGAGTCGGCCACCGTCTTTTCCGACACTTCCCAACCCAGATCGCGCAGGTCAGCGACCAGCCGCGGCGAACCATGCAGCCCCTTGGCCGCCGTGAACGCCGCGGCGACCGCGCTATCGAGGTGCGCGCGGCGCCGATCGGTGTCGGTATGCAACCCATCAGAGTTCTCAGCACGGCTAATCCACTTGTAGAACCACGACACGCTCACACTGAGCAGAGCGCACGTGATCGTATGCGGCACCCGGTATTTGGTCCTCTGGTCGGCGATGAAGCGTGCCACGCTCACTTCGTCGCCTCCTTCACCCACAGGACCACTGATCGCTTGAGGACATCGCGCTCCATCCGCAGCTCAGCGTTCTCGCCGCGCAGGCGTTTGAGCTCCTCCATGTCATCGCGGGTCAGCTCGCCCCGGCCCTCGCGGGCCTCGCGGTCCTGGGCAACCCAGTTGCCCAGCGTGCCCTCGTGGATCCCCAGGTCCCGCGCGACCTGGGCGATCGGCTTACCCGTCTCAAGCACGATCCGCACAGCGCCCTCACGGAACTCCCGGTCGTACTTCTTCCGTTTCTCTGACATCGCTACTCCTTATAGCCGATGCCTCCACGGTCTCGGGGGAAGGCCAAAGGCCTTCTTGATGATCGTGGCGGCGACCTCAAAGTCTTAGGTGAGGCGTTTCAACCGAAGCTCAACACGATCGCCGGGGCGTTGATGAACTTCGACACCGGGCAAATTTTGGACCACTTCCTTCAGCAAGTGCCCGCTGACGGGACGATCACGCTGCGTATCACGCCGTGATGCCCGGGTCGGCGATCGCGTGCGCGTCGATCTGAAAACCGAGAAAGGATGACAATGGCCATCAATGGGATCAACACACTGGAAACGGACGAACCCGAGACGGATACGGCTGCGTCCGTGGCCAAGCCGGCCGACCTCAAGACGGACGATCCATCCGATGACGCGGGTGAGCAAGTGCCCGCCGGCGCGAATGCCACGCGCCAGCGATGGTCGGTTTCCGTCAGCGTCCGTGGTTTGCTGATCGCCGCGGTGATCGTGGCGCTCGTGGCCGGGGCATCCGTACTGGGGTGGCTGTATAGCGATGCACGCGGCCAACTCGACGCGCAGGCAACTCAAACGGCCAACGCTGCGCGGGCGGAGAAGATCGCTCTCGACTACGCGGTGAACGCCGCGACGATGGACTTCAAGGACCTTCAGGCCTGGCGCGTCAAACTCGTGGCAGGCACTTCCCCTGAGCTGAACAAGAAGCTCACCGATGCGGGCACGTCGATGGAACAAGTTCTGGTCCCGCTGCAATGGAGCTCGGCCGCGCAACCATTGGTCGCCAAGGTCAGGTCGGATACCGGTGGTGTCTACGTCGTCGACAGTTTCGTCAGTGTTCAAACGAAGACGGTGCAAGCGCCAGAGGCACTCCAGTCAACGGCGACCTACAGCACGACGATTGATAGCAACAACAATTGGCAGATCACCGACGTGGGCGGCATCGGTTCAGCGATGGGGCCGAAGTAGAAGGCCCCGGCGACGTGAGAAAGGTGGCAATGGTGGGGACGCCACAAGGCGATGGTGTATCGGGACACCTTCTGCCCCTCAATATTCGGCGCGCCAGGGCACTGCGCAAAACCGACAGGTCCGAAGATGATGGGTAGGGTTCGGCGCGCCGCCGCCGCGGTGGGCTGCTCAGTAGTCTTGTCGGGGAATGCCTTTCTGATGGGGCCACCATCAGGTGCCTCGCCTGAGGATCCACCGTCGCCCCCCGATCCGCCGTCGGACAGTTATCTGATCCGCCCCCTCCCCGTCATCACGCCCACACCGTCGGACTGGGCGCCCAAGTTTCCGTTTCCCTACGACCAAACGAGGAACAAGGTCACCGGCGCCGACATCACTGCGATGAGTGAGATGTGTCAGTGGTACAACGCCCAATACTCCACACTCAGAGCTCAGGTCGACAGACTTCAGTTCAACCGAATCGGACCCGACGGAAAAGACTACGACTACACGCGAGACGATATTCAGCAGCAGGTCGACATCGTCAGCGGAAACCTCAGTCAGGCCGTCGACTTTCTGACGCCGCGCGCCCAGTCATTGACCCAGGCACAGAATCCATTCGGCGACAACTACTTTCCCATCTACGAGGGCGAAGCGTTCTACAAACTGTGGGAGCAGCTGTACAACGTCAACAACGGGATTTTGGCCCATCAACCCGACTGGTTCACCGGGCCGTCGGTGCAGAAGGCGAAACGGTGGGGCAGCGACATTCACCGCTCGCATGTGTGCGACTAGGAGACACGTGTACGAACCAGAGGAAGAAGCGTGATGGTGCGGCGAGCCGGATTGACGGCTCTCCGGGGCCGGCAAGGCTGTGCGATGCCACGCCTCCGCGTGCTGCACGGAATGTGCGTCGTCTTGCTCGTATCCACGGCCGTCATCGTTTCCGTGGCGCCCGCGGCGGTTGCAGATACCAGCGAGAGCCTCAGGGCCGCACTGGTTGCTGTGCGCGAAACGTCGTGCGGACCGTTGCGGAACGACCCGGTCATCGACCAGGCAGCTGACCAATTCAATCAGTCCGACGACAAGTGGATCAACAACGCGGCGCGGGCGGCTCCGGTGGAGATTTCTGCGCCGGTTGGTGTCCCGCCCGACGCTGTATCCCTCCTGAAGGACCTCGGTTATGAAACGCGCCGAGCCACGATCATATTCGGCGCAGGGACATCCGACGCCGACGCAATAAGGGCGTTGTTGTTGCAGGGCTACGCCAAGATCCCGGACTGCTCGTACACCGCTTACGGGCTGAGCGTGATGCACAACAGTTCCAAGAACATGATCTTAACGGCCGTCGTACTGACTTCCTAGGGTCGGGGCGCCGAAGTCATCTCTGTCACAATCGCGTTCGTCATTCTGAGAAGGAGCCACGTGAATCGCATTTCGACGCTGGTGATCGCGGCGCTCGCTGGCGTTGCCAGCCTGGTTCAGGTTCCTGCGGCGCGCGCCGAGGACGCTGTCACCTATGAGATTCTCTCGGAGGTGGTGCCCGTGTTGGCCGGCGTCGAGTACCGCGACACCTCGGGTAAGCACCTCTTGCAAGGCGTTCCGTTGCCCTGGTCCCTCACAGTGCCCGTCGTGAATGCAACGAGCCCGACCGCAGACGGTGCTGAACTGCGGGCGGACTGGCGACCAAACTTTCGGACTGCTGCAACTGTGGGGCGCGTTTTGCAAGGCCAATTCGTGACGGTGCGCATCTCCCGAGGTGGCACCGTGCTTTGCGAGTCTGTCCTGGATGTTGGCAATGCCACGTGCTATGGCAGCGTGCCACACACGGCCGAAAACGAATCATCGCCGGGAAACCTGCCGTGACCGTGCATGCGCGGGAGGGTGGCGGATGAGACATGTTGTTGCAAAACTATTTACACCGGCCATGGCTTACATGCAACGGTTGCGGCGACGAATGCAAATGTGCCACACCGGTGTTCGACCGGCGTCCACAACCCGAGCAACGGAGTAACAAGGTGAACGACGTGCATGGGTCCCGGCCGGTTTGTCGCGGGTTCGCGACGGCCGCATGTGTCATCGGACTCACATTGGCCGCTTCACCTGCGGCGCAATCGGACCCCGGCGCTGCTCCATCAAGTCCGTACCCAGATGCGAACCTCATCATCAGGTCTTACAACGAGGTGCTGTACAGCGACTACTTCACCAGTAGTGCAGGGGGAGTGTGGTTTTCGACACCTCTTGGACTCACCTGCGGAATATGGGACCGGGGAAGTTTCGGCTGCACCGGTGATATTCGCGGCGCCCCGCCCGGTACGACCAACATCGGTTGGGTCAACGGGAACATCGTTACCCGTTACGACTGGCTATTGGGGGTGCAGTTCCCTCCGGGGCGCGCGGAACGGGACCTGCCACCGCGAAGCTACGTGACATACAACGGCACTAGATGCGCGACCATGGCAGATTCCAGCACCTACTGCTCGCGCGGTCCGTTCAAGTTCTTCGTCACTCCGAACCAGACCTGGCTAAGCCCACCGTGACGAATACCGTGCGCCGGCGTTCACTGTGGATTACAAGTCGACTCGTGCGAACTTGCCGCAAGGGTTGACCTATCGGAGAGGGGAGCAGACAGATGGCCATCCGACCCAAGGCGGCGATGCTCAAGCGCATCGCGGTAGTCACGGGTTACGCGATTCGGGAGAAGCTGCCAAACGGCAGAAACCCCGTTCGCGCCATAGATGAAGTCCCGGCGACGCCCGAAAGTGTGACTACGGCGTGGCTGACGGCCGCACTCTGCCGCAGTCATCCAGCGGCGCGAGTCGAGCATTTCGAACTTGGCCGCGGTAGCGACGGCACGAGTAACCGGCGCGCTATTCGTGTGGGGTACAACGAAGCTGGGGATGCTGCCCGACTGCCGGTATTTCTGTGGACAAAGATGACGGCCACGTTGCGCACGCGGCTGATCACTGGTCTGGCAAATATGGGCGCTGGCGAGGCCCGCTTTTACAATCTCGTGCGCCCGCACGTCGATTTCGGCAGTCCTGCTGGCTTCCATGCCGCCTTTGATCCCCGCAGCCTGCGTTCCATCAGCGTGATGGAGGACGTGGGCTTGACACGCAACGCCACGTTCGGGAGCACGCTTGAGCCCGTGTCGCGACTTGAGGCCGAGTCGATGGTGGCGCAAATGGCGGCCTATCACGGAGCCTTCTGGGACAGTCCCCGGTTGACGGGCGACCTCGCGGAACTGCCGACCGCCGAAGATTTCTTGCTCAACATGGCGCAAATGATCAACTTCGAGCGCCAGAGTCTGCGAGGGCTGCATCGTTGCCGCGAATTCGTGCCGGATTCGATTGTTCGCCGGAGCGCTGAACTCTGGCCAGGGCTGATCAAGAGCATGGCGTTGCAGCGATCGCTACCCCGAACCGTGATCCATCAAGACACGCACGCGGGCAACTGGTTCCGGTACGGGACGAACAAGATGGCCTTGACCGACTGGCAAGGGGTCGCGCGTGGTTCGTGGGCGACCGACTTGTCATACGCGTTGTCGGCCAATCTGCGTCCAGAGGACCGACGTCTTTGGGAGTCCGACCTGCTCAAGAAGTACCTCGACCACCTCGCGGAAGCCGGCGGTGCACGGCTGGGCTTCGACGAAGCTTTTCTTGCGTACCGCCGAGAGATGTTGCATGGCCTGTTTTTCTGGCTCTTCCCCGGCGCAGGTTCGCGATTTCAGCCGAGCTATCAACCACACGCCGAGGTGGTTAACCATATTCACCGAACTGCGCAGGCTGCCGAGGACCTGGACACCCTCGGGGCCATTGCAGCCAGCTGAGCGAACGTCACTGCACCGCCAAAATTGGCGCCAGCTGGAGTTCGTCGGCGAGCTGCACGATGACCGGAGAAAAGAGGTGCGCCGCGCCGCGTGGATATTGGTGGCGCGCTGATGGAGTGCGGATTCCGCCAATGCCCCCTGCCGGGCAACGTAGAACAGCGCGGAACCGAGCGTATAGCTCATGAGTGAGCGCAGTGCGCCCACGGCGGCTTCGCCGCGAAGCCCGCTGGACACTATCAGTTCTAGGACGCGTTCCACGGCGGCCAAGGTGGCCGGTCCGGCGCCCATTGGCTGCCGGGCATTGAGCAGCGCTACCGCTGGATGCTGCGTAAGCATCGCGTGCGTGCTCGTGACGAATTCGTACAGCTGCCGCTGTACTGGCTGTTCATAAACTTGCCAGGCATACTCGCGGTGGCGGTCGTTGTGCGCCGACGGCCCGATTGGTTGGGCTAGCAACGCGATCCTTCGACCCTGAATGGCGGGAAGCGCGGGGCGGATTCGAGAGGTTTGTTGCCGACGCCCGACTCAAACGCCGATTCGTTGATCGTACTGCGGGCAGTACTCATTGACGGATAGAGCTAGGAACTGGTGCGCCAAGTCCAGGTTGACCGACGTATATCGCGCGATGCGCTCTGTCACCTGCCCGGGATCCCTGTTGCGGCTGAGGAAGTAGCACGCCGACCTACCCGTGCTGATCAGGTTCTCGGAGTTCTGCTGAAAGCCAAGAGCTTTGGCGGTACTTACGAAGCTTTCATTGTCGGCGTGTGCCGCTGGCGCCCCGAACAGCGTCAGCGCTACTCCCACGACGGTGCAGCCGATCATTCTGGTAGACATACGCATTCGGGTTCCCATCTGAGAAATGGCGCTCGCGGAGCAGATCTTGGCTACGTTCACTGTGGGCACAGGTAGATGAACGCCAGTTGAGTAATGACTGGAGACACCCCTGTCGCCGAATATCCGACCAACCCGATGTCGCGCTTCTGGCATGCCAGTTGGCCGCTATCCAGCAGTTCCGCGTCGCTGTGGAACGCCATGTTGTCGCGGCTGACCGAGAACACCCGGTGCACCTGGTCAAGATACTGAAGCTCAATGGGCGTCAGCGGGGTCAACGGTTCTGCCATCGCGGCCTGGGCGCCGACCACGTTCATGGCGGCTGCCAGTAATGACCCGGCCAACAAGCACTTTGGGATGCTCAACTCCGTCGCCTTCCGCCACATCTCTGATTCCAATCTGTTGCCGATGGTAATTCGATTTGATTCACGCCGCGTCGGATCGGCGGTTCTCAAGACCGGTGCGCGCGTGTCGGGGGGACGCTCATCTGCTCGCACCGGGTGGTGGTCGACAATCCGCCGTCGAATGGGGGAGGGGTAGGCGATGGCTGCCGCAAACCGGCACGGCGTGCGGCCAAACGGGACCCTCCGAAGTCTCACCCCATGACAGGTGAGGGCGCGAATCTAGACAATTATGTGTACTTGGGTGTAAACATATAGACGACGCGGTTTTGACACTCGCGAGTTGGTTCTGGAAGCAGGGCACAGTCGCGAGCGATTCACTGCGCTTGACATGCCCGTTTAGGGCCGACAGAGAAAGAAGGAGCGAGTCCCATGGAGCAGCGCGGGGTGTTCTGGCCGATGGCCTTCGAGGCGGAAGTACCCGAGTGTCGGGTGATCGGTGAGATTCCCAAGGACATCTACGGGGGCTTCTACCGTAACGGGCCCACCCAGCGGCATCCCGCGCGTCAGGGCAACGAAACGGTGTTCACCACCGACGGAATGGTGCAGGGCCTCATTATCGAGAACGGCAAGGCTTCGTTCCGCAACCGGTGGGTCCGGACACCAAAGTTCTGCGCTGAGGAACGGGCGGGGCGAGCCCTGTTCGACTGGGCCGATTGCGAAGCAAAGGACTGGACGGCGCTCGGATTGGGTGACGTCATTCGCAATCGTTACACCGAGGGGCTTTCCCACAGCACGGCAATGGTCAATGCCTTTCCGTTCGGCGACAACCTCTTCGCCGTCGGTGAGCAGTCGGGTGCTCCGCTCGCACTCGATCCCCTGACGCTGGAGACCAAGGGGTACCCAGTCTGGGGCGGAAGGTTGTCAGCCGGCATTCGCGAGCCCGTCGCATTCGGCGACGGCAACATGGCACCTCACCCCAAGTGGGACAACGACACTCAGGTCCTCTACGCCTGGGGATATAGCGATCAACCCCCATATGTCACCCTGCATTGGGTCAACCCTGATGGATCGATGCGTAGCCGGGCACTCGATGACGCCCCCCACGCAACGGTGGCGCACGACGCGTGGCTCACCGAGAACTACTTCATCCTGCCGTTCCAGCCGTTCACGATCTCGCTAGAGCGCGCCAACAAGGGAATTGGCGGATATGGTTGGGAGACTGAGCTGCCGATCGTGTTGGCGGTCGTCGACCGTCACGACATCGACGCGCCGGTACGCTACATCACCGCGGACATCGAACCGCAGTACATGATGCATATGTTGTCGGCGAACGAGGTTGGGGATCGGATCACGCTGGATGCTCCGCTGTTCGGCCGTCCGCCATTTCAGACCATCGACATGGCTCAGCCGGGCGATGCATTCATCCCGTTCTTTCAGGTGTCGCCCAGCAAGCTCGGGCGGTGGACCATGGACATGGCCGCCGAGACCGTCTCCAGCGAGATCCTCGATGACGTCATGTGCGAACTGCCGAAGATCGACGAGCGTTTCTTCGGAAAGCCTTATCAGTGGGGCTATTTCATCGGTGGCGAGGAGAGCGGCAGCCGGCCCGGCGCGATGCGGATGAACACCTTGATTCGTCGCGACATGCGCTCCGGTGCGGACCAGCGGCGCAAGCTGACGGACAACAAGCATCATGCCGTGTTGGAGCCGGCGTTCATACCACGGACCCCCGAATCCGCGGAGGGCGACGGATATCTGATCGTCCCGGTCTCGAAGTTCGTCGACCACCTCGGCGAATACCAGTTGTTCGATGCCGATGACATTGCCAGCGGGCCCATCGCGACTATTGAGCTGCCATTTCACATGGGGTGGACGCCCCACGGACACTGGATGGACTTCCGTACCGTGGACTCGATCAGCAAGAGCACACTGCGGCTCGGGCAAGAAGCAGCGGAAGACGCACCGTGGATATCCGCCTGACTTGGGCTGCCAGCAGTGGGGATACGCGACCGACGAAGGTATGACTATGACAACGGTGTCGACCAGCCCGAACTCGGTGAGCGAACTGCTCAGTGTCCGTTCGGGGTTAACGCCTGACGACGTGGTGGTTCGGTGCGCCGGAGAGGCTGTTACTGCCCGGGAGCTGGACGACCGGGTCACCCGCGTTGCGCGGGGATTGCTCGCTCAGGGCCTCCAACCCGGAGACAGAGTAGGCGTGCTCTTGCCGACTTCGATGCCCTTCGTCGAGCTGATCTTTGCGTGTTCGCGCGCGGGTCTCGTTCAGGTGCCGCTCAACGCATTTCTCAAGGGGGACTTCCTTCGTCATCAACTCGTCGACAGTGGGGCCGCGGCATTGGTTACCGACGAAGACGGGTTGCGAACGGCGGTGCCGCTGCTCGATGACACCCAGATCGAGCACACCATCACGGTGGAGTCCGACTACGAACAGCTGCGCAACCATTCCGGCGAGGAACCGTTGCCGTCGTGCGAACCGTCGGAACTGGCAGTGCTGATGTACACCTCGGGGACCACCGGTCTGCCCAAGGCGTGCATGCTGAGCCACGCTTACCAGATCAACGTTGCGCGCGCCTATCACGAGGCAGGTTGGGTGGCCACCAACGAACGGGTTTACACCGCGTTGCCGCTGTATCACGCCGCCGGTCAACTCACCGCGTTGATGACTGCCCTCTATGCGGCCGGAGACATCGTATTTCCCGATAGATTCCGGGCCACCCAATTCATGCTCGACGCCGCCGAGAACGAGGCGACGCTGGTCCTCGGCGTGATGGCGATGGCCACCGCAATCCTGGCGTCCTCGCCTGACAACGATCCGCCATTCGGCGTGGTGCCGAAGGCGATCTGGGTACCGCTCGATGCCGCCAACCAGAAGGCGTTCGCCGACAGGTTTGGGTGCCGGGTCACTTCCGAAGGCTACGGTCAATCTGAGGCGACGGCCATCTGCCTCAACCCCTTCGACTCAGGCATCCGTCGTCCGGGAACCATGGGACGCCCGACCAGTTTTGTCGAGGTCGCCGTCGTCGACGACAACGATGCCGAGGTGCCGATCGGAGAAGTCGGCGAGCTGGTGGTCCGCCCGCGGGTGCCTGGTGCGATCTTCTCCGGGTATTGGAACCGTCCGGATGCGACGGTAGCCGCATTCCGGAACCTCTGGTACCACACCGGTGACTACGGCCGCCGTCACGACGATGGCTTTTTCTCCTTCGTGGACCGGAAGAAGGATGCGATGAGGCGCCGAGGAGAGAACGTCTCCTCAGTCGAATTGGAGCGGGCGATCATGGCCCACGCCTCGATACGCGAGGCAGCCGTGCACGCGGTTCCGTCGCAGCTCGGTGAGGACGACATCAAGGTGTGCCTGGTACTTGCCGATGACCCCATCGACCTGCCTGAACTGTTCGAATTCTTCAAGGAGAAACTGCCCTACTTCGCCGTTCCGCGCTATGTAGAGTTTCTCGCGGAGTTGCCCAAGAACGGAGTCGGCCGAGTGCTCAAACACAAGTTGCGCGAGGAGGGCGTCAACAGTTCGACGGTCGATCTGGAATCGCTTGGCCTGGCGGTGGCAAAGGCTGATCGACGTGGGCGGGACTCCCGTGGGAAATGATGCCTTCGCCGAGGATCACGGTACGACGAGACTGATTCGCCTCAACCGCCCCGATAAGGGAAACGGCATGGCGGGCACACTGCTTCGGGACCTCATCGAGCTCGCCGAGGACGCGGCGGCAAAAGACGAGCTGCGCGCCGTAGTGACAACGGGGGCCGGCAAGGCGTACAGCGTCGGAGCCGACTTCGGCGAACTATCCATGATTGGTGACGGTGATCTCGTCGACGTGGTCAACTCGGGCCGCGTCGGTGGTGAGCCGACGATGCTCGCCCAATCCCGCCAACAGCGTGATCTCGACTCGATGGGAATCGGCCGCTGGACGATGCGCTTTTGGAGCATCGACAAGCCGACGATTGCGGCGATCAACGGTGGCGCCGGTGGCGGGGGTTTCGCCCTTGCTCTGCTTCACGACTTCCGCATCATGTCGAGCAGCGCTCGGATGACCCCGGCCTTCGGCCGACTCGGTCTGGGTCCGGAGATGGGCACTGGGTGGCTGCTGCCACGGATCGTCGGCAGGCAGCGCGCCAGAGACCTGCTCTACCGCTGTCCCATCATCACTGCGGCCGAGGCGCTCGACTACGGACTCGTCGACGAGGTGGTCGAGCCCGAGCGGCTCGAGGCCAGGGCGTTGGAGTATGCCGCCGAACTGTCGGTGCACCCACCGCTTGGCGTTCGCGCAACCAAGCGCCTGCTCAATGTCTCCGATGACATGCCGCTGGACCGCTACTTGGAGCGGGAGTGGACTTCGCAACTGCGCCTGTTCGGCGCCCCCGACACGTTGGCGGCCTTCGAAGCGACGTCCCGCGCGATCCGGGGCACGTGAACTAGGAGCCCTCGGCGATCAACGCGGGCAGGACCCGGCGGTTGAACAGATGTATAGCATCGACTACCTCGTCCGGGGTTCCCATGAACGCGCCGAATAAGGCCAAGCCCCACAAGCTCGCATTGAGCAGGTCGATGACGGTCTTCGGATCGTCCCCGGGATTGAGCTGGCCGTCGGCTGCGGCTTGGGCGACCGCCGACTCGTAGATTTGTCGCAGGTCGGCTACCCAGGCTTCGATGATGTCGGCGAACTCGGGTTCGCGAAGTCCGTCGACGAGCGAGGCGATCAGGATGCGGGAGAAGTTCGGATCTTCCCGATGAACCTGAGCTCCGGCCAGGAACGACGACGACAGCCTTTCGAATGCGGTTCCCGTCGACCTGTATCCCGCCTCGACGGTCCGCTCTCGTAACGCCTCCTGTATCCATTCCAGGACGTTCGCGTAGAGCACCCGCTTGGACTCGTAGTAGCGGTATAGGAGCGAGCGGCTGATCTCGGCCCGTTTTGCAACCGCCTCGTGTGTCGCCTTGCCGTACCCCAATTCCACGAAGACAGCGAGCGCATCGCGCAGGATGCGCTGCCTGGTCCGAGTCGAATCCGAACCGACCGGCCTGCCCATCGTTGGCTGCGTACGCCGTCGGGCGCGTTTGGGTGCCGACATCGTGGTGTCCCTGCCTTCGTCGTCCGTTTTCGACCGCATCCGAACGTTACGCAATCTGTGCACGATGGGATCCTCGACGCGGGCGCTCGCGGGTCTCTAAGTTTATGTGGACACTATCGTAAATAATCCGATGGGCCCGTTGACTGCGCCGCCTCGAGCTCAATGCATTTGGCGTACGACACCCTGCTCGATCATGCCGAATCCCGTTGCACCGTCACCCCGATGCAGCGCGGCGAACTCGTCGAAGGCACTGTGGGTCGGCCCCGTGCGTTCGAAGCCCATCGGGGAGAAGTGACCACCGTGACGGACTGCCCGAACGTCGATCGCCTCGTCATCAGCGAACGTGATGGTGGTGCCGACGAAGAGCCCCATCGCGTCTCGCGTGATGGAAAAACTCTTCACGAGATCGACCGAATCGGACTTCATTCGGTAGCCCTGCAACACCTCTGAGCCATCGTTCAACATGACCCGGAATGCGCTGATCGCGTAGTCGGGGAACGTCCAGAAGAATCCGATCGTCTCGCGCAGATTGATCGACTCGTCGCGGAAGCCCCACGTGCGGTCCCGAACCCCTGCGCCGTCGATGGCGTACTCCACGCCCCGGATGGTGAGGCGGCCCGCAACCGTTGCGGCGCGCTGGTAATGAGCCAGCGGAACCTTGGCGTCGAACTCGAAGCCGGCGGGGGCCTTCTCCCCGGTGTAGTCGGCCAGGGCGAACTGAGGCGTCCAGATGAGTTCGCCCGTGATCGAATCGGAGTCGACCGAGAAGCGGTCGCCGAAGTCGAATGTTATCGATTCACTAGAAACGGTTCCGGACTCGACGGGTTCGACGATCTCGTCTACCTGGTCGCCGACGTGCACGGTGAGACGCGCCCGTCGGCCTTCGGCGTTGGGCGACGTCGAAACGTGCAGCGCCCCGTACAGGTCGTGGCGGGTGTCCCAGAAACACAGATAGGCGTTGTCACGCCAGGGCCTTTCATCGGTAATACCGAGGTGGACCGCCTCACACAGAGGTCCCCACGTGGTCGTGATCTGAGAGGTCATGACAATCCCTTCGACTCCAGTGTTGGCGCTTGTTCGTGCCCGTTAACGGTGCGCGCCTTCCCCTCGGCGGGGGCGAGCTGGTCGGCGTCCGGTGCCGCGTCGATGATCTCTACGACGCCCGTACCACCGTTGACTCGCAATCGATCGCCGGTGCGGATCGCTGTTGTGCCGTTCCTGGTATTGACCACACACGGCACGCCCAACTCCCGGGCCACGATGGCGGCGTGGCTCAAGGCGCCGCCGATGTCGACCACCAATCCCGACGACAGCAACATCACCGACGACCAACTCGGGTCGGTGGTCGGAGTGACCAAGATGTCGCCGGGCTCTACCTGCGAGAAATCCGGGGTGTGCAGCACGCGAGCGAAGCCCTCGACCAGGCCCGCGCTGACACCGATGCCCTCGACTGCCTTGCCGGACGCCTCAGGGTGCGGGTCGCATCCGCCCAGGGGTTCGGCAGACGGAGTGCCCTGCCACGAATGCGGCACGGCGACGGCCTCGTACATGGCGCGGCGCTCGCGACGCCGTTTGATGAGCACGTCAGTGTCCGCCGGCATGGAACTGATTTCGTTTTCGGTGAGATAGAAGACGTCCGTTGGATCCTGAAACTGTCCTGCGCCGGTGCGTAGCTCGCCAATCTGTCGGGCTGCGGCCCTGGCACCGTCGAGCGCTTGCAGTAGAGAGCGCTTCACTACGCCTCGAAGCGGAATCCGCCGTGCGGCAAGGGCGATGAGAGCTTTAACGGCTGGTCGCTGCCACGTTGGAGTAGCGGCGAGCAGCTCGGCGGCGGACGCCCTAGCCGCGACCCTATGCTCGGCGTCCTTCCGCCTTGGATCGACCGAGTCGTCTTGACGGGAGTACGCCTCGATGAGGTCGCGTAGCGGCGCTGAGTCTTCGCGCCACACCGTGCTGGACATCTCACCCTCTGACGGGCCGTGAAACCCGATGCTGGCGACAACGTCGTCCAGCGAAATCTCCCCGCGGGATGCACGCCAGACATCGGTCACGAGCCCAGCGACCTCTGCGCCACCGAAGCCGCTGAGCTTAGCGAGGTCGCCCTTCCCCCGCAGCTCGATCAGCCGTTCAAGGGCGGAGTAGACCGGAATCACGACGCCCAACGCGGAAAGCACCTGCATACTGACTGCCCGGTCGAATTGAGCTGCTGCATCTTCGAAGAGGCGGACGGCCTCGGTAACCGTAGTGGCGGATGACACGCGCTTCAGGTGTTTCGGATACCACTCGTCCACCGCTTCTGCGGTGCGTCTGATCTTGCGTGGCCCGCTTACGGTGACCCATGGAAGACGAAGTGCGATTATCGGCAGACGTCGCAGGGTGGGCTCGCTCTGCCAGTCATCCGGCACCCGTCCAAGGACAGACTCGACGGCCTGCTCACCGGATGTCCCCGGCATCCGGTCTCCGATCATGGCCATATACCTGACCTGAAGCGCAGGTCGCCCGTAGAAAGCTCGGAACCACTGACGGTTGACGTCCGACGCCGGCTTGGCTTCGCGGCGCGATAGGACACCGATTTGGAAGGCGGCATTCAGGCTCGCCTTTTCGAGAACCCGATGCCATAAAGACCAACTGAGCGGCGTCATGACGCCCGGCATTGCCTCCGCGACATTGGAGGTGCTCCAGTGAGTGTGGTCATCGGTTGGCGAATGCAGCGGATCCCACGACTCGACGGGCAGCTCGGTCACGCAGTCGGTCACGGAGGGAGCTGCAAGCACCGAAGCGACCGGTTCCTGTTGGGGCGTGGGTCGCGACGACCACACGGTTTCCGGGCGGGCTTGCAACAGCGCAATGGTGTCGGTCTTCTCGTCGATGGCCCACTCGATGTCGACGGTGTAGCCAAAGGCGCTTTCAACGTCACGTCCGAGTCGCGCAAGTTGTTCGGCCTCGCGGTTGGACAGTGAGAATTGCCCCTGGCGCTCCACGTCAACGTCCGTGCGGACGACCTTGCCGGCCGTGGCGTCGAAACGGTGGGCGATCTGTTTGGTACCGACCGAGGAGCGGTGAATTGTCAAGTCGTCTTTGCCGATCCAGAACCCATCAGGGGTGACTTCGCCGGCGACGACGGCCTCACCGAGACCGTATGAGGACTCCAGATAGATCGTTTCGCGGTTGCCGGTGACGGGGTCGAGAGTCATCAGGACGCCGGCCGAGCGGGCCGGAACCATTCTCTGCACGACGACTGCCATCGCGATCTCCTCGGGCGATAGAGCAAGCCGCTTCCGGTAGGTGAGGACACGCGTGCTGAAAAGGCTGGCCCAACAGCTCAGGATTCGGTCGACGACGGACTCGGTTGTCTCGACCCAAAGGTAGGTGTCCTGCTGACCGGCGAACGAGGCGTCCGGCCGATCCTCTGCGACGGCGCTGGACCGGACGGCAACCGGCGGGCATCCCATTGCTTCGTAGCTAGTTGAAATCACTTCTCGTAGAGAGTCATCGATCATGTCCGCAACGAACAGCTCTCGTAACCGCGCAGATGTCGACTCCTGGCCAGCGCTGTCTTCGGGGAGGTTCTCCAGAAGCTCGGTGATGCGATCCCTGCACCCCGACACACTGACGGCGCGCCGATAAGCTTGGGTGGTCACGGCGAAGCCTTCCGGCACGTCGAACCCCGCTGCGGCAAGTTCACCCAGACCGAGGGCCTTGCCTCCGACCAGATGTGCGTTGCCCGTGGTGCATGCGGTCAGCGGCAGCACCAAGGTAAGAGCGCCTGCGGGCTTGTCGGTAATCGGGTAGGTCATCGAATGCTCCCTCTGAGTCGATTGGAACTGCGGGGAGCCTGCCGGTAGATAACGCCGAGATGGCACGTGAGGATCGGCGGCGGCCCGACGTAGATCCCCACCACGTGCGCTCTCCTCAATGAGACCGTTGATACCGACGACAACTCCTGGATCCGATCGTTATCCGTTCTCGTCCAACGAAATTGCTCGCGTGGGGCAGCCATCGACGGCCGCCTCGAGCACCTTGCGATCAGCCTCCGACGGCGTGGTAATCAGCACGTGGGAATATCCGTCATCACCCACCTCGAAGAAGCCCGGCGCTTCCACTTCACACATCCCTAGACCCGAGCACTTGTGTAGATCTACTACGATCTTCATCGTCCGTCCTTATTGCTCCCGTGACACGCGGCGTCACAACCGCTCGAACAACAGCGGGAGATGCTCCGGCGCCCCCGCGCTGACACCGACCTGCCGCGGAATCTCGGCGCCGGTCTCGACGCGGAACTTGGTCAGTCGCGACAGCAATTCGTCGAACCCCACCTCGATCTGCAGTTTCGCCAGATGCTGTCCGATGCACCGATGAATACCCAAACCGAAAGCGGCGCTGGCCTTTCGATCGACACCGAACGCCAATTCTCCCGAATTCTCGAAACGGGTCTCGTCTCGGTTTGCCGACCGGTAGGACAACACGATGCGGTCGCCTTTTTTGAACTCACGCTCGCCGATGGTGGTGTCGCGGGTCGCGGTCCTCGCCATGAAGCTCACCGTCGGCTGGAGGCGCAGGAATTCGTCGAGATCGTTGCGCACCCATTGGGGGTCGCGGAGGCGTTCTTCAACATCCGGCCGGGTGGCCAGATGGAACGCGATGTTCGCCAGCGCGCTGCGAGTGGTGTCCAGCCCGCCGGCCAGCAACGCGGCCACGATCCCCATCTGTTCCTCGAGCGTCAGCGGGCGGCCGCCATCGACGGTCGCGGTCTTGATAGCGCTCAAGATGTTGTTCTCGTCGTCGCCTGAGTCGTCGGCGCGGTTGAGGGCCTCCAATGCCATCATGCCCAGTTCGAGGAACGCCTCTGGCGACAGGTCGGCGGCCACCCGCTCGACCAACGCGACGGCCCGCAACATGAATTCCTCGGTCTCATTGGTGAAGATGAGATGAGAAAGCACGCCAGCCGTCAACGGGATCGCGTAGTCATGCACGAACTCGACGTGTCCGTTCGGTTCGAACTTGTCGATCAGTCCCTTGCAGATCTCCCGCATCTTTTCCTCGTGGCGGCGGACGTATGTCAGGGAGAAGTACTTGTTCAGGAACTTGCGAAAATCGCGATGCAGCGGCTGGTCGGAGTCGAGAGGAATGAGCCGCACACCGTCAATCCCCATGCCCCGCACGGCCGGCTCCGCGCTCGAGAACTCCTCGGGGCGTTCGGCGACGCTGCGCACGTCGTCATATCGCGTCAGCAGGAAGTAGCCGCCGTCGTTGGGGGAGTGCACTATGGGGCATTTCTGGCGGGCGAGGGCAAGGGCCTCCTCCATGTGCTCACCTTGCTCGGGATCAAAGAGGTCGAGATTGGTCAAGATCTCTTCTGCGCTCTTAGCCATACTTTAATTCCTCATCGGCGTCGATGTGTACACTCAGGTATACATATTGTTGACCCGAGCTTACACATCGAATGTGACGCACACAACCCATGCCTGAATCATCAACGTGCCCAACGCAATCTGCCCCCCTCCATCGCCCTCGGCCCGACCGAGGTCGGCTGACCGTCGTAACTCGACGCCGTCACGTCAAGGGCCGAACGGCCTTGACCGCGGTGTGGGAGTCGACTAATTTAAAGACTGTTAAACAGTGTTGGAAAGCCTTCTGCGCATTCCCAGTAACTTGGTGTGGTTGCGGACAGTCGGCCGGATCCATCGCGCCGCCTTCGCGTCCCGCCGAGGTCGACCCGACTCGGCGCATCGCAGCGGAGGTGGCCTGAATGCAACGCGATATCTACGACGAGAGTCACGAACTCTACCGACAGACCGTGCGCGAGTTCATCGTTCGCGAAGTGACGCCCAATTACGAAGCCTGGGAGTCGGCGGGCATGATTGACCGGCGGGTCTTCAAGGCAGGTTGTGCCGCGGGCATCTACGGGCTGGAGATCCCAGAGCGCTTCGGAGGGTCCGCGGTGTCCGACTACCGTTATCGAAGTGTCGTGTGCGAGGAGATGGCGCGGGCGAGGGCAACGTCTGTCAGCATCAGCTTCACCAATCAGGACGACCTGATCCTGTATTACCTGCTTGACCTGGGCACCGAAGAACAGTTGCGACGGTGGATTCCCGGTATGGCGAGCGGCGACCTGATCGGCGCGCTGGCGATGACCGAACCTGGTGCGGGAAGCGATCTCCGCGGAATGCGGTCGACCGCTACCCGCGACGGGGATGACTGGATTCTGAACGGGCAGAAGACCTTCATCACCCACGCCCTGTCGGCCGACATCGTCATCGTCGCCGCGCGGACCGAATCGACCGGTGAACGTTCCGGTTTGAGCCTGTTCATCGTCGAGGATGGCATGGAGGGTTTCTCCAGGGGTAGAAAACTCGACAAGGTCGGCCTGCGCTCACAAGACACGGGCGAGTTGTTCTTCGACAACGTGCGACTCCCAGCCTCGCACCTGCTGGGTAGTGAGGGGCGGGGCCTGAATCACATGATGTCGCACCTCCCGCGAGAACGCCTCGGCACCAGCATCACGGCGGTTGCCGAGGCGCGCGCGATCCTCGATCTCACGCTGAAGTACTGCTTCGAACGCCAGGCGTTCGGCCAGTACATCGGCGACTTTCAGGCGAACCGTTTCAGTCTGGCTGAGATGGCCACCGAACTCGACATCGCTGAGACCTACATCGACAAGCAACTGCTGGACTACAACGCCGGACGTCTTACCCCGGTCGACGCGGCCAAGGGAAAGTGGTGGACGACCGAATTGCAGAAGCGGGTCGTTGACCAATGCGTGCAGCTGCACGGCGGCTACGGATACATGATGGAGTACCCCGTGGCGCGCGCCTACGTCGACACCCGCATCCAGACGATCTACGGCGGGACCACCGAGATCATGAAAGAGATCATCGGAAGGGACTTGGCCCGCGGGCTGGCGCCAAAGTGAGCTCCTGAAAGCATTCTCCAACAAACTATCTCAGCGCTAGAAGTGACAGTGAATCAAGGGAGTTCGGCTCAATGATGGACAAGAATCACTTCGACTACATCGTGGTTGGCGCGGGGTCTGGGGGGAGCACGGTTGCCGGCAGACTGGCAGAAGCCGGCGCACGGGTGCTGGTATTGGAGGCCGGCGGTACTGATCGTCGGCCCGATGTCCTGATTCCGGCTGGCTTGCCCGTGGTGTACCAGACCTCGAACTGGAAGTACGCGGCCGAGCCGGACTCGACGCGGCTCGGCTCGACCGAAGCGTGGCCGGCCGGCAAGATCGTGGGTGGTAGCGGATCCATCAACGCCACCGTGTTCGTGCGCGGGAACCCCGCGGATTTCGACGGCTGGGCGCAACGCGGGGCAGTCGGCTGGGACTATCAGTCAGTCTTGCCGGAGTTTCGGCGGATGGAGAGCTGGTCGGGCGGCGCAGACACGTATCGCGGAGGTACGGGCCCGATTTCGGTCGGCTACCAATCGATCGAGCACGTCACCAATGAAGCCTTCGTCGTCGCCGCGCAGGCGGCAGGACACGCGTTCACACCTGACTACAACGGCGAGCACCAAGTGGGTGTCGGCCGCATCCAGGTCAACCAGAGTCGCGGAGTCCGCTCCCAGGCCTCGCGCGAGTATCTGAGACGGCTCGACGTCGCCGCACCGCCGACCGTCCGGACGCGTTCGCAGGTGACCGAGCTGCTGTTCTCCGGCCATCGTGTGGTCGGCGTGGAGTACCTGCGACGTGGCAAGAAGCACCGCGCCTACGCCGACAAGGAGACCATCCTCGCCGGAGGTACCTTGGCCACCCCGAAGTTACTGCTACTGGCCGGCATCGGGCCGGCAGCTCACCTCGCAGACCTAGGCATCCCGCTGCGCGCCAATGTCCCCGGTGTCGGACGCAACCTGCAGGAACATCCGGCAATCATGCTGCGGTGGGCGTCAAAGGTGCCGACCGTCAACAGCATCGGAGTGAGCGGCGCGCTGTCGGCGGTGTATCAGTACGCGACGAAGCGCCAGGGCATTCTCGCCGCGTGCGTGTACCAAGCCCAGGTGCTCCACAAAACGTCGCCATCGCTGAGCGCACCCGACATCCAAGTCGGGTTCGGCTGCTTCTCGACCGAACGTATCCGCGCCAAAGACGGCTCGGTGCGGATTCTGCCGACGCGGCAGCCAGGACTGCAGCTGACGACGGTGTTTCTGCATCCCCGCGATCGCGGCATTGTCGAGTTGCGTAGCTCGGACCCCCTGGCGGCGCCCGTCATTCGGCATCGCCTGCTGGGAACCGAGGACGATACCCGCGATCTGCTCAGCGGCATCGCTGAGGCGCGTCGGATCATGGCAGAGCCGGCACTCCGAGAGTTCGTCGGTGACCCGTTCGAGCCCGAGCTGAAGTGCCAGAACGACGACGACTGGTTGAACTTCCTTCGCGAACATGGCACCAACGGGTCGCACCCTGTTGGCACGTGCGCGATGGGCAGTGACGATCAGGCGGTGGTCGACCCGCAATTGCGGGTGCGTGGCGTCGAGGGTTTGCGAATCAGCGACGCCTCGGTGATGCCAACGATCACGTCGGGTAACACCAACGCGGCCACGATGATGATCGGCGAGCGGGCGGCCAGCGAGATTCTGCGGAACGGACCGGCCGGTCAGACGCTGTAGCCGCCGTCGACGTAGAGGGTCTGACCGGTGATCCACGAGCTGCGATCGGACAGCAAAAATGTTGCCGCGTTGGCGATGTCGTCGACATGGCCGAACCGCTTCAATGCGGTGTCCTCGAGCGCCTTCTTGAGACCCACTTCGGTGAAGTCGCCGCGGGCGACCAGCTCATCCCACATGCCTTGGCCTTCAATGACTCCGACGCCGATGGCGTTGGCGCGCACGCCGTAGCGACCCTCTTCAGACGCGATGCCCCGAATCAGAGCCTGCACTGCGGCCTTTGGCGTGACGGACATGATGTCCTTGCGGGTGTAGCGCGAGATGACCGGGGTGACGATGGCCAGAACCGCGCCCTTCGTCGGCCGAAGTAGCGGCAACGAGGGTTGCAGAAAGTTGAAGCACGCTTTGAGATCTTGATCGATGGTGTCGGAGAACGTCTCCGGTGACAATTCCGAGATGAAGCGCATGGGAATGTGTGGGCCGGCCGCGTACACCACGGCTGCAAGTGGCCCCTGGGCACCGATGCCGGTGACCACATCTCTCGCGGCTGCGGCGTCAACGAGGTCCACGCCGTGGATGCTTGCCTGCCGACCGGCCGCCCGCACGAGTTCGGCCGTTTCTGCGCCGGCGTCCTTGTTGTTGCGGTACGTCAACGCGATGTCCCATCCCGCCTCGGCCAAGCCGACCGCGATGGCACGGCCGATACCGCCGGATCCACCGGCGACCAGCGCGCGTGGTGCGGTCAGAGAACTCATGTTCGTTGTCCTTTTCGAAGAGCGATGGCGCAGGGGATCATCAGCGGCGCTGAGAAAACCGCTGATCAGGCAGGATCTGCGAAGCGATCGAATTTCTCAGCACCAGCGGGCTGCCGCCAGCCACGATGGTCGAGACGACGTCGCGATGAATGCGTTGGATCGGGTAGTCGAGTGTCGCGCCGTATCCGCCGTGAAGTTCCAGCCCCTTGACCGTGATCTGGGACGCGACCCGCGCGCCGAAGAGCTTTGCAATGGTCGTGTCCAGCCCTTGGGGGAAGTTGCCGTCGATCGCAGAAGCCGCCGCGTTCTGCGCGAGCGCACGCAGCGCTTCGATGTCTGTCCACATGTCCACCAGCGTGTGATACACCGACTGGAACTCAACGATCTTGCGTCCAAACGCTTCTCGCTTCTCGACAAACTTCACGGCTTCATCGTAGGCCGCTTCGGCCATGCCCAGATTGAACGCACAATTGTGCAATCTCTCGACGTTGAATGCAGACATCAGCTTGGCAAAGTTACCCGCGCCAAGCACGACGTTCTCTGCGGGGATGCGGACGTCGGACATGGTCAGGTTGCCGTGCGGAACTCCCCGGCAGCCTAGAAATTCCGGACCCGCTTCGATGGTGAATCCCGGTGTTCCCGCGTCGATAAGTACGGCACCAATTCCTTTGTGGCCGGGCAAGCCATCGAATCGAGCGAATACCGCGTACAGGTCGTTCTCGACTGCGCCGGTGACGTAACTCTTCGACCCATTGATGATGAAGCTGTCGCCGTCGGCTGTTGCCGTGGTGGCCAGCGAGGTCAGGTCGGAGCCGTAGTCCGGTTCGGTGAGGGCGATCGCACACTGTCGTTTGCCCTGCACGATGTCGGGGAGGTACTTCTCGCGGGTGCGTTCCTGCTCCGCCAGGAGCAGCATCGTGGGCCCAGGCCCTGTCGTGGCGAAGACGGGTTCGCCCACGACCCAGAACTGTGAACCGCGGAAGAGGGCCTCCACGACGAGGAAGTAATCCATCGTGGAGCGGCCCTGGCCGCCGTACTTCTGGGGCATCGCCAACCCGAGCAGTCCGTGATCGGCGATGTGGTCGACAACCCGTTGGTAGGGAACCTTGTTGGTGCGGTCCCATTCCGCGACCTCGTCGCGAAGCTTGCTTCCTGCTTCAAAGGCGCGTGCCTGCAGGTCGATCTGGTCACTGGTCAACGGCAGGCCCATGTCTGCTCCACTTCCTCTTCAGCGGGCTCAGTCTGGCGGTTGCGCACCGAGCACGTCGCCCCAACATAAAGCCAATTTAAAAGCACGTCAACGCACGGCCACCCGCCGGCGCCCGATTCGTGTCAGTGTCAAGTAGGTGACCAGCAGCTGGCTTGCGCGACTTTTTCCGTAGAGATGCGAAACACCCTGGTAAATGGGGATACAGGCCATTGGTATCAGAGTAGTCCGAAGGTGCAGTTCAACGTGTTGAGTCCCGCCCGCAGTTTGACTCGCACGTTTAAACGCCTTTAAATAGAGCAAGCCGCATGAGGCTCGCTTCGCCCCGATCCGGCGCGCGGACCGCGCGGAGTGGAATCGCTATCGACAGGTGAGGCGGGATGCAGATAGTTGGACAGTCGGTGTTGGTCACCGGCGGCGCCTCGGGCTTGGGGTGGGCCACTGCTCGTCGTTTGGCGGAACTGGGCGCGCGCGTAGTCATCGCCGACTTGCCGACATCGAAGGGACGCGACCTCGCAGCCGAACTCGGTGAGAAGGCGTGCTTCGTGCCGACCGACGTAACCGACGCCGCCCAAGTCGCCGAGGCGGTGAGTGTCGCATCCGAGGGCGGGCGGCTCCGGGCGCTGGTACACACTGCCGGCCGCGGCGGGGCGGTGCGTTTGGTGAACAAGGACGGCTCAATAGGCGATCTCGAGCGATTCTCGGCGATCGTGCAGACCAATCTGTTGGGAACATTCGTCGTTGCCAGCACTGCGGCGGCGGCGATGGCACGCAACGAACCGATCGACGGCGAACGTGGAGTGATGGTGTGGACTGCCTCGATAGCGGCCTTCGAAGGACAGATCGGTCAGGCTGGATACGCGGCCTCGAAGGCGGGTGTCGTGGGACTTACGCTTTGTGCAGCCCGTGATCTGGCGTCCAAGGGGATCCGGGTGTGCACCATCGCTCCCGGGCTGATGGATACCCCGATGTTGGCGGGATTGCGCGACGACGTGCGCGAGTCACTCAGTGAGTCGGTTCCGCACCCGGCCCGGCTGGGATCTCCCGATGAGTACGCAAGACTGGCCTGCTCGATCATCGACAATGCCTACCTCAATGGTGAAACCGTTCGGCTTGACGGAGCCAACCGAATGTCCCCGAGGTAGCGGACACGGCCCTCCGCTCAGTCGCGCAATCAACCCAGGAAAGACCCATGAAACGAACGGTGTTCTCCGACGAACACGAAGCCTTTCGACAGATGGCCCGTGGATTCCTCCAGAAGGAGGTCGTCCCGGCGTACGAGGACTGGGAGCGCCGTGGCGCACCGCCACGCGAGTTCTACACCCAGCTAGGCGAATTGGGCATTCTGGGCATCCAGATCCCGAAAGAGTACGGAGGCAGCGGCGAGACCACCTACAAGTACAGCGCCGTGCTCACCGAGGAGACGCTACGCGCCAAGGTGGGATTGGGATCGCTGCGCGTGCACATGGACATCGTGCTCCCGTACCTGCTGGCGTACTGCACTGACGAGCAGAAGCAGCGCTGGCTGCCAGGCGCGGCGAGTGGCCAACTGATCTCGGCGATCGCGATGACCGAACCAGGGACGGGATCGGACATCGCCGGGATCACCACCACGGCTAGCCGCCACGGCGACACCTACGTCGTGAACGGGGCGAAGACCTTCATCACCGGGGGAGTCAACGCCGACCTGGTGCTCGTCGTCGCACGCACCGCACCCGCAGACCCGACCGATCGACGGTCCGGCTTGAGCATCATCGTCGTCGAAGCGTCCACCCCGGGCTTCTCCGTCGCGGGAAATATGGCCAAGCTTGGATTGAAGGCCCAGGACACCGCCGAGCTGCACTTCGACGACGTCGAAGTACCGGTGGAGAACCTTCTCGGTGACGAAGGTCGCGCATTCGAGTACCTGGGCCACAACCTTGCCCAGGAGCGACTGTCCATCGCCGTCGGCTCCCAAGCCGCTGCGACTGCTGCCATGGACTCGGCGATCGACTATGTCAAGGAACGAAAGGTATTCGGCAAACCACTGTCGACCATGCAGAACACGAAATTCGTTCTCGCCGAATGCGCAACGGAAATCGAGGCCGGGCAGATGCTGGTGGACCGCGCACTCGATGACCACGACCGAGGCGAGCTCACCGCCGTCGATGCGGCCAAGGCGAAACTGTTCTGCACCGAACTTCAGGGCCGGGTGATCGACAAGTGCCTGCAGTTGTTCGGTGGATACGGCTACATGCTCGAGTATCCCATCGCCCGGCTCTACGCCGATGCACGCGTGACCAGAATTTATGGGGGCACCAGCGAAATCATGAAGTCCATCATCAGCAAGTCGCTTGGTCTGTAGACCGTCGGTGCAAGAAAGGACCAGAATGACTGCTGATCCAGCGACGAGGGCCGAGCCCGGAGCGCAAGTCGTGACCAACGTGCACGGCGCCATCCTGATCGTCACCATCAACCGGCCGCAGGTGCGCAACGCGGTCAACCTCGAGGTCGCGCAGGCGATCGAACATGCTGTGACTGAATTGGATTCGCGGGACGACCTGCAAGTCGGGATCATCACCGGAGCCGGCGGAACATTCTGTGCTGGGATGGATCTCAAAGCGTTCGTGCAGGGAGTTCGCCCGTCGACGCAGCGCGGCGGTTTTGCTGGCATCGTAGAGAATCCGCCGCTGAAACCGATGATCGCCGCCGTCGAAGGTTACGCGTTGGCCGGCGGGTTCGAGATCACGCTGGCCTGCGACTTCGTCGTGGCGTCCTCGTCCGCGGTCTTCGGTCTACCTGAGCCGAAGCGCGGCTTGGTCGCTGCCGCCGGAGGACTCCTGCGATTGCCGCGACTGATCCCGCACCGCGTCGCGCTGGAATTCGCGATGACCGGGGAGCCGATGACCGCTCAGCGCGCCTTCGACCTCGGACTCGTCAACAGACTCACTGAGCCAGGCCAGGCCCTGACGGAAGCGATCGACTTCGCTGGCCGCCTCAGCGCCAATGGTCCGTTAGCGCTGCGTGCCACCAAGCGAATAATGACAGAGGCTCGCGATTGGTCGCTGGCCGATCAGTTCGACCGACAGCGCGAGCTCACCGAACCGGTCTTCGGGTCTTCAGACGCCCATGAGGGCGCCGTCGCGTTCGCCGAGAAGCGCGCCCCACTCTGGACCGGCTCGTGAACGTCGATTCCCAGACGCTGATGGTTGTCGCCACGGCGGTTCCCAACGCATGGAGGTACTTTCGGTGAGAGACGCAGTGATCGTGGATGCCGTGCGCAGCCCGGTCGGCAAACGCAACGGTGCCCTGTCGGGCGTGCATCCGGTCGATCTCTCGGCTGCAGTCCTCGAGGCGCTGGCTAGTCGCAACGAGCTCGATCCGTCGCTCGTTGATGACGTCATCTGGGGCTGTGTATCGCAAGTGGGTGAGCAGAGCGGCAACGTGGGCCGATTCGCCGTCCTGGCCGCAGGCTGGCCCGAAGAGGTTCCGTCGGTGACCATCGACCGCCAGTGCGGGTCGTCACAACAATCGGTGCACTTTGCTGCGGCCGGAGTGATGTCCGGCCAGTACGACGTGGTCGTCGCCGGTGGTGTGGAGTCGATGAGCCGAATCCCGATGGGATCGACGCGCAAGGGGGGATTGGGAGCACCATACGGACCGAAGGCGCTAGCCCGCTACGGTGGAGTCCAGTTCAATCAGGGGGTCAGTGCCGAAACCATCGCCCGCCGTTGGAATCTCAGTCGTGCGGAACTCGATCAGCATGCGCTCGAATCGCACGCCAAGGCGGCCGACGCGATCGACGGCGGACGTTTCGAGTCGGAGATCGCCCCCATCACCGTCGTCAACGACGATGGCTCGACCACCGTCGTTGACACCGACGGGGGCGTGCGGCGGGACGGATCGTTGGAGTCCCTTGGCAAGTTGAAGCCCGCCTTCGACGACGACGGCGTGATCACCGCTGCGAATTCCTCGCAGATATCCGACGGCGCCTCTGCGTTGCTGATCACCACCAGTGAACGGGCTCGCGAGCTCGGATGGCAGCCGTTAGCCCGCCTGCACAGCTTCGCGCTGGCGGGCGTCGACCCGGTTACCATGCTGACCGGGCCGATCCCCGCGACCGAAAAGGTGCTCAAAGCAGCGCATCTCGACATCGACGCCATCGGCGCCTTCGAGATCAACGAGGCCTTCGCCAGTGTCACGCTGGCATGGCTGGCAGAAACCGGCGCTGACCCCGCGCGGCTCAACCCGAACGGCGGGGCAATAGCACTGGGACATCCCTTGGGCGCCTCCGGTGGCCGGTTGATGACCACCCTCGTCCACCACATGCGAGCCAGCGGAGTGCGTTTCGGACTGCAGAGTATGTGCGAGGGCGGCGGAATGGCCAATGCCACCGTGCTCGAGCGACTCGACGGCTAACAGCATCCAACCGACAGGACGGTGACACCATGCCCGAAATTACGTTGAACGTCTCCAACGGCGTCGCAGTGATTGTCCTCAATCGCCCGGACAACCTGAACGCCGTCACGACCTCGATGTGCGAGTCGCTCATCGAGGCCTTCGACACCACTGATGCCGACGAGTCAGTGCGAGCGGTGATCGTCACCGGAGCGGGCCGTGCGTTCTGTGCCGGCGCCGACCTGTCCTCGGGCGGCGGATCATTCGAACGGACCAGCGACCCCGAGAGAGGTGCGCCGCGCGACATCGGCGGTTGCGTGAACCTGCGCATCTACCGTTCGATCAAGCCGGTCATCGCCGCGGTCAATGGACCCGCGGTCGGATTCGGGGCATCGATGATCCTACCGATGGACTTCCGTCTCGCCGTGGACAGCGCCAAGATCGGTTACCCGTTTACCGCCCGCGGCATCATCCCCGACGGGTCCTCCAGCTGGTTCCTGCCGCGCATCGTCGGGATCAATCAGGCATTGGATTGGGCATTGACGGGGCGGGTGTTCGGCGCGGCCGAGGCCCTCGAAGCGGGGCTCTTTCGCAGCATTCATCCCGCCGACCAGTTGCTCGATGCGGCCCACGCGATCGCTGAACAGATCGTGCTGAATACCGCGCCGGTCTCGGTGGCGCTGACGCGGCAGCTGATGTGGCAGATGCTGGGTTCCGACCATCCGATGCAGGCTCACGAGATCGAATCGGCCGGACTGGTACACACCGGCTCGGGTCCTGATTCCGCCGAGGGTGTCAAGGCATTCCTGGAAAAGCGTCCGCCGGAGTGGTCGCTGCGCCCGAGCGCTGATCTGCCGGACTGGTATCCCTGGCGACCCGAACCGTCCTATGACGGCAAGGCGCATGCCCGAAACTCCCGCAAGTAGATCGGAGCTTCCGTGGAAGACGAAGACTTCTCCCAAATACGTTCGGCGGTGCGTGAATTCGTCCGCAAGCAGGTCGTGCCTGCTGAACAGGAGATCGAGGACGCTGACGCAATTCCCGAGCGTATCCACCGTGGCGCAGCCGAGCTGGGCCTTTTTGGTTACGCCTTGCCCGAGGAATACGGCGGACTGGGTTTGGACATGCGCGAAGACGTGCAGCTTGCTTTCGAGTTTGGCTATACCGCTCCCGCGTTTCGATCGCTGTTCGGGACGAACAACGGTATCGCCGGCCAGATCATCAACCGATTCGGCACCGACGCTCAGAAATCCACCTACCTGCCGCGGTTGGCCACTGGGGAGTCGATCGCGTCGTTTGCGCTGACTGAAGCCGAGGCAGGATCGGACCCAGCAGGTCTTCGCACGAAGGCGCGTGCCGACGGCACCGACTTCGTAATCAGCGGACAGAAGCGGTACATCACCAATGCCGCTCTGGCCGATCTATTGCTGGTCTTCGCCAGAACAGACCCTGAATCTACTGGGGGGCGCGGCATCTCGACGTTCATCGTCGAACGCACCCGAGACGGTGTGACAGTCGGCCCGAAGGATCACAAGATGGGCCAGGCCGGCGCGTGGACGTCGGAGGTGACTTTCGACGACGTCAGAGTCCCTGCGGAACAGCTCGTCGGCGGGGAGCCGGGCCGCGGATATGCCAATGCGTTGACCGTGTTATCGCGAGGTCGGTTGCACATCGCGGCGCTGTGTGTGGGGCTGGCCCAGCGCATTCTCGACGACAGCGTTGCCCACGCCGCGACCGCCAAGCAGGGCGGCGCCCCCATCGGACGGTTTCAGCTGATCCAGGCCCATCTCGCGGATTCCTACACCGAGATCAATGCGGGGCGCGCGATGGTGATCGAGGCGGCCGCGGCCTACGATTCCGGACGCGATCGTTCCCTCGGACAGTCGGCGGCCAAGCTGTTCTGTAGCGAGATGGTAGGGCGGGTCGCCGATCGCGGCGTCCAGGTGTTCGGTGGTGCAGGGTATATGCGAACCACTTCGGTCGAGCGCTTCTACCGTGATGCACGACTCTACCGAATCTATGAAGGCACCAGCGAAGTGCAAAAGCTGATCATCGCAAAGCAACTTCTCCGCGAGGAAGGATTCATCGATGCCTGACATCGCTTCTGCTCCACCACTTCCCGTTGCAGCGTCCGGACTGGTTGCTGGCCGGGTCGCCGTTGTCACGGGAGCTGCGCAAGGCATCGGCTATGAGATCGCCACCGCGATGCTCGGCCACGGAGCGCGGGTCGTCATCGCCGACGTGAACCGCGCCCAGGCCGAAGCCGCGGCGAGCGCACTCGGCGGGGCGGACGTGATCGCGGTCGGTTGCGACGTCACCGACGAGAAGGCGGTCGAGGCACTGGCCGACGCGGCCGTCTCGGCCTTCGGATCACTTGACATTTGGGTCAACAACGCAGGCATCACGCGGGACAACCGGATGGCGAAGATGTCGATGAACGACTTCGAAATCGTCATCAAGGTTCATCTGGCGGGAACCTGGCTCGGTGTCAAGACTGCAGGCGCGATCATGAGAGAGCAAGGCCGCGGGTCGATCATCAACATGTCCTCGTTGTCGGGTAAGGGTGGCAACTTCGGTCAGACCAACTACAGCGCCGCAAAGGCCGGAATCGTGGGCTTGACCAAGGCGGCGGCGAAAGAATTGGCCAACAGGGCCGTTCGGGTCAACGCCATCGCGCCGGGGCTCATCCGCACACCGATGACCGCGGCCATGCCGGCCGACGCCTTCGCGAATCTCGAGTCGACCATACCGATGAAGCGCGCGGGTGAACCTCACGAAGTTGCCGGTGCCGCACTATTCCTGGCGTCCGATCTGTCCAGTTTCATCACCGGGGCCGTTATCGAAGTCGGGGGCGGACGGCTGATGTGAGCGGGCATCCGGCGCAGTGGCGACGTGACGAATCGATCGGCCTGATTGACTGCACCGCCGCTACATTACTTTCCGAACAGGCGCAGCGGTTTCCGGACCGGTTGGCCATCATCGGCACCGACGCACGCCAACACCCATGGCGGCTGACGTACCGCGACGTCGTGGTCCACTCCCGCAAAATCGCAACAGCTCTGCTGCGCGACACGGAACCCGGCGACCACATCGCCGTGCTTGCTCCAAATGTCGTGGAATGGCCGCTCATCGAGTACGCGGTGGGGTTGGCCGGAAGGACGCTCGTCGCCCTGAACCCACACGCCGGTATCGATGAGTTGCGATACACCCTGCGCCACTCCGATACCGCCATGCTGATCTACGCACCGTCCATCCACGGCCGCGACCTCAGCGACGTCGTCCGCCGCGTCGTTGCACAGTGTCCGACCGTACGCCGCGTCTACGCACTCGACGTGGTGTGGTCCTGGTCGGAAGGTGAGATCCACGACGAACATGACTGGCCGACGGTAGATCCTTCCGGACCGGCGATGCTGCAGTACACCTCTGGGACGACCGGACCGCAAAAGGGCGTTCTGTTGTCCCACCGAGCGGTCGTCAACGTCGCACGGATCGCGATGCAAACCTGTGGCGTGCAGCCAGGGTCGGTGTGTTTATCGCCGTTCCCGCAGTTTCATACCGCCGGGTGCGTGACGTCGACACTGGGTGCTCTTGGTGTCGGGGGGACCCTGGTGATCATGGAACGCTGGGACGCCAGCGAGGCGCTGGCTCTGATCCGTCGCGAAGGGGTGACGACGGCCCTGCTGGTGCCTGCGATGCTCGACGACCTGGTTCAGGCCGCCAGGCGTGCGTCCGGCAGCTACTCCGTGCCGACGATCTTGGCGGGTGCGTCCACCGTGCCCGCTGAGTTGATCCGCACCGCACAGGACGTCTTCGGTGGTTCGGTGTTCAACGTCTACGGTCAGACCGAGGTGAGTGCCCCGCTGACCGCCACGCGGCGCGGCGACTCGGCCGACGACATCGCCAACACCATCGGAAGACCGCTCCCGCAGGTTGAGTGCCGCATCGCCGATCCCCGAACGGGACGTACGGTCGACGTCGGCGTAATCGGTGAGATCTGTGCGCGCGGATACCAGCAGATGTTGGGGTATTACCGGGATCCGGACGCCACGGCGGGCACCGTCGACGCCGACGGCTGGGTGCACACGGGCGATCTCGGAACGATGAATGAGCGCGGCTACCTCACCATCACGGGTCGCCTCAAGGAATTGATCATCCGCGGCGGTGAGAACATCTCCCCAACCGAGGTATCACAGTGTCTGCTCGACCATGACAGCGTCCAGAACGTCGCGGTCGTCGGGCTGCCCGATGACCGATTGGGGGAGCTCGTGGCTGCCGTCGTCGTGGCTGGAGATGGTGCGGATCAAAGAGCTCTGGCCGCAAAGTTGCACGATCACTGCGCGGCGCGATTGGCTCGGTACAAAATCCCCCAGCAGTGGTTCTTCACCGATGAGCTGGCCCTCACCGCTTCCGGCAAGGTCCGCTCGCTGGTGATTCGACAGATGATTCTCGATGGCGTTATTTCGTCTCCCCAGAAAGGCAGGATGTGAACTTCGAACCCACTCATTCAGTTGGAGCGCCACAGTGAGGCGTGCGGCGATCGTGGCGCCCGCCCGCACCGCCGTCGGCGGGTTCGGGGGAGTGTTTCGGCCCCTTCGAGCGGAGGACCTCGCCGCGCGCATTCTCGAGGCGGTGGTGAGTCGCAGCGGAATCGACCCGGTGGTCATCGAGGACGTGGTCTTCGCCCAGTCCTATAGCAACTCTGAGGCCCCGTGCATCGGGCGCTGGGCCGCTTTGCACGCTGACCTACCACTGAGCGTCCCCGGCCTTCAGATCGATCGGCGTTGCGGTGGCGGCCTGCAAGCTCTCATCACGGCGGCCATGATGGTGCAAACCGAGGCGGCCGACGTGGTCGTGGCCGGCGGCGTCGAATCGATGAGCAACATCGAGCATTACACGACCAGCGCGCGGTGGGGTCAGCGGTCTGGCAATCAAAGCCTGTACGACCGCCTGGACCGCGGACGTGAAATGTCCCAACCTGCATGGAGATTCGGTGCGATCAGTGGGATGGTCGAGACTGCCGAGAACCTGGCTAACGACTACGGCATCGATCGCGAGGCCGCGGACGCGTTCGCGGCCCGTAGTCATTACCGTGCGGCCGCCGCGCAAGCGCGCGGCGACTTTGCCGCCGAGATCGTCGCCGTGGAGGTTCCGCAACGTCGCGGGGAACCAGTCATCGTCGACCGCGACGAAGGAATTCGACCGCACAGCACTGTCGCCTCGCTGGGCGCGCTTCGACCCCTGATCGCCGGCGGGACCGTCACGGCAGGCAACTCCAGCCAGCAAAACGATGCGGCGGCCGCGTGTTTGGTGGTCGCCGAGGATCGCCTCGATGCCCTGGGTCTGGAACCGATGGGCTTCCTCGAGAGCTGGGCCGCCTTTGGATGTGACCCCGCAAGGATGGGGATCGGTCCCGTACCGGCCGTGCAGAAGCTTTTCGCGCGAACGGGTTTGAGTTTCGACGATCTCGATCTAATCGAGGTCAACGAAGCCTTCGCCGTGCAAGTGCTGGCTGTCCTCGACGGCTGGAAACTAGAGCAGGCCGACGTGGAGGACCGGCTCAACGTCAATGGATCCGGCATCTCACTGGGTCACCCCATCGCAGCAACCGGACTTCGAATCATGACAACTATGTTGTACGAGCTCCGCCGTCGCGGCGGAGGACGTGCGCTGGAGACGATGTGCATCGGAGGAGGACAGGGACTCGCCGCCGTTTTCAGCGCAATGTAACTCAGTCGAGCACGTCAGCTGGCGCGATAGAGCCGCGTCTCCTGAGAATGCGTGGCCTCGACCAAACCCTGCGTCTGTAGCACTTCGAGATGCGCGAGCACTTCTAGTACGGCGCTCATGGCGTGGACGGTGTTGAGGTCGTCGACGGAGCGCAGTTGTCGGGTCCAACGCATCTCACGGGCAACCTCATAGGCGGTGCTGGCCCCCGCGGCGACGAAGCTGAGGATGTTCTCGAGTCGACTTTCGTGATGCGACAACAACTCCGCGACACGCGTCGTCACGTCCTGACCGATGGGCCCATGCGCGGGCAGCATCTTGTTGGCCGGTAACGATATGAGGAGTTGGAGCGACGCCAGATAGGATCTCAACGCGTACGGATCTGGACGCGGCTCGAAACCGATGGACGGCGTGATGCGTGGCAACACGTGGTCGCCGGTGAAGAGCAGTCCTTGTTCGGGAATCTCGAAAATGAAGTGCCCGCGAGTATGTCCCGGCGTTGCTCGGGCCACAAGAGTTCTTTCCCCGCAATTTATTTGATCGCCATCGTGCAGCCAGACATCAGGCGGCCCTAGGGTGATATCACGTTCGTAGGGTTGCAATTCAAGGTATTGCACATCATCGGCCAAGGCGTGTGCGCCTGCGGTACGCAGCAGCGCTACCTGGTCGGAGTACGGGCTCTGCGCCTGTTCAACGGCAGCGATGGCGTGATGTTCCTCGTGCCCGAGATAAACGCACGTGCCCAACTGGCGTTGCCACCGTAAGGCCTGGGCGTAGTGGTCCCAGTGCAAGTGGGTCACCAAGATTCGTTCGACGTCACCGACCGAGAAACCGAGTGCATACAACGCCGCAATCAGCATGTCCTCTGACTCCGGACTAGGGTATCCCGGATCGATGAGCGTGACACCGTCTTTCCCGCCGATTGCGTAGGCATTAACGGAGGTGAGATCGGGCATCGGCAGAGGTAATTCAATGCGCCACAGTTGATCTGAAATCTCTTCGACGTACTTGCCTGGCAATCCGAGGTAGTCCGTCTGTGACATGCTCGGGTGTGTCCCTTCAGTTAACGACACGCCCAATTTAACACGGTTTAGACAACTTGGGTGCCTGCTGCGGACGCGCGAAATGCGCTCTGCAGCACAGTCGTACGTGGTCGCTCAGGCCTGCCCGCGGCGGCGCCGGCTGGGTTGCGGAAAGGTGATAATCGAACCGCGCACGAAAGATTGGGCGTCCGCCACCAACGTATCGACTGAGGATCGCCGGGGGTCCCACCATTCCGAGCACCAGTTGAGCGCCCCGAGAATCAGCATCTGAGCGTGGTACGGGTCAAGTTCCACGCGCATATCGCCGGAACGGTTGAGGTCGGAGAGTAGGCGCCGCCACAACTCGCCGTAGAGGTTTTCTTCGCGCATTTGGCGCTTGCGGATCGATGGCGGAACCTGGTCGGCGTTGCGAATCGCTGCGCGCGAATAGTCCGACATCTCGAGCACGTGTCGCAGGTGGGCTTCCACCGCGGCCATCAACCGATCCATTGCGGAGACGTCAGACGGCAGCGCGTCCAGTACAGCGGCGGTGTGGTCACGGGTCGCCGCGGTGCCGACCCACATCACCTCCTCGATGAGTTCGTCACGAGAGGCCCAGTAGTAGTAGATCGCGGGGGCTTGAACCTCGGCTATCGCCGCAACCTCGGTAACGCGAAAACCGGCATAGCCTTTCGCGCTCAAGACCTGGGCGGCGGCGTCTCGAATGCGCTTCTTGGTCTGTTCAGGCCGGGACTCGACGTTGGGGGTGTCCTCGCCGCGAGCCGCCGGGGTGCCCCCATTAGCCCAGCGCCTTGTCATTAGCCGATGTTACCTAGCGCCGATCGACCCCACGTCGCGGGCGCGATCTCCATGGTCAGATCGGGCCACCGGCCACCAACTGGCCGGCGACGACGTCGCGTTGGATTTCGTGGGTGTCCTCGCGGACGATCATCAGTGGCGCGTCGCGGAAGTCGCGCTCGGCGCCGTACTCGGTGGAGTAGCCGTGACCGCCGCGGATTCGCGCCGCGTTCAGTGCGATCTCCATGGGCCGCCTCGAAGGCGAACAGCTTGGCCAATCCGTGCCTCCATGTCGGTACGTTCGTCGCTGTCGTAGCGGGTGGCGGCGTACAGGGCTGGTAGCCGGTGTCGATCGGGAACTGCAAGTAGGCGTGGATCCCACGGTGGACGCGATGTAGGAACGCGGTGCCGGTGATCCCGGCCCGCGCATTGCGCCAGGTGCTGTTGTCGGTGCGGGCCTCCAGTGCGCCTTGCGCGACGGCCAACGTGAAGACTTGTGCCCGCGCGTCGACAGCGGTGCAGGGCTCAGCCGCTGAGGGCTCGCGCGGGTTGTGTTGTCGGCGGTTCCGACCTATTGGCGGGCCATGGCGATGCGCAGCGCCTCCTCGGGGTCGACGTGGTGGTTGGCGGCTTGTGCGGCATCGGCGATCGCGAGGTGGATGCCTCTGATGCGGCCGTTGAAGGCGTTGTTGGCCGCGGGACGATCACGACGAAAATATCTGGCTCCCTGAGAATCTCGAATCGGGATTCCTGTATCCCACCGACCCCGCAGTTCCGAAGCTCACGAACAACCTCTGTGTGACTCGCGAGCACGAACGTCTCTTGATGCACGGACGTTTGAGCGCGAAGGGGAGCGACGGGAATCCAAGGAGGGATCAAGATCTGGACAACCGTGTGGTTCTAGCTAGGATCCGCCATCGAAAATGGAACTCGGCGCCCGCCATCTTGGATGGAATTTTGGAAACGGCCAGGTAGAGCTCGCGACATCCGCCACGCGAAAGTGGAACCTACAGCCGTTGCGGTGACTTTTGCTACCCGTGATTCCAACGCTCAGCAGCCGCCCTCGGCGGCGGCCCGGACCGCGATGATCACCGCGGCCTGCTGGGCAGTGGATAACTCTCCCCAGGTCTTGTTGAACGTCGGGGGGCCGGCGGCCGCGTTGCTCTGCAGATCTTTGAGGAACGGCTCGACCAACGTCGTCGGATCACCGCCCTTGGCTTCCATCCACGCTTTGGTGGCCATGCAGGCCTGTGCATACTGTTCTTCGGTCGATTCTGCGGGTACGTCGATCCGGGTGGTCACTCCGCCCGGCGACACCGCGACGGTGTCCGACGACGAGCCCGTCTCGCCCGACTGTTGCACGCTGCTCGACGGTGCGGTCGTCGTCGACGCGCCCTGCCCCCCGCCGCCGGACGAGCACGCGGTCAGCGCCGCAGCACACGCAATTGCGCCGAACAGGGAGCGACTTCGGTACCCGCGCATGGATTCAATCTATGCAACACTGGCGACCATGATGGTGCGCACCGGGTCTCAGGAGTGTTGTCGGTACTAGCCGACCCCCGACTCCCCTGCAATCTCTGTCGAAAGTCCCTTGTCATGCCGTATTCGGGCGCTGCCCTTTCTCTTGCCACTTTTCCCTCGACCGCCCCAGCCGTGTCGGCGCCCACCCGCCTGCGGCTGCCCGACCTGTTGCACGCCACCGACCAGTACGCGGACGAGGTGTTGCGCGGTCGGTTCAACGACTTGTTGCCCGCCGGCGGACCGCCCGCCGAAGACCGGTGGTTCACCCAGCTGTATGCCGACGACGAGCTGGACGTCTGGCTGATCAGCTGGGTGCCCGGCCACTTCACCGAACTGCACGACCACGGCGGATCGCTCGGTGCGCTGACCGTGCTCTCCGGCGCACTGCACGAATATCGTTGGGACGGTGAGCGTTTGCACCGCCGTCGGCTCGACGCCGGGGATCAGGCGGCGTTCCCGCTCGGGTGGGTGCACGATGTCGTCCGGGCGCCGGTCACCACGACGCCGGCGGCGACTACGCTGAGCGTGCACGCCTACTCGCCGCCGCTGACCGCAATGTCGTATTACGAAGTGACCCAACGCAACACGCTGCGCCGCACGCGCACGGAACTGACCAACGAACCCGAAGGATCCTGATCCGATGGCCAGCCGAATCGATAGCATCCTGAGCGTCGCCCGGCAGCGCCTGCGGCGACTGGCGGCCGGCGACGTCCCGGCCGCGCTGCGGCGCGGCGCGATCCTCGTCGACATCCGGCCTGCGGCCCAACGTGCCATCGAAGGGGAGACGGCGGCGGCATTGGTGATCGAACGAAATGTGTTGGAGTGGCGCTGCGATCCCACCAGCGACGCCCGCCTGCCCCAAGCGAAAGACCACGATGTCGAGTGGGTGGTGCTGTGCTCGCAGGGCTACACCTCGAGCCTGGCCGCGGCCTCGCTGCTCGACCTCGGCCTGCACCGCGCCACCGACGTCATCGGTGGTTACGAAGCACTGGTCGAGGCGGGCGTGCTCGCCGAACTCACTCCGGCGCGTGAACGATTCCCCGAAGTCGATCGGTCTTATCTGGTGTCCAGCCCGGGGGCTGCAGGATCGCTGCCCACGCGTTGACGACGTCGCGCACATAACGGTGCCCGTGCCCGTCGGGCACATCGACGGCCACCGCCATGTCCGCGGACACCTGCAGGAACGTCACGATCGGAATCCAGTACATGTCGGGGGACACGTCGTAACCGCGCGGCTCGCGCAGCCAATCCGGTTCGGCGAACAGCAGATCCGGGTTCCACCAGGTGATCGGGTCCGAGGCGTGCTGCAGGTAGACGATCCGCGGGTACCCCCACGGCTTATCGGGGCGGCCCAGGTTGTCCGGCCGTGCCGCGAACCGGATGTTCTGGCCCTCGTCGTAGATCGGCAGCCACATCGGCGAATCGGCGTCGCGGTTGACCGTGACGTCGTCCCACATCGTGTTGTTGAACGTCGGGCCGGAGAACAGGGCCCCGTTGGTGCGGGCGATGATGTTGTTCGGGCTCAGGAACGGCGCCTCACCGCCGAACGAACCCAGACTTTCGCCGAACACCACGATCTTGGGCCGCTGCGCTTCGGGCATCTCGCGCAGCCGCGCGTCGACCGCCTCGAACAGCGCCTGGCCCGCCTGACGCGCATTCTCCTTGTCGACCAGGAACGACAACCAACTCGGCAGGAACGAGTACTGCATGCTCACGATCGCGGTGTCGCCGTTGTACATGTACTCGAGCCCGGAGGCCTCGGCTTCGTTGATCCACCCCGTTCCCGTCGTGGTCGCGACCGCGATGACCTTGCGCTTGAACCCGCCGGCCCGCTCCAGTTCGCGGGCGGCGAGATCGGCTGCGGCCTTGATGTTCTTGGCGGAGTTCTTACCGGCGTAGGCGCGGATCGGCTCGACCGCGGGGGTGCCGTTGAACTTCGAGAGCTGTTCGACGGTGGGGCCACCGGCGACGAAGACACGACCCTGATGGCCCAACGTGTCCCAGGTGACCAGTGAGCCCGGGCCGCCCGAACGCAGCGGCGTGGTGGGGGCCGGATTGTCGGCATCCATCTCGTCGTTGACCGAGGCGAAGGTGCTGTTCAGGAAGCTCATGCCGCCCCGGACCACGATGCCGTTGAGCAGCGCGATCGTCAGGCTCAGCAGGATCGCGACCACGACCACGAACGAAACGCGCGGTGGCGCAAAACGATTCAGCTGGCGCACCAGGTATCTGACGAGTTTGCCGACCAGCTGGCCGATTTCGACGAACACGAACAACGTGATGACGCCGATGAGGCCGGCTTGCGGGTAGTTGAACCACTTCAGCCGTGGCACGCCCATCAGGTCGCGAACGTGGTCCTGCCAGACGTGAAACCAGTAGATCGTGAGCACCAGCCAGATGATCCCGACGATGACCAGCACCGGCCAGGCCCAGCGCGGCGGGTGCGGGCTGGTAGGCCGCGACAGCATGAAATTCACCAGCCAGACGGCAAACACACCGAGGCCGTATCCGATGGCGCCGGCGGCGCCACTGACCAGACCCTGGAACAGCGGGCCACGCGGCAACAGCGACGGGCTCAGTGAGAGGCCGAGAAACACCAGACCGACAGCGGTGCCGGTGAAGGTATAGCGGCGCTGCCACCAGTCCGGCTTGGGCTCGGGTTTCGGCTCCTGCACAATCTCCGGCTCGGTGACGGTCACGTCAGCACCCTAGCGGTGCGTGAAGTTGGCAGGGCGTTTCTCGGTGAAGGCAGCCATGCCCTCGGTCTGGTCGTCGGTGGCGAAGGCGGAGTGGAACAGTCGGCGCTCGTAGAGCAGGCCCTCGGTCAGGCTGGACTCGAAGGCCCGGTTGACCGCTTCCTTGGCCATCCGGGCGGCCGACCGCGACATCTGCGAGATCGTCGTCGCGACGGCCTTGGCCTCGGTCAGCAGCTCGTCGGCGGGCACCACCCGCGACACCAGGCCGCTGCGCTCGGCCTCGGCGGCGTCGATGGTGCGGCCGGTCAGGATCAGGTCCATCGCCTTGGCCTTGCCGATCGCCCGGGTCAGCCGTTGCGAGCCGCCCATACCCGGCAGCACACCCAGCTTGATCTCGGGCTGGCCGAATTTCGCGGTGTCGGCGGCGATCAACACGTCGCACATCATCGCCAGCTCGCAGCCACCGCCCAGTGCGTAGCCGGCAACCGCCGCGATCGTGGGGGTGCGGACCGCGGCAAGCTTGCCCCAGGCCGCGAAGAAGTCGGCGTCGAAGACCTCCGAGAACGAGAGGGTGGCCATCTCCTTGATGTCCGCGCCTGCGGCGAACGCCTTGGCGCTGCCGGTGATGACGATGGCGCCGATACCGGGGTCTGCGTCGAATTCGGCGGCGGCCGTGGTGACCTCGACCATCACCTGGCTGTTTAGGGCGTTGAGCGCCTGGGGGCGGTTGAGTGTGATGGTGCCGACCCGCTCGTCGCGGTCCACCAGGATGGTTTGGTAGCTCACTTGTGCTCCTCGAAGGTCAGGTCCGGGTCTGCCGGCGCGAAGTACTGTTCCACATCCTCGTCGGTCACCGCGTCCAGTGACGGCGGGTTCCACTTCGGATTGCGATCCTTGTCGACGATCTGTGCGCGGATGCCCTCGATGAGATCGTGCGAATCGAGCGATGCCGAGGACACCCGGTATTCCTGCACCAGAACGTCTTCGAGCGTGTCGAGCTCGGCGGCCCGTCGCACCGACGCCAGCGTGACGGCAGCGGCGATGGGGGAGCGCGATGCGATGAGGTCGGCGGCTTTCTTGGCCTCGTCTTCGTCGTGGCCGCGCAGGGCGGCGACGATGTCGGCGACGGTTTCGCCGGCGTAGCACTCGTCGATCCAATCCCGCTGGGCCACAAGTTGGCTCGGGGGAGGCTCGGTGGCGAACGCCGTGACAGCTGCGTCCACGCCGTCGGCGACGATCGCTGCGGTGAATGCCTCCAGCGACTCGTGCGGGATGTAGTGGTCGGCGAAGCCGAGCGCGATGGCGTCGGATCCGGAGAACGGTGCGCCGGACAGCGCGGCGTGCAGTCCGAGCCCGCCGGGAGCCCGGGACAGCAGGTAGGTGCCGCCGACGTCGGGAATGAAGCCGATGCCGACCTCGGGCATGGCGACCTTCGAGGTGTCGGTCACCACCCGGACGCTGCCGTGCCCGGCGACGCCGACGCCACCGCCCATGACGATGCCGTCCATGATCGCCACGAACGGCTTGGGGTAGCTGCCGATCTGTGCGTTGAGCCGGTACTCGTCGAACCAGAAGCTGCGCGCCTCGTGCCCCTGGTCGCGCGCGCTGTGGTAGATCGCGACCACATCGCCGCCGGCACACAGGCCGCGCTCGCCGGCGCCGGTCAGCACCACCGCGCGCACGCCGTCGTCGTCGGCCCAGTCGGTCAGCGCCTTGGCGATGATCGTCACCATGTTGTGGGTGAGCGAGTTGATGGCCTTGGGGCGGTTGAGCGTCAGGAAGCCGATGCCACCGTCGACACGGGTCAAGACTTCGTCGGATTCAGCCGTCACGACACTGAGGTCCTTCCGGGTAAAAGGTTGGATGTCCTAGCTTTTTTAAAAGGCAAAAGTACCAGTCGACAGAAGTTCGTGACCCGCCGGATACCGTCCGCAGGTAAGGTCACGCTTTGTAGTGCCGGATACGCGGGAAGAATCTTGTGGACTTCCTGGGAACCGGTTCTGGGCGCCGTTCGTTGACGGTGCGTTACTCGATTTCCAGGAGAGGATCCGACGGTGCGGGAGACCAGCAACCCGGTATTTCGTTCGCTGCCCAGGCAGCAGGGCGGATACGCACAATTCGGTACCGGTGTCGCCGGTGCCCAGCAGGTCGCTTACCAGACCGACCCCTACCAGGGGGCCTACCAGCCGCAGACCGGTGTCTCGCGGCCCATGACGATCGACGACGTCGTCACCAAGACCGGCATCACCCTCGGTGTGCTGTCTGTCGTCGCCGTCATCTCCTACTTCCTCGTGTCGGCCAACCTGGCGCTGGCCATGCCGCTCACCCTGATCGGTGGACTCGGCGGCCTGGTCCTGGTGCTGATCGCGACGTTCGGGCGTAAGCAGGACAACCCCGCCATCGTGCTCAGCTACGCCGCGCTGGAAGGCCTGTTCGTCGGCGCGGTGTCGTTCATCTTCGCCAATGTGGTCGTGTCCGGCGCCAACGCCGGCGTGCTGATCAGCCAGGCGGTGCTCGGCACCATCGGCGTGTTCTTCGGCATGCTCGTCGTCTACAAGACCGGCGCCATCCGGGTCACCCCGAAGTTCACCCGCATGATCGTCGCCGGCATGGTCGGCGTGCTGGTGCTGATGCTCGGCAACTTCGTGCTGGCGATGTTCGGTGTCGGCGGCGGTGAAGGCCTCGGCCTGCGCAGCGGTGGTCCGATCGCGATCATCTTCTCGCTGTTCGTGATCGCGCTCGCGGCGTTCAGCTTCCTGATCGACTTCGACGCCGCAGACCAGATGATCCGCGCCGGTGCGCCCGAGAAGGCCGCCTGGGGTGTGGCCCTCGGCCTGACCGTGACGCTGGTCTGGCTCTACATCGAGATCCTGCGGCTGCTGTCCTACTTCCAGAACCGCTAGCTGCTCTCACGAACAAAGCCCCGGCCTTCGCGGCCGGGGCTTTGTCATGTCCGCCGAGCGTGCACTCACAGTCCGGTGCGCATGCACAGGACGGGCGAAAAGAGTCGCCTGCGGTCCAATCCAGGTCGGTGGTCGCCGCGACCGTCGCGGCATGCAACGGCCCTTTATCGGCAGTCGAGCGCTCGCGGCCGGCGAAGTCGCGAACAAGTACCGGCTTCGCAGTGGCTATCGCGCGGTATTCCCCGACGTCTACCTGCCTGGTGAATGCACCGCACCGACCTTGCGACAGCTAACCGAGGCCGCCTGGCTGTGGTCGGGTCAGCAGGGCATCGTCAGCGGCCTGGCCGCCTCGGCCCTCCACGGAGCGAAGTGGGTGCGCGACGACACGGCAATTGACCTGATCCATGCCAACCCGCGTGCGCCACGCGGCATCGTGACGCACCGCGACGCGCTCTCTTCTGAGGAGTTCGGGCTCACCGCCGGTATGCGGGTAACTACGCCCGCCCGTACCGCATTCGACCTCGGCCGTTGGTTGACCCGAAACGACGCGGTCGCCAGGCTCGACGCGTTGGGTCACGCGACCGGATTCGACCAGGCGGTGGTTCTGGACACGATTCGGCGGCACCCGGGAGTGCGGCAGGTCCGGCGGTTGAATGCCGCTCTGGCACTTCATGATCCGGGTGCGCAATCGCCGCAGGAGACGTGGTTGCGTCTGCTCGTGATCGACGGCGGCTATCCGCGCCCGCGCACTCAGATACCCGTCGACTGCGGAGATGGTTTTCCGCGGTATTTCCTCGACATGGGTTGGGAGGACCTGATGATCAGCGTCGAGTACGACGGCGCACATCACCGCAGCGATCCGGAGCAGGCTCGCCACGACATCGTGCGACACGAGACTCTGACTGAGCTGGGCTGGATCGTCATCCGGGTGGTCGCCGGCATGCACCGAGCAGAAATCCTGCGACGACTCGACCGCGCGTGGTCATCGAGAGTGCGTGCAGATCGAAGAATCGCGTGAGTCAACGATCTGTACGCACACTCGGCGGCGGGATCAGCTCAGCCGCTCGACGACCATGGCCATGCCCTGGCCGCCGCCGACGCACATCGACTCGATGCCGAACGTCTTGTCGTAGGTCTGCAGGTTGTTCAGCAGCGTGGCGGTGATCCGGGCGCCGGTCATGCCGAACGGATGCCCGAGCGCGATCGCGCCGCCGGAGACGTTGAGCTTGTCCTCGTCCATCCCCAGCGCCCGCGCCGAGCCGAGCACCTGGACCGCGAACGCCTCGTTGATCTCGAACAAGTCGATGTCGGAGAGCGACATCTTCGCCGCAGCGAGCGCCTTCTTGATGGCCTCGATCGGGCCGAGGCCCATGATCTCCGGCGACAGGCCCGACACCCCGGTCGACACGATGCGCGCCAGTGGGGTCAGCCCCAGCTCCTTGGCCTTGGTATCGGACATGATCACCACCGCGGCGGCGCCGTCATTCAGCGGGCAGGCATTGCCGGCCGTGATCGTGCCGTTGGGGCGGAAGACGGGCTTGAGCTGACTGATCTTCTCGTAGGTGGTGCCGGCCCGCGGGCCATCATCGGTCGAGACGGTGCTCCCGTCCGGGAGGGTGACCGGCACGATCTCGCGCTCGAAGAAGCCGCTCTTGATGGCCTCCTCGGCGCGGTTCTGCGAACGCACACCCCAGTGGTCCTGGTCCTCCCGGCTGATCCCGGTGTGCAGCGCCACGTTCTCGGCGGTCTGGCCCATCGCGATGTACACATCAGGGATCAGGCCGTCTTCGCGGGGGTCATGCCACTCCTCGGCACCGGCGGAAGCCGCCGTCGACCGCTCCTGTGCCTCGGCGAACAGCGAGTTCTTGGTGTCCGGCCAGCCGTCGGCGCTGCCCTTGCCGAACTGCGAGACGGTCTCCACGCCGGCCGAGATGAAGGCGTGGCCCTCGCCGGCCTTGATCGCGTGGAACGCCATCCGGGTGCTCTGCAGCGACGACGAACAGTAGCGGTTGACCGTGGTGCCCGGCATGAAGTCGTAGCCCAGCTCGACCGCGACGACGCGGCCGATGTTGAAGCCGGACTCACCACCGGGCTGGCCGCACCCCATGATCAGGTCGTCGATCTCACGCGGGTCCAGTGAGGGCACCTTGTCGAGTGCGGCGCGCACCATCTGCGTCGCCAGATCGTCCGGGCGGATGCTGGCCAGCGACCCCTTCTGCGCGCGCCCGATCGGCGAGCGGGCAGTGGAAACAATGACGGCTTCGGGCATGACGGCTCCTTGGTGTGCTGCGACGATGCACACGAACCTAGCTCGCGGGCACCACGATCGGTGCGGGGACCCCAGTGGTTCGGCGGCGCAACAGCCGCACGAGTGGTCCGAGCCGGTCGGTCAACGCCCGGACCTCCGAGCGGGTGGCCCACGGCAGATCGGGGACGGTCGCCCCGGTCCACTCACCGAGGGCGTGGCATAGCGCGGGCAGCAACTGATTGGCCGCCAACGCATATCCGGCCGCCGACGGGTGATAGCGGTCTTCGGAGAACATCAGCTCGGGTGCCTGCCGGAAGTTCGGTGACAGCAGGTCGGCCAGCGGCACCGGAACGCCGCCCGCGGCACGCACCGCCGCGGCCTGCGCGCGTGCCAGCCGAAGGCCGCGCGCGCGGGCGGTCCACCGCAAGGGCTGCGGAATGTCTTTGATGACACCGAAATCCGGGCAGGTGCCCACGACCACCACCGCGCCGGACGCCCGCAGGCGCTGTACCGCCGCGCCGAGCCTGCGCGCTGACGCGCTGAGCCCGTTGAGAGCGGTGATGTCGTTGGCGCCGATCATGATCACCGCGGCATCGGGCGGCGGTCCGGCCACGAACATCGCGTCGACCTGACCGGACAGGCCCTTCGACGTCGCCCCCACGATCGCCTTCGTCGACAGCCGGATCGACTTGCCGGACTCTTCGGCCAGCCCTCGCGCGAGGAGAACGCCGGGTACCTCGTCGGCATTGCGGCAGCCGTAGCCGGTGGCCGTCGAGTCTCCGAACACCATCAGGTGAAGGTCGAACGGCACACCGCGTTCCCAGCGGATGACGGGCCCGCCGCCGGGCGCGTAGACGCCGTCTGCGCGCGGCGGCACGTCCCACGATTTGGGGATGACATTGCGAACTTGGTCCGCCTGACCGCTGAGCAAACTGCGCGCACCCAGTACAGCGGTACCGGTGGATGCCAGAACCCCCGCCGCTGCCAGCGCCGCTGTCGACTTTCGCGGAGCGCGTATGCCCACGGGTCCAGTTTAGGTGCTGCTCGGGCTGGAATCCGGTCGCCAGAGTGGCCCCGCGATTACGGACAGGTATCAGATCCGGTAAGAAATCAGATCGTTAGTTGTTGTAGATAATACGCATGGCAAGCTAAGTCCCCGGGGTTCGCTCGATTGCCCGGGACACGTATCTACATTGGCGTAGGGAGTGTTGACGATGACCGCACCCAGCAAGGTCCGGGCTTCGGCCCCGCATCGTGTAACGACGGGCAGCGGGCATCACCCGCGCCGGTATCCGGTCTCTGACGGCGCACCGGTCGAGGTCGTCGAGAGTGGTCCCAGCGTCGCCGCGCGGCTCGTTTCGATCGGCACCCGCGTCTCCATGTGGCCCACGTTGGCCGTGCTCAGCCACGTCCCGCACTGGCCGTGGCCGTTCGGCCTGGTCGATTTCGTTGCCCGCGCGTTGCTGCCCACCCCGGGCACGGTCCGGGCGACTGTCGGCCTGCCCAACGCTTCCGCTCAGCTGGTGCGCGCGCCCGGCGTGCTGCCGGCCGACGGGAACCGCCGCGTCGTCCTCTACATGCACGGTGGAGCCTTCCTGACCTGCGGTGTGAATTCCCACAGCCGAATCTCGGTTGCGCTGTCGAAGTTCGCCGACTCGCCGGTGTTGGTCGTCGACTACCGGTTGATTCCCAGGCACAGCATCGGCAACGCCGTCGACGACTGTTACGACGCCTATCAGTGGCTGCGGACGCGTGGCTACGAGCCCGACCAGATCGTGTTGGCGGGCGACTCCGCGGGCGGATATCTGGCGCTGACTCTCGCGCAGCGGCTGCAGGCCCTCGGCGAAGAGCCCGCCGCGCTGGTCGCCATATCGCCGCTGTTGCAGCTCGACCAGGAGCAGAAGGTCAACCACCCGAACATGCACACCGATGCGATGTTCCCGCCCAAGGCCTTTGACGCGCTGGTCGCATTGGTCGCGCGGGCAGCCGCCAAGAACATCGTCGACGGCGAACCCGAGGGCGTCTACGAACCGCTCGACCACATCGAGCCGGGACTTCCGCGCACGCTGATCCACGTGTCGGGGTCCGAGGTCCTGCTGCACGACGCCCGGTTGGCCGCACGCCGGCTGGCGGCGTCCGGTGTGCCCACCGAGGTGCGGGTGTGGCCCGGCCAGATCCACGACTTCCAGCTCGCCGCTCCGCTGATTCCGGAAGCCAAGCGCTCGCTGCGGCAGATCGGTGAGTACATCCGCGAAGCCACCGGCTAACCAGTCGACGCGAAAGCCTGACACGATGTAGGCATGCGAATCGCGTCGCACATCAGCGAGCTGATCGGGAACACCCCGCTGGTCCAACTGAACTCCGTCGTTCGGGAGGGCTCGGGGCTGGTCGCCGCGAAGATCGAATACGTCAGTCCCGGCGGCAGCGCCAAGGACCGGATCGCCGCCAAGATGATCGACGCGGCCGAAGCCAGCGGCGAACTGAAACCCGGCGGCACGATCGTCGAACCAACGTCCGGCAACACCGGCGTCGGGCTGGCCCTGGTGGCACAGCGGCGGGGTTACAAGTGCATCTTCGTCTGCCCCGACAAGGTCAGCGAGGACAAGCAGAACGTCTTGCGTGCCTATGGCGCCGAGGTCGTCGTCTGCCCGACGGCGGTCGCGCCGGACGACCCCGACAGTTACTACAGCGTCTCCAACCGGCTGGTCTCCGAGATCGACGGTGCCTGGAAGCCCGACCAGTACTCCAACCCGAACGGGCCGGCCAGCCACTACGAGACGACCGGTCCGGAGATCTGGGCCGACACCGACGGCAAGGTCACCCACTTCGTCGCCGGCGTCGGCACCGGCGGGACGATCACCGGTGCCGGGCGCTACCTCAAGGAGGTCTCCGGCGGCAGGGTGAAGGTGATCGGCGCCGATCCGGAGGGGTCGGTGTACTCGGGCGGGACCGGCCGGCCCTACCTGGTGGAGGGCGTGGGCGAGGACTTCTGGCCGGCGGCCTACGACCCGTCGGTGCCCGACGAGATCATCGCTGTCTCCGATGCCGACTCCTTCGACATGACGCGACGGCTGGCCCGCGAGGAAGCCCTGCTGGTCGGTGGCTCATGCGGAATGGCCGTGGTCGCCGCGCTCAAGGTGGCGCAGGAGGCGGGGCCGGATTCGCTGGTCGTCGTTCTGTTGCCGGACGGCGGCCGCGGCTACTTGTCGAAGATCTTCAACGATGGCTGGATGTCGTCGTACGGCTTCCTGCGCTCCCGCCTGGACGGCTCGGTGGTCGAACCGACGGTCGGCGACGTGCTGCGGGGCAAGTCCGGCGCGCTGCCCGACCTGGTGCACACCCACCCGTCGGAGACCGTGCGCGATGCGATCGGCATCCTGCGCGAGTACGGCGTCTCCCAGATGCCGGTGGTCGGTGCCGAACCCCCGGTGATGGCCGGGGAAGTGGCCGGCAGCGTGTCCGAGCGCGAGCTGCTGTCCGCGGTGTTCGAGGGGCGGGCCAAGCTCGCCGACGCGGTGTCACTCCACATGGGTGAGCCGCTGCCGTTGATCGGGTCGGGTGAGCTGGTCAGTGCGGCCGCGAAGTCGCTGCGGGAGTGGGATGCGCTGATGGTCGTCGAGGACGGCAAGCCCGTCGGCGTCATCACCCGCCACGATCTGCTCGGCTTCCTCTCCGACGGGCCGCGCCACCGCTGATATTGTTGCCTGAGCAAATACTTGCCGCAGGTTGACGCCCGGATGTGTCGGGCAGATGAAGATTCCGCTTTGCCGCGATGTGCAGGTACTTCTCAGGTAGATTTATGCCGCTTTACCTCAGGTGATCATTCGGATGTGGAAGGCGTGCCATGACTGAACAACCGCCGGGTCCCCCACCGGGAAACTTCCCGCCGCCACCACCTCCGCCGCCCCCCGGTGGTGGCTACCCACCGCCGCCGCCGGGAAGCTATCCGCCGCCGCCCCCACCGCAGGGTGGGTACGTGCCGCCACCTCCGGGCGCCGGCTACGCGCCGCCTCCCCCCGGCCAGCCGGTGCCGGACCTGCCGCAGGACGCGTACACGTCCTGGTTCACCCGCGTCGTCGCGTGGCTCATCGACTACGTCCCGGTTTTCGTCATCGTGGGCATCGGCGCCGGCGTCTTGGCCGCCACGCAGGAGACGGCCTGCGTGACCGATTCGTCCGAGTACAGCCTTGGTGAGTTCTGCGCGACGGGTGCCTCGACGACGGGTCAGACGGCGCTCGCGCTTGCCGTGATAGTCGGGTACGCGTTCGTGGTCTGGAACCTGGGATATCGCCAGGGGAAGACGGGTTCGAGCATCGGCAAGTCGATCATGAAATTCAAGGTGGTCAGCGAAAAGACCGGGCAGCCAATCGGTTTCTGGTTGTCGCTCGTGCGCGAGATCCTGTACTCCATCGCCTCGTACTTGTGCTTCATTCTGTGGCTCGTCGCCGTGCTGTTCCCACTGTGGGATTCCAAGCGGCAATCGCTGGCCGACAAGATCATGTCGACCGTTTGCCTCCCGCTCTAAGACAAGGACATCGATGACACAGCCGCCGCCCGGTAACTACCCGCCGCCTGGCAACTACCCGCCGCCCCCGCCCGGCAATTACCCGCCGCCGGCGCCGGGTGCCGGCGTGCTGCCGAAGGAGGCCTACACCCCCTGGATCAAGCGGGTCGGCGCCTGGATCGTCGACGGGGTGATTCCCGGCATTCTGGTCGGTATCGGCGAAATCGTGGCGTTCGCCACCGGTGAGAACAACTGCGTCTCGCGCTCCGAAAACAACGATTACGGGGTGTCCTGCACATCGCAGCCGTCAGCGCTGGGGATGATCGTGCTGTTCGTGTTCATCGTCGCCGCGACGGTGTTCGTGTTCTGGAACCTCTACCGGCAGGGCAAGACCGGATCGACCATCGGCAAATCGGTGATGAAGTTCAAGGTGATCAGCGAGAAGACCGGTCAGCCGATCGGTTTCGGCATGTCGATCGTGCGGCAGATCTGCCACTTCGTCGACGGCATCATCTGCTACATCGGCTACTTGTTCCCGCTGTGGGACGCCAAGCGGCAGACGATCGCCGACAAGATCGTGTCGACGATCTGCGTGCCGCTGTAGTCGCACCCGCATGACGCAACCACCTCCCGGCGACAATCCACCGCCGGGCTACTACTACCCGCCCCCTCCGCCGCCGGGCCACTACGCCTACACGCCGGGCTTTGACTACCCGGAGCCCCCGAATGTCGTTGGGGCGCTGCCCGCGGACGCCTACACCCCGTGGATCAGCCGTGTCGCGGCCTCACTCATCGACGCGGTCCCCGTGATCATTCTGTATGCCGTCGGCATGGTCATGTTGGTGGGCACCGCCGAGCAACACTGCATCTCATCCGGCGGCTACGACTACACCTCGAACTGCACGTCGGAGCCGTCGGGGCCGGGGGTGATCGTGTTCTTGCTGTGCGTGCTCGGCATGACGGTGTTCGGGTTCTGGAATCTCTACCGGCAGGGCAAGACCGGATCGAGCATCGGCAAATCGGTGATGAAGTTCAAGGTGATCAGCGAGAAGACCGGTCAGCCGATCGGTTTCGGGATGTCGTTCGTTCGTCAGCTTGCCCACTACGTCGACGCCTTCATCTGCTACATCGGCTTTCTGTTCCCGCTGTGGGACGCCAAGCGCCAGACGCTCGCCGATAAAATCATGTCGACGATCTGCGTGCCGCTCTGACGGTTTGAGCCGATAGGCTCGCTCTCGATGAGTGAGCAACGTAGTTCGGCGGACCGGCATCGGGCGCAAGGGTTCGCGACCAGGGCCATCCACGCCGGATACCGGCCCGACCCGGCAACCGGAGCCGTCAACGCCCCGATCTATGCGAGCAGCACGTTCGCGCAAGACGGTGTGGGCGGACTGCGCGGCGGCTTCGAATATGCGCGCACCGGCAACCCGACGCGGGCCGCGCTGGAAGCGGTGCTCGCCACCGTCGAGGACGGCACCTTCGGGCGGGCGTTCAGCTCAGGGATGGCGGCCACCGACTGCGCGCTGCGCGCTCTGCTGCGCCCGGGGGACCACGTCGTCATCCCCGACGACGCCTACGGCGGCACGTTCCGGCTCATCGACAAGGTGTTCACCCAGTGGGGAGTGCAGCACACCCCGGTGGCGCTCGCCGACCTCGACGCGGTGCGCGCGGCGATCACGCCGAATACCAAGCTGATCTGGGTCGAGACGCCCACCAACCCACTGCTGTCGATCGCCGACATCTCGGGCATCGCCGAGATTGCCGCGGAGTCGGGCCAGAAGGTGTTGGTGGACAACACGTTCGCCTCGCCCGCGCTGCAGCAGCCGCTGAACCTGGGCGCCGATATCGTGCTGCATTCGACGACGAAGTACATCGGCGGCCACTCCGACGTGGTCGGCGGCGCGCTGATCACGAATGACGAAGAGCTCGACACCACATTCGCCTTCCTGCAGAACGGTGCCGGCGCGGTGCCCGGCCCGTTCGACGCCTACCTCACCATGCGCGGTCTCAAAACCCTCGAACTGCGCATGCAGCGGCACAGCTCCAACGCGGCCAAGGTGGCCGAGTTGCTGGCCGGGCACGAGGCCGTCGCTCAGGTGCTCTACCCCGGCCTGCCCGGCCATCCCGGCCATGAGGTTGCTGCGCGTCAGATGAGCGGATTCGGCGGCATGGTATCGGTGCGGATGCGCGGTGGCGCCGACGCCGCGCGCCGGTTATGCTCGCGCACAGAGGTTTTCATTCTCGCGGAATCGCTGGGTGGGGTGGAGTCGCTGATCGAGCATCCGGGCGCGATGACGCACGCGTCGACCGCCGGATCGCAGCTCGAGGTGCCCGACGATCTCGTCCGCCTCTCGGTCGGTATCGAGGATCCGGCGGATCTGCTCGGCGACCTCGAACAGGCCCTAAGCTAACGCCGCGCGCACCGCGGCCGTGGTCACCGCGAGGTTGACGTCGGCCATCTTCTCGTCGTCAACCCAGGTGCCACTTGCGATTTCGCTGGCCCGGTCGACGACCCACTGCCAGCCGCGGTCGTTGAGGCTCAGCACCGCACCCAACGCCTGCGCCGCATACAGCAGTGAGACGATCGCCGCGGTCGTCGGGTCGGGACGGTGTCCGTCGAACAACGCCGCCAGCAGAGCCGACCGGGCCTGGTCCACCCGCGTTCGGCTGGCCAGCGGCCATGCGTAGGAATTGCGGCGAAATCGGTTCTGCGACAGCGCGATCTGATGGATCTGTCCGGTGCGCAACAGTTGGTCGAGCACGTGATCCTCAGTTTGCTTGCGCAGCTTGGCGATAGCGGCGCCAGCGGTGATCGGTGCTTCTTGCAGCAGCGCCAATGCCGGTCGCACAACAGGATCCAGTGGGGCAGGCCCCATCAACACGACAAGCCGGCCGGCCGGCACCGGCTCCTCCGGCAGTGCCGGCCTGATCCGGCAGTCATAGGCAAGGTCGAGCAGGACCGCGCCGGCGAGCAGCGGTTGTAGCCGCGCGGGCTCGAGGCCGGGCTGGGCTGCGGCGTTGTCGAGCAGCAGCAGAAGAAGGTCTTCGGCGATGCGCGCCAACGGCCGAGAGTTACGAGTGGTAGGGCTCGGCGCTGACCAGCGTGACCTTGACGGTCTTTCCGCTGGGCACGTTGTACTCGCGGGTGTCGCCGACCTTGGCGTCCAGCAGGGCGCCGCCCAGCGGAGACTTCGGCGAGTAGACCTCGAGCTTGTCGTGGTCGATGCCCTCCTGGCGGGTGGCGATCAGGAAGGTCTCGGTGTCGGATTCGTCGCCGTCGTAGTAGACCTTGACCACCGAACCGGGCAGCGCGACACCGGACTGCTTGGGCGCCTCGCCCACCTTGGCGGTGTTCAGCAACTCCTGCAGCTGGCGGATCCGGGCCTCCTGCTGGCCCTGCTCCTCACGGGCGGCGTGGTAGCCGCCGTTCTCGCGCAGGTCACCCTCTTCACGACGGTCGTTGATCTCAGCGGCGATGACCGGACGATTGGCGATCAATTGATCCAGCTCGGTCTTGAGCCGGTCATACGACTCCTGGGTAAGCCAGGTCACCTGGGTGTCGGTCATCTTGTCGCGCTCCTCATTCGTTGGTTCCGCGCTGTTGGCGTTGCAGTCTGTCGTCGCTGCCGGAAGATTGCCGTGTATTGCCATCGAAGAGCTGCGAGCAAACGCGCTAATGAAGCAATACACGGCTCCCAGCAGGAACCGTGTATCCGACAAGTCTACCACCGTGAGGACAGTCGGTTTTCATACATTTGCAGTTCGCTGTTCGTTCTGCGGATGCCGATCAGGAGGCGACCAGATAGCCCGGGACGTCGGTCCCACAGCCGTAGACATCGCCGACGAAGGGTCGTTTGTACGACTTGACCATGGTCGTGACCTGCACCGTTGCCGCCTGCGACGGGGGAACCAGGATTTCTCGTCGGCCGGTCTCGACGCCGTCATGAGACCGGGCCCGCACGATGCAGTGCACCGGCTGCGACGGATCCTTTCGGGTCACGCTGATCGTCACCGAAACCGTTTGGTTGTCGACGACCTCATAGGACGCGATTGCGCCCTCGACGTCGTTGCCCTCGAAGCGCTGGTAGGCGATCAGCGCGAGAACGAGACCGGCAGCCAAAGCCAGCACACCCAGCGCGAACGCCGCCCGGCGACGGGTGGCCGGCGGCAACCCTTGGCGTCCGTATCGCGACTCGGGGAGCTGCGGGGGACTGTCGGTCATCGGTGTGCGGTGCGTCTCTCGTCGGCAGGCTTCGATTACGGGTATCCGTGCCTGGATGGAACTATTGGACTATAGGGCGTGCTGAATCTGTTGCATCAGCACGTAAGGCGACGACGAGGCACAAGCAAGTACAGGGGAGACGTGACCGAACTGCGGTTGATGGCCGTTCACGCCCATCCGGACGACGAGTCCAGCAAGGGCGCGGCGACGGCTGCACGGTATGCCGCCGAAGGCCACCGCGTTCAGGTGGTGACGCTGACCGGCGGCGAGCGCGGCGACATCCTCAACCCGGCGATGGACCTGCCGGAGGTGCGTGGCCGCATCACCGACATCCGTCGCGACGAGATGGCCAGGGCGGCGGAGATCCTCGGCGTCGAACACCGGTGGCTGGGATTCGTCGACTCCGGGCTGCCCGAGGGCGACCCCCCGCCGCCGCTCCCCGAGGGTTGCTTCGCGGTGGTGCCGCTCGAACGGCCGGTGGAAGCCCTGGTCAAGCTGATCCGCGAATTCCGTCCGCACGTCATGACGACGTACGACGAGAATGGCGGGTACCCGCACCCGGACCACATTCGCTGCCACCAGGTTTCGGTGGCCGCCTACGAAGCCGCCGCCGACCACCGGCTGTACCCCGAGGCCGGCGAACCCTGGCAGGTCAGCAAGCTCTACTACAACCACGGCTTTCTGCGGGCCCGCCTGCAGCTGCTTCAGGACGAGTTCGCCAAGCACGGCCAGGAGGGCCCGTTCGCGGACTGGTTGAAGAAGTGGGATCCCGAGATCGACGTTTTCGCCGGGCGCGTGACCACCCGGGTGCTCTGCTCGGAGTACTTCAACCAACGCGACGAGGCGCTCAAGGCGCACGCCACCCAGATCGACCCCGACGGATTCTTCTTCGCGACACCCATAGAGTGGCAGCAACGCTTGTGGCCCACCGAGGAGTTCGAACTGGCTCGATCGCGGGTGCCCGCCAAGCTCCCTGAAGATGACCTGTTCGCCGGAATCGAGATCTTCGAGTGAATGAACTGTTGTCGGTGCTGGCGGACCAGCCGAAGAACACCGGCCCGGACTTCGGCAAGGCCAGTCCGATCGGTCTGCTGATCATCGTGATCCTGCTGATCTGCGTCTTCGTGCTGGTGTGGTCGATGAACCGGCACCTGAAAAAACTGCCCCAGAGTTTCGATCAGGAGCCCGTCGAGCCCCTCGACGGCGAAGCCGTCGGCGCGGCGACGGACGAATCGGCGAGTTCCGAGCGCCCTCCGACGAAGCCTCCGCATGAGCCCGGCGGGTAACGCGCTCGCCAGCGCGACCAGCCCCTACCTGCGTCAGCACGCCGACAATCCCGTCCACTGGCAGCAGTGGACCCCTGAGGCTCTCGCCGAGGCCGCCGCCCGCGACGTCCCGATCCTGCTTTCGGTCGGCTATGCCGCCTGCCACTGGTGCCATGTGATGGCACACGAGTCGTTCGAGTCCGAGGACGTCGCGGTGGTGGCGAATGCAAATTTCGTGTGCATCAAGGTCGACCGCGAGGAGCGGCCGGACCTCGACGCGGTGTACATGAACGCGACGGTGGCGATGACCGGGCAGGGTGGCTGGCCCATGACCTGTTTTCTGACCCCGGACGGCCGGCCGTTCTTCTGCGGCACCTACTACCCGAAGCCGCAGTTCCTGCAGTTGCTGGACGCGGTTGCCGAGACCTGGAAGACCCAACGCGGCGACGTCGAGGAGGCTTCTGACCAGGTGGCCGGCGAGCTGCGGCGGATGGCAGCCGGGGTGCCCGACGGCGGGCCGGAGATCGACGCCGCGCTGTGCGATCACGCTGCCGCGGCGATCCTGCGTGACGAGGACCCCGAGCGTGGCGGCTTCGGCGGGGCGCCCAAGTTCCCGCCGTCGGCTCTGCTGGAGGCGCTGCTGCGGTCCTATGAGCGCACCGGGTCGACGCTGCCGCTGGAGGCGGTGATCCGCACCGGGACCGCGATGGCCCGCGGCGGCATCTACGACCAGTTGGCCGGTGGCTTCGCCCGCTACAGCGTCGACGCCGACTGGGTCGTGCCGCACTTCGAGAAGATGCTGTACGACAACGCCTTGCTGTTGCGGGCCTATGCGCACTGGGCCAGGCGCACAGGAGATCCGCTGGCGCGCCGGATTTCCGCGCAGACCGCGGGCTTCCTGCTCGACGACCTCGCCGACGGTGACATGTTCACCTCGGCTCTGGACGCTGACGCCGCCGGAGTCGAGGGGTCGACGTACGTGTGGACGCCCGAGCAGCTGTGCGATGTGCTCGGTGATGACGACGGACATTGGGCGGCAAGCCTTTTCGATGTCACCGACAGCGGAACCTTCGAACACGGGGCATCGGTGCTGCGGCTGCCGGCCGATCCCGACGACGCGCACCGATTCGAACGCGTCCGGCTGGCACTGCTGGCCTCCCGGCTGACCAGGGTGCAACCCGCCCGCGACGACAAGATCGTCACTGCGTGGAACGGGCTCGCGATCACCGCGCTTACCGAAGCCAGTGTGGCCCTTGATGTTCCGCAACTACTGAGGGCGGCAGAGCGTTGCGCCGCGGCCGTACTCGACCTGCACATCGTCGATGGCCGGTTGCGGCGGGCCAGCCTCGGCGGCGTCGCCGGCGAGAGCGCGGCGATCCTCGAGGACCACGCCGCGTTGGCCACCGGACTGCTGGCGCTCTACCAGCTCACCGGCAACGACACGTGGCTGCGCTCGGCGACTGATCTGATCGACGTGGCGCTGGACCATTTCGCCGACCCCGAGCGCCCCGGCCGGTGGTTCGACACCGCCGACGACGCCGAGCAGTTGATGGTCCGGCCCGCCGACCCGCTGGACGGGGCCACGCCGTCGGGTGCCTCGTTGATCGCCGAGGCACTGCTGACCGCGGCTCACCTGGTCGACGCCGACCGCGCGGTCCGCTACCGGCAGGCGGCCGAGGACACCCTGCAGGCGCACTCGCCGCTATTGGCCCGCGCGCCGCGGTCGTCCGGGCATTGGCTGGCGGTCGCCGAGGCGGCGGTCCGCGGCCCGCTGCAGGTGGCCGTCTCCAGCGACCGCCCGGATTCTGAATTACTAGCCGCCGCAAGACAGTTGGCGCCCGGTGGCACGATCGTGGTCGGTGGTGCCGTCAACTCCTCGCCGCTGCTGGAAGGCCGCGACCAGGTCAACGGAAGCGACGCGGCCTACGTCTGCCGCGGCCGCACGTGTGACCTGCCGGTCACCGGGGCCAGGGAACTCGCCGACGCGCTGGGCGTGCCCGTGTAGCGTTTGCGGCCATGAGCGATGCCCTCGATCTCGAAGCCTTGGTCAACCGTTACCTGAGCACCGTCGCCGCGGGCAGTGCCGCCAAAGTCGCCGCACTGTACGCCGAGGACGCCACCCTGGAGGACCCGGTGGGCTGCGGCGAAGTCCACATCGGCCGCCAGGCGATCGAGGGCTTCTACAAGACAATCGAAGCCGCCGAGGTGTCCTCGGAACTTCTCACGTTCCGCTCCGGCGGCAACGAGGCGGCCTTCTTCTTCGCGCTGACCGTCGCCGGCGCCATGCGTATCGAGGTCATCGAGGTGATGACGTTCAACGCCGACGGACTGGTCACCTCGATGAAGGCCTACTGGGGCCCGGAGAACGTCAAGCAGCTCGGCTAGTTCGTCAGAAGACCGCGAACCACATCGCGATGTAGTGGCAGAGGGCCGCTACCGCGGTGCACGCGTGGAAGAACTCGTGGTGGCCGAATGTCGTCGGCCACGGGTTCGGCCACTTCAGTGCGTAGAGCACGCCGCCGATGCTGTACAGCGCGCCGCCGACGATCAGCAGCACCAGCGCCGCGACACCGGCGCCGTTCATGATCGGGATGATGAACCACGCCGCGACCCAGCCGAGCAGCAGGTACAGCGGCACCCCGACCCAGCGCGGCGCCGACGGCCAGAACATCTTGAGCAACACTCCGGCCAGCGCGCCGCCCCACACGATCGCGAGTAGCACGAGGCCGCTGCGCTCGGGCAGGGCCAGCATCGCGAACGGCGTATAGCTGCCCGCGATGAAGATGAAGATCATCGAGTGGTCGGCGCGCTTCATCCATTTGCGCGCCGCGGGCGACCTCCAGTTCACCCGGTGATAAGTGCCGCTGACGGTGAACATCGCGACGATCGTGATCGTGTAGACCAGCGTCGAGAGTCCCGCGCGCAAACCCTCCAGTGCCCATGACACCGAGATGAGGGCCGCGCCCGCGATGAAGGCGATACCCGCCGCGTAGACGTGGATCCAGCCGCGAGCCCGGGGCTTGCCGAAGAACTCGACCGCAGCGTCGACGACCGCTTCGGGGAAGTCTTCGGCATAAGCGCGGGGCGAGGGCTGCTGAGCCTCGTCGGCGGTCTCGATTTCAGCGGTCATGTCACCTCGATTCGCGCCCGGGGGTACCTGCTCGTCACAGTAGTCTGGTTTGTCGTGGAGATCATTCCGCCTCGCCTCAAGGACCCGGCCTACCGGCTCTACGAGATGCGGCTGCGCCAGGAGCTGGCGCGCTCCAAGTCCCAGCTACCCCGCCATATCGCCGTACTGTGCGACGGCAACCGGCGCTGGGCTCGTGACGCTGGTCACGACGATGTGGCTTACGGCTACCGGATGGGCGCGGCCAAGATCGCCGAAATGCTGCGCTGGTGCGCCGAATCCGGCATCGAGATGGCCACGGTGTACCTGCTGTCCACCGAGAATCTGCAGCGCGATCCGCAGGAGCTGTCGGCGCTGATCGACATCATCACCGATGTCGTCGAACAGATCTGCGCACCCGCCAACCGCTGGAGTGTGCGGACCGTCGGCGATCTCGAGTTGCTCGGCGAGGAACCCGCCCGCCGGCTGCGGGACGCCGTCGACAGCACCGCATCGGTGGCCGCCACGGCCTCGTTTCACGTCAACGTCGCCGTCGGTTACGGCGGGCGTCAGGAGATCGTCGACGCGGTGCGGGCGCTGCTGGGCAAGGAGCTGGCCAACGGCGCCAGCCCCGAACAGCTGATCGACGCCGTCACGATCGAGGGCATCTCCGAAAACCTGTACACCTCCGGGCAGCCCGACCCCGATCTGGTGATCCGGACCTCCGGGGAGCAGCGCCTCTCCGGGTTCCTGCTATGGCAGAGCGCGTACTCGGAGATGTGGTTCACCGAGGCGCACTGGCCGGCGTTCCGCCGGGTCGACTTCCTTCGCGCGCTGCGCGCGTATAGCCGCAGACATCGTCGATTCGGCGTGTGATGGCTGCGCTGTCGGCGGTGGTCTTCACGCTGAGCTGGTGGCTGGGCTTGTATCTGCTGGCGCGTAATCCGCGAAAGCCGGTGCTGGCGCTGGCCTCCGTCGGGTTGTGCGGGTTCGCTGCGGTGGTGGCGCTGGACGCGGTGCGGGTGGTGAGCGTCGCCCACGCCGAGTTGCTGGGCCAGATCGAGATCTATCTCGTCGCCGTGCCGGGGGTGGCGTGGTTCGCCGTCGTCCTGGAGCTGGCCCGGCCGATCGACACCTGGCGCAGCCGGGCCACCGAACTGACACTGATCGCCGTCGTCGCCGCGGTGACGTTGCTGGGTGCGGTGATGGCCGGCAGTGTGGTGGGTCCGCTGCGGCCCGGCCACTGGGTGATGTTCGCGGCGATCTCGTCCTCGACGCTGGGCGCGATGGTCGCCGCGGTGCGACGCCCCGCGCAGCCCGGCCGGGTGGCCGGGGTGGTGATCGTCGCGACGTTGTTCTTCGCGCTGGGTAACGCGATCCTGGTGATTCCGCTGGGCCTGGTGCCGAGTTGGTTGGCGCTGGCGTCCACCGGTTTCGACGTGCTGCTGCTCGGTGTCGCGGTCGCGTTGTGGGACGCCTTCGACGAGGGTCAGGCGCTGCGGGCCGACATGCTGCGGTCGTTCTCCGGAAGTCTGGTGGTGGCGGTGCTGTTCGGCGGCCAATCGCTGATCGGGATGGCGGTCACCGGGGCCGACGGGCCGGGCCGAACCGCGCTGACCGTGCTGCTGTTCACCAGCCTTGCCGTCGCGGTCGCCATCAACGTGCTGGCGGACCCACTCGCCGGAGTGCTGGACCGGCTGGCGTTCTCCCACTCGCCGGCGTTGCGGGCCGAACGGGCCGCGCTGCGCGGTGCCGAGGCCGCACTGCCACTGGTGGCGGCCAACCCGCTCGATGCCCTCGACGACGAGGCCTTCGCCCGGCTGACCCGTCGCGCGCTGGGCCACTACGGCGATCTGTCCAAACTCGTCGCGAGTCCACTGACCCAGCTGCCCGTCATCGACGAACGGCTGGCTGCCCGCGGCGCTCCCGATCAGCCGCTGGAGCGGGCCAACGAGCTCAAGGCGCTGCTGGCCGAGCACATCGTGCGGCTGAAGCCACGCAGTGGCGGTTCGTTCGGCACCACCGAGCACTGGCGCTACTACAACGCGCTGTACTTCCCGTACGTCGTCGGGGTGCGGGCCTACGCCCAGAACGCCACACCCGCGGGCCTGGACCCGGTGGCGCGGCAGGCCTGGCAGTGGTTCGTCACCGAAGTGCCCCAGCGCTCGCTGCACAACTGGCAGAACGCGGCGGCGAAGCTGATCGCCGCCGATCTGCGCGGCCGGATAACCGTTTCCCAGCCCTGAGCTGCACCTGGCAGTAACTGGCAGCGCCAGGCGTCGATCTGGCAGTGCGATCTGAGCACCCTGATGGACATGACCGCCATCATCACCAGACACCAACCGTTGTCTGATTCCACCGATTCACTCCTGCGCTTCGCGATGCGCGTCGACGCCACCTTGACCGGTGTGCTCGGACTGGGCATCGCGGCAATGGCCGACCCGCTGGGCCGGCTGACCGGACTGACCTCGGCTCAGGGTTACCTCGCCGGCGCGGCGTTTGTGCTCTGCGGCCTCGTCGTCTACGCACTCGCCGCCGCGCCCGACCTCCGCCGGGTCGGCACCGGCATGGCGCTGTTCAACGGCGCCGGCACGGTCGGCTTCCTGGCCGTCGTGGAGGCGGGGGTGTTGCCGTTGACCACCTTCGGGGTGATCACCGTGCTGGCCGCCGCCCTGTACACCGCGACGTTCGCCGTCCTGCAGTACCTCGGAGTGCGCCGTCTGGCGTAACTCCCGCCCCGCCGGTGTGGGGCGCCGCCGCAAGAGGTTACGGCGAGCCGCCCCGCACCGGCACTTCGACGTTCACCACGACACTCCAACGAAGGGAACTGCCATGACCGCTCTGTCCTCCACATCCACCACCACGTCCACCGACTCGCTGTTGCGACTGGCCATGCGGGCCGACGCCGTGCTGTCCGGTCTGGCCGGTATTGCGCTGATGGCCGCGGCTGGTCCGCTGTCCGGATTCACCGGGATTCCCAAGGCGGCCGAATACGCCGTCGGCGCCGGTTTCGTCGTCTACGGGATCGTGGTGTTCCTGGCCGCCGGGCTGCCGCGGGTGTGGACCCCGGGCATCGCCACCATGGTCGCCAACCTGATCTTCACCGTCGCGGCCGTGCTGGTCGTTCTCGGCGTCGACCTCACCACCGCGGGTGTGGTCCTGACGCTGGCGAGTGGCGTGTACACGCTGGTGTTCGCCGACCTGCAGTACCTCGGGGTGCGCCGCATCAAATAGGGTTGCCGCCATGCATGTCCTAGCGTTCGCCGCTGCGCGCAAGGCGGTCCTGGAAGACGCCGGTGGGGTGACCGCTGAGGGCTTTCCGATGACGAGTTGCTACGTCGAGAACCTTCCGGCGCAGATCACCGTCCCGCTGGTGTTGTCGCTGTACACGGGCGGGGGCAGCGACTACGAGCCGCGCCGCTTCATCGTCGCGAAGTCGCCGGAGGGCGAGCGGGTCGGCCTGCTGGAGTTCGCCTGGCAATGGCCGGACAACCCCGGCGTGCCGATCAAGTTCCGGGTCTTCGCCCATCACCTGCCGATGACGATCTACACCGCGGGGGTCTACACGATCGGTCTCTACGATCACCCCGATGCGGCCGACGCGGAGTTCTCTTTCCCGATGCCGGTGCTGCGGCTCAACCCGCTGACGGGCGTCCCCGGCAACTAGAGCTTGCGTAGCCGCAGTCGATTGATCGCGTGGTCGGCGTCCTTGCGTAGCACCAGCGTCGCCCGCGGTCGGGTCGGCAGGATGTTTTCGATCAGGTTGGGCCGGTTGATGGAACTCCAGATATCGCGGGCGGCAGCGACCGCCTGAGTGTCGGTCAGGCCCGCGTAGTGGTGGAAGTGCGAGGCAGGGTTCGCGAACGCTCCCGCCCGCATCGCCAGGAACCGGTCGACGTACCACTGCTCGATGTCCTCGATGCGGGCGTCGACGTACACCGAGAAGTCGAACAGGTCCGACACCATCAGCGTCGGACCCGTCTGCAGCACGTTGAGTCCCTCCAGGATCAGGATGTCCGGGTGGGTGACGACGTGTTTCTCGCCGGGGACGATGTCGTAGATCAGGTGTGAGTAGACCGGGGCGCACACCTGATCGGCGCCGGACTTCACCGTGGTCACGAACCGCATCAGCGCGCGGCGGTTATAGCTCTCCGGAAAACCCTTGCGGTGCATGAGGTTTCGGCGGGTCAGCTCGGCGTTGGGGTAGAGGAAGCCGTCGGTGGTGACCAGGTCGACGCGGGGGTGATGCTCCCAGCGGGCCAGCAGCGCCTGCAGTACACGCGCGGTGGTGGATTTCCCGACGGCCACGCTGCCCGCGACGCCGATGATGAACGGCACCGGCCGGTCCGGACTCTGCTGCGGTTCACCGAGGAACTCCGACGTGGCCGCGAACAGTCGCTGCCGCGCGGCCACCTGCAGATGGATCAACCGGGCCAGCGGCAGATAGACCTCTTCGACTTCCAGCAGATCGACCTGTTCGCCCAGACCGCGCAGCCCAACCAGCTCGTCCTCCGTCAACTTCAACGGGGTCGACATGCGCAGTGAACGCCATTGACTCCGGTCGAACTCGACGTAAGGGCTGGGTTCACTCAGCCGCGCCATCGTGCCAGTCTTGCAGTTAGCTTGGTTCGCATGCAGCCCGGCACCCTCATCCGCGACTACCTGACCCTCGGATTGCGCTTCGACCGCATCGAGGAGGGCTACGTCGACTCCTTCACCGGCGACCCCGAACTGCGCCGCGCGGTGGCCGACGAACCCGCTCCCGAGCCCGCCGAACTGGCCCGCCAGGCCGACCGGCTGCTCGCTGAGCTGCCGCAGGTCCCGCGTGAGGCCGGCTTCACCGACCAGCGTGCCGATTTCATCGGCGCACACCTGCGGGCGCTGGCGTTCTCGGCACGCAAGTTCGCCGGCGAGCAGGTCGGCTTCGTCGACGAGGTGCGCAACTACTTCGACGTCGAGATCAGCCGCGGCGACCCCGAGCGCTACCGCAGCGCCCACGCCTGCATCGACGAGGTGCTCGGCGGCACCGGCACTTTGGTCGAGCGGATGGAGGCCCACCGCCGCACCGACGAGATCCCGCCCGAGCGTCTCGAGGAATGCATGCACGCGTTCTCCAGCGCGCTGCGCGACACCGTTCGTGCGACGTACCCGCTGCCCGATTCCGAGACCATCGTCTACGAGGTGGTCACCGACAAGCCGTGGTCGGGGTTCAACTACTACGAGGGCAACTACCGCTCGACGGTCGCGGTCAACGCCGACCTCAAGCAGCAGATGGCGAACCTGCCGCGCCTGGTGGCCCACGAGTCCTACCCCGGCCATCACACCGAGCACTGTCGCAAGGAGGCCGGCTTGGTGGCCGGTCAGGACCAGCAGGAGCAGACGATCTTCCTGGTCAACACCCCGCAGTGCCTGATGGCCGAGGGGCTGGCCGATCTGGCGCTGCATGCCGCTGTTGGGCCCGGCTGGGGACGCTGGGCCGCCGAGATCTACGCCGATCTGGGGCTGCGGTTCGACGGCGAGCGCGCCGAGGCTCTGGCCGAGGCGACGGCGGCGCTGGCCGATGTGCGCCAGGACGCGGCGCTGATGCTGCACGACGAACACCGCGACGCCGACGACGTCGTCGCATTCCTGCAGCGCTGGCTGCTGGTCGACGACACCCGGGCACGCCAGATGCTGCGGTTTCTGTCCTCGCCGTTGTGGCGGGCCTACACGAGCACCTACGTCGAGGGGTACCGGCTGCTGCGGACGTGGCTCGACGAGCGGCCCGCCGGGGTGAGCCTGACCGACCGGTTCGGGCGGCTGCTCGACGAGCCGCTGATCCCGTCGGCGCTGCGGGTGGACGCGGCCTGAACAGCGGCGGATAGGCTGGGCGCATGACCGCAGACTCGACGATTTCCACTTCGGCCGCCGCCCCGGGCGCCGACTATGCCGCCACCGCCAGCGAGGCCTACCGCGCGGCGCTTGACGTCATCGAGTCAGTCGAGCCGCGGATCGCCGCGGCTACCCGCAAAGAGCTTGACGACCAACGGAATTCGCTCAAACTGATCGCCAGCGAGAACTACGCCTCACCGGCGGTGCTGCTGACCATGGGCACCTGGTTCTCCGACAAGTACGCCGAGGGCACCGTCGGGCACCGTTTCTATGCCGCCTGCCAGAACGTCGACACCGTCGAGGCGCTGGCCGCCGAGCATGCCCGCGAGCTGTTCGGCGCCCCCTACGCCTACGCCCAGCCGCACTCCGGCATCGACGCCAACCTCGTCGCGTTCTGGGCCATCCTGGCCACCCGGATCGAGGCGCCGGCGCTGAAGGACCTCGGCGTCAAGAACGTCAACGACCTGTCCGAGGCCGAGTGGGAACGGCTGCGCGCCCGGTTGGGCAGCCAGCGTCTACTGGGCATGTCACTGGACACCGGCGGTCACCTCACGCACGGCTTCCGGCCGAACATCTCCGGCAAGATGTTCCACCAGCGCAGCTACGGCACCAACACCGAAACCGGGTTGATCGACTACGACGCCGTCCGCGCCACCGCCCGTGAGTTCAAGCCGCTCATCCTGGTGGCCGGTTACTCGGCCTACCCGCGCCGGGTCAACTTCGCCAAGATGCGTGAGATCGCCGACGAGGTCGGCGCTACCCTGATGGTCGATATGGCGCACTTCGCCGGCCTGGTCGCCGGCAAGGTCTTCACCGGCGACGAGGATCCGGTGCCGCACGCGCACGTCACGACCACGACCACGCACAAGTCGCTGCGCGGTCCGCGCGGCGGTCTGGTGCTGGCCACCGAGGAGTACGCACCGGCCGTCGACAAGGGCTGCCCGATGGTGCTCGGCGGCCCGCTGAGCCACGTCATGGCGGCCAAGGCCGTCGCGCTGGCCGAGGCTCGCCAGCCGGCGTTCCAGGCCTACGCCCAGCGCGTCGCCGACAACGCGAAGGCCTTCGCCGAAGGCCTGCTCAAGCGGGGTGCCCGGCTGGTCACCGGCGGTACCGACAACCACCTGGTGCTGCTCGACGTGCAGACGTTCGGGCTGACCGGCCGACAGGCCGAGTCCGCGCTGCTGGACGCCGGCGTCGTCACCAACCGCAACTCGATCCCGAACGATCCCAACGGCGCCTGGTACTCCAGCGGCATCCGGTTCGGCACCCCGGCGCTGACCACCCGTGGGTTCGGTCCGGCCGAGTTCGACCGGGTCGCCGAGCTGGTGGTCGACGTGCTGTCCAACACCGAGGCCGACGGGACCAGCAAGGCCAAGTACAAGCTGGCCGACGGCACCGCCGACCGGGTGCATGCCGCCTCCGCCGAGCTGCTGGACGCCAACCCGCTGTACCCGGGCCTCACGCTGTAGCGCGACTCGCCGTCGGTGGAATTTTACGATTCCCACAGAATTGGGTTACTGTAACCGCATGGCACAGAAACCTGTCGCGAATGCGCTGACCCTGGAGCTTGAGCCGATTGTCGCCGACAATCTGGCTCGCTTTCTGGAAACCGCCGACGAGTGGTACGGCCACGACTACGTACCGTTCGACCAGGGCGAGAACTTCGCGTTCCTCGGCGGCAAGGACTGGGACCCGTCTCAGGTGACTCTGCCCGCCGACGTCGTCGATGCGCTCGAGATCCTCCTGATCACCAAGGACAACCTCGCCGGATATCACCGCGAGCTGGTCGAACACTTTGTCCTGGAGGACAAGTGGGGCCGCTGGATGGGCCGCTGGACCGCCGAGGAGAACCTGCACGCGATCGCGTTGCGGAACTACCTGGTGGTCACCCGCAACTTCGACCCGACCGCCAACGAGGATGTCCGCGTCGCGCACGTCATGCGCGGGTACCGGGCCGATCACTTCACCCAGATCGAGACGCTGGTCTTCATGGCGCTCTACGAGCGGGCGCACGCCGTGTTCACCCGCAACCTCGAGGCCAAGGTCGACGAGCCCGCACTCAAGGGTCTGGTCGGGCGGATCGCCCGCGATGAGGAGCGGCACGAAGAGGTCTTTGCCAACCTCGTCGCGCATTGCCTGCAAACCCATCGCGATTCGACGATCAACTCGATCGCGCGTCGCGCGGTCGGTTTCGGTGTCGTCGGCGGCGACATCGTCGAGTACCAGGACAAGCTGCAGAACGTCGCGAAGGCCGGGATCTTCGACATCGAAGCCTCACGGCAGGTGGTCTCCGATCGCATCGCGGCATGGGGTCTCGGCGACGAGTCGGTGCTGAAGAAGTTCGTTCGCTCCTAGCGTGGCGGCGCGCCGATCGGCGCGCGAGCGCAGACGGGAGTAGCGTCGCTGTCGATGGCTAGCGACATGCTCTGCTGTCCGGGCGGCACCTATCGTTTCGACTACGACAGGACCGGTCCCGGTCCTGGTGCCGCAGTGTCCGCCGAGGGGTTTGCGGGGACCGCGTGAACCTGAGGAGCGCCCAGTGACCGATTCGCAGTCGCCCGTTCGGACGTATGTGCTCGACACCTCAGTTCTGTTGTCCGACCCGTGGGCGTGCACCCGGTTCGCTGAACACGAAGTGGTGGTACCGCTCGTGGTCATCAGCGAACTGGAAGCCAAACGCCACCACCACGAGTTGGGTTGGTTCGCCCGGCAGGCACTGCGGTTGTTCGACGATCTTCGTCTGGAACACGGTCGTCTCGATCAGCCGATTCCCATTGGGACACAAGGCGGAACACTGAATGTCGAGCTCAACCACAGCGACCCGATGGTGCTGCCGTCCGGGTTCCGCACCGAGAGCAACGACACCCGGATCCTGACGGTCGCGGCCAACCTGGCGGCCGAGGGCAAGCGAGTCACGTTGGTCAGCAAGGACATTCCGCTGCGGGTGAAGGCCGGCGCGGTCGGCCTGCTGGCCGACGAATACCACGCCCAGGATGTGATCACCTCCGGCTGGACGGGGATGACCGAGCTCGACGTGGCGGGCGAGGATATCGACACGATCTTCTCCGAGGGCGAGATCGATCTCGAGGATGCGCGTAATCTGCCGTGCCACACCGGTGTTCGGCTGCTCGGTGCGAGCCAGAGCGCGCTGGGCCGGGTAAACGCGGATAAGAAGGTTCAGCTGGTTCGCGGTGATCGTGAGGTGTTCGGCCTCCGGGGAAGGTCCGCCGAACAGCGCGTCGCGCTCGATCTGCTGCTCGACGAGTCGGTGGGCATTGTGTCGCTGGGCGGCAAGGCCGGTACCGGCAAGTCGGCACTGGCGCTGTGCGCGGGTCTCGAGGCGGTCCTGGAACGGCGCACCCAGCGCAAGGTCGTGGTGTTCCGGCCGCTGTATGCGGTCGGCGGGCAGGACCTGGGCTATCTCCCGGGCAGCGAGAGCGACAAGATGGGCCCCTGGGCGCAGGCCGTCTTCGACACCCTGGAGGGGCTGGCGTCACCGGCTGTCCTGGAGGAGGTGCTCTCCCGCGGGATGCTCGAGGTGCTGCCGCTGACGCACATCCGGGGTCGTTCGCTGCACGACTCGTTCGTGATCGTCGACGAGGCGCAGTCGCTGGAGCGCAACGTGCTGCTGACCGTGCTCTCGCGGCTGGGTAGCGGATCGCGGGTGGTGCTGACTCACGATGTCGCGCAGCGTGACAATCTTCGGGTCGGACGCCACGACGGCGTCGCGGCGGTCATCGAGAAGCTCAAGGGCCACCCCCTGTTCGCGCACATCACCCTGATGCGCAGCGAACGCTCGCCGATCGCCGCACTGGTCACCGAGATGCTCGAGGAGATCAGCCCCGGCGCCCTGCCGTGAGTGATTTCGGCGCGTTTTCGTTCGCTCAGCGGCGGAAAACGCGCCGAAATCGCTAAAGAACGGTGGCCGGTAAACTCAGCCGGGTGCGGCGCCGACCCGACAGCCTGTCCTGGTCCTATCTGAGGACCGCGATCGGCGTGTGCGCCGGTGTGGCCGTCGTCGTCATCGGCGGATTCACCGGGCACGTCAAGGTGGCCAAGGCCGACGCAGTCGACTGTTCGGTGGTCAAGTGCGTGGCGCTGACCTTCGATGACGGGCCCTCGCCGTTCACCGACCGGCTCCTGGGCATCCTGAACGACGCGGACGCCAAGGCGACGTTCTTCATGATCGGCAACAAGGTGGCCGCCAACCCGGCCGGTGCCAAGCGGGTGGCCGACGCCGGCATGGAGATCGGCAGCCACACCTGGGAACACCCGAACATGACGACGATCCCGCCCGAGGACGTGCCCGCCCAGTTCAGCAAGGCGAACGACGCGATCAAGGCCGCTACCGGGCAGACCCCGGTGCTGTGGCGGCCGGCCGGCGGGCTCACCAATGACGCCGTCAACAAGGTGGCCGCCCAGTACGGGCTGGCCGCCATCCTGTGGGATGTGATCCCGTTCGACTGGATGAACGACTCGAACACCGCCGCCACCCGCTACATGCTGATGACCCAGATCAGGCCCGGCTCGGTTGTGCTCTTCCACGACACCTATTCGTCCACCGTCGATCTCGTCGAGCAGTTCATCCCGGTGCTCAAGGCCAACGGCTACCACCTGGTCACCGTCACGCAGATGCTGGGCCCGCGGGCACCCGGCAGCGTGTACGGCTCGCGGGACAACGGCCCGCCGGCCAACGTGCTGCAGGACATCCCGGCCGCCGATATCCCGGCGCTGCCGGCAACCCCGTCGCCCAAGCCGATGCCGAACATTCCGATCACCGACATCCCCGGGGCCAATTCCGGCGGTTCCAATAACGGCGCTTAGAAGCGCCGGCCGTGGCGGGTTTACTCCTACGCGGGGTTTAGTTCGTTGGGTGCGGGTGCGCCCAGGACGGTGAGGAGGTCGGCGAGTTTTTCGTCGATTTGGTTGCCGGTGGCTTCGATCACGGGGTTGTCGAAGCTGTCGAAGACGGTGCTCGGCTGGTCGATGACGAAGTGGGTCTTGCCGTCGGCGTCCTGATAGATCGCTGCCCGCAGCGGCGCGTACAACATGACGGACTGGTCTTCGCGGTACATCTCTTCGGCGAACAAGTGGTTGCCCACCAGGTACTGGACGACGTTGCTGGCTTCGGGGGGATAGCCGAAGCCGGCACTGAGCATCAGGGAGAACGGCGGAATGCTGCCGTAGCGGATGAATCCGTAGGGCGCGTTGGCGTTCGTCGCGGCGATGAGGGCGTCCAAGTTCGGTTGGCCGGCCAGGATCACGTTCAACACGTCCTGGCTCATTGTCGGTACCGCGGCCTCGAAGGCGGCGCGGAAGTCGCTGTAGGACTGGTTGACGATGATGTCGAGTCGGTTCACGTTGTTGCCGATGACGTTCACGCCGGCCTGGGGGGCGGCGACCGAGACGTTGATCTGCATCGTGGTGGCGTGGGCGGGCCCGCCGCCGAGTAGTCCCAACAGTCCGTGCACGTGGACCGGGCCGGTTTCGTCGCTGACGGTGACGGTGAACGAGTCGGTGCCGCCGGTGCTGGCCAGTGCCTCCGAGGGTGTGTAGGTGAAAGTTCCGTCGGTCGCGACCGTGACGGTGCCGCTGTCGGGGCCGTCGGTGACGGCATAGGAGATCGGGTCCCCCTCGGCGTCGGTGACCTGAAGGTCACCGGTGATCACGCCGCCGGGGCCTTGGGAGTTCGAAGTGGAGTCGTAGTTGATCGCGGGATTGTGATTGAAGAACGCGCGCTCGAACTCACGGCGTACCCAAGCCAGCAGGCCACCCATTGTCACATCGGCTGGCGGTGCGAACGGGATACCCGGCCCCAAAGCCAGTGCGACCGCCTCGGATATCGTCGTGGCCGCGGGCTTCGCTGGGGCATAGCTGGCTTTGGGAGGGGCTGCGAGTGGATGCAGGGTCGCCAGCCCCGGGACTTGGGTCGCCGGTTGCCCCGAAGGCTCAGGCGTGGATTGAGAGGTTGCGACGGTCTGAGTCTCTGAGTCGGTTGCGGTCGGCACGTCAGGGGATGCGCTTGGAACAGCGGTAGTGAGAGCCCGGGCGTTGACGCGGTTGGACTTGTTCCGCTGGGAACTCGGCAGCGACTGCTCGGGCTTGTGCGGACGGCCGGAATGCGCGGTCCCGGACTTGTTTCCACCCGTGCGAGCGGGCCCGGCGGTCCCGGCCGAGGATGTCGAGCCCGTTTGGGCAGAGTTGCCCGTCGACGAGGAGTTCGAGCCGGTGTCGGCCATCGCCGCACCGGCGTTGGTGGCCACGGCTATGCCCAATCCGAGCGTGAAAGCCAATGCGCCGGTACGCGACACGAGTCGGCTGGTGTCGACACCGGTGGGGGCCACCTCGGCGCCCCCGCTGAGCGGGTGCGCTACGCGGCGATCAGTGCCCGTCCGTCTCGACTTTGCCATTGCAACTGCCCTTCGTTCGTTGAAACACAAAGCGGAGCCGGGTAGCGATGGTCGCCAGCCACGACGAAACTGTCCGGGCTGTCCTCGATACAGCCCGAATGCCTTAGGTGCGTTGATGTTTCATGCATTCGGATTACTTGTGCCTGGGAGGCTACTGCGGATTTGGCAGGAATAGCCTGAAGGGTCAATATGTGGCGCAAGTGTTCCGAAGCGTGTCGCGATGGTTCCAATCGATGACGGCTGATCGAGGATTTTCGCGACAGCGGTCGCACTAAATGCCCGGTTGTGCCGACTTCAGTGCGCGAGGCTGCTGGAGTTGTTGGTATTCGCGTTGATCCGCGCGGATATGCCTGGCTATAGCCGGGTGTTCATCGGCTGGTTCGGACCGCGAGGGATCGGCACGGTGGTGCTCGGTCTACGGGTGATCGAGCGCGGCGATATCGAGCATGCCGATCTGCTGACACAGGCCGGAGTGATCGCGGTGACGCCGAGTCTGGTGGTGCACAGCGTCACCGCGCCGCTGGGGATTGCCCGCCTCGGCGCCAAGGCCAGCGCTTAGGCAGCGGCGGCGCCGTTGCCTCCGCTACCGCCGGCACCGCCTGCGCCGCCATTGGCGCCATCGTGGTTGTTGCCCGGGTTCGTGCCGTTACCGCCATTGCCGGGTGTTGCACCGCTGCTGCCGGCGCCGCCTCCGCCACCGCTGCCGCCGGTGCCGCCGTTCGCCCCGGTCCCGCCAGCGCCCGTCGATCCGCCGGTACCGCCGACACCACCGGTGCCGCCCGTGCCGCCCGCTCCCGTTGAGCTCGTTCCGCCCTGGCCACCTTGCCCGCCGGTGCCAGCGCCACCTCCGGTGGCGCCCGCGCCCGTGCCGCCCTGACCACCGGTGCCGCCCTGACCGCCCGTGCCGCCGGTCGCC
>AGIQ01000001.1 GCA_000230935.2 Mycolicibacterium rhodesiae JS60
GGTACCACCCGTGGCGACGCCGTCACCGCCTGTGCCTCCCATGCCGCCGGCGCCGCCGGTGCCGCCCGGGCTGTCTCCGCCGTTGCCGCCGTTGCCGCCGGCGCGAAATAGAGCGCCGGCTCCGCCCTTACCGCCTGCGCCACCGGAGCCCGAGGCGCCTGCGGCACCCAAGAATCCGGTGCCGAACAGACCGCCGGCTCCGCCCTTGCCGCCTTTGCCCCCCGCGCCGCCGGTACCGCCGATGCCGCCTGCCCCGCCCGCATCCTGGCCGGTGGCGCCTTTGCCGCCTTTGCCGCCGGCACCGCCGGTGCCGAACAGCCCACCGGACCCGCCCGCCCCTCCGTTACCGCCGGCCGTACCCGCTAGGTCGGCGTCGGCGCCGTTACCGCCGTTGCCACCGTTGCCGAAGAAGAACCCCCCGTTCCCGCCCCTGCCGCCGTTGAAGCCGTCCCCGCCGTTGCCGAACAAGATGCCGGCGTTGCCGCCGTTGCATGCTGAGCCAACACATCCCGGCAGGGCATCGGCACCGTCGCCGATGAAAAAGCCGATGATGGGCAGGGAGGGAATGGCTGCGCTGCTGATTCTCGCCATCGCGGCAGTCGGGTTGACGCCCGCTCCCACTAGGCCACTACCGGGTTCGTATAGCCACCAGTTGGTCGTCGGAGCCGAGGGTGGGGGAGCAAACGGCGAGCCGAAGGATGCGAGCTGAACTTCTCGAGCAGCGACCGCGTGTGTCGGGCCGTCTGGTGGGACTGCCAACAGCACGGTGACGCCGACCGCTGCGGCTCCGCCTATGCCGGTGGCCGCGAACTGTCGAGCCGAAATCCGTGGCGAGCGGTGTGTCTTGCGGTGCTTGGACATCTTGGATCCTTCGAGGAGAGGCCCGGCCCTGCCGAGCGCCGGCACTTCTGAGGCCTTGCTGAGAATTGCCGTCATCAACGCAAATAACTGCTGGTTGCGAGGACCGGGGACCTTGGTCCCCAGAACCGATGTCGATGGTCGGTGTCGGATCCGGGCCGTCGACCGCAAAGGAGGGCACCGGCCAACAGCAGAAGGCCTCCTGAGTAGCGGCGCCAGTTCGCTGATTCGGCAAAGTTCTGTCCGCTTCTCCCGTTATCGTTGGGTCGCGTCTTGGGGGAGGGGCAACGATGGCTGCGGCAGCGCATGTCGGACGTCTCGGCGGTCTTGCGCTTGCGCTGGGACTGGGAGCCGCAGTGGCAACGGCCAGCCAGGGAGTGGCATCGGCGGCGCCGTCGGACTCATCGGCGTCCTCGGGACGCCATCAGTCGACCGGGCACTCGAACAAGCCTGCGGGCAAGAGATCCGATGCCAGTCAACGACTTTCGGCAGCACCGCGACCGAAGTCGCCGCGCGGGATCCCGCAGCCGGCCGCACCGCCGCCCGATTCGCCCTTGTCATGGACGGTGCTGGCGGTCACTCGACGTCCGGAAGCGGCGGTCGCCGCCGTCAACCAAGCCCCCGTGATCCAGAGCGTCGCCCTGAGCGCGCCGGCACCGGCCACCGGGGCCGTCACCGGAACGGTTGTCGCCGACGACGCGGGCGGCGACAAGCTCACCTATCGGGCCAGCACGTCAGGCAAGGGCAAGGTGACCATCACCACCGCGGGCGTCTTCACCTACACCCCGACCGCGCAGGCCCGGCACAACGCGGCGCTCGTCAACGCCGACGCTCTCCTGACGTCGGACACGGTCAACGTCGTCGTCCGCGATCCCGCCGGTCTGAGCGCCACCACCGCGGTTACCGTGCCCATCTCGCCGAAGAACGCCGTGCCCGCCGCCAAGACCTCAGTCAACGCGCCGATCGCCAACACCGGCATCGTCTACGGCAAGGTCACCGGCACCGACGCGGACAAAGACCGTCTGCTCTTCAGCGTGACCCCGGTCAGCGCCAAGGGCGGCACCGTCACCATCAACGGCGGCGGCGCATTCGCCTACACCCCCACGCCGCAAGCCCGGCACATCGCCGCGGCGGGCATCGACAAGACCGACACGTTCACCGTCACCATCGACGACGGTCACGGCGGAATCCTGACCGTCCCGGTCACCGTGGCGATCGGTCCGAAGAACGCCGCGCCGACCGGCAAGGCCGCTATCGGGCCGCGTGACGTGAACACCGGTGTGGTCACCGGCTCGGTGGTCGGCGCGGACACCGACGGCGACGGGATCACCTTCGCGGGCTCGATCACGACGGCCAAGGGCTCGGTCGTGGTCAACGCCGACGGCACCTTCACCTACACCCCGACCACCGCCGCGCGGGCCAAGGCCGCAGTGTTCAGCGGGCCGACCGCGGACAAGATCGACACGTTCACGGTGACTCTGAACGACGGCCACGGCGGCACCACCAAGGTCGCGGTCGCCATCACCGTCAGCCCCGGCAACACGATCGCCGCCAACGGGCTCACCACGTTCTGCGGCTGCACCCTGATGCCGGCCGACACGATCTTCCACGCCGATATCAGCGATCTTCCAGTGCAGCCGAAATCCGCCACCTGGCTGGACGTGCTGGGTGCGGGCCGAGGTGCCACCCTCGGTGCCAACTGGGGGAACAAGTGGATGAAGAGCACGGGCGGCATGCCGGTCAACGTGGTTGGCGCGACGCATCCCACCGAGAAGGTGGTTTTCAACCGCGGCTACTCGACCAGCGGGCCCAGCATCGACAGCCGGCCCTACGCGATACCGAATCGGCCGATCGTCGAGGGCATGCCGTCGCTACCGGCCTGGGATCGCCACCTGTTGGTGTTCCAAGAGGGAACGTGCATCTCGCAGGAGCTCTACAACGTCGCCAACGGCGTGGAGATGCCGGCCAACAGCCCACTCGACGGTCTTGGCAACGCGCTCTACCGCGCCCGGTACGGATCGAAGTGGATCGCCGAGGCGGGGGTGCACTACGACATGAGCTCGCCGCTGTACCCGGCCGTCGGGTGGGCGAACGCCTCACACCTGCCGTATCTGCCGATGATCCTGCGCCCCGACGATCTGGCCCGCGGCAGCATCGACCACATGCTCGGCATCGTCATCGCCAAAGACAAGGGCACCGGCTACACCTGGCCGGCCGGTGGAGGCGACGGGACCGGCGTCAACCCGGACGGCGTGCCGATGGGCAGCGTCCTGCGGCTGCGTTCCGATTTCGACATGTCCGGATACTCGGCCACCACCCAGGTGGTGCTGCGGGCGCTGCAGGAACACGGCGCCGTGATCTACGACTCGACCACCCCGGGCCAGGACGGCGCCAAGCTGCTCGCCATGAGCAACGGTTGGGCCGGAACCGAGCACCTCACCGCTCAGGCCGAACTCAACACCGTGCCGATGAGTGCCTTCGAGGTCGTCGACGTGTCCGGCATCCTGGTCGATCCGGCCACCGGCTGGCAGATTCACATCTGATTGCCGGGCGGGTTCACTATTGCCGCGGCGGCCTCCTGTGGTAGACACTCAGCAAACTCGCTCTAAGGAAAATCTCAGCTGAGCGATGCGGTCGGAGCACAGGGGGCAGGATGAAGCACAGTGACAGCGCACGGCGCCCGCGCCGTCAGCCATACGCATGGCTGGGCGCCGGTGCCGTGACGCTGGGCATCGGTGCCGCGCTGGCCAGCGGTTGCGCCGTCGCCTCCGCCGACACCGGCGCCGGGTCGGGTTCGGCCAAGGCCTCGTCGAGCAGCTCGGACAGCAGCTCAGCGTCCTCGACGGCCCGCAACTCGTCGGCAACGAAGAAGACGACCGCCCATTCCGCCCGCAGCGGTGTCGCCACCTCGTCGGGTGCAACAGCCGACTCGCGGAAGGCACCGGCCGCCGCGTCGAGCAACACCTCGGTGGCCGCCGCCGTCGACACCGGCGGAACCGAGACCACCACCACGATGACCACGACGACCACGGCGACCGGTCACTCGGCGCGCGTGCGCACCGCGGCCGCCGAGACCACCGCGGCCGCGGCCTTGCCCGCGGCCGATCCGTCGCCGAACATGAATGGCTACCTGCCGTCGGAGCCGATCGTCGCGGGTGTCGCGGTGAACCTGGCCCAACAGCAGATCGCCGACGCGCGGGCGCTGCTGCAGCAACAGACCTGGGGCAGCGGCAACATTCCGGCCGGCATCGTCGCGATCATCCCGCAGGTGCTGCTCGCGCAGGCCGCGTTGTCGCTCGATACCTGGGAAACCGCGATCACTCCCGCCCAATCGCTGTACGCCAGGACCTCCGGCGTTCCGTTCGTGCACGAACTGGCCGGCGTGAGCCTGCTGGGCGCGCTGCTGCTCCCGACGCTGGCCACCACCGCGCTGAACAGCGCGGGTCTGTTCCTGCCGCTCGTCGGCGCCTTCGAAGGAACCGGCGGCATCACGCCGGTGCAGAACCTGGTCAGCACGGCCGCGCTGAACGGCCGGGTGTACGCACTGGTCCCGGTGGTGATGCGGGCCACGACCGAGCCGATCGTGTACATCTCGATCAACGGCGGACAGAGCACACCCGTGCTCGTCGACACCGGCTCGTCGGGCTTGGTGGTCACCATGGCCTCGGTCGGTGACGCCGCCCCCCTGGGATCACCGACCGGCACCGGTTCGAGCGGTTACAGCGGCGGCCTGAGCTATGACTACACGACGTACACGACGACGGTGAACTTCGGAAACGGCATCGTCTCCGGGCCCACGAGCGTGAACATCGTCGACGCCGACGACGAGGCGACAGCACTGGCCTTCTTCCACCAGCTCGGTGGCGCATCCGGGGTGCTCGGAATCGGCGCCAACGCCGCCGGCCCGGGGCCGAGCATTCCGACCACAGCGTTGCCCGGTGAGCTCAGCGACGGCGTGTTTCTCTATCAGGGCTTGTTCCTCGGAATCGCGGGCGTGATGGTGTTCGGGCCCAACCCGTTGCCGGTCCGGACTTCGGTGCCCGGCGCGCCTGATGCCTACCTCAACGTGAAGATCAACAACGGAACCCCGACGCAGGTCGGTGCGATCATCGACTCCGGCGGTGTGTACGGCACCATCCTGTCCTCGCAGATCGGTGGTGCTAGTTATGTGCCGGTCGGGACCAGGATCTCGGTGTACACCCCCGACGGTGTGCTGCTGTACTCCTATATCGTCACCTCGCAGAACCGGCCGACGGTGATCACGAGCGGGCTGATCAACACCGGGTACGCGCCGTTCCAGCACGGCCCGGTCTACATCAACTACACCGCGCCCGACGGCATCGGTTCGACCGATTTCGACTACGCCTGATTCTTTGGCGCCCAACGCGACTCGATGAATCCGCAAGTACAGCAAATGCATAGCCGACAGTTTCGGCGTTTCGCGAACCCGTAGCTACTGACGGGTTTACCCTCCGCAAAGGCAGAGTTGCCGTTGGTCGGGGAGGTAGACAATCATGGGTGCTTCGCGCTTTGTGGGCCGGGTTGGCGGATTGGCGGTGGCCCTTGGGGTCGGCGCCGCTCTGTTTTCCACGGGATATGGCGTCGCGTGGGCTGACACGTCGACGGGATCGTCGGCGGCAGGCTCGAATTCCAGCTCGTCGAGCGGGAATTCTTCGACCGCGAGTTCGTCGGGTAAGACGACTGCGACGTCGAAACGGTCGGCCGTCGCCGGGTCGGGCAAGCCCGCGGGCCCCGGTGGCGCCAAGTCCGGGGCCAAGCACTCGACGGCCGGGGCGGCACAATCGCGCGCCGACTCCTCGGTGTCCGCCCAGACGGCCAGTTCATCAGAAACGACGGCAAACAATTCAGCATCGCCGTCGGCGAGTTCGACTGCCGCATCGGTGACTTCGGTCGCCTCGCTGACTCCCAGGTTGCCCGCCCTGCCCACGCCGGGGGCGATCTCGGCAGCGCTGACCACGGCACTTCACGGTGCCCTGGACCCCTTCACCGGCGGCCTGCCGGCAGCGCCCGCTGACTCGCCGCTCGCCCTGGCCTTCGCGGCAGCGCAGCGCAGGGCGAACGCGGCGGCGCTGGCCAACCCGATCACCATCGCCCCGGTGCTGGTGATCAACGACGGCATCATCGACGGCACCACGGGTGCGAGTCCTACGACCGGGCTCACCTATACGTTGATCAGCGGACCCAGCCTGGGCGGGAAGATCACGTTCTCGGCGACCGGTGACACCAACTACGTGCCAGGCAATTTCAGCTATCTGCCCAACCAATCGGCGCTCAGTGGAGCGACGAACGAGCAGTTCAAGATCCTGGTCGCCCAACAGACGCAGTTCGACCAGATCCTCGAGAGCATCCCGATTCTCGGTGGTCTTGCCGGGCAGGTGATCGTCGTCCTGCACCAGACCCCGGTACTCGGTGACCTGCTGGCACCGATCATCGGGTATTCACAAATCGCCACGTTCAATTCGACCGACGTGCTGCCCGCCACCGACCCGGTGGCCTACACCTACAAGGTGTCTTCGTTCGACGGCACACTGATCAGTGTCAACTGGTTCCCGAAACTCGGCCTCACCGGATCCGACACGGCGCCAACGATTCTCGACGGTCCCGGCCTGGCCACCCCCGGCCAGACCGATCCGTACACGCAGTACGGCATCGGCGGACTCACCCCGGGTGTTTCACTGCTGCGGGAGAACTACAACGTGGTCAGCTGGGACCCGCGCGGCGAGTTCGCCTCGGGCGGCGTGTTGCAGCTCGACAACCCGTTCTTCGAGGGCCGCGATGTTTCAGCGATCTTGAATTGGGTTGCTGGGCTGGATAATTCGCTGATCGATGGCCCGAACGACCCCCGGGTCGGAATGGTCGGCGGTTCTTACGGGGGTGGCATCCAGCTCACCAGTGCGGCCACCGATCCGCGGATCGACGCGATCGTCCCCGGCATCTCCTGGAATTCGCTGAACAATTCGCTCTACCCGGACGGTTCGTTCAAGACGTCCTACGCCTCGCTGCTGCTGTTGTCGCTGGTGTTGTCGAACGCCCGGATCAACAACCAGATCTATCTGGGCATCATCACCGGTGACCTGATCGGCCTGCTGAGCCAGACCGCGCAGGCGGTGCTGAGCAGCAGTGGTCCCACCTCGCTGCTGAACCAGTTGAAGGCCCCGGCGCTGCTGATCCAGGGCACCGTCGACGTCCTGTTCACCCTGCAACAGTCGATCGACAACGCCGAGACCATCCTCGGCAACCCATACGACACCCCGGTGAAGATGATCTGGTTCTGCGGCGGCCACGGCGTGTGTCTGACCAACGACGGCTACGACAATCCCAACCTGGCCTCGACGTTCGCCTGGCTGGACTACTACGTCAAGGACGGCAACACCAGCGGGATGCCGGACATCCCCAACTTCCAGTTCACCGATCAGTACGGAACGTGGTTCGAGTCCGATTACCTTCCGACGACGGGTAGTGCGTTGTTCGGCACGCCGGACCAAGCGGTGACCGGGGCCTCGGGCGGCACGCTGGGCATCGTCCCGATCATCGGGGGCTCCGGGCCGGCGCCACAGGCCTCGATTCCGTATTCGCTCGGGTTGGCGTCCGAAGCCAGCAATGCGATCAACGTCGCCGTTCCGACGCAGCCCGGCACCAAGTATCTGGGCGCGCCGACGATCAGTTTCGACTACCAGGGCCTGGGGACCAGCCGCTTCGTCTACGCGCAGTTGGTCGACAACCAGACCGGCCTGGTGGTGGGCAACCTGGTGACGCCGGTGCCGGTGACCCTGGACGGGCGCAGCCACAGCGTCACTTTCAACATGGAGAACATCGTCTACAACGTGGCCAACCCGGGCGATGATCTGACCCTGCAGATCACCAGTTCAGCTACCGCATATGAGAGGTTCACCGCGTTCGGCGTCATCAACATCTCCAATATCGACCTGACACTGCCCACGGCCAATCCGGCGAACATCACCCCGGAGCCGTAGCAACTTTCGGTGCGGACGGGCCAGGCGTTGACGGCCACGTAAGTTGTTGGTGCGCGCGGAAATTCGACTAAAGTGCCTCTTGTTGCAAACGTGTGCGACGGGGTCGGGGCGCTTGAGGTCGTAAAGGAATTCACACGATGACACTGACGAAGATCGCGGCAGCAGCGGCACTTTCCGGGGCGCTGGGGTTGGCCGGGCTCGGCTTCGGCGCCGGATTCGCCTACGCCGACCCGGGCCACGGCCACGGGCATGGCCACGGCGACTGGAATTGGGACGACGACCACGGACCCCGGGACTGGCGTGGCCCGTTCTACTTCGGGCAACCGTCGGCGTGCGTGCAGGCCACCGGCCCGTTCGGTTATCTGAGCGGCAGCGCCTGCGTCTAGCTCGACGGCACCACGCCACGGGCCTTGGGCAGGGTCAGATCGTTGTAGGTCGCGATTCCGGGCGGAGCGGCGACTACCGCGGGAATGGCGTGGATCGGCGGCATGGCCGTCATGATGTGGCCGAGCACGAAGAAGTCTTCGAGCGATTTGGCGTTCTCGATCATGTCCATCGGCGGCAGGAAGCCGACCTGCATATTGACCGTCGGGCGTCCGTCGATGGTGATCTTCCAGCCGTCGGCGTCGAGCTGCCAGTCGGGCTCCAGTGTCTGGCCCTTCTTCCACCGCACGTTGATGTCGATGACGGTCTTGCCGTTCGCGATGCCCTGCCAGCTGGCGTAGACGCCGGCCACCCGACCGGCCTTGATGGTCCACGACGCCATCGGCAGATCCTCGGTGGTCTGCGCGTATTCGGACACGCACGTGATCTCGTCCAGTTCGACGCCGAGTGAGTCGGCGACCAGCTGTACGGCCTCGGCGAACACCGCGGTGCCCTTGGCGGCCATCGGCTGCAGATCGGGATCGTCGATCGCCATGTCGAAACCGACGGGACGTTCGGTCTCGGGGGAGTCGTAGAGCGTGGTGTCGGCCGACTCGGCGATGGTGACCTTGTCGACGCGGTCGCAGGCGGTGGCGGCCACGATCGCCAGCAGCTCGGCGAAGCCGGGGCTCACACCCGAGCCGAACATCGTCGACCCGCCGCTCGTGCAGGCCTCTTCGATGCGGGCGCGGCCCTCGCCGAGGTTCTGGCCGGTGATGAACGAGGCCGAGGCGACCACGTTGACGCCGGCGGACAGGATCCGGACCAATTCGTCGACGTCGATCCACATCGGGTTGTAGACGACGCAGTCCGGCTTCAGCGCGAGCAGGGCGTCGATGTCGTTGGTGGCCGTGACTCCCAGCGGCTCGATGCCGACCAGTTCCCCGACGTCGCGGCCGGCTTTATCCGCTGACCAGGCATAACAGCCGACGAGTTCGAGGGTGGGGTTGGTGGCGATCGCTTGGACGGAGCTCTTGCCGACGTTGCCGGTCGTCCACTGGACGACGCGATAGGGGGAGGTGTTGGGCACTCGCTCAGCATAGGGTTGCGCGCAATGCCGACACAGGTATTTAGGTGAACTTTCTTTTATTCGTCGACGGCGACGTTACCGCGATTGCGCCGGCGCAGCCGATGGTTCGTCTTGCCGGTCGGGCGCTTGTTGAGCAGTACCCCGGATGACGGGGGTTCGGGCTCGGATTCGGGCTCGGCCTCCGCCGACACCTCGGCGGGTTGCTCGACCTCGTCTGCCGACTTGGTCTCTTCGACGGCTTCAGCCTTCTTCGACTTCTTCTCTTTCCTGGGCTTCGGCGCCTTGGCCGGCAGCTCGGCGGTGTACGCGAGGTAGAACGCCCCCAGCGCCAGGACAGCAATCGCGGCGGCCGCGCCGTAGATCCCGAACAGCCATGGTCCGCCCTTGTCCAGGCTCACCCAGATCTCGGCAACTGCAGTGCCCACGATCAGCACCCCGGCCAGCACGTGCAAGATCACCGACCACACCCGCAGCCACTGCGCCAGCTGCGCCGTGCGCTTCTCGGGCTCGCGGTTGGCCAGCAGTGTGAGCAGCACCGGCAAGGCGGCCAGGGCCATCAGCACTCCGGCGGCGATGCGCAGCACAGTGCCTAGCGTGTGTGAGGTGTCGCCCATCAATTCCCACCACCGGGGCAGGACGAACAGGAAGTACAGGACGCCGGACAACACCCAGAGTGCGAGGTGCGCTGCTGTCACGACGGCGCGCATACCCCTCCTGCCTCAACATCTCTAAAAACACTGAAATCCGAGGTGCGACCAGGCGCTGTGATCCCCCCGATCGCACCTCGGACAGGTGCGGAGGATAGGGGATTTGAACCCCTGAGGGCTGTTAACCCAACCCGCGTTCCAGGCGAGCGCCATAGGCCACTAGGCGAATCCTCCGTCGGCAATGGTAGCCGACTCGCGGAGTGCCTCGCCCCGGCTGGCTGACCCACCTTGTCTTGCCGCCTCCGCGGCGGGGCGCCCGCCGGCGGGTATTACACTCGCAACGGACCCCGCGCGGCGTCTATCCTGTGAACTCCCCCAGGGCCGGAAGGCAGCAAGGGTCAATGGGCTCTGGCGGGTGCGCGGGGTCCCCTTCGTGAAAGGCGCACGGTGTCGTTTTTGTCCCTGGGCCCCGATGAGTTGCACGCCCAGCATGAATTGCAGCGGCAGAACTACGCCGACCTGCGGGCCAAGAAGCTGTCGTTGGACCTCACCCGCGGCAAGCCGTCGGCGGAGCAGCTCGACCTGTCCAACGCGCTGTTGAGGCTGCCCGGCGACCAGTTTCGCGACGAGGAAGGCACCGACACCCGCAACTACGGTGGCCTGCACGGACTGCCCGGTCTGCGCTCGGTGTTCAGCGAGCTGCTCGGCATCCCGGTGCCCAATCTGATCGCCGGCAACAACGCCAGCCTGGAGTTGATGCACGACATCGTCGCGTTCTCGCTGCTGCACGGTGGCGTCGACTCGCCGCAGCCTTGGGGCCGGGAGCCGGCGGTCAAATTCCTGTGCCCGGCGCCGGGATACGACCGTCACTTCGCGATCACCGAGACCTACGGAATCGAGATGATCGGCATCCCGATGCTGGAGGACGGCCCCGATGTCGACCTCATCGAAGAGCTCGTCGCCGCCGATCCCGCGATCAAGGGCATGTGGTGCGTACCGGTGTTCTCGAACCCGACCGGCACCACCTACTCGTGGGAGGTCGTCCGGCGTCTGGTCCAAATGCGCACCGCCGCACCGGATTTCCGGCTGTTCTGGGACAACGCCTACGCCGTGCACACGTTGACGAACGATTTCCCCCGGCAGGTCGACATCCTCGGCCTGGCTGAGGCGGCCGGCAACCCGCACCGGCCCTACGTCTTCGCCTCGACCTCGAAGATCACCTTCGCCGGCGCCGGGGTGAGCTTCTTCGGTGGGTCGCTGGGCAACATCGCCTGGTATCTGCAGTACGCAGGGAAGAAGTCGATCGGCCCCGACAAGGTCAACCAGCTGCGGCACCTGATGTTCTTCAAAGACGCCGACGGAGTACGGCTGCACATGCTGCGCCACCAGCAGCTGCTCGCGCCGAAGTTCGCCCTCGCCCTGGACATCCTCGACACGCGGCTGTCCGACTCGAAGGTCGCCTCCTGGACCGAGCCCAAGGGTGGCTACTTCATCAGCCTCGACGTTCTGCCCGGGACGGCCAAGCGCACCGTGGCGCTGGCCAAGGGCGCCGGCATCGCGGTCACCGAGGCGGGTGCGTCGTTCCCGTATCGAAAAGATCCGGAAGACAAGAACATTCGCATTGCTCCGACGTTCCCGCCGGTGTCGGATCTGACGGACGCGATCGACGGCCTGGCCACCTGTGCGCTGTTGGCGGCCACCGAGTCCCTACTGGAGTCCACAGCTGTCACAGACGGTCGGTAGCCTTCACCCGTGGCGCTCTACCGCAAGTACCGGCCGGCAACGTTCGCCGAGGTGGTGGGCCAGGAGCACGTCACCGAACCGCTGTCCACCGCGCTGTCGGCGCATCGGATCAATCACGCGTACCTGTTCTCCGGTCCGCGCGGCTGCGGCAAGACGTCGTCGGCCCGCATCCTCGCCCGGTCGCTGAACTGTGAGCAAGGACCGACACCGACGCCATGCGGGGTGTGCGACTCCTGCGTCGCGCTGGCTCCCAACGGCCCGGGCAACGTCGACGTCGTCGAGCTCGACGCCGCCAGCCACGGCGGTGTGGACGATACCCGCGAACTGCGCGACCGGGCGTTCTACGCGCCCGCGCAATCGCGCTACCGCATCTTCATTGTCGACGAAGCGCACATGGTCACCACGGCCGGTTTCAATGCGCTGCTCAAGATCGTCGAAGAGCCGCCCGAGCACCTGATCTTCGTGTTCGCCACCACCGAGCCGGAGAAGGTGTTGCCGACGATCCGGTCGCGCACGCACCACTACCCGTTCCGGCTGCTGGCCCCGAAGACCATGCGTGCCCTGATCGAGAAGATCGTCGCGTCGGAAAGCGTCGAGATCGACGACGCGGTGTACCCGCTGGTCATTCGTGCGGGCGGCGGTTCGCCCCGCGACACCCTTAGCGTGCTCGACCAGCTGCTGGCCGGAGCCGAGGGCAACCGCGTGCATTATCAGCGCGCGCTCGCGCTGTTGGGTGCCACGGACGTGGCGCTGATCGACGATGCCGTTGACTCGCTGGCCGCGGGCGACGCGGCCGCGCTGTTCGGTGCGGTGGAATCGGTGATCGACGCCGGACACGATCCGCGCCGCTTCGCCGTCGACCTGCTCGAGCGGTTCCGGGATTTGATTGTGCTGCAGGCAGTTCCGGATGCCGCTACCCGTGGCGTCGTCGACGCTCCCGACGATGTTCTGGACCGGATGCGCGACCAGGCCGCCCGCATCGGCCCGGCGACGCTGGCCCGCTATGCCGAGGTGGTGCACGTCGGCCTTGGGGAGATGCGCGGCGCGACGGCTCCGCGACTGCTGCTGGAGGTCGTGTGCGCGCGGCTGCTGCTGCCGTCGGCAAGTGACACCGAGGCAGCGTTGCTGCAGCGCATCGAACGGATCGAGACCCGGATGGACATCTCGATACCCGCCGGCGAGGCCGCGATGAGTTCCGGTGCGCCGGCAGCTGCGCCGGCCAAGCAGTACGTGCGCAAGACGCAGGTTCAGGCGGCGCCGCCCGCGCCGGCGCCTGAGGCTGAGCCTGCGCCGGAGCCGCCCAAACCCGCGCCGGAGCCGCCCAAACCCGCGCCGGAGCCGCAGCCGGTGGTCGAGGCGCCGAAACCCGTTGTCGAGGCCCCCAAGCCGGTGGTCGAGGCCCCGAAGCCGCCGGAGCCTGAACCGACCGTTGCGCCGCCGCCGGCAACTGAGCCCGCCGCACCGCCTGCGGCTGCCTCGGGCGAGCCGGGCGCGGCGGCCGTGCGCAGCATGTGGTCGACGGTGCGGGAGAAGGTCAAGCAGCGCAGCCGTACCACCGAGGTCATGCTCGCCGGTGCCATCGTGCGGGCGGTCGAGAACAACACCCTTGTCCTCGGGCACGAGTCGGCGCCGCTGGCCAAGCGGTTGAGCGAGCAGCGCAATGCCGATGTCATCCGCGATGCCCTCAAGGACGCACTCGGGGTGAACTGGAAGGTGCGCTGCGAGGTCGGCGTCGGTCAGCCGGTGGCCGAGGCCGAGCCGCTGCCGCCGGAACCCGAGGCAGACCCGGTCGAGGCTCAGCGGGCCGAAGAGGACAGCATGATCGCGGAGGTCGGCCGCGACGACGACGCCGCTCCACGCCGCGATCCGGAGGAAGTGGCCCTCGAGCTGTTGCAGAGCGAGCTGGGCGCCCGCAAGATCGACGGCTAGGCTGGCGCGATCCGCCGGGAGGCAAGTGGGCTGGAGTAGACGACGCTTGTCGTGATGCTCCCCAAGGCGGCCAGCTTCCCGGTGATTCGCTCGAGGTCGGTCATCGACCGCGCCAGGACCTTCATGATGAAGCAGTCGTTTCCGGTGACGTGATGGGCCTCGACGACTTCCGGCACGACGTTGATGAGATCGTGGACGGGCTTGTAGTTGCCGGACGGAAAGGCCAGGCGCACGAAGGCGGTGATCGGGTAGCCGAGGGCATCGGCGTCGACGACGGCGGTGTAGCCAACAATGATCCCGGCATCGACCAACCGCCGAACGCGATCAGCCGCCGAACTCGGCGACAACGACACCGCCCGAGCCAGATCTGCGATGCTCGTTCGGCCGTCCGACTGCAGGGTGTCGAGGATCAGCTCGTCGGTGCGATCCAGCACTGTCCGTTGATTGTTCGGCACGATGCCCATGATCCCATCGTTTCGAAGGAAATCTCGTCGAATCTGCGTCGACCACCCATTCCCGATCGACGGTCCTCGTTGTTCGATCGTGGGTATGACGTTGACTGCCAAGGCGTTCTTCGCCGCCAAGCTTGCGTTCGAGACCGACCCCGCCGACCTCGCCGCTGCGCGGCAGGCCGGGTTGTCCCCGGTGGTTGTGGACACCCGGTCAGCGGCAGGCTGGGAGCACGGACACATCCCCGGTGCACTGCACATCCCGGGCAACGAACTGCGGCAACGAGCTCATGCCGAACTACCGGATCGCAACGCGGACATCGTCGTGTACTGCTGGGGTCCCGGGTGCAATGGTTCGACCCGCGCCGCCCTCACCCTCACCGAACTGGGCTATACGAGGGTGCGTGAGCTCATCGGCGGGTTCGAGTACTGGGCGCGCGAAGGCCTCGCCATCCAGAATGGGCAGGGGCGCACCCGACGGGCGGTGGATCCGCTTACCGGCCCATCAATTGCGCCCGAAATGCCACGCGGCCTCGCCAACTCGGCGAGATATCGTGAGAGATCAAATGGCGGAGAAGATTTGGTGTGAACCACTCCGCCATGGAACCCCCAACCAGACTGTCAGGCGTTCCACCACGGGCGCAGCGGCAGCCCGCCGTCGCCGCCCTTCTCGTCGAGCTTGACCGCCAGCACCTGGTGAAGCTGGATTACGTTGGTGTCGAAGCCCAGTCGTGACCCGGCCATGTACAGGCCCCACACTTTGGCGGTGGCCAGCCCGACCTCCTCGACCGCTTCGTCCCAGTGCTCGACGAGGTTGCGGCACCAGTCGCGCAGCGTCATCGCGTAGTGGTGGCGCAGGTTCTCCTCGTGCACCACCTCCAGACCGACATCCTGGGCCTCGGTGATGATGCGGCCCGAACCGGTGAGCTCCCCGTCGGGGAACACGTAGCGGTCGATGAAGCCGCCGGTCGGCGTCATCCTGTTGTCCGGGCGGGTGATGCAGTGGTTGAGCAGCAGCCCGCCGACACGCAGCTTGGTCTTCAAGAAGCCGAAATAGGACGGATAGTTGTGCACCCCGATGTGCTCGGTCAGGCCGATCGAGGACACCGCGTCGAAGCCGCTCTCCAGCACGTCGCGGTAGTCGCTGTGCCGTACTTCGGCGAGATCGGCCAGGCCCTGTTCGGCGATCGCCTTCTGCGCCCAGGCCGCCTGCTCGCGCGATAGCGTGACTCCGATGGCCTTCACGCCGTGCCGCGCGGCGTAGCGGACCATGCCGCCCCAGCCGCAGCCGACGTCGAGCAGCCGGTCGCCGGGCTTCAGCCGCAGCTTCTCGAACACCAGGCGGTACTTGTTCTCCTGCGCCTCCTCGAGCGTCGCCTCGGCGTTCGGATAGCAGGCGCAGGTGTAGGTCATCGACGGCCCGAGGACCCACTCGTAGAACGTGTTGGACACGTCGTAGTGGTGGTGGATGGCATCGGCGTCGCGTTTCTTGCTGTGGCGCAGGCCTTCTGCGAAACGTCGCCAGCGTGGCAGCGCCTCCTGCGGGGGCGGCGCGATCGGCTTGAGATGCTCGATGCCGATCGAGCGGACGATGTCGACCAGCACTCGCGCCGGCGGCCGCTTGAAGTCGAGATTGTGGGAGAGCGCCCGTAGCAGCTCGTACGGGTCGCCGGGATGCACACCGTGCGTTTCGAGGTCGCCGGCGACGTAGGCGCGTGCCAATCCGAGGTCACCGGGGGCGGTGGCCAGGTAGGTGGTGCCGCGCGGGGTGCGCAGATCCAGCCCCAGCTCGGCGTCGGCGGGTCCGGCGCTGCTGCCGTCGTACGCGGTGAACTTCAGCGGCAGCTCGCCACCGGCGGTGAACATCTCCAGGATCTCGGCCAGTTTCAGCTTGCCGGGCGCATGCGCATCGTTCTCACGGAAGGTCGTCATTGTCTCTGCACCGCCTTTGCATAGAGGTCAAGCAGCCGCGAATCAGGGTCGTAGATCTTTTTGACGGTCTTATATGTTTCGCCACCGTAGAGCTCGTCAAACTCTTCCCGGCTGTAAAAGGCGTCGGAATACAGCGATTTGTGGCCGTCGAGCTCGCTGATCTTCTCCTCGATCAGGCGATTGGTGTGGCCAGGTGCGGGGCCCGCCGGCACCGAGGACCAGAACCCGATGTTGACGTAGCTGTGCTCGGCTCGCAGCGGATACAGCGGCCAGCCTGCCGGATCGCGCAGCCGAAGCGGGCACAACCACAGTGGCTCGATGGGGACGGTGGTCAAGAACCAGTCCAGGAACTCGACGCACCGCTCGATCGGCACTTCGATGTCTTGGACCACGCGTTCCAGGGGCGGACGGCCGTGGCGTGCCTCGATCCGGTCGGCGATGTTGAACCGCTGGTCGTAGCCGATCAGCTTCCAGTAGAAGCTGCTGCGGCGATAACGCCGAGGCCACCACCGGCGCAGCTTCGGGTTCTGCGCGCCGAACGCGCGTGAGCACCAGAACCAGTCGGTGTCCCAGCGCCACAGGTAGTCGTGGATGGTCAGCCGGTCGTCCTTCACGCCATCGGCGTGCTGGATGGACCGGTAGTAGATGTCTTGGCCGGTGTAGTCGCTGACCGCGCCGGCGCCGGCGGTCTGCATGCCCAGGCACAGGTAGCTCTCGTCGGCGCTGAACACCACACCGTCGAGGTAGTCGACCCGTATGCCCTCGTATCCACCGGTCTCGATGATGCGGTCCATGGCCGCGACCAGGTCGGCCAGCGTGTGAAATCGCAGGTGTTTGAGCGCCACGAACGGCTTGACCGTTTCTAGCTCGATCTTCAGGCGCACCGAATAGCCAAGGGTGCCATAGGAGTTGGCAAAGGTGCGGAACAGGTCCGGGTGGTGTTCTCGGCTGGCCGTGACCACTTCCCCCGAGCCGGTGAGAATGTCCATTTCGATGACCGACTCGTGCGGCAGGCCATTGCGGAATGACGCAGATTCGATGCCGAGCCCGGTCACCGCACCGCCGAGGGTGATCGTCTTGAGCTGCGGAACAACCAGCGGGGACAGGCCGTAGGGCAGGGTCGCGGCGACCAGGTCTTCGTAGGTGCACATGCCGGCGACATCGGCGGTCTTGGCGGCCTGGTCGACGGAGATCACGCCGGTCAGGCCGGAGGTGTCCAGCCCGGGGGCGTCACGTTTGGCGCGGGCCCGGAACAGGTTGGACGTGGGTTTGGCCAGGCGAATCGAGGCGTTCGGAGGTATGGCGCGGTAGCTGGCCAGGAGCCGGTCCACGCCCTCGGTGTGAGCTGTCAGTGCTGTGGAAACAGGCACACGACTACGCTAGTCCGCAGCCACGGCCGATGCGACCGCACGGCTGTCGAAACACACCGAAATCACCGTGACCCGAGGAGTATTGCCTGATGGGACAGGTCAGCGCCGCCAGCACGATCCTGATCGACGCCGAGCCGGCGACCGTGCTCGCCGCGATCGCCGACTATCAGGGCGTGCGCCCGGAAATCCTGTCGCCGCAGTACAGCGAGTATCAGGTGCTGCAGGGTGGCCAGGGTCCGGGCACCGTCGCCACATGGAAGCTGCAGGCGACCAAGTCGCGGGTGCGTGAGGTGCAGGTCGCGGTCGACGTGGCCGGTCACACCGTCATCGAGAAGGACGCGAACTCCTCGATGATCATCAACTGGACCGTTTCGCCGGCGGGTCCGGGCTCCAGCGTCACTGTCAAGACGACGTGGAACGGGGCGGGCGGTATCGGCGGCTTCTTCGAGAAGACGTTCGCGCCGCTGGGCCTGCGCCGGATTCAAGACGAGGTGCTGGCCAACCTGAAGAAGAACGTCGAGAGCTGAGACCTTAGCTGGTACGCGGCGGCTGGGTGGCCAGGAACGCCGCGATGCCCTGCACGACGGCGGCCGCGTACTTCTGCCGGCCCTCCGGACTCTCCATCAACGCCGAGTCGACCGGGTTCTTCATGTTGCCGCATTCGATCAGGATCGATGGGTACTGAGCGAGGTTCAGGCCGGCGATATCGCTGCGCGGGTTGAGCCCGTTGGTCCCGATGTAGGTCGACGGCGGGATACCCGCGGCGGCCATTTGGTCACGCATGACGCGGGCGAACTGCACCGACGGCCCGGCCTGGGCCTGGTTGAGCGGCGGGCTGGAGTACAGCACATGGAAGCCGCGGCCGGTGGGCGGGCCGCCGTCGGCGTGGATCGACACGATCGCGTTCGGCGCCAGGGCGTTGGCCATCGCCGCACGCTCGTCGACGCACGCCGCGACCTGGTCGTCGTTGCCGCGGGACATGGCGGTGCGCACGCCGAGCTGGGTCAGCATCTGGCGGATCAGCAGCACGGTGTCCCAGTTGAAGGTGTGCTCGGGGAAACCATCGTTGGTGGTGGTGCCCGACGTCTGGCAGTCCTTGGTGCCGCCGCGGCCGGTGGGCACCTGCTTGGTCAGCGACGCGTCGTTGGCGCCGTTGTGGCCGGGATCGAGGAAGACGATCATGCCGGCGATGTTGGGTGCGGCGTGGCTGAGCGGGGTGGTCAGCGTTGACGCGACCACCAACACGGCGGCACACGGCGCGGCGACGACACGCACGCGGGCGGACATAAGCACGCGCGTCACCGTAACTCTTCGCCGTCTAGGCTTGAAGTCGCTGACCGCCGTAATCCCCAGGCGAAACCAAGTCGAGACCGAGACGCAAGGAGACTGTCATGCAACCCGGTGAGATACCCAACCTGGAGGGATTTCGCGAACGGGCCGAGGAGATGCGTGATCAGTTGATGCCCGGTCTGCAGGCCGCTTTGCAGCAAGCCCAGGAGATGCAGCAGAAGCTGATGGAGGCGCAGGCCGCGCTGGCTGCCGCCGAGGTACACGGGCAGGCCGGTGGCGGGCTGGTGCAGGTGACCATGAAGGGCAGCGGCGAGGTATCTGGTGTCCAGATCGACCCGAAGGTCGTCGACCCCACCGACGTCGAAACGTTGCAGGACCTGATCGTCGGCGCGATCGCCGACGCGGCCCGACAGTTCGCGATCCTGGCGCAGACGCATCTGGGTCCCCTGGCCGGCGGGGCTGCGCCGGGTCTGCCGGAGGCCTGACTTCTTGTTTGAGGGCCCTGTCCAGGATTTGATCGACGAGCTCGGCAAGCTGCCGGGTGTCGGTCCCAAGAGTGCGCAACGGATCGCATTCCACTTGCTGTCGGTGGAGCCGCCGGACATCGACCGGCTGACGGCGGCGCTGGGCAGGGTTCGCGACGGGGTGCAGTTCTGCGAGGTGTGCGGCAACGTCTCGGATGCCGAGCGCTGCCGGATCTGCAGCGACGCCCGCCGCGACGGCTCACAGGTGTGCGTGGTCGAGGAGCCCAAGGACGTGCAGGCCGTCGAACGCACTCGTGAATTCCGCGGGCGCTACCACGTGCTGGGTGGTGCGCTGGACCCGCTGTCCGGCGTCGGGCCGGATCAGCTCCGAATTCGTCAGCTGCTCAACAGAATTGGTGAGCGTGTCGACGGGGTGGACATCACCGAGGTGATCATCGCGACCGATCCGAACACCGAGGGGGAGGCGACTGCCACCTATCTGGTGCGGATCCTGCGCGACATCCCCGGGCTCACCGTGTCACGTATTGCATCCGGCCTGCCGATGGGCGGTGACCTGGAGTTCGCCGACGAGCTGACGCTGGGGCGCGCGTTGTCCGGTCGCCGCCAGATGGTGTAACCCCCTCCGCCCAAACCGACGATCCGCAGAAGAAAGCCGAGTGGATCGCTGCATTTCGTCGATCTCGGCAAGGTGTCGGACCCCAGGGCAACGATGCCGACATGACTGAAGTATTTCTCGGCAGGGAAGCGTTGGGCGATGGCCTGTCTCGCCACGATCTGCAGCGCTGGTACAGGCAGATGTTCCGGGGCGTTTACCTCCCGAAGTATGCGGCGCCCTCGTTGCGCGACCGCGCGACCGGCGCGTGGCTTTATACAGACCGAACGGGCGTCATCGGTGGTGTCGCGGCGTCGGCCCTGCTCGGTGCCCAATGGGTTGACGATGACGCGCCGATCGAAGTGCTTGTGGGTGAACGGCGACGGCAACCGGGGCTGATCGTCCGCATGGACCGCCTCGGCGACGACGAAGTCGTGACGGCTGCCGGCCTTCCCGTGACGACGCCGTCGCGAACGGCCTTCGACATGGGCCGGTACCAGAAACGCGCGAGGGCGCTCGCGCGCCTGGATGCGTTGATGCGTGTCGCGCCATTTGATTCCGCGAGTGTCGAGTTGCTGATGCGGCGCTATGGCCCGGTCAGGGGTATTCGTCAACTCCGCGACCTCCTGCCGTTGATCGACGCGGGCGCCGCGTCACCGAAGGAGAGTTGGCTTCGGCTCCTTCTGATCGACGGCGGGTTGCCCGCGCCAGAGACGCAGATCCCCGTGTTCGACGGCGGGGTGCCGTTCGCCTACCTGGACATGGGTTACCGCGATATCAAGCTCGCATTCGAGTACGACGGCGACCAACACCGCAGCGATCGAGGTCAATACGTCAAAGATCAGCGCCGCCTGCCAGCGGTTGAAAGACAGGGGTGGGAGGTCATCCGCGTCATCGCCGAGGACAGACCCGCTGAGGTGCTATGGCGGGCGAAGGAGGCTTTCCTGCGCCGATGCGGCGCCGAGATCGACGAAAAGCCGAGATTTACTCGCACTTTCGCTGCGTAATGTCGGTTTGGGCGCAAAAGGAGTCAGCGGGCGGCGAGTCGCTCGCGGCGCAGCTGTTCGACCTCGGCCAGGGCGAGGGGTTCCAGAGGCCCGACGACGCGCGACAGCAGCAGGTCCGCCAACTCGGGATTACGCGCCAGGCAGGGGCCATGCAGGTACGTCGCGATCACACTGCCTTGGACGGCGCCGTCATAGCCGTCGCCTGCGCGGTTGCCGGCACCCTTGACGACCGCGGCCAGTGGCCGCGCGTCCGGTCCCAAAACCGTTCCACCGCGGTGGTTTTCGAAACCCGTCAACGGCTGCGTCATACCGTCGATCAGCGGCGTGGACACGACTTCGCCGATCGTGCGGTTGGGCTGCGGCGAGGTCGTCACATCCAGCAAGCCGACACCCTCGACTCGCTCCCCGGCCGACGTCTCATACCAGTGGCCCAGCACCTGGATTGCCGCGCAGATCGCCAGTACCGGTGCGCCCCGGGCGGCCGCCCGCTGCAAACCCTGATGTGTCAGAAGATGTTTGGTGGCCAGCCGCTGGGCGTAGTCCTCGGCCCCGCCGAGGGTGTAGAGGTCGAGAGAGTCAGGTACCGGATCGGCCAGCGTGATCTCGACGATCTCGGCGGCAATCCCGCGCAGCCGCAATCGCTGTCGCAGCACGACGGCATTGCCCCCGTCCCCGTAGGTGCCCATGACATCGGGCAGCACCAGCCCGATCTGAACGTCAGCCACCCATCCTCCCCAACGTCCGAGTCAGCTGCAGAAACGCGGTGTAGTTGGCCACCACCTCGACGTGGCCCTTCGGGCACGACATGATCGCATCAATTGTGTTGTGTACCAGGGTATGTGGCACGCCTGCATAGCCCAGTCGCACCGCAAGGTCGGTACCGCGCTCACCGGCGGCGACCACCGGTACGCCCTCGAAATGCTCGAAGTTGACGTCCCACAACCAGGACAGGTCTTCACCGTCGGGTACCTGGCCGTTGACCGAAATCACCACACCCTCGGCGGTGGTGTCGACCATCGACAGCGCCTCCTGCCAGCCGGCCGGGTTCTTGGCCAGCAGGATGCGCGCGGTGTGCTCGCCCATCGGCACGGTCTGATAGCGGCCTGCGACCTCGTCCACCGCGGATACGGCGGCCACCGCAGCCGCGGGGTCGGCCCCCAGTGCCACCGCGGCGGCGACTGCCTGAGTAGCGTTGCCCCGGTTGACTTTTCCCGGCAACGACAGCCGCATCGGCAGCTCGAGTCCGTCCGGTCCGTAGATCTTCGCCTCGTCGTACCACCATTGCGGGCTGGGCCGCTTGAAGTCGGTACCCGTTGAGTACCAGTGCGATTGGTCGCGCACGATCACCTCGCCGCTGCGCGGGCAGCTGACCGAGTCGTTGGCCCAGCCGCCGCCCGCGGCCACCCACACCACCCGGGGAGCGTCATAGGCCGCCGAGGTCATCAGAACGTCGTCACAGTTGGCGACCACGATCGCGCCCGGGTGACGAGCCAGTCCGGCGCGCAGCGTGCGCTCGATATGGTTGATCTCGCCCACCCGGTCCAGCTGATCGCGGGACAGATTCAGCAGCACGATCACCTCGGGATTGACCGCGTCGGCGACGTGCGGGACATGCATCTCGTCGACCTCGAGGGCGGCCAGCGTCGCATCGCGAGACCCGGCCAGCGCGGCCACCAAGCCGGCGTCCATATTGGCCCCCTCGGCGTTGGTGGCGACGGGGCCGAGAGTGGCGAGTGCGGCCGCCGTCATCCGGGTTGTTGTGGACTTGCCGTTGGTGCCGGTCACGACGACGGTGCGCCGGCCGGCGCCGAGTTGGCCCAAGATCGAGCGGTCCAGGGTCATCGCGACCAGACCACCGATCATGGCGCCGGCGCCGCGGCCGGTCACGCGGGAGGTCCAGCGCGCGGCGGAACCAGCGGCCAGCGCAGCGCGGCCCCGTAGTGTCATCGTCGGCTTGGGCATTGGGACGCAAGTTTATGCGGATCAAACCGTGTTGGCCGACACGGATTCGATGTCCCGGGCACTGTCGGACCTGCGTGCCATCCTGACTGTGTGAGCCACACCTGGGGTCGACCTGCCTGCGAGCCGGGCGACGGCTGGGTCGTCGTCGACGTCGAGACCTCGGGTTTTCGGCCCGGCCACGCCCGCATCATCAGCCTCGCCGCCCTGGCGCTGGACCCGCAGGGGCGGGTCGAACATTCCGTTGTGAGCTTGCTCAACCCCGGCGTGGATCCCGGTCCCACCCACATCCACGGCCTGACCGCCGAGATGCTGGAGGACCAGCCGACGTTCGCCGATATCGCGCCGGATGTCATCGACCTGCTGCACGGCCGCACCCTGGTCGCCCACAACGTGGCGTTCGACTACTCGTTCCTGGCCAGTGAAGCCGAGTTGGCCGGCACGGCGCTGCCGGTGGACACCGTGATGTGCACCGTCGAGCTGGCCCGCCGCCTGGAACTGGGCCTGGAGAATCTACGGCTGGAGACCCTGGCCCGGCACTGGGCCGTCCCACAGACCCGCGCTCACGACGCATTCGACGACGCGCTGGTCTTGTCTCGCGTGCTGGCCCCGGCTTTGCAGCGAGCCCGCGAACGTGAGGTGTGGTTGCCGGTCCGGCCGGCGACGCGTCGCCGCTGGCCCAACGGCCGGATTACCCACGATGAGCTGCGGCCACTGAAAATGCTGGCCTCCCGGATGCCCTGCCCGTATCTGAACCCCGGGCCGTACCGGCGCGGTGGCCCGTTGGTCCAGGGCATGCGGGTCGCGCTGTCGGCCGAGGTGAACCGCACGCACGAGGAACTCGTCGAGCGCATCATTCACGCCGGGCTGGCCTACGCCGATGCCGTCGACCCGCAGACCTCGCTGGTGATCTGCAATGAGCGGACGCCCGAACAGGGCAAGGGATATCTCGCCCGCGAACTCGGCGTGCCGGTGGTGTCGGACCGGCAGTTCATGGATTCGATCGCCTCGGTGGCCAACGGCACCGGAATCGACGAGTTCGCGCCTTCGGTCGATCAGGGTCAGCAGTTCGCATTGTTCTGATGGGCCCTTCGCTAGCATCGCCACCGGGGTGGTGATGTCAGTGGAGCACCGCAGGGTCAAGCCGCAATCGGCGTTGCCGATTCTGTCCTCGGCGATCGCCTGCCTTCTCCTCGCCCTCGTGTTCGGTTTCAGCTGGGGCGGAAACCACACCATTCTGATCGTGGACGCCTTGGCCTTCTCCGCTTTCAGCCTCTACGCGGCCGTGTGCTCGACCATCGCGGCCCGCGCCGCCCACGGACGGAACCGCGCGGCCTGGACCACCATGGCGATCGCGCTATACGTATGGACGGCCGGAGAATTGACCAGGGCCCTGTACACCCTTGTGTTGAACCGCTCGCTGTTCCCGTCGCCGGCGGATTTCCTGTATCTGGTGTTTGTCGTGCTGGTCTGCGTCGCGTTCATTCAGTTTCCGCCCGAACCGACGATGGGCTCCCGCATACGCGTGCTCTTCGACGCGTTGATCGTGGCGATCTCGTTGTTCATCGTGTTGTGGGTGCTGGTGCTCGGCAACGTGTATCAGGCCACCCGGGTGGACAGCGTCATGCAGGGGCGCGCACTGCTGTACCCGATGTTCATCCTGTTCATCTTCGTCGCGGCGGTGGTGTTCGTGGTCCGGTCCGGTGCGGGCGACAGCGTCGTGATGTGGCTCCTCATGGGCGCGGTCACGCTCCTGGCGTTCTCGGGAGTCACCTACGCCTTCCTGCAAGGTGCCAATCGCTATCACCCCGGACACCTCACGAGTATTGGTTGGGTGCTTGGGATGTCGTGCTTCGGTGCGGCCGCCCTGCTGAGCCGCCGGCCGCGCTCACCGGTGTCGCCGACGAGTGCGCCGCAGTCCTCAATCGTATTGTGGCTGCCCTATGTGCCACTGCTGTTGGCAGGCACCATTGGGCCGGCAATCGCGATGACCGGTGTCCTGCGGATCGGTGTCCCGATTCTGATGGCGTTCCTCTGTATCCGCCAGGTGAGCTCCGGGTGGGAGAACCGCCGATTGCTCACTGCCGCAGCCGATCAGGCGTTGCGTGATCCGTTGACCGGGCTGGCCAACCGTACCCTGTTCCAGGACCGGCTGGCGCACGCGATGGCGCTGCGTCGCCGCGACGACCGCGTGGTGGCGGTGGTGTCGCTGGACCTCGACGACTTCAAGCTGATCAACGACAGCATGGGACATCCCGCCGCAGACAGCCTTTTGGTTCGCGTGGGTCAGCGCATTGTCGCCAATGTGCGGCCAGGAGATACGGTCGCGCGCCTTGGCGGCGACGAGTTCGCGTTGCTGCTCGAGGGCGGAGCGGACGAAGCACATCTGGTGTGTGAGCAGGTGATCTCGTCATTCGACACACCGTTCATAGTCGACGGTCACGAAGTGCTGGTGCGTCCGAGCGCTGGGATGGCGGTCACCTTGTTGGCCGAAACAGAGCTCGAGCCAGAGGAATTGGTGAAGCGCGCCGATATCGCGATGTACTTCGCGAAGCGCTCACGCGATGCGACAGTTCACACGTTCAGCTCGGATATGGCGTTGCTCGATCCAGGTGTCGAGGAGGTGACGAACACCGGCGAGAACCGTTCGGTCTCCAGTGGTGCGGCGCAGGTGCGCTTGCTCGGTGAACTGCGGCGCACCATCGACCGTGGCGGCCTCGAAATGGTCTATCAGCCCAAGCTGGACCTGAGCACCAGCCGCGTCGTGGGCGTGGAAGCGCTGCTGCGGTGGCCCCACCCGAGGCTGAAAGTACTTCGGCCAGCGGCCTTTTTACCTCTGATCCTGCGGCATGGTTTAATGCGCCCGGTCACTGATCTGGTATTCAAGAAGGTGCTGGATGACGTAGCGCGATGGGTGTCGATGGGGCTGGACGTTCCGGTCGCGGTCAACCTGTTCGCGCCATTGCTCCGGGACGCCTCTCTGCCGGAGGCGGTGGGAAGCTTCCTCCAAACGCGTGGTCTGCCGGCCCGGCTGCTGACCATCGAGATCACCGAGGACCTCGTTCTCGACGAGGTCGGGCGGGTGACGGGCGTACTGCAACGGCTGCGCGACGATGGGGTTCGTATCGCGATCGACGACTTCGGAAGTGGCTATTCGGCTTTGAGCTATCTGCGCGACCTGCCGATCGATGAGGTGAAATTCGATCGCCATTTCATCGCGGCGGTCGCCACCGACGAGCGGGCCGCCGCCGTGGTCAGCGCGGTGATCGAACTGACCCACAATCTCGGCATCACGGTGGTCGCCGAGGGTGTCGAGGACGCTGAAACCGCGGCATGGTTGCGCGAGCATGGCTGTGATATCGGACAGGGCTACTACTTCGGCAGGCCCGTCCCCGCCGCCGAGATCCCGGGCCTGGTGGCCGAATACGCTCAGCGGTCCAAGAGCTGACCCGGGGCCTGCGGACATTCGAATTGAGCTGGCGTAGCGTCGAGTTGGGCCCACCGACTACCGCTTGGAGAAGGCAGTCCCGACATGAAGAAGATATTCGCCGCCACCGTTGGTGGGGCGGCAATTGCGCTGCTCGTAGTGTTCGCCGCGGCCAAGCGGCGCCAGTGGCTCGGGAACCGCAATTGTCACGGCCCATGGTGTCGGGAGCCGTGACGACGACCGCTGCATCGATCAAATAGCCGCAGAGGGCTGGACGATTTCGCCGCGTCCCGTCGTATACCGACCGCGCCATTGTCGTGGCGACAAGCCGTGAACGCGCAGAAACACCCTGCCGAAGTAACCGGCATCGGAGATTCCGACCCGATGTGCGATTTCGGTGATGCTGAGTCCGGAATCGCGGAGCAGGATCCGTGCCTGCGCCATGCGCCTCTCGACGATCCAGTCACCCACGGTGCGGCCGGTACGCCTGCGGACGACCGTCGTGAGATGTCCCGGGGTCAGGCCCAATTCCGCAGCGACATGCCGTAGCGATATCGGTTTCCCCAGTTCTCGGTCGATCACGGTGAACATGTCTGCGATCAACGGCTCGCCGGACCTACGCAGGTCGTCGGCGAGGTCCTCGGTCATTCGGGCCAGATCTATGAGCAGCAAGGTGAGCTGAGCCAGGACCGCTGGCCGATAGCCATCCCGACGAACTAAAAGTTCGGATTCCATGGATTCAATCATGCTGTCCCAAAACAGTTTCCGATTCTCCGGCAGGCTGATCCGAAGTACCCCACCTGGCTGTCCGTGTAGAAACGGGAACAGCAGTGGATGCCGGCGCCAGGTCGGCCACGGCGAGTGCGTCCCGTCGGCCAGTGCTGAGGGGTCGAAGAACACCGCGATGCCGCGGGCTGTGTCTTCGAGTAGCGCAGGGTCGACGGTCTCGCCGGCCGCGACGACGCATACCGAACCGGTGTCCGGCAGGTACGTCATGACTGGAAACCCGTGGATATGCCGAGATTTCTCGGGTGGCCCATCTGGGTGCAGGCGCAATACCGCGACCGGAGGGGAGGCAGGATCGGTCGGGTACTCGTAGATCGGCACCCCGTCGCGGTGGCGTACCGGCCGTGGGGCGGCAAGCATGAGCCGAATATAGTCCTATTCTTAACGAAGATCGCACGAGACATGTTGATGGAGAACAACCAATATAGTATATATGACCAAAAATCATCCGCATTCAGTGGTGGGTAGTTGGGGCAACCGCCACGACTATCTGCCGGCTGCCGGCCACGATCGGTTACTGCCCGCTTACGACCTCTTGACCTGGGTTGTGGGTTCTGGGCCCGTCTATGACCAGCTGATCGCACAAGCGGCGTTGTTTGAGGGTGTGCGAGTGCTGGAGGTAGGTGCGGGGACGGGCAATGTGACAATCCGTGCGGCTCGGGCCGTCAAGTCAGCCGATGTGACCGCACTGGATCCCGATCCGCGCGCGCTGGAGCGGGCTCGCCGCAAGGCGGCTGGCCGACCCGGGATCCGCTTCGAGCACGGCTATGCCCAGCAGCTGCCTTTCACCGACAGCACGTTCGATCGAGTGTTGTCGTCGATGATGCTGCATCACCTTGATCGCGAGGTGAAGGCGGCCGCGCTGGCTGAAGCGTTCCGCGTACTCAAATCGGGCGGCGAGATCCATATCGTCGACATCGTCCACGGGCACGGGCGGCTTCGAACGGGGGCCGGTGAGATACCGGAACTCATGCGACTGAGCGGATTCGATTGCGCCGTGACGGGTAGTCGCCGACTGCGATTCGTTGGGCCAGTGCAATACTACCGCGGCAGCAAACCACTACGGAAGTAGTACGCTGGCGGTTCTGATGCCGCCAAATCCCGAACGCCGCACCGTCATCCTCGACACCGCGATCGACATCGTGGTCGACGTGGGGATCGGCGGCCTCACGCATCGCCAGGTCGACGACCGTGCCAACCTACCGGCGGGGACCACCTCGAACTATTTCCGGACCCGCCTGGCGCTGCTGGAAGCCGTCGCCGCTCACGTCGTCGACCTGCACTGGCGGCACGTGGAAACGCTGCAGGCGGCTCTGCCGTCACCGATGAACCGGGCGGGCGTGGCGGCGCTGTTGACCCGGATGGTCGCCGATCCCGACGACGCCTCGCGGCGACGGACGCTGGCCCGGTTCGAGTTGTTCATCGAGGCGATCCGACGGCCCGAATTGCAGCCGTTCATCTATGAATTGCAGCGTGCCGCCATGAAGACCGCCGGCCTGCTGCTGGCCTCGGCCGGCATCGACGCCTCGCCCGAGCAGGTCGACCACATGACCCGACTGCTCAACGGATTGGCGTTCAGCAATCTCACGATCGATCAACCCGACGGGTATGACCCGGCCGGGCTGATCGATCGTGTGCTCGACGCTGTGTTCGCGACTTAGTTCCCGAGTCGCCAGCCCGCCGAATCTAGCTCAGCGCCTTGGCCTTCAGCGCCTCGAACTCCTGTGCCGAGATGGTCCCGGCGTCCAGGAGTTGTTTGGCGTGCTCGATCTCCTGCGCGGGCGAACGTCCGGCGGCTTCGCGGATGTAAGCGTCGGTGTCCTTCTTGGCCGCCATCGCGGCCTCTCGAGCCCGTTCGGTCATTCCTCGTCCGCGCGCGATCAGATAGATCAGCGCGGTCAGCCATGGGAACACGATCAAGAAGATCACCCAGACGGCCTTGATCCAGCCGGACGTCGTGTGATCACGCCAGAAGAGATCCACCAGGATCTGGAACAGCACCAGCAGATAGGCGATCCAAGCGAAGATGATCAGGAAGTGCCAGAGGAAATCCCATGTCGAACCCCAGTCCATGACCTACTCCTATGTTGTTGGGATAGCTCCGATTCGGGCTGCCCGGTTCACGGCAGAGACCACAGCCCGCAGCGACGCGGTCGTGATCGACGTCGCGATACCGACACCCCACACTGTGCGCCCGCCAATGGACGCCTCGACATATGCGGCTGCGGCGGCCTCCTCGCCGGCCGACATCGCGTGCTCGGAGTAGTCCAGCACGCTCACATCGAAACCGACCGTGCCCAGGGCGTCGACGAACGCCGCCAATGGACCGTTGCCCTGCCCGTTGATCTCGGTTTCGACCCCGTCGATCTTCACGACGGCTTCGATGACGTCGGTACCGCCGTCAACCTCCGCGCCGACCACCTTCTGGCGGATGCGCTCCAAAGGCCTTACGGGCGAGAGGTATTCGTCGGCGAACGCGTCCCACATCTCCTTGGGCGAAACCTCGCCGCCTTCGCCGTCGGTAATCGCCTGGATCGCCTGGGAGAACTCGATCTGCAGCCTGCGCGGCAGTACCAGACCGTGATCGGCCTTCATGATGTAGGCCACCCCGCCCTTGCCGGACTGCGAATTGACCCGGATCACGGCCTCGTAGGTGCGGCCAACGTCCTTGGGGTCGATCGGCAGATACGGAACCTGCCAGAGGATGTCGTCGACGTCCGAGTCTGCCTCGTCAGCAGCAACTTTCATCGCATCAAGGCCCTTGTTGATGGCGTCTTGATGGCTACCGGAGAAGGCGGTGTAGACCAGGTCGCCGCCGTAGGGGTGCCGTTCGTGGACGGGCAACTGGTTGCAGTACTCGACGGTGCGGCGGATCTCGTCGATGTTGGAGAAGTCGATCTGCGGATCCACACCGCGGGAGAACTGGTTCAAACCCAGTGTCACCAGACAGACGTTGCCGGTGCGCTCACCGTTGCCGAACAGGCAGCCCTCGATACGGTCGGCCCCGGCGGCGAAGCCCAATTCGGCTGCCGCAACAGCGGTTCCGCGGTCGTTGTGGGGGTGCAAGCTCAGAATGATCGAGTCGCGCGGGGTCAGGTGCCGGTGCATCCACTCGATCGAGTCGGCGTATACGTTCGGAGTCGCCATCTCGACGGTGGCAGGCAGGTTGACGATCAGCGGCACCTCGGGGGTGGGCTTCACGATGTCGGCGACCGCGTTGCAGACCTCCACCGCATACTCCAGTTCGGTGCCCGTGTACGACTCGGGGGAGTACTCGAAACGCCACTGGGTGCCGGGATACTTCGCCGCCTCCTCGACGCACAGGCGCGCGCCGTCGGTGGCGATCTTCTTGACTTCCTCACGGCCGGCACGGAATACGACCCTGCGCTGCAGGATCGACGTTGAGTTGTAGAAGTGCACGATCGCCCGCGGCGCCCCGGCACATGCCTCGAAGGTCCGAGTGATCAGCTCCGGTCGGCACTGCGTCAGTACCTGGATGGTGACGTCGTCGGGAATGGCGCCCTGCTCGATGATCTCGCGAACGAAGTCGTAGTCGGTTTGGCTGGCCGACGGGAACCCGACCTCGATCTCCTTGTAGCCCATGTTGACCAGCAGGTCGAACATGCGACGCTTGCGGGCCGGGCTCATGGGGTCGATCAGCGCCTGGTTGCCGTCGCGCAGGTCGACCGCACACCACATCGGTGCGTGCTCGATGACCTTGTCCGGCCACGTGCGGTCCGGCAGGGTTACCGGCTCGACTTCGGCTGCGAACGACCGGTACCGGTCGACCGGCATCGTCGAGGCGCGCTGGGTGTTCCAGGACGGCTGGCCGTCACGGCGCGGGCCGGCGGGCGTGGTGATGGTGCGGGCAGATACGTAGGCGTCTACAGATTCAAACGACGGCTTCTGGGTGGTCACGATTGGCTCCGGGATGTCTTGGATTGGACTTCAGACCGGCGCATCGCGAAAACCCGCGACGGGAAGCCAGTCTGGATCAGACCCCGTCGCGGCGTCCGAGAAGGAGCACCCGCTGCACAAGTCCGTACTGTACTCCCGCCGCGCCACCTGGCCAAAAGTCGGGTTGGTGAAATTGTGCAGGCGGCCGGGCAGGCAGCGCCCGTTCTGCGCCCAAGAGTTCGCTGACACGGTAAATTGACGACGTTGCAAGCCGTTGATCGGGGGTTTTTGTGCAACTGAGCGTTCGCTCCATGCTCGCGACCGGGGTCTCGGCGACCCTCGCCGCCACCGTCGCCATGGCGCCACTGCCCGCCGAATCGTTGCCATCGACTCGCGCCGCGCCCGTCGCGCTGACCGGTGCCTGGCAGGAGTTGCAGACGAACATCCAGCAGGATCTGGCGAATCTGGCGTCGTTGATCATCACCTATCCCCCCGCGCCGATCCTGACCCAGATCGGAAAGAACCTGACCACCTATTCGCGTTGGGCGGTCGGCCAGGACGGCGGCAACCCCGTGCTGATCGCCCAGACCGTGGGTGAACACGTGGCGGCGGTCGGCGGTGTCCTGGTCACCTTCTCGGTGCTGGCGCCGCTCAGCTTCGTCGGGCCGTTCATCGCTCCCGGCGTCATGATGATGCGGTTGATCACCGACACCGCGAAGTATCCGTCGACTCCACAGACCGTGCTGCAGGCGTTCATCGATGCTCCGGCGGTGTTTCTCAACACCGCGTTCAACTGCTGCTCCTCTCCGCTGTTCACCTTGGCCTTCGGCCTGCTGAACCCCGGACCACTCGGCTACCTGCTGTCGATAGGGCCGGCGATCGCCAAGGCGCTCCAGATACCGGCCACGCCGGAGCCCGAACCGCCTGCCGGCGCGGCAAAAGCGACCGCGGAGTCGACCGCGCAACCGGCCGGTCCGGCTCCCGCCGCCGGCGTCGCCCAGAGCCGTCGGGCGCATTCGCCGACCACCGGACAGAAGACCGTCACCTCGCGCACCGCCAAGCGGCCGAATGCGCCGCGCAAGGCCGATGCGGGTGCCCGGGAGACGACATCGTCGCCCGGCCGGGGGCAGTCGGCTAGACCTGCGAGTCCGGGAACGCGATAACCGACAGGAACCGGATCGGCACCTCGATCAGGTCCGCGGGACCGTGTGCGCCCTCGCCGTCGATCTGCAATGAGTCGCCGGGATGCAGCCGGTACACCGAGCGGCTGTGGGCGTAGTCCATGACGCCTTCGAGCACGTAGATGAACTCGGTGCCGGGGTGCTGGAACAGCGGGTAGGTCTTGCTCTTCTCGGACAGGGTGACCAGCAGGCATTCCAGCCGTTTGTGCTCGCCGCGCAGCGAGCCGAGCAGCTGGTACTCGTGGCCCTCGCGGGTACCGGTGCGCACGATCCGCGCGCCGGTTCCGGCCTTGACGAAGGCCGCGGGCCGTTCGACGTCGGCACCGCGGAATAGCGTGGTCACCGGCACGTCGAAGCCCTTGGCCAGCAGCGCCAGCGTGGACAGGCTGGGCGAGGTCTGGGCGTTCTCGATCTTGCTCATCATCGCCTTGGAGATGCCGACCCGCGCCGCCATGTCGGCCACCGACAACCCCAGCTGCTGACGCAGCAGACGCACGTTGTGTGCGATCGCCGCCTCGAACTCCAGCTCGACGACCGGCTCGTGCGGTTCGCGATCACGGGCCGTACCCGACTGGTTGCGGAGCAGATCGGTCACAAGCTTCAGTGTCTATCTCATCTGCCCGGCGCCGGCATAGGGATACGGGCTCTTCAACAGCTCGCCCTGCGCGAACCGGGACAACCGGAAGTCGGTTTCCGGTATCCGTGGATCGCTGCTTCGGCCGTCGACGACCAGGTCGGCGACCAGGCGCCCGACGGCCGGTGCGATCTTGAACCCGTGACCGCTGAAACCGGCGGCCACGAACAGCCCGTCGCGGCCGCTGGCGGAGATCACCGGGTTCCAGTCCGGGGTGACGTCGTAACAGCCCGCGTAGCTCGTGGTTATCGCCGCCTCGGTGAAGCCGGGAAAGCGGGTGCCGACCTTGTCGACGGTGAGGTCGATGAAGTCTTCGGTGGCGCGGTTCAGGTAGTCGTCGGGATCGGCGGTCACCACATCGGACAGATCGCTGTTGCCGAACAGGACGTCACCGCCGAGTTCGGGACGCACGTATTGCAGCGACACCAGATCGGAGAACACCGGCACCGGGCCGAGTTCGACGCCGGGAGAGATCATCACGATCTGCTCGCGAACCACGCGGATCGGGACGTCGATTCCGTAGGGTGCGAGGAACGGACTCGTCCACACCCCGGTGGCGACGACGACGTTGCCGGCGCTGATCCGGGTACCGTCGGCCAGCTGCACGCCGGTGACGGCATCACCGTCGGTGAGCAGCCCGGTTACCGTGGCGCCCTGGCGGATTCGCACACCTGCCGCGCGCGCGGCGACGGCAAACGCCTGAGCCGTCTGGTAGGCGTCGCCGTACCCGCCACGGGCTTCCCAACCGAACGCCGCAAACGGCGACAGGTCGGCGAAGGGCCACAGCTTGGCCACCTCGGTGGCGTCGATCTCCTCGGTCTGCACTCCCACGGCGCGTTGTGCGGTCATGCTTTTGCGCAGCGAGTCGACGTTGGGTTCGCCGACGCCGACGACGTATCCGGTCTGCCGGAACCCGATATCGCCGCCGAAGATCTCCTCGGCTTTTTCGAACACCTCCAGCCCGACGGTGGCCATTGCTGCCAGCGAGCTCACCCCGTAGTGACAACGCACGATGCCGCTCGACTTCCCCGTCATGCCTGAAGCGACGGTATTGCGTTCGAGGACAACCACATCGGTGATGCCGCGTTGGCTCAACGCCCAGGCGGCCGCACACCCCTCGATCCCGCCGCCGACGATCACCACGTCGGCCGTCTCGCTCACAGGCCCGCCCCGGGAATCCACGACGTGCCGGCCAGCGGAACTCGTGCCATCGCCGCTGCCTCGATGGTGACCGCGACCAGGTCTTCGGGTTCCAGATGCTGCAGATGGGCCTTGCCGCAGGCGCGGGCGATGGTCTGAGCTTCCATGGTCAACACCCGTAGGTAATTGGCCAGCCGTCGACCCGCGTCCACTGGATCCAGCCGGGCCGCCAGTTCCGGATCCTGGGTGCTGATCCCGGCCGGGTCGCGGCCGTCCTGGAAATCGTCGTAGAAACCGGCTGCGCTGCCGAGCTTTTCGTATTCGGCGGCGTACTTCGGGTTGTTGTCACCCAGCGCGATCAGCGCGGCGGTGCCGATGGCCACCGCGTCGGCGCCCAGGGCCATCGCCTTGGCGACGTCGGCGCCGGTGCGAATCCCACCCGAGACGATCAGCTGAACCCCCGTCCTATGCACGCCCAGCTCCGAGAGTGCCTGCACGGCTTGTGGAACCGCTGCCAGCGTCGGAATGCCGACGTGCTCGATGAAGACATCCTGGGTGGCCGCGGTGCCGCCCTGCATTCCGTCGACGACGACGACGTCGGCGCCGGCGGCCACCGCCAGCTTCACGTCGTAGTAGGTGCGGGTGGCGCCGACCTTGACGTAGATCGGCTTCTCCCAGTCGGTGAGCTCACGCAGCTCGTTGATCTTGATGGTGAGGTCGTCGGGGCCGGTCCAGTCGGGGTGCCGGCAGGCTGAGCGTTGGTCGATTCCCTCGGGCAGGGTGCGCATCGAGGCAACCCTCTCGGAGATCTTCTGGCCCAGCAGCATGCCGCCACCACCCGGCTTTGCGCCCTGGCCGAGGACCACCTCGATGGCGTCGGCCTTGCGCAGGTCGTCCGGGTTCATCCCGTATCGGGACGGAAGATATTGGTAAACCAGGCATTTGGACTGCCCGCGTTCTTCCGGTGTCATGCCTCCGTCGCCGGTGGTGGTCGACGTGCCGACCTCACTCGCGCCACGGCCCAGCGCTTCCTTGGCCGGGCCGGACAGCGCGCCGAACGACATTCCCGCAATGGTGACCGGAATCTCCAGGTGCAGAGGATGTTTGGCGTGCCGACCACCGAGAACGACGTCGGTGCCGCAGCGCTCGCGGTAGCCCTCCAGCGGGTAGCGCGACATCGACGCACCCAGGAACAGCAGGTCGTCGAAGTGGGGGAGTGGACGTTTGGCGCCCCAGCCCCGGATGTCGTAGATGCCGGTTTCGGCGGCCCGCTGGATGCCGGCAATGGTGGCGCGGTCGAAGGTGGCCGATTCGCGCAGGCCCAGGCGGGCCCTGTCGTCTTGGGTGTATGTCATCTAATAGACCGAGCTGTTGTCGATGTGGAAGTGGTAGAGCTGCCGGGCCGAGCCGTACCGGGTGTAGGTGCCAGTGTCGTCGTCGTCGAACCCGGCGGCCTTGAGTAGACGCCCCAGTTCCTCGTGGTGTTCGGCGCGCATCTCCTTGGCGACGCAGTCTGCACCGAGCGACGCCACCTCGCCGCGGACATACAGCCGGGCCTCGTAGATCGAATCTCCCAGGGCTTCACCGGCATCGCCGCGGATCACCAGCCGACCGGCCTGTGCCATGAACGCGCTCATATGCCCGACGCTGCCTCCCACCACGATGTCGACCCCCTTCATCGAGATACCGCAGCGTGCCGCGGCATTGCCCTCGATGACGAGCAGGCCGCCGTGCGCGGTGGCACCGGCCGACTGGGAGGCATTGCCCTTGACCCAGACCGTGCCGCTCATCATGTTCTCGGCGACCCCGGTGCCGGCGTTGCCGTTGATGATGACCTCGGCCTGCTTGTTCATCCCTGCCGCGTAATAGCCGACGTGGCCGTCGATTCCGATCCGCACCGGGGCATCGATGCCGACCGCCACGTTGTGGGCCCCGGCGGGGTTGGTGATCGCGAACTCACCCGAGAGGCCCGGGGCGTGCAGGGCGGCGTTGACCTCCCGCAGCGGTGTGGTGCTCAGATCAAACGTGGCTAGCGTGTCCATGCGTAGACCACCTCGGGCTCGGGCTCCCAGATGACCGCCTTCTCGACACCGGGAAGTCCTGCCAGCGCCCGGTATTCGCTGCCCATCGCCACCCAATCGTCGGTTTCGGCGATCACGGCCGGCTTGCAGGCGATCGCGTCGCGGACGACGGCGAACGAATCGTGGTTGGAGACAAGCAGGGTGTAGAAGCCATCGAATGTGGCACACAGCTCCTTCAATGCCGATTCCACGTCACGGCCGTGGGCCAGCTGATCGGCCACGAAGCGCGCGCCGACCTCGGTGTCGTTCTCGCTGTCGAATGTGACGCCGGCCGCCTGCAGGTCGCGGCGGATGGTGGCGTGATTGGCGAACGATCCGTTGTGCACCAGGCACTGATCCGGGCCGACCGCGTACGGGTGGGCGCCGGCCGGGATCACCGCGGATTCGGTGGCCATCCTGGTGTGGCCGACTCCCTGCCAGCCCTGTGCCTTCGCCAGACCCCATGCCTCGGTGAGTGCGCGGGGGTGGCCCACGCCCTTGAGCACGGCCACATTTGCGCCGAATCCGGCGATGAGCGCGCGTGGGTAGTGCGCGGTGATCCCGGCGTGCAGCGTCTCTGGCGCGACATCAGCCGACACCAGCAGCGTCTCGTCGACGCGATGTACCGACACCTCGCCCAGCGCAGCGTGCAGAGCCGCGGTGACCTGCTCGGGGCTGTCGTCGACGTCCAGCACCGACACCGTGCTCCTGCCGGGCGGCGACCAGTACGGGTCCCCGTAGACGGCCACACCGGCGGAATCGCTTCCCCGGTCCGACATTTCGCAGAGCATTCCGGTCAGCAGTTCACCGAGCCGGGGGTAGAGCTCCGGGTTGCGCAGGTGCAGACCCACGATCCCGCACATAGCGTTCCTTCCTGACGAAGTCAGAATGCGGTCAGGTACTGGTCGACTTCCCACGAGCTGACCGCACTGTGGTAAGCGAAGAATTCGTCGCGCTTGAGCCCGGCGAAGTAGGTGGCCACCCCGTCGCCGACGGCGTCGAGCACGCCGGTGATCACCGCGTCGCCCGCGAACTCATCGACGGCGTGCAGCAGGGTGGGCGGCAAGGCCGTTCGGCCGTCGGTGCCGCCGATCGCCCCGGGGTCCAGGCTGCGCTTGATGCCGTCGATGCCGGCGCCCAGCGCCGCGGCGATGGCCAGATACGGGTTGGCCGATCCGTCACCGCCACGCAGTTCCACCCGCTGCGAATCCGGCACCCGGATGTAGTGAGTGCGGTCGTTGCCGCCATAGGTCGGCAGCTTCGGCGCCCACGACGCCCCGGAGGCCGTCGTCAGCGCACCGGTTCGCTTGTAGGAGTTGACGGTTGGGCCGACGACCGCCTGCAGCGCGCAGGCGTGGTCGAGGATACCGCCGATGAATGAATAGGCGCATGCCGACAGCCCCAGTCCGCGGTCGTCGGCGTCATCGGGGAACACCGGGGTGCCGCCGCTGGTCAACGACAGGTGCAGGTGCAGACCGCTTCCGGTCCGATCGGAGAACGGCTTGGGCATGAAGGTGGCGATCATGCCCCGCTCGGCGGCAATCATCGACAGCAGGTAGCGCAGCGTGATCACCCGGTCGGCGGTGGTCAGCGCGTCGGCGAACTGGAAGTTCTGCTCGAACTGGCCGTTGCCGTCCTCGTGGTCGTTGGCGTAGTTGGACCAACCGAGGGTGTTCATCGCCGTCGAGATGGCGGTCAGATGGTCGTACATCCGGGTGACGCCGCGGGCGTCGTAACAGGGTTGTGCGGCGGTGTCGGCGGTGTCGGCGGTGGCCAGAGTGCCGTCGGCGGCACGGGTCAACAGGAAGTACTCGACTTCGGCGCCGACCCAGGGTTCGAAGCCGGCGTCGGCCGCCCGCTGGATCAGCGACTTGAGGATGACCCGCGGGGCGTACGGCCAGGGCAGGCCCTCGACATGCGGATCGCAGTGCACGATCGCCAGACCGTCTTTGATGAAGGGGACCGGGGTGAACGATGCTGGGTCGGGGATCGCCATCAAATCCGGGTCCTTGGGCTCTTGGCCCATGGCGCCCACGGCGTATCCGGCGAAACCGACGCCCTCGGTGGCCAGAAGGTCGACGGCCTCGACGGGAACCAGCTTGGCGCAAGGCTTTCCGCGGAGATCGACGAACAGCGCGAGGATGAATTTGGTTGCGGACTTTTCAGCCAGCTCGGCGAGGGTGGACATGTTCTCCCACAGGCTCTTTGGGGGTGTCAGCGAGTCGACGGGGGTCGAGCCGGGCGCGGGAAGGAGTCCACGCCCGGCTCGGGTCCACCTCAGGCGTACTCGAGCTCGTACGCCGCGTCGCGGTGGGCGAGGGAGTCGATGCCCTTTTCCTCTTCCTCCGCCGAGATTCGGATACCCATCGTCTTCTTGATCGCGAAGGCGATGATGAACGAGACCACGAAGGAGTAGACGAGCACGGCACCCGCGGCCACTGCCTGGCGCCACAGCTGGTCGAAACCGCCGCCGTAGAACACGCCGCTGACCGCGCTCGGCATGCCGTCGCTGGCGAAGAAGCCGATCAGCAGGGTGCCGATGACGCCGCCGACGAGGTGGACGCCGACCACGTCGAGTGAATCGTCGTAGCCGAACTTCGACTTCAGGCCTACCGCGTAGATGCAGATCGCACCGGCGATGGCACCGACGGCGATGGCGCCGAGTGGGGTAACGGCACCGCAGGCGGGGGTGATGGCGACCAGGCCGGTGATGGCACCGGAGGCCGCGCCGACGCCGGTGACGTGGCCGTCCTTGAACTTCTCGACCGCCAGCCAGGCCAGGGTGGCCGCGCAGGTGGCGACGAACGTGGTGACCATGACGATCGAGGCCGAGTTGCCCGCGGTGAGCGCCGAGCCACCGTTGAACGCATACCAACCGGCCCACAGCAGACCCGCGCCGAGCAGGGTCAGCGGGACGTTGTGCGGCTTGCGGAGCTGACCGAACATCGCGGACTTGCCGAGCACGATCGCGACGGCGAGCGCAGCGGCACCGGCGTTGATGTGCACCGCGGTGCCACCGGCGAAGTCGACCGCGTGCAGCTTGTTGGCGATCCAGCCGCCGACCGAGTTCTCGGTGACCACACCGTCGAACGCGAACACCCAGTGCGCGACGGGGAAGTAGACCAGCACAGCCCAGATCGCCGCGAACAGCATCCACGCGCCGAATTTCATCCGGTCAGCCGCAGCGCCCGAGATCAGGGCGACGGTGATGGCCGCGAACAGGGCTTGGAACAGCGCGAACAAACTAATCGGCAGTCCGGAGATGGTGGTTTGAGATTCCAGCAGGTCCTTCATGCCGGCGAACTCGGTGAAGCTGCCGACGAATCCGCCGTACGACGTGCCGAAGACCAGTGAGAAGCCGAACAGGACCCAGAGGACGCCGACGATGGCGACTGCGCCGAACGTCATCATCATCATGTTGGTCGAGCTCTTGACCGAGACCATGCCGCCGTAGAACAGCGCAAGGCCCGGAATCATCAGCGTCAGGCCGATGATGCAACACAGCATGAATGCCGTGGTCCCTGTATCCATCTAAATCTCCTGCGAGGTGGGCGGCCCCTCCATGGTTGGGCCGTTCACCCGTAGTGAACTTTGTTTCTGTTACGTAGACCCCCTCGTGGTGTTGCCGACGCGTTACACGTTGGCCCGTACGGCTACGCTGGCTGACCATGCACCGACGACCACGCTGGGTCCTCACCATCACCGTGGTCGTCATTGCGATCGGCGTCTGGGTGTGGTCGACGTGGTTCGACGGGCCGCCGGAGAAGTGCAAGCCGGTGATCGACTTCCTGAACTTCAATAGTTCGCAGGGGGCGAAGATCGAATCCAAAGGCAATGACGGTGTGCCGACGGTCGCCGAGGACGCGGCCTACCAGCAATGGGCTGACGGCCTGGCCGAGCGGGCCCAAAAGGTGACCGATCCCGCGCTGGCGGCACAGGTCACCGAGCTGGCCCAGCTGGCCAACCAGTTCGTCGCCGGGCTCCCCACGCTGCGGGCTCAAACCCAGTCGCGGGCCCCCGGTGCTCCCGCGCCGCCCCAGTTCTACGAAATGTCGCTACTCAGCGACCGGATCGCCGCCAAGCAGGGGGACCTGAACAAGGCCTGTTCCTGACCAGTTGAGCACGAGCTGGTCCAGCGGTAGCCGCTCCCGCGGCCGGCCGTCGCGCTCGGCGATCTCCGGGGCCACCCGCGCATAGTCGCCGAGGGAGCCGACCGCGACCACCGCGAGCGCGCGCACTCCGTCCGGTAGTTCGAACGCCGCCCGGGCACCGTCGACGTCGAAGCCTGCCATCGGATGTGCGATCAGGCCACGGGCCACCGCCTCGACCGACAGGTTCGCGATCGCCGCACCCGCATCCACGGCGGAGTAGAGGGCCGTGCGGTCGTCTTCGCCCTGGTCGGCACAGACCAGGATCAGCGCGCTCGCGGCGTGGGCGTAGCTGTTGCCGCGGCGCAACAGACCGGCGATGGTGGTGAACGTCTCGTCTGTCCTGGCGCCGACGACGTACCGCACCGGCTGCCGGTGCCCCCAGGTCGCGGCCCAGCGAGCCGCCTCCAACAGCGCGATCAACTGCTCGGAGGTGAGCGTCGCGTCGGGGTCGAACGCGCGCGGACTCCACCGGTCGGCGATCGGCGGGTGAATCGGCACCGCGGTCCGGGCGTGACGGTCGCGGGGTTGGTCGGTCACGGCCGCGACGTTACCGCCGATCGGGGCGGGAAAAGCAGGTGCTTCGACCCCTTATCCTTAGAGCCGACATCCGATCGAAAGGGAAGACAGTGGCGCTCGTCGTGCAGAAGTACGGCGGATCCTCGGTATCTGACGCCGACCGGATCCGGCGCGTCGCCGAGCGCATCGTCGAAACCAAGAAGGCCGGCAACGACGTCGTCGTGGTCGTCTCCGCCATGGGCGACACCACCGACGAACTGCTCGACCTGGCCAAACAGGTCTGCCCCGCGCCGCCGCCGCGCGAGCTCGACATGCTGCTGACCGCCGGTGAGCGCATCTCCAACGCGCTGGTCGCGATGGCCATCGAGTCACTCGGCGCCGAAGCCCGCAGCTTTACCGGTTCGCAGGCCGGCGTCGTCACCACCGGTACCCACGGCAACGCCAAGATCATCGATGTCACTCCGACCCGGTTGCGCTCGGCGCTCGACGAAGGCCAGATCGTCCTGGTGGCCGGTTTCCAGGGTGTCAGCCAGGACACCAAGGACGTCACCACCCTGGGCCGCGGCGGCTCGGACACCACTGCCGTCGCGCTGGCCGCCGCGCTGCACGCCGACGTGTGCGAGATCTACACCGACGTCGACGGGATCTTCACCGCCGATCCGCGCATCGTGCCCAACGCGCGCCGCCTGGACACCGTCAGTTTCGAGGAGATGCTCGAGATGGCGGCCTGCGGGGCCAAGGTGCTCATGCTTCGCTGTGTGGAATACGCCCGCCGCTACAACGTTCCGATTCACGTCCGGTCGTCGTACACCGACAAGCCCGGCACGATCGTCACAGGATCTATCGAGGACATCCCCATGGAAGACGCCATCCTGACCGGAGTTGCTCACGATCGCAGCGAGGCCAAGGTCACCGTTGTCGGTCTGCCCGACGTACCCGGCTACGCGGCAATGGTGTTCCGCGCCGTCGCCGACGCCGACGTCAACATCGACATGGTGTTGCAGAACATCTCCAAGGTCGAGGACGGCAAGACCGACATCACGTTCACCTGTCCCCGCGACCTCGGCCCGACCGCGGTCGAGAAGCTCTCTGCGCTGCAGAACGAGATCGGGTTCACCAAGGTGCTCTACGACGACCACATCGGCAAGGTGTCGCTGGTCGGCGCCGGCATGCGCAGCCACCCCGGCGTGACCGCGACATTCTGCGAGACGCTGGCCCGAGTCGGGGTCAACATCGAGCTGATCTCCACCTCCGAGATCCGAATCTCGGTGCTGGTCAAGGACACTGAGTTGGACAAGGCGGTCGCCGCGCTACACGAGGCGTTCGGCCTCGGCGGTGAGGAAGAGGCCATCGTGTACGCCGGGACGGGGCGGTAGCCATGGTCAACATCGGCGTTGTGGGGGCCACCGGCCAGGTCGGCCAGGTGATGCGCACCCTGCTGGAGGAGCGCGACTTCCCGGTGACCAGCGTGCGGTTCTTCGCCTCGGCCCGTTCGGCCGGCAAGAAGCTGCCGTTCCGCGGTCAGGAGATCGAGGTCGAGGATTCCGAGACGGCTGACCCCTCGGGTCTGGACATCGCGTTGTTCTCGGCGGGCGCGACGATGTCGCGGGTGCAGGCGCCGCGGTTCGCCGCTGCCGGTGTGGTCGTCATCGACAACTCGTCGGCCTGGCGCAAGGATCCCGAGGTTCCGCTGGTGGTGTCGGAGGTCAACTTCGAGCGTGACGGGCGCAATCGTCCGAAAGGCATTATCGCCAACCCGAACTGCACCACGATGGCCGCGATGCCGGTGCTCAAGGTGCTGCACGATGAGGCGCAGCTCGTGCGGATGATCGCCTCGACCTATCAGGCGGTGTCAGGCAGCGGCCTGGCCGGAGTCGACGAGCTGGCCACCCAGGCGCGTGCCGTGATCTCTGGTGCCGAGCAGCTGGTGCATGACGGGTCCGCGCTGGACTACCCTGCGCCGGTGAAATACGTTGCGCCGATTGCCTTCAATGTGGTTCCGCTGGCCGGGTCGCTGGTCGACGACGGCTCGGGGGAGACCGACGAGGACCAGAAGCTGCGCAATGAGAGCCGCAAGATCCTCGGCATCCCCGATCTGGCGGTGTCCGGGACCTGCGTGCGGGTACCGGTATTCACCGGGCACTCGCTGTCGATCAATGCCGAATTCGCCCAGCCGATTTCGCCTGCGCGGGCATCCGAGCTGCTCGCCGGTGCGCCCGGTGTGAAGCTGGTGGACGTGCCCACGCCGCTGGCCGCCGCCGGTGTGGACGAGACGCTGGTAGGCCGGATCCGTCAGGATCCCGGTGTGCCGGACGGTCGCGGGCTCGCACTGTTCCTCTCTGGTGACAACCTGCGGAAAGGTGCTGCACTCAACACCATTCAGATCGCCGAGCTGCTGGCTGCCGAGCTCTGAGGCTGATCCCCCTTGCGCCGAAACCGACATTTGGGCGCGAAAGTGCGAGTCGTGTGCGCCATTTCGTCGATCTCGGCGTTGTTGCTGAGCCCGACCGCGGTCGCTGACCCGCCCAACCCGGCGCCCGATCCGATCCTGGCGCCGCTGGCCCCCGGTCAGGTGGTGCGGATCGGGCCGATCGCCGGCACCGGCACACCGACTCGTGACTACGGCATCGGCGCCACCGATCTGTGCGAGTTCATGGAATTCCCAACCGAATTGTTGCAGATCTGCGGTGACAGCTTTGCCGGTCAGGGTGTCGGTTTCGGCGGCTGGTTCTCGCCGGTCGCGCTACGGGTTTCCGGCGACTCGGTCGACGATCCCGAGGGTGTGCGCTACACCGGAGTCACCGGCGTGGACAAGCCGCTGCTGGCCGACCCCGCACCTGCGGGCTCCTCGCAGCTGCCGGCCGGGGTGGTGTCGATCAATCGGCAGAATTATCTGTTGGTGACCACCACCAAAGACCTGGTGCCACAAACCTCTCGGTTGGTGAAAGCCGAAGCCGGGCAGGGTGGTTGGACCACCGTCGCCGGTTCGCAGCGCCCCGCGGCCTACGCGGGCGGACGCCAGACCCAGATCAGCGGCTACTACGATCCCATCCCTACACCGGACTCGCAGTCCGGCTGGGTGTACATCGTGGCCAACAACTTTGACCGGTCCGGCCCGGCGGTGTTGTACCGTGCCACGCCGCAGACGTTCACGGATCGTTCGCGATGGCAGGGCTGGGCGGACGGCCCCGGTGGCGGGTGGAACAAGACGCCGACGCCGTTGTGGCCCGACAAGATCGGCGAGATGAGCATGCGCGAAGTCGACGGCAAGCCGGTGTTGTCCTACTTCAATGCCAGCACCGGGAACATGGAGATCCGGGTGGCCTACGACCCGACCGGTTTGGGCACTGCCCCGGTGACGACGGTGGTACAGGCCGGCGCGTGGCCAGATCCGGTGGAGAGCCTGCCGTCACCCGATGACAACCGGCTGGCGCAGCCGTACGGCGGCTACATCTCGCCGGGTTCGACGCTCGACGAGGTGCGGGTGTTCATCAGCCAGTGGAACACGGCGCCGCGTGACCGAGCCCCCTATCGCGTGCTGCAGTTCGCGGTGAACCCGTTCAAACCGTGGGCATAGCAGGGTTCAAAAGCTTCGCTCGTATCCGCACTGCTTGAATTTGAGCAACTCCCACTAGTAACACCGGCCACAGCAATCCCGACGCCACGATCAATGGAATGCGGATCCGGTCGCGGACGGCCTCACCTGCGTGAAATGCCTCGGAGAACACCCAAGCCAGGAACATGAACAGCGGCATGCCGGTGGCATAGAGGTAGACCAGCACCGTTCACGCTCCTTACAAGCAACCCCTGAGACATGGTCGCAAAGTTCGCTGACGCTGTCCAGTGGTACTAGCCGAACGGGCGCCCTGCCGATCGCCGCTGGCTTGAGCCGCCTTTCATAGGCAACTCATAGGTGCGACCTAGCCCGCGCTGGGTCGCGGGCTCGCATCATCGATTCATGACCGAAACACCTGAACAGGCCGACGAGCCCGCAACCAGCCCCGCCGCGACTCTGCCGCCGCCGGCCTGGCCACCGGCGTACGTCGCACCCGTCCCCGCTGCCAGCCGGCCCAACCGGCTGTATCAAGCCGTTGCGTGGGTGGCCATTGTCGCCGGAACGGTGTTCATCGTCGGGGCCGTGTTCTTCACCGGTTTCGCCCTTGGACGCCACAGTGGGGGCGGTGGCTGGCACCCTCACCACGGCGGTGACGGAAACTCACAGCAATTTCACCACCGGGGCGGACCTGGAATGGGGCCCGGGATGGGACCGTGGGCTCCAATGGGTCCTGGCGGGCCCGGTGGACCCGGTGGTCCCAATGCCGGTCCCGGATTCGCACCGGGCGGCCCGGGTAACGCCGGCCCCGGCGCTACCGCCACCCCAACACCGCGGCCCTAGCGGTCGCCCCGAGCCGCCCCGCGCCCTCACCCCCCGAAGGGCGCGGGGCTTTCGGCTGTGATGGGACGGCGCTTGGCGGGTACACGCTCCTCGAACGCCCACAGCCGCAGAGAGGGGCACGAAAGATGACAGAGAAGTACGCGACGACCGATGCCGGTGCACCGGCCCCGAGTTTCGAACACTCGCTGACCGTCGGGTCGGACGGTCCGATTCTGCTTCAGGACCATTTCCTGATCGAACAGATGGCCAACTTCAACCGGGAGCGCATCCCCGAACGTCAGCCGCATGCCAAGGGCGGCGGCGCGTTCGGCTCGTTCGAGGTGACGCAAGATGTCAGTCAGTTCACCAGGGCGGCGGTCTTCCAGCCGGGCACCAAAACCGACATGGTGGCCAGATTCTCCACTGTCGCCGGTGAGCGCGGCAGTCCAGACACCTGGCGCGACCCGCGGGGGTTCGCGCTGAAGTTCTATACCTCCGAAGGCAATTTCGACCTCGTCGGCAACAACACCCCGGTGTTCTTCGTGCGGGACCCGATGAAATTCCAGAACTTCATCCGCTCCCAGAAACGCCTGCAGGCATCCAACCTCCGCGATCACCACATGCAGTGGGACTTCTGGACGCTGTCGCCGGAATCCGCGCATCAGGTCACCTGGTTGATGGGAGACCGTGGCATCCCCAAGACCTGGCGCAACATGAACGGCTATTCCAGTCACACCTACAGCTGGATCAACGCCGCCGGCGAGTTGTTCTGGGTGAAGTACCACTTCAAGACGGACCAGGGCATCGAGTTCCTCACTCAAGAGGAAGGCGATCAGCTGGCCGGCAGTGACGGCGACTATCACCAGCGCGACCTGTACGAGTCGATCGAGGGCGGCAACTTCCCGAGTTGGACGCTGCACGTGCAGATCATGCCGTTCGAAGACGCCAAGACCTACCGGTTCAATCCGTTCGATCTGACCAAGGTGTGGCCGCACAGCGACTATCCGCTGCATGAAGTCGGTCGAATGACGTTGAACCGCAACGTCACCGACTATCACGCCGAGATCGAACAAGCCGCCTTCGAACCGAACAATCTGGTTCCCGGCACCGGTCTGAGCCCGGACAAGATGCTGCTGGCGCGCGGCTTCTCCTATAGCGACGCACACCGGCACCGGCTCGGGGTCAACTACAAGCAGATCCCGGTCAACACGCCCAAAGTCGAGGTGCGCAGTTACTCCAAAGATGGTGCAATGCGCATCCGCAACGTCACCGACCCGGTGTATGCGCCGAATTCGATGGGCGGCCCGGAAGCCGATCCCGCGCGGGCGGCGGAGGCGCACTGGGTATCCGACGGCGACATGGTCCGCTGCGCGTACGCGCTGCGGGCCGACGACGACGATTGGGGCCAGGCGGGGACGATGGTCCGCGAGGTGCTCGACGACGACGCCCGAGATCGGTTGGCGCACAACATTATCGGACACGTTTCTCAAGGTGTGAAGGAGCCGGTGCTATCTCGGGTTTTCGAGTACTGGCGCAACGTCGACCCCGACCTCGGTAAGAAGATCGAAGAGGGGGTGCGCGGCACGACCGAGTAGCGGCCGAAATCGACATGAGGGTTGTGATGGCTGAATTTTCACGACCTTCATGTCGAACTCGCGGCCTGGCATGATCGGTTCCATGAGCATCGAGGTCATCTACACCGCGGAATCGACGGCCAGCGGCGGGGGACGCGACGGACATGTGAAGTCTTCGGACGACCGGATAGATCTGGACACCCGGCCGCCCAAGGCGGCCGGTGGCAGCGGCGAGGGCACCAACCCCGAGCAGCTGTTCTCGGCAGGCTATGCGGCGTGCTTTCTGGGTGCGATCCAGGTGGTCGCTCGCATGGAGAAGATCGCGCTCGACGGTGCATCGGCCGTCACCGCGCAGGTCGGGTTCGGCAAGGACGCCGACGGCGGATACGGCATCAACGCGCGTCTCATCGGATATCTCCCCGGACTGCAGCAGGGGCAGGCCGAGGAGCTGATGGGCAAGGCGGATCAGGTGTGCCCGTACTCGAAGGCAACCCGCGGCAATATCGACGTCACTCTGACCGCCAAGGTCTGACCCCGATGCGCACGACTGCCGCGACGGTGGCCGCGTTGATCGCCGGTGTTTGCCTGGCCGCTCCGGCCCAGGCTCGTCCGTCCGATCCGGGTGTGGTGTCCTACGCCGTGCTGGGCAAGGGGTCGATCGGCAATATCGTCGGCGCCCCGATGACCTGGGAAGCGGTGAATACCGACCCGGCACAGACGTTCTGGGTCGACCTCCCGGTCTGTAACAACTGGGCGGATATCGGGCTGCCGGAGGTCTTCTTGGATCCCGACCTCGCGTCGTTCAACAGCGCTGTGACGCAGACGTCGGCGACCGACCAGAACCATCTGGTCAAGCAGGCCATCGGGGTATTCGCCACCGCCGACGCGGCCGCCCGCGCGTTCCATCGCGTCACTGACCGCACCGCCGGATGCGCCGGCCAGACCACCGCCATGCACCTCGACGACGGGACCACGCAGGTGTGGTCGTTCGGTGGCGCTTCGCCGACAGCGAACGACGCGGTCTGGGTCAAACAGGAGGTGGGCGCCGATCGGCGCTGCTTCACGCAAACCCGGCTGCGCGAGAACGTGCTGTTGCAGGCAAAGGTCTGCCAGTCCGGCAACGGCGGGCCTGCGGTGAATGTGCTCGCCGGCGCCATGCAGAACACATTGGGCCAATAGCCGTAACGAAGGGCCGGTTTGGGTACACGTCATCGACGTGTCAGCCGGGGATCGAGGAAATTTGTCGGTGCGGTCTGGAAGATGGAAGCCATGACGTTCGTCGTCACATCTGCGCCGGGTCGAGCCCTCAGCGGCCCGGGGGCCGCGCAGCGCGTTCTGACCAGCTCGTCGTCGGCCGCATTGCACATCGCCGGGGCTTCTCTGGAGCACGGCCGGATCGGCCGGGTCGGTCTGGAACTCGAGGCTCACTGCTTCGATCTGCACGATCCGCGGCGCCGGCCGGGCTGGTCGGAGCTCAACGATGTGATCGCGACGGTGGGTCCGCTGCCCGGCGGCAGTGCCGTGACCGTTGAACCGGGCGGTGCGGTCGAATTGTCCGGCCCGCCGGCCGACGGCCCGGTGGCCGCGATCGCCGCACTGGCCGCCGATCGCGAGGCCCTGTGTTCCGCGTTCGCCCAGGCCGGCCTCGGCCTGGCCCTGCTGGGCGCCGATCCGCTGCGACGTCCGCACCGGGTCAACCCGGGAGCCCGCTACCAGGCCATGGAACGGTTCTTCACCGCTTCCCGCACCGGGCGGGCGGGAGCGGCGATGATGACGTCAACCGCCTCGATCCAGGTCAATCTGGATGCCGGTCCCCGAGACGGCTGGGCCGAGCGGGTGCGGCTGGCTCATGCGCTCGGCCCGACGATGATCGCGATCGCCGCCAACTCGCCGCTGCTCGCCGGGCGGTTCACCGGCTGGGTTTCCAGCCGTCAGCGGGTGTGGAGCCAGCTGGACTCCGCGCGCTGCGGACCGATCCTCGGCGCCAGCGGTGACGACCCGTGTACCGACTGGGCCCGCTACGCGCTCAAGGCGCCGGTGATGTTGGTGCACACCCCGGACGCGGTGGCGGTGACCGAGCACGTGCCGTTCGCCGACTGGGCCGACGGTTTGGTGCTGCTGGGTAACCGCCGGCCCACGACCGCCGACCTCGACTACCACCTGACCACGTTGTTCCCGCCCGTTCGCCCACGGCGCTGGCTGGAGATCCGCTACCTCGACAGCGTGCCGGACGAGCTGTTGCCGGCGGTGGTGTTCGTGATGGTGACGCTGCTCGACGATCCGGTCGCCGCCGAGCTGGCAGCCGAAGCCGTCGAGCCCGTCGCCACGGCCTGGGATCTGGCCGCCCGCATCGGCTTGGCCGACAACCGGCTCTACGAGGCCGCCAACCGCTGCGTGGCGGTGGCGGCCGACCGTGCGCCGGCGGAATTATTCGACTCGATGCAGCGGTTGGTGCAGAGCGTGGAGAGTGGCCGCTGCCCAGCCGACGATTTCGCCGACCAAGCCATTCGCAGTGGTATCGAGGGTGCCGTGCTGCAGATGGCAAGGGCGACAGCGTGATCGGGCGCGAGACACTGGCCCGCGACCTCGAGCGGGCCCGCCAGCGCACGTGGGCGCTCACCGACTTCGACGACGCCGAGCTGCAGCGCCAGTACAACCCGCTGATGAGCCCGCTGGTGTGGGATCTCGCCCACATCGGACAGCAGGAGGAGCTGTGGCTGCTGCGCGGCGGTGACCCGCACCGGCCGGGCATGTTGCCGGCCAACATCGAAGGCCTCTACGACGCGTTCGTGCACAGCCGGGCCAGCCGTGTCGACCTGCCGCTGCTCTCACCCGAGCAGTCACGCGCGTACTGCCGCAGTGTGCGCGCCGCCGCCCTCGACGTGCTGGACACCTTGCCTGACCGCGATGACGAAGCCGAGATCGCGTTCCGCTTCGGCTTGGTGATCAGTCACGAGAACCAGCACGACGAGACCATGCTGCAGGCGCTCAATCTGCGCAGCGGCGCCCCGATCCTGGCCCAGCGGACCGCACTGCCGGCCGGCCGGCCCGGTGTGGCCGGCACTTCGGTGCTGGTGCCCGGCGGTCCGTTCGTCCTCGGCGTCGACGCGGTAACCGAACCGCTGTCGCTGGACAACGAGCGCCCCGCCCATGTGGTCGACGTGCCCGCCTTCCGGATCGGGCGGGTGCCGGTGACCAACGCCGAATGGCAGCACTTCGTCGATGACGGCGGCTACGCGCAGCAGCGCTGGTGGTCACCACGCGGCTGGGAGCATCGGATCACGGCGGATCTGAGCGCACCGGAGTTCTGGAATCGCGACGGCAGCCGAACCCGGTTCGGCCACCTCGAGGAGATCCCCGGCGACGAACCCGTTCAGCACGTCACGTTCTTCGAAGCCGAGGCCTACGCCGCGTGGGCGGGCGCGCGGTTGCCCACCGAGGTCGAGTGGGAGAAGGCCGCCGCCTGGGATCCCGGTATCGGTGCGCGGCGGCGCTATCCCTGGGGTACCGACGAGCCGAGCCGGCAACTGGCCAATCTCGGTGGGGAGGCATTGCGGCCCGCACTCGTCGGCGCCTACCCCGCGGGAGCCTCGGCCTATGGCGCCGAACAGATGCTCGGTGATGTGTGGGAATGGACCACCTCGCCGCTGCGGCCGTGGCCCGGTTTCACGCCGATGATCTATCAGCGGTACTCAGAGCCGTTCTTCGACGGGGACTTTCGCGTGCTGCGTGGCGGCTCATGGGCGGTGGCAGCCGAGACGCTGCGCCCGAGCTTCCGCAACTGGGATCACCCGATCCGCCGGCAGATCTTCTCCGGCGTGCGCCTGGCGTGGGACGTCTGATGTGCCGTCATCTCGGCTGGCTGGGCGAGCCGGTGTCGATCGCCTCGCTGGTCCTCGATCCGCCGTGTGGCCTGCGGGTGCAGTCCTATGCACCGCGCCGGCAGAAGCACGGTCTGATCAACGCGGATGGTTGGGGCGTGGGGTTCTTTGACGCCGGCGGGCAGGAGCGAAGCGACCCGGGGATGGGGCCAGAGGTGCGGCGGTGGCGCAGCGCGTCGCCGCTGTGGGGTGACGTGTCCTTCGCCTCGGTGGCACCGGCGCTGCGCAGTGGATGCGTGGTGGCCGCGGTGCGCTCAGCGACGGTAGGCATGCCCATCGAGGCCAGCGCGTCGGCGCCGTTCAGCGACGGCGGCTGGCTGCTGTCGCACAACGGGATCGTCGACCGCGGGGCATTGCCGGTCAGCCGGGTTGCCGAGTCGACCGTCGACAGCGCGGTCCTGGCTGCGCTGATCTTCGAGCGCGGGCTGGAGAACCTCGGCGACACGATCGTCGAGGTCGGCACAGCTGATCCGGGCGCACGACTGAACATCTTGGCGGCCGACGGGTCTCGGTTGCTGGCCACCACGTGGGGCGACACCCTGTCGGTGCTCCGCCGTGACGACGGTGTGGTGCTGGCCAGCGAACCGTACGACGACCATCCCGATTGGCAGGACATTCCCGACCGCCACCTCGTCGAGGTGAGCGGGAAAGAGGTGTCGATCACGCCGCTGAAAGGACCTTCGTGACGTTCACACTGTCGAACTATCTGGCCGCCGACGCTGCCGCCCAGGCGTTGCGCAACGATGTCCGTAACGGATTGACCCAAACGCCGAAGTCGTTGCCGCCCAAGTGGTTCTACGACGCCATCGGTAGCGATCTGTTCGACCAGATCACTCGGCTGCCCGAGTATTACCCGACTCGTGCCGAGGCGGCGATCCTGAGCGCTCAATCGCCGGCGATCGCCCAGGCAAGTGGTGCCGACACGCTGGTCGAGCTCGGCAGCGGCACTTCGGAGAAGACCAGGCAACTGCTGACCGCGCTGCGCGACAACGGATCTCTGCGGCGCTTCGTGCCGTTCGACGTCGATTCCGGAGTGCTGGAGTCGGCGGGGGCGGCATTGGGAAGCGAGTACCCCGGCCTCGAGATCGACGCCGTGTGCGGTGATTTCGAGGAACACCTGGCGAAGATCCCGGTGGGCGGACGGCGGCTGTTCGTCTTCCTCGGTTCGACCATCGGCAACCTGACGCCAGGCCCGCGCAAGCAGTTCCTGGCCACACTGGCCGAGGTGCTCGATCCCGGGGACAGCCTGCTGCTCGGCACCGATCTGGTCAAGGACGCCGGCAGGCTGGTTCGTGCCTACGACGACAGCGCGGGTGTCACCGCGCGGTTCAACCGCAACGTGCTGGCGGTCGTCAATCGCGAACTGGACGCGAACTTCGACCTCGCAGCATTCGAACATATCGCGCGCTGGAACGCAGAGGAAGAACGCATCGAAATGTGGCTGCGGGCAACAACTCCGCAGCGCGTCGCGGTCGGCGCGCTCGGGCTGGAGGTCGACTTCGCGGCCGGTGAAGAGATGCTCACCGAGGTGTCCTGCAAGTTCCGCCCGGAAGTCGTCACACGAGAACTGGCTGAGGCGGGGCTGCGACGCACCCATTGGTGGACCGATCCGGCAGGCGACTTCGGTTTGTCGCTGGCGGTGAAGTGAGCGCACCCGAGACCCTGGCGCAAGACTGGCGCGACGCCAGGCTGCCCCCGGCGGGTGTGCATCTGGACAGCGCCGCATGCTCGCGACAGAGCCTGGCAGCCATCGAGGCGGCCGCGGCCCACGCCCGTCACGAGTCCGAGGTCGGCGGCTACGTCGCCGCCCAGTCGGCCGCACCTGCGCTGGACGCCGGGCGAGCCGGAGTCGCGGCGCTGACCGGGATGTCGCCGGAAGACGTGGTTTTCACCACCGGTTCGGGGAACGCGCTGCAGCTGCTACTCGGCGTGTGGCCGATGGAGCGCACGGTTGCCTGCCTGCCAGGCGAGTACGGCCCGAACCTGGCCGCGTTCGAATCCGGCGGGTTCACCCGGCGCGCGTTGCCGGTCGACGGCCTCGGCCGGGTCGACCCCGATGCCGCGCGCATGGCGTTGGGTGACGATCCGCCGGCGATGGTCCACCTGACCGCGCTCGCCAGCCATCGCGGTGTCGTGCAACCTATCTCAGCGGTCGCGGCGGTCTGCCGCGAGCTCGGTGTGCCGCTCGTCGTCGACGCCGCTCAGGCGTTGGCCCACATCGACTGTGTGGCTGACGCCGACGCGGTCTACTCGTCGTCGCGCAAGTGGCTGGCCGGCCCGCGCGGGGTCGGTGTGTTGTGCGTGCGCCCGGCTCTGGCAGACCTCTTGCAATCTCCGGACTGGGCGGGCCCACTGTCTGCACTGCAGTGCCTGGAGTTCGGGGAAGCCAATATTGCTGCCCGACTGGGATTTTCGGTAGCCGTGGGGCAGCATTTGGCCGCGGGGCCGGAGGCGGTGCGTCAGCGTCTGGCGGCGCTGGGGCGGCTCACCCGCACGCTGCTGGCCGACGCTGCCGGCTGGCGGGTGGTGGAACCGGTCGATGAGCCCACCGCGATCACCACGTTGGTGCCGACCGACGGCGCCGACCCGGTGCAGGTGCGGGCTCGGCTGATCGCCGAGCACGGCATCGTGACCACCGCGGCCGGTGTCGAGCGGGCGCCGCTGGAGATGACGGCACCGGTGTTGCGGATTTCGCCGCACATCGACGCCTATACCGACGACATCGAGGCGCTCGCCACCGCGCTGCGCGCCGTAACCTGACCCGGCTCAGCCCAGAAACTCCTCTAGAGCGGCACGGACCTGCGGTGCGGCAGCGCCGTCGGCCAGCTCGATCAACGCGGCCTCGGCGGTCATGGCGACCCACAGTTGCGCGTTCTCGAGCGGATGACGACGGCCTAAAGCCTCGAAGTCCGCAGCGCATTTCTCGGAAAAGTCGGCGTTGCGTCGGCTGATCTCCTGCGCCACAGCGGGTTCCGCGCGTGCCTCGAGCAGCAGCGCACGGATTCCACGCTGCTGCAGACACGTGTCGAGATAGACGCGCGCCCCGGTCGTCAATCGTTCGCGCCCCGGCGGAAGATCGCGCGTCGCCTGGTCGATCTGTTCGGCGATCCGGTCATGGAACTCGCGGTGCAGGGCAAGCAGGTAGCTCGCCCGGTCGCCGAAATGGTGAAAGAAACTGCCCTTCGACACCCCGGCTTCTTCGACCAGAAGGTTCACGCTCAGTCCGGTCAGCCCGGTGCGCTCGGCAAGCCGAAGCCCCGACTCGATCAGCTTGGTCCGGGTCGCCGCGGCCGCGGCCTTGCGGCTGACTGCCTGTTGTGGTGGCACGGAACCGACGATAGCATCAATTAGACCGACCGGCCGGTCAATGAAAGGACGAGCGATGCCAACAGCTAGAACCCGGGTGGGCCCGGTTGCGTACTCCGATGACGGCAGCGGGCCCGTCGTCGTCCTGTTGCATGCCGCACTGCACGATCGCCGCGACTTCGACCCGGTCAAGCCCGACCTTGTCCGCCACTATCGGGTGATCGCTGTCGACTGGCCGGGGCACGGCGAATCCCCGCCGCCCTCGTCTGCTCCGAGCGCGGCTCTGTATGCCGATGTCCTGCAAGACCTGGTGGTCGCACTCGACCTCCCCTCGGCGGTGTTCATCGGGAGCTCCGTGGGCGGCTATTGCGCGTCGCGGCTGGCCATCACCGATCCCGCACGGGTCGCCGGCCTGGTGCTTGTCGACACCGGCGGATTCCTCGGCGGTCCGCTGGCGCGGACGTACTGCCGGTTCCTCGGGACCCCCGCGGTGATGCGCCGGGTGCTGCCGCGCTTCGTCCGCAGCTATCTGAAGGCGCAGAGCGAGAACGACGATGCCGTTCTGCGCCGGGTCACCGACCGCGCCCGCACCGCCGAGGGGGTGGCGTTGACTGCAGCGTTGTGGCGCAGCTTCGCGGCGTCGGAAGCCGATCTGCGCGGGCAGGCCGCACGCATCACGGCGCCGACGCTGATCGTCTGGGGAGCCAAAGACACTGCAATACCGCTACGATTCGGCCGGGCCACCCAGCGCGCCATCGCGGGCTCGCGATTGGAAGTGCTCGACAGCGGACACCTGCCGTTCTCGTCGCGGCCGCCGGAATTCCGCGCCGTCGTCGCGCCGTTTCTCGGCGAGGTTCAGCCGTGTAGCTCGCGGTAGGCCTCGACGGCCCCCGAATGCAAAGGGATGAAGCCGGTTTGGATCATCGACGGGGTGTCGAGATACTGCAGCCCGCGGATATAGGGCGGAACCAGATGCTCGGCCTCGCTGGCCAGCGTGTCGACAGTCGCGCTGACCAGTTCGGTGGGAATACCCTGCCGGCACAGCAGCAGATTGGCCACCCCGATTGAGCGGATGCCGAACGGTACGTAGCCACACGTCGGTACCGGTCGAAGAACATACGGGTAGCCGGACAACTCACTCATTCGCCGCGACAGCCCGCCGATATCGAGGATCCGAAGTGGCCGCACCGCATCCAGTTCGGCGATCGCCGGGGTGGGAACACCGCCCGACCACACCAGCGCCGCGATGCTGTTCTCGGCGAGGTGAGCCAGCGCGTCCCGGAGGCGATAGGCCACCGGCTCCATCCGGCCGTCGAGTCCGGCCGCCGTGAGCAGCACCCGGCTGGTCGCCGAGGCGCCGGAGCCGTCTGGTCCGATCGAGACGCGGGCGGCCGCCAAGTCTGAAACATGCTGTACCGGACTGGCATCGGGGACGATGACCTGAAGGTAGTTCTCGTACACCCGCGCCACTGCCGACGGGGCGGTCGGTAGCGGGCCGGTGGCGCGGTCACGCTCGGCGACGTCGGCCAGCGCAAGGCCCATATCCACTGCGCCCGATCGCAGCAGCGCCAGGTTCTCCACACTGCCCGCAGTGGGCACCACCTTGACGTCGACGCCGGGATATCTGCGGTGCAGCTGTTCGGCGAGGATCTGGGAGAACGCCAGATACAAACCGCCCGGGTCGCCGGCGGCCAACCGGATGTGGCCCCTGGGCACGATTTTCAGGCAGCCGGTTGTCAGGGCCGCCGTGCCGAGCAGGAACGCGCGCCGGGTCAGTGTCGGGATGCTCACGATACCGCCTGGTCGGCGGCGGGCAGGCGGAAGCGTACCAGCAGACCACCTTCGGGCGCCTTCTCCAGCGCGATGGTGCCGCCATGGCCCGCGGTGATCTCCGCGGCGATGGCGAGTCCGAGACCCGTTCCGGCGATGTCCTTTTGGCCGCGCCAGAACCGGGTTGCGGCTTTGGACAGGTCGGCATCGGCCAGGCCCCGCCCGTCATCACTCACGACAAGCTCGACGTCCTCATCGGTGGACGCCGCCGACACCGAGACGGTGGTGCCGTCGCCCGCGTACCGCAAAGCGTTGTCGATCGCGATATCGAGCAGCTGTTCCACGTCGTGGCGGGCCAGTTGGACAACCGGGCCGGGAAGCTGAGAATGGTTCTGCAGCTTCTGTTCTCGCCGGTCGGCAGCCGGCCGCCAGAACGTGACGCGCTCAGCGATCACGTCCGCGAGGTCGGTCGAATCGGTCACGGTGGACAGGCCGGCCTTGCGGGTGCCGGCGAGTTCCTCTGCACGGGCCAGGCGCAGGAGTTGGTGCAGCAGGTTCTCCAAGCGGTCCAGTTCGGCGCTCATCGACTGAAAGGTCGCCTGGCCGGACTCCGTCACGCTCTCCTCGAGAGTATCCGCGCGTAACCGGACTGCCGCCAATGGATTTCGCAGCTGGTGCGATGCATCAGCGACCAGTCGGCGTTGTCGCTCGAGGGAGGCCCGCACCGCTTGCGACATCTTGTTGAACGCGGCGGTGAAGTGGCGCAGTTCAGGCGGTCCGGCCATGTTGGCGGGTGGACCGGAGACTCCTTCGGTCATCTCGGCAACGGCCTGCTCCAGACCGGTCAGCGGGCGCAGCACCCATCGGGTGAGCCCGCGGGCTACCAGCACCGCCAGCATGAGCAGTACCAGCGAACCGAGGGCTACCCACATCCAGGCGATCGCGACACCGCGTGCCGCGACCGACGTGTCGACGGCGGCGACGACCGCACCGACCAATTGCCCGTCGCGGCGCACTCCCGCTGTGGTCAGAACGTCGCCCTGGTCCCACGGCCAGATTCTGGTCCACCGGGATGTCGGTGCATCGACGAGGGCATGGCCGGCCGCGGACCTGACGCCAGGATCTGATTCATCGAGTCCCTTGGCGGCCAACAGTTTACCGTCGGCGTCGACGATCAGCACGCCCTCCCGGTACACCTCGTAGTAGCGGTCGACCACCTGTTGCAGCGGAGCCCCCGCAACGGCGGCCTCGTCGGCCAGGGCGACCACTTGACGATCGCGTTCGGCGGCCAGCGTCGAGGTCCGGCGGTCAGCCACGCTCAGGGCCAGCGGTACAGCGAGGGCAAGAACCGCCATCAGCAGCAGGACGACGAGGATGAGCCGGACGCGCAGGCCCACGTCAGGCGTCCAGCCGAAAGCCGAAGCCGCGCACCGTGCGTAACGGAAGACCTGGGAGCTTGTTGCGAATCTGTCCGATGAAGAAGTCCAGTGACCGCGACCGGCCGACGACCGCGGTGCCCCACACCTGGAGCATGAGCTCTTCGCGGCTGACGGCTTCCCCAAGGCGCCCAGCCAGATTGGCGACGATCTGGAACTCGGTCCGGGTCAGCGCTTGCTGTACCCCGGCGACGCTCACCTCCCTGCGGTCGCGGTCGATGGTCACCGCACCGGCCACGACTGGACCCGCGGGATTGGCAGGCACGTCGCCGGTGACCCGCCGGAGCCGCCGCATGACAGCCTCGATACGGGCCAGCAGCACCGCCTTCCGCACCGGTTTGACCAGATAGTCATCGGCGCCGGCCCGCAGACCCAGCACCACCGCGCCGTCGCTGTCTCGCGCGGTCATGATGATGACCGGAACGGTGGACGCCCGCCGCAGGGTGCGCAGCACATCCAGCCCATCCATATCGGGCAGCCCAAGGTCCAGCAGGACCAGATCGCAGCCCTTGATCCGGTGCAGGGCATCGGCGCCGCGACTGGTCCTGATGACTACCGTGCCGGCCTGGCCGAGGAGCTCGACCAGGGCCGATGCGACCCCGTCGTCGTCTTCGACCAACAGGACCTGCATGTCAGCTTCTCACTCCGGTGACGAGCGCGTGGAAGGTCGTTACTTGTTGCATGGCCCCCGTCCCTCCGCCGCCTGTCAATGCCATTCATGATGGGGCGACCGTCACCAGTTGAGAATAGATAGTGTCCGATCGACCAGCATTCCTTGCACGATTCGCAGATTCGTTTGTCGCTATCCGAACAGCTGCCCGATGGCGTGCCGCTCCACCAGATTCTTCAGCCGTGCGTTCATCGCGCACAGGTGTTGCCAACGGCGAAACTGCCAGATCGCCAGCACCGCAAGCAGCGTGGCCACGATCCAGTGATATCCCGGGGGGTGAGTCAGAATCGCCCACCCGGCGACGATCGAGAAGAAGGCCGCCCAGATCAGTACGGTCCCATCGGATTGGTGATGGCGCCTGATCCAGTTCCGCCACTGCTCGACATCGAAATGAGCCGGCAATTCAGCCGCGCGGAAGGCCCAGTCGTACTGCAGAATCGCATCGATCGTCTCGGTGGTGGCCCGGAGACGAGGATCGCCGAACACCAGCGCGGTCATGGCAATCCCGGTGACGGTCGCGATCAATGTCGCCCACCCGAGATGGGCTGCCCTGGAGTCGCTGTAGACGACGGAATCCAGGTCGGCCACGAGCAAGACGACGAAGGTCATCGCAGTGCTAACCACAGCAGTCATGGTGATCCGCCCGGCCATCGGGGTCTCGGCGTTGGACCGCCAGCGCCGCTCTTCGGCCGGCACAGTGGGTTTCTCGGGTGTCACGGCCTCTCGACGCTGCCGGATGGCGAGTTCCAGTTGCCTGATGCGTGTGGCCCGCTTGTGCACTGCAACGAAAACCCAGAAGGTGCCGAGCCCGAACACCCACAGGAGGAGCACCCGGTACTGTGACCGGCTCGAGTCGGCCGACAGCGCGCCGAATCCGAGGTAGGCGATGGCGAACCAGGGTGTCAGTGCGACGCCGACGCGACTTCGGATCAGCCGCAGCCGCCAATCCGCCAGCTCGATCTCGTCGGGCAGGTTCCCGGTCCGCAATGCCGTATCCAACAGCGGGCACCTCACCGAGTCGGCGATCACGGTGACTGTCGCACCGATAAGACAAGCACCCCAGATGATTTCGGCGGTTCGGCTGCCGTCGTCCAGTGAGTGGAGATTCGACAGTAGCGCGCCATAGGTGAACCATGCGGCGATCAGCAGCAGAGCGCGTATTCCGGAGGGTATCCGAATCCAGATGCTCACCCTCCGCACCCGCCGCCACAGCCACCACCACCGCAGCCCGCGCCCCCACAGCCGCTACTGTCACTGGAACACCCTGTGCCAGAGGCAAGCTCGGTGCCGGCCGCGAAAATGCCCAGTGATGCCGCGCCCCATACCTGCCGGCGGTTGCGGTCGATGGCGAGGTTCGCGATTGCGTTTCGGCCGCGCTCCTCGACGCTGCTGTTGCGATTCCGGACCGCGCGCTTCACCGTGATCACCAGGAATGCCGAGGCCACCGCGAGGACGAGTGTGAACACAACCCCTGTGACAATCGGTCCGTTCATGATGCTGACTCCCCTCTCTCAATGTTTGGATAGCGGTTTGGATAGCGCCGTCTCGATAGCCGAGACCCGAGCGAGGTCAATGCCCCACGGTTGATCCACACCGACGCGATGGTCGATATCCCAAAGGACACAACGCTCATCGGCTTTGGCGACCAGCGACCACGCGACCACCGTGCGGCCGAGCTGTTCACACGCCGAGTCGGTCGCGCCCGGGATATCGATCGGCGTCGCGCCTTCGGGATGGTGATGCAGGTATCGGCCGTAGGCCCTGTCGCAGAACGCGGAATACCTGGCGGTGCAGAGGATGAATCCGTGCCAGGCCTCGTCGACGGCACGCGAGGGCATCCCGATCATCCGCCGCTGCCCGAGCGCCGCGCCACAGCAGCGCAACCACTGCCGAAGCCCCGTCTCGATGAGCTCCCTGGGCTGCCACGGGCAGGTCTTGAACACCGCCTCGGGCAGCTCGAGTGCCGCCAGCGCCGCGTCCACCCGTGCCATCCGGCGGTCGTGCCGCCTAGCCACCGCAACCACCGCACCCTCCGCACCCTCCGCACCCGCCGCCCGAGTGGTCGTACGAGTGGTCCTTTGCCTGCAATTCGGCGTGGACAGCCTCCACGGCCTGGTACACCCCGACGACGGGCACTGCCGCGGTGAGGGTCAGCTCGCGCAACTTGTCGCAGTGCCGCGCGACTTCGTCCTTACCCAGCAACGGCAGTTCGCACAGCACGGTCAGCAGACCCAGCGTCAGGGCACGGGGATCGGCGGGCCGGCCGGCGACGGCGTTGCGTACCGCCTGAATCGCGCGGTCCGCGAGTGCGGCAACCGAAGGCTCATCAGACACCCCGGCGCAGCGGGTCGGGATGACGCCGAGCCTCCGCCGTCGTTGAAGCCGTACCCAGCCGTGGTGCTCCAGCTGGCGACGCACCATTCCACTGGTGTCTTGGAAGCTCGATGCGACCAGAAGAGACCAGGGTTTCGGCTCGCCGTCGTCGAGTGCCTCGACGGTGGCTCGTAAAACCGGATCGACGGGTAACCGGTCACAAGCCAGGCGAGCCGCGCCGTCGACGTCCCGAAGATGGCCGCTGCCGAGCAGTTCGGTGAGGGTGGCGCCGCGCAGGGCGTGGCCCAGCAGCCAGAGCTTGCCGTAGTCGAATCGGCGCCGCTTGCGGTCGTAGGCCAGCAGGTAAAGCTGTCCGTAGAGGGTGTGCGGTAGGTCCATGGCCGATCATGGGGACACCGGCGTCGGCTACGGAAGTGGCGTGAGCTGGATTGCGCTATTCCCTAGCGCAATCCACAGGTTCAGCTCTCTTTGTGTGCGCTGAGCAGGAAGGCGGGCATCTTCACCCGGCCCTTCTCGTCCACATCGGCACGGGTCGGTGCGCCGGGAATGTCCGGCATGTGTGCGTGAATCTTGGCCGGGCGGATGTCGTCGATCACGAAGTGCCGGGACACCGCGGCCCGCAGCTCGTCCTCGTCGACTTCGTTGGGCTTGGTCTCCACATCCGGCGGGAAGGCGCCCTTGGCGAACACCAGCACGTACAGATGTGCACCGGGTGCAGCGGCTCGGTGAATCGACGCCAGGTAGGCGTCGCGGCGATCGACGGGCAGCGAGTGGAAGAGCGTGCTGTCGACGATCGTGGAAAACCGCTCGTCGTAGCCGGTGAAGGAGGTGATGTCGGCGCACACGTACGTCGCATTGCTCAGGCCTCGTTCGCGTGCGGCCTCGTTCGCGGCGGCGATGGCGGTGGGGGACAGGTCGATGCCCACGACGGTGCTGCCCGCAGCCGCGAGTGCCAATGAGAGTTCGGCGTGCCCGCAGCCGGCGTCGAGCACATCGCCGGTGAGTTTTCCGTCCCTGATCAGCGCGGCCAGCTCGGGTTGTGGCTCACCGATGTTCCATGGTGGCGGGCCGTCGAATCCGCCTTCCTGTTTGTAGACCCTGTCCCAATCCATCACCTCAGAATCCATGGCCCCCAACCTACTCCGCGGTGATGTCGTCCCAGGTGTGGACCGGTTCGTTGCTGTGCATCAGGTCGCAATAGCGGCGCAGCATCTCGGCCAGCGCCTGCGGGCGGGTCATGCCCCGACGCTGCAGCGCCTGTACGGTCGCGACCTGCCATGCCGAGCCGTTGCGGCCGGTCTTGGCCCGTCCTTCGATCACCCCGAGATAGCGCTCGCGCACCTCTGCGGCCACCCCCCAGCGGCGCAGGCCTTCGTCGGCCATCGGCAGCAGGGTGCGCAACACGAGCTCGTCGGGGGTGATTTCACCCAGGCCGGGCCAATACAGCCGGGCCTCCATCCCGTGGCGTGCTGCCTCGATGAAGTTGTCATGTGCGGCAGTGAAACTCATCTTCGTCCACAGCGGGCGGTCCTCTTCGGACAGGACCCTCAGCGCGCCGTAGTAGAACGCCGAATTTGACATCATGTCGACGACCGTCGGCCCGGCGGGCAATACCCGGTTCTCCACGCGTAGGTGTGGACGGCCGTTCACGACATCGTACACCGGCCGGTTCCACCGGTACACGGTGCCGTTGTGCAGCCGGAGCTCGGCGAGCTGCGGAGTACGGCCGGCGGCCAGCTCGGCCACCGGGTCCTCGTCGGACAGCTCGGGCAGCAGCGACGGGAAATACCGGACGTTCTCTTCGAACAGGTCGAAAATCGAAGTGATCCAGCGCTCCCCGAACCACACTCGGGGCCGCACCCCCTGCGCCTTGAGCTCGTCGGGGCGGGTGTCGGTGGCCTGCGCGAACAGCTCGATACGCGTCTCCGCCCACAGCTGGTGGCCGAAGAAATAGGGCGAGTTCGCGCCGAGGGCCAGTTGCGGGCCGGCCAGCACCTGCGCGGCGTTCCAGTTGGCCGCGAAGTTGGCCGGCGACACCTGCAGATGCAATTGCATACTGGTACAGGCCGATTCGGGCGCGATGGACTCGGAGTGCAGACTCAGCCGTTCTGGTCCGGTGATGTCGATGAGGATGTCCTCGCCGCGGGCGGTGAAGATCGAGTCGTTGAGCGCCTGGTAGCGCAAAGACGGGCTCATCCAGCTGCCGGCCAGGTGCTGCGGCATCAGCGTCGGCAGGATGCCGATCATCACGATGTGCGCATCATCGGTGTTGGCCTTGATCTCGGCGGCGTTCAGACTGGCGCGGATCTCGGCCTCCAGTTCCAGCGCGGTCCGTCCGGGCAGCGGCCGCGGCGGGACATTGAATTCGATGTTGTAGGCGCCTAATTCGGTCTGGTAGGCCGGATCGGCGATGGCCGCGAGAACCTCCTGGTTGGACATCGCCGGCTGGTAGTCATCGGTGACCAGGTTGCACTCGATCTCCATGCCGGTCAGCGGCCGGTCGAATTCGAAACTGGACTGCGCCAGCATGGTTTCGAACACATCCAGACACAGCTGAACCTTGCGCCGGTACTGCTGCCGATGCGCCCGGTCGAAGTTCGCGTGTTTGACCTCTTCCCCCACCGGGTCGATGCAACCTGGTCAGGGGATGTTGCGCAAGAGAATCGCAGAGATCAGGCGCGCCGCCGGGCCAGTAGCACCTGCCGGTCGAACGGGTTGGTGCTGACGTCGACATCGAGACCGGCGTACGCACCCAGCGCCCGCAGCGCAGACGGGCTGTACGAACGCAGCGAACTGATCAGCCCGTCGTGGGCGAAGGGCCACCACACCAGCGGGACCATCACCGCGAGCTTGGCGATGTGCAGCAGCGACGGCATCCGCGGCAGGTCGATGACCAGCATCCGGCCGGCCACCCGGCTGCCCTCGGCAAGGACCTGGGCGGCCTGTGCCGGCGAAAGATGGTGGAACGACAGCGCGAAGACAACCAGGTCGTACGCGCCGTCCGGGGCGTCGATCGCGGTCGCGTCCATCAGGCCGACGCTCGCGCGGGGATGGTCACCCAGATCTGATGCGGCCATCGCCACCACGGACTCGGCGTTGATGTCGGTGATGGTGACGTGGGCGGTGGGATGTTGTTCGAGCACTTTGCGCGACAGTGCGCCATGGCCCGCGCCGAGTTCGAGGATCTTGGGGTCGGCGATGTCGGCGACCTCGCGCAGCACCAGCTCGGCGTTGCGGTCATGCTCGTGGAAGACAGTGCCGATCCGGTCGAGCGCCGTCACGATGCCGCGCTTGACCTCGTCGTCGATGTCGTCGCGGTCGAGGTATTCGAGGCGGTCGGTCTCCAGCAGGCGATCCAGCCAGGAGGCATCCGGACCGCCCCGGGGCATGTCGGCGATGTCAGTGATCTGATCTGCCATGTAGGCCATCATGGACGAAGGGCTGCCGGGCTGGCAGCGTCGCACGTCAGAGGAGCACCGTTGGCTGACTTCGTCGCCTCGATCGACCAAGGCACCACCAGCACCCGCTGCATGATCTTCGATCACAAGGGCACCGAGGTCGGCCGGCACCAGCTCGAACACGAGCAGATACTGCCGCAGTCGGGGTGGGTCGAGCACAACCCGGTCGAAATCTGGGAGCGCACCCAGACGGTGGTGATGTCGGCGCTCAATACCACCAAGCTGGCTGCCGGTGACCTTGCCGCGTTGGGCATCACGAATCAGCGGGAGACCACCCTGGTGTGGAACCGCAAGACCGGCAGGCCGTACTACAACGCGATCGTCTGGCAGGACACCCGCACCGACCGCATCGCCGCCGCGCTGGATCGCGACGGTCGAGGCGACATCATCCGGCGCAAAGCCGGTCTGCCGCCGGCCACCTACTTCTCCGGCGGCAAGCTGCAGTGGATCCTGGAAAACGTCGACGGGGTGCGCGCCGACGCCGAACACGGCGACGCGCTGTTCGGCACGCCTGATAGCTGGGTGCTGTGGAATCTGACCGGGGGACCGAACGGTGGTGTGCACGTCACCGACGTGACCAATGCCAGCCGCACCATGCTGATGAACCTGGAGACGCTGGACTGGGACGACGAATTGTTGGGGCTCTTCGGGATTCCGCGTGCGATGCTGCCCGAGATCCGGCCGTCGTCGTCGCCGGAGCCCTACGGGATGACCCACCCCGGCGGTCCCGCGGGCGGTGAGGTGCCGCTGACGGCGAGCCTCGGCGATCAGCAGGCCGCGATGGTGGGGCAGGTGTGCCTGGCCCCCGGCGAGGCCAAGAACACCTACGGCACCGGCAACTTCCTGCTGCTCAACACCGGCGAGAAGATCGTGCGAAGCGAAAATGGGCTGTTGACTACGGTGTGCTACCAGTTCGGTGACGCCAAACCCGTTTACGCCCTTGAGGGTTCGATCGCGGTGACCGGTTCGGCTGTGCAGTGGCTGCGCGATCAGCTGGGAATCATCAGCGGCGCGTCGCAGAGCGAGACGCTGGCCGCGCAAGTCGCCGACAACGGCGGGGTGTACTTCGTACCGGCGTTCTCGGGCCTGTTCGCGCCGTATTGGCGCTCGGACGCGCGCGGGGCGATCGTCGGGCTGTCCCGCTACAACTCGAATGCGCACGTGGCGCGGGCGACGCTGGAGGCGATCTGCTACCAGAGCCGCGACGTCGTCGATGCGATGGAAGCCGATTCCGGTGTGCACCTTGAGGTTTTGAAGGTCGACGGTGGCGTCACCCAGAACGAGCTGTGTATGCAGATCCAGGCCGACGTGCTCGGGGTGGACGTGGTGCGCCCGGTGGTCGCCGAGACGACGGCACTCGGGGCGGCCTACGCCGCCGGGTTGGCGGTCGGATTCTGGGCGGATCCCGATGACCTGCGGGCCAATTGGCAAGAGGACCGCCGATGGTCGCCGGCCTGGAATGACGAACAGCGGGCGGCGGGCTACGCCGGCTGGCGCAAAGCTGTGCAGCGCACACTGGATTGGGTCGAGGTATGACGAATCGGGCGCGGTTTCGAGCGCTGTGCGCACGAAACCGCGCCCGAGTTCGGATTACTCGGATTCGCCGAGGATCTGGTAGATCTCACGGCGTGCATTGTTGACGATGTCGACGATGCGCTGCTGCTGCTCTGCGTTCGCGGCGAAAGCGGCTTGACGCACCGCGCCGAACAACTGGCCCACGGCGGCCCGGATGTTGATCTGGCCGGGGTCGGCGCCTTCGGTGATCTCGTCCCACGGTGCGGTCTCGATCTTGTCGGCGGCGGCGCGGCCTTCGTCGGTCAGCTCGAAAAGCTTCTTGCTGCCTTCGGATTCGCTTGCCACCAGCAGGCCTTCGTCGGCCAGCAATTGCAGGGTCGGGTAGACCGAGCCGGGGCTCGGCTTCCACAGATCCTGGCTGCGCTCGGCGATCTCCTGGATCATCTCGTAGCCGTGCATGGGCCGCTCGGCAAGCAACTTGAGAATTGCGGCGCGCACGTCACCACGGCGACCGCGTCCGCGGCCGTGCCCGCGGCGACCGCCGCGTGCAAAACCGGGGCCGAAGCCCGGGCCGAAGCCGGGACCGAAGCCCGGGCCGAATCCTTGGGGACCGTCGTGGCGGTCGCCGTGCTCGCGGAACTGCTCACGCAGCTGGTCGCGGAACTCGCGACGGCGGTCATGGCGGCGGCCACGACCCGCGGGTGCGAAGCCGAAGCCGGGACCGAATCCGGGGCCGAAGCCCGGGCGACCCATATCGGGGCCGCCGAACTGGGGAAAGGGGGTGTTCATAGACGTTCTCGTTTCTGGTCTGGAAACGCCGAATGCGTTTCCGATACGTTGACGATATATCGGAAACTATCGCGATGCAACGATCAGTGTGACTTTTTGTCGATTTCCCTGATCAACCAGCGCGCCCAGTCGGCCTCCATCGCTTCGGCGCGCAGCCCGAACTCCAGGGCCGCCCGCCCGTAGAAGCCCGCGGGCTTGTCATCCCAGTCGACGGCGTCGCGGATCTGCTCATAGCGCCTCAGCTCGGCGTCGGCGTGCTCGGCCACCGACACCACATAGGCCCTGGCCTGCTCGGTTGTCATCTCGCTGAGCAGGAACACCCGGAGCAACTCGGCGCTGCGGTAGGGCGGGTCGCCCTGTGGATTGGTCATCCAGCGCAACAGGTCCTCGCGGCCGGCGGCGGTGACCCGATACTCCTTGCGGCCGCGCGGCCCGATGTCGCTGACCTCGATCAAGCCACCGCTGGCCAGCTTGTTGAGCTCGCCATAGAGCTGACTCTGGGTTGCCGGCCAGACGTTGGCCATCGAGATCTCGAACCGTTTGAGCAGGTCATAGCCGCTGCCGGGCTGCTGTGCCAGCAGCCCCAGCGCCGCATACCGAAGACTCACTCGAACATCCTAGAGCTCGACATGTCAGTTGTGGACTATCTTATAGGTCACTATTGACATGTCATGAATGGAGTGTCAGAGTGATCGGCATGACGGACATCACAACCGACTCAGCCAACTTGCCCACCGAAGGCCAGTTCTTCCAGCGCGGCAACTACGCGCCGGTGCCCGACGAACTCTCCGAACATGACCTGCCCGTCGAGGGCGCGATCCCGGCCGAGCTCGACGGCTGGTATCTGCGCAACGGGCCGAACCCGCGTGAGGCCACCGGGCACTGGTTCACCGGCGACGGCATGATCCACGGCGTGCGCATCGAGGGGGGTGCGGCCAAGTGGTATCGCAATCGCTGGGTGCGCACCGACAGCTTCATCGAGCCGTTTCCGCTCTACCGCGAGGACGGGACGCGCGATCTGCGGGCCGCAGTGGCCAACACGCACGTGGTCAACCATGCAGGCAAGACGCTGGCTCTGGTCGAATCGTCGTTGCCGTATGAGATCACCAATGAGCTGGAGACGGTGGGCTGCTACGACTTTGGCGGCAAGCTGGTCGACTCGATGACGGCTCATCCGAAGATTTGCCCGACCTCCGGGGAGCTGCACTTCTTCGGTTATGGCAGCATTTTCGCCCCGCACGTCACCTATCACCGCGCAGATGCCAACGGCGAGTTGACGATCAATCGTCCGGTGGACGTGAAGGCACTGACGATGATGCATGACTTCGCGCTGACCGCGCAGCATGTCATCTTCATGGACCTGCCGATCGTGTTCAACATCGACATCGCCCTGGCGGGCGAGAGCGACATGCCCTACCGCTGGGACGACAACTACGGCGCGCGGCTTGGCGTGCTGCGCCGAGACGACCCGTTCGGTGAGATCCGCTGGTTCGAGATCGACCCCTGTTATGTCTTCCACGTCGCCAACGCCCACGAGACCGCAGACGGTAAATCGATTGTTCTGCAGGCGGTTCGGTATCCCGAATTGTGGCGTGACAACGGCGGATTCGACGCCAGCGCGGTGTTGTGGAGCTGGACCATCGACCTGCAGACCGGCGCCGTCAGCGAGCGTCAGCTCGACGACCGCGCGGTGGAGTTCCCGCGGATCGACGACCGGCTGGCCGGCCTTCCTGCCCGCTATTCGGTATCGGTCGGGGACGCCAGCCTGGTTCGCCACGATCTGACCACCGGCGATGCCGTCGAACATCGCTTCGCCACCGGCCTGGTGCCGGGCGGGCCGGGGGAGGCGGTCTTCGTCCCGTCGACGTCCGGGCCGGCCGACGAGAGCAACGGCTGGTACATGGGCTACGTCTACGACGCCGCGCGGGACGGCAGCGACCTGGTGATCCTGGATGCCTCCGACTTCGCCGGTAAGCCGGTCGCCCGGATCCAGCTGCCGCGGCGAGTTCCGTACGGTTTCCACGGCAACTGGATTCCTGCCTAGCGGTACGCCTGCGCCCGTCGCGCGGCGGCTCTTGGGACGATGTAGCGCGTGGGTGATTTCAGCGCGCTGTCCGGCACAGCGATCGTCGTGGGCGGCACCGGCGGCATCGGGGCCGAGATCGTCGCGATGCTGGCTGCGCGCGGTTCGCGGGTGGGCTTCACGTACTGCGGCAACGCGAGCAAGGCAGCTGAACTCAGCAGCGCAGACGTCAGCGCCGAGCAACTGGACGTCACCGATGCCGCGGCGGTTCGGCGGGTCATCGATACCTTCGCAAATCAAGGCGGCGTGCACACTCTCGTCCACGCCGCGGGCGCCCACATCCCGATGCGTCACCTCAGCACTATCGACCCGGATCGCTTCGATCACCAGCTCGGCACCGACACCGGCGGCTTCTTCAACGTCGTAGCCGCGGCCCTGCCGCACCTGCGCAGTTCGCACGGCAGTCTGATCGCGGTGACGACCGCGGCCACCAGGCGCTTCGCCGTCCGGGACGGTCTTTCGGTCGCCCCGAAGGCCGCCATCGAGGCGCTGATCCGGGGGATCGCCGCCGAGGAGGGCCGATTCGGGGTGCGGGCCAACTGTGTCGGGCCCGGCATGCTGGTCGACGGCAACGCGCAGCGGCTGATCGCCGACGGCGACCTCGATGACAAGGCGCTCGCCGCCGCCCGCCGCAACACCCCGCTGCGACGTTTCGGCAATGCCACCGATGTCGCCGAGGCGGTGTGCTTTCTCGCCTCGCCGCGGGCGGGGTTCATCACCGGCCAAAAGCTCGACGTCGACGGCGGTTACGGTGTCTGATCGGCTGGCCGATGCTCACGCGATCCGTGATGTGGTTGCCCGCTATTGCCGAGGTATCGACCGGCTCGACTTCGAGCTGGTGCGGCAGGCCTATCACTCCGACGGCATCGACCACCACACCGGATTCGACGGGACGGCAGATGAATTCGTCGCATGGGTGCGCAAGAGCCTCGAGTTCCTCGCCGGAACAATGCATTTCATCGGCAACCATCACGTCGACTTCGTCGGCGACGACACCGCGATCAGCGAGACCTACCTGTTGGCAACGCATTGGGGCCGGCCCGATCAGGGCGCACAGACCAACTTCACCACCGGCGCGCGATACGTCGACCTCATGGAACGACGGGATGGCCGGTGGGCGATCGCCGAGCGCTGGGCGGTGCGTGAGTGGACTCGCCCCGACGTGTTCGTCGACCCCGAGCGACCCGGCCCCCGTGGCCGCCGAGACACTGACGATCCGCTGTCCGTGCTCTTGAAGCGTTTTGGCCGGTAGGCAGCATGAGTTTCACGACCGACGACAACACCCCGACCCCGTGCCGGCTCGTCTCCTGGGTGCGTAAAGAATGAGCTTCGGTTTCTCGACGCTGGCGCTGGTGGCGGCCGTCGGCATCGCCGGGCCGCTACTGGCGTCGGTGCCCAGGCTGCGCGTCCCCGTTGTCATCGGCGAGCTCGCGGTGGGATTACTCATCGGCAGAACCGGATTCGGCCTCGTCGATGCCGCTGACCCGACTTTCAGCTTGCTGGCCGACATCGGGTTCGCCCTGGTGATGTTCGTGGTCGGCACCCACGTCCCGATCCGCGATGTCACCCTGCGGTCCTCGATTCCGGGTGCGGTGCTGCGCGCGGTCCTCGTCGGCGCGGTGGCGACGGTGTTCGCAGTCGGATTGGCCGCCGTGTTCCACACCGGCCACGCCGCGGTGTACGCGGTGTTGATGGCGTCGTCGTCGGCGGCGCTGGCGTTGCCGGTCATCCAGGCGCTCGGCATCGACGGGCCATCGGTGCAGGGTGTGACCGCCCAGATCGCGATCGCCGACGCCACGTCAATCGTATTGCTGCCCTTGGTGATCGATCCGGACCGGGCCCTGACCGCGGCATTCGGCGCAGTGGTGATCGCGGCGTGTGCCGTGGTGTTGTTCGCCGCGATCCGGTCGTTCGACCGCCGCGGGCTGCGTCAGCGCATGCACCGGTATTCGCAACGCCACGGCTTCGCGCTGGAGTTACGGATCAGCCTGATCGCGCTGTTCGCGCTCGCTGCGCTCGCGGTCGCCTCGCACGTGTCGATCATGTTGGCGGGCTTCGCGCTCGGCCTCGCGGTCAGGGCCGCGGGGGAGCCGCGACGGCTGGCACGCCAGCTGTTCGGCATCACCGAAGGGATGTTCGCCCCGCTGTTCTTCGTGTGGCTCGGTGCCTCGCTGCAAGTGCGCGAGCTCGGCGACCATCCCGCCTACATCCTGCTCGGCGTCGGCCTCGGCGTCGGCGCGGTGCTCGCCCACTGCGTCGGGCGGCTGACCGGCCAACCGCTGGCACTGGCCGCCTTGGCCGCCGCGCAGCTCGGGGTTCCGGTGGCCGCGGCGACCCTGGGCACCCAGAAGCATCTGCTGTCCCCGGGCGAGCCGTCGGCGCTGCTGCTCGGCGCGCTGCTGACGGTCGCGGTCACCTCGGTGGCCAGCGTGATCGCCGCGCGCCGCCGCGGCGAGCAACCGGCATGACAGCCGACGTGTGCCGGCTGCCCGCCGCGGGTAGCCGACGTCTATGACCGCATCAAACGCCACCGAGACTCCCGAGCAGGCACCTCGGAGTCGGTTGTGGGTGAATTGGCTGCTGGCGCTGTCCACGATCTTGGGTGCCGGGGTCGTCCAGCTGTTCGCGATGGGCGCGGTGATGAGCACGTCAGCCTGCAGCGCACCCAATTGCCCGAAGCCCAGCGGATTCGTCTACGGCCTGCTCACCTATGGTGCGCCGGTCGTGGTGGTAGCCGCGATCGTGCTGTCGTTCTTCACCGCGCGGCTTCCGCGTGGGTGGCTAGTGCCAGCGGTCGCCTGGCTGTTGCTGATTCTGGACGTCGCGATCCTGGCGGTGACGTTCTCCTAGCCGACGCCACGACGCGCCCGGTAGGCGGCGGGGCTGATTCCGTTGGCCCGCTTGAACGCGGTGCTCAGCGCGAACGGGGTGCTGTAACCGACGTGGCGTGCCACCGTCGCGATCGTGGCTTCCGAGGAATCCAGTAGATCGGCGGCCAGTGCCAGGCGCCACGTGGTCAGGAATGCGATCGGCGGTTCACCGACCAGCGCGGTGAACCGGCGAGCGAACGCGGCGCGTGAGCTGCCGGACGCGGCAGCAAGATTCGCAACCGTCCAGGGATGTGCGGGGTTGTTGTACATCAGCCGCAGTGTCGGTCCGACCACGGTGTCCGACTCGGCCGTCCACCACGGCGGCGCGGTGCCGGGCCGGTTGAACCACGTTCGCAGGAAGTCGAGCAGCAGCAGATCGAGCAGCCGATCCAGGAACGCCTCCTGGCCGGGACCGTCGCACGCCGCCTCGGCCGAAAGTAACTGCGGCAGTTGACTTTCCAACTCGATGGACCGCAGAACCGCGACGTTGGGCAGTGCGCCGAGCAGTCGTTGGCTGACCGCGCTGTGGCCTTCGTAGGCGCCGACGACCGCGCGGGTGGCGCCCGTCTCGCTGTTGCCCCACGTGCGGACACCCAGTGCCATCGCGAATTTCAGGTCTTCACCCGACACTGTGGTGCATCGCTGGCCCGGGTGGATGACGACTTGTGGCGAGGTGGTGGCGCGGTCGGCGAGGATGTAATGCCCGGCGCCGCGGGCCAGGGCCACATCCCCGGCGGTCAGGTGGATCGGTGCGGTGTCCCCGTCGGGAGACAGCACGGCCGCGCCGTCGGTCACGCAGATGAGAGTCAGCGGCGCCTCGTCCTGGATCCGCATCGACCACGGTGGGTCGAGGACCATGCGCAGCACGAAGGCACCGTGTGCGCGGACCCCGTCGAGCAGGCCTACGGGCGCGTCCACATCCGGCAGCCTAATTGAGACGAATGCGTATGCAATCGCAGCCATCAACGATGTTCTGTCTCTCCTCGGCACAGTTGACTGGCGATATGTCGAGTTCCCCACTTGTGTACCTGGCCACCGCCGCCGCTCTCGGCGCCGCCGCGATCGGCGGTCTGTTCTACGCCTTCTCGACCTTCGTGATGCGCGGTCTGGATCGGACCGGTCCGGTGCGGGCCGCCACCGCGATGCGCGGCATCAACGCCGAAGCCCAGGCCAACGGGCCTTTTCTGACGATGTTCCTCGGCTCGGCGCTGGTCGCCCTCGTCGTGGGCATAGCCGCTGCCACCCAACTGCGCGTTCCCGGAAGCGGGTGGATTCTGGCCGGCGCCGTGCTCGCGCTGGTTCCGCTGGTGGTCACCATCGCCGTCAATGTCCCGCTGAATGACCGGCTCGCCGCGGGCCTACCGTGGCAGGGCTACTACCCGATCTGGACCCTCTGGAACCACGTGCGCACAGTCGCGCCTGTGCTCGGTTCGGTGCTGATGGTGATCGGCGTGCGACTGCGTTAGCTGGGCGGCACGAACCCGTCAGTTCGGGGCGCGGCCTTGGGTGCGACGACTCCAGGTTGCGGCGTGGCCGGATACGACGGCGGCGGGACACTCGGATGGGAGGGGTACGACGGCGGCGGAGCGGCAAACGTCGGCGGTGGCGGCGGTCCGGACGGCCGCAGCCGGGCCAGCTCGCGGCGATGCCGTTCGGCGAGGACAGCCGCGAGAACGTATTGCGGCGGGACGCCCGGCGGTGGCGGCGGCGAGACCCGGCCGGCGATATCGGTGGCGATTCGGTACGCCATGTCGTTGCGCACCTCGGGTGTCAATTCTGGTGCCCGCGCGAGGAATTGGCGCGCCAGCTCAGCCTGGTCCGGGGTGAGTGCGGAAAGTTCGAGCGACGCGGCCCACCACGCCAGCGCGGGCGGCATCACCGGAGGGGGCGGCAGCTTGGGGCCTCGTTCGCTGATCACGACGGTCCCGGCGAAGACGTCGCCGATCCGCTTGCCGCGCGGCGAGATCAGGCTGCAGATGACTGCGGGGCCACCCATGAACGTGAAGATCTCGATGAACCCGGCCAACCCGCGAAACAGGGCTTGCCGGAAGCGTTCTGGGCCACCGTCGTCGGACACCACGCGAAGGCCCATCGCCATCTTGCCCAGAGACCTTCCCCGAGTGGCGGTTTCGAAGACGACGGGATAGCCGACGATGACCAGCACGGTGAAGATGATCAGGACCGCGGCGCTCAGCGCCTCATCGAACTGGGTGAGCGTGGCTGCCCACAAGAGCACGCCGATGACGTAGCCGATCATGACGACGGCGAGGTCGATCAGCGCGCCGACGGCCCGCACCGGCAGTTGCGCGATCTGCACGTCGAGGACGACCGCGTCCCCCGTCACCACGGTCTCGGGCACCATGTCCACCAACGCTACTAGCATCGGCCGAGTGGACGTCGACGCTTTCGTGCTGGCTCACCAGGACACCTGGAAGCGGCTCGAGGAGCTGGTGAAGCGGCGGCGACGGTTGTCCGGCGCCGAAGTGGACGAGCTCGTCGAGCTCTACCAGCGGGTCTCCACCCATCTGTCGATGGTCCGCTCGGCCTCGTCGGACTCCGTTTTGGTGGGGCGGCTGTCCAGCCTGGTGGCCCGCGCCCGCGCCGCCGTGACCGGCGCGCATGCTCCGATGTGGCACGAATTCGCCCGATTCTGGACCGTCTCGTTCCCGGTGGTGGCTTACCGGGCGTGGCGGTGGTGGCTGGCCACCGCCGTCCTGTTCTTCGCGGTGGCGGCGGTCATCGGGATCTGGGTCGGCGGCAGCCACGAGGTGCAATCGGCACTGAGCACGCCGGAGGAAATCGAGCACCTGGTCAACCACGACTTCGCCTCGTACTACAGCGAGAACCCGGCCGGCTCGTTCGCGTTGCGGGTGTGGGTCAACAACTCGTGGGTGGCCGCACAATGCATCGGCTACGCGATCCTGCTCGGTATCCCGATCCCGTGGGTGCTGTTCCAGAACGCGGCCAACCTCGGTGTCATCGGCGGGCTGATGGTCGACTCCGGTAAGGCAGACGTGTTGTTCGGGCTGCTCATCCCGCACGGCCTGCTGGAGCTGACGGCGGTGTTCCTCGCCGGGGCGGTCGGCATGCGGCTCGGCTGGACGGTGATCTCGCCAGGTGATCGGCCCCGCGGCCAGGTGCTGGCCGAGCAGGGCCGGGCGGTGGTGGCGGCTGCGGTCGGATTGACCGGGGTGCTGTTGGTGTCGGGGCTGCTCGAGGCGTTGGTGACGCCGTCGCCGCTGCCGACCTTCCTGCGGATCGCCATCGGCGTGGCGGCCGAGGTCGCATTCCTGTCGTATGTCGTCTACTTCGGCCGGAAGGGCACCCGCGCCGGCGAGACCGGGGATATCGAAGACGCCCCCGACTTCGTCCCAACGGGCTGATTTCTTCCCGCGACCAGACGCATACGTCCCCGACACGCCGGGAATTTGTGTCCCTTTGCGTCTGCTCGCGATGGAAACTACAGCCGGCCGGTGGCCTTCATCGCCAGATAGCGATCGGCCAGGGCCGGCGCAAGGTCCTCCGGCGGCGCGTCGACCACCTCGACGCCCTTGTGTCGCAGCCGGCTGGCGATGGTCCGGCGATCATTGCGGGCGCGCTCGGCGGCCGCCGCGTCGTACACCTGGGCGGCATCGGCGCGGCCCGCTGCCAGTTCGTCGACGCGCGGGTCGGACACCGCGGCCACGATCACCTTGTGCTTGGCCGACAGCTGCGGCAACACCGGCAGTAGGCCCTCGTCGAGTGCCGAGGCGTTGAGGTCGGTCAGTAGCACCACCAGGGCGGTGCGGCGCACCCGGCGCTGCACCGCGGCCACCATTGCGGTCGCATCCGATTCGATCAACGCCGGCTCCAAGGGTGCCATCGCCTCGACCAAGTGGGCCAGCAGCTCGGTCCGGGAGGCACCGAACACAGCTGCGCGGGTGAGCCGGTCGTGGGCGAGGAAGTCGACGTGGTCGCCTGCCCGTGCGGCCAGTGCGGCCAGCAGCAGCGCGGCGTCCATCGACCAGTCCAGCCGCGGCCAGCCGCCCGGATCGCGCGCGGTGGGATCCACGCCGACGCGCCCCGCCGAGGTGCGGCCGGTGTCGAGCACGATCACCACGCGCCGGTCGCGTTCGGGGCGCCAGGTACGGACCACCACGTCGGCGCGACGGGCGGTGGCCCGCCAGTCGATCGACCGGACGTCGTCGCCGACGACGTATTCACGCAGCGAGTCGAATTCGGTGCCCTGGCCGCGGATCAGCACCGGCAGCAGGCCGTCGATCTCACGGAGCCGGGCGAGCCGGGACGGCAGATGCTTGCGCGACAGGAACGGCGGCAGGATGCGCACCTGTCCCGCGACGGGATGCGAGCGCTGCCGGCCGGCCAGACCCAGCGGCCCGATCGATCGGACAGTGACTGCTTCGGAACGCAGGTCGCCGCGACGGACTGGACGCAACTGCGTTGTGACGGTGACGGTTTCAGATCTCTTGACCGTGAGCCGGTGTGCGCGGGGTTGAGCACAGGCGCTCGGCGGCCAGGCATCGCGCAGGGCGCCACGGAACCGGCGAGTCCCAGCATTGTGGACGTGCAGGACGGCATTGACGGGTTGACCCAGCCGCGCCGACGTGTCGCCGGCCCGGCTCAGCTGCAATGCACGCGGGCTGCCCGCCAACGCCACGTCGATGGCGACCGCGGCCAGCAGCACCACCAGCACCACAGCGAATGTCGTTGCCGGCCAGGGTGACAGCGCGATCGGCAGGACGCCCACCAGGGCGATCAGACCGGTGCGCCCGGTGAGGGCCACTAGCGTGGCACCGGCACCGCGGCCAGGATGCCGTCGAGCACGCCGTCGGGGGTGGCTCCTTCGAGTTCGGCTTCCGGGCGCAGCGCGATCCGGTGGCGCAGCGTGGGCCGGGCCATGGCCTTGACGTCGTCCGGGGTTACGTAACCGCGGCCGGACAGCCACGCCCAGGACCGTGCGGTGCCCAGCAGTGCGGTCGCACCGCGCGGCGATACGCCGAGCTGCAGTGAGGGTGAATTCCTTGTCGCACCGACGATGTCGACGATGTAGCCGAGCACCTCGTCGGCGACTAGTACCTGCTTTACGGCTTCGCGGCCCGCAGCCAGCTCGGCTGCCCCCGCCACCGGGCGGATGGCGCTGAGATCGCGCGGATCGAATCCGCCGGCGTGCCGGGACAGGATCGCGATCTCCTGATCACGTGGCGGCAGAGGCACATTGAGCTTCAACAGGAATCGGTCCAGTTGCGCCTCGGGCAGTTGGTAGGTGCCCTCGTATTCGATCGGGTTCTGGGTGGCAGCCACGATGAACGGATCCGGTAGCAGACGGGGTTCGCCATCGACACTGACCTGGCGCTCCTCCATCGCCTCGAGCAGGGCCGCTTGCGTTTTCGGTGGGGTGCGGTTGATCTCGTCGGCGAGCATGAGGTTGGTGAACACCGGCCCCTCGCGGAAGGCGAAGGCCGCGGTCTTCGCGTCGTAGACGAGTGAGCCGGTGACATCGCCGGGCATCAGGTCGGGGGTGAACTGCACCCGCTTGAACTCCAGCTGCAGTGCGGCGGACATCGCCCGCACCAGTAGGGTTTTGGCCACGCCCGGAACGCCTTCCAGCAGTACGTGTCCGCGGCACAGCAGGGCGATCACCAAGCCACTGATCACCGCGTCTTGGCCGACGACGGCTTTGCCGATTTCGCCGCGCAACGCCAGCAGCGCCGCACGGGCCGCATCGCTCTCGGCGGTGGAGGGGGGAGGTGGGGCGAAGTGCGTCACGACTTCGTGACCTGCCTTTCGATGTCGTCGAGTGCTTGAGCAAGATGGAGCAGATCCGAATCGGTGGACGGTGCTGGTCCGAACAGTAGATGGTGCACGCTGTTGGCGTCCCCGGCGTAGCGCTGGACGACAGCGCTCAGCACTGTGGCGGGAGAAGGGTTGGGGCCCAGGCCCAGCCGGGGTGTGAGCCGCTGGAGGGTCGCGGTGCGCAGTGCTTCGGCGGCGCGGTCGCGGGCCCGGCGGGACCGGTAGAGCCGGGCGCGTCCCTCCACGGTCTCCGAGGCCCGCACCACCACGGGCAGCTTCTCGGCCACCAGAGGGCCCAGCCGGCGGCCCTGCCAGATGGCCAGAAGCAGGACGGCCAGGCACAGCTGCCAGACAATCCACGTCACCGCGTCGGGCATCAGATCGGTGAGTGACGAGCCGGCCGCGCCGCTTTGACCTTCGGCTTGCTGGGGTGCGTACCAAACGAGACGGGGCCGGTTGCCGGCCAGATTCATCGCGAGCGCGGCATTGCCCTCCTGGAGCAACCCACCGTTGGTCATGAAGTCCGCGGTGCCGACGACGGTGATCGTGCGACCGTCGGCGTGGTAGCGCACCAGCGCCCCGCCGTAGCACCGGGTCACCTCGACGTCACGGGCTTTTTCGTAGGTGTCGGTGGCGCCCAGTTGCACGGTCCCGGCCCGAATGGCTTCGCGCAGATCACAATCGGGTTCCATGGTGAGCATGCTGGCGCCGCCGAGGCGGATGTCGGGAGCCAGCGCTTGTCGCACGCGCGAGGTGGGTTCGAGGATCAGCCGGTCACCGGGAACATCGGCCAGCCGGGTCAGCAGGTCCGTTCCGCGCGTGTAGTAGGTCTCGGCTGCCAGCAGCAGACTGTCCGGCCGGGCGGCGCGTTCCACATCGGCGACGGTGTTGGCCACGACGACGTCGACGCCGCGGTCCCGAAGCAGGGCTACCAGTGCGCGTGCTCCGTCGGAACTGGTGGATTCGGGATCCATCCGGCCGCCCGGGCGTGGCGCGGTGAAGTACGCGCCGATCGCGGCGATGGCAGATATCGCGATCAGCGCCAGGGCAATCCAGCGTCCGGTGCGCCAGCGCTGGCCGATGGTGGTGCTCACCGCAGCGGAGCCCAGGTGTCGGCGACGGGCGGAGCACTCAGGTCGGCACTGGCCGGGGTGGCGTGCCGGCGCAGTGCGTCGTCGAGTTCGGCGACGAGGCGGTAGTTGGGTTCGGTGCCGGGTTGCTCGCCGTAGGTGACGTCGTTGAACACCGTCGCCGCGCGGCGCAGCTCGCCGGCGAACGAGGGCATCAGCTCGCCCGCATCACGGGCGAGCTCGTTGGCTGTCCGGCCGGGGACCGGGTTGAGCATTCCGGTCTCTTCCAGGTGGCGCGCCACCGCTCGAAGCCGGTGACGGATCGCTGCGGCCCAGTTACCCTGAGCCGCATAGGCTTCCGCAGTCGCTCGGTGTTCGGCCGCGCTGAGTTCGTGGATGCCGAACAGGCCGATGTCCTTGCCGCGGTTGGTCTGCATCGTGCGTCTGGCAATCCGCACCGCGACGATGAGCGCCACCACGACCACGATGGCCAGCACCGTGAGAGTCAACCAGCCGCCCGGGATCGACGAACCTTTGAGGATGATCCGGTAGAGCAACTCCTCGAACCACTCGCCGATCCTGTCCATCAGTGATGTCTTGGGATAGATGGGTTTGGCGAGCTCCCGCTGGGCCAACTCGTGGGCCGTCTCACGGTCGATGTCGATGGTGGGCATGGTGATCCGCGGCTACCGCTTCGGGGTGAGCCAGAGGTTGTCGGCCGTCACGTTGTCACCGGGTGCGGCGTTGGCTCCCGTCTGCAGCACCAGATCGAACGCCTCGGCGCGGATGCGGATATCGGTGTAGAGCAACACCACCACCCCGGCGGTGAACGGTGCGGTGATGATCTGACCGATCGCGCCGCCGATCGCAATAAGGGTGTAGGACAGGACGATCGATCCGGTCGACGTGTCACCGATCTGCATCACCTGTCCGGCGATGCTGAACGGAACCCCAACCGCTCCGGCGACCACTCCGGCGACGATCGAAGCGAGCAGCTGGATGCCGAGCACACGCCAGAAGTGCTTGCGCACCAATCCAAACGAACGGCGGATGGATTCCACGATGGGCTTCCGCTCGAGCACGATGGACACCGGCGCGAACGAGAGGTTGGTGTACACGTAGACCAGGCCGATGATCATTCCGAGCACCAGCGGAATGCCGATGATCGCCGCGAGCACGCCGTTGCCGGCCACCGCGAGTCCGATGATGACGGCCGCGACCAACGCGATCAACAGCAGCAGTGCGACGAATTCCAGTGCGCTCAACCCGAGTAGGGCCCACAGCCGCCCGCGCACCCGTTGCCAGGCTTCGCTGATGCTGATCTTGGCGCCGAAAACAGCCCGCCCGACCACGACGGTGAGCATGCCGGACAGCAGGATTCCGCCCAGGACGGTGGTGACCAGGCTGGTGAGTACCGTCAGCGCGTAGCCCACGATGACCGGTGTGGACAGCTCCTCGCCGGACTCCGTGCCGACCTGTCCGCCCATGGCGATCACCGGACCCAGCTGCAGAGCCAGCGCCAGGATCTGGGTGATCACCACGACGGCGGCCGTCAGACCCAGCGTCGGCTTCGGGTTGGCGCGGATGTATCCGACGGCGCCGTTGAACAGGTCGCTGAGCGACAGCGGCCGCAGTGGGATGACACCCGGCTTCGGTGCCATCGGCAGCAAAGGTGGATACCCGGGTGGCGGGTATCCGGGTGGGCCGTAACCCGGCGGGGGATACCCGGGCGGGGGATATCCCGGTGGGCCGTAGCCGGGGGGCGGGTATCCCGGCGGCGGATACCCGGGCGGCGGATAGCCGGCAGCGGGTCCGGGCGGGGGGTATCCCGGTGGCGTGAACTGCGGTTGACCAGGCCATCCGGGCGGCGGTCCGGGTGGCCCGGAAGGAGGTACCGTCACCGGACAACGCCCCCGACGTCGTTGCTCATGAGCCCATCCTGTCGAGAGGCGGATCATTTCTCAACGTTGTGTCGATCTCGGGCGCGTAGCGTTTGGGCCATGGCGGAGCTCAAGGACCGGCTGAGGTCGGACCTCACCGATGCGATGAAGACCCAGGACAAATTGCGCACGGCCACGCTGCGGCTGCTGCTCGCGGCGATCCAGACCGAAGAGGTCTCGGGCAAGCAGGCGCGAGACCTCTCCGACGAAGAGGTGCTCAAGGTGCTCGCGAGGGAATCCAAGAAGCGCAGCGAGTCCGCTGAGATCTACACCCAGAACGGCCGCGGGGAGCTGGCCGCCGAGGAACACGCCGAAGCCCGGATCATCGATGAGTACCTGCCGACTCCGCTGACCGACGCCGAGGTGGCCGACGTGGCGGACACCGCGATCGCGCAGGTGGCCGAGGAGCTCGGCGAACGCCCGTCGACGAAGAACATGGGATTGGTGATGAAGGCGGCCACTGCGATCGCCGCGGGTAAGGCCGACGGATCCCGGCTGTCTGCGGCGGTCAAGGCGCGCCTGTAGCCGTAGCCCGTTTCACTCGGTCACGCGCGGGTACCCGTGGCGCATGACGCGCTTCGGATACACCTTGATGACCGAGCAGAGCGGCCCGAAAGACCTTGTGCAGTACGCGGTTTCAGCTGAACGTGCAGGCTTCGACTTCGAGGTGAGCAGTGACCACTTCTCGCCTTGGCTGACCACCCAGGGGCACGCGTCCAACGCCTGGACGCTGCTGGGGGCGGTGGCCCACGCCACTGACCGGGTCGCGCTGTACACCTACGTGACCTGCCCGACGATGCGCTACCACCCGGCGGTCGTCGCGCAGCAGGCCGCGACTCTGCAGATCCTGGCCGACGGTCGATTCACCCTGGGCCTTGGCTCCGGTGAAAACCTCAACGAACACGTCGTCGGCAAGGGCTGGCCCACCGTCCAGCGCCGCCACGACATGCTCAGCGAGGCGATCGTCATCATCCGTCAACTGCTCACCGGTGAGCTCGTCGACCACAAGGGTGAGTACTTCCAGGTTGATTCGGCACGAATCTGGGACATCCCCGAAGAACCCGTGACCATCGGCGTCGCGGTCTCCGGCGAACGGTCGCTGGACGCCTTCGCCACGCTGGGCGACCACATGATCGCCGTCGAACCCGACGACAAACTGGTCACCGGCTGGCACGCGGCCCGTCAGGCCACCGGGCTGCCCGGCGGCGGCCGGGTGATCGGGCAGATCCCGATCTGCTGGGATCCCGACCGCGGCACCGCGGTCGAACGAGCCCACGGCGAATTCCGGTGGTTCGGTGGCGGGTGGAACGTCAACGCGGATCTGCCGACCCCGGCGGGCTTCGCCGGTGCTACCCGATACGTCAGCCCGGACGCGGTCGCGCAGAGCATTCCGTGCGGGCCGGACCTCGACGCGATCGTCGAGGCGGTGCGCCCCTACTGGGAGGCCGGTTTCACCGACATCGCGCTGGTGCAGATCGGTGACGAGGGGCAGGACGAGTTCCTGGCGAAGGCCGCCGAACCGCTCTTGGAGAAACTTCGCGCAGCGGCGAACTGACCGCGTGATACGCCCCACTGTGCGGTTGAAAGCGCCGTCGCGGGGTATTCGCCTCGGCCATGACCGAACGGACCTCGGACGACGACGATCACGCCGACTACACCGACGACCATAAGGAAGAACGCAGGATCGACCGGCCCGGCCCGAAAGACATGGGCGGTAAGGGTGGTCAGGCCATCCGCGAAGTCGCGCCTGACGTGGCCGAGCCGCCCGATCACGAGCCGCCGGACTAGGTCTGGGCGTCGTTGACGGCTGCGGCGGTAGGCCTGCGACCGCAGGTGCGGTAGCCACAACTCAGGCAAACGCGCCTTTCGGGTTTAACGCTGCGGTAAATGGGCATTAATTGCCGCAGCGCCTTGACAACAACAGTGCGCGCTCGACTGTCGAAAGGCCAACGTTGACCATTCTGTCCCCCGATGTCCGGGACTCAGTGCATGTGACCCCAGGTGTCTATGCGCCACAGCATGATTCACAGCTGTTGATCGAGGCGATGACCCGCGCCGGCGCGGTCACCGGACGCCGCGTACTGGATCTGTGCACAGGGAGCGGCGCCGTGGCGGTTGCCGCCGCGCAACTCGGTGCGCGCACCGTCACGGCATTCGACATCTGCCCGGACGCCGTGGCTTGCGCAACGACCAACGCTGCCGAAGCCGGCGTCTGCGTGGACGCCCGCGTGGGAATGTGGGTCGATGCGTTCCTGGCGGGCCCATTCGACGTGGTCGTCTCGAATCCGCCTTATGTGCCAACGGGTCCCGATGCCGATCTGGAGTGCATCCCCGCCGGAGTAGGTCCTGCGACGGCGTGGAATGCCGGCCCGGACGGCCGTGAGGTTCTGAACCCGATCTGCGACTGCGCACCCGAACTCCTCACCGCAGGCGGCACGATGCTGATCGTCCAGTCCGAGTTCGCCGACACCGAGCAGTCGCTTCGTCGGCTACGCAGTGGTGGTTTGCGTGCCGAAGTGGTCCTCAGCCAACTCATTCCGTTTGGACCGGTCCTCGCCGCGCGGGCGAAGTGGCTGGAGAGCATTGGTATGCTGCCCGTCGGCAGGCGGGTGGAGGAGATCGTGGTGATTCGCGCGGAGAAACGGTGAGCGAGGACGAACCCCGCCTGGTCCGGATCGTCTCCGGCGGTCCGATGATGGTGCAGGGTCCGGTGCGGATCGAAATGCCCGACGGCACCGTCGTCGAGTCCGACCGCTTCATGGTCGCCATCTGTATGTGCCGGCGCAGCAAGACTTTCCCGTTATGTGACACCAGCCATCGGCGACGGCGGCGGTCCGACGACGAGCCGTCAGCTCAACGGCCGGCGTAACGAGCTACGCCCGTTGGTCCAGTTTTTCATCAGGTGATAGGCCAACCGGCTTTCCACCAGTTCGTGTGCGCGGATGCCGAACACCACGTCGCGGTCCAGTGCCGGCTCGCGGCTCACCAGGTCGCCGACGACGTCGGTGCGCACCACCTGTTCGTGCACCGCGTCGGCTTCGACGTGCTCGCGGTAGAACCGGGTGCAGGTGTCAGGGGCGCCCAGGCGCTCCAGGGCGTCGACCAGACGGCGTGATCCCGGTGGTGAGGTGATCTCGGTGGAGGCGAAGTGCCCGATCGCCGCACCCCGGTGCTCGCGGTGCAGGCCGAACAGGGACATCAGATTCACCACGGCCAACGACTCGGCGGGGACGGCGTCGATGTATCCGAGGTAGGAGGCATCCAGGCCGGCGGCGACCATCAGGTCGGCGAAAAGCTGCTGGTGCACGTGATCGCCTCTGCCACCGCCGAACTCGTCGAATTCAACCGCAACGAAGGCGGCCTTGGAATGTCCGGTCAGCCGGGGGATGGCCCAGGCATGCGGGTCGCCCTCCTTGAGGTGGTAGAGCGAGCGGTGCACGAAGTACTCCTGCATCTGCTCCCAGGTGCCGATGTCACGCAGGTGGTAGGACGGCCCGGACCCGTCGACCGGTTCCATGGCCAGCCGTTCCATCTCGGCGTCGGCGGTGTCCTCGGCGCTGATCGGGCCGACATCGCGTTGGACTGTGGACAGGAACGCGTTCTCGAGATGCGATCGCAGATACAGCAGCCCCGGGTTCCATTCCCAGCCCGGATCGACACCGGCAAACCCGCGGTAGTGCAATTCGTAGCAGACGTAGAGCGCGAGCTGTAGGTCGATGCCGTAGGGGTCGGAATCACGAACAGGTGCCTCGACCCGAAGCAGGTAATTGCGCGGCGCACGCTCGGTCAGGAGTTCGAGTACTGCCATCGACAGCGGCCCTCGAGCTTCCGGTAGGCGGGGTTCGAGGGCTAGGGGGGCGAGCGTCACCTAAGGCTTATCCCCGGCGGGAGGGGGAGTTAAACCCCGTGCGTCACCTTAGTTGCGGGTGCAAGCGGCGATGAGCGCCTCGGGGTCGGTGACGCTGACCAGTAGCGTGCGCAGCGTGGTCGAAACGCCAACGATCTTGGCTTGCACCGGCGGGTCGATGGTCAGTTCGACGACCCCCTTCGAGGATCCGTTGACCAGCCAGCGCCCCCGGAATCCGTGCACGCCCCAGCCGAGGAAGGGGCCTTTGGCCGGCTTGGCCTCGGTGATGGATGCCAACGGAATGTCGGCCGAGAAGCCCCAGCCCATCGAGACATGGAGAGTGCCGTCGGCGACGGTGACGTCGCTTCGGCTCGGGCCGAGGCCCAGCGGTGTGGCCAGCGGTTTGTACCAGCTGTCGAAACGGATGTCCGTCATGGTGGCGACGATAGTGCCCCGACCAGCGGCGCGATAGGGAAAAGTACGGTGGGCCTGTCTCGACACCCGAAGGGCTCAGCATGGACGCAGATGTCATCGTGGTCGGCGCCGGCCTGGCCGGTCTGGTCGCCACCTCAGAGTTGGTCAGTCGCGGTAAGAAGGTCGTCCTGATCGACCAGGAGAACGAGGCGAACCTCGGCGGGCAGGCGTTCTGGTCCTTCGGTGGCCTGTTCCTGGTCGACAGCCCCGAACAGCGTCGCCTGGGCGTCAAGGACAGTCTCGAGCTGGCGTGGAGCGACTGGTCGGGTAGCGCCCAGTTCGACCGGATCGACGACGAGGACAGCTGGGCGGTCCGTTGGGCCCGGGCCTATGTCGAGTTCGCCGCCGGGGAGAAGCGCTCCTGGCTGCTCGGGCACGGCATCAGGTTTCTGCCGACCGTCGGCTGGGCCGAGCGCGGCGACCTGCGCGCGGACGGACACGGCAATTCGGTGCCGCGCTTCCACGTCGCCTGGGGCACCGGTACCGGGGTGGTCGAGCCGTTCGTCGCCGCCGCGCTCGCCGCGGCCGACAGGGGGCTGGTGACGCTGCGGCACCGGCACCGGGTCGACGAACTCGTCGTCACCGATGGCGCCGTCACCGGGGTGCGAGGTGCGGTGTTGACGCCCGACGACGTCCCCCGTGGCGCGCCGTCGAATCGGGATATCCTGGGGGACTTCGAATTCCATGCCCAGGCCGTCATCGTCACCACCGGCGGTATCGGCGGCAACCACGACATCGTGCGGCGGTACTGGCCGCAGCGGATGGGCACCCCACCGGTTTCGATGATCACCGGCGTGCCGGCGTACGTCGACGGCAGGATGCTCGACATCGCCGCCGACGCCGGAGTGCGCCTGGTCAACCGGGACCGGATGTGGCACTACACCGAAGGTGTGCAGAACTGGGCGCCGATCTGGCCGTCCCACGCGATCCGAATCCTGCCGGGCCCGTCGTCGATGTGGTTCGACGCGCTGGGCCGTCGGCTGCCCGAGCCGTACCTGCCGGGCTACGACACGCTGGGCACTTTGCGCTACCTGCGCACCACGCCGGAGATCGCGGGCTACGACCACAGCTGGTTCATCCTCACCCAGAAGATCATCGAGCGGGAGTTCGCCCTGTCGGGCTCCGAGCAGAACCCGGACATCACCGGCAAGGACCGCGCCGGGTTCCTCAAAGAGCGGTTGTTGAGCAAGGGGGCGCCCGCGCCGGTGGAGGCCTTCAAACGCCACGGCGCGGACTTCGTCGTCGCGGACGGGCTCGACGATCTGGTGGCGAAGATGAATGCGCTGACTGAGGAACCGCTGCTCGACGCCGGGCGGATCCGCGAGCAGATCACGGCCCGGGATCTGCAGATGGCCAATCCCTACGCCAAAGACGCTCAGGTACAAGGGATCCGCAACTCGCGGCGGTATATCGGTGACCGGATCGGGCGCACCGCCGCGCCGCACCGCATCCTGGATCCGGCGGCCGGGCCGCTGATCGGGGTGAAGCTGCACATCCTGACCCGAAAGACCCTCGGCGGCATCCAGACCGATCTGTCGTCGCGCGCGATTGGTCTCGACGGCAATCCGATCGACGGCCTGTACGCCGCGGGCGAGGTTGCCGGATTCGGCGGCGGCGGCGTGCACGGCTACAACGCCCTGGAGGGAACCTTCCTCGGTGGCTGCCTGTTCTCGGGTCGCGCCGCTGGTAGGGCAGCCGCAACGGCATTATGACGAGGCAGCGATGAATGAATCTAGCTCCGAGCGTTGGCAATTGAGCCGACGAGCATTCCTGGCGTCGGGCGTTGCGGCCGGTGCGGCGTTGGCGGCGTGCGGGCACAGTGGCGCCCCGGCGGCGGCACCGCTGCAGACGCAACCCACCGCGGTGCCATCGGGTCTGACCGCCGCGATCGACGCCGCGGAGGCGGCGCGTCCGCACAGCGGCAAGACCGTCACCGTCACGCTCGACCCGGGGCGGGTCACCGTTGACCTGGGCGGGCGGATGGTCGACACCAGGGGCTATGCCGACACCGTTCCGGGTCCGCTGATTCGGGCCAACGTCGGCGACGAGATCGTCGCCACCGTGACCAATAAACTCAGCGGCCCGACCTCGGTGCACTGGCACGGAATAGCGTTGCGCAACAACATGGACGGGGTCGAACCCGCCACGCCCAACATTGCGCCCGGCGGTACGTTCACCTACCGGTTCTCGGTTCCGAACGCGGGCACGTACTGGGCGCATCCGCATACCGGAGTCAACGCGGACACCGGACTGTACCTGCCGTTGATCATCGACGACCCGAACGCGTCCGCCGCCTACGACGCCGAATGGATTGTGGTGCTGGACGATTGGACCGACGGTGTGGGACCCTCGCCCGAGCAGATCTACGCGGACTTGCGTAAGGGCGGTATGTCCGGGATGAGCATGGGCGGGCCGTCCAGCAAGCTACTCGGCGGCGACGCCGGCGACGTCATGTATCCCTACTATCTGGTCAACGGCAGAATCCCGGAAGCGCCAACCACTTTCACGGCCAAGCCGGGGCAGCGAATCAGATTGCGCATCATCAACGCCGGCGCCGATACCGCCTTCCGTATCGCGCTGGCGGGGCATCGGATGACCGTCACCCACACCGACGGGTTCCCGGTGGAGCCCGTAGAGGTGGACGCGCTGCTGTTGGGGATGGGGGAGCGCTACGACGCCGTCGTCACCGCGGGTGACGGGGTGTTCCCGCTCGTCGCGCTCGCCGAGGGGAAGAACGCACTGGCGCGCGCCGTACTGAATACCGCAGCGGGGTCGGCGCCCGACGCCGGGTTCCGGCCACCGGAGCTCAACGGGCGCATCGGCACCGTCGATATGTTCACCGCCGCGCCGGACGCTCGGCTGGCGTTCAGCAAGGCCGACGCCGAACTCACGGCCGACCTCAGCGGCAACATGACGTCGTATCAATGGGGCGTCAATGGGCCGTACCCGAACAACAAGCCGTTCGCGATCACGCAGGGCCAGCAGGCCACGATGACGTTCGCGAACAAGACCAGCATGTGGCACCCGATGCACCTGCACGGGCACACCTTCGCGGTGATGACCGCCAACGGCGAGCTCGGCGCGCGCAAGGACACCGTGATCGTGCTGCCCAACCAGTCGGTCCGGGTCGCCATCTTGGCCGACAACCCCGGGTATTGGCCGCTGCACTGCCACAACACCTACCACGCAGAAGCCGGGATGATGACGACGTTCGACTACCTGAACTGAGCCTTTGGCGGTTGCTGGGCCTATTTGACTCCTGCGTCAATACGGAGGGATGTCTATCTGGGCTGCGGCCCGATACTATGGCTCCATCAGGAAGGGGGCCGAAGTGAGCCTTCGACGCACATCGCTACGAGCGGTGGCTGTCACGTCGTTGTCGTTGGCGGCGGTGTTTGCGGCGGCCGGCACGGCGTCCGCCGCACCGCAGCCGGCCGACCAGGGGTCGGATCTGCAGACCTACCTCGACAGCTTGACGAGCACCTACAACAACACCATCGGCCGTTCGGTGGACGAGGCCCGTCAGACGGCCCAGGACCAGGCGGCGCAGAACGTAGGGCTGGCGATCGGGGTGCCGATCGCCAATGGTGCGATCGGCGGCACGACCGCCGTGGCCGGCAGTGTGGGCTCCGCGTTGGTGTTCGGGGCGTTTCAGAACGGCTGGAATCCGTTTGGGGGGCTGACCGCGGCTTCGGTTCCGGCGGCTGCCGCGTTGCCGGCGGCCCCGGCGCTGCCACCGCCACCCGCGCTCGGTCCGCTGCCGCCGCCGCCCGCGATCGGTCCGCCGCCGCTGCCCCCGCCACCGGCACTGCCGCCGCCGCCGTGGATTCCGTTCCTGCCGGGCTCACCGCCACTGCCAGGACCGCCGCCGCTGCCGCCGCCACCGGCTTTGCCGCCGCCGCCAGGCTTCTGACGCGGAGTTGATTCACCCTCGGGCCTCGTGGTCCGGGGGTGAATTTTTCTAGATCCGGCAGGGTGGACGGCCGGTGAACGCGGTGCCAAATTGAATGCGCGTGACCACGGCGCTGGACGAACTCAACGTGTCCTACGAATAGGGTTGCAGCGCAAGCATTCTTCGGATGAGCCGGTCAATCTCGTCGGGGTCGCTGATGCTGAAATCGCCGATCGCGTAGCGTCCCAGCACGCCGCTGATGAATGTCTGAGTGATGGCGCTCAGGTCGTCGACGACGGACGGCGGGAGGTCGTTTCCGTCCGGCAGCAGGCGCAGCATCATCTCGCGGAACAGTTCGGCGAAGCCGTCGTTCGCGCGGCGGACGAGGTCGTGGATCGCGGGTTCGCGGGTGGCGAGCATGTTGAGCTCGTAGCGTGCCTTGGCGCGAGTCAGGTGCGGTTCCGTGGCGGCGGCGGCCACCACGTCGGCCAGCCGCGGCATCTCCTCATCCTCGCCGGCGGCCGCGCTCTTGGCCCTCTCCAAGCCGATGAGGTCGAGCTCGACCACGCGCTGTGTCGTCGCGACGAGTAAGGCCGACCGCGTCCGGAAGTACGCCGACGTAGTCCCGTCCGCGACCCCGGCGGCCCGGTCGACCTTGATGTGGCTCAACCCCTTGGCGCCCTGTTCTGCCAGCACGGTGATCGCCGCATCGCAGAGATCGCGGCGCCGCTGGTCTCCGTCGGGCTTACGTCGCATCAGTACGCAAATGTAGCCGATACTTCTATAAAAATAGAAAACACCTCGACGGGTTTACTGCCGGTGCTACGTTCACGCCATGGCTGCATCTTCGTTGGTCGGACGGATCGGGGGGCTTGCCGCCGCCCTCGGGGTGGGTGCGGGAATCGCGATCGCCGCGCAGGGTGTCGCGTCGGCGGACACCGGATCGTCGCCCTCAGGCGCAGCTTCGTCGTCATCGGCCAAGCCGGCAGCGTCAACCGCGCGACACAAGGCCCGCACTGTGCACGCGGTGATGGCGAGTTCGAAGGCTGCACCCAACCGAATTCCGAAGGTGCCCAATGCTATCGCTGTAGCGCTTTCGGTAGCGGGCGTGACCCGCCGCGGCGACGAGACGACCTCTGGCGTCACCACCGCGACGCCGGCCGCCGCAACATCAGCGAGGGTGCCGGCCAAGGCAGAAGCGGCGCCGCCGGTCGACGAGAGCCTGTATTCCGGGCCGCCGCCGACGATGGTCCAGCGGGCGGTGGTGGGCGTCCTACGGGCGATCAACTGGGCGACAACGACATTCCACCTGCCGTTCAGCCTCAGCGGCACCAGTGCGCAGATCCCGTTCTTCACCGACGGTGTGCCGGACTCCTTCCTGCTCTCCGGAATCAAGGCGGAGAAGACCGAATACGAAGGCATGGCGGTGTGGACGCTGACGCCGCGCAATGCAAGCGGTCAGTATGTCGTGGGAATCCACGGCGGCTCGTTCATCGGCCAGATCAGCATCTTCCATTGGCTCACCTACACCGATATGGCGCGGGACACCGGCGCGACCGTCGTGGTTCCGCTCTATACCCTTGCGCCGGTTGGCAATGCGGCCACCGACATACCGGTGATGGCCGACTTCATCAGCGCACAGGTCGCGGCGCACGGCTCCGACAACGTGAGCGTGGTCGGAGATTCGGCCGGCGGCAACATCGCGCTTGCCGCGTTGCAGGAGATCGTCAAGCGCAACGGCACCCAGCCGCACCGTCTTCTTCTGCTGGCGCCGGCCCTCGACCTCAGTGACACGTTCGAGAACCCGGTGGACGACCCGCTGCTGGGCAATGGCGGTGGTGGCCACAACAACGCCCTGCTCACCTGGGCGGGCGATCTCGACCCCGCCGATCCGCTCGTGAGCCCGATCTACGGCTCACTGGACGGGCTGCCGCCGACGACCGTTTACACGAGCTCGCGGGATCTGCTCACGCAGCAGGCGCTGCGCCTGCGCGACAAGGCGATCGCCGAGGACGCCGACTTCACCTTCGTGCTCCGGGAAGGTCAGTTCCACGATTGGACGATCTTCGCGCTGCCGGACTCCTACCGGGAGCGACCCGGCATCTACAGCGCGCTCGGACTGTAGGCGGCGCGCAAGTAAAAAGGCCTCAACCGAATTTCTCGATCAAGGCCCTACTGCGAAAACACGAGTCGGGGTGGCGGGATTCGAACCCACGACCTCTTCGTCCCGAACGAAGCGCGCTACCAAGCTGCGCCACACCCCGCGTGAAGCCACGACAGCGTATCGCACGTGGCCGGTGAGAAGCCAAACGGCTAGTCACCCCCCGCCGACCAAGTTTGTGGCGTGTCGCGGGATGGATCTGAGTTGTCGGTGGCGTTATGGAGACTGTCGGCGCGAACAGTTACGCCGAGCAGCGAAAGGTGGAGCGGATGATGACCGCTTTGGGGGCCGTTGTGTACGGGGGATTCTTCCTACTAGCTGCGTTGTGGCTGGTCGTGACCGGCGATTACGACGCCGTCGACGAGCCGGACCAGACCCAGCCGCAGGAGCGTTCGAACTCGGCCAAGGCGCCGGCGTACACGCTCGGATCGAGGTCGTGAGCCGCTAGCCAGTCGGCGTCGTAGTAGGTGTCGGCATAGCGATCCCCGCTATCGGCGATCAGGGTGACCACCGAGCCACCCACCCCGGCAGCGACCATCTCGGCCAGCAAGCCGAACGCGCCCCAGACGTTGGTCCCCGTCGACGGGCCGACCCGTCGACCCAACACCCGCGAGACGTGATGGGCCGCCGCGATCGACGCGGCGTCGGGCACACTGACCATCCGGTCGACGATCTCGGGCTGAAACGACGGCTCCACCCGCGGCCGGCCGATGCCCTCGATCCGGGACGACGATCCGGTGACGATGTCGCGGCGGCGTTGCGCATAAGAAGGAAAGAACGCCGAGTTTTCCGGGTCGACCACACAGAGCTTCGACTCGTGGCGCCGATACCGGATGTACCGTCCGATCGTGGCGCTGGTGCCGCCGGTGCCGGCCCCGACCACGATCCACGCCGGGATCGGATGGCGTTCGGCGCTCATCTGCTCAAAGATCGACTCGGCGATGTTGTTGTTGCCTCGCCAATCGGTGGCCCGTTCGGCGTTGGTGAACTGGTCCAGGTAGTGGCCGCCGGTCTCGTCGGCGATCCGCTGGGCCTCGGTGTAGACATCACCGGGTCGCTCGACGAAGTGACACCGCCCGCCCTGCGCCTCGATCAGCTTGACCTTCGACGCACTCGTTGAGGTCGTCATCACCGCGACGAACGGCAGGCCCAGCAGCGCGGCGAAATACGCCTCGGACACCGCCGTCGACCCAGAGGACGCCTCGACGACCGTCGTGTGCTCGTCGATCCAGCCGTTGCACAGCCCATAGAGGAACAGCGACCGCGCGAGCCGGTGCTTGAGGCTGCCGGTGATGTGCGTCGACTCGTCTTTGAGGTACAGCGCGATGTCCGCCTCCGTGCACCACGCGGTCGGCAGCGGATAGCGCAGCAGATGGGTGTCGGCACTGCGTCGGCTGTCGGCCTCGATCAGCCGGATGGCGTTGTCGACCCAGCCGCGTGGGCGGGTGTGAGCGGCAACGGTGGTCATCGCCGGTTGGTACAGCGGGCGGGGCTCACCGCACCGACGCGGTAGGGCTGGAACGCACCACGTTTCGCGTCTCGTCGTGCCCGCCGGTCGGCGAGCCGACCAGGGTCAGCAGGGTCGCCTCGGGGCGGCAGCAGAACCGGAACGGCGAGAACGGACTGGTGCCGATGCCCGCCGACACGTGCAGTGCGGTCTGCGCGCCCCAGCGCGAGGCGCCTTTGGCGCGGGAGCGGTCCAGATCGCAGTTGGTGACGAGCGCGCCGTAGAACGGCAGGCACAGCTGCCCGCCGTGGGTGTGCCCGGCCATGATCAGCTGATAGCCGTCGGAGGCGAAGCGGTCCAGCACCCGGGTGTAGGGCGCGTGGGCGACGCCGAGGGACAGGTTGGCCGTCGGGTTCGGCGGGCCGGCGATGGTGTCGTAGCGGTCCCGGCCCAGATGGGGGTCGTCGACGCCGGCGGCCGCGATGGTCAGCCCGGCGACCTCGAAGTCACGCCGGTTGTGGGTCAGGTCCAGCCAGCCGCGCTCGGTGAATGCCGCGCGCAGGTCCTGCCACGGCAGCGGCTTGCCATGGATTCGGCTGTCCCTGTCGTAGAGATACTTCGCGGGGTTCTTCAGCTTCGGGGCGAAGTAGTCGTTGCTGCCGAACACGAAGACGCCGGGTACCGACAACAGGTCACCGACCGCCTGTACGACCGCGGGCACGGCCTTGGGATGCGACAGGTTGTCGCCGGTGTTGACCACCAGGTCGGGCTCCCAGCGCGCCAGCTCGCGCAGCCAGGCCTGCTTGTGCCGCTGCGTCGGGCGCATGTGGATATCGCTGAGGTGCAGCACACGCAACGGTGTGGAGCCCGGTGAGAGCACCGGCATGGTCACTTCGCGTACGACGAACGCGTTGCGCTCTATCACCGTGGCGTAGCCGACCGCAAGCGCGGCCGAGCCGGCGGCGACGAGCGCGGACGACTTCACTGCGGACTGCACAGCCATACCGGCAAGAGTACTGCCACCCGTCGCGGTTCATCGGGTCGAGCGGCTGTCTGAAATTATGCGGATTACGGGGGCGGTGGCGGGGCCAGCAGCGGGACGGTGATGGGCGGCAATCCCGGGATCTCGACGACCGTCTGTCCGAATGGAGCGCCGTCCAGACCCGGTATCGGCAGTCCTCCCGGCGGAGGCGGGGGTGGGGCCGGTGGGATGCCGTTGCTGACCTGGATCGTGACGATCGAGCCGGGCACGGTTTGTCCGCTGGGCGACGTGCCGACCACCTCGCCCGCCGGCGCCACACTGTTGACCGGGGTGGCCTGGTCGGCAACCTGGAATCCGGCGTCCTTCAGGCGGTCCCGCGCGGAGCCCTGGGGCAGGCCCGAGACGCTGGGAACCCGCGAGCCGGGGGCGCCGTCGACGTAGCGCGGATCGGTGGGCGGGAGCCCGATGTCGCCGAAGTTCTGGGCGATCGGCTTCATCGCTGTGAACCAGGTCTTGGCGGGTTCGTTGCCGCCGTAGAGGTTGCCGTCACCGCACTGCCGCAGCGGCCACGAGCACAGGTCCGACGGGGTGGGCGAATCGTCGTAGATATACGCCGCGGCCGCGTAGTGATTGGTGTAGCCGAGGAACGCCGAGGACCGATGCGCCTCGGTGGTGCCGGTCTTGCCCGACATCGGCAGGTTCCAGCCCACGGATCCGGCCGAGCCCGCCGCGGTGCCGCTGGTGTCGTCCTTGCTCAAGGCGTTGGACAAGGTGTTGGCCAGCCCCTCGGGCACTACCTGGTCGCAGGTCTCGGTGGTGACGGACACCTCGTTGCCGTTGCGGTCGTAGAGCTTGTCGATCGGGCTGGGTGGACACCACGCGCCACCGGAGGCCAGGGTGGCGGCCACATTGGACAGCTCGAGGGCGTTCACCTCGATCGGGCCCAGCGTGAAGGACCCGAGGTTCTGGCGCTTGATGAAGTCGGCCAGGCTTTCGTTGGTGTTGGGGTCATAGGGCCGCGCGGTGCCCGGCTCGGCATAGGAGCGCAGACCCAGCTTGACCGCCATGTCGACCGTGCGCTGCACGCCCACCTGGGAGATGAGCTTGGCGAAGGCGGTATTGGGCGATTGTGCCAACGCATCGGTGACACTCATTGAACCGCGATAATTGCCCGCGTTCTGCACGCACCAGGTGTTACTCGGGCAGCCCCTGGCCCCGCCGCTGCCGAGGCCTTTGGCCTCGAACCGCACCGGGGAGTCCAGATTGGCGTTGATGCCCAACCCCATGTCGAGGGCGGCGGCCGTGGTGAAGATCTTGAAGACCGATCCCGCCCCGTCGCCGGCGAGCGAAAACGGTTGTGGCTGCATGGTTTCCCCGAGCGCCGAGTTCAATCCGTAGGTCCGGTTGCTGACCATCGCGACCACCGGGTGGGCGGTCTTGCCGGGCAGCACGACGCTCATCACGCTCGCGACGCCCTGGATGTCGGGGGCGGCGATCGAGTCGGCGGCCGACTTGACCGAATTCTGGACGTCGGGGTCCAACGTGGTCTTGATCATGTAGCCGCCGCGGGCGAGCTGGTCCTTGCTGATGCCCGCCCGGGCCAGGTACTCCTGCACGTAGTCGCAGAAGAACGCCCGGTCTCCGGCGGCGATGCAGCCGCGAGGCAGTTCGTTGGGCTGCGGCAGGATGCCCAGTGGCTGCTGCTTGGCGTCCTTCAGCTCGTCGACCTTTTGAGCCCAGTCGGGGGCATTCGTGTCCCAGTTGTCGATCAAGGTATCGAGCACGAGATTGCGGCGGGCCAGCGCACCGTCGGGATTGGTATAGGGATTGAGCGTGCTGGTCGACTGCACCAAGCCGGCCAGCAGCGCAGCCTGCTGCCAGTTCAGCTGGGAGGCGTCGACACCGAAGTAGGTCTGCGCGGCGTCCTGGATCCCGAACGAGCCGTTGCCGAAGCTGACCAGATTGAGGTAGCGGGTCAGGATCTCGGGCTTGGTGAACGTCTTGTCCAGGGTGAGTGCCATCCGGATCTCGCGCAGCTTGCGCGCAGGCGTGGTTTCCACCGCGGCGCGCTTTTCGGCGTCGGTCTGCGCGATCACCAGCAGCTGGTAGTTCTTCACGTACTGCTGCTCGATGGTCGATCCGCCGCGGGTGTCGAGGTCGCCCGACGCGTAGCCGGCCAGGCCGGTCAGCGTGCCCTTCCAGTCGACACCCGCATGTTCGGCAAACCGCTTGTCCTCGATCGAAACGATTGCCAGCTTCATCGTGTCGGCGATCTTGTCGCTGGGAACCTCGAAGCGACGCTGCGAGTAGAGCCATGCGATCGGGTTGCCTTTGACGTCCACCATGGTCGTCACGGCGGGGACTTCGCCCTCGACCAATTGGGCCGAGCCGTTGGCCACCACATCGGATGCGCGGTTGGATACCAATCCCACGCCGCCGACCACCGGAAACAGCAAAGCCGCCAGTAGCACGCTGGCCAACAGGCAGCACCAGGCCAGCTTGATGAGTGTTGCGCCGGCCGGAGGGCGTTCCGACATGAGTAACAGAGTAACTAGGGCTCGTGAGGTCGTGCCGGGCGTCCCCTGCGGGGCAGATCATATCGAAAGGTATTTACGTCGGAGTCAGAAAAAGCCAGTTCATGATCGGTCTGGACGGTCGTCCCAAAAAACCTGTGATCCAACTGTTGCGCAAAAGATACCTGACCACCTAACTTAAACAGACAGTGCGATTCAGGTAACACTCTGAGCCGCAATGTGGCGTAGATCGCATACGCGGCCTACACCTGAAGATTGTCAGCCGCGTAAGCGGCCGGACGAAGGGGATCCGTCGGTGTCAGGTATTCGGACCGCTGCCCGCAAGCCAAGCGCAGCGCTTTTGAACGGTTCTGTCCAGAGTGTGGACGGGGAAGCTCGGATCGCGTGGGTATCGAGGGCATTGTGTCGATCAACTGACCCTGACGAGCTCTTTGTCCGGGGCGCCGCGCAGCGCAAGGCGGCCGTGATCTGCCGGCACTGTCCCGTGATGGCCGAGTGTGGTGCGGACGCGCTGGACAATCGTGTCGAGTTTGGCGTGTGGGGCGGCATGACCGAGCGTCAGCGCCGCGCGTTGCTCAAGCAGCACCCCGAGGTGGTGTCTTGGTCGGAGTTCTTCGCCGCGCAGCGCAAGCACCGCAGCGTTAGCTAACTTTCGCCATAGAGTCCCGGCCGATCGGCCGGGACTCTTTTATGTGGTCTCCCCGGTGATCTGATCGGCGATCGCCTGTAAGGCGTCGAGGTCGGACACATCGAAAGGCAGCGAGGGCACCCCGACCACCGGAACGTGGGGGTTGGCGCCGGTGAATCGCGACAACAGCCGGATTTCCCGTTTGGCCGTCTGCGCCCGGTCGGCGTGGATCTGAAGCACCGCCACCGCGAGCTGATCCCCGTTGTTCGTGGCGTCCGCCCGCAGCGCCTCGACGCCGTCGATCGCACGCTCCGCGGTCAGCGAGGACAGCGTGGGGTGCGTTCGGTTGAGGATCAGCCCGGCCAGGGGCATGCCCTCCTCGGAGAGCCGATCGACGAAGAACGACGCCTCCCGAAGCGCGTCGGGCTCGGCCGCCGACACCACCACGAACTGGGTGCCGCGCCGCTTGAGCAATTCGTAGGTGCGGTCGGCCTTCTCCCGGAAACCGCCGAAGGTCGAATCCAGTGACTGCACGAACGCCGAGGCGTCCGACAGCATCTGCGAGCCCAGGATGGTCGACATCGCTTTCATCGCCAGGCCGACGACGCCGGTCACCAGGCGGCCGAAGCCCCGCCCCGGGGCCAGCAGCAGTCGCCAAAGCCGGCCGTCCATGAAGCTGCCCAACCGCTTGGGTGCGTCGAGGAAGTCCAGCGCATTGCGCGACGGCGGGGTGTCCACCACCACCAGGTCCCAGCGATCCTGGCCGAGCAGCTGGCCGAGCTTCTCCATGGCCATGTATTCCTGCGTGCCGGCCAGTGAGGTGGCGACCGTCTGGTAGAACTGGTTGTCCAGAATCGCTTGTGCGCGTTCGGTTCCCGAGTATTCGACCACCATCTCGTCGAACGTGCGACGCATGTCGAGCATCATCGCGTGCAGCTCGCCGGTCACCTCGGGGGCCAGCGGCACCCGCTGCGGGGTGTTGCCCAGTTCCTTGATGCCCAACGCCTGCGCCAGCCGCTTGGCCGGATCGATGGTCAGCACCACGACGGCACGGCCGTACTCGGCGGCCCGTAGCGCCATCGCCGCAGCGGTGGTGGTCTTGCCGACCCCGCCTGCGCCGCAACACACGACGACCCGGTTGGACCTGTCTTCCAGGATCGACTTCATGTCGAGGGCTGGAGGTGTGCCGCTCATCACCTAACTCCTTGCTGCGCAAGCGTTTCGGCCAATTCGTACAAACTTCCCAGATCGACACCGTCGGGAATCGTCGGCAGTTCCAGCCGCGGCACGTTCAACCGGTTGAGCTGCTCGGCGCTTTCGGCGCGGGCCCGGATGCGGCTGGCGTGCTCGATCGTCTCGGTGAGCAGCCCGGCGAAGTCGTTGTCCGGCAACCTGATTCCCACCCGCTCGAGTCCGGCGCGCACTGCGTCGGCGTCGATGTCGCCCTCGGCGGCCTTGGCCAGGTCGGCGGCGGGCAGGAACGGCGGGATGTTGCGGTTTACAATCACGCTGCCGATCGGCAGGCCCAACTCCTGCAGTTCCTCGATGGCCTCGATGGTCTCCTGGATGGGCAGCGCCTCCAACAGGGTGACCAGATGGATCGCGGTCTGATCGGAATGCAGCAGCTTGACCACCCCGTCGGCCTGCGAGTGGACCGGCCCGCCCTTGGCCAGGTCCGAGACGGCCTTGGTGACGTCGAGGAACCGAGCGATACGGCCGGTCGGGGGAGAATCGACGACAATGGCGTCATAGGCCGGCTTCTTGCCCTCTTGGCGCACCACCGACTCCTTGATCTTGCCGGTGAGCAAGACGTCGCGCAGGCCCGGCGCGATCGTCGTCGCGAACTCGATCGCGCCGATCCGGCGCATCGCCCGGCCGGCCAAGCCGAGGTTGTAGAACATGTCGAGGTATTCCATGAACGCCGCCTCGATGTCGACCGCCAGCGCGTTCACGTGGCCGCCGCCCTCGGCGGTGGCGATCTTCAGCTCCTCGTAGGGCAGCGGCGGCACATCGAACAACTGCGCAATACCTTGCCGCCCTTCCACTTCCACAAGAAGAACCCTGCGCCCCCCGGCGGCCAAGGTCAGTGCCAGCGCGGCGGCAACAGTGGTCTTGCCGGTACCGCCCTTGCCTGTGACAAAGTGCAAGCGGGCCTTCGTCAGGCGCGAAGGCCAGGCTAGAGAGCTGCCATCGCTCGATGTGGTCGCCATCAGAGCATGCTAGCCAAGCCCCTGTGGCCCACTGCGCCGTTGGTAGCGAGCGATAAGCTTCGGCCATGAGCCAACCGACGACATGGGAATACGCCACGGTGCCGCTGCTGACCCACGCGACCAAGCAAATCCTCGACCAGTGGGGAGCCGACGGCTGGGAACTCGTCGCGGTCCTGCCCGGTCCCACCGGGGAGCAGCACGTCGCCTACCTGAAGCGGCCCAAGTGAGTCATTCCGGGCGGCTCGCCGAGTTGGGTCTGACGCTGCCGACGGTGGTGAAGCCGCTGGCCGCGTACGTTCCGGCGGTGCGCACCGGCAATCTCGTCTACACCTCCGGCCAGCTGCCGATCGAAGGCGGGAGCCTGATCCACACCGGCAAGGTCGACGCCGACGTGACCCCGGAGCAGGCCAAGGACGCCGCCCGCCTGTGTGCGCTCAACGCGCTGGCCGCCGTCGATGCCCTGGTGGGTCTCGACACCGTGACCAAGGTGGTCAAGGTCGTCGGATTCGTCGCGTCCGCACCCGGTTTCAGTGGTCAGCCCGGCGTCATCAACGGAGCCTCGGAGTTCCTCGGCGAAGTGTTCGGCGAGGCCGGGGCACACGCGCGCTCAGCCGTCGGCGTATCGGAATTGCCGCTGAACGCTCCGGTGGAAGTCGAGCTGATCGTCGAGGTGAAGTGACCCATCCGGCGTACGGAGTGCTGCGGCCGGTGACCGAGTCGGCCTCCGTATTGCTGTGCAACAACCCGAACATCATGACGCTGGACGGCACCAACACCTGGGTGCTGCGCGGACCCGGCAGCGACGAGATGGTCATCGTCGACCCCGGTCCCGACGATGACGAGCACATCGGCCGGCTGGCCGAGCTCGGCACCATCCCGCTGGTGCTGATCAGCCACAAGCACGACGACCACACCGGCGGTATCGACAAGATCGTGGAGTTGACCGGTGCGGTGGTCCGCTCGGTGGGCAGCGGATTCCTGCGCGGCCTGGGCGGCCCGCTCACCGACGGCGAGATCATCGACGCGGCCGGACTGCGGATCACCGTGATGGCCACCCCCGGCCACACCGCGGACTCGTTGTCGTTCCTGGTCGATAATGCGAGGGGCAAGCGCAGCGCCGGGAAGGGGCCGGTGCTGACCGCCGATACCGTTCTCGGCCGCGGCACCACCGTGATCGACGACGAAGACGGCAGCCTGACCGAATACCTGGAGTCACTGCGCCGGCTACAGGGACTGGGGCGCCGGACGGTGCTGCCCGGGCACGGCCCTGAGCTCGATGACCTGGAGGCCGTCACCGCCATGTACCTGGCGCACCGTGAGGAACGGCTCGACCAAGTGCGCCAAGCCCTACGGGCGCTCGGCGACGATGCCACCGCACGGCAGGTCGTCGAACACGTCTATACCGACGTCGACGAGAAACTGTGGGACGCCGCCGAGAAATCGGTGCGCGCCCAATTGGACTACCTGCGGGCGTGATTACGGCGCGGAAACAGTCGCTGAGCGAACGAAACCGCGCCCGAATCGCTACCTCGCTCGGCGAGCCAGCCGCTCGGAGTCGCTGATCAGCACGCTCTTGCCCTCCAGGCGGATCCATCCGCGGTGGGCGAAGTCGGCCAACGCCTTGTTCACCGTCTCGCGCGATGCCCCGACCAGCTGGGCGATCTCCTCCTGGGTGAGGTCGTGCGTCACCCGCAGCGCGCCGCCCTCCTGGGTGCCGAACCGCTGCGCCAGCTGCAGCAGCTGCTTGGCGACACGGCCCGGGACGTCGGTGAAGATCAGGTCGGCGAGGTTGTTGTTGGTGCGACGGAGCCGACGTGCCAACACCCGGAGCAACTGCTCGGCGATCTCAGGACGATCGGCGATCCACGCCCGCAGCGCGTCGCGGTCCATCGAGACGGCGCGCACCTCGGTGATGGTGGTGGCGCTGGAGGTCCGCGGTCCCGGGTCGAAGATCGACAGCTCGCCGAACATGTCCGACGGCCCCATGATCGTCAGCAGATTTTCCCGCCCGTCGGGGGAACGGCGGCCGATCTTCACTTTGCCGGAGATGATGATGTACAGCCGATCGCCGGGCTCGCCTTCGGCGAAGACGGTATGTCCCCGCGGGAAGTCCACCGGCTGCAGCTGTTTGGTCAGCGCGGAGACCGCGCTGGGTTCAACTCCCTGGAAGATTCCGGCCCTCGCCAGGATCTCGTCCACGTCGCCCCTCTTAAACTCTTCGATGATGTGAAATGCGCAGGCCAGCTGTATTGCTGGGCAGCGTCAGTCTAGTGGTAACTGGGCTTGCAACGAGCCAACGCTACACACGATTGGCGTACTGGGTTCGGTGAAACTGCGGATTTGGCCGTGCATGGGCGTATGACCGCGTGGGCAAACCGGGCTCGTCATCAGTGCGGTGGGCAGGCACTTCTGTCCGTCGATGCCGCATTTCGGCTGTGGGTGGTGCCTGCACCGGTGCCGCCCTGGCCGCCCGCTCCAGATATCGGGTGACGTCGTCCGCGGGTGTGCGCTCGGTGTGCAACGCCTCTTCGAGACGCTGTAACCCGAACGTCGCGAGCATCAACAGCCCGGGGACACACACCGCGAGCAACCAGGTCACGGGGGTTAGTAAACACGCGCAAGGTCTCAGCGGGATCACGAATTGTCACCGGTCAGTCCGCGGCTTGACGGGCCGGAGTCAGTACCCTTGCAACGTGACCACGGACAGCCCCCCGGCCAGGCGTAAAACCGCCCGCGGCGCCGTCAAGGCACCGGCCCTGAGTAAGGCGGAGGCAACGAAGTGGGATTCGGAGACCCACGTCGGTCTCGTCCGGCGCGCCCGTCGGATGAACCGAACGCTGGCCACCGCATTTCCGCATGTGTACTGCGAGCTCGATTTCACCAATCCGCTGGAGCTGGCTGTCGCCACCATCCTGTCCGCGCAGTGCACGGATGTCCGTGTCAACCAGACCACCCCCGCGCTGTTCGCCAGGTACCGCACCGCGCGGGACTACGCGCAGGCCGACCGGACCGAGCTCGAGGAGATGGTCCGCCCGACCGGCTTCTACCGGAACAAGACCAACTCGCTGATCGGCCTCGGCCAAGCCCTCGAGGAGCGCTTCGACGGCGAGGTGCCTCATACGCTCGACGAGCTCGTCGCCCTGCCCGGCATCGGCCGCAAGACCGCCAACGTCATCCTCGGCAATGCCTTCGACATCCCCGGCATCACCGTGGACACCCACTTCGGCCGGCTGGTGCGCCGCTGGCGCTGGACCGCTGAAGAAGACCCGGTCAAGGTCGAGCACATCGTCGGTGACCTCATCGAACGCAACCAGTGGACGCTGCTGAGCCACCGCGTCATATTCCATGGCCGCCGGGTCTGCCACGCCCGCAAGCCGGCGTGCGGGGTGTGCGTGCTGGCCAAGGACTGCCCGTCGTTCGGGCTGGGGCCCACCGATCCGCTGGTTGCCGCACCGTTGGTGAAGGGGCCGGAGACCGAGCATCTGCTTGCGCTGGCCGGGCTCTAGATTTTCGGCTCGGTATTGAATGACGACGTCGGCCCGCTGGACGCTGCTGGTGCTCGCCGTGATCGCGGCCCTGATCACGGGGCTGGTCCTCGCCCTCGATGAGACCCCGCCGGGAACCGGGGGGGCACCGGGCGCGCAAGCCGCTCGAGCACACCGCGACGCCGACACGCCCGAGGCGCTTGCCGGGCCGCGCCAGCGTGCCGACCTGCCCCGGTGCCCGGCAGCGGCCGACAATCCCGGCCCTAAGGAACTGCGCGGCATCGTCGTCGAATGCGCCGCCGACGGAGCGAATGTGGATGTTGCCCGTGCTCTGGCCGGCCGCCCGGTGGTGCTCAACCTGTGGGCCTACTGGTGCGGGCCCTGCGCCGAGGAACTGCCCGCGATGGCGGACTACCAGCGCCGAGTAGGCCCGGACGTCTCGGTGGTGACCGTGCACCAGGACGAGAACGAGACCGCGGCGTTGCTGCGCCTGGCCGAGCTGGGGGTGCGGCTGCCCACCCTGCAGGACGGTCAGCGCCGGATCGCCGCGGCCCTGGGCGTGCCCAATGTGATGCCCGCGACGGTGGTACTGCGCGCGGACGGTAGCGTTGCCAAAATCCTGCCGCAAGCGTTCACCAGTGCCGACGAGATCGCCGCCGCGGTGAAGAATGCATTGCAGTGACAACAGATGAGAGAGAAGCGCCGGTGACCTCGTGGGGTTCCTCCCGCTCGTCGGGACCGGTTGCGCTCACCCCGGAATTCCGGCCCCCGTGGCTGGCGCCGCTGGTCGACAACGTCGACCGCGTGCCGCAGGCGTATCGCCGCAAGGTGCCGCCCGAGTTTCTGGCCGCGGTCACCAAAGCTCGGGCCGCCGGCACGGGTGGGCGCGACGCCGCGGTCCTGGTGCTGTTTTCCGGACCGGGTTCGGATCTCTCGAGCGGGCAGCCGCCCGACGATGCCGACCTGTTGCTGACCGTGCGGGCCGGCACGTTGCGTCACCACGCCGGGCAAGCCGCATTCCCCGGAGGCGCGGCCGACGCGGAAGATCCCGACCCGGTCGCCACAGCGCTTCGAGAAGCACAGGAAGAGACCGGAATCGACCCGGGCCGGCTGTATCCGTTGGCCTTGTTGGAGCGAATGTTCATTCCCCCCTCGGGTTTTCACGTCGTACCGGTACTGGCTTATTCGCCGGATCCGGGGCCGGTGGCCGTCGTCGATCAGGCCGAGACCGCGATCGTCGCGCGGGTTCCGGTGCGTGCCTTCGTCAATCCTGTGAACCGGCTGATGGTGTATCGCACGGGCACGGGTCCGGGCTTCGCCGGTCCGGCGTTTCTGCTCAACCAGATGTTGGTGTGGGGATTCACCGGCCACGTAATCTCGGCGATGCTCGACGTCGCCGGCTGGTCGCAACCGTGGAACACCGACGACGTCCGGGAGTTGGACGAGGCGATGGCTCTCGTGGGTAGCAGTGAGGAGCCCCGGTGACGAGTTCACAATGGCTGGACATCGCCGTGCTGGCTGTGGCGTTCGTCGCGGCCATCTCGGGTTGGCGGTCCGGCGCGTTGGGCTCACTGATGTCATTCGTGGGTGTGGTCCTCGGCGCGATCGCCGGGGTGATGCTGGCTCCGCATATTGTCAGCCACATCAGTTCGCCGCGCGGCAAGCTGTTTGCTGCACTCTTCTTGATCTTGGCCCTGGTCGTGATCGGCGAGGTGGCCGGGGTGGTGCTGGGCCGCGCAGTGCGCGGCGCCATCCGCAATCGCGCGGTACGCACCGTCGACTCGGTGATCGGCGTTGCTCTGCAGCTTGTGGTGGTCATGGTCGCGGCCTGGCTGCTGGCCAGCCCATTGACGTCCTCCGACCAGCCGAACCTGGCCGCGGCCACGCGCGGCTCGAAAGTGCTTGCCGAGGTGGACAAGTACGCGCCCGAGTGGCTCAAAACCGTGCCCAAGCGGATGTCGGCGCTGTTGCGCACCTCCGGGCTGCCCGACGTCCTGCAGCCGTTCGGCCGCACTCCGATCCAAGCCGTCGACGCACCGGACGCGTCGCTGGCCGACAGTCTGGTCGTTGCCAATGCCAGACCCAGCGTGGTCAAGATCCGCGGTATCGCACCGGGCTGCCAAAAGGTATTGGAGGGTACCGGTTTCGTGATCGCCCCCAACCGGGTGATGTCCAACGCGCACGTGGTGGCCGGTTCCGACAGCGTCACCGTCGATGCCGAGGGACAGGAGTACCCGGCGACCGTCGTCTCCTATGACCCCAACGAGGACATTTCCATCCTGGACGTGCCCAACCTGCCGCAGCGCCCACTGGTATTCGCAGACCAACCGGCGAAGTCGGGCACCGACGCGGTGGTGCTCGGCTATCCCGGCGGCGGCGAGTTCGCGGCCACCCCCGCGCGGGTGCGGGAGACCATCGAGCTCAACGGGCCCGACATCTATCGCACCACCACGGTCAACCGTGAGGTCTACACCATCAGAGGCACTGTGCGCCAAGGGAATTCCGGTGGACCGATGATAAACCGGGCTGGCCAGGTGCTCGGCGTGGTGTTCGGTGCGGCGGTGGACGACAACGACACCGGATTCGTGATGACCGCCAACGAGGTGTCGCGTCAGCTGGCCAAGATCGGCAACACCGCGAAAGTGCCGACCGGGGCCTGCGTCACCTGATCGGGTCGTACACCTGACCCAAGAACCTCCGCAGGTGTTCGTTGACCTCGTCCGGGGCTTCCTCGTGGGCGAAGTGCCCGACCCCGGCAACCGAGACGAACCGTCCGCGTGGTGCGTAGTGCTGGGTGCGGTCCACCGGGTCGGCGAGCACGTACGGGTCGGCGTCGCCGCGCAGGTGCAGGAGCGGGACATCGAGCTGGCGGTCCATCGATTTCATGAATCGCCAACCCTCGCGGCGTAATTGGCTGCGCACCGCCCACCGTTGGTATTCCAGCGCGGAATGCGCCGCCGACGGAATCTGGATGGCCTGCCGCATATGCGAGATGGCTTCCGAAAAGTCTTCGGAAGCAAGCCATTTACCCGACGCGCGGCTGCGGACCAGATGCTCGAGCGCATCGGCATTGTGCCGGGTGAGTGCCCGTTCGGGAAAGACCGGCAGCTGGTAGCGCAGCAGCGTGGGGAGTAGCGCCTTGCCCTGGTCGCGCCTGGTCAACGCCGACGCCCGCAGCGCGGCCGGGTGCGGTGAGCTCACCAGCGCGATGGCCCGGACCATCCGCGAGTGCAATACCGAGGTCGCCCAGCAGACCAGTCCGCCGTCGGCGTGGCCTACCAGAGTCGCCGAGCCATGGCCGAGCGCGCGGATCAGCCCGGCGGTGTCGCCGGCCAGCGTCCAGCCGTCGTAGCCGCGTGGTGGTTTGTCGCTGCCGCCGTACCCGCGCAGGTCGACGGCCACCACCCGGACCCCGGACAGGCCGCGCAGCTGATGGCGCCAGGACCACCAGAACGAGCCGAAGCCGTGCAGCAGGATCACCAGGGGTCGCGACGCGCCCGCCGCGGATTCCGAGCCGCCCCGGCCCTCCACGCAGTGGAACCGAATTCCGTTGGCGTGGACGTCGAAATGACGCCACGGCCCCGCGATGCGGGTGACCGACGGATCCGGTAGGGCCATCACCAGCCCGATGGGTCTTTGGGCGGCGTGGTGTTGGCGGAGATGGCCTTGTCCGCCGCCTTCTCGTGGCCGGGGGTGAGCGCTTCCCGCAGTTCACCCACGGACTCGATGGTCTGCTGCGGGCCGCGGATCCGGCGCACCTTGAGATAACCCAGTAGGGCGAACACCGCCGTCGTGGCCACCATGAGGAGGAACACGATCAGGAAGGCCACCCAGCGCCACAGCCACGTGTCGAGCAGCTCGGCGAGGAAGAAGAACAGGAAGAACGTCGAGTAGAACAGCACGACCAGCGCGAGGATGAAGAAGACGCTGCCGGTGAGGCCCTTCTTCACGTCGCGGGTGATCTCGGCCTTGGCCAGCTCGACCTCGGCGCGCACCAGGGTGGACACCTGCGCGGTCGCGTCCTTCACCAAGTCACCGATGGAGGGGTTGGCAGGTACCGCGTTCGGGTCCACCAGCGGGATCGAGGTGACGGTGGTGGGTACCCCGTTCGTGCGATCGCCATTGCTCACGGCTGTCCTCCAACTTTCTGTCGTCGCGGTTCATGTTGCCATGCCAGGCTCGGGGCCGGATACCCACTGAGCTGTTACGCAAGTTACGGGTGTGACCAAGCTAGACTCGCGCTGTCGGGGCGAACTGTCGATGGAGGTTGCTGGTGACGACCGCACAGCGTGTTCAGCTGAAGGCGGGGGCTGTTGCGCTGGCCCTCGGCGCCCTGCTCCTGGCCCAATCGCCGGTCGTCATGGCCGACGGGAAGGTGCCGATCGGCGGTGGAGCGGGCATCGTCGTCAACGGCGACACCTACTGCACACTGACGTCCATCGGTACCGACAACACCGGAGCGCTGATCGGCTTCACCTCCGCGCACTGCGGTGGCCCGGGCGCCCAGGTCGGTTCCGAAGACCGTCCCGACGACGGCGTCATCGGCACGATGGTCGCCGGCAACGACAATCTCGACTACGCGGTGATCCGGTTCGACCCTGCCAAGGTACAACCGGTCTCGAACTACAAGGGATTCGTCATAGACGGCATCGGCCCCGACCCGGCGTTCGGCGAGATCGCCTGCAAACTGGGCCGCACCACCGGGTACTCGTGCGGCGTCACCTGGGGCCCCGGGCAGGACCCGGGCACCATCGTCAACCAGGTGTGCGGCCAGCCGGGTGATTCCGGTGCGCCGGTGACGGTGAACAACAAGCTGGTCGGCATGATTCACGGCGCGTTCAGCGAGGACCTGCCGACCTGCGTCGTCAAGTTCATCCCGCTGCACACGCCTGCTGTGACGATGTCGATCAATGCGATCCTCGGCGACGTCGCCGGAAAGAATCGCCCCGGCACCGGTTTCGTCCCGACGCAGGATGTCGTCGGCCCGTCCTAGCTCGGCGCTAGTTGGCCTTACTGGCCCGGATCGCCTCGAACACCGTCGGATCCACCAGCGTCGAGGTGTCGCCGAGCTCGCGTCCCTCCGCGACATCACGCAACAGCCTGCGCATGATCTTGCCGCTGCGCGTCTTGGGAAGCTCTGGCACCACATGGATTTCGCGCGGCTTGGCGATGGGGGAGATCTCACGCGCCACCTCGGCGCGCAGCTCATCGACCATCTCCTCGCTCGACATCTCGGCGTGATGAGCCTTCAGAATGACGAAGGCGCAGATCGCCTGTCCGGTGGTGTCGTCGGAGGCGCCGACGACGGCGGCCTCGGCGACACCGGCGTGCCCGACGAGTGCGGACTCCACCTCGGCGGTCGAAATCCGGTGTCCCGACACGTTCATCACGTCGTCGATGCGGCCGAGCACCCAGATCTCGCCGTCGTTGCCGTATCGCGCGCCGTCACCGGCGAAGTACCACCCCTGTTCGGCGAACCGAGCCCAGTACGTCTCCTGGAACCGTTCCGGGTCGCCCCAGATACCACGCAGCATCGACGGCCACGGCTTGTCCAGCACGAGATAACCGGTAACGTGCTCGCCGTGTTCGGGGCTGGGCGCCAACTCATTTCCGTCGTCGTCGACGATCTTGGCCGAGATGCCCGGCAGGGCACGCATCGCTGAACCCGGCTTGCAGTCCGTCACGCCCGGCAGCGGCGAGATCATGATCGCACCGGTCTCGGTCTGCCACCAGGTGTCCACGATCGGCGTCTTGTCGGCGCCGAACACCAGCCGGTACCAACGCCACGCCTCGGGGTTGATCGGCTCACCGACCGAGCCGAGCAGCCGCAGGCTGGACAGATCATGGGCGAAGGGGATCTCGCGGCCCCACTTCATGAACGTCCGGATCAGCGTCGGGGCAGTGTAATAGATTGTCACACCGTACTTTTCGATGACCTGGAAGTGGCGGTGCTCGTCGGGGGAGGCGGGTGTGCCCTCATAGACCACCTGGGTCGCACCGTTGGACAGCGGCCCGTAGACGATGTAGGTGTGGCCGGTGACCCAGCCGATATCAGCTGTGCACCAGTAGATGTCGGATTCGCACTTGAGGTCGAACACGTTGTGGTGAGTGTAGGAAGCCTGGGTCAGGTAGCCGCCGGAGGTGTGGATGATGCCCTTCGGCTTGCCCGTGGTGCCCGAGGTGTACAGCAGGAACAGCGGCTGCTCGGAGTCGAACGCCTCGGGTGTGTGCTCGCTGGAGGCGCCGTCCACCGCTTCGTGCCACCACACGTCGCGGCCCTCGGTCCAGCTCACGTCGATACCGGTGCGGCGCACCACCAGAACGTGCTGAACAGGTCCATTTTCGGCATCCGTGAGCGCTTGTACCGCCTCGTCGACAGCCTCCTTCAGAGATACCGCATTTCCGCGCCGGTACTGGCCGTCGGTGGTGATCACCATCTTGGCCTCGGCGTCCTCGACGCGGGCCCGCAATGCGGCCGCCGAGAAGCCGGCGAAGACCACGCTGTGCATCACTCCCAGGCGGGCGCAGGCCAGCATCGCCACAATCGCCTCGGGAACCATCGGCATGTAGATGGCGACCCGGTCACCCGCGGTCAAACCGAGCTCGGTCAACGCGTTGGCGGCCCTGCACACCTCGTCTTTGAGCTGGGCGTAGGTGAGCACCCGCGAATCGCCGAGCGGCTCACCCTCCCAGTGGATTGCGACCCGGTCGCCGTTGCCCGCCTCGACATGGCGGTCGACGCAGTTGTAGGCGACGTTGAGCTTGCCGCCGACAAACCACTTCGCAAAGGGGGCCTGGGACCAGTCGAGCACCTCGGTGAACGGTGTCTCCCACGACAGCCGGTTGGCTTGCTTGGCCCAGAAGGCCAACCGGTCGGCCTCCGCCTCGTCGTACAGCGCGGCGGTGGCGTTGGCAGCGGCGGCGAACTCCGCCGACGGTGCATAGGATGACGGAACTTCGGTGTGCGCCTCGGTCATGCCTGTGAGCGTAGTCACCGAACGTTGCATCAGCGTTGGCACGTCACATTCGTCGGCGGGCGGTTCCTATCGCGCGCCGAACGGCCTCCGCAGGCCCGGTAGCGTGACCCGACGTGAGTGATCTCCTGGCCCCGCTCCTGGACCTGCCCGGGGTGGCCGACGCCGCCGAAACGGCGCGGGATGCGTTGGCCAAGGCGCATCGGCATCGCACCAATCTGCGGAACTGGCCCGTCACCGCGGCCGAGTCCGCCATCCGTGGCGCGAGGTCGTCATCGGCCATCGACGGCGGCGCGGTGCAACTGGACGGCTCCGGCGTCGAACCGAACGATCCGGTGCTGGCGGGTGCGCTGCGGGTCGGGCAGGCGCTGGAGGGCGGGACCACCAACCTCCTCGGGGTGTGGCAGCGGGCGCCCCTGCAAGCCTTGGCGCGACTGCACGCGCTGGCGGCCGCCGACCTGATGAACCAGGACATGCTGGGCCGGCCGAGACAGGATCCGGAGGTGGCCGCGCGACTGGATCTGGTCACCCGGCTGGTCACCGGCGCCAGCTCCGCCCCGGCCCCGGTGCTGGCGGCCGTCGCACATGGTGAGCTGCTGACCCTGGCGCCGTTCGGCGCCGGCGACGGCGTCGTGGCCCGCGCGGTGTCGCGCCTCGTCACGATGGCAACCGGTCTGGACCCGCACGGGCTCGGCGTACCGGAGGTGTTCTGGATGCGCAGGTCGCAGGACTATCAAACGAGTGCACGAGCGTTCGCCACCGGCACTCCGGAGGCCGTCGGCGCCTGGGTGCTGATGTGTTGTCAGGCGCTGGAAGACGGTGCGCGCGAGGCGATGTCGATCGCCGAGGCGGCGTCGAAATGAGCTGTAGACGGCGAAGCGGGCGACGATCCGAAGGTCTTCGGCTCGCCGCCCGCTAGCACGGTTTCCTGGTTACCAAGCGTGCCAGGTGGGCTGCGTGGGTTGGCCTCGGCGCTTTTGCGATGCGCGTCGTTGACATCCCCACCCAAAGGGACGTTATTTCCGCTCGCTATCGCAATTACGCAGGCCCGCAACACTTCTGCCATTATCGCGGCGTGCTCCGCGTGGGTGCCGGGAACCGTGCTGGGCCGCTTGAGTCGGGAGGTAGTGCCTTCTCTTCCGGCGCTATCTTGGCCTTCCCAGGCGTCCGTGCTTCCTTTTTACTCCGTGACCCCCATCACAGCAAGGGCTGGCAGGCAACGGATTGATCGCTTTAGAAGGACAACCGTCGTAACACCGAGTACGTCAACGCCCCGGCCGCCAGGGCGCTGATTCCCAACGCGGCGGTGGTGGCCACCGCCGCCCCGGACGGTGCCGGAATCCGGTCCCGCAAGGGCACCGGCCGCAAGAAAGTCAGCACCGGCCAGTCCTGTGCGGTGGCCTCTTTGCGCAACGCGCGATCGGGGTTGACCACGTTCGGGTGACCGACCGACTGCAGCATCGGCAGATCGGTGATCGAGTCCGAGTAGGCATAGCAGTGGTCGAGCGAGTAGCCCTCCAACGCGGCCAGTTCACGGATGGCCGCTGCCTTGGCCTCGCCGTAGCAATAGAAGGCAACCTCGCCGGTGTACTTGCCGTCCTCGATGACCATCCGGGTGCCCATGGCGTGAGTTGCTCCCAGTGCGCGGGCGATCGGGGCGACGATCTCTTCCCCCGATGCGGACACGATCACCACGTCCCGACCGCAGAGCCGGTGATCGGCGATCAGTTCTGCAGCTTCTGCAAAGACCAGCGGATCGACGATGTCGTGCAGCGTCTCGGTGACGATGGCCCTGACCTGTTCGACATCCCAGCCGGCGGACATCGCGGTGACATACGAACGCATCCGATCCATCTGGTCGTGATCGGCGCCGGACATCAGGACGAGGAACTGGGCGTAGCTGGACTTCAGCACGGCCCGCCGGTTGAGCAGCCCTTGGTCGAAGAAGGGTTTGCTGAAAGCGAGCGTGCTTGACTTGGCAATCACGGTCTTGTCGAGATCGAAGAACGCCGCGGTGCGGGATGGGGTGCCGGGCAGGGGCCTGGGCCGAGGTTCGGTTAGCTGGTCGGCACCCGAGGCGGGGACGGTCACGCCCCTCAGGATAGGCCGCTGCCCCTTCAGGACTTAGGGCGACCATAAAGTGGCAGGCCAAGCCACGTGTCGGAGCCTGCATTTTCACAGCGAATACATGGTTTCGAAGTGGTAGCAACACTTGCGCGACTCCACATCGTCATGTGTGTAGTAAGTATTACTCGGCTTATGCCGGGTGTGCATCAGCCCGACCCCCCGGGGCTGATACACGACGACCTCCGCCTCCTCCCCCCCTGGCGGGGGTCGTCTTTTTTCCCCACCAAGAAATCCCGTCGATCCCGGCAAACTCGAGAAACGTTGCCGGGATCACGTGCGCGGCACCATTGTGTGCTGGCCCGCCACCGGATTCTTCCCCAGATCCACGTTCATCCCCAGTTGGGGCCGGGCCCCCTGGCGCGCGGCGCGCGGGCATCCGACCGTGGAACGGGTGAGCACCTACCCCGGCGTCGTCTTGGTCCTCGTGGCCGATCCCGAATTGCGTGAACAGGCTGACCGGGTGGCCGCGGCCGCCGGGCTGCGACCATTGACGGCCTGCACACCACCGACCCGTAAGGCGTGGTCCGCCGCCGTCGCGATCCTGATTGACGAAGAAACGGCCCGGCGGTGCGAACCCGATGGGCTGCCCCGCCGCGGTGGGGTGATGCTGGTTTCCTCGACCGAACCGGAAGGGCCGACCTGGGCGGTCGCGATGGCCGTCGGTGTGCAGCACGTTTGTGCACTTCCAGCCCAAGAAGCCGAGCTGGTCCGGCATCTCGCCGACGCCGCCGACACCGCGCGGGAAGGTCCCCGCGCCGGAAGGGTGATCGCCGTGACCGGCGGCCGCGGCGGTGCGGGTGCCTCGACATTCGCGGCCGCACTGGCGCAGATCGCGTCCACGTCCCTGCTCGTCGACCTCGATCCCTGGGGCGGCGGCATCGACCTCCTCCTGGGAAGTGAATCGGCGCCCGGGCTGCGCTGGCCCGACCTGAGCCTGGGCGGCGGCCGGCTGCCGTGGGCTGCCGTCCGCGACGCGCTACCCAACCACCGCGGGGTGAGCGTTCTGTCGTGCGCACGCCACGGTGACGAGATCGACCCCGGCGCGGCCGAAGCGGTCGTCGACGCGGGCCGCCGGGGCGGCACGCTTGTGATCTGCGATATACCGCGGCGAATGACTTCCGCCGTCACCGGCGCCCTGGACTGCGCGGATCTGGTCGTCATGATCACCACGTGCGACGTCCGAGGAGTCGCCGCCGCCTCGGCGGTGGCGCCAGTGCTGCGCGGGGTCAACCCGAACGTCGGCCTGGTGGTGCGCGGGCCGGCGCCGGGAGGGTTACGGGCCGCCGAGGCGGCCGAGGTCGCGGAGCTACCGCTGCTGGCCGCGATGCGCCCGGAACCGATGCTCACCGAACGCCTGGAGCGCGGTGGTTTGCGGTTGCGGCGCCGGTCACCGCTGGGCGCGGCGGCCCGCTCGGTACTCGGGGTGTTGCCGTCCGGCTCTCAGGTGCGCGCGGCATGAGCGCCTCGCTGGTCGAGAGGGTTCGCGAACGGCTGGCCGCCGAGTCGTCCTCGTTGAAGCCCGCGGCCGTTGCTGCCGCGATCCGGGCGGAGTCCGGGGGAGTGCTCGGGGACACCGAGGTGCTGACCAATCTCCGGGTGCTGCAGACCGAGCTGACCGGAGCGGGCCTACTGGAGCCGTTGCTGCGTGCGCCCGGAACCACCGACGTCCTCGTCACGGCTCCCGACGCGGTATGGGTCGATGACGGCAGCGGGCTGCGGCCCGCCCAGGTCCGCTTCGCCGACGAAGCCGCGGTCCGCCGACTGGCTCAACGACTCGCGGTGGCGGCCGGCCGGCGTCTCGATGACGCCCAGCCGTGGGTCGACGGACAGCTCAGCGGGCTGGGCACCGGAGAGTTCTCGGTTCGGCTGCACGCGGTGCTGCCACCGGTGGCCGCCGCCGGAACCTGCTTGTCGCTGCGCGTGCTTCGGCCGGCCACCCAGGATCTGGCGGCGTTGATCGCCTCCGGCGCGATCGCGCCGGAGGCAGCCGAACTGCTCAGCGGCATCATCGATGCCCGCTTGGCTTTCCTGATTTCCGGCGGCACCGGCGCCGGCAAGACAACTTTGTTGGCGGCGGCCCTCGGCGCGGTCTCGTGCCACGAGCGGATCGTCTGTGTGGAAGACGCGCCCGAACTGGCGCCCCCGCATCCGCATCTGGTGCGGTTGGTGGCCCGTGCCGCCAACGTCGAAGGCGCCGGTGAGGTCACGATGCGCCAGCTCGTCCGGCAGGCGCTGCGGATGCGGCCGGACCGGATCGTCGTCGGTGAGGTGCGGGGAGCCGAAGTCGTCGATCTGCTGACAGCGCTGAACACCGGTCATGACGGCGGCGCCGGAACCGTGCACGCCAACAGCCCGGCCGAAGTGCCGGCACGGTTGGAGGCGCTGGCTGCGCTCGGCGGACTTGACCGTGCCGCACTGCACAGTCAACTGGCCGCCGCCGTTCAGGTCGTCGTCCACGTGGGCCGAGGTCGCGCCGGCGCGCGACGGCTCAGTGAGGTTGCGGTGTTGTACCGCGCCGAAACCGGCATCGTGCATGCGGAGACCGCGTGGCACGCCGACCGCGGCTGGCAGCGCGGTCAGCCGCGGTTGCAGACGCTGATCGAAGCGCGGCAGCCATGACCCCGGTGGCGGCTGCGCTTTTGGCGATCGCCGTACTGGCCGCACCCCCGCCGCCACGCGCGCGGCTGGGTCTGGCCGCGCCGCGGTTCGGTGTGCGCGGGCCGGTGGTGGTCGTCCTCGGCGTCGTCCTCGCGGTTGCGCTGCCGCCTGAGGTGCTGCTCGCCTCGGCTGTCCTGGGGGCCACGCTGATTGCCCGCAGGCGCCGTCGTCGCCGCGATCAGGATCGCGCTCGGGCCGGCCAGACACTGGCCGGTGCACTCGAGACACTGGTCGGCGAGCTGCGAGTGGGCGCACATCCGGTGCGCGCCTTCGCCATTGCCGCCGATGAGTCTGACGGCGCGATCGGTGCCGCCTTACAGGCGGTCGCGGCGCGCGCCGGATTGGGTGCCGACGTCGGTGCCGGGCTGCGGGCCGCCGGCGGTTCGACATCGGTTCCCGCGCAGTGGGATCGACTCGCGGTGTGCTGGCAGCTGGCGGCCGATCACGGTCTGGCCATGGCTGCGTTGATGCGCGCAGCACACCGCGACATCGTTGAGCGGCAACGATTCACCGCCCGGGTTCAGGCGGGACTGGCGGGGGCGCGGGCCACCGCCGTGATCCTCGCGGGTCTGCCGCTGCTTGGGGTGTTGTTGGGCGAGTTGATCGGCGCGCATCCGGTCCGGTTCCTGCTCGGGGGTGGCGTCGGCGGCTGGCTGCTCGTTGCGGGCACGGTGCTGATCTGTGTGGGCCTTATGTGGGCCGACCGCATCACCGATCGGCTGCTGACATGAGCGGTGCCGCGCTGCTGTTGGCCGCCGCGGTCCTGTTCGCGCCCTCTCCGGTCGCGGTGCGCCGCCGGATCGGCTTGGGGCCGGTTCGGGTTGCGCCGGTTCGTCATCGGCGCCGCCGCGATCCGCTGGCCACCGCGTCGGCGCTCGACGTGTTCGCGGTGTGCCTGTCCGCCGGGATGTCGGTGGCCGCGGCCGCGGCGGCGACAGCGCCGTCGGCCCCGGATGGTGTCGGCGCGGTGCTGCGCCGCGCGGCCGACCTGCTCGCGCTGGGCGCCGACCCGGACACCGCCTGGTCTGGGGCTGAGGCGGGCGACGGAAGTGAAACGCTGGCACGGCTGGCGCGCAGGTCCGCGTCGTCGGGCAGTGCGCTTGCCCAGGGCGTGGCAGAACTCGCCGAGCAGTCCCGTCAGGACGCCGGCCACACCGCGGCGGCGGCCGCTGAGCGGGCGTCGGTGCTGATCGCCGGACCGCTGGGCCTGTGCTTTCTGCCGGCATTCATCTGCCTGGGCATCGTGCCCGTGGTGGCCGGCTTGGCCGGTGACGTGTTCATGTCGGGGATCCTGTGAAAGAGAGGAAAGATGTTGTCCATCAACATGATTCGAAAGTTGAGGGAGCGGATGGTGCTGGCGGCGGTCGACGACGCCGGGATGTCGACGGTCGAATATGCGATCGGAACGATTGCCGCCGCCGCGTTCGGCGCGATTCTCTACAGCGTGGTGACCGGCGACTCGATCGTCGGCGCCCTGACCAACATCATCAATCGCGCGCTCAACACGAAGGTCTGAACGGTGACGGCGGGTTCGCCACCGTCGAGGCGGCTCTTGCTATCGCCGCGCTGGTGGTGGTGCTCGTGCTCTGTGCCGCCGGCCTCACCGCGGTGGCTATGCAGGTGCGCTGCATCGACGCCGCGCGGGAGGCGGCGCGGCTGGCGGCCCGCGGCGACGAGACGAGCGCGTTGGCAGCAGCCCACGGGATCGGGCCTTCCGGCGCGACGCTGCAACTCCGTCGCGACAGCGGTTTCGTCGTCGCGACGGTCAGCGGCCGCTCGCGGTTGCTGCCGGGGGTCACCATCCGCGCCGACGCCGTCGCGGCCGCCGAGCCGGGCCCGTGACGACACCGGTGCCGCGACGGTACTGGCCGCGATCCTGATCGCCGCCCTGGTGACGATCACCATGGCCGGCGTCCACGTCGGCAGTGCGGTGGTGGCGCGGCACCGGGCGCAGGCCGGTGCGGACCTGGCCGCGCTGGCGGCCGCCGCCTGGCTGCCGCGGGGTGCCGACAGCGCGTGCCGGCAAGCAGCCGCGGTGAGCCGTGCCATGGGCGCGGCGATGAGCGGGTGCGATGTCGACGAGCTGGACGTGGTGGTCGCCGTCGACGTCGCGACGGGCCGGCTGCTCGGCGGGAAGGCGCATGCGGCGGCGCGGGCCGGACCCGCCGGCTAGCCTCCGCTCAGTCCGGCCTCGGCCAGTTCGGCGTCGGTGGGCAGGCGCAGGGTGATCAGACCGGCGAAGGTGTCGTTGTCGACTTCCATGCGGTTGACGGTGACGTGCATCGGCACCCAGCCGCTGCCGACGGCGGGCAGCCGCAACACCCGGCTGGTGCTGCCCGTCTCGAACTCCTCGGCCATCGGGATCAGCTGGTTCCGGTCGTCGGGATGGAACTGGACGCTGTGCCGCCAGTCGTAATACGGGCACGGGTCATCCAGCCACTTCAGCAGCTGCCAGTTGCTCAGGTCGATCAGTGCCCGGTGCACACCGGCCTGGGAGAGGCTGTCGAGGACTCGTTGCGCCACCTGGTCGGTCGCCGTGGTGGTCTCGTCGACATCGCATTGCAGGTTCAGTGCGCGCGCGATCAGGTGTTGGGTACCGTCCTCGGCCTCCTCGACAGCGGTGCGGGCGACGAACCCGGTCCGAATCACCTGGTCGCCATGGTTGAAAGTCCAAGTGGTGCAGTATGTCCGGCCGGGATCCTCGTCTTTGGCCATGGCCAGCACGTTGGACTCGTCACTGTTGAAGGTCCGGGCCGGAAGATCCTCGGCGAAGGCGATGTCGTGCGTCGGTGCCTGCGTCGGATCCTTGCCCGCGTTGACCAGTGATTCGACGGTGTCGGTCGCGATGCCGGAGGTGATGTCCCATTTCAACGGGCCCGGTATCGGACGCTCGGGTGGGTCGGCTCCGGCCGGCCCGATCCATAGGTGCACGGCGTGCATCCGGCCGTCGGACATCTGAACCGGCTCGGTGCGGATCACCCGATCGCTCTTCGGGGTGATGCTCGCCAGACTGTTGCCGGTCGCCACGGTTTCGGCGATGGCGGTTTGAATCGCCGCCAGGTAGGGACTGCGGCGCAAGTAGATCGACAGCGGCACCAGGTTCTTCATCTCCCGGCCCTTTGCCACCACCACGGGTTCGGTGCCGAGTGTCTCCACGAGCAGCCAATCGTGGGTCATGGTCGCAGTTTAACGGCGGCCCTGCGCGCTGACCCCGGGCGCACACCGCGGGATTTTCCAGGTGAAAACCGACAATTTGGTCCGGCAAACCTCCTCGTCGCCGATTTCCTTGCGCGTGCAGTTACCGTTCGGTATCTTCGCTACGCCTCCAGCAGTGCGGGGCGCTTCGCCAGTACAGGTGGCGTGCTCGCATCGTCGAAGTCGACCGTTCGAGGGGTCCGGTCGCCACGGCGATCAGGCATCTCCGCGGGTCAGTTCCGTCAGAACGAGCTGCAGGACTCGAACCGCGCCGGCCTTGTCCAGCGGGTCATTGCCGCTCCCACACTTGGGTGACTGCACGCATGACGGGCAGCCTTGCGGGCACTCGCACGCTTCGATCGCCGCCGCGGTGGCGCCCAGCCATGTGCTCGCCAGCCGATAGCCGCGCTCGGCGAATCCCGCCCCACCGGGGTGCCCGTCGTAGACGAACACGGTCGGCAATCCATCGGAACCGGTGGCGGTGGACAGCCCGCCGATGTCACCGCGGTCGCAACTGGCCACCAGCGGCAGCAGGCCGATCGCGGCGTGCTCGGCCGCGTGCAGCGCGCCGGGTACTCGTAGAAGTTCGATTCCGCTGTCCGACAACGCTTCCGGGGTGATCGTGTACATCACCGCGGTGGTCGGCAGGCTGTGCTCGGGCATGTCCAATTCGAAAAAATCGATGACCTCCCCGGACAACCCGCGGCGCAGGTAGCCGATCACCCGGTGTCTCACCGACACCGGGACCAGGCCCAGCGTCACCGCGTCGTAGTGCATGCGCTCACCCGTCCCGGTGATCTCGATGTCGGTGATCTCCCGCGCGAACGTGGTGTAGCCGGGATCCTCGACGTGTACGAACGCGACCCCGTCTTCGAAGCTCAGCGATTCGACGACGTAACTCTCGCCCTGATGCAGATACACCGCACCGGGGTGAACGGTGGCCGGAGCCTGTGCCACGCCTACGCTGCCCAGCATCCGACCGGTGCCGGCCTCGACGATCGCGATCTGGCCGCCCGCCGAACCCCGGATGTCCACGGCCGGATGCGGATCCAGCCCGGCAGCGGGGAAATATTTGCCCCCGCGCCGACGCAGCAACCCGTCGTCGACCAATTCGGTGGCCACCGACTCGGCCTCCCAGCGACGCACCTCCGCCTCGTCCAGCGGCAGTTCGGTTGCCGCGCACAGTAGCTGCGGGCCGAGCACGTAGGGGTTCGCCGGATCGATGACGACCCGCTCTACCGGCTTGTCCAGCAGCGCCTCAGGGTGGTGCACGAGGTAGGTGTCCAGCGGATCGTCGCGGGCGATCAGAACCACCAGCGCACCCTGCCCGCGCCGGCCCGAGCGGCCGGCCTGCTGCCAGAACGACGCCACCGTCCCCGGGAAGCCGGCCAGCAGCACCGCGTCCAACCCCGCGATATCGATGCCCAATTCCAGCGCGTTCGTCGTCGCCAGCCCCCGCAATTCACCATCGGAGAGCGCCCGTTCGAGCTCCCGCCGGTCCTCGGCGAGGTACCCGGCCCGATAGGACGCGACGGTGTCGACTAGCGCAGGCGCGATGTGCTCCAGGCGCGCTCGCGCGCCCAGCGCGGTCAGTTCCGCACCGCGCCGCGACCGCACGAACGTCAATGTCCGCGCCCCTTCAGCAACCAAATCGGCCATCATCCTGGCGGCCTCGGAACCCGCTGAATGCCGTACCGGCGCACCGTTCTCGCCGAGCAGGTCGGTACGCAATTCTGGCTCCCACAGCGCGACCGTTCGCGCCCCGTGCGGTGAACCGTCCTCGGTCACCGCAGCCACCGGGTGCCCGATCAATTCCGCGGCCGTTTCCCCCGGTGCGGCGGTGGTCGCGCTGGCGAAGATGACCGTGGGCCCCGGTGCCGAAGCCGGTGCGTAGCGCTCGCACAGTCGCAGCAGCCGGCGCAGCACCATTGCCACGTTGGACCCGAAAATCCCACGGTAGTAATGGCATTCGTCGACGACGAGGTAGCGAAGACCGCGCAGGAACACGGCCCATCGGGCGTGGTTGCGCAGCAGCGACAGGTGAATCATGTCGGGGTTGGAGAACAACCAGCGGGAGCGTTCGCGCGCGAATCTGCGTATCTCGACCGGCGTGTCACCGTCATAGGAAGTCGGTGCGACATCGGCCAGCGCGGTCACCGCTGTGGTCAACGAATGGGCGGTGCGTAATTGGTCGTGCCCGAGCGCTTTCGTCGGGGACAAATAAAGCGCCCGTGCGCGCGGATCACGAGCCAACACATCCATGATCGGCAATTGGAACGCCAGCGACTTACCCGATGCCGTACCGGTGCTTATCACGACATGATGGCTTGCATGGGCGAGGTCGGCCGCGCGGACCTGATGCGACCACGGACGCTCGATTCCGTGATCATGGAACGCGCGGAGCACATCTGGATCGGCCCAGGCAGGCCAGTCCGCGGACTGGGCTTGGCGGGCCGGGAGCTCGGCCATGTGACGCAGTGCGTCGGGCGATGATTCGGCGCCCGCGACGGCCGCGTTAAGCAGCTCGCTGCCGAAACTCACCATTTGAAATCAGCCCTTTCGAAAAAATATCAACAGCCCCGTATCGAATTGTTCATCAGTTAGTAGCACCGAGACTGTCGCAGGAGCCTCGGACATGATTGGATAAGGGCGGTCGCAGCTTCTGTGTTCGTGTTCCAAACACTCGCAGGATCGACGTTGCGATCGCGGTTCCTGCGAGGGTCTGTAGGTCGGGTGAGTTCCGACGACTCCACGAAGGATGGCGGTCGGAACGGGCCCGGTTTGCCGAAAACTCGGTCGACCGCTCCCGGTTGGAAGAGAAGGAAAGTACGAAAGATGCCACAGGGAACTGTGAAGTGGTTCAACGCCGAGAAGGGTTTCGGGTTCATTGCACCCGAGGACGGCTCTGCCGACGTGTTCGTCCACTACACGGAAATTCAGGGGTCGGGCTTCCGCACCCTTGAGGAGAACCAACGGGTCGAGTTCGAGGTCGGTCAGAGCCCCAAGGGACCGCAGGCCACAGGCGTGCGCGCAGTCTGATCAACAACGACATCAGGAAACACCCCCGAGCGTCCCGGTGACGGGCATCGGGGGTGCTTTCGTTTGCGGCCGTCCCGCGCGGGACTCGCCACGCCCGTCGGCAGCCGCACGGCTGCTGGTCTCCGACTGCCTTACTGTCGAATCGTGAGCCAGCTGTCCTTCTTCTCGGCTGAGTCGGTGCCGCCCGCGGTCGCCGACCTCACCGGGTTGCTTGCGGCCGCTGGACAGGTGGTGATGGTCGGTGGCGGGGCACGGCTGTCGGTGGTGGTCGACGAACTCTGGCGCGCGCAGGCGCTGGCCGAGATGATCACCGAGGCGGGGCTGGACGCCGAGATCACCCGGACCGACGAGGAAAATCCGCTGGTGCGCACTGCGGTCGACGTACGACTGGTGGGGATCGCCACCGAATGGACCCGGGGTGCGGTCAAGACGGTTCCGCCCCAATGGCTGCCCGGCGCCCGTCAGCTGCGCGCGTGGACGCTGGCCGCCGGCGTCCCGGAATCCGACCGTTATCTATTGGGTTTGGACCCGCACGCCCCCGATACGCATTCGCCGCTGGCGTCGGCGTTGATGCGGGTTGGGATTGCACCGACCCTGATCGGCACCCGGGGCGCCCGCCCGGCCCTGAGAATAAGTGGTCGCCGACGGCTATCGCGCCTGGTAGAAACCGTGGGGGAACCGCCGAATCTGATAGAGGCGTTGTCAGCGTGGCCCAGAGTCTGACACCTTCCCCTGCGAGGGTCGGTTTGCGTTGACCGGTTCGGAGTGCGAAATTGTCAGGTGCCCGCGGGTCGGGGGTACCTGTGGGCAAGACAGAAGTGGAGCGTAAGCGCAGTTGGCTGACGACGGAACCCGCCGAAGTGGCGGCAATGGGAACGTCCGGCGGCTCGTCATCGTCGAGTCGCCCACGAAAGCGCGCAAGATCGCCGGTTACCTGGGCTCCAACTACATCGTCGAGTCGTCCCGCGGCCACATCCGTGACCTGCCCCGCAACGCCGCCGACGTGCCCGCCAAGTACAAATCCGAGCCCTGGGCCCGCCTCGGCGTCAACGTCGAGGACAACTTCGAGCCGCTCTACATCATCAGCCCCGATAAGAAGAGCACCGTCACCGAGCTCAAGGGCTTGCTGAAGGACGTCGACGAGCTCTATCTGGCCACCGACGGTGACCGGGAGGGTGAAGCCATCGCCTGGCACCTCCTGGAGACGCTCAAGCCGCGCATACCGGTCAAACGGATGGTCTTCCACGAGATCACCGAGCCCGCGATCCGCGCTGCCGCCGACAATCCCCGCGACCTGGACAACGACCTGGTCGACGCGCAGGAGACCCGACGCATCCTCGACCGGCTCTACGGCTACGAGGTCAGCCCCGTGCTGTGGAAGAAGGTCGCTCCCAAACTGTCGGCCGGCCGGGTGCAGTCCGTGGCCACCCGGATCATCGTGCAGCGCGAACGCGACCGGATGGCGTTCCGCAGCGCCGCCTACTGGGACGTGATCGCCGAACTCGACGCGAGCGTCTCGGACCCGGATGCCGCCCCGCCGCGGTTCACCGCCCGGCTGGTCAACGTCGATGGCAAGCGGGTGGCCACCGGCCGGGACTTCGACTCCCTCGGCGTGGTCCGCAAGCCCGACGAGGTCGTGGTGCTCGATGAGGCCGCAGCGGGCTCGCTGGCCACCGGTTTGCAGGCTTCCAGCCTCACCGTCGGCTCTGTCGAGGAGAAGCCTTACACCCGTCGGCCGTATCCGCCGTTCATGACGTCCACGCTGCAGCAGGAGGCGGGGCGCAAGCTCCGATTCTCCTCCGAGCGCACGATGAGCATCGCCCAGCGGCTCTACGAGAACGGCTACATCACTTATATGCGGACCGACTCCACGACGCTGTCGGAGTCGGCGATCAACGCCGCGCGCAATCAGGCGCGTCAGCTCTACGGCGACGAGTACGTGCACCCGTCGCCGCGGCAGTACACCCGCAAGGTCAAGAACGCTCAGGAGGCGCACGAGGCGATCCGGCCCGCCGGTGACACCTTCGCCACTCCCGGCGCCTTGCACCGCGAGCTCGACAACGACGAGTTCCGGCTCTACGAGCTGATCTGGCAGCGCACCGTCGCCTCGCAGATGGCCGATGCCCGCGGCACCACGCTGAGCCTGCGCATCAACGGAACCTCCGCCGAGGGACGCGAAGTCACCTTCGCCGCCAGCGGGCGCACCATCACCTTTGCCGGATTCCTCAAGGCCTACGTCGAGACCGTCGACGAGCTGGCCGGCGGTGAGGCCGACGACGCCGAGAGCCGGCTGCCCAACCTTCGGCAGGGCCAGCGCGTGGACGCCACCCGGCTGACCGCCGACGGGCACACCACCAACCCGCCCGCCCGCTACACCGAGGCGTCACTGATCAAGGCGCTCGAAGAGCTCGGAATCGGCCGTCCCTCAACGTATTCCTCGATCATCAAGACCATCCAGGACCGCGGCTACGTCCACAAGAAGGGCAGCGCGCTGGTGCCGTCGTGGGTGGCGTTCGCGGTCACCGGGCTGCTCGAGCAGCACTTCGGGCGACTGGTGGACTACGACTTCACCGCCGCCATGGAGGACGAGCTCGACGAGATCGCCACCGGCCAGGAGGCTCGCACCAACTGGCTGACCAACTTCTATTTCGGTGGCGAGCACGGCGTGGCGGATTCGATCGCTCGCGCCGGCGGCCTCAAGAAGCTGGTTGGCGTCAATCTCGAGGGTATCGACGCTCGGGAAGTCAACTCCATCAAGCTTTTTGACGACGAAGAAGGCCGCGCGATCGTGGTGCGGGTCGGCAAGAACGGCCCATACCTGGAACGGATGATCACCGGCGAAGACGGTGAGCCCAAACCGCAGCGGGCCAACCTCAACGACGACATCACCCCCGACGAGCTGACCCTGGAGTTGGCCGAAACCCTCTTTGCCACACCACAAGAGGGCCGCACGCTCGGCGTCGATCCGGAGACCGGTCACGAAATCGTCGCCAAGGACGGCAGATACGGCCCGTATGTCACCGAGGTGCTGCCCCCGCCGCCGGACGATGACCCCGGCGTCACCGCCAAGAAGGGCAAGAAGCCGACCGGCCCCAAGCCGCGCACCGGCTCGCTGCTGCGGTCGATGGATCTGCAGACCGTGACGCTCGAGGATGCGCTCAAGCTGATCTCGCTGCCGCGGGTGGTCGGCGTTGATCCGGCCAACGGTGAGGAGATCACCGCGCAGAACGGCCGCTATGGGCCATACCTCAAGCGCGGCACCGACTCGCGTTCGCTCGCCACCGAGGACCAGATCTTCGACATCACCCTCGAAGAGGCCCTGAAGATCTACGCCGAGCCCAAACGCCGTGGGCGGCAAGGCACTGCGGCCCCGCCACTGCGGGAACTCGGTGTCGATGCGGCGTCGGGCCAGCCGATGGTGATCAAGGACGGGCGATTCGGCCCGTACGTCACCGACGGTGAGACCAATGCCAGCCTGCGCAAGGGTGACGACGTCCTGAGCATCACCGATGAGCGGGCTTCCGAGCTGCTCGCCGACCGTCGTGCCCGTGGCCCGGTCAAGAAGAAGGCTCCCGCGAAGAAGGCGGCGCGCAAGAAGGCCCCCGCCAAGAAGGCATGACGGACTAGCCGGAGACGCTGTCGCTGGTCTCGCTGGTCTCGCTGGGCAGCACCAGATTCACCGGGCGGGCCAGCTGGGTGGGTGCCCGTCGGCCGCGCAGCTCGACGATCTCACCGACGTTCCAGCACAAGGCTTCTGCGTCCAGGGCGCCGCTGACCGCGATCGCCGACGCAAGCACATGGCCGTTCTCCAGCTTCGCCAGCTCGGTCAGCCGGGCGGCCTCGTTGACCGGGTCACCGATCACGGTGTACTCGAAGCGGGCCTGAGCGCCGATGTGCCCGGCGATCGCCCGGCCTGCCGAGACCCCGATCCCGAAGTCCGTCTGGCCCAGCACCCCGACGAGTTCGTCGTGCAGTTCCCGGGAGGCGGCCAGCGCCGCACCGGAGGCGTCGGGATGCTCGATCGGCGCACCGAAGATGCACAACGCCGCGTCGCCCTGGAACTTGTTGACGAAGCCGCCGTGCTTCTTGACGGTCTCGACCACCACCCGGAAGAACTCGTTGAGCATGCCCACGACCTCGCCCGGCGGTCGCGACGCGGCCAGCTGAGTCGAGCCGACCAGGTCGACGAACAGCACCGCGACATCGCGTTCCTGACCGCCGAGCTCGGTGCCCCGTTCCAGGGCGCGGCGAGCGACGTCTTCGCCGACATAGCGGCCGAACAGGTCGCGCAGCCGCTGCCGCTCGCTCAGGTCCCGAACCATGTCGTTGAAGCCGGCCTGCAGCAGGCCCAGCTCGCTGGCGTCGTAGATCTGCATGTGCGCGTTGTAGTTGCCGCGCTGAACCTCCCCGAGGGCCCAGCGCAGCTGGCGCAACGGGTCGGCGATCGACATGGCCGCCAGCACATTGCCGGCCAGCCCGATCGCCAGCGCAGCGACCGCCATCAGCAGGATCGGCGTGGACAGGGCGTCGGCCGAGGCCCCCAGCAGCGAGAACTTGCTGGCCGCGATCGAGAGCACGATGGCCAGCAGCGGCACGCCAGTGGACAGAATCCAGGTCAGCACCAGCCGCTGGATCACGCCGGGCCGATGAAACTTCTCCGGCACCCCGCCACGCAGCGCGGCGACGGCCACCGGTCGCAGGACGCGTTCGGACTGCAGGTAGCCGATGATCGTGGTGGCGGCCGCGCCGAGCATCGTGGCCACCGCCAGCACCGGGGCGGCGTGGCTGGCGACGGGCCAGCTGGCGGCGATGAAGACCACCGCGCCCACCACCCAGTTGGTCATGCTGATCACCGAGCGGTAGACGGGCATCCGCAGGGCCCGCAGCCGGGCCGCCTCGGTGAGGGCCGGGTCGTCCTCGGCGAGCAGCGCGTCGCGGCGTTGCCAGCGGAAGACCGGAACGAGCAGCTTGAGGCTGACGAACGCGCCGAGGGTGAACGAGATGAACAGATAGCTCAAGAAGATGACCAGGTTCAGGGTCGGCAGGTCCTGCAGCATGACCCGATCCGACGGTGGCAGCCCGAACCGCAGGAAGCCCAGAACCAGCAGTGCGCCGATGATGTCGGCCTGCAGCATGCCCAGGGAAAACACCGGCCACGGGGTGCGCGCAACCCACCGGACGAATCCACTGATTCGCCGCGGGCTGAGCTGCGCGGTGGTCACCAGCCCACCGTATCGGTACAGAGTGACCGATCAGTGCCTTCAGAACCCGGTGGGCAGCGGTTGTGTCGTTGCTGAGCACTAGTGTTTGTGGCGATGTCCGGAGTTTTCACGCGGCTGGTGGGCCAAAGCGCCGTGGAATCAGAGCTCGTCGGCGCCGCACGGGCGGCGCGGGGTGATTCCGCTCACGATGGCCTCGCCACCGGGACCATGACACACGCCTGGCTGATCACCGGTCCGCCCGGATCGGGGCGCTCGGTGGCCGCGCAGTGCTTCGCGGCGGCCCTGCAGTGCACCGCTGACGGCACGCCGGGGTGCGGGGAGTGCCGGTCCTGCACGACGACGATGGCCGGCACCCACGGCGACGTCCGCCGCATCATCCCCGAGGGCCTGTCGATCGGTGTCGACGAGATGCGCAACATCGTGCAGATCGCTTCGCGCCGGCCGAGTACCGGCCGCTGGCAGATCGTCGTGATCGAGGACGCCGACCGGCTCACCGAGGGTGCGGCCAACGCCCTGCTCAAGGTCGTGGAGGAGCCGCCGCCGTCGACGGTGTTCCTGCTGTGCGCACCGTCGGTGGATCCCGAGGACATCGCGATCACCCTGCGGTCCCGGTGCCGGCATGTGGCGCTGGTGACACCGCCGACCGCGGCGATCGCGCAGGTGCTGATCGACAACGACGGCCTGTCCCCCGAAGACGCGCAGTGGGCGGCCTCGGTCAGCGGCGGTCATGTCGGGCGGGCGCGACGGCTGGCCACCGATCCCGCTGCCCGCGACCGCCGCACCCGCGCGCTCGGGCTGGCCCGGGATGCCGCCACGCCGTCGCGGGCCTACGCGGCGGCAGAAGAGCTGGTGGCCACCGCGGAAGCCGAGGCCAAGGCGCTCAATGCCGGTCGCGACGAGGTCGAGGCGGAGGAGCTGAAGACCGCACTGGGTGCCGGTGGCACCGGCAAGGGCACCGCGGGCACGCTGCGCGGAGCCACCGGGGCGATCCGAGATCTCGAGAAGCGGCAGAAATCGCGCCAGACCCGGGCCTCGCGTGACGCGCTGGATCGGGCGCTGATCGATCTGGCGACGTACTTCCGGGACGCACTGATGGTGGCCAACGGTGCCGCGACGGTGGTTCCGAATCATCCCGACATGGCCGAGCGGGTGGCGGCCATGGCGGCGCACTCGTCTCCGGAGCGGCTGCTGCGCTGTATCGAGGCGGTCCTGGAGTGCCGGGAGGCGCTGGCGACGAACGTCAAACCCAAGTTCGCGGTCGATGCGCTGGTGGCGACCGTGGGTCAAGCACTCCGTTCAGACCTGTAGACTCACTGCTCGGTCCTCACGGGGCCGCGCCACCTTAGCTCAGTCGGTAGAGCGATTCACTCGTAATGAATAGGTCAGGAGTTCGATTCTCCTAGGTGGCTCCGCTATGCCTTGCCGAGTTCCTCGGCGGCAATATTGCGCGCCGTGGCGGCCGCAGGGAAACCGGCGTAGCCACTGGAGTGGTAGATGACCTCGGCGATCTCGTCCTCGGTCAATCCGTTCTGCTTGGCGATGCGGAAGTGGGCCTTCATCTCGTCGCCCGCACGCAGCGCGATCAGGATGCCCAGCGTCACCAGGCTGCGGTCCCGGCGGCTGAGCCCCTCGCGGGTCCACAGCTTGCCGAACACGCTCTCGACCCCGATCTCCATCAGTTCCGGGGCGAAGCCGCCGAATTCGACGTCACCGTCGGGCAGTGTGCCGGGCAGCATCTCCCGGAAAACACGTAGACCATCCTCGCGCAAGTTAGACATGCAAACTACTTTGGCACATCGCGGGTCGGCGAGAGTAACGCCAGAGTGAAAAATGGGCCCTGGCGGCGCCGCGGCGTTACTGTCGCGGCGCCAGGTACCCCACCGGCCCTGAGGCCAGGCACAACGACAGCGCCGCGGTCGTGGCCCGCACCGTGATCGCGTCGCCGGCTCCGGGCAGCCTCACGAAGACGCGGTTCAGGCCGGGGTGCACCGGCACCTTGGTCTCAGGCCCCTCGGTCAGCGACATCTGCATCGAGCCCTCGCTGTTGGCCAGGTAGTTGATCTCGGCCGTCCAGTCCGCGGGCAGCAGCGGCCCGTCCAGTGGCATCCGCACCGGGTTGTCCGGCTGCACGAAATACCCGCACCCGGGCACCGGGCCCACGACGATCGTGCGCGTCCAGGTGACATTGGCGTCCACGAGGTGGCCGCTGGCGTCGAGCATGCGCAATTGTGTTGTGTACTTGGCGAATTCGGGCCGGTCGTGAATCAGCGCGAACATGTGGCTGGCCAGGTTCTCCGGGTAGGCGACCCGCTGCAACACCAGTGGGTCCACTTCCTGGTCGAGCATCGGTGCCGACGACGACGCCCGCGGCTGCGCCAGCCCGCGAATCGCGTTCTGCAGGTACGGCTGTGCCGGGTTGTCCCGCCAACTGGTCAAGAACGTCGACGTCGAATACAGGCTGCTGGCCGTGAACGCCACCACCGCTGCCGCCACCACCGCGGTGCGGGCGCGCGACGCATTCAGCCAACCCGACGTCGCCCGGTTCGGCGCGCAGAAGCCCACCGCGGCGAGCAGGGTCAGCACGATCACCAAATCCGGGAAGTAGCGCAGCGTCTGGGCCAGCTCCAGGGCGGTGAACTTCGATGAGCGCAGCAGATAGATCGGGATCTGGCAGGCCATCGCATACCCGGCGGCCACCGCCCAGACCAGGCCGATGCGCCGCTTGCGCACCAGCGACACCGCGAGGACTGCGGCCAGTACCAGCCAGCCCAGCACCATCACCGAAGCCGGCGGGACCGCCCACGGCGACGCGGGCGCCCACCGCTGCCAGTCCCACGGCCCGCCGACCAGTCCTGGGACGATCCCGTGAGTGACCGAGCGGCGCAACAGGTCCCACGTCATCGCCAGATCCGAGCTCCACCGCCGGTGATCGACGACGAACAGGTAGACCGCCACCCACACCGCCGTCACCGCCAGCGCGGGCCCCCACAGCCCCAGGCCGCGCCGCCACACCGTCCGCGCCGCGTGCCCGTCGCCCTGCACGTGGTGCAGCAGCGCAACCACCGCGAACGCGACGAACGGGATGACAGCGGCCTTCTCGAAGAACAGCAGACCGCCGCCGAACACCAGCAAACCGGTGATCGCATAGCGCCGATTCCCGGTGCGCACCAACAGGATTGCATCGGCACACACCCAGGCCATCGCGGCCAGCATCGGCAGCGAGTTCAGAGCCGCTGCCCACCAAGCGAATCCGGGCACCCCCAGTGGGGTGAACAGGGCAAAGCACAACGGAATCAACAGCACCGGACGCCAGCCGAGGATGACGTGCAGGGCGCGCAGCACCGACAGCGACACCAGTAGCTGCAAGACCACCAGGCTGACCGCGGGCCACGCCCACACCAGCGGCGCGAGCCGGGTGATGATGCCCGCCACCAGAAACGCGCCGGGCATGACGTGCCCGTCGTGGTCGTCGAACAGATAGGACGGGGACAGCAGATTCTGGGTGCCGGCCCGGCCGACCAGGATCAGGTCGTCCCAATAGAAGTAGCCACCGAATGCCAGGACCGCGCGGACGACCAACTGCACCGCGATGAGGAGGGCGGCCGCGGCAGCGACCGGTGGCATGCGCGCCACACGGATCGGAACTGCCATCGGCTCGACTGTACTCACCTGACGGTAGGGTGACCGCTATGCAGATACTGGTCACGGGGGCGGCCGGCTTCATCGGCTCGACACTGGTCGATCGACTACTCACCGATGGTCACACCGTCGTCGGGCTCGATGATCTGAGCCGGGGGCGCACCGAGAACCTCGCGGCGGCCGGCGCCACCGGCAGGTTCGAGTTGATCGAGGCCGATATCGCCAGCGCCGACCTGATCGGGCTGCTCGACAAGCACAAGCCGGAGGTCGTGCACCACCTGGCCGCGCAGATCGATGTGCGGCGCTCGGTGGAGGACCCCGAGTTCGACGCCGCGGTCAACGTCGTCGGAACGGTGCGGCTGGCCGAGGCGGCCCGCCGGTCCGGGGTGCGCAAGGTCGTCCACACCTCCTCGGGCGGGTCGATCTACGGTGTGCCGACGAACTACCCGACCAACGAGACCACCCCGGTCGACCCTGCCTCGCCCTATGCGGCCAGCAAGGTCGCCGGCGAGGTCTACCTCAACACCTACCGGCACCTCTACGGTCTGGACTGCTCTTTCATCGCGCCCTCCAACGTCTATGGCCCGCGCCAGGATCCGCACGGCGAGGCCGGGGTGGTCGCGATCTTCGCGAACGCGATGCTGGCGGGCCGTCCCACCAAGGTGTACGGCGACGGGTCGAACACTCGCGACTACGTCTTCGTCGACGACGTCGTCGACGCCTTTGTCCGGGCCTCGGGCACCGGCGGGTGCGGGCAGCGGTTCAACATCGGCACCGGTGTGGAGACCAGCGACCGGAAGCTGCACGCGGTGGTCGCCAAGGTCGTCGGTGCGCCCGACGATCCCGAGTTCGCACCGGCGCGGCTGGGTGACCTGAAGCGGTCGTGCCTGGATGTCCGCAAGGCGGAGATGGTGCTGGGCTGGCGGCCGCAGGTGCGCCTCGAAGAGGGCATCGCCCGGACCGTGGACTACTTCCGCAACTAACGCTCCGGGGTGCGGGCGCCGTCGAGCGCGACCGCGCGGGCCAGCCGGGCGTACTTCAGCTCGAGTTCCTTGAACCGCAGATAGGTGCTCATCGTGGTGAACACGAACGCGATGATCAGCGCGTAGGTGAGCAGGTCGGCGCCCCGTCGCACACCCAGCCAGTTGGCCAGCACCGTGGTGTCGTCGGGCCGCAGGATCGCGTAGACGGCCAGGACCACGAACACCACGTAGCCGACCTTGACCCACGCCTTGGCCTTGGCGTTGGTGCGCGCGCGCAGCAGGTACACCAGTAGTGCGATCACCGCCGCGATCAGCAGGACCTGGATCCAGTTCATCGGTGCATCCTTCCGCGCAGGAACCCGTCGAAGACGATGTTCACCCCGTTCAGCAGCGGCTGGCCCTTGGACATGGAGTACTCGGTGTAGAGGATCTCGACGGGCTCTTCGGTTACCCGCCAATGGTTTTCGGCGATCAGGGCGATGAACTCTCCTGCGTGGCTCATGCCGTTCATCGTCAGGTTGAGGTTGTCGGCCACCGTCTTGTTGAACACCCGCAGCCCGTTGTGCGCGTCGGTCAGGTGCAGCCGGTGACTACTCGGGCTCAGCACGGCGGCGGTGCGCAGGATCAACCGCTTCAGCGGCGGGGTCTGGCTGACGGTGCCGCCGGCGAAGCGGGTGCCGATGACGATGTCGACGTCAGCCTTGGCCAGCCGGTCGATCATCACGACAACGTCCTTGACGCGGTGCTGTCCGTCGGCGTCGAACGTCACGAACACCGCGGCGCCGGGTTGGCTGCGGGCGTACTCGACACCGGTCTGGATAGCGGCGCCCTGCCCGAGATTCACCGGATGGCGCACCACATGGGCGCCCGCGCGCAGCGCGATATCGGAGGTGTCGTCCCGGCTGCCGTCGTCAACACACACCACATGGTCGAAGACTCCGCGCAGGTCGGCTATGACGTCGCCGATGACCTTCGCTTCGTTGAACGCCGGCACGATGATCCAGGCGTCGGGGTAGGGCGTGTCGATGTCCACAAGGTACACGCCAGGCATCGTTGGTTCAGCGTGCGGCGCGGGCCAGCGCCGCCAGGTGGACGACGATGCCGACCAGTGGCCCGCACAGCAGGGCCACCACGGTGCGGTCGGTCAGGGGAATCGGCAGCGTCAACAGGACCGTGGAGGCGACGGTGGCTCCGACCCAGCCGATCGAGTAGGCCCGGTGCAGGGCCGCTGCCACGGTCGCGGCCCCGGTCACGGTCAGCAGCGCGATCGCCACCGCACCCGCGGTCAGCCAGGCCAGCAGCGGCCCGCCCGGACTGTATTCGTCGCCGAACGCGACCCGGATCAGCCATGGCCCGAGGAGCCCGGCGGCCAGCACGCCGACGGCGCCCAGCCCGACGACGACGGCCGCGGGGGCGAGCAGCGCCTTGAGGCGATGCCCGCGGTGGTCGACGAAGTGTGCGATCAGATTGCCCTGCATCGCGGTGAGCGGCACCAGCAGCGGCGCCCGTGTCAGCGTCACCGCCAGGATCACCACGCCGCCTGCCGCGCCGAGGTCACCGCCGGAGGTCGCCTTCAGGAGCACCGGGAAACCCATGACGAGGATGGCGCTGGCGCCGGCGGCGGCGATCGAGTGTCCGGCCCCGCGCAAGAAGGTCGCGGTGCCGCCGGGTGTGCGCAGACCTGCCGCGGTGCGCGCACCCGGGGAGACCGCCAGCAGCAGCAGCCAGCCCACCGCACCGGCGACCGTCGCCCACAGGAAACCGTCGAGGCCCCACCCGAGGGCGAATGCCACCGCGGCGACCGCCACCCGCATGACGGCGTCGATGACCATCAGCACGCCGTATCCACCCCAGCGCCCGGTTCCGGCGAGTAGACCCAGAAGTGTTGCGTGGATGCAGAATCCGGCCAGGCCCACGCAGAGAAGCACTACCGACAGCGGTCGGGAGTCGCTGAACACGTGCGGCGCCCAGAGCGGGGATGTGCTGGCCATGGCGACGGCGGCCACCAGCCCGACACCAGTCGCCACCCGCATCGGGTGGGTGCGTGGTCCCTCGACGATCTCGACATAGTTCGCCGACCGGACCTCCCGGGTGGCCTCTTGCAGCAGCCCGTAGGCCGCGCCGTTGACCAACCCGAACGCTCCCCAGAACACGCCGAATACCGAGAAGCCGGCCGGATTCAGGGCACGCGCAGCCAGATAGAGCACCGCGTATCCGCACACCGCCGAAATCGCGGTGGCCGCCCCGACGCGCGCCACGCTGCCACGGGTGATCGCCCCGGTCCCCCCGACCTGGTCGGCACCGGTGGCGCTGAGCGCCTCGAAGGAGGCGCCCGCGTCGGTCACAGCCGCGGCACCTCGGTCGAGTCCAGCCAGGCGTCCCACAGCGGACGTAACGACACGTCCGCGTAGTTGGCGGCAAGACCTTTGAAATCGTCGGTCACCACGGTGCTGTGCTTGTAGCGCTCCGTCCAATCTCGGAGCAGCGCAAAAAATTTCTCGTCACCGATGGTGCCGCGCAGCACGTGCAGGGTGAGTGCGCCGCGCTTGTAGACCCGATCGTCGAACATGTCCCGGGGGCCCGGGTCGGACAGCAACAGATTCTGCGGCGAGTTCGCCAGCTTGGCGTGATAGTGGCGGGCCCAGTCTTCGGCGCTCTGTCCGCCGGAGTTCTCCGACCACAACCATTCGGCGTAACAGGCGAATCCCTCGTGCAGCCAGATATCGCGCCAGCGGCGCACTGTCACACTGTTGCCGAACCATTGGTGAGCCAGTTCGTGGGCGATCAACCGTTCGGATCCGCGCTTGCCGTCGCAGTGGTTGGCGCCGAAGATCGAGATGCCCTGCGCCTCCACCGGTATCTCGAGATCGTCGTCGGTCACCACCACGGTGTAGCCAGTGCTCAGCGGGTACGGCCCGAACAGTTTGATGAACAGCTTCATCATCTGTGGCTGGCGCTCGAAGTCGTGAGCGAAGTTGGCGCGCAATCGATCTGGTAGCACTGCCTGCATAGGCACCTGAGCCTTGGGCAACTTGTTGGCGCCGTACATGCCGATCTGCAACGTCACCAGATAGGTCGATGTCGGCTCTGGCTGTTCGTAGGTCCACACCGTGTGCGCGGCGCGAACGCGGCGCGACACCAGCTCACCGTTGGCCACCGCGCGGTACGGACTGTCGGTGCTGATCTGGATGCGATAGCTGGCCTTGGCGCTCGGGTGGTCGTCGCAGGGGAACCACGAAGCCGCTCCGTTCGGCTGCCCGGCAACCAACGCCCCGTTCGACAGTTCCTCGAAACCGATTTCGCCCCAATGGCTTCGGATCGGCCGGGGCGAGCCGCCGTAGCGGACCTGGATCGTCATCGCCGCACCGGCCGGCAGCGGGGAAGCCAGTGTGATGTGCAGCTTGCCATGGGACTTTCCGAAATGGGACGGCCGACGGCCGTTGACCGTCACCTTCGTCACCGCCAGCGCGTCGGACAGGTCCAGGGTGAACGTCTGCAGCGAGGCCAGCGTCGCAGCGGTGATCGTGGCCGATCCGGTCAGCCGATTGATCGCGACCTTGTACTCCAGCTCCAACTCGTAGCGTGAAACCCGATAGCCGAAGTTGCCGTTGTGCGGCAGGTACGGGTCGATGACGGGAGGGCCGCCTTTCTTGGCGACCTTCTTGACGGGGCGTTTCACGCGGCGCTGCCCTCGGGTTCGCGCGCGGGCTTCTCGTCGCGTGGCTTCTTTCGCGAAATCACCCAGGGTGCAATGGGATTGCCCTGCCAGCGGGTCGAAGGCGGTACCTCGTCACCGCGCATCACCAGCGAGGCCGGGCCGACGGTGGCGCCGGCGCCGAGCTTGGCGGCGGGTAGCGCGACGCAGTGCGGGCCCAGGGTGGCGCCCTCGTCGAGCACGACGGTGTCCATCCGCATGATCCGATCATGGAACAGGTGCGTCTGCACAACGCAGCCGCGGTTGACGGTACTGGCGCGCTGCAACGTCACCAGGTCGGCCTCGGGCAGCCAGTATGTCTCGCACCACACGCCGCGGCCGATTTTGGCCCCCAGCGCGCGCAACCACAGGTTCATCACCGGGGTGCCGCTGGCCGCGCGGGCGAACCACGGCCCGGCCACCGTCTCGACGAAGGTGTCCGACACCTCGTTGCGCCACACGAACGACGACCACAGCGGTTGCTCACCGGACCGAATCCGGCCCACTACAAGCCATTTGGCAGCGACCGCGGTGCCGCCGGCGACCGCGCCCGCCGCCAGCAGCACGATCCCGCCGCCGAGCGCGGCCCAGCCGTAACCGAACCGGATCGCCAGCGCCTGCAGCGATACCAGCACTGCCACCCCGATCGCGAACGTGACGATCACCGGGAACAGCCGGCACGTCTCGACCGCGGAGCGCATGATCTTCAGCCGCATCGGCGGGCTGTAGGTCAGGGATGCGTCGGCCTCGTCGGCGTGGCGGCGCAACCGGATCGGCGGGCTGCCCAGCCAGGACGAACCGGCCTTCGCCTTGTGCGGGGTGGCCGACAGCACCGCGACCAGACCGCCGTCGGGCACCCGTCGGCCAGGCTGGGTGATCCCGGAGTTGCCCAGGAACGCCCGCTTCCCGACGGTGGCCTTGGCCACGTGGATCCAGCCGCCGCCGAGCTCGTAGGAGGCGACCATGGTGTCGTCGGCCAGGAAGGCGCCGTCCTCGACGACGGTGAACTTCGGTGTCAGCAACGCGGTCGAAATCTCGGTATTGCGGCCCACTTTCGCGCCCAGGACCCGTAACCACCACGGGGTGAGCAGGCTGGCGTAGACCGGGAAGAGGTAATTGCGGGCGGCGTCCATCAGCCGTTCGGTGGCCCACAGCTGCCAGCCGACCCGGCTACGCACCGGGTGGTAGCCCTCGCCCAGGCCGATCGCCAGGATCCGCACACCGACGACCGTGATGGCGGCGTACACGACCAGGGAGACCAGCGCGGCCACCGGAATCCACGGCGCGGCGGCGCCGATCGCCGACAGCAGTGTCGCGCTGTGCCGCGCGGGCCACACCAGCACGGCCAGGCCGGCAGCCAAAGACACCAACGGAACCGCACCCAGCAGCACCGACGTCACGCCGTACATCGCCACCCAGTGGGCACGTCGGGCCGGCCGGTGCTCGGGCCACGGATGGCGGGCCTTGCCGGATTTCACCGCCGGCGAACCCTTCCAGTACTGCCCGTTCTTGACCTTGCCGACGACGCCCGAACCGGGTGCCACGTCGGCGTTCTTACCGATCACGGCGCCGGGGAACAGTGTCGTGCGGGCGCCGATGGTGGCGTCGTTGCCGACGGTGATCGGGCCGACGTGGAAGAGGTCGCCGTCGATCCAATGCCCGGTCAGGTCGACCTCCGGTTCGATGGACACCCGGTGGCCGAGCGCAAGCATCCCGGTCACCGGAGGCGCCGAGTGCAGATCCACGCCTTTGCCCACCTTGTTACCCAGCGCCCGTGCGTAATACACCAGCCATGGCGCGCCCGCGAGGTTCTCCGCGCCGCTGGCATCGGCCAGCCGTTCGGCCAGCCACACCCGCAGGTGCTCGCTACCGCCGCGGCGGTAGGTACCCTGCTCCAGGCCGGCCAACAACATCCGCGCGCCGAGCACGGCGATGCCCATCCGGCCGAATGGGGTGATGAAGAGCACGAAGGCCACCACCACCAGCCACCAGTTGATGGTGGCCAGCCACGGCAGCGGATGCAGCGCGGCGGCCACATTGTTGACCAGCGCCAGCCACGTCACCCACTGCAGGCCGGTCAGCGTGGCCAGCGGCACCGACAGCAGGACCTGCGCGGCCTGCGTCGACACCGGCGTCGGCTTGACGTCGCGCGGGGTGACCACCGGTGGCGGGGCGAGCTCTTCGAGGAACTCGGCCAGCGACCCGAGCCGCGGGTGATCGTAGAGCTGGGCCACAGTCAGCTGCGGATAGCGCTCGCGCAGCGCGGCCACCAGCTGCGCGGCCGACAGCGAACCGCCGCCGAGGGCGAAGAAGTCTGCCTCCGGGCCGTCGACCACCGCACCCAGCACATCGCGCCAGAGCCCCGCCAGCCAGCCCATGGTGCCGCCGAGATCCGGCTCCTGATCCTGGTAGCCCGGCGGCGGCCAGGGCAGGGCGTCGCGGTCGACCTTTCCCGACGTCCTGGTCGGCAGCTCCTCGAGCAGCACCAGCCGCGGCACCAGAGCGGCAGGCAGGCTGTCGGTGAGGTGCGCCCGGGCGGCGGCGAGGTCAAAGTTCGGGTCGGCGCTCGCGATGTACCCGACCAGCATCGGGGTACCGCTGGCGGTGCGCCGGACCGCCGCCGCGCCGCCACTGACCCCGGGCAGATGGACCAGCGCCGTGTCGACCTCGCCGAGTTCGATGCGGCGCCCGCCGACCTTGACCTGGTCGTCGGCGCGGCCCTGGAAATACAGTCCGTCGTTCTGCAGCCGGACCAAATCACCGCTGCGGTACGCGCGGGCCCATCCCAGCGTCGGCATCGGCGCGTACTTCTCGGCGTCCTTCTCCGGGTCCAGGTAGCGGGCCAGCCCGACTCCGCCGATCACCAGCTCGCCGACCTCGCCCACCGCGACCGGCGCACCCGCGGAGTCGACGACGGCCAGGTCCCAGCCGGGCAGTGGAAGGCCGATGCTGACTCCGCCGGCGCCTCCGAGCCGGGCCGCGCTGGCCACGACCGTGGCCTCGGTCGGTCCGTAGGTGTTCCACACCTCGCGGCCTTCGACGGCGAGTCGCTCGGCCAACTCGGGTGGGCAGGCTTCGCCGCCAAAGATCAACAGCCGCACCGCTTCCAGTGCCTCGGCCGGCCACAGCGACGCCAGGGTCGGCACCGTGGACACCACGGTGATGTCCCGCGACACCAGCCACGGCCCGAGGTCCATGCCGCTGCGCACCAGCGCGCGCGGTGCGGGCACCAGGCATGCGCCGTACCGCCAGGCCAGCCACATCTCCTCGCACGAGGCGTCGAACGCCACCGACAAGCCGGCCAGCACCCGATCGCCGGGTCCGATCGGATTGTCCTGCAGAAACATTCGCGCCTCGGCGTCGACGAACGCCGCCGCGTTGCGGTGCGTCACCGCCACACCCTTGGGGGTGCCGGTGGATCCGGAGGTGAAAATGATCCAGGCGTCGTCACGGCCCAGCGGAGCGGTGGCGCGCCATCCGCGCGAGGACCCCGGCCCGCGGGACAGACCCGCTTCGGTGATGATCGCGACCACGCCGGCCTCGCCGAACACCAGCTGGGCCCGCTCGTCGGGGTCGTCGGCGTCCACCGGGACGTAGGCCGCGCCGGCGGCCAGCGTGGACAGGATCGCCACGTACAGGGCGTAGCTGCCCGACGGCATCCGGATGCCGATTCGGTCGCCGCGGCCGATACCGCGCGCTGCCAGCCACTCGACGCTCTCCTCGATGTCGGCGATCAGCTCGGCATAGGTGAGCTGCACCGTTCCGTCGTCGATCGCCGCCGCCTCCGGGAAGCGGTTGGCGGTGTCGTAGAGGATGTCGATCAGGGTGCGCGGGGGCGGCGCCTGTTCCGACAAGAGGTACTGCGGGGGAATCTCCGGCATCGCCACGAATGAGGATCCTAGGCCGCGCGGTTTACAACGGGGCGCCGGACGTGGCCGGTGCTCCGGTGCGTTTGCCCGCCTGCGCCGACGCTGTCCCTGACGGAAGACCCGGCCGGCCGGCACACGCCGAGATCCATCGCGTTCGCGTCCGCGTGATATGGAACCATTGCCGGGTCCTGCACCGTGTCGTTAGCGTGGCCGGCATGCCGGAGTTGCGGGTGTTCATCGCCGAGACCGACGGCGCGGTGGCCGACGGGGTGACCCTGATTCCACTCGGTTCCGACGAACTGCGTCCCCGGGCGCACGACGCCCTGAGCCGCATCCAGGACCGATTGCGGATCCGGGCCGCCTGAGCCGGCGCGCCTCCTACCCTGGACCGGGGTGCTCGACAAAGGAGGCGATTCGATGATCGAAGTACTTGCCGACATGCCGGAAGGTGTCGCCGGCATCCGGGTATCGGGACGGGTGAGCGGTGACGACCTCAAGGCCTTCAAGCCCACGATGGACGATCTGCTGAAGTCGGGCCAGGACATCAGGATCGTCGAGGTCATCACGTCCGATTACGAAGGATTCGGCCCCGGTGGTCTGGTCGAGGATCTCAAACTCGGCCTGGGCACGCTGTTCACCCGCCACGCCGCCTTCAAGCGCGTTGCGGTCGTCAGTGACAAGGAGTGGGTGATCCACACCATGCATCTGGTGGGGTGGCTGGTGCCCGGCGATGTCGCGGTCTTCGGGCTCGATGAGCTCGACAAGGCCAAACAGTGGGCGGCCGGCTGAGTCGTCGACAGCAATACCGCCGAAACAAACTGCGCATACCGTGATCGGATGCTGCGACGACGTTCGGCGCTGGTCGACCGGCTGGTGGTCGACCAGCCGGGCCTGCCGCAGCAGGCCATCCTCGACGAGCTTCGCCGGGTGATCCTCGACGGCGCGTCCCTGCCGGGCACGCCGATCCCGTTGGCCGAGGTGGCGGATCTGTTCGGCGTCAGCCAGATTCCGGTGCGCGAATCCCTCAAGACGCTGATCGGAGAGGGGCTGGTCACACACCGGTCGAACTCGGGTTACACCGTCGCTCAGCTCACTGTCCAGGAACTGCGCGAAATGTACATCGTGCGTGAGACTCTGGAGGCGGCGTCACTGGCCTCTGCGGTGGCCAAGGCCACCGACGAAGACCGGGCGGCCATCGTGACGGCGAACGGCCTTCTGCAACAGGCGATCGACAATGACGACCCGGTCACGTATCACCGCCAGAGTCGGCACTTCCATCTCGCACTGACTCGCCCGTCACGGATGTTCCGTCTACTGCACATGCTCGAATCAGCCTGGAACATAACCGAACCCGTGCAATCGATGGTGCATGTCTCGCCGTCGGACCGAGCCGCGCTGCACGCCGATCATCGCCAGATGGTCGACGCGTTCCTCGCCGGCGATGTCGAACAACTGCTCACGGTCGCCGAGCTGCATGCCCAGCGCCTCAACGCGGTGATCGCCACGTTGCCCACCGACACCGGACTGCTGGCCTGGCCTGATATATCTTCGCCGCAATAGCCGGGTAGTCCGGGGGAAATATGGGAGAAATGCGCCGTCGATAGCGTCCCGCCATGACCGACATCGACACCTCCCAGAGTGCGAAAGACCTGCCTGCCGGCGCCGTGATCGGCGCGAACGACCTCGTCGAAGCCGCCGGTCATCCGGTCGGCGGCGGCTTGATCAAGCCCGGGTACGACCCGCGCCTGACGAATGAAGACCTGGCTCCGCTGCGCAAGCAGAGCTGGACTTCCTACAACATCTTTGCCTTCTGGATGTCGGACGTCCACAGCGTCGGCGGCTACGTCACGGCGGGTAGCCTTTTCGCGCTGGGCCTCGCGAGCTGGCAGGTACTGGTCGCGCTGCTGATCGGCATCGTGATCGTCAATGTCTTCTGCAATCTGGTGGCCAAACCCAGCCAGGCGACCGGTGTGCCGTATCCGGTGATCTGTCGCAGTGTCTTCGGTGTACTCGGTGCCAACATTCCCGCCATCATCCGAGGCCTGATCGCCGTGGCGTGGTACGGCATCCAGACCTACTTGGCGTCGGCTGCGTTGGATGTGGTTCTGCTCAAGCTGTTTCCGGGCCTCGCGCCGTACGCCGACGTGAACGAGAACGGACTCCTCGGACTGCCGCTCCTCGGCTGGGGCAGTTTCTTGCTGCTGTGGGTGTTGCAGGCGTGCGTCTTCTGGCGCGGTATGGAGTCGATCCGCAAGTTCATCGACTTCTGCGGTCCCGCGGTCTACGTGGTGATGTTCCTGCTGTGCGGCTACCTCATCTACAAGGCCGGCTGGGGCGCCATCGATCTCAACCTCGGCGACGTCAAATACACCGGCTTCGACTCGGTTCCGGTGATGCTCGGCGCGATCGCCCTGGTGGTGTCGTACTTCTCCGGCCCGATGCTGAACTTCGGCGACTTCGCCCGCTACGGCAAGTCGTTCGATGCGGTCAAGCGCGGCAACTTCCTCGGCCTGCCGGTGAACTTCCTGGTGTTCTCGATCCTCGTGGTCGTCACCGCGTCACTGACTGTTCCGGTGTTCGGCGAGCTGATCACCGACCCGGTGGCCACCGTGGCGAAGATCGACTCGACGTTCGCGATTGTCCTCGGCGCGTTGACATTCACCATCGCCACGATCGGCATCAACATTGTCGCGAACTTCATCTCGCCCGCGTTCGACTTTTCCAACGTCAGCCCGCAGCGGATCAGCTGGCGTGCCGGCGGCATGATCGCCGCGGTCGGCTCGGTGCTGATCACGCCGTGGAACCTGTACAACAACCCGGAGGTCATCCACTACACGCTGGAGGTCCTCGGTGCGTTCATCGGCCCGCTGTTCGGCGTGCTGATCGGCCACTACTACCTGATCCACAAGCAGAAGGTGGTGGTCGACGACCTGTTCACCCTGGCCGAGGACGGAACCTACTGGTACAAAAAGGGTTACAACCTCGCGGCCGTCATCGCCACCGCGGTCGCGGCGGTCGTCGCGGTGGTCCCCGTGCTGGCCGGTGGTGTTCCGGGCATGCACACCGCCGCGCAGTACAGCTGGTTCATCGGCTGCGGGCTGGGCTTGGCCATCTACTACGTGCTCGCGACGCGGAGCAAGCTGGCCGTCGCTCCGCTGCCGTGACGCGGATCTGGGTGATCAATCCCAACACCACCCGAACCATGACCGACACGATCGCGAAATGCGCTGCGGCGGTAGTTGCGTCCGAGGTGACGGTCACCGGCATCACCTCGGAGATCGGGCCGGAGTCGATCGAGAGCCACTACGACGAAGCGCTGTCGGTGCCGGGTGTGTTGCAGGCGGTCCAGCGAGGTGAGCGAGAAGGTGTCGACGGCTATGTGATCGCCTGCTTCGGTGATCCCGGCCTCGATGCCGCTCGAGAGGTCGCGGCTGGACCGGTCATCGGCATCGCCGAGGCGGCCATGCACGCCGCCAGTCACCTCGGCACCGGCTTCAGCATCGTCACCACGCTGGCGCGAACCATCGGGCAAGCGGCACACCTCGCGGAACGCTATGGCATGCAACGGTTCTGCCGGGGCATCCACGCCTGTGAGGTACCGGTGCTCGACCTGGACACCGACCCGAACGCGCGCAAGATCATCACCGAGGCGTGCCGCGCGGCGGTCGAGGTCGACGGGTCCGATGCGGTGGTGCTGGGCTGCGCCGGGATGGCCGACATGTGCAAGGACATCTCGGCCGAACTGGGGGTGCCTGTCGTGGACGGGGTGACTGCCGCGACCCTGACGGTCCAGTCACTGGTCACCATGGGTTTGCGGACTTCGAAACGAGGGGAGTACGCAACGCCGCCGGCCAAGATCTACTCGACGGGATCTCCCGCCGCGGGGTGAACCCTGCGCCAGTGCTCGGCGATCTCGATTCGCCTGGTGAACCAGACCCCGTCATGGGACTGGACGTGGTCACAGAACCGTTCCAGCGCCGCCGTGCGCGCCGGACGGCCGACCACCCGGCAGTGCAGACCGATCGAGAGCATCTTCGGGGTGCCCGCGCGGCCCTCCGCATAGAGCACGTCGAACGCATCGCGCAGGTGGGCGAAGAACTCGTCACCGTTGGAAAACCCTGCCGGAGAAGTGAATCGCATATCGTTGGTGTCCAGGGCATAGGGCACGACGAGATGGTTCCGGTCGTGCACCCGCACCCAGTACGGCAGGTCGTCGGCGTAGGAGTCGGAGTCATAGACGAAGCCGCCGTGTTCGACGACGAGTTCGCGGGTGTGTGGTGAGTCGCGGCCGGTGTACCAGCCGAGCGGCGCGGCCCCGCTGAGTTCTCGCAGGATCTGCACCGCCTCGGCCATGTGTGCGCGCTCGGTGTCCCGGTCGATGTTCTGGTAGGACTTCCACCGCAGGCCATGGCAGGCTATTTCGTGGCCGAGTTCACCGAATGCGGCCACCGCCTCTGGATTTCGCTGCATCGCCAGGGCGACGGCGAAGATGGTCAGCGGAATGCCCCGCCGTTCGAACACCCGAAGCACGCGCCACAGTCCGGCACGCGAACCATATTCGTAGAGCGACTCCATGCTCATGTGTCGGTCGGGGAAGGCCTCCGCAGGCGTCATCTCGGACAGAAACGTCTCCGAGGCCGGGTCCCCGTCGAGGACGGAATTCTCGGCGCCCTCTTCGTAATTCAGCACGAACTGCACCGCGATGGCCGCATCGCCCGGCCAGTGCGGGTGCGGCGGCGTGCGGCCGTAGCCGACCATGTCTCTCGGATAGTTCATCTCATGTCAGGCGCTGGCCGCCCACCTCTCCCGAACCCTGCGCAGCCCCTCGGCGGTCAGCCGGCCGAACAGCCGAAGCCGTGCCATGCCGCCGTCGGGATAGATGTCGAGGCGGGCGTCGGTCACGGGTCGTTCGGCCGACAGCAAGAATCGGTGCCGGGTGTCGGGCTGCAGTGTGGTGGTTGCCAGCAGCTCGAACCAGTCCCCGGCGTCGTCGCGGCCCATCAACCTGGCGGCGCCGGGGGCATTGCCGACGAAGTACGACGTGTCCAGCTCGACCGCGGTCAGCACACCCTGGCTGGCCAGCCGCACCTGTACCCAGTCGTTGCCCTCGTCGCGGCGGCGCGAGGTCTCCCACCCGTCGCCCATTGTGCGGGCCGTGCCCGGCAGCAGGAGATTGTTGGGGGAGGAGTAGAACATGTTGGAGCAGGCCGCAACTCGGGCACCGTTCTCCAGGGCACCCAGATCCAGCGGCATGCCGTCGGCCAGCCGCGGGTCGAGCATTCCCTCGCCGTGCACCCGCAGCCGGGCCACCCCACCGTCGGGGTAGATCGACAACCGCACATGAGTCCAGCGCTGGGAGGACTCGACTTTGAATGGGTTGCGGGTGTCCCCGTTGACGCCGGTGCGCTCGACGATCGTGGTCCAGTCGGTCTGGTGCGCAAGGTCTTCGGCCGATGGGTAGCCGTCGACGCAGGCCGCCTCGATCGAGATCTGCGGCGGGTAGTTGCCGGTGAACCACGCGGTGTCGACGACGACGCCGCGGACGATGGCCGGTGCTCCCAGCCGCACGATCGCGCGGTCGCAGTCGCCGGGGCCGGTACCGCGGCGCCGCCGGGTCTCCCAACCGTCGTAGATCTGACCCTTGTGTCCGAAGGTGGCCGGGCGGAACTCCGCCGATTTCGGATTGATCAGGTTCTCCCGCTCGGCGAACAGGTCGTCGTTCGCCCACACGACCGCGCCACCGGCCGGCCGGGCGGCCAGATCGGGCAGAGACAGAAAGTGCGGCGACGGCTGCGTGGGGTCCTGCGGTGCGCCGATCACTTCACGAGCCTAAATGCGGACCTCCCTGGTCACCACCCGGCGCTCATGGCCCGCCGGCCAGCATCCCGTTGACGATGCCGTGCAGTGCCCTACGCACCTCGGCGCCCATGACCTCGGGGTCTGCGGCATTGGCGATCGTCATCGCCGCGGCGTCGAGTGCCCCGATCAGGATGTGCGCCAGCGGACGTACCGGTTGAGTTTCGAGTTCACCGGAATCCATCGCGGCCTGGAGTAGCTGTTCGGTCATGCCAAGGCTGTAACGCTCGGCGATATCGCGAAAACCATCCCAGCCCAACACATTCGGTGCGTCTAGCAGAATCAGCTGACGGATCTCCCGCTCGGCGCTGATGTCCAGCCAGCCGTCCACCGCCGCGTGGAGCGCCGCCGCGGGCGTCGCCGGTTGGCGGGCGCGGGTGGCCGCGGCGAGCCGGTTCATCACATCGGCCTCGACCGTCTCGACAACGTCGAGGAACAGGGCCGCCTTGTCGGCGTACTGGTGATACATCGCGCCGCGGGTGACGCCTGCGCGTTGGGCGATCTCCGGTGTCCCGACCTCGGCGTAGCCGCGTTCCCCCCAGAGTTCGCGCGCGGCCGTGCGCAGCGCGTCCTGAGTGGTGGCCGATCTCTGGGCCTGGGTACGTCTGGTCGCCATGTCTTGTATTTCCGTGCATCCTGTCGGTATCTTACATGCAGACTGTCTGTTTGTTTGTCACTATCGAGGGAGATTGTCATGGACACCGTAGATCTCAGCGGCGGAACCATCCATTACGAAACGGCTGGACCGTCGACCGGCAGGCCCGTCGTGTTCGTCCACGGCTACGCGATGGGCGGCTCGCTGTGGCGGCCGCTGAGCACCCGGCTGGCCCGACACGGGCTGCGGTGCATCATCCCGACCTGGCCGCTCGGTGCGCACCAGCAGGCGATGCGCGACAGCGCCGACATGACGATGAGAGGCGTCGCGGCCATGGTCGCCGAGTTCCTCGGGAAGGCCGGCCTCGAGGATGTCGTGCTCGTCGGCAACGACACCGGCGGGGCCGTCTGCCAGGTGGTCGCCACCGAGTTCCCGGATCGCGTCGGGGCGCTGGTCCTCACCAGTTGCGATGCGTTCGAACACTTTCCGCCGCCGATCCTGGCGCCGTTCATCGCCGCGGCCAAGGTGCCGGTGCTGTGGCGGATCGCGGTGCAGGGCATGCGTTCTCGGGCGGTGCGCCGTCGCGCGTACGGCGCGTTGGCGCACACCAACCTCGACGCGCTGACGGCCGAATGGACCCGCAAAGCGGTCCGCGACCGCGCGATCACCGAGAACCTGCGCCGCTTCACCGGATCGCTGAGCAGGCAGACCACTCTCGATGCCGCCGCGCGGCTGCCCGAGTTCACCAAGCCGGCGCTCATCGCATGGTCGGCCGATGACGCGTTCTTCCCGCAGTCCGACGCGCAGCGGCTTGCCGATGCCCTGCCGCACTCGCGGCTGGAGTACATCGCCGGAGCGCGCACGTTCTCGATGCTCGATCAACCCGACGTACTGGCCACGCTCATCGCCGAGTTCGCCACCGCCACAAACACGGCCGATCGCTGCTAGATCATGCGCAGCCGGCGGATCCGGTCGGCGACCACCCGCGCCGAGACCGCCGCCGTCGGCGCCAGTGCTTCAAAGGCGTGCGGACAGCCGGGGTGCACATGCAGCTCGGTCGGGACGCCCGCGGCCGAAAGCCTTGCCGCATAGGCGATGTCTTCGTGGCGGAAGATATCCAGATCGCCGACGTCGATGTAGGTCGGCGGCAGTCCGGCCAGGTTCTGCGCGCGGGCCGGAGCGGCGTAGATCGACACCCCGTCAACCCCGGCGCGATCACCGAGCAGCGCGCCCCAACCGGTGATGTTGTCCTCGTAGTTCCACGTCAGCAACTCCGGTGCCAGCTGCGGATCTTCGACGGTGGTGCGGTCGTCGAGCATCGGGTAGATCAGCAGTTGAGCAGCCAGCGCCGGTCCGCCGCGATCGCGGGCCAGCAGGCTCACACCCGCGGCCAGTCCACCGCCGGCACTGTCACCGGCCACCGCCAGTCGGGCCGGGTCGACGCCCAGAGTGGCCAGGTTCTCGGCCAGCCAACACAGCGCTGCATAGCAGTCCTCGACCGGGGTGGGGTCTGGATGTTCCGGCGCCACACGGTAATCCACCATCAGCATGGGCGTGCCGGTGGCGGCGACGTAGGTGCGCAGCACCGCGTCGTAGGCCGGCCGGGTCTCGGCCAGGCTGTAGATCATGCCGCCGCCGTGCAGGTAGAGCACGGCACCGCCGGAGGGTTCCGACGTCGGGGCGTACCAGGCGAGGTCGAGTTCGGTGCCGTCGGAGGCGGTGACGCAATGGCGGGTCATGTCGACACCGCTGACCGGCCCCCGCAGCTGGCCCAGGGCTTGGAAAAACGGGATCGCACGTTCTCGGCGGGTGGTGACGTCTCCGATCGCGGGTGGCTCGAGTTCAGCGGCCGCGGCCATCAGCGGTTCCATCAGGGCGAGGAGTTCGGGATCCATCGGCAGGGTCACGCCTGCCAACCCTAGGGGCTGGGGTCCGCCCCGACGTGCCGAATCAGCCCCAGTTGTCGTAGCCGCCCTCGGGTCCGAGCATTCGCTCGAGCCGACTGCGGTTGATCCGGGCCAGCTCGTTGCAGACGACCTTGCGCTCGGTCTCCGGGTCGTGATGCATCCGGTCGCGCACCGCGGCGATCACCGCCGCGGCACAGGCGTCCGGAGCCAGACCGCCGATGTGCATGACGAAGCCGAAACCGAAGTGATCGGCGTAGTCGTTGACCGCGGTCGTGAGTTCGGCCATCACCTCCGGCGACTCGTCCCACACCGAGCACTGCTCGGCCTGCGACTTGGTGCTGCGCGGGCGTCGTCCAACGTGCGGGTAGGCCTGCAGGATGTCGTCGATCGAGGACTCCGACAGCGAGAACAGCAGGGAATCGGCACGGCGGAACAAGCCGGTGTGGTCGGCGTACGGGCGCCCGCGCGCCAGATCACGCGCCAGCGTCACGCTGTTGCAGCATTCGTAGAGCGCGTGCACGGCCTTGCGGTCCGGCATCTCGTTGAACGCCTCGAGACCGATGCCCTGGTGCAACAACACCCAGTCATCATCGAAAAACCAAAGCACAACCGGGTTACCGATTGTTACAGCCAGGCAAATTCTCCCCTGAAGACGGTTGTGGCTCAGTGCTCGCCGGCCGCGAAGCGCTCCCGCGAGCGCTCCACCTCGGCCTCGGCCTCGGCCCGTCCGACCCAGTCGGACCCCTTGACGAACTTGCCCGGCTCGAGGTCCTTGTAGTGGGTGAAGAAGTGCTGGATGGAGTCGAGTTCGTCCTTCGGGACATCGCCGATGTCCTGGATGTGATCCCAGCGCTTGTCCCCGGCGGGCACACACAGCACCTTGTCGTCGCCGCCGGCCTCGTCGACCATCTTGAACATGCCGACCGGGCGCACCTCGATCAACACACCGGGAAACACCGACAGCGGCAGCAGTACCAGGGCATCCAGCGGGTCGCCGTCCTCGCCGAGGGTGTCCTCGATGAAGCCGTAGTCCGCGGGGTAGGCCATCGGGGTGTACAGGTAGCGGTCGAGACGGACCCGTCCGGTTTCGTGGTCGACCTCGTACTTGTTGCGCTGGCCCTTGGGGATCTCGATGGTCACATCGAACTGCACCGTTGGACTCCTTATTTCCGCTGATCGTGATCGGGGGGCTGATCCCCGGGTCGCTTCGCTCCTGCCCGCCGAACCGGCGACGCGGCCTACCCTAACGCCCGCGCTGGCCTGCACGGCAGGGTGGTTCGGCACAATGAGACGAAGCAAGCCAGAAAGAGCCTCAGGAGAATGATGAGCCCGACTCGCGGGTGGCGCTGGGCCCACGTGGTGCTCGCCGTGGCGGTGATCGCGCTGGTCGCCGCGGTCGTGGCGGTGGCTGCTGTGCTGACCCACGGGGACACCAGCAGCGCGCAGGCAGCGCCCGAACATGCTTTGGTCACGGTGAACCCCGGTGTCAAGCCCGTTTCGGACTCGGCCGGGCTGCCGACCACGGCCGGCATGACCGCGGCACTGGCCCTCCCCGTCGCCGACCCGAACCTGGGCAACGTCAGCGGGCGGGTCACCGACGCGAAGACCGGCAAGCAGATCTGGGAGTTCCGCTCCGCCGTCCCGCTGCTGCCGGCGTCCACCAACAAGACGCTCACCACCGGGGCGGCGCTGCTGGCGCTGAACCGTGACGAGCGGGTCACCACGACCGTCGTCGCGGCCGACCAGACCACCCAGCCGGGCGTCGTGGTGCTCGTCGGCGGGGGCGACCCGGTCCTGTCGGCCGCCCCGGCCGGCCAGGAGACGTGGTACCGCGGCGCGGCCCGCATCAGCGACCTCGCCGACCAGGTCCGCAAGAGCGGCATCACGCCGACGGCGGTGCAGGTCGACGCGTCCCTGTACAGCGGACCGGATTTCGCGCCGGGCTGGGATCCCGCCGACATCGACGGCGGCGACATCGCGCCGATGCAGTCGGTGATGATCGACGCCGGCCGCATCCAGCCGACAACCGTCGATTCGGCACGGTCGCGGACTCCCGCCCTGGATGCCGGACGTGCCCTGGCCAGTGCCCTGCGGCTGGACCCGGCCAAGGTCACCATGGCCGCGTCCGCGCCGACGGGCCGGCAGCTGGCCGCGGTGCAATCGGCGCCGCTGATCGAGCGACTGCGCCAGATGATGAACGCCTCCGACAATGTGATGGCCGAGGCGATCGGCCGGGAGGTGGCCAAAGCGACGGGTCGTCCGCAGAGCTTCGCCGGTGCGGCCGAGGCGGTGACGAGCAGACTGTCGGGCGCCGGTGTCGACATGACCGGCGCCGCGCTGTTCGACTCCAGCGGGTTGTCGGTTCTGGACCGGCTGACCGCCAAAACCCTCGACGAGGTGGTCCAGGCCGCGGCCGGGCCCGACCAGCCGGCGATGCGTCCGCTGCTCGACGTGCTTCCGGTCGCCGGCGGCAGCGGGACCCTTTCGGATCGGTTTCTCGACGGCGATCCGAAGGTGTCGTCGGCGGGCTGGCTGCGCGCCAAGACCGGGTCGTTGACCGCCGTCAACTCGTTGGCCGGGATCGTCACCGACGACAGCGGGCGCGTGCTGACGTTCGCATTCATCTCCAACGACGCGGGCCCGATGGGCCGAGTCGCCCTCGACACCCTGGCCGGCACCCTGCGGACCTGCGGGTGCGGCTCATGAGAAGCGAAGCGAAAAGCGGCGACACAGCGCAGCTGACCGTCGGGCGTGCCGTCGACTGGTCGTTCGCCGGGAATGTGGGCGCCTGGTTGGCCCGGCCCGGGCCGGCGTCGACCGACTACACCCGCAACCAGGCCATCGATGAACTGGCGGCCGCCGCGGTCAAGGCCGAAGGGCCCGTTCGTGAGATCACCCGGATGGGCGGTGACGCGCCTGTGCCCGACGCGCGCATCGTCGACCGTCAGGGTTGGATCCGGGCGGCCTCGGACTCGATGCGGGTGATGACGGGTGGCACGTCGACGCCCGCCAACGCCGTCACCGGACGGGTGACCGGAGCCCAGACCGGGGCGGTGCTGGCGTTCATCTCCTCGGGCATCCTCGGCCAGTACGACCCATTCGCCGAAGGCGAAGACAGTGGCCTGCTGCTGCTCGTCTATCCGAACGTCATCGCCGTCGAGCGTCAGCTGCGGGTCGCCCCGGCCGACTTCCGGCTGTGGGTGTGCCTGCACGAGGTGACGCACCGGGTGCAGTTCACCGCGAATCCCTGGCTGGCACAACACATGTCGCAGGCGCTGGGAGTGTTGACCGCCGATGCGGCCGACGATGTGACGCAGATGGTGGGGCGGTTGGCCGACTTCGTCAAGAAGCGGCGCAACGGAGTGGAGGGGCCCAACGACGCCGGGATTCTCGGGTTCATGCGGGCGGTGCAGTCCGAGCCGCAGCAGCAGGCTCTCGACCAGTTGCTGGTGCTCGGCACCCTGCTCGAAGGCCATGCCGACCACGTCATGGACGCGGTCGGCCCGGCCGTCGTGCCGTCCGTGCAGTCCATCCGCACCCGGTTCGACCAGCGCCGCCAGCGCAAGCAGCCGCCGCTCGCGCGGCTGCTGCGGGCGCTGCTCGGCGTGGACGCCAAGATCAGCCAGTACACCCGCGGCAAGAAGTTCGTCGACCACGTGGTGGACCGCGTCGGGATGGACCGGTTCAACACGGTGTGGACCAGCGCGGAGACCCTGCCGCTGACCGACGAGATCGAAGATCCGCAGCGGTGGATCGACCGGGTGCTGTAACCGCACTGCGGGCCCGCGTGGCCGGCTTCGCGACCGAGCACCTGCCCGGCGCCACGTCGTGGTGCGTGGCGCTGTCCGGCGGCCCGGATTCGCTGGCGCTGACGGCCGCGGCCGCCGCGGCCCTGCCGACCACCGCACTGATCGTCGACCACGGCCTGCAACCGGGCTCCGCGGATGTGGCCGAACAGGCCCGCCGGCAGGCGCATGACCTCGGCTGCGTGGACGCGCAGGTGTTGCGGGTGCAGGTCGGCACCGACGGCGGCCCGGAGGCCGCCGCCCGCACCGCCCGCTACGCCGCCCTGGACGCTGCCCGCGGCATGGCGCCGGTGCTGCTGGCGCACACCCTCGACGACCAGGCCGAGACCGTGCTGCTGGGGCTGGGCCGCGGCTCGGGGGCCCGTTCGCTCGCCGGGATGCGCGCGTGTGACCCGCCCTGGTACCGCCCGCTACTGGGGGTTCGCCGCACCGTCACCCACAACGCCTGCGCCGAGCTGGGCCTCACCCCGTGGGACGACCCGCACAACCACGACTCCCGCTTCACCCGGGTGCGGCTGCGCACCGAGGTGTTGCCGCTGCTCGAGGACGTGCTCGGCGGTGGAGTCGCCGAAGCGCTGGCCCGCACCGCCGCGGCGCTGCGCGAGGACACCGATGCCCTCGACGGCCTGGCCGAGGAGGCTGTCGATCTCCTGGGCGACACCGTCGCCGTCGGCACCCTGACGGAACTGCCCACCGCGGTGCGGCGCCGGGTGATCCGCCGCTGGCTGCTGCGCGGTGGGGCGGTGAACCTGACCGACAAGCAGATCCGCGCGGTGGACGCACTGGTCACCGCCTGGCACGGCCAGGGCGGCGTGGCGGTCGGGTCGGATCTGCGGCAGCAAAGACTCTTCGCGGCCCGCCGCGACGGCAGGCTGACGATGTACACCCGGCCGGTGTGAGATTGGTTGTTGGGCCCAGGTCATGGCACAGTGTGGGCGTGTCGGCGCACGAGCTGTACCCAGGGGACATCAAATCGGTCCTGTTGTCCGAAGAGCAGATTCACGCCCGCACCGCGGAGTTGGCGGCAAACGTCGCCATCGACTACGCCGACACCCTGGGTGGTCAGGATCTGCTTCTGGTGACCGTGCTCAAGGGTGCGGTGATGTTCGTCACCGATCTGGCGCGAGCAATCCCGCTGCCCACGCAGCTGGAGTTCATGGCGGTCAGCTCCTACGGGTCGTCGACGTCGTCGTCGGGTGTGGTCCGCATCCTCAAGGACCTCGACCGCGACATCCACGACCGCGATGTGCTGATCGTCGAGGACATCGTGGACTCCGGGCTGACGCTCTCATGGCTGCTGCGCAACCTGGCCACCCGCCACCCCAAGTCGCTGCGCGTGTGCACGCTGCTGCGCAAGCCCGAGGCCGTGCGCGCCGACGTCGACATCTCTTACGTCGGCTTCGACATCCCCAACGAGTTCGTGGTCGGCTACGGACTGGACTACGCCGAGCGCTACCGCGACCTGCCCTACATCGGCACGCTGGACCCGAAGGTCTACCAGATCTAGTCCGCTCCACGCCCAAACCGACATCTCGCAGCGGAATCGCTAGTAGATCGCCGCAATTCGTCGATCTTGGCGCGGGTCCTCGGCTCGTTCTCCACACGGTTTCGCGAGCTGGTCGGGGTGAGCCCCAGCGAGTTCCGCCGCCGCCATTCCGACGGTGCGCCGCGGATTCCGGGCTGCTACCTGTTCATGGTGGGCCTCGCCGAGCGGTATCCGCCGCCAGGATCCGGAAGCGCAATCGAGGAGAAGCCCGGCGGCCACGGCGCCGCATAGCGTCGGGTGCATGATCACGAACATCTCCCTGGTATCCGTCTTCGTCCGCGACATCGACGAATCGCTGGCCTTCTACACCGACATCCTCGGCTTCGAAGCGAAGGACGATCTGCAGCTCGGGCCCGACTTCCGTTGGTGCACAGTGGTTCACCCGAACCAGCCCGAGCTGCAGGTGCATCTGACGACGCCGAGCAAGCCGCTGTCCGACGACTGCTGCGCGACCTACGAGCAGCTCAAGGCCAAGGGTGTCGAGTTCTTGCAGGCGCCCGAGGAACGTCCCTACGGTGTCGAGGCGCTGATGCGGGACAACTCCGGAAACTGGATGGTGCTCGTCGAGGCCCGCGAGTACGCGCAGGAGGACTTCGACGGATTCGCGGAGGCTACGGCGACTAGCTGAGCTCCCAGACCGCCGTCACCGAAAAACTCACGGTCTGCTGACCGGGCGACAGCGGAACGGAGCTCGCCATCGCACCGCGCGGCATCGGCATCGGCGGGGGCGGGGGCGGCGGGGTGCCGCCCGGGGCCTCCGAGATCGAGATGACCTTGCCCAGCGATAGTCCCGACAGCTGCGCATACTGCTCGGCGCGCTGCTTGGCGTCGCCGAACGCTCGCGCCCTGGCATCGGTGACCAGCTTGGAGTCGTCCTCGATGGAGTAGCTCACCGAGTTGATCCTGGTGGCGTCACCGCCGGCGCCGACGACGTTGGCCAGCACCTGCGAGGCGGTGTCGAGCTTGCGGATCTTGATCTGAAGCGAGTTGCTGGCCCGGTACCCGGTGATCACCGAGGAATCGCTGTATTGCGGCTGCAGGCTGACCTGGGTGGTGGCAATGTCGTTGGGGTCGATCCCGCTGGCGTTGAGCGCGTTGAGCACCGAGTTCTGGCGGTCGTTGGCCTGATTCATCGCGGTGGTGACGTCGGTGGCGGCGGCCTCGACGCTGACGTCGGCGGTGAGAGTGTCGGGCACGCCCTTCACGTCGCCGGTCCCGACGACGGTGACTTGCCGCGGGTTGGCTCCGGCAGGGCTGGCGGGTGCGGAATCGCAGCCCGTGAGCACAGCCGCGGCCGTCCCCATCGCAGCCAGCGCAACAACGACACGACGTCCGGCGATCGGCATGCCTGACACCGTAGCGTGCAGCGTTAGATTTCTGGCATGTCGACCATCGTGCTCACCCACCTCGGCGGGCCCACCACCCTGATCGAAGTCGACGGCTGGCGGATCCTGACCGACCCGACGTTCGACGCCCCTGGCCGGCGCTACACCTTCGGGTGGGGCACCTCGTCGGTCAAGGTCGCCGGTCCGGCTCGGCTACCCGAGCGGATCGCGCCGGTCGACGTCGTGCTGCTCAGCCACGACCAGCACGCCGACAATCTCGATGACGCGGGGCGCGCCCTGCTCGGCCAGGCCGGCACGATCATCACCACGGTGCCCGCCGCGCGCCGGCTGGCCGCGCTGAACGCCCGCGGTCTGGCGGACTGGGACTCGACGACGCTGGAGGCGCCGGGTCGCGCGCCGCTGCGGGTGACCGCAACCCCGGGCCGGCATGGGCCGAAGTTCAGCAGGCCAATCGCGGGTAAGGTCAACGGCTTTGCGTTGCACCGCCACGGCGAGAAGACCGCTGCGCTGTGGATGTCCGGGGATAGCGTGCTCTACGACGGCCTGCGCGAGGTGGCCCGTCGGATACCGGTCGACGTCGCCGTGCTGCACCTGGGCGGGGTGCGGTTCGGTTTCACCGGCCCGATCCGCTTCACGATGACCGCGCAAGACGGCGCCGAATTCGTCCGTCTGATGGGCCCGAGAGTTGCGGTGCCGGTGCATTACGAGGGCTGGACCCACTTCCGGGATCCGGAAGCCGGCGCGCGCCAGGTGCTTTCCGGATCCAACATCCGCTGGCTCACGCCGGGCGAGCCCACCGAGGTCTAGGACTGCGGTCGGGTGCGATGTGCACCCCCTATGGTCGGTATCGAGGCAGATGCCGGTCGCTGGCACTGTGGAAGGAGATTCGTGAACGCGAGGAGTCGCTCAGACCTGTCGCGGCATGACCGGATCATCGGAGCCGCGATGGAGGTGTTCTCTCAGCAGAGCGCCGCCGAGGCGACACTGCAGATGATCGCGGACTCGGCTGGTGTGTCGGTCGGACTGGTGCAACACCATTTCGGTTCGAAGGATGGGTTGATCGCGGCTGTGGATGAGCGTGCGATGGCAGTCATCGGCGCTGCTATGACCCAGCCGCTGCCGGAATCACCCACTGACGCTGTCCTGGAAATGGGCCGGCGAGTGGGGTCTCTGCTGTCCGATCACCGGGTCGTCGTCGACTATCTCGCTCGTTTGCTGGTGGACGGAACTGCCTCCGGCGTCGCGTTCTTCGACGCGACGGTGGCGATTGTGGTGGGCCACTGGCAGCACTTGTCCGAAATCGGAGTCACGCGCGACGATCTCGACTTGGTCTGGGCGGCTCTGAACCCGACGATCTTGGTGTTCGGAGCCATCATCTTGCGTCGCCATATCGATCGCCACCTGCCGGAACCCTTGTCGACTACCGCGCAGTTGCGGCGTTGGGAGGAATCGGTGAATACGTTGCTGCGCTACGGCCAATTCAAGACCTAGCGCGCTGTCCGGTGCCTTCGAAGCGGTCGGCACGGCGCTGAGAGCACCCAGTGGCCGTCACAATATCGCCGTATTGTACAATACGTAATTATGGTTGCTGGGAAGGCATTCCCTGGCGAAGATCTCGGCCCGGCGCGCGTCGCCGGCGCCCTCGCTGGTCTGAGCCCTCGGGCCCGTGCTGTGGTTGCCGACGCATACACCGAGGCCTATCGCTATGCCAGCGACTTCGTCGGCTCCGGCCACCTTCTGCTAGGGCTGGTCGCCGACGCCTCGCACGCAATCACCTCAGCACTGGCCGCCCGCGCGATGACCACCGGCACGGTCCGGCGACAGTTCCAGCAGTCCACCGGTGCCCGGCCGCGGGAATCGCCTCGCCACATTCATCTGACATTCAGCGACCATGCCAAGGCGGTGCTCATCCATGCCGCCGACCAGGCCAGGGATGCCGGTTCGGGGACGACGGAGGTCGATCATCTGTGGTTGGCGCTGAGCCGGATCGAAGGTTCGGTCGCGCACCACATCCTGTCCACTCTCGGCCACCTGCCTCATCTCGAGCGGCTGTGTGCGGAGATGCTGCCGCCGCCTGAGCTCACGTAGCGGCCTGCGCGCCGGTCGCCTGTCCGTCATCGTGACTCCACGTCACGCAGGAATTCCAGCAGGATCCGGTTCACCTCGTCGGGCCGCTCCTGCTGCACCCAGTGCCCGGCGCCCTCGATCCACGTCTCGGTGTAGGGACCGGCGACCACCTCGCGGGCGCGGGCCGGGTTCATCGTCGGCCCGATCGGGTCGGCCGTACCGCCGACGAACAGTGCCGGCACCGTGATACGGGTTTCGGCGAGCTGCGCGGTGGACTCCCAATTGCGGTCGTAGTTCCGGTACCAGTTCAGCGGGCCGGTGAATCCCGTTCTGGCGAACTCGGTTACGTAGTGGTCGAACTCGTCGTCGCTGAGCCAGCCGGGCGGGGCGTCGGGTCCGGTCAGTTCGTTGAACATCCCGCGCATGGTGGTGGCCACATCGGCGGCCATCTCGGCATCGGCTTTGCCGGGCTCCTGGAAGCGCAGCATGTAGAAGTCGTCACCGAACTTCTCCCGCCACCGCTGGGTGGGGCGGGTCCGCGCCCGGGGGATCGGCGGCACGGACAGTCCGGCGACGGCGCGGACCCGCGCGGGATGCAGCAGCGCGGTGTGCCAGACCACCATGGCGCCCCAGTCGTGGCCGATGAACACGGCCTGCTCGGCGCCTCCGCCAACGTCCGAGTCCAGCAGGCCGACCAGGTCGCCGGTCAGGGCGTGGATGTCGTAGGCGGCGACCGCATCCGGTGCCGACGATCCGCCGTAGCCGCGCTGGTCGGGTGCGAGCACGTGGTAGCCGGCCTGCGCCAGAACCGGGATCTGATGACGCCACGAGTAGGCCAGCTCGGGGAAACCGTGCGCCAGGATCACCAGGGGCGCACCGCGATCACCGGCTTCGATGACCCGCAGCCGAACTCCGTCGCCGTCAACGAGATGTTCGGTTGGAGCCAACACCGTGCCAGCCAAGCACAGCATCACCGCGCCGGAAAGTGCCGATTCGGCGGACAGCGAACACCGATTAACGATGGCCGGAAACCCTGGGGGCACTTGCCGACGTTGGTCTAGCGGTAGCCTGAACTATCCCAGCTGCGCATATCGGAAGGACCGGGCCGTAACGGCCGATGCTTGATGAACCGCAAAAACGTGATCCGGACACTCACGGTGATCGCCGTCGTGCTGCTGCTCGGCTGGTCGTTCTTCTATTTCAGTGACGACACCCGGGGCTACAAGCCCATCGACACCTCGGTGGCGATGGCGCAGATCAACAGCGACAACGTCAACAGTGCGCAGATCGATGACCGGGAACAACAGCTGCGCCTGGAGCTCAAGAACGGCAACGGCGACACCGAAAACTCGAACAAGGTCATCACCAAGTACCCGACCGGGTACGCGGTCGATCTGTTCAACGCGCTGAGCGCCAAGAACATCAAGACCAACACGACCGTGAACCAGGGCAGCATCCTGGGCTCGCTGCTGGTCTACATGCTGCCGCTGCTGCTGCTCGTCGGTTTGTTCGTGCTGTTCTCCCGGATGCAGACCGGCGGGCGGATGGGCTTCGGCTTCGGTAAGTCGAAGGCCAAACAGCTCGGCAAGGACATGCCCAAGACCACGTTCGCCGATGTCGCGGGCGTCGACGAGGCGGTCGAAGAGCTGTACGAGATCAAGGACTTCCTGCAGAATCCCTCGCGGTATCAGGCGCTGGGCGCCAAGATTCCGAAGGGCGTTCTGCTCTACGGTCCGCCCGGTACCGGTAAGACGCTGCTGGCCCGCGCGGTGGCCGGTGAGGCCGGAGTTCCGTTCTTCACGATCTCGGGTTCGGACTTCGTCGAGATGTTCGTCGGTGTCGGCGCCTCCCGGGTGCGCGACATGTTCGAGCAGGCCAAGCAGAACAGCCCCTGCATCATCTTCGTCGACGAGATCGACGCCGTCGGCCGCCAGCGCGGCGCCGGCATGGGGGGCGGCCACGACGAGCGTGAGCAGACGCTGAACCAGTTGCTCGTCGAGATGGACGGCTTCGGCGACCGGCAGGGCGTCATCCTGATCGCGGCCACCAACCGCCCCGACATCCTCGACCCGGCGCTGCTGCGCCCCGGCCGCTTCGACCGGCAGATCCCGGTCACCAGTCCCGACCTCGCCGGCCGCAAGGCCGTGCTGCGGGTGCATTCCGCGGGCAAGCCGATGGCCCCCGACGCCGACCTCGACGGCCTGGCCAAGCGCACCGTCGGCATGTCCGGCGCCGATCTGGCCAACGTCATCAACGAGGCCGCGCTGCTGACCGCTCGCGAGAACGGCACCGTCATCACCGGTGCCGCGCTGGAAGAGGCTGTCGACCGGGTGATCGGCGGCCCGCGCCGCAAGGGCCGCGTCATCAGCGAGCTGGAGAAGAAGATCACCGCCTACCACGAGGGCGGCCACACCCTGGCGGCCTGGGCGATGCCGGATATCGAACCGATCTACAAGGTGACGATCCTGGCCCGCGGCCGCACCGGCGGCCACGCCGTCTCGGTGCCTGAGGACGACAAGGGCCTGATGACCCGCTCGGAGATGATCGCCCGACTGGTGTTCGCGATGGGCGGGCGCGCCGCCGAGGAACTCGTGTTCCGCGAGCCCACCACCGGCGCGGTGTCCGATATCGACCAGGCCACCAAGATTGCCCGCGCGATGGTCACCGAGTACGGCATGAGCGCCAAGCTAGGTGCGGTCAAGTACGGCACCGAGCACGGTGATCCGTTCCTGGGCCGCACGATGGGCACCCAGTCGGACTACAGCCACGAGGTCGCGCGCGACATCGACGACGAGGTGCGCAAGCTGATCGAGGCCGCCCACACCGAGGCGTGGGCGATCCTCACCGAGTACCGCGACGTGCTGGACATCCTTGCCGGTGAGCTCCTGGAGAAGGAGACCCTGCACCGCAAGGAGCTGGAAGCGATCTTCGGCAACGTCAAGAAGCGGCCCCGCCTGACCGTGTTCGACGACTTCGGCGGGCGTATCCCGTCCGACAAGCCGCCGATCAAGACTCCGGGCGAGCTGGCCATCGAACGCGGCGAGCCGTGGCCCAAGCCGATGCCGGAGCCGGCCTTCAAGAAGGCCATCGCCCAGGCCAGCGCCGCGGCACAAGCCCAGGAGGGCCATGCCCCCAACGGTGGCAACGGCAACGGCGCGCACACCAGCGCCCAGCCCGCCGCCCAGCCCGGTTCGACCCAGCCCGACTACGGCGCACCCGCCGGCTGGCACGCTCCCGGCTGGCCGCCGCAGGGACCGTCGCCGCAGGGCGGATACTGGTACCCGCCGCCGCAGGGGTGGGCACCGCCGGGCCCCCCGCCGGGCCAGCACTATCCGCCCTATCAGCCGCAGCCCGCGCCCCGTCACGCGAGTCCTAATGGGCCGCAACACGATTCGGGTGACGACGGTGGCCGGTCGAATGCGCCGGACAACGGCTGATGACGAACGGAGCTTCGATGCCGCAGCCGAATGCGGTCATGTTGGACGCCCCGGTGTTCGATCAGCCGCGGGCCGAAGCGGCCGTTCGCGAATTGCTGCTCGCGGTCGGGGAGGACCCTGACCGGCACGGTCTGGTGGAAACCCCGGCGCGCGTGGCTCGTGCGTTCCAGGAGATGTTCGCCGGTCTGTACACCGATCCGGATGCGGTGCTGGAGACCACGTTTGACGAGCAGCACGACGAGCTGGTGCTGGTCAAGCAGATCCCGATGTACTCGACTTGCGAGCACCACCTGGTGGCGTTCCACGGTGTCGCGCATGTCGGCTACATCCCCGGTGAGGACGGCCGGGTGACCGGGCTGTCGAAGCTCGCCCGGGTGGTCGACCTGTACGCCAAGCGTCCGCAGGTGCAGGAGCGGCTGACCGGGCAGATCGCCGATGCAATCATGCGCAAGCTCAAGCCGCGCGGCGTCATCGTCGTCGTCGAGGCCGAGCACCTGTGCATGGCGATGCGCGGGGTGCGCAAGCCGGGGGCCGTCACCACGACGTCGGCGGTGCGCGGACAGTTCAAGACCGACACCGCATCCCGGGCTGAAGCGCTGGAACTCATCCTGCGCAGGTGAACGCCATCGGTGTGCAGGTGATGGGGGTCGTCAACGTCACCGATGACTCCTTCTCCGATGGCGGCCGCTATCTCGATCCGGTCCGCGCCGTCGAGCAGGGACTGGCGCTGGCCGCCCAGGGTGCGGTCATCGTCGACGTCGGCGGTGAGTCGACCCGCCCCGGCGCGGTGCGCATCGACGCCGCGGTGGAAGCCGCCCGTGTCGTTCCGGTCATCAAAGAGCTTGCGGCCCAAGGCATCACCGTGAGCATCGACACCATGCACGCGGCGGTGGCGGCCGCTGCCCTGGACAACGGCGCGAGCATCGTCAACGACGTCTCCGGCGGGAAGGCCGATCCGGACATGGCCCCGCTGATGGCCGAGGCCAAGGTCCCGTGGGTGCTGATGCACTGGCGTTCGGTGCGCGCCGAGCATCCCCACGAGGTGCCGAACTACCGCGACGTGGTCGCCGAGGTCCGCGATGAACTGCTGGCCGGTGTCGACGCCGCGGTTGCCGCAGGGGTGGACCACAAGAACCTGATCATCGATCCCGGATTGGGCTTCGCCAAGACCGCGCAACACAATTGGGCCCTGCTGCATGCCCTGCCCGAGTTCGTCGCCACCGGCATCCCGGTGCTGGTCGGGGCGAGCCGCAAGCGCTTCCTGGGCACGCTGCTCGCCGGGTCCGACGGCACCGTTCGCCCCCCGGACGGTCGGGAGACCGCCACCGCGGTCATCTCGGCGCTGGCCGCACAGGGCGGCGCGTGGGGCGTGCGGGTCCACGACGTGCAGGCCAGTGTGGACGCGCTGAAAGTCGTCCAGGCGTGGGGTAGTGCCGGTGGCTGATCGCATCGAACTACGCGGCCTCACGGTCCGCGGCAACCACGGCGTATTCGATCATGAGCGCCGCGACGGGCAGGACTTCGTCGTCGACATCACGGTGTGGATCGACCTGGCCGCCGCCGCCGCCAGCGACGACCTCGCCGACACCTACGACTACGGGACGCTGGCCCAGCGTGCGGCCGCCGTCGTCGGCGGGCCGGCACGCAATCTGATCGAGACCGTCGCCGCCGAGATCGCCGAGGACGTGATGACCGATGAGCGGGTGCACGCCGTCGAGGTGGTGGTGCACAAACCTGACGCGCCAATCCCGTTGACGTTCAAAGACGTTGCCGTTGTCGCGCGCCGCTCTCGGCGCGGCGGACGAGACCAGATCGTGCCGGTTGGCGGCGGCATATGACGCGGGTGGTGCTGTCCATCGGCTCCAATCTCGGTGACCGGATGGCGCGGCTGCAGGCCGCGGTCGACGGGCTGGGGGACTCGGTGCGCGCGCTGTCGCCGGTCTACGAGACCGATGCCTGGGGCGGTGTCGATCAGGGCCCGTTCCTCAACGCCATCGTGGTCGCCGACGACGACAGCGCCGACGGCCACGAGTGGTTGCGGCGCGCACAAGCGCTGGAGAACGCGAACGGCCGCGTCCGCGAGCAGAAGTGGGGGCCGCGCACCCTCGACGTCGATCTCGTCTCCTGTTACGACGGCGACGTCGAGGTCTTCTCCTCCGACGATGGGCTGACGCTGCCGCATCCGCTGGCGCACCTGCGCGCGTTCGTGATGGTGCCCTGGCTGGCCGTCGACCCCGATGCCGAACTCACCGTGGCCGGCGAGCCCCAGCGGGTCGACCGTCTACTGACCGAACTGGAGGCGGTCGACCGGGACGGCGTCCGGCTGACCGGTTTGGTGCTGGGGCTGGGTGCCTGATGGGTCCGACACGAAAACGCGACCTCACCGCCGCGGTCGTCGGCGTCGCGGTCCTGGCCTACCTGCTGGTGCACCTGCTGTACCACTACTTTCCGCCGATCACGGCCTGGACCGGGCTGTCACTGCTGGCCGTCGCCGCGGTCGAGGCCCCCTGGGGGGTGTCGGTGCGGACCAAGATCAGTGCCGGGCAGATCGGTGTCGGCGGCGGCCGGCTGCACCCGCTGACCGTCGCGCGCAGTGTCGTGGTCGCCAAGGCGTCGGCCTGGGTCGGGGCGTTGATGCTGGGCTGGTGGATCGGCGTGCTGGTCTACCTCCTGCCGCGCCGTGCCGAGCTGCGGGTGGCGGGGGCGGACACCCCGGGTGCTGCCATCGCCGCCGTCAGCGCCCTGGCATTGGTGGTCGCGGCGATGTGGTTGCAACATTGCTGCCGCTCACCCGGCGACCCGACCGACGATCCGGACGCGGCCCGCGACTAGTCCCAGACGGCGAATCGCCGCAGCTCGACGACACGCGGACGGAGATCGCGCGGGTACAGTCAGCCCATGACCGTTCTGTCCCGCGGCGCCAAGAATCGGCGCGGCGGCCGCAGGCCGGGTTGGCTGCTCTTGACGGTGTTGCTGGTCCTAGCCATTGCGGCCAGTTCCGCGTTGGTCTTCACCACCCGCGTCGAGCTGCTCAAGTTGGCGGTCATCCTGTCGTTGTGGGCCGCGGTGATCGGCGCGTTCGTCTCGGTCATGTACCGCAGGCAGAGCGATATCGACGCCGCCCGGGCCCGCGACCTGAAACTCGTCTACGACCTGCAGCTCGACCGTGAGATCTCGGCCCGCCGCGAGTACGAGCTCAGCGTCGAGTCGCATCTGCGCCGCGAGCTGGCCAACGAGATTCGTGCTCAGGCCGCCGACGAGGTGGCCGCCCTGCGTTCGGAGTTGGCCGCGCTGCGGGCCAACCTGGAGATCCTCTTCGACGCCGACCTCGGCGACCGGCCCGCCCTCGAGGGCGATCGCACGCCCGACTGGACCCGCGACACGACGACGATGCCACCGGTGCCCGGGCGTGTCGAGAGCAGTCGGATTACGCCGGTGCGGCCGGACGAGACCGGCAGCCGACCGGTCACCGCCGAGAACCCGATCATCGACGTCCCCGAGGAGCCGCTGGTTCCGCCGCAACCGGAACAGCCATCTGCCCCGCCGCCGCCGCGCCGTCGGCGTCGCGCCGAGCCGGAGCCTGCGCCGGAGGGGGGCTCGCACCGAAGGCCTTCGGAAAGTGGCGGGCACGACAGCGAGCAGGCCGTACCGCCGTTTGCGCCCCCGCCCCCGCCGCGTCCGGAACCGCAGTCCGATGTCGCGGCCGCCGCTGCGGCCCTGTCCGCAGAGCCCGCGATGGCGCCGCACGCTCCCGAGGCTCCGCAATGGCGCCCGGTGGAGGCCGATGGCCGATGGCTCCCGCCGGGAGCGCCGGGCAGCAATTGGGTGGCTAACTCCGACAGCGGCATCGTCGTCCCGTCCGCCGCCGCCGATGACGCTCCGCGCGGCAGGCACTGGACTCCGCCGGAAGAAGCCGCATCGGCTCCAGAACCGCACCCCGTCACCCCGCGTGCCCGGCATTCCGTCGAGAGCCCCGGCGACGGACAACCGGCTGCGCAGACACCACCGCCCGCACGGCATCGCGGGGCAACCGAGGAGGCGCCGCGATCGAGGTCGCGCGACGGCTCGCAGACCGGCGGCCAGTCGGTCGCCGACTTGCTGGCCCGGCTGCAAGCCAACGGAAACGCCGGCGGTGGCGGGCGTCGCCGCCGACGTGAAGACTGACACACCTGGTCAGAGCCCGGCCCCGGTCGGGTTAGTCTTGTCGGGACCGTCCGGTACCTGAATTCAGGACTGGAACGAACACACTCATTGACGTCAGCGAGGTCGTCTACGGTGGGGACCCCCAGCGGCTTGCGTCCGGCCCGGCTCAAGGTCGGCATCGTCTCGGCCGGCCGCGTCGGCACCGCGCTCGGTGTCGCACTGGAACGCGCCGAGCACATCGTGGTCGCCTGCAGCGCGATCTCGACGACATCGCGCCGGTTGGCCGAACGGCGGCTGCCCGATACCGAGATCCTGGCGGTACCTGATGTGGCCGACCGTTCCGAGCTGCTGCTGCTGACCGTGCCGGATTCCGAACTGCGGGGGTTGGTCAACGGTCTGGCCGCGACCGGCGCGGTGCGCCGCGGGACGATCGTCGTGCACACCTCCGGCGCCAACGGGGTGGCGATCCTGGCGCCGCTGACCGAGCAGGGCTGCGTCCCACTGGCCATCCACCCGGCGATGACGTTCACCGGTGCCGACGAGGACATCGTCCGGCTAACGGACAGCTGCTTCGGTGTGACCGCCGCTGACGAGATCGGCTACGCCATCGCCCAATCGCTGGTGCTGGAGATCGGCGGCGAGCCGTTCGGGGTCCGCGAGGACGCGCGCACGCTCTACCACGCGGCCCTGGCCCACGCGAGCAACCACATCGTCACGGTGCTGGCCGACGCGCTGGACGCGCTGCGGGCTGCGCTGTCCGGGCAGGAGTTGCTCGGCCAGGAACTCGTGGTCGACGCCCCCGGAGGTTTGGCGGAACGGATCGTCGGTCCGTTGGCCCGTGCTGCGCTGGAGAACACCCTTCAGCGCGGCCAGGCAGCGTTGACCGGACCGGTGGCGCGCGGTGACGCCACCGCCGTCGCCGGCCATCTTGCTGCTCTGGATCAAGTGGATTCCGAACTGGCGCAGGCTTATTGCGCGATCTCGCTGCGTACCGCCCAGCGTGCGCATGCCCCCAAGGAGGTTGTTGAGGTGTTGGCCGAATGGTCAGGGCAAGGACGGCGACGATGAACGCGGGTCCGCAGTTCACCGCCGGAACGCTCAACGTGTACTCGGCGCCCAACGCGATGTCCGACGTCACCCGCGCGCTGCGGCACACCGGGCGCCGGGTGATGTTGGTGCCGACCATGGGCGCGTTGCACGACGGCCACCTGGCGCTGGTGCGATCCGCCAAGCGGGTACCCGGCTCGGTGGTCGTGGTGTCGATCTTCGTGAACCCCTTGCAATTCGGGCCCGGTGAGGACCTCGACGCCTACCCGCGCACCCTGGACGCCGACCTCGAATTGCTGCGCGCCGAAGGCGTCGAGGCGGTGTTCACGCCGAACGTGTCGGCGATGTACCCCGACGGCCCCCGCACCACGGTGCACCCGGGACCGTTGGGCGCCCAGCTCGAAGGTGCCTCGCGGCCAGGACATTTCGCCGGGATGCTGACCGTCGTGCTGAAGCTGCTGCAGATCGTGCGGCCGGACCGCGCATTCTTCGGCGAGAAGGATTATCAACAGCTGGCCCTGATCCGCCAGATGGTTGACGATCTCAACGTCGACGTGCGCGTCGTCGGTGTGCCGATCGTACGTGAGTCCGACGGCCTGGCCATGTCATCACGTAACCGCTACCTGACCGCTGAGGAGCGCGAGCAGGCCGGCGCGTTGTCGGCCGCGCTGCTGGCCGGCATGTATGGCGCGGCGGGCGGGGCCGAAGCGGCGCTGGACGCGGCACGTGCGGTCCTCGACGAGGTCCCCGCCATCTCCGTCGACTATCTGGAAGTGCGTGGCCCGCAACTGGAACCGGCTCCGCCCTATGGTCCGGCCCGCCTGCTGGTCGCCGCCCGCCTCGGCACCACCCGGCTGCTGGACAACATCGCCGTCGATCTGTCGACCGATACCGCGCCGCCCGGCGCCAATAGTGAACACAACGAAATCACTTGGAGAAATTGATGTTCCGGACGATGTTGAAGTCCAAAATCCACCGCGCCACGGTGACGCATGCCGACCTGCACTACGTGGGTTCGGTCACCGTGGACGCCGATCTGATGGACGCCGCCGACCTGCTCGAGGGTGAACAGGTGACGATCGTCGACATCGACAACGGCGCGCGACTGGAGACCTATGTGATCACCGGACAGCGCGGCACCGGGGTGATCGGAATCAACGGTGCGGCAGCCCATCTGGTGCATCCCGGTGATCTGGTCATCTTGATCGCCTACGGCGTGATGGACGACGCCGAGGCGCGGGCCTACCGGCCCAGGGTGGTGTTCGTCGATGCCGAGAACCGCCAGATCGACCTCAGCGACGATCCGGCGCATGTGCCCGACGACGTCACCGATCTGCTGTCGCCGCGAACGATTGGCTAGAGCTGTGCTGCTGGCCATCGACGTCCGCAACACCCACACCGTCGTGGGGTTGATCTCCGGCTCTGGTGATCATGCAAAAGTGACGCAGCAGTGGCGGATTCGCACCGAACCTGAGGTGACCGCCGACGAGCTGGCGCTCACCATCGAGGGCCTGATCGGCGATGACTCCGAGCGGCTCACCGGTGCCACCGGGTTGTCCACCGTCCCCTCGGTGATGCACGAGGTCCGGCTCATGCTCGACCAGTATTGGGCTGGCGTGCCGCATGTGCTCATCGAACCCGGTGTGCGCACCGGCATCCCACTGCTCGTCGACAATCCCAAAGAGGTCGGCGCCGACCGGATCGTCAACTGTCTGGCCGCCTACGCCAAGTTCTCCTCGGCTGCCATCGTGGTGGACTTCGGCTCGTCGATCTGCGTCGACGTCGTCTCGGCAAAGGGCGAATTCCTCGGCGGGGCAATCGCTCCCGGCGTCCAGGTGTCCTCGGATGCGGCGGCTGCGCGATCGGCGGCGCTGCGCCGGGTCGAGCTCACCCGGCCGCGGTCGGTGGTCGGGAAGAACACCGTGGAATGTATGCAGGCGGGTGCGTTGTTCGGGTTCGCGGGCCTGGTCGACGGATTGGTGAACCGGATCCGGCAGGACGTCGACGGGTTCGCCGGCTCCGATGTGGCGGTCGTCGCCACCGGTCACTCCGCGCCGCTGATGCTGCCCGACCTTCACACCGTTTCGCACTACGACCGGCATCTGACCCTCGACGGTCTGCGAATGGTGTTCGAACGCAACCGCGACAACCAGCGCGGCCGGAGATAGCGATTTCGGCGCGTTTTCGTTCGCTCAGCGGCGGTTTTCGCGCCGAAATCGCTAGAAGAACGTACGCACCAGCTCGGTCACCCGGCCGTGCTCCTCGACGACCGGTATCAGCTGCCACTTGTCGAACACCGTGCACGGGTGGGAGACCCCGAACGCTATCCAGCTGCCGACCTCGACCACGGGGTCGGCGACAGGCGAGAGTCGCAGGAATGCGTGCTGGTCGTTGAGCTTGACGACTTCGCAGCCGGCCAGCGCGTCGTCGACCCACTGTGCTCCCTGCCGAAGCCGTTGCGGCACAGGAAGATCCTGATCGAATGACACGTCGCGGCGGCCCATCGTCAGCAGCGCCAGCCCCGGCTCGGGCCGAGAGCACACCTGCGCCCACACCTGCATCGCCGCCACGAACCCGCCGGGTTCAGCGCCGGGTCTGGTCAGCGGCGAGGTCCGCAGGTAGAGCCCGTCGTCGTTGGTCAGATACGCACCGCTGCGCAGAACCGTGCGCCACGGTCCGGCCAAAACGTGTGCGGCCACATCGAAATGCGTACTGCCACCGGCAGTGACGATGACGTCGGGTGACTCGCACAACGGCGCCAGCCGGATGGCAACCGTGCGCACCCACCTCAGGAAATCCCGCACCGGCGCCACACCGGCGGCCGACACATCGTGGCCCAACGCGGCCTCGTAGCCGGCGACCCCGACCAGCCGAAGCCGCGGACTGGCCAGGGCCGCCGCGGCCACCGCGTCGGCGGTGGCGTCATCGCGACAGCCGGTACGCGTGCCCGGCGCGCCCAGTTCGACGCAGACGTCGACCGGCCGGCCGGCGCCGGCGGCCAGCAGCGCCTCGGTCATCAGATCGACCCCGCGAACCGAGTCCACCCAGCAGATCAGCCGGAAATCGGCATCCCCGTCGAGTTCGGCGGCCAGCCAGGCCAGCCCCGCCGAGTCGACCAGTTCGTTCGCCAGCACCACCTCGCGCACCCCGAACGCCCGGTAGGTCCGGACCTGGCTGATCGTCGCGGCCGTCACCGCACACGCCCCGGCCTCGAACTGCCGGGCCAGCAGCTGTGGGGACATGTGGGTTTTCCCGTGCGGCGCCAGTTCGACACCGTGCCGCACACACCAGCCGGCCATCGTGGCCAGGTTGTGGCGCAGCGCCTCGTCGGACAAGACGCACACCGGTCCCAGCGGCCCGGCGTCGAACAGATCGGGCGCGGCAGCACAGATCTCAGTGGCAGTAAGGCCCGCCCATGCGGCGGGCAACCCCTTGTACCGCCAGTCCACCCGCTCGTCGGCCAGGGCTGCCACCGCGGCCGCGCTTATGAGGGACCTCATCACCTCATTTAAGCTGGCACGTCGTGAGCTCTGCAGACACTCCGGATACCGACCACGCGGGCGTCGACGTCCCCGAACAGTTCCGGATCCGCCAGGGCAAGCGCGAGGCCCTGCTGGCCCAGGGCAAAGACCCCTACCCGGTTTCGGTTCCACGCACCCATTCGCTGGCCGAGATCCGGGCGGCCTACCCCGACCTGGCCGCCGACACCACCACCGGTGACGTTGTCGGCGTCGCCGGCCGCGTGGTGTTCGCCAGGAACTCCGGCAAGTTGTGTTTCGCGACGCTGCAGGAAGGCGACGGCACTCAGCTGCAGGCCATGATCAGCCTGGCCGGCGTCGGTGAGCAGGCCCTGGAAGAGTGGAAGGCCGAGGTCGACCTCGGCGACATCGTGTTCGTGCATGGCGAGGTGATCAGTTCGCGGCGCGGTGAGCTGTCGGTTCTCGCCGATTCCTGGCAAATGGCCAGCAAGGCGTTGCGCCCGCTACCCGTCGCGCACAAGGAGATGAGCGAGGAGTCCCGGGTCCGGCAACGCTATGTCGACCTGATCGTCCGCCCTCAGGCGCGTGACGTCGCCCGCCAGCGCATTGCCGTCGTGCGGGCCGTCCGTCACGCACTGGAACGTCGCGGGTTCCTCGAGGTCGAGACCCCGATGCTGCAGACGCTGGCCGGCGGTGCCGCGGCCCGGCCGTTCGTCACCCACTCCAATGCCCTCGACGCGGACCTGTACCTGCGGATCGCTCCGGAGTTGTTCCTCAAGCGGTGCGTCGTGGGCGGCCTGGAGAAGGTTTTCGAGCTGAATCGGAACTTCCGAAACGAAGGTGCGGATTCCACACATTCGCCGGAATTCTCGATGCTCGAGACTTATCAGGCCTGGGGGACGTACGACGATTCGGCGATCGTCACCCGCGAAGTTATTCAGGAAGTGGCGGATGAGGCCATCGGGACTCGGCAAGTGCCATTGCCGGATGGAACTATCTATGACATCGACGGGGAATGGCCGTCGATTCAAATGTATCCGTCGCTGTCCGAAGCTCTCGGTGAAGAGATCACACCCGACACATCAGCCGAATACTTACTCGCAATTGCCGACCGGCTTGGCGTCGAGATCCCGAAGGATCGCGGCTACGGGCACGGCAAGCTCGTCGAGGAACTCTGGGAGCACACGGTCGGTGACACGTTGTGGGCTCCGACATTCGTCAGGGATTTCCCGGTCGAGACCACACCGCTGACCCGGCAGCATCGGAGTATCGCTGGCGTGACCGAGAAGTGGGATCTGTACGCGCGCGGAATGGAGTTGGCGACGGGCTACTCCGAACTCGTCGATCCGATCATTCAGCGCGAACGGTTCGAGGCCCAGGCCAGGGCGGCGGCCGCCGGCGACGACGAGGCGATGGCGCTTGACGAGGATTTCCTCGCCGCGATGGAGTATGCGATGCCGCCGACCACCGGAACGGGAATGGGCATCGATCGGCTGTTGATGGTTCTCACCGGCTTGTCAATTCGCGAAACGGTTTTGTTCCCGATTGTTCGCCGACACGGCTGAAGTGCACCGATCCAATCCTTGTTGAATGCCGTGTGCCAGTGTGGCAGATTGGTGGCACAGTGTTTGTTGGTGGCACAGTGTTTGTTGGTGGCACAGGGTGAAGACGCCCAACTATCGGTTGATGGCGCAGGCTTAAGGATTCAGTGAGGCAATGGCCAAGAAAGTTACCGTCACTCTCGTCGACGATTTTGACGGCGCGGGCGCTGCGGATGAAACAGTCGAATTCGCGCTCGACGGTGTGAGCTATGAGATCGATCTTTCTTCAAAGAATGCTCAGAAACTCCGCAACGATCTCAAGCAGTGGGTCGAGGCCAGCCGTCGCGTCGGTGGCCGCCGCCGTGGCCGCTCGGGCCCGGCCGGCCGTGGGCGTGCCGCCATCGACCGGGAGCAGAGCGCCGCGATTCGCGACTGGGCTCGCCGCAATGGCCACAAGGTGTCCACTCGGGGGCGCATCCCGGCCGACATCATCGACGCCTTCCACGCCGCGACCTAGACCTGCGCCTCCTTTCGGCCGGAGTTCGCTTGCGGCGAAGCGGCCACCGGCAATTACCGGAAACGTTTCGCTGTCCTGCTGCGTTGGTGTGCTAGGTCCGCACCGTTAGGGACGCGGTATGGGTGGGCAAGGGAGGACGCCTCCCGGGGCCTCCCATTAGAGTGGACGACAGGTACGTGGTGACTACCGCTGTACCTAATCGTGATGGAGAGCAGGTAACCGACGATGTTCGAGAGATTTACCGACCGTGCCCGCAGGGTCGTCGTCCTGGCCCAAGAAGAAGCCCGGATGCTCAACCACAACTACATCGGCACCGAGCACATCCTGCTGGGCCTTATTCATGAGGGTGAAGGCGTAGCCGCCAAGTCACTGGAGTCGCTGGGCATCTCGCTCGAAGGTGTCCGCAGCCAGGTCGAGGAGATCATCGGGCAGGGCCAGCAGGCACCGTCCGGGCACATCCCGTTCACCCCCCGCGCCAAGAAGGTGCTTGAGCTGAGCCTGCGCGAGGCGCTGCAGCTCGGCCACAACTACATCGGCACCGAGCACATTCTGCTCGGCCTGATCCGTGAGGGCGAGGGTGTGGCCGCCCAGGTGCTGGTGAAGCTCGGCGCCGAACTGACGCGGGTGCGTCAGCAGGTCATCCAGTTGCTGTCCGGCTATCAGGGCAAGGAGACCGCGGAGGCCGGTACCGGTGGGCGCGGCGGCGAGTCCGGCAACCCGTCGACCTCGCTGGTCCTCGACCAGTTCGGCCGCAACCTGACCGCGGCCGCGATGGAGGGCAAGCTCGACCCGGTCATCGGCCGTGAGAAGGAAATCGAGCGGGTGATGCAGGTGCTGAGCCGGCGCACCAAGAACAACCCCGTGCTGATCGGTGAGCCCGGCGTCGGAAAGACCGCCGTTGTCGAGGGCCTGGCCCAGGCGATCGTGCACGGCGAGGTTCCCGAGACGCTCAAGGACAAGCAGCTCTACACCCTCGACCTCGGGTCGCTGGTGGCCGGCAGCCGTTACCGCGGTGATTTCGAGGAACGCCTCAAGAAGGTGCTCAAGGAGATCAACACCCGCGGCGACATCATCCTGTTCATCGACGAGCTGCACACGCTCGTCGGGGCGGGTGCAGCCGAGGGCGCGATCGACGCCGCTTCCATCCTGAAGCCGAAGCTGGCCCGTGGCGAGCTGCAGACGATCGGCGCCACCACGCTCGACGAGTACCGCAAGTACATCGAGAAGGACGCCGCCTTGGAGCGCCGGTTCCAGCCGGTCCAGGTCGGCGAGCCCACGGTGGCGCACACCATCGAGATCCTCAAGGGGCTGCGGGACCGCTACGAGGCGCACCACCGCGTTTCGATCACCGATGCCGCGATGGTCGCGGCGGCCACCCTGGCCGACCGCTACATCAACGACCGGTTCCTGCCGGACAAGGCGATCGACCTGATCGACGAGGCCGGGGCGCGGATGCGTATCCGCCGGATGACGGCTCCGCCAGACCTGCGCGAGTTCGACGAGAAGATCGCCGACGCGCGCCGGGAGAAGGAATCCGCGATCGACGCGCAGGACTTCGAGAAGGCCGCGAATCTGCGTGACCGCGAGAAGCAACTCGTGGCCCAGCGAGCGGAGCGCGAGAAGCAGTGGCGCTCAGGCGATCTCGATGTCGTGGCCGAGGTCGACGACGAGCAGATCGCCGAGGTCCTGGGCAACTGGACCGGTATCCCGGTGTTCAAGCTGACCGAGGAGGAGACCACTCGGCTGCTGCGCATGGAAGACGAACTGCACAAGCGGATCATCGGGCAAGAGGATGCCGTGCGTGCTGTTTCCAAGGCCATCCGTCGTACCCGTGCCGGCCTGAAGGATCCCAAGCGGCCGTCCGGCTCGTTCATCTTCGCCGGCCCGTCCGGCGTCGGTAAGACCGAGTTGTCCAAGGCGCTGGCGGAGTTCCTGTTCGGCGACGACGACGCCCTGATCCAGATCGACATGGGCGAGTTCCACGACCGCTTCACCGCGTCGCGGCTGTTCGGTGCCCCACCGGGATATGTCGGCTACGAAGAGGGCGGCCAGCTCACTGAAAAGGTCAGAAGGAAGCCGTTCTCGGTCGTGCTGTTCGACGAGATCGAGAAGGCCCACCAGGAGATCTACAACACCCTGTTGCAGGTCCTCGAGGACGGCCGTCTCACCGACGGTCAGGGCCGCACGGTCGACTTCAAGAACACCGTGCTGATCTTCACCAGCAACCTCGGCACGTCCGACATCTCGAAGGCGGTCGGGCTCGGCTTCACCCAGGGTGGCGGTGAGAACAACTACGAGCGGATGAAGCAGAAGGTCAACGACGAGCTGAAGAAGCACTTCCGCCCGGAGTTCCTGAACCGCATCGACGACATCATCGTCTTCCACCAGCTCACCAGGGACGAGATCATCCAGATGGTCGATCTCATGGTGAGCCGGGTGTCCAAGCAGCTCAAGACCAAGGACATGGAGATGGATCTGACGGACAAGGCGAAGGCGCTGCTGGCCAAGCGCGGCTTCGACCCGGTGTTGGGTGCCCGGCCGCTGCGCCGGACCATCCAGCGCGAGATCGAGGACGCCCTGAGCGAGAAGATCCTCTTCGAGGAGGTCGGCCCCGGTCAGCTGGTGACAGTCGACGTGGACAACTGGGACGGCGAAGGCGCCGGCGAGGACGCGAAGTTCACCTTCACCGGTGGACCCAAGCCGGCCGAGCCCGTCGAGTTGGCCAAGGCGGGTACCGCGACCGCGGGCACTGCGGCCGAGTAAGCGAGCGACGAAGAAGCCCTCGACGACGTCGGGGGCTTTTTCGTATTGCAGAGCCCCGGACAGCTACGCTGCGCTCATGCTTGTGGTCACCACCAACGACATTCCGGGCTGGGAGATCCAGCGGGTGTGCGGCGAGGTGTTCGGTCTCACCGTGCGATCGCGCAATGCCTTCTCCCAGATGGGTGCCGGCTTCAAGAGCATGTTCGGCGGCGAGCTGCAGGGCATGACCAAGAATCTCGCCGAGAGCCGCAACGAGGCGATGAACCGGCTGATGAACGAGGCCCGCAACCGTGGCGGGAACGCGATCATCGGAATGCGCTTCGACACCACTGAGCTCGGCGATGTCTGGACTGAGATCTGCGCCTACGGCACCGCAGTGCAGGCCGTCCCGGTCAGCGATGCCGCCAAGTACACCGCACAGCAGCTGGGTTACGGCGCCAGCTGATACCGGGCGGGTATAACATCCTCGATGTAAGAGACGAGTCGAGGAATCTGGTGAAATTCCAGAACGGTCGCGCCACTGTTGAGAGTCAGACCCGAGGCCCGTCACGGTTCGCATGTGGGACGCGCAGTTCCCTGAAAGGACTCCAATGACTACTCCGCAGACACAGGGCCGGTCTCGCGCCGTCGACCTCTCGGCCGCCAAGGCCGTCGTCTGGCTCTCGCTGACCGCGTTCTTCGCGCTGCTGGTCCTCTACTTCGTCGGCGTCGATCAAGGCGCCACTTCGGTGTTCGGCGACAACATGTACATCCACGAATTCGTGCATGACGCCCGCCATCTGCTCGGCTTCCCCTGCCACTGAGCGACTCAATTACATGGAAAAGTCAATAATCTGGCGCGGCATTCTGGCCGGCGCCCTTGCCGGCCTGCTCGGATTCGTCTGGTCGAAGATCTTCATCGAGCCGATCGTCGGGCGGGCCATCGATTTCGAGGACGGCACCGCGGCCGCCCATGAGGCCATGGAGGCGGCGTCCGCTCACGGTCACAGCCACGGTCACGAAGAGGGCGGGGAGCTGTTCACCCGGGCCGTGCAGTCCAATATCGGTATGGGACTGGGCGTACTGCTCTTCAGCGTGGCGCTCGGTGCGCTGTTCGCGGTCGTGTTCTGCGTGGCCTACAGCCGGATCACCACTGTGTCGGCCCGCACGCTGGCGGTGCTGACCGCAGGGGCGATGCTCATCTCGCTGTGGGTGGTCCCTGCGCTCAAGTACCCGCCCAGCCCGCCGGCGACCAGCCTGGACGAAACCATCAAGCAGCGCGCCCTGCTGTATGTGCTGATGGTGGCGCTTTCCGCGCTGTTCATGGTCGCTTCGGTGTACCTCGCGTTCCAGCTCACGCCGAAACTGGGCGCCTGGAACGCGACTCTGGCAGCGGGTGGCGCCTACATCGTCGCGGTCGCGGTCGTCATGCTCATCCTGCCGACGATCAACGAGACACCGGGCCCGATGGTCAACGACGCCGGGACGATCGTTTTCCCGGGTTTCCCAGCGGCCGATCTGTACGAGTTCCGGTTGTATGCGCTGGGCACCCAGGTGATCGTCTGGACGACGATCGGCCTGTTCGGTGGGGCCATGCTGTCCCGGCTGCTCGACAGCAAGGCGCCGGAGTCCATCTCTGCGTGAGTGAGGTCGTCCGGCTGACGTTGGTGTCGCATGGTATGACCGACGCCATGTCAGCCGGGCGATTTCCGGTGGACGAAACGCTGAATGCGCTTGGCCGCCGCCAGCTTTCGCAGCTCGATGCGCCTGCCGCCGACACGGTGCTGTGCGGGCCCGAGACCCGGACGCGCGAGACTGCCGAACTGCTCGGTCTGACGGCCATGGTGGATGGTCGGCTGGCCGATCTGGATTGTGGTCAGTGGCGAGGTATGGCCCTCGACGAGGTGCCGCCCGACCAGCTCACCCGCTGGCTCACCGACCCCGACAGTTGCCCGCATGGCGGGGAGTCGATCGTCGAATTGCTGGCGCGGGTGCGTGGCTGGCTCGCGGATGTCAGCCGGACGCCGGGCGGCGCAGTGGCGATCACCCACCCCGCGGTGATCCGTGCGGCGATCCTCGATGCGCTGGACGCACCCCCGAAGTCGTTCTGGCGAATCGACATTGCGCCGTCCAGCCGCACCGCCATGAACTTCCGGGGAATGGTGTGGACGCTGCGATCAGCGGTAACGGGGCAGTAGCCCGAAGACCTGCTTGATGATCGTCATCACCCAGCCACCTGCGTTCGCGCTGTGGAACCGGGGCCAATTGAGCTGGAAGCTGACCACCCACGCCTGCCCGGTGCGGTCGACGGCATACCAGCTGAATGTCATGTCGCCGGGCAGATTGCCGGCCTTGGCGCCGACATAGGGCCATTCGGCTTTGTCGAGGTCGATGCCCGCGGTTTCCGACATCACGTCCTTGACCTGGGCTGCGGGTCCGACGGCGTTGTGCTGCAGACCGGCGTGCACGCGACAGATGTCCTCGGCGTTGCCGTACCACTCGGCGCCGTAGGCCGAACCGGGTGAGTGGGAGCGATACGGGTCCGGGTCGTATGGCCGGGAATCGGCGTCGTGCAACAGCTTTGCGCGGTCCTGTGCAACGGTGGCGGTCTTCCAGTTCTCCCGCACATCCGGATTGCCCCAGCCGATGGCGAACAGTTCCCGCATGGTGGGGAACGGTGTCATGCTCGCCGGGTCGTGGTGGCCGGCGGCGGCGAGAGCCTCTTCGACGGCGTGGGTGCCCAGGCGCCCGATCAGCAGATCGGTGGCCATGTTGTCGCTCGTTGCGATCATCTTGCCGGCCGCTTCGCGAACCGTGATCTGCGAACCGGGCGGCAGCTTGTCGAAGCCAGATGTGCCGAGCTTCTTGCCCTCGGCGGTGATCGTCAGCTTGTCGTCCCACTTCAAAGTCCCTGCCGTTATTGCAGTTTCGACCGCATAGAGCACATAGGTTTTGAAAATCGAAGCGAGCGGCAGGGATTCGGAAGTATTGGTACCGGCGACCTTCTCGCAGCGGCCAGCGTCGACCTTGGACACCTGCCATGAATAACGGGCGCCCGTGCGGCTCAGCGCGGTGTCGACGTCCTGCCATGAGTCGATTTTGGGTGTTTCGGTGTTGACGACGAACCGGCTGACGAAGGTGTCGTCCCCGATCCGCAGGTCGATGTCCTGGCGCGCGCCATAGGACGTCAGCAGGTGCAGGGTGGCGACGTTCGCGCCGATGTCGACTCCGGCCAGGGTATAGGGCCGGTCCCACCACAGTGAGTCCATGCTGTGGGCGACCGGGTCCACGAGCTCGGGGGTGGCCAGCGTCTTGACGCTTTCGTTCCCGATCGGCCAGTCCGAGTTCAGCATGTCCATGACTTGCTTGGCCCGCACCCCGGTGGGGGTGTTGAGGTCGATGCGGACACCCGCGCCGGCGTTGGCCGGCGGGGTGGGTGCCGGTGAGCAGCTGGTTGCCAGGGCAGCGGCGGACGCGATGACGGTGGCCAATGCCACCGCGCTGCGGCGCGCCCGGCGCGCGCTACGCCTTGGTGCCGGTCCCGGCAACGTCCAACACAACCTCGAACTCCAGCAGATGGGCACCCTTGGCCACCGGGTTGGCGCGTTCACCGGCGTGCGCGTGGATCGCGGGCCCGGTCGCCCAGGCCTGGAAGGCCTCTTCGGACTCCCACGTGGTCACCACGAAGTAGCGGTCCTCGCCCTTGACCGGGCGCAGCAATTGGAACCCGAGGAACCCCGGCTGGTTGTCGACGGCGTGGGCACGGTTGGCGAACCGCTTCTCCAGTTCGGGGCCGGCACCCGGTGGAATCTCGATTGCGTTGATCTTCACCACGGACATGGCGCAAGGCTACCGCGCCCGCCGCGGGCGGTGGCCGACCGCGCAAGATGAAGCGGTGAGCACCGATTCGCTGGCGTATCGGGGTGGCAGTGGTCGCCCGCTGGTGTTGGTGCACGGCCTGATGGGGCGTGGCACCACGTGGTCGCGGCAGGTGCCGTGGCTGAGGAGATTCGGCGCGGTCTACACCTATGACGCGCCGTGGCATCGCGGCCGTGAGGTCGACGATCCCGAACCCGTCAGCACCGAGCGGTTCGTCGCCGACCTGGGTGCCGCCGTTGAAGCCCTCGGCCGCCCGGCGATTCTCGTCGGTCACTCGATGGGCGGTCTGCACTCGTGGTGTCTGGCCGCGCAGCGGCCCGATCTGGTGCGTGCGCTGGTGGTCGAGGACATGGCACCCGACTTCGTCGGCCGGACGACCGGTCCGTGGGAGCCCTGGGTGCATGCGCTGCCGGTCGAATACCCCACTGCCGAACAGGTTTACGACGAGTACGGGCCGATCGCCGGTCGCTACTTCCTCGAGGCGTTCGACCGGACGGCGACCGGCTGGCGGCTACACGGCCGGCCCGCCCGCTGGATGGAGATCGCCGGGCAATGGGGCACCCGCGACTACTGGCAGCAGTGGCAGGCGGTCCGCGTTCCGGTGTTGCTCATCGAGGCCGGTGACTCGGTGGCCCCGCCGGGGCAGATGCGCCGGATGGCGGAACTGGCCGCCGACGCCCGCTACGTGCATGTGCCGGGCGCAGGCCACCTCGTCCACGACGACGCCCCGGAGCAGTACCGGGAAGCCGTCGAGACGTTCCTAGCGGCGCTCCCCGAGGACGCCTGACGACGGCCACGCCGGGTGGTGTTCGAATCGGGTCCGCATGGCGTCGAGGTCGTGGCTGATCCGGCGGGCGTCGGCGTCGTCACCGAAGAGTGGGCCGACCATCGGCGCGCTCACCCGGAATTGATCGGCACGCAGCCGCAGTTTGTTCAGGAATGCGAGTAATGCGGTCATGGCAGTAATACTTCGGCAGAAAAGATCCCGCCAACAGTGGCAGTACTGACCGGGTGGTATAAAATTCTGCCATGGCATTGAAGAGCGTCTCGGCGCTGGTCCTCGAGGGCCTCGCGGTGTTCGAGTTCGGGGTGATCTGCGAGGTCTTCGGTATCGACAGGTCCGCCGACGGCGTGCCCAACTTCGATTTCAAGGTGTGCGGCCCGGAGCCGGGGAGGCCGCTGCGCACCAGCGTCGGTGCGCAGTTGGTGCCCGACCACGGCCTCGACGCTCTGGTCGGTGCCGACGTGGTGGCGGTGTCGGCGGTAACGGGACCGGTCGAGGCGTACCCGCCCGAGGCGCTGGAGGCACTGCGGGCCGCGCACGCCGCGGGGTCGACGATCCTGACCGTGTGTTCCGGCGCGTTCGTGGCGGGGGAGGCGGGACTGCTCGACGGGCGGCGTTGCACCACGCACTGGATGCACGCCGACGACCTCGCCCGCCGGTATCCGACGGCGATCATCGACCGCAATGTGCTGTTCGTCGACGATGGTGATCTGGTGACCAGCGCGGGCACCGCGGCCGGAATCGACGCCAGCCTGCACCTGGTGCGCCGCGAACTCGGCAGCACGGTCACCAACAAGATCGCGCGACGGATGGTGGTGCCGCCGCAGCGTGATGGTGGTCAGCGCCAGTACATCGAGCAACCGATACCCGCCCGATGTTCGGAAGGCTTTGCCCCCCAATTGGATTGGATACTGTCGAACCTGGACAAGCCACACACGGTGGCGAGCATGGCCCGGCGGGCCAACATGTCCGCACGCACCTTCGCCCGGCGCTTCGTCGAAGAGGCCGGCACCACACCCATGCAGTGGGTCACCGACCAGCGAGTGCTCTACGCCCGCCGGATGCTCGAGGAAAGCGATCTGGACGTCGACCGCATCGCCGAGCGGGCCGGCTTCGGCAACGCCACGCTGCTGCGGCACCACTTCCGCAGGATCGTCGGCGTCACCCCGTCGGACTACCGGCGCCGCTTCGCCCGCTCCGCTTGATCACCTTCGCCAGTTGTCTGCTCGGCTCCTCCTCGGGGCACTGGGGGCCCCGCATCGTCGCCTTCGCCCGCAAGGGCGAACCGGCCGTCAGCCGTCTGCTCCACCAGCCCGTCCACCAACAGCGAGTCCAGCGCCCGATCCCGCTGCGCGGTGTCGGTCAGCCACACCACGTCCAGCTGTTCACGGACGACCGGCGCGGAACTAGCCCGCAGCACATCCAACAGCCGTCCGCGCACCTGGCGGTCGGTGCCCGCGTACTTTTGCGAGGGCTTGGGTGCGGTGGTCGCCGGCGGGTGCCCGGCCGCCCGCCACGCACACGCACTCAGCGGGCAGATGCCGCAGTTGGGCGAACGGGCCGTGCACACCGTGGCGCCGAGTTCCATCAGCGCCGCCGAAAACGCCGGAGCCGTCTCATCATCGGGCAGCAGAGCCGTCACGTCGGCAAGGTCGCGCGCCGCCGACGGATTACCGGCGTCGGCGAGACCGTGCACAGCGCGCGCCACCACCCGGCGCACATTGGTGTCCACCACCGGCACGCTCTGCCGATACGCGAAGCAGGCGACGGCCCGGGCGGTGTAGGCCCCGATGCCGGGCAGGGTGAGCAGCACCTCGACGTCGTCGGGCACCCGGTCGCCGTGCTCGGTGGCGATCGCGATCGCGCACTCGTGCAGTCGCTTGGCCCGACGCGGATAACCGAGCTTGCCCCAGGCCCGGAGCACGTCGGCGGCACTGGCGGCGGCCGTCGCGGACGGTGTCGGCCAGCGGGCCACCCAGTCCAGCCAGATCGGCGCCACCCGGGCGACCGGGGTCTGCTGCAGCATGAACTCGCTGACCAGGATCTGCCATGCCGTCACGTCCGGGTCGCGCCACGGGAGGTCGCGGCGGGCGCGGGCGTACCAGTCGACGAGTTCAGCGGATTTGATGCTCATCGCATCGCGGAGCGGGTAACAGGGCAGAATAGGGGCCATGCCGAACACCAGCCCCGTAACCGCTTGGAAGGCACTCAAAGAGGGTAACGAGCGATTCGTCGCAGGCCGGCCCGAGCATCCCAGCCAGAGCATCGAATACCGAGCCAGCCTGGCAGTGGAGCAGCGGCCGACCGCCGTCGTCTTCGGGTGTGCGGACAGCCGCGTCGCCGCCGAGATCATCTTCGATCAGGGCCTGGGCGACATGTTCGTGGTGCGCACTGCCGGTCACGTCATCGACTCCGCAGTGCTCGGTTCCATCGAATACGCCGTCAGCGTGCTCAACGTGCCGCTGATCGCGGTGCTCGGCCACGACAGCTGCGGAGCGGTCAAGGCCACGCTGTCCGCCCTCGACGAGGGGGCGGTGCCGGGCGGGTACGTCCGCGATGTCGTCGAGCGTGTGACGCCGTCGATCCTGATTGGCCGCCGTGAGGGCCTGACCAGGGTGGACGAGTTCGAGGCCCGACACGTCATCGAAACCGGTTCGCAGCTGCTGGCCCGGTCCACCGCGATCGCCGAGCGGATCGCGGCTGGGAACCTGGGCATCGTCGGGCTGACGTATCAGCTCGCCGACGGCAAGGTTGTGCTGCGCGAACACCTCGGCGACATCGGCGAATAACCACTTTTTCAGCTAGCGAACAAGGCGACACGCCGAGCGGGGTCGGACAACTCGCGGTGACCTGGGCTTACCGTGAGAACGTGCTGGATCTCGAACCGCGTGGACCTCTTCCCTCGCAAATCTATTGGCGACGCCGTGGCCTTGCGATCGGCATCGTCGCAGTGGTCGTTGCGATCGTTGTCGGCGTGGCCTTCGTGATCTTCAGCGGTGGCTCCGACACGAAGAGCACCGTCAAGACCACTACTGCGGCGGGGCCGCAGAACCCGCAGCCGGACAACAAGACTCCCGTCGTCGCGCCGCCACCACCGGCGGAGACCCCGTCGGGACCCGTCGCGGTCGCACCGACGCCGACCGAGGCCGTCATGCCGCCGCCGGTGCTGAAGGAGGGCGACGACTGCCCGGATTCGAACCTGGCGGTCAAGGGCATCACCAACCAGCCGCAGTACGTGATCGGTGATCAGCCGAAGTTCACCATGGTCGTCACCAACATCGGCCTGGTCGCCTGCAAGCGCGATGTGGGCGCAGCCGTGTTGGCCGCCTATGTCTACTCCCTCGACGGCCACCGGCTGTGGTCGAACCTGGACTGTGCACCGTCCAACGAGACTCTGGTCAAGACGTTCAACCCGGGTGAGCAGGTGACCACCGAGGTGACCTGGACGGGCATGGGGTCCGCGCCGCAGTGCCCGCTGCCGCGCCAGCCGATCGGTCCGGGCACCTACAACCTGGTTGTCCAGCTCGGCAATCTGCGGTCGGCGTCGGTGCCGTTCATCCTCGCCGACGCGCCACCGCCGGGTGCGGTGCCGCCTGCCGGTGAGCAGCTGCCCGCTGGTGCACCCGGCGAAGCGCCGCCGCCCGCGCCTGCCGGCTAGACCTAGACGCCTTCCTATCTCGACCGGTGTCAGACCAGCCGGTCGGCGATCGTCGACTCCGCCAGCTGCGACAAACCCTCGCGGACGTGGCGCGCCCACATCGCGCCGATGCCCTCGACGGATTGCAGGTCAGTGGCGCTGGCGGCCAGCAGCCCCTGCAGGGAACCGAAGCGCCGCACCAGAAGATCGACGTGGGCGAACTGCAGACGCGGGATACCGGCCATCGCCCGGTAGCCCCGCGCGCTGAGCGCCGAATCCTGCGCCTCGGTCGTCGAGGGATAGCCGAACACCCGCGACAGCGCGGTGAAGTCCAGCAACTCGGTGTCCGACAGTGCGTCCAGCTCGGCCAGCGTCGAGGCCACCTGAGCTTTGGACGGCGCGTCGGGGTTGGCGTGATAGTCGCGCACGATCAGCTCGCGGGCGGTGTCGTTGCCGCCGAGCAACTCCTCGAGCTGTAGCCGCAACTGTCGGCCGTCGGTGCCGAGTTCGACTGCATCAGAATCGATTTCGAGTCCAATTCGGCGAACCATCTCCAGCCGCTGCACCACTGTCATGACATCGCGCAGGGTGACGAAGTCTTCGATCTCGGCAGTCGACAGCTGCCGGGACACCTCGTCGAGGCGGGCCTTGTAGCGTTCCAGCGTCGCGATCGCCTGGTTGGCCCGCGACAGGATGGTGGCCGAGTCGGCGACGACGTGACGTTCCCCGGACACGTAGACGGTCACGATGCTCATCGAGTGGCTCACCGAGATCACCGGATAGCCGGTCTGGATGGCGGCGCGCTCGGCCGAGCGGTGCCGCGTTCCCGATTCGTCGGTGGGGATCGTCGGGTCGGGCACCAGCTGCACGTTGGCGCGCACGATGCGGCTGCCGTCGGTGGACAGCACGACGGCGCCGTCCATCTTGGACAGCTCGCGAAGTCGGGTCGGTGCGAACCGCACGTCCAGGGAGAACCCGCCGTCACAGATCGTCTCGACCCGCTCGTCGTAACCCAGCAGGATCAGCGCGCCAGTACGGCCGCGCAGGATGCGCTCCAGGCCGTCGCGCAGGGCAGTGCCCGGCGCCAGCCGCCCGATGGTGTCGCGCAGCGTGGCGGGCGCCGGCTGCGTCGAGCCGTTCGTGCGGTTGACGGTGCTCACAGCCACTTATTGTCCACGTCGTCGACGTCGTTACTCGACCCGTCCCGCCTGAGCTGCGTCACGACGTTGTCGTAGGGCCGTTTCGCGATCGTCAGCATGGAGCGCAGCGCGTCCCCGATGGTGGCCGATTCGATGGCTTTGAAGCCTTTGGGCACCGTTCCGCAGCCGGCCGGAACCAGGGCCTCGGTGAAGCCGAGCCGGGCCGCTTCGGCCAGCCTGCGGTCCATACCGGTGACCCGCCGCAGATCTCCTGCCAGGCCGACCTCGCCGATCACCACGGTCGAGGCGGGCAGCGGCAGGTCGGCGTAGGCCGACGCCATCGCCATCGCCACCGCCAGATCTGACGAGGGATCCATCAGCCGCATCCCACCGACGGTCGACAGGTAGATGTCGGTGGTGCTCACCTTGAGGTTGGCCCGGCGCTCGAGCACCGCGGCGATCATCGCCGCGCGGGAACTGTCCACGCCGCTGACCGCGCGCCGCTGCGGCGCGTTCTCCGGGCGGTAGGCCAGCAGGGCCTGGACCTCGCCGATCAGCGGCCGCTTACCGTCCAGGGCCACTGTGACTGCGGTGCCGGGAACCGGGTTCGGCCGGTCGTCGAGGAACAATCCCGACGGATCGGAGACGCCTTGAATCCCGTTGTCGTGCAACAGGAAACAACCGACCTCATCAGATGCGCCGAAGCGGTTCTTGACGCCGCGGACCATCCGGAGAGTCGAGTTGCGGTCGCCCTCGAAGTGCAGGACCACGTCCACCAGGTGTTCCAGCGAACGGGGGCCGGCGATCGCGCCGTCTTTGGTGACGTGCCCGACGAGCACCAGGGCCACACCGCTGGACTTGGCCGCGGCGGTCAGCGCCGTCGTCACCGCGCGCACCTGGGTCACCCCGCCCACCACGCCGTCGGTGTCGCCGGCCGTCATCGTCTGCACCGAGTCGACCACCACCAGGCTGGGCTGCACGGCCTCGATGTGGCCGAGCACGGTGTTGACGTCGGTCTCGGCGGCCAGGAACACCTCGTCGTGGGTACATCCCGTGCGCCCGGCGCGCATACGGATCTGGCCCGCCGACTCCTCGCCCGACACATACAGCGAGCGCCGGCCGGATTGTGCCCACCGGTGCACCACCTCGAGCAGCAGGGTGGACTTGCCGACGCCGGGATCACCGGCCAGCAGGCTGACCGAGCCGGGCACCACGCCGCCGCCCAGCACACGGTCGAGCTCGTCAACGCCAGTGGGGAAGTGGCGGGTGCGGTCGGGGTTGATGGAACTGATCGGCACGGCGGGGGAGGACGGCACTACGGCCCGCTGGCCGGAGCCGCCCGCGGCGGCCAGGCCGGCGACTTCGTCGACGGTGCCCCAGGTGCCGCATTCCGGGCAGCGGCCGACCCATTTGGCCGTCACGTGGCGGCACTCTGAACAGCGATATTGCGAACGTGCCTTGGCCACGCCGTGACCGTATCGGGTGGGTGTGACAGATCGGCGGATTAACCGCCCGTGTCAGCCCGCTAGTGGTGGCCGCCGACCGGGTCGCCGTCCTGGCGCGCCGCGCCGCCGGCCGAAATCGGCACCGCGATGGTGGCCTGGCCGGACTTGTCGAACTCGAACGTGAAGGGGTAGGTCAGGCCGTTGGTGATCGGCTGGCTGAGCGTGACCTCGGCTTTGGTCGGCTGCGTGCTGCCCAGTGCGGCGGCCTCGGGCTGGCCGTCGGCGGTGCCGACGATCAGCGAAGTGCCCGCCGGGATGGCGGTGGTGCCGGTGAGGGCAACCGTACCCACGTCGGTGCTGACGCTGACCAGCTTGTCGTTGGTGTCCGGAGACGTGTTTGCCGCCACGAAGATCAGCTCGACGGTCTGCCCGGGTTTCAGGGCGTCACCAGACTGCACTGCCTGAATGTGGACGTTACGCAGGGCCATGTTCCCGGCATTACCGGTGGCGCCGTTGACGGCCGATTCCTGATCCGCGGTCTGTGAGATCTGACCCGCTCCGCAGCCCGTCAGAATCAACCCGCAGGCGGCCAGGCCAGCGGATGCGGCCACAAGGCGATTCGTCAAGCGGTTCACAACAGTCTCCTGCTCGGCCGGTGTGGACGGCACCGACGCGCCGCCGCGGTTCGACTATGCACAGTAGTAGGTAGCGCGGCGCGGCGGTAGCTGAGGGTTCATGGCGGTGTGACGGAAGTTCACAACCCGGGTCTGGGCGGGGTGTGCTGGGAGCCGTTGAAGGCCTGCGTGTTGCACGCTTTCGACACCCTGTCAACCCCCACTCTTCACCTATGATGCCCCTGACCTGCACAGTTGTTCCACACGCTGTCGGCCCCCGTGCTAACATTGCTTTGTGAAAGGGGCTCGAAACTGATGATTTTCAAGGTCGGAGACACCGTTGTCTATCCACACCACGGTGCTGCATTGATCGAAGCGATCGAAACCCGGACCATCAAAGGCGAACAGAAGGAATATCTCGTCTTGAAGGTCGCCCAGGGAGACCTGACCGTTCGAGTTCCAGCGGAAAACGCCGAATACGTCGGCGTCCGGGACGTTGTCGGGCAGGAGGGCCTGGACAAGGTGTTCCAGGTTCTGCGCGCCCCGCACACCGAAGAGCCGACCAACTGGTCGCGCCGCTACAAGGCCAACCTCGAGAAGCTGGCGTCGGGCGACGTCAACAAGGTCGCCGAGGTCGTTCGTGACCTGTGGCGCCGGGATCAGGAGCGCGGTCTTTCCGCTGGCGAGAAGCGCATGCTGGCCAAGGCTCGGCAGATCCTCGTCGGAGAGCTGGCCCTGGCTGAGAACACCGACGACGAGAAGGCCACGATCATTCTCGACGAGGCGCTTGCCGCCGCGTCCTGACTGCCCTGAGGGGTTCGGTGTCGGGCACTGTCGCGGTCGTCACGGCCGCCGGTTCCGGTGAGCGGTTGGGCGCGGGCATCCCGAAGGCTTTTGTGGATCTCGCTGGTCACACCTTGCTCGAACGCGCCGTCGACGGATTACTCGCGTCCGGCGTCGTCGACCGGGTGGTCGTCGCCGCACCCGCTGACCGGGTCGAAGAAGCGAAACTGCTGCTCGACGGCCGCGCCACGGTCGTCGAGGGCGGTCCGGAGCGTCCCGAAACCGTCCGCCGTGCGCTGGGGGCGATCGGGGAGCCGGAATTCGTGCTCGTGCACGACGCCGCCCGGCCCCTGACGCCGATCGAGCAGATCCAACGGGTGGTCGCCGCCCTGCGCGACGGACTGCGTGCGGTCATCCCGGTGCTGCCGGTCACCGACACCATCAAGGCCGTCGACTCGAACGGGGTGGTGCTCGGTACCCCGGAACGATCCGGGTTGCGCGCCGTCCAAACGCCGCAGGGCTTCGAGACCGCGCTGCTGCGCCGGGCCTACGAACGTGCCGTCGGCGTCGCCGTCACCGATGACGCCTCGCTGGTGGAATACCTGGGCACCCCGGTACACACCGTCGACGGCGACTCGATGGCCTTCAAGATCACCACGCCGCTGGATCTGCGGCTGGCGCTGACGGTTCTGGACGCATGATGATCCCCCGCGTCGGGCTGGGCACCGATGTCCACCCGATCGAGGCAGGCCGGCCATGCTGGCTGCTGGGACTGTTGTTCGACGGCGCCGACGGCTGCTCCGGGCACTCCGACGGCGACGTCGCCGTGCACGCCCTGTGCGACGCCCTGCTCTCCGCGGCCGGGCTCGGCGATCTGGGGACCGTGTTCGGGGTGGACCAGCCGCAGTGGCGCGGTGTCACTGGCGCTCAGATGCTCGCCCACGTCCGCAGCCTGCTGGCCGAGGCGGATTACATCGTGGGCAATGCGACCGTCCAGGTCATCGCCAACCGCCCGAAGGTGGGGCCGCGCAGGCAGGAGGCCCAGAGCGTGCTCTCCGAGCTGCTGGGCGCGCCGGTATCGGTCTCCGCGACCACCACTGACGGTCTCGGGCTGACGGGTCGCGGCGAGGGAATGGCCGCCATCGCGACCGCTCTGGTGGTCGCCGGATCAGCCTCGGTGCCGAATAACCCCGAATAGGCCGGTAAGCTGGCGCGTCGTGACCTCAACCGGCCTGCGGCTGCACGACACCTACACCGGTGCCGTACGCGAATTCGTGCCGCTGCGTCCCGGCCACGCCTCGATCTACCTGTGCGGCGCGACCGTGCAGGGCTTGCCCCATATCGGCCATGTCCGCAGCGGTGTCGCCTTCGACGTGCTGCGCCGGTGGTTGATGGCCAAGGGGTTCGACGTCGCGTTCATCCGCAACGTCACCGACATCGACGACAAGATCCTCACCAAGGCCGCTGATGCCGGCCGCCCGTGGTGGGAGTGGGCGGCGACCCACGAACGGGAGTTCAGCGCGGCCTATGACGCACTCGGCGTGCTGCCGCCGTCGGCCGAGCCCCGAGCGACCGGGCACATCACCCAGATCGTCGATCTCATCGAGCGCTTGGTGGACAACGGTCATGCCTACACCGGCGACGGCGACGTCTACTTCAATGTGCTGAGCTTCCCGGAATACGGCAAGCTGTCCGGGCACAAGATCGACGATGTGCACCAGGGTGAAGGCGCGGGTACCGGTAAGCGCGACCAGCGGGACTTCACCCTGTGGAAGGGCGCCAAGCCCGGTGAACCGTCGTGGCCCACCCCGTGGGGGCGCGGCCGGCCGGGCTGGCACTCCGAATGTGTGGCGATGGCCCACGAGTATCTCGGTGCTTCTTTCGATATCCATTGCGGTGGAATGGATCTGGTGTTCCCACACCATGAGAACGAGATCGCCCAGGCGCGTGCGGCCGGCGACGGCTTCGCCCAGTACTGGCTGCACAACGGCTGGGTCACCATGGGCGGGGAGAAGATGAGCAAGTCGCTGGGCAACGTCCTGGCGATTCCCGCTGTGCTGCAACGTGTTCGGCCAGCGGAGCTGCGCTACTACCTGGGCAGCGCGCACTACCGGTCGATGCTGGAGTTCTCCGAGACCGCACTGCAGGACGCGGTTAAGGCCTACTCCGGTATCGAGGAATTCCTGCACCGGGTGCGCACCCGGGTCGGCGCCGTGGTGCCGGGTACCTGGACCGAGAAGTTCGCCGCCGCGCTCGACGACGACCTGGCGGTGCCCGCCGCGCTGGCCGAGGTCCACGCCAGTCGGGCCGACGGCAACCGGGCGCTGGACTCCGGTGACCACCAGACCGCATTGGCCAAAGCCGGCGACATCCGGTCCATGATGGGCATTCTCGGCTGCGACCCGCTCGACGAGCGCTGGGAGATGCGCGACGAGACGTCGGCGGCGCTCGGCGCGGTGGATGTGCTGGTTCGCGCCGAACTAAACCGCCGCGACGAGGCTCGCCAGAGCCGAGACTGGTCGCTGGCAGACGAGATCCGCGACCGGCTCAAGGAGGCAGGCATCGAGGTCACCGATACCTCCGATGGCCCGCAGTGGGCGCTACGCGACGAAGGCGGCAAATAGATGGCCGGAAACTCCAAGCGCCGCGGTGCAATTCGCAAGGAAGGCACCAAGAAAGGCCCGACCGTCGGCTCCGGCGGCCAGCGCAGGCGAGGGCTCGAGGGACGCGGCGCCACTCCACCGGCGCACCAGCGCACCGGCCATCCCGCGGCCAGGCGGGCCGCCGCTGCCGCAAAGCAGACGCAACGTCGAACCTCCAAGCCCACCGACGAGACCGAAGTGGTCTTGGGCCGTAACCCCGTGCTGGAATGCCTGCGGGCGAACGCACCGGCGACGGCGCTGTACGTGGCGCTGGGTGCCGAAGCCGACGAGCGGATGACCGAGTCGGTGACGCTGGCCGCCGATCGCGGTATCGCGATCCTCGAAGTGCCACGCACCGATCTGGACCGGTTGAGCTCCAACGGTTTACATCAAGGCATTGCTCTGCAGGTGCCGCCGTACGACTACGCGCACCCCGACGATCTGCTGGCCTCGGCCACGTCCGACATCGAGCCGGCGCTGCTGGTCGCGCTGGACAACATCTCCGACCCGCGCAATCTGGGTGCGATCATCCGGTCGGTGGCGGCCTTCGCCGGTCACGGTGTGCTGATCCCGCAGCGCCGCTCGGCGTCGGTGACGGCGGTCGCGTGGCGCACCAGTGCCGGTGCGGCGGCGCGTGTTCGAGTCGCACGGGCCACGAACCTCAACCGCACGCTCAAGGAATGGGCCGACGCCGGTCTGCAGGTCGTCGGACTCGATGCCGAGGGCGACACCACGATCGACGAGTTCGACGCCTCCGGCCCCTTGGTGGTCGTCGTCGGTTCGGAAGGCAAGGGACTCTCGCGCCTGGTGCGACAGAACTGCGATGCGGTGCTGTCGATTCCGATGGCCGGACCGACCGAGTCACTGAACGCGTCGGTGGCTGCCGGCGTCGTGCTCGCCGAAATCGCCCGTCAGCGCCGCCGCTAGCTCACACAACTCGCAGCGCGGCGCCGCGCCGGATGAATTCAAGTAGTCCCGAGATGCATTCAAGTGTTCCATTACTCACTGGATGCGCCCTCGTGGCGTGGACGCTGCTTGTGGTTGGAGCCGACGACAGGGGGCCGTGATGAAAATGTCCGTGATGATGGGTGTGGTGACGGTTGCCGGGGTGGTGGCGGCGCCGTCGGGGGCACACGCCACACCCCCAGCGCAGACACAGGTCGACCTGGCTGGTGTTCGGCTGGCGTCGGTCAGCTTCGCGCTGCCCGCGTCGCCGGCATGTGTCCTCGACCTGACGTGCGGCGGTGACAGCCGCAGCCTCAGCCCGAGCACGCCCACCCCGACCGCGTTGGCGGCCGCAGCAGTCTCGCCGGCCGACACCCTCAACACGCTGGTGTTGGTCGTCACGCTCGGGGCCGTGGGTAACGGCCAGGACGCCACCACTCCCGGAGGGAACGGCGGCAACGGCGGCTGGCTGATCGGCAACGGCGGCGACGGCGCCTTGGGCGCCACCGGCCAGAAAGGCGGAAACGGCGGCCGCGGCGGTCTGTTGATCGGCAATGGCGGCAAAGGCGGCGACGGTGGTGTCGGAGTCGACCGCATCGTCGCAGTCGATGGTGTCGGAGCCGTGGGAGGTACCGGCGGCGCGGGTGGCAACGGTGGCAGTGGCGGTCTGTTGATCGGCAACGGCGGGAGAGGTGGCGCTGGCGGCACGGGCGGCAAAGGTGCCGACGGTGTGGTCGGTGCCACAAGTGAACCGTACGGTGGCACCGGTGGCACCGGTGGTTATGGGGGCGTCGGCGGCCAAGGTGGCACTGGCGGTAAGGCCGGATCGCTCATCGGTGCCGGCGGTGCCGGCGGTATTGGCGGCGCAGGCGGTACCGGCGGCCGGGGCGGCACCGGCGGTTACGGCTCGTCGGTCGGCGACGGCGGCGACGGCGGAGGCGGCGGTAAGGCCGGGAAGGGCGGCACCGGCGGAACGGGTTCCGCGCTCGGCGGCGACGGTAAAGACGGCACCGACGGCGACGGTGGCACTGGTGGCGCCGGCGGCGACGCCGCCACCGGCGGCAATGGTTACGGCGGCGACGGCGGTTACGGCGGCGACGGGGGTAGCAGCGGAAACGGCAATGGTGGTCATGGTGGCCGGGGCGGCAATGGCTCCACCGGCGGCACCACCGGCGGACGTGGCGGCCACGGTGGCGACGGCGGCCAGAGCGACACCGGCACCGGCGGTATCGGTGGTGACGGCGGCAACGGCGGCAACAGCGCCCGCGGCGAAAACATCACGATCGGCGGATGGAGCCAAGGTGGGTACGGTGGCCGCGGCGGCCGAAGCAACACCGGCGACGGCGGCGTCGGTGGCCGTGGCGGTAGCGGCGGCTATGCAACCGACGGATCCGGTGTCACCGCGCCCGGTGGCCCCGGTGGCCAGGGTGGATACTCGGGTGCCATCGCGGGTCAGGACGGTGGCGCACCGAATGGTTCGGTCGGTGGCTACGGCGGCGCAGGCGCATCCGGAACTCCCTCCGCGCAGGCAAATTCCGCTCGTCGCCCGTAGCTGGGTATCCTGGGGTTAAACGATCTGAAAGCTGGCCCACAACGCGACTGTGGCGGCCACAACGCACGCCGGCACGGTCAGCGCTCCCAGCCAGGTGAACTCCCGGATGCTGGTCGGCTCGTCCTCCTGGTGAAGCACCCTGCGCCACAACAAATTGGACAGTGAACCAACGAACGTCAGGTTCGGGCCGATGTTCACCCCGATCAACACCGCCAGTACTGCGGCCGGGCCGCCGCCGGCTACCAGCGGAAGCAGCACCAGTACGGCAGGCAGATTGTTGACGACATTGGACAGCAGCGCGGCCAGCGCCGCGATCCCGAGCAATGCGGGCAGCCCGCCGTCCTTCGGCAGCAGATCGGCGGCGAAATGGTCGAGCCCGTTGACCATGACCGCCTTGACGACAACCGCCAGCGCCAGTACGAACAGCAGGAATGGGATGTGCAGCGAGCGCGTGATGCCGCCAAGTGTGCTGCGCCGCTGGGCCAATGACCGCACCCCGAGTACCACCGCGCCGGCGAATGCCGCCCATGCCGGCGACAGGCCGGCGAACGAGGTCACCGCGAAACCGACCAGGGTCAGGCCGAGCACCACGAGGACGAACACCGGCTTCTCCGCCACGGGTGGCGGGGTATCTGCCGGTACGTCGGCGAGGTCGCGGCGAAACACCAATCGCAGCAACAGATATTCGACGGCCACCGTCGCCAGCCACGGCGCGGCCATCAAGGCGCTGAACCGGGTGAACGTCAGCCCGGCGGCGCTGAACGCCAGCAGATTGGTCAGGTTGGACACCGGTAGCAGCAACGACGCCGAGTTGGCCAGGTGCGCAGTGGCATACAGGTGGGGGCGGGCCGGTACCCGCATCGCCCGCACCGTGGCCAGCACTACCGGGGTCAGCAGCACGACGGTGGCATCAAGGCTCAGGATCGCCGTCGTGGCCGCCGCGATCAGGAACACCTGACCGAGCAGCCGTCGCGGCTGCCCGCCGCTGCCCCGCGCCATCCACGTGCCCGCGGCGTGGAACAGTCCCTCGTCGTCGCACAGGCTCGCCAGTACCAGCACCGCAGCCAGGAACCCGACCACCGGAAGCATCCGGGTCACCTCGGCACTCGCGTCGGGAGTGGACACCGCCCCGACCCCGATGACGGCCGCAGCAGCGGGCACCGCGACCCACGCTTCCGACCAGCCCGCGGGCCGCGCGATGGCAAAGACCAGTACGACCGCCAGCGCGACCAGGGAAACGATCAGCACGAGACGATCAGGTCCACGGGTCGGCGCGTTGCCACACTGTCGGCAGGTGCAGGCCGACGCCGTCACGTTCGGCCAGCGTCGAGAGCATCTGCATCGACACGTCGAGGTCGTCGCCCGCGTACGGCAGCGCAACCATCGGCTCGGTGAGCGGACGGAAGAAGTCGTCCCAGTGAATCAGCACCACCTGGTGCGCACCGACGGCACGAACCGTCTGCTCCCAATACTGCTCGATGTAGCCCCGCGGCTGCACGCCGAGCTGACCGATACCCAGATAGGCGACCTCGGCGCGGTGGCCGTCGAGAGCGCCGGGCCGGAAGCCTGCGCTGCCCTGGATCAGCAGCCGCCGATCGCTGGGCTCGTGGTGGATCAGCGTGGACCACGCCTCACCGCAGCGGAATGCCGACGCCTTTGCCGGCGGCGCGACCGGCGCGGTGATCGGGCCGGGGAAGCGGTCAGGGGGACAGTGGTGCGATTCGATCAGCGTGACCTTGAACGGCCCAAGGGTCAGCTCTTCCCCCGAGGCGGCGACGACGATCTGATCCGACGCAAGGCCATGTCCGCGAGCGATATTGGCGGCTGACTCGCCACCGATCAGCCGCGCGCCGGTGCGGGCTGCGACTGCCGGCGAATCCATGGCGTGGTCGTAGTGGGTGTGCACGGGTAAAACCGCGGCCAACCGATTGATCTTGGCCCGGTTCAGGCAGTAGTCGATGCGGGAGTCCGACGGCGTCAGCCGGCGTAACCCGACGTCGAGCAGTGTCGGGCGGGAGAAGAAGCCGTCGGTCAGGAGCGCCGAGCTGCCGTCGTCCACCAGTATCGTCGAGACGCCGAGGAAGGTGATCGACAGTGGGCCGTCCGGGTCGGCATCGGGCAGGTCGAAACGGTTGCGATAGTTGGCGATATCGGGCCGGCCGAGTTTGAGCCGCATCAGACGAACGCCGCCAGTTCGACGCCGTCGCGCAGCAGTCGTTCGCGGACCGCGGTGGCGATGTTCATCGCGCCCGGTGAATCGCCGTGTACGCAAACCGATTCCACACGCACCTCGATCACGGATCCGTCGACGGCCACCACCTGCCCGTCGCGCACCATCCGGGCCACCCGCTCGGCGATCTGCTCGGGGTCATGCAGCACCGCCCCTTCTTCGCGGCGGGAGACCAACGTGCCGTCCGGCCGGTAGGCGCGGTCGGCGAACACCTCGGAAACCGTGCGGAGTCCGAGTCGCTGCGCCTCATCGAAGAATACCGAGCCGGCCAGGTTCAGCACCGGCAGAGAAGGGTCGACGGCGTGCACCGCTTCGGCGACCGCGCGGGCCTGCTCGCGGTGGCTGACGATCGTGTTGTACAGCGCACCATGGGGTTTGACATAGCTGACGTCGGATCCGGCGGCGCGGGCCAGGGCCTGCAGCGCGCCGATCTGATAGATCACCTCGGCGGTCAGCTCGGCCGGCGCGACGTCGATGAAGCGGCGGCCGAACCCGGCGAGGTCGCGGTAGCTGACCTGGGCACCGATACGCACAGCGCGCTCGGCGGCGGCTCGGGTGGTGTGCGCCAGCCCGGCCGGATCCCCGGCGTGGAAGCCGCAGGCCACGTTGGCGCTGGTGACGATGTCGAGCATGGCGGCGTCGTCACCGAGCTCCCACACTCCGAAACCTTCGCCCAGATCTGCGTTCAAATCCACTGACGCCACGAGCCCAGCCTAGGCTGCGGCGGGGTCCACCTGGCGTCGACTGATCGCCCAGCACACCAGATAGATCACGAACGAGATCGTCGTGACGAACACCGACACCGGGACACCGGGTGCCAGCGAGAGCACGATGCCGAGCACCGCCGTCACTTCGGCGAAGACCACCGACGCCGCGATGACGGCGGCTGGTGAGCTGAACACCCGCGCTGCCGCGGCGGCCGGGGTGATGAGCAGCGACATCACCAGCAGCGCGCCGACGATCTGCACACCCTGCGCGGCCACCACACCGACCAGGGCCGCGAACACGATGCCCAGCGCCCGCACCGGAACACCGCGTGCGGCAGCCACTTCCGGGTCGGCGGTGGCGAACAGCAGGGGCCGATAGCTGACGGCCAGCACACCGACCACCAACACCGTCACCGCCACCAACAGTGCCAGCCCCGAATAGCCGACGCCGACGATCTGACCCGTCAGCAGCGCGAAGCTGGTGCCGGCCCGGCCCGGATACAGGTGGATGAACAGCACCGCCAGGCCCAGCCCGAAGGCCAGCACGACACCGATCGCCGAATCACGCTCGCGGGCCCGCTGACCGAGGATGCCGAACAGGACGGCGGCCATCGCGCTGCCGACCAGTGCGCCGAGCCCGACGTTGAAACCGGCCAGCAGCGCGAACGCCGCACCGGTCAGCGACAGCTCGCTGGAACCGTGGACGGCGAACGACATCTGGCGCATGACGATGAACGGCCCGATCAGCCCGGCCACCAGCGCCAGCAGCGCGGCCGCGACCAAAGCCTGCTGCACGAACCCCCGGCCCAGCAGATCGACGGTGATGTCGAAGGAGAACAGGTGGTCCAGCAGGTGCGAGAAGCGGTCATTCATGGGTGTGCCCGTGGGTATGGCCGGAGTGGTCCAGATGTTCGCCGACGACGACATAGCGATCGCCGACCTGCACCACCTGGATCTCGGCCTGGTAGAGCTCCGAGAGGGTGTCCGATGTCATCACCTCGGCGACCGTGCCGATTCGGAACCGGCCGTTGACCAGGTACAGCACCCGGTCGACATAGGGCACCACCGGGTTGATCTCGTGCGTCACGAACATCACCGCGGTGCCGGTCTGGCGCCGCCGGTCGATCAGCTGGGCCACCAGCCGGGCGCTGGCCGGATCGAGGTTGAGCAGGGGTTCATCGCACAGCAGCAACGTGGGATCGCTGGCCAGCGCCTGGGCGATACGCACCCGCTGTAGCTCGCCGCCCGACATCACCCCGACCGGAACCCTCGCCAGCTCGCGGGCACGCACCTGGGCCAGCGCCCGCTCGACGACCTGGTGGCGGTGCTGGCGTTCGGTGCGGCGCAGCGGCGCGATGCCCCAGTGGTGGCCGTCGAGGCCCAGGCGCACGAGGTCACGGCCGCGCAGGCTCAGCCCACGGTCCACCGAGCGATGCTGGGGCACGTAACCGATCCGGTCACTGCCCGCCTCGATCGGCCGGCCCTCGATGGTGGCGGTGCCCGCACTGAGCGGCAACTGCCCGAGCAGCACCTTGAACAGCGACGTCTTACCGGTGCCGTTGGGGCCGAGGATGGCGATGAACTCTCCGGGGGCCACCTTCAGGTCGAGGTGGTCCCACAGCACCCGGTCTCCGAAGGCCAGCCGGGCACCCGACAAGCAGACGATCTCGGCACCCACAAGCAGTGATTATCGGTTCTGCTGTAGTGCGGCGGACAACCGGTCGGCGGTATCGCGCTGCCAGGCCACGTAGTCCTTGCCTGCGGGCAGCGTCTCGGTGACGCTGACGACGGGGATTCCGGCGCTCTGGGCAGCGGCCTGGACCTGCTTGGTCACCTCGGTCACGGTCTGCTCGTTGAACACCACGGCCGCCACCTGGCGGCTCTTGATGAGGTCCAGCATGGCAGCCACGTCGACGGGGGCGGGGTCGGTGTCCTGCTCCACGGCGCTGGCGAATCCGGCGGGTGTCTTGTCCGTCAGGCCGGCGGCCACCAGCAGGTAGTGGGCGACGGGTTCGGTGGCGACGACGGCCGCGCCCGGATGGCTGGTGCGGATCGCCGTCTCGGTCTGGGCGATGGCATCGACATTGCGGTCGAAGGTCTCGGCGTTGGCCTTGTAGTCGGCAGCGTGCGCCGGGTCGTCGGAGGCCAGCTTGTCGGCGATCTTGGCGGCGACGGCCTTGGCCGTGTTCAAGTCGTAGAAGACGTGCTCGTTGGCCGGCTGCGACTCGTCGGGCGGCGCCTGAAGCAGCGAGAACGCGTCGACCGAGGCCACCCCGGGATGGCTGGACAAGACGTCGTCGACCCAGTGATCGTAGCCGCCGCCGTTGAAGACGACCAGTGACGCGTCGGCGATCGCCGCAGCGTTGGCGGGGCTGGCCTCGAAGGAGTGCGGGTCGGCCGAGGCGCTGGTGATGATCGAGGTCACCTTGGCGTGGTCGCCGGCGACGGCCTGCGCGACGCTGCCCCAGACGTCGGTGGAAGCCACCACGGTCGGGGTCTGGTCCTGCGCACTGCCCGGTGACTTGTCGCCGCCGCACGCGGTGAGCCCCCCCGTCAGCGCCAGCATCGCCACACCGATCATCGTCCGGATCGCCGCAGTGCGCACGATCTCTCCTCTCCGATTTAGGTGAACCTAATACAAATGAAAACCGTTTCCAATAACTCTATGCCATTGGTACCCGTCGAACGCAAGTCCATGCGCTAGCCTCACGGAGCATGTCCAGAAGTCCCACGCCGCGGCGGCGTGCGACCCTGGCCTCACTGGCCGCCGAGCTGAAGGTGTCGCGGACCACGATCTCCAACGCCTACAACCGCCCCGACCAGTTGTCGGCCGATTTGCGGGAGCGGGTGCTCGCCACCGCGAAACGGCTGGGGTACGCCGGCCCGGATCCGGTGGCTCGCTCATTGCGCACGCGCAAGGCCGGTGCGGTCGGCCTGGTGATCACCGAGCCGCTGACCTACGCGTTCAGCGATCCGGCCGCTTTGAATTTCGTTGCCGGACTTGCTGAATCGTGTGAGGAGGCCGGCCAGGGCCTGCTGCTGGTGGCGGTCGGCCCGGGCCGAAGTCTTTCGGACGGAACGAATTCGGTCTTGGGCGCGGGCGTGGACGGCTTCGTGGTGTACGCGGCCTCCGACGACGACCCGTATCTGCAGACGGTACTGCAGCGCCACGTACCGGTGGTCGTGGTCGACCAGCCCAAGGACGTGCCGGGGGCATCGCGGGTCTGTATCGACGATCGGGGCGCCACAAGGGAACTCGCCGACTACGTCATCGGTCTGGGCCACCACGAGATCGGTTTTCTGACCATGCGGCTGGGTACCGAACGACGGGTCGGAGATCAGACCGCCGGCGTGGTGAGCGCGGAACGCTTGGAGAGCTCGAACTTTCACGTCCAGAGCGAGCGGATCGCTGGGGTGCGGGACGCGATGGCCGCCGCCGGGCTGGATCCGGAATCCTTGACGATCGTCGAAAGCTACGAGCACCTGCCGGCCTCCGGAGCGGTGGCCGCCGAGCTGGCGCTGCAAACCAACCCGCGGATCACCGCACTGATGTGCACCGCCGACGTGCTCGCCATCTCGGCGATGGATTACCTACGCGCACACGGCATATACGTGCCAGGCAAGATGACGATCACCGGATTCGACGGGATCCCCGAGGCGCTGAGCCGGGGCTTGACGACGGTGTCGCAGAATAGCTTGGACAAGGGCAGGCGCGCAGGCCGGCTGCTGCATAGTCCACCGCGCGACGGATTGCCGGTGATCGACATGCTGCCCACCGAACTGGTCCGCGGCCGAACGGCCGGCCCGCCGGCCTAAGATCGGCGCGCGCGCAGCAGAACTGTCAGCGCGGTCGCAACATCGTCGGGGGAGTCCACCCGAAAGCGGGCCAGGGTCTCACCCGGACCCACTTTCACGCCGATATCGCCGTCGGTCAGCCGGCTGAACGCCTTCTCATCGGTCACGTCGTCGCCGAAGAACACCACCGCGCTGGCGTCGCACGCCTGCCGCAGCTGGTCGAGCGCGGAGCCCTTGTTGGTGTCGATAACCGCAAACTCGCGGACCGCCTTGCCCTCGGTGACGTGAACATCCCAGTCCCGCACCGCATTCAGCGCATCGTCGAGTGCCTGCTGGGCTTGGTCGGGGGCCGCGTTGCGGACATGGAAGGCCACGCTGATCGGTTTGTTTTCGACAGTAGCCCCGGGATAGCGCTCGGTCAGTTCCGTCATCGTCCGCTCGAGTTCGGCGAGCAGAGCCTTGGCCGAGCCGTCGATCGCATCGAGGAAGCCGGCGTTGAACTCCGCGCCGTGACTGCCCACCAGGTGGACATCGGCCGGAGCGCCCGCCAGCTCTCGCAGGGTGCTCAGCGCCCGCCCTGAGATCAGCGCAGCACTGGTACCCGGCAATGTCGCGAGTGCCACCAAAGCCTCTGTGGCAGCCGGGATGGGACGGGCGTCGGGCGGGTTGGCCACGATCGGCGCGATGGTGCCGTCGAAATCGGAGGCCACCAACAACCGCGGGACGCGGGCGACGTGGCTCAGCGCGCGCTGCAGATCCTCTCCGACGACGGGCACTGGAGTCTCACGACTCGCCGTCGTCGCCGATCAGAAGGCGGACGGCAAGGTCGAGTCGTTTGCTGACGTCGGTGGCTGAGGCCCGGCGGGTCAGCCAGGCCAGCAGGTTCGACAGCCAGACATCGGAGATGACGCGGGCGATGTGGTACTGGTCCTCGGTGGGCTCGCCGTCGCTCATGGCGCGGGCGAACATGCTGTCGATGATCTTCTCGACGTGATCAACTTCACCGGCCGCCGAGGCGTCGGCGAACACATAGGCCCGCGTCATCGCCTCGGTCAGCAGCGGGTTGCGCTGCATGGCCCGGTTCAGCTTGCTGACCATGAAGTTCAGCCGCTGGAACGGCGAGCCGCCGGCCACCACGGACCGGTCGGTCTTGGAGTCGATGCGCTCGAACTCCCGGGCCAGCGCGGAAACCAGCAGATGGACCTTGGACGGAAAGTAGCGGTACAGCGTGCCGACGGCCACGTCGGCACGATCGGCGACCGCGCGCATTTGGACCGCCTCGTACCCGCCCTTGGAGGCGATCGCCATGGTGGCATCCAGGATGCGCTTACGGCGCTCACGCTGGGCTTCTGAGCCCAGCTCTGATTCGGCGAGAACTGACACCGGCATCACCTGACGTGGCTGCGAGCCCGCACCGCCTGCCGGGGATTTCTGCGCTGGCGATGACATGGGTTCGGTCAGCTCCTTCCAAGGGCCGTTTCTGGAGGAAACGATACGCATCGCTAGACTGCGTCGCGTATCTCTGCGTCCCCCAGGACAGCCGCGTGTCCTGCTGCGATGCTGGTCGACTTGACTGTTGATCGCTTGCACTATTAGAACACGTTCTAGTGGGCCTACGAGATTTTCAGCGGCCCCTCTTTGTGAAACCTAGGAGCCGACGTTGTCTGCGACCATCACCGACGAACAGTTTGCCGCCCGGGAGTTGGTCCGCAGCTGGGCCGCATCGTCAGGCGCCCTTGCCGCGGTGCGCGACGTCGAACACGGCACGCCAGACGCCTGGCGCCCGATTTATCGCGGCCTGGCCGAGCTGGGACTCTTCGGTGTCGCGGTGGCCGAGGACGCCGGCGGGGCCGGCGGGTCCGTGCAGGACCTGTGCGCCATGGTCGAGGAGGCCGCGCGGGCACTGATCCCAGGACCGGTCGCGACGGCGGCGGTGGCCACGATGCTGGTCACTGACGCCGAACTGCTCGAAGCGCTGATGTCCGGGGCGGCGACGGCCGGGCTGTCGCTGGCCGCAGACCTGACGCTGGACGGCGACACGGTGTCGGGCACCGCCCAGTACGTGCTGGGTGCGGATACCTCCGGCGTGCTCCTGTTGCCGGTGGGTGACGACGTCGTCGTGGTCGACGCCGCCGCCGACGGCGTGACGCTCGAGTTGCTTGCGGCCACCGACTTCTCCCGCCCACTGGCCAGGGTCACCTTCAACGCCGCACCGGCCGCCACGCTGGCGGGCTCGCGGCGCCGGTTCGAGGACCTGACCGCCACGGTGCTGGCCGCCGAGACCGCCGGCGTGGCGCGCTGGACGCTGGACACCGCCGTCGAGTACGCCAAGGTGCGCGAGCAGTTCGGCAAGCCGATCGGCAGCTTCCAGGCCATCAAGCACATGTGCGCCGAGATGCTGTTGCGCTCGCAGCAGGCCGCGGTTGCCGCCGCCGACGCCGCGGTCGCGGTGTCGGGCGAGGATGACAAGCAGCTAGCCATTGCCGCGGCCATCGCCGCCGCCATCGGCGTCGAGTCGGCCAAGGCCAACGCCAAGGACTGCATCCAGGTGCTCGGCGGTATCGGAATCACCTGGGAGCACGACGCTCACCTGTACCTTCGCCGGGCCTACAGCATCGGCCAGATCCTCGGCGGCCGTCCGGCGTGGCTGCGCCGCGTCAGCGCGCTGACGCTGGTGGGTGTGCGCCGCGAATTGCACATCGACCTCGAGTCCGTCGCGCACCTGCAGCCCGAAATCGCCGCTGCCGCAGCACAAGTGGCCGCCCTTCCGGCCGACAAGCGACAGCCCGCGCTGGCCGAGACCGGCCTGCTCGCCCCGCACTGGCCCAAGCCGTACGGGCGCGAAGCCTCGCCTGCCGAGCAGTTGCTCATCGACTCCGAGCTGGCCAAGGTCGACGTGCAACGTCCCGATCTGGTGATCGGCTGGTGGGCGGTGCCGACGATTCTCGAGGGCGGCACGCCTGCGCAGATCGAGAAGTTCGTTCCGGCCACCCTGTGCGGTGACATCATCTGGTGCCAGCTGTTTTCCGAGCCGGGCGCCGGATCGGACTTGGCCGCCCTGCGCACCAAGGCCGTTCGCACCGAAGGTGGTTGGAAGCTCACCGGGCAGAAGGTGTGGACGTCTGCCGCGCAGAAGGCGCATTGGGGCGTGTGTCTGGCCAGAACGGACCCGAACGCTCCAAAGCATAAAGGCATCACCTACTTCCTGATCGACATGCGTTCGCCGGGCCTGCTGGTGCGACCGCTGCGTGAGATCACCGGCGACGAGCTGTTCAACGAGGTGTTCTTCGACGAGGTCTTCGTGCCCGACGAGATGGTGGTCGGCACCGTCAACGACGGCTGGCGGCTGGCCCGCACCACCCTGGCCAACGAGCGGGTCGCGATGGCGCAGGGCACCGCGCTCGGCAACCCCGTCGAGGAGATGCTGCGCACGGTCGCCGAGCGGGAGCTTGACACCGCGCTGGCCGAGCAGACGGCCAAGCTGATCCTGTCCGCGCAGGCGGGCTCGCTGCTCGATCAGCGGATCGCGCAGCTTGCCGTCGCCGGACACGACACCAGCGCGGAAGCCAGCGCGCGCAAGCTGATCGGTGTGCGGCACCGCCAGGCGCTGGCGGAGTTCCGTCAGGAGCTGTGCGAGTCGGGCGGCCTGGTCGTCGACGGGTTCGTGCACGACTTCCTCAACACCCGCTGCCTGACCATCGCCGGCGGCACCGAGCAGATCCTGCTGACGCTGGCCGGCGAGCGGCTGCTCGGCCTGCCGAGGTAGTCGGCTTCTACCCGCGAGCAGACACAAACGGGCCCGACACGCCGGGTATTTGGGATTGTTTGCGTCTGGTCGCGCTAGGAAGCTGCCTACTCGTCGTAGGTGACTTCCACCGAATCGGATGCCGGCTTGGCCTGGCAGCTCAGGATCAGTCCCTCTTCGATATCGCTGGGCTCCAGGACGTCGTTGATCTCCATCTCGACCTCACCGCTGCGCTTGACGACCGCGCACGCTCCGCAGTGCCCCTCCCGGCACGAGAACGGCACATCGAGTCCCTTGTCGAGGAGCACGTCGAGCAGTTTGGCGCTGCGCGGCCACGACACGGTGTGGGTCTGTCCGTCGAGCTCGACGATTGCGGTGGCGGGCGGCTCGTCGCCCTCGTCGGTGATCCTCACCGCGGCGAACGGATCGGTGTCCAGCGAGCGGAACACCTCGATGTGCACCTGCTTGGCCGGAACGGACAGAGCCGACAGGGCCTCTTCGGCAGCGTTCATGAACGGGCCCGGCCCGCAGATGAACGCCTGCCGGTCGGTGTAGGGAGCCATCAGCTTGCTCAGCGCAGCGACGCTGGGCAGGCCTTGTACCGACTCCAGCCAATGCACGATCGTCAGCCGGTCGGGGTACTTGGCGGCCAGGTCGCGCAGCGTGCTGCCGAAGATGACGGACTTCTCGTCCCGATTGGCGTAGAGCAGCGTCACCTGGCCACTGCCCTGCGAGAGCGCCGACTTACAGATGGCCAGCATCGGGGTGATTCCACTGCCTGCGGCGATGAGCAGGAAATCGGCGTCGAGGGTCGTCGGCACGAAGGTTCCCGACGGCGCCAGGACGTGCATCTTCATGCCCCGGTGCGCGTGATCGCACAGCCAGTTCGACGCATAGCCGTCGACGGTGCGCTTGATGGTGACGGTCAGCGCGTCATCGGTGAACGGCGAGCTGCACAGCGAGTAGCAGCGGGCCACCGAGCCGGTGCGGTCGCTGGGGATACGCAAGGTCAGGAACTGGCCGGGTGCGTACCGCAGGCGATCCGCCGGGATGTCCGCCCCCGCGGGCACGCCGAACACCAGTGATCGTGAGTCGTCGGTCTCCTCGACGACATCGGTCACTTCCAACTCGAGCACGTGGCTTCCCAGTGGCTCGTCCGGTGGAACCTGTGTCACGTTGCTTAGCCTTCCCTCCAGCCAACTAGAACAGGTTACAGAAATGGGTTTACATATCGCTACCAGCCGCAGGCTCGCGCTGCTCGACACAAAGAGTAACGTGTTCTAGTCTTGGTCGGAGTAACGCACTTCTGGGAGGCATGCAGTGACGTCCATTCAACAGCGTGACGCGGAGTCGGTTCTCACCGGCATCGACGAACTGCTGCCAAAGCTGCGCGAGCGGGCTCAGGAGACCGAGGATCTGCGTCGCATCCCCGATGCCACGATCGCCGAACTCGACCAGGCCGGGTTCTTCAAGCTACTGCAGCCCGAGCAGTGGGGCGGCCTGCAAAGCGACCCGACGGTGTTCTACGAAGCGGTTCGCCGGCTGGCCAGTGCCTGCGGTTCGACCGGCTGGGTGGCGGGCATCCTGGGTGTCCACAACTGGCACCTCGCGCACTTCGACCAGCAGGCCCAGGAAGACGTCTGGAGCGCGGACCCGACCGTCCGGATCTCCTCGTCCTACGCCCCGATGGGCGCCGGCGTCGTCACCGACGGCGGTTACCTGGTCAACGGCGCCTGGCACTGGTCGTCGGGCTGCGACCATGCCACCTGGACGTTCGTCGGCGGTCCGGTCATCAAGGACGGCAGGCCGGTCGACTTCGGCAGCTTCCTCGTCCCGATCAGCGACTACCGCATCGAAGACGACTGGCATGTGGTGGGCCTGAAGGGCACCGGCAGCAACACTCTGGTGATGAAGGACGTGTTCGTGCCGCGGCACCGGTTCACCTCGTTCAAGGCGATGGGTGATCTGGCGTCCCCCGGACTGCAGACCAACACGGCGCCGGTGTACAAGATGCCATGGGGCACCATGCATCCGACCACGATCTCGACCCCGATCGTCGGAATGGCCTACGGCGCCTACGACGCTCACGTCGAGCATCAGGGCAAGCGGGTGCGCGCCGCCTACGCGGGCGAGAAGGCCAAGGACGATCCGTTCGCCAAGGTCCGCATCGCCGAGGCGTCCAGCGATATCGACGCGGCCTGGACCCAGCTGTCGGGCAACCTGGCCGCCGAGTACAAGCTGCTGCTGGCAGGTGAGGACATTCCGTTGGAGTTGCGGGCCAAGGCTCGCCGGGACCAGGTGCGCGCCACTCAACGCGCGATCGCATCGGTCGACCGGCTCTTCGAGAGTGCCGGAGCCACCGCACTGGGCACCGACACGGCGCTGCAGCGGTTCTGGCGTGACGCGCACGCCGGCCGGGTGCACGCCGCCAACGACGCCGAGCGCGCCTACGTGATGTTCGGCAACCAGGCATTCGGGCTGCCGCTCGGCGACACGATGGTGTGACGGCCGGCCCCATGACGTCCTTCATCCAGGAAGCGGAGTCGATTCGGGAGCTGACGCATCAGTCGACCTCACGCTACGCGCAGGTCCGCGACGATATGCGCCTGCATTTCCACGAGGCGGGTGTCGGCAATCCACAGACGGTGGTGCTGCTGCACGGCGGCGGGCCGGGAGCTTCGAGTTGGTCCAACTTCGCCAAGAACATTCCGGTGCTGGCCAAGCACTTTCACGTGCTCGCCGTCGATCAGCCCGGCTACGGCCACTCCGACAAGCACGCCGAACACGAGCAGTACAACCGTTACAGCGCAACGGCTTTGCTCAACCTGTTTGATCACCTGAAGATCGAATGCGCCGATCTGGTGGGTAACTCGCTGGGTGGCGGGACCGCGGTGCGCTTCGCACTGGACAACCCCAAGCGCGCCGGCCGGCTGGTCCTGATGGGCCCCGGGGGGCTGAGCGTCAATCTGTTCGCACCGGATCCCACCGAGGGGGTGAAGCTGCTGACCCGGTTCACCGCCGACCCGACGCGCGAGAACATGGAAAAGTTCCTGCGCATCATGGTCTTCGACCAGGCGCTGATCACCCCGAAGCTGGTCGAGGAACGTTTCGCGATCGCGAGCACCCCGGAGTCGCTGGCCGCCGCCTGGGCGATGGGAAAGTCGTTCGCTGGAGCCGATTTCGAGCTCGGCATGATGTGGCGCGATGTGTACAAGCTGCGTCAGCGGGTGCTGCTGATCTGGGGCCGTGAGGATCGGGTCAACCCGCTCGACGGCGCCCTGGTGGCGTTGAAGCAGATTCCGCGTGTGCAGCTGCACGTTTTCGGGCAATGTGGACATTGGGCTCAGTTGGAGAAATTCGACGAGTTCAACAAGCTGACCGTTGATTTCCTCGGAGGTGGGGCATGACGCTAAAGGCACTCGGCTACATGCGAATCGAGGCAACCGACGTGGGAGCCTGGCGAGAGTTCGGGTGCAAGGTGCTCGGCATGGTCGAGGGTGACGGGGCCATCCCCGACGCGCTCTATCTGCGCATGGACGAATTCGCCGCCCGACTGGTGATCGTGCCCGGTGACCGGGACCGGCTGCTGATCTCCGGTTGGGAGGTCGCCGATGCGGCTGCGCTGCAGAGCCTGCGCGAGACGCTGGCCAAGGCCGGCGTCGACTTCACCGAAGGCACGCGCGAGGAGAAGTCTGAGCGACGGGTCGAGGGCTTGATCCGGTTCGCTGATCCGGCCGGCAACGTTCTCGAAGCGTTCCACGGCGCGCAGTACCTGGGCCGCCGGTTCGTCAGCCCCTACGGCCACAAGTTCGTGACCGCCGAACAGGGCCTCGGACACGTCGTGCTCACCTGTGACGACGATGCCGCCGCACAGGCGTTCTACCAGGATGTGCTGGGCTTCCGGTTGCGCGACTCGATGAGCCTGCCCCCGCAGATCGCGGGCCGGCCGGCCGACGGAGATCCCGTCTGGTTACGGTTCTACGGCTGCAACCCCCGCCACCACGCGCTGGCCTTCATGCCGATGCCCAATCCCACCGGCATCGTGCACCTGATGGTCGAGGTGGAGAACTCCGACGACGTCGGGCTATGCCTGGATCGCGCCAACCGCCGCAAGGTGAAGATGTCCGCGACGCTGGGCCGGCACACCAACGACAAGATGCTGTCCTTCTACATGAAGACCCCCGGCGGCTTCGACATCGAATTCGGTTGTGAGGGGCTAGAAGTCGACGACAAGGATTGGATCGCCAGAGAGAGCACCGCGGTCAGCCTCTGGGGCCACGACTTCTCCGTTGGGTTCAAGTAGCCGATGTCGTCGCCCGCGATCGACCCTCGCACGTTCCGCCACGTGCTGGGGCAGTTCTGCACCGGCATCACGATCATCACGACGGTCCACGACGACGCGCCGGTGGGGTTCGCCTGTCAGTCGTTCGCCGCGCTGTCGCTCGATCCGCCGCTGGTGCTGTTCTGCCCGACCAAGGTGTCGCGGTCCTGGGCGGCGATCGAGGCCAGCGGAAAGTTCTGCGTCAACATCCTGCACGAGAAACAACAGCATGTGTCCGCGCGGTTCGGCTCCAAGGAGCCGGACAAGTTCGCCGGAATCGATTGGACCCCAAGCAAGCTCGGATCACCGGTCATTGACGGCACGCTGGCGCATATCGACTGCACGGTGGCGTCGGTGGCCGACGGCGGCGACCACTTCGTGGTGTTCGGTGCGGTGCACTCGCTGTCGGAGGTGCCCAAGACGAAGCCGCGGCCGCTGCTGTTCTACCGCGGCGAGTACACCGGTATCGAGCCGGACAAGAACACCCCGGCGCAGTGGCGCGACGACCTCGACGCCTTCCTCACCGCCACCACACCCGACACCTGGCTGTAATCCGGTTCAGCTCTGCTCCCCGATGAACTCGAGGATCGCCGACGCGACCTCGCGGTGCACTGTCTCGTTGAGGATGTCGTGATGCGCGCCGGGGAACTCCCGCAGCCTCAGCGGTTCGATCTGCTCGGCGTAGGCGCGCAGCGCGCTGACCGGGGCGATCGGGTCGAGTTCACCGTGGATGGCCAGGGTGGGGACGGTCAGCTTGGGCAGCTCCGTGCCGAATCGGTCCCATGCGCGATCGAGCTCGCGGGCCAGTGGCACGCTGTCGGCTTCGACGAACGCCAGCGGATCGTTTTCCATCGCGTCGAGGTAGAACGGATCGTCGGACAGCCAGTGCGGGTCGAGGTCCAGCGAGCTGTCGGTGTCGAGCAATTCGGGTACCGGGACCACCGGCGCGCCGGAGATGAGCGCGGCGCGATACCGCTTCGGCTGGTCGAGGAGCCGGAACAGCGTGACGACGGCGCCGTATGAATGCCCCTGTGCGATAAGCGGAATGCCCGGCGTCGTCTGCTCCGCCAACTCGGTGAGACGCTCGGCCAGTGCGGAGCTGTCTTCGATCCTGCCGAAGTCTCCGCGCGCACCCGGGGGACAGGCCGTGGCCGAACTGGTCGACGGCCCACAGGTCGATCCCGGCGGCGTTGAGGGCGAAACCCAGCCGGTGGTAGACACCGGTGTGTTCGCCGAACCCGTGTAGGAAGATGACGGCCGCGCGCGGCGCCAGCGCGGCCCAGTGTCGGTAGTAGGCGCGGCCGAGCTCGTGGTCGATGAAGGGCATGGGTTGAGCCCACCAGCTGCGCTGCCATGCCGCAATACTTGGGCTCACCATGTCGGAAGTCGTTGGTTGAGCGCTCACGTGTCATCTCCGCGTGGAGATTGCGCCGTCACGGCTCAATGAACGCCGCTAGCGCGCCAGCCACGGACCGAGCCGCCGCAGCGCCTCGTCGATATCGCGAGACGGTCCGGCGAATGACAGCCGTACGAATGACCTGCCCCGTACCGGGTCGAAGTCTATCCCCGGCGCGATCGCCAATCCGGTATCCGCCAGCAGCTTTTCGCAGAATGTCAGCGAGTCTGAGGTGAAGTCCGAAACATCGGCGTAGACGTAGAATGCGCCATCGGTGGGCGCCAGCCGGGTGATGCCGATGTCACGCAGGCCGGCCAGCAGAGTCTCCCGGTTGGCCGCGTAGTGGTGCAGATGGCCTTGGGCCTCGGCGATGGCTTCGGGTGTGAACGCCGCCACCCCGGCGATTTGGGGCAGCACCGGCGGGCAGATGGTGAAGTTCCCGGTCAGACAGTCCACCGCACGACGCAGTTCGTCTGGTACCAGCAGCCAACCCAGCCGCCAGCCCGTCATGGCGAAGTATTTCGAAAAGCTGTTCGCCACAATGGCATTGCGCGATGTCTGCCACGCGCAGGACGTCTCCGGCGCGCCGGGGTAGACCAGGCCGTGGTACACCTCGTCGCTGATCAGCCGGACCCCGGTCTGATCGCACCACGATGCGATGGCTGCCAGCTCCTCCGGTGGGATCACCGTGCCTGTCGGGTTGGCGGGGCTGGCCACGATCACGCCCTGCACCGGCGGATCCAGCTCGCTCAGCATCTGCAAGGTCGGCTGGAACCGCGTTTCGGGGCCGCACGGGATCTCCACCACCTCGCAGCCCAGCGCGGACAGGATGTTGCGGTAGCAGGGATAGCCGGGGCTGGCGATGGCCACTCGGTCACCGACGTCGAAGCAGGCCAGGAACGCCAGCAGGAATCCGCCCGAGGATCCAGTGGTCACCACCACGTCGTCGGCGCTGACATCCAAGCCGTAGCGGTCGATATAGGACCCCGCGATCGCCTCGCGCAGCTCCGGGATGCCGAGCGCGACGGTGTAACCGAGCTGGTTGGCCTGCAGCGCCGCGGCCGCGGCCGCGCGGACCGGCTCGGGGGCGCCGACACTCGGCTGGCCGGCCGACAGGTTCACCAGGTCGCCGTGGGTGCGCTGGCGCTCCGCGGCGGCCAGCCACACGTCCATCACATAGAACGGCGGGATACCGGCTCGCAGCGCAACGCGGTTGTTCACTCCAGCCAGGTTAGAGCACCTGGGATTCGAGCTGACGGACTTGATCGGACACCGAGCCCAGCAACTGGGCGCTGCCGTGGGCCCGCTTGAAGTACAGCTGGATGTCGTGTTCCCAGGTGATCGCGATGCCGCCGTGCATCTGGATCGCCTCGCCGGCCACCTTGGTGAACGCCTCCGTGGCGGCTAGCCGGGCCAGCGCCGCCGACACCGGCGTTGGCGCTGAGATCGCATCGCCGACGACGGCGCGCGCCGACTGCACCGCGACGTACAGGTCGGCCATCCGGTGCTTGAGCGCTTGGAAGCTGCCGATCGGCCGGCCGAATTGCACGCGTTCCTTGGTGTATTCGACGGTCAGCTCCAGGCACCGTGCCGCGGCGCCGATCTGCTCGGCGGCCAGCAGGATCGCCGCAGCGTCGGCCAGGCCGGGATCGGTGCCGATCACTGCGGTGGAACCGGCGGACACGCGGGCCAGGCGACGGGTCGGGTCCATGGTCTGCAGGGTCTCGGCGGTGACCTCGCTCCAGCGGGTCAGCTTGCCGTCCTCGATGCCCACCACCACGTCGGCGACATCGCCGTTCGCGACGTAGCCGGGATCGAACACCACCGCACCGATGGACTCACCGGCAGCGAGCTGCTCGAGTGCGTCGGTGTCAGGGTCGTCCGCGGCGAGCAGCGCCAGCTCGGCCAGTGTCGTGCCGAGCAGCGGGGTGGGCACCAGGCCGCGACCCAGCTCCTCGAGAACCGCTGCAGCATCGGCCAATTCGCCGCCGGCACCGCCGAGCTCCTCGGGCACCACCAGAGCGGCGACGCCGACCTGCTCGCAGAGCATTGCCCACAGCGATTCGTCGTACCCGCGCTCCGAGTCCATCGCTTCGCGCACCGCGGCCGGTGAGGCGTGCTTGTCGATCAATGCGGCGACGGTGTCGCGCAGCATCTGCCGTTCTTCAAGGGATGTCATGCCAGCGCCTCCAGCACTCGACGCCGGTGGCTGGCCGGGTCGCCCCAGGCCGAGTGCAACGCCTGCACCCGCAACAGCCACAGCGACAGATCGTGTTCGGAGGTGAACCCGATGGCGCCGTGCGTCTGCAGCGACGACCGCGCCGCCAGCAGCGCGGCGTCTGAGGCGGCAGCCTTGGCGGCGCTGACATCGCGTGCGGTGTCGGGAGATCCGTCGGCCAGCGACAGCGCCGCGCCGTACACGAGGGGGCGGGCCAGCTCCACCGCGATGTGGACGTCGGCGAGCTTGTGCTTGATCGCCTGGTAGCTGCCGATGACCCGGCCGAATTGGCTGCGCTGCTTGGCGTATTCGACCGACATGTCCAGCATCGCCTGACCGGCACCGACGAGTTGCGCGGCGGTGGCCAGTGCACCGAATTCGTATGCGTGTGCCACGTCGGCCTCGCGGGCGTCGCCGGTGGCGGTGACGTCGAAGAGCTTTCGGCTGGCGTCGACGGATTCATGTCCGTCGCCGACGCTCGCGTCACTGACCTTGCCGTCCTGCGCCAGCAGGGTCAGCCCGGCGAAGTCGGCGTTGACCGCGCGCGGCACCGCAGGCGGCAGCGCGACGGTCGCGATCAGTTCGCCGGCGGCGAGGTCGGCCGAGCGATCGTCATCCGCGAGCAGAATCGGTGCCACCGCAATGGATTCGGTGACCGGACCGGGAACATTCCAGCGGCCGAGGCGCTCCAAGGCGACCACCAGGTCGATGGGGTGGGCTTCGATGCCGTCGTACTTCTCGGGCACCGCCAGGGCGGTGACGCCCAGATCGGTCAGCGCCGACCAGACCTTGCGGGCGGGTGTCGTGTCACCCTCGGCCCAGGCGCGGACCGCGCCGGGCACGTCGGCGGCGCCGAGCGCGGCGTCGATGCTGGCGGCGAAGTCACGCTGCTGTTCGTCGAGTGCGAATTTCATTTGCTCTTCCCGGCGCTCTCTCTAGGCAGCCCGAGCAGCCGCTCGGCGATGATGTTGCGCTGAATCTCGTTGGTGCCGGCGTAGATCGGGCCGCCGAGTGCGAACAACAGACCGTCGGTCCAGCCGTCGGTCAGCTCGGCGTCGGCGCCGCGTAGGTCCAGGGCGGTCTGGTGCAGGGCGACATCGAGGTCGGACCAGAACACTTTCGTCACCGACGACTCGGCGCCCAGCTCACCGCCCCCGGCGATCCGGGTCACGGTGCCGAAGGTGTGCAGCCGGTAGGCCTGCGCCTTGATCCAGGCGTCGGCAACGCGATCGGCTAACGCCGGGTCGGCCCCCCGCTCACGCCACTGGCAGACCAGTCGCTCGGCAGGCGCGAGGAAGCGGGCCGGGCTGCGCAGCGACATGCCACGCTCGTTACTCGACGTGCTCATCGCGGCGCGCCAGCCGTCGTGCACGCTGCCGATGACATCGGCATCCGGCACGAAGACGTTGTCCAGGAACACTTCTCCGAAGCCGGTGTCGCCGCCGAGCTGGGCGATCGGGCGCACGGTCACTCCGTCGGCCTTGAGGTCGAACATGACGTAGGTCAGCCCGCGATGACGTTCGGCGCTCGGGTCGGAGCGGAACAGCCCGAATGCTCGGTCGCCGAACACCGCCCGGCTGCTCCAGATCTTCTGGCCGTTGAGCAGCCAGCCACCGTCGGTCTGGGTGGCGGTCGACCGCAGCGACGCCAAGTCGCTGCCCGACTCCGGCTCCGACCACGCCTGAGCCCAGATCTCCTCGCCGCTGGCCATTTTCGGCAGAACCCGATCGAGCTGCTCTTCGGTGCCATGCGCGAACAGGGTGGGCGCCAGCATCGAGGTGCCGTTGGCGCTGGCCCGCCCCGGCGCTCCGGCGCGGAAGTACTCCTCCTCGTAGGCCACCCACTGCAGCAGGGTGGCATCGCGGCCGCCGTACTTCTCGGGCCAGGTGACTACCGACAGGCCGGCGTCGAACAGGATGCGGTCCCAGACGCGGTGCTGGGAGAACCCTTCGGCGCTGTCATAGGACTTCGTCGGGAACTTGTCGGAGTTGGCCGACAGGAACGTGCGCACCTCATTGCGGAACTCCTCGGTGGCGTCGTCGTAGTGCAGATCCATCAAACCATCTCTCGCAGTATGGGTTTGACCACCTTTCCGCCGGGGTTTCGCGGCAGGGTTGCCACGAAGACCACCGAGCGTGGGGTCTTGAAATTGGCCAAGTGCTTCTTGGTGTAGTCGATGACGGCCTGCTCGTCGAGGTCGCTGCCGTCGCGGCGGACGATGAAGGCGCGTCCGACCTCGCCGAGACGTTCGTCGGGCACGCCGATGACAGCGGCGTCGGCCACTCCGTCGAGGCGGGCCAGCACCTGCTCGATCTCGGCGGGGTAGACGTTGAAGCCGCCGCAGATGTACATGTCCTTGAGCCGGTCGGTGATGCGCAGATTGCCGGCGTCGTCGACGGTGCCGACATCGCCGGTGTGCAGCCAGCCGTCGGCGTCGATGGCCGCCGCGGTGGCGGCCGGATCGTCGAGATACCCGAGCATCACATTCGGCCCGCGCAGCAGGACCTCGCCCGCGCCGGTGTCGTCCGGGGCGTCGATTCTCAATTCGAAGTCGGCGATCGGACGTCCGCAGGTGGTGGCGACCGTGACGGCGTCATCGTCGGCCCGGCACATGGTGCCGAAGCCGTTGGCCTCGGTGAGTCCGTATGCGGTGAGCACGATGTCGAAGTCGAGCTCGGCCTGCATGCGTTCGATCAGCACGACGGGCACCGTCGCCGCACCGGTCACCGCGAAGCGCAGCGAGCTCAGGTCGTAGTTCTTGCGGGCCGGGTGATCCAGCAGCGTCTGGAAGATCGTCGGCGGCCCCGGCACCACGGTGATGTGCTTCTCGGCGATCACCCGCATGGCCTGTTCGGGGTCGAAGGTGAGCTGAGGGATCAGGGTGGCTCCGGTCTGCAAGCAGGCCAGGATGCCGGCCTTGTAGCCGAAGTTGTGGAAGAACGGGTTGATGCACAGATAGCGGTCGGCGCTGGTCAGCTGGCCGCACTCCGCCCACGCGGCGGGTGCCGCCAGCGATTGCCGGTGCGCGCACAGCACGCCTTTGCTGCGCCCGGTGGTGCCCGAGGTGAACAACACATCCGACGGGTCGTCGGGTTGCACGGCGGCCGCGCGGGCGTCGACCTCGGACAGCTCGGCCCGCGGACCGGCGAGGAACTCGTCCCACGTCCCGTCGTTCTCGTCGATGGGGATGCGGACAATGTGCCGCAGCGCAGGTAGTGCGGCGCGATCCAGCTCGGCGACCCGGTCGGCGCCCAGGAACCGTCCCATCCCGAACAGCACGGGCGCCTCGGTGCGCGACAGGACGTCGGCGGCCTCCGCCGCGGTGTAGCGGGTGTTCAGCGGCACCATCACGGCGCCGGCGTAGTGGGTGGCCAGACAAGCGATCACCCAGTGCCAGGTGTTGGGCGACCAGATCGCAACCTTGTCGCCATGGTTGATACCGAGCCCGATCAGCGCCGCCGCCGCGCGGCGCACCTCGTCGCGTAGTTCGGCGAAGGTGAAGCTGCGATCGTCGGTGATCAGGGCGTCGTGGTCGGCGAACTCAACGGCCATCCGGTCCAGCACCCCAGGTGTGGTGCGCGGTGGGCTCGTCATCGAGGCTCCTCAAGGCTTGATACCCGGCGCATGGTCCCCGGGCTAACAAAGCAAGTGCTTGGTAGGTTAGCCTACAAGGGTGATCACGGTCGAGGAGTTCCGGGCGGAGGTCCGCGAGTGGCTGGCCGACAACCTCGTCGGTGAATACGCCGCGCTCAAGGGCCTCGGCGGCCCGGGCCGCGAGCATGAAGCCTTCGAAGAGCGTCTCGCGTGGAATCGTCATCTGGCCGCGGCGGGCCTGACCTGCCTGGGCTGGCCGGTCGAGCATGGCGGTCGCGGTCTTTCGGTCGCCCACCGGGTGGCGTTCTACGAGGAGTACGCGAAAGCCAACGCCCCCGACAAGGTCAACCACTTCGGTGAGGAACTGCTCGGGCCCACCCTGATCGCGTTCGGCACCCCCGAGCAGCAGCAGCGGTTCCTGCCGCGGATCCTCGACGTCACCGAGCTGTGGTCACAGGGCTATTCCGAGCCGGGCGCGGGCAGCGACCTGGCCAACGTCTCCACTTCAGCCGTCCTCGACGGTGACCAGTGGATCATCAACGGGCAGAAGGTGTGGACCTCGCTGGCGCACTGGGCGCAGTGGTGCTTCGTGGTGGCCCGCACCGAGAAGGGCTCCAAGCGGCATGCCGGCCTGTCCTATCTGCTGGTGCCGCTGGATCAGCCCGGGGTGGAGATCCGCCCGATCATCCAGCTGACCGGCGATTCGGAATTCAACGAGGTGTTCTTCACCGACGCCCGCACCGACGCCAGTCTGGTTGTGGGCGAGCCGGGCGACGGCTGGCGGGTGGCCATGGGAACGCTGACCTTCGAGCGCGGGGTGTCCACCCTTGGCCAGCAGATCCGTTATGCCCGTGAGCTTTCCGGCATCGCCGAACTCGCCAAAACCACCGGCGCCGTCGACGATCCGCTGATCCGGGAGCGGCTTGCCCGGTCCTGGGCTGGTTTACAGACCATGCGGTCGTATGCGATGGCGACCATGGACGGCGAGGGAGGCGGCCAGGCCGCCGGAAAAGATTCAGTGTCAAAGCTGTTGTGGGCCAACTGGCATCGTGATCTGGGCGAGCTGGCCATGGACATCAAGGGGCGCTCCGGCCTGCTCATCACCGACGGTGACTTCGACGAATGGCAGCGCCTTTTCCTGTTCTCCCGGTCGGACACGATCTACGGCGGCTCCAACGAGATTCAGCGCAACATCATCGCCGAGCGGGTGCTCGGCCTACCTCGAGAGGTGAAGGGCTAGTGGCGCCACTGTCGGAGGTCCCCGAAGAGGTCGAGGGCCACGGTCTGCTGACCGGCAAGGTCGTCGTGGTGACCGCGGCGGCGGGCACCGGGATCGGGTCGGCAACGGCCCGGCGCGCCCTGCTCGAAGGTGCCGACGTCGTGGTCTCCGATCACCACGAGCGCCGGCTCGGCGAAACACGGGATCAGCTCGGCGAATTGGGCCTCGGCCGAGTCGAAGCCGTGGTGTGCGATGTCACGTCCACCGCCCAGGTCGATGCGCTGATCGCCTCCACCACCGCACGGCTGGGCCGGCTGGACGTTCTGGTGAACAATGCCGGCCTCGGTGGCGAAACCCCCGTCATCGACATGACCGACGAAGACTGGGATCGCGTTCTCAACGTCACACTGACGTCGGTGATGCGGGCGACCCGTGCAGCGCTGCGCTATTTCCGCGACGCCGGTCACGGTGGCGTGATCGTCAACAATGCCAGCGTCCTGGGTTGGCGGGCGCAGCATTCCCAGTCGCACTACGCCGCAGCCAAGGCCGGTGTGATGGCGCTGACCCGTTGCAGCGCAATCGAAGCCGTCGAGCACGGGGTGCGCATCAACGCGGTCTCGCCCAGCATCGCCCGGCACAAGTTTCTGGAGAAGGTCAGCTCGGCCGACCTGCTCGACCGGCTCTCCGAGGGCGAGGCATTCGGCCGCGCCGCCGAGCCGTGGGAAGTTGCGGCCACCATTGCCTTCCTGGCCAGCGACTACTCGAGCTACCTGACCGGCGAAGTCATTTCGGTCTCGAGCCAGCGAGCGTGACAGAGCAGCCGGTCAGTCGTCGCGACGAGCTTCTGGTGCTCGCCGCGACGATGTTCGCCGAACGAGGCCTGCGCGCGACCACCGTGCGCGATATCGCAGACTCGGCGGGCATTCTGTCCGGCAGCCTCTATCACCACTTCAAGAGCAAGGAGCAGATGGTCGAGGAGGTCCTGCGTGACTTCCTGGACTGGCTGTTCGACCGCTACCAGAAGGTGATCGCCACCGAGCCCAATCCGCTCGAGCGACTCAAAGGCTTGTTCATGGCGTCGTTCGAGGCGATCGAACACCGGCACGCTCAGGTGGTCATCTACCAGGACGAAGCCAAGCGGCTCTCGTCGCTGCCACAGTTCGACTTCGTCGAAGTGCGCAACAAAGAGCAACGCAAGATGTGGCTTGACCTGCTCAACGAGGGCGTCAAGCAGGGCTACTTCCGCCCCGATATCGACGTCGACGTGGTCTACCGGTTCATCCGGGATACCACGTGGGTGTCCGTGCGTTGGTATCAGCCAGGTGGACCGCTCACAGCCGAGGAAGTCGGCCGCCAGTACCTCGCCATCGTCCTGGGCGGCATAGCCGCGCCCAACAACTGACAAGGAGATCGACATGGCCCCCGCATCACAGGCATACGTCATCGACGCCGTACGCACCGCGATCGGCAAGCGAAACGGATCGCTGGCCGCCGTGCACCCCATCGACCTCGGTGTGGCGGCTTACCGCGGCATCTTCGATCGGGTCGACGTCGACCCGGGCGCCGTCGACGACGTGGTGGCCGGCTGCTTGGACACCATCGGGCCGCAGGCCGGCAACATCGCCCGCAACACCTGGCTGGCCGCCGGTTATCCCGAAGAGGTGCCCGGCGTCACCGTCGATCGGCAATGCGGGTCCAGCCAGCAGGCGATTTCCTTTGGTGCACAAGCCATCATGGCCGGTACCGCCGACCTGATCCTGGCCGCTGGTATGCAGAACATGAGCCGTATCCCGATCTCGTCGGCGATGACCGTCGCCGAGCAGTTCGGCTTCACCTCGCCGACCAACGAGTCGGAGAACTGGCTGCACCGCTACGGCGATCAGGAGATCTCCCAGTTCCGTGGCGCCGAAATGATCGCCGAGAAGTGGGGCCTGTCCCGCGAGGAGATGGAGGAGTTCTCCAAGGGCAGCCACGACAAGGCATTCGCGGCCATCCGCAACGGGAACTTCGAAAACGAGATCGTCCCGGTCGGTGAGTTCCGCACCGACGAGGGCCCGCGCGAGTCCACCCTGGAGAAGCTGGCCGGGCTCAAGACGCTGCGCGAGGGCGGCCGCCTGACCGCCGCGATGGCCAGCCAGATCTCCGACGGTGCCAGCGCCGTGCTGCTCGCCAGCGAGCAGGCCGTCAAGGACCACAAGCTGACTCCGCGGGCCCGCATCCACCACATCAGCGCCCGCGGCGCCGACCCGGTGTTCATGCTCACCGGCCCGATCCCGGCGACCAAGTACGCGCTGGACAAGGCCGGCCTGACGATCGATGACATCGACGTGGTCGAGATCAACGAGGCGTTCGCGCCCGTGGTTATGGCGTGGCTCAAAGAGACCAAGGCCGACCCGGAGAAGGTCAACCCCAACGGCGGTGCGATCGCGCTCGGCCACCCGCTGGGCGCCACCGGTGCCAAGCTGTTCGCCACCATGCTCAATGAGCTCGAGCGTCGCGGCGGCCGCTACGGCCTACAGACGATGTGCGAGGGCGGCGGCACCGCCAACGTCACGATCATCGAACGGCTGTAACGACTTTCGCCGCCGGCCGCCTCAGTGTTCGTGGAGGACGACTCCGCGGATATTGCGGCCGGCGAGCATGTCGGCGCGCGGGTTGGCCTGCCCGTAGAGGCTGCCGAGCAGCCGCTTCTGGAAGAGCGTGAACATCGTCATCGGCAGCGCCGGTGTCACGTCGGAATGGCACGGGCCGGTCGCCTCGAACGAGACGAGAACCTCGCCGTCCTTCGGCGGGTCGAGCTCGACTTCTTCGACATTCCAGTCTTGCCGTACTCCCATAGGATGGTGGCATTCATTTTCATGATGCCCAAGGTGTGACGCTGACGCCGTCCGCCGACCGCGATTCGGGAAGCTAACCCAACGTGGTCAGCGCCAGCCCGCCCAGCGCCACGATCCAACTCGCGAAGCTGCCCACCAAGAAGTACTCGGTGACATCGTCGATACCTATTCCCGGGTCGCTGCGCTCCTGCCCTCCGATACCGATCCCGCCGTTCTCCCGGGCCCTTTGAGCGTTGATCTCCGGGAACCGGATGATGCTCTTGGCCGCCACCACTGCCGTCGCGGCGGCCAGTTGCCCGGCCAGGGCCAGCCCGAGAATCAGGAGCCGCTCCATCGGGCCGAGCAGGCGCCCTCCCTTGAGCCGGTCGGACGCCTGCGGCTCGCCGGCCGGCCGCACCGAGCCCACCGACCCGAGCAGCAGCCGGACCAGCTGGTTGCCCGTCACCAGCTGCAGCAGAATCACCCCGGCCACCAACATGATTCGAGTCAGGTCGGCCGATTCGAGGCCGCTCACCGGAGCCCAGTCCGCCCAGGCCTTGACCAGACCCGCCACCGGTGACCCGAATCCGGACAGCAGGATCAGCACTGCGAGGACCACGCCGAACAGCACCAAAGGTGCGACCTGCCTGCGACCCCCTATCCGTTCGGCGTGGTTGCACGACAGTTCCCACGCCACGGCGGCCACGATGGCGATGCCGACCAGAATCAGATCGCCGAGGTGCCACAGCCCGCACAGAGCCGCGACGACAACCGCGACCACGGGCCCGGTGAGGACGGCCGGCCAGCGACGAGTCGTCACCCGCCGGACGACATCGGCGCAGCCGATCGCGATCAGCAGTATGGCGACCCCGCTCATCGAACGGCTCGCAACTGTTCGGAGGCCAGCACCAGCAGATCCAGCCCGTCGCGCGCGGTCCGCTGCGACACCGCTGATGCGCTGATGCCTTCCATGACCGCCAGTTCCTTCTTCGTTTTGTGCTCGAGTAGCCCCTGCAGCAGTCGCAGAGACCGCGCATCAACCGATCCAAGCAGGTGGTCCCGACACAAAAGCGCGGCGTTGACGGCATCGGGATCCGGTCCGGTGTCGCCGTGGCGGCGATAGGCCGTGCGCACCGTGGCGAATGCCGGCTGCTGCTGAGTGGCCGCGGTCCATTCGATGGCGTCCCGCGCCGACCACCAGCCTGGGCCGTCCTGGATGCCGGTACCGGCGTCGAGCACGGTCACCTCACCCCAGCCGATACCGAATCGCACATCGACATCGGGGGCCAGGGCCAGTCGCACCGCCAGTGCGGCGTCGATCGCGTCGCCGACTGTCGGAAAGCTGCCTTGGAACTCGTCGCCGACGGTGAATGCCAGCGGAGTGCCGGTCAGTATCTGGGTGATGCGACGATGCAGGCCGGCGCGGTCGGACGCCTGCCGTGAACCCACGACGTCGCCGATCAGGGCCGCTCGCATTGATGAAGCGTTACGCTTCACTCCTACCATGTTAAGAGTATAGCTTCATTTCACCAAAATGAAGGCCATCGCTTACTTGACGATGGTGGCGCGCAGGAAGTGCTCAATTCTGACGCGTTGAAACGTGCGCCGACGATCGCTGGAGAGCAGCGGTAACGCTTCTGTCGCGTCGATGATCTCTGGCGAAGCGAGCTCGTAGTTCTCACCCTTACTAGTGATGCGGGCCCGACCCGCGGTCAGCACATTTCGCAGCCAGTCGACCTGCGTGCCGTAGGGCAGAGGAATGATGATTCGGTCGCCGACCCGCTCGGCGACCACCGGCGTGGCGAACTCCTTACCCGACCGACGCCCCACATGGTGCACCGTCGAGGCATACCAATACCGGCTTCCGGCCAGACGAACCATGACCGGGTTCAGGAGGTACTTGTTGGACAAGCGGATCAGGTCGCGAAACTGACGCGGCCAGGTATCGGGAGCGAGGGCCATGGCGTCCTCCGAGGGTCTTCGGACTCATCGTGCACGGCCAAACTACGCCCTATTCGACGTAAGCGGCGGCGGCCTGCAGATGTTTGACGGCATCGGCGACGATCGTCTCGACCAGCTCGGCACACGACGGCAGGTTCTCGATGATCCCGGCGACTTGTCCGGAGGCCAGCACGCCCGCCTCGGTGTTGCCTTCGACCAGACCGGCCTTCAGCAGCATCGGGGTGTTGGCGGCCATCAGCACCTGCGACCAGGTGAGGTCCTTGCCGTGGCGCATCGCCAGGCCGTCACGGATCATGCCGGCCCAGGTCATCTGGGACATCTTCTTGAACTTGGCCGCGTTGCGCACCGCCGCGGTGAAACCACGAATCGGCGAGCCGCTCTCGAGCTTCTCGACAAGCTCCGTCCGCAGGACGCGGTGCGGCATGCCGTCAACGCGGGTGGAGACCACGGTGCCGTCCAGGGCGGCGCCGAGGTAACGCTGCTTGACCTCTTCGGGCACAGTCGAATCCGACGTCAGCAGGAACCGGGTACCCATCGCCACACCCGCGGCGCCGTAGGACAGTGCGGCGGCCAGGCCGCGTCCGTCGAAGAAGCCACCGGCGGCGATCACCGGAATGTCCACCGCGTCGAGCACCGAGGGCAGCAGCAGTGTGGTGGCCACGGGCCCGGTATGACCGCCGCCTTCACCGCCCTGCACGATGACGGCGTCGGCACCCCAGCTCGCCACCTTGCGGGCGTGTTTGGCCGCGCCGACCGACGGAATCACCACGGAACCGGCCTCTTTGAGCTTCGCGATCAACTCCTGCTTGGGGGCCAGCGCGAACGACGCGACCTTGACCCCTTCGCGGATCATCAGGTCGACGCGATCGCCGGCGTCGGCGCCGTCGGCCCGGATGTTGACCCCGAAAGGTTTGTCCGTCGTGGCCTTCACCTTGCGGATGGCGGTGGCCAGCTCGTCGATCGTCATCGTCGCCGAAGCCAGGATGCCCAAGCCGCCGGCATTGGAGGTGGCCGACACCAGCCGGGCGCCGGCCACCCATCCCATCCCGGTCTGCACGACGGGATGTTCGATGCCGACCAGTTCGGTCAGCGGGGTCTTCAAATGCGCACTCATCGGTGTCCTCGGCTCTTCGCGCAAGCGCTCATCGCACTTCTTTGTCCCTCAACGACTTCGGATCGATGACCTCTTGCAGCAGCGTCTGCTCCTCACCGGAGGGGAGGCGGCTGGTCTCGGCCTCACCAAGGCCGTGCACCTCGAACGAGGTGTTCTCGGCGACCTCTTCGGCGCTCACGCCGGGGTGCAGAGACACCGCCCGCATCTGGTGGTCGGGTCCGTTGAAGTCGAACACACCGAGGTTGGTCACCACGCGGTAGACGTTGACGAAGCGGTACGCGGGATTGTCGGGATCGACCTTGTCCCAGCCGATTCCAGAGACAATATCGACGCCGGTCCCGAACACCCGCTTGGAATGGTTGCCGACCCAGTAGCTGGTGGCGTGGTTGATCGTGTTCCCCGGTGCGCCACGCACGCCGAACATCTGGCGCGTCGGATGCTGCAGCGGGCCGAACGCCGACAGATTCTGGTTGCCGTAGCGGTCGATCTGGTTGGCGCCCATCACCACGTGGCGCCGGCCCCAGGCGAGAGTCTCGAAGACACGGCCGAACGGCATCCAGCCTTCGATCGCTCCGGTGGCGCCCATCGCGGGTGTGTCGGCGAGGATGCGGGCTTCGCCGTCGGTCAGCAGGATGTCGGGGGAGAAGGTCAGGCGGGCCAGCCGGGCGCCGATCGACACCATGTTGGCCATCGGGCTGACCATGATTTCGCCTGCGTCGCGGAACAATTCGGCACAGGCGACGGCGCACACCTCGGCGCGGGTTGCGGAGATCACTTCGAGGCCTCCAGGTCTTCCTTGAACTTGCGCACGGCGGCTTGGTAGTCGGCTTCACCGCCGGACAGGTAGGTCGAGACGAACGTGGCCCAGGTCTCGTCGGATGCGGCGGCCTCGGCGTAGTGGCGCTGGAACTTCTCGTCGCGGCGGTAGTCGGGCTCGGCGGTGGTGAAGTGCGCACCGTTCGGTGCCTCGACGACCTTGTCGACCATCATCCGGTTGATCAGCAATGCCTGGGGCGGAACGGATTTCACCAGCTCTTCGGTGGACACCACCTTCTCCACCGACAGCAGACGCCTTTCCGCCGACATCAGGAACAGGTCGTCGAAGTACGGATCGATGCCGGTGTAGGCGGCATTGCCCTGTGCATCACCGAGATTCAGGTGCGCGAACGCGACGTCCAGGTTCAGTGCGGGCATGGCGACGAGTTCTTCGTAGCCGAGGTCACCCGTCGGATACGGTGACTTGACCGTCTTGAGCTCGTCACCCCAGAACGCCCGCACGTCACTGCCCAGGCCTGCGCGGATCGGCAGGAACGGTAGCCGCTGGGCGGCGGCCTGCAGTCCGCAGCGCAGCATGCCCTCGTCCATCTCGCGCGATTCGATCGCGCCGGTGGTGCGGGCCTTGGCGAACCACGGATCGTAGAACGGCGGCGAATCCAGCGACACGAAGCCGTAATAGACACGCTTGACCTTGCCCGCCGAGCACAGCAGGCCCAGATCGGGGCCGCCATAGGTGACGACGGTCAGGTCGGTTATGTCGGTGCGCAGCAGCGCCCGGATGAATGCCATCGGCTTGCGCCGCGAGCCCCAGCCGCCGATGCCGATCGTCATGCCGCTCTCGACGACCGAGACGGCTTCATCGAGAGTTGTTCTCTTATCGCTCATTTGGATCCCTTGTCGGTGCCGGCGAAGGCGTCACGATGCTCATCGGAGACGCCGGCTAGGTTCAGTTCGAACGTGAAGCCTTGCTCCATCCGGTATCTCGCGTTGACCGGCTGGATGTCGATGAAGTTCAGCGCCTCCTTGGCGGCGCGGATCACTCGGGTGTCCTTCGAGGCGATGTCGCGGGCGACCCGCAGTGCCGCCTCGTCGAGATCGGCGCGCGGCACCACCTCATGCACCGAGCCGAAGTGGTGCAAAGTCGCCGCACTCACGGTCGCGGCGGTGAAGAACAGCCTGCGCATCATGTGCTGGGGCACCAGCCGCGACAGGTGGGTGGCCGCGCCGAGGGCGCCACGCTCCACCTCGGGCAGGCCGAACTTCGCGTCGTCGGAGGCGACGATCACGTCGGCGTTGCCGACCAGTCCGATACCGCCGCCGACACAGAATCCGTTGACGGCCGCGACCACCGGGACCTCGCACTCGTACACCGCGCGGAACGCGTGGAAGCACCCGCGATTGGCGTCGATCAGGGCGGTGAAGCCCTCGGTGTTCTGCATCTCCTTGATGTCGACGCCGGCGTTGAAGCCGCGGCCTTCGGCCCGCAGGATCACCACGTGGGTGCTCATATCGCGGCCCGCGGCGGTGATGGCGTCGCCGAGTTCGAACCAACCGCGGGAAGGGATCGCGTTGACGGGCGGATAGTCCACCGTCACGGCGACAATGCCCGGCTCGACGGTCTTGGTGGTGATGGTCATCGGAATACCTGAGCCACTTCCTGGATGGGGGTGGATACCTAAGCAAGCACTTGCTTGGTACGCTAGCACAGTGACCGATGCGGCTGATACGGGTATCAATCTGCAACTGAGTGGTCGGGTCATCCTCGTGACCGGCGGTGTCCGGGGTGTCGGGGCGGGAATCAGCGCAGTCTTCGCCGCGCAGGGCGCGACCGTCATCACCTGCGCCAGACGCCCGGTCGAAGGGTCGCCGTACGAGTTTCGCGCGTGCGACATTCGCGACGACGAGGCCGTCAAGGCGCTCATCGACGGGATTGTCGCCGATCATGGCCGCCTCGACGTCGTGGTGAACAATGCGGGCGGCTCGCCCTACGTTCTCGCCGCTGACGCGTCGGCCAAGTTCAGCCTGAAGATCGTGGAGCTCAACCTGCTTGGTGCGCTGTCGGTTTCGCAGCACGCCAACGCAGTGATGCAGACCCAGGACTCCGGCGGGTCGATCATCAACATCACCAGCGTGAGCGGCCGGCGGCCGACGCCGGGCACCGTCGCCTACGGTGCGGCCAAGGCCGGCATGGAGAACATGACCGCCACGCTCGCCGTGGAGTGGGCACCGAAGGTTCGGGTCAACTCCGTCGTGGTCGGCATGGTCGAGACCGAGCAATCCGAACTCTTCTACGGTGACGCCGATTCGATCGCGGCGATATCGGCGAACGTGCCGCTGGGCAGGCTGGCCAAACCCGAGGACATCGGTTGGGCCACAGCATTTCTCGCCTCGTCCGCGGCGTCCTATATCAGTGGTGCGTCGCTGGAGGTGCATGGTGGCGGGGAACCGCCGCACTACCTGTCGACCACCACTGCCGACATCAAATAAGGAGACATGGAGATGGCACTTCTCGACGGTCGCGTGGTCATCGTGACGGGCGCGGGTGGCGGTATCGGGCGCGCGCACGCGCTGGCCTTCGCCGCCGAGGGCGCGCGCGTCGTGGTCAACGACATCGGCGTCGGTCTCGACGGGTCACCGGCCGGTGGCGGTAGCGCCGCGCAGGGGGTGGTCGACGAAATCATCGCCGCCGGTGGACAAGCCGTCGCCAGCGGCTCCAACGTCGCCGACTGGGCGCAGGCCGAGGCGCTGATCCAGACCGCCTTGGATAACTTTGGGAATCTGGACATTTTGGTGAACAACGCGGGCATCGTGCGCGACCGGATGTTCGTCAACGCCACCGAGGACGAGTTCGACGCCGTCACCGCCGTGCACCTCAAGGGCCACTTCGCCACGATGAAGCACGCCGGAGCGTACTGGCGCGCGCAGTCCAAGGCGGGCAACGCCGTGGACGCCCGCATCATCAACACCAGCTCGGGTGCCGGCCTGCAGGGCAGCGTCGGGCAGGCGACCTACAGCGCAGCCAAGGCCGGTATCGCCGCGCTGACGTTGGTGGCCGCCGCCGAGATGGGCCGCTTCGGCGTGACCGTGAACGCCATCGCACCGTCGGCGCGGACCAGGATGACCGAGACGGTGTTTGCCGACATGATGGCCACGCAGGACAGCGATTTCGACGCCATGGCGCCGGAGAACGTCTCGCCGCTGGTGGTGTGGCTCGGCAGCGTGGAGTCCAAGGACGTCACCGGTCAGGTGTTCGAGGTCGAGGGCGGCATCATCCGGGTGGCCGAGGGCTGGAACCGTGGCGGGACCATCGACAAGGGCGCCCGCTGGGACCCTGCCGAGCTCGGCCCAGTGGTCCGCGACCTGATCGCCAAGTCGCGTACGCCGCTGCCGGTCTTCGGCGCTTAGCCGACGTCGGGCGGCGTGACCGGCCCCATCGGCTCGCACACCACCAGCGGGATGCGTCGATCCGCCGCCTCTTGATAACCCTTGTACGGCGGGAAGATTCGTGTGAGCTTGCGCCAATAGCGCCGCCGCTCGTCGTCGGTGGCGTCCCGCGCGGTCATGTCCCACACTTTTTCGCGGACCTGGACCCGTACCCTCGGGTCGGCCTTCAGATTCACGTACCACGCGGGATTCGCACTGCGCCCGCCGTAGGACGCCGGCAACACGATGCGGTCGCCGTCCTGTAAGTACAGCGTCGCGGTGATCCGCGGTAGCCCGGACTTGCGGCCGGTCGTCGTCACCAACGCGGCCGGAAACCACAGGAGCTTGGCGCCCCATCTCCCGTTGGTGCGCAGATACACCGCGATGTGCGCGCGGGTGAAGTGCTTCAGCACCCACGACAGCAGACCTGAGTTGCGGATGGGGTGCGACGGCCGGCTCACGCCACTGAATTGCCCAGCTTTACGGATCGCAAATCACGATGGGGATCACCCGGTCGGTCCACGCCTGGTAATCCTCGAAGCTCGAGTACATCGCAACGAGCTTGGGCCAATACTCGGCACGCTCCTGTTCGGTCGCGTCCCGGGCGGTCAGGTACAGGATCTCGTCCTTGATCTGGACGGTGACTTTCGGATCGGCCTTGAGGTTGAGATACCACATCGGGTGTTTGGCGGCGCCGCCCTGCGAGGCGACCAGCACCACTCGGTCGCCTTCGCGCAGGTACAGCAGCGGGCTGACCCGCGGCTCGCCGGTCTTGCGGCCGGTCGTGGTCAACAGCGCAACCGGCGTTCCCTGCAGGAAGGTGCCGGCGACCTTGCCGCCGGTGCGCTTGTACAAGAACGTCTGGGCCCGCGACATCCACTTGATGATGAATGTGGTGGTCGGTGAGTTCAGTGACTTGGGAGCGGGCTTGGCGGACATGTCGGCACTCCTGGTGCGTGGCGTGAGTTAGCGCTTGATGAACGGTCGGACGTGCGCGCGGATGTGATGGATCTTGCCGTCGGCGACCGGGATCAAAAACGTCTCATCGATGCGCGCGGCGACGCGTCGTCCCGCCAGCGTCGGTTTGGTCACGAGCTCGAACTGGGCGCGGATCTCGTCGCCGTTGACGGTGAACTCCGGCTCGCTGACCACCTTGATGACTTTGTACTGCGGAGCGCGATTGAGGTCGCGGCGCAGCTGCTCCCCGGAGAACCCGGTCTTGATGCCGAATTCGATGCGGGTGCAGCCCGGCGCGAACGGCACATCGTCGGCCTGATGACTGGCCAGCGCCTCGATGTAGGCCCGCGCCGCCGCAATCCGTTCTTCGTCAGTAGCCACTGGACCGACTAGATCCGTTCGATGATGGTGCCGGTCGACAGTGCGCCGCCGGCACACATGGTGATCAGGGCGGTGCTCTGATCGGTGCGCTCCAACTCGTGCAGCGCGGTGGTGATCAACCGGCTGCCGGTACTGCCGACGGGGTGGCCGAGTGCGATGGCGCCACCGTTGACGTTGACCTTGTCCATATCGGCTTCGTGCACCTGGGCCCAGCTCAGCACCACCGATGCGAACGCCTCGTTGATCTCGACCAGGTCGATGTCACCGAGCTTCATGCCGGCCTTCTCCAGCACCCGGGCGGTGGATTGCACCGGTCCGTCGAGGTGGTAGTAGGGCTCGGCGCCGACGAGGGCCTGGCTGATGATGCGGGCGCGCGGCTTCAAGCCCAAAGCCCTGGCTTTGTCTTCGTCCATCCACAGCACCGCTGCGGCGCCGTCGGAGATCTGCGACGAGGTGCCCGCGGTGTGGCTCGCGCCTTCCATCACCGGCTTGAGCCCGGCCAGGACCTCCATCGTGGTGTCGCGCAGGCCCTGGTCGCGGGTGACCATGTGCCGCTCCTCGGTGGGCCGCTTGTTCTCGTCGAGCACCGGCGCCTCGATCGGGGAGATCTCGCGGTCGAAGCGGTGCTCGTCCCACGCCCGCTTGGCTCGTTGCTGCGAAAGGAAGCCGAGGTGGTCGAGGTCCTCGCGGGTGATGCCGCGGCGCTTGGCGATCCGCTCGGCGGCGGTGAACTGATCGGGCATGTCGATGTCCCACGACGCGGCGCGGATCAGCGATCGGTCCGGGCCGGCGTTGGCACCCAGGCCGACTCGGCTCATGGCCTCGATACCGCAGGCGATGCCGACGTCGATGGCACCGGTGGCGATCAGCCCGGCGATCAGGTGGTTGGCCTGCTGGGCGCTGCCGCACTGGCAGTCGACGGTGGTCGCACCGATCTGCTCGGGCAGTCCCGCGGTCAGCCACGCCACCCGGGTGATGTTGTTGGACTGCTCGCCGTACTGGGTGACGCAACCGCCGATGGCCTGCTCGACCTCGTTCGGGTCGATACCGGCCTTCTCGATCACGGCCCGTTGGACGGCCCCCAACAATTCGGTCGCGTGCAGACCAGACAGCCAGCCACCTCGCTTACCGATCGGGCTGCGGGTGGCTTCGACGATGACAGGATTACCCATGCGGTCAGGCTAGAACACGTTTCATTACTCTGACAAGCGAGGATGCCGCGGTGCCTTTTGTCTGCGATGAAGCCATGTTTTACTGGCACTAGAACACGTCATATTGAGGAGCGCATGATCATGCCAACCCCCAACATCCCGCCCGGCTTCGACTTCCTGGATCCCGACCTGTGTGTCGAGCGGCTGCCCGTCGAGGAGCTCGCCGAGCTGCGCAAGGTCGCGCCGATCTGGTGGTGCGAACAGGCTATCGGTAAGGGTGGATTCAACGACGGCGGCTACTGGGTCGTCACCAAGCACAAAGACGTCAAAGAGGTCTCGCGCCGCAACGACATCTTCCTCAGCTCGCCCAACACCGCCATCCCGCAGTTCCCCGACGAGATGGCGCGCGAGGACATCGACCTGCAAAAGGTCGTCATGCTCAACATGGACGGCGATTATCACGACCGGTTGCGCCGGATCATCTCCAAGGGGTTCACTCCGCGGGCCATCGGGGCACTGCGCGACGAGCTGGACCGGCGGGCCCAGATCATCGCCAAGGAGGCAGCCGCGCATGGCAGCGGCGACTTCGTCGAGCAGGTGGCATGCGAGCTGCCGCTGCAGGCGATCGCCGATTTGCTGGGCGTGCCCCAGGAAGATCGCGACAAGTTGTTCCGCTGGTCGAACGAGATGACCGGGAACAGCGACGACGAGTTCGACGTCGACCCCAAGCAGTCGTCGATGGAGGTGCTGGCCTACGCCATGCACATGGCCGAGGTGAAGGGTAAGAACCCCGGCAACGACATCGTCACCGCACTGATCAACGCCGATATCGACGGCGAGAAGCTCTCCGACGACGAGTTCGGCTTCTTCGTGATGATGCTCGCGGTGGCCGGTAACGAGACCACTCGCAATTCGATCACCCACGGCATGATCGCCTTCGCCAACAACCCCGATCAGTGGGAGCTCTACAAGAGGGAGCGCCCGGAGACCGCGGCCGACGAGATCGTCCGGTGGGCGACCCCGGTCACCGCGTTCCAGCGCACCGCCGCCGAGGACGTCGAGCTGTCCGGTGTGCAGATCAAGAAAGACCAGCGGGTGGTGATGTTCTACCGGTCGGCCAACTTCGACGAAGAGGTCTTCGAGGACCCGTACACCTTCAACATCCTGCGCAACCCGAACCCGCACGTGGGCTTCGGCGGCACCGGGGTGCACTACTGCGTCGGCGCCAACCTGGCCAAGATGACGATCAACCTGATCTTCAACGCGGTCGCCGACCACATGCCCGATCTCACCTCGGCCGGTACGCCGGAACGGTTACGTTCGGGGTGGCTCAACGCCATCAAGCACTGGCAGGTCGACTACACCGGAGCCTCGGCTTAAGCAATTCGCAGCAGAATCAAGGAGGATTCTTCGTGGACTTCAGTCCGGACGAAGGGCAGCAGGCTGTCACCGATGTGGTGACGTCGGCACTCGAGCGGGACAACAGCTGGGACGCACTGGTTGCTGGTGGAGTCGTGGCGTTCGGCGTCCCGGAGCGGCTCGGCGGTGACGGCCTCGGCCCGGCCGAGATCACGTCGGCGCTCACCCAGATCGGCAGGTTCGGCAACGTCAGTCCGGCGTTCGCGACGCTGGGGCTGGGTCTGCTTCCGTTGCTCGACTTGGCATCTGACGCTCAGCAGGACAGGTACCTGGCCGGGGTGGCCAAGGGGGCCATCCTGACCGCGGCGCTCAACGAGCCGGGCCATTCCCTGCCTGAGCGGCCGGCGACCCGCCTGACGGACGGCAAGCTGAACGGCACCAAGGTCGGCGTTCCCTACGCGGACCAGGCGGAGTGGATCGTCGTCAGCACCGACAGCGGCGTGGTTGTGGTGTCGCCAACGGCCACCGGCGTGAGCCTGACGAAGACGCCGACCTCGAATCACTCCGACGAATATGTCGTCACGTTCGCCGATACTCCGATCGCCGACGCAGATATGTTGGGCGGCAGTGATTCTGTGCGGCGGGTCAATCAGCTCGCGGTGGCCGCCGTCGGCGCCTACGCGGCCGGGCTGGTGGCGGGTGCGCTGCGGCTCACCGCCGACTACGTCGCCAATCGGCACCAGTTCGGCAAGCCGCTGTCGACGTTCCAGACCGTCGCGGCGCAGCTCGCGGAGATCTACATCGCCTCGCGGACCATCACGCTGGCGTCGACGTCGGTGTCTTGGCTGCTGTCTGAGGGTCGGGACGCCACCGAAGACCTTGACGTCCTTGGCTATTGGGTGACGTCACAGGCGCCGCCGGTGATGCAACTGTGCCACCATCTGCACGGCGGCATGGGTATGGACATCGACTACCCGATGGACCGCTACTACTCGTCGATCAAGGACCTGACCCGGCTGTTGGGTGGTAAGCAACATCGCCTGGAACTGGTGGGAGCGTAATGTTCATCGAGCTGACGCCCGAGCAGAAGCAGCTGCAAGCCGAACTGCGGGAATACTTTTCGAATCTCATCTCGCCTGAAGAGCACAAGGCGATGGAGTCCGACCGGCACAACGCGGCCTACCGGGCGATCATCAAGCGGATGGGTTCCGACGGCAAGCTGGGTGCCGGCTGGCCCAAGGAGTACGGGGGTCTGGGTTACGGACCCATCGAGCAGTCGATCTTCGTCAACGAGGCGCAGCGCGCCGACGTGCCGCTGCCCGCGGTGACGCTGCAGACCGTGGGGCCGACGCTGCAACAGTACGGCACCGAGGCGCAGAAGAAGAAGTTCTTGCCCGCGATCTTGGCTGGTGAGGTGCACTTCGCGATCGGCTACACCGAGCCGGAGGCCGGCACCGACCTGGCTTCGCTGCGGACCACCGCCGTCAAGCAGGGTGACGAGTACATCGTCAACGGCCAGAAGGTCTTCACTACCGGTGGCCACGACGCCGACTACATCTGGCTGGCGTGCCGCACCGACCCGGACGCGGTAAAGCACAAGGGCATTTCGATCCTGATCGTCGACACCAAGGATCCGGGCTATTCCTGGACGCCGATGATCTTGTCCGACGGCGCGCACCACACCAACGCCACGTACTACACCGATGTGCGGGTGCCCGCCGACATGCTCGTCGGTGAGGAGAACGGCGGCTGGCGTCTGATCACCACCCAGCTCAACAACGAGCGGGTGATGCTCGGTCCGGCCGGACGTTTCGCGGCCCTCTACGACAAGGTGCATGCCTGGGCGTCCAAGCCCGGCAGCAACGGGGACGTCCCGCTGGACCACCCGGACGTCAGGCGCTCGCTGGGCGAGCTCAAGGCCATGTGGCGGATCAACGAGCTGCTCAACTGGCAGGTCGCGGCGTCGGGGGAGAACATCGACGTCGCCGACGCGGCGGCCACCAAAGTCTTCGGTACCGAGCGCATCCAGTATGCCGGCCGACTGGCCGAGGAAATCGTTGGTACACACGGCAATCCGGCTGACCCGGACACCGCGGAGCTGCTGGGCTGGCTGGACAGCCAGACCAAGCGCAATCTGGTGATCACATTCGGTGGTGGAGTGAACGAGGTGATGCGAGAGATGATCGCGGCTGCTGGTCTGAAGGTGCCGAGGGTGCCGCGGTGACAAACGTCGACGACATCAGAGCCGCCGCCGAACGGGTCAAGGCCGAAGGCAAGAGCAAGCCTCGGGTCGGTCGACATCCGGTCAACCAGCCGATGATCGACCACTGGCTCGATGCGATCGGAGACAAGAACCCGATCTACGTCGACGAGGACGCCGCCAAGGCGGCCGGCCATCCCGGCCTGGTCGCCCCGCCGGCGATGATCCAGGTCTGGACGATGATGGGGCTGGGCGGTGTGCGCCCAGACGACGACCCGCTGGGCAAGATCATCGAATTGTTCGACGACGCAGGCTATATCGGCGTGGTCGCGACCAACTGCGAGCAGACGTATCACCGCTACCTGCGCCCCGGTGAAGAGGTCAGCGTCGCCGCCGAGCTGACCGATGTCGTCGGCCCGAAGCGGACGGCACTCGGTGAGGCGTTCTTCATCACCCAGACCATCACCTGGTCGGTCGGTGACGAGGATGTCGCCGAAATGATGTGGCGCATCATGAAGTTCATCCCCTCTGAAAATGAGGCCAAGGCATCCGTTTCTTCCGTCCCGGCTGACCTCGACGCCGACGCCGCGATGCGCCCGGCCTCGTCGAAGGACACCAAGTTCTTCTGGGACGGTGTCAATGCACATGAGTTGCGGATCCAGAAGCGGGACGACGGAACACTGGTCCACCCGCCGGTCCCCGCACTATGGGCGGATAAGGAGGCACCGACCGACTACGTCGTTGCCAGCGGCAACGGCACCGTCTTCAGCTTCGTGGTGCACCACGCGCCCAAGGTGCCGGGCCGCACGCTGCCGTTCGTCATCGCCCTCGTCGAACTCGACGAAGGTGTGAAGATGCTCGGCGAGCTGCGCAACGTCGACCCGTCGACGGTGAAGATCGGAATGCCGGTCAGCGCGATGTATATCGACTTCCCGGCCAACGATGTCGGGCCGGCCTGGACCAACTACGCATGGGAGCCGGCCTCATGAGCGCACCTGTGATCGAGGTCGGCACCAAGCTGCCCGAGCTCAAGTTCTACGGTGACCCGACGTTCATCGTCTCGACGGCGATCGCCACCCGGGACTACCAGGATGTGCACCACGACCGGGACAAGGCGCAGGCCAAGGGTTCCAAGGACATTTTCGTCAACATCCTCACCGACACCGGCCTGGTGCAGCGGTTCATCACCGACTGGGCCGGGCCGACGGCGGTCATCAAGTCGATCGGTCTGCGCCTGGGCGTGCCCTGGTACGCCTACGACACGGTGACGTTCACCGGTGAGGTCACTGCAGTGGAGGACGGGTTGATCACGCTAAAGATCGTGGGCAGCAACAGTCTTGGTGATCACGTGATCGCCAACGCCACGCTCACGGTGGGGGCCGCCTGATGCCGGGCGAGCTGTCGGGCAAGGCCGCGATCGTCGGTATCGGTGCCACTGATTTCTCCAAGAACTCCGGTCGTAGCGAGCTGCGGTTGGCGTCGGAGGCGGTGCTGGATGCGCTGGCCGACGCGGGGCTGACCCCTGCCGACGTGGACGGCATGACGACGTTCACGATGGACTCGAACACCGAGGTCGCGATCGCGCGGGCCACCGGTATCGGTGAGCTGAAGTTCTTCTCCAAGATTCACCACGGCGGCGGCGCGGCATGTGCCACGGTGCAGCAGGCGGCGATCGCGGTGGCGACCGGCGTCGCGGATTGTGTTGTGGCATACCGCGCTTTCAACGAGCGCTCGGGTATGCGGTTCGGCCAGGTGCAGATGCGTCTGGTCGAGAATGCCGACTCTACCGGGGTGGACAACTCGTTCTCCTACCCGCACGGGCTGTCCACGCCTGCAGCGCAGGTGGCGATGATCGCCCAGCGCTACATGCACCTATCGGGTGCGACGAGCCGCGATTTCGGCGCGGTGTCGGTGGCGGACCGCAAGCACGCCGCCAACAATCCCAAGGCGTACTTCTACGAGAAGCCGATCACGATCGAGGATCATCAGGCTTCACGGTGGATCGCCGAGCCGCTGCGGTTGCTGGACTGCTGCCAGGAGACCGATGGCGGTGTGGCACTGGTGATCACGTCAGCCGAGCGGGCCAAGGATCTGAAGCACCGACCCGCGATCATCGAGGCGGCGGCGCAGGGATCGAGCCCGAACCAGTACTCGATGACCAGCTACTACCGGCCCGAGCTCGGCTTGCCGGAGATGGGCCTGGTCGGCAGGCAGCTCTGGGCGCAGTCCGGGCTGAGCGCGGCGGATATCCAGACCGCAATCCTCTACGACCACTTCACCCCGTTCACGCTGATCCAGTTGGAGGAGTTGGGGTTCTGCGCGCAGGGCGACGCCAAGGACTTCATCAAGGACGGTGCGCTGGAGCTCGGTGGACGACTGCCGATTAACACCCATGGCGGTCAGCTCGGTGAGGCCTACATCCACGGCATGAACGGCATCGCCGAGGGTGTGCGGCAGTTGCGCGGCACCTCGGTGAACCCCGTGCCCGACGTCGAACATGTTCTCGTCACCGCGGGCACCGGCGTGCCGACGTCTGGTCTGATCCTGGGCTAATTTCGCGCCGAGCGTAACGTCACGGCGAAATTCCAGACGATTTCCCGCCGTGACGTTACTGTCGCGGACTTGTCGGTGGTCGGCGGCACACTCGCCGTATGGAGGACGAGCCGTTCATCGGGAGCGAGGCACTCGCGGCAGGCCGTCTGACACGCCATGAATTGCGAACGAGGTTCGAAGCCGTCCATCAGGATGTCTACCTTCCGGCCGGCGCCGAGCTGAATCCGGTACTGCGGGCGAAGGCGTGCTGGTTGCGATCGCGTCGGCGTGGCGTTCTTGTCGGCTTCTCGGCCTCAGCCGTCCACGGCGCCAAGTGGATCGACACAAGGCGTCCCGCAGAGATCAGCGATACCAATCGCCGGCCAACGCCGGGCGTGATCGCCCGCGGCTGCGGTATCGAGACAGACGAGCTGTGTCATGAGTCCGGGATGGCTGTCACCACTGCGGCGCGGACAGCCCTCGACCTATTGTGCTGGTATCCGACCGACGCGGCGATAGTGGCGGTGGACGCATTGGCGCGGGGCACACGCCTGAAGACCTCGGATATCGAACTACTGGCCGAACGACACCGCGGCCGGCAGGGAATCAAGCGTGCCCGCAGCGCGCTCGATCTCGTCGGTCCCGGCGCGGAGTCACCGAGGGAAACCTGGTTGCGGCTGCTGATTATTCGGGCCGGATTCCCACGACCGCAGTCGCAGATCCGGGTCTACAACGAGTACGGCGTCTTGATCGCTGAGGTCGATTTGGGCTATGAGGACCTCAAGATCGCGTTCGAGTATGAGGGCGCGCACCACCGCACCGACCGCAGACAGTTCGACAAGGACATCCGGCGTCACGACGCACTCACCGAACTCGGATGGATAGTCGTCCGTTTCACCGCCGAAGACACCGCGGGGAACGTCGAGCGCAGAGTCGCAGCGGCATTGGCGCGCCGACAGTAACGCCGCGGCGGAGAATCAGCCAGCCGATTCTGCGCCGCGGCGTTACGTTCGAACGTCTAGGACAGGTTGTTCTTGATCTGGGTGTCCTGCATCTTGGCGACCGTCAGCGCCGTCTCCGGCAACACCGGGTCGTTCGGCGCGCTGGAGAACTCGATGTTGGCCAGTGCCTTGCCCTGGGTGAAGTACACCTCGGTGATGGCCTTCGAGCCGTCAGGCGACTTTCCGGTGGCGATGAGGCCGTTGCCGCCGTCGCCGACATCAGCCGGCTGCGGTGCCCCGTCAACTTCCTTGGGCAGCTCTGCCTTGGCAGACTCGAGAGCCTTGAGCGCTCCGTCGGCGTCCTCGCTGACGACGATGGCGAAGACGATGGTCTGGTTCTGCGGGTTGCTCATCGACTGGACAATGCCGTTGATCCCATTGGGATTGACCTGGGCCTCGCCGGCCGTGAAGCTCGGGTCGATGTCGGACGCCTTCAGCAGCAGTTTGCTGTAGTCGCCGGAGGCAGCCGCCGGGCTGGCGGGCGCGCTCGTGGTCTCAGAGGCGGCCGCCGAGGTCGTCTCGGCAGCCGAGCTCGACGATGACGACGAGGATTCCTTGTCGTCACCGCCGCAGCCGACTACGGCCGAGCCCATCAACAATGCCACGCCGATGAGGCTGACACTCTTGGCCTGCGCAATCTTCATGTGGGACCTTCCGTAGACGCATCAATGTTTGCCCTGCCTAACCTAGTACAGGCGCGCCGATAACATCGCGGTTCACCCCATCTGAGTATTAGCAACTATACCTAGAAGCGGCTACGGTCGAAGGATGATGAAGCACTTCACCTTCGGCCGCCGTAATGGCCTTCGCGTCTCTCAGCTCAGCCTGGGGACCGGCAACTTCGGCACCGGGTGGGGATACGGCGCCGACTTCGACACCGCCGCAGCCATTCTCGATAGCTTCGCCGACGCCGGTGGCACGTTCATCGACACCGCGGCCAGCTACCAACGGGGTGAATCGGAGCAGATGCTGGGCAGGTTGTTGGCCGGCAGGCGTGACGATTTCACCGTGGCCACGAAGTTCGCCATCGGCGGCCCCGATGGTTCCGGTGTCCTGCAGACCGGGGCCGGCCGCCGGTCGGTGTTCCGGTCGGTCGAGGGGAGTCTGCGCCGCCTGGGCACCGAGTACATCGACCTGTTCTGGGTGCACTTTCCGGACGCCGTCACGCCGGTCGAGGAAACCGTCGGTGCACTGGACGACCTGGCTCGAGCCGGCAAGATCCGCTACGCCGGGTTCTCCAACTTCCCGGCCTGGCAGACCAGTCGTGCGGTGACGATCGCCGAATTGCGGGGGTTCACTCCGCTGGCCGGGGTGCAGTTCGAATACAGCCTCGTCGAACGAACCGGCGACCGCGAGGTGCTGCCGATGGCCGAAGCGCTGGGAATCGGGGCGGCATTGTGGTCGCCACTGGGCGGCGGACTGCTCACCGGCAAATATCGCAACGGCGAAGAAGGTCGCAAGACCGCGTGGAATCGCCTGGTGCACAACGAAGACGGGGCGCGCAAGTCGGCAACTCTCGACGCGGTGCTGGCGATCGCCGACGAACGAGGCGTGCGGCCGGCTCAACTCGCCGTCGCCTGGCTGTTGGAACGGGCACGACGCTCGCCCACCGGTGTTGTCCCGGTGATCGGCCCACGGTCAGTGCGGCAACTCGAGGACTACCTGGCCGCCCTGGATATCGAGATCGACGTCTCGACCTACGACCGCCTGGATGAGGTCAGCAGGGTCGACCTGGGGGAGCCTTACGGCAAGCTGGCCGAGAACGACGCACCCCTTGGTGGGGACGCAGCGAGGATCCACTTTCACCCGGTGCCGGTCAGCTGACGTCAGACCGGGATGAACTCCACATCGGAGAGGACGACGGCGTCGTCGCGACTCGGTGCGGTGACGACGCCGACGTAGCGGCCGTCTTCCTTCCATGCGCTGACCTTGATGGTCTCGCCCGGGTACACCACCCCGGCGAACCGTGCGCCGAATGTCTTCACCTGCGACACATCGGAGTCCAGCAGGGTGTCCACCAGCGCCTTGCACGTCATCCCGTAAGTGCACAGGCCGTGCAGGATCGGCTTGGGAAAGCCTGCCGCCGCGGCGAATTCAGGGTCGGAGTGCAGCGGGTTGCGGTCGCCGCACAGCCGGTACAGCAGCGCCTGCTGGGGGAGCACCGGCACCGAGATCTCGTAGTCCGGTGCGCGGTCCGGGGCAGCCACCGAGGTCGACGGGCCGCGCTCGCCGCCGAAACCACCTTCGCCGCGGGCGAAGATCGACCGCTTGGTGGTCCACAACAGCTTGCCGTCGGGGTCGGTCACGGTCGTCTCGCTGACGATGACCGCCGCCTTGCCCTTGTCCCAGATCTCGGTGAACCGTTGCACCGAGCGCGCGGTACCGCTGGGTGGCAGCGGGGCAGGCACGGTGACCGCTTCGCTGGCGTGCAGCACCTTGCTCAGCTCGATGTCGATGCCGGGGAACTTCACCTCGGGCGGCTCGGTCATATGGAAGCTGGAGGCCACGTTGCCGAAGCTCGGCAGCACCTGCGGGGTGCCGTCCGTGAGATATCGCAATTCCTTGGGGTCCATGGGATCCGCGCCGGCTCCGAGGCCCAGCTGATAGAGCTGTATATCGCTACTCGTCCAGGAGAATTCGATGGGCTCCAGATCGGCGGCGAGTGCGACGGACAGATCGATCGGCATGTCAGCCCTTCCCTGCAATGTGCAACGCGGCGAGGTACCCGAACGCCATCGCGGGTCCGATGGTGCCGCCGGGCCCGGGATAGGTGTGACCCATCACCGGCGAGCTGACATTACCGGCCGCATAGAGGCCCTCGATCACCGAACCGTCGTCGCGCAGGGCCCGTCCGTGTACATCGGTGCGGATGCCGCCCTTGGTGCCGAGGTCGCCGGGCACCATCTTGGCGGCATAGAACGGACCGTTCTTGATCTCGCCGAGGTTGGGGTTGGGCTTGTTCGTCGGGTCACCGTAGTAGCGGTCGTATGCGCTCTCGCCGCGGTTGAAGTCCTCGTCCTTACCCGCGCGGGCGAACCCGTTGAACCGCTCGACGGTCGCCAGGAAGGTGTCGGCGGGAAGCCCGGTCACCTTGGCCAGCTCCTCGAGGGTGTCGGCCTTGACGATGACGCCGGATTCCATCCACTTTTTTGGAATCCGTTGTCCCGGCTGCAATCCCGCGAAGATATACCGGTCACGGTACTGCTGGTCGAAGACCAGCCAGGCCGGCACGTTCTCGCCCGGGCCGGCTCCCTGGCCGTACTGGCCACCGTACATGTGATGGCAGGCCTCGACATAGGGCATCGACTCGTTCATGAAGCGCTTGCCGGCCAGGTTGACGATGATCGACCCCGGCGAGTTGCGCTCCGACAGGGCGAACCATGGCGCGCCGACCAGCGGAACGGTCGGTCCCCACCAGGCGTCTTCCATCAATTCCAGTGCGGCGCCGAGCTTCTCGGCCGCCACAATGCCGTCACCGGTATTCGCCACCGCGCCTACCGTCCATTCGGTGGTGATCGGTGCGCGCTGGTACTTGATGCGCATCTGCTCGTTGTGCTCGAAGCCACCACTGCCCAGGATGACGCCCCGACGGGCGCGGATCAGTTGGGGGTCAGCGGCTTCCGGCCCGGTGGTGTCGCGTACGTAGATACCCCGCACGACGCCGTCTTCGACGTAGAGGTCGGTCAGTGCGGTGTTCAGCAGAACCGGAACGCCGGCCTGCTGCAGGCCGATTCGCAGTGGCGCGATCAGCGCACGGCCCATGCCGACCAGGTTCTTGCCGCGCGCGCTGGCCCACATGGTGCGCACGCCGACCTTCAGACTGCGCAGCATGCCGCGGGGATGGCGCTTGAGCTGGTTGAGGCGCACGTAATCCTGCTGCATGACAACCACATTGAGCGGTACCTTGCCGTATGCCGGCTCCAGGAACTTCTCGTCCGGGCCGAGTTTCTTGGCGTTGAACGGTTTCGGCTCGATCGACCGGCCGCCCGCGCGCCCGCCCGGGGTCTCGGGGTAGTAGTCCGAGTAACCGGGCACCCAGCACATCTTCAGCGGCGAGTGTTTGAGCACGAACGACAACATCTCCGGACCGCGCTCGAGGTAGGTGTCGATGCGCTCCGGCTCGACCACGTCGCCGATGATCTCGTGGAGATACTGCCGTGCAGCTTCCTTGGTGTCGGTGACCCCGTCACGCTTGAGGATCTCGTTGTTGGGGATCCACACGCCGCCGCCCGATCGGGCGGTCGAGCCGCCGAAGTGCGGGGCCTTCTCGACGACGACCGCCGATAGTCCCTGGTGGGCGGCGGTAAGTGCGGCGACCATGCCGGCAGCACCGCTTCCGACGACGACGACGTCGAACTCCTGAGCTGTCATACTAGAACACGTTATAGAATTGCCCCGTCCGGGCGCTACTGACCCCTCCCTTCCGATCAGCGGAACGCTTACCCCACTGGCTCTCGGACCGCACTAGAATTGCCCGCACCGGGCGCCGTTCGCCCCGGTCACACCGACGATGGGACTCCCGGGAATGCTGAGCGTTTCCACGCGCGAAGAGCTTGCCGCCGACCTTGCCGAGGCGGAGCGCACGCGCGTTCCGATGACCCCGCTGACGTCGAAACACCCCGATATCGACGTGGTCGACGCCTACGAGATCCAGCTGATCAACATCCGGCAGCGGGTCGCCGAAGGGGCCAGGGTGGTCGGGCACAAGGTGGGCCTCTCGTCGGAGGCGATGCAGAAGATGATGGGCGTCGACGAGCCCGACTACGGCCACCTGCTGGCCGACATGGAGGTTTTCGAGGATCAGCCGGTGCCCGCGGGGCGCTTCCTGTTCCCGCGGGTCGAGGTCGAGGTGGGATTCATCCTCGCCGACGACCTGCCCGGTGCGGGGTGCACCGAGGACGACGTGCTGGCCGCCACCGCAGCGTTCGCCCCGGCGATCGAGCTCATCGACACCCGGATCAAGGACTGGAAGATCGCGCTGTGCGACACGATCGCCGACAACGCGTCGTCGGCGGGCTACGTGCTCGGCAAGGAGCGGGTCTCGCCCAAAGACGTTGACATCAAGGGCATCGACGCGGTGCTCACCCGCAACGGTGAAGTGGTGGCCGAAGGCCGCAGCGACGCCGTGCTGGGCAATCCGGTCACCGCGGTCGCGTGGCTGGCCCGCAAGGTCGAGAGCTTCGGGGTGCGGCTGAAGGCAGGCGACATCGTCCTGCCGGGCTCGTGCACCAGGGCCATCGACTGCCGCCCCGGCGATCAGTTCGTCGCCGACTTCGCCGGGCTGGGTTCAGTCCGGCTGACATTCGAGTAAGAGGAGCATTCATGCCCCAGAAGAGTTCCGTCGCCATTGTCGGGTCGGGCAACATCAGCACCGACCTCCTGTACAAGCTGCTGCGTTCGGAGTGGCTCGAGCCGCGCTGGATGATCGGCATCGACCCGGAGAGCGAAGGCCTGGCCCGCGCCCGCAAGCTGGGGCTCGAGACCAGCCACGAGGGTGTCGACTGGCTGCTGGCGCAGTCGGAGAAGCCGGATCTGGTGTTCGAAGCCACGAGCGCCTACGTGCACAAGGCTGCCGCGCCGCGCTACGCCGAAGCCGGAATTCGGGCGATCGACCTGACCCCGGCCGCCGTCGGACCCGGCGTGATCCCGCCGGCCAACCTGCGTGCGCACCTGGACGCCCCGAACGTCAACATGGTCACCTGCGGCGGCCAGGCGACGATTCCGATGGTGTACGCGGTGAGCCGCGTCGTGGACGTGCCCTACGCCGAGATCGTGGCGTCGGTGTCCTCGGCGTCGGCCGGTCCGGGCACCCGGGCCAACATCGACGAGTTCACCAAGACCACCAGCGCCGGTGTCGAGGTCATCGGTGGCGCAAAGCGCGGCAAGGCGATCATCATCCTCAACCCCGCCGAGCCGCCAATGATCATGCGCGACACCATCTTCTGCGCGATCCCCGAGGACGCCGACCACGACGCGATCACGCAGTCCATCAAGGACGTCGTCGCCGAGGTGCAGACCTATGTGCCGGGCTACCGCCTGCTCAACGAGCCGCAGTTCGACGAGCCGACGGTGTACAACGGCGGCCATCACCTTGTCACCACCTTCGTGGAAGTCGAGGGTGCCGGTGACTATCTGCCGCCATATGCGGGAAATCTGGACATCATGACCGCCGCGGCCACCAAGGTCGGCGAGGAAATCGCGAAGGAACGCGCGTCAGCGACGGCCGGAGGAGGCCAAGCATGAGCACCGAAGAGATCTACTTCAACCCCATGTGGGACGTCCGGATGACGGACACCTCCCTGCGCGACGGCAGCCACCACAAGCGCCACCAGTTCACCAAGGACGAAGTCGGTGCCATCGTCGCCGCGCTGGACACCGCGGGTGTCCCGGTCATCGAGGTGACCCACGGTGATGGGCTGGGCGGCTCGAGCTTCAACTACGGGTTCTCCAAGACCCCCGAGCAGGAGCTCATCAAGCTGGCCGCCGAGACGGCCAAGGAATCCAAGATCGCCTTCCTGATGCTGCCGGGCGTGGGCACCAAGGAGGACATCAAGGAGGCGCAGAACAACGGCGGCTCGATCTGCCGGATCGCCACCCACTGCACCGAGGCCGACGTCTCGATCCAGCACTTCGGGCTGGCCCGCGAACTCGGGTTGGAGACCGTCGGGTTCCTGATGATGAGCCACACCATCTCGCCGGAGAAGCTGGCCGCCCAGGCCCGGATCATGGCCGACGCCGGCTGCCAGTGTGTTTACGTCGTCGACTCCGCCGGCGCGCTGGTACTCGAGGGCGTGGCCGACCGGGTGAGCGCGTTGGTCGCCGAGCTTGGCGACGACGCGCAGGTGGGCTTCCATGGCCACGAGAACCTGGGCCTGGGGGTGGCCAACTCGATCGAGGCCGTCCGGGCCGGTGCCAAGCAGATCGACGGCTCCTGCCGCCGGTTCGGTGCTGGGGCGGGCAATGCGCCGGTCGAGGCGCTGATCGGGGTGTTCGACAAGATCGGCGTCAAGACCGGTATCGACTTCTTCGATATCGCCGATGCCGCCGAAGAGGTCGTCGCGCCCGCCATGCCGGCCGAGTGCCTGCTGGACCGCAACGCGCTGATCATGGGCTACTCCGGGGTGTACTCCAGCTTCCTGAAGCACGCCATCCGCCAGTCCGAGCGCTACGGGGTGCCGGCGCATCAGCTGCTGCACCGGGCCGGGCAGCGCAAGCTGATCGGCGGCCAGGAAGACCAGCTGATCGACATCGCGCTGGAGATCAAGCGCGAGCAAGAGGCTGCCGCCAAGTAGCGTGTCAGCGCGCCCGGGCACGATGGGGGCATGACCACCCGAGCCGACGCACAGGCCATCCTCGAACAGCTGGCCGGTCCTGGCGCCGTCTTGCGCGACGATCAGTGGACGGCCATCGAAGCATTGGTGGTGCAGCGCCGTCAGGCGCTGGTCGTGCAGCGCACCGGGTGGGGCAAGTCAGCGGTGTACTTCATCGCCGCCAAGCTGCTGCGCGAGCTGGGCCACGGCGCCACGGTCATCATGTCGCCGCTGTTGGCGTTGATGCGCAACCAGGTGGCCGCCGCCGGACGCGCGGGCGTCCGGGCGGCCACCATCAACTCCGGCAATGTCACCGAGTGGGACGAGATTCATCAGCGAGTGAACAGCGGTGACCTCGATGTTCTGCTGGTCAGCCCGGAACGGTTGAACAATCCGGAGTTTCGCGACACCGTCTTGCCCGCGCTGGCCGCCGATGCCGGACTGGTCGTGGTCGACGAGGCGCACTGTGTCTCGGACTGGGGCCACGACTTTCGCCCCGACTATCGGCGGATCCGCACGTTGATCGCCGAACTCGGTTCGGACGTACCGGTTTTGGCGACCACCGCCACCGCAAACGATCGGGTCGTCAGCGATGTCGCGGCGCAGCTGGGCGTCGGCCGTGCCGACAATGTGCCGGGTGGTGGCCGGGACACGTTGGTGCTGCGCGGTGGGCTCGATCGCGAGTCATTGCGGCTGTCGGTGGTTCACGCCGGCGGTGGTGCACAGCGCACGGCCTGGCTGGCCGAGAACCTGGCTTCGCTGCCCGGATCCGGAATCGTCTACACGCTGACCGTCGTCCAGGCGCACGATGTGGCGGCGCTGCTCCGCGAACGCGGGTATGAGGTGGCCGCCTACACCGGGTCGACGGAAACCGCTGAGCGAGAACAACTCGAGGCGGATCTACTGAGCAACCGCGTGAAGGCGTTGATCGCCACCTCGGCGCTGGGAATGGGTTTTGACAAGCCCGATCTCGGATTCGTCGTACACCTCGGAGCGCCATCATCGCCGATCGCGTACTACCAGCAGGTCGGTCGTGCGGGCCGCTCGACGGACAGCGCCGAGGTGGTGTTGTTGCCCGGCCGGGAAGACCAGGACGTCTGGCGGTATTTCGCGTCGGTGGCATTCCCGTCGGAAGCCATGGTGCGCAACGTGATCCGGGAACTGGAGCCCGACCGGCCGCTGTCGACACCGGCGCTGGAGCCGCTGGTGGATCTGGGCCGCACCCGGCTGGAACTGGTGCTCAAGGTGCTCGACGTCGACGGTGCGGTGCGGCGGGTCAAAGGTGGCTGGCTGGCCACCGGACAACCATGGGAGTACGACGAAGCGCGCTACCGCCAGCTCGACGAGGCCCGGCGGCGCGAGCAGCAGGCGATGCTCGACTACCAGAGCACCGACGAGTGCCGAATGACGTTTCTGCGCAGGCAGCTCGACGACCCCGACCTCAAGGACGGCGAGCGGTGCGGCCGGTGCGACAACTGCGCGGGCGCCCACTACGGCGCCGCGGTGAACGACGAGGCGGCGGCGCTCATCCAGGAGCGGTTGATGCGGCCCGGTGTGGAGGTCACCCCGCGCAAGCAGTGGCCGTCGGGGCTCAGCAAGTTGGGCCTGACCTTGAGCGGCCGCATCGGCGACGGCCCCGAGCCGGGCCGGGCGATCGGGCGCCTGACCGACCTGGGCTGGGGGCCGCGGTTGCGCCGCTTGCTCGACGAACCGGACGGTGAAGTGCCGTCGGACGTGGTGCAGGCCGCGGTCAAGGTGCTGGCCGCCTGGGATTGGGCGATCCGTCCCACTGCGGTGCTGGCGCTGGACTCCGACACTCATCCAGTCCTGATCGCGTCGCTGGCCCGTGAACTGGCGCGGCTGGGCAGGCTGACCGACCTTGGCGTGCTGCGCTACACCGCCGGGCACCGGCCGGTGAGCGCGGCCAATTCCGCCTATCGCGTGGCTGCCCTCGACGGGGCGTGGTCGACGCCGGATCCGGCTTCCATTGCGGCGGCGGGCGGGCCGGTGCTGCTCGTCGATGATCTGACCGACACCGGGTGGACGCTGACGATGGCCGCGCGGGTGGTGAAGGGGGCCGGCGCCCCCGCCGTGCTGCCGCTGGTGCTCGCGGCCACCAGCTGAGTCACCACTGCGGTTTGGTGCCGCCCAGCTGCGCGGTGAGCGCGTCGGCGGTCGCCACCAATCCCTTTGCATGCTTGGCGATTTCAGAGTCGGTGAGCGCTCTGCCGATCTGAAGCGACACCACCATGGCCTGCCGGTGGTGGTGGTCGTATACGGGTGCGGAGATCACGCTGACATCGTGGCGCTGGCGGGCGCCCTCGGCTTCGCTGCGCAGGTACACCCGCTCGCCGATATCGGAGATCAGCTCGCCGAGCAGGGCGCGCAGCTCGTCTGGCAGCGTGCTCGACATCCCCGCCATCATCGCGTAGAGCCGCCGCCCGCCGGGGGTGAGACGTTCGACGAGATAGCCCGCCGTCCGGCATTCGGCGATCACGCGGTCCAGTCGTTGTGTCTCGGTACGCAGCGGGATGGTCGGGTCACGGTCCAGCCAGCTGCGCAGCGCGTCGTCGTCCCACAGCACGAACATCAAGCCCACGGGCGGGGCGAACGGGTAGCTCTGCCCGACCCGCACCCCGACATCAGAGCCGGGTGGTCCGACCAATTCGAGCAGCGTGATCCGGTCGTCGACGACGGCGGCCAAGGCAGCCGTGGTCTCGAAGCTCTTCGACAGCCGGGTCAGTTCGCTGCGGGCCGCCGGGTTGACCCGCAGTGACTCCTGCGCGAGGTGCCCCAGAGTGATGAGGCTGGGGCCCAGCCGATAGGTCTTGTCGGCGGCGTCGCGCACCAGGTAGCCCGACTCGGTCAGGGTCGTGACGATGCCCAGGCACGTCGGCTTGGCCAGCTGCAGCTGACGAGACAGCTCGGAGAGGCCGAACCGGTCCTGCGGGTGTTTGGCTAGAAAGTCGAGAATCGCCACAACGCGCTGTGTGGGCGGGGATGATCGACCGGGAGGGCCAACGTCTGGCATTGCAAAATCCTACCTCTGCGTTCCAGATATGGACCGTTGATCTGGTTGACTGAGATTAGAACACGTTCTAGTCTCAGTCCCAGCAACGTACCAGTACGGTCCAATATTGAAACATGAGGCGGTCGATGCACACACAGCCATTACTGGACGCCATAACCGAATCCGAGCGCCTGGTCTCCGAAGCTCCGTTCATCGAATCCGAGGCCGACCTGCTGGAGGGGTTGCAGTATCTGGCGGGCTGCGTCGCCGCCTGCACGCACGTCGCCTTCGACTACGATCGTGACCATCCGTTCCTGCATTCGGGGACCGGGCCGTTCACGAAGATGGGCCTGGACAACCCCGACACGATGTACTTCGGCACCCGGGTGGTGGCCGGCAAGGAATACGTCGTCACCGGCACGCGCGGAACCACCACCGACGTCAGCTTCCAGCTGCTCGGCGGCGAATACACCGACAAAGTCGTCCCCGACAGTGAGACGGCGTTCGACGACCGTCGGCTCGACATCGCGGCCGACGGCACCTTCGAGTGGCGTTTCACCCCGGATACCAACGCGCAGCTGGTGATTCGCGAGGTCTACAACGACTGGGCGGCCCAGCGCGGCACGTTCGCCATCGCCCGCACCGACACTGCGGGCACCGCGCCTCCGCCGCTGACCAAGGAGATCATCGAAAAGCGCTGGGCGACAGCGGGTAAGCAGCTGGTGCAGCGCGTCAAGACCTGGCTGCAGTTTCCGAAGTGGTTCTACGACAACCTGCCGGTGAACACACTGACCGCGCCGCGGCTCACGCCGGGCGGTCTGGCCACGCAGTACTCGTCAGTGGGGCACTACGACATCAACTCCGACCAGGCGCTGATCCTCACCCTGCCGGTCAGTGACGCCCCATACCTCGGATTCCAGCTGGGCAGCCTCTGGTACATCTCGCTGGACTACATCAACCACCAGACCTCGCTGAACGGCACTCAGGCACAGGCGGATCCGGACGGCAAGATTCGCATCGTCGTCTCCGATCAGAACCCCGGGGTGACCAACTGGGTCGAGACGCTCGGGCACGCCAAGGGTTACCTGCAGTTCCGTTGGCAGCGGGTTTCCCGCGAGCTCACCGAAGCCGACGGCCCCTCCCTGGAGCTCGTCGATCTCGATGCGGTGGCGGGCAAGCTGCCGTACTACGAGCACAACAAGATCTCCGATGACGACTGGCGCCAGCGGATCGCGCTGCGTCAGAAACTAATTGGCAACAGGATGGTGGGATAGACACATGGCCGGCTTGCTCGAGAACAAGGTCGTCGTCATCAGTGGCGTCGGCCCGGCGCTGGGGACCACGCTGGCGCGCCGATGTGCCGAGGAAGGCGCCGACCTGGCGTTGGCGGCGCGGACCGTCGGACGCCTGGACGACGTGGCCAAGCAGGTCACCGACCTGGGCCGCCGGGCACTTTCGGTGGGCACCGACATCACCGACGAGGGTCAGGTCGACAATCTGGTCAAGCAGACCCTTGACGAATTCGGCAAGGTCGACGTGCTGATCAACAACGCCTTCAAGGTGCCGTCGATGAAGCCCTTCGGTAACACGTCGTTCGAGCATATTCGCGAGACGCTGGAGCTCACGGTGCTCGGTGCGCTTCGACTGATCCAGGGCTTCACCCCGGCGCTCGTCGAGGCGAAAGGTTCCGTGGTCAACGTGAACTCGATGGTGCTGCGGCACTCCGACCCCAAGCAGGGCGCCTACAAGATGGCCAAGGCGGCGCTGCTGGCCATGTCGCAGTCGCTGGCGAGCGAGCTCGGACCGCAGGGCATCCGGGTGAATTCGGTTCTGCCCGGCTATATCTGGGGCGGCACCCTGCAGGGCTATTTCGAGCACCAGGCCGGCAAATACGGAACGACCGTCGAGGAAATCTACAACGCGGCCGCGGTCAACAGCGACTTGAAGCGGCTGCCCACCGAGGACGAGGTGGCCTCGGCCATCCTGTTCATGGCCAGCGACCTGTCCAACGGGATCACCGGCCAGACGTTGGATGTCAACTGCGGGGAGTACCACAACTGATGGTGGGAGTGAGTGAGGATCGCAGCGAGGTACGAGCGAGGACCGGAGCGAGCGGGGTGAAAAGTTCATGAGTGATTTCCTTAGCGTCGAGAGCCTGAAGGCCTCCGCGGTCAAAGCCTCCGGTATGGATGACTTCGGTGTCGACGACGACAACTACCAAGAAGCGCTGCGCGTATTGCTCGAATCGTTTCGCAACGAGGCGGACCTGACCGAGGTCGGCAGCAAGATGCACCGATTCTTCGTACGAAATGCCTTGGTGGCCAGGCTGGTTTCCGAGGCAGCGTTCAAGCAGTATCCAGAGCATGTCGACGTCCCGATCGAACGACCGATCTTCGTCACCGGCCTACCCCGCACCGGCACCACCGCGATTCACCGGCTGTTGACCGCCGACCCCCGGCATCAGGGGTTGGAATTGTGGCTGGCCGAATTCCCGCAGCCCCGGCCGCCGCGGGAATCCTGGAAGGACAACCCGGTCTTCCAGCAGATCGATGCGCAGTTCGCCAAGGCCCATGAGGAGAACCCGGATTACACCGGGCTGCACTACATGACCGCGGACGAGGTGGAGGAGTGCTGGCAGCTGCTGCGCCAGTCGGTCCACTCGGTGTCCTACGAGACGCTCGCGCACGTACCGACTTATGCGCAGTGGCTTTCTCGGCAGGACTGGACGAAGTCGTATGCGCGGCATCGCAAGAATCTGCAGCTGATCGGACTCAATGACCCCGAAAAACGTTGGGTGCTGAAGAATCCCAGCCACTTGTTCGCGCTCGACGCGGTGTTCGCCGTCTACCCGGATGCGCTGATCGTGCAGTGCCACCGGCCGGCCGAGACGATCATGGCGTCGATGTGCTCACTGGCTCAGCACACCACCGAAGGCTGGTCGAACACGTTCACCGGGGAGGTCATCGGCGCCGACTCGCTGGAGACCTGGTCGCGTGGGCTCGAGTTGTTCAACGCCGAACGCGCCAAGCAGAATCCGGCGCAGTTCTTCGACCTCGATTACTTCGAGCTCATCCGAGAGCCGATCCACACCGTGGAGAAGATCTATTCGCACTTCGGCATCGAGATGACCGACGTGGCTCGGGCGGCGATCCAGCGCACCGACGAGGAGAGCAAGCAGGGTCCGCGGGCCCCCAAGCACACCTACTCGCTGGCCGACTACGGCCTGACCGAGGAACAGGTCAAGGAGCGCTTCAAGGGGCTGTAGCTTTCCCCGCGAGCAGACGTAAAAGCCTCCGACACGCCGAGCGTGTCGGTGCTTTTACGTCTGCTCGCGCAAAGAAACTCAGCCGTCACCGGGGGCGGGGGCGCTGGAGTACTCCTCCAGGCAGCCCTCCGCCACGGCGTGCTTGATGCTGTCGGACAGTTTCGGGCAGGATCGGGTACGAGCACTGGACCCACCCGCCTCCCGGATCTCGGCGAAGTAGGCGCAGCGCTGCTGGGCCTCGCCACTCCACTGCACCGCGGTATGCGCGGCGCCCAGCTTCTTGACCTTCACCGCGACATGGCAATACCGGCAGTCGACGTCGGCCAGGCCAGCGGACAGGTAGCGCTCCCGGTCCAGTCGGGTGGCCTCGTGCATGGCGGCCGCACGCTGTGGGTCCGAGGCGAAATCGGGTGCCTTGGACCATGATCCGGGCGCGCCGTCGTCGTGCTCGTGCGGCTCATCGTGCTCGTGCACGCCGAGCAGCTGGAGCATGGATCGCGCGAGATCGTCGACGTCAGGCGGTTCCTCGGGGCTCATATTCACACCTGGGTCGGCTGTCCTTCAGATTCAGCTTGTTTCCTGAGATTCTCTTGAACCTCCACCTGCCACTTCTCATTGGCCGGTGCGGTGTCCACCTCGAGCTCGAAGCGGTCGACCATATCGGGCGTGATGTCGGCGACGTCGACGTAGAACTGCTGATACCAGCGGCGCATTTGATAGACGGCGCCGTCTTCCTCGACCAACAGCGGATTGTCGATGCGGGTCTTGTGTTTCCAGATCTCGACGTCCTGGAGGAAGCCCTTGCTGACGCCGACGACCATGGCGTCCGACAGCTTGTCGGACATCTTGTCGTCCATCCCTTTTGGCTTTTCGACGATCACGCCCCACTGCAGCATGAACGAGTCCTGCGTCACCGGGTAATGGCAGTTGATCAGGATCGACTCGGCCTTGAAGCCGCCGTAGTTGTTGTGCAGCCAGTTGATCATGAACGACGGCCCGAAGTACGAGGCCTCCGAGTCCAGGTGTGATTCGGTGTAGGCCGAGCCGCCCAGCGTGACGTCGGGCCGGCCGACGTTGTGCAGGTACTGCGAGGCGATGTGGCCTTCGAAGACATTCTTGAAATACGTCGGCAGGCCGAAGTGGATGTAGAAGAAATGCGCCATGTCGGTGACGTTGTCGACGATCTCGCGGCAGTTGGAGCCCTCGATCAGCATCGAGTTCCACTTCCATTCGGTCCACTCGCCGCTGGTGTACTCCGGGATCTCCGGAATCCGCACCTCGGGCTGCGGTGGGTTGCCCTCGTGGTCGTGCCAGACGAATAGCAGGCCGCTGCGCACATCGGTCTCCCAGGACCGGGTGCGAGCCAGCCGCGGGGTGCGCTTGGCGTAGGGGACGAGCTTGCAGCGGCCGTCGCCACCCCAGCGCCAGTCGTGGAACGGGCAGGCCAGGGCGTCGTCCTTGACGGTGCCCTGGGACAGGTCTCCGCCCAGGTGACGGCAGTAGGCGTCCAGGACGTGGACCGCACCCTGGGAGTCGGCGAAAACCACCAATTTGGTGCCGAATGCGTTGATCGGGTGCGGCTTGCCGTCCAGGTAGTCAGTGACCGGTCCCAGGCAGTGCCAACCCCGGGCGTACCGGTCTGGCAGGGTTCCGGTGTCGATCTCGCGAATGCCGGTAGTCACCCTTACGCCTCCACTCATAGGTTCTAACTAGAACACGTTACAGTTTTACCGTCCGATCGCGCAATCTTCAGCGGCTTTACCTGGGGATTACCCACCTGAATTGCGGTATATGTGAACGATGCCGATGTATTCGTTCGAGGGCCGATCACCCCGGGTGGATCCCACCGCGTTCGTTGCACCCACCGCGGTGCTCATCGGCGACGTCGCCGTGGAGGCCGGCGCCTCGGTGTGGTTCAACGCGGTGCTGCGCGGGGACTTCGCGCCGATCGTGATACGGGAGGGCGCCAACGTGCAGGACGGCTCGGTGCTGCACGCCCCGCCGGGCATCCCCGTCGACATCGGTCCCGGAGCCACGATCGCACACATGTGCACGATCCACGGCGTCCATGTCGGCGCGCAGGCACTGATCGCCAACCACTGCACGGTGCTCGACGGCGCCGTCATCGGCGCCCGCAGCATGATCGCCGCGCACTCGCTGGTCGTCGGCGGCACGCATATCCCAGAAGAGGTTCTGGTCACCGGGTCGCCGGCAAAGGTCAGAGGGCCGATCGCCGGAACCGGCGCCGAAGTATGGGTGAACCTGAATCCCAAGGCCTACCAAGATCTTGCCCAGCGCTACCGGACGGGGTTAGAGGAAGTCTGACGGGCTTCGGTTTGGCCGAGCGGGGCACAGGGTATTTCCTCGCCACTTGAAAAGGCTCAGCGCGTGGAGGATTGACGATGGCGCTCGATATCTGCCCGGCGTGCGGCTATCCCACTATTGGCGCCACAGTGTGTGCGGCTTGCTCACCTGCGGCTGCGGCACTACCCGAGTGGCGTGTGCGTTACGAAGAATCTACCGCGCCCGCTGCCTAGAACTGACGAGGCACACCCGCGAGCCTGTAACCATCGACACTGCAACTCGCTTGGCACTTCTTGTCGATAGCGACAGCTTCGGCGAGCAGGCCGCTCAGATCTTGGTGGCGCTCGCCGCGGCCTTGTCGAGCTCCCAATAGGCCCGCAGCGCAACGATCTTGGCCTCGGCGTCGACCCGGTAGGTGAACACGCCCTCCGCGACCACCCGGTAGCCGCTGGACTCGATCACGATGTGCCCGACGTTGGCTTCCTCGTCGCCGCACTGGTAGGTCTTCTCGAAGTGGAAGGTCAGCATGCTCGGCGCGATCGCCATGTCGTAGAACTTCGCGATCGCTTCCTTGCCGCGATGGCCCTTGCCCTCGGGATCGAAATGCGAAGGGCCGATGGGATCTTCGACGATCGCGTCCTCGGCGAACACCGCCAGCCAGGCGTCCTTGTCACGAGCCATCGCGGCCTCGCGTGAGCGCTTACCCGCCTCGTGGGCCGGGGTTGTCATCACCCGTCCTGCCAGCCCGAGTGGATGTAGGTCTCGGCGAACCGCTTCATCGCGTCGATCTTCTTGTCCACCGGAGCATCGAAGGGCAGCCCCTCGAACACCCAGGGAATGCCGATGTAGTCGGTGACCCCAGCCGCGACAAGGTCGCGGTGGCCGTCGACGCCGAACTTGTCGATGCACACGGCCTGATACTCGAACGGGTCGTCAGCGCGTCCGGCGTCGGCCAGAAGCTTCTTGAGCTGACTGATCGTCTCGGCGAGTTGGTCGCAGGTCATCATCGCGCTTGTCCAGCCGTCGGCGACCCGAACAGCGCGCCTGAGTGCCACGTCGGTGTGCCCGCCGACGTAGAACGGCACCGGCACAGACGGTGCCGGGCTCATCTGCAGCCGGTCGAAATCGTAGAACTCGCCGTGGTGTTCAACCATGCCGCCGGCGAGCACCAGCTTGATGACGTCTATCATTTCGTCGACGCGCTTGCCCCGCTTCGCGTACGGCACCCCGCACCATTCGAATTCTTCAGGTGCCCAGCCGATCCCGACACCGAAGCCGAACCGGTTGTTGGTCAGGTTCGCCACCGAACCGACCTGGCGGGCCAGCAGCAGCGGATTGCGCGAACCCAGCTTCATCACATTCGTGTAGAAGCGCAGCGTCGAGGTCACCGCACCCAGCGTGCCGGCGAGGATCAACGGATCGACCCAGGGCGAGTTCTCGTCGAACATCCGCTTGCCGTCGGCGGTGTAGGGATAGTCGACGGACTGCTCCTCGAAATAGAAGATCGAGTCGGGCAGCGCGATGTTGTCGAACCCGAGTTCCTCGGCAGCCTTGGCGATTTCGATCAGCTGGTCGAGCGGGCTGAACGCGATGCTGACGGTGTACTGCATCTTGGTCATTTGGCGGCTGGCTTGTCCGAGCTGACCACCCACATCGAGTAGTACTGGGCACCGCCGCCGTAGGCGTGGCCCAGCGCCTTGCGGGCGCCCTCGACCTGGTGGTCGCCGGCCTTGCCCATCACCTGGATCGCCGATTCGGCGAACCGGATCATGCCCGATGCACCAATGGGATTGGAGCTCAACACGCCGCCGGAGGGGTTGAACGGGATCTTGCCGCCGATCGCGGTCTCGCCGGCCTCGGTGAGTTTCCAGCCGCCGCCTTCGGGCGCGAAGCCCAGGCTCTCCAGCCACATCGGCTCGTACCAGGAGAACGGCACGTACACCTCGGCCACGTCGATCTCGTCGATCGGGCTCGTGATTCCGGCGTCCTTCCACAGGGCGGCGGCGGCGTCCCGGCTGGCTTGCGGGTTGACCTGGTCACGCCCGGCGTAGGCCAACGGCTCGGTGCGCAGCGCGGTCGCGTGTATCCAGGCGACGGGATGCCCCGCGGCAACCCGGGCGTCGGCGGCTTCCTCGTCGCCGATCACCATCGCGGCCGCACCGTCGGAGGACGGGCAGGTCTCGTCGTAGCGGATGGGATCCCACAGCATCGGCGACTCCATCACCTTCTCGACGGTGATGTCGGGCTGATGCAGATGCGCCAGGGGGTTCTTGGCGCCGTTGTGCCGGTCCTTCACCGCGACGATCGCACCGATGTTCAGCGGTGCGCCGGATCGGCGGATGTAGGCGCGCACGTGCGGTGCGAAGTAGCCGCCCGCGCCTGCACCCACCGGCTTGGTGAAGGGCACCGGAATGCTCAACGCCCACATGGCATTCGACTCGGACTGCTTCTCCCAGGCCATCGTCAGCACGCGCTTGTACTTGCCCGACTGCACCAGGCTGGCAGCGACGATCGCGGTCGACCCGCCGACCGAGCCCGCGGTGTGCACGCGGATCAGCGGCTTGCCCGTCGCACCGACGGCGTCGGCCATGAACAGCTCGGGCATCATCACGCCCTCGAAGAAGTCGGGCGCCTTGCCGACGACGACGGCGTCGATATCGTCGAACGTCGACCCCGAGTCCGCGAGTGCGCGGTCGATCGCCTCGCGCACGAGGCCGTTCATCGAGACGTCCTTACGCTTGGCGACGTACTTCGTCTGGCCAGTTCCCAGAACGGCAGCTAGTCGTTTGCTCACTTCGCCTCCATCACCGCGACGAGATTCTGTTGCAGCGCAGGTCCGCTGGTGGCGTGCGCCAGCACGCGGCCGGCCGAGCCGTTGAAAATGTGCTGGGCGGCGAAACCGATCCGCTCCAGGCCCGCCGAGAACATCGGGTTGGCGGCCAGCGCGCCGCCCGAGGGATTGATCTTCGTCGACGCAGGCAGGCCGATCGCCTCGGTCAGGATCAGCTGCTGGTGGCTGAACGGAGCGTAGAGCTCGGCGACCTCGATCGAGTTCGCGTCGCCACCCGTCGCCGCCGCGGCCGACGCCGCGGTGGACGGCGAGGTGGTCAGATCACGCGCGCCGAGCACCGGCGTCTCGATGCGGTGCTCGAAACCGGTGATCCAGGCCGGGTTCTCCCGCAGCTCGCGGGCCTTGTCTCCGGCAGCCAGCACGATCGCCGAGGCGCCGTCGGTGATCGGTGCAATGTCGTGCCGGCGCAACGGATCTGCGAAATAAGGCTGAGCCAGCAGTTCGCTGATGGATCCGGTCGGTGCCACCTTGTCGGTACGACCGCCGGCGGCGAAGGAATCCAGCGCCACCTGCGCCATCTGCTCCACGGTCCACTTGCCCGAGTCGAGACCGAGCCGGGCCTGCAGGCCGGCCATCGACACCGAGTCCGGCCACAGCGGCGCGACCGTGTACGGGTCGGTCTGCAGCGCGAGCACTCGGCGAAGCGTGCCCGCCGACGGCTTGCCGAAGCCGTACACCAGTGCGGTGTCGACCTGGCCGGTCAGGACCTTGATGTAGGCCTCGTACAGGGCCCATGCCGCATCCATCTCGACGTGCGACTCGTTGATCGGCGGAACCGCACCGATGGAGTCGATGGCCGAGATGAATGAAAACGCGCGGCCGGCAAGGTAATCCGAGGATCCGGAGCACCAGAAGCCGATATCGGTCTGCTTCAGGCCGAGTTCGGTGTAGAGCTGATGGAAACACGGCATCAGCATCTCGACGCCGTTGGTGGTGCCGCTGGTGCGCCGGACATGCGGGGCATGCGCGAAGCCGACGACAGCTACATCGCGAAATGTCATGTGGCGAGTCCCTTTAAAGGTGGTGCTTGTAGGTGTCGTAGTCGGCGTCGGGTTCGCCGGTCGGTTTGAAGTACTCGATGTTGTCGATGCCGAGACCCCATTCCTCGCGTGGCTTCCACACCGCCTGCACCCGCATGCCCATCCGGACATCGGCGATGTCGATTTCCTGGATCAGGTGCAGGAATGGGATGTCGGCGCCGTCGAGCAGCACGTAGGCCGCGACATATGGCGGCTTGATCCGCTGGCCCGCGAACGGAATGTTGATGATGGCGAACGTCGTCACGGTGCCCTTGTCCGGCAGCTCGACGAAGTTGTCGAGCTCGAGGCCGGTGGCCGGGTCGGCTTCCTTGGGCGGGAAGTACACCTTGCCGTCGGCTCCGGTGCGGGCACCGAGCAGCTTGCCGTCCTCGAGGCCGCGCAGGAACGCGCTCTCCGGAAGTGAAGCGGTGTGCTGGATTTCGATGCTGCTCGGCGACACGAGCATGGTCACCGGCTCGCGGTCGTCGGGTTCGTCGGACACCGGCTCGGGCTCGTCACCGAGTTCGAAGTAGGCGATATCGGTGATCGCGCCGACCGGTTCATCGACCCAGTGCGCGTGAACCCGCGCTCCGGTGCTGATCGCGTCGGAGGACTCCGCGGCAACCGCGTGCAGCATGCCGGTGTCCGCGCCGTCGAGTTTGATCAGCGCCCACGCGAACGGCTTGTCGAGCGGCTGCCCCTCCAGCGGCTCGGACTGCCACGTCCACGACAGCACCGTCCCGACGCTGTCGACCGGGACCACCTCCGTCAACGGCGCGTAGGTCACGGGGTCATACTCAGCGGGCGGAACGAGCACCCGGCCGTCCGAGCCGCGGACGCCGAGGATGCGTCGCCCGCGCAGGGCGGTGAAGAACTGGCCGAGGAGTGGTCCGACCGAACGGGTGTAGTCGAATGACAGCTTCAGCGGTGCCGAAAGGGGCTTCTGATGCGTGTCGATCTGCACCGGGCTGCTTTGGCTGGTGGTCACGGCATCGAGTAGAACAGGTTCTAAGAATCGTGGCAAGGACCGTGTCCCGGACAGAAAGGCGGCACCGATGAAGCTGGGTCTGCAACTCGGATATTGGAGTGCACAACCTCCGACCAACCATGCGGAACTGGTGGCCGTGGCCGAAGAGGCCGGCTACGACACGGTGTTCACCGCCGAGGCGTGGGGTTCGGATGCGTTCACCCCGCTGGCGTGGTGGGGCCGCGAAACCACCCGGATGCGGCTGGGCACCTCGGTCGTGCAGCTCTCGGCCCGTACCCCCACCGCGTGCGCGATGGCCTCGCTGACGCTGGACCACCTCTCCGGCGGCCGCCACATCCTCGGTTTGGGCGTGTCCGGGCCGCAGGTGGTGGAGGGCTGGTACGGGGCTCGCTTCCCCAAGCCACTGGCCCGCACCCGCGAATACATCGACATCATCCGGCAGGTCTGGGCCCGCCAGGCCCCGGTCACCAGCGCCGGCCCGCACTACCCGCTGCCCTTGAGCGGGCAGGGCACCACCGGATTGGGTAAGCCGCTCAAGCCGATCGTGCACCCGCTGCGCGCCGACATCCCGATCATGCTCGGCGCCGAGGGCCCCAAGAACGTCGCGCTGGCCGCCGAGATCTGTGATGGCTGGCTGCCGATCTTCTACTCACCCCGGCTGGCCCCGATGTACAACGAATGGCTCGATGAAGGCTTCGCCCGCCCCGGTGCCCGGCGGTCCCGCGAGGACTTCGAGATCTGCGCCACCGCGCAGGTGGTGATCACCGACGACCGCTCCTCGATCCTGGATCTGATCAAGCCGCACCTGGCCCTCTACATGGGCGGCATGGGTGCCGAAGACACCAACTTCCACGCCGACGTCTACCGCCGCATGGGCTACGCCGACGTCGTCGACGAAGTCACCCGACTGTTCCGCTCCGATCGCAAAGACGATGCCGCCAAGGCCGTTCCCGACGAACTCGTCGACGACTCGGCAATCGTCGGCGACATCGACTACGTCCGCAAACAGATCGCCGCCTGGGAAGCCGCCGGCGTCACCATGATGGTCATCGGCGCCCGCAGCCCCGAACAGATCACCGAAGCCGCCAGCCTCTTGTAGACACTTCTTGCGAGTTGTCTAGCCCGGGCTCTAGATTGACCGGATGACGTTCGGGCGCTCAGCGCAGGATGTGGGCGTCGCCGAACGTCATCTCGACGTGGGCGACCGAGCCCGACACCATCGCGCGCTTCGGCAGCCCCAGCGAGGCCAGCTCTTTGGCGTACGGGTGATCACCCAGGCGCAGGGTCGCGCCGCCGGGCCGGAATCGCACCCCGGAGTTCTTCATCTCCCAGGGCACTTCCCGGGTGGTGCCGTCGGCGAACGTGTACGTCTTGAGGACCTGGCTGCGGGGCCGCAGCGACGGAATCGGCAGGCCTCGGTGGAATTCGATACCGGCGATCAGCGACCCGTTCTCACTCACGTCGAAGGTGAACGGACTGGCGTCTCGAACAGTGAAATCGGCCATGATCTTGGGGAAGCCCCAAATCGTCCGGCCGGCCTCCAGGGTGAACTCCTGGTCGACCGGCAGGTGGTGGATGAACGCTGCCGCGTCGCGGAGAGCTTTGAGGCCGCTGGCATCGGAGTCCGGGGGATTGACCATCACGCACGTGCCGAACTCGTGGTACTTGCCGAGGTCGCCGTCGATGTAGCGGGCCAGCATCAGGTTCACCACCGCGCGGCCGGGCCGGAACTGGCAGACCTTCAATCCGCTGTAGTCGATGAGTCGCTGCGCGGCGTCGGCCGAAACGGAGAACATCGCCGTGTGGACATCGGCCTTGCGAATCCGCACCGGCATGGTGAGCACTGTGCCGGCAATGGTGTGCTGCGAATCAGACATGCGGACACTGTAATCCGCTTCGGGATCTTGCGTGGACGGAAGTATGGAGGGAATTAGATGACAGGCACTTTGGCTCCAGCCAAGCCGAATGTTGATCTGACGGACGGAAATTTCTACGCCGACGGTGCCGCGCGCGAGGCATATCGCTGGATGCGGGCCAACGAGCCGGTGTTCCGTGACCGCAACGGGTTGGCCGCGGCGGCGAGCTATCAGGCGGTGATAGACGCCGAGCGCGACCCGGAGACGTTCTCCAACACCGGCGGTATCCGGCCCGACAACCCGGGCATGCCGTACATGATCGACATGGACGATCCCGGACATCTGTTGCGCCGCAAGCTCGTCAACGCCGGTTTCACCCGTAAACGGGTGATGGACAAGGTCGCCGGGATCGACCAGCTGTGCGACACACTGATCGACGCGGTATGCGAGCGGGGAGAGTGCGACTTCGTCCGCGATATCGCCGCACCGCTGCCGATGGCCGTCATCGGTGACATGCTCGGCGTGCTGCCCGAAGAGCGTTCGACGTTGCTGAAGTGGTCCGACGATCTGGTGTGTGGCCTGAATTCAGCTGCCGATGCCGAGACCTTGCAGGCCGTCATGGATGCGTTCGCCGGGTATTCGGCCTACGCCACGGAGACGATCGCCAAGCGCCGGGCAGAACCGACCGACGATCTGTTCTCGATTCTGGTCAACTCCGAGGTAGAAGGATCGCGCCTCGATGATCAGGAGATCATCATGGAGACCTTGCTGATCCTCATCGGCGGGGACGAGACCACCCGGCACACGCTGTCTGGCGGCACCGAACAGCTTGTGCGCCACCAAGATCAATGGCAGAGCCTGCTGGCTGACCGGGACCTGTTGCCGGGCGCGATCGAGGAGATGCTGCGCTGGACCTCACCGGTCAAGAACATGGCCCGCACGGCGATGCGCAACGTCGAGTTCCACGGTACACAGCTGCGCCAGGGCGAGAAGATGCTGCTGATGTTCGAGGGGGCGAATTTCGACGAGTCGGTGTTCGGCGACCCGGAGAACTTCCGCATCGACCGGAACCCGAACAGCCACTTGGCCTTCGGCTTCGGCACGCACTTCTGTCTGGGCAATCAGCTGGCCCGACTGGAGCTCAGCACCATGGTGCGCAAGGTTCTCGAGCGGCTGCCGGATCTGAGGCTGGCCGATGAAAACGCGCTGCCGCTGCGGCCGGCGAACTTCGTCAGCGGGCTGGAAGCGATGCCGGTGGTGTTCACTCCGTCGAAGCCGGTTCTCGCGTAGCCGCCGATCTGTCTTGTTTGGGCTGTCCCACTTCTGGGAATCATGACCCCATCTCCCCGGGTGAGCGGCGCAGCTGGCCGGGGCAACACCGTCATGAGTTGTGGGGCAACATGCATGTCACTGAATCTGACCGAACCCGATACCTGCGCAGGCTGTTCCTCGCCGCGACGCTGGCTCTCCTCGCGCCATTGGCGGCGCCGACGGGCGTCCCTGCCGCGTCGGCCGCCGGAGGGTGTCCCGACGTGGAGGTGGTGTTCGCCCGCGGCACGTTCGAACCGCCGGGTGTCGGCGGCATCGGCCAGTCATTCATCGACCAACTGAGAGCGCAACCGCAGCTTGCCGGCAAGTCGGTCGACGTGTATGCGGTGAATTACCCCGCCTCGCTGAACTTTCCGGCTGCCGCCGATGGTGTGATCGACGCCAGCAACCGGGTTCGCGACATGGCGGGCAGGTGCCCGGAGACCAAGATTGTGCTCGGCGGCTACTCCCAAGGGGCCGCGGTGGCCGGCTACGTCACCGCCGACAAGATCCCGGACGGCTATGTGCCGCCGAACGGAATCAACGGGCCGATGCCGCCGGAGATCGCGACCCATGTCGCCGCCGTCGCATTGTTCGGAAAACCGTCGAACGGGTTCTTGAACAGCATCGATCGCAGCGCACCGCCGATCACCGTGGGCGCCCTCTACGCGCCCAAGACGATCGACCAGTGCGTACCCGGGGATCCGATCTGTTCACCGACAGGCGGCGACAACGGCGCCCATATGGCCTATGCGGACAACGGGATGACCGCTCAGGCGGCCGGTTTCGCCGCGCAGAAGGTGGTCACCGCCGCGCCACCGACTGCGACGCAGAACCCTTAGCGCATCTTGAACTGCGGGGCGCGCTTCTCCTTGAACGCCAGCGGGCCTTCCTTGGCGTCCTCGCTCAAGAACACCGGGATGCCGTTGGCAGTATCGGGCTTGAACGCGTCGAGTTCGTGCATGCCCTCGGATTCGCGGATGGTCTTGAGGATCGCCTGCACGGCCAGCGGGCCGTTGTTGTTGATCACCTCGGCGATCTCGAGCGCCTTGTCCAGCGCCGTGCCGTCGGGCACGACGTAGCCGATGAGCCCGTAGGACAGCGCCTCGGCGGCGGTGATGTGACGGCCGGTCAGCAACAGGTCGCACGCGATCGTGTACGGGATCTGCCGCGGCAGCCGCACCGCGGAGCCGCCCATCGGGTAGAGGCTCCACTTCGCCTCGGAGATGCCGAACTTCGCGCTCTCGCCCGCGACGCGGATATCGGTGCCCTGCAAGATCTCGGTGCCGCCCGCGATGGCCGGGCCCTCGACGGCCGCGATGAGCGGCTTGGTGAGCCGGCGGCCCTTCAGCAGGCCCTCGATCTTCGTCGGGTCGAATGCGCCGCTCTTGAACGAGTCGCCGGGAGGCGCCTTGGTCGCATTCTTCAGATCCATGCCCGCACAGAAGTAGCCGCCTGCACCCGTCAGGATGCAGGTCCGGATCTCCGGATCCTCGTCGACGCGGTTCCAGGCGTCGACCATGATCGAGAGCATCTCAGTCGAAAGCGCGTTGCGCGCCTCAGGCCGGTTCAGTGTGACGATGAGAGTGTGTCCGCGCTGCTCAATGAGGGCGTCGGCGTTTTTTTCGGGCTCGCTCACGGGTATCTGCCTTCCAGCATCTTTGCCACAGACTTGTGTCGAAATGTAACACGTTCTAATTTGGGTCTGTGGCCCTGAACATAGCCGACCTAGCCGAACACGCCATCGATGCCGTGCCTGACCGCGTTGCCTTCATCTGCGGTGAGGACCGGATCACTTTCGCCGAGTTGGAGGACAAGGCGAATCGCTTCGCCCATTACCTCATCGACCACGGCGTCAAGAAGGACGACAAGGTCGGGCTCTACTGCCGGAACCGCATCGAGATCGTGATCGCGATGCTGGGCACCATCAAGGCAGGCGCGATCCTGGTCAACGTCAACTTCCGCTACGTCGAGGGCGAACTGCGCTACCTGTTCGAGAACTCCGACATGGTGGCACTGGTGCACGAGCGCCAGTATTCCGATCGCGTCGCCAACGTGCTTCCCGACACCCCCGAGGTCAAGACGATCCTGGTGATCGAAGACGGAAGCGACAACGACTTCGGCCGCTATGGCGGTGTCGAGTTCTACGCCGCACTCGCCGAAAGTTCGCCGGTACGGGACTTCGGTGAGCGCAGCGAGGACGACATCTACCTGCTCTACACCGGTGGGACCACCGGCTTCCCCAAGGGGGTGATGTGGCGCCACGAGGACATCTACCGGGTTCTGTTCGGCGGCACCGACTTCGCCACCGGTGAGTTCGTCAAGGACGAGTACGACCTGTCCCGGGCTGCGGTCACCAATCCGCCGATGGTGCGCTACGCAATCCCGCCGATGATTCACGGCGCCACCCAGTCGGCGACCTGGATGTCCATCTTCTCCGGCCAAACCACCGTGCTGGCACCGGAATTCGACGCCGACGAAGTCTGGCGCACCATCCACGAGCACAAGGTGAACCTGCTCTTCTTCACCGGTGACGCGATGGCGCGCCCGCTTCTGGATGCGCTGCAGTCCGCGATCGACACTGGCAAGGAGTACGACCTCTCCTCGCTGTTCCTGCTGGCCAGCACCGCGGCGCTGTTCTCCACCAGCCTCAAGGAGAAGCTGCTCGAACTGCTGCCCAACCGGGTGATCACCGACTCGATCGGATCCTCGGAGACCGGCTTCGGCGGCACCAGCATCGTCGCCAAGGGGGAGCATCACATGGGCGGCCCTCGGGTCACCATCGACCATCGCACCGTCGTTCTCGACGAGGACGGCAACGAGGTCAAGCCCGGCTCCGGAGTGCGCGGTGTGATCGCCAAGAAGGGCAACATCCCAGTCGGCTACTACAAGGACGAAGAGAAAACCCGGCAGACCTTCCGCGTATACAACGGCGTGCGTTACGCGATCCCCGGCGACTACGCCGAGGTCGAAGCCGACGGCACCGTGACGATGCTGGGCCGCGGCTCGGTGTCGATCAACAGCGGTGGCGAGAAGATCTACCCCGAAGAGGTGGAGGCCGCACTCAAGGGCCATCCGGATGTGTTCGACGCCCTGGTCGTCGGGGTGCCCGATCCCCGCTTCGGCAACCATGTCGCCGCGGTGGTCGCTCCCCGCAAGGGTGCCCGCCCGACGCTGTCCGATCTGGATGCGTTCGTGCGCAACGAGATTGCCGGCTACAAGGTGCCGCGCAGTCTGTGGATCGTCGACGAGGTGAAGCGCTCGCCGGCCGGCAAGCCGGACTACAAATGGGCCAAGGATCAGACCGAGGCGCGGCCGGCCGACGAGGTGCACGCCAAGCACGCGGGTGCGACCAGCTGATGCACACGGAGCTTTGTGATCGGTTCGGCATCAAGTACCCGATCTTCGTCTTCACCCCGTCGGAGAAGGTCGCCGCGGCGGTCAGCCGCGCCGGCGGCATGGGCGTGCTGGGCTGCGTGCGGTTCAACGACCCCGACGACCTCGAGGCCGTGCTGCAGTGGATGGACCAGAACACCGACGGTAAGCCGTACGGCGTCGACGTCGTGATGCCGGCGAAGATCCCCGCCGAGGGCACCGCCGTCGACATCAACAAGCTGATTCCACAGGAGCATCGGGACTTCATCGCCAAGACCCTGGCCGACCTCGGCGTGCCCCCACTGCCCGACGAAAGCGAGCGCAACGAGGGCGTGCTGGGCTGGCTGCATTCGGTGGCGCGCAGCCATGTCGAGGTCGCGCTCAAGCACCCGATTAAGCTGATCGCCAACGCGCTCGGCTCGCCGCCCAAGGACGTCATCGACCAGGCGCACGAACACGGTGTGCCGGTCGCCGCGCTGGCGGGTTCGGCCAAACATGCCCAGCGGCATGTCGACAACGGTGTCGACATCGTCGTTGCCCAGGGGCACGAAGCCGGCGGACACACCGGCGAGATCGGCTCCATGGTGTTGTGGCCGGAAATCGTAGATGAACTGCGCGCGCTCGGCCACCAGAATCCGGTGCTGGCGGCTGGTGGTATCGGCACCGGCCGGCAGGTTGCCGCCGCCCTGGCGCTCGGGGCATCGGGAGTCTGGATGGGCTCGGCCTTCCTCACCTCCGCCGAATATGATCTCGGGCACCGCGAGCCCGGCGGAACGTCGACGATCCAGGATGCGCTGCTGCGGGCCAGCTCCAGCGATACGGTGCGCCGGAAGATCTACACCGGTAAGCCCGCGCGTCTGCTGAAGACGAAGTGGACCGACGCCTGGGATGCGCCCGGGGCACCGGAGCCGCTTCCCATGCCGCTGCAGAACATCCTTGTCAGCGAGGCGCATCAGCGGATGAACGAGTCCGACAATCCCGATACTGTCGCGATGCCGGTCGGTCAGATCGTCGGGCGGATGAACGAGATCCGGCCCGTCGCCGACATCATCGCCGAACTGGTCGACGGCTTCGAGGCCGCAAGCCGGAAACTGGACACGATCCGCGACAGTTAGGGCGCCTCGCTGATTAAGCTCGATCGGGTGAATGGCGCACAGGCACTGATCACGACGTTGGTCGACGGTGGCGTTGATGTGTGCTTCGCCAATCCCGGCACCTCCGAGATGCACTTCGTCGCCGCACTGGACGCGGTGCCGCAGATGCGCGGTGTGCTCACACTGTTCGAAGGGGTGGCCACCGGCGCCGCCGACGGGTACGCGCGCATTGCCGGTAAGCCCGCGGCAGTGCTGCTGCACCTCGGTCCCGGACTGGGTAACGGGCTGGCCAATTTGCACAACGCGCGACGGGCGCATGTGCCGATGGTCGTCGTCGTCGGTGATCACGCGACCTATCACAAGAAGTACGACGCACCGCTGGAGTCCGATATCGACTCGGTGGCCAAGACGGTGTCGGGCTGGCTGCGGCGCACCCTTGCGGTCGAGGATGTCGCTGCCGATGCGGCCGAGGCCATCGCGACGGCAGGCGCCGGTAAGCACATCTCCACCCTGATCCTGCCCGCCGACGTCTCCTGGGACGAGGGCGCGTCGACTCTGGACAGTTCTGCAGGACAGCCGGATTCGGCGATCGTCGATCTTGGGCAGGTAGCGGACGTACTACGCGCCGGCGAGCCGACGGTGATCATGGTCGGCGGCGACGCCACCGGTGTGGCCGGCCTGTCCGCGGCGGTCCGGCTCGCACAGGCCAGCGGCGCGCGAGTGTTGTGCGAGACCTTCCCGGCCCGACTCGAGCGAGGGGCCGGGGTGCCCGCCGTGGAACGGCTGGCCTATTTCGCCGAGGCCGCCGTTGCGCAGCTCGCCGGTGCCCGGCACCTCGTGCTGGCCGGTGCACCCCATCCGGTCTCGTTCTTCGCCTATCCCGGCAAGGCCAGCGACCTGGTGCCCGACGGCTGCGCGGTGCACACCCTGGCCGGCCCGGTCGGCGCCACCGCCGCATTGGAGGCGTTGGCCGACAAGGTCGCACCGGGCGAGATCGCCGCCACCGCGGCGCCGTCGCGACCGGCATTGCCGAGCGGGCCGCTCACGGTGATGACGTCAGCCGATGTCATCGGCGCATTGCTGCCCGAACGGGCCGTCGTCGTCGACGAGGCGAACACCTCGGGAGTCCTTCTGCCGCAAGCGACGGCGGGCGCCCCGGCCCACGACTGGCTCACCCTCACCGGCGGTGCGATCGGCTATGCACTACCGGTATCGGTCGGCGCCGCGATCGCCGCGCCGGACCGTCCGGTGCTGTGCCTGGAGTCCGACGGCTCGGCGATGTACACCATATCGGCGTTGTGGACCCAAGCCCGCGAGGGCCTGGACGTCACCACTGTCGTCTACGCCAACCGTGCCTACGACATACTGCGGATCGAACTGCAGCGGGTCGGCGCCGAGGCAGTCGGGGAGGGCCCAGGGCCCAAGGCCGAGGCGCTTCTCGATTTGACCGGGCCCACACTGGATTTCGTGCGCATCGCCAAGGGTATGGGGGTGCCTGCCCGCCGGGTCGGCACGGCCGAGGAGCTTGCCGATGCCCTGCGGTGGGCTTTCGACGAGCCGGGACCCCACCTGATCGAGGCGGCCATGCCGTCGATCGCGGGCTAACGCACTATCTCGAACACCGGATCGGCGCACTCCAGCGCCTCGGCGGACAGCCTGCGCTTGATGATCTTGAACGTCTCGGTGCTCGGCAACGTGGTGCTCACCCGCACGAACGACGGCCATTGCTTAGGTCCGAGATCGTGCTGGGCGGCCAGGAATTCGCGGAAGGCCACCGGATCGAAGTCCGTCCCCTCGGGTAGCACCAGCGCGGCCATTACCCGATCGCCGACCGACGGGTCGGGGATCGGGTACACCACGGCCTCGGTCACACCGGGATAGCGCATCAGCACGCGCTCGATCGGCGCGGTGCCCAGGTTCTCGCCGTCGACCCGCATCCAGTCACCCAGCCGGCCGGCGAAGTGCACGTAGCCGGCGTCATCCCGGTAGGCCAGATCCCCGCTGTGGTAGATCCCGCCGGCCATCCGCTCGGTTTCGGCATCCGGGGCGTTGTAGTAGCCGCGGAAATTGCCTGGGCCGGTGAGGTTTACCAGCTCGCCGATCACCCCGGGCGGGCACGGCTGCCCGGTCTCGACGTCGATGATCGCGAGGCCGTCGGGCAGCGGGCCCAGCGCGCCCTCGGGGGTGTCCGGGGTGCGGGCGATGTTCACCCCACCCTCGGTGGAGCCGAATCCGTCGACGACGATCACGCCGAAACGTTGCGCGAACCGGTCGATATCGCGCGGCGCGGCCTCGTTGCCGTAGACGATCCGCAACGGGTTGTCGGCATCGTCAGGCTGCGCCGGGGTGGCCAGGATGTAGGACATCGGCTTGCCGACATAGTTGGCGTAGGTGGCATTGAACCGCCGGACGTCGGGAATGAACTGCGAGGCGGAAAACTTGCGCCGCAACGCAATCGATGCCCCGGCGGCGACTGCGACCGCCCAGCCTGCCATCACCGCATTCGAGTGGAACAGCGGCATCGACAGGTAGCAGGTGTCGGTGGGTCCCAGCCCGAACCGCTCGGCCAGCATCACTCCGGGAAAAGCGACCTTCTCATGCGTGCACCGCACCGCCTTCGGATCGCCACTGGTGCCCGAGGTGAAGATCAGCATGAACAGATCGTCGAAGTGGCTGGGCGCGAACGTGACCGGCGAGCCGCGGAACTGGCCGAGTTCATCGGCCCAGGCGGACGATCCGACGTCGATGACGGCCATGCCCTCGGGAACGAAACCGGCGCCGTAAGTTTGGAAGTCACCGTCAGCAAGGACGAACTGACAATCGGCTTTCTGGATATCGCGGGCCAGCGCCTCACCGCGGCGGGTGGGATTCAGCCCGACCGGGACCAGCCCAGCCAGAGCGGCCGCCACCAGCAACGAGGAGAAGAACGGCGTGTTTCCGAGCAGCACGCCGATGTGCGGTGGCTTCGCCGGATCGAGTCTGGCCTTGCACGCCGCCGCGAGGTCGGCGGCGTCCTGAATGTGTTGGCGCCAGGTCGAATACGAGCCGTCGTCGGCGTGGATACCGCGATCGTCGACGTCGGTCAACCGCACGAGCAGATCGGTGACGGTCTGCTCGTCGCTCACGGGTGCGGTCAAGCGGGCGTGTCGGCCAGCTCGCGGCCGATCTGACGAAGCTGCGCGGTGGCGCCGCCGAGCGCGAACTCGATCTGCTTGGCGGTGATGAAGTAGCGGTGCACCTGGTGGTCGGTGTCGATGCCGACGCCGCCGTGGACGTGCACGGTGGTGTGAGCCACCCGATGCCCGGCCTCGGCCGCCCAGAACGCGGCGGTGGCCACCTCGACATCGGCGGGCAGATCCTCAGAAAGCCGCCACGACGCCTGAACGAGCGCCAGTCCCAGGCCCTTGATGTCGATATAGTCGTCGGCCAGTCGTGCCGAGACCGCCTGGAAGCTGCCGATCGGGCGATCGAACTGCTCACGGGTGCGGGCGTATTCGGCCGTCAATTCCAGCGCGCGCTCCAGCACGCCGAGCTGGAAGGCTGTGTGGCCCAATGTCTTGTGCGTGGTCAACCAGGCCAGGACGTCGCCATCGCCGACGACCCGATCGGCCGCAACCTCGACACCGGCGAGATCGAGCTCGCCGGCGCTGGTCTTGCCGGTGGTCAGCAGCGGGGTCACCGAAACCCCCGCGTCGCTGGCGGCCACGATGAAGACCTTTGTGCCGGAATCGGTTTCAGCCGGAACCAGGAACGCGTCGGCGACGGGGCCGAACTCGACCTGCGTGCGGGTACCGGTCAGCTTGAACCCGTCGCCGGCGGTGGTCGCCTGCACCGGGCCCTGGCCGAATTCCCCGTCGAGGGCCACGGTCACGATCTTCTCGCCGGCCACCGCCTGGGCCGCCCAGGCCTCACGCTGTGCGGGTGTACCGAACCGGGCGAGCGCGCCGGCGCCCAGGACGACCGACTCCAGATACGGCACGGCAGCGAGCTGGCGGCCCAGAGCCGCGAGGATCGCCGTCTGCTCCAGCACGCCGAAGCCGCCGCCGCCGACCGATTCCGGCGCTGCGGTCGACAGAATGTCGGCGTCGATCAGCTTGCGCCACAGCTCGGTGTCGAAGCGCTGCTCGAGGCTGTCGAGCTCACGCTGATGCTGCGGTGTGCACACCGCGTCGACGATGGTGCCGACCAGACCCGAGAGATCCTGTGCGGCTTCTGTTCTGGTGAAATCCATTTCGGTCCTAATTCTCTTCAGGTCTGTCAGTGGTCAGCGGTTGACTCGGGGCAGGCCCAGCGCGACCATGCCGATGATGTCGCGCTGGATCTCGTTGGTGCCGCCACCGAAGGTGAGGATCAGGGCCGCACGGTGCATCCGCTCGACACGACCGCGCAGCAGCGCTCCGTGGGAATCCTGGCGCAGCGTGGCCGAGGGCCCGAGGATTTCCATCAGCAGCCGGTAGGCCTCGGTGGCCAGCTCGGTGCCGAAGACCTTGGCTGCCGAGGCGTCCGCCGGGCTGAGCGTTCCGCTCTTGGCGGAGGCGAGTTCCCAGTTGATCAGCTTGAGGTACTCGGCCTTGGCCAGCACGCGGGCCAGGTTGAGCTGCACCCACTCCGAGTCGACCAGGCGATTGCCGTGGACATCCTTGGTGTTCTGCGCCCACTCGCGAACCTGGCTGAGCGCCAAAAAGATCGGCTGGGCCGAAACCAGGGCGACGCGCTCGTGGTTCAGCTGATTGGTGACCAGCTTCCAGCCGCCGTTCTCCTCGCCGACGCGAGTGGAGACGGGCACCCGGACGTCCTGGTAGTAAGTAGCGCTGGTGCCGACACCGGCCATCGTGTGCACCGGCGTCCACGAGAAGCCCTCGGACGTGGTCGGCACGATCAGCACCGAGATACCACGGTGCTTCTTGGCCTCCGGGTTGGTCCGCACCGCCAGCCACACGTAGTCGGCGTACTGGATCAGGCTGGTCCACATCTTCTGGCCGTTGACCACGTAGTCGTCGCCGTCGCGCACCGCGGTCGTGCGCAGAGCCGCCAGGTCGGTGCCGGCGCCGGGCTCGGAATAGCCGATCGCGAAGTGCAGATCCCCGGCGGCGATCTTGGGCAGATAGAACGCCTTCTGCTCGTCTGTGCCGAACGCCATGATCGTCGGCGCGACGCTGTTGATGGTCAGGAAGGGCACGGGCGCGCCGGCGATGGCGGCCTCGTCGGTGAAGATCAGCGAGTCCATCGGGTCGCGGTTCTGGCCGCCGTACTCCGTCGGCCAGTTCAGGGTGAGCCAGCCGTCCTTGCCCATCTGGGACACGGTCTCGCGGTAGACGTTGCCGGTGCCGATCTCGCCGCCGGTCGTCGACATCAGCGCTTCCTGGCGCTCAGGGGTCATCAGCTTGCCGAAATAGGCCCGCAGTTCGCGGCGCAGCTCCTCTTGTTCAGGGGTGTAACTGATCCGCATCGCACTTGATCCTTCGTTGGAGTTCGTCGCCGTCGGCGACCCGCCGACACTCCTGGTTGTAACACGTTCTAGTCTTGTGGTCCAGCGCCGGTTCAGACCAGGTGTCGCTCCATCAGGTCGTATCGTGGTGCTGCGAACGCCCCGCCGCCGGGGTCTGTCAGCCAAGGAGGTTGTCGTGCGAGTCGAAGTCGATCGCGATCGTTGTGAAGGTAACGCTGTCTGCGTGGGAATCGCGCCGGACCTGTTCGAACTCGACGATGAGGACTACGTCATCGTGACCAAGGACCCGATCCCCGCGGACCGGGAGGATGCGGCCGAGCAGTCCATCGCCGAATGCCCCCGCGCCGCCCTGACCCGCAAAGACTAGAGGTATTCGTAAGTTGACTGCACAAGACGACGCGATTGATCTGTCCGGACGGGTCGCGGTGGTGACCGGTGCCGCCTCTGGCCTGGGCCGCGCCGAGGCCATCGGGTTGGCCAAATCCGGGGCGACGGTCGTGGTCAACGACATGCCCACGGCGCTCGACGAATCCGACGTGCTGGACGAGATCACCGCCGCCGGATCCAAGGGCGTGGCGGTTGCCGGCGATATCAGCCAGCGCTCGACCGCCGACGAACTGGTGTCCTGCGCCGACGGGCTCGGCGGGCTGAACATCGTCGTCAACAACGCCGGCATCACCCGCGACCGCATGTTGTTCAACATGACCGACGAGGACTGGGATGCGGTCATCGCGGTCCACCTGCGGGGGCACTTTCTGCTCACCCGCAATGCCGCGACCTACTGGCGCAACCAGGCCAAAGAGAACGACGGCACGGTCTACGGCCGCATCATCAACACCACCTCGGAGGCGGGGTTGTCCGGGCCGATCGGGCAGGCCAACTACGGTGCCGCCAAGGCGGGCATCACCGCGCTGACCCTGACGGCGTCGCGGGCACTCGGCCGTTACGGCGTGCGAGCCAACGCGATCGCCCCGCGGGCGCGCACCGCGATGACGGCCGACGTGTTCGGTGAGGTACCCGAGCTCGCCGAGGGCGAGGTCGACCCGTTGTCACCCGAACACGTGGTGACGCTGGTGCGGTTCTTGGCCTCGCCGGTCTCGGACAAGGTCAACGGCCAGGTGTTCGTCGTCTACGGGCCGTCGGTCACGCTGGTCGCCGCTCCCACCGCCGAGCACCGCTTCGATGCCGACGGAGCCGCGTGGGATCCCTCGGCGCTGGGTGCCTCGATGGGGGCGTACTTTGCTGATCGGGATCCGGACCGCACGTTCGGCGTCATGGGCCTGATGGGCGACTGATCGGCGACAGCACGCCTAGTCGGGGTCGCCCGGACTGTTCGCGTTGCCCAGCACATCGAGGAAGGACCGGGCCCACCGGTCGACATCGTGGGCCAGTACCTGCCGACGTAGCGCCCGCATCCGACGGCGCCCCTCTTCTGCAGTCTGATTGACGGCCGCCTCGATGGTGTCCTTGACGCCTTCGAGATCGTGTGGGTTGGTCAAATAAGCCTGGCGGAGTTCGGCTGCGGCACCGGTGAATTCACTGAGAACCAGGGCACCGCCGAGATCGCTGCGACAGGCGACGTACTCCTTGGCCACCAGGTTCATCCCGTCGCGAAGCGGTGTCACCAGCATGACGTCAGCGGCCACGAAGAATGCGATCAGGTCGTCGCGGGGCACCGGGCGATGGATGTAATGCACCACCGGGTGGCCCACTTCGCCGTACTCGCCGTTGATGTGGCCCACTTGCTGCTCGATTTCGTTGCGCAGCACCCGGTAGCTTTCCACCCGCTCACGGCTCGGGGTGGCCAGTTGCACCAGCACGGTATCGTCGCGCTTGGCGCGGCCTTCGGCGAGCAACTCCGAAAACGCTTTGAGCCGAACATCGATGCCCTTGGTGTAATCCAGCCGGTCGACGCCGAGCAGGATCTTACGGGGGTTGCCGAGCTCGGCGCGCAGCTCCTTCGCCCTTCGACGGATGTCACGGGTGCGCGCCTTGCGGTCCAGGTCGACGGAATCGATGGAGATCGGAAACGCCCCCACCTTCACTGTGCGGTCTCCCAGTTGTACTTCGCCGAACCGTGACCTGACGCCAACCGAGGCTCGAGATGTGTTGGTGCCGACCAGCCTTCGGGAAAGAAATAGGAAGTTCTGCGCGCCGCCGGGGAGATGGAACCCGACCAGGTCCGCACCGAGCAGGCCTTCGATGATCTCGGTCCGCCACGGCATCTGCATGAACAGTTCCACCGGTGGGAACGGAATGTGAAGAAAGAAGCCGATTGTCAGGTCCGGCCGCAACATTCGCAGCATCTTGGGCACGAGTTGCAACTGGTAATCCTGAACCCACACCGTGGCGCCCTCGTCCGCCGCGCGCGACGTCGCTTCGGCGAAGCGCCGGTTGACGTCGACGTAGCGATCCCACCACTCGCGGTGATAGATCGGCTTGACGATCACATCGTGATACAGCGGCCACAGCGTCGCGTTGGAGAAACCCTCGTAGTATTCGGCGACATCGTCGGCAGACAAGCGCACCGGGAAGAGCTGCAGGTCCTCCTCGACGATGGGTTCCTCGGGCCCGTCGACAATGCCCGGCCAGCCGATCCATGCGCCCCGCTGCTTACGCAGCAGCGGCTCCAGCGCGGTGACCAGACCGCCGGGACTCCGTTTCCAGGTCACGCTGCCGTCCGGCAGCCGCTCCATGTCGATGGGCAGCCGGTTGGCGACCACCACGAAATCAGCATTTCCGGAGCGGGCTTTCTGGCTCCCGGCCACGGGCTACGCCTCGAGCTTTGACGGCCCAATGCCGAGCATCGACAAGAAGACGCGACACTCGTCGGCGTCGTTCGCATAGGCCGCCACGACCCGCCGGGCTTGGCGCGCGGTGCTGTCGGCCAGCGGCTCCACGTCGTCGATATCCGTGGGATCAGATTTTGCAGGCATCTCTCAACCTTAGCGAAGGGGCAAATAGCAGCTACGGGCTCGAGGAGAGCGTCGACTTGGGCTGGACCGCAACCTCGTCCTGACTGGCCTCGTAGCAGGCCGCCGACTCCCAGTAGCCGGTGCAGGGATAGCCGTTGATATTGGGCACCATATCGGCGGCGATACCGCTCTCAGCGGTAGTGGTGGTCACGCCTTGCGTCGTGCGTGGCTGCAGATCATCAGTCGGCTGACCGCCGTTGGTGGTGGCCACTGGAGTCATGGTCGGGGTGCAGTTGCCGGTCGACGGATCCAGCGACTCGCCCGACTGACAGCCACCCGTTCCACCCGGTTGCGACGCCACCGGCTGGGGGCCGCCCGGTCCGGGCTCGGGTATCCCGCCGCCTTCGGCATGAGCCAGCGGAGCGGTGGAAACCGCGAGCGCAAACGCGCTCGCGGTCAACAGCTTTACCACCCAGGTGGATTGGACCGGCATCGTTGCCCTCCCTGATCCGCCCGTTCGACTACGGGCTCGACGAAATACTCGAATGCGGCGTGACTGCGGGGACCTGATTCTCCTGCAGACCTATGCACTCACCGGTGTTGCGGCCCGTGCATGGAACGCCCTGAACCTCGGGCAGGCTGTTGGGGTCGCCCGGCGTCGAGTAGGTGATTCCGGTACCGGCGGGCGTTGGGTAATTGCCACCCGGCTGGTTCGGCACCATTTCCGGGATGCACTGATCGGTGTAGAGGTCTTCCGACTCACCGGCCGGGCAAGCGATGGCCGGACCCGCCGGTGCGCCCGCCGGAGCCGCGAGAAAGGCAACGGCGGGCGCAGCCGCGATCGCGATGCTGAAACCGCCTGCGAGCAGAATGCGGCGGCCGACTGAGGAGGAAATCGCCATACTTCACACTTCCTAGAGAAGTTGACGGAGTTCCGAAGCCGGCCCTCCGTTCTACGGACTGGTCGAGACAGTGGAGCGGGGTTGTTGCACGGGAGCCTGCTGCTCTTGCTGCAATCCTATGCACTCACCGGTGTTCGCGCCTGTGCAAGGTATCCCTTGAACTTCAGGCAGGCCGCCCTGCGGGCCCGTGGGGACCTGCACTTCGCACAAGCCGGTCGCCGGGTTGGCCACCTGGCCGGGCGGGCAGGCCGCGACGGAACCGGTCGACGGAAGGGCCGAAACGGCCAGTGCCGGAGCCGCCGCGACCGCGAGCGCGAAGCCGCCGGCCAGGGCCAGGCGCCGCGCGGAATTCTTCAGATTTGCCATGATCATGCCTTCTACTAGGTTTGCTGAGTGGCCGTGTCAGGGCAGTGTATGGCTGCCATCCCCGTCCCGTGGTTGTTCGGCGGTTTTATCGAAAGTCACCACACGTCTGTTACAGGGCGGTCAATATTTTTAACCGGAACCTCTCGGTGCCACATGACCGCAGTTCACGCGGGTCTGTCGGGGCCGGTAATCGCTATATCGCCAATGCTGTCGCCCTAACAGAATTACCGGCTGAGCCCCTCGAGCGGTGCAATGCCGCCGCCGTCGGCGGGATTGGCGCCGACGGGCCAATAGGGCGGATTTCGGGATTGTCAGATGTTCGCTGGCGGCGATCGGAAATCGAGCAGGGGCCGGGCAGTGCCGCTAGTGGGACGGGGTCTATGCCGCGGCGCGACACCGTGGTTCTATACGTAGAACCTGTTCCAGTTTTGCGTGAGGAGTCGGCGTGCAGCTCTCGTTCGAGGATCGGACGTACCTGATCACCGGTGGTGGCAGTGGCATCGGCAAAGGCATTGCACAGGGGCTGGCCAAGGCCGGCGCCAATGTCATGATCGTCGGCCGCAATGCCGATCGCCTCGCCGCGGCCGTCGACGAGATCAAGGCCGTCGCACCGAAAGGCAACGTCAACTACGAGCCCGCCGACGTCACCAACGAGGACCAAGTCGCCGCGGTCGTCGATGCGGCCACGGCATGGAACGGCCGGCTGAGCGGCGTCGTGCACTGCGCCGGCGGTTCGCAGACCATCGGCCCGATCACCCAGATGGACTCCGAGGCCTGGCGCGCCACCGTCGACCTCAACATCAACGGCTCGATGTACGTGCTCAAGCACTCCGCGCGCGCGATGGTGCGCGGCGGCGGGGGTTCTTTCGTCGGGATCTCCTCGATCGCGGCCAGCAACACCCACCGCTGGTTCGGCCCATACGGGGTCACCAAGTCGGGCCTGGACCACCTACTCAAGCTGGCCGCCGACGAACTGGGGCCGTCCTGGGTGCGGGTCAACGGCATCCGGCCCGGTCTGATCAAGACCGAGCTGGTGCAACTGGTGCTCGACTCACCCGAGATCAGTGGGGACTACGCGGATTGCACTCCGCTGCCGCGCCCGGGCGAGGTCGAAGACGTCGCGAACATGACGCTGTTCCTGCTCAGCGATGCCGCCCAGTGGATCACCGGGCAGATCATCGGCGTCGACGGGGGTCAGAACCTGCGCCGCGGACCGGATTATCGGGCGATGCTCGAGCCCGCGCTGGGCGCCGACGCGCTACGCGGAGTGGTCTGAGGCGCCGGCATCGGCGGCCGCGAGGCCGCTGATCGCCGACCAGTCCAGGTGCTCGCCGCCCTCGGCGAGCAGGCGCAGGAACCGATCGCGTAGCAGGCTGGCAATCGGCAGCGGCACCCGTAGCTCCTCAGCGGCCGACAGCACCAGCCCAATGTCCTTGTGCCCCAATGGCGCTGCGAAGCCGGCCGGTTCGAACTGTTCGTTGGCGATCAGGCCTCCGTAGGTCTTGTACACCGGGGCCGAGAACAACGTCGACGTCAGGATGTCCAGGTACTGATGCCGGTTGATGCCGCCCTTGACCACGAGCGCCATCGCTTCGCCGAGGGACTCGATCACCGAGCCGATGAGGAAGTTGCCGCTCAGCTTGACCAGATTGGCCGCCGACGGGTCCTCGGCGACCACGAAGGTGCGTTGGCCGATCGCATCAAAGACGGGCGTCATCGCGTTCACGGTGGCGCCCGGTCCGGCGGCGACGACGAACAAGGCTGCGGCAGCGGCAGCCTCCGGCCTGCCGAACACCGGGGCCGCCACGAACGCGCGGCCCGCGGCGGCGTGCGCCTCGGTGAGGCGTTTCGACAGGCCGACGCTGATCGTGCTGGAGGAGATGTGGACCGTCTGCGGCCCGGCCGAGGCGATGATGCCGCCGTCGCCGAACGCCACGGCCGCAACGGCGTCGTCGTCGGCGAGCATCGTCAGCACGACGTCACCCCGGCAGGCGTCGGCGACGCTGTCGGCCGGGTGGGCGCCTTGCGCCGCCAGCGCATCCACCTTCGGGCGGGACCGGTTGTAGACCGTCACCTCGTGTCCGGCCTTGATCAGACTCGCGGCGATGCCCGCGCCCATATTGCCCAGTCCGATGACTGCGATGCGCATGGCATCCAAGCTAGTTCACACGGCACCAGCCTTAGTTGACACAGGGGACCTGGCCGCCGTCGATCGGGGCGCCCTGGTCGGGGGTCGGGGTGACGGTCATCTCCGACCAGCTGCGGTGAGACGTCGAGGTCGAGACGAATTCCTCGGACTCCGGCTGATCGGGCGGGACGTCGTAGCCCTGGCCGAGCACGACGCGCACGTGGTCGGCGGCCAGTGCGAGGGTGGCCTGCGGTGCGTTCTCGACGCCGAGGACGGTGGCCACCGACTGCGCGTCGGTTTTTCCGCCGGGGCCGTAGGTGATCACGGTGTCGATCGGTTCGCCCGACTCGCGGTCACGGACCTCGTTGATCGTGAAGTCGTGCTTGCCCAGCAGTGACGCCGCCTGTGCGGCCAACCCCGAGGTGTCGCTGGCGTTGACGACGCTGACCACGGTTTGCGGGTTGGGTGGTGGAATCGGTTGCGGGACAGTGGTCGTGGTCGCGGTAGCGGAGTCGCCACCGATGGCCCTGGCGATTTCGGCACGGATCTTGGCCGGATCGACGATGTTGACGTCTTGGCCGTTGACGTTGTCGTAGCGCACCACCGGCAGTGTGCGGAACTCGACGTTGCCGCCGGCCAGGGCGGCCATCCGGCGGAACTGATCCTCGCCCCAGCCTTCCGACAGCACGATGTCCTGGCGGGCGACGTCCATCAATCGCTTGAACTTGTTCAGATCGGTGAACGAGCCGGATTGTTGCAACTCGTGTGAGACCGACAGCAGGAAGGCCTGCTGCCGATGGGTCCGGTCGAGGTCGCCGTTCTCCAGGCCGTGCCGCTGCCGGACGAACGCCAGGGCCTGTTCGGCGTTCAGTCGCTGCGGACCGGCCGGAAAGTTGGCTCCCGAGTAGTCGTCGTGCACGGCGTGATTGAGGCAGACGTCGACGCCGCCGAGGCTGTCGGCCAGGTGATAGAAGCTCGCGAGATTGACCTCGGCGAAGTAGTCGATGGGCTGGCCGGTCAGATTGCGCACCGCGCGGATGGTCGCTTTACGGCCGGCCTCCCGCCCGGCGCGCTCCAACTCGGCGCGATCGCCGATGCCCTCGTCGACCAGCTTCTGCTCGGTCTGGGCCTTGGTCAGCCCGTAGGCCTCTTTGATCTTGATGTGGCTGTAGCCCTTGATGCCGCTGACGGCCACGTAGTCGTCGCGCGGGATCGAGAACGCGACGACGTGGTCGTCGGCGCTGATGTGCACCAGGATCAGCGTGTTGGTGTTGTAGCCGCCCGAGTCGGAGTCGCCGGCGTGCAGCTTGTCCAGGAGTTCATCGGGCAGCTCGTTGCCCTGTTGATCCTTGCGGGAGTCGAGCCCGATCAGCAGGATGTTCATCGCACCGCCGCTGGAGCGCGGCTCGTCGGAGCCCAGCGCCTGTGAAACCGTGATTCCGCTGAGTAAACCGTGCGCCTGCGAATAGGCCAGACCGGTGAGCATCACGACCACCGCAGAGGCCAGCCCGACCGCCGATCGGGAGAGGATCTTCCACGCCCGCCGACCGGTGTTGGACGGCCCCCGATGGCGGCCGTGGCGGTTGCCCGCAGCGGCCGCTCGCGGGGGCGGCGACGGATCCATGATCGACAGTATGCGGGCAATTGCTGGCCAGGCCCCAGCTAGGCCGGGTGGCCAAGCCGGACACGGAGGGTGCCGTCCACCGCGATTTCGGCGCGCAAACCGTCGCTGAGCGAACGAAACCGCACCGAAATCGCAGGCCTTGCGCTGCCCGCTATGCTGTGCACGTGCTTAGCATGATGCGCGGCGACGGCTGCCGATGAAGCCGGCCCCGTTCGACTATCACCGGCCGGACAGCATCGCCGAGGCGGCGCAGATGCTGACCGAATTCGGCGACGACGGCAAGCTGCTGGGCGGCGGACAAAGCCTGGTACCGATGCTGTCGATGCGTCTGGCGTTCTTCGACAACCTCATCGACATCTCGCGGCTCGACGAGATGAAGGGCATCGAGGTCCGCGACGACGTGCTGCGGATCGGTGGCGGCACCACCCACGCCACGGTCGGCGCCGACGAGCGGGTGCGCGCGGCGGTGCCACTGTTGACCCGGGCCACCCCGCACATCGGCCACTTCCAGATCCGCAGCCGGGGCACCATCGGCGGCTCGATCGCTCACGCCGACCCGGCCGCGGAGTATCCGGCCGTCGCGCTGGCGCTGGACGCCACGATGGAGACGGTGTCGACATCGGGCGGGCGCGAGATCGCGGCCGGTGACTTCTTCGCGGGCGTGTGGGAAACCGCGATGGAACCCGACGAGATCCTGCTCGGTGTGCGCTTCCCGATCTGGTCGGGCCGCGTCGGGTTCGGGATCGAGGAATTCGCCCGCCGCCATGGCGATTTCGCGATCGCCGGCGCGGCGGTGGCCATCGAACTCGACGACGACGACCGGGTGCGCCGCAGCGGCATCGGATTGCTGGCACTGAGCGCCACACCGCGGCGGGCGTCGGCCGCCGAGGCGGCGATCACTGGTCGTCCGGTCGGTGACATCACCGCCGAAGAGATCGGTGAGCTCGCGATGAGCGAACTCGACGACATCCCGGCCGACCTGCAGGGTTCGGCCGCCTATCGGAGACGGGTCGGTGCGGCGATGACCGCACAGGCGTGGTCGGCCGCGGTCAAGGAGGCATTCGATGCATGAGCGTCCGATCACGGTGTCGGTCAACGGAGTTCCCGTCGATTCGATCGTCGAGCCGCGGCTGACCCTGGCCGACTTCCTGCGCGAACGCTGCGGTCTGACCGGTACGCACCTGGGCTGCGAGCACGGCTCGTGCGGCGCCTGCACAGTATTGCTCGACGGGGCGGCGGTGCGGTCCTGCCTGGTGTTCGCGGTGCAGGCAGAAGGTGCCGAGGTCTCGACCGTGGAGGGGGTGGCATCCGCCGACGGCGAGCTGTCGCCGGTGCAGGCGGCACTGCGCGACTGCCATGGGCTTCAGTGTGGTTTTTGCACACCGGGTTTCGTCATGTCGATCACGGCGCTGCTGCGCGACAACCCGCATCCCACCGATGAGGAGATCCGCGAGGGCCTGTCCGGCAACTTCTGCCGCTGCACCGGCTATCAGGGCATCATCAACGCAGTGCACCAGGCTGCCGAAATAGGCCAGGGTTAGTCGCCCGCGGCCGCCTCGATCAGCGCCACGATCTGCGACGGGGTCGCGGGCAGCTTGGTGACCGTCACCCCGAGCGGGGCCAGGGCGTCGTTGATCGCGTTGATCACCGCAGGGGTTGAGCCGATGGCCCCGCCCTCACCGCAACCCTTGTAGCCGCCGACGCCCGGGCTCGGCACCTCCACGTGGCCGTACTCGATGGGCGGTACCTCGGTGGCGGTCGGCAGGAGATAGTCGACGAACGTGGTGGACAACGGGTTTCCGTCGTCGTCGTAGACCAGGTTCTCCAGCAGCGCGCCACCGATGCCCTGCACGGTCCCGCCCGCGATCTGGCCCTCGACAATGTTGGGGTTGATCATCGGGCCGACATCCTCGCTGACGATGTAGCGAGTCAGGGTGACCCGGCCGGTGGTGACGTCCACCTCGCAGGTGCAGGCGTGAGTCGCGTTGGCCCAGTGGATCATCGTCTGCGAGGTGAAGCGGGCGGTCGCTTCCAGCGTGGCCGCCATACCTGGCGCGAGCTGCTGGGGCTCGTAATAGGAGCGGTAGGCCAGATCGGCGAAACTGACGCTCTTCGTCGCATCTTCGCGCGATGTGGCCTTCGAGTTGGCCAGCTCGATATCGGACTCCTCGACACCGAGTTGGTGGGCTGCCATCGCGATCAGCTGGTTGCGCAGGATCGTGCCCGCCTCGTTGACCGCGCCCGCGGTCATCGGCCCGCTGCGGCTGCCCTGTGTGCCGGCACCGTACGGGGTGACGGCGGTGTCGCCCTGGATCGTCGACACGTCATTGATGTCGGCGCCCAGGGCGTCGGCGGTGAGCTGAACGACGGTGGTCTCGATGCTGTTGCCGCTCGATCCGCCGTTCACGTAGACGTTGATCTTGCCGGTGGGTTCCATGCGGATGGTGCAACCCTCGGTGGCCAGGTGACCGGTCGCGGCACCCGTCGGCTCGATATAGGCCGAGAACCCGAGTCCGAGGTAGCGGCCCTGGGCCAGCGCCTCGGCCTGCTCCTTGCGGAACCCCTCGTGGTCGAGGATCTTGACCGCCTGCTCGAAGGTCTCCATGGGGGCGACGTGGTCATACGGCATGCCGTTGGGGTTGAAGTACGGCATCTCGTCACGGCGCAGCAGGTTCTTGCGCCGCAACTCGACCGGGTCGATGCCCATCTTGCGGGCCGCAATGTCGAGAAGTATTTCCCGCGTGAGGGTTTCGTACTGCCATGGCCCCCGATAGGCGGCCAGACCACTGGTGTTGGTGAACACCGTCTTGTAGTTGAAGCTGGCCTTGGGCACCCGGTACGGGCCGGGGAAGAACATCCCGATCGCCGCAGTGGTCAGCACCGGATAGGGCGTGGGGTAGGCCCCGATGTCCTGCAGGAAGTCGATGGCGACGGCGGTGATGGCACCGTCGGCGTCGAACGCCATCCGTGCCCGACCGTCGACATGGCGGGCCTGCCCGGCCGACATCAGGTTCTCGCGCCGGTCCTCGATCCACTTGAGCGGTGCGGGCACCTTGCGGGCGGCCAGCATGATGCACATGTCCTCGCGCATCGGGACGACCTTCTGGCCGAATCCACCGCCGGTGTCCCGGGTGATAACCCGGACCCCGTGCGCCGGGATGCCGAGCAGTCGCGCGGCGAACGCCCGCAACTCGTGCGGGGTCTGGGTGGAAGCCCACAGGGTGAGTTCCTGTGTGGCGGCCACCCATTCGACGACCAGGCCGCGGGTTTCGATCGGCACCGGCACGTGGGTCTGCTGGTAGATCTGCTCGTCCGCGACGTAGGCCGCTGCCGAGAAGGCCTCCTCGTCGGGCGGGGCTCCGGCCAGGCCGCCGGCGACGTTGTCGGGGTAGGCGTCGTGGACCACCGCTTCGCCGTTGATCGCCTGGGTGAAATCGGCGATCGCGGGCAGCGGGTCGTAATCGACGTCGACGAGTTCGACGGCGTCCTCGGCGATGTAGCGGTTGTCGGCGATGACGATGGCGATGGGGTCGCCGACGAACTTCACCTCCCCGTCGGCCAGGGGCGGACGGGGAGTGTCGGGAACGTCCTTGCCCGCCACCGCGTGCCAGGCCTCTTTGACGTCCCCGTTCAGGTCCGCGGCGGTGAGTACCGCGTGCACACCGGGCAGCGCGAGCGCGGCCGAGACGTCGAGGCTGTTGATCCGAGCATGCGCGAACGGGCTGCGCACGAAGCAGGCGTGCAGCATGCCCGGCCGGACGATGTCGTCGACATAGGTGCCGTGGCCGGTGAGCAGGCGAGTGTCCTCGACCCGGGGGACACGCGTTCCCGCGTATCGGGTGACAGGTGCGGCCATTGCGTGAGCTCCAATGCGTCGTCGGCAAGCCGGTGTGCGACTAGCTAAGCAGTCGCTCAGCAGAGCGTACCCAAGTGGTCCCGGCTCGTCAGGCGAAGGTCATCCGGATTCGGGCAAGCCGCGCAGTCGGCGCAGCGCGGCCAACCCGCCGGGCGAAACACGCCGGAAACATGATCGCCGCACCCACGAAACACCATGCCGACATTCTCGTCGGGACCGTCGAAGGAGCCGGACTTTGGATGCGATCGATCCCGCCGCCACCGCGTGGCTGCTGGCCAGCACAGCGCTCGTCCTGTTGATGACCCCGGGGTTGGCCATTTTCTACGGCGGCATGGTCCGCACCACCGGTGTGCTCAACATGATCATGATGAGCTTCATCGCGATCCCGCTCGTCACAGTGGCATGGTTGCTCGTCGGCTACACACTGGCGTTCTCCGGGACCAGCCTTGGCGGCTTCATCGGCGATCTATCGCACATCGGGATGGCGGGCATCGGTCCGAGCACGGTGCACGGCTCGGTTCCCGAACTGCTCTTCTCCACCTTCCAGCTCAGTTTCGCGATCATCACCGCCGCGCTGATCAGCGGCGCGATCGCCGACCGCGCCAAGTTCGCCGCCTGGATGATCTTCGTTCCCGTCTGGTCAATCGTGGTCTATGCCGTTGTGGCGCACTGGGTCTGGGCGCCGGGCGGTTGGCTGTTCAAGATGGGTGTGCTCGACTACGCGGGCGGGCTGGTCGTCGAGATCGTCTCCGGGTCTTCTGCGCTGGCACTGGCCCTGGTGCTGGGGCCGCGTATCGGTTTCAAGATCGACGCGATGCGCCCGCACAACCTGCCCTTCGTCCTGCTGGGTGTCGGGCTGCTGTGGTTCGGGTGGTTCGGCTTCAACGCCGGCTCCGCGCTGGCGGCCAACGGCACGGCAGCGGCGGTCTTCCTCAACACGCTGGTCGCCGGATGCCTGGGCATGCTGGGCTGGTTGTCGGTCGAGCAGATCCGAGACGGGCGCCCGACGACCTTCGGCGCCGCTTCCGGTGTGGTGGCCGGACTGGTGGCGATCACCCCGTCCTGCGGGACGGTGAACACCCTCGGTGCTGCGGTGGTCGGGCTGGCCGCGGGCATCGTCTGCTCGTTCGCGATCGGGCTGAAGTTCCGGTTCGGCTATGACGACTCCCTCGATGTGGTCGGTGTGCACTTCGTCGGCGGGGTGGTCGGCGTACTGCTGATCGGCTTCCTGGCCACCGCGGTCATGACTGGCGGACCGCAGGGATTGCTTTACGGCGGCGGGCTGGCCCAGCTGGGCAAGCAGGCGCTCGCGATGGTCGTCGTGGCGATCTACGCCTTCTTGATGTCGTTCCTGCTGGCCAAGCTGATCGACCGGACTGTTGGTTTCCGGGTGAGTCCCGAGGACGAGACGGCGGGCGTGGACTTCACCCAGCACGCGGAATCGGCGTACGCGGAGGGCGTTCACGGGCATCAGCCGCTGCGCCGGCCGCTGTTCGGTGAGCAGCGGCCCCGCTCGGACACCGCCGACGAGGAGTAGTCGAACTGCTGCCGCTGATCAGCGGGGCGGGTCGCCCCGCCAGGCAAAGCTGTTGACGTACTTGTCCAGATCCATGGCGAGTTCGAGGTTGGCTCCCGAAGGCCGGCCGGGGCCGAACTTGGGGCCGAACTCGCGGTACGGCCCGATCGCGCCCGCGATGAGCGCGAGATCGTGCCTGACGGCGACCAGGATGACCACCCGCAGATGCCGGTAGCTGGCGTCACCGTCTTGCGGCCAGATGTCGGCGACCTCGCCGTAGCCGGATTGGTACCCGACCATGGCGTTGGGGATCTCATAGGCGGTGCGGGCGTCCGGGTAGCGCACGGTGAGGAATGCCTCGGCGACTTCCCTGGCGGACTTACCGCCGGCGGGCTGGCTCCACAGTTTCAACGTTCCGCCGTCGCCCCCGGTGTAGCGCGCCGTCACGCCGTCAGGGGTGGTGGTGATGTCGTAGGCAGAACCGGGAGCGGGATACGACACAGAGAAAGTGCCATCGGCGGCGGTAAACCGCGGTAGCGCCGCCACCGGCGTCCCGCTGGGCGGGCGGCCGCAATCGGGCGGGCAGTTGTAGACGACAGCGGGTTCGGAAATGCCCGCCGAGAGGGCGATCAGGGGTGCGGTCACCACGAGGATCGCCACCGCCCACATGCTCAAGACGCGGGTGCTCGTGGTCCGTGACAACGGCTCGGCCGTATACGCTTGCGCCGCAACCCCGTAGCCCGGCCAGCTCGCTGCATCCGAAGGATCGGTCTCAGGCACGACCTCACGGCGCTCGGCGCGGGAGTTCGCTGACGAAGCACGTGTGGCCGCGCCACAGGCGGGGCAGAATGCCATCTCCGGCACCACGTTTCGGCAGTGCAGGCACAGCTGCGGTTCGCCGCGTATCGGGCCGGGCTCCTCGTGCAACAGTGCCAGCTGGAGGCCCAACCGCAGTGCGAGTAGCGCCACCAACGCCATCGCGACATGCCAGGCCAGCATGGTCTCTTGAGGCAGTCCCGCGACATCGGTGACGCCCACGATCGCGTAGACCCCCAGGACGGCGATCCCGAACAGGGCCAGCGCCGCGTTCACGAGCGAGCGGCGCAGCTTCGCATGGCCGGTTGGCCGCCTGAACCACAGTGCGGCACCGAGTAATCCGCCAGCGCAGGCAGCGGTCAGCGGTATCGTCACGCCGCGGATGCCGGCTTCGACGAGCAGCCACTCGACTGGCCGGTTCTTGGCCACGGTGGCCGCGGCGAACTGTGGCGCGAGCCGGGTGAAGGTCGCCGCAGCCGTGAAGCTGAGTGCGGACAGCACACCGATCACAAAGCCGTTCAACGATTCCCGGGTGCCCGGGCGGACCAACCGAGCCACAACCGCGGGGATCATCATCAGCAGGGCGCCGCCCTCGGCGACGCCCAGACCGTCTCGCAGTACCCGATTGCCGGCGATCCCCGCGTCGAATGGCGCACCTGTTTCCCGGATCACCAGATCGCCGGTCAAGAGCACCCAGCTCACGCCGATCGCGATTCCGAGCGCGACGGTGATCGCCAGAGAGCTACGCGGGATATCCCGGTAGACACCGGATTGGTGGCGGTAGATCACGAACAGCAGGGGTAGGCCGAGCGCCGCGACAGTCACCAACGCCCCGGGTAGGCGGAGCTGTACGGCCACCGCCATCGCGACTACGACCAGGACCAGCCCGAGATTGAACGGGGTGCGTGAGAACTGGGACAGATGCGGGAACAGCGAGCTGGCAACAGCGGGACGTAACACATGCTCGCCGGGAGCGGCACAGAAAACCCTGGGGCGCAACCACTGTGGGCCATCTCCCGACTGCGGGTTGAGGTGTGCACCGCACGTCCCGCAAAACACTCCGACGGGCACCTCGGTGCCGCAGGCCGGGCAATCCATGGTCACCCGCATCCGACACCACATCTCTGCAACGCGAGGATATCCTGGGCCAGGTGATCGACGTCGGGTGTGCCGAGCCCGGTCACCAGGTCGTAGCCGGGACCCGCGTTGTCGACCGCATTGCCACCGAGGGTCACATCCCGGAATGCAGGAAGCCTTGCCCCCTGTGCGATTTCGTAGAGCAGGGGATTCAACTCGCCGACCGGCGCACCCCCGTTGCGAACCAGGTAGTCGTTCATCAAGGCGGTCAGACCCGCCCAGATCGGCGCGGCCAACGAGGTGCCGCCACCCACAACGTGCTGGCGTCTGAAGACGATCCGGACGCCGGTGTACGGGTCGGCGACAGCGGCGATGTCGGGCGTCAGCCGGCGGTTCGGGGGTGCGGCGATCCGCAATCCGGATTGCCATGGTGGGCGTTCGAACAGGTTGGACACCCCACCGCCGGTGCCTTGGGAGATCGCCGGGGCAAACCACGACTGTTCGGCGAGCCAGTGGCCTTCGGCGTCGGTCGACAAGGTGGTGCCGCCGACGTCGGTCATCTCGGGCAGTGATGCCACCGAGTCCAGACCGACATCGTCGGGCGCCGGTGGCGAAGACCAGTTGTGGCCGCCCTTGCACTCCAGGCCGGCGAGGTCGCCGCTGGCGTTGAACGCGGTTGTGCCGTGCCGAAGCGCGGCATTCAGGGCGGAGCGCACCGGAAGCAGGTCGGCCGCGGTTGCGATCTTGTCGCAACCCCAACCGATCGAAAAGCTCCACACTGCACCGGGATAACGCCGGTCGGCCTCTTCCATCAAGGTGCCGATCTTCTGATAGGTGGCATCGCCGGAAACCGTGCTGCGCGCGTTGACCAGAACCTTCTTGGCATCGGGTGCGACCGCGTGGATGGCTTCCAGGTCCATCGTTGCCTCACCGGTGCGCTCGGAAGGCATGTCGCCCATCAGTTCCGGGGTGAACTTGGGCAGATTGAAGGACGTCGCGTACAGGTCCAGGTCTTCTTGGTCGAACCCGTCGAAGGAGAACACCAGGACGGTGGTGCCCTTGCCGGTGTGCCCGGCAGCGTGCAACGGCGCAGCGTTGTAGGTGCGGAGCAGTCCGGCAGGGGGGAGGCCCTGGTCGGGTACATCCAGCGGCACGATGATGGGCACCGATTCGTAATGCGGTATGTAGCCGAGGATTCGGCCGAGTTCGGACACCTCACTACCGACCGCGGCGGGGATCGCCGGCTGCTGGGGCGAGGCGTAGAACACCTGGCCCTGTCGGCCACGGTAGTCGTGTACGGCAACGCCGAGCGCCGCACCGACGGCTCCGGGTGTTCCTGACACCGCGGCCCACCGATTACCCGAGCGCCACTGCACCGACAAACCGCGCTGCTGCGCCCAGTCGAACAGCGTCGTCGGCCGCGAGTCGGTGTGCAAGCCCGCCACGAGCTGGACGAGATCACCTCGGGCGGGACCCAGGTCGGTGGAGGCGGACAGCAGCGATGCGTAGGGCCCGGTGATCGTCCCGGCCGCAACCGCCGGCTCATCGGACTGGCCGGCGGCGAAGCTCAGGCCGGCGGCGACAACGACAGCGCCCAACGACAGCCACTTGGTAGCCCGCGTCGTCATCGACATGCCCGACGATATCAGCGGTGTCGCGCGCGGATGGTGATGTCTGCAAGGTTGGCGCGGGAGAATTCTGTCCGAACCACCGCTGCAACGGTCGATTACTGTTTCGCAACTGCCTCAGCGGAGGTTAGGTTGCCGATCGTGGGTAACGGCGCAGACGACATCAGTCGATCGATCAGGTTTCTCGGCAGCTCGTCCTGGCCGCGGGCTTCGCCGTAATCGTTGGGGCGGTGGGCCTTTCAGCGGGATGCGGGCGGTCCGCCAAGGAGAGCCCGTCCAGTACGACGTCTTCGGCCACCAGTAAGCCCGCGCCTTCGCCCACGGAGAAGGGCGTCATGCAGATGCCGCCGCGAGCCTTCAACCAGAACCAGAACGCCGCGGACGGCATGCTGGCGCTGCAGAGCCAGGGCTATATCGTGCAGTTCAATTACGCCGCAGGCAGTGGGACCGACCGGCCGCTGTCGGAATGCAAGATCACCGGTGTCGACGGGTTGCGCGGCGACAATCCGCCGGCCAACGCCACCGTGTTCCTCACCGTTTCCTGTCCCGGCAGCAACTGTTCTCGCGAGCGGCTACCGCTGCTTTCTCCGGCGGACGAGCATCAGGCCGAGGAAAAGGACTGCGGCACCGGCGGATTGAGACACCATCGTGTAGCCGAGGTCCTTCAGGATGCCGATCTCGATGGCACTCAGCGTCCGGACCCCGAGTCCGGTGTCGGACGCTGCGTTCATCAGCTTCTCTGCCCGCGCCTCCGTCGAACCGTTGTAATAGTCGTCGTCCAGGTGCGACATCGAGCTGCCGGACTCCCAGGGGTTCGGGGTGTACAGCGGCACCGGGTTGCCGTTATTGGCTGCCGTCGCGTTGGCGCCGCCGAAGTACAGTCCGGTGTCGCCGCCGGTCAGGTTCGAGTTGTAGGCGGTGTTGAACACGTCACCGTTGAACACCGATGTGCCGTTCTTGTTCACGATGAAGCTGTCGAAGGTGGTCCAGTTCGGCACCGTGTTGTTGCCTGCGCTGTCGACGACGGAGATGAAGCCGAACGTGTGCACCAGCTCGTGCATGGCCGTGGACGGGAAGTCGTAGCTTCCGGCGGGCACCGTGGCGCCGTAACCCCAGCCGTAGCCGAAGTTCCAGTTGATCGTGCCGTCGGCGGCCGACCCGTTGGCGTCGTCGCCGGTCTGGATCTTGTGCTGCACCACGGTGTCGTAGAAGCCGTCGTTGTCGCTGAGCAGATCACTGCCGGCTGACGCCAGCGTCCCGCCCAGCAGCGCATACTCACCGGTGACGCTGTAGGTGATCGTGACGTCGTGCTGGGCGACGAAGTAGCTCGACAGGTAGATGGCCGTCGCTGCCAGCTGAGCTCGCGCGGCGCTCGACCAGAACTGCGAGCCGGACCCGTAGTTGAACTGGAACGTGATCCGCGGGGTGCCGGCCGGCTGCTGATAGATGCCACCGGCCGCGGACGTGCTGGCGGTCCGGAACCAATTGAGCAGGTTGATGTGCAGCCCGGTGTCGGTTGCCGAGACGGTGAAGGAGTCGATGCAGGTGGTGCTGCACTGGCCGCCGGGCGTCGGTTCGTAAGTGTAGGTGCCGTCCTGGTTGAGCGTGACGATGCCGTAGTGCGCTTGCTGGGTCAATTTGTAGACGAGGTGGTCGCCCTCGGGATCGACCGCATCGACCTCGCCGGTGATCTGCCCCGTCTCCTGGCCGGTGAGTTGGACCACCGAGACGCTGGGCGCCTCGTTGAAGAACGAGCGGCGGATCAGTAGGCCCGCGGCCCCGAATGAGTCTTGAATGGCGTTGAGCAGCGCGGTGATCGGATCGGCATTGGCCGAGGCGGTCTTGCTGGCGCTCGTCTTGGCCGCGGTGATCTGGGCGGTGTCACTCGCGGTCACCGGAGTGCTGGTCGTGGTGTCGGTCGACGTCTGCTCGGTGGCGGTCGCGTCGCCGGTTGAGGTCGTATCAGCGGCCGTGTCGTTCGTTGACGATGTCGTCGAGTTGCTCGACGTCCGGCGGGACGTTGCCTCGGAGTGGCCGGACGAACCGGATGCCGACGACGACGCGGCGGCGGTCTTCTTCGATGGCACCGACGACTTGCTTGTCGCGGACGACGACGCGGTGGACTTCGGGCCGCGCGCGGTATGCCCGGTCGCCTTCTTTGCAGACCCAGAACTCGATGTTGCCGAACTCGACGAGTCCGATGCAGAGCTGTGGTCGGTGTCGTCGGCGCTGGCAACGGCGATGCCGGGGCCCGCCAGTGAGAGCCCCAGGGCAAGGGCAGCGATTCCTGCCCTTGCACCACGCTGAACGTTCGCCATTGACGCACCACCTTCACGCAGTTCCGACTTGCCCGTGAAGTTGGCGAACTTCAGGCAAACCCCCCGGTCAGGGTGTCAATCGCGGCGAAGCGATCGGGCACCCGTTTGCTGTCTCAGCGAATTCTAAGCTGATTTCGGGCTGGGATGGAATGTTTAGCGCCGAAGTTCGCTCGATGTTGGCCTCAGAAGAACCGATCCACGGATTGGACTGAGCAGCTCGACCGTCTCGTTGTTGATGAAACTGCCTACTTGCCCTGCAACGAGCCCCTCGATTCGTAGGACCCGGCACGAATGTCGTCGGTGGACGCGCGCACCTGTGTGCTGGGGGCGACTTGCGCTCTTCGTCGCAAACGCACAGCGACATCACAGGAACCGCATTACTTTGTTGGGATCGGTAGCGGGTCGCCGCTTGTGGACTTGCGGTCACGACGCCACACAGTGCGGCGCGCCACCAGAAGGATCACGCCATGAAGACCACTGCCAATCGGAAGCGGACCATCGCTGCGGCGCTGATGTCCGCCGGCATCGCGATCGTGTCCGGCGGACTCGCCCTTGGTGGGTGGACGTCGGCCACCGCTCACGCGCAGACCGGCCCCAGCTATCAAGGTGGCAACTGCCCTCCAGGGCTGACGTGCACGCATTGGTGTCCGGGTGATCCGGCGATTCCGGGCAGTCAAGTCCTGAGCTGGGACTGGAACGTATGCCACGACTGGTACTGGAACTCCGAGGGCATCGTCGATGTGACGACCAACATGATCTACCCGTGGCGTGGGGCTCCGCACCAGGCCGCACCGCCACCGCAGTTCAGTCCTGCGCCGCCACCGCCGCCCCCGGCTGGGCCTCGGCCGTTCTGCACTCCGCGCGGAGCGCTGATCATCATCCCGCCGATCTGCGACGAAATCGGGTATTGAGCGCCAGGGTTCACCTCACTGTTGCGGAATCTCGATGTCGGAGAACAGAATTCGCACGCCTCCGGTGGACAGTCGTCCCATGGCTTCGAAGAACGCGCCAAATTCCGGCGTGGCGACGGCCGCGCTGGCGGCGTCGTAGTCGGGGTAGTAGAGGTCGATCATCCGATGCGCGGGCGTCGGACTCCCATCTTCTTTCGGCCACACCTTCGACGCTTCGAATCGGATGTAGCCAGGAATGCAGCGGGCCGCCTCGAGCTGTTCTTCGGCGTACGCGGCTTCGAAAGCCTCGGGGTTGGTGGGGTTGTCGTAGATGACGGTGATCTTGGTTTCGGACACGAATTCCGACATTAGCGGTCAACCGGGGGCGCGGCGCTCTCTAGTAGGTCTGGCCGTTGGCGTACCGCTCGCGGCGATAGAAGCGCCCCTTGCCCCGGTTCCGACTCTTATACGTCGGCAGCTGCGAGTCACAGTTCGGACAGATCAGCCGCAGGTTTTCCCGCCGATTGTTCGTCGGATTCCCATCGATGTGGTCCAACACAAAGGCCAAGTGCAGACCTAGCCACACGTTGGATCCGCCGCAGATCGCGCAACAGCCAGACTGGGCGGCATTGATGTACGTCCTGATGTAATGATTGCGGGTGGTAGCGACCGTCGCGTCACCGGAGTCGAGCCAGAGATTTGTACAGGCTTCCTGCCGGGCCAACTGCTGACATGCATTGCTGCAGTACACCTTTTGGCTACGCTTGGTGAGCACTGAACCGCAATGGCGACACTGCCTCATAGGCGGACTCTACGACTGACCACCGACAGAAAATGCCGCCGCGGTCCAGCGGGTGTGGAGCCCCCTATCGGGATTGAACCGATGCCATCCCGCTTACAAGGCGGGTGCTCTAGCCACTGAGCTAAGGGGGCGTGGCAGGCCCAGGGGCCCGACTCGACTAACAGACTAGCGAACTCACTGATCGTCGTCGTCGATGACCAACCGGTCGCTGCGGACCCGCTCAGAGCTCACCGGACGCGGCGGGGAGTAGCTGCGCCGGCGGCCCGGGATCGGAATGCGGTCGGCGATATTGCTCAGCGGGTTGACCACCAGGCTCAGCGTCGTGACCGCCTCGCGCAGGGTCTCGATCGTCGGCGCCAGCGCTTCGAGCCCCGGCGCCAGCCGGTTCAGGGTGTCGGCGACGTCGGCCAGCTGCTCCAACGGGCCGTTGCGCGCCGTCAGCTTCTCGACCAGGCCGCCCTCGGCCATCAGCCGGTCCGCGAGCCCCTCCTCGCCGAGGATCCGCTCGATCAGGCCGTCCTCGTCGAGTAACTGGTCCACCAAGCCGCCCGGTGCCAGGGCCCGCTCCAGCCCGCCGCCCTCGGCGGTCAGCCGGTCCAACACACCATCCGGCGCGGTGACCCGGTCGATCAGCCCGCCCGGTCGCATCAGCCGATCCAGCGGACCATCGGGCGCAAGCGCCCGGCCCAGTGGGGCGTCGTCGTCGAGCAGCTGGGCGAGCTTGTTCGCTCGGGCGATGGTGTCCTCAAGGCCCAACATCTGGGCGACCGAGTTCGGCGACGCGGGGACCCCGGCCTCGCCGAGTGTCCGTTTGGTGAGGTCAAGGCCCGCTTTGGCAATGTCGAGGCCCGTCTCCGCCGCGGCCAGGCCCACCCGCACCGGTGTGGTCGCGATCCCAACCACGGTCTTCGCCAGGTCCATCTCACAAGTGTATGAGCGCGGGAAGTTTGTAACCGGAGGTATCGGGCAATCGACGCACAGCCCAACTCACAGGAATCTCACAGCGCCTAGGCAGCCCCAGTTCAACAATGTGAGAGGAAATTGGCAGCATGGCCGCACCCGCATCACCCCCGGAAATCCGACCCGAGGCACGTGTCCTCGTCGTCGACGACGAGACCAATATCGTCGAACTCCTATCAGTGAGCCTGAAGTTCCAGGGCTTCGAGGTCCACACCGCCTCCAGTGGGCCGGCAGCCCTGGACCGGGCCCGGGAGGTGCGTCCCGACGCGGTGATCCTCGACGTCATGATGCCCGGCATGGACGGCTTCGGCGTACTGCGCAGGCTGCGCGCCGACGGGATCGACGCCCCGGCGCTTTTCCTGACCGCCCGTGACAGCCTGCAGGACAAGATCGCCGGGCTCACCCTCGGCGGCGACGACTACGTCACCAAGCCGTTCAGCCTCGAAGAGGTCGTCGCCCGGCTGCGCGTCATCCTGCGCCGCGCCGGCAAGGGCATCGAAGAACCGCGCAATTCGCGCCTGAGCTTCGCCGACATCGAACTCGACGAGGACACCCACGAGGTGTGGAAGGCCGGCGAGCCGGTCTCGCTGTCACCGACGGAGTTCACGCTGCTCCGATATTTCGTGATCAACGCCGGGACCGTCCTGTCCAAGCCCAAGATCCTCGACCACGTGTGGCGCTACGACTTTGGCGGTGACGTCAACGTCGTCGAGTCTTACGTTTCCTACCTGCGTCGCAAGATCGACACCGGGGAAAGGCGCCTCCTGCACACCCTGCGCGGGGTCGGATACGTGCTGCGGGAGCCGCGGTAATCGCCGCGGGGCACGCCGGACGGCGCGAACAATAGAGAAATGCCCAGCCCCTACCACCGAGCGCTGCCACTGCGAGTCGGCCTGGTGGCCGCCATGCTCCTGCTCGTGGGCTGTGGACTGCTGGCCTCCGGGATCGCCGTCACCTCCACCCTGCAGCACGATCTCGTCAACCGTGCCGACCAAACCCTGCTCGACGCCTCCCGGGGCTGGGCCCAGGCCCCGCGCCGGATGCCCCCACCCGATGAGGGCCCCAACCCGGCCCGCCCGCCGTCGAACTTCTACGTGCGCGGGGTCGACGCCGACGGCCACGTCTGGATGGCCGTCAACGACCGCGATGCCGAGCCGGCTCTTCCCGACGACAACGACGTGGGCCCCTCACCGGTGACCGTCGGCTCGCTGGACCACTCCAACGTCCAATGGCGTGCGGTGTCGGTGCAGGGGCCCAACGGTGAATTGACCACCGTCGCCATCGACATGTCCGACATCCAGTCCACTGTGCGCAGCCTGGCCTGGTCGCAGGTCGCCATCGGCACCGCGGTGCTGGTGATCCTCGGCGTCGCCGGCTACTGGGTGGTGCACCGCAGCCTGCGGCCCCTCGTCGAAGTCGAGAAGACCGCCGCCGCGATCGCTGCCGGACAGCTCGATCGCCGTGTGCCGGAACGGGATCCGCGTACCGAAGTCGGCCGGCTGTCGCTGGCTCTCAACGGCATGCTCTCGCAGATCCAGTCCGCGATGGCGTCATCGGTGGAGTCTGCCGAACAGGCGCGGACGTCCGAGGAACGCATGCGGCGATTCATCACCGACGCCTCCCACGAGCTGCGCACCCCGCTGACCACCATCCGCGGATTCGCCGAGCTCTACCGCCAAGGTGCTGCCCGCGACGTCGAAATGCTGATGTCGCGCATCGAGAGCGAATCCCGGCGGATGGGGTTACTGGTCGACGACCTGCTGCTGCTGGCCCGCCTCGACGCCCAGCGCCCGCTCGAACAGCGCCGGGTCGACCTCCTGTTGCTCGCCACCGACGCCGTGCACGACGCCCAATCCATCGCCCCGAAGCGCACGATCAGCATGGAGGTCTTCGACGGCCCCGGCACCCCCGAGGTCCTCGGCGACGAAGCCCGGCTGCGTCAGGTGCTCGGCAACCTGATGGCCAACGCGTTACAGCACACCCCGGAGACCGCGCGGATCGCCGTTCGGGTGGGCACCGAGGACGGTGACGCGGTGCTCGAGGTCGTCGACGAGGGTCCGGGCATGACGCCTGAGGACGCCCAACGTGTGTTCGAGCGGTTCTACCGCACCGACTCCTCGCGCACCCGCACCAGCGGCGGCACCGGGCTGGGCCTGTCGATCGTCGACTCGCTGGTGTATGCGCACGGCGGTCGAGTCACGGTGCGGACCGCGCCGGGGCAGGGCTGCTGCTTCCGGGTCAGCCTGCCGCGCATCGTCGACGTGCCGACACCGGTCGCCCCCGCGGTCTAGTCGAGTTCGGCCAGCGCTGCCTTGATCCTGGCCTGCGCATCGTCCAACGACGCCGGTGACGGATTGCGATCGACGTTGGCGAATCCGAAGTCCGACAGATTCCGCGCCGGGAACACATGCACGTGCAGGTGCGGCACTTCCAGTCCGGCGATGATGACCCCGGACCGCTCGGCGCCGAACGCCGCGCACACGGCCTTACCGATCCGCTGCGACACCGCCATCACCTTGTTGAACAAGGCGGGGTCGACGTCCTGCCAGTTGTCGACCTCGGCCCGGGGTACCACCAGCGTGTGCCCCGGCGTCATCGGCTCGATCGTCAGGAACGCGACGACCTCGTCGTCTTCGTAGACGAATCGTCCCGGTAGTTCACGGTTGATGATCATGGTGAAGACGGAGGCCATGGCGCCAAGCATATGAGGAGCCGACTGCGGCGATTCACGAAGCTCGCTCACAGCAAGCTGCCAGACCCGGCCCAGTGTGACGGCAGCTTGGGCCGCGAGCATCATGTGCATGACCGACACCCTGCCGGCCGAGCAGCGCACCGCGCAGATCAGCCTCGGGGGTCGCTACATTCTCGACATCGTCATCCCGGTGTACAACGAGCAGGACGACCTGGCCGCCTGCGTCCGCCGGCTCCACGAGTTCCTGCGCGACGAGGTTCCCTACCGTGCGCGAATCATGGTGGCCGACAACGCAAGCACCGACAACACCCTGGCGGTTGCTCGCCAGCTCGCCGACGAGCTGCCCGATGTCGAAGTGATCCATCTCGACGGCAAGGGCCGCGGCGGAGCGCTGGCCGCCGCGTGGGCGGCCTCGCCGGCCGACGTCGTCGCCTATATGGACGTCGATCTCTCCACTCATCTGTCGGCGCTGATGCCGTTGGTGGCGCCGCTGGTGTCCGGGCACTCCGACATCGCGATCGGTTCCCGGCTGGCCGCATCCTCGCGGGTGGTGCGCGGCGTCAAGCGTGAGGTGGTCTCCCGCGGCTACAACCTGCTGCTGCGGGGGCTTCTCGGCGCCCGGTTCTCCGACGCCCAGTGCGGCTTCAAGGCGCTGCGCGCCGACGTCGCCCGCCGGCTGCTGCCGTTGATCGTCGACACCGGGTGGTTCTTCGACACCGAGCTTCTGGTGCTGGCCGAGAGGGCCGGCCTGCGGATCCACGAGGTACCGGTCGATTGGATCGACGACCCGGACTCCCGGGTGGACATCGTGGCCACCGCGATCGAGGACCTCAAGGGTTGCTGGCGAGTAGGCCGGGCGCTGACCACCGGCACGCTGCCGCTTCGCGACCTGCAGGCCGCCCTGGGCCGTGAGCCGCTGGTGCCCGGGGTGCCCCGTGGCATGGTCGGCCAGATGGTGCGCTTCGGGCTGATCGGCGTCGCGAGCACCATTGCCTTTGCCCTGCTGTATCTTTCGCTGCAGGCTGCCAACCTGACGGCACTGCTGCTGACCGCGTTGGCCAATACGGCCGCCAACCGCGCCTTCACCTTCGGCATCCGCGGGCGCGCCGGTGCCGCACGCCACCACGTACACGGCCTGCTGGTGTTCGGCTTCGGGCTGGCGATCACCAGTGGGGCGCTCTACCTGCTGCACCGCTTCGATCCGACGGTCGGCAAGGGTGTCGAACTCTCGGTTCTGGTCGTGGCCAACCTCGTCGCCACCTTCGTGCGCTTCGTCGCGCTGCGCCGGGTGTTCGGCGCCTCGGCCCGCTGACGCGATGACCGTCGCGACCGACCCGTCGAGCATTGTTGCCGCCCAGCCTGTCCCGCGCCCCACACAGCTGGGCCCGCACCGGTGGGCGCTGCTGGCCCTGCTGACCGGAACGGCGGTGCTCTACCTGTGGGATCTGGACGGCTCGGGCTGGGCCAACGCGTTCTACTCCGCGGCCGCACAGGCGGGCGCCCAATCCTGGAAGGCGTTCCTGTTCGGCTCCTCGGATGCCGCCAACTCGATCACCGTCGACAAACCCCCACTGTCGCTGTGGCCTCCGTCGCTGGCAATCCGCATGTTCGGGCTCAACTCGTGGAGCATCCTGGTACCCCAGGCCCTCATCGGAGTCGGTTCGGTCGCGCTGTTGTGGGACACCGTGCGCCGGCCGTTCGGCGAGACGGCCGCGTTGATCGCCGGCATCGTTCTGGCGTTGACCCCGGTGGCTGTGACGATCTTCCGGTTCAACAACCCCGATGCCCTACTGGTCCTGTTGATGATTGCCGCCGTCTGGGCGCTGCTGCGGGCGGTCGACGACGGGCGGCTGCGCTGGCTGCTTCTCTGCGGCGCATGCCTGGGGCTGGGCTACCTGACCAAACAGCTCGAGGTGGTGCTGGTGATGCCGGCGCTCGCGATCACCTATCTGCTGGGCGGGCCGCGATCACTGCCTGACCGGGCCCGGCAGCTGGTGCTCGGGCTGGGTGCCGCTGTGCTGGCTGCGGGCTGGTGGGTGTTGCTGGTGCAGCTGTGGCCGGCGAAGAAGCGGCCGTGGATCGGCGGGACGCAGACCAATTCGGTCCTCGAGCTCACGTTGCGGTACAACGGCATCGGCAGGCTCAACGGCGACGAGCCGGGCAGCACCGGTTCGCCGGGCTTCATCTCCCCGGTTCACCTGGGCGGTCGGACGTCGGTGCACCCGTGGGGCCAGCCCGGCATCGGCCGGTTGTTCGAACCCGAACAGATCGGCGGCATCGGCTGGCTGCTACCCGCGGCCCTCGTCTTTGCGATCGCGCTACTCGCGCGGCGTGGTCCCCAGCGGTCTGCCACCGGGGTGTGGGTGGTGTGGCTCCTGACCACCGCGGCGGTGTTCAGCTTCATGGCCGGCATCTTCCATCCGTATTACACGGTGGCACTGGCACCTTCGATTGCGGCGATCATCGGCATCGGAGCGACGGTGTTCTGGCAGGAGCGTGAACAGTATTGGGCCAAAGGGGTATTGGTTGCCGCGGTGGTGTCGACCGCGGTGACATCGGTGCTGGTGCTGCGGCATGTGCCCGACTACCACCCGTGGCTGTGGTGGGCAGTCGCGATCGGCGCGTGCATACTGCTGGCCGCGGTGGCCGGTTCGGCGATTCCGAGACCCGCGGTCGTAGCACTCGCGGCGCTGGTCGCTCTCGGCGGCCCGGCGGCCTACAGCGTCACCACGGTGGTCCGCGGCAACGAGGGCGCGATGCCCATCGCCGGGCCGGTTCCCCGCTTCGTCACCGCGATGACCAAGGGGGTCGGGCCGGTCCAGCGGGCCGAGATCACTGCTGCCAGCGGTCCCGGATTCCTGCTGCCGGCAGGCGCTCCCGGCGGCGGGACGCATCTGGTGGGATGCACCCTGCTCGACTCCGGCGTACCCGATAGGCGACTGGTCGACCTGCTCGACGCCGACGCCGGGCGCTACACCTGGGTGGCAGCCACGGTCGGATCAGTCTGTGCGGCAGGCTATCAACTCGCCAGCGGCTACCCGGTGATGCCGGTCGGCGGCTTCAACGGCACCGATCCCTCGCCGGCGCCCGATGCATTCCTGCGTCTCGCGTTGTCGAAGCGGATTCACTACTTCATCGTCACCAACCCGATCCACGAGGACAAGTGGGGACACTTGGACACCAATGCGCTTATCCAGCAATGGGTTCAGCGCAACTTCACACCCCAGCGCGTGGGCAGGGTGCTGATCTACGACCTGACGGCGTAGCTCAGGCCAGCATCTCCGCAATCTCGTCGATAGACCATGGCGGGTTGTCGTGGTGATCGCGATAGTTGATGAACGCGGGGGATGGCCGGTCGAAGCGGCCGACGAAACCGCCTGTGGCGATCAGGATCTGGCCGGTGATGTGCTGGGCGAGGTCGCTGACCAGGTAGGCGTACAGGGGAGCGACGTACTCGGGTGGCGCGACGTCCAGCGCACCCTGCGCGCTGACGTCGTCGAGGATGCCTCGTCGGTGCAGGGATGCGATCTGGTCCTCGAAATCCTGTCCGGTGGACAGTCGGGTCTTCGCACCCGGGCACACCACGTTGGCGCGCACCCCGTGCTCGGCCAGTTCGGCGGCGATGGCCATCGTCAATCCGTTGACCGCTCCCTTGCCGGCCGGATATCCGGTACCTCCGTAATCACCGAGGAACGCAAAGGAACTCGTGTTGACGATGGCGCCGCGGCCACGCGCCACCATTCTCGGCGCTGCCGCGCGGCAGGTGGCGAACGTGGTACCCAGGTGGACGTCGAGGAGGTCGCGAAACTCGGCCGGTGTGACACGCAGGATCGACGATCCGGGCGGCTCCGGCGCCCCGGCGCAGTTGATCAGCGCATCGACAGCACCGAATTCCGTCTCGCACAGTGCAATCAGGTCTTCGGCGACCGCCTCGTCGGCGCCGGAGCCGGCGTGTGGCACGGCCCGCCCGCCGGCCATATTGATGGTGTCAGCGGTTACTTCAGCGGTGGCCGCATCGCGGCCGTTGACCACCACACCCGCACCGCACTCGGCCAGCAGTGCCGAGACGGCTGCGCCGATACCCCGCGAACCGCCGACGACAACCGCGCCGAATCCGGCCAGCCTCACTGAACCGCCTGGCCGAACTGCATGCCGTCCATGTTCCAGTAGCCGCGCATGTTGGCGATCAGGCCGGCGTCGTTGACGTGGTAGGTGAACACACCGCGCACCGTGCTCGTCAGACCGCCCTCGAACTGGCTGCGCAGCACCAAGATGTGGGCCACCTCGTTGGGTGAGCTGGATGGGAAGGTCTCCTCGCACGTGACGCGAAGGTTGTTGACCGCGATGTTGGCGTCATAGAAATCGGCGACGGCCGCCTTACCCCGCACACCGTTGCCGTCGGGATTGGTGATGGCCTGCCCGATCGGATCCTCGATCACGACATCGTCGGCCATCAGGGCCAGCCAGCCTTCGCGGTCGTGCGACATCACGCACTTCCAGGATGACTGCGAAGCGGTCAGCGCTGGTGTCTGTTCGGTGGTGGTCATAGCTCCCTCTCTTGTTGTCAGATACTGCACGCGGCGCGAGCGCCATCTTCGGTGGCTTTGCGGATGAGTCCTAGTCCGGTGCAGTCCCCGACGGCGTGCACCTTGGCGCCGGGCAACCGGTCGGTGAGCGCGTCGAACAGTGCGGTGTCGGCCTCGGAGCGACCGGTGACGATCACGCTGTCGGCGACCAGGTCTCGCCGCGTACCGCCGTACGGGGTGAACGACACCCCGCCGTCGGTGATCTCGTGGACCTCCGTGCGGACGTGAATCGGAACGGCCAGGCGATCGAGCCGGTCCATGTGTTCGGTGCGGCGTTTGAGGCCGACCTCAGGGGCGATGGTGCGACCCGTCTCCAGTACGGTGACGAATCGGTCCCGGACTGCGAGAAATTCGGCGATCTGGATCGCCGCGAGGCCACCGCCGACGATGATGACCCGCCGGCCCACGGGCGGCCCGCTCGGGCCGGCCAGCAATTCGTCCAGCGCCGGGCTGGTGTGCACATTGGCTCCGGTGGCCACGATCACCGCCTCGGGATCCAGGGCGACGATCTCATCGGCGTCAACCGAATGTGACATCTCGACAGACGCTGTGCTGCGTGCGAGTTCGCCACGCAGATACCGTAGGAACGGTTCATTCTCCGGGTGCACGATCGACGCCAACACCAACGCGCCCCCCAGGTGCGCGGTCCGCTCGAACAATGTGACCCGGTGACCGCGCTCCGCCGCCACTCGCGCGGCTTCCAAGCCACCCGGGCCGCCGCCGATGACGACGACACGCTTACCCTGCGTGACTGGGCGCAGCGCCAGCTCCCGCTCCTTACCAGTACGGGGGTTGATCGCGCAGTCGACCGAGAACCGTTGTTCCATTGCGTCGATACAGTTCTCACACGATATGCAACGGCGCACCCGGTCGGCCTGCCCGGTCTGAAGCTTGGCCACCAGCTCGGGGTCAGCCAGCATCGGCCGTCCCATGGCGATGAAATCCGCCCGGCCGTCGGCCAGGATCTGCTCGGCCTGCGCCGGGTCGTGGATGCGGCCCACGGCGATCACCGGCACATCGACCACCTGTTTGACCGCGGCGGCGGCGCCCACGTTGAGCGCGTCACCGTCGTCGGCCGCGTTCACCATGCCGGTGACCAGACGGTCGATCACGCCGCCGCTGACGTGGAAGGCATCCACCCCCGCGGCTACCAGTTGTGGTGCCACCAGGGCAGTTTCGTAGCTCGGGCGGCCACCGGCGACCCGCTCGTAGCCCGATATCCGCAGTGTGATCGGCAAGGTATCGCCGACCTCGGACCGGATGGCCGCCAGTGTTTGCAGCACCACCCGGATCCGGCCTTGCGTGGAGTCGCCGCGGTAGGCATCGGTGCGCCGGTTGCGTTGCGGGGCAAGGAATGAACCCAGGAACATGTAACCGTGCGCGGCGTGCAGCTCGATACCGTCGTAGCCCGCCTCGGCGGCACGGCGCACCGCGGCCTTGAACAAGTCGATGATGTCGGTCAGCTGCGCGCCGGTCACCTCGGCCGACGGCCGGCCGGTCAAATAGGAGGGGATCACCGACGGGCCGAAGGACGTGACTCCGTGCATCTCCGGGCCGAGCCCGTCGGGGCCGGAGTGCACGATCTGGGGCTGGATCTTGGCGCCGTGTTCGTGCACGGCCTCGACCAGGGCGCGGTGTGCGCTCACGGCCTCATCGGTGCCGAGGTGAAGCCCACCCGGAGTTTCGGGGTGTAGATGGTCGATGCCGGTGGCGCCCACGGTGATCAGTCCGACCCCGCCCTTGGCGCGGGCGGCGAAGTAGTCGCGGGTGCGTTCCGACGGAAGCCCGTCCGGGCTGCCGTACATGGTCTCCATCGGAGACATCACGAGCCTGTTGCGCAGAGTCATCGAGCCGATCTGGCCGGGACGCAACAGGTTCGGGAAGCCGGTCATGGTCGCGGCTCAATGAATTCCGGGCCGTGCCCGCGCCATTGGGCAAGGCGGGCACGGCCCGGAAGGTCCGCACATGACACGCGCAGGTCAGCGGTCCTCGTCGGTGTAGCGGATGACGCCGCGGATGTTGCGGCCTTCGAGCATGTCCTTGTAGCCCTCGTTGATCTGCTCCAGCTTGTACTGCCGGGTCACCATGTCGTCGAGGTTGAGGCGGCCCGCCTTGTACATCGACAGCAGCTGCGGGATGTCGTAGTGCGGGTTGCCGCCACCGAAGATGGTGCCCTGCAGGCGCTTCTGCATCAGGGTGAGCATCGCCAGGTTCAGCGTGACATCGGTGCTGGCCATGTTCGCGACGGCGGTCGCCACCACGGTGCCGCCCTTGGCGGTGATGTTCATGTAGTGGTCGATGTCCTCGCCCTTGAGCTCGCCCACGGTGACGATGGTCTTGTGCGCCATGCGCCCCTGGGTCACCTCGGCGACGCCCGCCATCGCACTGAAGATGTCGGGGTAGGCGTGGGTGGCGCCGAACTTCAGCGCGTTGTCGCGCTTGAACTCGACCGGGTCGACGACGAAGATGTTGCGCGCGCCGGCATTCAGCGCACCCTGCAGGGCGCCGGTGCCCACGCCGCCGACACCGACGATCACCACGTCTTGACCCGGGCGGATGTCACCGCTGCGGACGGCCGAGCCATAGCCGGTGGTCACGCCGCAGCCCACCAGGCATGCGACCTCGAATGGGATCGACGGATCGATCTTCACCACCGAGCTCTTGTGCACCACCATGTACGGGCTGAACGTGCCGAGCAGGGTCATCGGGATGACCGGCTGGCCGTTCTTCACGGCGTGAATGCGATGCGTGCCGTCGGACACCGCGGTGCCGCCCAGCAGTCCCGCACCAAGGTCGCAGAGGTTGCGCAGCCCCTCCTGGCAGGCCGGGCATTCACCACAGGACGGGATGAACGACAGCACGACGTGATCGCCGGGGGCGATGTGGTCGACGCCCGGGCCTACCTCGGTGACGACGCCGGCGCCTTCATGGCCGCCGAGAACGGGAAATCCAGCCATCGGGATGTCGCCGGTGACCAGGTGATGGTCCGAATGACACATGCCCGAAGCTTCCATCTGGATCTTGACTTCATCCTTGACCGGATCGCCGATCTCGATTTCCTCGATCGACCACGGCTGGTTGAACTCCCAGATGAGAGCACCTTTTGTCTTCACAGCGAACCTCCACTCGCAAAACCCGACCCCGGTCTTTTCCAGGGCGGCCGGCCGTGCCGGATGGTCAATCTAGGCCAAAATTAGAACGTGTTCCTGTCCTGTTGACCATTATGACCTCCGTCACCTTCTAAGTCACTGCCGGGGGCCGGTTACTTGACAGCTGTCGAGTATTCACCAGATCGGAACCGGTGCCTCACCGAGAGGGTAGTAACCGGGCAGCTTCTCGCCAGCCACGCTGCGCTCGATGCGCTTCTGCATGGTCGGCGTCAGGTCGCCGGAGGAGATGAGCTTGACGAACGCCTTCTGGACGTGGCCGAAGTCGAAGAAATCACGCTGCCACTCGATGAGCAGGGCCCCGTCCTCTTCGGTCAGCCGGAACCAGCTGCCGCCGATGCCGTAGATCTCGTCACGAGTGCCGTCGGATTTGTTCGCGATCTGCTTCCAGAAGCCGACGATCTCGTTCTGCTTCTCGTCGACGAGAACCTTCTGGTATTCGTAGACCCAGTTCTCCAGGCCTTCCATCTCCAGGCCGAGCGCGACGTCGCGGATCTGGTCCTTGCCGACGCACATGACGTCTTCCTTGGGGCCGATGTTCCAGCCGTAGGTGGCGTCGTCGGTGTAGAACTCCGCCAGGTTCGTCCAGTCGCCGGCCTTCTCGGAGTCTTTGTTGGCCTGCAGCCAACGCTGGACCCAGTCGTCGAGTTGTTCTCGTGACGCCATTGTCAGTTCTCTTTCTCTACGAGGGATAGTGCTCGGGTGGGACACATTTCGATGGCTCGTTCGACGTCGTCGCGCATGTCGTCAGGCGGCTCGGGGTCGACGATCTCGACAGGGCCGCGCTTGGGCACTGTGAAGATGTCCGGCGCCTCCAGTTCGCACATGGCGTGGCCCTGGCACAGGTCCTCGTCGAGTTCGATGCGGTAGCAACCCATGGCGACTCCTACGACGTGCGCTTGCGGTAGCGGACTTTCGCGGGCCTGGCCAGCTGGACGACCATCTTGGAGTGGTCGTTGCGGTAGCTGTCGGCGGGCTGAGCCATCTCGAACTCATACTCCCGCAGCAGAACCGAGAAGATCGCCTTGATCTGCATCTGGGCGAACGCCGCGCCGACGCACCGGTGCCGGCCGGCACCGAACGGGATCCAGGTCCAGCGGTTGATGATGTCCTCTTGGCGCGGCTTCTCGTAGCGGTCCGGGTCGAAGGCGTCGGGATCCGGGAAGTCCTCCGGGATCCTGTTCGAGATCGCTGGCGACGCGGCCACCATCTGGCCCTTGTGGATCGGGTAGCCCTGCACCTCGAACTCGTCCTGGGCGACCCGCATCAGGATTATCAGTGGCGGATGAAGCCTCAGGGTCTCCTTGAGTGCGTTGTCGATCTTCGGGATCTGGCGCAGCGCATGGAAACTCACCTCCTGCCCGTCCGAGTAGAGATCGTCGAGCTCCTGCTGCACCTGGGCGTAGTAGTCGGGGTGGCGCAGCAGTTCGATCAGCGTCCACGACGAGGTGCCCGAACTGGTGTGATGCCCGGCGAACATCAGCGAGATGAACATGCCGGTGACCTCGTTGGCCGAGAAGCGCGGATTGCCGTCCTCGTCCTTGATCGAGACCAACACGTCGAGCAGGTCGCGATCGCTCTTGTCGGTGGGCGGGTTGGCAATTCGGCCGTTCATGACCTCCTGCACCAACTCCACCAGGTTGGCCCTGGCCTCGTCGCGGATTCGGAAGCTCTCGATCGGCAGGTAGGGGTCGACGTAGCAGAGCGGATCGGTACCGCGCTCGAGCAGGTGGTAGTAGTTCGCGAACCGGGAATCGAGCTGGTTGCGGAACTTGAGGCCGATCAGGCAGGCCGTCGAGGTGTAGATGGTGAGCTCGGCGAAGAACTCCAGCAGGTCGATTTCGCCCTGGGGTCCCCAGTTCTCGATCATCCGGCGGACTTCGTTCTCGATGGTCGCGGCGTGACCCTTCATCTGCTCGCCCCGCAGGGCGGTGTTGTGCAGCATCTCCGCGCGGCGCTCGGGGTCGGCGTCGAACACCACGCCCTCACCGAAGATCGGCGTCATGAACGGGTAGGCCTCGGCCTGGTTGAGCTCGGCGTCGGCGGAGCGGAAGAAGAACTCGTTGGCCTCCGGGCCGGTCAGCAGAATGACCTGCTTGTCGGCCAGCTGGAACCAGCCGAGGTCGCCGCATTCGTCGCGGATGCGCTTCATCAGGCCGATCGGGTCGGTGCGGAACTCCTCGAGGTGGCCGTGTTCTTCCTCGCCACCCGAAACCCGCTGTACCTCTTTGGTGATGGTCACAATGGCATCCCTTCTTCACCCAGGGCAAGCTTTTGGCGGTCTGTGTTGTCGGCCAGGGGAGCTTCGGGCTGGAGCTCCATGTTCGCGATGAAGCCGCCGCGCGGGGTCTCCGCAACGAACGTGATGGCGCGGGCGAGGTCGGCCGCGCGCAGGAAGTAGTCGTGCCGGGCTTGCCCCCACTTGGCCCAATCCTCAAGTGCCGGACCAATTTTCTCGGCGGGCAGGCTCCAGCCCATCGAGGTCTTGGTCGGGCCGGGGTGCACGATCGAGGCGCGCACGCCGGTACCCTCGAGTTCCATCTGGAAGTTGGTCACCATGGCGACCAGCGCGGCCTTGGCCGCACCGTAGGCACCCATGTGGGGGCGCTGCCGGAGCGAGACATCGGATCCGACGAAGATGAGATCGCCGCGCTGGCGTGCCATCATCCCGGGCAGCACGGCGCTGGCCAGCCGGAAGGCGCCGACCAGGTGGATCTGCAGCTGTGAGTCGAACTCGTCGCTGGTGATCTCGTCGAGCTTGCCGAAGTAGGTGTCGCCGGCGCCGGCAACCAGCACCTCGATGTCGCCGAGCGCCTCGGTCGACTGCGCGACAAACGATTTCACCGAGTCGGGGTCGGTGACGTCGAGGTGGAAGCCGACCGCTTCACCGCCGTCGGCGTTGATCTTGCCGACGATGTCGTCGAGCTTCTCGACCCGGCGTGCGCCGAGTGCGACCGGGAACCCGTGGGCGGCGAGCTCGATGGCGGTGGCCTCGCCGATACCGGACGAGGCGCCGGCGACAATGGCGGGCCTGCGGTCGGGAAGGGGAGCGAAACGGGGCATTCGGGAACCTTTCGGGGGCGTCCTTCTAGCGAGACTGCACTGTGATGGGTAGGTGTGCGAAACCGCGGACATTGCTGGAGTGGACGCGTACCGAGTTGGCCTCGTCGACTTCGTAGCCGCGGATGCGTTTGAACAACTCTTCCAAGGCAACTCGCGCCTCCATGCGGGCGAGATGGGCACCGAGGCAGAAGTGCGCACCGCTGCCGAAGCTCTGGAGCTTGGCGCCGATGTCCCGGCCGATGATGTAGTCATCGGGGTGGGCGAACGCACGCTCGTCGCGGTGGGCTGATCCCGGCAGGAGCAGCAGCACGTCGCCGTCGGGGATGACGGTGTCGTAGAGGGTCAGTTCGCCGGCGACGGTGCGGGCCAGGATCTGGCTGGAGGTGTCGTAGCGCAGTGTTTCCTCGACCCACAGCGGGATCTGGGCGAAGTCGTCGTAGACCGGGGTCAGCTGGTCGGGGTTCTTGTGTCCCCAAAACGCGGCGTTGGCAAGCAGTTTGGTGGTCGTCTCGTTGCCGGCGATCACCATCAGGAACATGAAGCCCAGGACCTCGTCGTCCGTCAGCCGGTCACCGTCGATCTCGGCGTCCAGCAGGGCCGTGGTCAAATCATCGGTCGGATTCTTGCGCCGCTCTTCCACCATGGCCTGGTAGTAGACGATCAGGTTGAGCGACGCCTCGACGGCCTCCGGCGGCACGTCGGTGACGCCGTCATCGCGGTGCATCACACCATCGGCCCAGGCGCGGACCTGAACACGGTCGGCTTCGGGTACGCCCATGAGTTCGGAGATGACGTCCATCGGGAGCTTGCCGGCGAACTCGTCGACGTAGTCCACGGTTTCACCGGCGGCGGCCTTCTCGAGCATGGTGTCGAGGTGCTTGACCGCGATCTCGGTGACGCGGGGCTCGAGCTCGCGAATTCTCCTCGGGGTGAACCCCTTTGAGACCAAGGTCCGCAGTCGCAGGTGGGCCGGATCGTCCATGGCCAAGAACGACATCGTCTTGGCGGCATGCGGGCCGCGGGATGCCGGGTCCAGCGAGACCCCGTACTTGTTGGACAGCGTCGTGCTGTTACGGAAGCCCTGCAACACATCCTGATGCCGGGACAGCGCCCAGAACTTCAGGTCGTCGTTGTAGTACAGCGGGGCCTCGTCGCGCAGCCGCTTGTAGTACGGGTAGGGATCCTCGTGGAAGTCGTAGTTGTAGGGATCCAGCACCACGTCTGGACTCTGCACGTTCATTGGTTCTCTCCCAAGATAAGTCCCGCGACATAGCCGATCCGGTCGGCGACCTGCCGGTAGCTCATGGTTCCGCTGCCCGCGTGCACGAGCGCGCCGTAGTACGTCATCTCCAATGCGGACACGATCTGTGGATCGGCGTCCGGCCCCAATGCCGACTTGATTCGTTTGTGAATTTCGGCGCCAATGCGGTCCCGTGCCGGACGCACTCCGGCGTCGTTGCTCAACATGGCGGTGGTACACGCCGCGGCGAACTCGGGTTCGTCGGCGATCACCAGTGCCAGGCTGCGCAGCGTCTGCTGGACGCGGTGCAGGCGGGTGTCGTTGACGTCGGTGAAGTAGGGGACCTGACGCATCAAGTCGAGGTACACCTCGGCGATCAGATGGTTCTTGGAAGAGAAGTAGGTGTACGCCGTGGCCGGTGCCACCTTCGCGCGCGCCGCGACGGACCGCACCGTCAGGTCGGCGTACGACGTTTCGCGCAGCATCTCCATGCCGGCCCGCAACACCTTGCGGAAGGTTTCTTCCTGACGGCGATTGCGTGGCGCGTCGTCACCATCTGGGGTGACGGCAAGGACGGCATCGCTGGACACATGTCCAAGTTATCGGAATGCGGGCAGGATAAGCAAGAGAATCCGGGGAAGTACCAGTTCAAAGGCGCTATCGGCACCGTCTTGTTGGAAGAACCTTGCACCACGGACGCGTCGGAGGCTATGGTGCGGAAGAGAGAATCTCGGACACGTGTCCAACGAAGCAGACGGGAATCGGGATGGCGATTGCGGCCGACGGGAACAGCGATCTCTTCATCGACGGGAAGCTGGTGCCGGGTGGCAACGGCAGATATCCGACGATCAACCCGGCCACCGAGGAAGTCCTGGGCACTGCGGCCGACGGTGATGCTGAGGACATGGGCCGGGCCATCGACGCCGCGCGCCGCGCGTTCGACACCACCGACTGGTCCACCAACACCGAACTTCGGGTGCGCAGCATCCGCCAGCTCCGCGATGCGATGAAAGAGCACGTCGAGGAGCTGCGCGAGATGACCATGGCCGAGGTGGGCGCGCCGCGCATGCTGACCTCCGCCGCCCAGCTGGAGGGGCCGGTCGACGACCTGTCCTTCTGCACCGACACCGCCGAGAACTACTCGTGGCGCCAGGATCTCGGCGTCGCCTCGCCGATGGGCATCAAGACTGCGCGCACCATCGTCCGTGAGGCCATCGGCGTCGTCGGCGCCATCACCCCGTGGAACTTCCCGCACCAGATCAACCTGGCCAAGCTCGGCCCCGCACTGGCCGCCGGCAACACGATCGTGCTCAAGCCCGCCCCCGACACCCCTTGGTGCGCAGCGGTACTCGGTGAACTGATCGCCGAGCACACCGATATCCCGCCGGGCGTGGTCAACATCGTCACGTCGAACGACCACGCGGTCGGGGCGCTGCTGTCCAGCGACCCACGAGTGGACATGGTGTCGTTCACCGGCTCCACCAACACCGGCCGCGCGGTGATGGCCGCCGGCGCGGCCACCATCAAGAAGGTCTTCTTAGAACTCGGCGGCAAGTCGGCATTCCTGGTGCTCGACGACGCCGACCTGGCCGGGGCCTGCTCGATGGCGGCGTTCACCGCCTCGATGCATGCCGGCCAGGGCTGCGCGATCACCACCCGTCTGGTGGTGCCCCGGGCGCGCTACGACGAAGCGGTCGAAGCGGCGGCGGCGACCATGGGCGGCCTCAAGCCCGGCGACCCGACCAACCCCGGAACCATCTGCGGGCCGGTCATTTCCGAACGTCAGCGCGATCGGGTGCAGTCCTATCTCGACCTCGCGATCACCGAGGGCGGCAGGTTTGCGTGTGGCGGTGGCCGGCCGGCTGATCGCGACACCGGATATTTCATCGAGCCGACGGTCATCGCCGGGCTGGACAACAGCGCCCGCGTGTCGCGCGAGGAGATCTTCGGCCCGGTGCTGACGGTCATCGCCCACGACGGCGACGAGGATGCGATCCGCATCGCCAACGATTCGCCATACGGCTTGTCGGGCACCGTGTTCGGCGGCGATCTGGAGCGTGCGCAATCCGTCGCCGACCGGCTGCGGGTCGGCACGGTCAACGTCAACGGCGGGGTGTGGTACTCCGCGGATGCACCGTTCGGCGGTTACAAGCAGTCCGGGGTCGGCCGCGAGATGGGTCTGGCCGGCTTCGAGGAATATCTCGAGCTGAAAGTCATTGCCACAGCGGTCTAATCCGGTGGCCGAGAGAGGAATGCACATGGGACAGTTCGACGAGAAGGTCGCCATCGTCACCGGCGCTGGCGGCGGTATCGGCCAGGCCTACGCCGAGGCGCTTGCCCGCGAGGGCGCGGCGGTGGTGGTCGCCGATATCAACATCGAAGGCGCGCAGAAGGTTGCCGACGCGATCAAAGGCGAGGGCGGCGCCGCGCTCGCGCTGCCCGTCGACGTCAGCGACCCGGCGTCGGCCAAGGCAATGGCCGACGCGACGCTGGCCGAGTTCGGCGGCATCGACTATTTGGTGAACAACGCCGCGATCTTCGGCGGGATGAAGCTCGACTTCCTGATCACCGTGGACTGGGACTACTACAAGAAGTTCATGAGCGTGAACCTCGACGGCGCGCTGGTGTGCACCCGCGCGGTGTACCGGAAGATGGCCAAGCGCGGCGGCGGCGCGATCATCAACCAATCGTCCACGGCGGCCTGGCTGTACTCGAACTTCTACGGTCTGGCCAAGGCCGGCGTCAACAGCCTCACCCAGCAGCTGGCCACCGAACTCGGCGGCCAGAACATCCGCATCAACGCGATCGCGCCCGGCCCGATCAACACCGAGGCCAACCGCACCACTACTCCGCAGGAGATGGTTGCCGACATCGTCAAGGGAATCCCGTTGTCGCGCATGGGTGAAGTCGACGATCTGGTGGGAATGTGCTTGTTCCTGCTGTCGGACCAGGCGAAGTGGATCACCGGCCAGATCTTCAATGTCGACGGTGGACAGATCTTCCGCTCATGAGCCGCGCCGGCGACGATGCAGAGCGAGGCACGAGCGATGAGGAGGAGCGGCGCCATGGCTGACGTGAAGGTCGGCTACATCGGGCTGGGGAACCAGGGTGCGCCGATGGCCAAGCGGCTGGCCGAATGGCCGGGTGGGCTCATCGTCTTCGATGTGCGGACCGAGGCCATGACGCCGCTGGCCGAACTCGGCGCCACGCTCGCTGACAGCGTCGCCGACGTAGCGGCCGCGGATGTCATCGAAGTGACCGTGCTCAACGACGAGCAGGTGCGCGATGTAGTGGGCCAGCTCGCCGAGCACGCCAAGTCGGGCACGGTCATCGCGATCCATTCGACGATCGAGCCGGGAACGGCCACCGAGCTGGCTGAGCAGTTGCGGCCCAAGGGTATTCACATCGTCGACGCCCCGGTCAGTGGCGGTGCCGGCGCTGCCGACAAGGGCGAGCTGGCCGTGATGGTCGGTGCGGACGACGAGGCGTACGACATCGTCAAGCCCGTCTTCAAGCAATGGGCCTCGATGGTGGTCCGTGCCGGTGAGCCCGGAGCTGGAACCCGGATGAAGTTGGCTCGTAACATGTTGACCTTCATCGGCTTTGCCGCCGCGTGCGAGGCCGCCAAGCTTGCCGAGGCGGCCGGGATCGACCTGCAGAAGCTCGGGCGGGTGGTGCGGCACAGCGACGCTCAGAGTGGTGGCCCCGGTGCGATCATGGTCCGCGACGACACCAAACCGCTCGAGCCGGACCACTTCGTCTACGACATGTTCATGCATACCCGCGGCTTGGCCGAAAAGGATCTGAAACTGGCTCTCGCTCTGGGTGAATCCGCAGGTGTGGATCTGCCGCTGGCCGAGATCGCACTGCGGGACCTGGCCTCCGGGCTCGGTGTTCCCTACACGAAGGAGTGACGATGGACGAGTTGCGCCGCAAGGGCCTGGACAAGATGAACGAGGTCTACGGCTGGGAGATGCCCGACTCGCCGGGTGACTACTTCGCGCTCACGGCGGACCACCTGTTCGGCACGATCTGGACGCGACCGGGATTGACCATGCGGGACAAGCGGATCATGACGCTGACCGTCGTCACCGCGCTCGGCATCTCCGACCTCGCCGAGATCCAGGCCAACGCCGCCCTGCACAACGAGGAACTCACGGCCGAGGAACTCAAGGAGATGGCGATCTTCTTGACGCACTACCTCGGTTTCCCGCTGGGCTCGAAGCTCGACGGCGTCGTCACCAAGGTCACGGCCAAGCGCAAGAAGGCCGCCGAGGCGGGCCAGGGCGAGGACAAGAAGGCCAACGTCAACGACGCGCTGAAGATGCACAGCGGTAAGACGCTCGACGACTGACTTCCCGTCCCAGGCGCGCCGAATTTTCTGTCGGTGGCCCGACGTAGTCTTTTGACATGGACTCGAACAATTGTTCGATAGATGTGGCACTGGGCGCGCTCGACGATGCCGTCGACGCCCTGGCCGCTCTTGACGTGGAGTCCTTGTCGCCGCCGGATCGGTTTGTGGTGTTGGAACGGTTGGAGACCGCACGGCGCCGCCAAGTCGCGCTGTCGCACGCCGTGGTGTCCCGGTTGGAGCAGTTCGAGGGGTGTCCGCCGGTGGGGATCACGTTGGCCGATGTGTTGCGGGTCAGCCCGAAGGAGGCCAGGCGGCGGATCCGTGATGCCGGACAGTTGGCGCCGCGGACCACGTTGACGGGTGAGCCGTTGGCGCCGGTGTTGCCCGAAACCTCGCGGGCCTGGCATGCCGGGCAGCTCGACCCCGAGCATCTGCGGGTGATTCAGAAGTTCTTCCGCGAGTTGCCCGATCACGTGTCGCCGGTTGAGCGGGAGAAGGCTGAGCGCTCGTTGGCCGAGAAGGCGGCGGTGCTGCGCCCGGATCAGTTGGAACGGGTGGCCCACCGGCTGGCCCTGCATCTGAATCCCGACGGGAAGTTCTCTGATGAGGATCGGGCCCGCAAGCGCGGGTTCGTGTGGATTGGCGGTCAGCAGGTCGACGGGATGAGTGTGGGCCGGTTGATCGCGGATCCGGAGTTGCGGGCGGAGTTGGATGCCTGGATGGCGAAGTTCGCCGCTGCGGGGATGTGCAACCCCGCCGATCAGAATCCGACCACCACGCCGAGCGAGGAAACCGTCGAGCGTGATGTGCGTAGTTGTGGGCAGCGTCAGCATGACGCGTTGAAGGCGTTGGTGCGCGGCCAGTTGGGTGATCCGAAGTTCGGGCAGCACAACGGGTTACCGGTCACCGTGATCGTGACCGCGACCCTGCAGGACATTCAAGCCCAGTCTGGGCAGGCGGTGAGCGCCAGTGGCGTGGTGATGCCGATCTCCGAGGTCATCCGGCTGGGCGCGCACGCCTACCATTATTTGGCGTTGTTCGACGGGGTGGATGGGCGGCCGTTATGGCTGGGTCGCACCAAACGGATCGCCTCTGCCGATCAGCGAATCATGCTGCACGGCAAGGATCGTGGCTGTACTCGGCCCGGCTGTGATGCGCCGGGCTATCACAGTGTGGTCCACCACGCCGCCCAGGATTGGAAAAACGGCGGCAACACCGATATCGGCGACTTGACCCTGGCCTGCCCACCCGATAATCAACTCGTCGAAACCGGCGGCTGGGGCACGCGAAAACTCGCCAACGGCGACACCGAGTGGATCCCACCACCAGACCTGCCCATGCTCAAAGGCGGCGTCAACGACTTCCACCACCCCGAACGGCTGTTGGGCAACGACAGCGACCCGCCGACCGGCGATGCCGGCGACCCTGCTGCCTAGCATCAAAGTCCCTGGAATCGACGGCTGCGATCAGCCGTTGGTCGCGATGGCGAAATAGTCTTGCGGAGAACCGGTTACGTCCACCGGCGATAGACGTCATGTCAGACGGTAACCGGCGCCGGTTTCGGTCTCGACGATCGGGGGAGGTCCGAGTTTTCGGCGCAGCATCATGATGGTGTACCGCACGGCGCCGGTGAAGGGGTCGGCGTGTTCATCCCAGACTTTTTCCAGTAGATGTTCAGCGGACACCACGGCGCCGTCGGCGCGAAGGAGCTCCGCAAGTACCCCGAATTCCTTGCGGGACAGACTCACCGGTGCACCGTCCCTCGTGACCGTCAGCATGTGCGGATCGAGTCTGATGCCGCTGCGTTCCAATACCGGTGGCACTGCGGCCTGGGATCGCCGGCCCAGGGCCTGCACCCTTGCCACCAGCTCGGTGAAGGCGAATGGCTTGCTCAAGTAGTCGTCGGCGCCGAGCTGGAGACCATTGACCCTATCGGCCACGGCGCTGGCCGCCGTCAACATCAGGATACGGGCGACGCCCCCGGTTCCGGTCAGCTCGGCGCAGACATCGTCACCAGAGAGCACCGGTAGGCCTCGGTCGAGCACGATCACGTCGTAGTCGTTGACCGTCGCGCGTTCCAGTCCGCTGGCCCCGTCGTAGGCGATGTCGACCGCCATCGCATGACGGCGCAGACCTGCGGCGATCGCATCGGCGAGCACAACTTCGTCTTCGACGACCAACACCCGCATGGGAGAAAGTATGCGTGCGGCGGCGTTAGGCGGCTGTTTGTCGGCTGGTGGCGGGCGTGCGGTGCGCCGGATCGGCTCGGGCACCGCACGCCCGCGTCCAATCGGTCAGATCAGTCCGGCTCCCGGAAGTCCGACACCGGCACCGGGCAGCACGCCCAGCCCCGAGAGCGGTCCGCCGAAGCCGCCCAATCCGGGGCCGGGCAGCAGACCGGCCCCGGCAGCGCCGACACCGGCGCCGGGCAATACCCCGAGCCCGGAGGCCGGACCGCCCACCCCGCCGAATCCGAGACCGGGCAGGATGCCCGGTCCCGGTGCGCCCCAGCCCACGCCGGGATCGGCATTGGCCACTCCGGATGTCGCCAACGGCACGGCGACAGCGGCCGCAGCGCTTGCCAGGATCAGCGCTCTCGCAGCGATTCGTCGATAACCCATGGTGAATCTTCCTTCCATATCAGTGGATTCGTGCAGCCGCCAGTGTCGTCGGCGTGGTGTTCGGTCAGGGTGAGGGTCGTCCTCACGCTCACCAAACAGCCGTGCCGACAGGATGATCCATGCGTCCGGCACGTGCCGAACACACAAATCGATCGAAAGGAAGGCCGAACAATGGCTACCCGACTCACCATCCCGGCGCCGGTGCGCCGCCATACCCTTGTCGGCCTCGCTGTCGTCGGCGCCGCCGCGGCGCTCACGCTGGCGCCGGCCACGCCCGCAGCGGCGGCTGCCGACTGCACCGCAAGCGGCCTGGCCCGCACCGTATCGGCGGTGGCGGCAAGCACGGCGGACTATCTCGACGCCCATCCCGACGTCAATGACGCGTTCACCAAACTCAAGGGCGAACCTCGCCCGCAGATGCGCGCCGACGCACAGCAGTACCTCAACGCCAACCCCGCCGTCCGCGCTGACCTGCAACAACTGCGCGCGCCGCTTAACGAGTTCGCCCAGCGCTGCGGGATATCACTGCCGGCCGGGCCGCTCGGGGGCTGACCGGGACGGGCACTGCGCCAGGCCTCCTCACGGCGGCCAAACACCAGATCGGCGACGATGATCGAGTGCAGTCATCCAAGACACCGCAACTACTGGGTTGGCCGCTGCGGGGCAGGACCATCAGGACCAGATTGACCGTGCTCTACGGCGGGGCATTCTTCGTCGCGGGCGCACTCCTGGTGGCCGTGATGTATTTCTACGTGAGGCAGTCACTGGACAACAGCCCGGGAGTCAATGCACTCGAGACCGCTCAGACATTTCTGGGGCAGCGCGGGATGGAAGCGCATCCACTGCTTCAAGACCTCGTCGTCGGCCTGAGCAAGCAAGCAGAAGAGCAGCGGCGCGAGACGCTGCGCGCCGTGCTTGTCTGGTCATTGGCCTGCCTGGCCGTTGTCGGCTTGGCGGCGTTCGCATTCGGCTGGGCGCTGGCGGGGCGGGCCCTGCAGCCCCTGCAGGAGATCACCGCGACCGCGCGGCGGGTCGTCGACCGCAATCTTCATGAGCGCATCTCGCTGAGCGGTCCGTCCGACGAGATCAAGGAGCTTGCCGACACGTTCGACGCGATGCTGGAGCGACTGGACCGTGCGTTTGACAGTCGATACCGGTTCGTGGCCAACGCTTCTCACGAGCTGCGTACGCCATTGGCGATCAATCGAACGGTCATCGAAGTGGCGCTGGAGGATCCCGACCTGGGGGAGTCGACGCGTCATCTCGCCGAGACGTTATTGGGGGTCAACAAGCGGCACGAACGGCTCATCGACGGTCTGCTCGTGCTCGCCAGCAGCGACCAGCGCATCGATCGGATGGTGCACGTGGAGTTGGCCGAAGCGGCCAACCGGGCGATCGCCGATGTGCGGCAGCAGGCGGCCGAAGCCGGCGTTCAGATCACCTCGACGATCAATTCCGCTGGGGTGCCGGGAGATCCGGCTCTGCTGCAGCGCCTGATCGACAATCTTGTCGACAACGCAGTCCGGTACAACATCCCCTCGGGTGGGTGGGTGCACATCAGCGTGGCGGCTGATTCCCGTGCAGCCTGGATACGGGTGGAGAATGCCGGGCCGGTGATCTCGCCGGCCGACGTGGACCTGATGTTCGAGCCGTTTCGCCGACTTGCCAACGAGGATCAGCAGGCTGATCCTGCCGTCTTCAGCGGGGCCGGCCTCGGGCTGTCGATCGTGCGTGCGGTGGCCCATGCGCACGGCGGCCGGGTCCAGGCGACTCCTGGCCCTCGCGGTGGGCTGACCGTCGAAGTGGTGTTGCCCCGCCACCACTGAATATTGCGGTGCCAATCATGGTGTCTCCCAAACACTGAACCAACATCGCAATTGATCAACTGGTCCTGTGGCGCTCGTGGTAGGCGCCGACAACTCGTGCACAACGAAAGGGAACAGCGATGAACTACTTGGACCAGACCCAGCGTTCGTCCTTCGCGGCGCTTGCTGCAATGAGCGCGGTGGCCGCGATTTCGGTGGCCGCGTTCGCCGCCGGACCGTCGAGCTCCACCCTGGCGGCGAGGCTGGCCGCGTTGCCGGTCGGGGTGTCTTCGGCCATCCACGAGGTCCTGGTCGAGGCGCACACCGCGATACACACCGATCGCGGTGAGATCGCCGCCGACCGGAAGGCGATTCGCGGGACCCGTCACGAGGCAGCGCACGCCATCGGAGCCAGCGTCCTGACCGGCGACCTCGGCGAGGGCCAGATCGAGGCGATCGTCGATGGGGCCCGCAGCGCCATTCAGGACGAGCGGGATGCGGTCGGCGAATCTCGTGGCGACATCCGCCAGACCCGGCAGGCCGCGGCGGCCGATATTCGCACCATCATCGCGGGCAACCATGACGGAAGCACGGTGCAGGATGTGAAAGCGATCCTCGACACCGCCAAGATGGACAACGCGACGACTCGTTCGGCGATTGTTGCCGCCGCCCAGGAGAACAGGTCGATCCGGTACACCACCGCCAGCGACGCCGCGGCGATTCGGGCGAGCGTGCGGGCCGGCGAGATCAGCAAGCAGGAAGCCGCGCAAGAGATCCAGGCGGGGCGCAGCAGCGCGCATGCCGAAATCGCCGACAACCACGCCCAGATGGCCACCTCGCACAAGGACATCAAGGCGACCCGCCACCAGGCGGCCAAGGACGTCGTCACGACCGTGCACCAGGGCCGGATCCCATAACGCCGGATCTCATAACAAAGAGGTCAGTAAGACAACGGTAAGGAAACGCCCAGATCTCAAACGGTGATGTTGCCGTGTCGCAAATGTGACATTTGTGCACCAGTGTTACCGAAGTGAAATCGAGCGCCTCGGGCCTCGAACCAAGGGCAGGAGTGGCAATGACTTCTATGACCGCGTATGAATCGTGGACTGCCGACTCGTGGACTGCCCCGACCATGCTCAGCCTGTGGACCGAACCGGAGCCCAAGCAAGCCAAGGTCGTTCGTCACGTATCGCAATGGGTGAAGGCCGTCGACACCACCGTGATCGTGCTCTGCCCGCCCGTCGTGTCGGTCTGCGCCATCTTCGCCGCGATGATGTGGCCGGGCCCCGTACTGGCCGACACCATCGGCCATGCGGCGACATCGGTGCCGCTGAACGCTCAGCTTCAGGACGTCGCCCCGGCTCCCTAACCGCTTGTGCGCGTTGACCGGTCGTGCGTGCGGAGTGCCGCACCGACCCAGCGGCCCAGGTAGCGGCGCAGCTCGGGCCCGTGCCGCGGTGGCCGGCCAGGGTCGACCATGAACGACTGGACGATCCGCAGCAGATGCTCGCCCAGTTCGTCGAGATCGCTGTCGCTGAATCCGTGTGCGGCCCAATCGACATCGAAGCGGCGCAGCAGGGAGCCTGCGAACGTCAGTGCGACATCCGAGGTCACCTCGGCGCTGAACGCGCCGGCCCGCTCCGGTCCGAGCAGCAGGCCCATGTGCTTGTCATGGGGCAGCGCTTCCACCGCGGCCGCAATACCTTCGGTGACCGCCTCGGCCGGGTCGGTGATGCCGGACAAGTGCGCGGCCATCCGGTCGAGGAATCCGGCCGCAGACGCCATCGCCGCGGCCTGCAGCAGTGCGTCGGTACTGGGGAAGTAGCGATAGACGGTCTGGCGGGTGACGCCGAGGGTGCGGGCCACGTCGGCGATGCTCAGGTCGGCGCCGCGGGCGTCGATGGCCTGGTTGGCGGCGGCCAGAATCCGGGCGACGGCTTCTTCGTCGGTGCCAGGCGCCGAACCCGACCAGCCGTGGGTGCGCACGATCTACCCGCCCACTGCCGCGGCGTAGGCTAGGCCGCCGAAGAACAGCACGACCAGGCACAGCACCAGGGTGCCGACGGCGAAGGGCCAGCCGCGCTTGCGCCGGGCCAACTGCACGATGGTGACGACGATCCCGGCCAGGCCCACCAGCGCCATGATCGCCAGGGCAGACAGTACCGACGTCACGGCGCCATCGACACTGCACGTCGCGGGCGGGCAGTGGTCCAGGAACGCCAGCGAGAACAGGCCGAGAAAGGCCCCGCACGCGCCAACGATCACCGTCGACACCATCAGGATGATCGAGATCGTCAGGTCGGCCGCCGAGCGCGGCGGCTCGGCAGGCGGCGGATAGCCGGGGTAGGGCGCATAGCCCGGGTAGCCCATGACCCGGGATGCTATCTCCGGCCCCGGCGTCAGTGGTATGCGACAGGCAGTTCTTTGACCCCGTTGATCCAGCCCGAACGCAGCCGCTCAGGCTCGCCGAGCTTGCTGATATCGGGGATCTGATTGGCGATCTCGTTGAAGATCAGTTTGATCTCCATGCGCGCGAGGTTGGCGCCGATGCAGAAGTGCGCGCCGTTGCCGCCGAACCCGAGGTGCGGGTTCGGGTCACGCAAGATGTTGAATCCGAACGGGTTGTCGAAGACTTCCTCGTCATAGTTGGCCGAGCTGTAGAACAGCCCGGCCCGCTGCCCCTGGCGGATCGTGACGCCGCCGATTTCCACATCCCGGGTGGCGGTGCGCTGGAAGCAATGCACCGGGGTGGCCCAGCGGACGATCTCGTCGGCCGTGGTCTCGGGCCGCTCCCGCTTGAAAAGCTCCCACTGCTCGGGGTTTTCGAAGAAGGCGTTCATCCCGTGGGTCATGGCATTGCGGGTGGTCTCGTTGCCGGCCACCGCGAGCAGGATCACGAAGAACGCGAACTCGACCTCGCTCAGCGATTCCCCATCGATGTCGGCCTGCACCAATTTGGTGATGATGTCGTCGGCCGGACACTGCCTACGCTGCTCGGCCATCGTGTACGCGTAACCCATCAGCTCGGCGTTGGCGACGGTCGGGTCGTCGTCGAAGTCCGGGTCGTCGGTGTTCATGATGCTGTTGGTCCAGTGAAAGAGCTTCTGGCGATCCGCTTCCGGGACGCCCAACAGGTCGGCGATGGCCAGCAGCGGCAACTGCATCGCGATGTCGGCGACGAACTCTCCGGTGTCCTTCTCGGCGGCCGCGGCCACGATGTCGCGGGCGGCGTCGGCCAGCTTCTCCTCCAGCTTGCCCACCGCCCGCGGGGTGAACAGTCGCGAGACCAGCTTGCGCAGCCGGGTGTGCTCCGGGGCGTCGTGGTTGATCAGCAGTGCCTTGGTGATCTCTACCTGGTCTTTGGTCATGTCGTCGGCGAAGCGCATCACGACGCCTTGGGCGTTCGTCGACCACAGGTCGCCGTCGCGGGAGATGTCCCGGATATCGCGATGCTTGCTGATCACCCAGTAGCCGCCGTCGTCGAAGACCGACGGTGCCTCGTTCCACCACACCGGCGCGGTCTTGCGCAGCTGCGCCAGCTGGGCGACGGGCATGCCTTCTTTGAGCAGGTCGGGGTCGGTGAAGTCAAAGCCGGAGGGCAGGAGCGAAGCGACCCGGGAATTGGGGTCAGCTCCGAACGGGCACACGCTCGCGGTGGTCATGGTTTACCTCGCTGTCCTGTGATGTAGCGCACGTTGGCTACGACCATACACCTAAGCGCAGAGTGTATGCCCGTTAGGTTCGCCGCTCAGGCGGTTCGTCGACACCTGGTAGTTCGGAGTGGGCGATAGGGTGTGAACCTGTGCGCGTCCTCGTGATCGGATCCGGTGCCCGCGAACATGCCCTGCTACTGGGCCTGCGCAAAGACCCACAGGTCGACTTCCTGGCCGTTGCGCCCGGTAATGCCGGCACCTCGGCCGTCGCTGAACAGCACGACATCGACGTCACCTCGGCAGAGGCCGTCACCGCGCTGGCGAAAAAGCTCGAGGTCGACCTGGTGGTCATCGGCCCCGAGGTGCCGTTGGTGCTCGGGGTCGCCGACGCGGTGCGCGCCGCAGGCATCGCCTGCTTCGGCCCGTCGAAGGAAGCCGCCCGAATCGAAGGTTCCAAGGCCTTCGCCAAGGACGTGATGGCCACCGCCGGTGTGCGGACCGCGGGCAGTGAGACCGTCGACAACCCCGCCCACCTCGATGCCGCACTCGACCGCTTCGGCCCGCCCGCCGGTCAACCCGCCTGGGTGGTCAAGGACGACGGCCTGGCCGCGGGCAAGGGGGTGGTGGTCACCGCCGACCGCGACGCCGCCCGCGCGCACGCCGCCGCACTGCTGGACTCGGGGCATCCGGTGTTGCTGGAGTCCTTCCTCGACGGACCCGAGGTGTCGCTGTTCTGTCTGGTCGACGGTGCGACCGTCGTCCCGCTACTGCCCGCCCAGGACTTCAAGCGGGTCGGCAACAACGACGCCGGCCCCAATACCGGTGGAATGGGCGCATATTCACCACTGCCCTGGCTGCCCGCCCAAGCGACCGCCGCAATCGTCAGTGGTGTCGTGGAACCCGTTGCCGCCGAACTGGTTCGCCGCGGCTGCCCGTTCTCCGGCCTGCTGTATGCCGGGTTGGCGATGACCTCCAACGGTCCGGCGGTGGTCGAATTCAACTGCCGGTTCGGCGATCCCGAGACCCAAGCCGTGCTGGCGCTGCTGGAAACCCCGCTCGGCCAGGTGCTGCACGCCACGGCCACCGGAACGCTGGCCGACTTCGGCCCGCTGCACTGGCATGACGGGTATGCCGTCGCTGTCGTGGTGGCCGCGGAGAACTATCCGGGCCGCCCGCGAGTCGGTGACGTCATCACCGGCTCGGAAGCCGACGGTGTGCTGCACGCAGGCACCGCGCGCCGAGACGACGGCGCCGTCGTCTCCTCCGGCGGGCGGGTGCTCTCGGTCGTCGGTTCCGGCGCGGACCTGGTGGCCGCGCGCGCAGCCGCCTACCGAACCCTGGACTCGATTCGGTTGCCCGGCAGCCACTTCCGCACCGATATCGCACTTGCGGCGGCCGAGGGCCGGATCACGCTAGCTTGACGGGTAGCCGCTTCACGCCGTGAATGACGTTGCTGTGCAGGTATTCCGGCTCGCCGACTTCGACTTCCGGTAGCCGCGTTAGTAGTTGATGGAACAGCTGCCGAAGCTCGGTCCTGGCCAGATTGGCGCCGAGGCAGAAGTGTGGCCCACCGCCGCCGAACCCGAAGTGCGGGTTCGGTGATCGGGCGATGTCGAACTCGCCTGGGCGGTCGAACACGGCCTCGTCGCGATTGGCCGAGCAGTAGAACAGGGCGACCTTCTCGCCGGCCTTGATCGTGGTGCCCGCGAGCTCGGTGTCGACTTTCGCGTGCCGGGCGAAGTTGAGGACGGGAGTGGCCCAGCGAATGAACTCCTCGGCGGCCGCGGGTATGCGGGCATCGAAATCCTCGAGAAGCCAGGCCTTCTGGGCCGGATTGTCGGCGAGTGCCTTGAACGCGTGCGAGGTGGTCTGCTTGGTGGTGTCGTTGCCCGCCGAGGCCAGCAGCACCATGAACGACCCGATCTGGATATCGGTGAGCTGATGACCGTCGACCTCGGCGTTGACGATATTGGTCATCAGGTCGTCGTGCGGTTCGCGGCGGCGCAGCTGGGCCAGCTCGATACCGGAACTGGTCAGGATCCCGATCTGGGTCAGCGCGTGCGTGGCGCGTTCCTCGAAGCTGGCGTAGTCGTCGTCGGTGCCGCCGAAGAGGCTTTCGGCCGCGTACGCCACCGCTTCCTGATCAGCGGGCGCGATGCCGATCATGTCCGAGACGGTCCGCATCGGCAGCTTGGACGAGCATTCGCTGACGAAGTCGATTTCCTCGCCGTCACGCAGTCTTTCGATCAGCCGGCTGACGATATCGGCGGCGTTGGCCTGAATCTGGGCCTCGATGCGGCGGACCTGCTTCGGAGTGAACGTCGCACTGATCAGCCGCCGATACAGTGTGTGCTCAGGCGGGTCCATCGCCAGGAAGAAACTGGTGGCCTGCTGCACCTCGGCCGGAAGGGGGTCGACGCTCATGCCCAGTGCCGAGCTGAAGATCTCCGGGTGCGCGCTGACGTACTTGATGTCGGCGTGCCGGGTGATCGCCCAGTATCCGGTCTCCGAGTGCGGGAAGACCGAGGACACCGGCGCATGCCAGGACAGCCCGTCAGCGGCGCGCAACTGCGCGAACGTGCGGTCGCGAGTGGTGAAATCGGCGGTCCAGAAGTCCGGTGCCGAGATGTCCAGCCGGTGGTACGGCCGCGGCGATATCGGGGGGCTCTCGACGGTCATGATCTCCTCGGTGGCGCTTCCGCAAGGCTTATCGAATGGCTGACAGTAATAGCGACTGTAGACAATTCCAGAACGGGAGACAATCATGGCCGACGTGACAGCGGACCGTGGTGCGGCGTTCAAGGCCGAGCGCGCCGACATGCTGGCCTTCTGCACCGGGCTCGATCCCGCCGAGTGGCGGATGGACAGCCGGTGCGACGGATGGCGAATCCATGACGTCGTCGCGCACCTGGGCACCGGCTGCAAGGCGATGTTCAGTCCTGCCGCCGCAAAGCTGATGCGCGCCAACGACATCGAAGCGGCAAACGATCTGTTGGTCGATACCCGCCGGGATCGGGCGGCGCCGGACGTGCTCGCCGAGTACCGTCGCTGGAGCGCGGTGGCCGCCGCCATCTTCCCGGTCATGGCGCGCCGACCGCTCGGCGGAGTGCAGATGCGGCTGGCCGACCTGGGCAGGTTCCCGCTGCGGGTGCTCACCGGCGCCCTGGTCTTCGACCACCACACCCACCTGCGTCACGACATGGCGCCGGCACTGGGGCGGCCCGCACCGGTCACCGATGCCAACCGGATGACCGTCGTCGGAGAGTGGATGATGGCGGTGCTTTCCAACCAGGTCCGCGCGGCGGCGCCGGCATGGCTGGACCGTCCGCTGGGGATCACGCTGACCGGACCCGGCGGTGGCACGTGGCGGGTGGTGCCCGAGGGCGCGGTCGTGCGGGGTCCGGCGGACGACTGCGCCGCACAGATCACCGGCGCGGCGTGCGAGTTTCCGGAGTGGGGCACCCGGCGCGCGCGCTGGCAGGACCGCGATGTGCGGATCAGTGGCGACGCCGATTACGCGACGGCGTTCCTGGACACCGTCAACGTGATCTGAACTCCGCCCTCACGCGACCAATAACGGTGCCATCCAGGCGATCTCGCCGGGCAGTTGTGAGCTCCAGTAGCTGCCGTCGTGCCCGCCCGGTGAGAAGCCGCCGGCCGGGGGGTTGGGCAGCTGGGCGATGAATTGTTTTGTCGCCGAATAGAACGGGTCGCTGGTGCCGCAGTCGATCCGGATCGGAATCGAGGCCAGGGCGGGCAGCCCGAAGACGGTGTTGGCCGCGAAGTCGTCGGGACTGTCGAACGCGCCTGGCGCGGCCGCACCGGACGACAGCCACAGTGCCGGGCTGACCGCGGTGATCGCAGCGGTGCGGGCCGGACCGAGTCGGGCGCCCAGTAGCAGCGCCCCGTAACCACCCATCGACCACCCGATGAAGGCGACCCGCGAGGTGTCCAGGCCCTGACCGCCGAGCATCGGGATCAGTTCGTCGAGAACCATGGCGCCGGAGTCTTCGCCGGACGCGCGCTTGTGCCAGTAGCTGCCGCCACCGTCGACGGCGACCACCGCGAACGGCGGCAGCCCGGCCGCCACCGCTTGCGCCAGGCCCTGTTCGACACCGCCGGCCATCACGCCCGCCGCATCCTGACCTTTGCCGTGCAGCGCGATCACCGGCCGCAGCGGCGCCGTCTGCCCAGGCGGGCGGGCGATGGCCCAATTGGTGTTGATGCCGCCGCGCGCGGCCGACACGAACGAGCCGGTGACCATCGTGGGAGCGGGGGCGCCCGCCGACGCGGGTTCCAGCGGGGCGGGCGGCAACAGGGGGGCACCGACACCGGTCATCGCGACGTCCGGGCCAGCAAGCTGCGCCGCGGGTTCGAGGATGCGGCCGGCAGCGAAGGCGCCGGCGGCGCCCGCGACGGCTCCGGCGCCGAGTCGCAGAACAGCGCGACGGCTCAGGTTCGCCATTCGGCACATCATGCCATCGCGGGCCGTTCAGCCTAGTGCCAGGTCAAAGCCAGGTTAATGATTCTTCGCCAAAGGGCGATGCCGCTTCGGCGCTGCTGGCAGCATTGCTGAACGTGACGGCAGCGATGACCCCCAAGGGGGAACGACGACGGTATGCGCTGATCAGCGCTGCCGCCGAGCTGTTGCGGGAAGCCGGATTCGAGGCGGTGCGGCATCGGGCGGTGGCCCGTCGCGCGGGCCTGCCCCTGGCGTCGACCACCTATTACTTCTCCTCGCTGGACGACCTGGTGCACAAGGCCGTCGAGTACATCTGCGCGGTCGAGACCGCCCAGCTGCGGGCGCGGGTCGACGCCCTGCCGCGCCGGCGGCGCGGTGCCGAGGCGATCGCCGACGTGCTGGTGGATCTGCTGGTCGGCGATCCGGAGGGCGAGGCCAGCAGCGAAGAATTGATTTCCCGCTACGAGCGCTATATCGCCTGCGCCCGTCAGCCCGAATTGCGGGAAGTCCAGCGCCGGCTACTGCAGCAGCGCTTCGACGCCGTGGGGGAGGCGATTGCGCGTTCGGGACGCACCATGCGGGTCGATCTGGTGACCGCGCTGGTCCACGCCGTCGACGGTGCCGTGGTCTCGGCGCTGTTCGGCGACGGCGACGGCCCCCGCGAGCTGGCGAGGGCGACGCTGATGGACGTGATCGACGTGTTGGCGCCGATCGACGAGCGGACCATGCGGGTCTGAGCGATTACGTTCGACGACATGGATTTCTCCGGGCTCGCCCGGCCGGCCGCGGCTCTGCTAGATGGCGTGCTGGACCGGGCTTTCGTCGGCTATACCAAGATCGGCTCGGGCCTGCGCAAGCAGTGGTGGGCGGCCGACGCCGGACCGCAGGCGTTGCTGGGCAAGCGGGTGCTGATCACCGGGGCGACCGCGGGAATCGGCCTGGCGATGGCGCGGTCATTCGCCGGACTCGGTGCGGGAGTGCACCTGCTGGGCCGCAACCCGGAGAAGGTGGACCGCTGCGCGGCCATGATCCGCGACGACGTCGCCGGCGCCCACGTCGTGGCCGAAGTGTGCGACGTCTCCGATCTGGACGCGGTGCGGCAGTGGACGGCCGACTTCGCCAACCGGGTGCCCGCGCTGAACGGATTGGTGCACAACGCCGGGCTGATGCCCAAGGACCGGATCCTCACGCGCGAGGGCCACGAAGTGCAGCTGGCCACCCACGTGCTCGGCCCGCACCTGATCACCGAGCGCCTGCTGCCGCTGCTTCGGGCGGCGGGCGGGGCATCGGTGGTGTTCGTGTCCTCCGGCGGCATGTACAGCTCGCCGCTGGTGGTCGACGATCTGGAATACCGGCGCGGCTACAACGGGGTGCGGGCGTACGCGCGCACCAAGAAGATGCAAGTCGTGCTCGCCGATTCGTGGTCGCGGCGGCTGGCGGGTACCGAGATCCGGGTGGAGAGCATGCATCCCGGCTGGGTCGACACCCCCGGGGTCGCGCAGTATCTGCCGCGTTTTCGCGCCGTCACCCGACCGCTGCTGCGCGATGTGGCCGATGGTGCCGACACCGCGGTGTGGCTGGTGGCCACCCGGCCGGAGTCCAAGGCGGGGCACTTCTGGCATGACCGCAGCCAGCGGCCGACGACGTTCGGATGGCAGCGCCACGAGAACCCGATCAAGGTGCGCCGCTTCCTCGAGCAGGTCAGCCGGCTGACCGGGACGTCGGAATCCTGGTCGGGCCTGCGCGCCTAGTCGGGATCGGGCGCTAACCGCCGCAGGCGGGTCTGCAGCAGCGACACCCGATGCTCGTTGCCGGCCAGGCCGACGTAGCGGTCGGCGAACGCGGCCAGCAGGGCGTCGTCCAAGCGCCGCACGGCACCCGCCGGGAAGCGGTAATCCATTTTTTCGTTGACGGCGTCGGTGTCGAGGTTGGTCAACAGCTCCTCGAGGGCGTCGAGGGTCAGGATGCAGAGCTCACCGAGCAACGTGGAGATCCATGCATAGTGCTCGGTGCGGGACCAGCCTGCTTCGGGGAAGCGGTGGCCCAGGTAGGTGGCCAGTACCGGCGCGGAAATGCCTGCGCCCGCGGCGGTCGGGGTGTGGTCGTCGGCCATCGACGCCCGCAGGCGCTCACGGATCTCGGTGAATTCCCGGTCGGCCAACTCGAGCAGCCCCGCCGCCAGCGTGAACCGGCGGTCGAGTTCCGGCGCGTCCCGTTCGGGAACAGTGCCCTTGTAGCGAATGTCGTGTTCGAACTCCGCCCACGCGTGCTGCAGAACGGTGCGCACCTGCACCGACGCCGGCTGCGGTTCACCCTCGATCGTGACCAGCAGGTGACGGCTCGCATATCCCCAGCGGCCCTCACGCGCGGTGACCTGCCCCATGTCCAGGTCGGCAAGGACCTCCAGTTCCTCGGACAGCACGGTGCCCACCGCGGTCACGTCCTCGCGCAGGTAGGTGATGACCCGCACGCCGACCTGGTCGGTGATCTCGGTCGCCGGGTCGGTGTAGATCCGCTGGCCGTGGATGCTGCGATCGGCCTTGGCCGCGAAGGACGCGACGCTCTTGGTGCGGGCCGTCACGCTGAGGTAGTTGATGCCGGCGTCGTCCAGGAGCCGTTTGATCAACGCCAGGTAGTGCTCGGTGGTGGCGATCAGGGCGGGGCGCTGTTCGGCGTAGCGCGCGACGGCCTCGCCCACGACGCCGGGCGTCGGTTCGGGCGGTGCGGGTGTGAGGTCGGCCGGCAGCGTCGGCGTCACGATGTAGCCGCTGGCGAAGTCCCCGTAGGTAGTCACCGAGGCGGGCCGTCGCGTCGCGTACAGCCCGACGTAGGCGCACACCACCGCGTCGACCGGATCTTCGGCGCGCCGTAGATCGCTCTTGCGTTGCGCATTCTCGACGGCACTGCGCATTTCGATCCACGTGGGGTTGTCGCCGACCCGAAGGGGCACCGCCGCCTGTGCGAGCCGTTCGATCTCGTCCATCAGCCGCAGCAATTCGGTGCGCAGTTGTGCCAGGGTGCGACCCTGTTTGTGCTTGTACTTCAGCGTGCGGCCGAGGCGGAACAACACCACTGTGGCCGGATGTGGGTAGACCTCGATGGCCCGCCGGGCTGCCCTCGATTGGGGGTCCATGTCCAGCCCGAGTGCGCCTGCGATGCGGGCGCCGCGCGGCGTGCCGGCGAATTCGGGCTTTCCCGTGTTGGACGGGTGCGCGCCGGCCTCGAACTTGGCGAAGTCGCGGTTCAGGTCCGTTTCACAGCCCCGCTGTCCGCTCGGGTTGGTCACCACCAGCGGAGCGTCGATGGCGACCAGACAAGGCCCGTCGAGGTAGGGCGCAAGCTGCGCGAGGATGCTCGAATCGTCTTGGGCGGTAGCGATATGAACGAGCCTGCCGTCGTCGTCGAGTACCGCGACTCCGGTGGGCTTGCGCTCACCCCAGGCCAGATCCAGGCCGACAAAGTGCATCCGTCTACCTTGCCGTACCAGGGCCGTAAGCTAATGCGTTGTGACAATCCCGAATGTCCTGGCCTCCCGCTACGCCAGCGCCGAGATGGTCGCGATCTGGTCTCCCGAGGCCAAGATCGTCGCCGAACGCAAGCTGTGGCTGGCGGTGCTGCGCGCGCAGAAAGAACTCGGCGGCCCCAATATTTCTGTACCCGACTCCGTTATCGAGGACTACGAACGGGTGCTCGAGAACGTCGACTTGGCCTCGATCGCCGCGCGTGAACGTGTCACCCGCCACGACGTGAAGGCCCGCATCGAGGAATTCAACGCTCTGGCCGGGCACGAACACGTGCACAAGGGGATGACGAGTCGCGACCTCACCGAGAACGTCGAGCAGCTGCAGATCCGCCAGTCGCTGCAACTCGTGCACGCCCACGGCGTGGCCGTTGTGGCGCGGCTTGCCGAGAGCGCGGTCATGTACCGCGATCTGGTGATGGCCGGACGCAGCCACAACGTCGCCGCCCAGGCCACCACGCTCGGCAAGCGGTTCGCTTCGGCGGCCGAGGAGACGTTGATTGCGTTGCGGCGCATCGAAGAGCTGATCGCGCGCTACCCGCTGCGCGGCATCAAAGGGCCGATGGGTACCGCCCAGGACATGCTCGACCTGTTCGACGGCGACCCCGACCGGCTGGCCGAACTGGAACGCCGGGTCGCCGAATTCCTGGGTTTCAACGCCGTTTTCACCAGCGTTGGGCAGGTGTACCCGCGATCGCTGGACCACGACGTGGTGTCGGCTCTGGTTCAGCTGGGTGCGGGCCCGTCGTCGTTCGCGCACACGGTGCGGCTGATGGCCGGTCACGAGCTGGTGACCGAAGGGTTCGCGCCGGGGCAGGTCGGTTCCTCGGCGATGCCGCACAAGATGAACACTCGCAGCTGTGAACGGGTGAACGGCCTGCAGGTCGTGCTGCGCGGATACGGCTCGATGGCCGCGGAATTGGCTGGCGCGCAATGGAATGAAGGTGACGTCTTCTGCTCGGTGGTGCGCCGGGTGGCGTTGCCGGATGCGTTCTTCGCCGTCGACGGGCAGATCGAGACATTCCTGACCGTGCTCGACGAGTTCGGTGCCTACCCCGCCGTGATCCAGCGGGAGCTGGATCGCTACCTGCCGTTCCTGGCCACCACCAAGGTGCTGATCGCCGCGGTGCGGGCCGGGGTGGGCCGGGAGACCGCGCACGAGGTCATCAAGGAACACGCGGTGGCCGTCGCGCTGGCGATGCGCGAAAAGGGCGCCGAGCCAGACCTTTTGGACCGGTTGGCCGCCGACGAGCGGCTGCCGCTGGACCGGGCCGCGTTGGATGCCGCGCTGGCCGACAAGCAGGCCTTCAGCGGTGCGGCCGCAAGCCAGGTCGACCAGGTGGTCGCCGAGGTCGACGAGCTGGTGAGCTCCTACCCCGACGCCGCCAAGTACGCTCCGGGCGCGATCCTCTAAAACCCATGCGGCTAAGTGAGATTGGCTGATATGCGTCCGCCGCCCGACGTGTTCGCGGCGGTGATGGCCACCGGCATTGTCTCGATCGCCGCCGCTGACCACGGTTATCGCTGGATCAGCCTGGGGTTGGCGGTGATTGCCGCGTGTGCTCTGCCGGTGCTTGTCGTCGTGTGTGCCCTCTCGTGGCGGCGGCACCCGCTGAATGCCGGCGACCCCGACGTGCTGTTGCGGTTGTTCACCTATGTGGCGGCCTGTGCGGTACTGGGGGCGCGGCTGGCCGAGTGGCGGGTTGTGCCGTGGGTGTTGGCCGTTCTGGCACTGCAGTTCTGGTTGACACTGGCGCCCATGGTGGTCCGGCGGATGTGGCGGAACCGCTGGACCGGACTGCGCGACCGTGCGCACGGTGCGTGGGAGCTGGCCAGTGTGGCTACGTCGGGGCTGGCGATTCTGTCCGCCGACCTGCGTTGGCTGTTCGGGGCGCTGCTGTTCTGGGTGCTGGCACTTCTGGTCTATGCCGTGATGACCGCCCTCATTCTCTGGCGGGCTCTGCACGAACGGCTGGACCCCGGGGGCTTCGAACCCGACGGCTGGATCCTGATGGGTGGCCTGGCCATTGCGGCTCTGGCGGGCGATCACATCCACCGGGTGTGGGCCTCGGATGTGGTCGAAGCGGTCACCGTGGTCACCTGGGTGCTGGCGACACTGTGGATCCCGGTGTTGGTCTACTTCGGCATCCGGCGGATCAACTCCGGGCCGGGTGCGTTGCGGTTCAGGGGTGTCTGGTGGGCGATGGTGTTCCCGCTCGGCATGTATTCGGCGGCGACGTTCGCGGTGTCCCGGGAATCGGCGGTGGCGGCTCTTGCCACGGTGTCGCTGGTGTTCTTCTGGGTGGCCTTCGCAGGCTGGCTCACCGTGACCGTCGGCGCGGTGCTGAAGCTGCGGTCACATCACGGCGTGACCGGCGTCGACGGGTAGGGCCACGCCGGTGATGTAGCGGGCTTTCGGACTGGCCAGCCACACAACGGCATTGGTGACGTCCTCCGCCTCGACGAAGGGGACCGGCAGCAGATTGGCCGACAATGCGGCGCCGTTGGTGTTCTCCTCGAATGTGCGCAGGGTGTGATCGTTGAGAATCATCGGGGTACCGACTCCGCTGGGGTGCACGGTATTGACCCGGATATTGTGCTGGGCATAGGCATTGGCCGCCGAGCGCATCAGCCCGACCACGCCGTGCTTGGCCGCGGCATAGGCGAACATCGCCGCGCTGCCGTCGCCGCCGCGGCCCACCAGCCCCTGTGCGGAACTGGTCAGGATGATCGAGCCGCCGCGCCCCTTGCGGATGATCGAAGGCACCGTCGCCACGATCGTGTGCCACACGCCGCCCAGGTTGGTATCGACGATGTCGCGGTACACCTGCTCGTCGACCGGATCTTTGAGCCCGATGGCCACCACTCCGGCGTTGGCCACGACGATGTCGATATCGCCGAGTGCGTCCACACCGCTCTGGACCCCGGTTCGTAAGGCGTCGAGGTCGCGGACGTCGGCGACCACCGGCACGATTCGCCGGCCCTGGGCCTCGACCAGCCGGACGGTCTCGTCGAGATCGTCCTTGGTGCCCAGCGGATACGGGATCGAGTCGATATCGGCGCAGCGGTCGATCGCGATGATATCGGCGCCCTCGGCGGCCAGTGCCACGGCGTGGCTCCTGCCCTGACCGCGGGCGGCGCCGGTGATGACGGCGACGGTGTCGATGAGCTCTGCCACGACGCGGACTCTAACCGATCCGGCCGCGACTGTGAGAAGCTTCCAACAGCGATGGCGAAACCCAAAGGTGCAGCGTCGGCCAACTCCTCGTTCCTCGGTCGGCCGGTCGGCGCCAACAGTGAAGAGACGAGGCGGCGGATCCTCGAGGCGACCATGCGCTGTGTCGCGGAGGTCGGCTACTCGAAGACGACGATTCGCGAGATCGCGCGTCAGGCGAAGATGACCAGCGGCAGTCTCTACCACTACTTCCCGAACAAGGCCGAGCTCGTCAAAGCGACGTTCGACGAGGTCGCGACCATCGCCGTGCCACGCTTGGAGCAGGCCGCCGGACAGAACGCCGCCACCCTCGACAAACTGATGGCCGTGCTCGACGAGAGCGTCCAGGTGATGCGGGATTACCCGCTGGCGGTCGCCTTCGACAGAGCCATCCGCGCGGAGAGCCCGCAGCATCTGCACCTTGCCGAGACCAGCGACACCCGGTTCGTCGCGCTGCGCAACCTGATCCGCGACATTCTCGAACAGGGCGTCCAGGACCAGGAACTGGGCCGCGGTGTGGACGTGGAGAGCGCGGCCAACGCCGTGTACATGGTCTTCCGGGGCTTGAACGAATACGCCGCCAGCGCACCGCCACCCGAGGAATACCTGGCCACCGTGGCCGCGCTCAAACAGCTTCTGCGCGGCCAGCTTTTCACCTAGAGCCGGTAGAACACCCGCGCGTTCGTCTCGAGAACCGATTCGGCATGCTCGCGGCCGACCGCATCGACGACGCGATCGATGTCGCTGTCCTGGAACGGAATCGCCGCACGGGTCGACGGCAGGTCGCTGCCGAAGATCAGCGCTGCAGGGTTCACGCCGACGATCGCGCGCATCAGGGCGTCGGGGTCGGTCACGCTGATCCGCCCGGCGAGGGCGTCTCCTTCGCCTCCGGCGAATCGGGTTGCCTTGACCACGGTTCCGGCCTCTACCAGGCGCAGCAGCGGTCCGGTGTCGTCCGACATCGCCAGGTGGTCGATGCTCACCTGCGGCAGGGCGGCCAGTGTGGCCTCCAGCTCGGGCAGGTCGGCGGCGTCGAGATAGAACTCGGAATGCCAGCCGGCGACCTCGTGCACACGTCGCGCCAGGGTGTCGACGTGGTCCGAAGTGGCCGACCCGCCGCGATACAGGTTGAAGCGCACTGCGCGGACACCGGCGCGATCCAACGCCAGGATGTCGTCGTCGGCCGTGTCGACGGGAATCTGCGTGACCCCCACGAAGCCCGGACCCAGCTGTGCCAGAGCGTCTTTCAGATACTCCTGGTCGAAGCCCTGAAATGAGCCGCTGACCACTGCGCCGCCCGTGACGTGTAGTGCGCCGACACGTTGCAGGTAGTCGGCGGCGGTGAACGAATCAGGCAGGTAACCGTTGTTGGGCACCAACGGAAATCGGGAATCGATGATGTGGAAGTGCGCGTCGAAGACGTTCATGTGGCGGCTTGGATGAAGTCAGCACAGCGTTCGCCGACCATGATCGCCGGAGCGTTGGTGTTGGCCCGGGGGATGCACGGGAACACCGACGCGTCGGCCACCCGCAAGCCGTCGACGCCACGCACTTTCAGCTTTTCGTCCAGGACGCTGCCCGCATCGGTGCCCATCGCCGCCGAGCAGGCGGGGTGGCCGGTGGTTGCCACCGAACTGCGCACCCACGCCTCGATCTGAGCATCGGTGACCACGTCGGGACCGGGGTTCAGTTCGGTGGTGATGACCGAGCCGAATGGCTCGGCGGCGACGATCTCCCGAGTGCGACGCACCACCCGGACGAACGCTTGCACATCGTCAGGATGGGCCAGGGTGTTCAGCCGGATCTCCGGTGCGTCACGGGGATCCGCCGACTGGGCCAGCACCGTGCCGCGGCTCTTCGGCGTCCAGTACGACTGCAGCACCGAGGACGCACGGCGCAGTTCGCGCTCCATCGCGGCGAGGTTGACGTAGCTGGGGGAGTGGATCAACTGGAAGTCCGGTGCCGGCAGGTCCGGGTGCGACCGGATGTGCGCGAGGGCTTCCATCGCGTTGCTGGTCATCTTGCCGGTTCGGCGAAACACCCAGCGCAGCAACCACTGCGGCTTCTGCGCATCGGAGAGTCCGACGAAGCCGGGATGGACGTCCCAGCTCATCGCTGTCGCGGGGTGGTCGGTGAGATTGGTTCCCACCCTGGGGCTTTCGGCGATCGGTACGATACCGATGGCACGCAGATGGTCGGCCGCCCCGATGCCGGACAGCTGTAACAGCTGAGGTGTCCCGTACGCGCCTGCCGAGAGGATCACCTCGCGGTTCGCGCCGGCGATCACCCGCTGTCCCTTGCGGTCGTACTCCACGGCGATCACCCGGCGGTCGCGGATCACCACCCGGTGCACGAGGGCTCCGGTGAGCACGGTGAAGTTCGGGCGGCGCCGTGCCGGGCGAAGATACGCCCGCGCGGTGTTCCAGCGCTGGCCCTTCCACACCGTCACCGGCGCGATGGACGTCCCGTCGAGATCCGGTCCGCCGAGGTCCTCGTTCGCGGAGACACCCGCGGCCCTGGCTGCCGAAATCCAGCGGGTGGAGGTGACATCGGGCTCGGCCAGCCGGGTCACGCGCACCGGTCCCGAGGTGCCGTGTGCCGGGCCGCCGAGATAGTGCGACTCGATGCGGCGGAACACCGGCTCGACATCGGACCAACCCCAGCCGGGCAACTGCCAACCGTCGTAGTCGAGCTGGGTGCCCCGCACCCACACCATCGCGTTCATCGAACTGGTGCCGCCCAGCACCCGGCCGCGGGGTTGTGGAATGACACGGTCGTCGCACGCCGGTTCGGGGACCGAACGGTAGTCCCAGTCGGTCGGGCCGCCCATCTGCGCGGCGAAGGCCAGCGGTGCCCGGACCGTCAACCGCCGATCGGACCCGCCGGCTTCCAGCAGCAGGACGCGCGATGTTCCGGCTGCCAGGCGGCCGGCCAGCGCACAGCCCGCCGAGCCGGCGCCGATCACGATGTAGTCGTAGTCGGGCACTAGCCTTCCGCGCTGATCGCGTGCTCGGGGCAGTCTCCCACGGCCTTGACGACGAGATCTCGGTACTGGTCCGGGATCTCGCCGAGCACCACTTCGGCATAGCCGTCCGGAGTCCAGGCGAAGACCTCTGCGCACGTCGACACGCAGTGGCCGTGCCCGGCGCAGCGGTCGGAATCGACAGCGGCCTTCATCGGTCCCCAATCGTCAGATCTCGACACCCTCGTAGCTGGCGAGCATATCGGGATCCGGCAGCGCCATTTGCAGATATACGTCGATGCGGGTGATCTTTCCCGCCGCGTCGAATTCGTACACCGACACCGAATTGACCGAGTTGCTGAACGCACCGATTCTGCTGCGCTCTTCGAGCTCCAGGAACACCACATTGCCGACCTCGGTGACCCGCTTGAACTCCGAGTCCCACTCCGATGACGTCGCCCAGTTGGTCAGGAAGCTGACGTACTCGGCCCAGTTCATCACCTCTTTGAAATTGCCTACCCGGACGAAGTTCTCGGTGTCGATCAGCTCGGCCAGCGGCGCCCAGCTCTCGGTGGTGAAGCCCGGTTGCTTGGCCTCGTCGACCAACCGCTTCATCAGCGCGCTGTAATCGAGCACGGTCGCCGACAACGTCATCAGACGGTCAATCCCTCTTCAGCCAGCCGGCGCTCCAGTGCGTCGGTGTACTCGTGGGTGCCGTGGAATGGCCCATGCACGCCGATCGCGACATCGAGGAAGTCGCTGTACTCGCCGTTGACGTGGGTCTCCCAGCGCATGACTTCGCCGTCGTCGTTGGTGTCGACGAAACTGTATGAGTAGAAGCCCATTACGGTGCCGTCGGCCTTGTTGGTGCCCTGCCAGCGGGTCTTCATCACGAAGCCGTTGTCTGCCGCCCAGTGCCGGAAGTCGACGGGCTTCCAGTCCGGGAATCGCAGCGAGTACACCTTGGCCTCCATCGTCGAGGCGCGGGCGGATTCTTCGGGGAACTCGCTGAGCTTGAAGGCTTCGTCGCCGGTGAAGTAGGGCGAGGCGTACATGCAGTCGGGATGGAACTTCCAGACCTCCACGAACTTTTCGCCGTCCTGCACACCCTGGCGCAGATAGGCGTCTCCGTAGGCATGAGCCATCCGGTTGTGCAGGGCAATGCGTTCTTCGAGGTTCACCGTGTTCCCTTTCCGGCCATCCACCGATCCAGTGTGTCGTGGAATTTGGCGACGACGACTTCTTCGGTCACCAGCATCAGGTGATCCAGACCCTGGTTGCGCAGGCCTGCCTGCTGTCGCTGCATCTGCTCGTAATCCTGTTGCAGCGCTTCGAAATACTTGTAGCTACCGGGTGTGTCGACCTCGATCAGGTCTACCGTGAAGGCGTCGGCCATCTCCGGCGGCAGGTACATGTAGCTGGCCACGTGCCAGATGCACCGGTTGGGGTCGCCGTCGGGGTGCGGCATCGACAGGATCACATGACACTCGCCGGCCCGGATGGTCATCATGAAGTTGGGGAACAGGAACCAGCCGTGGTTGTCGCTCATCTGGGCGTCGGTCAGGCCGCTGACGTCCAGGCCCATCTCGGTCAGGTGCGCGCGGGTGGCCTTCTGCAGCAGCGTGCGCGCCGTGACACCGCCCGGAAAGTCGATGGACCCGTCGGCTGCGGTGTACTCCGTGACGAGCTCTTGGAAGCGCGGAATCACCGCGACCGTTCCCGGGAAGGTCTCGGGCAGAGCGAGTGTCCCCTCTACCTGTTTCTCGGGCGTCGCTCCGACGACCTCGAACGGCGCCATGGCGATGCCGTGGTTCTCGAAGAACTTGTAGCGCGTGGTCTCCGGCTGGATGTTGAGCACCGCCAGCAGTTGGGGGTGGACACCGTTGACGTGGTAGCCCTCGTTGAAGGCGTCCATCACCACTTTCCAGTTGCAGTCCAGCGCCTCGCGGACATTCATCACCGTCGACATCTGCTCGAGGTGGTATGGCTCGAGCGTCGCCATGGCCTCCTGGCCGAGCCAGTCCGCGAGCGGTGTGGCGCCGGGATCGGGGTTGAGGAAGACGAACCCGCCGAAGGTGTCGACCGGTATCTCGATCAGGCCGCTCTCGCTCTTGTCCAGGGGGCCCGCCTGCGCTTCACGCAGCAGTCCCATGAGCTTGCCCTCGAGGTCGTAGGACCACAGGTGGTACTGACACAGGAATCCGCGCTTGGCGTTGCCGGTGCCCTGGCACAGGGCATTCCCGCGGTGCCTGCAGGCGTTGACGAATCCGCGGAGCTTCTCGTCCTTGCCGCGCACGATGATGAAGGACTGGTCGTAGATCGTGTGGACTTTCCAGTCGCCTACCTTCGGCAGTTCGTCGGTGCGGCCGGCGACCTGCCAGGTCTTCATCCAGATCGCCGCCCGCTCGCGCTCGGCGTACTCGCGACAGCGGTAGCGGTCCGTTGAGATCCGCACATTGAAGCGGCCCGCTAGATCGTCGAGGCCGGGGGCGTGGTCAACCCACTCTCCGGGTAGCGCGGTTGACGTCATCGGTGATCCTTCTGCGGCTGCATTAATCAATCATTTGATTAATTACCCGCGGTGTCAAGGTCTGGCGCGGTTTCGTGCGCAGCGCGCCCGTCAGCGTGCCGAAGTCCGCCACGCGCGCGGCATCGCGACGCCCGCCGAGCGCAGTTCGAGCGCGGCCAACCCGCGGATCGCATACGGGTCCTCGCGCCGCCACGCCCCGACCGGATCGAAGCTGACCTCGGTGAGCCTGCGCAGGGGTCGGTTGGCCAATGCCCGCAGTGCCAGCAGCTGTTCGCCCGCGGGAGTTCTGGCCAGCATGATCACCGTCCACTTCCGGCGGAAGAACCGGATGCGCAGGAACAGCCACGGCATCCCGATCGCGAGAATCGGCGGCGCGGCCACCGCGATACCCAGCAGCACCGCCAGCCATGAGGCCGTGGTGTCCAGATTGTGGCCCGCCCCGGCGAGGTCGAGCGCATACTCGCTGGCCGCGCGCAGCGGTTTGGACACCGTGTCGCCGACCAGTGGGATCTTGTGCGCGCTGTCGCCGGCGGAGTGCAGGTTGTCGGAGATTCCGGTGGCACCCTCCTTCACCTCGCGGCCCACCTCGGCGATCGTCGCGACCGCCGCGTGCACCGCCAGCCCGACCAGTACCCACACGGTGATCCACGACGCGACCAGCAGGTCGCTGAACAACTGCGCGAGAAGCCGGCCTGGAGTTGTGGCATAGGGCAGGAACCGCGATCTCATGGCTTGATCCCAGCACAGTCCCGCCGTGTCAGCGGCCGTTAGGCTGACGCGATGCGCCCTGCTCTGAGCGACTATCAACACCTGGCCAGCGGGAAGGTTCGCGAGATCTATTCCATCGACGACGAGCATCTGTTGTTCGTCGCCAGCGACCGGATCTCGGCCTACGACTACATCCTGGACAGCCTCATCCCCGATAAGGGCCGCATCCTCACCGCGATGAGTGTGTTCTTCTTCGACTACATCGACGCCCCCAATCACCTGGCCGGGCCGCCCGACGATCCCCGCATCCCCGACGAGGTACTGGGCCGCGCGCTCGTTGTCCGCCGGCTGGAGATGGTGCCCATCGAATGTGTCGCGCGCGGCTACCTCACCGGCTCGGGCCTGCTCGATTACCAGCGCGACGGCACCGTCTGCGGGATCGCACTGCCCCCCGGCTTGGGCGAGGCGAGCAAGTTCGACGAGCCGCTGTTCACCCCGGCGACCAAGGCCGAGCTCGGCGACCACGACGAGAACATCTCGTTCGAGAAGACCATCGAACTGGTCGGTGCCGTGCGCGCCAACCAGCTTCGGGAGCGCACCCTGCAGATCTACCTCCAGGCCGCCGACCACGCTCTGACGAAGGGCATCATCATCGCCGACACCAAGTTCGAGTTCGGCGTGGACGCCGACGACCGGGTGGTGCTGGCCGACGAGGTCTTCACCCCGGACTCGTCGCGGTACTGGCCGGCCGACACGTACAAGCAGGGAGTGGTGCAGCCCAGCTTCGACAAGCAGTTCGTCCGCAACTGGCTCACCGGACCCGAATCGGGCTGGGACCGCTACGGTTCCGCCCCGCCACCGCCGTTGCCCGACGAGATCGTGGAAGCCACCCGCGCCCGCTATATCGAAGCCTACGAACGCATTTCAGGACTGTCGTTCGCCGACTGGATCGGACCCAACCCGTGACTCCTCCTCTTCCCAAGCGGATCGATACCCAGCGTGTCCACCACGACGATGTCTTCGTCGATCCCTACGAGTGGTTCCGGGAGAAGACCGATCCGGAGGTGATCGCCCACCTCGAGGCCGAGAACGCCTACGCCGACGAAGCGACTGCCCACCTGGAGCCGTTGCGGCAGAAGATCTTCGACGAGATCAAGGCCCGAACCAAAGAAACCGACATGTCGGTTCCGACCCGGCGCGGCGACTGGTGGTACTACGGGCGCAGTTTCGAAGGTAAGCAGTACGGCGCGCATTGCCGCTGCCCGGTCGCCGGCCCGGACGACTGGGATCCGCCGGTCTTCGACGAGAACACCGACGTCCCCGGCGAGCAGGTGCTGCTTGACGAGAACATCGAAGCCGATGGTCACGAGTTCTTCTCGCTCGGTGCCAGCAGTGTGAGCCTTGATGGAAACCTGCTGGCCTACTCGGTCGACATCGTCGGCGACGAGCGGTACACATTGCGGTTCAAGGATTTACGTACCGGCGAGCTTTATCCCGACGAAATCAAGGGCATCTCGTCCGGGGTGACGTGGGCGGCCGACAATGCGACCGTCTACTACACGACGGTCGACGAGGCCTGGCGTCCGGACACGGTGTGGCGCCATCGGCTCGGCGCCGGTGAGCCCGACGAGCAGGTGTTCCACGAACCCGACGAGCGGTTCTGGATCGGCATGGGGCGCACCCGCAGCAACAAGTACGTGATCATCGCCGCGGGCTCGGCGATCACCTCGCAAGTGTGGGTCGGGGCCGCCGCCGACCCGAATACCCAGTTCACCAGCGTGCTTCCGCGCCGCGACGGCGTCGAATACTCGGTGGATCACGCGGTGATCGGTGGTGAGGACAAGTTCCTCATCCTGCACAACGACGGAGCGGTCAACTTCACTCTCGTCGAAGCGCCGGTCACCGATCCGGCCGACCAGCGCACCCTGATCGAGGCCAGTGACGACGTGCGTCTCGACGGTGTCGACGCCTTCGCCGATCACCTCGTCGTCAGCTACCGCAGGGAAGCGTTGCCGCGGATTCAGTTGTGGCCCATCGGTGCCGACGGCTACGGCACGCCTGAGGAGATCGGATTCGACTCGGAGCTGGCGTCGGCCGGGCTGGCCGGCAATCCGAACTGGTCGACCCCCAAGCTGCGAGTGGGCACCACGTCGTTCGTGACGCCGCTGCGCATCTATGACCTCGACCTGGCCACCGGTGAGCGCACGTTGCTGCGTGAGCAGCCGGTGCTGGGCGGTTACCGCCGCGAGGATTACGTCGAGCGCCGGGACTGGGCCGTCGCCGAGGATGGCACCCGAGTGCCGATCTCCGTCATCCACAAGGCGGATATCGAATTCCCCGCTCCCGCACTGCTCTACGGCTACGGCGCCTATGAGTCGTCCGAGGATCCCCGGTTCTCGGTGGCGCGGCTTTCGCTGCTCGACCGGGGAATGGTGTTCGCCATCGCCCACGTTCGCGGCGGCGGCGAGATGGGACGGCTGTGGTACGAACGCGGCAAGCTTCTGGAGAAGCGCAACACCTTCACCGATTTCATCGCGGCGGCACAGCATCTCGTCGACTCCGGTGTGACCCGGCCGCAGAATCTGGTGGCGCTCGGCGGCAGTGCCGGCGGTCTGCTGATGGGGGCGGTCGCCAACCTGGCGCCGCACCTGTTCGCCGGAATCCTCGCCCAGGTGCCGTTCGTGGATCCACTGACCACCATCCTGGATCCGTCGTTGCCGTTGACGGTGACGGAGTGGGACGAGTGGGGAAATCCGTTGGAGAACTCCGACGTCTACTTCTACATGAAGTCCTATTCGCCGTACGAGAACGTCGAGGCCAAGGAGTATCCGGCGATCCTGGCGATGACCTCGCTCAACGACACCCGCGTTCTCTACGTCGAGCCCGCGAAGTGGGTTGCCGCGCTTCGGCACACCAAGACCGACGAGCGTCCGGTGCTGCTGAAGACTCAGATGGCCGCCGGGCACGGCGGGATCAGCGGACGCTACGAACGGTGGAAAGAGACGGCGTTCCAGTACGCGTGGCTGCTGGCCACCGCGGGTGCTTGCTAGGGTCTGACAGCATGAGTCTGACGGACATCCCGCTCACCACGCTCGCCGGCGCACCGACTTCGCTGGCCGATTACGCCGACCGCGCGGTCCTCCTGGTCAACGTCGCCTCCAAGTGCGGTCTCACCCCGCAGTACGGGGCGCTGGAACAGTTGGCGCGTGACTACGCCGACCGCGGCCTGACCGTGATCGGCGTGCCCTGCAACCAGTTCATGGGACAGGAGCCCGGGACGGCCGAAGAGATTCAGACCTTCTGCTCGACCACCTATGGCGTGACGTTCCCCCTGCTGGCCAAGACCGACGTCAACGGGCCGGACCGGCACCCGCTATATGCCGAGCTCACCGAATTCGCCGACGCCGAGGGCAAGGCAGGCGACATCGCATGGAACTTCGAGAAGTTCGTCATCGCCCCCGGCGGCACGGTGGTCAAGCGGTTCCGCCCGCAAACCGCGCCCGACGCCCCCGACGTGGTTGCCGCGATCGAGGCGGTCCTGCCGGGCTGAACACCGATGGACGCCTGACATCTGGATGCCAGACACCGTTTGGACACCTGAAATTGCCACACTGCGAACGTGGCTGGTCAACTCGTCGTGTCGATTTCCGGGATCACTGATCGAACGCTGGGCGAGGTCAAGGAGTTCTGCGCTGCACTCGACGGTCGCAAGGTTCCGCTGTCGCTGCTCGTCGCACCCAGGCTCAAAGACGGCTATCGCCTGGAATCCGACCCCGGCACCATCGGCTGGCTGACCAGCCGGCGCTCCAGAGGGGATGCCCTGGTGCTGCACGGATTCGACGCAGCCGCCACCAAGAAACTGCGCGGGGAGTTCGCCACGCTGCCCGCGCACGAAGCGAACCTGCGGCTGATGGGCGCAGATCGGGTCCTCGAACACGTCGGCCTGCGGACCCGGTTGTTCGCCGCCCCGGGCTGGACGGTCTCCTCGGGAACCGCGCTCGCCCTGCCGCGCAACGGCTTCCGGTTGCTCGTCGACCTGCACGGGGTCACCGACCTGGTGACCGGGGTAACAGCGCGGGCACGGGTGGTCGGCATCGGCGAAGGATTTGTCACCGAACCGTGGTGGTGCCGCACCCTGGTGCTCTCCGCGGAACGCACCGCCCGTCGCGGGGGCATCGTCCGATTGGCCGTCACGGCAAAGCAACTCGGCAAGGTCGGCCCGCGTCAGGCCATGCTCGACGCGATCGACCTGGCCCTGATGCACGGGTGCGAGCCGACGGTGTACCGCTGGGGGACCGCGACGCCCGCCTCGTCAGCTGCCTGAGCTCAGCGGCCCGAACCGCTCGCCGTCGTCGCCATCCCGCCGTCGACCGGGATGATCGCCCCGTTCACATACGAGCCGGCCCGGCTGGCCAGAAAGATTGCGATCCCGGCCATATCGTCGTCGCGGCCGATCCGCCGCAGGGGTGAGGAGGCCGCGATGGCGTCCCCGAACGCATCCAGGGTGGCGGCCATCATCTTCGACTGGAATGGTCCTGGTGCCACCACATTGACCGTGACATGTTGCGGTCCAAGCTCTTTGGCGAGCACCCGGGTCAGCTGATGCACGGCCGCCTTGCTGGCCGAATAGGAGTAGGTGTGCGTCACCGGGACGTGGATGCCGTCGACGCTGCCGATGTTGATCACCCGCGCGGGATCGTCGGCAGTGCCGGCCTTGCGCAACGCATCCGCCAGCTCCTGCACCATCCAGAACGGTGACTTCACGTTGAGGTCGAGGACCTTGTCCCACGCCGAGGTCGGAAACGACTCCAGCGGTTCACCCCACGTCGCGCCGGCATTGTTGACCAGGATGTGCAGCTCGTCGGTGTCGGCGAGGATCTCGGCGGCCAGCCGCTTGCACTCCGCCCGGCGAGACAGATCCGCCGGGATGGCGCTGATCGTCCCGAACTCCGAAAGCGCCTCGACCACCTGCGCGCACCTGTCGGCTTTGCGCGAGCTGATGATCACCCGGGCGCCCGCCTGCAGCAGACCGCGCGCGATCATCACCCCGATGCCGCTGCTGCCGCCGGTGACCAGCGCGGTCTTGCCGGACAATCCGAATAGGCGGGTCAGATCTGCAGAACTCATCAAAGGCCTTTCAGTGCAGGACTTCTCAGAACCGGAACGAGCTCTCCTCCGGCAGCACCCGGAAGTCGGTGTCGGTCATCTCGGTGAGCCGACCGTAGTAGATTCCCCGGGCCTCCGGAGCCACTATGCCCTGATGGATGGGGACCGCGTGCGCCGGTGCCACCGCCCGCAGGTAGTCGACCGCTTCGGAGATCCGCATCCATGGGGCGGCTGCGGGCGCGGCCAGCACGTCCACCGGCTCGTCCGGTACGTACAACGCGTCACCGGGATGCATGAGCCGGGCCGGATGGTCGGCATCGCCGATCAGATACGAGATGTTGTCGATCACCGGGATCTCCGGATGGATGACGGCATGCCGGCCGCCCACTCCGCGGATGGTCAGCCCGGCGACATTCAATTCGTCTCCGACGTGTACCGCACGCCACGGCTCTCCGAGTTCGGCCGCGGTCGCCGGATCGGCGTACAGCACCGCGTTCGGGTTGGCCTCCACCAGCGCGGGCAGCCGGTCCCGGTCGGCGTGGTCGGGATGTTGATGGGTGATCAGAATGGCCGACAGGCCGGTCACACCCTCGAAACCATGGGAAAAGTTGCCCGGATCGAACAACAGCGCGGCGCCATCGAACTCGGCGAGAAGGCATGAATGCCCGAAATGCGTCAGTTCCATGTTTACGATTGTGCGCGCATGGGGAGGCGTCAAAACGTGCGGTGGCTCGTCGCAGTAATGCTGGTGGCCTACGGGCTCGCCGTCGCGCCGCCTGCTGCCGCCGACGAGCTGTGTCCGCCCAATTGCGACCGCATCCCCGACGCCGCGTGGATCGCGCCGTGGGCGATGCCGCTCAATGCCCGCTACACCTGGCCGCGCCTGGCCGGGGTGGCGGTGACCGCCACCGCGCCCCGATTCCGGTTCGAGGAATTGTGCGGCACGCCACCGGTCGCCCAGGATCCGCGCGTCTACGCCGTCGCGGAACGGGCATCCGTCGCCAACCCCGACGGCCAGTGGCAGCTGCAGGCCACCGTGATGCACTGGCGTGGGGAAACCTGGCGCGGTGGCCAACTCGCCGACGACGTCTATCATCGCGCCGTCACCGCGCTGCGGTCCTGCCAGCGCACCAACCCGCTGGCCTCGCCTTCGCTGATCATCGACGAGGCCGACCGGATGGCCGCGGTGGTCAGCGGACCGGTGATTTTGCGCGAGTACGTGGTGGCCAATCCGGCGAACAGCACCGTGACCGAGCTGGCGATGTGGTCGACCGCGCCGCCGCAGACAGCATGGCCGATGACCGCCGACGAAACCGTGCTCGACGCCCTCGGCGCGCCGCTGTGCACGGCCTACATCGGGTCCTGCGGGTGAGCCGCCGGTAGAGTTACACCGCAACATTCCCCGACGTCAGCAGGAGTGCCTGTGGCCCGTGTGGTGGTCAACGTGATGCCCAAAGCCGAGATTCTCGACCCCCAGGGTCAGGCGATCGTCGGTGCATTGGGCCGGCTGGGTCACGCCGGCATCTCAGATGTCCGGCAGGGCAAGCGATTCGAACTGGAAGTCGACGATTCGATCAGTGACGAAGCGCTCGCCGAGATCGCCGAGTCGCTGCTGGCCAACACCGTCATCGAGGACTGGTCAGTTACCCGGGAGTCGTCGTGAGCGCACGGATCGGGGTCATCACTTTCCCGGGAACGCTCGACGACATCGATGCCGCCCGCGCGGTGCGGCTGGCCGGTGCGGAAGCCGTCAGCCTGTGGCACGGTGATGCCGACCTCAAGGGCGTCGACGCCGTCGTCGTGCCGGGCGGTTTCTCCTACGGGGACTACCTGCGCTGCGGGGCGATCGCCAAGTTCGCGCCTGTCATGGGCGAGGTCGTCGCCGCCGCGAACGGCGGTATGCCGGTGCTGGGCATCTGCAACGGATTCCAGGTGCTGTGCGAGGCGGGGCTGCTGCCCGGGGCGCTGACCCGCAACGCCGGCCTGCACTTCATCTGCCGCGACGTGTGGCTGACGGTCGACTCGATCACCAGCGCGTGGACGTCACGCTACGAGTCCGGCGCCGAACTGCTGGTGCCGCTGAAGTCCGGTGAGGGCCGCTACGTGGCCAGCGAGGCCGTGCTCGACGAGCTCGAGGGCGAGGGTCGGGTGGTCTTCCGCTACGCCGACAATCCCAACGGCTCGATGCGCGACATCGCCGGCGTCAGCTCCGCCAACGGCCGGGTCGTCGGGCTCATGCCGCACCCCGAGCACGCCACCGAGGCGCTGACCGGCCCGTCCGACGACGGACTCGGCCTGTTCTACTCCGCGCTGGACAGTGTTTTGATTTAGCGATTTCGGCGCGTAAACCGCCGCTGACCCTCTTTGCCAGGCTGGTTGTGAGTCAATTAGCAGCCAGTTTTGGGAGGGTGTGTGTCGATCACTGCGGGGTTCAGTCCGGCCGAGATTCGTGAGCTTGTCGTTGAGTATCAGTTGGTGCCGCACGGGCAGAAGGGGCCGTGGCTTGCTGCGCAGGGGATCTCGAACCGGCAGTTCAGACGGTGGCAAGCCGCGGTGTTCGACGGTGATCTCGACCTGGGCCTGATTCCGCGAGAGGGTGTCGGTATGACAGTTCCCCCGGCCAAACGCAGAGCGATGGCCAAAGCCGAGGAGGCCCAGCAGCGGCGCGATGAGGCCGAACTGGCTCGGCTACGAGCGCGGGTGCGCCAGCTGGAGGCCACGAATGAGGCGTTGGGAAAAGCTATCGGGCTCTTGCACGAGCTGAACGTGCCCGGGCCCGACACCGCCCCGACGATCACCGATCTCGACGATTCCTCGACCGCGAAAACGGACTCGTCACCGAGCTGACCGCCGCGATCGGATCGCAGCGCCGCGCGTTGGCAATGATCGCGTTGTCACGCTCGAGCTGGCACTACCGGTGGCATCCGCGGACGCGGGTGGCTGATCCGTTGCCGCAAAAGGATCGGGCCTACCCCTCGCGCATCCACGCTGCTGAGCGGGCGGTCATCCAAGCCAAGATCATCGCCGGCTGGCGGGCCGGGGGATCGGTCGACCAGTCGTTCGCCACGGCCTGGGATGACGGTGTGCTGCTGGCCTCGCGCCGGTCGTGGTGGCGCATCGCTGCGGCGATCGAGGATCAAAGTGTCCGTCCAATCGCTCCGACGCGCGCCAAGAACAAGGCGCCCCGTGCGGCACCGGTGCTCAAAGCAACCGCACCACAACAGATCTGGAGTTGGGACATCACCGACCTACGTACCCCGTGGCGAGGTGTGGCCTACAAGGCCTACTCGATCATCGACATCTACTCCCGCAAGATCGTGGGTTGGCGCGTCGAGGAACGCGAATGCGACGAGCTGGGCGTCGACATGTTCACCACGGCGATCGCCACTTACGGCCCACCGGCGGTGGTGCACGCCGATTCCGGGCCGGCGATGCGCTCCACCGACCTCAAGGACCTGCTCGCCGACCTCGGGATCGGTCAGACCCACAACCGGCCCCACGTCAGCAATGACAACCCGTTCTCCGAATCAGAGTTCCGCACCATGAAATACCGGCCCAACTACCCTGGCGTCTTCGACGACCTGCAGGCAGCACGGAACTGGGTCAGCACCTACGTCTCCTGGTACAACACCCACCACCGCCACAGCGGCATCGCCTTATTCACCCCCGACGAGGTCCACAACGGAACATGGACACAGCAGTGGCACCACCGCGACCAGGTTCTACAGGCCTACTACGACACCCACCCCGAACGATTCCGCACACGCCCACACACCAAAAAACCCAGCCCCGTAGTCGGCATCAACCTCCCCACCGAAAACGACACCGACCGACTCCACGCAGCTTGACAACGCCCGTGAGCGAACGAAAGCGCGCCGAAATCGCGGGCGCTAGGTCGTCAGGGCGACCGACGCCTCGGCGGTGTAGCAGAGGAACGTCAGCGTCTCCTGCAGGTACAGCTGCACGGTGTCGGCATCATGGCTCAGATAGCCGATCGCGACGTCAGTGCCGAGTTGCAGATCGAAATCCCCGCCGCGAGTGCTCAGCAGGAACGCGCCGTCAATGGCGGGCGCCCAGATGATCTCGCCGTCGACCAGCCGATTGAGGTGCTCGCGGATCGGATAGCCGTGCTCGGTGGTCTCGCTGACCTTCGTGTAGGCGTCGGCGGACAACAACACCGAGTAGGGCCCGTCCACACCGGCCAGCCGCAGCTCGGAGAGTGCCTGGGCGAAGACGTCGGGATATTCGCGGGGATCCTCGGGCAGCGCCAGCGCCGGATTGGAGCTGCAACTGCGGATTCCGTCGATCGAGGCCGCCGAGTAGCCCTCGAAGATCGCGCGGTCCTCGATGAACGCCAGCTTCTTGGCGGCATCCTTGACCGGATCCCAGTCGGAATCCTGCGCACCGCGCTCCACATCGTCGATTGCGGTGCGCGACAACGTGAACGGCACCCGCAGCCGCACCAGCGGCTTGGACTCTCGAAGGTGAGCCACCACGCCCTCGGCGGGCGCGGGCACGTCACGCAGGTGACCGGTGCTGATCGCCGCCGTCACCGGGCCGCCCGGCTCGCTGACGTCGACGACGCGACGGCCGGCGATGTGCCGCTTGAACGTCCGGGTCGCCTCCAATTCGATTTCGCTCCAAGCAGATTCGGTGATCGGAGCAAGCTCGCGGTAGAGGTTGTTCATCAGGACTGTCCTTTCAGGCTGCCGATCGCCAATGAGCCGTCGGAGGTGGGGGCAGGTGCCGGGGGAGCCGCCACGGTCTCGCCGAAGCCCGGCCTCGGCGGCGGATTGTTCAGGAAATCGACGATGGGAGTGAAGAACATCGAGCCGGTCAGCGCGGTGGAGAAATCCAGGATGCGGTCGGTATTGCCCGGCGGATCGCCGAGGAACATGTTCTCCAGCATCTTCTCGGTCACCTCGGGTGAGCGCGAGTAGCCGATGTAGTACGTGCCGTATTCGCCCGCGCCGACCTCCCCGAACGGCATGTTGGCCCGTACGATCTTGAGCTCGTTGCCGTCGGCGTCCTCGATCACGTTCAACGCGATGTGGGAGTTGGACGGTTTCACATCGTCGGCCATCTCGATGTCCTCGAGCTTGCTGCGGCCGATCACGTTCTCCTGCTCGGTGACCGACAACGAATCCCACGACGTCATGTCGTGCACGTACTTCTGCACGTGGACATAGCAGCCGCCGGCGAAATCCGGGTCCTCGTCACCGATCTCGGTGGCGTTCACCGCTTGCGGGCCGTCCGGATTCTCGGTGCCGTCGACGAATCCGAGCAGGTCTCGGTTGTCGAAGAACTTGAACCCGTGCACCTCGTCGACGATCGTGATCGCCCCGTTCATCGCCTTGAGCACCCGGCCGGCCAGTTCGAAACAGACGTCGAGTGTCTCGGCGCGGATGTGGAACAGCAGGTCACCCGGTGTCGACGGGGCGTGGTGACGGGAGCCGTGCAGCTCGACGAAGGGGTGCAGATCCGCCGGCCGCGGCCCGGCGAACAGCCGGTCCCACGCGTCGGATCCGATCGAGGTCACCATCGACAGGTTCTTGGTCGGGTCGCGGAATCCGATCGCGCGGACCAGGCCGCCCAGATCCGGTAGCGCGTCGTGTACCGCGGCCTCGCCACCCTCGTTGATCGTGGCCACCAGAAAGATCGCGGCGGGCGTCAGGGGAGCCAGTACCGGTTGAGGTAGCGGGGAGGGCACCAGCTGACCCTAACGAAGATGATGTCGGCGATGATGGTGAACATGTCCACAGGTGCCAGTGCGCACGGGTTGTGCGAGTTCGTCGACGCGTCGCCGTCACCGTTCCACGTCTGCCACACGGTCGCCCGGCGGCTGACGGCCGCCGGGTACACCGAGCTGACCGAGACCGACCGATGGCCGGACGGCAGCGGCAGCTACTTCACGGTGCGGGCCGGATCGCTGGTGGCCTGGAACGCGGCTGCCGGCGCCGACAAGCCGTTCCGCATCATCGGTGGCCACACCGACAGCCCCAACCTGCGCGTCAAGCAGCATCCCGATCGCGTGGTGGCCGGCTGGCAGGTCGTCGCGCTCGAGCCCTACGGCGGGGCGTGGCTCAACTCCTGGTTGGACCGCGACCTCGGGATCAGCGGCCGGCTCTCGGTGCGTGACCCTGGCGCCGACGGCGGGGTGTCGCACCGGCTGGTCCGCATCGACGACCCGATCCTGCGGGTGCCGCAGCTGGCCATCCATCTCGCCGAGGACCGGGCGGCGGTCAAGCTCGATCCGCAGCGCCACGTCAACGCGGTGTGGGGGCTGGGCGGCGAAACCCGGTCGTTCCTCGGCTACGCCGCCGAATGGGCCGGGGTGCGGCCCGCCGACCTGCTCTCCGCCGATCTGATGACCCACGATCTGACCCCGTCGACACTCCTCGGAGTCGACGATGAGTTCGTCAGCGCACCCCGGCTGGACAACCAGGGCACCTGCTATGCCGGACTGGAGGCCTTCCTGGCCGCCGAGCCGCGTGGCTACCTGCCGGTGCTCGCGTTGTTCGACCATGAGGAAGTCGGTTCGACCTCCGATCACGGCGCGCAGTCCGATCTGTTGCTGACGACGCTGGAGCGCATCGTGCTGGCCGCCGGGGGAGACCGTGAAGATTTCCTGCGTCGGCTGACCGCGTCGATGGTGGCCTCCGGCGATATGGCCCATGCGACGCATCCCAACTATCCCGACCGCCACGAACCGGGGCACCTGATCGCGGTCAACGGCGGCCCGGTGCTCAAGGTGCAGCCGAACCTGCGCTACGCCACCGACGGCCGGACCGCGGCCGCGTTCGAGCTGGCCTGCCGCCAGGCCGGTGTGCCGCTGCAGCGCTACGAGCACCGTGCCGATCTGCCGTGCGGCTCGACCATCGGGCCGATGACCTCGGCGCGCACCGGAATCCCCACTGTGGACGTCGGCGCGGCCCAGCTGGCCATGCACTCCGCGCGGGAGCTGATGGGGGCGGCCGATGTCGCCGCGTATTCGGCTGCGCTACAGGCCTTTCTGTCACCTGCCTAAACGGCCGTGTTCATCGGCTAGACGGTTTCTGGACGGCCAGGAAACGTCGGCGCCGCCTATCATCCGCCGGTGCCGACGATCGCGTTGCCGCCCGCCCCGCCGATCCCGCGTGCCCTGCAAGCCGCGATAGCGGTGGCCGACCGCCGGACCGCCCTGCACATGGTGCGGCGGCGCTACGGCTCGGCCTTCACCCTCAACCTGCCCATCTTCGGGCGGGTCGTGGTGCTCAGCGACCCCGGCCAGATCCGGGCGCTGTTCACGGCCGGCGCTGACGTCGCCGACACCACCGACGCCAACCTCGGCCGGGTCATGGGCCCCAATTCGATGTTCGCGCTGGCGGGGTCGCGTCATCGCGCGCACCGCAAGCTGCTGACACCCCCGTTCAACGGGCGGCGGCTGGGAGCGTACGAAGCCATCGTCGAGCGCGAAGCCGTCGCCGAATTCGGCACCTGGCCCCAGGAGCGCAGATTCGCGGCGCTGCCCGCGATGATGCGCATCACGCTGAACGTCATCCTGCGCGCGGTGTTCGGGGCCGACGGCGCGGAGTTCGATCGCCTGCGCGAAATGCTGCCACCGGCCATCCAACTCGGCTCAAGGCTCTCGCTCATCCCTGTGCCGCAATGGGATTGGGGACGATGGAGTCCCTGGGGCCGTTTCGGTATCTACCGCCGCGAGTACGACGAGATCGTCGGCCGGCTGATCGACAGGGCGCTGGCCGATCCCGATCTGCAAACCCGCAACGACGTGTTGGCCCTGATGCTGGGCAGCCGTTACGAAGACGGCTCACCGATGAGCCGCGCCGAGATCGCCGACGAGCTGATCACCCTGCTCGCCGCCGGCCACGAGACCACGGCCACCACGCTGGCGTGGGCAGTCGAGCGCCTGTCGCGTCACCCGGTGTTGTTGGCGCGCCTGGTGGAGGACCTCGACAACGGATCCGATGCGCTACTGAACGCCACCATCCTCGAGGTCCAGCGCACCCGTCCGGTCATTGACGTGACGTTCCGGCAGGTCACCGCGCGCGCATTGACGCTGGGTCCCTGGACGATTCCGCAGGGGCTGACGATCGTGGCCAGCATCGGGCTCCTGCACGCCGACGAAGCCGTCTTCTCCGACGCCGGCCGATTCGATCCCGACCGGTTCTTGTCCCGGTCCCCGGATCCGTCCGAATGGATTCCCTACGGCGGCGGCATCCGCCGCTGCATCGGGGCCGCGTTCGCGAACATGGAGATGCGCGTCGTGCTGCGAACGCTGTTGCGCGACCACACGATCATCCCGTCGAGTGCGCGAGGTGAACAGCAAATGTCCCGGGGCGTGGCCATCGCTCCGGCCAAGGGCGCCCTGGTCGCCGTCAGCGCACGATGAGCCGGCCGACACGGCTGCCCGGGCGCGCGTCGAGCGCGTGGCTGGGGAATGATGCCTAGCTGTGGTGCAGTCGCTGATCGCACTCTCGGTGGTGCTGACGATCTGGTCGCTACTCGCCCGGCCGATGCAGCGGGGCCGGATCACCGCCCCGATCCTGCTGGTGGTGGTCGGGGCCGGCATCGAGTACGGCACCTACCATGCCGTGGCCGACACGTTGAATTCCCAGGTGGCTCAGCATCTTGCGGAGCTGATCCTGGCCGTGCTGGTGTTCGTCGACGCCACCGACGTGCGTGGCGGGCTGCTGGGCCGGGACCCCCGCTCGGCGCTGCGGCTGCTCGGCATCGCGTTGCCGCTCAGCATCGGGCTGGCATTCGTGCTGGGGTGGGTGTTGCTGCCCGGCATGACCTGGCCGGTGCTGCTCGTCCTCGCCTGCATCGTGGTGCCCACCGACTTCGCACCGGCATCCCGGATCCTGCGCGATGCACGGATTCCTGAGCGGGTGCGCGAACTGCTCAACGTCGAGGCAGGCTATAAGGACGGCATCGTCGCGCCCGTGCTCGTCTTCGCGCTGGCCCTGGCGGCCGGGCCGGAAGAACACGAGCCGCCGATGCACGCGTTCACCGAGGCGATCCCCGAGGTCGGCATCGCGTTGATCGTCGGCCCCCTGGTCGGCGTGCTGCTCGGCAGGCTGGCCAACGCCGCCGACCGCAGGAACCTGATGACCGAGCAGTCCAAACGGATCATCTACGTGGCCGCACCGCTGCTGTCCTACTCGCTGAGCGTCGGCCTCGGCGGCAACGGCTTCGTGTCGGCGTTCCTGGCCGGGATGGCGATCAACTACGTGCGCGAGACGCAGGACAAACACCGCGAACTGGAACTCATCGACGACGTGGCCGTGCTGCTCACCGCGTTCATGTGGTTCACGGTCGCCGGCATCGGCGTCATCGCCCTGATGTCGGGCGGCGTCACGTGGGGCATCGTCGGTTACACCGTCGTCGCCGTGACCATCGTCCGGCTCATCCCGGTGTTGTTCGCGCTGCTCGGATCGGACCTGGACTGGCGGGAGCGGCTCCTGGTCGGGTGGCTGGGCCCCAGGGGCACCACCTCGATCGTGTTCGGTCTGCTGGCATTCAACGTGCTCGATGGCGGTATCGAGAAGCAGGTGTTGTTGATCATGGTGCTGGTGGTGTTGAGCAGTGTGGTGGTCCACGGCCTGTCCGCCTCGGCGGTCGCCCACGTCTTCGCACGATCGCGCGCGCGACGGCGCCGAACCGCCGAGCTGCGCCACTAGACTGTCCTCGTGACATCTGGGCTCACTGGAGCTGTCGACACCGTCGACCACGCGACGACCACCCCCGAGCACCCGCAGCCGTACCGCGAACTCGGCCTCAAAGACGACGAGTATCAGCGGATCCGGGACATTCTCGGCCGCAGGCCTACCGACGCCGAGCTGGCGATGTACTCGGTGATGTGGAGCGAGCACTGCTCCTACAAGTCCTCCAAGGTGCACCTGCGCTATTTCGGCGAGACCACCACCGACGAGATGCGCACGTCGATGCTGGCCGGTATCGGCGAGAACGCGGGCGTCGTCGACATCGGCGACGGCTGGGCGGTGACGTTCAAGGTCGAGTCGCACAATCACCCCTCCTACGTCGAGCCCTACCAGGGTGCCGCCACCGGTGTGGGCGGCATCGTGCGCGACATCATGGCGATGGGTGCACGGCCGGTGGCGGTCATGGACCAGCTGCGCTTCGGTGCGGCCGACGCCCCCGACACCCGCCGCGTGCTCGACGGCGTGGTCCGCGGCATCGGCGGCTACGGCAACTCTCTTGGCCTGCCCAACATCGGCGGCGAGACCATCTTCGACCCGTCGTATGCGGGTAACCCTCTGGTCAACGCGCTGTGTGTGGGGGTGCTGCGCAAGGAAGACCTGCACCTGGCGTTCGCCTCGGGGACCGGCAACAAGATCATCCTGTTCGGCGCGCGCACCGGCCTGGACGGTATCGGCGGCGTGTCGGTGCTGGCCTCGGACACGTTCGGCGGCGACGAGGGCTCTGGGCCCGGCCGCAAGAAGCTCCCGAGCGTGCAGGTCGGCGACCCGTTCATGGAGAAGGTGCTCATCGAGTGCTGCCTCGAGCTGTACGCCGCCGGGCTGGTGATCGGCATCCAGGACCTCGGAGGTGCCGGATTATCCTGTGCCACTTCCGAATTGGCATCAGCTGGCGACGGCGGAATGGCCATCGAGCTGGACAAGGTGCCCCAGCGGGCGGCCAACATGACCCCGGCCGAGATCCTGTCCAGCGAGTCGCAGGAACGTATGTGCGCGGTGGTGTCCCCGGACAACGTCGAGAAGTTCATGGCGGTCTGTCGCAAGTGGGACGTGCTGGCGACGGTGATCGGCGAGGTCACCGACGGCGACCGGCTGCGGATCACCTGGCACGGCGAGACCGTCGTCGACGTACCGCCGCGCACAGTTGCCCACGAGGGCCCCGTCTACCAGCGTCCGCTCGCGCGCCCGGACTCGCAGGACGCGCTGATCGCCGACACCTCGGCCTCGCTGCCGCGACCGGCGACGGGTGACGAACTGCGCGCGACTTTGCTTGCGCTGGTTGGCAGTCCGCACCTGTGCAGCCGGGCGTTCATCACCGAGCAGTACGACCGCTACGTGCGCGGCAACACGGTGCTGGCCGAGCATGCCGACGGCGGCGTGCTGCGCATCGACGAGGCCACCGGCCGGGGGATCGCGGTGTCCACCGATGCCTCGGGGCGTTACACCCAGCTCGACCCGTACACCGGAGCGCAGCTGGCGCTGGCCGAGGCCTACCGCAATGTCGCGGTCACCGGCGCGACCCCGATCGCGGTGACCAACTGCCTGAACTTCGGCTCGCCGGAGGATCCGGGCGTGATGTGGCAGTTCTCCCAGGCCGTCCGCGGGCTGGCCGATGGCTGTGCGGCCCTTGGCATTCCGGTCACCGGCGGCAACGTGAGCTTTTACAACCAGACCGGTTCCACGGCTATTCTCCCCACTCCGGTGGTGGGCGTGCTCGGCGTCATCGACGATGTGAGCAGGCGGCTGCCCACCGGGCTGGGCAACGAGCCGGGGGAGACCCTGTTCCTGCTCGGCGACACCTACGACGAGTTCGACGGCTCGATTTGGGCGCAGGTCACCGCCGACCACCTCGGGGGTGTACCGCCGAAGGTGGACCTCGCTCGCGAGAAGCTGATCGGCGAGGTTTTGGCGGCGGCATCCCGCGACGGGCTGGCATCGGCCGCGCACGACCTGAGCGAAGGTGGCCTGATCCAGGCGGTCGTGGAAGCGGCCCTTGCCGGTGAAACCGGTTGCCGCATAGTGATTCCCGAAAGGTTTGCCGAAGGCACGGGCCCGTTCACGTTCCTGTTCTCCGAGTCGGCGGGCCGGGTCTTGGTTGCCGTGCCGCGCACCGAGGAAAGCCGCTTCGTGGCGATGTGTGAAGCCCGCGATCTGCCTGCGACCCGCATCGGGGTGTCCGACCCGGGATCGGATTCCGTTGAGGTCCAAGGCTTGTTCACGGTGACGCTGGAAGAGCTGCGCACCACCTCGGAGAAAGTGCTGCCCGGGCTTTTCGGATGACCAGCGCGGTCGACGACGTCACCGGCGAGGCGCAAGCCCCGCCAGCGCCACGGCGTCATCGCGAATCGTTCGTCGAGTGGGCGTGGAGTCTGGTCCGGCTGGACTTCGTCGGTGTGGCGTTCGGCACGCTGTTCTTCTGCCTGTCGCTGACACCGTCGCTGATGCCGCGCGACTGGGTGCTGGCGGGCGTGATCGGCGGGATCAACGCCGCAATCGGTTATGGCATCGGGGTTTTGGTTGGCAAGGTGGTGCGCCGGCTGTTCCTCGACCACCGGCCGTGGTGGCCACCGCGCGGGGGAGTTCTCTTCGGCCTGAAGGCCCTGACCGTCACGCTGTCGATCACCGCGAGCGTGCTGATCCTGATGCCTGCCGCGGCCTGGCAACGTCAGATCGCGGCGGTCATGGGGATCGAGGCGCTGTCGACCGCCGTCTATCTGCGCACCCTGCTCGTCGCGCTGATCGTCGGTGGCCTCTTGGTCGGCCTGGCGCGGGTGATCAAGGACGCCATCAAATTCCTGGCCCGCGTGATGATCCGGCGGTGGAACATCAACGACGAGGTCGCGATGTTCATCGGCACCGCGATCGTCGTGGCGCTGGTCATCACGCTGGTCAACGGTGTGCTCTACCGCGGCTTCATCGCAGGTGCCAGCGCGATGTTCCAGCCCGTGAACGACACCACCCGCCCCGGGATCTCTCAACCCGTCCAGTCCGAGAGATCGGGCAGCGCAGGGTCATATGCGGACTGGGACACCTTGGGTTTTCAAGGCCGCAACTTCGTGGCCACCGGCCCGCACGCCGCCGAGCTCACCGAACTCAACGGGCGACCTGCCAAGGAACCGATCCGGATCTACGCCGGCCTGGAAACCGCCGACACCACCGAGGGCCGGCTGGCCGTCCTGCTCTCGGAACTGCAGCGCACCAAGGCTTTTGAGCGCAAGGTGCTGGTCATCATCCCCACCACCGGTACTGGCTGGGTCGACCCGGTGGCGGCCCGCTCGATCGAGTCGATGTACAACGGCGACACCGCGCTGGTGGCGATGCAGTACTCGTACCTGCCGAGCTGGATTTCGTTCATGGCCGACCGGGAGAAGTCGGTCGAGGCCGGCCGGGCGATGATCGATTCAATTCACCAGCGGTGGTTGCAATGGCCCGAGGCGAGCCGGCCCAAACTGATGCTCTACGGCGAGAGCCTGGGGTCGATGGCCGGCCAGGGAGCGTTCGGCTATCTGCCCGACGTCGCCGACCTGGGGTTCTCCTCGGTGTTGTGGGTGGGACCACCCAATGCCAGCACCTTGTGGAAGGCCCTGACCGTCCGGCGTGACCCGGGCACCCCGGAGGTTCAGCCGTCCTACGACGCCGGGCGCACCGTCCGATTCGCCCAGGCGGCCGACCCTGCCGAGATCGCCGGCGTCGCGGCGTCCCCGCCGTGGAAGGGCACCCGGGTGCTCTACCTGCAGCACCCGTCGGATCCGGTGGTGTGGTGGACGCCCGATCTGCTCTTCGACCGTCCGGACTGGTTGAAGGAACCGCCGGGCTTCGACCGCAGCCCGGCCATGCGCTGGTATCCGATCATCACGTTCTGGCAGGTCAGCGCCGATATGGCCGGCAACGTCACCAGCGCGCAGGCCTCACCCGTCGGGCACGGACACAACTACGGGGACAGCCAGCTCGACGGCTGGGTCGCGGTCGCGGCCCCCGACGGCTGGACCCCGGCGGACACCGAACGGATCCGCCGGGCGCTGGAGAAGCTCATCGCCGCCGGCGGTCCCGAATTCCAGTGAATCGCAACGTATACCGGGCCTCGGCCCTGGCTGCTGGAGTGGTCGGGTACAGCTTCACCGCCGGCCTGGAGGTGCCGGGCCGGCGTCATCCGATGGTGCAAGGGGTACTGGGTACCGCGTTGGCGGTCGCAGTGCGGGCGCCGCTGGGGTTGCGGCCTCCCGCAGTGTGGTCGGGACTGCGGTTGGGTGCCGCGGCCGCGGCTGCGGTGGCGGCCGCTGTCGCGGCGACTACGGCCATTCCTCGTGTGCGGGCGGCGATGAACGACCGCGACCTTCCCGCGAACGCCTGGCAATGGCTTGCCTTCGAGATTCCGGTCGGCACCGTGTGGTCTGAGGAGATGGCATTCCGTGCGGCGCTGGGCACGCTCGCGGCCGCCGCCTTCGGGCCAGGGGGTGGCCGGTTGCTGCAGGCGGCGGCCTTCGGCCTTTCGCACGTTCACGATGCCAAGGTCACCGCCGAGCCGGTCGTCGGCACCGTACTGGTGACGGGATTGGCCGGGTGGGTGTTCGGCTGGCTCGCCGAGCGGTCGGGCAGCATGGTGGCCCCGGTGCTGGCACACCTGGCGATCAACGAGGCCGGGGCAGTGGCCGCACTTCTCGTCCGGCGTTAGTCGGCCGTCGTCGGGACATCCCGGGTGTCGGGCACCAGGTCGTGCGGCTCGGTGTCGGTGTCGTCGATGCCGAAACTGATGATCCGCTTGGGGGTGATCCGGATCAGGCCCGCGCCGTCGGGTGTCTCGGCCTGTTCGGCGGTGCCGCGGATTTCCAGGCAGCGCACCCGCCACGGGTTGCGTGAGGCGATGTCGTCGACGACGAACGCGACGGTGTTGTTGGTGGTGAGATTGCGGAACTTGCGGCTCTTGGCCATGTTGTAGCCGACCACGTCGAGCGTGCCGAGCGCCTCGTTGTAGCTGAAACCGACGGGGCTGTTCTGCAGTGTGCCGTCCGGTGAGATGGTGGCGAGCCTGCCGAGGTCCGCCGAGTTCAGGTAATCGATTTCGTAGCGTTTGAAAGGCCCTGGAAATGACATGGGCCTCACGCTAGGACCTCAAGTTCGGTTGACGTCAAGGTCGCATACTTGAAGCCATGCCCGCCCGCCGCGACGCCGACCCCGAAGCGACGGTGGCCGCCGTGCGCGCCGTGGCGGCCTGGCTGCGCGACGAGACCACGCCCGCCCCCGACCGCGTCGCGATCGCATCGGCCGTCCGGCTCACAGCACGCACTCTGGCCACTGTGGCCCCAGGGGCCAGTGTGGAGGTCCGCGTCCCACCTTTTGTTGCGGTGCAATGCATCTCCGGTCCCCGGCACACCCGCGGCACCCCGCCGAACGTCGTCGAGACGGACCCCAGAACATGGCTTCGGCTGGTGACAGGCCTGCTCGACGTCGACGAGGCGGCCGATCACGGGGCGCTGCGGTTGTCCGGGTCGCGGGCCGGCGAGGTCGCGGCGTGGCTGCCGATCGTGACACTCGGGGAGTAGTCAGCGCGACACTCGGCGTTCAATTCCGCGTTTCCTGCCGATGGCCGTAAACTGGCTTACAGTCACCGACCTGCGCCAGGGAGCAGCCCATATCGTGACCGAAGAACTGGAAAACCCACCTGCGGAAGAATGCGGCGTCTTCGGAGTCTGGGCACCGGGCGAAGATGTAGCGAAACTCACTTATTACGGCCTCTATGCGCTGCAACACAGGGGCCAGGAGGCGGCCGGTATCGCCGTCGCCGACGGTTCTCAGGTGCTGGTCTTCAAGGATCTCGGTCTGGTCAGCCAGGTATTCGACGAGCAGACGCTGGCCGCGATGGAGGGCCACGTCGCCATCGGCCACTGCCGCTACTCGACGACTGGGTCCACCACCTGGGAGAACGCCCAGCCAGTCTTCCGAAACACCGCGGCGGGCACCGGAGTCGCGTTGGGTCACAACGGAAACCTGGTCAACACCACCGACTTGACGACGCGGGCCCGCGATGCCGGCCTGATCAACCCGAACATGCCGGGTGCGGCGACCACCGACTCCGACATCCTCGGGGCACTGCTCGCACACGGCGCAGCGGACTCCAGCATCGAGCAGGCCGCGCTCGAGCTGCTGCCCAGCGTCCGCGGCGCGTTCTGCCTGACCTTCATGGACGAGACCACGCTCTATGCCGCCCGCGATCCGTTCGGGGTGCGCCCGCTGTCGTTGGGCCGGCTGGACCGCGGCTGGGTGGTGGCCTCCGAAACCGCCGCCCTCGACATCGTCGGCGCCTCCTTCGTCCGTGACATCGAACCCGGTGAGCTGCTGGCCATCGACGCCGACGGCGTCCGTTCCACCCGCTTCGCCAACCCGACGCCCAAGGGCTGCATCTTCGAATACGTGTACCTGGCCCGGCCGGACAGCACGCTCGTCGGCCGCTCGGTGCATGCCACCCGCGTTGACATCGGCCGCCGGCTGGCCAAGGAGAAGCCGGTCGAGGCCGATCTGGTGATCGGTGTGCCGGAGTCCGGCACACCCGCCGCTGTCGGCTACGCGCAGGAATCCGGTATCCCGTTCGGCCAGGGCCTGATGAAGAACGCCTACGTCGGGCGCACGTTCATCCAGCCGTCGCAGACGATCCGGCAACTGGGCATCCGGCTCAAGCTCAACCCGCTCAAAGAGGTGATCCGCGGTAAGCGGCTCATTGTCGTGGACGATTCGATCGTCCGCGGCAACACTCAGCGCGCCCTGATCCGGATGCTGCGCGAAGCGGGTGCCGTCGAGGTGCACGTGCGCATCGCGTCACCGCCGGTGAAGTGGCCGTGCTTCTACGGCATCGACTTCGCCACCCCGGCCGAGCTCATCGCCAACGCGGTCGACAACGAGGGCGAGATGCTCGAAGCGGTGCGGCACGCGATCGGCGCCGACTCGCTGAGCTACATCTCCCAGCAGGGCATGATCGCGGCGACCGAACAGCCGCCAACCAGGTTGTGCTGCGCCTGTTTTGACGGCAACTACCCGATCGAGCTGCCAGGCGAGACGGCGCTGGGCAAGAACGTCGTCGAGCACATGCTGGCCACCGCCGCGCGCACCGGCCTCCCGATCCAGCCGGTGGCGGCCGACAACGACAACGTCTCCGCGCTCAGTCGCCCTTAGCGGTCCAGCGATTCAGCGGTCGTGAGGGCCCGGCCCAAGGCGGATCGCTCGGCAGCTGCGCGGCAACGTCGGTGTCCCAGCTGGGCTCGCGTTCGGCGCGGGCCAATGCCTCCGAGACCGCCAGCCGATACGGCGTCAGCCCCGTGGCCGGCCGGTCGATGATCGTGTCGACGTCGTGGTTGGCCATCACGGCATTGCAGTGCAGGGATTCGACCAGCGGGCGGGCCAGCCCGGACGGGATGGGCGTCACCAGGCCCACCCACAGCGAGGCGATCCGCGGGGTCAGCACCGGCAGGACCAAGATGCGCCGCCGGGCCAGCCCGGCGACTTCGGCGTAGATCTGCATCATGTCGCCGTACTCGAGGATGTCGGGGCCACCGACGTCCCACGCGCGCGAGGTCGGCACCGCGGCGGTGGCGGCGGCCGCCAGGTAGTGCAGCATGTCGCCGATCGCGATCGGCTGGATCTTGTTGTGCACCCACTTCGGCGTCGTCATCACCGGCAGCCGGTTGGTGAGGTGACGGATCATCTCGAAGGATGCCGAACCCGAACCCACCACGACGCCCGCCTGGAGCACGACGGTTTCGACGCCGGAGCCGATGAGGATGTCACCGACGGCGGTGCGTGACGCGAGATGTGTTGATAATTGCGCCCCTTCGGGGTGCAGACCGCTGAGATAGACGATGCGCCGGACACCGGTGCGGCGTGCTGCGGAGGCGACGTTCTGTGCGGCGCGACGTTCTTCGGCGGCGAAATCGGACGCGGTGCCCATCGAATGCACCAGGTAGTAGACGACGTCGACGTCGGCGAAAGCCTCGGTGAGCGAGCCGGCGTCGCTCAGATCGCCGCGGACGACCTCGACGCTGTCCCGCCACGGCACGGTCGCGAGCTTCTCGGGGGTGCGGGCGAGCACGCGCACGGCGAACCCGTCGTCCAGAAGTCGTGGGACCAGCCGGCCACCGATGTAGCCGGTCGCACCGGTCACCAAGCATCGAGTTCGCTGCGCCGACATGGATCCTCCGTCCGACGGATCCACCGTACGGATCCGATGACCGCAGGGATTGCCAGTTATTCGAACGGGCAACCAGGATTGGGCATGTCCACGGCCAGCGGGCTGCCCTCCGGCTTGATGTAGAGCACCCACATGACCACCGGGCCGGGGCCTTCGTTGCGGCCCTCGTGCACGTAGCCCGCGCCGCTGCCCTCGCTGATGGAGTCGCCGGCGTTGTACACACCGTCCACCGAGCAGTCGCCGTCGTAGTGGGTCAAGGTGCCCTGTTTGATCACGCCGAACACCTGCCCGGGGTGGTAATGCCACCCCGTGGTGCCGCCCGGGGCGATGGTGAGTTCACGGGTGACGAAGTCCTTGCCGTTCAGCGTGGACTCGACCATGGTGGTCGCGTCGATGCCGGCGCTCGGCGTGGCCGCCGCCGAACCCGGAGCCAGCACGGCCGCGGCGACGGCGACGGGCATGACCACTGGCAACCACTGCAACGGCTTCATGGACGAACAGGGTGTCACACAATGTTCGGATGGCGTTTCACGGATGGCCCATTGAAGCGGTCGAGTTCTACGAGGGCCTCGAGGCTGACAACTCCAAGGTGTACTGGACCGAACACCGGGCGGTCTACGACCGCCAGGTGAAGGCACCGATGGAGGAACTGCTGGCCGAACTGGCCGACGAGTTCGGCGCGGGCACGCTGTTTCGGCCCTACCGCGATGTGCGGTTCAGCGCCGACAAGGCACCGTACAAAACCAACTGCGCGGCACGGATCGGATCCGGGTACGTGTCGTTCTCGGCCGACGGTCTCTCGGTGGGCAGCGGTCTGTACATGCCCGACGCGGCCGCGCTGGCCCGCTACCGCGAAGCCGTCGACGACAAGAAGGCCGGTGCCGAGCTCGCCGGGATCGTTGCGACGCTGCACGACGGCGGCTACGACACGATGGCCCACGAGGTGCTCAAGACCGCGCCGAAGGGATATCCGAAGGACCATCCGCGCATCGAGCTGCTCCGCCACAAGGGCATCGCGATGATGAAGATCTTTCCTGTCGGTGCCTGGCTCGGCACGCGCGCGGCCAAGGACCGGGTCGTCACCACCCTGCGGGCCGGGGCGCCGCTGCGCGACTGGCTGGCTCGCAACGTCGGCTGACGATGGCCCGTATCGGCCGGGGTCGGGGACCGGTAGCCTTATGCCCGATGACGGATCGCGAGGAAGACAACCACATTTCCTACGCATCGGCCGGGGTGGACATCGAGGCCGGTGACCGCGCGGTCGAGCTGTTCAAGCCGCTGGCAAAGCGGGCCACCAGGCCCGAGGTGCGTGGCGGGCTTGGCGGGTTCGCCGGGCTGTTCGCGCTGCGTGGCGGCTATCGCGAGCCGCTGCTGGCGGCGTCGACCGACGGTGTCGGGACCAAGCTGGCCGTGGCCCAGGCGATGGACAAACACGACACGGTCGGCCTGGATCTGGTCGCCATGGTCGTCGACGACCTCGTGGTGTGCGGTGCCGAGCCGCTGTTCCTGCAGGACTACATCGCCGTCGGGCGGACCGTCCCGGACCGCGTCGCGGCCATCGTCGCCGGTATCGCCGACGGCTGCGTGGCGGCCGGTTGTGCGTTGCTGGGTGGCGAGACCGCTGAGCATCCGGGGCTGATGGAACCCGACCACTACGACATCTCGGCCACCGGTGTGGGTGTCGTCGAGGCCGACGACGTGCTCGGGCCCGAGCGGGTACGCCCCGGTGACGTGATCATCGCGATGGGGTCATCGGGCCTGCACTCCAACGGCTACTCGCTGGCGCGCAAGGTGCTGCTGGAGATCGACCGGATGAACCTGGCCGGTCATGTCGAGGAGTTCGGCCGCAGCCTCGGTGAGGAACTTCTCGAACCCACCCGCATCTACGCCAAGGACTGTCTGGCGCTGGCCGCCGAGACGCAGGTCCGCACCTTCTGCCACGTCACCGGCGGCGGGCTGGCAGGCAACCTGGAACGCGTCGTCCCGCACGGCCTGGTCGCCGAACTGGACCGCGGAACCTGGACGCCCGCACCGGTATTCGCGATGATCCAGCAGCGCGGCAGGATCGACCGCGCCGAGATGGAGAAGACGTTCAACATGGGCGTCGGCATGGTCGCCGTCGTCGCGCCGGAGGACACCGACCGCGCATTGGCGATTTTGACTGCCCGCCACCTGAACTGCTGGACGCTGGGCACCGTCACCAAAGGGAAGGACGGCCCACGAGCCAAGCTCGTGGGACTACACCCACGCTTCTAGAGGGGAGCGGCGCTCAGCGCCGCCAGCTGCTCTCGTCGGCCCACGGGTCGTCATCGAACCCGTTGTCGACGGTGTCAGGCTCTCTCGAGTCCGACCCTGACAGCTCTTGCTGGAGCCGGTCGAAATCGGTCTGCGGGGAGCTATATTTCAGCTCCCGAGCAACCTTGGTCTGCTTTGCCTTTGCCCGGCCGCGGCCCATGGGGGAACCCCCTCGCGCAATAACGGAGCGGCCCGGGATGCAGGCGGCTCCGATCTGTGTGTTCGTTATTGTCCTGCCAACACCTTACCGTGCCCGACTGCGATGTGCTGGCAGGCCCGTTCGGCCGAGGGTGAACGTCACAGCGCGCCGCGGCGCAGGCGCTCCACCGCCAGCCGTCCGGCGCCCACCGCATCGGTCGGCGGCAGCGAGTCGGCGTCGATCTCGGCAGCCACCTCGTGCTCGCCGCCCGTGGTCAGGGCGGTTTCGGCCGGAATGCCCCGCTTCACCAGAGCCAGTGCGATCGGACCGAGGTCGACGTGATCGACGACCGTGCCCAGCCGGCCGACGACACGCCCACCGGCCAGCAGGGGGTCGCCGGTGGCCGGGCGTTCGCCGGACCCGTCGAGGTGCACGAGGACCAACATCCGGGGTGGTTTTCCCAAGTTGTGGACGCGGGCCACGGTCTCCTGACCGCGATAGCAGCCCTTGTCGAGGTGCACAGCCCCTTGCCCCGGTCCGCCGATCCAGCCCGCTTCATGCGGGATGGTCCGTTCGTCGGTGTCCACGCCCAGCCGGGGGCGTTGGGCGGCGACCCGGTGGGCCTCGTACGCCCACACTCCGGCGCGGCGGACCCCGGCGGCCTCCAAGCGGGCCAGCCAGTCGGCGGCGTCGGCCCGCGGCACCAGCAGGTCTAGCTCGATCTGGCCCGGCTCGGAAGGCATCCGGCGCACGAAACCACCGCTGCTGAGTGGGACGGCCGTCGACTCGGCGGGCAGTTCGGCCAGGCCGAGGACCGCCAGAACGGCGGGGTCGCCCAGGCGCGGACCGAGCAGCGAGAGCACCGCGAGGTCGGCCGCCTCGGGGGCAACGTCGGACCAGAACACCATCTTGCGCAGATAGGCCAGTAGCGGCTCGCCCCGTGAGCCCTCGGTGTCGAGGTAGGTGACGCCGTCCAGCTCGGTCTGCACCCAGTGATCCTCGACACGGCCCTGCCCGTCGAGGCTCAGATTCTCCGTCGACACGCCGTCGGGCAGCTCGCTGACGTGCTGGCTCGAGATCGAGTGCAGCCAGCTGCGCCGGTCGGCTCCGGTCAGCGCGAGGACGGCGCGGTTGGACCGATCCACCACGACGGCGTCATGTGCGGCAGAGCGCTGTTCGCCGAACGGATCGCCGTAGTGCCAGATCGCGCCGGCGTCGGGAGAGTTGTCAGGGGCGGGGACGGCTGACACACATCAACTCTACGGGGCTGCCAGTACGCTGTGACCCCATGCCCGATATGCCGAGCAGCCCGTCGGTGCTCGTCACCCTCGACGGCGAGGTGTGCGATCCAGCCCAGCCGCTGCTGTTCGCCGACGACCTGGCCGCCGTGCGCGGTGACGGCGTTTTCGAGACGCTGCTGGTCCGCGACGGCCGTGCCTGCCTGGTGGAAGAACACCTCTATCGGCTGGTTCAGTCGGCCAGGATGATGGACCTGCCCGAGCCGGACCTGGCGGCCTGGCGGCGGGCCCTCGTTATCGCGGTCGCGCAGTGGACGTCCGCCGAGGAGGCCGCACTGCGGCTGGTCTACAGCCGCGGCCGCGAGCACGGCACGGCGCCGACGGCCTACCTGACGGTCAATCCGCTGCCGGCGCGGGTTGGCGTGACCCGCCGGGACGGAATCGCCGCGCTGCTACTCGACCGCGGGCTGCCCGCCACCGGGGTCGACACCATGCCCTGGCTGGTGGCCGGCGCCAAGACGCTGTCCTACGCGGTGAACATGGCCGCGCTGCGGTACGCCGCCGAAAAGGGCGCCGGTGACGTGATCTTCGTCAGCTCCGACGGATATCTACTCGAGGGTCCGCGGTCGACGGTGGTGATCGCCACCGACGACGGTTCCGGCGGGACATGCTTTCTCACCCCGCCGCCGTGGTATCCGATCCTGCGGGGAACGACTCAGCAGGCGCTGTTCCAGGTCGCCCGGGACAAGGGCTACGACTGCGACTACCGCGCGCTGAAGCCATCGGATCTGCTTGATGCCCAAGGGGTTTGGCTGGTGTCCAGCATCACTCTCGGGGCCCGGGTGCACACCCTTGACGGACAACCCTTGCGGCCCAACAGGCTGGCGGCCGAGGTTAGCGCGCTGGTTGACGCCGCGATTGTCTGCGATCGCTGAAAAGCGAAAATCTGTTGGCAGACCCGGTGTGGCGCGGGTACGGTCGGCCCTACACAGGGAAGGAGGTGGTCTGCGAAATTGATAGCTTCTAGGACATGTGAGGTGGCTGCCAGCTAGCAGCACCAGGTGCGGTGGATTCACCTGCGTCCTGCGCGCGCTGGCGAATTCCCGGCAGCTACCCGGCCCCCGAGCTCTGGTTTGTCCAACCAGGTGAACGGCTCGGGGGCCGCCCCATTTCTGCAGACCTCTTGTGCGGCCTCGTCAGTGCTGCGGTGGCGCGGGCGCCAGTGACGCGCACGCCTGTAGGCCCCTGTCCCATACGGATTGATCGACACCGGGCGGCGCCGGCGGCTGACTGCCCTGCCCCTGCCCACCCGGACCGCCCTGGGGCGGCTGACCGTTCGGACCACCTTGCGGTGGCGGCCCCTGAGTCGGTGCGGGGACACCGTTTTCAGTCATGCAGGCGACGAAGGGATCATTCGGTCCGCCCGGATTGCCCGGCGCGGCCTCACTCGACGGCGAGCAGGCCGCCACCGTACCGATCACAGCAGCCCCCAGGGCGATCGTCGCCCCGGCATGCAGCGGTCGCAGAATCATCGTCGTCTCCTTCTCGAAAGCGAAGCCCGACCGTATGCACGCCGCGTAGGTGTGGATTAGCACCCGGCTGTGGGGCACCTGTGAGCCACCCGGATCTTCGAATCCGATTCTGCTGAAAAGGTGTTGACGAATCCCCGGCTGGAGCCGGGGCTAGCTGGCGGGCCCCGGCTCCAGCGGGGTGCACGCTTTTCTGGCCTGGTCCCAGACGCCGGGGTCTACGCCCGCCGGCGGGCCCAGCACGGCCGGGCCTGCCGAATCGGGCACGCCGTGCTGGTGCAGGCATTGCGCCAGCGACCCATGCTCGGCCGGGGCCGCGCTCGTGGTACTCGGTGCCGGACTGATCACCGTGGGTTGTGACGGGGATGGGGTGGGTGCGCAGCCCGCCAGGATCGCGGTGGCCGCCGTGGCGACCCCGATGGTCAGGCCGCGCATCAGCCGACGTATCGGGTCAGGCGCGCGGACAGATGGGGCACCAGGCCGCCGTCAGCGTCGACACGCTCCTCGACGTAGGCCAGGTCGCCGCCCTCGACGATCCCGTAGAGCCGCTTGGCCCCGCCGACCAGCACACCGGACTTGCTGCGGGCCAGCGCGTCGGTCACCAGCTCCCACGACGACTGCGTGAGCGGCTGGCCGTAGAACAGCTCCACGTAGCCGGCGGAATGCGCCAGCAGGAGTTCGATGGCCTGAGACTCGCCCGCGTCGGCGGGGTCGGTGACGAACCGCCAGAAGCCGGTCTCCCGCAGGCCAGGGGAGTGATAGTCACCGCCCTCGTCGAGACGCCACGACCGGGCGTCCCAGTTCAGATAATCCCCGCCGTCGTGGGAGACGATGATCTGCTGTCCGAAGCGGTAGTCGCCGCGCGGGCCGCGGCCTTCGCCCTCGCCACGCCACACACCGACCAGTGGCAGCAAGGCCAGCAGTGCGTCGTGGAGATTGGCGCCCAGGCGCAGATTCGCGGTGTCGGCGGGCAACGGCAGGTCGTCGAAAACGGGGATGTTCCGACCGGCCGTCTCCTTGGCGCGCTCAGCGGCCGCGGCTACGGCGCGATCACCGCTACGGGGGGTGTCCTCGGAACTCACGACTCGTCGGTGACCAGTCGGTAGAGCGCGTACAACGCGAACCAGGTGATCAACACGACCGTCGCGACCAGGAGGATCTCGAAGAAAAGAACCACGCTGCCAGTCTATCCGGGGCTCGGGCGGACGCACCGCCCGAGCCACCCCGGCTTCGTCGTCACGCGACCTTGATGTCGACCTCGTGGATGCCTGCGCCGACCGGCGCCACCGTGGCGTCGCCGTTGCCGACCTTGGACAGTGCACGCACGGTCCAGGTGCCCGGCGCGGCGAAGAACCGGAAGTCACCGGTCGCCGAGGCCACCACCTCGGCAGTGAACTCGTCACTGGAATCCAGCAGGCGCACGAACGCGCCGGCCACCGTCTGACCCGAGTCGTCGACGACGCGACCGGTGATCACGGTTTCTTTCTCCAGGTCGACACCGGCAGGCAGGGTCTGTCCTTGTTTAGGTGCAGAGCACATGATCAACTTCCCAACTCGATCGGGGCCCCCACCAGGGAGCCGTATTCGGTCCAACTACCGTCGTAGTTCTTGACGTTCTTGTGCCCCAACAGTTCCTGCAGCACGAACCAGGTGTGCGACGAGCGCTCACCGATGCGGCAGTAGGCGATGGTCTCCTTCTCGCCGTCCAGGCCGGCCGCCGCGTAGAGCTTGGCCAAATCCTCATCGGACTTGAAGGTGCCGTCTTCGTTGGCAGCCTTGCTCCACGGAACGTTGATGGCGCCGGGGATATGCCCGGGGCGCTGGCTCTGCTCCTGCGGCAGGTGGGCCGGCGCCAGGATCTTGCCGGAGAATTCGTCGGGGGAGCGGACGTCGACGAGGTTCTTGGCGCCGATGGCGGCGATCACCTCGTCGCGGAACGCGCGAATGCTGTTGTCGGGCGCCGCGGCTGTGTACGTAGTGGCGGGGCGCGGCGCGACATCCGTCACCAGGGGGCGTCCGTCGAGTTCCCACTTCTTGCGGCCGCCGTCGAGCAGCTTGACGTTCTCGTGGCCGTACAGCTTGAAGTACCAGTACGCGTAGGCGGCAAACCAGTTGTTGTTGCCGCCGTACAGGATCACGGTGTCGTCGTTGCTGATTCCCTTGTCGGACAACAGCTTCGAGAACTGCTGCTGATCGACGAAGTCACGCTTGACCTGGTCCTGCAGCTCGGTCTTCCAGTCCAGCCTGACGGCGCCGGCGATGTGGCCGCCTTCGTAGGCCGAGGTGTCCTCGTCGACCTCGACGAAGACGGTGTTCGGCGCGTCGAGATTGCTCTCGGCCCAGTCGGTGGAGACCAGGACGTCGGAGCGTGCCATGAAGTGGTTCCTTTCGGTTGCGGGTCTTGAAGTCTTAAAGGGTTTCCGGAGCCGGGCGCAGCCGGGCTACGAGTGGGTAGAGCTGGCAGCCGAGGCAGATGCCGAAGGCTGCGTTGAGGAACGTGGCGAACAGCGCGAAGGAGGTCGCGATCGTGCCGAGCAGGGGCGCGCCGAATGCGAAGCCGGCGACGCCGACGACGGCGAACACCAATCCCACCAATTGGGCGAACTTCAACGGCGGTACCGGTTCCCGCTCGGTGACCGGGGCCAGTCGCGGCGCCACCAGATTGGCGAAGATCAGCCCGTACGGGTGCTGACGCGGCCCGCGCAGCGCACCGATCGTGAACACCGCGGCTTGCAGTGCCAGCAGGATCGCCGCGGCGACGGTGCTGAACCCCGAGATCACCAACACCGCGATCAGGACGACGGTGGTGACCCACGCCCCGAAGCGAGGGCCGCGGACGTCCACCTGGGTGGGTCTGGCGGTGTTGGTGCTGGTCGACATCGATCTACTCCTGTTGCTCATCGGGCTGGACGGAGACAAGCCGCAAACGGCCGCTCCAGAGTGGCGGCGCGAACGGAAGGCGCGGCTACTCAGCAGCTACAGCAACAACAGCAACAACCCGCGACGCGGCACAGATCAACTGCGCGACGCTTGGTGAGCGAGAGCTCGAGGCGGGCTGACACGCCAGACATGCTACCCAATGACCGGGGTCTCAGGCCAACAGAGGTTCGACGGCCGAGCGCAGGTCAGCGGCCTTGGGAACACCCGCCGTGCGGTATCGCTGCCGGCCCTGCGCGTCGAAGATGAACGTGGTTGGCAGCGACATGACCGAAAGCTTGCGCGCGGCAGCCGGATTGGCATCCATATCGATCTCTACGTGAGCGACGTCACGCATGTCGTCGCAGACCTGGTTGACCACTCGGCGAACTCCTGCGCAGGGTCCGCACCACACTGCGCTGAAGTGCACGATCGTCGGCCCGGTCCGGGAAAGTCCCAGCTCGCTGACGTCGACATCGGCCGATTCGGCTTCGCGCACGATGCCCGAACGCCGGTTGTGCAGCACGCCGGCGACTCCGGCCACGCCTAGCGCGACGACCGCGATGATCGCGGTGACCGTGGGGGTCATGACTGTTTGAACCCGTCGAGGCGCAGCGTTACTCCCTCGGTGATGCCTTCGATGATGATGTCCGATCCGCGGGCACCCTCGGTGGTGGGGCGCACGCCGAACGGCAGCTTCTGGCCCGGCAGGCTGCCGCTGAACGCCGCCAGTACGGCCGGCTTCCGCTCGTCGGGCACCGCCTGGTCAGCCGTACCGGGCCCGGTCTGCACATCGGTCGCGGTGAATACCAGCGTCGCATGGTCCTCGCCGGCGATCGACAGGTCGACGGCGACGCTGACCGGCTTATCGAAGTCGGCTTTATTCGGCGTTCCGGTGAACACCAGCCCCTTGTTGCCGGAGATGCCCGACTCGGTGGTGCCGCCGGTCGCGTCGTTGGTCTCTTTCGACGGCGCCTCCACCATCAGGTCCTTGATCCCCATGAACCGGCCGAGGTGGCCGGAGTCGATGATGATGCGGCTCTCCAGCTTGCCCACCGGCAGATCCGCATCCGGCCTGATCAGCCACGATGCCTGGGTGAGGTCGATGTCGTGCAGGGTGGCCTCGAGCGAGGCCTTGCCGACCACCGGATGTCGCACCCCGTTGGCCTTGATCTCGATCTCGTGAAAACGATGTTGCATGGCCTGGCGGATGAAGGGAAAGCCCAGGATGGCGACCGACGGGTCGAACGACAGCCCAGCGGCGGTCCGGACCGTGCGAGCCAGCCGGTATTCGGCGTAGATCGTCGCCCCGAAATCGGCCCCGACCGCCCCGACCAGCACGGCCAGCACCGTGGCTCCCAGGGTGATCAGCAGCTTCCGCACCTGCATATTCTGGCTCACCACCGTCAGGCGGCCAGCGCGTGGCCGCGGGCTGCATCCGTCGGATCGGCTAAATAGCAGGTGGCGGGTTAAAGTTATGTGACCCATGGTCGGGTAACGACCATATGTCGCCCATGAGTCTGGTGGGTCAACGCGACGGTGCTGTCGACGATGAGCATCCAGGGCATTGGAGAGTGTGTTGGACCTGCTACTTCTCACAGTCGACCCGCACCCGGAAGCGGTGCTGCCGTCGCTGGCGTTGTTGGCGCACACCGTGCGATCCGCGCCAACCGAGGTGTCGTCGCTGCTGGAAGCGGGCACCGCGGACGTGGCGATCGTCGATGCGCGCACCGACCTGGCCGCCGCCCGCGGCCTGTGCCGGCTTCTCGGGACCACCGGTACATCGGTTCCCGTGGTGGCGGTCGTCAACGAGGGCGGCCTGGTCGCCGTCAACATGGATTGGGGTCTCGACGAGATCCTGCTGCCCAGCACCGGCCCGGCCGAGATCGACGCGCGGCTGCGGCTGCTCGTCGGCCGCCGCGGCGGAACGGCCAGCCAGGAGAGCGCGGGCAAGGTCAGCCTCGGTGAACTCGTCATCGACGAGGGCACCTACACCGCGCGGCTGCGCGGCCGGCCGCTCGACCTGACCTACAAGGAGTTCGAGCTCCTGAAATACCTCGCGCAGCATGCCGGCCGGGTGTTCACCCGCGCCCAGCTGCTGCAGGAGGTGTGGGGGTACGACTTCTTCGGCGGCACCCGCACCGTCGACGTGCATGTGCGGCGATTGCGCGCCAAGCTCGGCCCGGAATACGAATCGCTGATCGGAACCGTCCGCAACGTGGGCTACAAGGCGGTCCGTCCGGCCCGCGGCCGTCCCCCCGCGGCCGAGCCCGAATTCGCCGAGGACGACGACGAGGACGGCTTCGACGACGGCGAGGACGTCATCTCGGACACGGTGCGGTCGGCAACCATGTCCCAGCCGCTTCGCAGTCAGTGACTGCGCCGCACTGGCGCACCGCCCTGACCCCGGTCGAGCAAGAGCAGGTGCGCGCCGTCATCGAGGCCGCCGCCCGAGTCGACGGTGTCGCTCCGGTGGGCGAGCAGGTGCTGCGCGAATTGCCCCACTCGCGCACCGGACATCTGGTGGCCGCCGACGGTGACGCCGTTCTGGGCTATCTCAATCTGATGCCGGGCCGCGATCACGCGGACGCGATGGGCGAACTCGTCGTCCACCCGGACGCCCGTCGTCGCGGCATCGGGACGGCGCTGTTGCGCGCGGCGATCGACGAGACCGAGGCAGCGGTGCGGTTCTGGGCGCACGGCACGCTGCCTGCGGCGCGCGCCGTTGCCGACGTCCTCGGGCTGGCGGTGGTTCGCGAACTCATGCAGATGCGCCGGACGCTGCGCGACGTGCCCGAACTTGTTGTGCCCCAGGGTATTACGCTTCGTACCTATCGAGGTTCGGCCGACGATGCCGAGCTGCTGCGGGTCAACAACGCCGCCTTCTCCTGGCATCCCGAGCAGGGCGGCTGGGGGCAGTCCGAGCTCGATGAGCGACGTCGCGAAACATGGTTCGACCCCGAAGGCCTGTTCCTGGCCGTCGACGACGACACCGGCGCACTGCTCGGATTCCACTGGACGAAAGTGCACGCCGACGAGCCCGGGCTCGGTGAGGTGTACATCGTGGGGGTTGACCCCGCCGCGCAGGGCCGGAGTCTCGGGCGCGCGCTGACCGTGGTGGGCCTGCAGTACCTGGCCGAGCGGCTGGCCTCCCGCCCGCCGGAAGACATTCCCGGGTCGCTGCGCTCCTGCCCTCCGGAAGACATTCCCAGGTCGCTGCGCTCCTGCCCTCCGGAAGGAATGCTCTACGTCGAGGCAGACAACACCGCGGCGGTGAAAACCTATGAGCGACTTGGATTTGCTGTATCCAGCGTCGACACCGCGTACCGAGCCTCGTCCTCAGCCAACAATGGTGCGTCCGGCAGTCACAGCTAGTTAGCGGCTTTCCGCAATGCCCCGTTCATGAACCTGTTCACCTCTCGTTCACCTTCCATGTCCGTTCCGTCTACCACCACCGCATACGTTGCCGAGGTGTCTCCAAGCCGACGAGGGAAAGTAGGAGCAGTGACGTTCATCAGCATTGGCAAGGCGTTCGGCACCACGGTGTCTGTCGCAGCGGTCGCGGCGTTGACACTGTCCGCCTGCGGTAGCGACAACAACACCACGTCGTCGTCGGGTTCGGCCACCGGTGGCGCGGCGGCTGCGGACTGCAGTGGCAAGAAGTCGCTCAAGTCGAGTGGCTCCTCGGCTCAGGCAAATGCCATGACGCGTTTTGTCACCGCCTACGAAGCCGCGTGCCCGGGCTACACGCTCAACTACACCTCGAGCGGGTCGGGAGCCGGTGTGTCCGAGTTCCTCGGCGGCCAGACCGATTTCGGCGGCACCGACTCGCCCCTGAACGCTGACAAGGGTGAGGTGGAGAAGGCCAAGGAGCGGTGCGGCGGCAGCGACGCCTGGAACCTGCCGTTGGTATTCGGTCCGATCGCGGTCACCTACAACGTGCCGGGCGTCGACGGGATCGCCCTCGACGGACCCACCCTCGGCAAGATCTTCAGCGGCGCCGTCAAGACCTGGGACGCACCGGAGATCGCCGGTTTGAACGCAGGCAAGACACTTCCGGCCGAGCCGATCAACGTGATCTTCCGCAGCGACGAGTCGGGCACCACCGACAACTTCCAGAAGTACCTGAGCGCCGCCGCTGCCGACGCATGGGGCAAGGGTGCCGGCAAGACGTTCAACGGCGGCGTCGGCGAAGGCGCCAAGGGTAACGAGGGCACATCGGCGGCGATCAAGAGCACCCCGGGATCCATCACCTACAACGAGTGGTCCTACGCCAAGAACCAAGGCCTGCAGATTGCCAACATCATCACCTCCGCGGGACCTGATCCGGTGACGTTGAGCGTCGAATCGGTCGGCAAGTCGATCGGTGGCGTGAAGATCAAGGGCCAGGGCAACGACCTGGTGCTCGACACCTCGTCGTTCTACAAGCCCGCAGAAGCCGGCGCATACCCGATCGTGTTGCCGACATATGAGGTTGTCTGCTCGAAGTATCCGGAAGGCGACGTTGCTCCCGCGGTGAAGGCCTTCTTGACCGCGGCGCTGGGCAAGGGCCAGGAGGGCCTGACCGACAACGGTTACATCCCGGTGCCAGACTCCTTCAAGGGCAAGCTGACCACTGCGATCAACGCCATCTCGTAACTTCCACCAGCCGATGACGATCAAGCCAGAACCGACCGCTGTGGGCTCGCGAACTTCAGCGAGCCCACAGCAGGCGGAGGATACTTCGACCATGACCACGACGCCACCGCCGAAGGCCGGGCTCCGCGCCGGTGGCCGCCGGTGGGGAGACCAGGTTTTTCGGTCGATTGCCGTCGCCGCGGGGGCCACGATCATCGGCGCGATCGCGCTGATGGCTTTGTTCCTGATCATTCGGGCGCTGCCGTCGCTTCAGGCCAACAAAGCCAACTTCATCACCAGTTCCGAGTTCAAGACGACCGACTCGGACAACCTGCGGTTCGGTATTGCCGAACTATTCCAGGTCACCGTGTTGAGTTCGATCTTTGCCCTGGTGATCGCGGTCCCGATTGCAATCGGCATCGCCAGTTTCCTGACAAACTATGCGCCGCGCAGGCTTTCGAAGCCGTTTGCCATCCTCGTCGACCTGCTCGCCGCTGTGCCATCGATCGTGTTCGGGCTCTGGGGCATCTTTGTCCTGGCGCCGTGGCTGGGACCGATCGCACAATTCCTCAACGACAACCTCGGCTGGCTCTTCCTGTTCTCCAAAGGCAACGTCTCGCTGGTCGGCGGTGGCACGATCTTCACGGCCGGCGTGGTACTCGCGGTGATGATTCTGCCCATCATCACCTCCGTGACGAGGGAGGTGTTCAGCCTCACCCCACGCGGACATGTGGAGGCCGCGCAGGCGCTGGGTGCTACCAAGTGGGAAGTCATCCGGATGACGGTGTTCCCTTACGGCCGTAGTGGAATGATCGCCGGATCGATGCTCGGCTTGGGTCGGGCACTCGGTGAGACGGTCGCCGTGTTGATCATCCTGCGCTCCGCCGCACAAGCCGGACACTGGTCGCTGTTCGACGGCGGTTACACGTTTGCGTCCAAGATCGCCTCGGCCGCAGCGGAATTCAGTGCACCATTGCCGACGGGCGCGTACATCGCCGCCGGTTTCGTCTTGTTCATCTTGACATTCATCGTCAACGCGCTCGCCCGCGCAGCGGCGGGAGGAAGGGTGAGTGGAGGATGACACAAGCCGCGCTCGATGCACCGATCAAGGGACCCACGTTCCACCCGATCAGTCCCACTCGAAAGTTCAAGAACCGCCTTGCCACAACGTTGTTCGGTCTGTCGTTCGTGATCGCGATGGTGCCGCTGGTGTGGGTGCTCTACACCGTGTTGGAGCGGGGCTTCAAGGCGGTCGTCACGCCGGAGTGGTGGACCAGGTCGCTGGCCGGCGTCCTGCCGGATCAGTTCGCCGGCGGCGTCTATCACGCGATCTACGGAACTGTCATTCAAGCCGGGATCGCGGCGGTGATCTCGGTCCCGCTGGGCATCATGGCCGCGGTGTACCTCGTGGAGTATGGCACCGGCAGATTCGCCAAGATCACCACGTTCATGGTGGACATCCTGGCTGGTGTCCCCTCGATCGTGGCAGCACTGTTCATCTTCGCGCTGTGGATCACAACGCTGGGGTTCCCGCAGAGCGCGTTCGCAGTGTCGCTGGCCCTGGTGCTCTTGATGCTGCCGGTCGTGGTGCGCAACACCGAGGAAATGCTGAAGCTGGTTCCCGACGAATTACGTGAAGCCTCATACGCCCTGGGCGTTCCCAAGTGGAAGACCATCGTGCGGATCGTCGTGCCGACGGCGCTTCCGGGCATGATCAGCGGCATCCTGCTGGCGCTCGCCAGGGTGATGGGCGAGACGGCGCCCGTCCTGGTGCTGGTCGGCTACGCGAGGTCGATCAACTTCGATGTGCTCGACGGAAACATGGCCTCGCTGCCGCTGCTGATCTACACCGAGCTCGTCAACCCGGAGGCCGCTGGTCGTTTGCGGGTGTGGGGTGCGGCGCTCACGCTCATCTTGATCGTGGCCGCGCTCTACATTGCGGCCGCCTTTGTCAACCGATACCTCACGCGCAACCGAGTCTGAGGCTCAGGGAGAGAACATGGCCAAGCGAATAGATCTCAAAGACGTCAACATCTACTACGGCTCGTTCCATGCGGTCGCCGATGTATCCCTTGCGGTGCCGCCGCGTAATGTGACTGCGTTCATCGGCCCGTCGGGCTGCGGTAAGTCGACGGTGCTGCGTTCGTTGAACCGGATGCACGAAGTCATTCCCGGCGGCCGCGTCGAAGGATCGGTCCTGCTCGACGGCGAGGACATCTACGGTTCCGGTGTCGATCCGGTCAGCGTGCGCAAGACCATCGGCATGGTGTTCCAGCGTCCCAATCCCTTTCCGACCATGTCCATCAAGGACAATGTCGTCGCCGGTCTCAAACTGCAGGGTGTGCGCAACCGCAAGGTCCTCGACGAGACCGCCGAGCGATCACTCAAGGGTGCCAACCTCTGGAATGAGGTAAAGGACCGGCTCGACAAGCCGGGCGGTGGCCTCTCTGGTGGTCAGCAGCAGCGGCTGTGTATTGCGCGCGCCATCGCCGTGCAACCCGACGTGTTGCTGATGGACGAGCCGTGCTCGGCGCTTGACCCGATCTCGACGCTGGCAATCGAAGACCTGATCTCCGAACTCAAGCAGGACTTCACGATCGTGATCGTCACGCACAACATGCAGCAGGCCGCGCGCGTGAGCGATCAGACCGCGTTCTTCAACCTGGAAGCCACCGGCAAACCGGGCCGGCTCGTCGAGGTCGACGACACCGAGAAGATCTTCTCCAACCCCAGCCAGAAAGCTACCGAGGACTACATTTCGGGCCGCTTCGGCTGAGCCGGCGTTCTCGGCTCGCCGGCCGTCATTACCTCGACGACCTTGCGAATTTGGTGGTTGGTGGGTAGGCGGTCGGTGATCTTGGTGATCGCTACGGCGATGTCAGCAAGGTCGGCCGGGTGGTTGCGCAGTTGCTCAAGTACGTGTGCGGTTTGTCGTGGTGTAAGCACGACCGGCCCGGTGAGCGCCACCAGCGGCGAGTAGCCGGTGTGTGGTGCCTCCTCGGTATAGCCAGCTCGCATCCAGTCGAGGACCGATCGAAACGCCGTCGACACTACCCTCCTCCGTTGGAACCGCCGGCCGCCCGCTGGGCCGACCGCCGCACCTGCCCGGGAGCGGCTACGCCTGGATGGCAACATCGAGTTCGCCCAACAGGCGGCGTACGCGGCGTTCGATCTCATCGCGGATCGGCCGCACGCTGTCGACTCCCTGGCCGGCGGGGTCGTCGAGCACCCATTCCTCGTAGCGGCGTCCCGGGAATACCGGGCACGCGTCGCCGCAGCCCATAGTGACGACCACATCGGCGGCCCGCACAATCTCGTCGGTCCACGGTTTGGGGTATTCAGCGGAGATATCGATGCCGCGTTCGGCCATCGCCTCTACGGCTGCGGGGTTGACTTCATTCCCGGGCTCTGAGCCGCCAGACCAAGCCACAGCGGCGTCGCCGGCAAGGTAAGCGAAGAACCCCATCGCCATCTGCGAGCGCCCGGCATTGTGGGTGCACAGGAACAGCACGGTCGGTCTGCCGTCGTGGGAGAGTCCTTCCACCTTTGCGAGCGCCCGAAGTCGCTGCCGGGCAAAGCGTTCGGCGAGCAGCGGAAGGAAGTTGGGGACGGAGGCACGGGTGGCGAACTGCTCGTAGGACGAATGTAGGAACCGTTCGATGGTCTCCACGCCGAATATGTCGGCGAACTCGGTCTGCAAATGCGTGGCAGCGGTCTTCAGGGCCAGTCGCTGGTCGATGGACAGATCGGCGCGCAGGTGTCCTGGCGTTTCGGTGGTGACGTGGTCAGTCATGTTCTGGCTCCGTTGCTATTTGGTGTGCACTGCGGGGGCTAGGCGATTGATCCGCTCGGTGAGCTCATCGAAGGCCACGTCGAACGCTTCGGGGGTTCCGGTGCGCACCGGGTCGGGAATCGACCAGTGGATGCGGCGCGCGTCGGCTGGCAGTTCTTCGTGAGCGTTGTCGCACACGGCGACAACTAGGTCACCAGGTTTGACGATGTCATCGATGTGCACCGGGGCGCTGGGCTGCATCGGCAGGTGGTGGCGCTGGGCGGTTTCGATCGCGCCGGGGGCGACCTCGGCTGCCGGTTGAGTGCCCGCGGATGAGGCCGGTAGAGGGCTTCGTCGATTCCACACCGCCACCGCCAGCTGGCTGCGGGCCGAGTTATGGCTGCACACGAACACCACACGGCTGGCTTGCTGACTCGCAGTGGGCACCATCGCTTCCAGTGCCTCGGGGATCAGCCGGAGGTAGGTGCGCCGGCGGTCCCCTTCCGAGCGGCCGCGCTTTACGACCCCGGCGTGCTCGAGCACCCGCAGGTGGTGGGCCATCAGATTCGACGGTATCGACAGCAGAGCCTGCAATTCCGACGGTGACGCGTCGGCCAGCAATAGGCGGTCGACGATGGCCAACCGGGCGGGGTCGGCGAGCGCGCCGTGGATAGCCGCACGCCGGATCGAAGCGGAATCCCACTCATTGGTAATTGACTCAATCATGATTGAGTCAATTATGATTGAGTGGCGGAGCGGGAGTCAAGTTCTGGATGTGAAGCTTGGCTGCGCAGTATTTCTCGGCCCCGAGGCGGTATCGGCTGCACGTGTTGCCGCGTGCAGCAACCTCGATCGGTACTGTGAGCAGTCAATTGGATTGCGCCGCAGGGAATCCCGTGCCGCGACGTAGCCGGCATGGTGCACACCGGTGATGACTGGGGTCGGCGAGACCATCGCCGGCGCCAAGATCAGCGGCCAAGGCAACGACATCGTTCTGGACATCCCGTCGATCCGCAACCCGGGCGAGAAAGCGAATGGGCTGCCGCGCCGGTGCGCGGCAGCCCATCCGTCATGCAGGTCTAGTACGTCGAGATCTCTTCCTCGTCGGGTAGGTGGCCGGTGACCTGGAAGATCACTCGCCGAGAGATCTCCACGGCATGGTCGGCGAAGCGCTCGTAGAACCGGCCCAGCAGCGTCACGTCGACCGCGGCGGCCACTCCGTGCTTCCACTCGCGATCCATCAGCACGGTGAACAGATGCCGATGCAGATCGTCCATCGCGTCGTCTTCCTCGCGGATGCGACGGGCCTTCTCCGGATCCCGGGACAGCAGGACCTCTTGCGCACTGTTGCCCAATTCGACTGCAACACGACCCATTTCGGCAAAGTAGCCGTTCACTTCCTCGGGCAGCGCGTGCTGCGGGTGCCGGCGGCGGGCGATCTTGGCGACATGCAGTGCCAGAGCTCCCATCCGGTCGACATCAGCGACGATCTGGATGGAGCTCACGATCGCCCGCAGATCGCCGGCCACCGGCGCCTGCAGAGCCAGCAGCACGAAGGCCGCTTCCTCGGCACGGGCGCTGGCCGAGGAGATCTGATCGTGGTCGGTGATGACCTGTTCGGCGAGCACCAGGTCGGCCTGGAGCAGCGCCTGAGTCGCCCGTTCCATCGCGACCCCGGCCAGCCGACACATGTCCGCCAGCTGGTTGGTCAGAGCATCGAGTTGCTCGTGGTACGCGGTCCGCATAGCTCCCACCCTACTTTCTGCTTGTGCGCTCAGTATGTGCAGGCAGGGTGAACGAACGGTGAATGAAAGCAAACCCCTCGTGCGGGCGGCCCTATTCGCAGGTGACGTCGGCTGCGTTGGTGACGGTGAGATCCTCGGGCAATTGGGTAGGGGTGCTGTTGGAGTTGTGACTGACGTGAACGCTGACCGTCGATCCGCTCGGCGGCGGGGCACCGACGGCGCTGAAATCGGGGCCGAGAACCACCTGCACGGTGTTCTTCAGGCCGTCCACCCGCTCCATCTGCGCGTTCGGGAATGCTGCGGCCACGGTGGCCGCGGCCTGCTCGTTGCCCGCCGAGAACATGACCGTCGTCGAGTTGACGGCGTTGCCGGTGTAGTCGTCGGGTTGCAGCACGCGGAAACCGTGTTCGCGCAGCGCGGCGGTCGCGGTGGCGCCCAGTCCGTCCTGGCCGGTGGCATTCGAGACCTGCACGCTGATGTCCTGCGGATCGGTGGTCACCGCGTTGACCAGCTCGGTCTGGGTGGTTTCGGCAGGCTGCTCGGTGGGATTCGGCTTGGCGGCCTGAAGGGTCTGCTGCGCCGCGGTCAGCGGGCTGGTGGTCGCGTTGGTGTCGTTCTCGCCGGGCAGCGGGTCGTCGTTGATGATCGCGTCGAACAAGCTGCGGATGTCCTCGGTGCGTGGCGGCTCGTTACCGTCGGCGTCGGTGATCCCGGTGGTCGGAACGGTGACGAAGGTGATCCGGCCCGCGTTGACGCCCTGCAGTGACTGCCCGAGGTCGACGAGGTCCTTCGTCCGGACGTTGTCCACGTAGCTGTCGCCGATGAACATGTTGACCACGTTGTTGAGCTTGCTGAGGCTGAACAGCGTGTCCTTGGAGATGATCGAGCGCAGCAGCGAGGACAGGAACAGCTGCTGGCGTTTGATCCGGCCGTAGTCACCGTTGACCTCGGTGGTGACCTGGCGGGCGCGCACGTAGTTCAGCGCGGTGTGCCCGTCGAGCGTTTGGTGCCCGGCACTGGCGAGCACGGTGCCCAACTCGTAGTCATCCAGCGGGGTGGTGCTGCACACGTCGACCCCGCCGAGGGCGTCGACCATCTTGGAGAACCCGGCGAAATCGACCGCCATGAACCGGTTGATCGATAGTCCCGACATCTTCTGGATGACCTTGACCAGGCACTTCGGTCCGCCGTATGCGTATGCCGAGTTCAGTTTGGTCTCGGTATACCGGTAGTCGTCACTCATCTCGCCGGTGAACTTGTCGAGAACCGGACCGTACTTGCCGCTGTCGGGGTCCCAGGCCTGGCAGTAGGCCGGAGTGATCGCCAGGTCCCGGGGGAAGGACACCGCGACGACGCGCTTGCGGTCGGCTGGGACGTTGACCAGCATGACGGTGTCCGAGCGGGCGCCATAGGCGTCTTCAATGGTGCCGGCACCGATCTCACCATTGGCGCCGGTCCGGGTGTCGACGCCGACGATCAGGAAGTTCTCGTCGCCGAACTGGGCGTTGGGGTCGACGATGTCGCGCGAATCGGGATCCAGCGCCGCGACGTTGCGCAGCAAGTCGTTCTTGGTGGACTGCCACTGCCAGGCGCCGCCGGTCAGCACGAGGGCCGACACCGCGAAGATCGCCGCCGCCGACCGGCCGGCCACCAGGACGGGCTTGAGTGCCGCGGTCTTCGTCTTCTTTTTCTTCGCGCGCTTGGGCGCCTCGGCCGGGTTGGGGTTCGCGACCAGCGGACCCCTGGCGCGGTTGAGTGCCTCGAGGTCGGGCACTTCGTCGGCGTAGGCGGCGATCGCGACCGGAATGGGCACCGTGAGATCGGCGGAGTCGTCGAGGAGCGGGAGTTCTTCTGCTTCGTCGGCGGGCGGGGCTGCAGCGCGGCGGTGAGTGGGCTCGATCGCGGGGGCGGAGCCCGACAGCTTGGCGATCAGGTCAGCGACGGCCACACCCTGGGAGTGGTTACCGCTCGGAGAGTCGGTGTCCGGTGCGCGGTGTGACGCCGCCGATGCCCGCTCCCACGGGGCGGCTCCGGCACCCGATCGCGGTGCCCGGGCCACCCGCTCGCCGTCGTCGGGCGCGCGGTGCTGGCCAGGCGTGGCGTTGCCGCCATCACTCATGTTCCAGTCGCCTCCGACTCTGGTGCGGTCTTGCGCGTCCACGCGCGTGCGGTTGTATCGCCAGTGCGGCCGGGCGCCGATGCGCGGCCGTCTCAACCGTTCTATGTCTTGTAGCAGTACTCGGTAGGGGTCCGCCACTTCAGCGGTCCGCACAACAAGATCATCATCGTACTGAGACAACCCTGCCGGCCGCTAGCTCGCACAGATGTCGAGACCGTCTCGGTTCAGCCGCCGGAGTGCATGACATCGGCGCCTGCCGGCACGGTGCAGTCGTCCGGATCGTCGAGCCAGCCCTCGGGGAGTGTGACGGACGACGCAGATCCCTGACGTCCGCGCGGCCCGGTCGCGGCGTCGGGGAACGGGACGTCGCGATCGAGCTTGTCGAGCAGGCTGTCGAGCTCGGCCAAGGTCTTGACCAGTGCCAACGCCCGCCTGACCTCGGCGCCGGCCGGAAATCCGTGCAGATACCAGGCGACGTGCTTGCGGATGTCCCGCATGCCCTTGTCCTCGCCGAAGTGATCGGCCAGCAGCTCGCCGTGGCGGCGGACGATGTCGGTGACCTCGCCCAGGGTCGGCGGCGTCGGCGTGGGTGCGCCGGTGAAGGCTGCCGAGAGTTCGGCGAACAGCCACGGCCGGCCCAAGCATCCACGGCCGATGACGACTCCGTCACACCCGGTCGAGGCCATCATCGCCAGCGCATCATTGGCCTCGAAAATATCGCCGTTACCGAGGACCGGAATCGTGGTCACCGCCTCCTTGAGGCGTGCGATCTCGTCCCAGTCGGCGGTCCCCGAGTAGCGCTGGGCGGCGGTTCTGGCGTGCAGTGCGACGGCGGCGGCGCCTTCCTGTTCGGCGATCCGGCCGGCGTCCAAGTGCGTGCGATGGGCGTCGTCGATCCCGATCCGGAACTTCACTGTCACGGGCATCGAGGTGCCCTCGGTCGCGCGGACGGCGGCAGCCACGATCTGACCGAACAGGCGCCGCTTGTAGGGCAGCGCGGCGCCGCCGCCGCGCCGGGTGACCTTGGGCACCGGGCAGCCGAAGTTCATGTCGATGTGATCGGCGAGGTCCTCGGTGACGATCATCCGGGCGGCCTCATAGGTGGTGGCCGGGTCCACGGTGTAGAGCTGCAGGGAGCGCGGCGACTCCTGCGGGGCGAACGTCGTCATGTGCATGGTGACGGGGTGCCGCTCGACGAGTGCGCGAGCGGTCACCATCTCGCAGACGTAGAGCCCGCTGACGGTTCCGGCTCGGGCTTCCTCGAGCTCGCGGCACAGAGTGCGGAACGCGACGTTGGTGACACCGGCCATCGGCGCCAAGACAACCGGGCTGCGGAGGGCGAAGGGCCCGATCCGCAGCCCGGTGGCGGCAGGTGCTGTGTCGACTATGTCGCCGCCCCCGCCAGTGCCTTGGCGCTGCGCTTCTCGGCCAGGCGTGCGTCACGCTCGAGCTTGCGCATCTTGGCCTCTTCGAACTTGTCGCAGGTCTCTTCGAGCTCCTTGATCAACACCGCCAGGTCGTCGCGCATCTCAGCGGCTTCGCCGGTGAAGTCGTCGCGCTCGAAGATGCGCCACTTCTTGAGCACCGGCATCACGACATCGTCTAGGTGGATGCGCGGGTCGTAGACGCCGCCCATGGCGATGACGACGGCCTTGCGACGGAAGTCGGGCACGGTGTAGCCGGGCATCTTGAAGTTCTTCAGCACCCGGTGCAGCGACTTCATCGCCTGGTTCGGGGCCACGTCGAAGCCGGCCTCGCTCACGTCGCGGTAGAAGATCATGTGCAGGTTCTCGTCATTGGAGATCCTGGCCAGCAGCTGTTCAGCGACCGGGTCACTGCAGGCCTTGCCGGTGTTGCGGTGCGACACCCGGGTGGCCAGCTCCTGGAAGCTCACGTACATGACGGAGTCGAACAGGCTCTCGGCGAACAGATCGCCCTGCTGGTTCTGGCCCGGGGAGAAGCCGCGGGTCATCTGCTCCATCCGCAGCTCTTCGAGCTCGACCGGATCGCAGTTGCGGGTGACCACCAGGTAGTCGCGAATCGAGATTCCGTGGCGGTTCTCCTCGGCGGTCCACCGGTTGACCCAGTAGCCCCAGGGGCCGTCCATGGAGAAGTTCATCGCGATCTCGCGGTGATAGGCAGGCAGGTTGTCCTCGGTCAGGAGGTTCTGGATCAAGGCCGTGCGTGCGACTTCGGACAGCTTGGACTGCTCGGGATCCCAGTCCTGGCCGCCGAGTGCGTAGTAGTTCTTCCCGTCCGACCACGGGATGTAGTCGTGCGGGTTCCAGTCCTTCATCATCGTCATGTGGCGGTTGATGAGCTTCTCCGCCACCGGTTCCAGCTCACGCAGGAGATCGAGGTCGGTCAGGTCTTGCGACATGGACCCTCCAGTTATCTGTGCCTAGTGGTTGCACTCAATATATCTGTGTATCTCGGTGACATTCAAGTTCCTGGGCCTGGCATGTTGTTCAGGCCCGGGGTATGAGACGGCGCGATAGGCTTCTGGCCCATCGGTTGGGGACATTTGCGGTGTGTCTTGGGGGAGCAATGAAGCGATCTGCCATCGGTATGGGTGCCGTCGTAGCCGCCGGGTTTGCCCTGGCCTTCGCGGGCGTCGCGCACGCGGACAACGAATACGCAGGCCAGACGTACGCCGAAGCGCAGCAGGCAATTCAACAGACGGGTGGCACCGACACCATCGCTACCGTCGTCGGAGATCAACTGCCCACCACGCAGTGCCAGGTGACCGGCTCACGAAACGCGAGCTTCTTGGACGCCAGCGGCAACAATCCGGGTGGACGCGTACTTCTGGATCTCAACTGCAATGAAGGGGTGGCAAGCCCCGGTAATCCCGGCAACTCGGCGGCCAGTCCTTCAGGTCAGCAGACTTTGCAGGATCAACAGGCCCAGCAGCAGGCACAGCAGCAACAGAACGTGGGCGACGAATTGCTTCAGTCCGGCGACGCGGCCCAGCCGGTCCCGATACCGGGCAGATAACCGAAGACGCAGTGCGTATCGGCCCTCGATGTTCAGTCCTGCGAGGTTCGATCCACTGGAGTACCATTTGCGCACTGGTCCGACCAGTGTTTCGTACGCTAATGCACAGGCAACGCACATGTCCGGAGGTCGTAAGAACGTGAAGAAGCAATTGACCATTGGCATCTGCACTTTGGGTGCTGCCGCGGCGTCCTTCGCGATGTTCGGAACCGGTGTTGCTTCTGCAACCAACGAATACGCTGGTATGACATATGCCGACGCCGCGCAGGCGATCAGTGACGGCGGGGAGTCCGCGACGATCGCGACCCGGGTCGGCACGTTCCTGCCGACTGACCAGTGCATCGTCACCGGATCGCGAAGTGCCAATTTCTTGGATTCCAGCGGTGTCAGCCCAGGCGGCCGGGTGCTGCTCTACCTGAACTGCAACAACACGTTCAGCACTGCCGGTGTGCCGGGCAACTCGGTGGGCAGCCCCGAAGGCCGCGCCGCTCGCGCCGATTACGAGGAGAAGCTCGCCCAGCAGCAGGCCGAAGCGCAGCAGAGCGAGTCCAGTGAGCTTCTCGAGACCGGCAATGTTCCGGGCGAGGCCGGTCAGGTCGCCGGCGGATAACTCGCCGCGCGCGTCAGCAGCAGGTCGACGCAATAGTCGATGAACTGCTCGCGCGACGCTGCCAGTCGGCCGTCCAGGTAGGCGGTGAACAGTGCCGTCAGCGCGCCGATCAGGCCGGTGGCCATCATCTTCTGCAGCACCGGGTCGCTGATCGCGGTCAGCTTGCTCTGAAGCAGCTCGATGAAGCTCGGCATCCATTCCGCCCCGGAGTGGATCAGCACGGCTTCCGTCTGCGGCGCCAACAACAGCACGCGTCCGCGCACCGGATCGTCGACCATGAGGGCTACGAATCGTTCCACGGCCGCCCGGGGCGTGCCTGCCGATCTCAGCGCAGCCATCGCGCGATTGCACACGTCGTCGTAGACGGCCCGCACGAATTCGTCTCGGTCACCGAAGCTCTCGTAGAAGTAGCGTTCGGTCAGGCCGGCATCCCGGCAGACTGCGCGCACCGTCAGCGCCGGGCCGTCCGCGCTGCCGAGCAGGGTCACCCCGGCTGCGATCAGCTCGTCGCGGCGCAGTGCCTGCCGGTCCGGCAGGGGGACGCCCGACCAGCGGCCCCGTCGTTGACCCGACGTCACATCGCTCCTAAGCTCATGGTGACAACGCATGTAGTCAAAATGCCCCGCCCTTGGGAAGGTCATCAGTTGAGTCAAGATACGTCCGACGTGTGCCCGGCCACCAGCGAGGGCGCGCCGGGGGCCGCTGGCTGCCCGGTGACCCGGGGGACCTATGACTCCCCGCCCCCTGTGCTCGGACCTGACTCGCTGACGTGGAAATACTTCGGCGACTGGCGTGGACTGCTGCAGGGCCCGTGGGCCGGCTCGATGCAGAACATGCACCCTCAACTCGGTGCCGCGGTCGAAGAGCATTCGATCTTCTTCGTGGAGCGCCTGCCTCGCCTGCTGCGGTCGCTGTACCCGATTGGCGGCGTGGTGTTCGACGGCGAGCGAGCGCCGATGACCGGCGCAGAGGTGCGCGACTACCATATTCCGATCAAAGGTGTTGACGCCCAAGGGCGTCGGTACAGCGCATTGAACCCGGACGTCTTTTACTGGGCGCACTCAACGTTTTTCATGGGCACCATTCTGACTGCCGAGCACTTCGGGGGCGGCCTCACCGAAGATGAGAAGCGCCAGCTGTTCGACGAGCACGTCACCTGGTACCGGATGTACGGCATGAGTATGCGCCCGGTACCCGCCAGCTGGGAGGAGTTCGGAGTCTACTGGGACCACATGTGCCGCAATGTGCTGGAGAACAACTACGCCACCCGCGAAGTGCTCGACCTGTCCACGATGCCGAAACATCCCTCGCTGCAATGGATTCCGGACTTCCTATGGGCGGCCTACCTCAAGGTGCTCGGGCCATTCGCGGTGTGGATCACCGTCGGCCTCTACGATCAGCCGGTCCGCGACCTCATGGGCTACTCGTGGTCCAGGCGCGACGAGCGCCTGCATCGACTGTTCGGCCGGTCGGTCAACCTGGCTTTCAAACTGCTGCCCAAACGCCGCCGAATGCACCCCCGTGCCCGCGCCGGCTGGGATCGGGCCACCGGCAGGATTTCCGTCGATGCTCCGTTGGTCCACACCCCGTCGCGCAATCTGCCACCAGTGGGGGAGCGCGACAATGGAATTCACTATCTCGGCGCGACCTGCCCGGTCCAGAAAACGCAGTCCGCATAGCCGGACCACGCAGACAAACTCCTTTGCCGGCTGCCGATCTGTCGAGCGCAGCAACCTCGGGGACTGAGCAAGCGATCCTTGCCGACGCAAGTTTTTGAGGTCACCGTGCTTGGCGACGCGGGGAATGAGGCGGAGTTCCAGGTGCAGGGTTCGGCGGTGGGCCGGGATCTCAGTCGACCGGCCCGTTGTGCTGACGTAACCGTCAAATACTTTGTGCGGCAGAGAAACCCCAACACATCACCGCATATGACGCGGCGAAAGCGATGTCGTCGATGTCCTCTTCAGTGCCGCCGAGTCGCCGAACCTGCTCGGCGATCGCAAAGCGAATGACATCGGTCGATGTGACGGCGGGGTGACTCATGTCTACTCCTGTGACGCGTGTGAATCGGGACTCCACCGCTCCCCGATGCGTTAGCTGTCTTGTACCCACGTCGGGTACTTTTCACACGCCAGCTAACCGCGTCGTTATCGAAGTTTTATTCGGCGCGTCGCAGGACAGCCGGGATCGTCAGCGCAAGGATCTTCAGGTCGAGAGCAAGGGACCAGTTCTCGATGTAGTAGTTGTCCCATTCGGCGCGATCGGCGATGGATGTCTGCCCGCGCAAGCCGTGCACCTGAGCCCAGCCGGTGACGCCGGCTCGGACGCGATGCCGTTCGCCATACCGCTGGATCTGAGCCTCGAACAGCTCGACGAATTCCGGTCGCTCGGGCCGCGGGCCGACCAGGCTCATCTCACCCTTCAGCACGTTGATGAACTGCGGCAGTTCGTCCAGTGAGGTGGCGCGCAGGATCTTGCCGATCTTGGTCCGCCGGTCGACGCCTTCCACGCCGCCGGGCGCGGCGCCGGTCTTGAGCTGGAACTCCGGATCGGTGTCCGCTACGGCTCGCATCGAGCGGAACTTGAGGCAGCCGAACGGCCGGCCGTCGCGCCCCACGCGCGGCTGGCTGAACAAGACCGGCCCCGGCGAGCTCAGTTTCACGAGCAGTGCGAGGGTCAGGAACACCGGCGAGATCAACAGCAGGAGGAAGGCGGCCATCACCCGGTCGAAGATGTGCTTGACGGCGAACTGCCAGCCGCGGGGATCGGTGTGGGGCAGTGCGAGCAGAGGGGTACCGCCCACGTGCTCGATCCGTGCCCGCTCACCGATCGTGTCGAACATGCGCGGCACGACCCAGACACGCAGTCCGTTCTGATGGGCGGTGCGGACCACGTGGGTGAGCACCTGGTCCTGAGTTCGGGAGAAGGCGATGACGACGTTCTGGGCGCTGGTCAGCCGGATCGCTTCGTCGATGTTGTCCGGCGGACCGAGCCAGGGGAGATCGGGGCGCGGATCACCCGGCTGGCCGAACCACGGCTCGGCGTCGACGATGCCGACCGGGGCCAGGCCGTACTGCGGAAACTCTTCCAAGCGGCTGATGATGTGCCCTGCGACGCGGCCGTTGCCGACGATGAGGGTCGGTGCCTGTAGATGGTCGTGTCGGCGCAGGCTCCGCTGGATGACCACCCGCACCAGCCGCCCGAGCGGCATGAGTAGCGCGGCACAGAGCCAGATCTTCAGCACGGCGGCGCCGGGACGACCGGTTTCGTTGCTGAGCACCAAGCCGCCGAGCAGGAACATCGTCGCGATCGCCACCGTCGCCTCGATGGGCCCGATCTCGTCGAGGAATTCCCTGTTGAGGCGCCGTCGGTACACCCCCCGTACGGCCAGCATGAAGATCACGACGGGCACGTACAGAAAGGCCAGCCAGAGGTTGGGCGGATAGTCATGGGTCGACATCGCCCATCGCACGCCGATAGTCGTCGCCACCGTGGCCGTCAACACGTCGATCGAGACGGTGATGATCGTGCTCAAGGGATCAGAGCGCACCCGCTCGGCAAACGTCTTCCGGCGCGCGGGCAGCGTGCCGCTATTGACCGGCGTCGCCGGCTCATTGTCTACGTGAAGGGTCCGTATCGCCATGACCGCTCACATCACCCGCCGCACCACATGGCGGACGCTACCCGATTTTGCTACCCGTCGACCCATGTATCCCCCCGCGTGCCGAAAGATTGGCAACGATCATTTACCGCGTGGGTCGGCGAGTAGCCGCTGTCGCGCAACGTCGGCGAGGTCGTTGAGGATCTGTACCTGGCCACTGGACCAGTGCCGCGGACGAGTGTCCCAGGTGCACAACGTCCCGGCCACATGGCCTTTGCTGTCGATCAACGGAATTCCGGCGTAGGCCAGGATCCCGTCGCGAACCGCCGGATGATCCGCCAGCAGGGGGTGGGCCCTGGTGTCGTCGACGATCAGCGGCTCCCGGCTGGCAACCGTGAACTTGCAGATCGACATCTCCAGTGGCGCGACGCGGGGCATGGCCTCGTCGCTCGTGTTGGATCCCGCCAGCACCTGTCGGTCGGGATAGACGATCGACACCGCCGCTGTCTGGGTGCCCAGGGCCTCGGCTACCAAGACCGCGACTCGATCGAGTGTCGGGTTGCGGACGTCGTCGTAGGTGCCGAGACGTTCGAGTGACTCCAGCCGCTCGGGGTCGGATACCGCGTCGTTGACGATCTCGTCGACGGCGCTCTGCTCGCCGGAGAGGAGGTCGACGACCGCGCGCACGGTTTGGTCGTGCTCGGGCCCGGCCAGTCGGGCGATCACGTGCCGGCCGGTGACTCGGTCGACGCCGCGGCGCGGACCGTCCGCAGGCTGCGGCGCCGTGTCATTCATGTGGTTCACGATAAGTCACCCCCGGCGGTGACGGGTCATCTCGCGACGGACTGCTCCGGCGAAACCTTTGTTGGCCTAATGTTGTGCCCCCACCAGGGCTCGAACCTGGGACCTGCGGATTAAAAGTCCGTAGCTCTACCGACTGAGCTATAGGGGCGCGTGGCACAGAATACTGCCTCCGGCGGGGTCACTCGGTTTTGGGATTGTGCCGGCCGTGCCCTAAGCTAACGACGCTCTAACGTGCACTCGTTGTGAGTACCCCGGAGTGATTCGGTTCTGGCCCCCATCGTCTAGTGGCCTAGGACGCCGCCCTTTCACGGCGGTAGCACGGGTTCGAATCCCGTTGGGGGTACGCGTGACGGCGGTATCGTCGGGGCGAGCAGTACATGCAGGAGAGCAAGGCCCTGTGGCGCAGTTGGTTAGCGCGCCGCCCTGTCACGGCGGAGGTCGCGGGTTCGAGTCCCGTCAGGGTCGCCATTACGGCGAGGCACACGTGCCTTCCGGCCAGGTAGCTCAGTTGGTACGAGCGTCCGCCTGAAAAGCGGAAGGTCGCCGGTTCGATCCCGGCCCTGGCCACCATTCTCTACCTGCATCGACACGGGTCTTGCGCTCGGTTGTCAGTTTTCTTTGTCCGGTTCCTGTCCGGTCTTCGGTGTGTGAATCTCGGTCGCATGAAGCAGATCGAGGTTCGTTGCGACCTGGTCCAACTCGTCCGAGTAGAGGTCGCTGTAGATGTTCGCCGTCACGGTCGGCGTTGAGTGGCCCATGGTCTTCTGGACATATCTGAGGTCGGCACCGGATTTGCGGGCCAGGCTGGCATAGGTGTGGCGTAGATCATGGATGGTCAGTGGCGTCAGGTCGGTCTTCTTGAGGGCTTTGTTCCAGTGGGTGTGTCGACGCCAGTTGTTGGAGCGCAGCATTGCGCCATTGGGTGAGGTGACGGCGGGCTCGTCGGGTTCCCGCCCGTTCATACGCCCCTTGAAGATCTCGACGACGACTTGGGGGAGTGGGACGGTACGGATGCCGGCTCGGGTCTTGGGCGGTCCGATGACGATGTGGCCTTCGACCTCTGGGGCGGCCCGCCGGACGTAGAGACGGCGGGCGGTGAGGTCGATGTCCTTGACGCGGAGCCCGACGAGTTCGGACCAGCGCAGGCCGGTGTAGGCCAGGATCGTCACCACATCGCCCTGATCCCCGCACGCGGTGGCGAGCGTCTGGACCTCCCGGGCGGTTAGGTAGCGGTGACGCTCCCGCTCGGGAATGCGGCCCGCTGAGACGCCCAAGGCCGGATTGCGGTTGATCCGACCATCCTGGTGGGCGACATCGAGAATCGACCGCAGCAGGCGCAACGTGGATACCTTCGCCCACGGGCCGACCGTCAGGCCGTCAACGAACGTCTGGACCTCGGCGCGGGTGATCTCGTCGACCGGCACGTGCCCGAAGCGTGGCTTGATGCGCAGCTCCCAATGCTGGGTGTAGCCGCTCCAGGTCTTTGGCGACACCGCCGGCTTCTTGGAGTCGGAGAACTGCGCCCAGATCCGGCTCAGCGGTGTGCGGCCCAGGCGAGGATCGAACCGACGTGCGCCGAGCGCAGCCTCGTTGTCGCGCTCGGACTTGAACGCTTTCGCCTCGCGCAGGGTCGGGAACGTCGCGGACGTTTCCACCCAGCCAGATGGGGCGTCCGGGTCGCGGATCAGGTAGCGGACTTGGTAGCGGGGCTCCCCGGCCCTGCTGAGGCGTTTGCGGATGCCGCGCGGTGTGTTGCCGGCCATTACCGACGCACCTGCTTGAGCCACGAGCGGACTTCGGCCGCATCCCAGCGACGGACTCGCTCTGACAACGTGTAGCAGGGCGGGCCTATCTGCTCTCCGGTGGTCTCGCGGAGCGCGGCCCAACGGTTGAGTGTCGCGGCAGAGACGCCAAGGAGCGCCGAAACCTGATCTGCGGTCAGCAGCTCGGGAAAGCTGCCGGTGGACACGAGGGCTTCCCGGAGACCGTGAATCACCATGGCGTCACCTCGTTGCTTGGGTTGAGTCGAACCGGGCATCCATTGCTCTGCCCCCGGTGGTCCTCGATCTTCCGTATTTCCTTGCAGTGGACCGGATTTGATCGTCGGACCAGTAATCGGATCGGACCTTGGTCGTGTGGCCGTCCTCGGCGATGACGTAGCCGGTGCCCGGTCTGTCGGGGCTGATTCGGTCCGCGGGAGCTTTGTCGGCCATGCCGTCGCCGAGGACCATCGTGACTTCCTCGCGCGATCGCAGTCGAAGCGCGATGGTCTGGGTAAACAAGCCTCGCATCGGCAGCACTTCCTTGCGAGGGTCTTGCAGGAATGCGGCGACTACGATTCCCAGCGCTCGACCCTTGGTCAGGATCCGTGACAACGAGGCGGCGGCTTCTTTCCGCAGGGCCGGATCGCTCATATACGCGGTCACTCCGGCCAGCTCGTCGATCAGCAGCACCACAAGGGGTGACGTCTTGGTCGGACGGTGCTCGCGCGTGTGGCCCGCCATCGCCTTGCCACGCTTGTCCATCAGCATCTCCAGCCCAGCAAGGGTTTCCACGGCATCGGCCTCTGTAGTGGCGATCTTGGTGAATAGCCCTGCGCCGACTGACAATTCGATGCCGTACTTCAGATCAATTCCGATCAGATGAACCACTCCGGCGGCGACGGCAGGACCAAGCCCACCGGCGATTCCCCAGAAGATGGAACCTTTGCCTGCGTTCGAGCAGCCCACGGTGAGGGTGTGTCGTCCGCGCAAGGGGAGGATCCAATCGGAACCGTCCTCGCGTCGTCCGAGCGTCACTCGTGTTGTTGCGACCGCCGTTGGCGGTGCGGCGTGACGTACCGTCGACAACTGTTCTCGCTTGACCAGCTCGATCCGCAGGGTGCCGGGCGAGACGACTACTACCCGCGCCGAATGTGCCCGAGCAGCGTCACGGATCGCAGGAACAGCCCGCTCCAGGTCCTCCACGGTCTGTCCCATCCGTGCTCGCACCGTTAGCCGCAGAGTGGTGTGAGACACCTCTGTTCCCAACAGCTTTGGATGAAACCAGCGGGTGGAGGTGACCTGTCGCCCTTCCTTATCGCGACGCGTCACCTGCTCGGAGGCGGATAAGCCGCAGCGTTTGCAGAGCCTGTGCCAGGAGGCGTAAGCCCAGACTCGCCAGTACAGAAGTCGGGCCGGTGTTGCGATCCGTTCCTCGTAGGTCTCGGGTGAGCGCAGTCGCCAGGAGATGAGCACCGCGGCGCTGACTCCTACAAAGATCACCACCCACAGACCGAGCGTGGTGAGGAAACTAAAGACGTGATCCAGCCGGAACGGGGTGTCGGGATCGAGCTGTGCGTACGTATCGGGATTCATGCCGATTCCCGGCTTGTCGATGCGCTCGTGGACGGCTTGCCCGGCGCCCTCATGTCGGAGGCTCGAAACGACCAGGCGATCCGGGAGAAGTCGCCGGACTTCTCAACGTATGGCAGCGCCATGAGACCGTCGAAAACCACTGGGGTAAAGGGTGTTCCGCTGGAATTGGCAGGTGCAGACGGCTGCGTCGGTGAGGCGAACTTGACCGTCACCGTGCGGCTACGCTTCGGTGCCGCCGGGTCGCCGTCGAGCACTTCCACCTGCCACATCGGCAAGCCGGTATCCCGATCCCTCGCCTGCACACGGTTCTCACCGGAGGACTTGTCGAAGTCGATCATCGGCGTCACCTCGGATACGAGGAACGCGCCGAGGGAGAACACCTGGTCGTGGCCGATCTGGAGCCATTTGGGGATGGACATTGTTGAACCTTTCAAGTGGATTGACTAGATGACTACTCAACCTAGTCGTCTAGAGGAGTAAGTCAAGCGTTCCGGCGCAGTTGGTCGTTTCGCGACGTTTCAGCGCGCGGAGAAGTCGTATTCCAGCAGGTAGGCCGACGCCACCTTCACGGTGTCGCACACTTCAACAGCCACGTCGTTGGTGTCGTAGGCCGTCCGAACCACGGTGAGAACCGGCGCCCCTGGCGGAAGTTGTAATGCGCGGCGTTCGTCGGGGGTGGGCATTCGGGCCCCGACCTCCTCGGTGAACCGCGCGAGGGTGTGGCCGGCCTCTTCCAGGCGTGCGTAGATGCCGCCTGGCCCGGTGTCGGTCTGCTCGATTCTGGTGCCTTTGGCGAAGGTGGCAGGAATGTACGACGTCGCCGTTTCGACTGGCTTGCCATCGGCGAGGTAGCGCCGAGATCGAACCACCACTTCTTCATCGGCGTTCAGTCGAAGGCGTTCGGCCACAATCGAATCTGGCCTGTCTCGCGTCACGGTGATGTTGTCAACCTGAGGGGTGTAGCCGGACTTCTCCGCTTCGACGGTGAATGCGGCTTTGCCGCTGGCGCGATGTTGGCGCGCGAAGCGATCGGATGCGAGCCGCCTGATTGGGGGAGCAGGTCGCACGAACACGCCGCGGCCATGCTCGGAGATCACCAAGCCTTCGGCGCGCAGTTCCTGCACGGCCTGCCGGACCGTCATCCGAGCGACGCCGAAATGCTCGATCAGCTCGGCCTCGGAGGGCAGACGTTCACCGGCTTCGAGCCGGCCAGAGCTGATGGAGTCGCGCAACATGCTGGCGATCTGCCGATACGGCGGCTTATCGTCCGCCCGGTCGATCTGGCCAAGTTGCAGCACCTGAGAGCCTTCCCATACATGTCTAGGCGACTAGTCTAGGGAAACGACACGTCCCCTGTCACTAATGGAGTCGGCCGCAGAGGAGTTTTCCGCATGGCAGCTACACCGAAACATTCGGTCAGCGTCGCCGGCATCGTGGTCCGCGATGACGGGCGGGTCCTCGTCATCAAGCGCGACGACAATGGCCACTGGGAGGCGCCGGGGGGAGTTCTCGAACTCGATGAGTCGTTTGAGGCCGGTGTTCGGCGTGAGGTGCTGGAAGAGACCGGACTTGAGGTCACGGTGGAGAGGCTGACCGGCGTCTACAAGAACTTGACTCACGGAATTGTTGCGTTGGTGTACCGCTGTCGGCCCGATGATGGTGAGCCCCATGCAACCGAGGAGGCACGTGAGATCCGTTGGATGACAAAGGAAGAAGTTCAATCGGCGATGGTTCCGGCGTTCGGGGTGCGTGTGTTGGATGCATATGAGGATGAGCCGCAGTCACGGGCTCACGACGGAGTAAACCTCGTGCAGGAATGACGTCAGTCAGTATCACCCGGACGTCTGGGGCCTATACGCCCGCGCGAAACCGATAACATCGGCGCTAATGCTTGTGTAACTGAAACGGAAGCCAGGTATCAGCTCAGGGCTTTGCTCATGGACGAGTGCGCGAGTTCCGGGACGCTGCTCGAAAAGATCGTCGAACTCCATCACCGTCTTGCATGCCTCAGTAAGGTCTGGGTGCACGATGTCGCGTAGATGGCGGTTGGCCTCGACGAGAGGTTGCGCGATTTCAGCGAGGAGTTCCAGCACACTGGGACTCTCGTCGAGGGTCGCGAACTCATCGCGGAGATTGCGATTGAGCTTAGTTGACTCGGACATCAAGGATCGATCAATATGCAAGTCGTACAGGGCGATTGGTGGTCCGCCTGCGTTCCGCGTCGCTGACGCTGTGATCGAGATTGCATCCATGCTGTCATGCACCATTACATTTCGCAGGCCGTACAGGTATCGATACCCACGGTGACTGTCATAGAGATTCCCGAAGACCCCTTTTGCCGTCTGATGGGCTTGGCTATTGGCCCCATGGCGGTCGCAGACTGTTTGGTAAGTCTGTTCCTGGTGGTGCACGATCGCCACGCACAGCGAGAGAACCGAGGCCCGCAGTTGCGTATTCCACAGGGCCACGCCATGAGGATCGGTGTTGGGGCGGATTTCGTTGGCGGCCAGCGCAGCGTTAGCACTTTGCCATATCGTCTGGAACACTTTCACCGAGCCCTGGACGTAGGTGAAGATGTTGGCAACCAAGATGTCGTACAGCATGCGATCGGCCGCTTTATACCGTTGGTAATCTTCACTCGTTAGGTCGCAGATGTGCTCGACCCGAACATCGCTTGCGCCGGTGGGATCATGCGCGATGAGGTACGCGGCCGGTGCAGGAACAGGATCGTTGGTCGGTTCAGTCAATGTGTAGTTCTCTGACGAGGTCAACCCCGGGATGCTCTGTTGCAGTGAACTCCTCGCCGAGGATCACGAAGAGGCCCGGCTCGCTAGGTCGGCGATCGCTGCGCGAAGCACCTTGTCGGCCATCTCGGCCGTAAACATGCGCGGTGTGAAATTCTCTCGAATCTGTTGTCGTGGGTGGATATAGTTGCGGAAATCGCGCACGGCGTCGGCATGTATCAACACATCCGCGCCGACCAGTCCGAGTTCGCGTGACACGGCGATGAGGTTCTGAAGAGTCCATTCACCAAACGGCCGCACGCTGCCATCTGTGGTGGGAGCTGCAGTTGCTTGGTTGAACTGTTTTGGGTTGCTCTCAGCGACGGCAAAAAGCAGGCCTTCAAGGGTGCTGCCGCACAAGAAGATCACTGCAAGTGCCGCCTTCGCCTTCATGCATCGCTCGATCTCGTCCCGACGCTGTTGGATGACTTCTTTGAACGTCAAAGGAACTGGTACTGCATTCAGGTCGATGGTGCCGAGATCCTTTTCCAGAAAGGCGATTTCATCAGCAGTGGGTGTCGGATCGTGGCGAATGAGTGCATTTAGCTCTGATACGGCTTCGTCGTAGATCTGCTGTTCGGCGGGTGAAGGGCCATCGTTCATTAGCTGAATTGTCCGCCAACGTTCAAGCATTTCGAGCATGAGCGTTGCGACGGTCTCATCCGACTCAGACTGCCAGAATGATCTGAGGCGAACTGCTTTCGAACCGTCTTGATACTTCTCATCCACGTCGATGCCGACACTGGTAACGATGAAGTCCTGAAAAGTGGCATTGGTGAAATCGAGTACGTAGCCAGTCCGCATGTTCAGCACGTGCTCAAGCTTCTGCTTCACAGGGTTTTTCAGGTTCGCCATGCGAATTATCCCTCGTTGTCCCGATCTGGTGGGCAGATCATCAGTACGTTCGAGATCCCGCCTTGGTTTACACAGTCCTGGGCGAGATCGTGGACGTGCCAGAAGTAGTCCAGGTCGGGTTCGCTTGCATCAACCGTCACTTCGACGGGCGTGTAGTGGTGCAGCGGAGTAGAGACACCGTCGTACGTATAGCCATGAGTGTCCTTTGTCAGAATCATGAGTGGGGTCACGCCAGTCCAAACGATCCCTACTCGCACGTCGTACTCGTCATTGCCGGTCGCTTCTGCGGTCGTCCTGATGAGTGCCATGAAGTCGGCGATCGCGCATTCGATGGCTGATGATTCGACTTGTCCTCCCTCGAAATAGTCGTCTTGGATCCGGTGCGCGCCTACGGCGGTTGCCAAAGTGACAGCGCCATCGTCGTGGATGCTCGCCCAGGCCTCTTTCCATCTTGCGCGTTCGCTCGTTGCCGTGTTCACCGCAACCCAGCGGCGCAGACCGGGGCGAGGGTTAAGCCGCTCGACGCTCTCTAACGGGTGAATGCCGCCCCGTCCCGCGTAAACCAATGCCAGACCTTCGGCCTTGGACAGCACGTCGCGAGCCGCCTCGCGGGTTAGCCGATCACGAAAGCGTGGCATACGTGGATGGGCAACGGCGATCATCCATGAACGGGTGTCGGTGTTTCTTCCCGCGGCCGCTTCACTGAATAGCGCGTTCAGCACCTCGGCGGCGTGACGTCGTTCCTCGAAGCGTGTGCGATACATAGCTTCGATCTGACGTTCCTTCATCCACACGGTGTCCGAGTCGTTGCGGACAGGCGCGGCGAAGTAGTCGTTCCTGTAGATGAGGTGGGGTCCGTCGAGGCTTGGGGGAACCTCGACGATGACGGCCCGACTTCCTACGACCCCCACACGGTGTATGTCCAGGCCGAACACTGATGGTGAGATGGCGGTGATCGCGGCGTTACGAAGGGAACGTTCGTGGGCCTCATCGAACTCGCCGACGTCCACCCTCTCGATGGCCGCTTTCTGCTCCTCACGAACGCCGTAGACGATCACACCGCCGCCGCTGTTGGCCATCGCCGCTACGTCCTTTGGGAACTCAGTCTGCGGAATTCCCTTTGCGGGGGGCAACTCGGACTTCCAATCCAACCCATCGGTTTCCGCTACCCTAGCCGCGACTGCTTCGCTCAGTAACTCGTCAGTAAGCGGACCGGGAGCGACTCCGAGAGCACGGTGGAGTTCCGTGAAGCTCATGTCTCTTCAAACCCCGACTGATCGAACTTCAGCGTCTGTGCGTTCTCAGACACCGTCCGAATCTTGCCCTCGTCGAAACCGTCAGCGTCAATGGCTTCGATTTCGACCTTCACGACGAGCGTGGCGCCAGAGTCACGGAGATGGGCAAGGACTTCTTCGGCGACATTCTTGAAGTCCAGGGCGATCTTGTCGGAGCTGAGAGTCTTGACCCCGTAGAAACGAGTTTTCGGTGGGGGAAACGCAATGTCGACTGGTGGCTTCGCCGTCTTGTCACCATCAGACGGCGTCGCCTCGTCGTCCGGATCTGATGGTGGCTTGACCTCGGTGTCACGTTGTTTGACCGCGACGTCGGGGCGGACAAGAAGCAATGAGTCTGTTGCTGCAGGCGCTGTGCCACTGTCGTCGGGTGTCCATAGCCCGATGTAGCGCTTAGCCGCTTCATCGAAGCCCGTGGCCAGCGCGAACGCATCTGTCTGCCAGATCATTGGCATGTCGACGATGCCTTCGTCGAGCACTCGGCGGTCGCGCAACCGAGGCATGTACGGGTACTGGCTGTATAACTGCCACAACGCTCCGAGGGAGACGTGACCGTCCTTCCAGATCTGGGGAACCTTCCCGATCGCCAGTCGGATGGTGGCCGCAGCTTGGCGGATCGATAGGTCTCCGTCGTTGCCGAGCCGACGCGACACCCGCTCAGCCAACGACTCCGATTGTCCTTCGACTTTGGTCTCACGCACGATGAACGGCGCCCCGGCATCGGGTTGCGAAGGCACCAGAGCCCACGTAAATGTCTGTAGCAAACGGGAATTCACTGTCACGTCGGCCTGGGATTGCCGCTGGGTCGCCTGGTTCCTTTGGTTCTGGGTCAGGTCAAGGTCGACTTCGTTATCCAGAACATGTGCCCACCCCAGGTACTCGCGCACGGCGGAGTTGAGCTCGTCGAGGCGCGCCTCGTCGGCGGCGAGATATACGAGCATGTTGCGGTCGGCCCGATGGGACGTTCCGCGATGCTCGGTAGCCTGCTTGGCGAATTCCTTTGCAGGCGAGTCAGATCCGCGCTTGTGAGCGACCTTGGGATGCAGGATGACCAGGCGTGCCTCGTCAGTGTCGGGGATGTCGGCATTGGATTCCGGGCACACGTGCACCCCGGCGAAATCGCCTCGGGTCTTGGCCTGACTTTGCAAGCGCCGTACCATCTCTGCCCACACGTCCTCTTTGTGGAGTCGTTCGGCCTGGTCTTTGGCAGTACGGGTGATGTTGGCGTGAAGGTCATACCAGTACTTGCCGGAACCGGAGTAGAAGTAAGTTGCTCGGTCGCCGAGTTGAGTCAGAGCAGAGTGGAAGTTGCCCGGCACATCACCGGGCACCGCGGTACCAAGGAAGACCCGCTGTGTCTCCAGGCCTTTGTGGGCTGAGCCGATTGTGGGTGCTGCGCCGAAGAACACCGTGCGGGCCAATCTCTTGGTTAGCGACCGCTGCCCGAACAGCGGTTTATCCTTGTCGATGCGCGCCGGTTCGGAGTTTGGTCCATCGACGTCAGCGTCGATGATTGCCTTCCATGAATCTTGTAGATACTGCGTGAGTTCTGCGTTCACATTGGCTGTTGCCAGAGGAATTGATCCGGGCATGATCAACGGAGAGGCATCTTCGCCGGTCCACAGTGCATGGATCACTGTGCTCATCAGCCGCAGGACGCCACGAGTGCGCTGGAAGCGCTCTAGCGACGACCATTCCTCGTAAAGCCGGTCGAACAACTCAGGGTGAATCGGGTAGGTGAGTTTGATCCGGTCCTCATACGCAGTGTCTCGGGAGTCCCGGGGGAAATCATCGGCGTACTTACGGTACATGTCGACGTACGCTCGCGCGGTGGCGCCGATGGAGGCAAGTGCTGCCGCATCGGGTTGTTTGAATAATCGTTGCCGCACAATCTGATACGCCTCCGCAGACGAGGCGGGGCGCCACTGCTCGGCAACACGGCGCACCACATTCTGCAGCCGTTTCAGCGCCTCCAAACCGTTGGCGCCGCCGACCTCTTCGGCGTTGCCTGCCACGACGTCGGAATCGTCGCCTGATTCGGATGCCGGAATGGAGATCACCAACAAGACCCCAGACGTGCCTTTTGTGGCCTCGGTCAGCGATTGAGCGAAGGTGAACTGATCATCGAAAGTGCCTCCGGCCAGGTCGTCACGGCCGAGCAATGACCGGGCATACGCCACCCATTCGTCAACGAGGATGACGGCCGGCGCGTACTTCGCGAGCAGATCGTGCAATGCCTCACCTGGTGTGGTGCGGTCGGCGTCGGCCTTGGCCACGAGCGCGAACGCTTCGGGACCGCCGAGCTGCCAAGCTAGTTCGCCCCAGATGGTGTTGATCTGGGTGCCGTCGTCCTTGGTCACCCCGGCAGGGCTGAAGTGGTTGCCGACGATGGCAACGCGATTGACCTTGCTGCCGGTGTAGCCGTTCTTGGTAAGCAGCTCCTGGGTTTCCTGTGGGAACTCGCCGACCGGCAGCCCAGCTGCGACGTGCCATAACGCCAGCATCGAGTGGGTCTTGCCGCCACCAAAGTTGGTTTGCAGGTTGATTACCGGTGGAGCGTTGTCGTCGCCGGAGAGGCGGCGAACGGCTCGTCCGACCAGATCGGTCAGCCCCTCGGTGAGGTAGGTTCGGCGGAAAAATTCGACAGCGTCGGCATAGTCGACATCCAGCTCGCCGCCGAAGGCCACCTTGTAGAGGTCGGCAGCGAATTCCGATGCGGCGAAGTTTCCGGTGGCGACATCATCGTGTGGTGGCAGAACTTCGCGCCACGGTTTGAGTCCGGTGGACTCGGGATTGTCGACAGCGGCTTTTAGGACCTTCTTGTCGTCCTTGTCGGCGGTGACCCGGCGTAGGTTCAGCCGAATGGTCTGCAACTCGGCGGCCTCGTCGGTCGCGTTGATCAGTTTGAGCAGCCGCTCGCCGGTGTCGAGGGCTCGGTAAGCATCGTCATCGGTGAAGGTTCCGTTGTGCGCCCAATTGTTTCGGACTTCACGAAGTTCGATAGCGAACGATTCACCCGCCTTGCCCAGCGTCTTGCTGAAGGGGTACCAACCCTTCTTGAAACCCGCGGTGATGTTCGACTCGGTGAGGATGCGAAACTGCACCTGCGGGTCGTGAGCGCTGTACGTTTTCGTGTTGGACGCCCCGTCTTTGGCTTGCACGAGTTTGGGCCAGGCCGCGCCGACTGCTGGGTCGCCCTGTCCAATCACCAAGGAGATAAAGTCATCTAGGGGTGGGGCGATGATTTCGAACATCTTGTTGATGCGATCACGGTTGCTGAGTGCCATCAGTACTGCTCCTTGTGCGGGTGCTTCGTGCGAGCGGTGCCGTCAGTACGTTCTTCTTCTAGCTCGCGCCAGGCGGTCTCGCTCCAGGCGAGATCCACGTAGCGGCGGGATAACTCACCTGCATCTGATTTGCCAACTGCACCCGCTGCGAGAGCGGATTCAAGGAAGTCAGTCCATGAGCGGTGGATGAAGGACGTATGCCTGACATGCTCTTTGTATGAATCCACACAGCAACTCGCGGCTCTGTCAGCAGGGTGGGTCAGAACGAGGAGCACCGCGCTCACACCGCCGTCGTCGCGTGTCTGGATCGACTCGGCGAGTGCATGGCAGCGCGCGAGTTGGCGGGATCTGTTGTCTGCGAGTGCAGCATGAAGGTCGCTCCAGAGGTCTGAGCGAAGAGCAAGCTGACGATAGCCATCCCCTGTCATTCCGCTGGTTCGCCGGGTCGAGAACCTGTCGGCAAGTTTGGTCTCAACGGCCACGACCTGAGTGCGCCCACCCACAGTTCTGAAGCGAAGCAAGATATCCAGCAACGTCTTGTCCCCAAGGGCATACGTCGAGCCTTGCGCCGCGAACTCGAAGTCGGAAGTTTCGAGCCACAGAAGATCATCTCGACCTAACAGGAGGTTGAGAAGCGCTGCACTTTCACGGGGATGCGACACCGCTTCTGCCAACATGTTGAAACTCAATGTCTGACTGGATGTTAGGTACTTGGTGCAACGAATGGGGTCTACCCCCCACCCTTTGGTACGGCGGTCCATGTACCGCTCGACTGCAGCGCTTCCGTAGAAGTTGAGGAAGCGCTGCGCAGCTTTGTCGGGCAACACAGACCCACAAGGAGCGCCAGAAATCGCCAGATTGCCGAACTCAGCCACTCCGAGAACGAAGGCCCGATACCACGCTTGATGGACGCGAACACGGTGCATGAATCGTGTGTCAGACGTTGGCAATGGTCCGAGTGCGATTCTCACTCGTCCTCATCAAAGTCGAACGTACCTTGGCTTTTCGTAGTACCCGAGTGGGTTGAGCGAGCCGCATCCATGAGTTCCGGCCATGAGGTAACGAAGTTATTGAAGCTTAATGCGTCCTTGGTCCATCCGTTCGATTCCGCTACGCGGAAAAGTAGGTGGGCCAGCTCCTTCACCAAATCGGCGTCAACGGCGTTGTCGGGACGACTCAAGGCTTGCGAAAGCAGGTACCCGGCGGGCGCTATCCCGTCACGTTCTAAGCTCTTGATGAGGTGGTGGAGCACCTCCCAATTGCTGATGTGCATGTCCGCAATCGGGTCGTAGCCTTCGTCTAAGGCGTCGGGCTTCAGAAGGTGAACCTTTCCTGCACGGGACGCAAGAATTCCCTCGCGATCCATGACGTCAACACTCGTGTTCCGTGCTCGCGCGACACTGTCTGCGTCGCCGAACTTTCCAGTGCTGTAGCCATATTGGCGGTACCACGCAATGGCAAATCGCGAAGTGGAGTCGAAGTCGCCTTCTTGTTCGTTGAGCACCTGGTCCAAAATCTCGTTGATACGTCCGAGAGCCGAACGGACCGTCATCTTGCGCCCGTCTGGTTCCAGCACAGCGCTGTATCGACTGAAAACGGCCATCCCGGGGCCTATGGCTGTCTGTGGCAGGTCGACGGGTGCGATCTGGCCGTGTTGCAGCTTGCGCAAAGCGTCGGGTAACTCCGCCTCTAGGGCGGCGATGAAACCTCGACGGTCGGTTGTTGGCGCCAGCGTATTTCGGGGGCGCAGTGATAGCACGATCGACGAGGCGAGCGCGTTGTTCCCGCTAGCGATCATTCGATTGCCCATCTCTGATCGGTTGGGCCAAGTTGATGTGATTTCCCAACCAGAGCGGATCATCCCCTCCAGCAGGGTTTCCCAGCCTGTTGATGCCTCACCGGAGTCATCAGCCTCGCTCGCTTTAAAGGCGTACCAGACGGTGATCGGGTATTCATCGCTTGCTGTCTCACGCACGCGGGCAAACACTTGTCTAAATCCAATTTCAAAGAACTCCTTCGCTCCGTCCTTGCCGCTGTGGCGGTACGGATTTGCAACGAGTTCCTCAGCCTTCGGTACAAGCATCGTCCCGAGAAGGTCGGGGTATACCGACCGAAGTGTGCGTCGAAGCCAGACGTAGAAGTAATCTGACAGATCGGAGTAGCCGATGTTGTCGTAGTAAGGCGGGTCTGTGGCAATGACCAGACCTTTGTAGGACCGAGTTGATGCATCCTCTTGAGTCACGATCCCCTCGGCAGCAGGGACGAGCGCTTCGACTGCGCTGGAAATCCACGACACCTGACTCGCGATGCTGCCTGACAGTCCCGATAGAAGATTGGACTCGACGTAGTCCCAAACCATCGGGATCGCTTGTCGAGCAAAGACATTCCGTGCCGTATCGCGACCGGAGTGCCAACTACAGATGGCTGACGAGTAATCAGTGTTTCGACTGATCGCAAGGCCGAGATAGGTCGCAATCGCGTCAGCGTATTCCGGCGAACCTCCATCTGCGATGACCTTCTCGCGGGCCTCATTGACGAGGTCGCTGAACGTACTGAGCCCCAACAGCTGCCGATTCGTAAAGAGATCGGCCCATGTCGTCATACCGTAATTCGGGGTCTTAAAGTCGCGTGGATTGGATGGCAATTCACCCCCAGGGACGTTTTCAGGCCGTTCGACCGCAGCAGCTTTTTCGTGTTCGGGGTCGGGAGACAAATAGAGTCGTTGTCGGTTTCCTTCAGCGACGATGGCCATCAACTGGGCTCCGATTCGATGTGCGCGGCCTTCGCCGCGAATGTAAGCCAGCGGGACAGCAGTCTCACACGCGATGCAGCGGGCTCCTGTCCGTCCGACTGTTCCATCATTGGAGTCGGTGGGTGCTTTCGAAATCTGGTGACAAACCTCGTAGGAGACGCGCAGGTCGGAGGGTGCCGACGGGTCACCAACCAACGATGGAAGCACGAAGGCCTCCTTGCCCTTCTTCTTGCTCAGCCACCATGAGCGGACAAGTGGCATCGCAACCCCGCAGCCCGGATTCGGACATGGAACGGTGCGCGCCCATATCCAGGCGACAACGGTTGCGGTCCCGCCTCCGGGGAGTATTGCGCGTGGGTATCTGCTATCGAGGCGAAGTTTCGCTTGCTCGCACATCCAGCGCCCGTATGCGCGGATATCCGCAGCTAAACCATGTGAATCCGCCCAGGGCCCGAGTTGCGAATCTGCGACGCCCTGATAGACGGGCTTGTGATTGCGAAACCGAGGTGGCAACTCGATCAGGGCCTTATTGATGAGCACCGCGACGGGATTCAAGTCTGATGCATGTGCCTCGAGACCGAGGCGTTGAGCTTCGAGGGGTACAGTGCCGCCGCCTGCGAACGGGTCGAGAATGGCTGGCGGGTTGCCATTTGTTGATCTAAGGATTTCGGCATGCGCCTCACCGAGGAGCTTCTCGTCGCGGACATTTTCCCATACCACGAGCCGCTCGATCAGCGCGTGCAGCCGGTCGCGCTCCTTGCGTTGCAGTTCTTCGGTGGGAAATTCGTCCGGCCGTGAGGAAGGATCATCAACAAGCTGAGCGAACAAGACCGCGCGGGCGGCGGCAAGCGGTCGTCGAGCCCACCATAGGTGCAGTGTTGATGGATGGCCATGCCGAATGGATTTTTCGCGAGCAGATTCTCGGTTGATTGCTTCCAACGGAAGAGCAACCTCGATCAGCTTGCGTTTACGGACCATCTCGGCCACCACATTGCCACCTGTCATCAGAACGGATTCACTCCTTTTGCCCACATCTTCGCCCAATCGCCGCGGATACCGGTCGAGTCGAAGTCGCCGAGTTCGGTTGTCGCGAAGGGATTGTCGAGATACCGCACCTCGTCGTGCTGCGCCCCACGCGGATCGACCGTCACGAGGGCGAGCCGGTAGCGCGGCACTGCGTTCTTGCCCACCATCACCTCGTTGTGGGTGACGAAGAAGTCTTTTGCGCCGTCGATGCGCGCCTTGACTTCGATGCGGTAGGCGTCTCCGTTTGGCGCATACGATAGGACGTCAAATCCCTTGTTGTTGAACGCCTGTTCGACCGGGGCGCGCCCGAGCTGTCGTTCGCGGGCAAGCACGAGTTCCACTCCGCGGCGCTCGACCTCTTTAGTTTCCTTCGCATGGATCGGTGCCGTCGCCGGCAGATCTGCTTCAAGCATCCCAACCGGCAAAACGAGCGCGGCAGTGAGGATGCGTGGCGGCTTCGTCGACATCAGCGCCTGCTGATCGACGGTCGCCAATCGCCTGCGCAGCCGGGCGTCCAGCTCGACGGCTTTGCGGTTTAGGCTCTCAGCGGACTCCTTAGCCTTCTCACCGGCCTGTTCCCTCTCGGCAGCGACGGTCGCCTCAAGGAGTAGTCGATCACGTTCCTGTTCAAGGCGTTTCGTGACTAGCTCACGAGTCTTGGCCAGCTCGGCGGCGCGTCGGGGCTGCACCTCAGCCAGGTACTCCGGGAGCTGGTTGGCGATGATCCAACTGATCGCTCGGTCTTCTGCTTCGGCTAGCCACGGCAGCTGCCGCGCAGCCGTAACTACCGACACCTCGGGGGCGGCCACGCAGTCAAGGTAGGGCGCCGGGCCAGCGGGGCTTACCGTGCCCATGCTGTCGACGTAGGCGTAGCCGAATCGTCGCGATATGGCTGCCCCAGTAGCGTCGGCGACTTCCTCGACCACGCCGACCATCAGCTGCGGTTCCTCCAGCGTGGAAGACACCAACACGGTGCCGCTGTTCAAGACAGCGCCGTGGCGGCGGATCGCCTCATCCATTACCGCGTCGTGTAGCGGATGGCCGGGCGCGAGCAGGTCAGCACGGACCAAACCATCGGGTTGGACTTGCCCGAGGTCGAAGGTGACTCGGTCGTACCTGCTGGCGATCGGGCCGAACTTGCCGGAACGGATCTGTGTGGGAACGTTGGCGATTTCGTAGCGACCCTGCTCGCGCTTGGCGATGCGGCCGCCCAGCCGAGTAAACGCCGCCTTGAATGCCAACTCGATGTAGTGCGGCTGTAGCCTGCGTGCGCGGGCCTCATCCATCGCTGCGCGCAGCTTCTCCAGGTCGGCCTCAGCGAGGTGTTCGGAAGCCAGGGAACGTTCTTCGAGCAGTTCTTTCAACCCTTCGGACACCTGGCCGTCGATCACCTCGTGCATCTTGGCCTTCACCTCGGGCTGATCGCCGTAGCGGATCGCTTGCAGCAGCAGATCCCGTAACGATGTTTCGGCAAAAGCCTCACCGAGTACGTCGAACACTTTGCCGCCGTAGGCTTTTCGCTGTTCTTCGATCTTTACCAGCAACCGCACAAACACATCACCTTCACGGGTGTTGCTCGCAACTAGGTTCCACAGTCGGCACACTTCTTCTTGGCCGATCCGATGGATGCGGCCGAAGCGCTGCTCGATGCGATTCGGATTCCACGGCAGGTCGTAGTTGACCATCAGGTGCGCTGCCTGCAGGTTCAGACCCTCACCGGCGGCGTCGGTGGCGAGCAGGATTTGGCAGTCGCGGTTCTTGGTGAACTCCTCAGTGATCACGCGGCGCTCCAGCCGGCGCACGCCGCCGTGAATTGCTTGTACGGCGTCGGGTTTGCCTAGCAGTGATCGAATTCTGGTGGCCAAATAGTCCAGGGTGTCGCGGTGCTCGGTGAAGATAATGAACTTGCGCGGTATACCGTTCGCGTCAGTGGTCAGCGCATTGTCCTGAAGAATCGTGCTCAGCTCAGTCCATTTTCGATCTGTACCCGCGTCGCGGACTTGCTTGGCAACCTCGGTCAGGTCGGCAAGTTCGAGTAGTTCGGCGTCGAGTTCGTCGACGGTCTGGGCTGCGGAGGCGGCGTCGAGCAGCTCCTCCTCAAGGGTCTCGATCTCCTCGGCGTTGTAGTCGTCAGCATCCAGTCCGTTGACGTCGATGCTGGGCTCTTTCTCAACGTAGGTGCCGTTAAGGATCGCCTGCTTCTTGCGTTCGAGCCGCTCGCTGCGGCGGACTAGGCTGCGGTAGATGGCCTCTGGGCTCGACGCCAAGCGTCGTTGCAGCACGGTCAGGGCGAACCCGACGGTGTTCTTGCGTTTGCCGCCGATCTTGTCGGCGCGGTTCATGCCCTCACGCACGTAGGCGGTTACCTGCTCGTACAGGTCGTACTCCAGCGCGGTCAGCTCGTAGGGCACGGTCTCGGCGATCCGCTCCGGGAACAGTTTTTTGCCCTCGAAGGTGAGCAGGTCTTCCTTGACCATGCGTCGCATGATGTCTTTGGTGTAGGCCGTCTTCTTCTGCTTGCCCTCAAAGCGGTCGCGATCCAGCAGGGTCAGGAATAGTTGGAAGTCTTCCTCTTTGCCGGAGTGCGGCGTAGCCGTCATCAACAGCAGGTGTCGGGTGATGGAGCCGAGTAGCTCGCCGAGCAGGAAGCGCTTCGTCTTCTCCAGTTTGGAGCCGAAGTAGTGAGCGCCCATTCGGTGCGCCTCGTCCACGATCACCAGGTCCCACTCGGTGTTCTTGAGCTGCTGCTGTAGCTCCTCGTTGCGAGAGAGCTGGTCCATACGGGCGATCAGCAGCGGATTCGTCTCGAACACGTTGAGGTTCACGTTGGCGTCGATCAGTTGATTGGTCAGCAGGTCGAAGCGCAGTCCGAATTTGAAGAACAGTTCGTCCTGCCACTGCTCGACCAGTCCGCCCGGCGCCACGATGAGGCATTGCTTGACGTCGTCGCGGAGAATCAGCTCCTTGATGTAGAGGCCGGCCATGATGGTCTTGCCCGCACCTGGGTCGTCGGCCAGCAGGAAACGCAGCGGCGTCCGGGGGAGTAGCTCGCCGTACACCGCGCGAATCTGGTGAGGGAGCGGGCGCACGTCGCTAGTGGCCACGGCGAGCATCGGATCGAATAGGCCCGCCAGTTGGATGCGCTGGGCTTCGGCGACGAGTTTGAAGTCAGTTGCTGGGGCGTCGAAGGCTCGGCTGCCGGACTGGGCGATCGTCAGTGCGTCCTGGTCGTTGCGGAACAGGACTTGCTGGCCGAGGTGACCTGCCGGGGTCTTGTAGGTCAGCTCAAGTGCATCGGTGCCGTGCCATTGCGTGGCGACTACGGTGATCACCGCGGCGGGGATCAACCCGTCGACACGCAGCCCCGGCTTCAGCTCCTCAAGCAGCACATTTGCCTCCCCTCTCGACAGCCAAACTACGTTAGTCGAGGTGGCCGACAAGTGGGATGACGTCGCTGGGATTGCGCTCGCAGTCGCGTCGGCCGGAAGTGAGGCTGGTCAATCATCGACCGCAACTTGATTGGTGAGCGCTCACCCTGCTTGGTTAGGCGGATCGCCGGTACCTGACAGCAGCGGCAGCAGGATCTCGGCGACCTCGGTCATGTTATGTCGCGTCACCAGCAGCTCGAGGATCTGTTCCGGGGTCTGCGACGGGTTGGTTCGGCGATTCGACATCTCGCGCAACGCGCGAACTCCTGCATGCGGGTGTGCTGCCACTGTGTTGGCGGCGAACTGATGTGGGTGCACGGTCTCGATGTCGGCCTCCACGAGCACGCTTGCTGTGCTGAACCCAGCCCGGCGATCGTCGGTGACGATGGCGTCGGCTTTGCCGATGATCGCCGCGTGGGCGACGTGGCCGTCATCGGGATCATTGAGGCCGTAGCTGTAGTCGCGGTCTTTGGGTGCGTGAACCTCTGAGCCTGGAAATGCAGCCTTCAGCTGGTCGAAAAGGTGCTGACGGCGACTGGCGCTATCGGTGACCCCGCGCTTGTCGTGCAGGCCGGCCAGTACGTAGTCCAGCTCGAAGAGAATCCCAGATCCCCAGGCAGGCGCGTAAGCCTCCTCGGTGGCCAACTGCAGGAGGAAATCACGCTGAAGGCTCGGCACGAGGGCACAGGTGTCGAGGACGGCGCGATACACGTGGGCGAGTGTTTCAGACGCCGCGGACGGTCAACGCTTGCGTTTCGCCTCGGCGAGTAACTCGGCGACTTCGTCAGCGTCGGCATCCGCGAACTCCGCCGAGCTCTCGGTGATGAACCGGTTGCGTCGGGCGTGAAGCTCCTCACGGTAGGCAAGGACATCGGCAAGCCGCAGCTTGCGTCGGACCGCGCCGGGCACGTGGGCGTCTAACTCGCCGTCCTCGATAAGGCGAACCACCGTGGGCCGGCTCAGGCCGAGAATCTCTGCGGCCTGCTGGGTGGAGATTTCCTGGTCGCGAGTCAGGATGCTGATCGACTGGCCGTGGCTGAGGGCGTGGGCGACGCGCTTGAGAACGTCATAAAGCTGCTCGGTCAGTTCGACGCGATCGTGTTCGCCCGCGCCGGACAGGAAGAAGGCAGGCTCGGGAAAAGTCCCGTGACGGGCCTCGTGCGCCTCCATGAAGCTGAGGACATCGGCAAGCCCATTGGCATCGGCCGGAACCGGGCTAACAATCTCCGCGGAGGCGCTGCTCATGGGTCCCACTTCCTTTCATCTCACCGTCGGGAACCCGATCAATCGTAACAGAGTTGCGAAAGTTACGAAAAGTGACCGGGGTTGAACTATGTCGAGCAGTACAGCACCGCCCGGGTTACCAGGGAATCCACTCTTCGGGAGTCACTCAGCCCTATGCGGCCCGGCGTCACCAATCGTCTTCGCCGTCCGCCTCCGCGCCCTCGGAGCCGAGGCACACCTCGGATACTGCGGCCGACTCCGTGTCCAGGGGCGTCGCTAGATGCATGCTTACGCTCATAGGGTTCGGGTCATGGAAAACGAAATTTGGCCCACGATGCCCATCGGAAGTACTGAACCCGGCGTCCCCGACTTCGCGCGATGGGGCGAGGCGGCGCCCTTTGTCGCACTATCCGAACGTCTGTTCTCGAAAACGTGCACGTTGGCCAGCGATATCGATGACTTCGGAACCCGCGTGAGCGATCCCGCGGTGGTCAATCACATCGTCAATCGGTTGGCATTCATGGGCTCGCAGATCGCCCACATTGTCCACTCGCTGTCGGGCAAGCTGGATCGGTCGATGATCGACCTCGATCATTGGCTTGAGGTATTGGAGGCGTTCGATAGCGCCAAGCGTGCTTTTCATAAAGCCAATGGAGCAGCGCAAGCAGCCACCGAGGTCATGCGCAATCACACACAGATCTCGCGCTGAGGCGACAGGCGAGCCGTCGTAGCCGCACCAAACAGGGCGGACGCGAGCTGGGAGGCGAACGCTGGACCGTCGTTCACCAACGCGTAGCCGCCGGCCAAGCCACCCTGATTACAGAGCGTTCGACGTCGACGGACCCGCCGATGCGCCACGACGCCGGTATCGCGGTCGATGCGAGTGACGAGGCGCGTAGCCGTGCGCGGCACCATGGCAGTGGGGAAGCGGCTAGCGGAATCCCCGTGCACCGCCTGGTTGCGAGACCAGCGCCGAACGATCCGGCGAGCGGCGATGTACGCCTCCTGCGCTACCTCTACAACGGCGGTGGCCTTCTGCAGTCCGTAGACGCCCCAGAACCGGCCCGGTCCTCGACCCGGCTGCCGCCACAGCTCAGGAACGATGTGTTGATATTCCTTGTCGCCGTTCAAGTTTGGTGACGAGTGTTTGGTGAAGTAAATGGCCAACCGTTTCGGATCGCACGCCCGCAGGCCATTACGCACGTCGATGGCAGTACCGGCGAGCCGGTGCCGGGCTTTCTGTACTGGGTCGGGATGGTCGACAACCTGAGCCCACGTCTCGGACAGCCACTGAGCGAAGCTCCGGCCTGATCGTCCTGGCGAAATTGGCGGCGCCATCCACAGATGAATATGCGGAGCGCCCCGACGCTGGAACTCCAGCTTCCAGATGTAGCGGGCCGGTTCGCCGTATTCGCGTTGAAAGCGCTTGCGCCACAGGACCATGTGCCGCTTGACGCTGGCGCCATCGGGAGCGACCACTTCCCAGTCGCCTGGGTAGGTGAGTGTGACCATCGCCGGGACACGACCAGATTCCGCCAGTGGGCTGTAGTCAAGCTCAGCGAAGGTGCGGCACATCGACGACCGCGATTTCCGGGACCACTCGGTGATGACAGCACCGGTCCCAGGCTGGTCGCGTTCCGTAGGACTCCGTCGTGTCAAAGACACGACGGCCCGATGATCGTCCCCGGCAGCCAGATCCGCACTGACCCGAAGCTCGGCATCGTCAACGTTACGTTGGTGGTGACCGACCGCCCGCTCAGCCGTCTTCTCGGCACGAACAGGATTAGTCCACCCGAGTCGCACAACGCCAGGACCGATGGAAATGCGGAACCGTCCGGATTCCGGCTCGACCCCGCGACGGGCAGCACCAGATGCCCACGGCACCGCCGGTTCGAACTGTGCCGCAGCGGCGGTGACCATCTCGGGACTCGGGAACCGAAGGCCCAACGCGTCGATAGCCCGCAGCTCATCGGTCGCGGTCCCGTCGCGAACCGACTCGCGGACATTTTCGGCACATATAACAAGCCCGCCGGCTGCGGCCGGGTTGAGGCAGGGGACCTCGGTCGACGTCCGGCCGACCGCTGGCGCTCTCCCGCCCTGCGGCCTGGCGGCCTCGGGCGTTCGCGACCTCCCATCCACCGACGTACCCGCAGAACCAGGCCCGAGGGGCGGTCCGTCAGGTGCCGATGAGCCGTCTGCCGACGGTGTCGAGACGGTCGCTGAAGAATCGATGCTGGGCATCGGGATGCCTGCTCCCCGAAGCCGCCGAGTCCGCTCACAACGCAAGCGGCGGCACGACAGCCCCTGGTCGGGAGCGCAAGCACCGTGTCCGGTTTATGTCCGTTCGTCGGACAGACTGAATACGTCAGCGCAGCTCAATGCGGCGCATATGACGCACAGAATCAGATAAACCGCAGGTCAGTGGCTATCCCGTCCGCCTGAAAAGCGGAAGGTCGCCGGTTCGATCCCGGCCCTGGCCACCATTGTTCAAAGCTCGTCTGTCTCGGCCCCCGGGTCGTCGGTTTCGCTATGTGCCGTGGCGAGTTCGTCGTCAAGATCGGCGAACCGGTGCGCTGATGTTCACCCCGTGGATTACTGATTCTGGTCGCAGCATCACGGCGACCCGAATATTTTCGGCGATAGTAATTTTGCAGGTTCGTCCGCCGCGTGAAATGGGTGAGGCTGGTGTCCGTTGTGGAGTCGACTCGAGGCGGCACGGGACGGGCCCGACGGCCCTACGTCTGGCTGAGTGCGGGAGCAATCACCGTCGGTATCGGTGCGGCGCTGGGCAGCGGCTGCGGGGCCGCCCATGCGGATAGCTCTCCCGCCGCGGGGTTGGGTCACAGCGGGGTCGCCCATTCGACCAGTGAGTCTGGTCCGCGTCGTGCCGTCGCACCGAGGGGAGCGACCACCTCCGGCGTGGCCGGGTTGCGCGCCGCTGGCGCGCCAACAGTGCGTTCGGCGTCGACCACGGCGAGAACTCCTGGCACTTCGGCGGCCGTTGCGGTGTCGTCCCGGTTGGCCGCTCGGCAGGCCGAAGCGCGCATACAGGCTGCGCTGCAACAGCTTTCGGGCGGCGATGTCAACAGTGTCGTTCAGACTCTGACGGGGCGCCCGTTGGTGGGTAACGGCGCCGATGGAACGACGAATGCCCAAGGAGTGGGTACCGCGGGGGCGCCGGGCGGGTGGCTGTACGGCGATGGCGGCGACGGCGGAAACAGTACTGCCGTCGGAGCGGCTGGCGGCGCTGGCGGTGCGGCCGGCTTGCTCGGCAACGGCGGAGCGGGAGGGACCGGCGGCTGGGGCGCGGCCGGTGGTGTCGGCGGCGCCGGAGGGTTGCTGTGGGGCAATGGCGGGGCAGGCGGTGCCGGGGGCCCGACCGGAGCCGGCGGTGCGGGCGGCAACGCACTATTGTTCGGCGCAGGCGGGGCGGGTGGTATCGGCGGCGAGGTCGCCCAGGGCGGTAGCGGCGGACGCGGTGGCCTTTTGGTCGGCACCGGCGGGGTGGGCGGCGCAGGTGGGGTGCTCGGCGCTGGCGGTGCCGGGGGCCGTGGCGGCATCCTCGGACAGGACGGCGCCGCTGGCGCAGGCGGTGGTTCGCCGACCGTTGCCCTGAGCTTCACGTGGAAAGACGAATTCACGACCATCATGGGCTCGGTGGCCGGCGGTCCGATGTTGCCGATCGAGATCGACACTGGCTCAAGTGGTCTGATCCTGCCGATCACCGATGTCAATGTCGCAAACCTCGGTCCTTCCGTCGGATCGGGGATGACCCAGTACGGCGATTGGGGGAGGTTCTATTACGAGAAGTACAACGTCCCGGTCGACTTCGGCAATGGAATAACGACTCAGTCGACCACCGTCGGCGTCTACACCAAGGTGGAAGAGCTGCAGGACGGAAAGTGGACCGATATCCCGCAATGGAAGTGGTCGGAGCCGAAGTACGCGGCCGCCCTCAACGCCACCATGGGTGTTTGTTACGGACTGTCCGGTGAATCGGGGCTGGTGAGCCCGGTGACGACCTTGCCGGGGGTTCTTGGCCAGGGTCTGCTGATCAACCAGCCGGCAGGCCAGCTGGTGTTCGGACCGAATCCGCTGACCGGCGTCGGGGCGGTGGACAACTGGTATGCGGCGACAGTGGGGGTTCAGGTCGGTTACAACGGTGTTGAGACCGATATCCAGATCGTCGTCGACAACGTCACGATCGACAGCGGCGGTACCGGCGGGAATGTCATGCGTGTCAACCTGCCCTCCACCTTGTCGGGCTACACCGATGGCGACTACTTGCCTGTGGGGACGACCATCTCGGTCTACACCAGCGACACCAAGACGCTGCTGTACACGATGACCATCAGCAAGGGGGAGTACGAGAACGGCTACGGGCCGACGGTGTCCTCGGAATCGACCGGGATGAATACCGGGATTTTCCCGTTCCTACAGGGGCCGATCTACTTCTCGTACAACGCCGACAACTCCGGCGGAACTGCGACTTTCGACTTCTCGCCGGGCACCTGAGCTTCGCCCGCCGAGCAGATTCTTGGCGCAAGAAACGCCGCCGGTTGACCTACTGCGGCTCTTGCCGTATGCCTTACAGTTGACACGACTTGGGCGGACCCGCGCGAGCGTTCACCGGAGGCCAAGATGTCGGAATATGCAGCGCAACGGGCGGTGGTCATCGGCGGCGCCTCGGGGATCGGCTGGTCGGTGGCCAAGGGCCTGGCCGCCGGCGGTCGGCAGGTCACCGTCGCCGACCGCAATGCCGACGGCGCGCACGAGCGGGCCGCCGAACTCGGCGCACCACATGACGCAGCCGAGGTGGACGTCACCGACGAAGCCAGCGTAGCTGCGCTTTTCGAGCGGATCGGAGCCGTCGACATCGTGGTGAACACCGCCGGATTCGGCGGGTTCGGTCGGATCACCGAACAACCCGTCGAGGACTTCCGGGCGATCGTCGACTGCTGCCTCACCGGCAGTTTCATCGTGATGAAGTACGCCGGGCGGCAGCTGCGCGAAGGTGGTTCGCTGGTCTCGATCACCTCGCTGAACGCACGGCTGGCCGCACCCGGCATGAGTGCCTACTGCTCGGCGAAAGCCGGGCTGGCCATGCTGACCCAGGTCGCCGCACTCGAACTCGGCCCGCGCGGGATCCGGGTCAACGCCGTTTCGCCCGGCTTCGTCCACACCCCGCTGACCGAACTGGTCACGATGGCCGAGGGTGTCCTCGAGGACTACATCGAGAACACCCCGCTCGGCCGCGTCGGCGTCCCCGAAGACGTCGCCGAGGCGGTGTTGTTCCTCTGCTCGGACCAAGCCTCCTGGCTCACCGGCGAGGTCCTCGACCTCAACGGCGGCGCTCACCTCAAGCGCTATCCCGACGTGCTCGCGCACGTCGACCGGATGGCCTCGGCGTGACGCGGTTCGCCGGCAAGCAGGCGATCGTCACCGGCGCCGGTTCGGGAATCGGCGCGGCGCTGTGTCGGGCCCTGGCCGGCGCAGGCGCGAACGTCGTCTGTAGCGATATCGACGGCGTGGCCGCCGAACGCACCGCCGCGTCACTGACCAAGCCGGCGACCGCCCTGCAACTCGACGTCACCGACGCGGCCGCCGTCCAGCTCGCCGTCGACGGCCTCGTCGAGCGCACCGGCCGAATCGACTTGCTCTTCAACAACGCCGGAATCACCTGGGGCGGCGACACCGAACTGCTCAGCCTCGATCAGTGGAACAGCATCATCGACGTCAACATCCGCGGTGTGGTGCACGGCGTGCATGCGGCCTACCCGCACATGGTTCGCCAGAAGGGCGGCCACATCGTCAACACCGCCTCGATGGCCGGCCTGGCGGCGGCGGGCCGGATCACGAGCTATGTCATGACCAAGCACGCCGTCGTCGGCCTGTCGCTGGCGCTGCGCACGGAGGCGGCCGGCCACGGCGTCGGGGTGCTGGCCATCTGCCCGACCGCCGTGGATACGCCGATCCTGGACAAGGGCTGGCTCGGCGACTTCAACGGCCGCGAGTTCTATCAGATGGGCCAGCGCAGTGAGACGTTCTATAGCCCGGACCGACTGGCCGCCGATACGCTCCGGGCCATCGAACGCAACAAGGCCCTCCTGGTCGCACCTCGTCAGGCCCGCATGGCGTGGCTTTTCGCGCGCCTGGCACCCGGCTTGCTCAACCGGATGGCCGTGCGTTTCCTCGACCAGCAACGCACCGACAGAAGGCAACCGACATCATGAGCGCCCCGACCGCGATTCCCCGCTACCCCTCGGACGTCACCGGCAGCTGGCTGGCCGGCATCCTCAGCCGTCCCGGTGCACCCGTCGAGGTCGAGACCGTCGAGGTGACGCCGGTGGGGACGGGCCAGACCGGTGCCACCTTCCGGGTCACGGCGACCTACGCCGCAGGTGCCGACCTGCCCGCCAGCTTCATCCTCAAACTGCCGGCAGGCGATGACGCCGTCCGGGACCGGGTGACGCTGGGCTACCGCAGCGAGTGTGCGTTCTATCAATCCGTCGCCGACCTGGTGACGATCCCGATCCCGCAGTGCTACCACGTCTCCATCGCCGACGAAGGCGCCAGTTACGCACTGCTTCTGGCCGATCAGGCCCCCGCCGTCCAGGGCGACCAGATCGCCGGCTGCGATCTGTCCGAAGCCCGGCTGGCGGTGCGTGCCCTGGCCGGTCTGCACGGCCCGACCTGGTGTGACGAGCGCTGGCAGACGTTCCCCGGCCTGGCCATGTCGGTCGTCGGCGAGGACGCCATCCGCGGCCTGGGCGACATCGCCAAGATGGCCGCCGGAATCACCGTCGAGAAGCTCGGATCGCGGCTGAACGGCGAAGACGCCGAAACACTGGTCGCAGCAATGGATCTGGTGACACCATGGCTGCTGAACGCGCCGGAGCGGTTCGCCCTGCTGCACGGTGACTACCGCCTGGACAATCTCTTGTTCGACGGCGAGCGCGTCAGTGTGGTCGACTGGCAGACCCTCGGCGTCGGGCTGGCCGGTCGCGACCTCGCCTACTTCACCGGAACCAGTCTGGAACCGGCGCTGCGGGCTGAGGCGGAGAAGGACCTGGTCGCCGAATACCGCCGGGCCCTTCTCGCCACCGGGGTCGGCGGCTACGACGCGGAAACCTGTTGGCACGACTACCTGTTGGGGATGATCCAGGTCCCGCTGATCTCCGCACTCGGCTGCGCGTTCGCGGTGGAAACCGAGCGCGGTGACGACATGATGGCCGCGATGCTGCGTCGGGGCTGTGCGGCCATCCGCGATCTGGGCACACTCGAGCTGATCACCTGCTAGTACTTCGTCGAACCCTGATCCACTGAAATCGCCTCAGCGGTGATCAATTTCGCGTCATCGCTGGCCAGGAAACACACGGTGTCGGCGATGTCCTCCGGTTCGGCGATGTAAACCGGCAGGAATGGCAGCATCATGTTCTGCAGCGCCGGGTTGGTTTCCATTGCCTTGCCCAGTGCGGCCACCATGTCGCCGGTGCCCATATCGGTGTTGACCGGTCCGGGGTGCACGCTGTTCACCCGGATGTTGTGCTTGCCGAGCTCGGCGGCGAACGCCCTGGCCATGCCGGTGACGGCATGCTTGCTGGCGGTGTAGTGCACCATGAACGGCTGCAGCTTGATCCCGGCCGCGGAGCTGATCAGGATGACCGACCCACCGCGACCGCCCTCGACGATCGTGGGTGCACCGGCCATCACGGTGTTCCAGGTCCCGGTCACGTTGACGTCCATGACATCCCGGAAGTCCTCAGGAGTGATCTGGTCCCATGCCGCCGGCGAGGTGATACCCGCGTTGGCAACGATGATGTCGAGCCGGCCCAGCTTCGCCACGCCGTCGGCGACAGCGTCCTTGAGTCCGTCGTAGTCGCGGGTGTCGACGATCGCCGACACGATCCGCTGGCCCGTCGCCTCGACGAGGCGCACAGTCTCGGCCAGGTCCTCCGGAGTGGCCGGGTTGTACGGAACGCATTCCGGCAGCTTGCCCGCGATGTCGATGGCGATGATGTCGGCACCCTCGCCGGCCATCTTCACTGCGTGCGCGCGGCCCTGCCCGCGGGCGGCTCCGGTGATGAACGCGACCTTGCCGCTGAGTCTTCCTGTCATGCTTTGCGCTGCGCTTCCTTGACTAGTCCGCCGCCGATGATGAGGCGCTGAATTTCGCTGGTGCCTTCGTAGAGTCGTAACAGCCGGACCTCGCGATAGATCCGCTCGACGGGTACGCCCCGCATATAGCCCGCCCCGCCATGCACCTGGACCGCGAGATCGGCGACTTTGCCTGCCATTTCGGTACAGAACAGTTTGGCCACCGACGGTGCGATCCTGCGGTCCTCATTGTCGACCCACTTGCGTGCCGCGTCGCGAACGAGAGCGCGCCCGGCCATCACCCCGGTCTGCTGGTCGGCCAGCATCGCCTGCACCAGTTGGAAATTGCCGATCGGCGTGCCGCCCTGCGTCGCGGTTGCGGCGTAGGCGACCGACTCGTCCAGCGCACGTTGGGCGGAGCCGACGGCGAGCGCGGCAATATGGATGCGGCCACGGGCCAACGAGGTCATCGCCGCCCGGTACCCGATGTCCTCGCTGCCGCCGATCAGGGTGTCGTCGCCGACCCGGACGTCGGTGAAGTTCACATCCGAGGTCCAGGCACCCTCCTGGCCCATCTTGGCGTCCTTGACACCGATCTCGACGCCGGCAGTGTCCGCGGGTACCAGGAACACCGCGATCCCGGCGCCGTTGGCGTCGGCGGGCCGAGTGCGGGCGAACACGATGAACAGATTCGCCACCGGTGCGTTGGTGATGTACTGCTTGCGGCCGTTGATCACCCAACTGTCGCCATCGCGAGCGGCTTTCGTCTTCAAGCCGGACGGATTGGAGCCCGCACCCGGCTCGGTCAGCGCGAACGAGGCGACCACCTCGCCGGAGGCGATCGGTTCGAGCCAGCGTGCCTTCTGCTCATCGGTGCCGAACCCGACCAGCACCTGGCCGGCGATGCCGTTGTTGGTGCCGAACATCGATCGCAGCGCCAGGCTCGTGTAGCCCAACTCCATCGCCAGTTCGACGTCCTGGGCGATGTTCAGGCCCAGCCCACCCCACTCCTGCGGGATCGCGTAACCAAACAGGCCCATCTTCTTGGCCTGGTCACGCAGATCGTCGGGCACCTTGTCCTCGGCCAGGATCTCCGCTTCCCGTGGCACCACCGCCGACCGCACAAAATGGCGGGTCTGGGCCAGGATCTCGCGGAAATCGTCATCGCTGACGTCGGTCATCAGGCTCCTTGAGTCTTGAGTCGGGGGGCGCTGGCTCCGGCGATCATATATGAAATATGATGTTGCCAATTCGGGGGTCCGTCGAACGAAAGAGGGAGATCAGATGTCGTTGCTGGCCGGTCAGACCGCGGTCATCACCGGTGGAGCGCAGGGCCTCGGCTTTGCGATCGCCGAGCAGTTCATCGCCGAGGGCGCCCGCGTGGTCCTCGGTGACCTCAATCTCGACGCCACCCAGGAAGCGGTCGACAAGCTCGGCGGCGCCGACGTCGCACGCGCCGTGAAGTGCAATGTCACCACCTACGCCGATGTCGACGCACTGGTCGACGCGGCCATCGAGCAGTTCGGCAGCTTCGACATCATGGTGAACAACGCCGGGATCACCCGCGACGCCACCCTGCGCAAAATGACCGAGGACGAATTCGACCAGGTCATCTCGGTGCACCTCAAGGGCACCTGGAACGGCTTGAAGAAGGCGTCGACGGTGATGCGCGAGCAGAAGAGCGGCGCGATCGTGAACATGTCCTCGATCTCCGGCAAGGTCGGCATGATCGGGCAGACCAACTACTCGGCAGCCAAGGCCGGCATCGTCGGCATGACCAAAGCCGCTTCCAAAGAACTCGCTCACCTGGGTGTGCGGGTCAACGCCATCCAACCCGGCTTGATTCGTTCGGCAATGACCGAGGCCATGCCGCAACACATTTGGGACTCGAAGGTGGCCGAGGTCCCGATGGGCCGGGCGGGCGAACCGTCCGAGGTCGCCAAGGTGGCGCTGTTCCTGGCCTCCGACCTGTCGTCCTACATGACCGGCACGGTCCTCGAGGTCACCGGCGGGCGGCACCTGTGACCCGCACGGCCGTCATCTGCGAGCCGGTCCGCACGCCGATCGGGCGCTACGGCGGGATGTTCGCGTCGCTGACGGCCGTCGACCTCGGGGTCGCCGCGCTGAAAGGTCTGCTGGCGCGCACCGGGGTCGCGCCCGACGCCGTCGAAGACGTCATCCTCGGACACTGCTATCCCAACAGCGAGGCGCCCGCGATCGGCCGCGTCGTGGCGCTGGACGCCGGCCTGCCGGTGACCGTGCCGGGCATGCAGGTCGACCGGCGTTGCGGTTCGGGCCTGCAGGCCGTCATCCAGGCGTGCCTGCAAGTCGCTTCAGGCGACAACGATCTCGTCGTCGCCGGTGGCGCGGAGAGCATGAGTAACGTCGCGTTCTACTCGACGGACATGCGCTGGGGTGGCAGCCGAGGCGGGGTTCAGGTCCACGACGGTCTGGCCCGCGGGCGGACGACCGCCGGCGGCAAGCATTACCCGGTGCCGGGCGGCATGCTGGAGACCGCCGAGAACCTGCGCCGTCAGTACGGCATCTCCCGCCAGGAGCAGGACGAGCTCGCGGTGGCCTCCCATCAGCGGGCGGTCGCCGCGCAGAAGGACGGCATCCTGGCCGAGGAGATCATCCCCGTCACGGTGACGACTCGTCGTGGTGAGGACGTGATCGACACCGACGAGCATCCCAGGGCCGACACGACGATCGAGTCGCTGAGCAAGCTCAAACCCGTTCTGATCAAAGCCGATCCGGATGCAACGGTGACCGCGGGTAATTCCAGCGGGCAGAACGACGCCGCCTCGATGTGCATCGTGACCACTCCGGAGCGGGCGGCCGAATTGGGCCTGACCCCGCTGGTGCGGCTGGTGTCGTGGGGCTCGGCAGGGGTCGGGCCCGAGGTGATGGGCATCGGTCCGGTGCCCGCCACCGAGGTCGCGCTGGCCAAAGCGGGACTGAGCTTGGCCGATATCGACCTCATCGAGCTCAACGAGGCCTTCGCTGCGCAGGCTCTGGCCTGCATGCGGGCATGGGACTTCACCGACGCCGACCTTGCGCGCACCAACGTGCACGGTTCGGGGATCTCGCTCGGCCACCCGGTCGGAGCCACCGGCGGGCGGATGCTGGCCACGCTGGCCCGCGAACTGCACCGGCGCGGAGGCCGCTATGGCCTGGAGACGATGTGCATCGGCGGCGGCCAAGGCCTGGCCGCGGTGTTCGAAAGGGTGGGAGCATGACGCGCATTGCCCAGACACTGGGCCTGACCGAGATCCAGACCGAAATCGTCTCCACCGTGCGGCAATTCGTCGATAAGGAGGTCATCCCCAACGCGCAGGAACTCGAGCATTCCGACACCTATCCGCAGGCCATCGTCGACCAGATGCGGGAGATGGGGCTGTTCGGCCTGATGATTCCCGAGGAATACGGCGGACTGGGGGAGTCACTGCTCACCTACGCCCTGTGCGTCGAGGAACTGGCCCGCGGCTGGATGTCCGTTTCCGGGGTGATCAACACCCACTTCATCGTGGCCTACATGATTCGCCAGCACGGCACCGACGAGCAGAAGCAGCGCTTCTTGCCCCGGATGGCCACCGGCGAGATCAGGGGCGCGTTCTCGATGTCAGAGCCCGAGCTGGGTTCCGACGTCGCCGCGATCCGCACCAGGGCCAAGAACAACGGCGACGGCACCTACACCATCGATGGCCAGAAGATGTGGCTGACCAACGGCGGTAGCTCGACTCTGGTGGCCGCGCTGGTGCGCACCGATGAAGGAGCGGACAGGCCGCACCGCAACCTGACCGCCTTCCTGATCGAAAAGCCTTCCGGCTTCGGCGAAGTCGCACCGGGACTGACAATCCCCGGCAAGCTCGACAAGCTCGGCTACAAGGGCATCGACACCACCGAGCTGATCTTCGACGGTTACGTCGCCAGCGCCGACGACGTGCTGGGCGCCAAGCCGGGGCAGGGCTTCTTCCAGATGATGGACGGCGTCGAAGTCGGCCGGGTCAACGTGTCGGCCCGGGCGTGCGGGGTCGGTCTCCGCGCTTTCGAGCTGGCGATCCGCTATGCCCAGCAGCGCAGCACCTTCGGTAAGCCGATCGCCGAGCATCAGGCCATCGCCTTCCAGCTGGCCGAGATGGCCACCAAAGTCGAAGCCGCACACCTGATGATGGTCAACGCCGCTCGGCTGAAGGACTCCGGCGAGCGCAACGACGTCGCGGCGGGAATGGCGAAGTACCTAGCCAGCGAGCTTTGCGCCGAGGTCACCCAGCAGAGTTTCCGCATCCACGGCGGATACGGATACTCCAAGGAGTACGAGATCGAGCGGCTGATGCGGGACGCACCGTTCCTGCTCATCGGTGAGGGCACCAGCGAGATCCAGAAGAACATCATCAGCAAGCGGCTACTCGCCGACTACCGGATCTGACATGAGCGCGCCCGATTTCGCGCCACGCCCGCAGCTGGCCGAGGATGTCGCGCGTTTCGTCCGGACCCGGATCTTCAACGGCACCTATCCCGCCGGTGAGTACATCCGGCTGGATCAGCTGGCGGCCGAATTGGGGATCAGCGTCACGCCGGTGCGGGAAGCGTTGTTCGAGCTGCGCGGTGAAGGCCTGCTGGATCAGTTGCCGCGGCGGGGTTTCGTCGTGCTGCCGTTCACCGACCGGGACATCAACGACGTCTCGAACCTGCAGGCCTACGTGGGTGGGCAGTTGGCCGCGCGGGCCGCGCTGAACATCACCGACGAGCAACTGCGGGAGTTGTCGGCGATCCACGACGACCTGGTGGATGCCTATGCCGCCGACGACGCCCGTGCGGTCCGGTTGAACCACGAGTTCCACCGCGCCATCAACGTCGCGGCGGATTCACCGAAACTGGCACAGCTCATGTCCCAGATCACCCGGTACGCACCGGAGTCGGTGTTCCCCACCATCGAGGGCTGGCCGGCCAAGTCGATTGCCGACCACAAGCGGATCCTGGCGGCGCTCAAGGCGCGCGACGAGGAGCGGGCCAGGGCCGCGATGTCAGAGCACCTGGCCGCAGGGGCGGGGCCGCTCATCGAGCACTTGGTGAAACAGGGTGTGGCGCAGCGCTTTCACACCACCGAATAGCCCGGCGGGAATGGACCGCGGCCGGTGAGCGCACACATCAGTGCCTGACCATCACCGCGGCGCTGCGCGACTTCGACAGCGAGACGCAGGATGCTGTCGACGATCCCGGGTGGCAGTGCTTCGGACACACCGAGCGCGCGGGCCAGATCGACGCTGTGCAGCCCGAGTTCGAAGATGCGGGTGGGTAGGTAGTCCGACAGTCGCATTCCCCCGGCGATGGTCGCGATCACCCGGTCGTCGGTGGCCAGCGTCGCGGTCGCGCGATCCTGCAGATCGCGCAACGTGTCCAGGGGATGTTCGCCCAGCGCGAGACCGGCTTGGACGGCGCGGGCGTCGAGCTGTACCGGGTCGGCGAGCAGGCCGGTGATCGCGAGGTAGTACTGCGCCGAGTCGGCAACGTCCACGCGGTCCGCGGGCCGCGCCGAGTATTCGACGACGGTGGTGAACGACCGGCCGATGTGGCCGACCAGGGTGCGCACCGTCCATGGCCCGAGCGCGGGGGTGTCCCACCGGTCTTCGGGTATCTGCGCGACCACCGAGATGGCGTGGTCACCGGCCAGCCGGTAGAGGTTCACTTGCGTTTCGAGCGTCATCGCCATGAAAGCTACGCCTGCGCGGCCAGCAACTCACGCAGTCGGCGGACGTCGACCTTCCCAGTGGTGCCCCGAGGCACGTCGTCATCGGAGTCCAGAAGCAGCCACACTGTCGGCACCTTGAACGAACTCAGCGTCGCGCGGGCCTCGGCACGCAGCTCGTCGATCGTTCGGCCGTCGCAGACAACCGCGGCCCCGACTCTCCCGTCCACGTCGGTGACGAACGCGGCCCGCACACCGTCGATCTCCCGCAAGGCAGCCACCACCTCGGTGGGGTACACGGTGGCGCCGCTGACCTTGAACATGTCGTCGGATCTGCCGTGGTAGAACAGGAATCCATCATCGTCGAGGTGCCCGAGGTCACCGGTCGGGTAGAAGCCGTCGGCAGTGAACACCTCCTCGCGGCTGCGCCTGCACACACCGCGCAGCGTGTGCGGCCCGCGGATCTGAATCATGCCGACGGCACCCGCGGGCAGCGGGTCGCCGCCGTCGATGTCGGCGATGCGAACCTCCATGCCGTCGAACGGTTTTCCGCAGCTTCCCCACGCTGACCGCGGCATATCGGTGTCGGCGGGGTAGCCGCAGTACGGTCCGAAGGCCTCCGTCATCCCGAACAGCGTGGCCCGCGCACCTGGTTCGGCGCGCTGATCGGCGGGCAGGAGGGCCTCCAGGCTGCCCGGGCGCAGCGCCGACAGGTCAGCCGGGATGTCGGCGGCACGATCGGCCAGCGCCTCGGCCTGATCGGGCCATCCGCGGAACAGGGTGACCTTCTCCCGTTCCAGCAGGCGCAGGGTGGCTTCGGGTTCGGGGGTCTCCTCGGTCACCAGGGTGGCCCCGGCGATCAGGGCGGACAGGATGCCGCCGGCGAGGCCGCCGACCCAAAAGAACGGCATCGGGAGATACAGCCGGGCATCGCTTTCGATACAGCGTGCTGCCAGCCCGGATCGCACTGCCGCCAGGGCGCTTCCGTGCGAGTGGAGCACGCCCTTGGGCGGGCCGCTGCTGCCGGAGGTGAACATGATGACCATCGGGTCGGCGGGAACGACGGTGTCGGCGAGCTCGCGGATCGGGCGGCCGGTCCCGGTGGGGAGTTCGTCAGCTCGCCAGACCTGTCGCAGTGCGGCAAGTGTCGGTAGGTCATCGAGATACCGGTGACCGCGAAACTCCTCGACGGCGATCAGGTATTGCACTGAGGCCGTGTGAAGCTGTGCCGCGAGTTCCCGCGCCGCGAGCAGGGTGCTCAGTGGAACCAGCACCGCGCCGATGCGCGTCAGAGCCAGCGCCAGCTGCACCCAGCGGACGTTGTTTCCCATGATCAGCCCGACCCGGCTGCCTTTGCCGATTCCCGCACCGACCAGGGCCCCCGCGAGACTGCTTGTCACCGAGTCGAGTTCGGCGTAGCTCATCCGCCCGGCGGTATCGATGACGAACGGCTTGTCGCCGAGTTCCGCCCGGGTCCGGATCAGTGCGTCGACGGTGTCAAGCATCGAACAGCGCCGCCAGTCGGGGCAGGTCGACCTTGCCGCTGGACTTGAGCGGCAGCTCGTCGGGGGCGAGGACGGCGAACCGCCTCGGGATCTTGTACGACGAGAGTTCGGTTTTGAGTTTCTCGCGCACACCGGCTTCGTCGAACGTGCGGCCGTCCGGAACGAGCACGACGGCGGCAACGAGCTGCCCGCGTTCGGGGTCGGGAAGGGGCAGGACGTGGGCCGCCAGACCGTCGGTGACGTGAAAGATGGCCTTCTCCACCTCGGCCGGAAAGACGTTGGCGCCCGCGGTTTTGATCATCGATCCGCTTCTGCCGAGGAAGTAGAAGAAGCCGTCGGCGTCGGTGCGGACCAGGTCACCGGTGTGAAACCAGCCTTCGGCGTCGAAGCATTCCTCACGGCTGCGCTTGTAGTACCCCTGCATCAGGTAGCGGCCCCGGATGCACAGCTCACCGTCGACGATCTTCGTCTCGAACCCGGGCGCGGGTCGGCCGAACGACCCGCGGCGGTGCTCGGGCTGGTCGGTCTCATCGCCGCTGAGCAGGACGACGCCACCGGCCTCGGTCATGCCCAGCATATTGTGCCGCAGCTCCGGATCGGGCGGGCGCATCTCGGGAGCCATGATGGGGTAGAGGTTGCCGCGCCGCATCGACGACAGATCGCGGTGCGGGAAGCTCTCGTGACGGGCCAAATGCTGTATGCCGGCGGCGAATCCGTTCGTCATCGTCGGCCGCACCTCTTCCAGCAGGTCGAGAGTGGCGCGCGGATCGGCGTTGGAGCACACCAGCGTCGAGCCGGCGACCAGCGTCGCCAGCAGACCGAACCCAAGACCGCCGATCCAGAAGAACGGTGAGTTGCAGAACAGCCGATCCTGCGCCGTCAGCCCGCGAATCTCGTTGAGATTGCGCTGATGACCCAGCAGGGCTTCGTGGGTGTGCACGACCCCCTTGGGGGTGCCGCTCGATCCCGACGTATAGACGATCGTCAGCGTGTCGCAGCCCTCGACATCCTCTTCGACCGCGGCGGCGACCTCCGGTGCGGCGGCATCGGCCGTCTTGTGGTCGAAGACGATGTGTCGCAGCCACGGCGCCGTCATGTGCGCCAGGCGATCCCGGTAGTCGTGCCCGCGGAAAGATGCGGTGGCCAGCAGGATCTCGGTATCGCTGTGAACAAGTTGATCGCGCAGCTCGCGTTCGGTGCAGAACGTCGAGAACGGAACCACGACCGCACCGATGCGCGCCGCGGCCAGCATCGCGACCACAAACGCGCTGCCGTTGGGGTAGAGCAGTCCGACGTGAGTGCCCTTGCCGGCACCCATGCCGATCAGTTCACGTGCGAGCGAGGCGGAACGCTGGTCGGCCGCGGCGTAGGTCAGCCACTCGGTATCGCACACCAGCAGCAGATGATCGCCGCGCGTGGTTGCCTGTTCGCGCAGCAGCCGCCCGACGGTGTCAGCGGTCACGGCCGGTGAAGTGTTGCCGGACCGCGAGCAGATCGGCCTTTCCGGACGGCGTCCGCGGAATAGCGTTGACGATCGCGATCTCCGAGGGAATTTCATACGGCGCCAACCGGGCTCGCAGGTACTCGGTCAAATCGGCACCGCTGGCCGAGCCCGCCGCGCGCAACTCGACCATCGCGACCGGGGTGTCGCCCAGGCGTTCGTCCGGCCGGCCCACCACCGCGGCACCCAGCACCGCCGGGTGACTCTCCAACGCGGCGCGCACGTCGTCGGGCAGGACCTTGAAGCCGCCGCGGATGATGGCCTGATCGGCGCGCCCGAGGATCCACAGGAAGCCGTCGGCGTCGATGCGGGCAAGGTCGGTGGTCCGCACCCAGTCCGCGTCGTGGCCGAGCTGCCCCGGCTTCACTTCCAGCAGGCCCTGCTGATCCGGTTCCAGCGGTGTGCCATCGTCAGCCACCACCCGCAGCTGCGCGCCGAGGCTGGCCCGGCCGACGCTGCCCCGCTTGGACTGCCAGAACCTGCGATGGTCGACCAGCGTCCAGCCGGCCACGCCGCCGCCGAATTCCGTTGCCGCGTAGGATGTCAGCACCGGGATGCCGAACTTGTCGGTGAATGCGTCGGCATCTTCGGCCGACAATGGCGCGGTGCCCGAGGTGACGGCCCGCACGCCGGCGAGATCGTCGGGGCCGAGATCGGAGTGCAGTACCATCCGCAATGCGGCGGGCACCAGCGACACCGCCTTGGGCCGGTAGCTGCGCACCGCAGCGGCCCACGACGCGAGCTCGAATCGGGGCAGCAGCACGAACGGCCTTGCCTCGCAGATGCATTGCAGCACCCGATACACCCCACCGATGTGCACCAGCGGCGCGTTGACGATCGCCACGCTCCCGGATACCGCCGTCGGCGCGGGGGCGTCGGGGAAGTCGGTGCCGATGACCGACACCGCCAGCATGTCGTAGGTGAGGTCGACGCGTTTGGGCGGACCGGTGGTGCCGCTGGTCAGCATCCGAACGGCCACCGCCGAGAGCGCGGGGCGGCCCGGCTTCCCTTGCCGGATCCGCGGCGCGTCACCCAGGTCGCCGATCGTCACCACCGTGGTGGCGTCCGTCGGCTGGGCTAGCCGGTTGATGTCGTCGGCGGTTCCGATGACGACCGGAAGGGTGAGTGCCGCGACGTCGGCCCTGATGCGTTCGTCACCCCGCGACGGGTTGACGACGACGACGCATCCCCCCGCCGACAGCACGCCCAGCAGCGTTGCGACGTGTGCGGGAGTGTTGCGCAACAGGATTCCCACGTGTGTGCCGGGTTGCACTGTGGCAGCGATCTGACCGCTCAGCTCGCCGAGTTGTCCCCACGTATGCCAGTCGCCGTCGTACTCGATCGCCCTCGCCCCTGGGTCCAGCCCGAGGACCGCGCCGATCCGCCGGCTCAGTGGGTGCGCGGACACTAGCGAACCTTCGGGGTGATCCGGATCTTCTCCTGCTCGGCCAACTCGGCCTGGCCCAGCGGGTTGCCCAACCGGGTGTAGATCAGGTTCTGCTCCATCGCCGCCCGATACGGCTTGTCCAGCGATTCCCAGATCGCCTTGACGGTGCCCTGGGTGGCTGACGGCGGCTTGGCGGCGATCGTCGCGGCGATCTCGTGCGCGCGTGACCACAGGTCGTCGGGAGCAACGACCTCGGACACGAGGCCGATCCGCAATGCGGTATCCGCGCTTACCCGTTCGTCGTTGCCCATCAACGCGATTCGCAGCGACTCACCGAGGCCGATCTTGCGCATCAGCCCGATCGGTTCGAGCGCACAGACCAGACCTGCGCTGACGTGGGAATCGAAGAAGGTGGCTTCCTCCGAGCAGATCACCACATCGGACTCGTTGATGAAATAGAACGCCCCGGCCGTGCACATGCCGTGCACCGCGCACACGACGGGCTTCCACATCTTCTGCCACTTCGGGCTGAGCAGTTCGCCCGGGTCTTCGTGGTTCCACACGTTCTGCGGTTGGCCGTAGGGGGTCTTGACGTCCAGCCCGGCGCTGAACGCCCGATCCCCGGCCGCGCGCAGCACCACCGCGTTGATCGCGTTGTCGTTCTTCACGATCCGCCACGCGGCGGCCACCTCTTCGCACATGGTGCGGTTGAAGGAGTTGAGTGTGTCGGGACGGTTCAGGGTGATGGTGGCGACGTGGTCGGTGCGGTCGAAGTCGAGCAGGATGGTCTCGAACGCGGCGGTCATCGGCAGAGCCATTCCGGGGTGCGCTTCTCGACGAAGGCCTTCGGGCCTTCCAGGGAATCCACGGTGTGCAGGTTGCGCTCCCGGAAGGCCTCGGCGAGCATCTCGGCCTCGTGCATCGGGATCTCGCGGCCTTTGATGATCGCCAGGCGGGTGCCCCGAACGGCCAACGGCGCATTGCGCGTGACGATCTCGGCGATCTCGTGGGCCCGTTCGAGAAGCCGCTCGTGCTCGACGATCTCGGTGATCAGACCGAGGTCGTAGGCGCGCTGGGCGTCCATCCGTTCGTGCTTTCCCATCATCGCCATCCGCAGCGCGACCGTGCGGGGCAGCACTCGAGCCAGGCGGACCATCTCCCGGCCGGCCACCAGGCCGATGGACACGTGCGGGTCGAAGAACGTCGCCTTCTCGGAGGCGATCACGATGTCGCCGGTGGTGACCCAGTCCAGGCCTGCCCCGCAGCAGATTCCATTGATCGCCGCGATCACCGGCTTGGCCATCCGGCGGAACGGCGGGGTGCCTTCCTGCGGAGCTTCCCACTGCTCGTAGGTGGACAGGAAGGGCCGTTCGTTGATGACCTTGCCGTCTTCGGGGATCTCCTTGACGTCGGCGCCGGTGCAGAAGGCGCGCCCGACGGCGGTGACGATCAGGATCCAGACGTTGTCGTCGTTTTCGGCCTCGTCGTAGGCCGAGCGCAATTCGGTGATCATGTGCGGGCTCAGGGCATTGAGCGCTTCCGGGCGGTTCAGCGTGATCGTGGCTGTATGACGCTGCACCTCATAGCCGATGGTGTCGTATGACATCTGGTTCCTCATCTCTCATCGCCCGGTGAAGTCGGGGTCGCGCCGCTCCCGGAACGCCGCCAGTCCTTCTTTGAAATCCGCAGTCCGGCAAGATAGTTCGAGGTTGAACAATTCCTGCGTCATGGCCTGGTTCAGGGTGGCGTACTGGCTGTGGTTGATCGCCTGTTTGGCAAGGCCCATCGCAACGGTGGGGCCCGACGCCAGCCGGTCGAGCAGGGCGGCCACGGTGGCGTCGAGATCGACGGGGTCGGCACTGCGATGGATCAGGCCCCACTGCGCCGCCGTCGTGCCGTCGACCTTCTCGCCGAGCAGCAGCATTTCTTTGGCGCGGGCCAGCCCCACCAGACGGGGCAACAGCCACGTCGAACCGGAGTCCGGGCTGAAGCCGCGGTCCAGGAACGGCTCCCAGAACACGGCATCGGACGCGGCGACGGTGAAGTCCGCGGCGAGCGCGAGGTTGGCGCCCATGCCGGCGGCCCAGCCGCGCACCGTGCACACCACCGGCAGTGCCACGGTGTGCACCAGTTCGATCACCCGGTGCGCGGTGTGCGGGATCCGGCGGACCAGGTCGCCGGTGCGGGGCCGCGCGCCGCCGCTGTTGGAGCCCACCCAGTCGACGCCGGCGCAGAAGTCCGAGCCTGCCCCGCACAGGTGCACCGCCCGCAGGCTGTCGTCGCTGGCAGCGCTCACCAGCACGCTGTTGAGCGTATCGATCATGCTGTGGCTGAGCGCATTACGTCGACCGGTGCGGTCGAGCACGATGTGCAGTACGGCGCCATCTCGTGATGTCGTCACGACACCATCGCCCGACTGGGCCTGGTCACCCACCGAAGAATCCGCCCTTCCGCGACTTTACGGATAGCCATACAGTAGTGCTATCTTGTACAAGATAGCAAGGATAGGCTGGCGAGGGAGACATGGGCGACGGCGAGGACCGGCGGTTCGGTGAACTGCCGCTTTCGCAGACGGTCGAGGCTGCAGCGGCGATGCGCCGGCTGACCACCATGCTGGTGTCACTGGAACAACCCAATGCCGTCGTCGACGCCATGGTTGCGCAGTTTGCCGACTGGGAACGTGAACTGGCCCCGGCGCTGCCGGCGGATCTGTCGCCCAGAATGGGCGCCGATGACGAGTCGAAGCGAATCTATGTACAGCGGGCCTTCGACATCGGCGCATACAACCCGTGTTTTCCGGAGTACGACATCGACGAGATGGGCCCTGAAACCGCCTCGGGCCGAGTCAATTTCCCGGTGGCGTACGAAGGCCCGCCGGGCCTGGTGCACGGGGGTTTCCTCGGGGTGTTCTTCGATTGCGTGATTCAGCAGCACAGCTGCGCGGTCGGCAGGGCCGGCGAGACTCGATCGCTGACCGTCAGCTACCGCAAGCCCGCCCCGCTCAACACCGACCTGAGCTTCGACATCGCACGCAGCGAAGGCGACCGCGGGATCACCGCCACCGCTCGCCTCATGCTCGGCGACAAGGTGCTGTGCATCGGCGAGGCCGACACTGTTTCCAGGCATCAGGATCGGCTTGCAGCCAGCCGGTTCGGCCGGCGAAGGACCCCATGACGATGGCCGCCCGGCGTATCCGCCAGCCCCGCGTCGCCGAGATCGTCGCGTCCCGGCTGCGCGACGACATCCTGTCCGGGCGGCTGCGGGAAGGCGATGTCCTGCCGGCGCAGGAGAGCCTGTTCAGCGAGTTCGGCGTCAGCCCACCCGCGCTGCGGGAGGCGATCCACATCCTCGAGATCGACGGATTGGTGTCGGTGCGCCGCGGCAACGTGGGCGGGGCCGTCGTGCACCTGCCGTCGGCCGACCGAACCGCTCACATGATCAGCATGGTGCTGCAATCGCGTTCGTCGACCCCGGCCGACGTCAGCGGCGCGCTGATGCACCTCGAGCCGATTTGTGCAGGCATGTGTGCCGCGCGCGAGGATCGGATGACCGAGGTCGTGCCCTACCTACAGGGCGAAATCAACCGCCAGGAACGGCAATTCGAGGACACGGCGCAATACGTTCCGAACGCCCGACGCTTCCACGAGGCGCTGGTCTCCCGATGTGGCAACGAGCCGATGATCCTGCTGATCGGGTCGCTGGAGCTGATCTGGTCGGCGCATGAGTCGTCGGTGTGGAGTGACGAGCCAGACCCGATGCGGCACAAGACCATGCGGGCCGCGCTGCGTGACCACCACAAGATGCTCGAGGCGATTGCCGACGGCAACGCCGACCGCGCGGTCCGGCTGGCACAGGACCACCTTGCCGCCGCGCGGCGGAACACCCTGGCCTTCGGCCGGGACAGAACCATCGAGGCCAAGCTCATCTCCAACGCAGACCCCAGGTGAGGAAGCGATATGACAGACAACGATCGGGTGTTGTTCGAGGTCGACCGCGACAAGCGGATCGCCACGATCACGCTGAACAACCCCGCGCAGCGCAATTCGTACGACGCCGCGATGCGGGAGACTGTCGCTCGTCACCTGGATGTGGTGGCCGACGACGACGACATTACCGTCGTGCTGCTGCGCGGCGCCGAGGGAGTGTTCTCCACCGGCGCCGATATGAACAACGCCTATGGTTGGTATGGGGAGAAGGCGGAGGAGCAGCCTTCCTCCACCGGGCGCCGACCCAGCCAGCGGCGTCGACTGACGGTGGACCGCAAGTCATTCGGCTTCTATCACAACCTGATGGGCTTCCCGAAGGTCACTGTTGCGGAGATCAATGGGTACGCGCTCGGTGGCGGATTTGAGATGGCGCTGATGGCTGACATCTCAGTTATCGCGCGCGACACCAAGATCGGGATGCCGGCCACCCGGTTCCTCGGGCCCGCGCTGGGCAGCCTGCACATGTTCTTTCACCGGCTCGGGCCGGTGCTGGCCCGACGGCTGCTGCTGACCGGCGACATCATCACCGCGGGCGACGTCGAGCACCTCGGCGTCTTCACCGACACCTGCGATGCCGGGTCGGTGGCAGCGCGGGCCCGGTACTGGGCCGAGAAGACGGCCAAGATGCCGGCCGACGGCATCGTCATCGCCAAGGAGGCGTTCCGGCTGGTCGAGCAGAGCCAGGCCTACCAGGGTGAAGAGGTAGCCAGCTACCTGTTCCACGCGTATGGCACCAACCTGCAATTCGCGCCGGGGGAGTTCAACTTCGTCAAGACCCGGGCGCAGGTCGGAACCAAAGAGGCGTTCCGCCTGCGTGACGAGCATTTCCACGTCCCCGAGCCAAAGTGACATGCACCACTTACCGTCAGCGCTACATATTCTGCTACTTTTGTAAAGCTGCCACAGCGTAACGTCTCAACGTCGAAGCGAGGTTGTCCATGCCCGAACCAGTCATCGTCGGAGCCGTCCGGACCGCGATCGGTCGCTCCTTCAAGGGCACACTGGTCAACACGCCGCCTGAAGTTCTGCTCGGCGCCGTACTCCCCGAGGTGGTTCGCCGTGGTGGCATCGACCCGAGCGCCATCGACGACATCATCATCGCCGAATCGCACTACGGCGGTGGCGATCTCGCTCGCTACGGTGCCCTGGTCGCAGGCTACGAGAACGCGCCCGGCCAGGCGGTCAACCGGCACTGTGCGGGCAGCCTGACGGCCATCGGCAACGCCTCGGCCCAGATCGGCTCGGGGATGGAGCGCGTTCTGGTGGCAGGCGGTGTGCAGTCGCTGTCCATGACACCGCTGATGAGCCAGCGCATCCCCGGCCCCGAGTTGAAGTTCGAAGAGCGCTGGTTGCCGCCGATCCACGTCGAGACGCCGGATGCACCGGCCCGCGACATGTCGATCACCGTCGGCTGGAACACCGCACAGTCGTATGGGATCACCCGCGAGCAGCTCGACGAATGGGCCGCGCGTAGCCACCAGCGTGCCGTCGCCGCCCAGGACGCGGGCAAGTTCGCCGACGAGATCATCCCGCTGAAGGTGGAACAGTTCGACGGCTCGGTCACCGAGTTCACCGTCGACGAGCACCCGCGTCGCGACACCACCGTCGAGAAGCTCGCCGCCCTCAAGGTGCTGCACCCGGAGATCGAGGGCTTCTCGATCACCGCCGGTAACAGCAGCGGAACCAACGACGCTGCCGCCGCCGTCGCGCTGACCGATCGCGACTACGCGTCGTCCAACGGGCTCGACGTCATGGCCACCGTGAAGGCGTGGGGCGCTGCGGGCGTGCCCGCCCGCGACACCGGCCTTGGCGCGGTCGCGGCCATCGGCAAGGTGCTCGGCCGGGCCGGCCTCAAGGCGTCCGATGTGGCGCTGTGGGAGATCAACGAGGCCTTCGCCTCGGTGCCGATCGCGGCCTGCAAGGAGTACGGCATCGACGAGGAGCTGGTGAACTTCTCCGGCAGCGGCTGCAGCCTGGGGCACCCCATCGCGGCGTCCGGCGCCCGGATGATCACCACCCTGATCTACGAGCTGCGCCGTCGCGGCGGGGGCATCGGTGTCGCGGCGATGTGCGCCGGCGGCGGCCAGGGCGGCGCGGTCGTCATCGAGGTCTGACTTTCCTCGCCGAGCAGACACAAACTCGTACGATTTCCGGCTTCAGAGCCCGAGTTTGTGTCTGCTCGCGGTGGAAAGGTGACTAGCTTTTGCGGCGAGCCTTGGCTGCGGGCTTCTTGCCCTCCTCGATCAGCGCGGCGGCGTGGTCGAGGATGCACTCCAGGCCGAACTCGAAATTGCGCTCGTCGGTGCCGCCGATCCGGTGGCCCTCGGCGCTCACCTTGGCCAGCAGCGGCGTGCTGTCGGCATTGCCGATGATCGCGTCCTCGAGCTGGTGGGCGTCCTCGCCGGCGGCGGCGTTCTTTTCGTAAAGCCGGTGCAGCACGACCGAACCCCGCACATGCACGGAGACCGCTGAGTACGTGTCGAACGCGTCCTCGGCGGACAGGCCCGCCTCAACCAGGCTGGAGATCGCCTTCTCCACTTCCATCTGACCGGCGCGGACGGCCCGTGCGCTGAGCGCCGAGCGGATCAGGATCAGATCGCACAGGATCGGATTGCCCATGAAGGTCTTGCGCATCGCGCGTGCATGGTTGGCCAAGGTCTCCCGCCAATCGGCGGCTTCGACATAGGGCGTGGCGAACACGTACTGGCCCAGCGCGCGGTCGGTCATCGCGTTGAGGAGGTCGTCCTTCTTGCGGAAGTACCAGTAGATACTGGTGACGCCGACACCGAGATGCTTGCCCAGCAGCGGCATGCTCAGGTTGTCGATCGACACCTGCTCGGCCAGTTCGAAGGCACCCGCGATGATGTCGTCGGGGTTGATCGACCCACGCTCGCGCCGCGGGCGCTTGGTGGCGGTCGCTGGCTTGGCCACTGTAGGTCACCTTCCGTTTGAAGAATCGGTAGCGGGAAATCTACCTGGCGCTGATCTGTGAACTGCGTCTCCGCTCCAGACCCGACCCGTCTCTACCCGCTACTGTAAAGCCTATAGTAGGTTTTACCGATACCAGCGAATCAAACACGGAGGAGCACCGGGTGTCGGACGCAGTGCTGCGCGAACGCCAAGGCAGGATTCTGGTCATCACGATCAATCGCCCCGAGGCTCGCAATGCGGTGAATCTTGCTGTGAGCCAAGGACTTGCGGATGCGGTCGACGAGCTCGACGACGATCCCGATCTGACCGTCGGTGTGGTCACCGGCGCGGGCGGAAATTTCTGCTCAGGGATGGATCTGAAGGCGTTCGCGGCAGGTGAGATAGTGGCGATCCCCGGGCGTGGCATCGGGTTCACTGAACGCCCGCCGCGCAAGCCGCTCATCGCGGCCGTCGAGGGCTACGCCGTTGCGGGCGGCACCGAGGTGGTGCTGGGAACCGACCTGGTGGTCGCGTCCAAAACCGCGAAATTCGGCATCCCCGAGGTCAAGCGCGGCCTGGTGGCGGCCGGTGGCGGGTTGCTGCGCCTCCCGCAGCGCATCCCGTATCAGAAGGCGTTCGAGCTGGCGCTGACCGGCGAGACGTTCTCCGCCGAGCAGGGCGAGGCATGGGGGTTCGTCAACGTCCTCACCGAAGAAGGCGGGGCGCTGGCCGGGGCGATCGAGCTCGCGGGGAAGATCAGCGCCAACGGTCCGCTTGCCGTCGCCGCCACCAAGGACGTGCTGATCCAGTCCGCGGACTGGAGCCAGGCCGAAATGTGGAAGAAGCAGCTGGAACTCATCATCCCGGTGTTCTCCTCCAACGATGCCCGCGAAGGTGCCGTCGCGTTTGCTGAGAAGCGCGCGCCGAATTGGACGAACACGTAAGTCCTGCCGGCCGTGGATCTCGGACTCGGTGACGCCACCGCCGTCGTGGTCGGCGGCGGTCGCGGAATGGGATTGGCCGCCGCCCGGTGTCTGGCCGACGACGGCGCCCGCATCGCACTCGTGGGACGCACGGCCGCTCTGCTGGACGCGGCAGCCGACGAACTGATCGCGCGCGGCAGTCCGGATGCGGTTCCTCTGGTGGCCGACACCGGAGACGATTCGCAGGTGCAGCGGGTCTTCGCCCAGATCGGCCAGCGGTGGGGTGGCCACCTCAACATCCTCATCAACGCCGTCGGGCCAAGTGTGCAAGGCACTTTCGACGATTTGACCGACGATCAGTGGCACATCGCCATCGACGAGGGCGCGATGGGTATGGTGCGCTGCGTGCGCGCGGCACTGCCCCTGCTGCGGGCCGCGGAGTGGGCGCGCATCGTCAACTTCTCCGCCCAGTCCACGCAACGACAGAGCCCGCGGCTGGCGGCGTTCACCGCCGCCAAGTCGATGGTCGTCAGCGTCTCCAAGAACCTGTCGCTGCATCTCGCGCCCGACGAGATCCTGGTCAACGTCGTCTCTCCGGGCAGCATCGCTTCCGAGGGGCTCACCGGCTGGGCCGAGTCTGTCGGCGTCGACGGATCCGACCCCTACGCGCTGATGGCCGCGATCGACGAACACTTCGGGCACCCCGCTCATCTGCCGCGGGCCGGGCTGCCCGAGGAGATCGGGCCGGTCGTCGCTTTCCTTGCCTCCAAACGTAATTCGTACATGACCGGCGCCAATGTCAATGTCGACGGCGGTAGCGACTTCACGTGAGGAGCGGTGATGGCCACAACAAGCGACGCCCGGGAGTGGGCGCGAACGCAACTGCGTGGAATCGGCAACAGCCTCTACACCCCGTTCACCGGGACCGACGGCGACGAGATCGACTGGGACGCCTACCGGACGCTGGTGAGGTACTGCGTCGGTGAGCTCAGGCACCCGATGCTGTGGTGCACCAGCGGCATCGCCGAATTCTGGTCGCTGACTCTTGCTGAGCGAAAGCGGTTGCTGGAGATCGCAATCGAGGAAGGCCGGCGGATCAACCCCGATGTCGTCATCCAGGCCTGCACCGCCGCGACGGCCGCCAAGGACTGCCTCGAGCTGACGGCGCACGCACAGCAGGCGGGCGCCGACATCGTCTACATCCAGACCCCGATGATGGAGACCCACGGGGGCGAGGGCGTTCTCCGGTTCTTCCGCTATATCGCCGACCGGACCGATATCGCGCTCGGCATGTTCAACTCGCCGTCGTCGGGATATGTGCTCACACCCGCGGAGGGGGCGCGCATCTACGCCGAAATCCCTGCGGTGTGCGCGACGAAGGAGGGCGCGTTCCGTCCGGGGAGCAGCCGGATGCTGCACGAGCTGGCACCCGGCCTGGTGATCTGGGAGTGCGATCTGACGGTCTACCGCGCGGGCTGGTTGCGGGCGGGGATCGTCGGTCCCGCCCAGTTGGGCACCGCGGGCTATCTGCACGAGACTCCGCAGCGGCCGATCATCTCCGAGTACTGGGAGCTGGTCTGGGCCGACAAACTCATCGAGGCGATGGACTACGCCGAGAAGTCCGGATTGGACCAGTTCGGCATCGACATGGGCTCGGTGTTCACGTGCTATCCGGGTCGCCCGGACTATTTCACCCACTGGGGCGGCGCCTTCAAATACGCCGCCTCGCTGCTGGGACTTCCGATCGGCGACTATCCGCATTCGCGCCCGCCGCAGACCGAATTGTCCGACGCTGGAAAGACCCAGATCCAGCAGGCCTACCAGCGCCTCGGCCTCATCGCGGGCTGAGTGCGGAAGGTGATACCGATAGGTGTACAGTATGGACATATTCGCATGCTGGCGCGCCATTCCGGGAGGTACGCGTAGGTGACCGACACCCAAGCTGACGTCACCGCCAATTCCGCTGCGGCCCCGCCCGTTCTCTACGAGGTCCTCGACAACGGCGTCGCGGTCCTGACGTTCAACCGGCCGGAGCGGATGAACGGGTGGGGCGGCGGGCTGGCCGCAGGCTTCTACGCGGGTATGGACGCCGCCGAAGCCGACGCGGGAGTCCGCGCGATCGTGGTCACCGGTTCGGGGCGCGCCTTCTGCGCCGGAGCCGACATGGGCGACCTCTCGTCGATCAGCTCGGCGAGCGTCGACAGTGCGGGCGAGGCCGACCTGACCGCGATGGTGGGGGAGCGGCATCCGCTGTTCGTCACGACCGTCGGCAAGCCCGTCATCGCCGCGATCAACGGAGCCTGCGCCGGCATCGGGCTGACGCAGGCATTGATGTGCGACATCCGGTTCGCCGCGGCCGGTGCGAAGTTCACCACCTCATTCGTGCGCCGCGGGCTGATCGCCGAATACGGCATCTCGTGGATCCTGCCGAAGGTCGTCGGCTGGGGCGCGGCGCTGGATCTGCTGATGAGCGGCCGGGTGTTCTACGCCGAGGAGGCATTCGAACTCGGCATGGTCAAAGAAGTCGTCGCACCCGACCAATTGCTGCACCGCGCAATCGAATATGCCGCAGACATCGCCGCCAATTGCGCACCCAGCTCGCTGGCCGTCATCAAGCGGCAGGTGTACGGCGACGCGCTGCGCGAGGCTGGCGACGCCAGCCAGCGGGCCGAGACACTCATGCACGAGTCCATGCAACGCCCCGACTTCATCGAGGGCATCACCGCGTTCTTCGAGAAGCGGCCACCGAACTTCCCGCCCCTGACGTGAGCTGAGAGGACGACACCGATGACTTTGGATTACAAGGCGATTGACGTCGACAACCACTACTACGAACCGACTGACTCGTTCACCCGGCATCTGCCGAAGGAGTTCAAGCGCCGTGGCGTACAGATGCTCACCGAGGGCAAGCGCACCTTCGCCGTCATGGGTGGCGTCATCAACCAATTCATTCCCAACCCGACGTTCGACCCGATCATTGAGCCTGGGTGTCTGGACCTGTTGTTCCGTGGCGAGATTCCCGACGGCGTCGACCCGGCGTCGCTGATGAAGGTCGACCGGCTCGCCGATCATCCCGAGTACCAGAACCGCGACGCCCGGGTGAAGATCCTGGACAAGCAGAACCTCGAAACCGTGTTCATGCTGCCGACATTCGCGTGCGGTGTCGAGGAGGCGCTCAAGCGCGACATCGAGGCGACGATGGCCTCGGTGCATGCGTTCAACCTGTGGCTCGACGAGGACTGGGGTTTCGACCGGCCCGACCACCGGTTCCTTTCGGCGCCGATCATCTCGCTGGCCGACCCGGACGCGGCGGTGGCCGAGGTCGACTTCGTGCTCGACCGGGGCGCCAAGATCGTGTGTGTGCGGCCTGCGCCGGTGCCGGGGCGGGTGAAGCCGCGCTCGCTGGGCGACCCGGTGCACGATCCGGTGTGGGCGCGGCTGGCCGAGGCTGGTGTTCCGGTGGTCTTTCACCTGTCCGACAGTGGCTACCTGGCCATTTCGGCGCTGTGGGGTGGCACCGGAACGTTCGAGGGCTTCGGGAAACGGGATCCCCTCGACAGCGTCCTGCTCGACGACCGCGCCATCCACGACTCGATGGCGTCGATGATCGTGCATCAGGTCTTCACCCGGCACCCCAAGCTGAAGGTGGCCAGCATCGAGAACGGCTCGTACTTCGTCTATCGGCTGATCAAGCGGCTGAAGAAAGCCGCCAACACCGCGCCTTACCACTTCAGGGAAGACCCGGTCGAGCAGCTCAAGAACAACGTCTGGATCGCCCCGTACTACGAGGACGACGTGTTGCTGCTCGCCGACACCATCGGCGTCGACAAGATCCTGTTCGGCTCGGACTGGCCACACGGCGAGGGGCTGGCCGACCCGATGGCATTCACCGCCGACATTCCCCAGTTCCCCGAGTTCAGTGCCACCGACACCCGAAAAGTCATGCGGGACAACGCGTTGGACCTGCTGGGCGTCTCGGTGCCGTCGGTGGCCTGAGCTATGCCCGAATGGACGATCGGCGCGGTGCTCGACGCCATCGCCGAAGTCATTCCAGACCGGCCGATGACGATCTGCGGCGACCGCGTCAGCACGTTCGCCGATTCGGCCGACCGGACGCGCCGGCTGGCGAATTTCTTGGCCGGCAAGGATTTCGGGGCACACCGCGAGCGCAACGAGCTACGGAACTGGGAGTGCGGACAGGACCGCGTCGCGCTGATCATGCACAACGATCTGTATCCCGACATGGTGATCGGGTGTCTCAAGGCGCGGGTGGTGCCGGTCAACGTCAACCACCACTACACGCCGCGTGAGGTCGCCGAGCTGCTCGACTACGTCAAGCCCCGCGGGGTGATCTACCACCGGTCACTGGGCGCCAAGTTCGCCGACGTACTGCCGCCCGAGAGCGCCGAACTGCTGCTGTCGATCGACGACGGCAGCGACGCGCCCGATCTGCCAGGGGCGATCGATTCCGACGATGCTCTGGCGCAGGGTGATCAGGACGCGGGCATCCAACCCTCACCCGACGATGTGCTGATGATCTGCACCGGCGGCACGACCGGCCGGCCCAAAGGGGTGATGTGGCGGCAAGCCGACACCTACGCCATCTCGATGAACGGTGCCGACCACGAATCGGTGAGCGAAATCCACGACAAGCTCGGCAATCCCGGTGCGCCGTGGTTCGCCGTGTCCCCGCTGATGCACGCCGCCGGGATGTGGACGGCATTCGCCGCGGTGCTCAACGGCCAGACTGTCGTGCTCTACGACTCACCGAAATTCGACCCGCAGCGGGTGCTCTCCACCGCGCAGCGGGAGAAGGTCGGCATGATGACGATGGTCGGCGACGCCTACGCCGCCCCGCTCGTCGAGGAGTTGCAGCGCGGCGACTACGACCTGTCTTCGTTGTTCGCGTTGGCCACCGGGGGAGCGGCGACCAATCCCAAGCATCAGCACGCGCTGCTGGAGTTGCTGCCCGACATCATCCTGATCAACGGCTACGGATCGTCGGAGACCGGCAACGTCGGTTTCGGCCGCAGCATCCGCGGCGACCACAAGGTCACCTTCGAATTGCGTGAGGGCGCACTGGTTCTCGCCGAGGACTACAGCCGATTCCTGGGCGTCGGTGAGGATCAGGTCGGCTGGGTGGCCCGCGCCGGACGGATCCCGCTCGGCTACTTCGACGACGCGGATGCCACGCAGAAGACGTTCCCCGTGGTGGACGGTGAGCGCGTGGTGATCTCCGGTGACCGCGGCTCGCTGGCGCCGGACGGAACACTGCGGCTGTTCGGCCGCGATTCCCTGGTGGTCAACACCGGTGGCGAGAAGGTTTTCGTCGAAGAGGTGGAGGAAGTGCTGCGCGCCCACCCTGGCGTCGCCGACGCGCTGGTGGTGGGGCGGCCCAGTGAGAGATGGGGGTCCGAAGTTGTAGCGATCGTCGCCTTCGATCCCCTGCATGATGACGTGGCGCACGACGCGCTGTATGAGCACTGCACCGCGCAGCTGGCCCGGTACAAAGCACCGAAGGAGTTCATCGTCGTCGAACAGGTCAAGCGCCTCGGTAATGGCAAGGCCGACTACCGCTGGGCCAAAGAAACTGCTGCCGGCAAGGTTTCGCTGTCATGACCCGCAACGTGATCGACGGACTGGTCAACGTCCACTTCGGCGAAACCGAACAGCAGCCCAGTTGGATGCTGAAGGTCCGCGACGACTACTTCAAGGGGCCGGCGTCGATGTTCGCCCCGGTGGACATGGCCGAGCTGCTCGACGAGATGGACGGTCAGGGCGTGCAGAAGGCCGTCCTGATGGACAACATCGTCAAGCCGCACGTCACCGCGCGGAAGTTCGCGCAAGCGCGCCCCGACCGGTTCGCACTGGCGATGGGCGGTATGAACCTGCTCAAACCGATGCCGACGCTGCGCGAGCTGACCGCGATCGTCGCCGACCTGCCCGTCGTGTATGCCGCTGTGGGACCGAGCTTCTGGGGCGACGCGCAATACCCGCCGAGCGACGCCGTGTACTACCCGCTCTACACCAAGTGCGCCGAGCTGGACCTGCCGCTGTGCCTCAACACCGGACTGCCCGGCCCACCGATTCCCGGCGAGGTGCAGAACCCGATCCATCTGGACCGGGTGTGCGTGCGATTCCCCGAACTGCGGTTGTGCATGATCCACGGAGCCGACCCGTGGTGGGATGTCGCGATCCGGTTGATGATCAAGTACGAGAACCTGCGGATGATGACGTCGGCGTGGTCACCGAAGCGGTTGCCGGACAGCCTGCTCCACTACATGCGCACCCGTGGGCCGAACAAGGTGATGTTCGCCTCGGACTGGCCGGTACTCAAGATGGCGCGCGTCGTGCCGGAAGCCGAGGCACTCGACCTACCGTCTGACGTCCTCGACAACTACCTCTACAACAACGCCAACGATTTCTTCTTCAGGGAGCGCTGAATGGACCGCTACGAACTGCGCCGGCTCGACTACAGCCTCACCGAGGACCACAAGGATCTGCAGAACGCCTATCGGCAGTTCTTCAAGACCCATAGCCCGATCGACACGGTGCGGGCCGCCGAGGCGACCGGCTTCGACAAGAGCCTGTGGGAACGCCTGTGCGCCATGGGCGCAACCACGATGGGAATCCCGGAATCCGCGGGCGGCGACGGTGCCACGCTGGTGGACCTGACCCTGGTCGCCGAGGAGCTGGGCCGCTCGCTTGCGCCGGTGCCGTGGATCGACCACGTGTCCGCCGCCCGACTGCTCGCCGAGCTGGGGGCGCTGACCGAGGAGATCATGAGCGGCAGCCAGATCGTCGGGCTGGACGCATCCCTGGACAGCGTGTCCGGCGTGCGGTTGATCCCGACAGGGTCGATCGCCGACCACATCATCGTCCGGGACGGTGACGACGTGGTGCTTCTATCGTTCAGTACCCGGCCGGCCAAGGTGGACAACATCGGCAGGCTCCCGATGGCCTGGGTCGATCCCGCGGCCGCGGACAGCCGCACGGTGCTGGGCAGCGGAGCAGATGCGCTCGCCAAATATGGCCGTGCACTGGATGAGTGGCGGCTGTTGACGGCATCGGCGTTGGTCGGCCTGGTCGAGGAGACCATGACGATCGCTGCCGAATTCGCCAAGTCCCGCTACACGCTCGGTGTCCCCATCTCCACGCTGCAGGCGATCTCACACCCGTTGGCCAACATGGTGATCACCGTCGAGGGCGGCCGCAATCTCTCCCGGCGGGCCGCATGGTTCCTCGACAACGAGCCCGATGCGCGTCCCGAGCTGGCCCCGTCGGCATTTGTGTTCATGGCGGACGAAGCGTCCAAAGCGGCGACGATGGCCGTGCACATCCAGGGCGGTCTCGGGGTGTCGTCGGAGGCCGCCGCGACTGCCTACCTGGTGCGCGCACGCGGTTGGCCGCTTGCCGCAGGCGATCCCGGTGCCAGCGCCAAGAAGATCGCCCACATCCTCGCTGACCGCGAAACCGCTTAGGAAACAAGCGCAATGGATTTCTCAAGCGTCGATCTGTCCCCCGAGGACCGGGATTTCCTCACCGAGGTCCGCGACTTCCTGACGACTCACATCACCGACGAGGTGATCCGGCACGACCGGGAGACCGGCGACAACTTCCACGAGGGCGTCCATCTGGCGCTGGGTGCCGCGGGATACCTCGAAGCCGAGTGGAAAACCGAAGCCCAGGGTGGCTTCCCGCGGGTGCGACGGCGGATCTGGGAACTGGAGAAGCGGCGATTCCACGTTCCGTGGGTCACCTGGGGCACCACCTCGATGGTGGCGCACTCGGTCGACAGCTTCGGCTCCGAGGAACTCAAGGCCGAGGTGCTGCCGAAGGTGTTCAGCGGGCATGTGCGGCTGTGCCTGGGCTATACCGAGCCCGAAGGCGGCTCGGATGTGGCGACGTGCAAGACCCGCGCCGTCCGTGAGGCGGATGGGTCGAGCTGGATCATTAATGGCTCCAAGATGTTCACCACCGGCGCGCACAACTGTCAGTACGTCTTCCTGATCACGAACACCGATCCGGATGCGCCGAAACACAAGAGCCTCACCATGTTTCTCGTTCCGCTGGACCTACCGGGCATCGAGATCCAGGGCCTGCGCACCATCGACGGGGACCGCACCAACATCGTCTACTACAGCGATGTCCGCGTCGACGACAGGTACCGGCTCGGTGAGGTCAACGGCGGCTGGACAGTGCTGCGGGAACCGCTCAATGTCGAGCACGGTGCGGTGGCCGCCGCCGCCGACGGGCTGGCCGACGTCTCGATCATGATGCACCAGGCCAACTTCATGGCCAACGCCGTCGACAAAGTGGCCGCCAACGTCGGCCGGACCGACACACGCGGCCGGCGCGCGGTCGACGACGGAGCGGTGGCCTACCGGCTGGGCCGCTGCGCCGCCCGGATGGAAGCCGCGCTGAGCTCGCAGAGCCTCTACGGCCGGGTGGCGATCGCGCAGACCATGCGCGACATTGCACCGGATCTGATGGACGTTCTAGGGGCTGCGGCGACGCTTCCCGTGGAGACCGACGGTGCGGCCGACGACGGCGCGTCGGAATACGTGTACCGCTTCGCGCCGCTGTCGGGAATCTACGGCGGAACGCTCGAGGTGTTCCGCAACATGATCTCCCAATACGTTCTGGGACTGGGCAAGCCCGCCTACGCAGCGGCGCTGAAGAAGGTGTCATGACCGACACACAGCTGCGCGATGTGCCGATCTTCGATGCCGATCAGCACATGTACGAGACGCCCGAGGCGCTGACCCGCTACCTGCCCGAACGTTATCGCTATGCAGTGCAATACGCCCAGATGGGCCGGCAGACCCGGCCCGTGATCAACAACCGGGTCAGCGATTTCATCCCGAACCCGACATTCGAGCGGGTCGCCGCCCCTGGTGCACACGAGAAGTTCTTCGCCGGCGAGAACACCGAGGGACTGACGCTCCGCGAAATGCAGGGCCCCGCAATCGAAGCCCCGGCTGCCACGAAGAACCCGGTGGATCGGATCGCCGAGCTGGACCGCCAGGGCGTGGTCGAGGCGCTCAACTATCCGACGCTGGCCAGCCTCGTCGAACATTCGTCGGCCGACGATCCCGAGCTGACGCTGGCCATCATCCACGCCCTCAACCAGTGGATGGCCGAGCACTGGTCCTACGTGTACGCCGACCGGGTGTTCTCCACCCCGATCATCAATCTCTCCGAAGTTGCTGGGGCGCAAGCCGAACTCGACTACATCCTGTCCCGAGGGGCCAAGGTCGCACTGATCAAGCCCGGGCCGGTCCGCGGTGTGCACGGTTGGCGATCACCGGCTCTGGGAGAGTTCGACCCGTTCTGGCGCGACGTCGAAGCCGCGGGTCTGCCGATCGTGCTGCACGCCAGCTACCCGCCGCTCGATGAGTACGTCGGCAAATGGGAGCCGCCGCACACCCAGAACTTCATGGCGATGAGCGCGTTCCGGTGGATGGTGCTCGGCCACCGCGAGATCGCCGACATGATCACCAGTCTGATCTGCCACGGCACGTTGACCCGGTTCCCGAAGCTGCGGATCGCCAGCGTCGAGAACGGCAGTTCCTGGATCTTCCCGCTGTTCAACGATTTCGAAGACCTGTACAAGAAGATGCCGCAGAACTTCCCCGAGCATCCGCACGACGTGTTCCGCCGCAACATCTGGGTCAGCCCGTTCTGGGAAGGCAGCGTCTCGGACGTCGTGAACACCGTCGGCTGGGATCGGGTGTTGTTCGGGTCGGACTATCCGCACCCCGAAGGCCTGGCCGAACCGCGCAGCTTCTGGAAGTACGCCGAGGGCATGGATGAACGCCGAACTTATGACTTCATGGGCGACAACGCCCGCCGGTTCATGGGTTTGCCCTTGGCCAACCCGGACCCGGCCGCCGCCGAGCCGCCGGTGCTGGCTGTCCCGTCCCAAGCCTAGGAGCTGCCGTGGATTTCACCGAAGTCGAGCTCAGTGCCGATGACGCGGCCTTCCAACGCGAGTTGCGTGCCTTTCTCTCTGATCTGGTGACCGAGGAGGTCCGGCTGCGCGATCGGCAGACGGGGGACAACTTCGACGAGGGCGTGCATGTGGCCCTCGGTGCCCGCGGCTATCTGGAAGCGGAGTTCAAGACGGGGACCGACGGCGGCTTCAGTCGTATCCGGCGCCGGATCTGGGACCTCGAGCGTCGACGCGCTCAGGTGCCGTGGGTGACCTGGGGCACCACCGTGATGGTGGCCCGGGCGGTCGCCGCGTTCGGGAGGTCCGAACTGGTCGCCGAGGTGATGCCCAGGGTCTTCGACGGCACTGCGCGAATGTGCCTGGGCTACACCGAACCCGAGGGTGGGTCGGATGTGGCCACCTGCAAGACCCGCGCCGCGCGGGACGGCGACCAGTGGGTCATCAACGGATCGAAGATGTTCACCACCGGCGCGCACAACTGCCAGTACGTCTTCCTGCTGACCAACTCGGATCCGGGCGCGCCGAAACACAAGAGCCTCAGCATGTTTCTGGTGCCGCTGGACACCCCGGGCATCGAGATCCAGGGCATCCGCACCGTCGACGGAGACCGCACGAACATCGTGTACTACAACGATGTCCGGGTGGACGAGAAGTATCTGCTCGGCGAAGCCAATAACGGCTGGACCGTGCTGCGCGGGCCGCTGGACGCCGAGCACGGTGCGGCACCGACGGCAGCCGATGGGCTCTCCGACGTGTCGATCATGGCCCATCAGGCCGGTGTGATGGCCGCCGCCGTCGACGCGGTCGCCGCCCACGTCGGGCAGACCGATGCCGCGGGTAGACGAATGGTCGACGACGGCGCCGTCGCCTACCGCCTCGGACGCAGTGCCGCGCGCCTGGAGGCATCTCTTTCCACGCCAAGCATTTTCGGCCGGGTGGCCCAGGCCCAGACGATGCGCGACATCGCCCCGGACTTGATGGATCTGGCCGGGGCGGCCTCGGTGTTGCCGGTGGACACCGACGGGGCGGCTGACAATGGTGCCTCCGAGTACGCCTTCCGGTTCGCCCCGCTGTTCGGGATCTACGGCGGCACGCTCGAGGTGTTCCGCAACATGATCGCCCAGCATGTCCTCGGGCTGGGCAAGCCGAACTACTCCCCGCCGGCGACGAAGGCACCGGCTGCCACATGACCGTGGTCTTCGATCCGTTCTCGGAAGACTTCTTCGTCAGCCCCTACGCGACCTATCGCCGCATGCGCGAGGAAGCCCCCGTCTACTACAGCCGGGAATACGACTTCTACGCGCTGACCCGGCACGAGGATGTCGCCGCGGCGTTCAAGGACTACGAGACCTACTCATCGGCGTACGGCGTGGATCTCGGTCAGGTGCGCAAAGGGGAGGTGACCAAACACGGCTCGATCATCGCCATGGACCCGCCCGCGCACCGGCGGATGCGCAGCCTGCTCAACAAGGTGTTCACTCCTCGGGCGATCGAAGCGCAGCGGGTGCTGGTCACCGAATCGGTCGACAAGCATCTCGCTGCCGTCGACCGGTCCGGGTTCGACTTCGTGCAGGACTTCTCGGCGCTGTTCCCGGTCGACGTCATGACCAGCATGCAGGGCGTACCCGAAGACGATCGCCAGCAGATCCGGCTGTGGATCGATGAACTACTGCACCGCGAGAACGGCGACGTCGAAATGACCGAGTCCGGGCAGAAGGCCGCCGTCGACATGGCCATCTACTACTTCCGGCTGATCAAGAAGCGGCGCGATGACCTCGGCGACGATCTGCTCAGCAAGCTGATCTGTGCCGAGATCGAACGCGAAGACGACCGGATGGAGCCGCTGGACAACGTCGAGATCACGGAATTCGCACACTATTGGGTGGAGCCGGCGCGGAGACCGTGACCAAGCTCATCGGCAATGCGGCCGTGGTGTTCGCCCAGAATCCCGACCAGTGGGAGCTCTTGCAACGCGACCGCAGCAAGGTGCCGCTGGCGGTGGAAGAACTGCTGCGCTACGAGGCTCCGGCCCAGTACAACGTGCGCTGCTCACTGCGCGAGGCCACCCTGCACGGCGTCACCATTCCCGCCGGCAAGCCGGTCTTCCTGGTCGGCGGATCGGCCAACCGCGATCCGCTGGCGTGGGCCGATCCGGACCGATTCGACATCGACCGAGACCGTACCCAGGCCCAGAACCTAGGGCTGGGCTACGGAATCCACAGCTGCCTGGGCGCGGCCCTCGCGCGCTTGGAAAGCGCCATCGCGCTCGAGAAGATGCTCGACTTCATGCCCCGCTACGAGGTCGACTTCAGTGGCTGCAAGCGGGTCAACATGCAGAACGTCGCCGGTTGGAGCAACGTGCCGGTCAAGGTGTTGAGCTGACCCGATATCTCTGTGGAATTGTCAAGGTGCACTGCGGTTTTCAGTGTCGTCCGCTAGGCGGCATCGTCGAGACGCATGGTGCGCCGGTTGTATGCGGGTAATGGTGTTCGCTCTGGGTCGACCGTTGTGGGCGGGATGAGCCACGGGTGTTTGTCGTAGCCGAGGATGACGTTCCAGCCGTTGTGGTGGACATCTGCGTGACAGCCCGGGCAGAGTAGGCAGCCGTTGTTCAGGCTGGTTTCGCCCTGGTGGATCCAGTGCTGAATATGGTGACAATGGGTCCTGCTGGCAGGGGCACCGCACTTGATACAACACCGATCCCGCAGATACAGCGCTTTGCGCAGATGTGCTGGGAACAGGCGTTTGTCATGCCCCATGTCGAGGGGAACCTGGTGTCCGTCCACGATGATCGTGGTGACGCTGGTATCGCAGGACAACCTGCTCAGGCTGGCGAGGCTGATCGGTCCCATGAATTCCAGCTCGGCGGCATCGGGGGTGTTGGCAGGCACGGTCAACAACAACTGCGTTCGCGGCGGTGAGGCGCCGTCGCCGGCGCGCGAGGCGGTGTCGAGTACCGCTTCCAGGGCGTCGGCGCGGCGTCGCTCGGCAGGCCGGGGATCGGGTGTGCCGTCGGGCTCGGGCCGTGGTGCCGACCCCTCTTCCAAGGCGGCGGCGAGTTTGACGCCCACTTCGGCGTCCAGATCCCCCCGCACCCGCCAGCGCTCCTCGCTCGTTTTGACACAGTGGATTTCGTTGATCGAGCGGTCCTCGGCCGCCGGTAACCCATCCCGCTCCTCGGCGAACTGGTTGCCCAGCTTCCTTGCTCGATCAGCGATCTCGGCCGGAGTGGCCCCGGACAGGGCTTGGCCCGACAGGTCGACCTGATGCCGATACCTGGCTTCCTCATCGACCGGCGCCGCCGACCGCGTCCGAATATGGTTGGCGCCCTTCACCGCTGCATCCACATGTTCACCGGACAACGCCCCATCGGCGGCGTGGGCCATGACCACCGGCAACGACTCAGCGGCAGCACCGACACGGAGCATCCGCGCGGCCACCTGTGGTGCACACCCCAACGCCATCAGCACTTCTCGCGGTCGCCTGCCGCCACGGGCCTCGACATCCAGACGTGCCAGAGCGCCGGCCAGCATTGCAACTCGGTGATCGGCGAGATGGCGCACCGCCAGTGCTGCCCGCAGCTCACCGATCACCTCACCATCATCGAGCTCCAGATCGCGCAGTTCCTCGGCGATCCTGATGAGTTCCGCGGTTGCGGCGTGCATGTCTCCATTTTATTCGAACATACGTTCGATATCAAGCGCGGTGTCGAGTGGGAGTTGTGTGATGCATCAGGACATCGGTGACAGCTTGGTGTATCAGGACTGCGGTGACGGTTGTGCGGTCCTTGCGGTCTCGCTGGCGGCGACGTGAGAGGCGACCGCGTAGCGGGAGTGGTCGTCGATGAGTTGGAAGATCACGCACTTACGTCCACCTGTAAGCACATACTCAGTGGCGTCAAGCTGCCAGCACGCATTCCGGGGCCGGGTAGACGAACCGTCGCCACGCCGAGCGGGGCTTCTTCTTCGGCTCCAGGCGAGCCACACCGGCCTCGCGGAAGATGCGGGCCAGCGACGCCGTCGAGGGCACTTGTTCCAGGCCCATCGCGCGCATCTTGTCGTGCACACTGATCGGCCCGTGATCCGAGCCGGAGGCTTCCAGGGCGGCCCGTACGGCCACGGCCTGCTCCTTGAGCTCGTCGCTCAACGTCGACGGGCTCGACTTCGGTCGTCGAGTTCTGGGTTCGGGCACCGCGGCCGGCCCTCAACCTTGGTGCGCTTGGGTAACTCGTAGAACGACTTCCGCGAGATGCCGTGCTCAGCGCAGAACATCGAGACCGCCCCGCGCGGTGCGTGATCAGGCCACTGCGAGATCGCAAGCTGGACGACAGGATCAATGGGTTCATTAACAGCCACCGCCCAAGCCTCGGGCCGAAAGTGTCACCACCAAGACCAACGAAACTGTCACCGATGTCCTGAGAGATGACATCGAGTGGGAGTTGTGTGATGTCTGATGACGTCACGGTCAGTGGCGACTAGGGCCTGCTCGCAGGTGAGTCCGTCGACTCTGAAGTGATCGCCGACCGAACCGTGCAGAGCTGAGTGAAGGGTTGAAGTGAGGACCCTTCGTCTACACGATGTTGTTGGCCCGCAGATCAGCGATTTCGGTAGGCCCGTAACCGATTTCGGTCAGCACCTCGTCGGTGTGCTCGCCCAGCAGCGGCGCCCGTCGCCGGATCGAGCCCGGTGTCGCCGAGAGGCGAAACGGTGTCTCGATGAGCGGCACAGATTTCGCGGCGCCGGGGAATGGTACCCGCTTGAGGTAGCCCATGGCCTCGACGTGTGGGTCGTCGAGGACTTCCTGGGGTGAGTTAAGCGGGGCGGCAGGGAGTTTGGCCACCTCGAGTGCACCGAGCACCTCAGCCTTGGTCTTGCCCGCGCACCACTGCTGCATCAGGTCGTTGAGGATGTCGCCGTGTTCCCAACGGGAGTCGTCGTCGGCGAAGCGCGGATCGTCGAACAAGTCCTCCCGGCCGATCAGCCGGCACCACCGCTTGAACATGGGCTGGCCGGCGATCTGGAGCAGGACCCAGCCGTCGCTCACCTCGTAGAGGTCACACGGTGCGACCGAGGTGCCGCGGTTGGCCGCCCGCGGCTTGTCCACGCCGAGTAATTCGCGTTCGATGAGGAACGCGTTGGACAGCATCAACGCAGTCGGCAGCAGGGCACCCTCCACATGCTGGCCCTGCCCGGTCTGGCTGCGGTGGTACAGCGCCATCATCACACCGATGGTCAAGGTGAGCGCCGTGCCGAAGTCGGCCTGCGGAACCACGGTACGGATCGGCAACTCCGGTAGGCCCTGCCGGTAGACCGCGCCGGACATCACCTGGCCGGCGCCGTCGAATCCGATGCGGTCGCTGTAGGGTCCGCCTTCGCCGTACGCGGTCGCGCTGGCCAGGATGATGTCGGGTTTGATGGCGCGCAGCGATTCGTAGTCGAGCCCGCTGGCCCGCATGCCGGCTGCGGGCATGTTCGCGATGACGATGTCGGACCGGGATACCAACCGCCGCGTGATGTCGGCGCCCTCCCGCGTCGTCGAATCCAGGGTCAGGGAGCGCTTGTTGCGGTTGCACTGCAGAAAGGTGCCGCCTTCACCGCCGCTGGTGACCGACTGCACCCAGCGGTCTTCGCCGCCCTCCCGCTTCTCGACGCGCAGGACGTCGGCGCCCATATCGGCCAGTATCGCGCTGCACCACGGCGCAGCGATGAACCGGCCGTAATCCAGCACCCGCACCCCGTCCAGAACGCCCATGGTTCTACAGCGTCAGGATCGACGCGGCCGCGGTACCGGGTGCACCGTAGAGCTGGGTGAAGCCGACCTTCGGTTCGCCGGGGACCTGGCGGTCACCGGCCTGCCCGCGCAACTGCCGGACGATCTCGTGGATCTGCCGCAGCCCGGAGGCGCCGATCGGCTCACCATTGGCGATCAGCCCGCCGTCGGTGTTGATCGGCATGGAGCCGTCGATCTCGGTCTCGCCGTCGGCCAGCAGCCGCTCCTGGTCGCCGTCGGCGCAGAAGCCGCACTCGGCCATGTGGATGATCTCCGCGCCGGCGTCGGTGTCCTGCAGCTGGATGACGTCGACGTCTTGCGGTGTCACGCCGGCCTTTTCGAAGGCGGCGCGGGCCGCGAACACCGTCGGCGCGGCCACCTCGTCGACCGGGCCGAAGGTCGTGTTGACCTCGTAGGCGCCGTAGGTCCGGCTGCGGACCTCGACGGCCTTCAGGTACACCGGCTTGGCGGTGTAGCGGTGCGCGATGTCGGCGCGGCACATGATGACGGCTGCGGCGCCCTCGTCGGGAGCGCAGAACATGTACTGCCGCAGCGGGTAGTTCAGCACCGGCGAGGACATGATGTCATCGATGGAAATCTCTTTGCGGCGGAATGCATTCGGGTTGAGCACACCATTGCGGAAGTTCTTGTTGGCCACCCGCGCCAGCGTCTCCTCGGAGATGCCGTGATCGTGGATATAGCGGTTGGCCTTCATGCCGAAGAACTGGGTGGTGAGGTACTGGCCGTTCTCCGCATACCAGCGCGGCATACCGACCAGGGCGGGGTCCTCGGTGAACGCGCCGCGAGGGTGCTTGTCCAAGCCGATCGCGATACCGATGTCGTAATCACCAAGCCGGATTCCGTCGGCGCACGCTTTGGTGGCGCTTGCGGCTGTCGCGCACGCGTTGAAGACGTTGGTGAAGGGGATTCCGGTCAGTCCTGCCATGGCGACGATCGCGTCCGGGTTGGCGACGGTCCAGCTGCCACCGGTGGCGAACTGCACGTCCTTCCACTCGATGCCGGCGTCCGCGACAGCGGCGAAGATGGCGTCGACGGCCATCTCCATCGCAGATTTGCCTTCGAACCGGCCGAACGGGTGCAGGCCGACGCCGATGATGGCGACATCGTTCATCGATGGGCTTCCTCTCGGATCTGCCGTACAGGCAAACGAACTGTAACACTTACAGTATCTTGGCCTATGTGGCGTCGAACATCGAGCACAAGACCACGTTCTGCCGGATCTGCGAACCGCTGTGCGGCATGGTGGCCACCGTCGAGGACGGCCGTCTGACGGCATTGCGCCCGGACAAGGACCATCCGCTCTCGGCCGGCTTCGCCTGCCAGAAGGGCATCGCGTTCACCGAGGTGCAGAACGATCCGGACCGGGTGACGACGCCGCTCCGCAAAGGCCCGGATGGCTACGAACCCGTGAGCTGGGACGAGGCGCTGTCGGATATCGCCGACCAGTTGGCTGCGATCCTGAAGGCCCACGGCTCAGGCGCGGTCGGCTGGTACATGGGCAACCCGGGTGCCTTCAGCTACGCACACACCTTCGCGGCGTTGATGTTCATCAAGGCCCTCGGCCGCGACAGCCACTACTTCACGGCGTCGTCGCAGGACACCAACAGCCGGCTGATCGCCAGCCAGTTGCTGTACGGAGCGCCGACGTCGGTGCCGATCCCCGATCTGACGCGCACCGACCTGCTGGTCGTGATGGGCGCCAATCCCGTTGTCTCCCATGGTAGTTTCCTGACGGCGCCGCGGATCAAGGACCGGATGCACGATATCGTCAAGCGCGGCGGGCGGGTCGTCGTCGTCGATCCGCGCCGCACCGAGACCGCGGCGGCCTTCGAATGGCTCCCCATCGTGCCCGACGCCGACTCCTTCCTGCTGCTGTCGCTGCTGCAGGTGATGTTCGGTGAAGGCCTCGTCAACACCGCGCAGGTGAAGGCGCAGGCCGACGGCGTCGAATGGCTGCGGTCGTTGTGTGCGCCGTTCACTCCGGAGTCCACCGCGGCGCGCACCGGCATCGACGCGGACAGCGTCCGCTCGCTCGCGCGGGATCTGGTGCGCGAACCGCGGGCTGCCGTCTACGGCAGGCTCGGCACCTGCGTCGGCCGCTACGGCACGCTGACCACCTATCTGATCGACGCGGTGAACCTCGTCGCGGGCAACCTCGACGCCCCCGGCGGGTCGGTGTTCAGTTCGATGGAGACCCTCGGCGGACGCTGGCAGGCCACGCTGATGGGTCTGGCGATGCGCCGGTCGTATCGCAACCGGTCCCGGGTCGGGGGGTTCCCGATCGCCGTCGCGATGGAGCCCGCCGCGTTGATGGCCAAGGAGATCGCCACACCTGGCGATCGCCAGATCCGAGCGATGTTCGTCTCGGCGGGCAACCCGGTGCTGTCGGTGCCCAACGGCGACGAGCTCGAGTCGGCCTTCGATTCCCTGGAACTGTCTGTCGCCCTTGACTTCTACGTTACCGAGACGACCGGGCGATGCGACTACATCCTGCCGGTGACCACGATGTACGAACGCGACGACTTCCCATACACGTTCCAGGCCTTCCAGGCCACGCCGTTCCGGCAGGCCACCGACGCGGTCGTCGCGCCGGCCGGCGAGGCCCGCTCGGAATGGGAGATCGTCGAAGCTCTCACGGTCAAGCTGGCACCCGACGTTCGCGCATTCGCTGTGCTCGGCGCCGTGCGAAAGACGCTGGGCCGCTTCGGAATAGCCCTGGGGCCGCGGATGATGATCGACGCCCTGATCCGGACGTCGCAGGGCGGCGACCTGTTCGGACTGCGTCGTGGCGGGCTGACGCATCGCAGGCTGACCGAGGAACACCCGCACGGTGTGGTCGTCGCACCGCACATCCGCACCGGTGTGTTGCGCAATGCGGTGGCCTACCTGTCGCGACGTGTTCGCCTCGCGCACCCCGGTATCGCCGCCGAGGTCGACAAGCTCTCTCGCGCCGGTCATCCCGATGGGTATCCGTTGCGGATGATCGGCATGCGCGAGCCGCGCTCGGAGAACTCGTGGATGCACAATTCGCCGCTGCTGATGCGGGGTGAACGGGGACAGCGGGCACTTGTCCACGTCGACGATGCGGCCGAATTGGGTATCGCCGACGGTGACGTGGTGCGGGTGTCCTCACCCTACGGCGAGATCACCGTCGAGGTGATGACCACCAAGGACCTGATGGCCGGCGTCATCGCCGTCCCGCACGGGTGGGGGCATACGGGCACCGGGACGTGGAAACTGGCGAATCGCGCCGGCGGGTCCAACGTCAACCGGCTGACGTCGAGCGCACCCGAGGATGTCGAATCACTGTCGGGGATGGCGTGGCTGACCGGTGTCCCGGTCCGCGTCGAGCGAGTCCGTGAGGTGGTCAGTTCTTAGGCGATCGCGCCGGACTCCTTCAGCGCCTCGATGCGATCCCAGTCGATGCCGATCTCCATCAGCACGATCTCGGTGTGCTCACTGGCCTGAGGGGCGCGGGTGGTCTCCAGCGGCTCGTGGTTGAACTGCACCGGACCGCGAACGACCTTGAACGGCGCCCCGCCGTCGGCGGCTTCCACCTCGACGATCATGTCGTTGGCCAGCGCCTGCTCGTCGGTGGCCAGATCGATCAGACTCTGGAACGGCGCCCACTGGCCCTTCATCGTCTTGAGGTGCTGGCGCCAGTACTCGAACGGCTTGGTGGCGATCGCCTCGGTGATCAGTCGCACGCCTTCTTCGGCGTTCTGGATCAGCGGCATCACCTCGGAGAACCGCGGGTCGTCGGCCAGCTCCGGCAAGCCGAGGTGTTCCCAGGTGTCGCGGATGTAGCCGGTCGGACTGACGATGCACAGGTTGATGGTGCCGCCGTCGGAGGTCAGGTAGTTGGCCATGAACGGGTTGACCGACGTCGTGGTGCCGGGCATCAGCGACCGCATGGTTTCCCCGGTCTCCATGCCCTGTGTGACGCTGGCGCCTGCCGCCCACCACGCGGTGCTCAGCAGGGACACGTCGAGCTCAACCGCTTCGCCGGTGCGCTCCCGGTGGAACAGTGCCGCGGAGATGCCGCCGGCGATGTTCATCCCGCCGATCGAATCGCCGAATGCCGGAATGCCCTGCGGCAGTGCGCCTCCGAGCTCCTCTGGGGTCAGCGCATGGCCGACGCCGCTGCGCGTCCAGAACGCGGTCCCGTCGAAACCGCCCACCAGACGCTCGGGGCCCTTGTCGCCGTAGGCGCTGCCGCGGGCGTAGATGATGTTCGGGTTCGCCGCGCGGATGTGCTCGATGTCGAACTTGTTCTTCTGCCGGGCCTGCGGCATGTAGTTGGTCAGGAAGACGTCGGAGGTCTTTGCCAATTCGTAGAGCACCTCCTGGCCGTCGGGCGTGGACACGTCGATGCCGACGCTGCGCTTGCCGCGGTTGGGATGCTCGATCAGCGGGTGCCGGTTGGGGTCGAGCTGGAAGCCGCCCATGTTGATGAACCCGCGTTGGGTATCGCCGCGGACCGGGTGCTCGACCTTGATGACGTCGGCCCCCCAGTCCGCCAGAATCGCCCCGGCCGCCGGGACGAACGTGAACTGCGCGACCTCCAGTACCCGGATGCCGTCCATCACCTTGATCACGTCGTTCCCCTTTCGCCTGCGGTGGTAACCACATTCTCACACCCGGCCGCCGCGAGCCCCGCGAATCGGCGCCAACAATACTGCAGATTATTACTGTAACCTTTACCGTTGACCGTCCCAGAACAAGAAGGTGGTGCCTGGAGTGGGCGAGCAGGGTGCGACGAGTCTCGAGCTGGGGGTGCGGGCGGGGCAGCGAGCCGAGACCCGGATGCTGATCGACGGAAAGTTGACCGCAGCCGCCGACGGCGCCGAGTTCGACAACCTCAGCCCGGCCACCGGCCGGGTACTCGGGGTCACCGCCGCCGCCGCTCCCGCCGACATGGACCGCACGATCGGCGCGGCCAGGCGTGCCTTCGACGAGACCGCCTGGTCCACCGATCCCGAACTCCGCAAGCGATGCCTGGCCCAGTTGCAGTCCGCGCTGGAGGCCGAGAAGGAAGACCTGCGCGAGGAATTGGTGGCCGAGGTCGGTTGCCCGGTGATGTCGACCGGCGATGCCCAGCTGGAGTGGCCGCTGGCCGACTCGTTGCGCTATCCGGCCCGGCTGATCGACGAATTCGACTGGGAGAGAACCCTCGACGGCGGCGGGCTGTTCGGTGAGCGCAATGTGCGCACCGTCGTCAAGGAACCGGTCGGGGTCGTCGCCGCCATCACCCCGTCCAACTATCCGGTCGAGGTCATCCTCAACAAACTCGGTCCCGCGCTGGCCACCGGTAACACCGTCATCCTCAAGCCCGACCCGAATACACCGTGGAACGCCACCCGCATCGGCCGCCTGGTCGCCGAGCACACCGATATCCCGGCCGGTGTCCTGAACGTCGTGCCCACCCCGTCCAACGAGGTCGCCGGGCTGTTGGCCACCGATCCGCGCGTGGACATGGTGTCGTTCACCGGGTCCACGGCGGTCGGCAAGCAACTGATGCGTGACGGTGCGGACACGATGAAGCGCACCTTCTTGGAACTGGGCGGCAAGTCCGCGCTGATCGTGCTCGACGATGCCAACCCGGCGCACGTCGTCGGTGGTGCGGTCGGGGTGTGCGTGCACGCCGGACAGGCCTGCGCGCTGACCACCCGGCTGGTGATCCACGAGTCCCTCTATCCGGAGGCGTTGGCCGCCATCACCGCGGCCTATCAGGCCGTTCCGGTCGGGGATCCGGCGCTGCCGGGAACGTTCGTCGGCCCCGTGGTCAGCGCCAAACAGAAGCAGCGGGTGCTCGACGCGTGCGATCAGGCCCGCCGCGACGGCGCCGAAATCGTGGTCGGCGGAGGAGGTTTCGCCGGCCTGCCCGACTATCTGGCCGGCGGGCATTTCGTGCAGCCGACGGTGATCATCGGTGCCGACCCGGGGTCCGCGATCGCCCAGGAGGAGATCTTCGGCCCCGTCCTGGTGGTGCTGCCGTTCCGCGACGACGACGAAGCTGTCCGCATCGCCAACGACAGCGCCTACGGGCTGGCCGGTGCCGTGCTGTCGGGGTCGATCGAACGGGGCATGTCCGTCGCGCGCCGGATCCGCACCGGCTCGATCGGCGTCAACGGGGGAATGTTCTACGGCGCCGACGCGCCGTTCGGGGGCTTCAAGAACAGCGGTGTCGGACGTCAGTGCGGCATTGAAGGTTTCACCCAGTACCTGGAAACAAAGACCGTGGCATTCCGCGCTCCGCGTAAATCCTGACTATGAAAGGAACCCCAGTGGGCAAGTTGGACAACAAAGTCGCCGTCGTGTCGGGAGCGGCACGGGGACAGGGCCGTTCGCATGCGATCGCGCTGGCTGCCGAGGGCGCCGACGTCATCATCTTGGACATCTGCGCCGATCTCGACGGCAACACCTACCCGCTGGCGCGGCCCGAGGATCTCGAAGAGACCGCTCTGCTGGTGGAAAAGGAAGGCACGCGGTGCTTCTCGGCGATCTGCGACGTCCGCGAACGCAGTGCGGTCTGGCAGACGATTGCCGACGCGGTCGACGAGATGGGCCACCTCGACATCGTCGTCGCCAACGCGGGCATCTGCCCGATGGGCAAGGGCCAGACCCTCCAGTCGTGGTCGGACACCATCGACACCGACCTGGTCGGGGTGTTCAACGTCATCCAGGCCAGTATGCCCCACCTCAATGACGGCGCCTCGGTGATCGCGACGGGATCCCTTGCCGCGCAATTGGGTAGTGCCAGCAACCAGGGGCCGGGCGGGTCGGCGTACAGCCTGGCCAAGCAGATGGTCGCCCACTACGTCAATGATCTGTCAATCCAGTTGGCCAAGAGGATGATCCGAGTCAACGCGCTGCATCCGACGAACGTCAACACCGATATGCTGCACAACGAGGGCATGTACCGGGTGTTCCGGCCCGACCTGGCCTCGCCGAGCCGCGATGATGCCGAGCTGTCGTTCCCCGCGATGCAGGCGATGCCGGTGCCCTACATCGAACCGTTCGACGTGTCGGCCGCCGTGGTGTTCCTCGCGAGTGACGACTCGCGCTACATCACCGGGACGCAATTGCGGATCGACGCAGGCGGATTCGTCAAAGCCAAGCCCTGGAAGGGTTAACGAACGGCGTCGAAGGTCACCGGCAGCGATGTCGGTGACCGGAATGGCTGGCCGTGGATGTGCGGGTCGTCGTTGGCGAGCAGCGTGATGTTGGTCAGCCGATCCAGCAGCGACTCGACGGCGACCCTGGTCTCCATGCGCGCCAGGTGCAGACCCATACACGTGTGCTCGCCTGCGGCGAACGAGATGTGCGGGGTGTGCGTGCGGAAGATGTCGAAATCCTCGGAGTTCGGCCAGCGGCGCCGATCGCGGTTGGCCGACCCGATGCACAGGTCGATCACCGAACCGGCCGGAATTGCAACACCTTCCAGCTCGCTGTCCTCGGTGGCGAACCGCTGCACCGTGGTCAGCGGCGTCTCGTAACGCAGCCCCTCCTCGATCGCCGGAGCGATCAGATCCCGGTCGGCCTGCACGGCCGCGAACTGATCGGGGTGGGTCAGCAGCAGGTAAAACAGATTGCCCGACGACCGGTAGGTGGTCTCCAGGCCGGCGGGCAGCAGGAGTCGCAGGAACGAGTAGATGGCCTCGTCGGTGAGCTTCTCGCCGTTGATGTCTGCGGTCACCAGGTCGCCGATGATGTCCTCGGTGGGTGCCGACCGACGCTTGTCGATCTGCGCCATGAAATATTCCTTGAGCGCCTCGGAGGCCTCGAAAGCCTTCTTGTAGTCGACAGCATAGCTGATCAGCTGGACCGCGCGGCGCCGGAAGTCGGCCAGGTCCTCCTCGGGCAGGCCGAGCAGGCGGGTGATGACGCGGGTGGGGAACTCGAAGGTGAACGCCTTCACCAGGTCGGCCTGCCCGTCGGCGATGAACTCGTCGATGAGACCGTTGACGATGGGCCGGACGACCTCGGGTTCCCAGCGGGACAGCGACTTCGACTTGAACGCGGCCGAAACCAAATTGCGGTGGTCCCAGTGCGTCTTGCCTTCCATCGCCAGCAGCGACGGGCCGATGAACAGACCGATGGTGGCGTCATAGATCTTGGAGTTGAACACCTTGCCGTCGCGGAACACCTTGTTGACCGCATCGAAGGAGACAGCGGCGAAAGTGTTGGTCGGCCGCAGCGACTCGGGCGTCTTGGAATAGTCCATCACAGTGCCGCGGAATACCCCTGGGCCCTCGCGCATCTCGGCAAAGAACGGATAGGGATCACGCAGATAGCCGGCGGGCAGTTGCGGCACTTCGGTGTCGGTGTCCATCATGCCTCCCAAGACGCGATCAGTTCGTCGGTGGTCGTGACGCTGGTCAGCAGCGCCAGCGTGTTGTCGATGATCGCCGTGCCGTACTCGGCGGGCACCCCGGCCACCGCGTCGCGCGGCAGCACCACCCGGTAGGCGGCGTTGACGGCATCCATCACCAGGTTGGGGATCGCCACGTTGAGGGACACCCCGACGGCCACGATCGTGGTCACGCCGAGGTTGCGCAGGATCGGGTCGAGGTCGGTGCCGCCCATCGGACCGAGTCCGTGCCACCGATGCAGCATGAGATCACCTGGCTCGGGGCCGAATTGAGGAAGCAACGTGGCACCCGGGCTGCCGGGTGCGATGTCCACACCGCTGGCGCCGATCGCGAACAGCTTGGCGTTGTGGTTGGCGCCAAGCCCGTCGGGGCGGCGCTGCACCAGGCAGTGCACCACCTTCACACCCGCCGCGCGGGCCACGGGGAGCAGTCGTTCGATATTGGGCAGCGCCTCGCGTTCGGCTTCACGGGCCAGTGCGGCCAGCCCGGCATTGGGTCCCACGACCGCGCCTTGCAGTTCCTGGGTGACGATCGCGGTGTGGGCCGGGTCGACGAGACCGGGCTTCATACCGGGGCCACTTCCGTCACGTCGTAGAACTGCAGCGCCCACTTTCGCATCGCCATATAGGGTTTCGCGTCGATCTTGGCCAGTGCGGGGTGCTCGACGTACTTCTGGTAGCGCCAGATCTCCAGGTCGTCCCACACCGTGCCGAGGTACTGCTTCTCCACCCGCGCGCGGACGTCGTCGGGCGGAATATCACTGGTGTCGCCGACATTTCGCGGCCACCAGATCGAATAGAACATGTTGGACACCTCGTCGTCGACGGGTGTGCAGGCGAAGATCAGCCGGTGGCTCGACGAGCCTTCGAACACGCTGATCGCGAAACCGAGCCCGGAGAAGTGGCTGTGGATGCGCAGCGCCATCTTGTTGGGGTCGTCACTGCGGACATCGGGCCAGCCGGTGAGAAACCGCCATTCTTCGTCGACCGCCTCCCACTGCAGGCACACCGGCGTGACCGTCGCCTTGTGGACGTAGTGGAAATGCGCACTGTCCGGACCGTTTTCGGCCACGATCTGCGGATGCACCGGCTCGTTCTCGGCGAACCGGGAGAACTCGGGATACGGCCGGTAGTAGGCGTCGGGTTCGACGGGGAACTGCGGGAACTTGGTGAAGATGTCGGGCAGATCCCACCGCGGTGGCTCGCCGTCCGGGTGGTGCCACATGAAGATGCAGCCGTGCTGTTCGGCCACCGGATAGGAACGCAGGCGCAGTCCCTTGTTGGGCCGGTCGGGCTGGTAGGGGATATAGGTGTTGGCTCCGTCGGGTCCCCACCGCCAGCCGTGGAACGGGCACTCGACGCAGTTGCCGACCACGGTGCCGCCGTGCCCGATGTGCGCGCCGAGGTGCTTGCAGTGGCCCTCGAGCAGATGCAGTTCGCCGGAGGAATCGCGGTAGATGACGAGGTCGTCGCCGAAGTAGCGCAGCGGTCGGACGTCGCCGACGTCGTATTCGGCCGACCAGCCGATCATGAACCAGCCGGTGACCTTCCAGGTGAATGGAACTTTCACGTGGATCCTCCTTGGACGGATGAACTGACCAGGTTGCCTGCGATGACGGCCTCGCCGAACGCGTCGATGTAGTCGACGGCCTCGCGCGGGGTGGGCGCCTGGACGTGGGCGACGGCCCAGTTCGCGCCGTGTGAGGCAAGCTCGCCGAGCACGTCTTGGGCCTGCCGCAGCGACGAGTCGTCGTCGAGGTCGATCCACGGATAGATCACCTGGACGTCGACGGACTCCGGATCACGCCCCGCGTCGGCGAGCGCGCCACGCAACCGCCCGAGCAACGCGCCGAACTGGCCGGCGGTCTCCAGCGCTGCGGTGCCGATCGCCGATGCCATGCCTGCGGGCGCGATCAGGGGCATCCAGCCGCTGCCGTACTGGACCACGCGGCGTACCGACGCCGCGGTGTTGCCGCCGATCCAGATCGGCGGGTGCGGGCGTTGCACCGGCGGCTGCAGCCACATGGGGCTGATCGCGCTGAAACCCTTTCCGCTGACCGGCTTTTCCGGATCGGTCCAGATCGAAATGAGTGCAGCGAGGGCTTCGTCGAGCAGCTGGGCGCGGTCGTCGACGTCGACGCCGAGCGCGGCGAATTCCGAGCGCAGGTATCCCGCGCCCACGCCCGCGATCAGCCGGCCCGCCGATAGGATGTCGAGGCTGCCCAGGGACTTGGCGGACAGGTATGGGTTGCGGAACGGCAGCACATACAGGTTGGTCATCAGCTTGACGTCCGTGCTCACCCCGGCCATGAAGCTGAGTGCCGCGATCGGGTCCAGGGTGTCGTGGCCGCCGTTACGGCGCCATTTCAGCGACGGCGCCGGATGTTCGGACAGCGCGATCGCGGAGAACCCCGCGGCCTCGGCGTGCGTGACCACGTCTCGGATCACGTCCGGTTCGAGGAAATCGTCGGGTGCAGTGGGTAGCTCGCTCGGATACTCCAGGGTGTACCGCATCGCCCTCCAATACTGTAATAGTTACAGTAGCATCCGCTGTGCGATCAAGAGAAGGGTCCGTGAATGGACAACGCTGATGTGCTGGTCATCGGAGCCGGGTTCTCCGGTCTCTACATGCTGCACCGGCTGCGGCAGCTCGGCATGCGGGTCCAGGTGCTGGAGAAGGCCGAAAAGGTCGGCGGGACTTGGCTGTTCAATCGGTACCCGGGTGCCCGCTGCGACATCGAGAGCATCGAGTACTCCTACAGCTTCTCCGACGAGATCCAGCAGGAGTGGGTCTGGACCGAGACCATGCCGGCCCAGCCGGAGATCGAGGCGTACCTGAACTTCGTCGCCGATCGGCTCGACCTGCGTCGCGATATCCGCTTCAACACCGACGTCACGGCGATGGCGTTCGACGAGGACAGTGCGACGTGGACGCTGCAGACCGATACCGGCGAGACGTTCGTCGCGCCCTTCGTCGTCGCGGCGTCCGGGATCTTGTCGGTTCCGCTGGAACCCGACATTCCCGGCATGACGACCTTCGCGGGGGAGTCGCTGTTCACCAGTCGCTGGCCCGACGGCGGGTTCGATCTGTCGGGCAAGCGAGTGGGCGTCGTCGGAACCGGGTCGACCGGGGTGCAGATGATTCCGGTGATCGCCCGGGATGTGCAGCAGCTCTTCGTCTTCCAACGATCGCCGGCGTTCACCCTGCCCTGGCAGGTGCGTCCGTTCGCGCCGGGTGAGCTGGACGAGATGAAGGCGAACTACCGCGAGATCCGCGCAGCACAGCGTCAGCACCCGGTCGGTGCGGCCCGGCTCTCGGCGTTCTCGGTGCTGATCGACATGCTCGTCAGCCCGCCGATCAAGACGGCCACCCGTGAGGAGCGACTGCGCGCGGTCGAGGAGCGCGGAGTGATGGGCGCCCTCAACTGGGGCGACATCTTCTTCGACATCGAGGCCAACCGGATGGCCACCGCGCTGTACGGCGAGGCGATCGCGCGGATCGTCGATGATCCCGAGACGGCGGCGGCGCTGGTGCCGAGCCATCCCTTCGGCTGCAAACGCCCCATCATCGACCAGGGGTACTACGAGACCTACAACCGCGACAACGTCACCCTGGTCGACTTGCGCAGGGATCCGATCCGGGCCGTCACCCCGGCCGGTATCGACACGTCGGCGCAGCACTACGGACTCGACGTCATCATCTACGCCACCGGGTTCGACGCCATGACCGGTGCGCTCACCCGCATGGACGTGCTCGGCCGCGGCGGGGCACTGCTGCGCGACGTGTGGGCGACCGAGGGGCCGGTGTCTTACCTCGGGCTCGCGGTCGCCGGGTTCCCCAACCTGTTCATCGTCCAGGGCCCGGGCAGTCCGTCGGCCGCGACGAACTTCGTCACCGCACTCGAGCAACACATCGAATGGATCGGCGACTGCATCGCCCACCTCCGGGCCAACGGATACCGGACCATCGACGCGCTGACCGAGGCGCAGCAGGACTGGATCGAGCACACCACATCCCTTGTGGCGCCGACGGTCCTGGTGCATCCGAGCTGCAATTCGTGGTACAACGGCGCCAACGTTCCCGGCAAGAAACGGATGTACATGGGTTACACGGCGGGCATCCCCGAATACCGTCGGCGCTGCGACGAGATCGCCGGCGGCGGCTACGTCGGCTTCAAGCTGGCGTGAGCGGATGCGGTTGAGCGACGCGCACCGGCTGGCCACCCAGCTCGGCGGTGTGCTGCCGCGGTCGGTGGCCGCGCTGCAGGACCAGGGGTGGAATCCGCTGTCCGGACGTGGCATGCGTCAGGTGGCCGAGGTCGCGCTCGACGAACTGGTGGTCACCGGGATGACCCTGATGGCGCCGCCGCCGGCGATGGAGCGGCCGGTCGAGGAGTACGCCGCGGTGGCCGCGGAACTGTCGGCGCTCGGCGTTGCCGGTGTACATCGCGATCCGGACCCATTGCAGGTGAAGCGGATTCGTTCGGTCAATGCCGGCGTGCTCTCCTATGAGCGGATGAGCTTCGACCACGACCCGCGGCTGGTGCCTGCGCTGGCTGCCGAGCACGACGGGCCGTCGGGTGCGGAGGTGGTGCTGTTCCGCCACCAGGACGGGCCGAGACCGTGGCTGGTGTGGGTGCATGGCGCGGGTCAGGGCGGGATGTCGGACATCCTGGTGGCCCGGGTCGGCCGCATTCACCGCAACCTCGGCTTCAACGTGGCGCTGCCCGTGCAGCCGGGGCACGGTCCACGCCGCGACCGGTGGCCGGCCTATCCCGGGACCGATCCGGTGGCCAACGTCGCCGGGATGGTGCGAGCCGTGTCGGAGGTGCGGGCGCTGATCGGCTGGATCGAGCCCGACGCGACGGCGATCGCGCTGTCCGGGCTGTCGTTGGGCAGCGCGGTGGCAGCGTTGACCGCGAGCCTGGACCGGCGGGTGGACGCGGTCGCGCTGTACACGCCGATCCTCGGCCTCAACGGGATGATCGCCCGGCACCTGCACCGGTGGGGCTCGGCAGCCGATATCGTCGGTGCGGCAATGGCATCCGACATCGTGTCGGACCTGACCTCGGTCATCGATCCGCTGGCCCTCGAGCCGTTGGCGCCGCCGGAACGGCGGCTGATCGTGGGTGCCTGGCACGACCAGATGGCGTACCGGCAGTGTGCGCTGGCCATGCACGAGCGATGGGGCGGCGAACTGTACTGGCACGACGGCGCTCACGTCGGGCACCTGTTCTCGGGTGCCGTGCAGGCCGAGACCGAACGATTCCTGGGGGCGCTGACTCAGGCGCCGTAGTCCCGCAGGATCCGTTCGCGGGCGTGTGCCAGCTCGGCGTCCAGGTCGAAGCCGGCCGGAATTGCGACCCACAGGAACGCGATGCCGAAGAACACCGCGGTGATATCGCTTACCGCGCGATCGATATCGATACCCCTTCGAACGGATCTGTCCCGTTGGCCTTTTCGCAGGCCGTCCGCGACGTCGGCGATCCCGCCTTGCAGTTGCTCCGTCATCCGCTCGCGCAGCGGTGATGTCGCTTTCATGGCTTCGAAGCTGGAGACGAACATGGCGCGCAGCACGTCGGGGTCATGGGCGTACAGGTCGCGGATGCGGTCGATGTGGGCGAGTACCTGGTCCATCCCCGTCGCCTGGGGTCTGGGGTGCGGGTTGAGCCTGCCGACATACTCCTGGAGGAAATCCTCCAGGATGGCCTCCTTGCCGCCAAAGCGGGCATGCACCATCGTGCGGCTGTACCCCGCCCGCCGGCCGATCTCGGCGGCTGTGGTTGCCTCCCAACCCTTCTCGACGATCAGTTCGGCGGCGGCCGCCATCAGCCGGCGTCGGGAGGTCTCGACCCGTTCGGGTTGCGTCAAGCCACGGGCGGGAGAAGGCACCCTTGCATATTAAACACCTGACAACTATGTTTCCAGGGTGACCTCAGCCACGGCAGCGGTGCCGTCGGGCATTGACGCAGTCGACCCGGCCTGGCTTACCGACGCCCTGGGCGCGACCGTCACCGGGGTCGTCGCCGAACAGATCGCCCAGGACAGCGGCTTCTCGTCATTGCTGTATCGCTTGCACCTGACGGGGGAATCCGTTCCCGAGACCATGATCGCCAAGCTGGCGGCGCAGTCGGAGGCGCGTGGCGCGATGGAACTGCTCGGCGGATACCGGCGCGAGTTGGCGTTCTATCGCGACATCGCTGGGCGGGCACCGATGGACACCCCGCACGTCTACGCCGCGCGGATGGCCGACGACTCTGCGGACTTCGTGCTGCTGCTGGAAGACCTGCGGGACTGGGACAACGCCGACCACCTCGCCGGATTGTCGATCGAGCGGGCGCGGCTGTGTATCGCTCAGCTGGCGGGGTTGCACGCATGGTCGATTCAGCCATCCAATACCGCAGCGCTGCAGGTATTTCCGAGCTTCGATATGCTCCCGGTCCGGGATCTCCTGGTGCCCGCGTTCGGGCCGGGCTGGGAGATCTACCGCACGCATTCGCAGCAGCCCGTTCCCGACGCGGTCACCCGGTTCGCGCAGCGGTTCACCGAGCATGCCGCCACCGCCCTCGACGGACTGACCGAACGATCCATGCTGTTGCACGGTGACATCCGGGCCGACAACATGTTCTTCGCCGGCGGCCGGATGAAGGTGGTGGACTACCAGTTCGCCTGCGTGGGCGCGGGCGCGGCCGATATCGCCTACCTGGTCAGCCAGGGGCTGCCCGCGGAGGTCCGCCGAGGCCGTGATGAGGAGCTACTCCGCGGATACCTGGACAACCTTGGGGACTGCGGATATTCGTTCGATGAAGCGTGGCGGCACTACCGCTTGGCGACCGCCTTCCTGATGGTCCTGCCCGTGATCACCCTGATCGGCTGGGATGCGTTGCCGCAACGGTCACGCGACCTGTGCCTGACGCTCACCGACCGGGCGGTGGCCGCGATCGCCGACATCGACGCACTGGAGGTGTTCTCATGAGCCGAACGGCGCGCGAGGTCGTCGAGCAGTACAACCTGGTGGTCTGGAATACCCGCGATATTGCGCTGGCCGAGGAACTACTGGGCGACAGCGTGATTCGCCATGAAGTCGGCGAAGCTGTGGTGCTCACACACGACGCGGCCGTCAAGCGTGTCGTCGATCACCTGGAGATGTTCGACGAGATCCGGTTCGACCTCAATCTGGTCGTGTCCGGGGACGACGGCGAACACGTCGCGATCGTCTACCAGTCGCCGATGACGCTCAAGGACGGTACCCGGGTGGATGTCGGCAGCATGGAGATCTTCCGCGTGGTCGACGGCAGGATCACCGAGGTCTGGAATTGTGGCTACAAACAAGGAGTTTGGGCGTGACCCGCGTACTCGACGAACTCGGCTACTACCTCTTGGCCGGCGCCGGGGGTGAGGGGCCGGCGACCCTGATGGACGAGGCTCGCCGCGGAGAGGAGCTGGGCTTCGGCACCGGTTTCATCTCCGAACGCTGGAACGTCAAGGAGGCGTCCTCACTGGTCGGCGCGGCGCTCGCCGTCACCAGCCGCATGCAGATCGCCACGGCGGCAACAAATCACAATACTCGCCACCCGTTGATAACCGGCTCGTGGGCGACCACGATGCATCGGCTGTCGGGCGGCCGGTTCACGCTCGGTATCGGCCGTGGCATCGCAGCGATCTACGGGGCGTTCGGCATTCCGCCGGTTACCACCGCGCAGATGGAAGACTTTGCCCAGGTGATGCGCAAGCTATGGCACGGCGAGCTGATCTTCAACCACGACGGTCCGCTAGGCAAATACTCGATTCTGTTTCTGGACCCTGATTTCAATGAAGACATCCGGCTGGCCATCGTGGCGTTCGGGCCCGAGACGCTGAAACTCGGCGGGCGGGAGTTCGACGATGTCATCCTCCACACGTACTTCACCCCGGAGACGTTGGCGCGCAGCGTCAAGACCGTCAAGGACGCCGCCGAGCAGGCCGGCCGTGACCCCGACAGCGTACGGGTGTGGTCGTGCTTCGCGACGGTGGGCGATCATCTTCCCGAGGAAGTGCGGCTGAAGAAGACGGTCGCGCGACTAGCCACCTACCTGCAGGGTTACGGCGATCTGCTGGTGAGCACGAATGGCTGGGATCCGGCTGTGCTGGAACGCTTCCGGGCCGACTCGGTGGTGCGGTCCGTGGGTGGCGGTATCGATCACAAGGCGACCGCCGAACAGATCGAGCATATCGCGACGCTCATTCCCGACGAGTGGCTCGAACCGTCGGCCACCGGTTCGGCGCAGCAGTGTGCCGCTCGGATCCGCAAGGAATTCGACTACGGCGCCGACGCGGTGATAATGCACGGCGCCACCCCCGACGAGCTGGAGCCGGTCGTCGCGGCCTACCGCGCTGGGGATGGTACGTAACTGCATGCTCATCGGGACAAACCCAGCCGGCGTTTCCAATCACCGGCGGCCAGCAGCCGGGCCGCCCGGGTCATCAACTCGATGCGGCTCCGCTTCGTTGGATACCAGAAGATTTCGGCGGGCAGGTTGAACCGCTCCTCAATGATGGACTTCTGCCAGCAGTACTTGCGGATGCCCTCGGCCGCCCCGTGCCGCGCACCGAGGCCCGAGTCGCGGCGTCCGCCGAACGGAACGGACAGCTGGAACACATTGGTCATGACGTTGTTCACATTGACCGAACCCGAGTCGATGCGTCGGGCCAGCGCTCGGCCCTTGGCATGATCACGAGTGAAAACACTGGCCGCCAGCCCGAATTCGGAAGCATTTGCACGCCGAACGGCTTCGTCGGCGCTGGCGACCTTGACGATCGGCAGGGTCGGGCCGAAAGACTCCTCGCGCATGCATTGCATGGACTCGTCCACGTTCAGCAGCACGGTGGGCTCGTAGTAGCGCCCGGGGCCCTGCCCGGCTTTCCCGCCGGTGGCCACGGTGGCGCCGCGCTCGACTGCGTCCGCGACGTGCCGTTCGATGATCTCGAGTTGCCCGGGAGTGGTGATAGCGCCGATGTCGGCGGCGTAGCTGCCAGGCGAATCGGTGCCGACCCGAAGGGCTTTGGTCTGTTCGAGCACCTTGCTGACAAACTCGTCGTATACGGCAGCCTCGACGTACACCCGCTCGATCGAAACGCAGATCTGCCCGGCGTTGTAGAAACCACCCCAGACCGCGGCGCGAGCCGCCCGGTCCACATCGGCGTCGGCAAGCACGATCATCGCGTCCTTACCGCCCAGTTCCAGGGAACACGGGATCATCCGCTCGGCGGCGCGCACCCCGATCCTCCGCCCGGTGGCCACCGAACCGGTGAACTGGATCATGTCCACCGCATCCACCACTGCGGCACCTGTTTCGCCGCGGCCGGTGACGGCGTCGAGGACGTCCGGAGCACCGATTTCCTTCCAGCCTTGAATCGCTAGGTTCCAGCCCAGCGGGGTTGCCTCGGATGCTTTGGTCAAGACTGCGCATCCAGCCATCAGCGCGGCTGGAATGTCGAGCATCTGCATCGCCAACTGGGCGTTCCACGGCGTTATTGAGCCGACCAACTGATGGGGCTGATAGGTAACCTGCATCCGTTTAGTCATCATCAGCGGGCTATGGGGCCGCGCCCGCTGTGGCGCCAAGAACTTCTCGGCGCTGCGGGTCCAGTAGTTGAGCACGTCAACGGAGGCGACTATCTCGCCGATCGGCAAATCACCCCAGGATTTGCCGGTCTCATCCTGAACCTGACGCAGTATCTGGTGTTCATTGTCGAGGATCCAGTCCCGGAATCGTTCGAGCCACATCCGACGGTGTCCGAAACCCGATGCTGCCCAGGTAGGTTGCGCGGCACGCAAACGCTGCGCGACCGCGAACACTTGCTCTGGGTCCATATCGGGCACGGAGCCGATCGATCGCCCGTCTGCAGGGGAAAATACGTCAATGTCTGGTTTGTGGTTGGAATCCAGGGTCCCCACGGGGCCTCCTCGTCAGCTGATCATCTTCGGTTTTGTCGGAAGCTCGTCGACGTGGCAAAGAACCTAGATCCCACTTCCGACTATTGGCGCAGTGTCGAGATAATCGGTATACCTGACGATTTGGCCGTCGACGACTTCGACAGCCCCCATGATCCGAATCGCGTGTGTCGGGGTGTTATCGGCGGTGAACATGGTGTCCACGCGTTCGCTAAGCACGACGTTGCCGTCGACTGCGATGTTCAGGATCTCGATGGTGCAGTACTCCATGCCGATGGCGGCCTTGAGATAGTCGAGGTGGTCCAGGCACGCTTGGCGACCGTGGCGGGGGGGACGTCCTACGGATTCCCAGACGACACTGTCGGCAAGCCGCTGGCGAAAGTTGTCCTTGAAGTGGGCAAGTGTCGGACCCATCGCTGCGAAGAAGTCTCGGACGAGTTGCTCGTTGGACGGCGTTGTCATCGGTACTCTCCTGGCAGCTCGCTTGGCGAACAAAATATATGACTATATAAGAATAGAGTACGCCATAATCATGGTGGCGTGAGTCTGGATGCTGACGGGGGGGCAGTCTGCTGCCCGCCACACGTCGCGCGCGTGGGCGCAGGCTGGATGTTCCTCTAAAATTGGTGCTACCGATAACTTTGCTTCGAGGGACGGACGCCGTAATGGACAAGCCAGCGCCGGGGCTGCGGGAGCGTAGCAAGCAGCGCCGGGTCGACCGGATTTTGGACGCCGCGTTGGACTTGTTACGGGAGGCGCCCGACGAGAATCTGACGATGGAACGGGTGTCTGCGCGGGCGGAGGTTGCCCCGATGACGGTGTTCAACCTCGTCGGAAATCGTGACCAATTGTGGAGTGCGATGGCCGATCGGGCCTTGCAGAATCTGGAACCGGCTTCGATCGATATCGACGATCCGCGCGAGCGGGCGCATGCAATCGTGGAGCAGATGGTGAAAGTTCTGCGCTCGGACCCAGATGTGTTCCGCCAGTTGCTCTCAGGGTGGAGTCAAAGTGGCCTGGTCCTGCAGCATGATCCCACTGCGGAACTGATCAAGTGCCTTGACCAGGCCGCGGTGGGTGGCGCGCTAAGGCCTGGTGTCAACGTGCGGTTGTATGGCGAGGTCCTCGCGGCCGGGTTGATTGGGGTGATACACCAATGGACGGCCGGATTGGTCGGTGACCGCGCGTTCCGAGTGCGTGCACACGCCGTTGTCGACATCGTGTTCGATGCCGCTCAGTAGGCGAGCGGCGGCACTGCCGCTGAGCTACCCGTGCCAGGTAACCATTTCGTCCAGTGCTTGCCGGCCGGTGCGGTAGCTGTTGGCGGGGTGGGAGTGATCGGGGTACCCGAACGAAATGCCGAGAAGTACCAGTCGGTCGTCCGCCAAACCGAAGTACTCGCGGATGAAGGGGGATTGGCTGGCGATCGCGGCCTGCGGGATGGTCGCCACTCCCAAGCTTGATGCCGCGAGCAAGAAAGTCTGCACGAACAACCCACAGTCGACCGCCCCATACAAGCCCAGTTCGGCGTCGGTGGTGATCACGGCTACGTGCGGAGCATCGAAGAGCTCGAAATTCTTCATCATCTGAGCCCCAGAGGCGACGCGATCCCCCTTGGCGATCCCGAGGCTCTCGTAGAGTTGCCAACCGCTGATGCGGCGGCGTTCCTGGTAGGGGCCGTTGTAGGAGGCGGGGAAGGGAAGGTCTGGATGCTCGCTGAACTCGGAGCCGACGCGAGCACGCAAAGCAGTGCGGAAGCGGTCGGTCGCTGCGCCCTCCGTGATGTGTACGTGCCATGGCTGGGTGTTGCACCACGACGGTGTGGCCCGAGCGACGTCAACGATTTCGGTGATGACATCGTGCGGGACTTGATCGGGGCGAAAGCCGCGGCAACTCCAGCGTTCTCGGACAAGGGTGGCCAATGTGTCCGATTCCGGCGGGGCTGGTCTCACATCCATATGCACTACTCCTCATCCTCCACTGGAGTGCCCACTCTCGCGTGCCGCGGCTACACCGCGTCAACCGGGGTGGGCAGAAGGCCGGTCCTGACCGCCTTGTTTATTGCAGAACAAGTTTATACAATCATATAAGTTAAGGGATGTAGGCAGACAGACAGGTATCTGATGGCCGTAGTGACTGGAACGGTGCAACATTCGACCGAAGATGAGTTGGCGATCCGCGACGCGGTGCGGGGAATCGCCACGGGCTTCGGCCCCGATTACTACCAGGAACAGGTCGACTCCGGCGGGAACTGTTCTGAACTATGGAATACCCTCGGCCGCAACGGCTATCTGGGCGTGCACCTGCCTGAACGATATGGAGGCGGTGGTCGGGGCCTGCGCGAGATCGCGATGGTCGTCGAGGAGACCGCGATCGCCGGTTGCCCGATGCAGTCAATGCTCTTCTCCCCGGGCGTGGTGGGTACCGTTATTGAGCGCAGCGCAGACGAGGAGCAGAAAGAGCGTTGGCTGCCCGGTGTTGCGTCCGGTGAGACGCGGCTGTCCTTCGCGATCACCGAGCCCGACGCCGGATCGAACGCCCATCGAATCACCACCACTGCCGTCCGAGACGGTGATCACTATGTTTTGTCCGGGCAGAAGGTATTCATTACCGGCATGGAGTCTGCGGATCTGGTTATGGTGGTGGCTCGCACCGGATCTGACGATCAAACCGAACGTTCGCGGTTATCGGTTTTCATGGTGCCGACGGACACCTCGGGGCTCTCCTTCACTCCCATCCGGACCGTCATGAATCAGCCGGACAAGAGTCATCAGGTCTTCTTCGACGAGGTGGCCGTTCCTGTGGAGAATCTGGTGGGACCGGAAGGCAAGGGCCTGCGCGTCGCGTTCACCGGCCTCAACACGGAACGGATCCTGACCAGCTCGCTCTGTACCGGGATCGGTCGTTACGGCTTGAACAAAGCTGTCGACTATGCGAACTCCCGTCGAGTCTGGGACCAGCCGATCGGTGCTCACCAGGGCGTCGCCCACCCGCTGGCCGCGGCTCACATTCATCTCGAGGCAGCGCGTCTGGTCACCAACCGCGCGTGCGATCTCTACGACACCGGGCTGGAGGTCGGTGAACTCGCCAACATCGCCAAGTATTTGGGTTCGTCTGCGGGTCTGGAAGCACTCGATTCCGCGGTGGCCGTTCACGGCGGCAACGGTGTGACGTTCGAATATCAACTGGCGACGTACTTCTGGGTGGTGCGCATGTTGAACATGGGCCCGGTGTCGAAGGAGATGATATTGAACTTCGTCGCCGAGCACTCTCTGGGTTTGCCGCGGTCGTACTGAACTTGTATCTGGTTGTGGTTCCGGTCAGGGCGTGATCACCGTGCGGCTCACCGGCTCGGCCACCTCCTGACGGCTGAAGATGCCACGCTGCAGTGCAAGCAGAAGCGCGTTGCGGGTTTCCTCCGGTGAAATCAGCTCGTCGAAGCCGAGATGGCTCGCCGAACGGTAGGAGGCCTCGAGTTCCATCTTCTTCAGGATTTCGCTGACGTCCTCATCGGCGTGCGAGGCCCGGCTCAGCGCGGCCGCGCTCATGGCGCCCATGGTGGCACCGGGGTACGCGAACGTTGCCAGCTGATTGTCGAAGCCCAGCAGCGACATGACCATCGAGCCGAACCCGAAGGCCTTGCGCAGTGTGATATGCAGCTTCAGCGTCGTGGCCGCGGTCTGTGCCGCGAACATCCTTGCGCCGCTGCGTAGTACGCCGTTTCGTTCGGACTGGCTGCCCGGCAGCATGCCCGGGTTGTCGGCGAGGAACACCAATGGTAGGTGGAAGGAGTCGGCAACCATGATGAAGTGCGCGGCCTTGTCCGCGGCGTCGGAGTCGATGGACCCGGCGATCTGGGTGGGCTGGTTGGCGACGACTGCGACCGGATAGCCGCCGAGATGTGCCAGCGCGCAGATGATCGCCTTGCCGAACTTCGGCTGGATCTCGAGCCAATCCGTCTCGTCGAAGACCACGTCGAGAACGGTGCGCATGTCGTAGACGTTGCGGTTGCCGCGCGAGATGATGTCCAGCAGTTCTGGAGTCGGGCGAAGACCGGCCTCCTCGTCGTACAGCCGGGTCGGGGGATACGACCATGCGCTGGAAGGGAAGTAAGACAGGTAACGACGGATATCGTCGAGCACGCCTTCGTCGGTTTCGGCGTGGTTGTGGATGACGCCACTGGGCAGCGCGACCGACGGTCCGCCTAGGTCCTCCTTCGAGATATCCTCTCCGGTGGCCTCTTTCACTACGGGAGGACCGGCGGTGAAGATCGCACCCTGGTCACTCATGATCGAGAAGTCGCAGACCGGCGCGACGAGGGCACCGTGGCCTGCCGACGGGCCGAGCACCGCCGAGATGGTGGGGACCTTGCCGGAACACTGCGCCTGGGCGATCAGGTCGGTCGGGGTGCGGCCGTAGTGCTCGCCGCCGGCTGCCCGGAAACCGGCACCCTCCAACAGCATCACCAACGGGATCTTGTTGCGCAGCGCGAGCTCGGCAAGCCGATAGCGCTTGGCGTTGCCGCCGGGGCCGATACTGCCGGCCAGCGTGGTGAAGTCCTCGGCGCCGACCATCACCGGTGCCCCGTTGATCCGCCCGGCGCCCGAGACCAGTCCGTCGGCCGCGATGTCGCCGCCGACCAAAGTGCCGAATTCCTGGAAGGTTCCCGGATCGAGGAGATAGTCGATTCGGCCTCGCGCGTCGAGCTTTCCCTTGCCGTGATGTTTGGCAACGCGCTCCTCGCCGCCCATCGCGTGTGCATGTTGGCGACGGCGACTCAAGTCGTGGAGCGTCTCCTGCCAGTCCTGCGCATTGCTCATCGACGTGTCCTAACCGTGGCGGCGTTGACCATACTGAAGTGCTTACTGTAGCGTCTGCCGCCATGGGCGAGGTCGGCGGTCTCAAGGTCGACCGGGGCGTGATCAGCCGGCTCGCCCTCGTGGGTGATGCGGCCCGCGAGCTCGAGCGGCTCGGCTATGACGGATGCTGGACGGCCGAGATCAGTCACGACCCGTTCCTGCCGCTGACGCTGGCCGCCGAGCACACCACGCAGATCGAATTGGGTACGTCGATCGCGGTGGCGTTCGCGCGCAATCCGATGACAGTGGCCAATATCGGCTGGGATCTGCAGGACTATTCGCAGGGGCGGCTTCTTCTGGGGCTGGGCACACAGATCAAACCGCACATCGAAAAGCGCTTCAGCATGCCGTGGAGCCAACCGGCCCGGCGCATGCGCGAATTCGTCCTTGCGCTGCATGCGATTTGGGACTGCTGGCGAGACGGCACCAAGCTGAGCTTCGACGGTGATTTCTACACCCACCGGCTGATGACACCGATGTTCGTGCCCGAGTCGCACCCGTACGGGTCGCCGAAGATCGCGATCGCTGCGGTCGGCGAGTTGATGACGGAGATGTGCGGCGAGGTCGCCGACGGTCTGATCGCGCATGCCTTCACCACCAAGCGGTATTTCGACGAAGTGACGATTCCGGCACTGCAACGCGGGATGGCGAAGTCGGGCCGGACGCGGGGCGACTTCCAGGTGATGGCACCGGTATTCGTGGTCACCGGAACCGGCGAGGCGGAGATCGCGGCTGCCGCGGTGGGCACGCGCAAGCAGATCGCCTTCTACGCGTCGACTCCCGCGTATCGGAAGGTGTTGGAGCTGCACGGCTGGGGTGATCTGCAGACCGAGTTGCACCGGCTTTCGCTGGAAGGTCGGTGGGATGGCATGGCGACGCTGATTTCCGATGACATCCTGGAGACGTTCGCCGTCGTCGCACCCCTCGATGGGTTGGCTCGCGCGCTGCGGGAGCGTTGCGACGGGATCATCGACCGGGTGATGGTCGCGTTGCCGTCGTCGGCGTCGGAGGACACCGTGCGGGCGTTCCTCGACGAGGTGCGCTCGCGCTGAGTTTGGTTGGGGGAGTTGCGTTATCCCCAGGTTCGAGTTGATCCACAGAATCGTCTTCGCGCGAGATTTTTTGTCGGTGTTGAATCGTATGATTCACACATGCGTTCGATAGAGGTGGCGTTGGATGCGCTCGACGCCGCGGTCGAGCTCGTGGCTGCCGCCGATATCGAGGAGCTGCCCGCACCGCAACGGTTCGCGCCCCTGGGTCGACTGGAAGGCGCGGTGCGCCGCCTGGTCGCGGTCTCACATGCCCAAACCACTCATCTGGAGCGCTATGAGGGCTGCCCGCCGATTTCGTTCGTGCTGGCTGATGTGTTGCGGATCAGCCGCAACGCGGCCAAACGCCGGATCCGGGATGCCGAACAGCTCTCGCCGCGCATGACGTTGACCGGTGATGCACTTCCGGCACTGCTCCCCGAAACCGGGAAGGCCTGGAATGCTGGCCACTTGGATGGTGAGCATGTGCGGGTCATTCAGAAGTTCTTCCGGGATCTGCCCGATCATGTCGGGCCGGTCGAGATCGAGAAGGCCGAACGCACCCTGGCCGGGCATGCCCAGACGATGCGGCCCGATCAGCTGGAGAAGGTGGCCGATCGGTTGGCCACCCACCTCAATCCCGACGGGACGTTCTCCGAGGAGGACCGGGCCCGCAAGCGTGGCTTCTGCTGGACCGGCGGGCAGCGCCCTGACGGGATGAGTGTGGGGAAAGTGGTGGCCACCCCGCAATTGCGGGCCGAGCTGGATGCCGTGTTCGCCAAACTCGCCGCCGCGGGACCCGACGATCTGCGTAGCCACAGCCAACGCCAGCATGATGCGCTGTCGCAGTTGGTGCGCGAGCGGCTGGGCGATCCGAAACTGGGCCAGCACGGTCACGATGATTGTCACCACCACCTTGCAAGACCTCCAGGCCGGTGCCGGCCACGCGGTCACCGCGGGTGGGACGTTGATCCCGATCTCGGATCTGATCCGGATGAACGCTCCCACGAACAAGTATCTGGCGGTGTTCGACGGGGTCACCGGACAATCACTATGGCTGGGCCGGTCCAAACGCCTGGCGTCGGCTGATCAGCGGATCATGCTGCTGGCCAAATACCGGGGCTGCAGCGCACCGGGCTGCACCGTCAACGGCTACAACAGCCAGGTCCACCACGCCACCCAAGACTGGAAACACGGCGGCAGGACCGACATCGAGGACCTCACCCTGGCCTGCACATGCGACAACCTGCTCGTCGAAAACCACGGCTGGGAAACCCGCCAACTCCCCAACGGCCAAACCGAATGGATACCGCCGCCCGACGTGCCACTGCGCGGCGGCACCAACGACTTCCATCATCCTGAGCGCTTCCTGCCGAAAGACGATGATCCCTAGGGCCGGGGAATGAATCCATGCTCACCGGCACTTGTAGGCAAGCATGACGTTCACGCTGACCGATGACTCAGCCCTGCTCCAGCCGATCACCATCGGCGCGAGCACGGCCCGGAATCGGCTGTTCATGGCGCCGTTGACGCGCTCGCGGGCGCAGGCCGACGGTACCCCCAGTGACTTGCAGGTCGAGTACTACGCGCAGCGTGCCTCGGCCGGCCTGATCATCACCGAAGCCACCGCCATCTCCCAGGCCGGCAACGGCGCCTACGTCAACACCCCGGGCATCTACACCGACCGCCATCAGGAGAAGTGGGCCGAGGTCGCCGCCGCGGTGCACGCCCGGGGCGGCCTGATGTTCATGCAGATCTGGCACGTCGGCCGGATGGCGCACCCGGACATCAACGGCGCCGAGTCGGTGGCACCCTCGGCGATCGCGGCCAACATGTCAGCCCATACTCCCAATGGCAAGCAACCGCTCCCGGTGCCTCGAGCGCTGCGCACCGACGAAATCCCCGGTGTGGTAGCACAATTCCGCGCGGCGGCCCGCCGCGCCGTCGACGCCGGACTGGATGGCGTCGAAATCCATTCCGCCAACGGCTATCTGCTGCACCAGTTCCTGTCTGACACCGCCAATACCCGCACCGACCGGTACGGCGGATCTGCGCAGAACCGCGCGCGGCTGGCCGCCGAGGTCGTCGAGGCGGTGGCCGATGAAATCGGGCCCGGCCGCGTCGGGTTGCGCATCTCGCCGGGAAACTCCGCGGGCGGCGTCAACGAGATCGACACCGTCTCGGCCTATGAAGCACTGCTGCAACGGATCTCGCCACTCGGACTGGCTTACCTGCACGTCCTCATCAACCCGGATGCCCCCGAGTTCGGCGTTGTCCGGGCCCTGTGGCCAGGGCCGTTCGTCCTCAACACCGGCCGCGACGTCGACACGACCTTCTGCCAGCTGGAGAACCTCACCGGTTGGGGTGCCATCAGCGCCGCGGCCGTCGGCCGGGCTTACCTGGCCAACCCCGACCTGATCGAAAGGCTGCGCGCCGGAGCCGAACTCACCGAGCCCGACGTCGCCACGTTCTACTCACCGGGGCCCGCGGGCTATGTCGACTACCCGACGTTGGCGCCGATCGGCTGAAAAGACTTCTCATGCAGCCGCTGGCGTTCCACCGTGGCGAGATAGAACGCCCACGCGAACGCGAAGCTGGTGAACAGGCTGGAGACGAAGAACAGCCAGGGCCGTCGGATGCCCCGCCGGTAGCCGTCGACGATCGTGAACAACGGCAGCAGGATCACGTTGCCGATCGTGTAGTCCTGACTGGCCGACGCCGCGGCGGGGTTGTCGTACCCCAGCGTGATGAATTGCCACCAGCTGCCCGCGCCGGTGAAGACGTTGCCGCTGCCGTCGGCGTACTCGTGCACGAACTGGATGTTGAAGTACCAGCCCAGTGCAATCGATGCCAGACCGACGACGTAGTAGACGATCTCGAGCGCACTGACGGCGGGGCCGGTGGCCGGTCGTTTGAAGATCGATGAGTTGGATCCGATGATCCACGCGATGACGAGGACAGCCAGCACTGCATGAACGAGGAGCGTCATGGCTACGTAACTGTAGTGAAGATCGGCCCGCGTTTTGTCAATTTTGACAATTCCTTGTGCGGTACGTTACCTCCGTGGTTCGGCCTGCTCAGACGGCGCGCAGCGAGCGCACTCGCGACGCGTTGCGCCGTGCTGCCCTGGTCCGCTTCCTCGCGCAGGGCGTGGAGGACACCTCTGCCGAGCAGATCGCCGACGACGCCGGCGTCTCGCTGCGCACGTTCTACCGGCACTTCACGTCCAAACATGACCTGCTCTTCGCCGACTACGACGTCGGTCTGGAATGGTTCCGTGCCGCGCTGAACGCCCGCTCACCGGGGGAGTCGATCATCGAATCGGTGCAGTCGGCCATCGATGCCTCGCCCTATGACCCGGAGGCCGTGGCCCAGATCGCCTCGCTGCGGGCCAAGGAACTGGACCCCGGCCGCATCGTCCGCCACACCAGGCAGGTGGAGGCCGAATTCGCCGACGCGATCGCCGACCAGCTGTCTCTGAGCACCCCGCCGACCACGCCTGACGAGCGTCTGCGGGTCATCGTCACGGCCCGCTGCATTGCCGCGGCCGTCTTCGGGGCGATGGAGCTGTGGATGGTCGGCGAGGACAGGTCCCTGACCGAACTGGGGCGACTGTGCCGTACCGCGCTCGAGTCCCTGCGCGGCGGGATCATCGAAGGCTAGGAACAACCCCGTGGCATGCTGAGGCATGCATGCTTTTCGCGCCGCCGTCGAAGCCGGTGATTTCGACGCTCTGCCCGCGCTCTGCACCGAAGACGTCGTCTTCCGCAGCCCCATCGCGCACAAGCCGTATCAGGGCCGCGAGCAGATCGGCGTGATCCTTCGGGCGGTGTCCCGGGTCTTCGCCGACCTGACCTACGTCAAGGAGATCGGCGGCGAGGGCCAGGCCGACCACGCGTTGGTGTTCGTCGCCAAGGTGGGCGACCTCGAGATCAACGGCTGCGATTTCCTGCACGTCCGCGAGGACGGCCTGATCGACGAGTTCACCGTGATGCTGCGCCCGCTCAAGGCTGTCACCGCGTTCGCCGAGCGGATGGCGAAGGAGTTTGAAAAGGAAATGGCCGCGGCCGGATTGGTGTAAATCCCGGCGTGTGCTTCCGCATTTCGGTCGCCGACCGGAGGACGATCTAGTGCATGGCACGGATCGGTGACGACTCGCTGATCGTCTGCGGGGAGCAGCGTCTCGACGGCACTTGGCTTTTCACCATTCGCTACACCGTGCACTTCGAGCAGGGCGAGCTCGGCACCCGCTTCGCCGACTCGGTGCAGATCTGTGCCGACGGCGGCGCGACACCGGTGCCGTTCATCGCCTGCGGTCGCTCGGTGCTCCGCAAGAAACGCATCGTCGTCGACGACGACAGCCTGACCGACGATGCCAGTGCGACGGTATGCGTGCGCAGCGGCGCCGGTGCGCTGACTCAGTCGGCGCGGTTGCGCAGGATCTCCATCCAGTCGGTCGGCACCCGCCCGCGCGGGCCCGGCGTGGTCTCCTCAGCTGGGCGGCACTCCGGCGGCGCCAGGTCGGGCCCGTCGTAGTACTGGTTGCTCTGGTAGTCCCAGAACCAGTCCTCGCCCGGCTCGAACGACCGGATGATCGGATGCCCGCTCTCCCGCCAGTGCGCGGCGGCGTGCCGCATCAGCGAATCGTCGCAGCAGCCGATGTGGCCGCACGCCGCGCAGCGCCGCAGGTGCACCCACCAGCCGCCGGCGGCATCGCATTCGACGCAGCCGGTGCCGCTTGGTGGAACCGTTGGATCGACCGCTTCACCCATGTTTGGGAGCTTACTGCCCCCGACCTGAATTTCCTTGCGGCGCAGACACCTCATGGCGAACGGGCGTGCGATCAACCGCCACCAACTATGGTCACGCCATGGCAACTAAAGATTCCCGTGAGGTCGTGATCGAGGCCAGCCCCGAGGAGATCCTGGCGGTGATCACGGACGTCGAGTCGACGCCGACCTGGTCGCCGCAGTATCAAAGCGCGGAAGTGCTGGAGGCCTATGACGACGGTAGACCGCAGAAGGTCAAGATGATCGTCAAGGCGGCCGGCCTGACCGACGAGCAGATCGTCGAATACACCTACGGCGACAACGTGGTGAGCTGGACCCTGCTCAAGGCCAGCCAATTGCGTTCGCAGGACGGCACGTACACGCTGACTCCCGACGGTGACAAGACCAAGCTGCGCTTCGACCTGTCCATCGACCTCGCGGTGCCGCTGCCCGGGTTCGTCGTCAAACGGGTCATCAAGGGAGCCCTAGAGACCGCCACCGACGGGCTGCGCAAGCAGGTGCTGAAGATCCAGGGCGGCGGCTGAGTTACCTTACGGCCGTGACGAATACCGGACCCCTTGCCGGGGTGAGAGTGATCGAGCTCGGCGGGATCGGCCCGGGGCCGCACGCCGGCATGATCCTGGCCGACCTGGGTGCCGACGTGGTCCGGGTGCGCCGGCCTGGCGGATTGACGATGCCCGCCGAGAACGTCGACCTCCTGCACCGCGGGAAGCGGGTCGTCGACCTGGACGTCAAGTCCGAACCGGGAGCGCTGCTGGAGCTGGCTGCCAGAGCCGATGTCCTGCTGGACTGCTTCCGGCCTGGCACCTGCGAGCGCCTCGGCATCGGACCCGACGACTGCGCGGCGGTCAATCCGCGGCTGATCTTCGCCCGCATCACCGGCTGGGGGCAGGACGGGCCGCTGGCGTCGACCGCCGGCCACGACATCAACTACCTGTCGGCGACCGGTGCGCTGAGCGCCATCGGCTACGCCGACCGTCCGCCGGTCGCGCCGCTGAACCTCGTCGCCGACTTCGGCGGCGGCTCGATGCTGGTGCTGCTCGGCGTCGTCGCGGCCCTCTACGAGCGCGAGAAGTCCGGTGCGGGCCAGGTGATCGACGCCGCGATGGTCGACGGGGTCAGCGTGCTGTCCCAGATGATGTGGACGATGAAGGCGACCGGGAGCCTCAAGGACCGGCGCGAGTCGTTCCTGCTCGACGGCGGCGCGCCCTACTACCGGACCTACGAGACCGCCGACGGCGGGTACATGGCGGTCGGTGCGATCGAACCGCAGTTCTTCGCCCAGTTGCTGGCCGGCCTCGGGTTGTCGACCGACGCCGTGCCGCAGCAGTCCGACGTCGCGCGCTATCCGCAGATGCGGGAGCAATTCGCATCGATCTTCGCCGGCAAGACCCGAGAGGAGTGGACGGCGATCTTCGCCGGCACCGACGCGTGCGTCACCCCAGTGCTGAGCTGGGCCGAGGCCGCCTCGAACGAACACCTTTTGGCGCGCCGGACGCTCATCGACATCGACGGGACCCGGCAGGCAGCCCCGGCGCCGCGGTTTTCCCGCAGTGCCGCCGGCCCCGTCGGCGTGCCGCCACAGGAAACAACGCCACTGACCGAACTCGGCTGGTAATCGGCGAACTGTGCGAAACCCGACACGGTCGGTCGCTTCGGTAGTTATGTTTGCTGGTATGGCGGTTCGGGCATCGCGTGAAATCGTGATCGACGCCCCGCCGGAGGCTGTTCTCGACGCGCTCGCCGATGTCGAGTCAGTGCCGGTGTGGTCGCCGATTCACAAGGACGCCCACGTCGTGGATCGCTACGACGACGGCAGGCCGCGCCGCGTCAAGGTCACCATCCGCATGTTCGGCTTCTTGGATCACGAGATCCTCGAATACCACTGGGGCCGGGACTGGGTCGTCTGGGACGCCGACCGCACCGCGCAACAGCATGCCCAGCACGTCGAGTACACCCTTGCGCGCGAGGGCGATGCCACGCGAGTCCGCTTCGACGTCACCGTCGAACCGTCCGCGCCACTGCCGCAGTTTCTGGTCAAGCGCGCCAAGAAGGCGGTACTCGCGGCCGCGACGGAAGGCCTGCGCCGCTTCGTCCTGAGCGGCAAGGCGTCAGCCGCGCCCGGCTAGATCAGAGTGGGCGAGCCGTCGGATCGCCTCGTCGAGGGTGTCGTCACGCTTGCAGAAAGCGAAGCGCACCAGGTGATTCCACGCGCCGATGTGCGGGGATGCCGGGTCGCAGAACGCCGACATCGGGATTGCTGCCACCCCGGCCCGGCCGGGTAGCTCTGCGCAGAACGCGGTGCTGTCGGTGTAGCCCAGCGGCCGCGGGTCGGCGCACAGGAAGTAGGTGCCCGCGCTGTCGTGCACCCCGAAGCCCAGCTCGGTCAACGCCGCTGCGAGCCGGTCGCGCTTGGCCTGTAGCGAATCCCGCAGCGCACTCACCCACGCCTCTTCGAAGTTCAGTGCATAGGCCACCGCCGGCTGGAACGGGGCGCCGCCCACATAGCTGAGGTACTGCTTGGCCGCCCGCACGCCGGCGATCAGATCCGGGGCGCCGCAGGCCCAGCCGATCTTCCAGCCGGTGCAGTTGAACATCTTGGCCGCGCTCGAGATCGTCACTGTCCGCTCCGCCATGCCGGGGTAGGCCGCCAGCGGCAGATGCGACTTGGCGTCGAAGACCAGATGCTCGTACACCTCGTCGGTGATCACCAGCAGATCCGCGTCGACGGCCAATGCCGCCAGCGCCCGCAGGTCGTGATCCGAGAGCACCGTGCCGGTGGGGTTGTGCGGTGAGTTCACGATCAGCGCCTTGGTCCGCGGGGTCACCGCGGCTCGAAGCGCGTCGATGTCGAGGGTGAAACCGCGGCCGTCGGGGACCAGCGGCACGGCCACCCGCCGGCAGCCGGCCATTGCGACGACGGGGGAGTAGGAGTCGTAGAACGGCTCGATGAGCAGCACCTCCGAGCCCGGTTCCACCAGGCCGATGACGGCGGCGGCGATCGCCTCGGTGGCGCCGACGGTGACCAGCACCTCGGATTCCGGGTTGTACTCGACGCCGTACTGCCGCCGGCGCTGGGCGGCGATCGCTTCGCGCAGTGGGGCGATGCCCAATCCGGGCGGATACTGATTGACGCCCTCGGCGATCGCCTTCTGCGCGACCTCCAGCATGCCGGCCGGACCGTCCTCGTCGGGGAAGCCCTGGCCGAGGTTCACCGCACCGATGCGCGCGGCGAGCGCCGACATCTCGGCGAAAATCGTCACCGCATACGGCTGCAACCTCGAGACCGTCATGACCGCGGAGCTTAGTCGGAGACCGATCATCTGCAGTTTCGTCAATTACGATCGGCCGATGAGGTCGCTGTGGCGCTCGGGTGTGGTCGCGATCGCCGCGGCGCTGGCGATCCTGCTGGCGCCCGGTGTGGCGCTGGCCGATCCGCCCGGCACGCAAAACGGTGTCTACGGTGACCCGGCCGCGGCGGCACCGTACTGGGCGGCGCAGTCCCTGGAGGACAACTGCGGGGCCATGTCGGTGGCCGACATCGTCGGACAACTCACCGGGGAGCGCCCGACCGAGGCGCAGATCCTCATGGTCGCCGAGCAGACGCCGTCGGAGATGAACCCCGGCACCAAGATCTACAAGCCCGACACCGGTGGCATCTCCGTCGGCGATCTGCCGGTGCTGCTCAAGCACTACGGCATCGCATCGGTGAACAGCGATACGTCGGGACCGGATGCGACCGGCCTGAATGCCCTCGAGCAATACCTCGGCTCCGGCCGCAGGGTGATCGCCTACGTCAACTCCGCACTCATCTGGGACACCGACGACCAGCGGACCGCCGCCGATCACTTCGTCGTCGTGACCGGCGTCGACACCAACAAGAACGTCGTGCACCTCAACGATCCGGGTGCCGAGGAGGCGAACACGAAGATCCCGGTCGCCACCTTCATGAAGGCCTGGGACACCTCGAACGATTCGATCATCGTCACCGCTGCGGCCTGACCCTGAGCGACTGCCAACCATCCGGTTGGGCGGGCTTGGTAGGCTTCGCGATCAGAGGACGACTGTCGAACGATCGTCACGCCAATTCCGAACAGGACCTGGAGAAAACACCTATGTCCGAAGAAGCCTTCATCTACGAGGCCATCCGAACCCCGCGCGGTAAGCAGCGCGGCGGCTCGCTCACTGAGGTCAAGCCGCTGAACCTCGTGGTCGGGCTGATCGAGGAGCTGCGCTCGCGCTTCCCCGATCTCGACGAGAACCTGATCAGCGACGTCATCCTGGGCTGCGTCTCCCCGGTCGGCGACCAGGGCGCCGACATCGCCCGCACCGCGGTGATCGCGGCAGGCATGCCCGACACCGTCGGCGGCGTTCAGCTCAACCGGTTCTGCGCCTCGGGCCTGGAAGCCGTCAACACCGCCGCGCAGAAGGTCCGCTCCGGCTGGGACGACCTGGTTCTCGCGGGTGGCGTCGAGTCGATGAGCCGTGTCCCGATGGGCTCAGACGGCGGTGCGATGTTCACCGACCCGGCCACCGTGTTCGACAACTACATCGTGCCGCAGGGCATCGGCGCCGACCTGATCGCGACCATGGAGGGGTTCTCGCGCGAGGACGTCGACGCCTACGCCGCACGGTCCCAGGAGCGTGCCGCTGCGGCGTGGTCGGGTGGCTACTTCGCCAAGTCCGTGGTTCCGGTGCGAGACCAGAACGGCCTGACGATCCTCGACCACGACGAGCACATGCGCCCCGGCAGCACCGTGGAGAGCCTCGGCAAGCTGAAGTCCGCCTTCGAGGGACTGGCCGCGATGGCCGGCTTCGACGACGTGGCGCTGCAGAAGTACCACTGGGTCGAGAAGATCAACCACGTCCACACCGGCGGTAACAGCTCCGGAATCGTCGACGGCGCTGCGCTGGTGCTGATCGGTAGCGAAGCTGCGGGCAAGTCCCAGGGCCTGACCCCGCGGGCGCGCATCGTGGCCACCGCCACCAGTGGCGCGGACCCGACGATCATGCTCACTGGGCCGACCCCGGCCACCAAGAAGGTTCTCGACCGCGCCGGTCTGACGGTCGACGACATCGACCTCTTCGAGCTCAACGAGGCGTTCGCCTCGGTGGTGCTGAAGTTCCAGAAGGACCTCAACATCCCCGACGAGAAGCTCAACGTCAACGGCGGCGCCATCGCGATGGGCCACCCGCTGGGCGCCACCGGCGCCATGATCACCGGAACGATGGTCGACGAGCTGGAGCGCCGTGGCGCCAAGCGGGCGCTCATCACGCTGTGCATCGGCGGCGGCATGGGTGTCGCCACCATCATCGAGAGGGTTTAAGGAAAAGTCATGGCAGAGAACACGATTGCGTGGGACAAGGATGCCGACGGCATCGTCACGCTGACGCTGGACGACCCGACCGGTTCGGCCAACGTGATGAACGAGCACTACAAGGAGTCCATGCACAAGGCCGTAGAGCGCCTTGTCGCCGAGAAGGATTCGATCACCGGTGTGGTGGTCACCAGCGGTAAGAAGACCTTCTTCGCCGGTGGCGACCTCAAGGCCATGATCACCGCAGGCCCGGAGAACGCCGGCGAGATCTTCGCCGAGGTTCAGGACATCAAGGCAGATCTGCGTGCGCTGGAGACCCTGGGCAAGCCGGTGGTGGCCGCCATCAACGGTGCCGCGCTCGGCGGAGGCCTGGAGATCGCGCTGGCCTGTCATCACCGAATTGTGGCTGACGTCAAGGGTGTTCAGATCGGCCTGCCCGAGGTCACCCTCGGGCTGCTGCCCGGCGGCGGAGGCGTCGCCCGCATCACGCGGATGCTCGGTATCCAGAACGGCTTCGTGAACGTGCTGTCGCAGGGCACCCGCTTCAAGCCGGCCGCGGCCAAGGACAACGGCCTGGTCGACGAAATCGTCTCCAGCATTGAGGAATTGGTGCCGGCGGCCAAGGCCTGGATAAAAGCCAACCCGGACTCGCACACCCAGCCGTGGGATGCCAAGGGCTACAAGATGCCCGGCGGTACCCCGGCCACCCCGGCGCTGGCGGCGATCCTGCCGTCGTTCCCATCGCTGCTGCGCAAGCAGCTCAAGGGCGCGCCGATGCCGGCCCCGCGGGCCATCCTGGCCGCCACGGTCGAGGGCGCGCAGGTGGACTTCGACACCGCCTGCCGCATCGAGAGCCGTTACTTCACCGAGCTGGTCACCGGGCCGATCGCCAAGAACATGATCCAGGCGTTCTTCTTCGACCTGCAGACCATCAACTCCGGTGGTTCGCGGCCCGAGGGTATCGGCAAGACCCCGATCACCAAGATCGGTGTGCTGGGCGCGGGCATGATGGGCGCCGGCATCGCCTACGTCTCGGCCAAGGCCGGTTTCGACGTTGTGCTGAAGGATGTCTCGCTCGAAGCCGCACAGAAGGGCAAGGGCTACTCCGAGAAGCTGGAGGCCAAGGCCCTCGAGCGTGGAAAGACCACGGCCGAGAAGTCGGCTGCGCTGCTGGGCCGGATCACCCCGACCGCCGATCCCGCCGACTTCAAGGGCGTCGACTTCGTCATCGAGGCGGTGTTCGAGTCGGTCGAGCTCAAGCACAAGGTGTTCGGTGAGATCGAGGACATCGTCGAGCCCAACGCGCTGCTGGGCTCGAACACCTCGACGCTGCCCATCACCGAACTGGCGACCGGTGTCAAGCGCCAGGACGACTTCATCGGGATCCATTTCTTCTCGCCGGTCGACAAGATGCCGCTGGTGGAGATCATCAAGGGCGAGAAGACTTCCGACGAAGCGCTGGCCCGGGTGTTCGACTACACGCTGGCCATCGGCAAGACCCCGATCGTGGTCAACGACAGCCGCGGCTTCTACACCAGCCGCGTCATCGGGACCTTCGTCAACGAGGCGCTGGCGATGCTCGGTGAGGGTGTCGAGCCGGCCTCGATCGAGCACGCGGGCACGCAGGCCGGGTACCCGGCAGCGCCGCTGCAGCTGTCCGACGAGCTCAATCTCGAACTCATGCACAAGATCGCGGTGGCGACCCGCAAGGGCGTCGAGGAGGCCGGTGGCACCTATGAGCCGCACCCGGCCGAGGCCGTCGTCGAGAAGATGATCGAAATCGGGCGTCCGTCAAAGCTTTCCGGCGCAGGCTTCTACGAGTATGTCGACGGTAAGCGCACTCAGTTGTGGCCGGGGTTGCGGGAGACGTTCTCCTCTGGCACGTCGACGCCGCCGCTGCAGGACATGATCGACCGGATGCTGTTCGCCGAGGCGCTGGAAACCCAGAAGTGCTTTGACGAGGGCGTGATCACCTCGACGGCCGACGCCAACATCGGCTCGATCATGGGTATCGGCTTCCCGCCGTGGACCGGTGGTGCCGCGCAGCTGATCGTCGGCTACCCGCACGGCGGCAAGGCCGGGTTCGTGGCCCGTGCCAAGGAGCTGGCCGCCAAGTACGGCGAGCGGTTCAACCCGCCGGCGTCCCTGCTGTAGCTGACCGTCCCGACCAGACGTAAACGCCCCCAAAACCTCGGTGTTTCGGGGGCGTTTGCGTCTGCTCGGCCGGCGACCATTAGCGTGAGGCCGGTGAGCGACGGCGCCGCGACGATCAGCAGCACGCTGGCCACCAGCCTGACCGGCTATGGCAGCGCGCCGTGCATCGAGTTCAAGGGCCGGTGGTACACCGGCGACGAGATCGCCGGGTATGCCACTGCGATCGAGGACGCACTGCAGGCGGCCGGTGTTGCCGACGGTGCGGCGGTGGGGGTGGTGGCCCGCAACCGGCCACCCCACGTGGCTGCTGTGGTGGGCCTGCTGGGCGCGGGCCGGTGGGTGTCGATGATCTATTCGTTCCAGTCGGCGGAGGCGATCGGCCGGGACATCGAGCAGCTGGAGCTGGCCGCTGTCGTCGCCGATCGCGAGGACTGGACCGAGCCGGTGATCGCCGCAGCCCGCCGCACCGGCACGGCGGGTATTGCCATCTCGATGAAACAACCTGGCGTAGAGCATGTTTCCGGCATCGAACGGGTGGCGGACGAGCTGCACGCGGCGGGACGGGACGGCTCGGCCGGTCTGCGGGTGCTCACCAGCGGAACCACCGGCCCGCCCAAGCGTCATGTCATCCCGGCGTCGGTGCTGGAACACACCGTGGCCAGCGTGGCGATCGACGGGGCCCGCGCCGACGACCCACCCGAGCTGATGTACTGGCCGCTCGGCGGGATCGGCGGGGTGTGTCAGGTGATCACCGGTGCCTACCTCGGTAAGCGGATCGCCCTGCTGGAGAAGTTCAGCGTCGCCGAATGGGTGCGCGTGGTGAAGACCTACGGCATCCGCCGCTGCGGTCTGCAGCCCGCCGCGGTACGGATGCTGTTGGATGCCGACCTGCCCCGCAAGGACCTCGCCTCGCTCGAATACGTGATCAGCGCGGCGGGCCCGCTGGACTCCGAAACCCGGGACGCTTTTGAGGAGCGTTACGGTGTGCCGGTCCTGTTGGCTTACGGTGCAACGGAATTCGCTGGCTCGGTGTGCACGTGGACGCCTGAGCTCTACCGCGAGTTCGGTGCCGTCAAGCGTGCGAGCTCGGGTCGGGTGATGCCGAATACCGAGGTCCGCATCGTCGACCCGGACAGCGGCGGCGAGCTGGCGGTCGGCGAGCAGGGTGTGTTGGAAGCCAGGATCGCGGCCATCGGCCCGGACTGGATCCGCACCAACGATCTCGCCGCCATCGATGCCGACGGTTTCATCACGCTGCACGGCCGGGCCGACGGGGCGATCAACCGCGGCGGATTCAAGGTCCTGCCGGAGATCGTTCGGCGGGTGCTGGTGTCCCACCCGTCGGTGCGCGATGCCGCGGTGGTCGGCGTTCCCGATGCCCGGCTCGGCGAGGTGCCGTTCGCGGCGGTCGAAGCGGTCGCCGGGGCGCCGGCACCGGAGCCGACCGAACTGATCGGTCTGGTCCGCCATGCGCTACCCAAGCACTGCGTGCCCGTCGCGGTAGTCGTCGTCGACGAGTTGCCACGGAACCCGTCGCTGAAGGTCTCCCTTCGCGACGTGGCCGCGATGTACACCGGCGACCCGTCTTAGGCGTCCCGCGCTGTCGGGGCATTGCCAGGACCGTGGATACAGGAGCGGCGACGGGCGGTGAGGTGAGTGCTCGGCGTCGGCGCGCCGCGACACAATCGCAAATCCACTATGCCGACTTTTGTTGGCCGATGACCTGCAACAAACGTGCGGCTTGTCGATGTCGGCAAACATTGGCGTGGCAGGCCCGTTGCTATTCCGAGACCTCAGTTGCTGGCCGAATTGCCTTTCGTTAGGTTTGTGCATGATTTGCCGTTGTCTGAGATTCGGGTAAGTGCTTCTGATCTCGATATTTATCGGGAACGGATAACTGGACACCAGTCCGGAGTGTATTTGCCTCGGCGGCGAAAATTTTTTGCTGAACTGATGCATCTCAGGTTGTTCTCAGCTATATTTTGCGGTGTTGCAGCCTTACGCCAGGGGATATGAGGAGGCAAGGGGGAGCATTGGCCCCTCCCAGCTGGGAGGGGCCGATTGCCGTCCAGGGCGCGTCGTATCACGATTGCGGGCATGACCGACCTCTGCCATCTGCCCGCCCACGAGCTCGTCCGCGTGATGGTCACGGGTGCGGTGTCCTGCCGCGAGGTCCTCGACGCCCACCTGGCCCGCATCGACGCAGTCAACCCCGGGCTCAACGCCCTGATCGCCGCGGCTGACCCGGATGCGCTCCGAAGATCTGCCGAGGAGGCCGATCGCCGGGTCACGCAGGGTGAGCCGCTGGGCCGGGCACACGGGCTGCCGGTGGTGGTCAAGGACGTGATGCTGGTGTCCGGGCTGGTCTGCTCGGGCGGCAGCGCGGCGCTGCGGGCGGTGGCCGACCGCGACGCGACGGTGGTGTCCCGGCTGCGTGCCGAGGGTGCCATCGTGCTGGGTATGGCCAACGTGCCGGAGATGGGGCGCGGCGGCGAGTCCAACAACAACCTCTACGGGCGCACCAACAATCCGTTCGATCACACCCGCACTCCGGGCGGAAGCAGCGGCGGATCGGCGGCGCTTGTCTGCGCCGGCGCGGCGGCACTGAGCGTGGGCTCCGACGGCGGCGGCAGCATCCGCCAGCCGTCGCACAATTGCGGTATCGCCGGTCTGAAGCCCACGCATGGGCGGATCCCCAGGACCGGCAGCGTGTTCGGCGACGCGCCAGGCATTTTCAGCCCGTTCAACTGCTATGGGCCACTGGGTCGTTCGGCCGCCGACCTTCAGCTGGCACTGTCGATCATGAGCGGCCCGGACCTCGGCGATCCGTATGCCGCCGCCGCGCCGGTCGACGATCCCGGCGACATCGACGTTGCCTCGCTGCGGGTGGCGGCGTATCTCGACGACGGCGTCTCCCAGCCGGAGGCGCAGGTCGCCGCCGTCGTCACCGCGGCAGCCGACGCCGTCGCGGACGCCGGTGCGGCGGTCCGCTGGGATCAGCCGGAGTGCCTGAGCCGGACCATCGAATTGCTCTGGAAATCGGTCTTTCTCGGCGGCGACCGGGGCAGGGGCTTCGAGGCCGACCTGGCTGCCATGGGCGCCACCGATGCCTCAGAAGAACTCGCCGAGTTCCTGCGGCAGGCCCGCGACGTCGAGTTCACGGTGACCGAAGCCAGGAATCGACTGGTCGACATCGACACCTTCCGGCTCGACATGTTGGCGTTCATGGCCGATTACGACGTGATCATCGGACCGGCCATGCCGGGCCCGGCCAAGCCGCACCATCACGGGCTGGTGGAGATCAGCGACTTCTCCCATCTGATGGCGCACAATCTGACCGGCTGGCCAGCCGTCGTCGTCCGGTGCGGAACGTCGTCGGAAGGGCTGCCGATCGGAGTCCAGATCGCTGCCCGGCCGTGGCAGGATGCCACCGCGCTGGCGGTCGCCGCGCACCTCGAGGCGACCTTGGGCGGCTGGCAGCCGCCGCCGTAGAGTCGGGGCATGCGATTCGGACTGTTCATTCCCCAGGGCTGGCGATTGGATCTGGTCGGTATCCCGACTGAAAAGCACTGGCAGGTAATGCGTGATCTGGCCGATCACGCCGACGCGGGACCGTGGGACTCGCTGTGGGTCTACGACCACTTCCACACCGTGCCGGTGCCCACCGACGAAGCCACTCACGAGGCATGGACGCTGATGGCCGCCTACGCGGCGAGCACCTCGCGGATCAAGCTCGGGCAGATGTGCACCGCGATGAGCTACCGCAACCCGGTGTACCTCGCCAAGGTCGCGGCGACCACCGACATCATCTCCGGCGGTCGGGTGCAGATGGGCATCGGCGGCGGCTGGTACGAGCACGAATGGCGCGCGTACGGCTACGGGTTTCCCTCCGCGGGTGTGCGGCTGGCGCGACTCGACGAGGGTGTGCAGATCATGCGCGACGCCTGGCGGGACGGAAAGGTGAGTTTCGAGGGCAAGGAATACCAGGTCGACGGGGCGATCGTTGCTCCGAAGCCGCTGCAGGAGAGCGGGATTCCACTGTGGATCGCAGGCGGCGGGGAGAAGGTGACCCTGAAGATCGCCGCGAAATACGCGCAGTACACCAACTTCACCTCCGAACCCGAGGGCTTTGAGCACAAGTCGAAGGTGCTCGCCGAGCATTGTCGGGAGGTGGGCACCGATTTCGATGCCATCGTGCGCTCGGCCAACGTGAACGCGATCATCGGCGCCTCGGCTGACGACGTTGCGCAGCGGGTCAAGCGGGTGCGCGACCGGTTGGCCGGGATCTGCGGTGACGCTGCCGCCGACGCGATGATGACGACGGTCAGTGCGCCCGGCTCGGCCGCGGGCACGCCGGAGCAGGTCATCGCGAGCCTGACGGCGCTGCGCGAGCTGGGCTGTGAGTACGCGATCTGCTACTTCCCGGAGGCGGCCTACGACCGGTCGGGCATCGAGCTGTTCGAGCGTGAGGTGATTCCCGCGCTTGCGTGAAAAGGCCGTGCATTTAAATGAGAATGTGGTTTCCATCCGCGGCCAACAGTGTTGTACGATCCGCGTACCGACATGGACTACGGAGGATGCCGCTATGCAAAAGGCCTTGGCGCCCGAAATCTCCACTTGGCCGGACGAGAACCCGCAGCTGATCGGCAGTGAATGCGCCAGTTGTTCGGCCGTGGTCTTTCCCCGTCAGGACCGTTGCCCGCGGTGCAGCGCGGCCGGCATGCGCGAGGTCAAGCTGCCCCGGCGCGGCACCCTGGTGGCCTGGACCACCCAGGGCTTCCCGCCTGGTGCGCCCTACATCGGCCCCACTGGTAAGGACTTCGTCCCGTTCGGCGTGGGCCTGGTGCAATTGGACGACGTGGTGCGCGTCGAGGGCCGGCTCACCGAGAACGATCCGGAAAAGCTGAAGTGGGGCATGGACGTCGAACTGACGATGATCCCGTTCGCCACCGACGCCGAGGGCAACGAGATCGTCACGTTCGCGTTCGCGCCGGCGGAGGTCTAGAGACATGACTAACGACGTCGCGATCATCGGTGTCGGCCTGCACCCGTTCGGCCGGTTCGAGAAGACCGCCATGGAGATGGGGGCCGAGGCAATCGCGTTGGCGCTCAAGGACGCCGGCGCAGAGTGGAAAGACATCCAGTTCGGCTTCGGCGGCAGTTATGAGGTGTCCAATCCGGACGCGGTGACGCGTCTGGTCGGCCTCACCGGGATCACGTTCACCAACGTCTTCAACGCCTGCGCCACCGCGGCCAGCGCCATCCAGCAGACCGCGGACACCATCCGGCTCGGCAAATACGACATCGGCATCGCGGTGGGCCTGGACAAGCACCCGCGCGGCGCCTTCACCGATGACCCCGCGAAACTGGCTCTGCCGCAGTGGTATGCGCAGAACGGCCAGTTCGTCACCACCAAGTTCTTCGGCATCAAGGCCAACCGGTACATCCACGAGCACGGTATCTCCGAGGAGACGCTGGCCCGGGTGGCCAACAAGAACTTCCGCAACGGCGTGCTGAATCCGAATGCGTTCCGCCGCAAGGAGATTTCCGTCGAGGAGATCCTGGCGTCGCCGGTGCTGAACTACCCGTTGCGGCAGTTCATGTTCTGCGCGCCCGACGAGGGCGCTGCGGCAGTCATCATGTGCCGCGCCGATATCGCCCACAGATTCACCGACAAGCCGGTTTACGTGCGTGCCAGTGAGATTCGAACCCGCACCTACGGTGCCTACGAGGTGCACGGCACCTCCGCGCCGCTCGACGAGGACGTGTCGCCGACCGTCTACGCCGCCAAGGCCGCCTATGAAGAGGCCGGGATCGGGCCCGAGGACGTCGACATCGCACAGCTACAGGACACCGACGCCGGTGCCGAGATCATCCACATGGCCGAGACCGGCCTGTGCGCCGACGGGGAGCAGGAGAAGCTGCTGGCCGACGGTGCCACCGAGATCCATGGCTCACTGCCGATCAACACCGACGGCGGACTCATCGCCAACGGCGAGCCGATCGGCGCTTCGGGTCTGCGGCAGATGCACGAACTGGTACGTCAGCTGCGCGGCGAGGCCGGTGAACGCCAGGTGCCGGGCAGCCCCCGCATCGGGCTCGCGCAGGTCTACGGCGCACCCGGAACCGCCTCGGCGACAATACTTTCGCTCTAGACGTTCGTCTCCTGCCCGAGGAACCCCTGGACTGCCTGCAGCAGGACGAGTACCTCGATCAGGCCTGCCGTGGTGACCAGGCCGGCGGCGGCGGCGATCGGAAGGCCGATCGCGTTGACCAGACCGTTGATCACGTCGCCGGACAGCGCTTGCGCAATCCCGCTGAGGAACAGGTTGATCCCGTAGGCGGGCAGCATCGTGACGATCGCGTTGACGATGTCGACGGTCGGCAGCACTGCCGCGTACAGCGCCGCCGCGGAATTGGAGATGTTGTAAGCGATGTCGGTGGTCACCGTCTGCAATGCACTGATGACGCTGGTCGGTGTCGGCAATGTGGGTGCCGGGCCCGGCTTGGGCGGTGTGAGCGCCGCGAGTTCCTGCCACATCACTCCGCCCGAGCTGACGTCAGCGACGAAGTCGCCGATGCCCTGCTGGACACCCGCGAAGAACAGGGTGGCGACCTCACCCCAGTCGACATCGGGGATGATGCCGAAAGTTGTCTGCTGGTTGGCGAATCCCTCGTTGGACCATCCGTACCGAGGGTCTCCGTAGCCCAGGTTCACGATGACCTTCAACGCGGGCTGCAGCAGGTCGGCGACAGGGTCGCCGATCACCGGAATCAGGCGCAGCGGCTCCAGCAGCGGCAGGTTCTCGGTGGGGATGATGTAGTACTTCTGGCTCGGATCGGTGGTCGGCAGCGCGATGGCCGCATCGACCTGCTGCTGGGTGAGCTGGGCGTACTTGGTGTGGACGAAGATGATGCCCAGTCCGGCGTTGAGTACCGATACGACATTCAGCGGGTAGCGGGGGAAGTCGGCGAATCCGTCATATTCGAGCGTGTAGTTCGTTGTGGGGAAAGCGTTTTCAGGGGTAGCACCGTAAAAGGGCAGGCCGAGGCTCGGCAGGTTCAGCCCGGGGAATCGGGACAGCATTCCGCCGTTGGGGTTCATCTCGTTGCCGACCAACACGAAGTTCACGGGGGTGTCCGCGGGCAGCTGGCTCATGATCAGCGAGGAGATGATCGCGCTCTGCGAATAGCCGAACACCGTGGCCGTATTGCCTGCGGCGACCTGCTGGGCGATTGCCGCGGCGAGGATGTCGATGCCCTGCTGGACCGACACGTTCAGCGGCAGGCTCTTCACGCCGGTGATCGGGTACAGCCCCTCGGGGGTGTCCAGCTGAAACGGGACAGATCCGGGGTAGCTCGGATTGATGTAGAGATCGAAAACGCTCTGGATATACGTCGGCTTCGGGATCGGAACCCCGCTGGGGCCCATGATCAATGCGGTGTTCTGTGCGGCGAGCGCCTGGACCGAACCTTCCGGCGCCAGCGATACGGCTGCGGCGGGGCGAGCCGACAGGCCGGTGTCGCGCCGGCTGTAGGCCAGCGCGGCCAACTCCAGCGTTGAGCCGGTGGCGGGGGCGTCGGGCGCCGACGGGTCGGCTGCGGCGGACTTGGCGGTTGCCACAGAAGTGACGGACTGCGCTCGCACCGTCGCGATCGAGCGGCTGCGGGCCGATGTTGCGTGGGGTGCGGCCTTCTTGGGGCCGGCGGTGCTCGACGCCGAGCGGGCGGAGCCGGCGTGCGCAGAAGATCCCGCCGAGTCGGCGTCATCGGCCCACGCCACCGCGCCGTTGAACACCGCGGCGCCCACTCCCAGCGCGACCGCCAAGCCACCAACTCGACCAATGAAGCCTGCTGCCCTCACGAACGCCCCTTCGTCACCCGACCACGTTTGTAGCGAAGACTAGCGGGTCATCGCTACGTTCGCTGTCGGATTTGTTTCCCGTGTGCAGCGTTCATCTAATCGAGGGATGAACTTTTGCTGTCGACGCGCAGCGGCAACCTATGACGGCTTCAGGATCAGATCGCGGGGCCGAGCAGGTCGTCGGCGTCCTGGATGATGTAGCCGTAGCCCTGTTCGGCCAGGAAGCGCTGCCGGTGCGCGGCGTACTCGGCATCCAGACTGTCGCGGGAGACCACCGAGTAGAACACCGCACCGCCGCCGTCGTGCTTGGGGCGCAGCAGCCGGCCCAGCCGTTGCGCCTCTTCCTGGCGCGAGCCGAACGTTCCCGAAACCTGAACGGCCACTGAGGCTTCCGGCAGGTCGATAGAGAAGTTCGCCACCTTGGAGACGACAAGCGTCTTGACCTCGCCGCTGCGGAACGCGTCGAACAGCGCCTCGCGCTCGGCATTCTTGGTCGAGCCCTGAATCACCGGCGCGTCCAGTTCGGCGCCGAGCTCGTCGAGCTGGTCGAGATAGGCGCCGATCACCAGCGTCGGCTCGCCGGGATGTTTGGCCAGAATCGACTTGACCACCGCGATCTTCGAGTGCGCGGTCGAGCAGAGCCGGTAACGCTCTTCGGGTTCGGCGACTGCGTAGAGCATCCGCTCGTTGTCGGTCATCGTGACGCGGACCTCGATGCACTCCGCAGGCGCGATCCAGCCCTGCGCCTCGATGTCTTTCCACGGTGCGTCGTAACGCTTGGGCCCGATGAGACTGAAGACGTCGCCCTCGCGGCCGTCCTCCCGGATCAGCGTCGCGGTGAGTCCGAGCCGCCGGCGCGACTGGAGGTCGGCCGTCATCCGGAACACCGGTGCGGGCAACAGGTGCACCTCGTCGTAGATGATCAAGCCCCAGTCGCGGCTGTCGAACAGCTCCAGATGCCGGTACTCGCCTTTGGTGCGCCGGGTGATGACCTGATAGGTGGCGATGGTGACCGGCCGAATCTCCTTGCGCTCACCGGAATACTCGCCGATCTCCTCCTCGGTCAGCGATGTCCGCGCGATCAGCTCGCGCTTCCACTGGCGGCCCGCGACGGTGTTGGTGACCAGGATCAGCGTCGTCGCCCCGGCCTTGGCCATCGCCGCCGCGCCTACCAGCGTCTTGCCGGCCCCACACGGCAGCACCACCACACCCGAGCCGCCGTCCCAGAACGAGTCGGCCGCCATCTGCTGGTAGTCGCGGAGTTCCCAACCGTCCTGCGCCAGCTCGATCGGGTGGGCCTCGCCGTCGACATAGCCCGCGAGGTCCTCGGCGGGCCAGCCGATCTTCAACAACATCTGCTTGACCCGGCCGCGCTCGCTGGGATGGACGATGACGGTGTCGTCGTCGAGGCGTGCGCCCAGCATCGGGGTGATCTTCTTGTTGCGCAGCACCTCTTCGAGGACCGCCCGGTCGAGGCTGACCAGCGTCAGGCCATGGGCGGGATGTTTGACCAGCTGCAGGCGGCCGTAGCGGGCCATCGTGTCGACGATGTCGACGAGCAGCGGCTGCGGCACGGCGTAGCGCGAGAAGCTGACCAGCGCATCGACCACCTGCTCGGCGTCATGGCCGGCGGCGCGGGCGTTCCACAACGCCAGGGGAGTGATGCGATAGGTGTGGATGTGCTCTGGTGCGCGCTCCAGCTCCGCAAACGGGGCGATCGCCGCCCGGGCGGCACCGGCCAGTTCGTGGTCGACCTCCAGCAGCACCGTCTTGTCGGACTGGACGATCAACGGGCCTTCGGTCATGCGCCCACCTGCTCACAACTCATAGCGCTCCATTATCCAGCGTCGGCCGACATCACCGACGTCACGCGGTGCACCGCGAACTCGCGCGGGCGGCCCTGGGTGGGATCCCAGGCCAGCAGCTGCCCGCCGCTGATCGTGAGCGGGCGCACCACCCGCTGGGTGGCGACACCGGCCGCGTCGACATAACCGATCACCACGTCCTTGTGTTCCATCGCGGCCTGTTGCAGCAGCGCCATCGACACCGCAGGGTCCAGGCGCACGTTGGCGAACGGGTTGGCGGAATCAAGTCTGCGCAGCATCGCCACCACCGACGCCAGGGTCTCCGGGCTCGGTTTGGGCAGTGCGCGCAACAGGCGGCGGTGCGTAGGTATCGACACCCGGGCGCCGCGCTGGCGCAGGTCGACGATCGCGCCCGAGGAGTCTTCGGCGGCGGGTGCGAAGCCCGCCGCCCGCAACGCGGCGAGCAGCTCGCCGATCGGCGCCTGTGACACCGCAACCGTCGGGGCCAGCAGCCGCACCTCGAGGTGTTCGAGGGCCGGGGCTGCCACCGCGTTGGCGAGCAGCGTCGGGTCCTCGCACCGCAGGAACGATGACGCCATGCCGACGCGCAGCTGCCCGTGCCGACGGGCCACGTCGTTGATCAGATAGGTCAACCCTTGGGGGACAGGTGTTTTCGAATGCCGCTCGAAGAATGTGTGCAGCGCACCCGCGGTACGGCCGGTATCAAGCGCGTGCCGGATCGACGCCTCGCTGACCCGGTACACCGTCGCGGCGCCCGCCGATTCCACCGCGGCCACCGCCGCGAGCTGGTCGGCCAGATCCCGTTGTAGCGGCCCGGGCACCACCACGGTCAGGTCCGCCTGCACCAGAAAGTGGTCGATCGGTGCGGGCAGAACCTTGTCCATCGCATCGACGGCGGCGTTCTCGTCATCGGCCAGCAGCGCCCGGGCCGGTGTGCTCAGCGCCCCGCGGCCGACCAGGCCGAGGGTGTGCGCCTCGTCGAGCAGATGCGCGACGGGTTCGGGCTGCAGCCGCGCCGACCACCGCGGCCGGCGCCAGATCAGTGCCTGCGAGGCGTGCAGCGAATCCACGCCAGAACCGGGCGGCAGATCTGCCAGCAGGTCCAGCAGCAGACGCCGGTCCAGTGGGGCCGCCGTGGAGTACAGCGAATCAGACAGTGCTGCATAGGGTTTGCCGTCAGGGCCACGGCTGCCGATGAGGCCGGGCCGGGACGGAAGCTCCAACCAGGTGGTGGCAAGTAGGTGCCAGCGCGCCGCGGTGGGCGTCTCCAGGAACCGGTCGGCCGCCACCGTCGGCGTCCAGTAGGGGCCGGAGCCGTCCGCCGGTTCCGGATCGGGTGTGCCGTTGGCGATCAGTCCGGCCGCCGAACTGATCTCGAGTACCAGGCCGAGGCGTTGTTCGTCGATACCGGTGAGCTTGCTCAGCCGCTTGGCCTCACGCACCCCGAGCCCGCCGCTGCGCAGCTCGGGAACTGGTGCGGCGGAAAGGGTTTCGATTACCAGCTCGGTCTCGCGGATCAGATCCAGCAGGGCGCCGGCCGCCGCGGCGTCGACGTCGGCGACGGTGGTCGTGCTGGTCGTCGGGTCCGGCGCGTTCAGTTGGACCGGGCCCGGCTCCTCGCCGCGTAGCACCTGGCCGACGTGACGTGGCAGGATCACCGTCTCTTCGTCGAGCTGGCGCAGAAGTCCGGCCGCGAGCAACCGCGGCACCGGCCGGTCGGCGGGCGCACCGGGAGCGGCGTCGCGGGTGCGGCCCACCGGCGAGCCCGTCAGCAGCCGCTCGAGCAGTTCGGTCTGGGCTTCGTCGAGCGCGTCGATGGCCGTCGAGATCTCGGCCCCGGACTTCGACGAGTCTTCGAGGATGGCTTGGCCGGGATACCAGGGCAGCCCGGCGGCTGCCTCGGTCGACACCCGCACCGCGGCGTCGTCGCCCCACACCAAGGCCCGCTCGCGCAGATCGTCCAGCGCGGTCAGCACCGACTGCTCGTCGGCGCGCTCGCCGATGAGCGACACGAGTTTGGCCACCGGCACGGCCGCGGTCTCGGCATGCAGCACCAGTAGCCCGTCAAGGACGGCGAGGTGTAGGAAGTCCAGTTCGTCGGTGGCAGCCTTGACCGACTGCCGGGCCACCGCCCGCGCGGCCAGCGCCGCGATGCTGCCGGGTGCGGGTTGAGCGAGGTCCGGCCGTAGTTCCAAGAGGCGGATCAGCCCGTTGTCGGGCAGATCGGCCAGCCAGGCGCCCAGCGGCACACCTGGGACGGACACGTCAGTCATTGTTGACCAGCGTAAAACAGCCGCCTGTGTGCACAAGCCGGCCGGAGGAATGTCAGAATGTTGCCGTGGCTGAGAAGAAGACAAGGTACGTCGACAACGGCTGGCCGACCACCGATCCCGACGACCACGCCGTGAGCGAGTTGGCCGCCGACCGGGTGGGTGCGCTGTCCCCGTTCGGTGACGTCACATTCCCGGTGGACGCCGCCGAGCTGCCGTATCTGCATCCGGTCACCGTCGTCAACAAGTAACCGGTGACCAGCGGACCGCAGCCCCGCCTCTCGCACCTTGACGAGCACGGTGCGGCGCGCATGGTCGACGTCACCGAGAAGGCCGCCACCACCCGCACAGCGGTGGCAGCGGGCACTGTCCACACCACCGCTGAGGTGGTCGCCCTCGTCGCCTCCGGCGGCCTGCCCAAGGGCGACGCCCTGGCGACCGCACGGGTGGCCGGGATCCTGGCCGCCAAGCGCACGAGTGACCTCATCCCGCTGTGCCATCACCTCGCACTGACCGGGGTGGACATCGACTTCGCGATCTCCGAGGACCAGGTCGATGTGACCGCCTCGGTGCGCACCACCGATCGCACCGGCGTCGAGATGGAGGCGCTCACCGCCGTCAGCGTCGCCGCCCTGACCCTCTACGACATGATCAAGGCCGTCGACCCCGCCGCGCACATCGATGACATCCGGGTGCTGCGCAAAGAAGGCGGCAAGACCGGCCTGTGGGTACGCCCGACGTGAGCAGCCGGTCGGCGCGGGTCGTGATCGCGTCCACCCGGGCCGCAACCGGTGTCTACGAAGACCGCACCGGCCCGATCATCGTCGGCTGGCTCGCCGAGCGCGGGTTCGACGTCGGCGACCCCATCGTGGTGGTCGACGGCAGCGCCGTCGGCGACGCCCTGCGCGCGGCGATCGACGCCGGGACCGACGTCGTGATCACCTCCGGCGGGACCGGGATCTCGCCGACCGACGCCACTCCCGAACAGACGCTCGGGGTTCTCGACTACCAGATTCCCGGGCTGGCCGATGCCATCCGGCGCTCCGGCCTGCCGAAGGTGCCGACGTCGGTGCTCTCGCGTGGCGTATCCGGGGTCGCCCGGCGCACGCTGGTGGTCAACCTGCCCGGGTCCACCGGCGGGGTACGCGACGGGCTTTCGGTGCTCGCCGATGTTCTCGACCATGCGCTGGACCAACTGGCCGGAGGAGACCACCGCTCATGACACGCATCCTGCGGGCCGCACTCACCGACGGGCCCATCTCGCTGACCGAGCACGAGCAACTCGTCGCCAGCGATGCCGCCGGCGCGGTGGTCGGGTTCTCCGGGGTCGTGCGCAACCACGACGACGGCCGGGACGTGGTGCGGTTGGAGTACTCGGCGCACCCGCAGGCCGAGCAGACGCTCTTCGAGGCGCTCGCCGAGGTGGCCGCACAGTCCACCGGCGTGCGGGCGATCGCCGCCAGCCACCGGGTCGGCACGCTTCACATCGGCGACGCGGCCCTGGTTGCCGCCGTGGCGGCCGACCACCGCGGGGCGGCGTTCAGGGCGTGCGAGTTGCTCGTCGACACCGTGAAAGCGCGGCTACCGGTATGGAAGCACCAGTTCTTCGCCGACGGAACCGACGAGTGGGTGAATTCGGCCTGAGCCGGTTACTGAGCCGGCGCGGGTGCGTCCGGTGCCAGTAGAACCGGCGCGGGAGCGGGAGCGGGAGCACCCGGAGCCGGCAGCGGAGCGTTCGGGTCGCCCGGGGGCGTACCCATGCTCGGGTCGTTGGCCACCGGAGTGTTCAGCGGGCGCTGGGTCAGGGCCAGTAGCGCATCGCCCCGACTGACCTGCTGGGTCTGGACTGCGTGCCAGAGCTCCTTGAGGTAGGTCAAGTTCGGGCCGTCCTGCGGACCCTCCGGCTGGTCACTGGTTCCCGGCGGCAGGTTCTCCGGGCTCATCAGGTGCGGGATGCCGTCCGGCAGCTGACCTGCCGGGCTGGCGGCTACCACGTCGGTGCCCGGGGCGGGCGCGGCGGCCGGGTCAACCGGTGCCGGAGCCGGAGCCGGCGGCAGCGTCGGCGGAACCGCGGGGTCGGCCGGGGCCTGTGGCACGAAATGGATGGACGACGCCTGGACGGTGATGGTCTGCTCGTCGGGGACTGCGGGCGCCTCGGGGGCGGGCAGCTGCAGAGCGGCGTCGATGACGGGCGCGGCGGCCGGCGGGGCGATCTCCTGAGCGACCGCGACGACCTCGGGTTGCGGGGCAGGCGGGATGTCGGCCGGTGCCGGGGGCAGATCGACCGGGGCCGGGGGCAGGTCAACCGGGGCCGGGGGCAGGTCAACCGGGGCCGGCGGCAGGTCGACCGGGGCCGGCGGGAGGTCAACCGGGGCGGGGGGCAGGTCAGCCGGGGCGGGGGGCAGGTCAGCCGGAGCATCCGGAGCGGGAGCATCGGGCAGCGGAGCGTCGAACGCGGCGGCCTCGACCGGCACAGCGTCCGGAGCGGGCTCGTTGATCACGTTGCGCGGCGTCGCGCCCGACAGGCCTCGACCGCAGACCGGCCACGCGCCACGGCCCTGGCTGGCCAGGACGCGCTCGGCGATCGCGATCTGCTGGTCCTTGCTGGCCATGTTGGCGGCCGGGGCGTACTGGCCGCCACCGTGCGCGGCCCAGGTGCCGGGGGAGAACTGCAGTCCACCGTGGTAACCGTTGCCGGTGTTGATGGCCCAGTTGCCACCGGACTCGCAGCGAGCTACCTGATCCCATTCGGCATCGGGAGCCGCTTGGGCCTGGCCCGCGAAGGCGATGCTGCCGCCTCCGATGACCGCACCCGTAACCGCGATCTTGGCGACGCTGACAGACGATGAAGTGGGCTTGCGATGCCGTCCACTCATATGGCGATGTTTTCCTCTCGTCAATGCGCCTGCGAGGTCAGCTGTCGGGTTCGGGCTGGAGAGGTCGCCCGGCCGTCGTCGTCTCTGCTGGAGACGATCTCGGCTTCACCCCAAGGAATCTGCGTGCGATTCCTGGTCCTAATCGGTGGACCGGTGGGTCCCCCGCCTCCATCCATGGTTCTCGTTGGTCCCTCCGCTTCTTGGATGGAGCTGAGCGCTAGAAGCGGAGAGGGCCTTCCCCCGGGGGGAGGGGGTGGACCTGGCAGAGACGCTAACGGCAACCGAGAGAGCCGTCACCTTTTGCAAATTCCGGCGTTTCTGCTAGTGGCAAACCTGATAAAAGGTTAAAGCCCCACTACGTTTTGGCGTTCGCCCAGGTAATCCGGATAGAAAATTCCCCCGTGGCCATCTCGTTATCTGATCGTGATGTGACGTAAATCACGATCATCCGCCGGCGAAGGGAGGTAACACGTCGAGGGTCTGGCCCGATCGCAGTTCGGTGCCCTGATCGCGGACCGCGATGCCGTCGCACAGATATGAACATCGCTGTAACACGCGTGCCAATTCATCACTGCGGCAACAGAGTTCGTTCACCACATCGGCGACCGTCGCGCCGTGGTGAACGGAGAGCAGGTCCGACTCCGTTCCGGCCGCAGCTCGGGCCGCAGCGAAGAAGCGCACAGTCACCGTGACCGGTGCGGTCACCTCAGCCACCGATCGCGCTCATCGGCCGCTGCGGCTGCACGAATCCCGGATCGTTGATGCCGTGCCCGGCCGCCTTGCGCCACATCGCCGAACGCCAGGCCAACTCCACGGCGTCGTCGTCGGCGCCGCCCCGCAGCAGGGCGCGGAGATCGGTCTCCTCGGCGGCGAACAGGCAGTTGCGGACCTGACCGTCGGCGGTCAGACGGGTGCGGTCACACGCCGAGCAAAACGCGTGCGACACCGAGGCGATGATGCCGACGGTGGCCGGCCCGCCGTTGACCTGCCACAGCTGAGCCGGGGCCGATCCGCGCGGCGCCGGGTCGGCGGTCAGCTCGAAGCGTGCGGCCAGTGCCGCGAAGATCTCGTCGGCGGTCAGGCTGGCGTCGCGGCTCCACAGGTGTGAGGCGTCCAGCGGCATCTGCTCGATGATGCGCAGTTGGTAGCCGTACCGCAGGCAGTAATCCAGCAGCTCGACGGCGTCGCTCAGGCCGGTGCCCGCATCCAGCACCGCGTTGACCTTCACCGGTCCCAGCCCGGCCGCGGCCGCCGCGGACAGGCCGTCCAGCACGTCGGAGAGCCGGTCGCGGCGGGTGATGGCGACGAAGTGCGCGGGGTCGAGACTGTCCAGCGAGACGTTCACCCGGTTCAGGCCGGCGTCGGCCAGGGCTCCAGCGCGCCGGGCCAGGCCCACCCCGTTGGTGGTCAGAGCGATCTCGGGGCGCGGGCGCAGCGCGGCGACCGCGGCCACGACCTCTTCGAGGCCCCGATAGAGAAGCGGCTCCCCGCCGGTGAAGCGGACGCTGTCGATCCCGAGCCGGGTCACGGCCAATGTCAGCAGCCGCACCAGCTCGTCCCGGCTCAAGAGCTCCTCGCCGGGCAGCCAGTCCAGGCCCTCGGCCGGCATGCAATAGGTACAGCGCAGATTGCATCGATCGGTCAGCGATACCCGCAGATCGGTGGCCACCCGCCCGAACGTGTCGACGAGCGGGCCGGTGCGCGGCATCTCGGCCGGGAGGTGTTCGGCATCGCGGCGGATCGCGGGCAAGCCGAGCGACGTCATCGTCATACGGCCACCTGCGGCCGGCCGGCGGGGACGATCTCCTTGCCAAGCGGCACCAGGGAGACCGGAATGAGCTTGAGGTTGGCCAGCGCGAGCGGGATCCCGATGATCGTGATCGCCATGGCGGCCGCGCTGATCAGATGGCCGATCGCCAGCCATATGCCGAAGAGCAGCACCCAGATCACATTGCCGATCAGAGCCCCCGGGCGCGGGCCCGGCTTCTCGACGATGGTTCGCCCGAACGGCCACAGCGCATAGTTGGCGATCCGCAGCGCGGCGAAGCCGAACGGAATGGTGATGATCAGAAGGAAGCTGATGACCGCGGCCAGCAGGTACCCGAGGGCAAGCCACAGCCCGCCGAACAGCAACCAGACGACGTTCAAGATCAGGCGCATGTCTCCTCCAGCGGTTTGCCCAGCCTACAGAACTAAACAGGGGTGCTGAGCGCACCTGTTCCCGAGTAGGATCACCGTCGCGCGTCTCGCACCGGCGGGACGCTTCGTCATGTTGTCACGAACCCCGTTAGACAAGCAGGTGAGACCAGTGCCGACCGGCAAGGTGAAGTGGTACGACGCCGAGAAGGGCTTCGGCTTCCTGTCCCAGGAGGACGGCGAGGACGTCTATGTCCGTTCCTCGGCGCTGCCCGAGGGCATCGAGGGTCTCAAGGCCGGCCAGAAGGTCGAATTCGGTGTCGCGTCGGGGCGCCGCGGACCGCAGGCGCTGAGCGTCAAACTGATCGATCCGCCGCCGAGCCTGACCCGGACGCGTCGTGAGGCCACCCCGGTCGAACGCAAGCACACTCCGGACGAACTACACGGCATGGTCGAGGACATGATCACGCTGCTCGAGGGCGCGGTGCAGCCCGAATTGCGTAAGGGCCGCTACCCGGATCGCAAGGTCGCCCGGCGGGTTTCCGAAGTCGTCAAGGCTGTCGCCCGGGAACTCGACGCGTAAGCGGGTACAACTGGACTCGTGGGTGCCTATGTCGCCGGCGGCGGCGAGTTCAAGCGCGATACCAACTACATCACCACCCGGATCACCGCTGACGGTGCCGACGGGTATGCGAGCGAGCCCGGTCGCTACCGGCTGATCGTGGCGCGTGCCTGCCCGTGGGCGAATCGGACGATCATCGTGCGCCGCCTGCTGGGTCTGGAGGATGTGCTGTCCATCGGGTTCTGCGGGCCGACGCACGACGAGCGCAGCTGGACCTTCGACCTCGACCCCGGTGGCGTCGACCCGGTTCTCAAGATCCCACGGTTACAGGACGCCTACTTCGCCCGAATTCCCAACTATCCCAAGGGAATCACCGTGCCGGCGATCGTCGAGGTGGCCACCGGCCAGGTGGTGACCAACGACTTCGCGCAGATCACGCTGGACTTCTCCACGCAGTGGACCGCCTACCATCGAGAAGGCGCACCGCAGCTGTACCCCGAGCCGTTGCGCGACGAGATCGACGAGGTGGCCCAGCGGATCTACACCGAGGTCAACAACGGGGTCTACCGCTGCGGGTTCGCCGGCTCGCAGGACTCCTACGAGGCGGCATACGACCGGTTGTTCGTTGCGCTGGACTGGCTTTCGGAGCGGCTGGCCGATCAGCGCTACCTGGTCGGTGACACCATCACCGAGGCCGACGTGCGCCTGTTCACCACGCTGGCGCGCTTCGATCCGGTGTATCACGGCCACTTCAAGTGCAACCGGGCCAAGCTGTCCGAGATGCCGGTGCTGTGGGCCTATGCCCGAGACCTGTTCCAGACACCGGGATTCGGCGACACCACCGACTTCGTCCAGATCAAGCAGCACTACTACATCGTGCACGCGGACATCAATCCCACCCGGATCGTCCCGAAGGGGCCCGATCTGTCCGGCTGGCTGACGCCGCACGGTCGAGAAGCTCTGGGCGGCAGGCCTTTCGGTGACGGCACCCCGCCGGGGCCGACGCGCGAGGGCGAGCGGGTGCCGGCCGGGCACGGTGCGGCCTAGGGCCAGACCAGCCGCACCGACCACTCGGCATGCGGGGCGTCGCGCAGGTCGCCGTTCGGGTCCTGCACCAGGGTGAGCAGCTGTACCACCACTCCGGTCAGCTTGCCGCGCTGCGGGTCGACCGTCGGAATCGTCACGGCCAGTTCGGTATCGGGCCGGTAGATGGTGGTGGTCGAGTTCCGCTCGTCCTCATAGACCCGCAGCAGCCGCCACGGCGCCCGCCCGATCGACGTCGGCACCGAGAGTTGGACGGGATAGCGCTCGTTGACCGCGAGCTCGCCCTGGGTCTGTGGGTTCTGGCAGTCGTTGAGGTTGACGACATTGCAGTACACGAACGGTCCGACGCGAACCGACCGGCCGTGGGAGTAGGCACTGATCTCGGGCAGCTGGGATCCGGTGTCGCGGGTCAGCGCCCACGCACCAACCCCGGCGCCGATCGACGCGCACACGACGAGGACCACCAGCAGCCGGCGAACCCACCGAGTCACTGATTGGTCACCGTCGATGCCCCTTCGGGTTCGGCCAGCACCGGACGGTTACCGCCGAAGCCGGGGATCAAGGAATCGCCGCGGTAGCTGACGATGGTCTGCGCCAGGCCGATGATCAGCAGCGCGGAGATCGCGGTGAAGCCTACCCACAGTTGGGTGGACACCAGGACCCCGAGCGCGCCGCCGAGCACCCAGGCCAGCTGCAGCACCGACTCCGAACGCCCGAACGCCGAGGCCCGTGACTCCTCGGGCAGGTCGTCCTGCAGCGACGCGTCCAGCGACGCCTTGGCGATCGCCGTCGCCCCCGAGGTGATCAGCGCGGCCACCGCCACCACGATCAGGTCGCCGGTGACCGCGGCCACGAGTGCCATCACCGTCACCGCAACCGTCGTGCGGGCGACGAGCATCGATGGCCTGCCGAGCTTCATGCGTGCCGCGGTGAAGTTCCCCGCGAAGTTCCCGATCCCGGCCGCCGCACCGATCAGGCCCAGCATGGCCAGCTGCTCCCAGCTGTTGCCCTCGTGAGACTTGGCGACGAACGCCGGGTACAGGAACAGGAACCCGACCATCGCCTTGATCGTGCAGTTACCCCAGAGCGAGGTGATGATGTTGCGGCCCAACGGCTGTCGCCGGGCTCCCTTCTTGTTGGGCGGTTCGTGGTCGAGCCAGCGCAACGGGCCGGTGTCACCGTGGTAGGTCAGGGTGGCCGGCACCTCGCCTTCGGTCACCTCCACCCACTTCGGGATCCTCATCGACCACGAGGCGCCCGCGACGGAGACGAAGACGACGACGAACAACGCGCCGGGCAGCTCGAAGACCGTGGTGAGTAGATACTCCGTCGCGGCGGCGATACCGCCGCCGACGATCGTTCCGCCGATGAGGCCGAATATCGTCAACCGGGAGTTCACCCGAACGAGGTCGATCGTCGGTGGCATGACGCGTGGGGTCACCGCACTGCGCAGCACGGAAAAGGACTTCGACAGCACCATCATTCCCAGCGCGCACGGGTAGAGCACCCACGACGGGTAGCCGCCGCTGGCGCCGTCGTAGTTCATGATCAGCACGATCCCCAGCACGGTGCGCAGGATGAACGACATCGCCAACGCCGCGCGGCGGCCGTGCTGCACGCGGTCCAGCGCCGGGCCAATGAGCGGGGCGATCACCGCGAACGGCGCGATCGTGATGAGCAGGTACAGCGCGACCTTGCCCTTGCTCTCCCCGGTCGCGGCGGCGAAGAACAACGTATTGGCCAGGGCGACGGCCATCGCCGAGTCCACCGCGAAGTTCGCGACCACCGGCCAGGTGAGTGCGGTCAGGCCGGACTTGTCGGCACCGTCGGCGGTGGCCGCCCGATGCACCATCGAATACATCCGCGAGCCCATCTCGCGGCTGCGCATCGCTGCGGCGCGGGTGACGGTGACGCGTTCGCCCGCACCGTTGCCCACACCGCCAGGTGAGCCCGGCGGCGGGGCGGACAGGTTCTCGGTGCGTTGACCGTGATCGCCCAGCGGCGGCAGGTAGCGGTTGGCGCTGGGAGTCGGGTTGGACCGCCGGCCGGCTCCGGGACGGCGGAAACCCTCGCCGTCGCTGGGGTAGTTGGCCATGCCCGGGTGTTCATCCGGTGTACCGGCCGACGAGCGGCGACCCGGCCCGAAAGCCGGATTCCCGCGGGGTTCGTCACGGCGGCTTCCAGACACGCCACGATTGTCCCCCATAGCGGCATGTGCGGCGTGCACGTGACCGGTGTGGCTGCAGACCCGGGCCGTGAGGCAAGATTGGTGACGATGGACAGCTCGATCGACTCCGCAGAAGCCACGGCACCGGCCCAACCCGGTGTGCCGTCGGACGCGGCCGCCGCCGTCCTGAGCGGCGCCGTGGAGCAGGCCCGGCAGGCGATCGTGGAGTTCAGCGGCGACACCGTCGGCGAGTACCTCGGCGTCAGCTTCGAGGACGAGAGCGCGGCAACCCACCGATTCCTGGCGAACATGACCGGCTATCAGGGCTGGCAGTGGGCGGTGGTCGTGGCGGCCTACCCGGGCGCGGACCACTCGACGGTCAGCGAAGTGGTACTGGTGCCCGGTCCGACGGCCCTGCTGGCCCCGGCCTGGGTGCCGTGGGAAGAGCGCGTCAAGCCTGGCGACCTGAGCCCGGGCGACCTGCTCGCGCCGGTGAAAGACGATCCGCGGCTGGTCCCGGGGTACACCGGCACCGGTGATCCCGCGATCGACGATGTCGCTTACGAGGTCGGGTTCGGCCGCCGCCAGGTGCTCAGCGCCTTCGGCCGCGACGATGCCGCGCAGCGCTGGCACGACGGCGATCACGGTCCCGGGGCGCCGATGGCCCGCGGGACCAAGCGGGTGTGCCGCGACTGCGGATTCATGGTGCCGCTGTCCGGCGCGCTCGGCGTCATGTTCGGGGTGTGCTGCAACGAGATGTCGGCTGATGCCCACGTCGTCGATTTCGAGTACGGCTGCGGCGCGCATTCGGACACTCCGCCGCCGCCCGGTAGCGGATCGCCGATGTACGACCCGTACGACGACGGGGTGCTCGAGGTCCTCGAGATCCCGACGGTGGAGGCACCGGCCATTGCCGAGGCGCCCGAAACTGCCGAAGCGGACGAGGCTCCCGAATTGGCCGAAAACTCCGAAACGGCCGAGCAGACTTAACTTTCCGCGGCGGCCTTGATGCGCGCCAGCGATGTGTTCATGCCGTCGACGAGTTCCTTCTCGAAGTTCGGTACCCCACCCATCACCGCGTTGACCGTCATCGTCGAGACGGCCTTGACGCCGTTCTCGGCGTGCCGGGTCTCGACGACACGGGTGCCGGTGGCGGTGGCCTCGAGCTCATAGCACCAGACGGTGTTGTTGGCGTTGACGCGGAACGCCAGCTTGCGCTCGGGGATCAGTTCGGTGATCGTCGACGTGGTCGGCCAGAACAGGTTGTTGCGCCGGTTCAGGTTGACGGTGCGAGTACCCGGCTTCACCTCACCGAGCGGCTTCATCATCCGGCACTGCGGGCTCCACTTGGGCATGTTGCCCAGGTCCGAGATCAGCGACCACACCCGGCTCACCGGAGCGTTGATGTCGATTTCTGCTTGTAACAGCGGCGCTGCCATCACTTCTCCTCGGTTGTTCCGCGTTGATTTCGGCTCGGCTCGAGACCGGTCTGCGCGCCTCGCGCACCGCGTCGGGCCGCGGTGCGTTGCCACAGGAATATCGACGTGCCGACCACACCGGTGCCCAGCCCGGCGATCGCGATCGGGCGCCAGGACTCGCACGCGCCGATCGTGAACGCAGCGATGGTGGCCAGCAACCACAGCACGGCCCCGGCGACGATCACCGGCCACGGATCCAGCAGGGCCGCGGGCAGCGCCGGCGGCTCGGGTTCGGGCTGATCGGAAGGCATTGTCGTCCAAGGTAACCGATCGAGGTAGCGCCCCGCTCCGCAGTTCGACACTTGTCCGGTTCATCGTTGGTCAGGTGATGTGGTGTCGTAGTGTTTGCGATTGTGTTGGACGGTGACCTGCGGCTGGCCAGCGACTTGTCGCTGGCCGTCATGCGGCTGGCACGCCAGCTGCGTTTTCGCCGGTCCGAATCACCTGTCACCCTTTCGCAGTTGTCCGCCCTGGCCACCCTGGCCAAAGACGGCGCCATGACGCCAGGCGCACTGGCGGTCAAGGAACGGGTCCGCCCGCCGTCGATGACCCGGGTGATCGCCTCGCTCGTCGAGCTCGGCTTGGTGGTGCGCACATCGCATCCCGCCGACGGACGCCAGTTCCTGGTCGAGGTGTCGGAGTCCGGCGCCGGGCTGGTCGACAGTGAGCGCCAGGCCAGCCAGGAGTGGCTGCGTGGCAGGCTGGCGACCCTGGACCGCGAGGACCGCGACGTCTTGCTGCGCGCAGCCGACCTGATGACCATGCTCGTCGACGAAGACGCGTGAGCGGCAAGGCTTTCGGGGCGTTCGAAGTCATCGACATCACTGACCCCGGTGATCCCCGCGTCGATGACTTCCGCGACCTCAACAGTGTCGACCGCAGGCCGGACCTGCCCAGTGGCAAGGGGCTGGTGATCGCCGAGGGCGTGCTGGTGGTCCAGCGCATGATCGCCTCGCGCTTCACCCCGCACGCCTTTCTGGGCACCGATCGCCGCCTCGGTGAATTGAGCGACGATCTCGCCGGCGTGCCGGCGCCGTTCTATCGCGCCTCGGCCGAGGTGATGGCCGATGTGGTCGGCTTCCATCTCAATCGCGGTGTCCTCGGCGCCGCGCGGCGACCTCCCGAGCTGGCGCCGGCCGACGTGCTCGGCGGCGCGCGCACGGTCGCCGTCCTGGAAGGCGTCAACGATCACGAGAACCTCGGGTCGATCTTCCGCAATGCGGCCGGGCTCGGCGTCGATGCCGTCATCTTCGGCACCGGCTGCGCCGATCCGCTCTATCGGCGCGCGGTGCGGGTCTCGATGGGGCATGCGCTGCTGGTGCCGTTCGCCCGTGCGCAGCGGTGGCCTGCCGACCTCGGCGAGCTGCGCGCGCGTGGATTCCGGCTGCTTGCCATGACTCCAGACCCGGCGGCGCAGACGCTGGCCGAGGCGATGTCCGGTCTGGCGGGTGACAAGGTCGCCGTGCTGGTCGGTGCCGAGGGGCCTGGGCTCACCGAGACGGCGATGCGGGCCAGCGACATCCGGGTCCGGATCCCGATGTCGCGGGGTACCGATTCGCTCAATGTCGCGACCGCGGCGGCGCTGGCGTTCTACGAGCGGGTGCGGTGATTACGCTTCACCCCATGAGCGAGGAGACGACGCCGTGGGGGACCGGTCTGACCGTGGCGGCATTCGTCGCGGCGGTCACCGGCACCGCGATTGTGGTGCTGAGCATCGGCATGATCCGGGTGCATCCGCTGGTTGCGATCGCGCTCAATCTGATCGCGGTCGGCGGGCTGGCACCCACGCTGTGGGGGTGGCGGCGCATCCCGGTACGACGGTGGTTCGTTCTCGGCGCCGGAATCGGAGTCGCCGCCGGATGGGTGACGCTGCTGGCGTTGACCGCCGCGCGGTAGGGCTCAGCGCTCGCCGCTGGAACGCACGCCCAGCAGGACGTCCTCCCAGCCGGGCACTGCGGGCTTGGCCTTGGCGCGCCGGGCTCGGGGTGCCGGCGCCGGAGCAGCAGGCGCGGGGGCAGGCGTCTCCTCGACCGGAGCCTGAGCCGGAGCGGGCTGCTCCTCGAGCTCGAGTTGCGCGACGGGAGCGACGGGCCGCAGCACCGGGCGTTCGAATGCCGGGTCGATCAGCTCGCTGGCGGCGTCGTCGAGGGCGGCGACCGTGCCGCCGTGGGCCCCGGGGCTGAAGCGGAAATGCGCGACGTTGTCGGAGAGTCCGGCCTGCCAGGCCATCTGCACGACCCAGCGGCCGTCTTCACCGCGCCAGGCATCCCATTCGGTCGCCTCGGGGCTGAGGCCGCGTGCGACGAGGGCGGTGGTGATGGTGTCCAGCAGGGTCGTCACGGCCGGCCCGTCGGTGAGCACCGGATGAGCGGCCGACGCCAGCTCGGCCGCCCGCGCACGCTCCAGCAGCACGGGGTGGGCGAAGCGCTCGACCTTGCTGATGTCCATGCCGGATGATGCGGCAACTTGCTCGACGGATGCACCCGCACGGATGCGCGCTTGAATATCCCTGGGCCGCAACACGCCTTTGACCTCTTTGTCCCTCAGGGTCTGGCCCAGCGACCGGTCGCCGCGGACGGCGGCGCGCAGTCGGTCGTCGACCTGCAGGGTGAACTTGTCGGCCGGGTCGGGACCTTCACAGATGATGTGCCTGCCGTCGACATCGAGTCCGATCACCCTGAGTTCTCGCATGTCGACCTCCTTCTACGTCGGCGAATGTAACCCGGGCGACGCAATATAACGATCAGGACACGCCGGGCGTGACTAGAGGTGTTCGACGACCCAGTCCACGCACTGGGTGAGCGCGGAGACGTCATCGGGTTCGATCGCCGGGAACATCGCGATGCGCAGCTGGTTGCGGCCCAGCTTGCGGTACGGCTCGGTGTCGACGATCCCGTTGGCCCGAAGCACCTTGGCGACGGCCGCCGCATCCACGTCGTCGCTGAAATCCACGGTCCCGACGACCTGCGACCGCAGCGCGGGGTCGGTGACGAACGGGGTGGCGTACGACGACGCCTCGGCCCACGAGTACAGCCGCTGCGACGAGTCGGCGGTGCGCTTGACCGCCCAATCCAGCCCGCCGTTGCCGTTGAGCCAGTCCACCTGCTCGGCCATCAGCACCAGGGTGCCGATCGCCGGAGTGTTGTAGGTCTGGTTCTTCAGACTGTTGTCCACCGCGATCGGCAGCGACAGGAAGTCCGGCACCCAGCGGCCACCGGCCGCGATGGCCTCGATGCGGGCCAGCGCCGCGGGGGAGACGACCGCCAGCCAGAGCCCGCCGTCGCTGGCGAAGTTCTTCTGCGGCGCGAAGTAGTAGGCGTCGACGTCGTTGACGTCGACAGGCAGCCCGCCCGCCCCCGAGGTGGCGTCGATCAGCACCAGGGCGTTTCCGGAGTCCGCAGGGCGGCGCACCGGAACGGCGACGCCGGTCGAGGTCTCGTTGTGGGCCCATGCGATGACGTCGACCGAAGGATCGGACTGCGGTTCGGGGGCGCCGCCCGCGTCCGCCTTAAGGACGATCGGGTCGTCGATGAAGGGGTTGGCCGTCGCGGCCGAGGCGAATTTCGAGGAGAACTCGCCGTAGGTGAGGTGTAGCGAGCGCTTCTCGATCAGGCCGAACGCGGCGGCGTCCCAGAACGCGGTCGCGCCGCCGTTGCCCAGGATCACCTCGTAGCCGTCGGGCAGCGAGAAGAACTCGCGCAGCCCGTCGCGAACCCGTCCGACCAGGTTTTTCACCGGGGCCTGGCGGTGCGAGGTACCGAATAGTGCGGCCGAGGCCTGCAGGGCCTGCAGCTGCTCGGGGCGCACCTTCGAGGGGCCGCAGCCGAACCGGCCGTCGGCGGGCTTGAGATCAGCAGGGATCGTGAGCGGTTCAGCCATGCCTCAAGCCTAGGAGTCCACCCGATCGCCCATGAAACAGAGGGGTACACCGAGGCGTTCAGCAAACCCGAAAACGGGTATGGACAAGTATGCGATACCCGCGGTACTGTTTGGACAACTACCGCCCTAATGTAAACCCTCTTTGAGGAGACTGTCATGGCGAGAACCAAGATCATCCGGCGCTGGCGTCGCAACATGGACGTTCAGGACGACATCGCCTACGTCGAGAAGCTGATGACCCTCTCCGAAGGGTCGGTGCGGCGCAACTTCAACCCCTACACCGACATCGACTGGGACTCGCCGGAGTTCGCCGTCGTGCCGGGCGACGAGCGCTGGATCCTGCCGGCGACCGACCCGATCGGACAGCATCCCTGGTACCAGTCGCAGCCGAAAGAGCGGCAGATCGAGATCGGCATGTGGCGGCAGTCCAACGTCGCCAAGGTCGGCCTGCACTTCGAGTCGATCCTCATCCGCGGCTTGATGGAGTACGCCTTCTGGACGCCCAACGGCTCGCCGGAATACCGCTACTGCCTGCACGAGGCGGTCGAAGAATGCAACCACACCATGATGTTTCAGGAGATGGTGAACCACATCGGCGCCGATGTGCCAGGCATGCCGCGACTGCTGAAGTGGGTTCAGCCGGCGATCCCGCTGGTGGCCGGTCCGCTGCCGATCCCGTTCTGGTTCGGCATCCTCGCCGGCGAGGAGCCCATCGACCACACGCAGAAGAACGTGCTGCGCGAAGGCAAGACGCTGCACCCGATCATGGAGCGCGTCATGGCCATCCATGTCGCCGAGGAGGCGCGCCACATTTCGTTTGCCCACGAGTACTTGCGCAAGCGGGTGCCGCACCTGCCACGGCGTAAGCGATTCTGGTTGTCGCTCTACGTACCGGTGGTGATGCGCGTGCTGTGCTCGGCGATCATCGTGCCGCCGAAGGCGTTCTGGAAGGAATTCGACATCCCCCGCTCGGTGCGCAAGGAGATTTTCTTCGCCTCGCCGCAGTCGCGGCAGATGCTGCGCGACATGTTCGGCGACGTCCGGATGTTGTGCCACGACACCGGATTGATGAACCCGCTGGCAAAGCTGATCTGGCGGATCTGCCGGATCGACGGTGCGCCGAGCCGCTACCGCAGCGAGCCGCAACGCCAGCACGTCGTGAGCGCCGCGTAGACCCAAGGAACCCACGCCTGTGCCCCATGTGATAACCCAGTCGTGCTGTAGCGACGGGTCCTGCGTCTACGCCTGCCCCGTCAACTGCATCCATCCCAGCCCCGACGAGCCGGGCTTCGCGACCGCCGAGATGCTCTACATCGATCCGGTGGCCTGCGTGGACTGCGGCGCCTGCGTCAGCGCATGCCCGGTCGGGGCAATCGCGCCCGACAGCAAGCTCACTGACAAGCAGCTGCCGTTCATCGGCCTCAACGCCGCGTTCTATCCGGAGCGGCCCGCGGGGGTGAAGTTGCCGCCGACCTCTCAGCTCGCACCGGTGCTGCCCGCACCCCAGGTGCGACGCGGCGGGGGCGATCTCACCGTGGCCGTGGTCGGTTCGGGGCCGGCGGGCATGTATGCCGCCGACGAACTGCTCACCCAAAAAGGTGTGCGGGTCAACGTCTTCGACAAACTGCCGACCCCGTTCGGCCTGGTGCGAGCCGGTGTCGCGCCCGATCACCAGAACACCAAGGGCGTGACGGGGGTCTTCGCGCGGATCAGCAAGCGGTCCCGATTCTCGTTCTATCTCAATGTCGAAGTGGGACGGCATATTTCGCACGCCGAGCTGCTGCAGCATCACCACGCGGTGTTGTACGCCGTCGGCGCGCCGAACGATCGCAGGCTCGACATCCCCGGCATGGACCTGCCCGGAACCGGGACCGCCACCGAGACCGTGGCCTGGATCAACGGGCATCCGGACTTCGCCGGGCTGGCCGTCGACCTGCGCCACGAACGCGTGGTGGTGATCGGCAACGGCAACGTGGCTCTCGACGTCGCACGGATCCTCACCGCCGACCCGGACAACCTCGCCTGCACCGATATCTCCGACACCGCGCTGGGCAGTCTTCGAAACTCGGCAGTGCGCGAGGTCGTCATCGCCGCCCGCCGCGGGCCGATCGATTCGGCGTTCACGCTACCCGAGCTGATCGGCCTGACGTCGACGGCCGAGGTCGTCCTCGACGCCGACGACCACGCCCTCGTCCAGCAGGATCTGGCCACCGCCACCGACCCCCTGACGGTCGGCAAGCTCGAGATCCTCGCCAAACTGCCGATCGTCTCGCACGTCGCCGCACGACCGCGAATCCGGTTGGCCTACCGGCTGACTCCGCACCGGGTGCTCGGGACCGGGCGTGTGAGTGGGATCGAGTTCCGCCGCACCCGGACTGACGAGGTGGTGCAACTCGACGCCGGACTTGTGCTGACCTCGATCGGATACCGGGGCGCACCGATTGCCGGTCTGCCGTTCGACGAGGCCGCCGCCGTCGTGCCCAACGAGCACGGCCGAGTCATCGATCCCGCCACCGGCAGGCCGGCTCCCGGCGCGTACGTCGCGGGCTGGATCAAGCGCGGCCCCACGGGCTTCATCGGCACCAACAAATCCTGTGCCATGCAGACCGTGTCCAACCTGGTCGACGACTTCAACGCGGGCCTGCTCACCGATCCCACCGCGCGACCGACGATGCTGGACAAGCTGATTCGCGCCCGTCAACCGGATGTGGTCGACGAGGCCGGCTGGCGCGCGATCGACGCCGCCGAGACCGCACGGGGCGAAGCCGAGGGCCGGCCGCGGGTGAAGTTCACGACCGTGGCCGACATGGTCGCCGCGGCCGCCGCCGCTCCGGAACGCCCGGTGGCCAGGCGCCTGCTGGCCGGACTTCTGCGCTAAGCCTTGTCCCGTTCACCAATAGACGCGACGCCCCTGGACGTCGAACTACTTGCCGACGTCGTATCTTCACGTGACCAACTTAGGGTGGGGTCCCGGCGATTCGGTTGGAGGGGCTGTTCTTGGTCGCGATCGGGGAGTGTCCGTCAGGACAGTTGTAGGCAGTGCCAGGTCCGCAGACGCCGCCGACGCGCCACTCGCGTTCTATGAAGGGTTTCGCCATCACCGCGTGCATTGCCCAGTATGAGTACGGAATGTTGTAGGTGAACAGCATCGCGAGTTGACACGCTCCCATGATCGCGAGGAACCGCGCAAAGGTTCTTAGTCCGCCACTGCGAATTTTCAATGCTTCGATTCCGCGTTCGGGCAGAGAGCGACCGCGATCGTCGCGGAAGAAGTGCAAGCTGGCCAACGCCGTGTATGTGCCTGCCCAACTGATGGTCTCGTAGATCGGGAACTGATGGTCGGTTCCGGACCATAAGCTCAGGCTCGGAACGACGCTGCCGTAGCTGAACAGCTGGGTGCGCGTGATGAAGCTCTCCAGCGCAATGTCGAAGACGCAGAAAGCCAGGTACGAGTACCCCACCAAACGCAGCCACGAGATCGTGGGATTGCGTCCGCGCAGCCGACCCATGAACTTCGAACCCGCGTACGCGGGAATGCCGACGAGCCAGAAGTACGCGGACAGCGCCCACAGCGATAGCGGAACCATTTCGCTGTTGGGGCTCGACCAGCCCGGGATGTGGCTGGTCCAACTACCGAAGTTGATTGATGTCGTGCTGTAGAGGAATTGGAGTGAGTTCCAATTGATCCAGGGCTCTTGGAAGCACAGGGCGGCACACGCCAGATAGAACAATGCGTCGAACGTGAAGCGTCCAGTCTTGACTTTGGGGCGGATGACGAACCACCACAGGATGGCCAGCGACACGACGAGAGCGAAGATCTCCCAACTGCGGATGAGCACCACGTACCAGTCCGGCTCCTGGCCGCGCCCTGTGGGATTGGTGCGAAAGTCGCCGCTGAGAATCCACGCCGTCCAGACATAGAGCATCAATCCCAGCCAGAGCGCGCCGTTGAGTACCCATAGTTTTGCCGCGCTGCCGGAGGTGGGCGAATGTGCTGCCACTGCGCGATTCGGCATCGCCTCGCTGAATGTCATCGCAACCGGCCTCCGATCGGGAAGAGAAGGGCGAGAAGGGATCAGGGCCGGGGGATGGGAACTCCGGGACCGGCGCACGGGTTGAGGCCGGCTGAGGCTTGGTCGCCCGGGTATGCGCACATCGTGTTGATCATGTACGAGGGATAACCGGTGGGAAATTCACCTGAGTGGAGGGCTACGAACTGGTTGGGCACGAAGTACAGCACCGCAAAGGCGGCATGCACCGCGCCGAAAATGGCCAGGAATTTGATGATCTGCCGTCGGGCCGGGCTCACACGGAGACGGTCGATTCCGCGTTCCACGATGGTGTGACCTCGATCGTCGCGGAAGTAGCTCAGCGCGGCAATCGCGCCCAGACCAAATCCGGCGAAGAAGACCGGTTCGGTCAGCGGTAGCTGGTAGGTCTCTCCCGCATATAGTGTGAGCCAACGGATTCCGCCCGGGTATGCGTAGATGCCCATTCGGAGCAGAAGCGTTTCGATGATCGTGTCGATGATGATCAGACCGAAGAACAGGATTGGCCAAACCGCCAGCGGCGACAGCGACGGGCGGCGGGCCTTGACCCGCCGCACGATGAACAGGATCAGCATCACCTGAGAGAACACCAGCGCGGTGTAGCCGGGAATGCAGACGAATATCGGCTCCGGGAGGTGGTGGGCGTTGGGACTGACCCAACCCGGCCATGCGTCGTTGGCCCAGGCCCCAAAATTCACCAATGCAGAGTTGTAGAGCAGGGTGACCGATGTGTAGTTCATGCACATGTCCCAGAAGAAGATCATCGCCCCGGCCAGTGCCAACATGCCGTCGGTGGTCAGGCGTCCCTCGCGTCGCCACGGCCGGACGACCCAGACCCACATTCCGGCCACAGCCGCGATGGGGATCACGATCTGCACGACAAGAAACAGCCACCGCTGAGTGGTGCTGACCGGGTCGACACCCGGGTGTGTCGGGGTGAAATTGGGTCCGCCGACCCAGCGGCCCAGCACGAAGATCTCGAAGCCCAGCAACACCGCGCCGACGGTGGCCCACACCAGGACCACGGCCGGAGCGCGCGTTGTCGGCGCTTGACTTGCCGATGACCGAATCGCCGGACCTCCTGGATTTTTGAGGCCTGTCAACGTAGCCACACACTCCTTCGCGATTTGCGAACTCGTGGCAAAGCCTAAAACATTGAGCGTTCACTCACAATAGTGGAGTAGATGTTCACAACGATCGGCATGCTGCGGGAGCACCTAGGGGAGCATTAGCTGGAGTGTCCGGGCCGGCTAGGAGTCGGTTGTGCTCCTGCGGGCATCCTCGCGTAGTAATGCCAGTTCGATGGCCTGGTCGGCGACGATTCGGCGCAAGGTCTGGTTCTCCAGATCGATCTGATGGAGGCGCTCAATGTGTTGCTGGCCGACCGCTGCCCGTGCTGTCCAGTAGCGCGCCCAGTGGTCGGCGGTGACTAAGGCCGGCTTATCGGGGGGGCGCGTGTCGTCGGGGGCACGCACGCCCTCGATCGTGGTCAGCACGTCCAGCAGCTCGTCAGCCCCTGCTCCGCCGAGTGCACCGGCCACGAACGATCGAATCGTCTCGGCGGCGGCGGAGGTGTCTGCCAGCGCCGGCTCGCCGGGCTGGTCGCGGTAGGCCGCATCGAGCGTGACGAGAAAGACGATCCCGATCACCGCACGGGACAGGAATGCAGCGCTGACGCCGCAGCCAGGCACCGCGGCCAGAGCGACGCCCATCTTGTGCTGGTATTGGTCGAACAACGGCACGATCTTGTCGTTGTAGAACCGTCGACCCTCGACGGCGTCACTGAACAGCGCCACGCCGAGCAGGGGCAAGACCTGAGCCATCGTCTCCAGGAACGACTCATAGAAAGATCCGCTGCCGGATCCTTCGCGGTCCAAGAGCTGGCCGGCGTCTCGCACCGCGTCCTCGACGAACGCCGCGACCGGTTCCACGACGGCCACCTCGAACAGCTCCTGTTTCGAGGTGAAATGCCGGTAGAGCATGCTCTCGGCGATGCCGGCCGCATCAGCGATGGTGGAGGTCCTGGCACCCGCGAGTCCGTTGGCGGCGAACACTGACTGCGCGGCGGCGATGATCTCCAGCCGGCGTTCAGCCGCCGTCAATCGCGCGCGCTTGCCCTTCGGCGCAGCCGCCGCCTCCGCGACCTCCGCGGCCTGCCGGTCGACCGTCATCCCGCGACTCCCTTCGCCAGCGCGATAGTCGCCGGACACAGAATAGAATAAACATTCACATTTTGTGAGTATCCAGTCACTATTGTGAGGTGGCGTGAACCCGAAACGCGCCGAAACAGCCAACCGGCAGCTACGGAGGACGGCATGGACGCCAATGAAGCAATCATCCGTAAGACGAATGTCGTGGGCGCGTGGTGTGGCGTTGTCTACGTTGCGCTGTTGCTCTTCGGTTGGTGGGTTGTGGGCGGGTTCTTCCCGCTGCACCGGCCGGGGGCGGACGCCGGCGAGATTGCCACATTCTTCCGCGAAGACGTCGTAGGCATCCGCCTAGGCATGGTGATCGTCATGTGGGGCGCGGCGGTGTTCCTTCCATTCACCGCGACGATCGCCGACTTCGTTGCCCGGTTCGAAGGACGCAACGGGCCGTTGACCCGCATCATGACCATGGCGGGCTATGCCAACGCCATGCTGACCTTCTATCCGCCGCTGTGGTGGATCATCGCCAGCTGGCGCGTCGATGAGCGTGCTGCCGACACCACCCGGCTGCTCAACGACATCGCCTGGCTGCAGTTCATCGGCGGCCTGTCCTTGATAATGCCGATGTTCGTGGTCCTAGCCGTCGTCGCGCTCGGCGACAAGTCCGAAAGGCCCGTCTTCCCAAGGTGGTTCGGGTATCAGAGCATCATGACGTTCGCACTGTTCTTGCCCGACCAGATGCTGTTCTTCTTCAAGTCGGGTCCGTTCGCGTGGAACGGGGTGCTCGGCTTCTGGATCCCATTGACCGTGTTCTGCAGCTGGTTCATCGCCATCTTCGTGTTGATGCGTCGCGCACTGTCACGGGAACCGACGGTTTCCGCCTCGCAGATTCCGCAGGCAACAGCCTGATCGGATCATCAAGGTGATTGCAGACATGAGAACGGCCGTCATCGGCGGCGGCATCGCCGGGCTCGGAGCAGCACGCAGGATTGCGCAGGCTGGCGGTGTGCCGGTGGTCTTCGAATCCGGTGACAGGGTCGGGGGGCGGATCAAGACTGTTCGTCGCGACAGGCTGGTCTTCGATGTCGGCGCGTTCATCTACCTCGGAAGCTATGCGCAATCGGCGCAGGAAATGCTCGACGTCGGCCTGGGCGCGCAGATGCACAAGTTCGACGCGTTCGGGGCGATGCCCCGCTGGGATCGATTGAACTTCCTCGATCTCCGCAAGCCACTCAAAGTCCTTGGCACGCCCTATCTTTCGACAAGAAGTAAGTTCACGCTGGTAAAGTTGCTCCGCCTCCTGGGAAGGCATTGGAAAGATCTCAACTACACCGACGCCAGTGGCATCGCCGCGATCGACACCGAAACGGTCAGTCAGTACTGCCGGCGCGAACTCAATCAGGAGATCCTTGACTACATCGCCGCCGTCGTCATCCGTGGGCCTTGGCTCAGCGATCCGGCGTATGCATCTGTCGGACAACTGCTGTGGACGTTGAAGAACTTCTTCAAACCGTACTTCTACGGTCTTGACGGCGGCATGGACGCATTGCCGACGGCGATGGCGGCCAGCCTGGGCGATGTGCGGCTCTCGACGACAGCGCTCAACGTGACGGACAACGGCAGAACCGTGGAGGTGACCTACCAACGTGACGGAGCCGAGCATACGGAGGACTTCGCCAATGTCGTGATCGCCACCACAGCGGGCGCAGCGCTGAACGTGTATCCGCAGCTGTCGGGTTTTGCGCGCGAGTTCTACGAGAACACTGAGTACATCTGCAGTGTCAATACTCACTTGGCGTTAGCTCGACGGCCGGACAATCCCGCTACGTACATCATGTGTTCGCCCCGCGAGCAGCCCGACCTGTGCGGGGTGATCGTCGATCACCTCAAAGCCAACCACCGCTGCGCTGCCGAGCAGGGCATGATTACCGCCTTCTGCCGCCACGAGTGGTGCCTCGAACACCTCGATGCGCCTGACGAGAAGATTCTTGATGCCGTCCTCGGGTTCCTCAAGCCGTATTACGGCGACCTCGGATCTTCGCTCTGCGATTATGAAATCGGCCGATGGCGGGACGTCGTACCCATGATGCCGAAGGGACGCTTTACCGCAGTCGACCGCTTCATGCGGGAAACCGATCCCGCCGCACGTGTCCAACTGGCCGGTGATATCGGCCCGATCCCGGGTGTCAACGGTGCATTGGTATCGGGCAAGGCCGCGGGTGACCGGATCGCCGCGCAACTCGCCATCAAGCCAACGGCGCCGGGTTGACGGCACCCCCGCGACACCTCGCCGAAATCGTCATGGCACGCTTCTATCCCGCTGCGGCTCAGGCCTTCTCCCGCAGATAGTTCAGCACTGTTGCCCAGTCCGGGAATTCGGCGGAGCCGAAGTGGATCCATTCGCCATTGAAGCGCTCGGCGCCGTTGTTGGGCCGGTCGTCGATGAGGAAATCGCCGCGGTTGAGGTCCTTGTGATGGGTGAGGATGAGCCGCTTGTAGGCCGGCGAATCCTCCTCGGCGCCAAGGTGTTCGTGTACCCACTCGATCTTGTGCTGCCAGCCCGACGGGTTGCGCCACGGCGCGGTCGAGAGCAGGTAGGTGTCGAACAGGTCCGACAGCTCGGTGAACGCCTCGATCGCGCCGGGCATCGAGCGCATCAACGCGAAGATACCCGGCGCCTCGTCCATCCGGCCGTGGTACTTCTCGACCACGACCGGGTCGAGGCCCTCGATCCGATGGCCGAAGTCGACCATCGTGTTGTCGAGGTCGATGTAGAGGATCTTGCGGCGGTGCTGCGTCACATGAGCATCATGCCTGGCTCATGGCCTGTTGGATCTCTTCGTAGCTGACCTCGCGGACCGGCTGGCCCAGCGACCACTGGTGGCCGAACGGGTCGACGACCATGCCGTAGCGATCGCCCCAGAACTGGTCTTCGAGCGGCATCACGACGGTGGCGCCGGCGTCGACCGCCTGCTGAAACTTCGCGTCGACGTCGGTCACGGTCAGGTGGATGGTCACCGGGGTGCCGCCAAGGGCGGGCGGGGTTGTCGACTTACCGCCGGACATCTCCGGGAAATCGTCGTTGAGCATCACCGTGGACCCGTTGATCTCGACGGCGGCATGAACCAGCTTGCCATCGGGACGGGGGACCCGACCGATTTCGACGGCACCGAACGCCTTGACGTAGAAGTCAATTGCCGCGGGCGCGTCGTCGACGACCAGGTGCGGGGACAGCGAGGGTTGTACATCGATCGGCATGGCAGTCTCCTATCGTTCACGGCGGCCCGGCGGACCGCCTCGGAGTTGTAGACATCACGGGCGAGCAGAACTCATCGCCCACGCTCCATACAACCATCAGGGGCCGACAGAAACGGCCCGCAGTGGAGTACGGTTCGGGGCTGACACAGGGAGGCCGACGATGACCACCACGACAGTGCCGCGGTCGAGCGCCGCCGAAACCCGGCGGGCCATCTGGAACACGATCCGAGGGTCGTCGGGCAACCTGGTCGAGTGGTATGACGTCTACGTCTACACCGTGTTCGCAACCTATTTCGAGGGCCAGTTCTTCGACCAGTCCGAGAAGAACTCGACGGTGTACGTCTATGCGATATTCGCGATTACCTTCGTGATGCGCCCGGTCGGGTCGTGGTTCTTCGGGCGGTTCGCCGACCGGCGAGGCCGGCGGGCGGCGCTGACGGTGAGCGTGTCGTTGATGGCGTTGTGCTCGTTGGTGATTGCGGTGGTGCCGTCACAGGCGGTGATCGGGATGGCGGCGCCGATCGTCCTGATCGTGGCTCGGCTGGTGCAGGGTTTCGCGACAGGTGGTGAGTACGGCACGTCGGCGACCTACATGTCGGAGGCGGCGACGCGGGAGCGGCGCGGCTTCTTCTCGTCGTTCCAGTACGTGACGCTGGTCGGTGGTCACGTACTGGCGCAGTTCACGCTGCTGATCCTGCAGTCGGTCCTCAACGATGACCAGTTGCGCGAATTCGGTTGGCGCATCGCGTTCGCCGTGGGTGGCGTAGCGGCGGTGGTGGTGTTCTGGCTGCGCCGCACGATGGACGAGTCGCTGTCCGAGGAGGTCATCGAGGCGACCAAGGCGGGGGAGGACCGCGATGCGGGATCGATGCGGGCGCTATTCACGCAATACTGGCGGCCGCTGCTGCTGTGCTTCCTGATCACCCTGGGCGGCACGGTGGCGTTCTACACCTACAGCGTCAACGCGCCGGCGATCGTCAAGACCGCGTTCAAGGGTGAGGGCATGACGGCGACGTGGGTGAACCTGACCGGGCTGATCTTCTTGATGTTGCTGCAGCCGGTGGGCGGCATCGTCAGTGACCGGATCGGGCGTAAGCCGATGTTGGTGTTCTTCGGTGTCGGCGGGCTGTTCTACACCTATGTCCTCATCACGTTCCTTCCCGAGACACGCTCGCCGCTGGCGTCTTTCGCGCTGGTCGCGGTCGGTTATGTGATCCTGACCGGGTACACCTCGATCAACGCGCTGGTGAAGTCGGAGCTGTTTCCGGCGCAGGTGCGGGCACTCGGTGTAGGGGTCGGCTATGCGCTCGCCAACTCCATCTTCGGCGGGACGGCGCCGCTGGTCTACCAGGCGGCCAAGGAGCACGGTCAGGTACCGCTGTTCATCGCCTACGTCACGGCCTGCATCGCGGTGTCGCTGGTGGTGTACGTGTTCTTCCTGCGCAACAAGGCCGAGACGTATCTGGACCGGGAGCGCGGCTCGGCATTCGGGGCGTGATCAGCCAGACCGCCCACTAGAGGGCCGCGTGCGCGATCTCGTTCCAGCCGTCGACCGCGTCCACCGGGCGGGGCGCAGGCCCCACGTAGATCGCCGACGGGCGAACCAGCTTGCCGAGCCGCTTCTGCTCGAGGATGTGGGCGCACCATCCGGCGGTCCGCCCACAGGTGAACATGGCCGGCATCATCTTGGCCGGGACCTGGGCGAAGTCGAGGATCACGGCGGCCCAGAACTCGACATTGGTCTCGATCGCCCGGTCCGGCCGGCGCTCACGGAGTTCGGCCAGTGCCGCCTGCTCGAGCGCGATCGCGATCTCGTACCGCGGCGCGGCCAGCCGCTTCGCTGTGGCACGCAACACTCGCGCGCGGGGGTCCTCGGCGCGGTAGACCCGGTGGCCGAAGCCCATCAGCTTCTCGTTGCGGTCCAGCACGCCCTTGACCACCGCCCGGGCATCCCCGGCGCGCTCGACCTCTTCGAGCATGGGCAGCACCCGCGCCGGTGCACCGCCGTGCAGTGGCCCGCTCATCGCGCCGATCGCACCCGAGAGGGCGGCCGCGACGTCGGCCCCGGTGGAGGCGATCACCCGCGCGGTGAACGTCGAGGCGTTCATGCCGTGCTCGGCTGCCGACACCCAGTAGGCGTCGATCGCTTCGACGTGCCGCGGATCAGGGTCGCCTTGCCAGCGGGTCATAAAACGTTCTGTGACAGTGGAGCATTCGTCGATGACGCGCTGCGGCACGGCGGGCTGATAGATACCGCGCGCAGACTGCGCGACATAGGACAGCGCCATCACCGACGCGCGGGCCAGGTGATCGCGGGCGGTCTCGCCGTCGATGTCGAGCAGCGGCGCGTAACCCCAGATCGGCGCCAGCATCGCCAGGCCGGCCTGCACGTCGACCCGCACATCACCGGTGTGGATCGGCAGCGGGAACGGCTCGGCGGGGGGCAGGCCGTCGCCGAACCGGCCGTCGACCAGCAGGGCCCAGGCGTCGCCGAACGTGACCCGATTGCCGACCAGATCCTCGATGTCGACGCCGCGGTAGCGCAGTGCACCGCCGTCTTTGTCTGGCTCGGCGATCTCGGTGGTGAAGGCCACCACACCTTCCAGGCCGGGCACGAAATCGTCGGGCACCACAGTCATGTTCTGGATTCTCCCACTCGTCGATCGCGCCCCCGCTACCGGCCGGTAACAGCCGCTCAGCAGCTTCGGGCGTACCGTTGATCCGTGGAAATTCCAGAAGGCGGGAGCGGAGCGACTGGGGATATGGCCGAGCGTGATCGCCTCGCGGCGATGCGGGTGGAGTACGGCTCGGTCGAGAAGGACGGCAGCACCGACCTCGATGTCGACTGGCTCGCGCAGGGCTGGCTTGCCTTGCTGCACAGGTGGATAGCCGACGCGGAGGCCGCCGGAATCGCCGAGCCCAACGCCATGGTGCTGGCCACCGTCGATTCGGGAAGACCCGTCAGCCGCGCAGTGTTGTGCAAAAGCGTGGACGAGACCGGGATCACCTTCTACACCAATTACGACTCCGCCAAGGGCCATCAGCTCGCGGCGACCCCGTACGCCTCGGTGACCTTCCCCTGGTTCGCCCTGGGCCGTCAGGTACACATCCGCGGCGCGGTGACCAAGGTCAGCGCCGAGGAGACCGCCCGGTACTGGGCGTGGCGGCCGCGCGGGTCGCAGCTCGGCGCGTGGGCGTCGGCTCAGTCCCGCCCGATCGGCTCCCGCGCCGAGCTGCTGAATCAGCTCGCGCAAGCGACCGAACGTTTCGCCGGTGACGAGCAGGTCCCGCTACCCCCGCACTGGGGCGGCTACCGGATCGCCCCGGAGGTCGTCGAGTTCTGGCAGGGCCGAGAGAACCGGGTGCACAACCGCATTCGGGTATCGGGTAGCACCCGCATCGAGCGGCTGCAGCCCTAGCGGTGGCGCGGCTTTTCGCCGACACCACCCCACTGCGAACGCCGGATTTCCGCCGGCTGTGGGTGGCCGGCATCGTCACGGTCATCGGGGCCAACCTCACCATCTTCGCCGTCCCCGTGCAGTTGTACGCGCTCACCCAGAATTCGGCCTATGTCGGTCTGGCCGGATTGTTCGCCCTGGTTCCGCTGATCGTGTTCGGGCTGCTGGGCGGGGCCTGGGCCGACGCGATGGACCGGCGGGTGCTGTTGATCATCACCTCCTGCGGGCTGGGCGTGTCCTCGGCGCTGCTGTGGCTGCAGGCCGCGCTCGGGCTGAACAACGTGTGGGTGGTGCTGTGCTTGCTCTCGGTACAGCAGGCGTTCTATGCGATCGACAGCCCCACCCGGGCGGCGGCGATACCCCGCATGCTGCCCGGTGATCAGCTGGCGTCGGCGAACTCACTGAACTTCACGGTGTTCCAGTTCGGTGCCATCGTCGGCCCGCTGCTGGCCGGCGTGATGCTGCGCTGGGTCGACCTGTCCGCGCTGTATCTGATCGATGCCCTCACCTGCGTGGTGCCGATCTGGGTGGCCTGCCGGCTCGCTCCGATACCGCCGTCCAACGGCGGCAGCGGCAAGGGGCTGGCTGCCGTTCGCTCCGTTCTCGAGGGCTTCCGCTTCCTGTCCGGCAACCGGGTGGTGCTGATGTCCTTCGTCGTGGACCTGATTGCGATGATCCTGGGCATGCCGCGGGCGCTGTTCCCCGAGATGGCGCATCAGAGTTTCGGTGGCCCCATCGAGGGCGGCACGACCATCGCGCTGCTGGCGGCCGCGATGTCGATAGGTGCGGTGGCGGGCGGGGTGTTCTCCGGCTGGTTTCCCCTCATCCGGCGTCAGGGCCTGGCCGTGGTGATCTCGATCGTGGTGTGGGGCGTGGCGATGATCGGTTTCGGTGTGGCGGGCGGACTGGCACACGGCGGCGCCGGCACGATGCTGTGGATTGCCGTGGCGTTCTTGGCAATCGGTGGCGCGGCCGACATGGTCTCGGCGGCGTTCCGGTCGACCATCTTGCAGCAGGTGGCCTCCGACGATCTGCGTGGCCGACTGCAAGGTGTGTTCACGGTCGTCGTCGCGGGCGGTCCCCGGCTGGCTGACGCGGCGCACGGCGCGGCGGCCGCGGTCGTCGGTACCACCGTCGCCGCGGCCGGCGGGGGCGTGCTCGTCGTGGTCGGTGTCCTCATCGCCGCCGCGGCGGTCCCGGTCTTTGTTCGCTACCGGGTGGTACCGGCCAACTCGTAAGCTGGGACGTTCCGACTACGATTGCTCAGGTGGCCGACGTCATCGCGCACGCACCGCCTGGGCTGCGCGAACGAAAGAAGCAACGAACCCGCGCCATGCTGGTCGATGCCGCAGTGAGGTTGTGCATCGAGCACGGCTACGACAACACCACGGTGGAGCAGATCGCGGCCGCCGCCGAAGTGTCGCCCCGCACCTTCAGCCGGTATTTTCCGACCAAAGACTCGGTGATGATGACCGTGCTGGACGACCTGGTCCACGCCGCGGTGGGCGAGCTCGCCACGATCGACGCCGACGTTCCGCCGCTGACCGCATTGGCGCGTGCGCACGCCCAGGCGCTGCGCCGGGTCCCGTCCGGCGACGTGACCGGTCTGACCATGCATCGCCTGGTCCTGATGGTCAACGTCATCTCCTCGTCGAGCGCACTGCGGCTCGCGGCCGCTGCGACCCGGCTGGTGCCCCTGGTCATCGGGGTGGCCGCCCGCCTTGGCGTCGACCCGAGGGACAAGCAGGTGGCGCTGATCGTGTCGATGTGGGGAGCGATCACCGCAGGTGCGTGGGGCCAGCTGGTGATCGGGCCCGACGATTACGACGACTGCGCGGCCATCATGGCCGAGCGCCTCGAGACCACCTTCGGTGAATTCGTCGATATCGCCGCCATGGAAGTCCGACGGGGGCTACCCTCGACGCCTTGACGTCCGGGGGCTCGCGAGAGGCGAGGGGGGTGGCGCGACGTGGCTGTTCTCGCGAACGCTGCCGCCACCGGGCTCCGTGAACTCAAGAAACAACGAACCAGAGCGACGCTGATCGACGCCGCCCTCCATCTGTGCATCGAGCAGGGTTACGAGAACACCACCGTCGAGCAGATCGCGGCCGCCGCGGAGATCGCGCCGCGCACCTTCAGCCGCTACTTCTCGAGTAAGGAGGCGGTGATCGTCGCCATCCTCGGTGGGGTCGCCGACGATGTGGCCGAGTGCTACGCCCGTCAGCCGACCGACATCACCCAGTACGAGGCGCTGGCCCGGGCCCACCTCGAGGTCTTTCGCAGCGCGCAGTACGGCAACCCCGATTCCGCGTCCTTCGAGCGGATGCGGCTGTTGCTGACGATCGTGAACTCGGCGCCGGCGATCGGGCTGCGGCCGTTCATGTTCCGCGCCGACGGCCTCCACTACGCGGCGGTCGACGTCGCCGCGCGGCGGATGGGCGTGGCGACGTCTCATCCGGCCATCCGCATCCTGTTCGACACCTGGGCGGTGGTGATGGGGGTGGCCTGCCATGGCCTCGGAACCGCGGGCGGACCGCCGGTCGAACCCGACGTCCTGTGCACCCGGATCGAGTCGGCGTACGGCTTCTTCACCCGGCTCTGGGGGCAGTGACCGTCCTCGCGACGTACCCCCCGCGAACCCCCCGCGGGCGTGTCGGCAGAATAGCGACTACCTTCCACTAGTACGGACGCCGCAGCCGGCGTCGAAGAGCTCAGAAGGGGTTCATGTGGCCGCAACCGACGAGACTGCCACCCTGAAGTACCCGGGTGGCGAGTTGGACCTCGACGTCGTGCATGCGACCGAGGGTTCCGACGGAATCGCCTTGGGTTCGTTGCTGGCCAAGACCGGCTACACCACGTTCGACCAGGGCTTTGTGAACACCGCGTCGACCAAGAGCGCCATCACCTATATCGACGGTGACGCCGGAATCCTGCGTTATCGCGGGTACCCGATCGAGCAGCTCGCGGAGAAGTCGACCTTCATCGAGGTGAGCTACCTCCTGATCTACGGCGAGCTGCCGACGACCGAGCAGCTCGAGAAGTTCACCAACCAGATTCAGCGCCACACCCTGCTGCACGAGGATCTCAAGCGGTTCTTCGACGGCTTCCCCCGCAACGCCCATCCGATGCCGGTGCTGTCCAGTGCGGTCAATGCCCTGAGCGCCTACTACCAGGACTCGCTGGACCCGCTGGACAACGAGCAGGTGGAGCTCTCCACGACCCGGCTGCTGGCCAAGATGCCGACCATCGCGGCGTATGCGTACAAGAAGTCGGCCGGTCAGCCGTTCCTGTACCCGGACAACTCGCTGACCCTGGTGGAGAACTTCCTGCGGATGACGTTCGGTTTCCCCGCCGAGCCCTACGAAGTGGATCCCGAGATCGTCCGTGCCCTGGACATGCTGTTGATCCTGCACGCCGACCACGAGCAGAACTGCTCGACCTCGACGGTGCGGCTGGTCGGCTCGTCGCAGGCGAACCTGTTCACCTCGATCTCCGGCGGCATCAACGCCCTGTGGGGCCCGTTGCACGGCGGCGCCAACCAGGCGGTGCTGGAGATGCTGGAAAAGATCCGCGCCGGCGACGACGACGTGCAGACCTTCGTCAAGAAGGTCAAGAACCGCGAAGACGGTGTGAAGCTGATGGGCTTCGGGCACCGGGTCTACAAGAACTACGACCCCCGGGCGCGCATCGTCAAGGAGCAGGCCGACAAGATCCTGGGCAAGCTCGGCGGCGACGACGAGCTGTTGGACATCGCCAAGCAGCTCGAAGAGATCGCCCTGACCGACGATTTCTTCATCGAGCGCAAGCTGTACCCGAACGTCGACTACTACACCGGCGTGATCTACCGGGCGATGGGCTTCCCGACCCGCATGTTCACCGTGCTGTTCGCGCTCGGCCGGCTGCCGGGCTGGATCGCGCACTGGCGGGAAATGCACGACGAGGGCAGCAGTAAGATCGGCCGCCCGCGCCAGATCTACACCGGCTACACCGAGCGCGACTACGCGCCGATTGACGGCCGGTAGCGTTCCCTGCGCGAGCAGACGTAAAAGCCCCCTTTCGACGGCGTGTCGGGGGGCTTTTGTGTCTGCTGGGCCACACCCGCTTGACCATTGAACGGTTGTAGTTTCACAATGGTTGTGTGATTACAACTGTCGGTGAGCTCAGCGCGCGGCGCAAGACGATCATCCTTGCGTCCTGCTGCCTGAGCCTGCTGATCGTGTCGATGGACGCGACGATCGTGAACGTCGCGATCCCGGCGATCCGCTCCGACCTGCATGCCACGCCGTCGCAGATGCAGTGGGTCATCGACATCTACACCCTGGTGCTGGCCTCACTGCTGATGTTGTCGGGCGCGACCGGCGACCGGTTCGGCCGCCGCCGGGTGTTCCAGATCGGCCTGGCCGCCTTCGCCCTGGGCTCGCTGCTGTGCAGCCTGGCACCCGATATCGACACGCTGATCGGTGCCCGGCTGATTCAGGGGCTCGGTGGATCGATGATGAATCCCGTTGCACTGTCCATCATTTCGCAGATCTTCGTCGGCCGGGTGGAACGCGCCCGCGCGCTGGGGCTCTGGGGCGCGGTGGTCGGCATCTCGATGGCGCTCGGCCCGATCGTCGGCGGTTTCCTGATCCAGGCGATCAGCTGGCGGGCGGTGTTCTGGATCAACCTGCCGATCTGCGCGGCGGCGATCCTGCTGACCGCGATCTTCGTGCCGGAGAGCAAGTCGGCCACCATGCGCGATATCGATCCGGTCGGCCAACTGCTGGCGGTGCTGGCCCTGTTCGGCGTGGTGTTCGTGCTCATCGAGGCGCCGGGGATGGGCTGGACGAACCCGCGCATCCTCGCGATCGCCGCGGGCGCTCTGGTGGCCCTGCTGGGCTTCCTGCGCTACGAGTCGCGCCGTCACGATCCCTTCATCGATCTGCGGTTCTTCCGGAGCATTCCGTTCTCGTCGGCTACTGTCATCGCCGTGTGCGCCTTCGCGGCCTGGGGTGCGTTCCTGTTCATGATGTCGCTGTATCTGCAGGGAGAGCGCGGCTACTCGGCTGCCCACACCGGCTTGATCTATCTGCCGATCGCGATCGGTGCCCTGTTCTTCTCACCGCTGTCGGGCCGGCTGGTCGGCCGCTTCGGCGCCCGCCCGTCGCTGCTGGTGTCGGGCATCCTGATCACCGCCGCGTCGGCGATGCTGATCTTCCTGAACGCCACCACGCCGATCTGGGAGCTCGTGGTGATCTTCACCGTCTACGGCATCGGCTTCGGCATGGTCAACGCGCCGATCACCAACGCCGCGGTCAGCGGCATGCCGCAAGACCGGGCCGGCGCGGCGTCGGCGGTGACCTCCACCAGCAGGCAGGTCGGTGTGAGTATCGGTGTGGCACTGTGTGGTTCGGTTGCCGGCTCGGCGCTGGCGGTGGTGGGAGTCGACTTCACCTCGGCGGCTCGGCCGCTGTGGTGGGTCAGCATCGGGCTGGGCCTGGTGATCACACTGCTGGCCGTGGTGTCCACGTCGGGACGGGCCACGCTCTCCGCGGAGCGGCTGGCTCCCCTGATCGAGAATCGCCGAATCGAGCCCGCCCATGTCTCCTAACCCGGTCGCCGATCAGGTGTGGCGGGCGATGTCGAGCCTGGTGCTGGACAACAAGGACGGCTGGCGCCGCGCGGTCGTGGACCGAACCGGCTTGCCGTTCAGTAGGATTCGCATCCTGCGCCGGCTGGAATCGCAGCCGATGACGGTCAAGGAGGTCGCCGAGGCGGCCACCATCGACGCCCCGGCCGCCACAGTGGCCGTCAACGATCTCGAATCTCGCGGCTTGGTGGTCCGCCAAACCCATCCGGACAACCGGCGCTGCAAGCTGGTGTCGTTGACCGACGCCGGCCGCGACGTCATCGCCGTGCTCGACGCGACCGACGATCCCGCTCCCGAGGCGCTGGCCGCGCTGGACGAGCAGGACCTTGCGGCGTTGCGGACGATCCTGGCGCGACTGATCAGCTGAGGTAGCCCTCGACTTCGTCGCCGGGCCGCACGGCCGCGTCCTGAGGATTGCCGCCGGTCTCACGCAGTGCGCGGCGCTGGCGCAGCAGGTCCCAGCACTGGTCGAGTTCGACCTCGATGGCCCGCAGCCGCGCGTGTTCTTCCGACTCGTCGATCTGCCGGTGTATCAACTTGTCACGCAGTTCGCGCTCCTGGGCCACGAGGTCGTGGATGCGGGCGAGGGTTTCGTTGTCTGATGCCACGGTTCCAGTGTGCCCGAGGATGCGGGGTCAGAACGGGGAAGCCAGGACAGCGCCGAACTCGCTGCAGAACCAGTCGACGTCGGTACTCGAGAAGACCAGCGGCGGGCGGATCTTCAGCACATTGCCGTCGCGGCCGCACACCGAGATCAGCACCCGGCGGTCCCGCATCGCGTTGACCAGTGCCCGGGCGCCGGCTCGGTCCGGCGCGCCGGCCTCGGAGATCACCTCGACGCCGACGTACAGCCCGGTGCCGCGCACGTCGCCGATGCGCGGATGCCCGCCTCCCAGCCGCGCGAGTTCGGTGCGCAGTTCGGTGCCCACCTCGTTCGCATTGCGCATCAGCTTCTCGTCCTCGATCACGTCGAGGACCGCCGCGGCGGCGGCCACCGTCACGGGATTGCCGCCGAACGTGTTGAAGTAGGGGACCTCCCGGGCGAACGCGCCGAGGATGTCGGCCCGGGCCGCCATCGCCGCGATCGGCAGTCCGTTGCCCATTGGTTTGCCCATCGTCACCAGGTCGGGGACGACGCCGTGGCGCAGGAAACCCCACATCGCCTCACCGGTGCGGGCGAAGCCGGGCTGGACCTCGTCGGCGATGAACACGCCGCCGGCGCGATGGGTGGCCTGTACTGCGGGAGCCAGCACCGACGGGTCGGGGTAGATGCCGTCGGAGGAGAAGATGGTGTCCACGATCAGCGCGCAGAACCCGGCACCGGAGGCCTTCAGGTCGGCGATGGCCGCAACGACGTCGTCGGCGAACCGGGCCGCCAGCTCACCGGCCGGGATCCGGTAGCTGTCCGGCGGGGGGATCGCGCGGACGTGTTCGCCGAGTACCGTCGCCCCGCCGATGGACGGCGAGATCGCGGTGACCGCTGCGGTATTGCCGTGGTAGGCGTCGCTGGTGACAATGACACCCGTTGCACCCGTGTGCATTTCGGCAACTCTCAGGGCCAGGTCGTTGACCTCCGAGCCGGTGCAGGCATACATCACCTGATCGATCTGCCCGGGCATGGTGTCGAGCAGCCGCCGGCTGTAGTCGACGATCCCGCCGTGCAGATAGCGGGTGTGGGTGTTCAGGGTGGACAGCTGGCGGCTGACGGCCTCGACGACGTGCGGGTGGCAGTGGCCGACACTGGCGACGTTGTTGTAGGCGTCGAGATAGCAAGCGCCGTCGGCATCGTAGAGCCGGGTGCCCTCGCCGCGGACCAGATGTACCGGGCGCTGATAGAACAGCCGGTAGGCAGGGCCCAGAATGCGGTCACGGGCCGCGATCAACGATTCGGTGGCCGGATCGACCGGCTGATCCGCGGAGTAGCTGTTGGAATCCATGATGTTCGAGAAACTCACAGCACTACCCCTTCGTTGGCGCGACCCGTGATTGCACTCACTGGCGTTCGTGTGCCTCTTCGAGCACGGTCCGGCCGAGCTCCGAATAGCGCTGCGGCGACTTGTATTTCAGCACAACCGCCAGCAGGATGCCGCCGATGCCGACCACGCCGACCACATAGGGGATCGCCGCGAATACCCAGTCCGACGCCGCGGTGCCCGCCGCGAACGACGCGTTCTTGCCCAGCAGGTACACCACATAGAGCATGCCGAGGCCGCCCAGCAGTGGGGCCAGGAGAGTCCGGAACCAGTTGGCGGTCTCCGGGTGATGCTTGCCGACGTGGAAGTAAGCGATCACCGCGAAGGCGGCCAGCGCCTGCACGATCATGATCGCGGTGGTGCCGAGCAGAGCCATCAAACCGTACAGGCCGGTGTAGGGGTCACGTCCGGTCAGCGCGAAGAACAGCACCACGACGGTGGCGAATCCGGTCTGCACGAATCCGGCGATGTGCGGGGAGCCGTGCGACGGGTGGGTGGCGCCCAGCGTCTTGCGCATGCCGGGGATGACGTTCTCGCGGCCGATCGCGTAGATGTAGCGGGCAGCGCAGTTGTGGAATGCCATACCGCAGGCGAACGAACCGGTCATCAACAGGATCTTGAACAGGTCGACCGCCCAGGTGCCCAGGTGCGCACCGACCGGCCCGAAGAAGATGTCACCGGCGGTTGCCGAATCCTGGGCCAGCGCAACGGCATTCTGCGGCCCGGTGCCGACGATCGCCAGCCACGAGATGATCACGTAGAACACGCCGATGCCGATCACCGAGCTGATCACCGCGATCGGGATGATCTTCTTGGGGTTCTTGGACTCCTCGCCGTACATCGCGCTGGACTCGAAACCGACCCACGACCAGAACGCGAAGAACAGGCCGATGCCCGCCGATCCGGCCACCGTGATCATGCTGCCGTCGGCGCCGGCCACCGCACCGGAGAGGTTCTGAAAAGCATTGAGCGGGTTGAGCGATCCCCACGACCAGCCCTGAGGGCCGCCACCGGTGAACAACACCGACAAGGCCATCAAGGCGAGCATGAAGATTTCGGTGATCAGGAACACCCCTAGTACTCGCGCGGCGACATTGATGTCGAAGTAGGTCAGCAGCGCGTTGATCGCGAGCATCGCGATCGCGAACACGATCCACGGAATGTCGAGGTGGAAAAGGGAATTGAAGGTGTCATTGCCGAAGAAGGCAAAGATGCCGATCAGGGAGGCCTCGAAGACCATGTAGGCCATCGCGGTCAGGAAGCCCGCGCCGAGGCCGACGATGCGGCCAAGGCCGTGCGAGATGTAACCGTAGAACGCGCCGGTGGCGGTGATGTGCTTGCTCATCGCGGCGTAGCCGATCGCGAACAGCGTCAACACGATGGTGGCGACGAAGTACCCGGCGGGGGCGTAGATACCGTTGCCGAATCCGACCGCGATCGGCACGTTGCCGACCATGGCGGTGATCGGTGCGGCTGTGGCGACGGCCATGAACAGGACGCCGATCAGCCCGACGGCATTGGGCTTGAGCCGCTGGACGGTTTCGGTTTTCCCCCCGGTGCCCATTGTGGCGGGCGGATCGATGATGTCGCTCATAGTGTGAATTCCGATCTCGAACGTGACTGGGGGTCGCGCTCGCCTTTTGGTCTGGTTCAGCTGGTCTGGTTTAGCCCGAGTGCTGGTGCGCCCGGGGAGCGAGAGCAATGTCGACAACGGCTCTGTGGTGCGACGACGACATTGTTACCCCCACGAGATCGCCTGGTCAACAGGAACAATCGAGTGAATACCGGCGAAATGTTTCGGTCGTGTTTCCCAATCCTTTGGTAGGAAACAGCGGCGTTAAAACTGTCGATTTGGTCTGCTCATCGCATTGTTATGGTCCACACTGGTCGCATGCCGGGACTGCCGCCGACTCATGAGTTCTTCGCGCGTGCAGCGCTGCCGGCCTATGGCCGCGACGGCCAGACACCGCTGCGGCTGCTCAGCCTGTCCGAGAACGCCACCTACCTGGTCGGAGACGACGAGCCGATCGTGCTGCGGGTGCACCGGCCCGGCTATCACTCGCTGGAAGCCATCCGCTCGGAGCTGGCGTGGATGCAGGCGCTGCGCACCGAAACCCCGGTGATCACACCGGAGCTGGTAGCGACCCGCGACGGTACCGACGTCGTCGTCGCCGAGTTCGACGGCGGCGCGTTGCACGTCGACGCGGTCACGTTCGTCGCGGGCTGCACGGCCGAGGAGGATCCCGAGGCCGTCGGGTTCGACGAGCTCGGACGGCTGACCGCCGTCATGCACGAACATGCCAGGAACTGGACGTTTCCGCCCGGGTTCACCCGTTTCCGCTGGGACCTCGAGACGATCCTCGGCCCGCAGGCCCGCTGGGGTAACTGGCGGCTGGCCCCCGGCCTGACCGACGCCGACCGTGTCGTGATCCAGCGCGCGGTCGACGACATCACCGCCAAGCTGACCGAATTCGGCTGTGCACCAGACCGGTTCGGGCTGGTCCACGCCGATCTCCGGCTGGCCAATCTGATGGTCGACCCCGCCGATGCGGCGGCCGGGATCACCGTGATCGATTTCGACGACTGTGGCTGGTCGTGGTACCTGGCCGACCTCGGGGCCGCGGTGTCGTTCATCGAGGACACCCCGGCCGGTGAACGCATCATCGCCGACTGGCTGACCGGTTATTTCGAGGCCGGGTCGTTGCCTGCCGAGCATCTCGCCCTCATCCCGTCGTTCGTGATGATGCGGCGAATCATGCTCACCGCCTGGATCGCCTCGCACCACGACGCCGACGCGGCGATCGGCGTCGGTGAACAGTTCGCGCCGAACACCGCCCTGCTTGCCCGGCGGTACCTCGAGGACCCGACCTGGCTGCAGGATGCGATCTTCGGCTCACGGGTTTGAATCACGATAGAGCAGAAAGGATTACGGGTGTTTGATCTGCAATCGACGGCGGTGGTCGTGACCGGCGGCAGCAAGGGAATCGGGCGGGGGATCGCCGCGGTGTTCGCCACTGCCGGCGCCAATGTCGCGATCGCCGCACGCTCGGCGTCCGAACTCGACACCGCGGTGGCCGACCTGGACGCACTGGGCACCGGAAAGGTGCTGGGCGTTCAGACCGACGTCACCGACCCGGCGGCCTGCGCAAGCCTGGCCGCCGACGTCGTCGAGGCGTTCGGCGGGATCGACGTCGTCTGCGCCAACGCAGGCATCTTCCCCGAGGCGCCGCTGGCTACCATGACGCCGGCGCAACTGGGCGAGGTACTCGACGTCAACGTCAAGGGCAACGTGTTCACCGTGCAGGCCTGTCTGGACGCGCTGATCGCTTCCGGGCGGGGCCGGGTGATCCTGACATCGTCGATCACCGGGCCGATCACCGGATTCCCGAACTGGTCACACTACGGGGCGTCCAAGGCCGCACAACTGGGCTTCATGCGCACTGCCGCAATCGAACTGGCCCCGCACGGGATCACGGTCAATGCCGTGTTGCCGGGCAACATCTTCACCGAAGGCCTCGCCGACATGGGCGAGGACTACATCGCGGGCATGACCCGCGCGATCCCGGCCGGCGCGCTCGGCAAGCCGGAGGACATCGGTCACCTCGCCGCCTTCCTGGCCACGGTCGAGGCGGGCTACATCACCGGTCAGGCCATCGCGGTCGACGGCGGCCAGGTGCTGCCCGAATCGCCGGATGCGGTGCGCCCCTAGTCCGATGGAGGAGTCGGAGGGGGGACCGATTGCCGAGGATGTGCGGCGGCGCATCCTCTCGATGCTCGCGCAGGGCACGCTGCGGCCCGGTTCCCGGCTGGGCACCGAACGCGAGATGGCCGACCGCTTCGAGGTGTCCCGATCGACCTTGCGCAGCGCCCTGCTGCCGTTGAGCCGTGCCGGGGTGCTCGAGCGGCGAACCGGCCGCAACGGCGGCACCTTCGTGCGCGCCGACGTGGTGGAACGCAACGCCGCCGAGCTGGCCGGCCTGCCGGCCCGGTTGCGCAGCGGCGGGCACACCAGCGCCACCCGGGTGCTGTCCACCGACCGCAGGCCGCCCACCCCCGCCGAGGCCGCTGCGCTTGAAATCGCGGATAGCCAAGAGGTTTTCGCGATCCGCCGGTTGCGCTACGCCGACGGGGTGCCGCTGTCGGTGGACTTCTCCTGTTTCGTTGCCGACCATGTCCTCGATCTACTGGAGCAACCGCTCGGCGGCTCGCTCTACGAGTTGTTCGCCGTCCGCTACGGCCTGGTGCCCGCCACGTCCACCGAGACCATCGAGGTCGTCAGCGCCAGCCCGCGGGAGGCGCAGTGGCTCGGCGTTGCGCACCGCCGCCCGCTGGTGGCGATCACCCGGGTCACCCGGGATGCCGCCGACCGGCCCTTCGAGTACGCCTACGACCTGTTCCGCGCCGACCGGGTGCGGTTGACGGCGACCACGTCGACGGTCACCGCGCGCGAACGCAGGGGCACTGACGGCCGGGTGGAACGCTCGGTCAGCAGCGCCTGACCCGCTAGTGTGAGTCCGGTGACGACCAAACCCGAGATCGAATTCCCCGACGGCCCGGCGCCCACCGAACTGGTCATCAAAGACCTGGTGGTCGGCGAGGGCGATGAGGCCACCCCCGGCGCCGTCGTGGATGTCCACTATGTAGGTGTCGAGTACGACAGCGGTGAAGAGTTCGACAGCTCGTGGAAGCGTGGGGAGTCCATCTCCTTCCCGTTGCGCGGGCTGATCCAGGGCTGGCAGGACGGCATTCCGGGCATGAAGGTGGGTGGCCGGCGGCAGCTGACGATCCCGCCCGAGCAGGCCTACGGCCCGGCCGGTTCCGGGCACCAGCTGTCCGGCAAGACGCTCATCTTCGTCATCGACCTGCTGGCCACCCGCTAGCACGCCGAGCGCACAGCGCCGCCGGGAGGTGTAATGCCGGTGTGAGTGTTCACGAGCGCAGTGCGATCGTCACCGGCGCATCCGGCGGAATCGGTTCGGCGATCGCGGCGATGCTGCACGAAGAGGGCTTCGGCCTCACCCTCGTGGGTCGTGATCCGGCCAAGCTGGACGCGGTGGCGGCGTCGCTCGAGGCTGGTCCGCCGGTACACACGATTGCCGGGTCGCTGGCCGACGAGGCGTTTCTCGGCCGGATCGTCGACGAGCACGCCAAGCAGTACGGCTCGCTGGATCTGCTGGTCAACAACGCCGGGGTGTCGGGCAACCGCGCGGTCGGCGACATCACCGCGGACTTTCTCGACGAGCAGCTCGCAGTGAACATCCGTGCGGTGATCCTGCTGACGACCAAGTGTATGCCGCTGCTGAAAGCGGCTGTGCAGCAGCACAAGTCGGCACAGATCGTCAATATCGCCTCGAACGCAGGTAAGCGCGGCGAGGCGACGCTGGCGTCGTACTCAGCGACCAAGTTCGCCGTCGTCGGGTTCACCGAATCGCTGCACGACGAGCTGTCGACCTCCGGCATCAAAGCGACGGCGATCTGCCCTGGCCTGGTGGACACCCCGATGGCCGATGACTACCGCGACACCGTGGGTCCGGAGGAGATGATCGCTCCGGGCGATATCGCCGAGGCGATCCGGATGACGATCCGGGTGTCCCGCAGTTGCGTGGTGCCCGAGATCGTGTTGCTGCGGCCGATCGAATGGCGCCAGCCGGAGGGCGCGTGACCTAGTGCGGCGGGGGAAGCCGCAGTGTCAACCGTGCGCCGCCGAGTGGGCTGTCTCCCAGCGTGGCTGTGCCGCCGTGTAATTCGGCCTGCTGGGCGACCAAAGCCAGGCCGAGTCCGGAACCGGAGTGCGACGCCGTCGACCCGCGGGCAAAGCGTTCGAAGACCCTCGCGCGCTCCGCCTCCGGCACCCCGGAGCCGTTGTCGTCGATCGCGATCTGGACACCCTCTCGCGAGCTGACCGCCGACAGCTGCACGCGGGTCGCGCCACCGTGCTTGACCGCGTTGGCGATCGCGTTGTCCACCGCCAGCCGCAGACCGGCGGGCAGTCCGATGATGATGCAGGTGGGCGACGGCGCCAGCGACACCTCGAGGTCGGGGTAGACGCGCATCGCGTCGTGCGCGGCGCGGTCGAGCAGATCGGTGATGTCGACCGGAACCTGGTCGGCCTCAGTCGAAAGTTCGCCCTGGGCAAGGCGTTCCAGCGCACTCAGGGTGGCCTCGATGCGGTTCTGGGTGCGCGTGACGTCGCCGAGCAATTCCGCGCGTTGCTCGTCGGTCACCTCCAGCGTGGCCAGGATCTCGATGTTGGTACGCATCGCGGTCAGCGGAGTGCGCAGCTCGTGGGCCGACACCGCGGCGAAGTCGCGCGCCGAGGCCAGCGCCGCCTGGGTCCGATCCTGTTCGGTCCAGATGCGTTCCAGTAGCCCCTTGATCGCCTCGCCGATCTCCACCGCCTCGGTGGCTCCGCCGATCTCGACATCGGGTGCCTTGTCGCCGGCCTGGATCTCCCGGGTCTGGGCGGCCAGCCGGCGCAGCGGCCGCACCGCGAACGTGGCCAGCACCCAGCCCAGCAGCGCTGCCGCGCAGACCGCGAACACGCAGATGATCAACACCCGGCGGTGCAGGTTGTTGGTATCGGCGATGGTGTCGTCGAAGGTCGCGCCGACCTCCAGCGTGGTGGCCACCGGGTAGGACAGTTCCACCGTGCGCACCCGATAGCGAACCCCGTCGACCTCGCCGGTCCCGTAGTCCGAGTCCAGCCGGGGCAATATGACCTCGGAATTGGACCGGACCGTGTCCCCCTGGCGGACCGTGATCACCACGTCCTGGTCGTTGGGCGACGGCGGGATCTGGTCGAGCCCGCGGGGCACGAACGGAACCGCGAAACCTGCCGCCTCGTCGAGGCGCCGGTCCAGCCGTTCCAGGCGGTCGTTGGTGATGCCGACCCAGACGATGGTGCCGACGATGGTAACCACGATCGCCGCGCCGATCGCCGTCGCGAACGCCACCCTGGTGCGCAGGGACGGCGTGCGGCGAAAGATCCGCGCGAGTTTCACGGGATTACTGGGTGCGTAACACGAAGCCCACGCCGCGCACGGTATGCAGCAGTCGGGGCGCGCCGCCCGCCTCGAGCTTGCGGCGCAGGTATCCGATGAAGACGTCGACGACGTTGGTGTCGGCGGCGAAGTCGTAGCCCCACACCAGTTCGAGCAGCTGGGCACGGGACAGCACCGCCGTCTTGTGCTCGGCGAGCACGGCCAACAGATCGAACTCACGCTTGGTCAGGTCGACGTCGACGCCGTTGACCCTGGCCCGCCGGCCGGGGATGTCGACCTCGAGCGGGCCGACCTGGATGGTCTCCGAGGAGAACGTGGCCGTCGCGCCGCGCCGGCGCAACAGGGCCTTGACCCGGGCCACCAGTTCAGCCAGCACGAACGGTTTGACCAGGTAATCGTCCGCCCCGGCCTCCAGGCCGGCGACCCGGTCGTCGACCGAGCTGCGGGCGGAGAGCACGCAGACCGGCACGTCGTTGTCCATCGCGCGCAGCGCGGTCACCACGCTCACGCCGTCCAGCACCGGCATGTTGATGTCGAGGATGATCGCGTCGGGTCTGGTCTCGGTGGCCGACCGCAGGGCTTCGGCGCCGTCGACGGCGGTGGCGACCTCGAATCCGGAGAGCCGCAGCCCGCGGTCCAGTGATGCGAGCACGTCGGGATCGTCATCGACCACCAGTACTCGGGGTGCGGCCGAACTACTGTCCATGGGCCCTATCTTGCCTGATCGACGGTCGTACCAGTGGGAGGCAGCCACGACACGATGACGTGCGGCGGAAGGGTTTGACCTCAATGATTGTTGAGGTTCTAGCGTGTACGTCGTGGCCGATAACCGATTGCAATGCGTGCGATCATCGACATCGGGGGTCATGTCGGACGGTCTGCATATCTTCAGCAGTAGTCGATGACGAAAGAAATGGTTGACGGGTGGACAAGGTGACTTCCGACATTCCGGTGCGCCCGGAACCGGCCATCGCCGCACCCCGCCCTGCGCCCAGGGCCGCCTCCGATCTGCTGCGCTTGCTGCCCTATCTGATGCCGTTTCGCGCGCGCTGGATCGCGATGATCATCGTCGCGGTCACCAGCCTGGTCGCCACCGTCGCCATCCCGTTGATGACGAAGGCGGTGATCGACGGCCCGGTCCGCCACCAGGACCAGCACGGGTTGTGGGTGCTTGGTGCCGCGGCCATGGGCGTGGGCATCTCCGAGGCGGTGCTGTGGTTCATCCGCCGCTGGCTGGTGGCCCGAGCGACGATGGGCGTCGAGGCCGACATCCGCAAGGATCTCTACGCCCGGCTGCAGATCTTGCCGATGTCGTTTCACGGCCGGTGGCAATCCGGCCAGCTGCTGTCACGAATCATGAATGACCTCAGCACTATTCGCCGACTGCTGTCGTTCGGACTGGTCTTCCTGATCCTCAACGTCCTGCAGATCACGGTCGTCACGATCATCCTGCTGGCCATGTACTGGCCGCTCGGGGTGGTGGTGCTCATCTCGATCGCGCCGATCACGCTGACCGTGCTGCACTTCGAACGGGCCTTCAGCCGGCTGGCCCGCCAGGCCCAGGACCAGGCCGGCCACATCGCCACCCATGTCGAGGAGTCGGCGCTGGGATTGCGCGCGGTGAAGTCCTTCGGCCGCGAGGATTACGTCTACGACCGCTTCGACGAGCAAGCCAGCACGTTGTATGACACCCAGATCCAGAAGGTCGCGGTATCGGCGAAGTTCTGGACCATGCTCGAGGTGATCCCCAACCTCACGTTGATCGTCGTGCTGGGCTTCGGGGCGTACGCGGCCGGCCACGGGCTGGTCACGATGGGCACCCTGGTCGCCTTCATCACGATGATGCTGTCGCTGGTCTGGCCGATCGCCTCGCTCGGCTTCCTGCTGTCGATGACCCAGGAGTCGATGACGGCGGCCAACCGGATCGCCGAGATCTTCGACGCCCCCCGCGAGATCATCGACGGGCCGCGCACTGCCGCGCCGCAGGGGGGCCGGCTGGAGTTGGACGACGTGGGGTTTCGGTTCCCTGCGGCGGCGGGGATCGACAGCTCCAGTCCTGACTCCGACACGTTCGCGCTGCGCCACGTCAATGTGACAGTCGAACCGGGGGAGACCCTCGCGTTGGTGGGCGCCACCGGTGCGGGCAAGTCGGTACTGGCCTCGCTGCTGCCCCGGCTCTACGACGTCACCGAGGGCGCGATCCGCGTCGACGGCACCGACATCCGCGACCTCACGTTGGACGCGCTGCGCGAGACCGTTGCCACCGCCTTCGAGGACCCGACGCTGTTCTCCATGTCGGTGGCCGAGAACCTCCGGCTCGGCAGGCCCGAGGCAACTGACTCCGACCTGCACCGGGCCATCGAGATCGCCGCCGCGCAGTTCGTCTACGACCTGCCGTACGGTCTGGCGACGCGCATCGGCGAACAGGGAATGAGCCTGTCCGGTGGTCAGCGGCAACGACTTTCGCTTGCCCGTGCGATTCTGGCCGCGCCGCGCATCCTGGTGCTCGACGACACGTTGTCGGCCCTCGACGTCCACACCGAGGCCGAGGTCACCGAGGCGCTGGGCCGGGTGCTGGCCGGTGTCACTGCGGTGGTGGTCGCCCACCGCGCCTCGACCGTCCTGCTGGCCGACAAGGTCGCACTGCTCGACACCGTCGATGGCGCGGGCACCATCACCCACGTCGGTACCCACGCCGAATTGCTGGCAGGGGTTCCGCGATACCGCTTCCTGCTGGCCGCCGACGACGAACTCGACGACGGCTGCGAGCACCAGCCCGGCTGGGAGGACGACGACGAGCGCCGCAGGCTCGACCGTGCCTACGAGGAAGCCTGCGAGGAGCGCGGTGCCGCGCGCCGCACCGCCGACTATGCGTCGGAAGGCAGGAGGCGATGACGGCGACGGAATGGCGGGGCCGGCTCGACGAGCAGCCCGAGGACCTGCCCATCGACGACGTCAGACCACGCCGCCGCGAAGCACGCGCGCTGCTGGGCTCGCTGCTGGCGCCGTTCCAGCTGACCGTCGGGCTGCTCGCCATCGTGGTCGTGGTGGAAAACGCTGCGCGGCTGGCGGTTCCGCTGCTCGTACAGCGCGGCATCGACCATGCGATCCCACCGCTGCTGGCCGGCGGCTCGGCGCGCGAACTGATCATCGTCATCGCCGTGCTGTGCGGCGTGGTGTGTGTGCAGGCGATCAGCCGGCTGGTGTTCCTCAACCGCTCCGGGCGGATCGGCCAACGGGTGCTGCTGGAGGTGCGCCGCCGGGTGTTCCGGCACTTTCAGCGCCTCGACGTCGCCTTTCATGACCGCTACACCTCGGGACGGGTGGTCAGCCGGCTGACCAACGACGTCGAGGCGATCCAGGACATGCTGGAGACCGGCTTCGACAGCCTGATCACCGCGGTGCTGACCCTGTTCGGCACGGCTATCCTGCTGGTCGCTCTCGACGCGAAGCTGGGGCTGATGTGCCTGGCCGCCTTCCCGATCCTCGTCGCACTGGTGTGGTGGTTCTCGTCCGAGTCGGCCAAGACGTATCGCCGGGTGCGGGAGAGCGCCGCGCTGGTGATCGTGCAGTTCGTCGAGACGATGACAGGCATCAAGGCGGTGCAGGCCTACCGTCGCGAGCCGCGCAATCAGGAGATCTTCGAAGAGGTCGCGGATCGGTACCGCGAGGACAACGAGCAGACCTTCCGGCAGCTGGCGATCTTCATGCCCGCGGTCAAGCTCGTCGGCAACCTGACCACCGGTGTGGTGCTGCTGTACGGCGGTTTTCGGGTGCTGCACGGCGAGATGACCATCGGCACGCTCGCGGCGTTCCTGCTGTATCTGCGGATGTTCTTCGAACCGATGCAGGAGATCTCGCAGTTCTTCAACACCTTTCAGTCGGCGTCGTCGGCGCTGGAGAAGCTGGCCGGGGTGCTGGCCCAGAAACCGGCCATCGCCGACCCCCCGGTTCCGGTTCACCCGGAGCGGATTCGCGGTGAGATCGCCTTCGACAACGTGCGATTCAGCTATGTGCCCGATCGTCCGGTGCTACCCGGGCTGTCCCTCGTGGTGCCCGCCGGCCAAACCGTCGCACTCGTCGGCACCACCGGCGCCGGCAAGACCACGATCGCCAAATTGATCGCCCGGTTCTACGACCCGAGTGCCGGGGTGGTCACCCTCGACGGTGTCGATCTGCGGGACTTCGCCCAAAGCGAGTTGCGCCGCCACGTCGTGATGGTCACTCAGGAGAACTTCCTGTTCTCCGGAAGCGTCGCCGACAACATCCGGTTCGGCCGCCCGTCGGCCACCGACGCCGAAGTGCATGCGGCGGCCGAAGCGGTAGGCGCCGACGAGTTCATCGCGGCGCTGCCCGAGGGCTATGACACCGACGTCGCAACCCGCGGTGGACGGCTGTCCGCGGGGCAGCGACAACTGATCGCGTTCGCCCGCGCGTTTCTCGCCGATCCGGCGGTGCTGATCCTCGACGAGGCGACCTCCTCATTGGACATCCCGAGCGAACGGCTGGTGCAGCGGGCGCTGCGGACGGTGCTGGCCGACCGGACGGCGCTGATCATCGCCCACCGGTTGTCGACCGTCGAGATCGCCGATCGGGTACTGGTGCTCGAGCATGGCCGCATCGTCGAGGACGGGCCGCCCAGCGACCTCATCGATTCGCAGGGGCGCTACGCGGCGCTGCACCGGGCCTGGCTGGAGTCCCTGGCGTAATCGCGCCCACATGTGGTCGCGGGCGCGGAAAATGTGCGTATGCAGCGCTACGTCGATCGGGTCGACGCGGGCCGCCGGCTGGCCAGCTCGCTGCTGGCGTACCGGGACCGCGACGCGCTCGTTCTCGGCCTGCCGCGCGGCGGGGTTCCGGTGGCCTTTGAGGTTGCCAAGGAACTCCAGGCCCCACTGGATGTGCTCGTCGTGCGCAAGCTCGGGGTGCCCAGCCAGCCCGAGCTGGCGTTCGGCGCCATCGGCGAGGGCGGGGTGCGCGTGCTCAACGATTCGGTACTGCGGCATGTGCTCGTCAGCGCGGCGGAGATCGCCGAGGTGGAGGCCGGCCAGCGCACCGAACTGCAGCGCCGCGTCGAGCGCTACCGGGGCGGCCGCCCCCCGATCCCGTTGACGGGCCGGGTCGTGGTGATCGTCGACGACGGATTCGCCACCGGCTCGACGGCCCGCGCGGCCTGCCTGGTGGCTCGCGCCCAGGGCGCGGCGACGGTGGTGCTGGCCGCCCCGATCGGCGCAGCCGACACCATCGCCGAATTGCGCGACTATGCCGACGATGTCGTATGTCCAGGTGCGCCACGGCATTTCAGCGCGGTGGGCCAGGGCTACGACAACTTCGACCAGACCTCCGACGAGGAAGTCTGCATACTTCTGCGGTGCGCCGAGCGCGGCTTTACGCAATGATGAGTTAATCAGCGAAACAACGAATCACCCACTGGATCACTACCCGCGCCCGAATGTGGCCGTGGACACCGCGCTTCTGACCCTCGACCCGGCCGACCCGGAGTTGATGGTCCTTCAGGTGCGCCGCGCCGATGCTCCCGGCTGGGCGCTGCCGGGAACCTTCCTGCATCCCGGTGAGCGCCTTGCCGATGCGGTCGAGCGCTCCCTTCAGGTCAAGGCCGGCGTGCGTGGACTGCGCCCGCGCCAGCTACACGTCTACGACGACCCGGCACGCGACAGCCGCGGATGGGTGCTGTCGGTGGCCCACGTCGAAGTGGTGGCGATCCGGCGCCTGGAGTCCCGCAGACAGGGCCAGACCCGCCTGATCGCGGTAGACCGCCCGGGACGGCTGCGGTACGGGCACGCCGAGATCATCGCCCGCGCGGTGGAACACGTTCGCGACCACTACGCCGAGCAGCCCGATCCCGGCCACCTGCTGGGCCGGCAGTTCACCCTCGGCGAGCTGCACCGGGTGCATCAGGCGGTCGCCGGTCGGCCGCTGCAGCGCGACGGGTTCCGGCGGCTGATGAAACCGCTGTTGCTGCCCACCGGCCATCTGGTCACCCGCACCGGCGGGCGGCCCGCCGAGCTGTTCCGGCGCAACACCTAACCGGTGATCTCGCGCCCGATCAGTCGGCGCGCCACGATCCACTGTTGAAGTTCGTTTGCGCCTTCGAAGATCTCGAGGATCTTGGCATCGCGGTACATCTCTTCGAGGCGCACCGATTCGCCGGTCTCGCCGACCTGGCGGGCGAAGCCGAGCGCGCCGTGGATCTGAATCGCCTCGCGCACAAGGTCGTTGGCAAGACGGGTGCCATAGGCCTTGGCCATGGCGGCCTCGGGCTCGGCGGTGGCGTCGCCGGTGTCGAGCAGCATCGCGGCCTTCTGGTACAGGCTGCGGGCGCATTCCAGTTCGGTGGCGCGCTGGGCCATCTGGAATTGCCAGTGCTGCATGGCCCCCAGCGGCTTGCCGAAGACGTGGCGGGTCCGCAGCCGGTGCACCGCGAGGTCGAGGGCGGCCTGGGCCACGCCGACGCCGGCCGCGCCGATTCCGATCCGGCCGCGAACAAGCGCCGACAACGCCACGGCCATGCCCCGGCCCCACTCGCCCAGGAGGTTCTCGCGCGGCACGCGTACCTCGTCGAGGACAATGTCGGCGGTGATCTGCCCGCGATGGCCCATCTTCAGATCGGGGCTACCGATCCGCACTCCCGGGCTCGTCAGGTCGATCAACAACATGTGTGCCCGGCCGCCGGTCCGCCCGGCTCGCACCAACATCGAAACCCAATTGGCCACAACGCTGTTGGTGATCCACCGCTTCCGGCCGGTGACGATGAACTCGCCATCGCTCTCTTCTGCGAACGTGCCGAGCCGCTCGGCCGTCAGGTCCGAACTCGTCTCGGGCTCTGTGGTGGCGAATGCGAATGCCTGTCGGCCGGATACCAGCTCAGGCACCAGCATGTCGCGTAGCCGGGCGTCGGCGTAGCGCAGGGTGGCGGGAACCAGAATGCACTGGCCGTCATAGACCCCTGCCATCGAGGACGATTCGTACGCGATCTCCTCGGCGACCGTGCAGGTGCCCAACATCGGGTATTGCAGACCGGCGCCGTGCTCGGGTCCGAACGGCACGGCGAACATCCCATCGGAGGCGAGCCCGCGGAACGACTGCCAGGGAAAGCTGTCGACCGACTCCTGGCGGGATCCGATCTCACGTGCCAGGGGGGCGAGATGGCGTGCGACGGACTCGCGCGCTCGCGCCCTCAGCTCGACGGTCTCTGTCGGCAGGAAGACGTCGTGGGACATGTCATCTTGCGTACGGCGAATGGCGGCGGTCATGGGCGAGCTCCTCGATAATCGGACGATCGTTCGAATACTAGCTGAATTCGAACGATCGTCCGATTCGATAGGATGGGCGGGTGGAGATCGTGGACAGCAAGGCCGCCCGGACCCGGCGCAGGATCCTCGACGTCTCCGCGAGGGTGTTCGCCGAACACGGTTACGGGGGCGCGAGCCTGCGCCGGATAGCGTCTGAGGCCGGATTGCAGGTGGGGAGCCTTTACTTCCACTTCCGCACCAAAGACGAACTGGTGGCAGCCACTCTGGTCGACGGCGTCGGCACGGCACGGGCCGCGTTGCAAGCCGCGATCGATGCGGTGCCTGATGACGCGCCGGAGCTCGATCGGCTCCGGGCGGCGATCCGCGGGCACCTGGACGCCCTGCATGCCAGCGACGACCGAGCCGCCGCCGTGGTGCGGATGGTGGAGACACTCCCGCCGCACCTCCGGTCCGCGCACGTGGCCCACGAGCGCCGCTTCGCACGCGTCTGGCACGACGTGCTCGAACGCGGGCGCCGGGCCGGCGTGGTCCGAACCGACATCGACCCACGGACGCTGCGAGATCTGGTGATCGGAGCACTCAACAGCACCTCGACCACCAGCCCCGCGGCGAAGAAGGACCTGAACGCGGTCACCGAGGCGGTGTTGACGCTGCTGCAACCGCAGGTCTAGCCCGGCAGACCGATCCGCCGATAGCGCTGCAGGCGGGCCGAATAGCGTGATTCCGAAGGCTTCTCGCGAAGGTCGTGGATCTCCCTGGCGATCGCGTCGGACAGCCGGCGTGCGAACTCGACCGGTTCGTCTGCGGCGTCGGGATGTTCGGGCACGATCGCGTCGACGATACCGTTGCGCAGCAGATCCTTCGACCGAACTCCTTGTGCTGCAGCCAGTTCCGGCGCGTGCTCGGTGTCGCGAAAGACGATCGCGCTGGCGCCTTCCGGCGGCAGGGGGGCCAGCCAGCCGTGCTGGGCGGCCAGCACCCGGTCGGCGGGCACCATCGCCAGCGCGGGCCCGCCGCTGCCCTGGCCGAGCAGTACCGACACCGTCGGGGTGTCCAGCGTGACCAGATCGGACAGACAGCGGGCGATCTCGCCGGCCAGCCCATCCTGCTCGGCCTCGGCCGACAGCGCAGGCCCGGCGGTGTCGATGACCAGCACCAACGGTAATTGCAGACTCGCGGCAAGCGCCATGCCGCGGCGGGCTTCGCGCAATGCGGCGGGACCAACCACGCCTCCCACCACGCGTTGCTGGCCGACGACGACGGCGGGTTGGCCGCCGAACCGGGCCAGCGCGAGCACCGTGGTGGCTGCCTCGCCGTGGGTGCCGGACAACAGCACCCGGTCGGTGGCGCCCTCGCGCAGCAACCAACTCACACCGGGCCGGTCGGGGCGCCGGGACGCGATGACCGACTCCCACGCCGGCACGTCCGGAATCGGCTCGCCGGGCGGCGCCGGCGGCGGCGAAGCCGGAGGATCGGTGATGACGGTCAGCGCGCGATCGAGCGTCGCGCGCAACGCGTCCACACCGACCACCGCGTCAATTACGCCGTGCCGCAGCAGATTCTCCGCGGTTTGCACCCCTGGCGGGAACGGTTCGCCGTAGAGGTGCTCGTAGACCCGCGGGCCCAGAAATCCGATCAGCGCGCCCGGCTGGGCCGCGGTGATATGCCCCAGCGAACCCCACGACGCGAACACCCCGCCGGTGGTCGGGTGCCGCAGATACACCAGATAGGGCAGATGCGCCCGCTTGTGCTCGGTGACCGCCGCGGCGATCTTCACCATCTGCAGGAACGCGACCGTGCCCTCCTGCATGCGGGTGCCGCCCGAGCTCGGCGACGCCAGCAGCGGCAGCTTCTCGGCGGTCGCACGTTCGACAGCTGCGGTGATGCGTTCGGCAGCGGCCACCCCGATGGACCCGGCGAGGAAGTCGAACTCGCAGGCCACGACCGCGACCCGGCGGCCGAACACGGTGCCCTCACCGGTCAGCACCGACTCGTCGAAACCGGTCGCGGCGCGGGCCTGCTCCAGCTCACGGGCGTAGGCCTCATCGGCGTCGACGAGCAAAGGTGTGTGATCCCAGCTTCGGAACGACCCCGGGTCCAGCGCGGCGTCGCGCAGTTCGGCAGCCCCGATGCGACTCATGAGCCCACGCTATCGGGCCAGTACGCTCGTCGACATGATCGGTATCAACCGCGTCGGGGATGTGACCACCATCGAGCTGCAGCGCTCAGAACGCCGCAATGCTCTCAATTCCGAGCTCGTCGACTCGCTGCGCGAGGCGGTCGAGAAGGCGGCCGCCGACGATGTGCGTGCGATCGTCCTGACCGGACAGGGCACGGTGTTCTGCGCCGGGGCCGATCTGTCCGGGGATGTGTTCGCCGCCGACTTCCCCGACAAGGCCATCGCACTGAACAAGGCCATCGACGCCGTGCCGATGCCGGTGATCGGCGCGATCAACGGCCCCGCCATCGGCGCCGGCGTTCAGCTGGCCATGATCTGCGATCTGCGCGTGGTGGCTCCCGGCGCCTACTTCCAGTTCCCGATCGCCAAATATGGTCTGGCGCTTGATAACTGGAGTGTCCGCCGGTTGAGTTCGTTGGCCGGCTACGGTCGGGCCCGCGGCATGCTGCTCGGCGCCGAGAAGCTGGACGCCGAAACCGCGTTGATGACCGGGATGGCCAACCGGCTCGGCGACCTCGCCGACGCCCAGGCCTGGGCCGCCGAGATCGCCGGCCTGGCCCCGTTGTCCTTGCAGGCCTCCAAGCGGGTGCTCAACGACGACGGTGCGTTCGAGGAGCAGTGGCCCGTCCACAAGGAGCTGTTTGACAAGGCCTGGGGCAGCCAGGACGTCATCGAGGCCCAGGTGGCCCGCATGGAGAAGCGATCCGCGAAGTTCAAGGGGGCCTGAGCCCGTGCTCAGGGCGGCCCTGCGACTGGCCGCCGGGACCGCATCGCTGGCCACCGGCGGCTGGCTCCTGCGCGCGCTGAACGACGCGCCCGCCTCGCTGGGCGCCGGGCCGGGCGGGATTCGCCCGGTCGCCGACCGCTCGCCCAATTACCGGGACGGCGTGTTCCACAACCTGGAGCCCGCCTCGCCGCTGAAGCTGGATGCCGAGGAAAACCGACTCGTCCTGTTCGACATCCTCGGCAGGAGCTCAGCCAGCCGCCCGGCCGGAACGATTCCGCTGGTCCACTCGGCCGCGCCGACCAGCTCCGAGCCGCTGGCCGTGACGTGGCTGGGCCATTCGACGGCACTGGTCGAGATCGACGGCTACCGGGTGCTCACGGACCCGGTGTGGAGCGACCGCTGCTCGCCGTCACGCACTGTGGGCCCTGCGCGTCTGCATCCGGTGCCCGCGCCGCTGGAGGCGTTGCCGGCCCTCGACGCGGTGGTGATCAGCCATGACCACTACGACCATCTGGACATGGACACCGTCCTCGCGCTCGCCCGCACGCAGCGGGCGCCGTTCGTCGTCCCGCTCGGCGTCGGCGCGCACCTGCGGCAATGGCGGATCCCGCCGGAGCGCATCATCGAACTGGACTGGAACGAGCAGGCCCGGATCGGGGACCTGAGGTTGGTGTGCACGCCCGCGCGGCACTTTTCCGGCCGGTTCCTGTCGCGCAATACCACCCTGTGGTCGTCCTGGGCGATCATCGGTCCCCAGCATCGCGCCTACTTCGGCGGCGACACCGGCTACACCCGCAGTTTCGAACAGATCGGTGCCGATCACGGACCCTTCGACCTGACGCTGATGCCGATCGGGGCGTACAACACCGCCTGGCCGGACATCCACATGAACCCCGAGGAAGCCGTGCGGGCCCACCGCGATGTCAGCGACGCCGGGCTGCTGGTTCCGATCCACTGGTGCACCTTCCGGCTGGCCCCCCACCCGTGGGCCGAGCCGGTCGAACGGTTGCTGGTATCGGCCGACGATGCGGGTGTGCGGACCGCGGTGCCACGTCCCGGTGGCCGGGTGGTGACCGCCACGGCTGGGACGATAGACCGGTGGTGGGAGCTGTGAGCCACTACGGTGCATTGCATGACCGCTCTGGCAGCGCGTGCCGCGATCGTTGCTCTCGTCGCTGCCCTGGCCGCGTGTAGCAGCACCGCCTCCCAAGAACCCGCCAAGACGCTGTCCGATCAGCCGCCCCCGCTGGTGCCCGCTCTGGCGCTGCCGGACAACGCTGTTGAGGATGCCGTCGCCAAGCTCGACGGCATCGCCGAGGACCTGATGAAGTCCTCCGGTATCCCCGGCATGGCGGTGGCCGTCGTGCACGGCGGAAAGACGGTCTACGCCAAGGGGTTCGGCGTCAAGGATGTCAACCGCCCGGCCGACGATCCCGCCAACAAGGTCGATCCGGACACGGTGTTCCAGCTGGCGTCGGTGTCCAAGCCCATCGGTGCGACCGTCGTCGCCCATCAGGTCAGTCAGAATGCGATCAGCTGGAACACTCCGGTGACCGACAAGCTGCCGTGGTTCGCGCTGTCGGATCCGGTGGTCACCAAGATGGTCACCGTCGGCGACCTGTACTCACACCGGTCCGGGCTGCCCGACCATGCCGGCGATCAGCTCGAGGACCTCGGCTACGACCGTCGCTACGTACTGGAGCGGCTCCGCCAACTACCACTTGCCCCCTTCCGAATCTCCTACGCTTACACCAACTTCGGGCTGACGGCGGCCGCCGAGGCGGTGGCCGTCGCATCAGGCAAGAGCTGGGAGGAACTCAGCGAGGAGGTGCTCTACCGGCCGCTGGGCATGACGTCGACCAGTTCGGTGTTCGCCGACTACGAAGCCCGGGGAGACAAGGCGCTCGGGCACATCCGCATCGACGGTTCCTATAAACCGCTGTACCAGCGCGACGCGGACCCCGAAGCACCCGCGGGCGGCGTCAGTTCGTCGGTCAACGACGTCACCCATTGGCTGACGATGATGCTGGCCGACGGAAAGTACAACGGGCAGCAGATCGTCGACCCGGCCGCGTTGCTGCCCGCGGTGTCACCGCAGATCGTGTCGAGCCCGCCCAGTGAGCCGGCGATGCGCACCGGCTTCTACGGGTACGGGTTCAACGTCGGCACCACGTCGGCGGCCCGCGTGGAACTGAGCCATTCCGGGGCCTTCGATCTCGGCGCCGCGACCAACTTCGTCATCATCCCCTCGGCGGATGTTGCGATCGTCGCGTTGACCAACGCCACCCCGACCGGCATTCCGGAGACGCTGACCGCGGAGTTCGCCGACCTGGTCCAGTTCGGCGAGGTGCGCGAGGACTGGCGCAAGCTCTACGCGCAGGCCTTCGCCGACATGGACAAACCGTTCGGGTCGCTGGCCGGAAAAGCGCCGCCGGCCAATCCGGCGCCGCCGAAACCGCTTGCCAGCTATGCCGGCTCGTACCGCAACGACTACTGGGGTCCAGCCGTCGTTGCCGAGTCCGGCGGCAAGCTCACCCTCTCGATGGGTCCGCGACCCGACACCGTCGAGCTCACCCATTGGGACGGTGACGTGTTCACGTTCACATTCCCGAGTGAGAACTTCCCGCCGGGAAGCATTTCGATGGCGACATTCGCCGGCGACAAGCTGACGCTCGAGTACTACGACGAAGACAAGATGGGGACCTTCACCAGATGAGCCGCTTGCGCGAAGAGAATCAGATCCGATGACAACCGGTGTCGCGGTGGGTCTTTCCGCCGATGAAGTAGCCACCCGGATCGCCGAGGGCAAGACCAACGACGTCCCGACCCGGGCATCACGCAGCGTCGGGGAGATCGTACGGGCCAACGTCTTCACGCGCATCAACGCCATCCTCGGCGTGCTGCTGGGCATCGTGCTGTCCACCGGGTCCCTGATCAACGGCATGTTCGGCCTGCTCATCGTCGCCAACAGCGGTATCGGCATCATCCAGGAACTGCGCGCCAAGAAGACACTCGACAACCTCGCCATCGTCGGTCAGGCCAAGCCCACGGTGCGCAGGAGATCGGGGACAAAGCCGTTGCCGCCCAACGAGGTAGTGCTCGATGACGTCATCGAGCTCGGGCCCGGCGACCAGATCGTCGTCGATGGTGAGCTGCTCGAGGCCGCCAACCTGGAGGTCGACGAATCACTCCTGACCGGCGAGGCTGATGCGATCGCCAAGCAGGCCGGCGACACGGTGATGTCGGGTAGCTTCGTCGTCGCCGGAACCGGTGCCTACCGCGCCACCAAGGTGGGTCGCGAAGCATACGCCGCCAAGCTCGCCGAGGAGGCCAGCAAGTTCACTCTGGTGAAATCCGAACTGCGCAGCGGTATCAACAAAATCCTGCAGTTCATCACCTATCTGCTGTGGCCCACCGGCCTGCTGGTCATCTACACCCAGCTGTTCACCACGGGAGTCGGCTGGCGGGAGTCGGTGCTGCGGATGGTGGGCGCGCTGGTCCCGATGGTTCCCGAAGGGCTGGTCCTGATGACGTCGATCGCCTTCGCGGTCGGGGTGATCCGGTTGGGGCGCAGGCAATGTCTGGTTCAGGAGCTACCGGCGATCGAGGGGCTGGCCCGCGTCGACGTGGTGTGTGCGGACAAGACCGGCACCCTCACCGAGAACGGCATGCGGCTGTCCGACGTCACGCCGGTCGGTGACGGCACCGCTCACCGGGTCGCCGACGTGTTGGCCGCCCTGGCCGCCGACGACCCCAAGCCCAACGCGAGTATGCAGGCGATCGCCGAGGCCTACCCGGACGCTCCGGGCTGGACGGCAACGGGCACTGCACCGTTCAAGTCCGCGACCAAATGGAGCGGGGTCTCCTACGGCGAGTACGGCAACTGGCTGATCGGTGCCCCCGATGTGCTGCTGGACCCCGAGTCGGCCGCAGCCGCGCAGGCCGAGGAAATCGGTGCTCACGGCTTGCGGGTGTTACTCCTTGCCGCCGGCGACGTCGCGGTCGACAGCCCCGACGCGCCCGGCTGCGTCACCCCGGTCGCGCTGGTGGTCCTCGAGCAGCGGGTCCGCCCTGATGCCCGAGACACCTTGGAATACTTCGCTTCCCAGAATGTGTCGGTCAAGGTGATCTCAGGTGACAACGCGGTGTCGGTCGGTGCGGTGGCCGGGACGCTGGGCCTGCTCGGCGACACCATGGATGCCCGGAACCTGCCGGACGAGCCCGACGCGCTGGCCGACGTGATGCAGACGTACACCACGTTCGGCCGGGTGCGCCCGGATCAGAAGCGGGCCATGGTCCACGCCCTGCAGGCGCGCGATCACACCGTCGCGATGACCGGCGACGGTGTCAACGACGTGCTCGCCCTCAAGGACGCCGACATCGGGGTGGCGATGGGGTCGGGCAGTCCAGCCTCGCGTGCGGTGGCCCAGATCGTGTTGCTGGACAACAAGTTCGCCACCCTACCCTACGTGGTCGGCGAGGGCCGACGGGTCATCGGCAACATCGAGCGGGTATCCAACCTTTTCCTCACCAAGACGGTCTACTCGGTGCTGCTGGCCCTACTGGTGGGCTTTGCGGGCTTGTCCCACAAGCTGTTCGGCACCGCCCCGCTGTTGTTCCCGTTCCAGCCTATCCACGTGACCATCGCGGCATGGTTCACCATCGGCATCCCGGCGTTCATCCTGTCGCTGGCGCCCAACAACGAACGTGCCCACACCGGGTTCGTGCGACGGGTGATGACCTCGGCCCTGCCGTCCGGGGTGATCGTCGGCGTGACGACGTACGCGTCGTACCTGATCGCCTCTCACGGCTACGGCGCACCCGCGGCCGAGCAGACGCAAGCCTCGACGGCGGCGTTGATCACCCTGCTGATGGGAGCGATCTGGGTCCTCGCCGTCGTCGCCCGTCCGTACGAATGGTGGCGGGTCGCCTTGGTGGCCACCTCGGGGCTGGCGTACGTGGTGATCTTCGCCATACCGCTGGCCCGCAAGGCATTCATGCTGGACCCGTCCAACCTGGCGGTCACCTCGTCTGGGGTGGCACTCGGGTTACTCGCGGCCGGTCTGATCGAGGTGTCGTGGTGGGTGCAGGGCCGGGCGCTGGGTGAACGGCGCACGTTGTGGCGAACCGAGCCCGCGGTGCAAGATTGACCGATGGGATTCCTCGACAACGCCCTCGGTAAGACCAAGGAAGTCTTGAGTCAGAATGCCGACAAGGTGGAGCAGGCCATCGGCAAGGCCGGCGACATCATCGATGAGAAGACACGGGGCAAGTACTCCAGCACCGTCGACAAAGTGCAGGATGCCGCCAAGAACGTGGTCGAGAAGAACCGCACCGACTCCGGTGACCAACCAACCTGACCTATGGCGAAGCTCTCAGTATCGGTAGACGTTCCACTCCCACCCGAGCAGGCCTGGCAGCATGCCTCTGACCTGTCGCGCTACAAGGAATGGCTGACCATCCACCGGGTCTGGCGCTCCACGCTGCCCGAGACCCTGGAGAAGGGCACCGTCGTGGAGTCCATCGTCGAGGTCAAGGGCATGCCGAACCGGGTGAAGTGGACGATCGTCCATTTCAGGGCGCCGGAGGCGATGACGCTCAACGGCATCGGTGTCGGTGGGGTCAAGGTCAAGCTGATCGGCAAGGTCCGGGCTCACGACGAGAAGCCCGACGCGTCCGTGGTGACCATGGACGTCCATCTGGGCGGTGCGCCGCTGTTCGGGCCGATCGGCATGGTCGTGGCCGGTGCGCTGCGCGGTGATATCAAGGAGTCGCTGGACCGCTTCGTCGCGGTCTTTGCTCCGTCCTAGGTCCTGATGACCCGATGCGGGCTCGGGTAGGGGTGCACTCGGGGCGCGCCATGGCGTGCGGGCCCCGCGCCGGGCAGCGGGTGCCGGGCCTGCTCGTTTCGGGAGCGTTCGGCGGCCAGGAATCGGCGCTCCAGTCCGGCGATCAGATCCTGCACCGAACGGCGCTCGCGTTCCGCGGCGCGGATCATTCCCCGAATCCGGCGGGCCTGGGTTTGCTCACCGCGGCGCTGATATCGCTCGAGGGCACCGCCGTAGGTTGCCAGGTCAGCGTCGAGCTGTTCACACTGGGCCAGCAACATCGCCCGGAGATGTTCGGCCTGAAGGCGATTCGCGGATTCGGGTGTCTGCTCGCCCGCGTCCACATTGCTCGGTGAGGTCACGGGCGAACTGTAGCCGACCTAGCCTTCTGGCGCGCAACAGGTGAGATATCGCTGCGCCCACCGCTTTTTGTTCACCGAGCCGACACTTGACGGACACCCGCCGTCGAGTCGGTAGTTGCGCGAAACGCGTACTTCGTCCGATGATGTCCGGCGTGGACCGTGCTGAGGAGCAGCGCCAGATCGATCAGGTGGTCGACCGCCTGGCCGAGTTGTTCCCGTACGTGCCCGATCACGTCATCAGCGACACCGTGGACAGCGCACATCACCGGTTCGACGGCGCCCGCATCCGCGAGTTCGTCCCGCTGTTCGTCGAGCGGAAGTGCCGCGAGTTTTTCATCCTGCAGCCGGCCGTCGAGATCTCGGTCTAACTCAGCGTCAGCGGCGCCGACCAGACCAGCCGGGTGCCGCCGCCGGGACGCGGGGCAATGGTGAACTCGCCTCCGCAGTCACGGGCGCGCGCGGCGAGATTGGCCAGACCGCTGCGGGTGGTGTCCTCGCTGATCCCCACCCCGTCGTCGCTCACGCCGATGGTCAGGTAGTCGTCCACCGTCACCGACACGGTCACCGACCGCGCCTGTGCGTGGCGCACCACATTGCTGACCGCCTCCCGCACCACCGCCTCCGCGTGATCGGCGAGCCCGGCGTCCACCACCGAAAGCGGCCCACTGATGTGCACGGCGGGACGCACCCCCGAGTCGACGGTCATCTGCGTCACTGCCTGTTCGATGCGCTGACGCAGCCTCGTGATCGAGCCACCGTGCAGATCGAAGATCGTGGTACGGATCTCCTCGACGACGTCCTGCAGGTCGTCCAGCGCGCCGGTGACCCGCCGGGCGCCTTCGGCCTGGTCGGCGGTCAGCGCACCCTGCAGCGACAAACCCACCGCGAACAGCCGTTGGATCACATGGTCGTGCAGATCCCTGGCGATCCGGTCGCGGTCGGTGAGTACGTCGAGTTCGCGCATCCGCCGCTGTGCGGTCGCCAGATGCAGCGCCAGTCCGGCCTGGGCGGCGAACGCCGCAGCCATGTCCAGATCCGCCTCGGAGAACCGCTTGCCTGGCCCGGCCGCACACACCAGGACGCCGGTTGCGGTGTCGGGTTCGCAGACTGGGAGCACCAGCGCGGTCAGGTCTTCTTCACCGGACAGATCGTGGAAACCGCTGACCCGCAACGGGAGACAATCGGTAAATGCCGCCGCCGCCGACCCGGCAGCCGGTAATCGACGGTCAAGTAACTCGGCGCGGGTCGACGCGGTGATCACCAATTGACCCGAATCATCCGGCGTGGCGTAAAAGCTGAAATCGGATGCGGTCAAAGCCAATGCCTTGACCGTGATTTCGCGGTGCACGGCTGCGGGATCGTCACCGGCCAGCAGGTCGGTGCTGATGTCGCGGGTGGCTTCGATCCACAACTGTCGGCTATGGGCCGCCTGGTACAGGCGCGCATTGTCGATCGCGATGCCCGCGGCACCGGCCAGTGCGAGCACCAGCACCTCGTCCGCTTCGGTGAAGGCCGCCCCGTTCGCCTTCTCCGTCAGGTAGAGGTTGCCGTACACGTGATCGCGGATCCGGATGGGCACGCCCAGGAAGCTGCGCATGGGCGGGTGATGAGGCGGAAAGCCGATCGAGGCCGGATGCTGTGAAAGATCGTCGACGCGAATCACTGTGGGATTATTCAGCAGCAGGCCCAGCATTCCGTGCCCGGTGGGCAGCGGACCGATCAGCGCGGCGGTCTCGGTGTCGAAACCCTCGAACACGAACCGCTCCAGCACCGGTTCGGAGCCGATCACCCCGACTGCGCCGTAGCGGGCATGCACCAAACCCATTGCCGTGTGCACGATGGTGTGCAGCTTCTTCTCGAGTTCCAGCCCGGAGGAGACGGCCAGCATCGCGTCGATCAGGCCGTCCCGGACGTCAAGGTCAAACATCGTTGCGGCGCAACGTGTCCGCCGCGAACAAGGCGGCCTGAGTGCGCCCCGACAGGCCCAACTTCGTCAGCAGCCGGGACACGTAGTTCTTGATCGTCTTCTCGGCGAGGAACATTCGCTGCCCGATCTCGCGGTTGGTCAGGCCCTCGCCCAGCAGCTGAAGCAGTGTGCGCTCGGTAGACGACAGGTCGCGCAACCGTTCATCGATTTCGGTGTCTTTGCGCAGCCGGGACATCAGCGCGGCCGCGGCCCGGTTGTCCAGCAACGACTTTCCCGAACCGACGGTCTTGATGGCCTCGGCGAGCGCCATGCCGCGAATGTCCTTGACCACGTACCCGCTGGCGCCGGCCAGGATCGCGTCGAGCATGGATTCCTCGTCGGTGAACGAAGTCAGGATCAGACAACGCAATTCGGCGTGCGCGGCCAACAGATCCCGGCACAGGTCGATGCCGCTGCCGTCGGGTAGCCGGATGTCGAGCACCGCCACGTCGGGCCGAGCCGCGGGGATGCGCGCCAGCGCCTCGGCCACGGTGGCCGCCTCACCCGCAACGGTCAATTCGGGGTCGCTGCCCAGCAGCTCGGCCAGACCACGCCGCACGACCTCGTGGTCGTCGACCAGGAACACCTTGATCACACCGCAGTACAGCCCGGAAGCGTCCCGGCCCGGTAGGGGCTTTGGTCCCGAAATCGACAGACCAACGCTGCCCGGGAGGGGTCTGACAATGCCTGGTGCGGGGACCCGTGTGGGTGGATCGTTGGTACTGCGCGTCGGTAACTGCACCCTACGGCGCGCACCTCGGGCCGGCGGGTGGATCCTTCTCCATCCCGCCGGCCCAAACTCCTCTTCTAGACTGCGTCGATGACCGCCCGGTACGCACCCGCCATCGACGTCCATGCGGTCGACGCGATCGACTTCCACACCCACGTGGAGATCGACGGGGCCGGTCACTGTGCCTACGACGACGAGCTGGCCGAGGCCACCGGCCGCTACTTCAAGCTCGCGCCCGACTACTTCGCACGCGTCGACGACCTCGCGGACCACTACCGGCGGCACAACACCGCGGCCGTCGTGTTCACGATCGACGCGCACACGATGTCGGGCCATCAGCCCAACTCGCTCGAGGAGCTGATCGAGGGGACCGTCCGCAACAACGACGTCCTCATCCCGTTCGGCTCCGTCGACCCGTGGGATGCCGACGCGGTGCGGCGGGTGGGGGAGTTGACCGGCGATTACGGCGTCCGGGGTTTCAAGTTCCATCCCAGCCTGCAGGGCTTCGAGCCCAACGACCGCCGGTTCTATCCGATCTACGAGGCGATCGCCGCCGCCGGAGTGCCCGCGCTGTTTCACACCGGCCAGACCGGGCTTGGCTCGGCGCTCCCCGGCGGGCACGGGATCAAGCTGCGCTACTCCGATCCGATGCTGCTCGACGACGTCGCCGCCGACCTCTCCGACCTGACCGTCGTCATGGCCCACCCGGCGGTGCCGTGGGTAGACGCCCAGATCGCCATTGCCTCGCACAAGGCCAACGTCTACCTCGACCTCTCCGGCTGGTCACCGAAATACTTTCCACCCCAGCTTGTTTCGGCGATCGGGCGCCAGCTGCGCAACAAGGCCCTGTTCGGCACCGACCACCCCTATATCGCCCTGGACCGCTGGCGGCGAGATTTCGAGACCCTCGGCCTCGATCCCGCGGTGGTCTCGCTGATCCTCAAGGACAACGCACTGGGGTTGCTCGGCCTGGCCTAGGTGGTCTGGGATTCGACGACCATCGAGCACAGCGGGTAGGCGATCAACCTGTCTGCGTCGGCGAGCTCACCACGCCCGGTCGCGACGTCGACTGGCCTTTACGCAAGGTGGCGATCAATTCGCGGTAGGGACCGACGAGGTAGGCGGTATCACCGGCGTTCAGCTGGGTGTCGCGGCGCGGATGCAGGCGCAAGGGGGCATCGTCCCTGGCGATCGCGATGACCCGGGTCTGGGTGGACAGCTCGAACATCCTCATCCCGTCGAGCTCGCTGCCCGGCCGCACCTGCACCGCACCGACCATGAACGACCGCTGGCCCACCGAGAACGTGCCCAGCACATCGAGGCCCATCGCCGCACCGATGAACCAGGGGGTGGCCAGGTCGACGGTGGAACGGACATATTCGAACTTGAAGCGCTTGCCCACCGCCGTGCCCAGTGCCCGGTCGTAGATCCGCAGGACGATCGGGAGGTGGGGGCGGTGGATCTCGGGCAGCGTTCTCGGGCCGAGCATTTCGCGCAGCACGATGCCGGTCTCGATGTTGACCATGTCGTCCTGGGTGAGCACGGCCACCGCACGGGCATCGTCGACGCGGGCCGCCTCCATGGTCTGGCGCAGGGTGGCGTCGCCGAAGATCACCGGAACGTCCAGTTCGGCCGCGGCCGAGAGGTAGCGGTTGTCCTCGTTGCGGTCGATCACCGCGACGTCGTGGCCGGCCGCCTTGAGCACGCTGGCCACCCGGATGCCGAACGAGCCGAGGCCCACCACCACGACGTGGTGGTGTAGATGGCGAATCTTCTGTCGGCTGGCGGACTGTGAGAGCCGCCGCGACAACAGCACGTCGGCCACGAATGCCACCACGATGGCGGTGGTCGCGACGCCGGCGAACATCATTCCCACCCCCCACAGGCGCAGCCAGGTGGGCTGGTCGAGGAAGTTGAAATCGCCGTAGCCGACCGTGGCGATGGTCTCGGCGGAGAAATAGAGTGCGTCGACCCAGTCCATTCCCGGGTAGTTGTAGGTCAACCGCAGCAGGATCGTCGAACCGACCAGCAGTGTCGCCGAAACCGCGAGCGCCCGGTAGAACATCGGGTTCAGGTCGTCGCGGAACGCGCGCACCGCGTCGGCCAGGCGGACGAACAGCGGACGTGCCCGGGGGGCCGCCGGCATCGACTTGGCGACCTCGATGCCTTGCTCGGTCAGCTCGTCGGCGGTGCCGATCATCGCCGTCCAGTCGCCGGGGTGCACCCGCACGTCGCGGCCAGGACACGCAATCACCTCGCCGGGGGTTTCGGAGTTGTCGCCGCGAATGACGGCGACCGGAGCGAGATCGCCGTAGATCTCCCGCAGAGTGCCGTCTTTGGTCGAGGTGGTGCCGGTGACGACGAAGTCGACACCGGCCGCCGAGATGGTGTGGGTGGTGCGCTTCAACAAGGCTTCGACCACCGACGGCGCCGCCAGATCTGCGACGTCGAGGATGGCGCCCGGCCCGTTGTTCTCGGCCATGGCCTCGCGCAGCACGGCGTTGGACAGCCGGGCCACCACCCGCACGGTCGGGTTGGCCTGCCGGGCGAGCAGCGCGACCTGCAGGTTCAGATCATCGTCGTCGTCGGCACAGATCACGGCTTCGGCAGTGGCGATTCCGGCCATCTCGAGATCCTCCGGCGCCTGCGAGAGCGCAACCGTGACCCCGGCGTTGTTCAGCTCGTCGATGATCCGCAGACCGAGCGCGTCATCACCGCAGACGATGGTGTGGCCCCGCATGGGAGAAACGCTACTTCGGAAACCTTGGTCGTGACGGGTGAGAATGAGGCATGCCCTCAGTGCCTCCAGCCGCCCCGTACGTCAAGGCCTGTATCAACGGCGCCCGCACCCCCGACCAGCACTCCGGGATCCCGGTGTCGCCGCAGCAGCTGGCCGACGCCGCCGTGGCCGCGCACGCTGCCGGTGCCAAAGCCGTCCACCTGCACCCCAAGACTGCCGACGGGGTGGATTCGCTGGCCCCCGACACCGTGGCCGCGGCCGTCACCGCGGTGCGCCACGCCGTGCCCGGCCTGCCGCTGGGAGTGACGACGGGGTTCTGGGCGCTGCCGGATCCGCAGCGGCGGTTGCAGGCCGTCGAGTCGTGGACCGTGTGGCCCGACTTCGCCTCGGTCAACTGGCACGAGCCGGGCTCGGTGGAACTGGTGCAGCTGCTGCTGAGCCGGGGTATCGGCGTGGAGATCGGCATCTTCCACGCCGAGGCCGCCGACTCCTGGGCGCGCTCCGAGGTGGCGCCCCACTGCCTGCGGGTGATGATCGAGCTGGGGGCCGACGGGGACACCGAGACCGCCGACGACCTGCTGGCGCGGATCCGTAGTGCCTCCTCGCCCGCGCCGATCCTGCTGCACGGTCTGGACGAGAGTTGTTGGCCGCTGCTGGCGCACGCGGGGGTGCGGGGACTGCAAACCCGGATCGGGCTCGAGGACACCGTGCTGATGCCCGACGGGTCGACGGCTCCGGGCAACGCCGAACTGGTCGCGGCCGCGTGGGACGTGCTGCGGTCGGTCAGTCAGTAGGCGGGGCCAACGCGAAGTCCGCGAAGTCGAACCCCGGCACCACCACGCAGCTGACCAAGGTCGGCTCGTCGTCGCGGGGACGGGCGCGCTGCCAGTACCCCGGTGGCACCAGGACTTGCGGCTGCTCGCCGGCCACGATGTCGGCACCGAGCAGAACCGTTGTGGCGCTGTCCATTTCAGGTCCGATATCGAGAAGCAGCGGGCTGCCTCGGTGATACAGCCAGATCTCGGCGCTGCGCACGGTGTGCCATGCGGACTGCTGGCCGGGCAGCAGGACGAAGTAGATCGCGGTTCCGGCACTGCGGGGTCCGTTGTAGTCCGGTGGCAGCGCAGATTCGCCGATGGCGAGTTCACTGCGCCAGGTCTCGCGGAAGTAGCCGCCTTCGGGGTGTGGCCCCATGTCGAGCTGCTGTACCCAGTCGGGGAGATCCGTCACGGCATCAGCCTAGAGATAAACCGGTTGCCGGCGTTCGTCTTGCGGCATTAGCGTGGCGGTCGTTCATCCCGGAGTCGAAAGGAAGTCCCCGCCGTGGATCACAGCGTCACTGACCTGACCGCTGACAGCCACTTCGGAGACCCATGCCTACTGACTCGACAATCACCCTGATCGATCTCGATTTCACCTGGCCGGACGGCACTGTCGCGCTGGATCGTCTCACTGCCACAGTCTCGACCGGGCGGACGGGATTGGTCGGCGCCAACGGCAGCGGAAAGTCGACCCTGCTTCGTCTGATCGCCGGCGAACTGACCCCGACCCGCGGCCGGATCGTCACACGCGGTGACGTCGCCTATCTACCGCAGACGCTGACCCTCGACACCGCACTGCCGATAGCCGATGTGCTCGGCGTGGGGGCCACACTGGCCGCGCTTCGCGCGATCGAGGCCGGCGTGGCAACCGAACGCGATTTCGAGGTCATCGGTGAGGACTGGGACGTCGCCGAGCGCGCCGCCGAAGCGCTGCGCGTCATCGGACTGAGTGCCGCAGACCTGGACCGCACGGTCGGCCAGGTATCCGGCGGGGAGGCAATGCTGCTGGCCGTCACTGCGCTTCGGCTCGGGCGGGCCGGCATCACCCTGCTCGACGAGCCGACGAACAGTCTCGACCGCGACGCCCGCGGCCGGCTGTACGACCTGATCGCCGAGTGGCCGGGCACATTGGTGGTGGTCAGTCACGATGTTGCGCTACTCAACCGGATGGACAACACCGCCGAGTTGCACAACCAGCGGCTCACCTCCTTCGGCGGTCCCTACCGACAATGGCGCGCATACGTGGACAACGAACAGGCCGCGGCGGCGCGGGCGGTGGCGGCGGCCGAGCAGACTGTGCGGATACAAAAGCGCCTGCGCGCCGAGGCCGAGACCAAACTCGCCCGGCGAAACCGCAAGGCGCAGAAGGACTATGCCAACTCCCGAGCGCCGAAGATCGTGATGAACAACTGGGCCGCGTCCGCCGAGGTGTCGGCGGGCAAACTGCGCGCCGGCCTCGACGAGAAGGCGGCCGCGGCCGCCGACGCGCTGCAAGAAGCCGAGGCAAGGCTGCGTGGCGATGAGCGCATCCGCGTCGACTTCGGTGATCCGGATGTGCCGGCGAGCCGCAGGATCGCCGAATTACCGGGTGCCCGTGGATCTTTCGCGGTGATGGGTCCCGAACGGATCGCCATCATCGGACGCAATGGCATCGGGAAGACCAGGTTGCTGGACGATCTGCTCGCCGGTAGCGCAGGCCGATTGCTGACCGATCGGATCGGCTACCTGCCTCAGCGCATCGACGGTCTGGACGAGCGGGCCAGCGTGCTGGACACCGTGGCGGCGACCGGCGGCGATGCTGCCCTGGTCCGCACTCGGCTGGCCCGGTTCCTGCTGCGCGGCGACTCGATGCACCGGCCGGTTGCCACGCTGTCCGGCGGCGAACGGTTCCGGGTCGCGCTGGCGCGGCTGCTGCTGGCCGACCCACCACCCCAGCTGATCGTGCTCGACGAACCGACCAACAACCTCGACCTGGCGAGTGTGGATCAGTTGGTGGATGCGCTGCGGGCTTACCGGGGTGCGGTGATCGTGGTCAGTCACGACGACGAATTCCTGGCCCGGCTGGATCTGGACCGGACCATGTTGATGCGGCGGCCCGGCGTATTGGACGAGGCGGGTTAGGGTCTGACCATGGCACACCTGCGCGCGGGCTGGTTCGTCGTGCTCTGCGCGACGGTGCTGGCGGTCAGCGCCTGGCTGCCGTGGCTGACGACCTCGGCCTCCGGCGGCGGCCGGGCCAGCGCGATCGGCGGCGTGGTCGGCAGCATCGTGTTGCCGCCGCGCTTCGGTGCCGGACAGTTGATCGTGCTGCTGGCCTCGGTGCTGATCGTCACCGGCGCGATGGTGGCGCGGAATCTGTCCCCGCGCCTGGCGGCCGCGGCGGCGCTGGTGATCTCGGTGTTGATCGGGGTGCTGACCTACTGGTACTACCACCTGAACATCAGTCCGCCGGTGTCGGCGGGCTACGGCTTCTACATCGGCGCGGTGTCCGCCGCCGGTGCACTGCTGTCCTCGGTGTGGGCGCTGTTCACTGCGCTGGTGCGCAGGCGATGAGCCGGTTCGTCGCGCCGGTCACATTGACCGGCGCACAATGGGTTTCACTCGAGCCGCTGAGCGACGCCCACGTTCCCGAAATCACCGCGGCCGCCGCCGACGTGGGGGAACTGTGGTTCACCAGCGCGCCATCACCGGACAATGCCGCCGCGTGGGCGAGCCGGATGGCCGCGATGCAGGCCGACGACGAGGGTGTGACCTATGTGATCAGACGGCGCAGCGATGGCGCGGTGGTCGGCTCGTCAAGCCTGTTCCATGTCGACGCCGCCAACCGGCGACTCGAGATCGGCCACACCTGGTATTGCGCCTCGGCGCGGCGCACCGGGGTCAACACGGAGACAAAACTGGTGCTGCTGTCCCACGCATTCGACCAACTCGGTTGTGTCGCTGTGGAATTCCGCACGCACTTCTTCAATCAGGTCAGCAGGACGGCGATCGAGCGGCTCGGCGCCAAACTGGACGGCGTGCTGCGCAGTCACCAGCTGCTGGCCGACGGATCCCGTCGTGACACCGTCGTCTACTCCATCCTGGACATCGAATGGCCCGCAGTACGGAACAACCTGACGTTCAGGCTCGGCCGCCACGATGGCGGCAGAGCCTGAACGCGCGGAATCGGTTGGGCCTCAGCCTGCGTCAACGGTTGTCGGCTCGATCGGAGTGCCGCCGCCGGAGCGGGTGACTTCGATCCGGCGCGGTTTTGCCCTCTCGGCCAGCGGGATCGTCACCGTCAGCACACCGTTTTCGTAGGTGGCCGAGATCTTCTCGGTGTCGATACCTTCACCGAGGGACAACTGTCGCCGGTAGGTGCCGAAGAATCTCTCGCTGGTCAGCCACTGCACCGAGTCCGCGGAGCGGGCCGAACGGTGCGCGGTCAGCGTCAGTGTCCCGCTGTCGACATTCACGTCGACCGAGCCGGGATCCACGCCGGGCAGATCGGCGGCCAGCACGTAGTGATCGTCGACTTTGTAGAGGTCCATGGGCATGAACCGGGGGCTGCGATCGGTTCCAGCTTGGCTGGTCAACAGCCCTCGGGCCATGGCGTCGAGGTCATTGAAAGGATCGAAGCGGAGCACAGTACTCACCTCCTACATCGCTGAACGCAAGCCCACCACCCTGGCGGGCAGCTTTACTGTGCATCGCCAGATTAGCACTCGGGGGTGGAGAGTGCTAACACTTTTTGGAAGCGTTTTACGCCGCCCCGGTAGGCTGGGCCAGCTTCAGGAGGGGACGAGCGTGAGGGGATGAGATTGCGCAATGTGGTGAGACGGGCGCCGGCTGCGCTGGCGGCCGCACTGGTGCTGGCGATCGCGGGTTGCTCCCAGGATGCGAAGCCGGTCGCCGCCGTCGCATGCGACGAAGTGTCGGTACCCATGGTCGACATCCCCACCCGGACCGATCAGGAACCGCGGTTGCGGCTCCCGCAACCGCAGGGCTGGGAGCGCACCACCAAACTGGACTCCGAGACCATCCGGTTCGCGCTGCGCAACGAGAGTCTCACCGAGCAGGGATTCACCCCGAACGCGGTCGTCACGTTGCAGAAGGTGAGTACCGATGTCGGTAAGCCGCAACAGATTCTCGACGCCCAGGACAAGCAGCTGGTGGCCAAGCTGAAGGTCAAGGATCTGAAATCGACGCCGACGCAGGTGTGCGGATCCCCGGCGCAGTCGACCAGCTACACGGCGCCGGCGATGGGCAAGATCCCCGCCCGCAACGCCGCCTCGCTGGCGGTGGTCTACCAGGCCGGTGACGTCAACTACGTGACCACGGTGACGGTGCAGACGATCAAGCCCGACAATCCCACGTACGTCACGGATTCCGCGGTGATCCTCAAGGGATTCCAGATACTTCCGCCTAAATAGCGACGATGTGGACCTGTCCGCTGCCCAGGGGTTCAGTGCATCGGTCGCAGGCCAGTTCCCCGGTGAATTCCCCACCGCAGTCGCGGTGGGTCATCACCACCGCCGGTCCCTCAGGTGCGTGAAACCACCACTGCGCCCACTGCACGGCGGCGGTCAGCACCGGGAAGAAGGCCCGGCCCTTCTCGGTCAGCAGGTAGGCGGCCCGCTCCGGGCCCGAGCGCTCGGTCGGCGAGGTGGTGAACACGCCGATGTGGCAGAAGGTCTGCAGCCGTTCGGCCAGCAGGCTGGGTGGGGCGCCCAACTGGGTCTGAAAATCGGTGAATCTGGTGGTGCCGAGGAATGCCGCCACCAGAAGTGCTGCAGCCCAGCGATTTCCGAGGATGCTCATGGTCTCCGGGAACAACCCCGCGTGGCTTGCAACCGTGTCGGACTCCGAACGGCGCCGCGTCGAGGCCGCCGGTGCCGAGCGCTTCCACATCCCGCTCGGGCCAAGACTCAACGCCACTTCTGAGCCGGTGACCACTGCGCGACAGGTGTTGCAGCGCAACAGAGGTGCGAAGTGCGACCCGCAGGCCAGGTGACGCATGGCGGGCAGTGTTGCCCGATGCCCGGTCACCCAGTTGCGTTCCCACTCCCAGATGGACAGCAACACCGGCCCCAGCGACCGGCTGCGGCCGGTGATCAGATACTCGGTGCGAGCCCGGGTGGACGCGTGCACCCGGCGGCTCAGCAGCCCGTCGTTGACCAGGGTCCGCAGCCGGCTCGTCAGAACCGAATTCGAGATCGGCAAACGCGACATGAACTGGTTGTAACGGGTGGCGCCGAGCAAGGCCTGCTGAACGATCAGTAGGTTCCACTCGTCGCCGAGGAGGCCCAGCATTCTGCCGATGGCATTGGGGCTGTCGGGTGCCAGGACGGTTGGTGTCTCGGCGAGAACGGTATCGGTCACTGCAGTCCGATCGCCTCGGCGGCGCAGTCGCTGGTACGCCAGCGGCGCAGTTCGCCACCGCCCACCCAGGTGGAGTGCGTGCCGCTGGAAATCCGTTCCGGCAGCTGAAGTTTGCACACCGGCCCGTCTGGCAGCCGGGCCGCGTCGAACACCAGGCAGTAGGAGGCGTCGGCCGTCATGTCGGTGGTCAGGGTGACAAGGTAGCCGTCGTCCTCGGAGCGGGAGCCGACGCGTGGCGCCATCGCCGTCTCACTGCCGTAGACGCCGTCGCCGAATCCGTAACGCTGCTCGCTGCCGGTGTGCAGGTCGTGACGGACCAGTCCGTCGAACAGGAACCAGCCCGGCTTCCCGGTGGCCGCGTAGGTGTAGCGGTACGGCTCGCCGGCATGCCCGGCGTTGATCATGCCGAACTCGGTGATGCTGTCGGACAACGGTTCCTCACTGACTCCACCGGTGCGCAGGTTGAGCCGCCAGCGGTGCAGCCTGGCCTGCATCCGGTCCAGCGCCAGGAACCGGAAGGCCCGCTGCCACTTGGTACCGGTGCCGTTGTCGCTCGGTTCCGGATCGCCCTGGAAGAAGCCGTCCAGCACGATCTCGTCGCCATCCTCATAGGCGTTGACGAAGTGCAGCACGTAGGTCGGGTCGGCCTCGAACCACTGGATCTTGCCCTCACCGCGGCGGGGGAGCACCGCGAACCGCGACGGGATGTCCCGGTGGAAGCGGGCCACGTGCAGGCCGCGCTCCAGCAGCTCAGGATCCCAGAACAGTGGTAAGTCGTTGAGGATGACGTAGTTTCGGGTGAACGCCATGTCGTGGGGGAGCCGCGGACCGGGCAATGGGACGTCGGTGTAGTGCACCAGGTCGTTGTTCGCGTCCACCACGCCGTAGTGCATGTAGGGCGCGGACTTCGAGTAGTTGAAGAACAACATCTCCCCGGTGCGATCGTCGACCTTGGGATGCGCCGAGACTCCCCAGTCGACGGGGAAGCCGCCGCCCCACGTCTCCTTGCCCAGGGTCTGGCCCGAGTACGGGTCGACGCGGTACAGGTCCCCGCACTGGTAGAAGCTCGTCAATGCGGTGCCGCGGTGCACCACGACGTCTGTGCTGGAGGCGTCCTTCATCAGCGTGCGCGCGCCCCAGCCGTAGTCCACCTTCGCCAGCGGCAGCGGCTCGGCCAGCCCGGGCCAGAGCGGGCCGGCGGCGGCGTTCTCGGCCTCGAAGCCGTCGGTCCGGACAAAGCGATTGCGATAGAACGCCTTTCCGTCGCGGAACCCAACGATGTGCAGCATGCCGTCACCGTCGAACGGGTGGTATGCCTTCAGCGCCGGATGCAGCGGGTTCTCAGTATTGCGGAGATAGACGCCATCGAGATCGGTGGGGATCTCACCGTCGACGACGGTCAGATCGTCGGCGCACCACTCCGTGTTCTGCGGTCGCCAAGGACCCGTGCGGTACGGGTGGTCGTCATCCTCGGGAAGGGTGGACAGGAATTTGCCGACGATCTCAGTGTGCATCGTCTGCCGATCTGATCATGAAACTGACTGTGGTGGCGGTACTACCGCCGAAATTCAGGGTGCCGAAACGCCGGGCACCCTCAACCTGGTAGTCGCCTGCGAGGTTGCTGACCTGTTTGGCGGCATCGAGCATCATCCGGATCCCCGAGGCACCCACCGGGTGGCCGCCACCGATCAGGCCGCCACTCGGATTGATCGGCAGCCGCCCGCCGATCTCGATCTCGCCGTTCTCGATCGCCTTCCAGGATTCACCGGGCCCGGTCAGTCCGATGTGGTCGATGGCGAGGTACTCGCTCGGGGTGAAGCAGTCGTGCACTTCGATGCCGTCGAGGTCGTCGATCCCGATGCCGGCCCGGCCGAACGCGTCGTGTACCGCGGCGCGGACGTGCGGCAGCACGTACGGGTTGTCGGCATCGCGGTCGAGCTTCTGCCGCAGCCCCAACCCCACCGTGCGGTGGCCCCAGCCTTCGATCATCCCGATCGGGCGCACGCCCGGGTGCTCACTCAGAAAGTCGTCGTTGACCAGGACCACGCCGGCACCGCCGTCGGTCATCTGGCTGCAGTCGTAGCGGCGGATCCGGCCCTCGGTCGGCGGGTTGACGGCGTCGTCGCCGCCGTGCACCACCAGATCGGGAACCTCCCAGTCCCTGGTTTGGGCATTGGGGTTACGGCGGGCGTTGGCAAAGTTCAGTGCCGCGATCGCATGCAGGTGGGCGTCGTCGATGCCGAACCGGCGGTCGTACTCGTCGGCGACCTCGCTGAACATCGACGGCCACACATACGTGGCATCGGCGCCCTCGTGGCCGGTCCAGGCAGCGGCGCCCAGGTGGGCCGCGGCGATGTCGCCGGGCACCGTCTTCTCCAGCTCGACTCCGACTACCAGGGCGGTGCGGTAGTTGCCTGCCCGCAGGTCGGCCATCGCCGCGAGAGCTGCCACACTGCCCGAGGCGCACGCCGCCTCGTGGCGGGTCGCCGGGGTGTCCCACAGTCCGTCGTGCACGGTGGCGGGCATCGCACCGAGGTGGCCTTGGGCGGCGAACATTTCCCCGAACGCGTTGGCCACGTGCACGACATCGATATCGGCGGCGTCGATCATCGATGCGGCCAAGGTGAGGTCGACGACCTCGCTTGTCAGCGAGGCGAAATCGCGGCCTTCCCTGGTGAGGTTGCGGCTGAAGTCGCTCTGGTAGCCGCCAAGGATCCAGACGTTGCCTGCCATTGCGCCGAAATTACTACAGCTAACAGAGTGTCGGGCCGGAATGCGGTACGCGGACCGGAAAAGGGGCGGCCCCGCCGGCTCTCGGTCTGAACCGACAGGACCTCAGCGAGCGTGGAGGTCGACCGCCACGCCCGCTTGCAGCGAAGCATTGCCCCGGCCGCAAATCCCAAACGTCTCGCCGACGAGCACCCGCGTTAGTTTCCCCGGATGGGCGGGAACACCTGCTGAATGTCCACGCCCAACCACGACCTGGCGCAGCGGATGGCCGAGCTGGCCCGTGCCACCGCGCCGCCCCGCGACGTCGATGAGGTACTCACCGACGTCACCGCCGCGGCGACAGCGATGATTCCGGGCACGGACACCTGCGGTGTGCTCTTGATCGGCAAGGGTGGCAAATTCGAGTCGTTGTTCGGCACATCCGATTTGATCTACCAGCTCGACGCGCTCCAAGAGCAATGCGGAGAGGGGCCGTGCATCGAGGCCGCCCTCAACGAACTGATTGTGCGCACCGACGACTTCACCACCGAGCGACGCTGGCCCAAGTACAGCCAGGCGGTCGCCGAGCTCGGGGTCCGCAGCGGGCTGTCGTTCAAGCTGTACACCAGCGCATCGACGGCGGGCGCGTTGAACCTGTTCGGTCTCGAGCCGCACGCCTTCGACATGCAATCCGAGGCGATCGGATCGGTGCTCGCCGCTCACGCCGCGTCGGCGATCATCGCCAGCCGCCACGGCGAGCAGCTGGAATCGGCGTTGACCACCCGCGACACCATCGGCCAGGCCAAGGGGGTGATCATGGAGCGGTTCAACGTCGACGCGATGCGTGCGTTCGAAATGCTGCGTGAGCTGTCGCAGACCACCAACACCCGACTGACCGATATCGCCACCAAAGTCATCGAGACCCGGGGCGGGTAGCGGGCGGTCGCCGGTAGGGTAGGCGTAATTTTCCGGGTCTGGTGGGGGTCGCTCGATGGTGAGGGATGCACTCAGGCGTTGGTGGCGGCAGTCGACCCATTACGAGTGGTTGAGTGGCTACCTCGCCGAGCGGGGCATGCGTGGAGCCACGCGTGCCCTGATGGCGTTCATCGCCGCCTCGCTGGTGGTGTGTCTACTGGGGTTGCTCGCCTCGAGCGATGGGCCGGTTGGCACCGTGCCCATCGTGATGACCTGGCTGGCGGTTGCGGGCGGGGTCGCCGGATCCGTCCTGTGGAGCCTGCGCTGGCCGACCCAGGGCCAGTCGGTGGCTTTTGCGCTGATCACGAACGTCTCGATCGCATTGGCTTGCCTGGCGTTTCCGCAGCCCCTGCCGGCGGTGGTCGGCTGCATCGCCTTCGCCACCATTGGGGCCTACGTCGCGTTCTTCCACAGCACGTGGCTCGTTCTCTACAACTTCGCGGTGGCGGCCGTGGTGGCCTCGATCGGTGCGGTCAGGATGGCGGCGGCCGGGCATCCCGTCCTTGCCGTCGTGGACTGGTGGCTCATCATCCAGGTCAATATCGCGCTACCGCTGGCGATTCAGATCATGGTCCGTGCGCTAGGAACCGATCTGCTTCGCGCCGAACAGGACCCGCTGACCGGGCTGCTGAACAGAAGGACCTTCCATCTCCAGACGTCCCGCCTGATCGAGACGGGCTGCGGTGCTGACGCCTATCTGGTGGTGGCGCTGATCGACCTGGACAAGTTCAAATCGGTCAACGACCGCTACGGGCATGCGGCGGGCGACGAGGCGCTGGTGCATGTCGCCGAGGCGATCGCCGAGGCCGCTGGCGACAGGGCGGTCGTCGCGCGCAGCGGGGGAGAGGAATTCCTGGTTGCCGCAATCTCGGCAAGCCCCGACGGCAGCGAGCTGGCGCAGCGGCTCTGTACCGCCATCGCCAAGTCACGGGCGGGGGTCACGGCCAGCGTCGGGACCACGTCGGTGCGCTTGCGGCATGCGGATTTCGACCACAAGCCGTTCGTCGATCGGCTGGTCGAGACGGCAGACTGGGCGATGTATCGTGCGAAACGCGCCGGCGGCAACGGCTTTCGGCACCAAGGTGCTGGTGCACTCGGCCGGCAGCGGCCGCAGCGCGGTGGTGACGTGAGCCAGACGGCCTAACTCTTGGCGTTGTCGATGAAGCGTTTCAGCTTGGTGTGGTCCTTGTAGCCGTCAGGCCCTTTGGTTCCCGAGTTCACGTCGACGCCGTAGGGACGTACTTCCCTGATCGCGGTGGTGACGTTGTCCGGGGTCAGGCCGCCGGCGAGGATCACCGGGATCGGCAGTTGCTCGACGATCTGCCGGCTGATCGCCCAGTCGTGGGTTCGGCCGGTGCCGCCGACCTGGTCGTTGGAGGCGTCGAGGGTGTCGAGCACGAGCGCGTCGACTTTGGTGTATTGCCTTGCGGTGTCGATCGATTGGCCATCGACGACGTGAATTGCCTTGTAGGTCTTGAGCTGTGGCAGGCGCTCTTTGACGATGGCCGCCTGATCCGGCGAGGTGTCGCCGTGGAGCTGGATCGTGGTGACGCCGATTGCGGCGGCGAGCGCAACGATATCGTCGGGATCATCGAGGTGGGTCACCAGAACCGACGACACCGACGGTGGCAGCGCGCGCACTATTGCGGTCGCGTCGGCGGGATCGAGGAAGTCGGCGGAGTTGTGCTTCTGGCCGACGAGGAAACCGAGCTCGTCTGCACCGTACCGGGCGGCCGCCAAGGCGTCGTCGAGCCGGCGGATCCCGCAGATCTTGACGTGGATCACTGCAGGTGGTCGCCGGGAAATCCGCGGCATGGATGCACGTCGTAGACGAAAACGCCGGCAACGACGCCCGGATCGGCGTCCATGATCGCCGCGGTTTCTTCGACAGGGCAGTCGAACACGCCGATGCCGCACACGTCCGAGTCGTCAGCCACCGGCAGCACCACCGCCAGGACTCCGTCGTCGCGAAGGCCGAAGTTCCGCCGCCCGTGTTCCCAGATGATCTGCGCAGCTTCAGGGCTGCCGTAGTTCGGTCCGGCCTTCAGCACGACCGCGCTGTACGCCTTGGCGCGCGGTAGCAGTTCTTTCATCTCGTCGTCGGTGAATCGCTTCATCGCTGTAGTCAACCTCATCGAGCCAACGCGTCGAAGATCTCCCGCCAGTGCAGGTGCGCCATGAAGTGGCCGCCGGGACGGGTGGTCAGCGTGGCGTCCGGGATCCGGCGGGCCAGCTCGGTGGGCCAGCTCGGGTCGAGGAAGTGATCGTCTGCTCCTCCCCAAACATCCACTGGCACAGTGATTTCCTCGGGCGTGAAACCCCACGGCTGCATCGCGGCGAGGTAGTCCTCGATATGGCCTTCGGGGTGCCGCAACGCTTCGGCGGATGTTTGCGCGAACGTCGGGGACCGTTCGGTGCGAACGACCGCGCCGTCGGCCGGGGGAAGATCACCGGCGGCCAGCCGGGTGAATAGTCTGGGCGTCAGGCGCGCGGTGATACCCATGAATCCCAGACATTGCCGCGACAACCACGGCACCCGCTGTGACAGTCGGATGAAAGTCCGGTCCACCGGCGGCATCTGAGCGAAGTGTCCCGGCTCGGTCAGCGGCAGCCCCCCGGCGATGACCGCCACTCGCGTCACCGAGGACCGCAGCCCGTGGCCGAGGGCGAGCGCGTACTGGCCACCCATCGACCATCCCATCGCGCCGAACGCGTCGAAGCCGAGTTGGTCGCGCAGCTCGGTGATGTCGTCGGACCAGTCCGCAACGCTGCGCCCGGGTTTCGGGTCGGATAGCCCGATCCCCGGACGGTCGACGGAAATCAGTCGAATACCGGTCTGTTGTGCGGTCGATGCGCCGGCCGCGATGTCGAGGCGGCACGACAGTCCGCCGTGCGCGTAGACGACGGGCAGGCCATCTGGTGCGCCGTACTCGGCATAGCCGAGCGTCCGTCCGTCCCGCAGGCGGATCGTCCGATCACGGACAGCGTGCATGCGCGGCTCCTTGGACTTCGGCGTTGTGTAGCACGTTCCGGGGTAGACGTGTGTCATGTCTGAAGAAAATGCGAACCTGGTCAGCGTCCGCTACGTGGTGGACGACGTCCAAACCGCGATCGACTTCTACACCGGGCATCTCGGCTTCGTGTTGAGGTCAGCCCACCTCCCCGCCTTCGCCGACGTCACGCGCGGCTCACTGAGGTTACTGCTTTCGGGCCCGCAGAGTTCTGGTGCCCGCGCCACCCCGCCGGACGTCGGCTCGCCGGGAAGGAATCGCATCCACCTGATCGTCGACGATCTCGAGGCCGAGGTCGAACGTCTGCGCACTGCCGGGGTGGTGCTGCGCAGCGAGATGGTCAGCGGCCCTGGCGGACGTCAGGTGCTGATCGCCGATCCGGCGGGAAACCTCGTCGAACTGTTCACCCCGGCAGCGCCCTGAACTGCGGAAATAAGTGCCCCCGGCAGGATTCGAACCTGCGACACCGGCTTTAGGAGAGCCGTGCTCTATCCCCTGAGCTACGGGGGCGCACCGGCTGGCAGCTTACCGCCTAGTCTCAGCGCAACTCGGCGATGACCTTCGCGAAGTACTCCGCGTGATAGTCCTGCACGGTGAAGTAGCTGATCCCGTAGTCGTCGCGGCGGGCCCGCAAGGTGTCCGCGATATCGCGCGGGGTACCGGAGAGCACGGTCGGCAGGGCCAGCAGCTGCTCCTCGGTGGCGTCGGCTGCGTATCCGCGGGTCAGCGCGAGGTCGGGGATGCCCGAGGAATCGGTGGGCACTCCGGTGATCGCGATGTTGAGTTCCAGGTCGGCAAATCGCTCGCCGGCGGCAGCCCGGACGAAGTCGATCCGCTCGGCCAACGGATCGTGCCCGGGATATTCGGGCACCCCGCCGCCGGTGAGCCCGATGATGTCGGCGTGTTGGGCCGCGATCCGCAGCACCCGATCGCCGTTGCCCGCGATCAGGATCGGGATCGACGGTGCGGTCTGCTTGAGATAGGTGGTGGTGTGCCGCAGGTGGTCGACCCGCTCACCGGCGCTCGGGTACGGCATCTCCGCGGCCTCGAACTCCTCGCGCACATACCCGGTGCCCAGCCCGAGATCGAGCCGTCCCTCACTCAGGATGTCGACGGCGATGGCGTCGCGCGCCAGGATCGCGGGCTTGTAGAACGCGGCGTTGATCACGAAGGTGCCCACGCGCATCGTCTTGGAATACTCCGCTGCGGCCACCATGGTGGGAAACGGCGCGGGGATGCCGAACCGGCCGAGGTGGTCCGGAACATGCAGGACGTCGAAACCCAAATCCTCGAACCGTCGCACCGTATCGCGCAGCTTCTGCGCCGACTTGACCGATCGCACGCCGATGCCGAAGCGAAAATCTTTCACCATCTCGGCATGCTAAGACCGCTGCGCGCGCGATCGACAGCGTCGGTCTCGCTACGTGGCACGGTTTGACGCGCCCTCGACGCGGGGATTCCGTGGATTGTGAACGTGCCCAGTGTCGGCGTGGAAGAAGAGTTCCTCCTCATCGATCCCGACACCGGTGAGCCGGTCGCCTGCAACGCCGACGTGGCCAAGCGAGCGGCTCACCGCGGAGTCGACCTGCAACTCGAGCTGACCACCTGCCAAGTCGAGATCGCGACGGAGGTGGCGCAGACGAGTTCGCAACTGCGCCAACAGATCACCCGGTTGAGGCGAATCGCGGCGGATGCCGCGCAGGAGGCGGGGGCGCAACTTCTGGCTGTCGGCCTGCCACCCACGGTGCCGCACAGCTTCCCGATCACCGACACCGAGCGCTACCGCGATATCGGCGAGCACTTCGGCATGATCGCCCACGAGCAGGGCATCTGCGGATGCCACGTCCACGTCGAGGTGCCCGACCGCGACGCGGCCATCGCGGTGAGCAACCGGCTGCGGCCTCAGCTGCCGCTGCTGCTCGCGCTCACCGCCAACTCGGCGATCTATCGCAACGCCGACAGCGGCCATGCCAGCTGGCGCAGCGTGCTGTGGGGCCGCTGGCCCAGCGCCGGGCCGCCACCACATTTCGAGTCCGCCGAACACTACGACGCGATCGTGGCGATGCTGCTCGACGCTGGGGCCATGCTCGACGACGGCATGGTCTATTGGGATGTCCGCCCGTCCACAAAGTTCCCGACCGTGGAGGTCAGGGTTTCCGACGTGCCGGCCACCGTCGCCGAAACCGTTCTGCTGGCCACCCTGGCCCGTGCCGCGGTGATGACCGCCCTGGCCGCCGAACGCGCCGGGGCACCGTCACCCCGCGTCGACGACCACATCGTGCGTGCCGCCTACTGGAAGGCCGCCCACGACGGATTGGACGGCCAGGCCATCGATGTCACCGGGGGCGGGGTGAGTGCGCCGGCGTCGGTCGTGCTGGGCAGCTGGCTGCAGCTGTTGGCGCCCGCGCTCGAGGAACTCGGCGACGTCGAGTGGGTCCACGCGGAGCTGGACCGGCTGCTGACGGAGGGCAACGGCGCGATGCGCCAGCGGGCGGCGTGGCGTGAGCGCAACGAGATCGGCGACGTGCTCGCCGTCGCCGCGGAAGCGACGCTCAGCGCAGCGTGGTGAATCCCTTGGTGCGCATGAGGAAGTCGGCGAGGAACCCGTCGTGTGGCAGGCCGGGCGCCGTGAAGTAGGTGGGCACCGGTCCGCAGTACACATTGGCGATCGTCGGCTCGTCGAGGAGATCGTCGACAAGACCGTCATCCTCGGTGAACGCACTGATGACAAGCGAATGACGAAGCGGCACAATGCCATCTGCGCGCTGCCAGGCAGCCACCCACACGCATGGAAACGCCAGCTCGGTGTTGAGCTTCTCGGTGGCCAATCCCGCGAGCAGATGCACCGCCGGCCGCAGGGCCGCACGCCCGTCGCCGAGGTCGGCGACGATCTGGTCTGCGCCCAGTAGCGCGGTCGTTCCGGTGGCACGGGCGGCGACGAAAGTGGCCAACGCCCGCGCGGATTCGATGGATTGCGTGGGCAGGACCGCCCGTTCGTCGTCGGGCGGCAGCACCTCGATGGAGCTGAGCCGCTCGGCGATCGCGTGGGCCAGCGGCGCGGCGTCACCCTCGATCAGCACGGCGGTGGTGTTGACGCAGGCCATCCCACCCAGTCGGGCAACGGAATCCACGATCACGTCGAGGTGATCTCGCCAGTCCTGCTCCGCGGTGATCAGAATCTTGGTGCGCCCGGGTCCGTTGACGAACACCGTGGGGTCGCCGCCGTACTTGGCCACAACATCGCTGCCGCCGTACACCAGGGCCAGGTCGGCCGACGTGACGATCTCGTCCGCCCCGGCGTGGTCGGTGGGCAGGTAAGCCACATCGTGGTCGCGAAAACCTGCTTCCCGCAACGCGGAAGCCAGCCGGTGCGCAGTGAACGGTTCGCGCCGCGAGGGCCGCACCGCCACCCGATAGCCCAGGGCCAGCGCCTGCGGCCACAGCCCGTGCACACCGGGAGCATTACCAGAGCCGTGCACCCCGAACACGTCACCGCGTCGCGACCAGATCGCGGTCGCGTGCCCGGGCCGCACCGCTCGCCAGTCCGGCACCGCGCCGATCGGCCGGGCCGGTTGGGCCGCGTCGAACGCGGCGACGACGGCCTCGCTCACCTCGCGTGCCTGCACCCGGGTGACGGCGACCGGCAGCCCCGAAACCCGGCTCGCGAGTTGAACATACGACTCGAAATCCAGGCCGGCGGCCTCGGAGGTGGCGAACACCGCGCCCGCCTTGCGTAGCGCGGCCTGTCGCTGATCGGCGGGCAGCGGCTTGGTCTTGCGCTGCGCCGCCATGGCCCGCGCGATGTACAGCGGTGGGGCGATGCTCAGCTCGGCAACTCCCGTGCCTGCGGTGTCTGTGACGACTTCGCTTTTGCGGGAACGATATTCACCGCTCGGTCCCAGGACGGGCAGGTCGATCACGATCAGTACACACCCTCGATCACCGGCTCGCCATCGAGCACGGCGACCGGGGCGACCTCGGCGACCGAATCGCCGACCTGGCCGTCAGGGCCGGGCAGGCGGATCGCACTGTCGCGTTCGAGATTGTTGGGAATGAACATGCCCTTGCTGATGTGGTTCATCACCACCTGGCCGCGTTCGCCATACCCGACCTGCTCGCCGGTATCCGGGTCGATCACCCAGAAGCAGACGTAGGGGCTGCGCGGGTCGAACACGAATCCCTCACCCGCGATTCGCGTTTGGGCCTGCGACAGGATCATCGTGCTGCCGAACACCATCGCGATGGTCGTGGCCGGGAAGACGTCGCGCAACACGTCGAGGGTGTCGGGATCGACGTGCGCGCCGCTGAGCAGAATGAACCGGACCTTGTCACCGACCAGCTGCGCGAGCGTGTCGTTGCGGGCGATCGCATCCAGCAGTGGGGGCGTCGTGTGCAGATTCGCGACGTCCTGGCTGCGCAGAACGCATTCCGCCTGGTCCAGGATGTGACTCAGATAGGCCGACATCTCGCCCGCGGCCCCGCGGGCGACCAGCTTCTTGACCCATCGTGGATCGAGATCGATCAGATGACAGATCGAACCCAGCCGGCCCGACACCACCCGGGAGAAGTGGCCGACACCGTGCGGGCCGCTCGGCATCATGCACAGCAAGCCGCGCCCGCCGACGAATCCCGCGCGCGCGAAGTCGTCGGTCTGCCAATCGGCGACCTGGGCGACCCAGTCCGGTAGTTGGGCCGTCCGCTTGGGTGCGCCGGTGGTCCCGCCGGATTCGAAGATCATCGGGATCGGCGCGGGTGATCCGTAGCCGCGCGGTATGAGGTCCTCGGCCGGGATGTCGCGCAATTGGTTGACGAAGTTCGGGAATCGGCGGAGGTCGGCGAACGTGCGGATATCGGTCAGCGGATCGAAGTCCAGGTCCCCGGCCGTGCGCAGCCAGTACGGCGAGCCGGTTTCGGCCCCGAAATGCCAGGCCATCGCCGCTCGCAGGTAGGCATCGGGCTCCGGTGGCGTCTCGCGCGGCAGATCCAGCAGGGAGAAGTCGACGTCGGCCACAAAGGGAAATCCTGGAGCAGCGTGCCGGAATGCGATACCAGGCGCGGCTGTCGTTAACCGAGAAGTCCGCAGGAGTTTGCATCCGGTATCCATGCTGATGTGATGACGCGACCCCGCCGGGCGCCGGCCCTGATGGCCGCCGTCGTGCTGGGCGTCGCCGGGTGCAGCCCCGTCAACGGGGTGGCTGTCACGGCGAGCCCGCTCGATGTCGGGTCCTACCCGACCGCGGCCGTCGCGGTGAGCGCGCCGCCCGGAATCGGGACCGTTCTCGAAGGGCAGCGCATGGCTGCCCGTGTGGTTCTTCCCACCGATGTCGACACCTCGCTTCGTCGGTTGGAAAGCGTCAATACCGGGCCGGTTCCGAACGCCCAGGCATTGCGGGCCGACATCCGCGCGCGGCGTGCCGGGATCGCTGAGGCGCACCGTTTCGTCGCGGGCTTCTCCTCCGCACGCAGCACCGCAGGTGAACCGGCACCCGCCACCTCGGTGGTCAACCTTGTCATGCGCTTCCCCGACACCGGAGCCGCAGCAGCGGCCGCCAGGGAGATGGCCGCCGCCGAACCCGCGCGGCCGGTCGCGATCGGGCACCATCGCGACTCCCTGGCGCTGGTGGTCACGATGCCCCGCGGGGTGATCGTGGAGAGCTTCACCCCGCGCGGCCCGTACGTCCTCTATCAGTGGGTGCAGACCCGCAACACGGTCGAGGCGGCGATGGGGCTGATCGCCGGGATCCTGGACCTCCAGGGCCCGCGCATCGACGAGTTCACCCCGACCGACCCGGCCCGCCTCGCCGAGCTGCCGATCGATCCGACCGGTCTGCTGGCTCATACGCTGCCCCCGGCCGTCGGCGTGTACTCCGCGCCGGGGGCGCTGCACTTCGAACACGACCCGGTCCGGGCTGCGGAGCTGTTCGACGCGGCCGTGGTGACGGCGGTGGCGTTGGGGCGCGCAACGATATATGAGACTGAGAGCTCTTCGGGCGCAACGCTGTTGGCCGAAAATCTCCCGTCTGGTGCAACGACCGCCGCCGACGCGATTACCGGGGTGCCGAATGGCTCCTGCGTCGATCTCGGCGCCGGCCCGTCCCGGTATGGCTGTCACGGCACCAGAGGCCAATACGCCTTCACGACCACCTCCGCAGACCTGCACGACGCTCGGCAACAGGCCGCGGCTCAGTTCCTGATGCTCGGCGGCTAGACCGCCCAGGACCGCGCCGCCGCGGCCAGGCCCCGCACCAGCGCAGAGGTCGCCGGGGAGAGCCCGTCGGCAGCCGGCGGCTGACTTCGCGGGCTGATGCCGCGAACCCGGGTCGGCAGCTCCAGTTGCGCACCGCCGCCGCGCACCCGGTTGACCGGGTTGTCGGGGTGCAGGCCGCGCAGCTCGGCGGGGATGGCGCCGAGATCGGTGACCACCTGGTAGCCGGGCAGCTCGATGCTGGCGGCGAGGTGACGGGCCAGCGTCCGGTTGCGGCCGCCGGCCAGCAGGTCGGTGCTGCGCCCGATGCGGCCGTAGCCGTGCACCGACACGGCCACGTCGACGTGGTCCAGAAATGTGGCTAGCCGTTCGGATTCGGCGGCCAGATAGCGCGCCGACGGCAGGTGGTGCGGATAGTGCTCGGGGTGGCGCAGCAGATACAGCGACGCTCCGGCGGCGTCGGCGGCGCGTTCGGCGATGACGTCGGTCATCTGCTCGAGGCCGCCGCCGTGGATGGCGAGGAACCCGAACGGCGACCGCAGCTGACTGACCTCGACGACCGACGGGTCGGCGAGGAGTTCGGAAAGTGATTGCGGCCCAGAGGAGTTCGACGCCAGTGGTCGCGGCCAGTGCGCTGGATCCCAGCGTCGCAGGAAGTCCACCCAGCGCTGCGGCAGGCCGTGGTGCAGCGCGCCGTCGATGATGCGCTCCAGATAGCCGGGCCGCGGCGGGCCCGGTTCGGTGCGGTGGTCGATGTAGACCCAGGCCGGGGCGGGCCCGTCACCGGTGTACACGGTCAGCCGGTCGCGGCGGTACCGCACCGGCACCCCTTCGGCGCTGTCCAACACGGCGAGGTCGTGGTCGGTCAGCCACCACAGCACGCCGTGCACGATGCTGCCGACAAACGGTTCGACGGTGGCCACGCCGCGGGAGTTGATCAGCCAGTCATGATCGGCCAGGGTCGCCGGCCGGGGGTCGGCGGCCCCGGGACAACGCCGGGCCATCTGGTGCACGCAGAGATTGGACCCGTAGGCGAAATACGGGTGCCGCACCTCAGTGCGCGAGTGTCAGGTAGATCAGGACCACGTTCAGCAGCGTAATGACTGCGGCAACCGCCCACCCGAGGGCCGTCGTCAGCCGGGCGTTGATGTCCGCACCCATCAGCGTGCGATTGCTGGTCAGCCGGACCAGCGGGATCAGCGCGAACGGGATGCCGAACGACAGCACCACCTGGGAGATCACCAGCGCGCGGCTGGGATCGATGCCGATGGCGAGCACCACGAGGGCCGGGATCAGCGTCACCAGCCGGCGCACGAGCATCGGGAAAGTCCTGTGCAGCAGCCCCTGCATGATCATCGCCCCGGCGTAGGCGCCGACCGACGTCGATGCCAGACCGGAGGCCAGCAGACCGATCGCGAACAGCAGTGCGACCGTGGGCCCCAACGCGTCCCGGACGGCGGCGTGCGCACCCTCGATCGAGTCGGTGTCGTCGCGGCCCTGCAGGTTTGTCGCCGCGATCAGCAGCATGGACATGTTGACCGCGCCGGCCACCAGCATCGCGACGCCGACGTCCCACCGCGTGATCCGCAGCAGCCGGGCGCGCGCCGCGCCGGCGGCGGGGTGCCCGTGCCGGTCGCGCGCGAGTCCGGAATGCAGGTAGACCGCGTGCGGCATCACGGTCGCGCCGAGCATTGCGGTCGCCAGCAGAACGCTTTCCGGGCCGTCGAACCGGGGGAAGAGGCCGCCCACCACGTCAGCGGCCGGCGGTGCCTTGACGAACAGGCTGGACAGGAACCCGATGGCGATGACCAGGAGCAGCCCGGTGATGACCCGCTCGAACATCCGCTGACCCCGCCGGTCCTGCACGGCCAGCAGGAGCAATGACACCGCACCGGTGATCACGCCGCCGAGGAGCAGCGGCAGGTCGAATAGCAGGCGCAATGCGATGGCGCCGCCCACCACCTCGGCGAGGTCGGTGGCGATCGCGACCAGTTCGGCCTGAATCCAATACCCGATGCGGGTCGGGGTGCGGGTGTGGTCGCGGACGGCTTCGGGCAGGCTGCGGCCGGTGACCAGGCCCAGCTTGGCCGACAGGTACTGCACCAGCCCGGCCATCACGTTGGCCGTCACGATCACCCAGACCAGCAGGAAACCGAACTGTGCGCCGGCGCTGATGTTGGCCGCTACGTTCCCCGGGTCGACGTAGGCGATGGCTGCGACGAAGGCGGGGCCGAGCAGATACCAGCCCCCCTTGGGGGCGCGGGTCACCTGTGCCAATCGACGAGCCTTCTGTCCGGGGCTACTAACAAGAAAGTTAGGGTACCCGAAACCTGTCGCGGCTCGTCAGAGGCCGATGAAGATTCCGCCGAGCCCGATGCCCCAGCCGCCGTAGCCCCAGCCCGCCAGCGGATTCTGCAAGGCCGGGTTGGGCGAGGTGACGATCGCCGCATGCCCCGGGGTCTCGCAGACTGTGGTGCTGGGACCCGTTTCGGTGCATTGCGCGGGCCGCGCTGTCGCCGGGGCGGCCAGTACGACGGTCGCGACCGCGATCAGTAGGGGGGCGCCAAGAGCAATCTTGGTAACCATGTGGGCCTCCTTGCGGCCGCGATCTGAGGCTCAGCGGCCCCCGCCGCCGTGGGCGCCACCTGCGGGGCCGGGAGCGCCGAAAATCAGTGCAGGACCGTAGAACTCGTCGCCCCAGGGATAGGCGAAATCCTCGGGGACTTCTGGGGTTGCGTTGAGCTGGACGTTGCCGGGGGTGGCGCATTGGGTGGTCTGGCCACCGATCACTGAGCTGCCTCCGGTGTCGACGCAGCTGGGAACCGACGGGGCGATCAACGTCGTATCAGCATTGGCGACGGGTGCAAATGCACCTGCGGCAGCACCGGCGGCGACGATCACCGGAAACACATAGCGGAGCCTGTGCCGCATCGGCATTCCCTTCCTGGCAGTTCCCTTACCCAGAAGCGTACAGCCCTTTGCCAGTCGCGAATGGTAAGTCGATCGTCGTGCGGATCCCGGCGGGTGCGGCCACCACGGAAGGGATCGCGTTGACGAGCCGCATCGCGGTGGCCACCAAGCCGGCGTGGTTGTGGTCGCCGTTGGGCGAGCTCAGACACAGGTCCATCGCGTAGGACGGTTCGCCGGTGATCTCGATGCGGTAGTTGCCGCCTTCCTGTGCGGGCTGCGGCCAGTCCGGGTACAGATCCTCGCGCAGCCGGGTGACGTGTTCGACGACGATCGCCGGGGCGCCGCCGACCAAGCCGATCACTTCGAATCGCAGTCCCGCCGCGGTGCCCTTGGCGATGGTGCCCGCGGCGATCTCGATGTCCTCCGGCGCAGGCTCGCGCACGTACATGTCTTCGATGCCGTCGAGTTCCAGACCCAGTCCGGCCGCGATCTGGCGGATCACCGAGCCCCAGGCCAGGCTCAGCACCCCGGGCTGCAGGAGCATCGGGATCTCGTCCATCGGCTTGCCGAAGCCCATGACGTCGAACATGACCGTGGCGCTGTCGTAGGTGGCGTAGTCGAGGATCTCCATGCACCGGATCTGCTCGATGCTCTGGCAGGTGCTCGCCAGCGCCAGCGGCAGCAGATCGTTGGCGAAGCCGGGATCGATCCCGTTGACGAACAGACTCGAATTGCCTTCCTGGGCAGCATCTTCCAGCGGTTTGATCATCTCGTCGGGAATCACCTGCCATGGCCACTGCAGGAACACCGGGCCACTGCCGACGACGTTGACGCCGGCGGCCAGGATGCGCCGGTAGTCCTCCAGCGCCTCGGGCAGGCGGTTGTCGGCCAGCGCGTTGTAGACGACGCAATCGGGCTTGGCGGCGAGCACGGCGTCGAGATCGGTGGTGGCCGTGACGCCGGTGGCGTCAGCGAGCCCGGCCAATTCGGCGGCGTCCTTGCCCGCCTTGGAATCCGAGGAGACCCAGACGCCGGTGAGTTCGAACTCGGGGTTGGTGATCAGCGCCCTCAACGCGTGGATGCCGACGTTGCCGGTGCCGATCTGTGCGACGCGGATGGCCATGGCGCTCCTTACAGGTCCGGGATGGGGAGGTCGAGGTTCGGCACGATGAGGCCGCCGTCGACCTCGAGCATCTTGCCGGTGAGGTAGCTGGCGGCGGGCGACGCGAGATAGACGGCGGCCGCGGCGATGTCGAGCGGATCGCCGAGCCGCTTCATCGGCGTCGCCTTCTCCATCGGGTCGCGCAGTGCGTCGTTGGAGGCGACGATCTCCAGCGCCGAGGTGAGGATGGAGCCCGGTGCGATGGCATTGACCCGGATCTTGGGGGACAGGTCGAGCGCGGTCAGCCGGGTGTAGTGGGCCAGGGCGGCCTTTGCCGTGCTGTAGGCGGCGAAGCCACGGCCGGCCAGCCGACCCATCGTCGAGGTGATGTTGATGATGTTGCCGCCGCCGGAGTGCTCGAGCATCAGCGGCACGGCGGCCAGCGTCAGGGCGTGTGCGGTGAGGACGTTGAACGTGAACGCGTCCTTCATGTCCTTGACGCTGGTGTTCAGCAGAGCGTTGGGCATGGTGCCGCCGACGTTGTTGACGACGATGTCCAGCTTGCCGAACGCCTCGACCGCGGTACCGGCCAGCGCGGCCGTCGTATCCGGCTGCGCGAGGTCGCCGACGACGATATGGGCGCGCCGTCCGGCGGCCTCGATCTGCTTGGCGACCGACTCCAACTCGGACTGGGTGCGCGAGCCGATGACGACGTCGGCGCCGACTTCGGCGAACGCCACGGCGATTGCCGCACCCAGGCCACGGCCACCACCGGTGACCACCGCAACTTGACCATCAAGTCTGAATTTGTCGAGTATCACGTGTCCCTCTTCCCTTGTCCGCGAACACCGTAACAAGATCGTGAGAGTTGGCGGCGCAGAATTCAGAACGAAATTGAAACACGTTCTATTTTGGTCAGGCCTTCTTGGCGGCGGTCTTCTTCGCGGTTGCTTTCTTGGCCGGAGCCTTCTTCGCCGCCTTCTTGGCCGGGGCTTTGGCGGGCGTCGCACCGCCTGCCTCGCCCCGGCGGCGTTGGACACTGGCCTCGAGCTTGGCCAGCAGATCGGAGACATCCTCGGTCTCATCGAGCTCGGCGGGCTGGTCTTCGGTGGTGAACGCCTCCCCACCTTCGAGCTTGGCCTGGACGAGTTCGAGGAGCTGTTCCTGGTAGGTGTCGCGGAACTGCTCGGGGTGGAAATCATCGGCCATCGAGTCGACGACCTGGCCCGCCATCTTCAGCTCGGCCGGCTTGATCTCCACCTCTTTGTCGAGCACCGGGAAGTCGGGATCGCGGATCTCGTCGGGCCATAGCAGCGTGTGCACGATCATCACGTCACGCTTGGAGAAATCCTTGACCCGTAGGGCGGCCAGCCGAGTCTTATTGCGCAAGGCGAAGTGCACGATCGCCACCCGGTCGGTGTCGGCGAGCGTTTTGGCCAGCAGCACATAGGACTTCGACGACTTGCCATCAGGCTCCAGGTAATAGCTGCGGTCGTACATCAGCGGGTCGATCTCGCTGGCGGGAACGAACTGAACCACCTCGATCTCGTGGCTGCGTTCCTCGGGGAGCGTGGCGATGTCGTCGTCGGTGATGATCACGGTCTGGCCGTCGTCGGACTCGTAGGCCTTGGCGATGTCGCGGTATTCGACCACTTCACCGCACACTTCGCAGACGCGCTTGTAGCGAATGCGGCCGTTGTCCTTGGCGTGCACCTGATGGAACTTCAGATCGTGGTCCTCGGTGGCGCTGTACACCTTGACAGGGACGTTCACCAGACCGAATGCGATCGAGCCTTTCCAGATGGAACGCATCTGTCCAGTATGCAGGCCTTACCGGTGTTGCTGGGTCAGATGGCGGGCTGGACGCCTGGATTCAGCCCGGTGGGCAGGTCGGGATTCGCGCCGGGGGCCATGCCGTCGCTGGTTTCCTGGTAGGGCGCCGGCCGGCAACCGCTGTTCATCGGGTCCTGCCCGGCCGAGCAGTAGGGGACGTGATCTTCCGGATCGGCGGCGGCCTGCGGAACGCCGATCAACGCGGGCAGCGCCAGTAGGACAGCCACCAGCATTCTGGTCACTGGTCCACGGTAGCAGTGGGTAATACCGTTGGGGTGGTGAATGACGTGTGGCCGCCCGGGGCGACGAAGGGACCCCGAGTCACGCTGACCAACGCCGACAAGGTGCTCTATCCGGCCACCGGCACCACCAAGGCCGACGTATTCGAGTACTACACCGCCATCGCCGAGGTGATGCTGCCGCACATCGCGGGCCGGCCGGTCACCCGCAAGCGCTGGCCCAACGGGGTCGACGAGGCGTCGTTTTTCGAAAAGCAGCTCGCCAGTTCGGCTCCGGACTGGCTCGACCGGGCGACCGTGGCGCACCGCTCGGGGGCCACCACCTATCCGATCATCAACAGCACGACGGGCCTGGCCTGGATCGCTCAGCAGGCTGCCTTGGAAGTCCATGTGCCGCAATGGCGATTCGCAGGCGATGGAAAGCCCGGTCCGGCAACACGTTTGGTGTTCGACCTGGATCCGGGCGAGGGTGTGTCGATGCCGCAGCTGGGCGAGGTGGCCCATGCCGTCCGCGAGCTGATGGACGACATCGGGCTGACGGTCTACCCGCTCACCAGCGGAAGCAAGGGGCTGCATTTGTATGCCCCGCTGGCCGACCCGGTCAGCAGCAACGGTGCGGTGGTGCTGGCCCGCCGGGTGGCTCAGCAGCTCGAGCAGAGCATGCCCACGCTGGTGACTGCCACGATGACCAAGAGTCTGCGGGCGGGCAAGGTCTTTCTGGATTGGAGCCAGAACAACGGGTCGAAGACGACGATCGCGCCGTATTCGTTGCGCGGACGGGAGCACCCGACGGTCGCGGCGCCGCGGACGTGGGACGAGATCGGCGATCCCACGCTGCGCCACCTGGAGTTTCGGGAGGTGCTGGCCCGGGTGGCCGAGCACGGCGATCTGCTGGCCGGCATGGATGCCGACGTCCCCGGCGAGGACCGGCTGACGACGTACCGGAGCATGCGGGATTCGGCCAAGACGCCCGAGCCGGTACCGGCGGCCAGGCCGGCTGTCGGTGAGAACAACACCTTCGTCATCCAGGAGCACCACGCCCGGCGGCTGCACTACGACTTCCGGCTGGAGCGCGACGGCGTGCTGGTGTCGTGGGCGGTGCCGAAGAACCTGCCGGATACTCCGGCGGTCAACCATCTCGCCGTGCATACCGAGGACCACCCGCTGGAGTACGCGACGTTCGAGGGATCTATTCCGAAGGGCGAGTACGGCGGCGGCAAGGTGATCATCTGGGATTCCGGGACGTACGAGGCGGAGAAGTTCCGGGACGGCGGGGAGAAGGGCGGCGAGGTGATCGTCGACCTGCACGGCCGGCGGATCTCGGGCCGTTACGCGCTGATTCAGACAGCTGGCAACCAGTGGCTGGCGCACCGGATGAAAGAGCAACGGGCGCCGCGCCTGCAGGACTACTCGCCGATGCTCGCCACAGTGGGTTCGGTGGAGAGGCTCACCGCGGCGCAGTACGGGTTCGAGGGGAAGTTCGACGGCTACCGGCTGCTGGTCGAGATTTCGCACGGCGAGCTGCGGCTGCAATCGCGCAGCGGGCGGGATCTCACCGCGGAGTATCCGCAATTACAGTCGCTGGCAACCGATCTCGCTGACCACGACGTGATCCTCGACGGCGAGGTGGTGGCGCTCGACGAACATGGTGTCCCGAACTTCGGTGAGATGCAGAATCGGGTGCGCGCCACCAGGATCGAGTTCTGGGTGTTCGACATCCTGCGCCTCGACGGGCGTTCGCTGCTGAAGGCGAAGTACCGCGACCGGCGCAAGGTGCTGGAAACCTTCGCCGAGGGAACGGATTTGATCGTGCCGCCGCTGATCGACGGCGACGGATCCGACGCACTCGAATTCTCCAGGAAGAAGAAGTGGGAAGGTGTTGTCGCCAAGAAATGGGACTCGACCTATCAGCCGGGGCGGCGGTCGGCGTCCTGGATCAAGGACAAGAACTGGAACACGCAGGAGGCCGTGATCGGCGGCTGGCGCGAGGGTAACGGCGGACGCTCCAGCGGCATCGGCGCGCTGCTGCTCGGCATTCCCGACGAAGGCGGTCTGCGGTTCATCGGCCGGGTGGGTACCGGATTCTCCGAGAAGGAGTTAACCCGGCTCAAGACGATCCTCTCTGCGTTGCACACCGACGAATCTCCGTTTAACGCACCACTTCCCAGGTTGGACGCCAAAGGGGTCACCTATGTGCGCCCGGAGTTGGTGGGGGAGGTGCGTTTTGGAGAATGGACGTCCGATGGCCGGCTGCGCCATCCGAGTTGGCGCGGCCTGCGGCCGGACAAGGTGCCTGCCGACGTGGAGGTTGAGCTGCCGGGCTAGGCGGCCGGGTCGCCGGCATCACCAGTCGGCGGGTCGCCGTCACTGTCCAGTAGGCGTTCGGGGTGGTGGAAGTCGTTGACGCCGCCGCGCAGCATGGGCAGGTCGGGTGGTGGGATCCATTCGGTGTCGCCGCCTGCGAGTTGGCGGGTGGCCCAGCCGCCGGTTTCGACGAGTTCGTTGTCGGGCGGGCAGGCCAGGGTGAGGTCACCGATGTCGGTGTTGCCGCCGTTCTTCCAATCCTGGGCGGCGTGGTGGACCACGCTGTGGTACCCGGGAGCGTCGCAGCCGGGGCGGGTGCAGCCACGATACTTGGCGTGCAGGATGATTCGCTGGTCTGCTGAGGCGATACGTTTGGTGCGGCCCAGCCACAGCGCGCGACCGTTCACCCCCTCGAACCGCGCGAGGTAGTGGTAGGCGTGCGCCCCTAACCGGATTACCTCGGAGATCGGCATGACCACCCCGCTGGCGGTGGTCCCGTAGCCGGTCTTGTTCTGGATGTCGTCGAGGGTGGCCGACACGATGACGGTGACCGGTAAGCCGTTGTGCTGGCCGAACTTCGGATCACCTAGCTGTCCACGCACCAAGGCTTTGAGGGCGTCATGCTGTCGTTGGCTGTGGGTGCGTAGATCGCGTTGTGCGACATCCTCGGTGGGTTCACCGTCCGTGGTGGGGTTTTCCTCGTCGGGATTGCACATGCCGGGCGCGGCGTACTTGGCGTTCCATGCGTCAAGCTCCGCCTGCAGTTCCGGGTCGGCGACCAGCTTGCCCTCACGCATGCCATCGGCACGTTGCCGGCCCCACGTGAAGCCGCGTTTGCGGGCCCGGTCCTCATCGGAGAACGTGCCGTCAGGATTCAGATGCAATGACATCCGGTGGGCGATGCGCTCCAGCTGATCCGGGCGCACGTTGACCGCATGCCTGGCCAACGCGCGTTCGGCCTTCTCCCGTTGCGCCGGCGGGACGTGGTCGGGCAAATCGCTGAAGAACTTCTGGATCACCCGCAGATGCTCGGGGTCGAGCTGCCCGTCGTGCCAGGCCTGCGACGTTTCCGGTAGCTGCGGGGCCAGCGGCTCCCCGGTCAATGTGGTGCGCGGGGCCAGTTGAGCGGCGTCGCGGATCCGCCGCCTGGCCTCCTTCGGGCTGACCCGCAACACATCGGCCAACGTGATCCCCACCGGCGGACACCCCTCGAACTGCTCCAACCGGGACACAACAGCGTGCGACAGCGCGACTTGGCGGCGCCGTGCGGTCTCCAACCGTTCCAACACCACAAACCGATCCGGCGGCGACAAGGACTCTACGTCAAGAGCGGCCAGGGCGTCGACGGCATCGTCGAGCGCGCCCAGTGCCACATCTATCGAACAGTTGTTCGAGTCCATGTCAAAAGACTACGTCGGGCCACCGACAGAAAATTCGGGTACGACTCACTCTGGGGATGAACCGCAGAGTGTGGATAACTCGCTAGATCGCGACAGTCGACCCGGCGATCGCTTCCTGTAAACCGCGCGTCGCCAACTGATCGGCCAGCTCGTTGTCGGCGACACCGGAATGGCCCTTCACCCAGAACCACTCGACTTGGTGCCGCGCACAAGCGATCTGAAGCCGCTGCCACAGGTCTACGTTCTTCACGGGTTGCTTGGCGGCGGTCAGCCAGCCATTGCGCTCCCAGCCGGACACCCATTTCGTGATGCCATTGCGCACATAGGTGCTGTCGGTATAGAGGTGCACCGTCACCGAGCGAGTGAGGGCCTCCAACGCCATGATCGGCGCGGTCAGCTCCATCCGGTTGTTGCTCGTCTCGCCGGGTTCGCCGCCGCACATCTCACGGACGTGCTGGCGCATCCGCAGCACCGCGCCCCAGCCGCCCGGGCCGGGGTTGGGCCGGCACCCGCCGTCGGTGTGGATGACAACGACATCGGTCATCGGCTGAGAATAGGCGGCGAAATCATCGCCGTCCGGACCGACATGCCCAGATCGCGATGACGCAGCGTGGTGATCCGGCGTCCAGGCTGCACAGCGTCTTTCACCGGCAGGGTGCGATCACCGAAAAACGCCGCCGTCGCGTCGATATCGGCCACGACGTAGGTGATGCCCCACAACGACGACGGCCCGTCGTCGGCCACACCTGGTGCGCCGACGACCTCGAGAATCACCGATCCCAACCGGAAGAAGACCTGCCGCATCGGTTGGCCGCCGAGTTCGGCGTCGCGTTCCCGGCGCGGCTGTAATCCGACGGCGCCCAGCGACGAAACTGTCCTGGCAAGATTGGGCGACAGCAGCACGACGTGGTCGATCGACGTCACACCGTTCGCGTGCGTGGCAGGCGCGGCGGGGGCGGCATCAGACCGCGACGTCGGGACGCCGTCGAGATTTCCGTCCACGGGCAGCTCGCGCAGTGTCCAGCCGACGATGCCGATGCCGTCCCCGAGCAGTCGTACCCGAACATCGCCGATCCGGCAGACACCGTCGGGATCCACGTTGAACCCGGCCGACCGCCACACGTCGGGCGCATCGGCAACACGAAATTCGTCGACCGCGATGGGCACGTCTATCCCCGCAGAATCGGCTTCAGCGTCTCCAGCACGGCCGGATCCTCGATGGTCGACGGCACCGGCTCGTCTTTACCGTGCGCGATACCCCGCATCGTCTTGCGCAGGATCTTGCCTGAGCGCGTCTTCGGCAGTGCCGGCACCACATCGACCAGCCGGAAGCACGCCACCGCACCGATCTCGTTACGCACCGCGGCCACCAGCTCGTCGGCCAGGCCCTCGGCCGACGCCCCGGCCTTCAACACCACGAACCCACGGGGCACCTGGCCCTTGATCTCGTCGGCCACCCCGATCACCGCGCACTCGGCCACCGCCGGATGCGCCGCCAGCACCGCCTCGATCGATCCCGTCGACAACCGGTGTCCCGCAACGTTGATCACGTCGTCGATCCGGCCCATCACGAACAGATACCCGTCCTCATCGAGGTAGCCGCCGTCGCCGGTCAGATAGAAGCCGGGGTGCTCGCACAGATACGACGCCTCATAGCGCGCGTCGTCGCCCCACAGCGTCGGCAGTGTTCCCGGCGGCAACGGCAGGCTGATGCAGATGGCACCCTCCTCGCCCGGTGCGCACGGTGAACCGTCGACCTGCAGGATCTGCACGTCGTAACCCGGCATCGGCACGGTAGGGGAGCCCGGCTTCAGCGGAAGATGTTGCACGCCCATCGGATTGGCCGCGATCGCCCAGCCGGTCTCGGTTTGCCACCAGTGGTCGACAACGGGGACACCGAGTTTCGCCGACGCCCACTCGTAGGTGTCCGGGTCCAGCCGCTCACCGGCCTGGAACAGATATTTCAGGCAGGACAGGTCGTAACGACCCACGTGCGACGCTTCCGGATCCTCCTTGCGGATCGCCCGGATCGCCGTCGGCGCGGTGAACAGCGCTTTGACCCCGTGCTCGGCGACGACCCGCCAGAACGCGCCGGGATCCGGTGTGCCGATGGACTTTCCCTCGTACAGCACCGTCGTCGCACCGGCCAGCAGCGGCCCGTAGACGATGTAGGAGTGCCCCACCACCCACCCGACATCGGAGGCCGCCCAGAACACGTCGCCGGGGTCGATGTCGTAGATGTGCCGCATGCTCCACAGCAGCGCGACCGCATGGCCGCCGTTGTCTCGCACGATCCCCTTGGGCTTGCCCGTCGTCCCCGACGTGTAGAGCACGTACAGCGGATCGGTTGCGGCCACCGGAACGGGGTCGGCGGGCGCGGCCGTGGCCATCGCGTCGGCCCAGTCCACATCGCGACCCTCGACCAGATCGCAGGGCTGCCGGTCGCGCTGGACGATCACGCAGGCCGCGGGCTTGTGTGCGGCCAGTTCCAGCGCATGGTCGAGCATCGGCTTGTACGCCACCACCCGGGTCGGCTCGATGCCGCATGACGCCGAGACGACCACTACCGGCTGGGCGTCGTCGATGCGGGTGGCCAGTTCGTGGGCGGCGAATCCGCCGAACACCACTGAGTGCACCGCGCCGAGGCGGGCGCAGGCCAGCATCGCGATGGCCGCCTCGGGGATCATCGGCATGTACAGCACCACGCGGTCGCCCTTGCCGACGCCCAGCCCGCGCAGCACACCGGCGAAACATGCTGTCTCGTACAGTAATTCGCGATAGTTGTAAACCCGCTTGGTTCCGGTGACCGGGGAGTCGTAGATCAGTGCCGGCTGGTCGCCACGCTCAGTGACGTGCCGGTCCAGGGCGTTGGCGCAGGTGTTCAGCTCGGCGTCGGGGAACCACCGGTAGAACGGCGGGTTCGAGTCGTCGAGGATGCGTCGCGGTGCGCGCGTCCACGACACTGCGCGGGCGGCTTCCGCCCAGAACTGCGTGGGGTCGGCGACGCTGGCGTCGAAGAGTTCGCGATATCCGGCCATCCGTGCACGTTAGCGCGACGGCACCGCCGTCAGGCCATTGCGGCCAGGTTCTCCACCGACTTTTGGACTTCGCCCTCGAGGACGCGGGCCACCAGGCGGCCGATGGGCCCGTTCAGCAGCCCACCGGAGATATCGGCCAACAGCCGAAAACACGTTCCCGGATGCTCGTCGACGACGTTCATCGTGATACCGATCCCGATGCCACCACGCCCCCAGCCCTTCAGTTCGATCGTCCGTGGCGCGTCGTAGTTGGTGACGTTCCAGTGGATGGTGTTGCGGAACCCCTTCACCTTGATCAGCGACGACACCTGCGTGCCTTGACGGATGACCAGCGGAACAGGGCTGCGCCAGTCGCCGAAGATCGTCATCCATTCACCGAACCGGTGAAGATTCGACGCCAATTCCCACGCCCGCTCGGGCGGCACATCAGAAGGGACAGCCACGTCAACGGTTGCCATGGCGCGCGGAATACCCGCCTTGGCCGGGGGCTAATCTGCACGTCATGGCCGCTGTGGAATTCGCAGAACTCGAAGACGGAATCGCCGGGATCACCCTGAACCGGCCCGAGGTGCTCAACGCGATCGACGGCGCCCTGATCGACGGACTGGACGACGTGCTCGACGAGCTGGGCTCGTGGAAGTACCGGGTGGCCGTCATCACCGGAGCAGGGCGCGGCTTCTGTGCGGGAATGGACCTCAGCGGCACCGGACAACCGTGGGTGACGCCGTCGGCCAGCCGGCTCAAGACGACATGGGACTCCCAGACCCGGCTTGCCGATCAATACACCCGGCTCTACGAACTGCCGATTCCGGTGATCGCCGCGGTTAACGGGCCCGCAGTCGGGGGCGGCTTGTCGGTCGCGCTGCACAGTGACATCCGAATCGCCTCGGAGACCGCGCGCTTCGGGTCGGTATTCATCAAGCCCGGCCTGTCGTCGATGGACATGGGAACCAGCTATCTGCTTCCGAAGATCGTCGGAGCGGGCACGGCCCGCGAACTGATGCTGACGGGGCGGATCATCGACGCCCACGAGGCGTTCCGCATCAAACTGGTCAGCGAGGTGGTGGCGCCGGAGCGGCTGATGGATGCCGCACTGGCGGTGGCGCGGGAGATTGCCGCCAATAATCCGTATGGCGTATGGCAGACCAAGACCGGGCTGAACGCCGCCCTCGACGCGCCGAGCCTGCGGCACGCCAAGGAACTCGAGAACCGGATACAGGTCCTCGCCGGGTTCACCGGATATCCCGCCGAAGCCGGCGCCGCCCGTGCTGAGCGGCGGGCCCCAAAATGGGATCCGCTGTGACGGTTAGACTTTCGAGATAACCCGCTCGGCGAACATTTCGAGATTGCGGATCTTGTTCTCCAGCGGCTCGGGGTCGGGACCCATGATGTAGGGCAGCCGGAAGCCGACCATCACGTCGGTGACGCCCTTGTCTTCCAGGCGTTTCACCCCGTCGACGGTGAACGCGTCGAGGGAGATGACGTGGATCTCAAAGGGACGGGCAGTGGTCCCCTCCTCCTCGCGATAGCGGTTGAGCTTGACCAGGAGATCGTCGAGATCGTCGGTGCCGCCGCCGTGCATCCAGCCGTCGTTGCGCGCGGCCCGGCGCAGCGCAGCGTCGGCATGTCCGCCGATCAGGATCGGGATGGGCTCGGTCGGTGCGGGGGCCATCTTGGTCTTGGGGATGTCGTAGAACTCGCCGTGGTATTCGAAGTAGTCGCCGCTGGTGAGTCCGCGGATGATGTCGATGCACTCGTCCATTCGCTTGCCGCGCTTGGCAAACGGCACACCCATCAGTTCGTAGTCCTCGGGCCAGGGGCTGGTGCCGACGCCGAGCCCGACGCGGTTGCCGATGAGTGACGCCAGGGACCCGGCCTGCTTGGCCACCAGGGCCGGCGGGCGGATCGGCAGCTTCAGGACGAAGAAGTTGAATTTGAGTTTCGTGGTCACTGCGCCCAGCGCTGCGGTCAACACGAACGTTTCGATGAATTCCTTGCCGTCCAGAAACTCCCGGTTGCCGTCCGGGGTGTAGGGATACTTGGCGTCCGATTCGAAGGGGTAGGCCACGCTGTCGGGGATCGTCATCCCGTGGTAGCCGGCCGCCTCGGCGGCCTGGGCCAGCGGGATGTAGAACTGCGGATTGATCATGGCCTCGGCGTAAGTGAATCGCATATCGCGATAGTAGAACGCGTTCTACTTTGTTGGTGATAAATCCTGGTAATCGGGACGAGTGGTCGCGCCGCTCGGGCCGAAAACCGTTGTCCGACAGCTACTTGCTTTGCGCAATCTGGCCCCAGGTGGCCTTGGCGCCGGAGTCGCCGATGCGATACACCTGTGCGATCGTCGCGATTCCCGCCACCACCACGAAGACGGCCACGAGGATGGACAGCACTGAGGACAACGGGGTTCCGCGGCTGCTGCGAAAGTGCACCACCGCGAGCAGTACCGCCGCGACCAGCAACGCCCCGGAGAAGAAGATCATGGTGTCGCCGAGCTCGGTATGGGCGTGCAACACCGGCGACCGTCCTACCTGGTGCTCGAGCCACTCGCCGGCCTCCGTGGTCAGCGGTGTCAGCGCCGCGACGACCAACGACAGCGCCAGCACCAGCCACACCAGACGCTGCCTAACTGCGGGCCACAGCGCACACAGGATCGCCAATATGGCTGTCAGTGGCGCCAGCACCACGATGAAGTGGACCAGCAGAACATGGGCGGGAAGTCCGTTGAAAGTCGACACCTGGTACTCCTGCCGATGGATGGGCGCCTCAGCTGCGAATACTACATACCCCGACGTAGTTGCCCATGAGCGCCGAAAGCCGCCACACACCTGGGATCATGACTGACATGACCGACCCAGCGCCGAATGATGCTGGTCCCGCTAGAGGATTCGTGCGCTGGGCACTTCTCGCGGTGACGCTCGCGGCACTGCTCGCCGGCGGTGTCGCGTGGGTGCTCGGTGCGCACCCGGTTGCCGATACCTGCTGGATTATCGGCACTGCCGTCGCGATCGTTCCCGCGTCCTGGTGGGTGATCTCGTCGGTCCGGGCCGGCCGCGTGGGTGTGGATGTCCTTGCCGTGCTTTCGCTGGGAGGCGCGCTGGCGGTGCGGGAGTACTTGGCGGGCGCGCTGATCGGGGTCATGCTCGCGACGGGGCAGGCGCTCGACGCGGCGGCCGAACGACGGGCCACCAAGGATCTGCGGGCGTTGCTCGACCGGGTGCCGCGCACCGCCCGCAGGCGCACGCCCGCCGGGGTCGAGGTGGTCGGCCTGGACGACATCGTCGTCGACGATGTCGTGGTGGTGGGTCCCGGCGAGGTGTTGCCCGTCGACGGAGTGGTGCTCTCGGAATTCGCGGTGCTCGACGACTCCGCGTTGACCGGCGAATCCGTGCCGGTCCGGTGCGGTCGGGGCCGGCCGCTGCGCAGCGGCAGCGTCAACGCGGGCAGCGGACTGGAGCTGCGGGCATCGGCAACCGCCGCGGACAGCACCTACGCCGGGATCGTCAGGCTTGCGCGGCAGGCGGCGGCGGAATCGGCGCCGGTGGTGCGCATCGCCGACCGCGTTGCCGCATGGTTCCTGCCCGTGGCTCTCCTCGTGGCCGCAGTGGCCTGGATTCTCAGCGGCTCACCCGATCGCGCGGTTGCCGTCCTGGTGGTGGCCACACCGTGTCCGCTGTTATTGGCTGCACCCGTGGCGATCGTCTCCGGACTTTCCCGCACGTCGCGCATCGGGGTGCTGGTCCGTGGTGGTGGCGCGCTCGAAACCTTGGGCCGGGCAACCACATTGGTCCTGGACAAAACCGGAACGTTGACGACGGGGCGTCCCCGCGGTACCGACATCGTGGTTGGCCCGGGCTGGACGGTCGACGAGGTCTTGGCACTGGCCGCGTCGGCCGACCAGCTCTCGCCGCACGTACTCGCGGCCGCGATCGTCCACGAGGCGCGCTTGCGCGGCGTGCCACTGAGCATGCCCGGCTCGGTCACCGAAGAGGCCGGCATCGGGGTGTCGGCCGTCGTGGATGGAAAGCTGGTCACCGTCGGCAATCTCAGCGTCGACGGAGACATACCGGAATGGGCGGCGTCGGTTCTGTCGCGGGCATCGTTCGATGGCGCGGTGGTGGCATGGGTCCGTGTCGGCGACGAATTGGCCGGGGCGATGCTGCTGACCGACCCCCTACGCCCCGATGCGCCGCGCACCCTGCGCCGCCTGCGGCTGGCCGGCATGACCCGACTGGTGATGCTCACGGGGGACCGGCCCGCACCGGCGCAGCAGATCGGCACGGTGCTGGGCCTCGACGAGGTTGCCGCGCAGCAGACGCCGGCCGACAAGGTCGCGCGGGTGCGGGCCGAGAGCGAACGCGCGGTCACCGCCATGGTCGGCGACGGGGTCAATGACGCGCCGGCGCTGGCCGCCGCAGATGTCGGTATCGCGATGGGTGCCCGTGGGGCGACGGCCAGTTCGGAGGCCGCCGACATCGTGCTCACCTCCGACCGGCTGGACCGGCTCGCCGATGCCAAGCTGATCGCACGGCGATCGCGACGCATCGCGGTGCAGAGCGCCGGGGTGGGAATGACCCTGTCGTTGGTCGCCATGGGCGTCGCCGCGGCGGGCTGGCTGCCGCCCGCCTGGGGTGCGCTGTTACAGGAAGGAATCGATCTCGCGGTCATCCTCAACGCCCTTCGGGCATTGCGCGGAGACCACACCGGGCCGCCGCCGTTGAGCCGCGACGCCGAAGACCTGGTGCGGCGCTTTTCCGCCGAGCACGACCAGATGCGCGACGATCTGTCGCTGCTGCGTGACACCGCGCATCAGGTCGCCGCCGGGCAGTTGGCCGGCGCACTGGTGTCACTGCGTGCCGCTGACAGCTTCCTGCAGGACACCTTGCTTCCGCACGAGGACGCCGAGGACAGCGCGCTGTATCCGGCGTTGGCCCGCCCGCTGGGCAGCGTCGAGGCCACCGCGACGATGAGCCGTATGCACGCCGAGATCCACCGTCTCGCCGGGCGGCTGCACAGCCATCGCGAGCTGGCCGAGGAGACCGGCGCGGTGCGGCCCGAACAGAGCGACGACCTGATGGCCTGCCTGTACGGTTTGCATGCGTTGCTGCGGCTGCACTTCGTGCAGGAGGAGGAGAACTTCTTCGTTCTCGCGCCGGCGTTCTTGTCCGCGGCCGACACGTAGTGACGGGCTGGCTGACCCGAAACGTCCGGGTCCTCTCGGCGGTGTCGTTCCTCCAGGACGCAGCCAGCGAATTGCTCTATCCGCTGCTGCCGATCTACCTCACCGCCGTGCTGGGAGCGCCGCCCGCGGTGGTCGGCGCCATTGAAGGAGCCGCGGAGGGTGCGGCATCGCTGACCAAGCTCGCGGTGGGTCCGCTGGGCGATCGGTTTGCCAAACGTCCTTTGATCGCAACGGGATACGGGATGGCCGCACTCGGCAAGGTCATCATCGCCATCGCCGTGGCGTGGCCCGGTGTGCTGGCCGGCCGGGTGGTCGACCGGCTCGGCAAAGGCATTCGCGGCGCGCCCCGTGACGCGCTGCTGGTGGACGGTATCGACAAATCGTTGCGCGGCAGGGTGTTCGGCTTCCACCGCGCGATGGACACGCTCGGCGCGGTGGTCGGTCCGCTGATCGGACTCGCCGGCTACGAGCTGCTGGATCACCATATCGCGCCGCTGCTGTACATCGCTGTCGTCCCCGCGGTGTTGTCCGTGCTGCTGGTCGTGCTGGTGCGCGAGCCCCGGCGGGTCAGGTCTCCGGAGCCGCGGCAGCGGATTTTCCGCGGGCTGCGGGAATTGCCGCAGCGGTACTGGCGGGTGACGGCGATTCTGGTCGCCTTCGGTGCGGTCAACTTCCCCGACGCGCTACTACTGTTGCGGCTCAACGAGATCGGCTTCGGCGTCGTCGAGGTGATCCTCGCCTACGTCGGTTACAACCTGGTGTATGCGCTGGGTAGCTTCCCGGCCGGTGTGCTGGCCGACAAGCTGCCCCGCTCGGCCGTGTTCGGCGTCGGGCTGGTCTTCTTCGCCGTCGGCTATATCGGACTCGGGCTGACCACCGACCCGGTCGCGGCCTGGCTGCTGATCGCTGCCTATGGGATGTTCACCGCGTGCACCGACGGCGTCGGGAAGGCCTGGGTCTCCTCGCTGGTCGGCGCCGACCGGCAGGCCAGCGCGCAGGGAGTGTTCCAGGGTGCCAGCGGTTTCGCGATCCTCGCCGCCGGGCTGTGGGCCGGGTTCCTGTGGGGGAGCGACGGCACTGTGCCCCTTCTGATCTCCGGGGTGGTGGGCGGCTCCTTCGGGGTGGCCCTCCTGGTGCCGACCGTTATCCGGCGGTTTCGCTAGGCTCGCTGCGGTGCGCACCATCCACGTCATCGGTATCGGAGCCGGCGACCCCGACTACCTGACATCGCAGGCTATCCGTGCGCTGGGCGACACCGACGTCTTCTTCGCGATGGACAAGGGTGATGCCAAGAGCGACCTCGTCGCACTGCGCCGGGAGATCTGCCGGCGATTCATCAGCGAACCGCGCTACCGCTTCGTCGAACTGCCCGACCCGAAACGAGCAGCCGACGGCGAGTACACGCAGGTCGTCGCCGACTGGCATCACGCCCGCGCGCGGCTGTGGGCCCAGGCCATCGAAACCGAGCTCGGGCCCGACGGTGTCGGAGCCTTCCTGGCCTGGGGCGACCCGTCCCTCTACGACAGCACGCTGCGGATTCTCGACCAGGTCGCCGAACACGTCGACTTCGAATTCGACGTCATCCCCGGGATCACCGCGGTGCAGGCATTGACCGCGCGGCACCGCATCCCCCTCAACGACGTCGGCGAACCCGTGCTGATCACCACCGGACGCCAGCTACGCAACAGCGGTGTGACCGGCTCGGCGGTCGTGATGCTCGACGGTGACTGCTCGTTTCTGAGTTGTCCACCGCAGACGCGGATTTGGTGGGGTGCCTATCTCGGCACACCGCACGAGTTGCTGATCGCGGGCACCGTTGGCGAGGTCGGCGAACGCATCACCGCGGTGCGGGCCGATGCCCGTGCCCAACACGGCTGGATCATGGACATCTATCTCTTGCGGGCCTAGTTCTGATTGCCCGACTCCTCCCATCGCTCGTTCCTCGCTCTGCATCGTCGTCGGGCTAGTCCCGACCTCGCTCTGTATCGTCGTCGGGCTCGTTCTGGGAAGATCTCCGCATGGGATCGTTTCTCCTTCGCGCCGCAGTCACCGGACTGGCGCTGTGGGTCGTCACGCTCATCGTGCCCGGCATCGGATTCGTGGGCGGTGACACGACTCTGCAGCGGGTCGGCATCGTGCTGGTCGTGGCGGTGATCTTCGGCCTTGTCAACGCGATCATCAAACCGGTCGTCCAATTCCTGTCGATACCGCTGTACATCCTGACGCTCGGCCTGTTTCACGTCGTCATCAACGCACTGATGTTGTGGATCACCGCCTGGATCACCGAGCACACCACCCACTGGGGATTGTGGATCAGCCAATTCTGGTGGACGGCCATCTGGGCGGCGATCGTGCTGTCGATCGTCAGCTGGCTGTTCTCGCTGCCGTTCAAGGACGCCGACCGCCGTTAGTCTTGGAGCATGCCCGAACTGCCCGAGGTCGAGGCCCTGGCTGATCACCTGCGCCGGCATGCCGTCGGCAAAACGGTCGGGCGGATCGACGTCGCGGCGTTGTCGGTGCTGAAGACCTTCGATCCGCCGCCGACGGCCGTGCACGGGCGGCCCGTCACGGGTGCCGCGCGCTGGGGCAAGTACCTGGGTTTGCAGGCCGGCGACCTGTGGCTGATCACCCATCTGTCGCGGGCCGGCTGGCTGAAGTGGAGCGACAAGCTCGCCACCGCCCCGCTCAAACCGGGCAAGGGCCCGATCGCGCTGCGGGTTCACCTCGACGGCAGCGAGGGATTCGACCTCACCGAGGCCGGTACCCAGAAGCGCCTCGCGGTGTGGATCGTCGACGACCCCGGCAAGGTCCCCGGCATCGCGGGACTCGGCCCCGACGCGCTGGAGATCGGCCCCGAGCAGCTGGCCGAGATCCTCAAACCCCATGGCGGCCGGATCAAGACCGTGATCACCGACCAGAAAGTCATTGCCGGGATCGGCAATGCCTACAGCGACGAGATCCTGCATGTCGCCAAACTGTCCCCGTTCGCGACCGCGAACAAGCTCACGCCCGCGCAACTGGGTGCGCTGCACGACGCGATGATCTCGGTATTGACCGACGCCGTCCAGCGCTCGGTGGGCCAGCAGGCGGCAACGCTGAAGGGGGAGAAGCGATCTGGGCTGCGGGTGCACGCTCGCACCGGCTTGCCCTGCCCGGTGTGCGGTGACACGGTGCGCGAGGTGTCATTCGTCGACAAGTCGTTTCAGTACTGCCCGACGTGTCAGACCGGCGGCAAGGTGCTGGCCGACAGACGGCTGTCGAAGCTGCTGAAATAGGTCCGGCGGGCTGGGGGTACCGCCCGGCCGAAGGCGAGGGGGAGAGCGAAGCGACCCGGGAATAGGGTGAGCCGGGTGACCCGCCAGAAGATCCTTATCACCGGTGCGAGTTCCGGGCTGGGCGCCGGCATGGCCCGCGCGTTCGCCGCCAAGGGCCGTGACGTGGCGCTGTGCGCCCGGCGCATCGACCGTCTCGAGGAGCTGAAGGCCGAACTGAGCCGTTGCCACCCGAACATCACCATCGCCGTCGCCGCTCTGGACGTCAACGACCACGACCGGGTGCCAGAGGTGTTCGCCGAACTCGCCGACCAACTCGGCGGGATCGACCGGGTCATCGTCAACGCGGGTATCGGCAAGGGCGCCCCGCTCGGCTCGGGCAAGCTGTGGGCGAACAAGGCCACCATCGAGACCAACCTCGTCTCCGCGCTGGTGCAGACCGAAACCGCGCTGGCGATGTTCAAGGAGGCGGGCGCGGGCCACCTGGTGCTGATCTCGAGTGTGATGGCCAACAAGGGAGTTCCCGGCGTCAAGGCCGCCTACGCCGCGAGCAAGGCCGGCGTCAGCTCGCTGGGCGAGTCGCTGCGCGCCGAATATGCTTCCGGCCCAATCAAAGTCACCGTTGTCGAGCCCGGCTATATCGAGTCGGAGATGACCGGCAAGTCGAACACCACCGTGCTGATGGTGGACAACGACACCGGCGTGCGGCACATCGTCAACGCCATCGAACGCGAAAGTGGGCGGGCTATCGTGCCGGGCTGGCCGTGGATCCCGCTGGTCGCCCTGCTGCGGATCCTGCCGCCCCGGCTCACCAAGCCGTTCGCCTGAGTGATTTCGGCGCGTTTACCGTCGCTCAGCGAACGAAAGCGCGCCGAAATCGCTAACGTGCTCGGCCGCGTTCGACCCGGTACCGGCGCACCAGTTCATCGGTCGAGCTGTCGGTCTGCTGCGCCGGCGAACCGTCGCTGGTGATCACTCCGAGCAGCGCCTTGGCCTGCGTCTTGCCCAGCTCGACACCCCACTGGTCGAACGAGTCGATGCCCCAGATCACACCCTCGGTGAACACCTGGTGCTCGTACAGCGCGATCAGCTGTCCCACCACCGACGGAGTCAGCCGGTTCGCCAGGATCGACGTGCTGGGCCGGTTGCCCGGCATCACCTTGTGCGGCACCACATTCGCCGGAGTGCCCTCCGCGGTGATCTCGGCCGCGGTCTTGCCGAAGGCCAGCACCTGGGTCTGGGCGAAGAAGTTGCTCATCAGCAAGTCGTGCATGCTGCCGGTGCCATCCGCGGTGGGCAGGTCGTCGGTGGGCTCGGAAAACCCGATGAAGTCGGCGGGCACCAACCGGGTGCCCTGATGCAGCAGCTGATAGAACGCGTGCTGGCCGTTGGTTCCCGGTTCGCCCCAGAAGATTTCACCGGTCGGGGTGGTCACCGGCGAGCCGTCGGCTTTCACCGACTTGCCGTTGGACTCCATCGTCAGCTGCTGCAGATACGCCGCGAAACGGCTCAAGTCGTTGGAATACGGCAGCACCGCGCGGGTCTCGGCGCCGAAGAAGTCGGAGTACCAGAGTCCGATCAGGCCCAGCAGCGCAGGCGCGTTGGACTCCAGCGGCGCGGTGGCGAAGTGCCGGTCGACGATGTGGAAGCCGGACAGGAAGTCGGCGAAGGCTTCCCGGCCGATCACCGCCATCACCGAAAGGCCGATCGCCGAGTCCACCGAGTAGCGGCCGCCCACCCAGTCCCAGAAGCCGAACATGTTGTCGGTGTTGATACCGAACTCGTCGACCAGTTTCTTGTTTGTCGAGACGGCGACGAAGTGCTTCGACACCGCGGCGTCGCCGAGAGCGTCGGTGAGCCAGCGCCGCGCGGCGGTGGCGTTGGTCAGCGTCTCCAGCGTCGAAAACGTCTTGGAGGCAATGATGAAAAGCGTTGTGGCAGGGTCGAGTCCGTCCAGCTTGGCCACCAGGTCGGCTGGGTCGACGTTGGAGACGAACCGCGCGGAGATGCCGGCGTCGGCGTAGTGCCGCAGCGCCTGGTACACCATGACCGGGCCCAGGTCCGAGCCGCCGATGCCGATGTTGACGACGCATCTGATGCGCTCGCCGGTGGCGCCGGTCCAATCGCCGCCCCGCAACCGGTCGGTGAAGTCGCCCATCGCGTCGAGTACCTGGTGGACATCGGCTACCACGTTCTGGCCGTCGACGGTCAGCTCGGCGTCGCGCGGCAGCCGCAGCGCGGTGTGCAGCACCGCGCGGTCCTCGGAGGTGTTGATGTGCTCGCCGGACAGCATCGCATCGCGGCGCTCTTCGAGGTGCGCGGCGCGGGCGAGATCGACCAGCAGCGTCAGCGTCTCCCGGGTGACGCGGTGCTTGCTGTAGTCGATATACAGGTCGCCGACGGTGAGGGTGAGCTCGCGGCCGCGGTCAGGATCTTCGGCGAAAAGCTCGCGGAGGTGTTTCCCGGCGATCTGGTCGTGGTTCCGACGCAGCGCGTTCCATTCTCCGGTAGCGGAAATGTCTCCAGTCATTCGTTCGACCTTGTCATTTAATCGACCTTAGTGTGACGAGGTGTCCAAAGGTGTACATGATGGAGGGATGAGAACCCCAGACATTGAACGGCTGTTGTCGTCGGTTCCCTCCGGACTGTGGATTGGCGGTGAGGAGCGGCCCGGCTCGTCGACATTCGAGGTCTTCGACCCGTCCAACGACACGGTCATCACCTCGGTGGCCGACGCCACCGCCGCCGACGCCGTGGCCGCGCTCGACGCGGCATGCGCAGCGCAAGCGCAGTGGGCGGCGACGCCTGCTCGCGACCGCGGCGAGATCCTGCGCTCGGTCTTCGAGACGATCATCGCCCGCGCCGACGATCTCGCCACACTGATGACGTTGGAGATGGGCAAGGTCGTCGCTGAGAGCCTCGGCGAGGTCAAGTACGGCGCCGAGTTCTTCCGGTGGTTCGCCGAGGAGGCGGTGCGCATCGGTGGGCGCTACACGCAGTCACCCGCCGGCACCGGGCGCATCATCGTGACCAAGCAGCCCGTCGGCCCCTGCTACGCGATCACGCCGTGGAACTTCCCGCTGGCCATGGGAACTCGTAAGATCGGGCCCGCGTTCGCGGCGGGCTGCACGATGATCGTCAAGCCCGCGCAGGAGACCCCGCTGTCGATGCTGCTGCTGGCCAAGCTCATGGGCGAGGCCGGATTGCCCAAGGGCGTTCTGTCGGTGCTGCCGACCAGCAACCCCGGCGAGGTCACCAAGGCGCTCATCGACGACGGCCGGCTGCGCAAGCTCACCTTCACCGGTTCGACCGGCGTCGGTAAGGCGCTGGTGGCCCAGTCGGCGGACAAGCTGCTGCGGACCTCGATGGAACTCGGCGGCAACGCACCGTTCGTGGTCTTCGACGACGCGGATGTCGATGCCGCGGTCGACGGCGCGATGCTGGCCAAGATGCGCAACGGCGGCGAGGCATGCACGGCGGCCAACCGCATCCACGTCGCCAACGCCGTCATCGAGGAGTTCACCGACAAGTTCGTCAAGCGGATGGGCGAGGTGAACCTGGGCAACGGCCTGGACCCGTCGGCCAAGCTCGGCCCGCTGGTGAACACCAAGCAGCTGGCCAAGGTTCAGGAACTCGTCGACGACGCCGTCGAGAAGGGGGCGACCGTCGCGCTCGGCGGTCAGGCCCCCGGCGGCCCCGGCAACTTCTACCCGGCCACGGTGCTGACCGATGTCCCGCCGAACGCGCGCATCCTCACCGAGGAGGTGTTCGGCCCCGTCGCGCCGATCATCGGCTTCGACACCGAAGAGGACGGCATCGCCGCGGCCAACAACACCGAATACGGTCTGGCGTCCTACATCTACACCGAGTCGCTGGACCGGGCGCTGCGGGTGGCCGAGGCCATCGAGTCCGGCATGGTCGGGGTGAACCGGGGCATCATCTCCGACCCGGCCGCACCGTTCGGCGGGGTCAAGGAATCCGGGTTCGGGCGCGAGGGCGGCTTCGAAGGTATCGAGGAGTACCTCGACACCAAGTACATCGCGCTGACGAAGTAGCTCAGCCGACAGAACGGTCCGAGCCGGTCCAATACTTGGCCCGCAGTTCGCGTTTGAGGACCTTGCCCGCGGCCGAGGTCGGCAGCGCGTCGACGGCTTCGAAGCTGCGGGGCACCTTGTACGTGCCGATGAGCGACTTGCAGAACTCCCGCAGCTCGTCGTGGTCTGCCCGCTGCCCGGCGGCGAACACCACCACGGCGTGCACCCGCTCGCCCCAGCGGTCGTCGGGTATGCCGATGACCGCGCACGTGGCCACGGCGGGGTGGCGGGCCAGCGCGTTCTCCACCTCGACCGAGTACACGTTCTCGCCGCCGGACACGATCATGTCCTTGAGCCGGTCGACGACGAAAATGTACCCGCGCTCGTCCATGTAGCCGGCGTCGCCGGTGTGCATCCACCCCGATCGCAGCGCGGCCGCGGTCTCCTCGGGTTTGCCCCAATAGCCGGCCATCACATGCCCGCCGCGCACCACGATCTCGCCCACCTCACCGCGCGGCAGCTCGGTGTCGTCGTCGCCGACGATCCGGACCTCCGAGTGCGGCGCTGCCTGCCCGCCCGATCGGCGCAGCACCGGATCATGGTGATCCTGCGGCGACAAGAGGGTGGCGACGGGTGAAACCTCGGTCATGCCGTAGGCCTGCACGAACGACGCGGTCGGCAGTCGCGCCGCCGCCCGTTCCAGTAGCGCCGCCGCGATAGGTGAACCGCCGTACATCACCATGCGCAGGCTGCTGGTGTCGTGGTCGGACAGCGACGGATGGTCGACCAGCATCTGCACCATCGTCGGAACCAGCAGCAGGTCGGTGATCCGGTGCTCGTGTAGTGCCTCGAGCACCCAGTCCGGCCGGAAGGCCGGGACGAACACATGGGTGCCGCCGCGGCTGACCTGCGCCAGCCAGATCGCCAGGTCGGCGAGATGGAACATCGGCGCGGCGTGCAGCAGCGGTCCGCCCGAGGTCAGGAAGAACCCCGACGCGAGGCTGCCCAGTGCCGACGTCATCAGGTTGTCGTGGGTCAGCATGACCCCCTTCGGGTGCCCGCTGGTGCCGCCGGTGTAGAAGATGCCGGCCAGATCCGAGCCGCTGCGGTGCGCGTCGGGAACTGGCTCCGCGGCCGCCACCAGGTCCTCGTAATCGAGCGTTCCGTCCAGAGCGGGGCCGTCACCACAGTGGATGACGGTCGCGAGATCGCTTGCATTCGACCGTAATTCGGGCAGTAGCGGCAAGAAGGTGTCGTCGATCAGCAGCATCCGGGTGTCGGAGTCACGCAGGCTGTAGGCGATCTCGGCCGCACTCCACCGGATATTGATCGGGTTGACCACCGCGCCGGCCCACGGTGTGGCGAGCAGGTACTCGTGGTAGCGATCGGAGTTCAGCGACAGCATGGCGATGCGGTCACCATCACGGGCGCCCAGCGACTGGAAAGCGCCTGCCAGCCGAGCCACCCGGTCGGCGATGCCGGCGAATGTGTTGACGCGCCCACCGCAGACCGTCATCGGGTCGTGCGGGGTGGCGCGCGCGGCCCGGTGAAGCCCCTGCGTGAGGTACATGCCTGCGGTCATGCGTTGGCGCTCAACAACTTCGGTCCACCCGTCTGTAGTCACCTTGGCAAAGTGTATGTCGGCGCCCGGGAGCGCCGGAATCCCTCCAAGAGGGTCTGTTTGCCTCCCTATCGGACAACCGGGCAGGTATTTGACTCAGGTGACCGCGCGCCTGCGCCGATCGGCCGTCGTTGCGATCTAGATTCGCAGGATTGAGGAACGAGGAGGACATGACAGTGACGGCGCGCTCATTCGCGCGAAGTCCATGGGTTGAACCCGTCGCGCAGCCCAGCCAGCTGCGCAGGCCGAAGCCGCGCGGCGAGGGTGTTCCCGCGCTGAACGGGATCCGTGGCGTCGCCGTCGCTCTTGTGCTGCTCGGCCATAGCGGAATCCCCGGTGTCACAGGCGGATTCATCGGTGTCGACGTCTTCTTCGTGCTCAGCGGCTTCCTGATCACGTCGTTGCTGCTCGACGAGATCGGCCGAACCGGAAAGCTCGACCTCGGTTCGTTCTGGGTCCGTCGTGCCCGCCGGCTGCTGCCTGCCCTGCTGATCATGGTGCTGGCGGTGATCGCCGCGCGGATCCTGTTCCCACCCGAAGCCGTCAGCGGTCTGCGCGACGACGCGGTGGCCGCCTTCCTGTGGGTGGCGAACTGGGCGTTCGTGGCGCACGAAACCGACTACTTCAGCCAGGGCGCCCCGCCGTCGCCGCTGCAACACACCTGGTCGCTGGGTGTCGAAGAGCAGTACTACCTGATCTGGCCGGTGCTCATCGTCGTGGTTGCGGTGCTGCTGGCCGCCATCGCCCGGTGGCGCCAGAAGACGCCGACCATCGTCGCGGTCCGGTGGGCGGTACTCGTTCTCGCCGTGCTGGGGACCGCGGGCTCGGCCGCCGAGGCGATCCTGATGTCCACGGACTCGTCGCTGAATCGGGTGTACTTCGGCACCGACACCCGGGCGCAGGCGCTGCTGATCGGGGCCGCCGCGGCCGCGCTGCTGGTCCGGGACTGGCCGGCGATGGTGGCGGGCTGGCCACTGATCCGGCCGCGCTGGGGTCGCTGGCTGGCCGGCGGTCTGCCGGTGGCCGGGGTGGCCGTGCTGGCGGCGATCACCCACGTCGCTACCGGCAGCGCCGAAGAATTCCGCAACGGCCTGCTCATCGTCGTCGCCGCAGCCGCGGTGGTGGTGATCGCGGGCGTTGCGCTCGAGCAGAACGGCCCGGTGGCGTGGGTGCTGTCCACTCCGCCGCTGGTGGCGCTCGGCGTCATCTCCTACGGCGTCTATCTGTGGCACTGGCCGATCTTCCTGATGCTCACCGGCGAGCGCACCGGCTGGACGGGCTACGCGCTGTTCGGCGCGCGCTGCGCGGTCACGCTGGCCGTGGCGGTGGGGTCGTGGTGGCTGATCGAACGGCCGATCCGGCGCTGGCGGCCCGTGCACGTCCCGCAGCTGCGACTGGCCGCCGCCACGATGGCCACCGCCGTCGCCGTCGCGGTGGCGGTCGTCTCGGTGGGAACCCGGATCGATCAGTCCAGCCCCGACATCACCCAGGCCGCGCTGGTCGCCCCGGTGGAAACCGTCCGTGCCGGCGCACCGTCGCACGCGGGTCCGCGCCAGCACACCGTGTCGGTGTTCGGCGACTCGATCGCCTGGACCGTGATGCGCTATCTGCCGCCCACCCCAGGCATCACGTTCCTGGACCGCACCACGATCGGTTGCGGACTGGTGCGCGGCGGGCCGTACCGCTACTCAGGGCAGAGCCTCGAGCAGAAACCCGAGTGCGACGCCTGGCCCGAACGCTGGGCGCAGCGGATCGCCTACGACCGTCCCGATGTGGTGCTGATGATGATCGGGCGCTGGGAGGTGGTCGACCGAAAATGGAATGGCAACTGGGCGCACATCGGCCAGCCCGATTTCGACAAATACCTCCAGAGCGAGCTGAGCCACGCACTCGACATCTTGGCCTCCACCGGGGCGCTCGTGGTGGTGGCCACCGAGCCCTACAGCCGGCACGGTGAGCAGGCGAACGGCAACCTGTATCCCGAGGATCAGCCCAGCCGCGTCAACCAGTGGAATGCCTTGCTGCGCAGGGTCGTAGCCGATCGCAAGAACGTTACCGTGCTCGACCTGAACAAGAAGTTGGCGCCGAACGGCAGCTACACCAACAAGATCAACGGCGTGCAGGTACGTATCGACGGCGTGCATCCGACGCCGAACGCGGTCAAGTGGATGACCCCGTGGCTGCTTGACGCAGTGCGTTAAGAGTGGCCTAGTCTTCCGCGGCCCATGCGCAGCAGCAGCATCGCGAGATCCTTGCCGTCCGGGCCCAGCTCGCTGTAGCGCTCGATGACCTTCATCTCGCGGCTGTGCACCAGGCGGGTGCCGCCGGAGGCCATCCGGGCCCGGCCGATCGCCTGGGATACCTCGGTGCGGCGCTTGACCGCGGCCAGGATCGCGGCGTCGAGTTGGTCGATCTCGCCGCGCAGGCTGTCGATGTCGTTGTCGGCTTCAGGAACCATTTCCAGAGTCATCGCTTCGTTCTCCTCGTTGTGTGGGTCAGGTCTTTATCGGTCCCGGGCCTCACACAAGAGACGAGCCCCGGATCCGGTTGCGGACCGCGGGGCTCTCGGGTTGAGCAGCTAGATACCCACGGGCACCGCGAACCGGTACCCGTAGAAAAATCGACGCTGCGGAGAAAGCACGGTTCGAGTGTGCCACTCCGAAGGCGTGCATCGCAAAAAACTGTCGCCATACAGCGGTAAGTTGGGTCGGACATGAGTGTGCACGTGACTGATTTCCAACCTCCGGCCGACGCGGCCGAACTCCTCGAGGGCCTCAACCCACAGCAGCGCCAGGCCGTGCTGCACGAGGGGCCCCCGCTGCTGATCGTGGCCGGGGCCGGCTCGGGCAAGACGGCCGTCCTCACCCGGCGGATCGCCTACCTGCTGGCGGCCCGCGACGTCGGGCCGGGCCAGGTGCTGGCCATCACGTTCACCAACAAGGCCGCCGCCGAGATGCGCGAGCGGGTGGTCGCGCTGGTCGGACCCCGCGCCAGGAACATGTGGGTGTCGACGTTCCACTCCACCTGTGTGCGGATCCTGCGCAATCAGGCCTCGCTGCTGCCCGGCCTGAACTCGAACTTCTCGATCTACGACGCCGACGACTCCCGCCGCCTGCTGCTGATGATCGGCAAGGACATGGGGCTGGACACCAAGCGGTACTCGCCGCGGGTGCTGGCCAACGCCATCTCGAACCTCAAGAACGAGCTGATCGGGCCCGAGGACGCGGTGGCCGCGCTCGAGCCGGGCTCCGACGATCTGACCCGGACCGTCGCCAGCGTCTACGGCGAGTACCAGCGCCGGCTGCGGGCCGCCAACGCGCTGGACTTCGACGATCTCATCGGCGAGACCGTGGCGGTGCTGCAGGCCTTCCCGCAGATCGCCCAGTACTACCGGAGGCGGTTCCGGCACATCCTGGTCGACGAGTACCAGGACACCAACCACGCCCAGTACGTGCTGGTGCGCGAACTCGTTGGATATGGGGCAGTTGCCGCCGATGAAGTGCCGCCCAGTGAGCTGTGCGTGGTGGGTGACGCCGACCAGTCGATCTACGCCTTCCGCGGCGCGACGATCCGCAACATCGAGGATTTCGAGCGGGACTTTCCCAACGCCACCACGATCCTGCTCGAGCAGAACTACCGCTCGACGCAGAACATCCTGAACGCGGCCAACTCCGTCATCTCCCGCAATGCCAACCGCCGCGAGAAGCGGCTGTGGACCGACGAAGGCGACGGCGAGCTGATCGTCGGCTATGTCGCCGACAACGAGCACGACGAGGCCAGGTTCGTCGCGGGGGAGATCGACGCGCTCGCCGATCGCGGCGACGTCACCTATAACGACGTCGCGGTGTTCTACCGCACCAACAATTCGTCGCGCTCGCTGGAAGAGGTGTTCATCCGCGCCGGTATCCCATACAAGGTGGTCGGCGGCGTTCGGTTCTACGAGCGCAAGGAGATTCGCGACATCGTCGCCTACCTTCGGGTGCTGGACAACCCCGGCGACGCCGTCAGCCTGCGCCGGATCCTCAACACCCCGCGGCGGGGCATCGGCGATCGCGCCGAGGCGTGTGTGGCCGTGTACGCCGAAACCACCGGCGCCACCTTCGCCGACGCGCTGACCGCCGCGGCCGCAGGCAAGGTGCCGATGCTGAACACCCGCTCGGAGAAGGCGATCGCGAGTTTCGTCAACCTGCTCGACGAGCTGCGCGGCAAGCTCGACGACGAGCTCGGCGACCTGGTCGAGGCGGTGCTGGACCGCACCGGCTATCGCCGGGAGCTGGAGTCTTCCAGTGACCCGCAGGACCTGGCCCGGCTGGACAACCTCAACGAATTGGTCAGCGTCGCACACGAATTCAGCATCGACCGGGCCAACGCCGCGGCACTGGCCGAGGATGCCGACGTCGACGAGGACGTGCCGCAGACCGGTCTGCTCGCGGAGTTCCTGGAGCGGGTGTCGCTGGTGGCCGATTCCGACGAGCTGCCCGAGCACGGCGCCGGCGTGGTCACGCTGATGACACTGCACACCGCCAAGGGGCTGGAATTCCCGGTGGTGTTCGTCACCGGCTGGGAGGACGGCATGTTCCCGCACATGCGCGCCCTGGGGGATCCGACCGAGCTTTCCGAGGAGCGCCGACTCGCCTATGTGGGCATAACCCGTGCGCGCCAACGGCTTTACCTCACCCGCGCGAAGATCCGCTCATCGTGGGGTCAGCCGATGCTGAACCCGGAGTCGCGCTTCCTTCGCGAGATCCCCGAACACCTTCTCGATTGGCGCCGCACCGATACGGCGCCGTCGCCCAGCGCTCCGATTAGTGGGGCGGGCCGCTTCGGCACCCCGCGGCCCTCGCCCGCGCGGTCGGCGGGCGGCAGTAAGCGTCCGCTTCTGGTCCTGGCGCCCGGCGACCGGGTCAGCCACGACAAGTACGGTCTCGGCCGCGTCGAGGAAGTGTCCGGCGTGGGGGAATCGGCGATGTCGCTGATCGACTTCGGGAGTGCCGGACGGGTCAAGCTGATGCACAACCACGCGCCGCTGACGAAGCTCTGACTGCCATCTAACGCAGCCGGCACCATCGCCGGGTTGACGGGTGCAGAGCCAGGATCAGGCCGGTGACCGGCAGCAGCGGAATCAGGTAGACCACCAATGGGATTCGAGCTCCGGCCACGAACACACTGCCGAACGTCAGTAAGGCGATGACCGATCCGAATGCGATCAGGTAGCGGCCTGCCGAGCGTCGCAGCAGCAGCGCGATCACCCCGGCGATGGAGCTGACCGCGAAAAGCAGGGTCAGGAACCCGACGGCAATACAGAACAGCCGATCGGTGCTCCACCATCCAGTGATCAGGTCGGTGGCCACCACCGACGTGGCCCATCCACTGACGATGCTGACGGCGCTGGCCGCGATTGCGGTCCGTCCGGTCGACACGTCCACCAGCGCGGGCCGGGTGGCCGGTACCGCGACCGGGGCGGCCCGGCGGATCAGCCCGGTCGGGGCCTCGTCGGCCGGTGGCCGTGGAATCTGTGTGGTACTCGAATCAGGTTCGGGCCCAGCAGGAATGGGCGCCGCCGGAATGGGCCCAGTCGGCGCGCGGCGGATGATGCCGGTGCGTGGCTCTTCGGGCTGGGGGATCGGTCCGGACGGTTGGCGCCGGATGATGCGGGTGTGCGGTTCGTTCGGCTCGTCCGGCTCAGACACTGCGTCAGCCGACGTAGGGGCCGACGGACAGCCCCCGCTGTGCCAGCCACGGCGCCGGGTCAATCCGGTTGGTGCCGTTCTGCAGAACCTCGAAGTGCAGGTGCGGTCCGGTCGAGTTGCCGCGGTTGCCGACGGTGGCGATCTGGTCGCCGGCGAAGACCCGCTGGCCGATCTGAACCGTCCAGGTGTTGACGTGGCCGTACAAGGTCACCGTGCCGTCGGAGTGGCGGATCTTGACCCACGCGCCGTAACCGGCGGTCGGTCCGGCGTCGACGACGACACCGTCGGACGCGGCGACAATCGGCGTCCCGATCGGAGCCGCCAGGTCGACGCCACCGTGCAGCGCGCCCCAGCGGTAGCCGAAGCCCGAGGTGTAGACGCCCTTGGTGGGTATGACGAACAGCGGCCGCTGCAGGCGGGCCTCACGCTCGGCGCGCTCCTGGGCGAAAGCCTGGCCGTTGGCCAGTTCCTCGCCGTGTACCGAGGCGTCGGCGACCGGCTTCACAGCGATCAGCTGCACCCCGCGCGGACTGGTCACGGTGCCGTCCATCGGCGTCTTGTCGGCGGCCAGAACGGTCTGGGTGGTGGTTTCGGTGGGCGGCCGCACCGCGGTGTAAGCGGCGGCCGCGGCGGCGCCGGCTGCCATGGCCGCGATCATCACGCGGCCCTTGGCGGCACTCGTCGGCTGCCTGCGGTGCTGCGGCGTGCGCGGCAGGATGTCGGTGTTCTCGCTGTTGGTGTAGCGCGGCACCTCGGCCCGGCGGTGGTCGGGGGCCGCGAACTCGGCGGGCACGGCCAGCCGAAGCGGCTGCGGGTCGTCGGCGTCGTGCAGGTCGTCCAGTTCCGGGCAGCGCGTCACCTGCAGACTCTCGAAGGCGGTGCTTTCGCGGAAATCGATCTCGGCGAGGTCGCCGAACTCGTTGAACGGGATGATGTCCGTGACGTCCAGCCGCTCGGAATCCAGTGCCCGGGCTGATGCCGCCTGCCGATCGAAGGCCCTGGTCTTTGCGTGCGGGGCCGATGCATCACCGACGGAAGTCGGGGTCGGCCGGTGCTGCGTCAAAACTCGAAGTCCCTTTAGTCGTGACCAAAGCGTTATCTCAGACCCCGACGACGTTAACGAATGTCTAATGAGGGTGGCAACCCAAGCGGATATTCCACGGGGGATTGTGAGTTGAATCACTTCAACCCGGCGGTGAGATGGACCACATGAGTGGTGGGCGAGGACGGAGTCTCGGGGCCGTCTAGATACAGTTCCCCCCGGAGCGACTTCCTCAATACAACGTCATCAAAAAGCAGTCAGCGCCGACCAGACAGTGAGCCCATGGATCTTTTCGAATATCAGGCGAAGGAACTGTTCGCCAAGCACAACGTTCCCACCACCCCGGGTCGGGTCACCGACACCCCGGAGGACGCCAAAGCCATCGCCGAGGAAATCGGTAAACCAGTGATGGTGAAGGCACAGGTCAAGGTCGGTGGCCGCGGTAAGGCCGGTGGCGTGAAGTTCGCCGCCACCCCCGACGACGCGTACACCCACGCCAAGAACATCCTCGGCCTGGACATCAAGGGCCACATCGTGAAGAAGTTGCTGGTCGCCGAGGCCAGCGATATCGCGGAGGAGTACTACATCTCCTTCCTGCTCGATCGTTCCAACCGCACCTACCTGGCCATGTGCTCGGTCGAGGGCGGCATGGAGATCGAAGAGGTCGCCGCCACCAAGCCCGAGCGGCTGGCCAAGGTGCCCGTCGACGCCGTCAAGGGTGTCGACCTGGCCTTCGCGCGTGAGATCGCCGAGAAGGGCCACCTGCCCGCCGAGGTGCTCGACGCCGCCGCCGTCACCATCCAGAAGCTGTGGGAGGTCTTCGTCGGCGAGGACGCCACCCTGGTCGAGGTCAACCCGCTGGTCCGCACGCCCGACGATCAGATCCTGGCGCTGGACGGCAAGGTCACCCTGGACGCGAACGCCGACTTCCGCCAGCCCGGCCACGCCGAGTTCGAGGACAAGGACGCCACCGATCCGCTCGAGCTCAAGGCGAAGGAGAACGACCTCAACTACGTCAAGCTCGACGGCGAGGTCGGCATCATCGGCAACGGCGCGGGTCTGGTCATGTCGACCCTGGACGTCGTCGCGTATGCCGGTGAGAAGCATGGCGGCGTGAAGCCCGCCAACTTCCTCGACATCGGCGGCGGTGCCTCGGCTGAGGTGATGGCCAACGGTCTGGACGTCATCCTGGGCGACAGTCAGGTCAAGAGCGTGTTCGTCAACGTGTTCGGCGGCATCACCGCGTGCGACGCGGTGGCCAACGGCATCGTCAAGGCGCTGCAGATCCTGGGCGACGAGGCCAACAAGCCGCTCGTCGTTCGCCTTGACGGCAACAACGTCGAAGAAGGCCGCCGCATCCTGGCCGAGGCCAACCACCCGCTGGTGATCCAGGCCGAGACCATGGACTCCGGCGCTGACAAAGCCGCCGAGCTGGCCAACAAGTAAGGGACACAACCAATGTCGATCTTTCTGAACAAGGACAACAAGGTCATCGTCCAGGGCATCACCGGCGGCGAAGGCACCAAGCACACCGCGCTGATGCTCAAGGCCGGCACCCAGGTGGTCGGCGGCGTGAACGCGCGCAAGGCCGGCACTAAGGTGACGCATGTAGATAGGGATGGCAAAGACGTCCATCTCCCGGTGTTCGGCAGCGTGGCCGAGGCCATGAAGGAGACCGGCGCCGACGTGTCGATCGCCTTTGTGCCGCCGGCGTTCTCGAAGGACGCCATCATCGAGGCCATCGACGCCGAGATCCCGCTGCTGGTCGTCATCACCGAAGGAATCCCGGTGCAGGACAGCGCATATGCGTGGGCCTACAACGTCGATAAGGGACAGAAGACGCGCATCATCGGGCCCAACTGCCCCGGCATCATCACTCCCGGCGAGTCGCTGGTCGGCATCACGCCGAACAACATCACCGGCAAGGGCCCGATCGGCCTGGTGTCGAAGTCCGGCACGCTGACCTACCAGATGATGTACGAGCTGCGCGATCTCGGCTTCTCGACCGCCATCGGCATCGGCGGCGACCCGGTCATCGGCACCACCCACATCGATGCCATCGAGGCGTTCGAGAAGGACCCCGAGACCAAGATCATCGTGATGATCGGTGAGATCGGCGGCGACGCCGAGGAGAAGGCGGGCGCCTACATCAAGGCCAACGTCTCCAAGCCGGTCGTCGGCTATGTCGCGGGCTTCACCGCGCCCGAGGGCAAGACCATGGGCCACGCCGGTGCGATCGTCTCCGACGGTGCCGGCACCGCGCAGGGCAAGAAGGAGGCCCTCGAGGCCGCCGGCGTCAAGGTCGGCAAGACGCCGTCGGAGACCGCCGCCCTGGCCCGGGAGATCCTGAGCGGGCTGTAGTTCTTCCCGCGAGCAGACACAAAGGCTCCCGCACGCCCGGCGTGTCGGGAGCTTTTGCGTCTGGTGGGCGTTACTGGTTAGCCTGTCGAACTATGGTGGATCCGCGTACCCCCGTCATCGTCGGCGTCGGACAGTTCACCGAACGCGTCGACGATCCGGACTACCGCGGCATGTCGGCGGTCGAATTGGCCACCGAAGCGGTCCGCGCCGCGCTGGCTGACACCGGAGCGGACGTCGCCGCCGTCGCCAAGGCCATTGGAGTGTTCGCCGGCCTTCGGCAATTCGAGATCTGCACGCCGTTCGCCACTGCGCCGCTGGGCGCCTCCGACAACTACATCCGGTCGGTGGCGCGGCGCGTCGGCGCCGACCCCGAGCGTGCGGTGCTCGAGTCGATCGGCGGCAACGGCCCGCAGAAGCTGGTCACCGAGTTCGCCGGGGCCATCGCGGCCGGCGAGATCGAGGTGGCGTTGATCCTCGGGTCGGAGAATGGCTCGACGCTGAAGACCTTCGCGGGTAAAGACGACAAGCCCGACCACAGCGAGACCGTCGGCGGCCAGCTCGATGACCGCGGATACGGCTTCGAGCAGTACATGAGCGAGTACACCGCCAAGCACGGACTCACCGGCGCGCCGGTGCAGTACGGCTTGTTGGACAACGCCCGGCGCGGCCGGCTGGGCTTGAGCGTCGACGAATACCGGCTGAAGATGGCTGAACTGTTCGCGCCGTTCTCGAAAGTGGCTGCCAAGAACCCGTTCTCGTCGTCACCGGTCGAGCGCTCGGTCGAGGAGCTGGCCACGGTCACTGCGGAGAATCGGATGATCTGCGACCCCTACCCGCGGCTGATGGTGGCTCGCGACACCGTCAACCAGGGTGCCGCCGCTGTGGTGATGTCGGTCGAGGCCGCGCGCAAACTCGGTGTGCCCGAAGAGAAATGGGTATACCTGCACGGGCATGCGGATCAGCGGGAGCAGGACCTGCTGGACCGCGAAGACGTCAGCGTCAGCTTCGCGGCGAAACAATCAGTGGCAGAGGCCCTTCGGGTGGCGGGCATCACGATCGACGACGTGGCCACCTTCGATCTCTACAGCTGCTTTCCGTTCCCGGTGTTCGCCGTGTGTGACGACGTCGGACTGAGCGCCGACGATCCGCGCGGGCTCACGCTCACCGGTGGCCTGCCGTACTTCGGCGGACCCGGCAACAGCTATTCGCTGCACGGCATCGCCGAGACCGTCGCCGCGATGCGGGACAAGCCAGGAGCTTTCGGTCTCGTCGGCGCCAACGGTGGTGTGATGAGCAAGTATTCGGTCGGCGTGTACTCCACCACCCCGGTCGACTGGGCACCCGACCGGAGCAAGGAGCTGCAGGCCGAGATAGAGGACCTGCCGAAGGTGTCGGTGACCCGTAATGCCAACGGCGCCGCTGTGATCGAGACCTACTCGGTGCGCTATGACTGGCCCGAGCGGACCGGTGTCATCATCGGTCGCCTCCTTGCCGACAACAGCCGCTTCATGGCGATCAGCACCGATCCCGCCCTCGTGGCGTTGATGAGCGACGGGGATCCCCTCGGTGCCAAGATCGCCGTCACCGCAGGCGATGACGAGATCAACCGGGCCGTTCTGGCTTAGAGGTTCATGTCGGCGACCTTGCCCGCCAAGCGCTCCACATAGGCGGCGACCTCGTCTTCGGGCTTGTCCGGCAGCCCGAACAGCACTTCGGTGACGCCAATGTCGCGCCAGTGCGCCAACTTCTCGGGCACCGGCTTGAAGTCGAGCGCCACGATCTGCGGGGCGCCGTCGCGACCAGCGGCCGCCCAGACGTCGTGCAGCAGCTTCACCGGCTCGTCGATGTCGAAGTCACGCGGAGTGGTGATCCAGCCGTCGGCACTGCGGGCGATCCACTTGAAGTTCTTCTCGGTGCCGGCCGCGCCGACGAGCACCGGGATGTGGGATTGGACGGGCTTGGGCCAGGCCCAGCTCGGCCCGAATTTCACGAACTCGCCGTCGTATTCGGCTTCCTCTTGTGTCCACAGTGCGCGCATCGCTTCCAGATATTCGCGCAAACAGGTGCGGCGCCGCCCGGCAGGCACACCGTGGTCGGCCAGCTCGTCGGTGTTCCAGCCGAAACCGACGCCGAGGCTGACCCGCCCACCGGACAGATGATCAAGTGTCGCAATCGATTTCGCCAGCGTGATGGGATCGTGCTCGACGGGCAGCGCCACCGCGGTGGACAACCGCACCCGCGACGTGACCGCCGCCGCGGTGCCCAGCGACACCCACGGATCCAGGGTGCGCATGTAGCGGTCGTCGGGCAGTGACTCGTCGCCGGTGGTGGGGTGGGCGGCCTCGCGTTTGACCGGGATGTGCGTGTGCTCGGGCACGTAAAAGGTCGTGAAGCCGTGGTCATCGGCGAGCTTGGCCGCCGCCGCCGGTGCGATACCACGGTCACTGGTGAACAGAACGAGCCCGAAATCCATGGGCTGAATTAGAACGGGTCACCGAAACCCCGGGCAAGGCGCGGTCCCGGTGGACGACACCTGCGCTCTCGGCGAGTTAAAGGGGTGACCGCGGCGGTGGCCGTCACAACCATGGCAGAACATGACGACCGAACGCATCGCCGACAGTGTGAAATTCGCCTACTGGGTTCCCAACGTCAGTGGCGGTCTTGTCACGAGCACGATCGAACAGCGCACCGACTGGAACTACGACTACAACGTCAAGCTCGCGCAGACCGCCGAGAACAACGGTTTCGAGTACGCGCTGTCCCAGGTCCGCTACGAGGCCAGTTACGGCGCCGAATTCCAGCACGAGTCCACCAGCTTCTCGCTGGCGCTGCTGCTGGCCACCCAGCGCCTCAAACTCATCGCCGCCGTCCACCCGGGCCTGTGGCAGCCCGGCGTCCTGGCCAAGCTGGGCGCCACCGCCGATCAACTTTCGGGTGGCCGCTTCGCCGTCAACGTCGTCTCCGGCTGGTTCAAGGACGAGTTCACCCACCTGGGCGAGCCGTGGCTCGAACACGACGAGCGTTACCGGCGCACCGCCGAATTCCTGCAGGTACTGCGCAAGATCTGGACCGAGGACGACGTGGACTTCCGCGGTGACTTCTATCGCATCCACGACTTCACCCTCAAGCCCAAGCCGCTGAACACCGCCGAGCGGCCCAACCCCGAGATCTTCCAGGGCGGTAACTCCACCCCTGCCCGGCGCAACGGCGGCTACTACGCCGACTGGTACTTCTCCAATGGCAAGGATTTCGGCGGCGTCACCGAACAACTCGTCGAGGTTCGCGACCACGCCCGCGATGCGGGCCGGGAAGTCAATTTCGGGCTGAATGGCTTCATCATCGCCAGGGACACAGAGAAGGAGGCGAGGGAAGTCCTTCGAGAGATCATCGCCAAGGCCAACCGGCCGGCGGTCGAGGGTTTCCACTCCGCGGTGCAGCAGGCCGGCAATTCCACGAGCGACAAGCGCGGCATGTGGGCCGACTCGACGTTCGAGGATCTGGTCCAGTACAACGACGGATTCCGGACGCAGCTGATCGGAACTCCCGAGCAGATCGCCGAACGCATCGCCGCATATCGCAAACGTGGGGTGGACCTCATCCTCGGCGGCTTCCTGCACTTTCAGGAAGAGATCGAGTACTTCGGCGCCCGCGTGCTGCCGTTGGTGCGCGAAATCGAAGCAGCCGAGCGCGATTCGATCGGGGCGCCGCTTCAGGCAACGGCCTGACCCGTGCAGGCCGGTTGCCAACTGGCTGTGTGACACGCCGATGGTCGTGGCCGCCACGGCGGTGTGCGCTAGCGTGGTGTGCGAGCCGGACCTGCGGGTCCGTTCGAGAGCCACCACCGACGCTGCGCCGCGGGGAAGCGCCGGCGTGACGAGGCTGAAGGAGAGGCCATGACTTACCCGCCCACCAACCCGGGCTACCCACCGACTCAGCCACCCGGGCCCTACGGCGCTCCCGCGCCGTCGTTCGCCCCCGCCGAGTCTGGGCCGAGCAAGCTGCCGCTCTACCTCAACGTTGTTGTCATCGTGCTGGGATTGGCGGCCTACCTGGCCAGCTTCGGCCCGATTCTCACGATCAAGGCCGAGCTCGGCCCCTTCGGCGGTGCCGAGCTCAGCGGTGGTGGCGGCGGATACCCGGTCGTCGCCACGATCGTCGCCGCGCTGTTGGCGGCGGCCGCGCTGCTGCCCAAGGCCAGGGATTACGGCGGCGTCATCGCGACCGCTTCCGGGGTCGCGCTGCTGACGGCGATCGCCACGATGGTCGGTAAGCCGACCGGGTTCACCGTCGGCTGGGGACTGTGGGTCATGGTCGCCCTGACCCTGCTGCAGACCGTCGCCGCGGTGACGGCGCTGCTGCTGGAAGCCGGAATCATCACCGCTCCGGCGCCTCGGCCCCGCTACGACCAGTTCGGTCAGTACGGCCCGCCGCCCGGCGGCTACTACGGCCAGCCCGGCCCGCAGGGAATCCCGCCCCGGCCCGGCTACCCCACGCAGTACGGCGGTGGCTACGCGTCCGGTCCGACGAGCGGAGGCTTCAGCGGGCTCGGCGCGCAGAGCGGCCCGCCCACCCCGCCGACTGGTTTCCCCAGCTTCAGCCCCCCGCCGCCCGCCGGGTCGGGTCAGCCGTCCGCACAGCCGGACCAGCCTCAGGCGCCGTCATCGTCGCCGCCATCGGGTCCCAACCCGTCGTAACCGGGCACTCGTCGCGCAGCGCGTCGAAGTGGCGCGGCGAGTGACACGGATGGAGGACAAGCGACCGGTCGGGGCACGCCAGGCGCGTGACCTGGTTCGGATCGCGTTCGGCCCGTCGCTGGTGGCGTTGGTGGTGATCGCCGCGGTGACGCTGCTGCAACTCGTGATCGCCAACAGCGATATGACCGGCACCCTCGGTGCCATCGCCAGCATGTGGCTGGCCGTGCACCAGGTGCCCATCTCGATCGCCGGCCACCAGCTGGCGGTTCTGCCGCTGCTCCCGGTGTTGCTGATGGTGTGGGGTACGGCGCGCACGACGGCGCACGCGACCTCGCCGCGCGCGTCCTGGTTCGTGACCCGCTGGATCGTGGCGTCCGCGCTCGGCGGTCCCCTGCTGCTGGCCGCGATCGCGCTGGCCGTCATCCACGATGCCTCGTCGGTGATCACCGAGTTGCAGACGCCGAGTGCATTGCGCGCGTTCTCCGGCGTGCTGGCCGTGCACGGTATCGGCGCGCTGATCGGGGTGGGATCCAAGCTCGGGTGGCGCACGCTGCGCGCGCTGCGGCTGCCGCTGTGGCTCGGCGACACGGTGCGCGCCGCGACGGCGGGGCTGTTGGCGTTGCTGGGGCTGTCCGGTGCGGTCACCGCGGTGTCGCTGATCGTGCACTGGGGCACCATGCACGAGCTGTACGCGGTGACGGATTCGCTGTTCGGGCAACTCAGCCTGACATTGTTGTCGGCGCTGTATGTCCCCAACGTGATCATCGGGACGTCGGCGGTGGCGGTCGGCTCCAGCGCCCACATCGGCTTTGCGACGTTCAGCTCGTTCACCGTCTTCGGTGGGGACATTCCCGCGCTGCCGATTCTGGCCGCGGTGCCGACGCCGCCGCTGGGACCGGTGTGGGTGGCACTGCTGATCGTCGGTGCGGCCTCCGGGGTCGCGGTGGGGCAGCAGTGCGCCACCCGGCCCTTGCCCTGGCCTGCCGCGATGGCCAAGCTTGCCGTCGCGTCACTGCTGGCGGCGGTCACGATGGTCGTGCTGGGTTACGCCGGCGGCGGGCAGCTGGGCAACTTCGGCGAGGTCGGGGTGGACCAGAGCACGTTCGGGCCCGCGGTGTTCTTCTGGTTCTTCGTGATCGGCGCCGTCACGGTGGTGATGGCCGATGGCGTCCGGCGTCGCCCCAAGAAGGTGAAACCGCTCGAGCCGGTCCCCGTGGCGCAGCCGGACTGCCAGGACGACGATGAGGCCCTCACTGCACCGATACCCGACGTGGCAGACGAGCCCGAACCCGAGGCGGAGCCGGACCGGCGAGCCGACGTCGACGCCGAGGGAGAACCCGAGCCGCAACCTCCGGCGCAGGCACAGCCCGTTCGGCCCGCGCCCGACCTCGAAGACCTCGAGGACCTGATGGTCGTCGACGACGATATCGAGACGGGACCGCCCGAGCGTTAGGCGCCCGAGGGGACCGGATACCGGTCGTTGATGTCGGCGTTGCTGGACTTTCGTGCGCAGTGCGCACAACAGAAGATGGCGTCCTCGGTCTCCACGCCGTGGCCCAGGATCCGGCAGCCGCAGTGGGCACACTGCGGAGCCAGCTCGGCGGCCGCGCATTCGACGCTGTCGAAGATGGCGGCATGGCCGTCGGCGAAGGTGACGGTGAACGCCTTGTCGTAGTCGTTTCCGCATGTGCTGCAGATCGGCATCGGGGTGCTCCTCAAAACTCGACGGTGAAACCTCGGGTGCCCGGCGACCGGTGCCGACAAACACCGTTAGGCTCATCGCCGTGCCGCAACCCATCCACGTCCCGCCGAGCGCGCCGGCACGGCTCGTCGTCCTGGCGTCGGGGACCGGGTCATTGCTGAAATCACTGCTGGCGGCCGCCGTCGGCGACTATCCAGCGCGCGTCGTCGCCGTGGGGGTGGATCGCGACTGCCCGGCCGTCGACATCGCCCACACCGCGTCGATCCCCACGTTTTGCGTGCGCCTGAAGGACTATCCCGACCGCGTCGCGTGGGACACCGCGATCGCCGATGCCACCGCAGCGCACAATCCCGACCTCATCGTGTCGGCGGGCTTCATGAAAATACTTGGCCCGGAATTCCTTTCGCGTTTCCTCGGCCGCGTCGTCAACACTCATCCGGCATTGCTTCCGGCCTTTCCGGGTGCGCATGCGGTGCCCGATGCGCTGGCCTATGGCGTCAGGGTGACCGGTTGCACCGTGCATCTCGTGGACGCCGGTGTGGACACCGGCCCGATCGTGGCACAGCAGGCGGTCGAGATTCTCGACGGTGACGACGAAGACACTTTGCACGAACGCATCAAGGTCGTCGAACGACGGTTGTTGGTGGACGTATTGGCCGCGCTGGCGACGCGCGGCGTGACCTGGAGCGGCAGAAAGGCGACCATAGGATGACCGCGGGGACTTTGATCGGGAAGACGCCGATCCGGCGCGCGCTGATCAGCGTGTACGACAAGAGCGGACTGATTCCGCTCGCGCAAGGGCTGCACGAGGCGGGCGTAGACATCGTCTCGACCGGGTCGACAGCCAAAACCATTGCCGACAAAGGTATCCCGGTGACCCCGGTGGAGTACGTCACCGGCTTCCCCGAGGTCCTCGACGGCCGGGTCAAGACCCTGCACCCGCACATCCACGCCGGCCTGCTGGCCGACACCCGCAGGCCCGAGCATCTCAAGGCGCTCGAAGAGCTCAAGATCGCACCGTTCGATCTCGTCGTCGTCAACCTCTACCCCTTCACCGAGACGGTGGCCTCGGGCGCCGACGTCGAGGAGTGCGTGGAGCAGATCGACATCGGTGGTCCGTCGATGGTGCGTGCGTCGGCCAAGAACCATGCCAGCGTGGCCGTTGTCGTCGACCCGCTCGGCTATGACGGCGTGCTCGCCGCGGTCCGGTCCGGCGGCTTCACGCTCGCCGAGCGACAGAAGTTGGCGGCGTTGGCATTTCGGCACACCGCCGAGTACGACGTCGCGGTGGCCAGTTGGATGGGCTCGGTGCTGGCGCCCGAGGACACCGACGCACCGGCGTTCCTGCCACCGTGGTTCGGCCGCACCTGGCGGCGCACCTCGCAGCTGCGCTACGGCGAGAACCCGCATCAGCGGGCCGCGCTCTACCGCGACGATGCCGGCTGGCCGGGTCTGGCACAGGCCGAGCAGCTGCACGGAAAAGAGATGTCCTACAACAACTTCACCGATGCCGACGCGGCCTGGCGGGCGGCGTTCGATCACGAGCAGATCTGCGTGGCGATCATCAAGCACGCCAACCCGTGCGGCATCGCGATCTCGTCGGTCTCGGTGGCCGACGCGCACCGCAAGGCCCACGAATGCGATCCGCTGAGCGCATTCGGTGGCGTGATCGCCGCCAACACCGCGGTCACCGTGGAGATGGCCGAGTTCGTGTCGGAAATCTTCACCGAGGTGATCATCGCGCCGGCCTACGAGCCGGGCGCGGTGGAGATCTTGGCCCGTAAGAAGAACATTCGCGTGCTCGTCGCCTCCGAGCCGCCGGTCGGTGGGGTCGAGCTGCGGCAGATCAGCGGTGGTCTGCTGATGCAGGAGCGCGACGCGATCGACGCCCCCGGTGACGACCCGGCCAATTGGACGCTGGCCACCGGGACCCCGGCGGACCCGGCAACGTTGTCCGATCTCCGGTTCGCCTGGCGTGCCTGCCGTGCGGTCAAGTCCAACGCGATCGTGGTGGCAGCCGACGGTGCGACGGTCGGCGTCGGCATGGGCCAGGTCAACCGGGTCGATGCGGCGCGGCTCGCGGTGGAGCGCGGTGGCGAGCGGGTCCGCGGCGCGGTCGCTGCCAGCGATGCCTTCTTCCCGTTCCCGGACGGGCTCGAGACGCTGACGGCGGCCGGCGTCAAGGCGGTCGTGCACCCCGGTGGTTCGGTGCGCGACGACCTGGTCACCGAGGCCGCTGCGAAGGCCGGCGTCACGCTCTACCTCACCGGAGCGAGACACTTCGCGCACTGAGCACGTAGCAGTCGTAGCGTGGAGAGGTGACTTCACCTGACAACCTCCCTCGCACTCTTGGCGAATTGCGCGCAACCGGGCATCGGGAGCGCAGCGTCAAGCAGGAGATCCGGGAAAACCTCCTCACCGCGCTTGCGGAAGGAGATGACGTCTGGCCTGGCATTTTCGGATTCGAGGACACCGTTCTGCCGCAGCTGGAGCGGGCGCTGATCGCCGGCCACGACTTCGTTCTGCTCGGTGAGCGTGGTCAGGGCAAGACCCGGCTGCTGCGCTCGCTGCAGAACTTGCTCGACGAGTGGACGCCGGTGATCGCCGGGTCGGAACTCGGTGAGCACCCCTACAGCCCGATCACCCCGCAGTCGATCCGCCGGGCGGCCGACCTCGGGGAGGCACTGCCCGTCGCGTGGCGGCACCGCAGCGAGCGCTACACCGAGAAGCTCGCCACCCCGGATACCAGCGTGGCGGACCTGGTCGGTGACATCGACCCCATCAAGGTCGCCGAAGGCCGTAGCCTCGGCGATCCGGAAACCATCGCCTACGGGCTGATCCCACGGGCGCACCGCGGCATCGTCGCGGTCAACGAGCTGCCCGACCTCGCCGAGCGCATCCAGGTCTCGATGCTCAACGTGATGGAGGAGCGCGACATCCAGGTGCGCGGTTACACATTGCGGCTGCCGCTGGACGTGCTCGTGGTCGCCAGCGCGAATCCCGAGGACTACACCAACCGGGGCCGCATCATCACCCCGCTGAAGGACCGCTTCGGCGCCGAGATCCGCACGCACTACCCGCGTGAGCTCGACGCCGAGGTCGGGGTCATCACGCAGGAAGCGCACCTGTCCGCACAGGTTCCGACCTACCTGATGCAGATCATTGCCCGCTTCGCGCGCTACCTGCGGGAGTCGAACTCCGTCGATCAGCGCTCGGGGGTGTCGGCGCGGTTCGCGATCGCCGCGGCCGAGACCGTCGCGGCGTCGGCCCGTCATCGCGGCGCGGTGCTCGGCGAGGATGAGCCGGTCGCCCGGGTGGTGGACCTGGGCACCGTGATCGACGTGCTGCGCGGCAAGCTGGAATTCGAGTCCGGCGAGGAGGGGCGCGAGCAGGCCGTGCTCGAACACCTGTTGCGCCGTGCCACCGCCGATACCGCACAGCGCACGCTCGGCGGCATCGACGTCGGCCCACTGGTGGCCGCTGTCGAGGGCGGCTCGGCGGTGACGACCGGCGAGCAGGTGGCGGCCAAAGACGTGCTGGCCGCGCTGCCCGATCTGCCGGTCATCGACGCGATCGCCAAGCGGCTGGCGGCCGAGACCGAGGGCGAGCGTGCCGCAGCGCTGGAATTGGCGCTGGAGGCGCTGTATTTGGCCAAGCGCATCGACAAGGTGACGGGCGAAGGCGAAACCGTCTATGGCTAAACCCGATCGGGGACATGCCCACGACTCGCGGTATTCGGCGTACACCGGGGGTCCTGACCCTCTGGCGCCGCCGGTGGATCTGCGGGACGCGCTCGAGCAGATCGGGCGGGATGTCATGGAGGGCACCTCGCCGCGGCGGGCGCTGTCCGAGCTGCTGCGCCGCGGCACCAAAGGGACCAGGGGCGCCGACCGGCTGGCCGCCGAGGTCAACCGCCGACGGCGAGAGTTGTTGAACCGCAACAACCTTGACGGCACCCTTCAGGAGATCAAGCAGCTGCTGGACGAGGCGGTGCTCGCCGAGCGCAAGGAATTGGCACGGGCACTCGACGACGATGCCCGGTTCGCCGAACTGCAGATCGAGGCGTTGTCGCCGTCGCCGGCCAAGGCCGTTCAGGAGCTGTCCGAATACAACTGGCGCAGCCCCGAGGCGCGCCAGAAGTACGAGCAGATTAAGGATCTGCTCGGCCGGGAGATGCTCGATCAGCGATTCGCCGGGATGAAGCAGGCGCTGGAAAACGCCACCGATTCCGACCGCCAAGCCGTCAACGAGATGCTCGACGACCTCAACGACTTGCTGGACAAGCACTCTCGCGGCGAGGACAGTCCCGACGACTTTGATGAGTTCATGCGCAAGCATGGCCAGTATTTCCCGGAGAATCCGAAGAACGTGGAGGAGCTGCTCGACTCGTTGGCCAAGCGGGCCGCGGCCGCTCAGCGATTCCGCAACAGCCTGTCCGCCGACCAGCGTGCCGAGCTGGATGCCTTGGCGCAGCAGGCATTCGGGTCACCAGAGTTGATGAGCGCCCTCAACCGGCTCGACTCTCATCTGCAGGCGGCCCGGCCGGGAGAGGACTGGACGGGCTCGTCGGAGTTCTCCGGCGACAACCCTTTGGGTATGGGGGAGGGGGCGCAGGCGCTCGCCGATATCGCGGAGCTCGAGCAGCTCGCCGACCAGCTCTCGCAGAGTTACGCGGGCGCGACGATGGACGATGTCGATCTCGACGCGCTGGCTCGCCAGCTCGGTGACCAGGCCGCCATTGACGCGCGGACGCTGGCCGAGCTGGAACGCGCACTGATGAATCAAGGTTTTCTGGACCGCGGCTCCGACGGGCAGTGGCGGTTGTCGCCGAAGGCGATGCGACAACTCGGTCAAGCCGCTCTTCGTGATGTGGCCCAACAACTTTCGGGACGTCACGGCGAGCGGGAGACCCGTCGTGCGGGTGCGGCCGGCGAACTGACCGGCGCGACCCGGCCGTGGGCGTTCGGCGATACCGAGCCGTGGAACGTCACCCGCACGCTGACGAACGCGGTGCTGCGGCAAGCCGGCACCGATGCCGATGGGCCGCTGCGGATCAGCGTCGACGATGTCGAGGTGTCGGAAACCGAGACCCGCACCCAGTCGGCGGTGGCGCTGCTGGTCGACACATCGTTCTCGATGGTGATGGAGAACCGGTGGCTGCCGATGAAGCAGACCGCGCTGGCGCTCAACCATCTGGTGAGCACCCGCTTCCGGTCGGACGCACTGCAGATCATCGCCTTCGGCCGCTACGCGCGAACCGTGACTGCGGCGGAACTGACCGGACTCGAAGGCGTCTACGAACAGGGCACCAACATGCACCACGCCCTGGCGCTGGCGGTGCGGCATCTGCGTCGTCACCCCAATGCGCAACCGGTGGTGCTGATGGTCACCGACGGTGAGCCGACTGCGCATTTGGAGGATTGGGACGGGCAGGGCACGTCCGTCTTCTTCGACTATCCGACTCATCCGCGGACACAGGCGCATACCGTGCGGGGATTCGACGAGGTCGCGCGCCTCGGGGCGCAGGTGACGATCTTCCGGTTGGGCAACGATCCTGGGCTCGCCCACTTCATCGATCAGGTGGCTCGCCGGGTGGAAGGGCGGGTAGTCGTCCCCGACCTGGACGGTCTGGGCGCGGCTGTGGTCGGCGACTACTTGCGGTCGCGGCGCCGGCGCCGCTGAGCTGAGAAGCTCTCAGGTATTCAGCAAATTTTTACCCCCCGCAATCGACCGCCCGGCCATTAGTGTGGGCAGCAAAGAGCGTGGCAAACCAGTTTGTTATTGACGGCAACGTTCTCAGGCATGGCCTGCTGGCGAACACGTGCAACACGTCGGTAACCCTGATGTTTCCCGACCGTCAATTAGCTACTCGGAGCCCGCCGAGCTTGCGTGATTGGTGTGACAAAAGCGAAGCATTTTTGTCCTCGAGTTCGCCCATACCGCTTGCTGAAGGGCAAACAGCCCCTTAGTATCTATCAGGATCTTCTAAGATTGGCATCAGCAAAGCATCGAGTTCGTCACGACCCTGGCGAACCGCACCAACAAGGGGAACTAACAATGGCGTCACGAACTCAGCCTTTCCTGATGACCGGCGCGGCAGTGGCCAGCGCCGCTGCCATCGTCGCAGCAACACCGGCGCTTGTGCCGACCCACGACCTCGCGATCGCGGCGCCCAGCCCGCTGCGGACGTCGACCGCTCAGGTCGCTTTGACGGCGATCACCGACATCACCCTCCAGGGCATCAACGATGCCTACTGGTTCGGCTGGGGCGGCTACATCACCGACACCAACACCTACTACCCGGGCGTGAGTGACATCTACCTCGCCGGCGGCTCGGGTGTCCTGTACTACCTCGTCGACAACGCTGCCGAGACATTCCTGCCCGGCTTCGACCTCGACAACTACTACTTCGAGATCGGCGCGCCCTCAGTGCCTTACGTGGCCGCTGGTGAGCTGTTCGGCACCGACTCGCCGATCTTCCAGGCTGCGCAGACGGTCTTCTACTACGGCGTTCCGAACGTCGTCAACTCGATCGTGGTCTCGGCGACTACGCTGTTTCCCACGGTCGACCTCGGCCCGGTGAAGGTCGGTGGCGGCATCCTTGCCAGCCTCTACTTCTACGGCCAGACGCCGGACTACGACCCGGACACCGATACCGGATTCGCCTACAGCACCAACGGGCTGTCGGCCATCCTCGCCTACATCTCGACCTCGATCTCGGACAGCCTGCCCTCGGCAGCGGCGCTGAGCGGTGCCGCAACGGCGGCAGCGGCCGCCGTCGAAGGCGTCGTCAAGAACGTCGAGAACGCCTTCAACCCGGCCGCCAGCTCCTCGGCGGCCGCGAAGACGAGCTCGAAGACGGCCGCTGCCGAAGTGAAGACCGAGTCGACCGAGAGCAGCTCATCGGGCCAGGGCACCACCTCGACCGAGGAATCATCGACCGAGGAATCGTCGACCGAGGACACCAGCACCTCGACCGGCATCGCCTCGTCGGCGAAGCCTGCGACGAAGGCGACCAAGCCCGCGAAGGCGGCTCAGAACACGCTGAACAAGATCGGCAAGCAGATCTCGGACGCACTCGGCATCACGAAGAAGTCGAAGCCCAGCACCAAGTCCTCCAGCGATTCGAGCAGCTCGGGCGATTCGGATGGCAGCTCCAGCACCGGCGGCAGCGCCAAGTAACAGTCCTACCAACAAGACTTCGGCCCCTTCCGAAAGGAAGGGGCCGAGGTTTTTTCTGGGCACTCGGGTCGGTCAGCGGGCCAGCTCTTCGGAGCCGCCCGGCTTGCGATTCCTGCGTTTGACGCCGACGCCGCCCCACAACGAGAAGCCCCGGATGGTGACCTTCGGCGCGCCGGGCGTGCCCACCCCGTCGACGTTGTGGTCGAAGCCGCCCATCACGCCGATACCGCGGACTTCCAGGTTGACCTCCGGCGGCAGCAGAATCGTCTGCCCACCCATGATCGAGTAGGCGTGGATTTCCACCGTCGGCGAGGTGAAGTCGGCATAGCGGAGATCGACGACACCTCCGCCGAACAACGTGAACGTGGTGATCCGGCCGGGCACATTCCAGCGGCCTCGGCGTTCGAACCCGCTCAGGATCGCCAGCAACAGAGTCTTGGGTGCGGGCTTGGATGCGCCGCGCCGATGCGATGCGTCGCTCGCCTCGGGCAAGTCCTCGGTGAGCCGATCCAGCTCCTCGTAGGTCTGCGCGGCGTAGGCCTTCGCCAGTCGCTGCTCGTATTCTCCGAGCTGCAGACGTCCCTTGGCGGCGGCGTCGGTGAGCAGCTGAGCAACCTGGATGCGGTCGGTGTCAGCGGCCCGCGTCGTGGCGTCCCGTGGTGTCAAGTTGCTCATCGACTACGAGCGTACGACTCTGGAAGGCAACCGCAAGAGTGTTCGCTGATCTCTCACAGTGGTGTTATCGCAGCCAGCGGGGCTGTCGTTTCTCCAGGAACGCCAGCATGCCTTCGCGCGCTTCCTCGGAGACGAACAGCCGCGCGGATTCTTGCGCCAACCGCTCGGCATCGCGGTCGAATCCAGCCAGGACATCGGCCGTGGTCAGCGCTTTTGATGCGGCCAGCCCCTGGGGCGAGCCGCGGCCCAGGTCGGCCACCACGGCGGCCACCGCGGCGTCGACGTCGTCGGCGGCGATGGTGATCAGCCCGATCTCGGCCGCTGTCGCCGCGGTGAACGTCTCACCCGTGAGGTAGTAGCGGGCCGCCGCGCGCGGCGACAATTTGGGGAGCAGGGTCAGGGAAATGATTGCGGGCGCCACCCCGATGCGCGCCTCGGTCAGCGCAAACGTGCTGCGCTGCCCGGCGACCACGATGTCGCACGCTCCCACCAGGCCCAGCCCGCCGGCGCGGACGTGGCCGTCGATCGCGGCCACCACCGGCACCGGCGACTCGACGATCGCGCGCAGCAGGAACGTGGTTTCGCGGGCCCGCGCGACGGTGGATTCGAACGGGTCGCCGCCGGCAGCTTCGCTCAGATCGGCGCCGGCACAGAACGTACCGCCGGTATGACCCAGCACCACCGTGCGTACCGCGGGATCGGCCGCCGCCTTCTGCAGCCCGGCGTGCAGCTGCTCGACCAACCGCCAGGACAGGGCATTGCGGTTGTGCGGTGAGTCCAGCGTCAACCGGGCGACATGACCGTCGACGGCATAGGTGACGAAGGTATCGGTCCCCATCAGTACGACCGCGGCAGGCCCAGCGAGGTCTGGGCGACGAAGTTCAGGATCATCTCCCGGCTCACCGGGGCGATACGCGCCAACCGCGAGGCGGTGACCATGGAAGCGATGCCGTATTCCTTCGTCAGCCCGTTACCGCCGAGGGATTGCACGGCCTGGTCGACGGCGCGGGTAGACGCCTCGCCCGCGGCGTACTTGGCCATGTTGGCGGCCTCGGCGCAGCCGAAGTCGTCGCCGTGGTCGTAGAGCGTGGCCGCCTTCTGCATCATCAGTCTGGCCAGCTCGAGCTCGATGTGGTTCTGTGCCAGCGGATGTGCGATGCCCTGATGCGCGCCGATCGGGGTCTTCCACACCTGGCGGGTCTTGACGTAGTCGGCCGCCTTGGTGAGCGCGAACCGCCCGACCCCGATCGCGTTGGCCGACCCCATGATTCGCTCGGGGTTCAGGCCGGCAAAGAGTTGTGCGATCGCAGCGTCCTCCGAGCCCACCAGCGCGTCGGCCGGCAGGCGGACGTCATCGATGAACAGCGAGAACTGGTTCTCCGGGCTGATGATCTCCATATCGATCTTGGTGTAGGTGAAACCCGGTGAGTCGGTGGGCACGATGAACAATGCCGGCTTCAGGTTTCCGGTCTTGGCGTCTTCCATCCGGCCCACGACGAGCACCGCCTGGGCCTGGTCGACGCCCGAGATGTACACCTTCGCTCCCGTTAGGATCCAGTCGCTGCCATCCCGTCGCGCGGTGGTGGTGATCCGATGTGAGTTCGAGCCGGCGTCGGGTTCGGTGATGGCGAACGCCATGGTGATCGAGCCGTCGGCGATACCGGGCAGCCAGCGCTTCTTCTGGTCGTCGGTGCCGAACCTGCTGATGATCGTGCCGTTGATGGCCGGTGAGACCACCATCATCAGCAGCGAGCATCCATTGGACGCCATCTCGTCCATGACCAGCGACAACTCGTACATGCCGGCTCCGCCGCCACCGTACTCCTCGGGCAGGTTCACCCCGATGAAACCGAGTTTTCCTGCTTCGGACCACAATTCGTCGGTGTACTCGCCGGCGCGGGCCTTCGCCAGGTAGTACTCCTGGCCGTAGCTCGACGCCAGCGCGGCGACCGCCTTGCGCAGCTCTTGGCGTTCGTCACTCTCGATGAAGCCGGTGTCGGTCCTCAAGGCGGTCACAGCTCTCCCTCTGCTTCGTTTGCCGTCCCCACCCGGGCAAGGACGGTTCCGACGTCGACCTGCTGGCCGACGCTGACATCAAGATGAGTGACCACACCGTCTGCGGGTGCGGTGATGGTGTGTTCCATCTTCATCGCCTCCAGCCAGACCAGTGGCTGGCCGAGTGTGACCGTGTCCCCGAGCGCCGCACCGAGACGGATCACCGAGCCTGGCATCGGTGCCAGCAGTGAGCCCTTCTCGACGGCGGAGCCCGGCTCGGGGAACCGGGGTGCGGCGGCCAACGTGACCGGGCCCAGCGCCGAATCGACGAAAACGTCCGTGCCGTAACGGCTTATCGCAAACATGGTGGCGACACCGGCCCCGTCGGACAGCACCACACCGTCGGGTCGGGCCGACACCAGTGTCACGCCATCATCGTCGGGTAGCACCAGGCCGCGGCGGGTGAACCGGTAGGCGACGCGGTGCTCCTGGCCGGCCGCGTCCAGATAGGTCTTCTGCTGATTGCCCGACACGACATTGCGCCAGCCACTCGGAATTTCACCAAGCACCGAGGCCGATGCGCGATTGTGGGCGGCATCGGCCAGTGCGGCGGCCACCGCAGCGAGTCGGACCGCGCGCTCATCGGCCAGGGGACGCGCCAGTTCGGGCAATCCGTGCGTGTCGAAGAACGCCGTGTCGGTCGCGCCATCCAGGAACGCTTGGTGGACAAGGACGTTGACCAGCAGATCGCGGTTGGTGCGGACACCGTGCAGGCGGGTGCGGGCAAGCGCGTCGGCGAGCACCTGAGCCGCGCGTCGCCGGGTCGGGGCGTAGGAGATCACCTTCGCCAGCATCGGGTCATAGTGGATCGACACGGTCGAAGAGTCCACGATGCCGGAGTCCAGCCGGATCCCCGTGCCGGTGAACAGCCCGAAAGACGTTGTGGTTCCGGGCACCTCGAATCGGTGGATGCGCCCGGCCTGCGGTTGCCAGTGCCGGGTCGGGTCCTCGGCGTAGATCCGCGCCTCGATGGCATGCCCGCGGGCCGCGGGCGGCTCGGCTACCAGTCGCTCGCCGTCGGCCACCGACAGTTGCAGCTCGACCAGATCCAGACCGGTGGTGAGCTCGGTGACGGGGTGCTCGACCTGCAGCCGGGTGTTCATCTCGAGGAAGTAGAACTCGCCAGCCCGATCTGGTGAGTTGTCGGCGAGGAACTCCACCGTGCCCGCCCCGGTGTAGCCGATTGCCTCGGCGGCCAGCCGGGCGGCCGCAAACAGCCTTTCCCGCATGCCCACAACGCGTTCGACCAGGGGAGAGGGCGCCTCTTCGATGATCTTCTGGTGCCGCCGTTGAATCGAGCACTCCCGCTCGCCGATCGCCCAGACCGTGCCGTGCTCGTCGGCCAGCACCTGCACCTCGACGTGGTGACCTCCTGCCAGATACCGCTCGCAGAACACCGTCGGATCGCCGAATGCCGATGCGGCCTCTCGGCTCGCGGCCTGCACCTGGCCGGCCAGCTCGGACAGCTCGGTCACCACCCGCATGCCACGTCCACCGCCGCCGGCCGATGCCTTCACCAACACCGGGAGCTGTGCGTCGGTGACCGTCTCGGGGTCGAGTTCCTCCAGAACGGGCACTCCGGCGGCGGCCATCATCTTCTTGGCCTCGATCTTGGAACCCATCGACGCGACGGCGGCCACCGGCGGCCCGATCCAGGTCAGTCCGGCGTCGATGACGGCCTTGGCGAAATCGGGGTTCTCCGAGAGGAATCCGTAGCCGGGATGGACAGCATCGGCCCCCGAGGCGGTCGCGGCCGCGATCAGCTGCGCGGCGTCGAGGTAGCCGAGGTTTCCGTCCAGACGTACCCGGGCGTCGGCCTCCTCGACGTGTGGGGACGATGCGTCGGGGTCGGTGTACACGGCCACCGTCGCGATGCCGAGCCGGCGGCAGGTGGCGAAGACGCGGCGGGCGATCTCACCGCGATTGGCAACGAGAACTCGGGTAATCATCGCGCTCACATCCGGAAGACGCCGAAGTTCGACGTTCCCTCGATCGGTGCATTGGCTATGGCGGACAGGCACATTCCCAGTACCGTGCGGGTGTCGCGGGGATCGATCACCCCGTCGTCGTAGAGCCGGCCGGACAGGAACATCGGCAGTGACTCGGCTTCGATCTGGGCCTCGACGGCGGCTCGGAGCGCGGCGTCGGCTTGTTCGTCGACCGTACCGCCGCGGGCCTCGGTGGCCGCGCGGTTGACGATAGACAGTACGCCCGCCAGCTGCGCGCCGCCCATCACCGCGGACTTGGCACTCGGCCAGGCGAACAGGAAGCGCGGATCATAAGCGCGGCCGCACATTCCGTAATGGCCGGCCCCATACGAAGCGCCGATCAGCAGGGAGATGTGCGGGACCCGCGAGTTGGAGACGGCGTTGATCATCATCGACCCGTGCTTGATCATCCCGCCTTCCTCATAGGCCTTGCCGACCATGTAGCCGGTCGTGTTGTGCAGGAACAACAGCGGGGTGTTGGACCGGTTGGCCAGTTGGATGAACTGCGTCGCCTTCTGGGACTCCTCGCTGAACAGAACACCGCGAGCATTGGCGAGGATGCCCACCGGATAGCCGTGCAGCGTGGCCCAGCCGGTCACCAAGGATGCCCCGTACATCGCCTTGAATTCGTCGAAGTCGGAGCCGTCGACGATGCGGGCGATCACCTCGCGGGGATCGAACGGTATTCGCAGATCGGCGGAGACGATGCCCAGCAGCTCGTCGGGGTCGGCGAGCGGCGCGGTGACGGGACGCGGTGCCGGCCCCTGTTTGGTCCAGTTGAGCCGCGAGACGATACGACGTCCGATGCGGATGGCATCGACCTCGTCGACGGCGAAGTAATCGGCCAAACCCGATACCCTGGCGTGCATTTCGGCCCCACCGAGGGATTCGTCGTCGGCCTCCTCGCCGGTGGCCATCTTCACCAGCGGGGGACCGGCCAGGAAGACCTTCGATCGTTCCTTGATCATCACGACGTGATCGGACATGCCGGGGATGTAGGCGCCGCCGGCGGTCGAATTGCCGAACACCAAGGCGATGGTGGGGATGCCCGCCGCGGAGAGCCGGGTCAGGTCCCGGAACATCTGACCGCCCGGGATGAAGATCTCCTTCTGGGTGGGCAGATCCGCACCGCCGGACTCGACGAGCGAGATCACCGGCAGCCGGTTCTCGAAGGCCACCTGATTGGCTCGCAGGATCTTCTTCAGCGTCCAGGGGTTACTCGTGCCGCCCTTGAAGGTGGGATCATTGGCAATCAGCAGGCATTCGACACCCTCGACCACACCGATACCCGTCACGAGGCTGGCTCCGACCTGGAAGTCGCTGCCGTAGGCGGCCAGTGGGCACAGTTCCAGGAACGGTGAATCGGGGTCGACCAGCAGCTCGATGCGTTCGCGGGCGGTGAGCTTGCCGCGATTGTGGTGTCTGTCAACGTATTTCGGACCACCACCGGCCAGCGCCTTTGCCAGTTCGCCGTCGATCTCGGCGAGCTTGGCTGCCATGGCCTCGGCCGCTTCGATGAAGGTCGGCGCCTGCGGGTCGATCACGCTGCTCAACCGTGTCATGCCTGGTATCCCAGCGCCTTGGCGGCCAGGCTGGTCAGGATTTCGGTGGTTCCGCCGCCGATACCGAGGATCCGCATGTCCCGGTACTGGCGTTCGACTTCACATTCGGTCATGTAGCCCATCCCTCCGAACAGTTGAACGGCCTGGTGCGCAACCCATTCACCGGCTTCCACCGCAGTGTTCTTGGCGAAGCACACCGCCACGATCAAGTCCTGCTCCCCTGACAATTGCCGTTCCACGACGGCGCGCGAATACACCCGCGCCACGTCGATGCGGCGGGCCATCTCGGCCAATGTGTTCTGCACCGATTGCCGCGAGATCAGCGGACGGCCGAACGTCTCCCGGTCGCGGCACCACTGCACTGTCAGGTCCAGGCAGCGCTGCGCGGACGAATATGCCTGGGCGGCAAGGCCGATCCGCTCGGCCACGAAGGCCTGCGCGATCTGGGCGAAGCCGGTGTTCTCGGCGCCCACCCGGTTGGCCGCCGGCACCCGCGCCTCGGTGTAGGCGAGCTCGGCGGTGTCCGAGGACCGCCAGCCCATCTTGTCCAGCCTGCGGGTGACGTCAAATCCCGGTGTGCCCTTCTCCACCACGAGCAGCGAAACTCCGGATGCCCCGGGAAGCTCGGAGCCGCCGGTCCGCACGGCGGTGACGACATAGTCGGCACGCACGCCCGAGGTGATGTAGGTCTTGGCGCCGTTGACGACGTATTCGTCGCCGGCCCGCGTCGCCGCCGTGCGCAGGTGGCCGACATCGGAACCGCCGCCCGGCTCGGTGATGGCCAGTGCGCCGATCAACTCACCCCGCAACGTCGGTCGGACGAACTTCTCGATGAGCGCCTCGTCGCGGGAGGCGACCATGTGCGGCACCGCGATACCGCAGGTGAACAGCGAGGCGAAAACCCCGCCGGGAGTACCGGCTTCGTGCAGCTCCTCGCAGATGATCAGCGAGTCCGCGGCGTCGCCGCCACCGCCGCCGACGGATTCCGGTAGCTCGGCGCCCAGCAGTCCGGCAGCGGCTGCCTTCCGGTGCAGATCACGCGGAAGCTCACCGGCGCGTTCCCACTCCTCGATATGGGGCAGGATCTCCCGCTCGGCGAAGCTGCGCACGGTCTTGCGCAGCTGCTGGCGTTCCGGGGTGTTCCAGATGTTCACGACAGCATCGCCTCCGGGATGTCGACGTGTCGGCTTCGCAGCCATTCGCCGAGGCCCTTGGCCTGCGGATCGAACCGCGCCTGGTAGGCCACTCCTTGGCCGAGGATGCCGTCGATGACGAAGTTCACCGCGCGCAGGTTCGGCAGCAGGTGCCGGGAGACCGGGAGATCTTGTGTCTCCGGCAGCAATTCGCGCAGGGCGTCCACCGTGAGCGTGTGCGCCAGCCAACGCCACTGTTCGTCGGTGCGAACCCATACTCCGACGTTGGCCGTCCCGCCCTTGTCCCCGCTGCGCGCCCCGGCGATCGTGCCCAGTGGCAGCCGCCGGGTCGGCCCGGGATCAAGAGGTTCGGGAAGCGGCGGCGCCTCCACGTCGACGAGCTCGAGAGTTGAAGCGGCAGCGGCAATGTCGGTACGGCTTCCATCGGGATGTACGGCGACCTGCGCGACTTCGGTGGCCGGTACGTAGCCGGCGGTGAACACGCCGTAGACCTGACCGTCGCCGGGCGGCGCGGTGGAGGTGAAGCCGGGGTAGGAAGCCAGTGCGAGTTCGACCGCGGCCGAGGAGAATTGGCGGCCGACCTTCTTGGGGTCGGGATCACGCACGACGCAACTCAGCAATGCGCTGGCCGCTTCCTCGGTGTCGGCATCGACGTGGTCGGTCCGGGCCAGCGTCCACCCCATCTCGGCGGGTTTCACGCTCAGCGCCGACTCCAGCTGGTCGCGCACCAATGCGGCCTTTGCCTCGATGTCCAGGCCGGTGAGCACGAACGTCACCGCGTTGCGGAACCCGCCGATGCTGTTCAGTGACACCTTCAACGACGGTGGCGGCGGCTCCCCGCGCACACCACTGATGCGGACGCGGTCGGGCCCGTCGTCGGCCAGCGTGATGGTGTCGAAGCGGGTGGTGACATCGGGGTTGGCGTAGCGCGGGCCGCCGATCTCGTAGAGCAGCTGGGCGGTCACGGTGCCCACGCTGACCTGGCCGCCGGTGCCGGGATGCTTGGTGATCACCGAGGAGCCGTCGGCGTAGACCTCCGCGAGCGGGAAGCCGGCGTGACCGAGGTCGGGGATCTCGGTGAAGAAGGCGTAGTTGCCTCCGGTGGCCTGCGCACCGCATTCGATGACGTGGCCGGCGACCACCGCGCCCGCCAGCTGGTCGTAGTCGTCGCGGCCCCATCCGAAATGCGCGGCGGCGGGACCCACCACGACGGAGGCGTCGGTGACCCGGCCGGTGACGACGACGTCCGCACCGGTCTGCAGGCAGTCCGCGATGCCCCACGCACCCAGGTAGGCATTGGCGGTCAGCGGCGAGCCCAGTCCGAGGTCGGCGGCCCGGGGGAGAAGGTCGTCGCCTTCGACGTGGGCGACCGACGCGGGGATGCCGAGCCGGTCGGCGAGCGCTCGGACGGCATCGGCCAGACCTGCCGGATTCAGACCGCCGGCGTTGGCGACGATGCGCACACCCCGGTCCCGCGCCAACCCCAGGCATTCCTCGAGCTGCGTCAGGAAGGTCTTGGCGTATCCGCGCTCGGGAGACTTCATCTTGTCGCGGCCCAGGATCAGCATCGTGAGCTCGGCCAGGTAATCGCCGGTCAGGTAGTCCAGCTCACCGCCGGTGAGCATCTCGCGCATCGCAGCGATGCGGTCACCGTAGAAGCCTGAACAGTTACCGATCCGCACCGCATTTGCCACGCGCGCCGTCTTCCCTTCAGTGACCAACCAACTGGTAGGTTACTGGCGGGTACCAGCCTCCAGTCAAGGGCCGGGAGGGCCCGCCGGGACGTTTTGGAGCCGACGCAGGTGAGCGGCTATCCTGAACTGCAACTGTTGGCCGCCGGCATGTGTTTGTCTCTGCGCGGCGCCACCCCTGATCAAGGAGAAGCACGTCATGGCTGTGCCCAAGCGCAGAATGTCGCGCGCGAACACCCGCAGTCGGCGCGCGCAGTGGAAGGCCGAGGCCACCGGTCTGGTCAACGTTTCCGTCGGCGGCCGCCAGCACAAGGTTCCGCGCCGGTTGCTCAAGGCCGCGCGCCTCGGATTGATCGATCTCGACAAGCGCTGAGCACGTTCGCCAACCGCGAATTGCCTGCTAGTGCGGCGTGCCTCTCAGGCCAATCTCAGGCGTTGGGCACAAACTGGTAGCCGTGCGAATTCTTGTCGTTGATGATGATCGCGCAGTGCGCGAATCCTTGCGCCGGTCTCTTTCCTTCAACGGATACTCCGTAGACCTGGCGCAGGACGGTGTCGAGGCACTCGACGCGATCGCCAATGACCGGCCCGATGCACTGGTACTCGACGTGATGATGCCCCGGCTGGACGGGCTGGAAGTGTGTCGTCAGCTGCGCAGCACCGGCGATGATCTGCCGATCCTGGTCCTGACGGCCCGTGACTCGGTATCGGAGCGGGTGGCGGGCTTGGACGCCGGCGCCGACGACTACCTGCCTAAACCGTTCGCCCTCGAAGAACTGCTGGCCCGGATGCGTGCCCTGCTGCGCCGCACCGGCCCCGAGGAGCAGTCCGATTCGGCATTGATGACGTTCGGCGACCTGACGCTGGACCCGGTGACCCGCGAGGTACACCGGGGCAAACGCGCCATCAGCCTGACCCGGACCGAATTCGCCCTGCTGGAGATGCTCATCGCCAATCCGCGACGGGTCCTGACCCGCAGTCGGATCCTCGAAGAGGTGTGGGGTTTCGACTTTCCGACCTCCGGTAATGCGCTGGAGGTATACGTCGGTTATCTACGCCGAAAGACCGAAGCAGAAGGAGAACCGCGGCTGATCCATACCGTGCGGGGTGTGGGTTATGTGCTGCGTGAGACACCGCCCTGATGGCACGACTGAGGCGGCGCGCGCGAGCCTCGCGGGCGCCCGAGGAATCGACGACATCGCTGTCTCTGCGATGGCGGGTCATGCTGCTGGCCATGTCCATGGTGGCGATGGTGGTCGTATTGATGGCTGTCGCGGTGTATGCCGTGGTGTCGGCCGCGCTCTACACCGATATCGACAATCAGCTGCAGAGCCGGGCGGGATTGCTCATCGCCAGCGGATCGCTGGCTGCCGACCCGGGTAAGGCGATCGAGGGCACCGCGTATTCCGACGTCAACGCGATGCTCGTCAATCCGGGCCGCTCCATCTACACGGCAAACCAGCAGGGCCAGCGGCTGCCGATCGGCGAGCCCGAGAAATCCGTCATCGGCGGTGAGCTACTGATGTCTCGCCGGACGGTGTCCAACCAGCGGGTGCTGGCGGTCCACCTCCCCAACGGGAGCTCTCTGCTGATCTCGAAGAGCCTTGCGCCGACGAATGCGGTGATGACGAAGCTGAAGTGGGTGCTGTTGGCGGTCGGCGGTATCGGCGTCGTGGTCGCCGCGATCGCAGGCGGAATGGTGGCGCGAACCGGGTTGCGGCCGGTGGCTCGGTTGACGGAGGCCGCCGAGCGGGTGGCACGCACTGACGATCTGCGACCCATTCCGGTATTCGGCAGTGACGAACTGGCCCGTCTCACCGAGACGTTCAACACGATGCTTCGCGCGTTGACCGAGTCGCGTGAGCGGCAGGCCCGGCTTGTCGCCGACGCCGGCCACGAGTTGCGCACACCGCTGACCTCGCTGCGGACCAACGTCGAATTGCTGATGGCCTCGATGCAACCGGGTGCCCCGCGATTGCCGGAGGAGGAGATGGCCGAGCTCCGCACTGACGTGATCGGCCAGATCGAGGAATTGTCCACTCTGGTGGGCGATCTCGTCGACCTCACGCGTGAGGACGCCGGCGGGGTGGTGCACGAGGCGGTCGATCTGAGTGATGTCGTCGAGCGAAGCCTGGAGCGGGCGCGCAGGCGCCGCAACGATGTCCAGTTCGACGTCGACGTCATCGGGTGGCAGGTGTATGGCGATCCCGCCGGACTGTCGCGGGCCGTGGTCAATTTGCTCGACAACGCCGCGAAGTGGAGCCCGTCGGGTGCCCATGTCGGTGTGCGGCTTCGTCAGGTGGACGCAGCGCACGCCGAGCTCGTGGTGTCCGACTACGGCCCGGGGATCCCCCCTGCGGAACGCGGACTGGTCTTCGAACGGTTCTACCGGTCGGCTTCGGCGCGGGCCATGCCGGGCTCGGGCCTCGGTCTGGCGATCGTCAAGCAGGTTGTCGTCAAGCACGGCGGGATGATTCGCATTGCCGATACGGTGCCGGGCGGCCAGCCGCCGGGCACGTCGTTCTTCGTCCTGCTGCCCGGCCTGCCGAGCACGGCGGCTACCTATCCGGAAGCTTCAGCTGAGAGCGAAATCACGCCGAAAATGGCCAAGAAGAACGGTGATCGCGGGGCCTCCCAGCAAAAACCACCGGTTGCGCCGAGTGTTATCTCAGTCGATTCTCAGTAGTGCAAGGCAAGCTTGGTTCAACAGTTTCTCCCAGCTCGTGAAGAGAAAGAGCAATCTGACGACATGACCGACCCTTCGAGGTATCCGCCGCAGCAGCAGCCCGGTCACTCAGGCCATCCTGGGCCGAATCAGCATGCGGCACCGGGGTATTCGCAGCAGCCCCGAACGGCCGGTTACCAGCAGCCCTACGACTGGCGCTACGCCACCCAACAGCAGCAGCCGCCATATCGTCAGCCCTACGATCCGTATCAGGCTGTGCGACAAGGACATCCGGCCGCTACGCCGGGGATGGTGTCGACGCCACCGCGCGGGCGTTCGCGCGCAGGGGCGTTGGTGGCGGGAGCCCTGGCGATCGCCGTCGTGTCGGCGGGTGTCGGTGGCGGAGTGGTGTTGCTGGCCCATCCGGACCGGCAACCGGTCGGCTCCGTGCTGCAGGGCGGGCCGAATGGGGTGTCCAATGTCCCGGCGGCCAACCTGCCCGTGGGGTCTGTCGAGCAGGTGGCGGCCAAGGTGGTCCCGAGTGTCGTCAAGCTGGAGACCGAGTTCGGCCGTCAATCCGAGGAGGGCTCGGGCATCATCCTGTCGTCGGACGGATTGATCCTGACCAACAATCACGTCGTGGCCGCAGCCAAGCCCGGCGCCGCTCCTCCCGCTGCGCCGCCGAGGATCCCGGGCCTGCCGCCACTGGCTCCGAGCGGGCCCGGCGGGCCGAGCGCCCCGCCGAACGGCGCAACTCCCACCACGACAGTGACATTCGCCGACGGCCGCACCGCAACCTTCACCGTCATCGGCACGGACCCGGCCAGTGACATCGCCGTCGTCCGGGCGCAGGGCGTTTCGGGTCTGACGCCGATCAGCCTGGGCTCGTCGTCGAATCTGCGGGTCGGCCAGGACGTGGTGGCGGTCGGCTCGCCGCTGGGCCTGGAAGGCACCGTCACGACCGGTATCGTCAGCGCCCTGAACCGCCCGGTGGCCACCGGCGGCGACGCCAACAACCAGAACACCGTGCTCGACGCCATTCAGACCGACGCCGCGATCAACCCGGGTAACTCCGGCGGCGCGCTGGTCAACATGAGCGGCGAGCTGGTGGGGGTGAACTCGGCGATCGCCACTCTCGGCGGTGACTCGCCGGATGCCCAGAGCGGTTCGATCGGCCTGGGCTTCGCCATTCCGGTGGATCAGGCCAAGCGGATCGCCGACGAGCTGATCAGCACCGGCACGGCCTCGCACGCGTCGCTGGGCGTGCAGGTCAGTAATGACACCACCACTCACGGAGCGAAGATCGTCGACGTGACCAAGGGCGGTGCTGCCGCGGCCGCCGGCCTGCCCACCGGCGTGGTGGTCACCAAGGTCGACGACCGGGTGATCGGCAGCGCCGACGCCCTGGTCGCCGCGGTCCGCTCGCGGGCACCGGGAGAAAAGGTGACCCTGACCTATACCGATCAGTCCGGGTCTCCCCAGACCGTGTCGGTGACGCTCGGAAAGGCGGCCCAGTGATCCGGGTGGTGGGTGAACATCCCGTGACGCTGACCAGCGCGAGTGCCGCGATGTCGGCGCTCGGATATACGGTGACTCCCATGGAACAGCCAGGGGAGCTGGTAGGGCGTGCCCTCGTCGTCGTCGTCGACGACCGCACGGCCCACGGCGATGAGGAGGACCACAGCGGGCCGTTGGTCACCGAGCTGCTCGCGGAGGCGGGCTTCGTGGTGGACGGCGTGGTTGTGGTGTCTGCCGACGAGGTCGAGATTCGCAACGCACTGAACACCGCGGTCATCGGCGGTGTCGACCTGGTGGTGTCGGTAGGCGGGACGGGTGTCACCCCGCGTGACGTGACGCCGGAGGCCACCAAGACCATCCTCGACCGCGAGCTGCTCGGTATCTCCGAGGCGCTGCGTGCCTCTGGCCTGTCGGCCGGGATCACCGACGCTGGCCTGTCACGCGGTCTCGCCGGGATCTCCGGCAGCACGCTCGTCGTCAACATCGCCGGCTCGCGCTATGCGGTTCGCGACGGCATGGCAACGCTGAACCCGCTGGCGACCCATGTCATCGGCGAGCTGTCCAGCCTGGAGATATAGGCAAGCTCCGCAGAGAGTCTTGACGGACGCCGCAGGTAGCGGCGTACCGTCAGTTAAGAGCGCCGCAGCGGGGGTCCGATGAGTTGTGTTACGACCCTGTGAACTGCGCAAATATCAAGATTGTGATCTTTGTCACAATTATGGGGTGATGTGATGTCCAGTTCGCGTCAGAACCGATCCGCAGTTAACAAGATCTTCGGTACCGAACTTCCTCAAGAGTCCTCCGATGAACGCGATCCGGGCGACGCTTCGGACGCCGCGGACCGAGAGCAGTGGTTCCGGGATAACGTTCCGCCGCACCACCATTGATAATCGTCAGGTGCGGGCATATCAGGGTGGTGGCGGTGGTGGCGGTGGTGGCGGCGGTGGCGGTGACGGCCTACGGCCGGCCGGGTCCGCACGGTCGCCGGGGCAATCCCTGTCGGCCTCTCAGCAAACTTCCCCACGCAAGAACTGATTCGGCGCACCGCGCGTCTATGCGTTGCCGCCCAGATGCCATCCCGTTATGTTCCTCGTGTCAACGATGAGCAGAGCGTAAGAGCAGGTTGTGAGGACTCTCATTGAACTGCCGAGCGCAGTGCGCGGTGTCAGCATTTTGGGGCCGCGGCACGATCCAAACACTCGGTGAGCCCGCGGGTCCGCCGTCGACATAGCTAGGGAGAACATGAAGGTAATCGGTCGGGTACTGGTGGCGATGATCGCTGCCGTCGCGGCGTTGTTCGTCGGGACAGGTACCTCACACGCGGGTTTGGACAATGAACTGAGTCTGGTTGACGGCGGTGGCCGCACGATGACCATTCAGCAGTGGGACACCTTCCTCAACGGCGTGTTTCCCCTGGACCGCAACCGGCTGACCCGGGAGTGGTTCCACTCCGGCAAGGCCGTCTACAGCGTGGTCGGCCCGGGTGCTGACGAGTTCGCGGGCACCTTGGAGCTGGGCTACCAGGTCGGCTTCCCGTGGTCACTGGGTGTGGGCATCAACTTCAGCTACACCACCCCGAACATCCTGCTCGACGACGCCGACATCTCCCCGACGGGCTTCAACCCGCTGGGCTCGGTCATCACCCCGAACCTGTTCCCGGGTGTGTCGATCAGCGCCGACCTGGGCAACGGCCCCGGCATCCAGGAAGTCGCCACCTTCTCGGTGGACGTCGAAGGCCCCAACGGCTCGGTCGCCGTGGCCAACGCCCACGGCACCGTCACCGGTGCCGCCGGCGGTGTGCTCCTGCGCCCCTTCGCCCGGCTCATCTCCAAGGCCGGTGACAGCGTCACCACCTACGGCGAACCCTGGAACATGAACTGACTCCCTGAAATAGTCGACAAAATGGCCCCCGGCGCGAGCCGGGGGCCATTTTGTTGTCGTGTTGTCCTCAGTCTCGGTCGACGCTCGTCGTCGCGGCCGTATCGGGGCTCGGGCCGGTCCCCGGGCCGGTGACCTTCTTCGGCGTTCCGCTGGCGTCGGCCAGAAGATCGCGGATCTCGGTGAGCAAGCTCAGTTCGGTGTCGCCGGCCTGCTCGACCTCGCCCTTCTTGCGAAGGCGGTTGTAGGGCACGACCACGAAGAAATACACCACGGCCGCCACGAGAACGAAGTTGATCACCGCCGACAGCAGGATGTTCAAATCGATGGCCTGCCCGCCGCCGATCCCGATCCGCAGAAGGCCGTACTCGGTGTTCTTGCCCGCCCCGATGCGCTCGATCAGCGGCTGGATGATGCTCTCGGTGAACTTGGTGACCAAAGCGGTGAACGCGGTACCGATCACCACCGCGACCGACAGGTCGACGATGTTGCCGCGGGAGAGAAACTCCTTGAACCCTTTCAACACGATATTGCCCCTTTCGCTTTGGCCTCTTGGATAAAAACCGTGGCCCCGAGAATTCGAAGGGTAGTACGGGTCGAGCAGGTCAACCGGGGACCTGTTGGCTTGGCCGCCGACCGCCTGGTTAGCTCAGTGGATCGTCAAGGTGACGGTCTGGACCAGGGTGGCCGCCGCCAGGGAGTACGCGGCCGTGGCCGGTAGGGCGACCAGGACGACCCGGTCATCGCCCGCGCCTGCTGCCTTCTGCTTCGGTGACACCAGCACGACGACGGCGTCGGAGGCCGCCAGGGTCGGCTGGGCGTCGGTGTGCGCGTCCGCTGCGCCCATGACGTCGACCACGTCACCGGGCCGGATCAGATCGAGCACCGCCGCGTCGGCCAGGTGAAGCGGCACCACCCGTGCGTCGGGCCCAGCGCTGAGACCGGCCAGGCGCGAGCCGAGCACCCGGGCGTCGGTGAGCACCTCACCCCGGCGGGCCGGGCCGGCCAGGGTGGCGCCGATGACGGCGTCGGCCACGCTCTGGGCACCGTCGGGAATCGTTGTGGCAGAGCGCTTTTCCACTCTGACGTCATCGGCGGACAACGCCACGCCAGGGCCCAGATCATGGGCCGCGACCACCACCTCCATCAGTCGGTCGCCCGGGTCCGGGCGCAAGGCGGCGACAGCGGCGAGAACGACCAGTCCGCCCGCCGCGACACGGCGCGCCAGCACGGTACGGGCGAAGTCGGGTCGCGCCAGCTGCCGAATTCGGGTTGTCAGCGTCGGATCGAGGGACTCACCCATGTGGTCACCGTAGGCGGGCAGCTCGTCTCAGGCATTCGCCACGCACTCCGGCCTGTTGATAACGGGGCTGCGTACGCCGTGTTTTGGCTTTTCGGCTGCTCTAGAATGGCTTTGCCTGTACGTTGCCTAACATAGTTACGGCGCCTGGGCGGGTGAGAAGGAGGCGCAGCTTGTGAATGCTGATCAGCTTCTCGCGCGTAACCTCTTGTCCGCGCTGGCAAGTGGCGGGGTCGAGCCGTACTTCCAGCCGATCGTGTCGCTGGATGACGGCCGTATTCTCGGATTCGAAGTGCTGGCCCGGTGGACCGACCCGACGCGAGGCTTTATCAGCCCGGACCGCTTCATCCCCATTGCCGATCGCTTTGGCCTGCTGGATCGGCTGCTCGATCAATTGATGCGTACGTCGTTCAAGGCCGCCGCGGATTGGCCGCACCACTTGTTCCTCGGGTTCAACGTGTCGCCCACGCAGCTGCGCAACTCCGAGCTGGCGACCCGGATCGCCAGGGCGGCGATCGACTCATCATTTCCCTTGAGCCGCGTGCACATTGAGGTCACGGAGTCGGGTTTCATCGAAGATCTGAATCAGCCACGGCGGACGCTCGACCGGCTGATCAACCTCGGTTGCATGATCGCGATGGACGACTTCGGCACCGGCTACTCGAGTCTGACGTGGCTGAGCTCCATGCCGTTCTCCAAGATCAAGATCGACGCCAGCTTCGTCATGGCGATGCACGAACATCGCCAGAGTCGCAAGATCGTCGCCGCGGTGGTAGGTCTGGGCCACAGCCTCGGGCTGGCCGTCGTGGCAGAAGGAGTCGAGACCGCCCAGCAGGCGGACTTGCTCCGGGGCATGGGATGCAAGCTGGCTCAGGGCTATCTGTTCGGTCGGCCGACGCCGGCGAGCCAAGTTCCCCGGGTCCTGTCCGCCCGTGTCGCGTCCGTGGACAACTCGGAGTCGACGGTCCCGGTGGCCCTGCAACTGCGGGCGCACCAGTGCTCCGAAACGTGCGAGTCGGATGCCGCGATCGCGTTCATGGACCCGGCCGGCACCGTCGTCGCCTCGAGTACGGCCTTTGACCGGACGATGGAAGTCAACAGCGGAGAAGCAGCCGGGCGGCATATCTGGGATCTGATCGGAGTCACGCCGGAAACCTTCGCCGAATTGCGGGCGACCGACCTTCTCGACGAGCAGTTCCCGCCTATCGAAGAGACGACCACCGGTGGGTCGCTGGCGCGCATCATGATCCGTCCGGTCAAGGACGAGAGCAGCGAATTACTCGGCTATTCAGTCGAATTTGCCCAGCCGACGAGCCCCAAGGCTTCCTAGCTCGAGGCCGCAGCGGCCGGCGCCGAGGTGCTCGACGAACTCGAACTCGACGAGCTGGCCGACGAGTCGGTGGAGCTCGACGACTTCTCCGAGCTCGACGAGGACGGTGAATCCGACTTGGTGTTCTTCGACGAATCACGGCTGTCGGTCCGGTAGAAGCCACTGCCCTTGAACACCACGCCGACCGAGTTGAACAGCTTGCGCAGCCGGCCCGTGCACTGCGGGCAGCTGGTCAGCGCATCGTCAGTGAAGGCCTGCACGGCGTCGAAGCGGTTGTCGCACTCGGTGCACGCGTAGCTGTAAGTCGGCACATGAACCTCCGGGACGAAACTTGGTCGTTAGCACTCTATCGTGTCAAGTGCTAGAACCGCTATGTGGCACGTATCATTCCCGCAATGCCGCGTGGGGTGCGGTGCGACCAAATGCCGCAAAAAGCGTTTCGAGGGGGCAACTCGGGTGCATGGTAGGCCGATGGCCTCACGATGTGTCGGCCAGCGCGAACAGTCCATGTTTGGGGGTAAGGGCATGGGTCATTCGAACGTCATGTGGCTCACTGGGCAGGTCGTCGAGGACTTCCTCGTCGCGTACCACCGCGACGAGCTTGGCCCCGGGCCGGCACAGCACCAACGAGCGGTCGTAGAACCCGCCACCGCGCCCGAGCCGAACCCCTGTGCGGTCGACGGCCAGCGCGGGGACCAGCACCACGTCTGCCTCGGACACCGCAGTCTCGGGCAACCACGGCGCGGTGGGCTCGAGCAGACCGAACCGGGCGGCAATCAGCGCGCCGGGAACGTAGACACCCCACAGCAGCGCCGCCGGTTCACCGTCGGCACCCGAACGGGTCACCGGCAACAGCACCCGGGAACACAGCTCGTGCAGCCGGTCCACCATCTGCGGCGAACCAGGCTCGGCGCCCACCGGGAGGTAGGCGCAGACGGTGTCGGCTCGGCTCACGAACTGCCCGAGATGATCAGTGAGGGCCAGCGCTTCGGCGGCCCGGATGTCGTCGGGAACCGCGCGTCGCGCCGCCAACAGGGCTTTCCTGTGTTGGGCTTTCGTACCGGCGAGCACGCCGTCCACCATGTCAGCGCGCGTGTCGATTGCGCCAGAGTGAAGGGCCATCATGATGCCGATAGGGTGTGAACGATGAGGCCGCCAGAGGTCCCGATCCCTCGTACAGCGATCGTCCCCGCGGCCGGGTTGGGTACGCGATTCCTGCCGGTGACCAAGACCGTGCCGAAGGAGCTCTTGCCGGTCGTGGATACGCCCGGTATTGAGCTGGTCGCTGAGGAGGCCGCCGAGGCCGGCGCCGAGCGCTTGGTGATCGTGACGTCCGAGGGCAAAGACAGCGTGGTCGCTCACTTCGTCGAGGACCTCGTGCTCGAGGGCACGCTGGAGGCTCGCGGCAAGAAGGCGATGCTGGAGAAGGTGCGCCGTGCCCCGGCCCTGATCAAGGTCGAGTCCGTGGTGCAGCACGAGCCGCTGGGCCTGGGTCACGCCGTCGGGTGCGTGGAAGCGGTGCTGTCCCCGGACGAGGACGCGGTGTCTGTCCTGCTGCCCGACGATCTGGTGCTGCCCACCGGCGTGCTGGAGACGATGGCGAAGGTCCGGGCCAAACGCGGTGGCACGGTGTTGTGCGCCATCGAGGTGAGCGACGAAGAGATCAGCGCCTACGGCGTTTTCGACGTCGAGCCGGTGCCGGACGCGGCCAACCCGAACGTGCTCAAGGTCAAGGGCATGGTGGAAAAGCCGAAGGTGGAGGATGCACCGTCACGGTTCGCCGCAGCTGGTCGCTACATCCTCGACCGGGCGATCTTCGATGCCCTGCGCCGGGTTGACCGCGGTGTCGGCGGCGAGATCCAGCTGACCGACGCGATCGAGTTGCTGATCAAGGAAGGCCATCCGGTTCATGTCGTCGTGCACCGCGGCTCTCGACACGACTTGGGAAATCCCGGCGGCTACCTGAAGGCTGCGGTTGACTTTGCGTTGGATCGTGACGACTATGGCCCGGATTTGCGGGCATGGTTGGTGGCGCGCCTAGGCCTGGCCGGCAAGACCGAACAGTAGAAGCTGCGCCGGGCCCGCGCGACGGGTTCGAGGCAGAAAGGCGCGCGGTGCGTTCGGTAGAGGAACAGCAAGCCAGGGTGGCGGCCGCCGCGGTGGCGCCACGACCGGTTCGGGTGCCGATTGCCGAGGCACAGGGCCTGATGTGCGCCGAGGAAGTGATCACCGAACATCCACTGCCCGGTTTCGACCAGGCGGCCATCGACGGCTATGCCGTTCGGAGCGTGGATGTTCAGGGCATCGGTGCCGACGCCGATGACGAGCAGGGCGACGGTGAGATCAGCCTGCCGGTGATGGGCGTGATCGAAGCGGGCACGCGGACCCCGAGCCGGCTGCAGCCCAAACAGGCGGCCCGGGTGCAGACCGGCGCGCCGATGCCGACACTGGCCGATGCGGTGCTTCCGCTGCGCTGGACCGATGGTGGTCAGGCGCGGGTGCGGGTATTGCGCGGGGTTCGGTCGGGGGCCTATGTCCGCCGGGCCGGTGACGATGTCCAACCGGGCGACGTCGCGGTGCGGGCGGGCGCGATCATCGGTGCTGCCCAGGTGGGACTGCTTGCCGCGGTCGGTCGTGAGCGGGTGCTGGTGCATCCGCGCCCGCGGGTGACCGTGCTCAGCGTGGGCGGCGAACTCGTCGATATCTCTCGCACGCCCGGCAACGGCCAGGTCTACGACGTGAATTCGTATGCGATCGCTGCCGCCGCGCGGGACGCGGGCGCCGAAGTGAGCCGACTGGGCATCGTCAGCACCGATCCCAAGGAACTGCGTGAGGTGGTCGAGGGCCAGCTCAACCGCGCCGAGCTGGTGGTGATCGCCGGAGCTGTCGGCGGCGCGGCCGCCGAGAGCGTGCGCACAGTGCTGTCCAAGCTAGGGGAGATGGAGGTCAGCCGCATCGCGATGCATCCGGGCTCGGTCCAGGGTTTCGGCCAGTTGGGCCGCGAGGGAGTGCCGACCTTCCTGCTGCCTGCCAATCCGGTCAGTGCGCTGGTGGTGTTCGAGGTGATGGTTCGCCCGTTGATCCGGCTGTCGTTGGGCAAACGGCAGCCGATGCGGCGTGTCGTGCAGGCCCGGGCGTTGTCGCCGATTTCGTCGGTGCCGGGACGCAAGGGATTCCTGCGCGGCCAGCTGATGCGCGACCAGGACACCGGCGAATATCTCGTACAGGCGCTCGGTGGTGCGCCCGGCGCCTCGTCGCATCTCTTGGCGACGCTGGCTGAGGCGAATTGCTTGGTGGTGGTGCCCACCGAGGTCGATCAGGTGCGGACCGGCGAGCTCGTCGACGTCGCCTTCCTTGCGCAGCGCGGCTGAACCGCGGAGCACTGTGAATCTGTGGCGTAATAGTTCTCTGCATCCGGGATGGCCCGCCGCGGTCGGTCCGCTCCGGGTCGGCGCGGGTGTCGTCCGGTTGCGTCCGGTGCGCATGCGCGACGCGGCGTTGTGGAGCCGCATCCGCATGGCCGATCGTGCCCATCTCGAACCGTGGGAGCCGACGACAGAGGTGGATTGGGCTGTGCGGCATGCGGTTTCGTCATGGCCGGCGGTGTGTTCCGGGCTGCGCGCGGAGGCGCGCAAGGGCCGGATGCTGCCGTACGTGATCGAACTCGACGGGCAGTTCTGTGGTCAGCTCACGATCGGCAACGTGACGCACGGGGCGCTGCGCTCGGCCTGGATCGGCTATTGGGTGTCCAGCGCCGTGACCGGGGCCGGGGTGGCGACGGGTGCGCTGGCGCTGGGCCTCGACCACTGTTTCGGCCCGGTCACGCTGCACCGCGTGGAGGCGACGGTGCGTCCGGAGAATGCGGCCAGTCGCGCGGTGCTGGCCAAGGTCGGCTTCCGCGAGGAAGGCCTGCTGGAGAGGTACCTCGACGTCGACGGTGCGTGGCGCGACCACCTGCTGGTCGCGATGACTGTGGAGGAAATCGAGGGGTCCGTTGCCGGCCGGCTAGTGCACCGCGGGTTGGCTCAGTGGGCCTGATTGCCGAGCAAGTTGTTACTAATGTGACATTTGGGGCTGTTGGTGCTTGTCATGGGCTAATTACACGTGTGTAATTGACCTCGGCGCGCCGTCCCAGGTTGCGTAGGTCACGGACCTAGCCTGGACGGGAAAGGAGCAGGCCATCATGCCAAGCATCCCCCAGTCATTGCTCTGGATCTCGCTCGTGGTGCTTTGGTTGTTCGTGCTGGTTCCAATGCTCATCAGCAAGCGCGACAACGTCCGCCGCACCAGCGACGTCGCGCTTGCGACCCGGGTGCTCAACGGTGGCGCGAAGGCGCGATTCAAGCGCAGCGGGCCGTCGGCGGGCCACCGGCACGACCCGGACTGGCAGCCCCAGGAAGACGACCAATTCGACGAGCTGGACTCCGACGATGAGGCTGCGCCGTCGCGCACCCGCTCGGTGGTGGTGGTCGCCGCGGTGGTCGAAGAGTCCGAGCCCGACTATCTCGACGTCGACGTGGTCGACGAGGATTCCGGTGCGCTGCCCGTCGGCGGCACCGCCCGCGTCGCCTCGCCGCAGCCGACCCTGTTCGACGAAGCCCCTGCAGAGGCCGAGGTGTCGGCGCCCGACGAGCAGGACGAGGCCGAGGCGGTGGCAGAAGGAGAAGCCACCGACACGTTCGAGGCGATCGCCGAGGATGCACCGCAGGACGGCACCGCCGACGAATACGAAACCGTCGAGGACACTTCGGGTCTGGAAGCCGAGGAAGAGCCGGCCACGACGGTGACGCCGCGGGCCAACCGGCCGCGGCGAGCGGAGACGACGGCCGCGGCCGTCGTCGCGCGCAAGTACCGCTTCCGCAAGCGAATGCTGATGGCGATGGCCGCGATCATGGTGATCACCGCAGTGCTCTCGTTCACCGTCAGCCCCGATCTGTGGTGGGCATGCGGCGGGGCCGGTGCGGTGACGGTGCTGTATCTGGCCTATCTGCGCCGCCAGACGCGGATCGAGGAGCAGGTGCGCCGGCGCCGCCAGCAGCGGATGGCACGCTCTCGGCTCGGCGTGGAGAACACCGAGGACCGCCAGTACGACGTCGTGCCCTCGCGGCTGCGCCGACCCGGCGCGGCGGTGCTGGACATCGACGATGAGGACCCGATCTTCGAGCACCTGGACGAGGTCGCGTTCGCCCGCCACTTCGACTTGCCGCGGGCGGCCGGTCAGTAGGTCACCGGTTTCGGCTGGGCGGGCTTCGGCTGGTAACCTGCCAGAGACCAAGGGGCTATAGCGCAGTTGGTAGCGCGTCTCGTTCGCATCGAGAAGGTCAGGGGTTCGATTCCCCTTAGCTCCACTCAGTTTCGACGCATCTGACGTTCCGTGATCGAACTCCGGGGCTACGCCACCATTCGGTTGCCGATTTGTCGCTGGCGCAGGGCAATCCGTGCTCGCCAGTCGTCGCTGCCGATCGCGTTATGACTGAAATAGGGCAATCTGGACGGTACCGCGTCGATGTCGACGACTTCGGCGGTGGGACCGTCGGCTTCGGTGACTGCACGTGCCGTCCGTTGCCAGCGAAACTGCAGGTAACCGCGTCGATGGCCGAGTGTCTCCACCCAGTTCGTGACTCCTGGATTGTCGTGGGCCACGACGATCCGGATCATCCCGTCGGGATCGACCTGCGCTTGAGTTCCATTCAGCGACGTCTGGTGATTGATGTAGTCCAACGAGATGTACCACGGGCTGCCGAGTTGGAAGCCGACGTAGGGGGCGCCGGAGGGCGGCAGTGTGATCACCATGGCCTGCCCGGGGTCGAGGTTGAAGTGGCCGACCGAGGAGTACTGGGTGGCAAGTCCGCCGGGCGTGAGCCGCGGCGCGACGAGCGTGTTGACTTCGACGTTGAGGTAGAACCACTGGGGGAACGCCAGCCATGTCTTGATCCGTCTGATGAGTTGTTTGCCGGCTGCCGCATACCGACTGTGCATCAGCTGGGGAGTCGGCGGGCTCGGTGCTGTACCGGAGGTGTCAGTGCGCGTGATGGCCAGTGTGCCGCGCTGGGCCGACCAATCGTTGTAGACCTCGCGGATGACGAGCTGGGCGTCGCTGCGAGGGGTGAAGCGCCATTCGAAGCTGCCATCGGAAGCGATGTCGAGTTCGCGGTCGTCGAACGCGATCTGGTTGTCCGGAACGTTGTCGTCCGTGTACTCACCGCCGAGCAACTGAAAGCTCAGATCGGTTGTGGTGCCACGGGTCCCGGTCACCACGTACTCATGCTCCGCGCGTAGCGAGGTACCGAAGTACAGGGTGTCGGGATTGTCCAGGGCCATCTTCGTGAACGGTCCGGTACCGGAGTGCAGGAACGGATGGTCGCGCTGGTAATCGAATACGAGGCGTGTGCATGCCGCCACGCAGCCGGCCAAGTACTGCAAGCCTTCGAGCAGATCGAATTCGTTCTGCACGTGCGGCGCCTCGCGAACCAGCCGCTCGGCCACGGCGATGCTGTCCACGAATTCCTGTACATACGCCACGGAACCTCCAGTGGTCCAATAATGGAACATCTCGGTCGGTATTTCGAATTAATATGCATCACCGCCGAATGTGTGTCAACGGTGTCGGTCGTATCCCGTTGTCCGCCAAGGGTGGATCCTGGGGTGCGTACTGATCTCGTAGGCGGACTGCAGTTTCAGGACGTCCGGCGCAACCGCTCTACGTCATGCACAACGCAGCCCACCCGATCGGCAGCCTCCACGGCCGACAATTCCGGATTGAGCAGGATCTGTAGTTCTGCCGCCGTGAACGTCGGCTCGACGTCCCACGGTGCCTCGTCCCACCCGGCTTCACTGAAGCCGGAAAACAGCTCGTCGCGCATGGGTAGCCTCACGAATAGGGGGGTAGGTCTGAACATTTCGTCATCGAAACGCAACGGAGTAATTGCCTCAACGTTTCGGCGGGCGGCATCGCCATCGCCGGATGGTGCTCTGTGGCCGATGATACCGGCGCACGGCCCTGCTCGCTTGAATCTGTGCCGCACTGCACCCTGGGATCTGGCATGTCAACTTGAAAAACCGTGAACTGGAATATATTTCATGCCAAGTCACGACGGGGCTGAGGGGAGGCCGACAACTTGGCAGGGCTCGGATCCCGTGTGAAATTCCCCAGGACGGAAGGGCTCGGACAACGCTAGGGGGATAGAGCGGCCCGAGCCCTTCGCTCCTGACCGGACTTGGGGGGATGGGTCAGGCATCGCCAATGTAGCTTCCGCCGGTTGCTCGACGCAACAAAAATTAAAGAACTGCAATGTTTTTCGGCAACGATTAGGACCTCAATCGGCGACGTTGAATCCCGCGATGACCTTCGTCGGGGTGATGCGCACGACCAGCTCACCGGGCACGCCGTTGCGACGCCCGTACTGCTCGGCGCGGTCGGCGCCGACGTAGCGGGCTGCGATCCGGGTCGCGGTATCCAGTAGTTCGTCGGGGTCTTCTGACGTGGCGGCGATCCCCTGCACTTGAACAAACGAGAACGGGGGATGTTGGTCATCGACGCAGACCACGACGCGTGGGTCGCGGCTCAGCGCTCGCCCCTTGGCGGCCTGCTTGCCGGTGTTGAAGACCAACTGGTTGTCCTCGACGATGAACCAGACGGGCGCAACGAGCGGCCTGCCGTCTGCGGCGACGTATCCCAGCTTGGCCGTACGGGTGCCGTCGGACAGGAAATCGATCACATCTTCGGTGAGTTCGTCCATGTCATCGAGGCTAGGCGTCGACGCCCACGTCAGCGGCGCGAAATACGACATCGCGGGCCCTCAACAAGGTGTGGCGACGGCACCGGCTCGGCGCGCACGGTCTGGATCCCAATCTCGTCGATGCTCTCAACCGTCAGAAGAACCCGTGCGTCGACGAGGACTACATCGCCCGGTTCGGTCCGCGGTCGCAGGAGGCCCACCACCAGAAGAACAGCAACCCGTTCTTCTGAGCCAGCGTGTCACCCTGCTGTCAGGGGGACAGCCTCGCAGCCGCGTGCTGTTCGAGTCACCTATCCCCCCGCGCGCACGACGCTTACGCGGGGAGATAGGTGTCGTCGTATTACAGGGCCACGAAAGAGGTCCCGAGCTGCACGCCCCAGACCTGCGCTTGCGCGTTCCACACCACCGGCGCGAACGGCGCCCATGGCGGGGGCGGGGGAGCCGGCGGCGCCCAGACTGGCGGGATCACGTTATCGACGTTCACCGGCATCCAACGATGACCCGGCGGCGGCAAGCCGTCCTGCCCCGGAGGCAACGGATTGCCAGGCCCACCGACGTTGACGCCCGGCCCCGGCGGTTGCGGCCACGGCCAGTGCGGGTCGGCCTGGGCAACCCCGGCACCGGCGCCAAGAACACCGGCCCCAATTGCGGCCGCGACAGCAGTCTTGGCGGCCATGTGCATGATCTTCATGTTCGATACTCCTTCGTCATTGGGTCTGCGCCGAATGCTGATCGGCATGCGACACGTTCTCGCAGACATCGGGAACTGAGAACGGGTAGCGTCCGCGCCACGTCGTCCAGCGCCTATCCCTACCCACTGGGTATATCGACCCCGGACGGACGTGGCGTTACCCACGGGATCTGCCGTGTCATGAATAAAAGTGACTGGAGTCAGCAAATGATCAGCCGTGTGATCGCGCCGGCACCCGATATTCTCGGACCATGTCGGTGGTAGATAAACCGTCCGCGCGCGAGGCCAAACGTCTCCAGACCCGCGAGCGGCTGATGGGTGCGGCGATAGCCGAGTTCAAGCGGTCGGGGATCGCGGTGGCCGACGTCGGGGCCATCGTGTCCGCCGCCGGGGTCGCACATGGCACATTCTTCTTCCATTTCCCGACAAAGGAACACGTGCTGCTGGAGTTGGAGCGCCGCGAAGAAGAACGCATCGCCAAGCAATTCGCCCGCTACCTGGCGGATTCGGAGCACGACCTCGCCTCGACGCTCAATGAGGCTGTTCGCCTGGTGATGGGACTGGAGCGCAGGCTCGGTGCAGTTTTGTTCAAAGACTTTCTAGCGCTGCACTTTTCGCAGACCCGACCGACGGATGAGAGCAAAGAGCACCCGGTGGTCGTCGCGGTCGCCGGAGAGATCGAGCGGCTTCAGCAGCGCGGTCAGGTCGATTCCGCGGTGATTCCCATCAACAGCGCGGTTTTCTTTTTGTTGGGCCTCTACGCGCTGCTCACGACCACCCACGACTGGCCGGCACAGCGCGCGATGATCGACGACTACGTGACCAGGACACTTTGCAGTATTGAGTCGCGCTAGTTTTACTGACTATAGTCAGTTTTGTGAGCCTGGCTTCGTCCATACCTACTGGCGGCGGACTCGATGAGCACGTGGCAGACTCCCGGCTGGCGCAGCGGCAAGCCGATCGCTGGCTGATCTCCGGCAGCATCCTCATCGGCTCGGCCGCCCTCGGCGTGTTCGGCCTGCCGTTGTTCCTGCGCGGGGTGTGGCTATTGCGACGGGCGCAACGCCATGGGCTGACGGTGCGGCCGATGCTGGTCACGCTGCTCGGATACCTCGTGATCATCGACGCGGCGATCAACGCCGTCGGCTGGGCGCTGGACATGGTCGGCAACCACACACTGCTGGCCCGGGTGCTGCTGACCGGCTGGGGCAATATGTTCGACGCCGGCTACTTCTGGCACTTCAACGAACTGTGGATCGGCGGTGCGGCCGGGCCGGGGGAGAAGGGCTGGGAGGTCGGGCTCATTCTCACCGTGTTCACGATGCGCATCGCGGCCGCGATCGGGTTTTTGCAGATGAAGCGGTGGGGTCATCAGTGGATGATCGTGACCTGCTGGATGGGCGTGGTGATCTGGTGCGGCTATGTGTTCAACATGACGATGTATGCCGATGTCCGCTACGCCGGTGTGGTGTTGCCGGTGATCGGCTGGTGGCTCTACGACATCTTCTACATCACACCGTTTCTCGCGATTCCTTATCTGCACACGGTCAACCGCGAAATCTTCTCCGACTGAAAGGGGCAGTTGATGGGGTACCTCTGGGAGATCCTTCGATACGTGGCCGCGTGGGGCGGCACGATCCTGATCATCGCGTTCTGGTACTGGCTGTTCTCGAACATCGGCACCTTCTGATCCGCCGTGGCTGAACTCTCCGATGCTCGCGCGACGGCCCTGGAGCGCAGCTGTGCCGTCACCGCGGTCGCGCTGAGTGCGCAACGCCGAGAAGGTGTTCGGCTCGTCACGGGTCAACACCGATCTTTCGGGCTGAACGCGGCGCTGGCCTACGTCCACGTCCCGTACCCGCCCATCATCGGCGACTGGACTCGCCGGACCATCACATGCGCTGTGGCGCTGCAGTGTTCGCCGTCAAAGGAGCGGATCACCAAGTATCGGCTCCATGAACTGTCCAGCCGCGAGCTGCGTGCGCTCACGCTTGTCGAGGCCGGTGTGGCGGTGGGCTGGATCGCGTCACGCTGGCCGGGGCTGCTCCCCGAGCTGCGGCGAGCGCTGCCTGACCTGGAGCCCGTGGCGGGCGACACCGGGGCCGAGGAGATGCTCAACCGGGCAATCACCCTGGCGCGCCACGAGAAACAACTGAGTATCGACCCGCTGATGGGCACCCTGCCGTTGGCGCACACCGCGCCAAAGGCATTGGGCGACAAGCTACGCCGAACGTTCGGCCGCATGCCGTGGACGACGACGCAGAAGCGTACGCCACAGCCATATTCGGTACCGGTCGGCGGCGACGGCGGCGTACGCAACGCCAACCTCCCGCCGCCGAGCCGGCCGCAGGACAACGACCTGGACATCACGCCGGATCACCGTCCCGGCATTCCCTACCCGGAATGGAATGCGTGGACGAAGAAGTTCATGCCCGATCACGTTGCGGTGCTGGAGTATCCCCATAACCACACCCGGGAGACCGGATCGAGCCCCGTCGACCTGCGCAAGTGGTTCGAGGAACACACCCATCGGGCCATGAAGAACGGCCTCGAAGACGGTTCGGACATCGACGTCGAACAGTATGTCAGCCACTACGTCGATATGGCCACCGGCAAGGCGGCCGAACCGCGGATCTTCCGTGAGTTGCTGCCGGTTTGCCGAGACGTGACCACCGCGCTGCTTCTGGACGGCAGTTCGTCGTTGGGCACCCACGGCGGCCGGATCTTCCGCTTGGAACTCGCCTGTGCTGACGCCCTGTCGCGCGCGATGAGATTCGCGAGGGAACGCCACGGCGTGTTCGTCTTCACCGGCAACACCAGGCACCGCGTCGAAGTGCGCTGCCTCAAGGATTTCGACGATGCGAGGTTCGCTCCGCCCAGCAAGCTCGGCTTGGAAACCGGCGGCTACACGCGGCTCGGTGCACCGTTGCGGCACTTGACGAGTCGGCTGTTGGCCCAGCCGTCGGAGCGACGTCTGCTTCTCGTCATCGGCGACGGCCTGATCTCCGACGAAGGCTATGAGGGCCGCTACGCCTGGGCCGACACCGCCCACGCCGTCGAGGAAGCCAACGATGCCGGGGTCTCGGTCTACTACGTCGGCGTCGGGCCCACCCGAGTCGACCCACTGCCGGAGGTCTTCGGACCTCGCCGCTCCCAACGCATCCGGCGAGTCGACGAACTCCCGCGGGTGCTGGCACACGTGCATCGAGAGTTGGTGTCGATATGACAGAGACCTATCTCGCCCTCGGCAATGAGATCAAGCTCTTCGAACAGGCGTTCCGCCAACGCATCCCAGTCATGCTGACCGGCCCGACGGGCTGCGGAAAGACGCGGCTGGTTGAGCACATGGGTCTGCTGCTGGGCCGGCCGGTCGTCACGATCAGCTGCCACGACGACCTCACCAGCTCAGATCTGGTCGGCCGGTTCATGGTCACCGGTGGGGACGTCGTGTGGACGGACGGCCCTCTCACCCGCGCGGTGAAGGACGGTGCCATCTGCTATCTGGACGAGGTCGTCGAAGCCCGCCACGATTCGCTCGCGGTGCTGCACTCGCTGACCGATCATCGGCGGACCCTCTATCTGGACCGGGCTGCTGAGGTGGTGCGGGCGCCAGCGGAATTCATGCTGGTGTGTTCGTACAACCCCGCCTACCGCAGCTCGCTCAAGGAACTCAAACCCTCATTCCGGCAACGCTTCGCGACGCTCTCGATGAGTTATCTGCCGCCGGAACGCGAAGCGCAGGTGGTGGTCGCCGAAACGGGGGTCGCACTGGCGACCGCCCGGCGGTTGGTCGGGTGCGCGGTCGCGATTCGCACTGCTGACGAGGCGTTTCACTTCGAACCGCCGTCGACACGGGTGCTGGTCACCGCGGCGCAGTTGATCACCGCGGGCGCAGGCGAACTGGAGGCTGCCGGCGCGTGCATTCTGGCCCCGCTGAGCACCGACGGTGCGATCAGCGACGGGCTGCGTGAAGTGGCGGCAGCCTGTCTGGCTGCCGCGGATCTCTAGGAAAGGTGGACTGACGTGGTCGATCAGAAAGAGCGAAAGCGTAAGCGGGCGCTCATCATCGTGCAGGTTGTCATCTACGGATACCTGCTGGCGATGTTCGGAATCCAGCTCTACATGTCGTTCACCCGGGGCTGGTGGGATTTGTGACCGCGTCGTCGGTCGGCCGCACCGAGGGCTCGGTCGGCCTCGAGGATCACCACGAGCAGTCGCGGCTGGCGCAGCGTCGGGCTGACAAGTGGATGATCGTGGGTGCCGCCCTGATGGGGATGTGGGCGCCCGGACTGATCGGGTTTCCGATCTTCATGCGCGGGGTGTGGCTGCAACGCCAGGCGCTGCGGGCAGGACTGTCGGTCCGCCCGATGATCGTCACGCTGATCGGCTATCTCGTTCTGATCGACGGTGCACTCAACAGCCTGGGCTGGGCACTGGACCTCGTCGCCAATCACACCCTGATCAACCGGGTGTTGATGGTGGGCTGGGGCGCGATGTTCGATGCCGGCTACTTCTGGCATTACAACGAACTGTGGGTCGGCGGCGCGGCGGGTCCGGGTGAAAAGGCTTGGGTCGCCGGCCTGATCCTCACGGTGTTCGCCATGCGCTGCGCCGCCGCGATCGGGTTTTTGCAGATGAAGCGGTGGGGTCATCAGTGGATGATCGTGACCTGCTGGATGGGCGTGGTGATCTGGTGCGGCTATGTGTTCAACATGACGATGTATGCCGATGTCCGCTACGCCGGTGTGGTGTTGCCGGTGATCGGCTGGTGGCTCTACGACATCTTCTACATCACACCGTTTCTCGCGATCCCGTATCTGCACACGGTCAACCGCGAAATCTTCTCCGACTGAAGGGATTCCCGTGACTACCACCGAAGAGAAGATCGCGGATCTCCCGCCGGGCACCACCCCGTACTACGCGCGGATGCACAAGTGGATCAAACGCGCCGTCCTGGTGTGTCTGGTCGCGCTGGTCGTCGAGGGCGCGTTCACCCTGCCGTTCATGGCGGTGTACTACGGGTATCCGACGCTGAGCCTCACCGAGATCTGCAGTGAGCTGCTGAAGGTGCGCTACTCCGATGACAGATTGGAGTGCAAGTACCCCTACCCGCCGTTGGGTCCGCCCGAAGGAGCGGCGGGCAAGGCCACCGCCCAGGACCAGTGGGGCATTCAGCCGATCCCGAAGTACCACCGGATCGGATTCCGGGAATTGGTCCGTATTCACGACGAGCGCATCGCAAGGCAGGCGCAACAGGACGGCCGCTGAGCGATACTGCGGGAGTGGTCGAAGTCCGGGAAGCAGGGGGGAGTCGCCGGTGAGCGGGTGGATTGTCAGCAACATCCCGCCTGGGCTGCTTCTCGTCGGTCTGTTCGCCGTTGTCGCGGGCATCGCGATGCTCCTGGTGAGGTGGGTTCGACGGCGGTTCCCTGCCCTGACCCGTGACGAACACAATGACGTCACCAAATTCACCTACAGCTTCATCGGCTTCATCTACGCGTTCTTCATTGGTTTCGTCGTCTCGTCGATGTGGGGACAGATCAACACCGCCGATGCGAACGCCCGGGCCGAGGGTGCCGCCGCAGTCGAGATGGCTAGGGATATCGATGTTTTCGCCGTCGGGGACGCCGACCGTATCCGGCAGAGCCTACTGGGGTACGAGCGAGCCGCGATCGCCGAGTGGGACAGCGGACTTGGCAGCCGTTCACCGGAGGCCGATGCCGCGCTGGCCCGGTTATCGGCGGCCTACCATCAAGTCAACGCGACGACCGAGAGTCAGAAGAGCCTGTTGGCGACGTCATATGCCAACCTGGACAAGGTGAGTCAGGCTCGTACCGTCCGACTGTTGACCGCCCGTGAAGACAGCGGTCCGCCGTGGCCGCTGTGGGCCGTCATCTTCCTCACCAGCGCCATGGTTTTGGGTACCGTCGTCATCTACGGCGTCGAGAGGGCCGGGATGCACTACCCGATGGTGGCGATTGTCGGCCTCATCGTCGCGACCAATCTGTTCCTCATCCTCGAGCTGTCCCACCCGTTCATCGGCGGCATCTCGACGACGTCAGATCCTCTGCACGAGGTTGTTTCGGTCCTCACCGGACCGCCCCGCTAGTGCCGACCGGAAGCCTGATCCCGGTGCCGGCGCTCATGTCGAACGCGGGTGCCACGAAGCGCTCCAGCACCTCTCGCTCGTCACGAACATTAGCGATGGGCGAGTATGCCAGCGATACCACCACGCGTACGATCCATTGCGCCGCTTGCGGATCGTCGGTGATTCCGGTGAGTTCGGCGGCCAGGTGAGCGAGCACCGGCGAGGAATGCAGCTCTTTGACGTCCGGTAGGTTGCCCGCACTGAGCATCAGGCGGCGCAGCGGATCGGATCGGATCTGCTGCAGCGCCACGGTGATTGCGGCGATCACCCGTTCCGAACCGCTGAGCCCGTCGACGGCCCGTCGGACCTTGTCGATGATGGCCGCCGCCAGTCGCGTCAGAACGGCGTCCCGGATCGCAGCCTTGCCCCCGGCATGGCGATAGACCGTCGCCCGCGAGCAGTGGACCTTCGCGGCCAGAGTGTCGATGTCGAGGGCGTCCAGACCGTCGCGGATGACGAGTTCGGTGGCCGCCGCATAGATGCGATCCGCCGCTGCTGCCGACCGATCGCCGCCGACCACCCAATCGTCGCGAACCACGGAGATCATCTTCTCAAGCTTGAGACACTACTGGCTATAGCTCGCCCTATTTGCACAGGTAAGCCCCACCGGGTGAGACAGCTGCCGCGTCCATTGGGGGAGCAGAGTCGCGACTTTCCCGGCCACGATTGACGCGGTGCATGCCCGCAGCCCAGCGTAAAGACATGACATTGGCGGATACGGGTCTCGGTCTGGCGCTGTTCGAGGACCGCTACATCCAGGATCCGCACGAGCTGTATGCGCAGATGCACCAGGCCGGCCATCTGCACCGCATCGGGGACTCGGGCTTTTACGCCGTGAGTAGCTGGGCGGCAATCAACGAAGCGGTCGCGCGCAGCGGCGACTTCTCCTCCAACCTGACGGCCACGATGATGTATCAGCCGGGCGGTCCCGTGACACCATTCGGGATCGGCGAACTCGGCGGAGAAACGCAGGTGCTGGCGACCGCTGACGAGCCCGACCACTCGGTGCACCGCAAGCTTCTGCTGCCGCAGTTGGCCGCCAAGCGCATTCGTGCGGCTGAACCGTTCGTGGCCGATACCGCGGCGCGACTGTGGGAGGCCAACGCAGGAGACGGTGGTATCGAGTGGATGGGCGCGATGGCCAACCGCCTGCCGATGATGGTCGTCGCCCGGATCATCGGGGTACCCGACGCCGATGTCGGCACGCTCATCGACTGGGGCTACGCCGCGACCCAGGTGGTCGAGGGTCTGGTGACCGAGGCTCAAATGGCATCGGCGGGTATCGCGGTGATGGAGCTCAGCGCCTACATCACCGAACAGTTCGGCCGGGCGGCCGCGGAGCCCCGCGACGACTTGCTCGGCGACCTCGCCACGGCGTGTGCTTCCAACGAGCTGAGTGCCCTGGCGGCGCAGGCGATGATGATCATCTTGTTCAGCGCAGGCGGAGAGTCCACGGCCTCGCTGATCGGTTCGGCCGCATACCTTCTCGCGACACACGCCGACATCCAGCGACAGCTCCGCGAGCGGCCCGAGCTACTCGGTGCGTTCCTGGAAGAGGTACTCCGGTACGAGCCGCCGTTTCGGGGGCACTATCGCCACGTCGTCCACGACACCCAGCTGCTCGGTACCGAACTCGAGGCCGGATCGCGGCTGCTCCTGCTGTGGGGCGCGGCGAACCGAGACCCGGCCCACTTCGGCGATCCCGACGAATTCCGGCTCGACAGGACAGCGGGCAAGGGCCACATCAGTTTCGGCAAGGGGGCGCACTTCTGCATCGGAGCGGCACTCGCCCGGCTGGAAGCCCGAATCGTCATCGGTCAACTGCTCGAACGCACCTCGACGATCGACGCCGCCGAGATCGGCCGATGGTTACCGAGCCTGCTGGTGCGACGGCTCGAGCGGCTGCAGCTCAGCGTCTCCTGAGTGGAATCTCCTGGAGTCAGCGTCCGCCGCCGACTTCGGCCGGCAGCGGCGGACCGAGGGGCGTCGTCGACGTCGGGGTGGTGCTGGTCGGTGCGGTCGATGTCGTCGGGGCTGACGACGACGTCGAGGACTGCGATGTCTGGGGACCGTGGAAGTCCAGCCAAGATTCTTTGCGGATCACACCACCGCCGGAGCTGACCACCAGCGAACTCGAGCTGACCGTGTAGGTGATGCCGTCGTTGACTGCGGTGTACGAACCGCCGCCCCCGCTGGACGCCGGCAGAATCAGCTTCGCGCCGTCGCGTACCCGCACGCCGCGGTACTCGTATCCGCTGGATGTCTTGCAGATCGCCACCCGCGAGCTGTCGGTGCTGCCGAAGAGGACGGCAGTATCCGAACAGCGCGCTGTCGAGTCGACGTAGCCCTGTGAATCGAAGGAGGGGGCGGCGCCGGCCTGCGGCAGTGCGGTCAGGAGCAAAGCGGAACATGCCGCAGCCGCCGCAACGCCGGCGGCGCGGATCGCGTGAGAAGGCATCGCCATCCACGACACCACGCCCGCTGCGGTCGGGCGACTGTCGATGCCGAGAATCCACGCGATCGTTAGTTTCCTGAGACCGGGGCCAGGGCGTTTGTAGACAGATTTGCATTTGTGTACTGTGACCGAGCGCACAGTCAGAGTGGCTGGGCGTCGTACCAGCGTTGGGGATCAGATGGAGTTTGGGATGCGAGATCGTGCTCTGAAAGTGCTTGCGACGGTCCTCTCGGCCGTCGCTCTGTTCCTGGTATCAGCGCTACCCGCCTGGGCCGCCGACTCGATCACCCTCACCTGGGTGCGCCACGGGGAGTCCTACGGCAACATCGCCGGTGCCGGGATCGACACGAAGGTGCCCGGGCCTGAATTGACCGAGCTCGGCGAGCAGCAGGCCGAAGCCATCGCGCAGCAGCTCAAGGACGGTGGTTACGACAGCATCTACGTCTCGGACATGATCCGCACCCACCAGACCGCCGCCCCGTTGGAGACCCTGCTGTCGATGAACGGAATCGAAGAGGGTGGTTTCCGGGAGATCAGCGCAGGCATGTTCGAGGGATCGCCGATCGACAGCGGCCTGGGTCGCATCGGCTACTTCCTGATCCCGGTGGCCTGGACGCTCGGGCTGCGCAGTCTGCCAATTCCGCTCGGCGAGAACGGAAACGAGTTCGAGGCGCGGGTCAACGATGCGCTCGCCAGCGTCATCGCAGCAGGCGACACCGACCCGGTGATCTTCTCGCACGGCGCGACGATCATGGTCTGGACGATGATGAACGTCGACAATCCGGACGTCATGCTGATGCTCACGCACCCGCTCGGTAACACCGCAGTCGTCGTCGTCACCGGCAATCAGGAGGACGGCTGGATGCTGCAGAGCTGGGATGGTGTTGCGGTGAGCCAGAATCCGGGGCTCGGCGGCAAGATGTTCGTCAACCTCCGCAACCTGGTGGTGGCGCCGCAGACCGCGGTCTACAACGTCGTCCAGGCCGTCAAGTCCCGCGACCTGAACCAGATCGTGGCAGCCGTTCGTGATGGCGTCGTCAATGTCGCCAAGGCCGGCGTGGAGTTCGTGCGGGCCTCGGTGACCGACATCGCCGAGGCGATCCGCGGCGCGCTCCCGGGTGCGGCGGCGGCCAAGCCCGCTGCTACCAAGGTCAAGTCGGCCGCGGCCACCGTCGAGACGACTGCGAACGGTGCGACAGATCTGACCGACGGCAACAAGGCCGAACCCGGCAAGGCCGGTGCTGCGACGAGCCGGCGTGCCGGCTCGTCCCAGGTGGCGTCGGACGAAGACGGCCAGAGCGCGACGACCGGAACGGCAGACGGGGGAGCCAAGAAGGGCACCGGCTCGAGCCGGCGGGCCAACGCGCAAAAAGCGGCTGCCTGACATAGGGATTGAGGTCCCCCTCCGGTTCGGAGGGGGACTCCCATGTCAGCCCAGGTATTGCGACTCGAGCACCAGGTCCGGGAGCAGATTCTGATACTCCACGTGACTGCGGTGTTCGATTGTCTCCCAAGCCCGGCCCTGCTGCTCACGCATGTAGCGCCGGTACTTCGGAGCGCCGGGAAAGCGCACATTGTCGGCCACGACGACGGCGCCCCGTCGTAGCCAGCCACGATCGAGGATGCTCAGCAGATCAGCGAGGTAGGCGTTCTTGTTGTGATCGATGAACAGGAAATCCAGTGTGCCTGAGTCGAATCCGTACTCATTACACAGAGTGTCGAGGGTCGTTCCACCGTCGCCGATCGTACCTACCACGCACGTGATGCGATCTTGAACGCCCGCATGTGCCCAAATACGCCGGGCCACTGCCGCATTCGCCGCTGCCAGTTCTATCGAGAAAATCCGGGCCGTTGGCGCGGCGCGAGCGATCCGCAGTGCGCCGTAGCCACAATAGGTGCCCAGCTCGAGCACCAGCTGCGGATCTGCCCGCCGGATCGCGGCGTCGAGGAGCCGGCCCTTCTCGTCGCCGACATTCACCAGAAACGCCTTCGCGTACGCGTACTCATCGATGGTGGCCAATACGTCGTCGATATCGCCTCGGCGGGCGTTGGCCTCGACGTAATCGGCCGCTTCGGCCTCCCGCCCGTCACCGACCTGACCGGTTCTGTTGAAATTACGGATACCGATGCCGGTGCGGACCACCGACCATCGCAGGAGTGGAAAACGCTGGCCAAGCTTCATCTCCCCACGCTACGTTGTGCTCGGGAGTGCCACTGAAGAGGGATTGTGTGCGGGCAGATTCGTCACCGCCGGCCGCCCGGGGACGGGGCGGCCGGATTCTCGTAGCGATCGGCTACGGCGTCTTTTGTCACGCTGCGTTCGTGTTGGGTGTCGGCGCGATGATGGCCGCGATGTACTTCGGGATGAGCCGCTCACTGGGCACCCTGTCTGCCCCGTGGAGCTGGATCGCCAACGCGGCGCTGCTGGCCCAGTTCCCGGTCGCCCACTCGCTGCTGCTCACCGGGCGGGGCCGGGCGTTGGTCAGCCGGCTCGGCCCGGGTGGCACGGGCACGACGCTGGCGCCCACCACGTTCGTCGCCATCGCGTCCCTTCAGGTGCTCGCCCTCTTTGCGCTGTGGTCACCCTCGGGAACGATCTGGTGGCAAGCGCACGGCGCGGCGCTGGTCGTTCTCTGCGTGCTGTACGGGTGTTCGTGGTTGCTGCTCGGCAAAGCCATGTTCGACGCCGGCCTCTCGGTTCAGGTGGGCACCCTGGGGTGGGTCACCTTGTTGCGTGGGCAACGACTCGTCTACCCGAAGATGCCGACGACAGGACTGTTTCGGCTGATGCGCCAGCCGATCTACGTCGCCTTCACGCTGACGGTGTGGACCGTCCCGACCTGGACGCCCGACCAACTGGCCGTGGCTGCCACTTTTACCGCATATTGCCTGGTCGCACCCCTATTCAAGGAGGCTCGGTACCGCCGGATACATGGCGCGGCATTCGACAACTATGCGAGCAGGGTGCCTTATTGGTTACCGTGGCCGGGTAGGCCACGAAGTCCTTCGGGGAGGCATTGTGAACCTGCTGCTGGTCGGGTACGTATCAGCAGAAGGCAGGGCTGAAACCGAAGGACAGATCATTGCTGCGAGCGACCGCCCGGCTGGCCATTGCCGCGCCACGACGGGTGGTCGCCGTCGCCATCCTCTTCATGGTGGCGATCGGCATCTTCGGCGTACCCGTCGCCAAGCATCTGTCCCCGAGTGGGTTCGCTGATCCGAACTCGCAGTCGTCGCGGGCCACCGAGTTGCTCACCGACAAATTCGGCCAGGGCGACGTCCAACTTCTGGTGATCGTCACCGCGGGTGATCGGTTCGACAGCCCGTCGGCGCGCACGGCCGCCCTCGACGTCATCGACCAGATGAAGCGTTCCGGCCACGTCGTCGGGATCACGTCGGCATGGACATCCCCGCCACAGGCGGCGGCCGCACTGGTCAGCCGGGACGAGAAGACGGGCCTCATCACGGCCGGGATCGTCGGCGACGAGAGCGACCAACAGGCCTACGCCAAGGACCTGTCCGACCGGATCACCCGCGACCGCGACGGCATCGTCGTGCGCACCGGCGGCACGGCAATGGTGAACCTGCAGGTCACCGAGCAGTCGCAGCATGACCTGCTGTTGATGGAGTCCATCGCTATCCCACTCAGCTTCCTCGTGCTGGTGTGGGTGTTCGGTGGTGTGTTCGCCGCGGCGCTGCCCGTCGCGGTCGGGTTGGTGGCGATCCTCGGCGCCCTGGCCGTCCTGCGGGTGACGACCTTTATCACCGACGTCTCGATCTTCGCGTTGAACCTCACGACGGCCATGGGGCTCGCGCTGGCGATCGACTACACCCTGCTGATGATCAGCCGCTATCGCGACGAACTGGCCGAAGGGGCAGACCGCGATGAGGCGCTGACGCGCACCATGCTGACGGCGGGACGCACGGTGCTGTTCTCGGCCACCACCGTCGCGCTGTCCATGGGCGCCATGGTGCTGTTCCCGATGCACTTCCTGAAATCGTTCGCCTACGCCGGAGTGGCCACCGTCGCGTTCGCCGCACTGGCCGCGATCGTGATCACGCCCGCCGCGATCAGCATGCTCGGTGACCGGCTCGACTCGCTCGACGTGCGCCGTCTGTTCCGCCGCGTCCGCGGACTCGCCGAACCGGTTCCGCGGCCCATCGAACAGCAATTCTGGTACCGGTCAACGAAATTCGTGATGAAGCGCGCGATCCCGATCGGGCTGGCCGGCGTGGTGGTGCTGGTGATCCTCGGCGCGCCCTTCCTCGGGGTGCGCCCCGGATTCCCCGACGACCGGGTGCTGCCGTCCTCCGCGTCGGCCCACCAGGTGGGCGATCGCCTGCGCGGCGACTTCACCAATAATTCCGAAACCGCCATCCCCGTCCTCGTCCCCGACGCCACCGGCCTGTCCGATGCCCAGATCGCCCGGTACGCCGCCGACCTGTCCCGAGTGGCGGACGTCACGGCGGTATCCACGCCGATGGGGGCGTACGTGGGCGGAAATCCGGTGGGTCCGCCGTCGGCGGCGACCGGGCTGGCGTCCGGCAGCGCGCTGCTCACGGTGGAAAGCACCGCGCCGCTGTTCTCGGATCGTTCAGAGACTCAGCTCGACCGGTTGCATGACGTGAGCACGCCGGGCAACCGGACCGTCGAGTTCACCGGCACCGCACAGGCCAACCGGGACAGTGTCGATGCCATCACCTCACGGCTGCCCGCGGTGCTGGGGCTGATCGCGGCAATCATGCTGGTGCTGTTGTTCCTGCTGACCGGCAGCGTGGTGCTACCTCTCAAGGCCCTTGTGCTCAACGTGCTGTCGCTGACGGCGGCGTTCGGCGCGATGGTGTGGATCTTCCAGGACGGCCATCTCGGTGCCCTCGGCACCACCTCGACCGGAACTTTGGTCGCCAATATTCCGGTTCTTTTGTTCTGCATCGCCTTCGGACTGTCGATGGATTACGAGGTTTTCCTGGTATCCCGGATTCGCGAATTCTGGCTCGCGTCGCGACGGCGCGACGTTGCCGACAGCGACGAGAGCGTCGCTCTCGGCGTTGCTCATACTGCTCAAGTGATCAGTGCTGCGGCCCTGATCATGGCCATCTCGTTCGCGGCACTGACCGTTGCTCACGTGTCGTTCATGCGGATGTTCGGGCTTGGTCTGGCGTTGGCTGTACTGGTCGATGCGACGTTGGTCCGGCTTGTCCTCGTCCCGGCGTTTATGCACGTCATGGGCCGATGGAACTGGTGGGCGCCGAAACTGCTGGCATGGATGTTTCACCGGGTAGGCCTTCGCGAAGGCGGTCCGGCCAGGCATACTGGTTGACGTGTTAATTAGCGGGGGTCGCAAATGAGGGATGGTGAACCAGTGGGTATCGGTTCTCGTGGTGAAGGTATGCGTCCGATCAGTGTCATTGCCGGCGTGCGTGGTGAATTGCCACCACACCGGTTCAGTCAGGCGGAGATCACCGAAGCCTTCTTGACGATCGGCGGATACGGCGAATACGAAGAAATTCTGCGCAAGCTGCATCGCAGCGCCAAGGTCGACAATCGTCATTTCGTCATGCCGCTGGATCAGTACCCGGCACTCAAGGACTTCGGTGAAGCCAACGACCTGTTCATCGAGAACGCCGTCGAGCTGGGCTCGGCCGCCATCGCCGGCGCCCTTGACGAAGCCGGCCTGCGCCCCGAGGACGTCGACCTGGTTGTTTCGACGACCGTGACCGGTGTCGCGGCCCCGTCCATCGAGGCTCGCATCGCCGGCCGGCTGGGGATGCGACCCGATGTCCGCCGGGTGCCGATGTTCGGGCTGGGCTGTGTGGCCGGCGCGGCCGGGGTTGCCCGGCTGCACGACTATCTGCGCGGGGATCCTGACGGCGTCGCGGTGCTGGTGAGCGTGGAGCTGTGCTCGATGACCTACACCGCAAACAAGCCCACACTGCCCGGTTTGGTCGGCAGCGCGCTGTTCGCCGACGGCGCGGCGGCCGTCGTGGCGGTTGGTGAGCGCAGGGCTGAGAAGATCAACGCCAGCGGTCCCGACGTGATCGATTCGCGCAGCCATCTGTATCCAGATTCGTTGCGCACCATGGGCTGGGACGTCGGAGCCGACGGCTTGGAGCTTGTGCTGTCCGCCGATCTGCCCGAGGTGATCGAGCGCTATCTGCCTGCCGATGTCGGCGAATTCCTTGGCGCACATAGCCTTACGCTCTCTGACATCGGCACGTGGGTGTGTCACCCTGGTGGCCCGAAGATCATCGAGGCCATCGTGAACAGCCTTGAGCTGCCGGACGAGGCGCTGGAACTGACTTGGCGGTCGTTGGCCGATATCGGCAACATCTCCTCGTCGTCGGTGTTGCACGTATTGCGTGACACCATCGCCAAGCGTCCGCCCGCCGGACCGAGCGTGATGATGGCCATGGGTCCCGGGTTCTGCTCGGAACTGGTGCTGCTGCGCTGGCACTGATGACTTGGTACGTACTGCTGGTCGCCGCGGTCGCGGTCGAGCGGGTCGCTGAGCTCGTCGTCGCGCGGCGAAACCTGGCCTGGAGCAAGGCGCAGGGCGGCGTCGAATTCGGCGCGAACCACTATCCGGTGATGGTGGTCCTGCACACCGGGCTGCTCGTCGGCGCCTTGGTGGAGGTCATCGGGCTGCACCGGCCGTTCCTGCCTGCGCTCGGCTGGCCCATGCTCGCGATAGTCGTTGCCGCCCAAGGCCTGCGGTGGTGGTGCATCACCACCCTCGGCCAGCAGTGGAATACCCGAGTCGTCGTCATTCCCGGTGCGCAGCGGGTGGTCGGGGGGCCGTATCGGTTCTTCAGTCACCCCAACTACGTCGCGGTCATCGCCGAGGGCATCGCGCTGCCGCTGGTGCACACCGGATGGATCACCGCGGTGGTTTTCACCGTGCTCAACGCCGCACTGCTGCGGACCCGCATTCGCACCGAAAACACCGCTCTGGCAAGTCTGTCGTGATCGATCTCCTGGTCGCAGGAGGCGGGCCGGCCGGGCTGGTCACCGCTTTGCATGCCGCGCGCGCTGGTTTGAGCGTGACCGTCGTCGAACGGCGCCGCCCGCCGATCGACAAGGCCTGCGGTGAAGGAATGATGCCCTACACGGTGCAGCAACTGGACAAGCTCGGAATCACCTTGCCCGGTAAACCATTTCGGGGCATCACGTATCTGGACTCCACGCGTACGGTCGATGCCCCGTTCCGTGCCGGCTCCGGGTTCGGGGTGCGGCGCACCGCCCTGCACAGCGCCCTGATGGATGCGGTCAGCGTGGCCGGTGTCGAGGTGGTCACCGCTCATGTCGGATCGGTCACCCAGGACACGGATTCGGTTCAGTGCGCGGGATTTCGCGCGCGGTATCTGGCCGCGGCCGACGGGCTGCACTCCCCGATCCGGCGCTCCCTGGGCCTGGCCCGGCCCAGCCGTGGGTCACGCCGGTGGGGACTGCGGCGACACGTCCGCACCGCGCCGTGGAGTGAGCGGGTCGAGGTGTACTGGGGCGACGGTGTACAGGCCTACGTCACACCGGTTGCCGACGACTGTGTTGGCGTCGCGATCCTGACGGCGCGGCAGGGCTCGTTCGAGAGTCGCCTGGCCGAGTTCGGTGCGCTCAGTGAGCGCATCAAGGGTCACCCGCACGGACCCGAGCGGGCCGCCGGGCCGCTGCGCCAACGGGTGGCGGGCCGCACCGCGGGACGCGTCCTGCTGGTGGGCGATGCGGCGGGCTACGTCGACGCTTTGACCGGTGAGGGGCTCGGCATCGCTTTCGGCGGTGCCGAGTTGTTGGTGAATTGTGTTCTCGCCGACCGCCCGCAGGCCTACGACCGGCAATGGCGCAAGATGTCGCGGCGCTACCGGCTCCTGACGGCGGGGCTGTTGCATGCCGTCGAGTTCGGCCCGACCCGGTCGTCGATCATGCCCGCGGCGGCGGCGTTACCGAGCGCCTTCACCAGGATTGTGAACCTGCTCGCGTACTGACCGGCGTAGGCTGCGCCGCTATGAGCAACGGCCCGCATGGTGTCGCACACATCCCGGGCATACCGGACTGGAATCGCCTGCTGGACGGACGCGTTGCGGTGGTGACCGGCGGTGGCGACGGCATCGGCGGGGCGATCGCGACGTTGTTCGCCTCGCACGGCGCCGCCGTCGAGGTCGTCGAAATCGATCCCGCCCGCGCCGAACGGATCGGCGCCGAGGTGGCCGCCGCCGGCGGTGCGATCCGCAGCCACGTCGCCGACGTCACCGTCGACGACGATGTCGCCCGCGTCGCCGATGCGGTGTTGGCCGAACACGGGCGGGTGGACGTGTTGGTCAATAACGTCGGGGACTACCGGCCGATGGTGGCCTTCGAGGAGTCAACCCCGCAGAGTTGGCAGCGGATGTACGACATCAATCTGCGGCATGTGTTCTCGGTCACCCGGGCCTTCGTCCCGGGCATGATCGAGGCAGGCAGCGGCAGTATCGTCAACGTCCACTCCGTTGAAGGCATGCGGGGTTTCCCGCGCGATCCGGTGTATGGCGCGATGAAAGCGGCTGTCGCACACTTCACGACGTGCCTGGCGGTCGACCTGGGGCGGCACGGTATCCGGGTCAACGGCATCGGGACGGATCTCACCCAGACCCCGCAGGTGGACTACCTGACCGGTTACGAGGACGTCGAAAACCTGTGGAAATCCTGGGCGCCGGTGGGCCGGGTCGACTGGCCGGAGGATCAGGCGCGGGTCGCGTTGTTCCTGGCATCGGAGGCGTCGGGATTCGTCACCGGACACAACATTCCCGTCGATGGTGGGACGAAAGCCGGTGGCGGCTGGCTATTTTCACCGCGCGCCGGGAGGTTCGTCAACCGGTCGAAGCACCTCTAGCGCAAAACGCTCCGGGTGGTTGTCGCCCCTCGGTAACCTCGGAGTTGATGACTACGGAGGTCGTATGACGGCAGACGGCGGCGAGAGCGGCCTGACGTCGGCACTCGGCGCGACACCAGAGTTGATCACCGTGCGCGCCGACGGATTGGCGCACATGGAGGTGTTCGACGGGTGCCCGCCGGAACTGTTGCGCCCGCTTGCCGCGCACCTGCAGCCGTTGCAGGCGTCGGTGGGCCAGGTCTTGACCCGCCAGGGGGACCGGGCGGTGTCCTTCCTGCTCATCCAATCCGGCCGAGCCGAAGTGCGTCATGTCGGCGAGGACGGCGAAGTCGTACTCGGTGAGGTCTCCGCAGGCATGATCGTCGGGGAGATCGCCCTGCTGCGGGACAGGCCCCGATCGGCGACGGTCACGGTCACCGAACCCCTGACGGCCTATATCGGCGACCACGCGGCGTTCGCGATGCTGGCCGATCTGCCGGGCATCAGCGAGCGGATGGTGCGTACGGCCCGGCAACGGCTGGCAGCGTTCGTCACTCCCATCCCGGTGGTGCTCAAGGACGGCACCGAGCTGATGTTGCGCCCGGCGCTGCCCGGCGACAGCGAACGCACCGCAAACGGTCCTATCGAGTTCTCCACGGAAACGCTGTACCGCCGGTTCATGTCGATGCGCGCACCGAACATGGCGCTGATGAACTACCTTTTCCAGGTCGACTACGTCAACCATTTCGTCTGGGTTCTCGTCGATGGCGCGGACGGACCGGTGGTCGCCGACGTCCGCTTCGTTCGCGACGAAGCGGATCCGTCGCTGGCCGAGATCGCGTTCATCGTCGGTGATGCCTATCAGGGTCGCGGCATCGGGAACTTCTTGATGGACGCCCTGACCATCGCCGCGCAGGTCGGGGGAGTGACGCGGTTCTCCGCGCGGGTCCTGTCCGACAATCTGCCGATGCGGACGATTCTCGACCGCTTTGGCGCCCACTGGGAGCGGGAGGAGCCCGGAGTAGTGCTGACCGTATTCGACGTGCCGGAAACTGATGCGCTGCACATTGATCCGGAGCTGGCCGACGAAATCCGGGCGACGGTACGGCAAGTGCTGCGGGCGAGGGGTTGAGATGGCCAAACCCGCGCTGAACAAGGACACCCGCCTGTGTATATCGCTGGCGGCCAGACCCAGCAACATCGGCACCCGCTTCCACAACTATCTCTACGAGCAGCTCGGCCTGGATTTCATCTACAAGGCCTGCACCACAACGGATATCGCCGCCGCGATCGGCGGGGTGCGGGCATTGGGTATCCGTGGGTGTTCGGTGTCGATGCCGTTCAAGCAGGACGTGCTGGCGCTGGTGGATCACGTGGAGAAGTCGGCCCGCGCGATCAACGCCGTCAATACGATCGTCAACGACGACGGTGTGCTGACGGCGGCCAATACCGATTACACGGCTGTGCAACGGCTGATCACCGAGCACGGATTGGACCCGCAGGCGGTGGTGCTGATCCGCGGCAGTGGCGGGATGGCGAGCGCGGTGGCAACGGCGTTCCGGGACAGTGGATTCGACAACGGCACGATTGTCGCCAGGAACGCCGACAGCGGGCTCGAGCTGGCGGAGCGGTTGGGCTACGAGTGGCGAAGCGAGGTGGGCGATCTTCGTGCTCCGGTGATCGTCAACGTGACGCCGATCGGGATGGCGGACGGCCCCGAAGAGCATGAACCGGCGTACGGCGACGACGTGATAGCCGCTGCGCAAACGGTTTTCGACGTCGTCGCGGTGCCGGTGGAGACTCCGCTGATCGTTGCGGCGCGGGCGGCCGGTAAGCGCGTCATCACTGGGGCCGAAGTCATCGCCTTGCAGGCGGCCGAACAGTTCGAGCGCTACACCGGTGCCCGGCCGAGCGCGCAACAGGTCGCCGAGGCATCGGAGTTCTCGCGGGCTTAATCGCTCTCGAAGTCTTTGGGGAGTAGTCGTTCTGGGTGGTGGTAGGTGTTGGTGCCGCCGCGTAGGGGCACGTCGGGTGGTGGGGTCCAGTGGGTTTGGCCGTTGGGGAGTTGGTGGGTTTCCCAGTGGTGGTTTTCGACGAGCAGGTTGTCGCATGTGCAGGCCAGGGTGAGGTCCTCGATGTCGGTCCTGCCGCCGTGTTTCCAGTCTTGGGTGGCGTGGTGGACCTGGCTGTTGTAGCCGTTGACGGTGCAGCCCGGTGCGCTGCAGCCCCGGTATTTGGCCAGCAGCATGATCCGCTGATCAGCCGAGGCCAGGCGTTTGGACCGGCCCAGCCATAGTGATTGTCCGGTGACCCCGTCGAACACCGCCAGATACTTGTTCGTGGGAGCGTTCATCCGGATCAGATCCGAGATCGGCATCAACGTCCCACCGGCGGTGACGGCGTGGCCGGCACCGGCCTGGAGGTCTTGCAGGGTGGTGGTGACGATCATGGTGACCGGTAAGCCGTTGTGCTGGCCGAGTTTGGGATCGCCCAGCCGCTCGCGCACCAGCTGCGACAGAGCATCATGCTGGCGTTGGGCATGGCTGCGCGGGTCGTCGGGTCCCGCGGCGGCGAGTTTGGCGAACACGGCATCGAGTTCGGCGCGCAGTTGCGGGGTGGCCACCACTTTTCCGACACTCATCCCGTCGGGGCGTTGCCCGCCGGTCCAGAGGAAGCCGCGTTTGCGGGCCCGGTCTTCCTCGGAATACTTCCCGTCGGGGTTGAGGTGGGTGGCCAACCGGTCGGCGACTTTTTCCAGCTGATCGGGCCGCATCGTCTGGGCGTGCTGGGCCAGGGTGCGTTCGGCCTTGTCCGCCTCGACCGGCCCGACATGATCGGGCAGGTCGCGGAAGAACTTCTGGATGACCCGCACATGCTCACCATCCAAGTGGCCGGCATTCCAGGCCTTCCCCGTCTCGGGCAGCAGCGGCGCCAGCGGCTCACCGGTCAACGTCATGCGTGGCGAGAGTTGTTCGGCATCCCGGATGCGGCGTTTGGCCGCGTTGCGGCTGATCCGCAATACGTCGGCCAGCACGAACGAGATCGGCGGGCAGCCCTCATACCGCTCAAGGTGGGTGGTTTGGGCGTGTGAGACCGCGACCAGCCGACGCATCGCGGTCTCGAGGCGCTCCAGGGGCGCGAAGCGTTCCGGTGCGGGCAGCTCCTCGATATCGGCGGCAGCCACGAGCTCAACCGCGGCATCCAGCGCATCCAACGCCACCTCGATCGAACTCACCCTTCGAACATTAGTGCGAACCACCGACAAAAAGTGATCCTGCGACGAATCTGGGGATGAAACCCGAACTGTGGATAACCGCAACGGGATTCGGGATCCGGCGGCTCGAGGCGCCCTGGGCGTGAGCAGCCGCGCCGGGTAGGCGCGAATCGAGCAGAAAGACGAGAGCGGCTGCCGGCGCATGTCACGCCGGCAGCCGCTGAATTCTTCGATCAGGGAGTGATCGTCGTCTTCTCGTCGATGATGCCGGTGGCGTCCATCAGCGGGCCTTCCTGGCCGTCCAATGCATCGGCGTTCATCTGCAGGACGTACAGCCCGTCCTGACCGGGGATCACCACCGTCTTCTGCGCGATGATCCGCTTCTTGCCGTCCTTGACGTAATTGCCACCGAGCTGCACGGCATCGAATCCGCTCAGCGTGCTCGTGCTCGGATCGCCAAGCGCCTCCCACTGGGGCAGATTCGCCAACTCGCCCGGCGCGAACTCGAGGATCTTCTTCGGGTCGACGTTGCCGGTGAGCTTGGAGACGATCGCGATGATGCTTGGCGGGTCAGCTTTGTCCTCCGGGCTGTCGAAGACGATCGCCCCGTAGGCCCATTCCGGTGTCTGCGCGCCGGCATCCGACCAGCCGGGCGGCATCGCGAGATCGATATTCGGTGAACCGGGATCGCCGCGGTGCACCGGTGCTTCCTGGATCTGGTTCTCCTTCAGGTAATCCTGAATCGTCTTGTTCTTGCCGGCGGCCGGTGTCGGGCTCGTCGACGTCTCAGTCGATTTCGACGTGGACGTCGTGGTCGACGTGGAGGTCGAGGTGGACGTTTTGTTCTCGGTCTTGCTGTCCGAGCCACAGCCGACGAGCGCGAAACTCAACGAAACGGCGGCCAAGCCCGCCGTAGCTACCGCCGTCATCTTGTTCATCGAACGAGTTCTCCTTTTGTTGTGGCGCACCGCTGCCAGTGGCCAACCAAATCCGATTGAGCAGCTTAATGGGATTCACAGCGAATTTGAACGTTTGTGGACGTGCGCCGCGCAACAGGAGCACGATTGCTCGTAGGTCGCGTAATTGCAATGGCGCAACGTGGCGCGGCGGTGGATCGAGCGAAGCCATCAGTGGCGTTGCGCCCGGCGTGCGGGGGCGCCATGGGCACGAGCATGCGGTTGCTGTGTGCGGCGATGCTGGGAGTCTTGTGCGCGGCCGTCTTCGGATCCGCCGGACCGTTGACGGTCGGCGTTCAGCTGGCCGTCACCACCGCGTTGGTCATGGGCGGGACCGGGCATCCGTTGGTCGGCGAATCCGCGGATTTCGTCGGACAATACGTCCGCGACGCACTCGATCTCTTCATCGCCCCCACCGGTGCTCTGCGCGCCGAATCGACCGATCCCGACGGCTACAACGTCGTTGCCGTGCAGACGCCCGAGCAGTTCTGGCCGGTCGCCGGGCCGGCCGTGTTCGACGCATCGGTGGCAGAGGGGGTCGACAACCTCAGCAACTGCATGCAAGGCCAGACATCTTGCAAGGCAGCATCTTTCGGTTCCGGTGATTCGTCGACATCCGGCTACGTGGTGTTCGGCTACTCGCAGAGCGCCCGGATCGCGACCATCGTCAAGCGGAACCTGAGTGCGAGTTCGGCCGCCGTCGCACCGCAGGTCTCCTTCGTCCTCGTGAGCAACCCGAACCGCCCGAACGGGGGCATTCTGGAACGCTTCGCGGGACTGCACATCCCGATCTTGGGGGTCACCTTCGACGGCGCCACGCCCACCGGCAGTTGCGATTCCGATGGCGCCAATTGCCGATTCCTGACCGCCGACATCACATGGCAGTACGACGGGTACGCCGACTTCCCGCGCCGCCCGCTGAACCTGCTGGCGGATCTCAATGCGCTCGCCGGAATCGTCTACCTGCACCCGAACTACACCGAATCGGTGGCAGGCGCGATCTACCAGGGTCGCACCGGGGACACCAGCTACTACATGTTGCCGGCTGAGCGGTTGCCGCTGTTGCTGCCGCTCGCGCAACTCGGCGTGCCGGCGCCGATCCTCGACGTGCTCGACGCGCCGCTGCGGGTGATCGTCGAATGGGGCTACGACCGCGGCGTCAGTCCGGGTGACCCCGTCCAAGCGACGCTGGCCGCCTCGGGCGATCCGGCGACGAAGGTCCGTAATCTGCTTGCCGCGATCCCCGTCGGACTCGACGACGGACTGCAGGAGGCCGGCTTCGGACGACCGCTCGGAACCCGGTCGGCGGGCACCTTCGGCGTCGGTGTGGCGGCGCCCCCCGCGTCGTCCCCGACGACGCTCCCGGGCTCGCCGGCGGTCCGGCAACCGTCGGCCAGGCCGCAGGGCGCGGCAGGCCTGAAACCTCGCACGCCGCCGCGATCAGGGTTACGCCGCCCGTCGCTTGGGTACGTTGGCGGCCATGGGCAAGTCGATCGTCGCAACATCGTTGGCCACAGCCGCAGCGGCCGTGACCGGTAGCTTCGCCAGCCGTCAAGGCGTCGAGACCTGGTATCCCACACTGCGCAAGCCGCGCTACGTTCCGCCGAACGTGGTCTTTCCGGTGGCGTGGACCTCGTTGTACGCCGATATCGCCATGACGTCGTCGGCGGCGATCGAGAAATTCCGCGCCGCGGGCAACGACGACAAAGCCCGCGCCTATGCCGGCGCGCTGGGCGTGAACCTGGTGCTCAACGCCGGCTGGAGCTGGCTCTTCTTCAAGCTGCACCGGCTCGGACCGTCGGCGGTCGTGGCGGGAGCGCTGGCAGTCAGCAGCGCTGATCTCGCACGCCGCGCCGCCGACGCCGACCCGAAGCTGGGTGCCGCGCTGACGCCCTACCCGCTGTGGTGCTCGTTCGCGACGCTGATGTCGACCGACATCTGGCGGCTCAACCGCTAGAACGGCAGATCGTGCGGCGCGAACTGGTCGGTGACGTCACCGACCAGTGACTCGTCGTACGGGTTCACCGCGACCGGCCCGCCGTCGAGCTTCAACCGGCCCATATCGACCCAGATGACGTTGGGGCTGGTGGTCAGCTCGAAGAAGTACATCCGGTTGGTCAGATCGGTCACGGTCCGGTACTCGGTGTTGTAGACGCCGAAGTCTTCGTAGGGCGCGCCGAACGGAACCGAGACATTGCGCATGATCGCCATCACGCTCGCGACGGCCTGCCGTTGCGAATCGGGTGTGGGCAGCAGCGCCGAGTAGTAGGCGGCCCGCTGGAACCGGTCGACCGGATTGACATTGCCGGGCAGTGCCATCTGGCTGGTGGGATGGGAAAAGTCTTGCTGGGAAAGCAGATTCAACTGCTCGTCATATCTCGGGTCGTTGGTCATCAACGTGTACTGGCGGCCGTGGTGGACGACGGCACGGCCCCCGGCGAATTCGATGATCGCCGAATCGCCGCCGACATCCTCCAGGGCGATGTGCAGATTGGCGTCGTGCCCGTGCGCCGACACCTTCACCAGCTGAATCTCATCCATCAGCTGCAGTGCCTCGGTTACGGTGGCCGCCTGGTCCAGCAGGTACTGCAACCACAGCCCGGCGTGCACCGCGGGCTTCGCCGGGTCGCGCGGGCCGAAGTCCGTCTCCTGCAGGTACAGACCGTGACCGGCCAGACCGGCCTCGTTGACGCCGTCCACGGTGCCCAAGCCGTAGATCGTGGTGACCAGGCTCGAGTACCGGCTGGTCCATCGCAGCGGATTGGGATCGGAGACGACTCCGGCCGGGTGAGTGCCGTCGCGCTCACGTGCGCGGGGAAACCCGACGATCAACGGCTGAGTCGATTCCGGCCAGTCCATCGAGCGGCCGGTGAGAACGGCGAGGTCATTGGTGTTCCACAGCACGCGAGTACACATGGCTGACAGGCTAGCCCGCGAGGCGCGCGCACTAGGCAAACATTCAGTGGTATCAAGACCCCGTGCGGCAGCTGATCGTCTGCCTGATGGCGCTCTGGCTGGCCGCGTGTTCGGCCCAGCCCAATCCGACACCGGCAACGTCGTCGAGCGCGTCGCCAAGTGCAGGTCCGGTCAATCCGGCCAACATCAAGCGGGTCCGGTCGGCATTGCCCGCGGGCTACGAGATCGCCGATGTGTCCGGGCCGCTGAGCGCGGCAGGGTTGTGGGGCTTCGGATCCGGGTGGACGGCCGCGCCCGGCCAATGCGCGGCGCTGGCCGACCCGGCTCCCGACGATCCGGGCGCCCGCGGATACTCCGCGTCGGGGTCGGGCGGAATCGTCTACGTCGTCGTCGCGGTGCCCGGCCAGGGCGTGCCCGACGGCGGGCTCATCGGCGACTGCACGAACTGGACGATGGCGTTCGCGCACACCACCGGAGATGTCACCCTCGCCCCGACGTCTGATGCGCCCCACATCGACGGCGCCGACACCGTCGCGATGACGGTCACCACGCGCACCGTCGTCGAGTCCGGTACCGAGACCGACGGCCAGGCCCTGACCGCGCAGGCATACCTGGACGGTCACGTCGTGTTCGTCACCCTGGTCACCGAGCCCGGATCGCCGCACCCGCCACTGGATTCGCATGTCGTCGGTGACCTCCTGGTTGCGACGGTGTCCGCCCTGCGCGGCTGAACACCGGCGGGTTGGGTACATTGGCCACGATGGTGAAACCCGGCGCGGCCGTCGCAGTCTTGTGTGCCGGATTGACGGTCGGGTGCGGCCAGGGCGGCTCGGCGGAGCCGAAGGCCGATATCGCGAAGGTGACGACGCTGAAGTCCAGTTTCGGCGCCGACTTCCAGGTGTCCGAGACCGCCAAGACCGGGATCGATCCGCAGCTGCTGGCCGGGCAGAAACTGCCGGACGGGCTGACGTTCGATCCGCCCGCCTGTGCGAAATTCGCCGCCGGACAACTCGTGCCGACGGGAACCGAAGGCAATATGGCCGCCATCTCCGCCCAGGGACAGGGCAACCGGTTCATCGTGATCGCCGTCGAAACCAATTCACCGATCCCGGTGACCGAGCCCGGACCGGACTGTCAGAAGGTCACCTTCAACGGCTCCGGGATGCGCGGCCTCGTCGAGATCGTCGACACACCGAAGATCGACGGCACCGAGACAATCGGTGTGCACCGAGTCCTGCAGGCGACCGTCGACAACCAGGTACGCACCGGCGAGACCTACAACTACTCAGCCCATTTCGGGATCTATCAGGTGATCGTCAGCGCCAACCCGCTGGTCCTGCCCGACAAGGCGGTCGTGCCGGTGAACACCCAGCGCGCCCGCGACCTACTGGTCGCCGGTGTCAACGCCGTACGCAGCTGAGCTCAGCGCACGTCGCGCGGGCGGAACTGGATGCTGATCCGGGGTCCTTTGGGCCGCGCGGTCTTGGGAACCGCGTGCTCCCAGGTGCGTTGGCAGGAACCGCCCATCACCAGAAGGTCGCCGTGATGTTGAGGGAGCCGCAGTGACGGCCCGCCGCCGCGGGGCCGCAGTGCGAACACCCGGGTGGCGCCAAGGCTGACGATCGCGACCATGGTGTCCTCGGTGCTGCTGCGGCCGATCGTGTCGCCGTGCCAGGCCACGCTGTCGTCGCCGTCGCGGTAGAGGCATAGCCCGGCGGTGGTGAACTGCTCGCCGAGTTCACCGCCGTAAATGTCGTTGAGGCGGCGGCGCAGCTTGGTGATGACGGGGTGCGGCGGGGCTCCGGCGGTCAGATCGTGAAAGCTGACCAGCCGCGGGACGTCGAGGACGCGGTCGTACATCTGTCGTCGTTCTGCGCGCCAGGGGGTGTCCCCGAGCAGGCCGTCGAACAGCACATCGGCATCTTCGACCCACGCCGAGCGCAGCTCGATCCACGCTCCGGCGCCGAGGTCGCGGCGCTCACTGTGGTCGAACAGCGCGCCCTGAACCGACACAGACACAGAGGCGAGAATATCGCACATCTGTTCGATCATGAGCGATCTACAGGCGAGCCGCCCCAGGGCCGCGGCCGGCGAGCACATCGTCGGGGTTCGACAGCGCGCAGCTGCGCAGGCTCAGGCAGCCGCAGCCGATGCAGTCGGCGAGGTTGTCGCGCAACCGCTGCAGATGCACGATCCGCTCGTCGAGATCCTCCCGCCAGCCCGCCGACAGCTTCGCCCAATCCCGGCTGGTCGGAACCCGGTCGGTCGGCAGCGTCGACAGCGCCTCGGCGACCCGGGCCAACGGGATGCCCAGCCGCTGGGACATCCGGATGAACGCCACCCGCCGCAGCGTGTCGCGCGGGTAGCGGCGTTGGTTGCCCGACGTTCGGCGGCTGCTGATCAGCCCCTCACGCTCGTAGAAGTGCAGTGCCGAGATCGCCACGCCGGCCCGCTGGGCGAGCTCGCCGGGCGTCAGTTCCTGCTCGGTCACACCTCAACGATAGTTGGGGTGCGTCGCGTGTTGTTACGGTGCTATTCGTGACTGCCACCGTGCTGGGCTCCAACTCCGAGGTCGGGACGCTGCGGGTCGTCATCTTGCACCGACCCGGTGCCGAATTGCAGCGGCTCACACCGCGTAACAACGACAAGCTGCTGTTCGACGGACTGCCGTGGGTGTCGCGGGCGCAGGAGGAGCACGACGCGTTCGCCGATCTGCTGCGGTCCCGCGGTGTGGAAGTGCTACTGATGTCCGACCTGCTGACCGAGGCGCTGGGCAGCGGTGCCGCACGGATGCAGGGCATCGCCGCGGCTGTCGAGGCGCGGCGTCTGGGACTGCCTCTGGCACAAGAGCTTTCGGCCTACCTGCGCAGCCTGGAGCCTGCCGACCTGGCGCACGTCCTGACGGCCGGAATGACCTTCACCGAACTGCCTGCCGGCACCAAGACCGACACGTCGCTGGTGCGCCGCATGCACCACGGCGGCGACTTCGTCATCGAGCCGTTGCCCAATCTGCTGTTCACCCGCGACTCGTCGTTCTGGATCGGGCCCCGGGTGGCCATCACGTCGCTGGCCCTGCCGGCCCGGATGCGCGAAACTTCGCTGACCGACCTGATCTATGCCCACCATCCCCGCTTTCTCGGGGTGCGCCGCGCCTACGAGTCGCATACCGCACCGGTGGAAGGTGGCGACGTGCTGCTGCTCTCACCCGGTGTGGTCGCCGTCGGGGTGGGGGAGCGCACGACGCCCGCTGGTGCAGAAGCGTTGGCGCGCAGCCTGTTCGACGACGGACTGGCCCACACTGTGCTGGCCGTGCCGATTGCTCAGGAGCGGGCGCAGATGCACCTCGACACGGTGTGCACGATGGTCGACGTCGACGCCGTGGTGATGTACCCGGCCATCAGCGATTCGCTGTCGGCGTTCACTATCAAGCGGACTCCCGACGGGGTGAAGATCCTCGACGAGGCGCCGTTCGTGAAGGCGGCGGCCGCGGCGATGGACATCGAGCAGTTGCGCGTTATCGACACCGGCCTGGATCCGGTGACCGCCGAGCGTGAGCAGTGGGACGACGGCAACAACACCCTGGCGCTGGCGCCCGGCGTCGTCGTCGCCTATGAGCGCAATGCCGAAACCAACGCCCGCCTGCAAGATTCGGGTATCGAGGTGTTGCCGATCGCGGCGTCCGAGCTCGGGACCGGACGCGGCGGTCCGCGGTGCATGTCCTGTCCGGTCGCGCGGGATCCGTTGTGACCGATCTGCTCATCGTCACGCAGTGGCCATACAACGAACTCGAATACGCGCGACGCACGTGGCGCCTGCGGCCCGGCGACTGGATCCACCGCACGGATCCTCAGAGGCCCAGCGGCCAGGTTCCGATGACCTTGCCGTCTTTCAGGCGAGCCAGGTCCTGATCCGTCAAACCCAATGATCCGCCGAGGATTTCGGTGTTGTCATGACCCAACAGCGGGGCGGGGCTGCTCACGAAGTGACCCGTGACCGGCGGCCGCGGGTAGGGCAGCGGACCGCACAGCGGGTGGGTGACCGTCTGGAAGAAACCGCGAGCCTGCAGCGCGGGGTTGTCGATCACATCGGGGGGCTGCACGACCGGCGCGGCCGGGATACCCGCGGCGAGCAGCGCGGTGACGGCCTCGTCTCGGGGCCGGTGTTTGCACCAGTCGGCCAGGTGGGTGTCGATCCGGTCGGCGGATTCTGCGCCGTAGGTGACGTCGCGCGCCCATGCCGGTTGCCCGAGAACGCCGTTGAGGGCAGTCCAGTCGGCGTCGTGACGGATGCTGACCGCGATCCACTGGTCCTCACCCGCGCAGGCGTAGACGTTCTGCACGGCGAACTCGTGCCCGCGGTTGCCCCGGCGGGTCAGCAGCACTCCGGCGGCGTCGCGTTCGATGACCTGTAGCGCGGTGGCGTTGAGCACCACGTCGATCATCGGCAGTTCGACAAGCTGTCCCGCTCCGGTGCGGCTTCGGTGTTCGAGCGCCGCAAGGGTCAGAAATGCGGCATGCACACCGGCCAGCGGATCGCACGCGCCGCGTGGCGCGGTGGGCAGACCGTCGGGATATCCGGTGAGCCAGGCCAGTCCGGCCAGCTGCTCCATCGTCATCGCGAACCCGACCCGGTCGCGCCACGGCCCGTCGAGCCCGAACCCCGGCATACGGACCTCGATGATCCGCTCGTTGAAGCCGCGCAGCTCGTCATAACTCAGCCCGAAGTTCTCCATCACCCGGGGGGTGAAGTTCTCCACCACCACGTCGGCCCCGGCGACCAGACGGCCGAATAGCGTTCGGCCTTCGTCGGATGCGAGATCCAGGGTGATCGAGCGTTTGCCGGAGTTCACGCCGTGGAACACCCAGCTGTACTCCCACCACTGTTCGACGTCGGCGCGGAAGCCGCCGGCGAATCGCATCCCGTCGGGACGCTGCACCGATTCGATCTTGACCACGTCGGCGCCGAGCATGCCCAGCAGGTGGGTGGCAGTCGGTCCGGCCCAGAACGCGGTCAGGTCGACGATCCGGACACCTTCGAGAGGCAGGCCCGTACTTCGCGTCCGCAACTCCCTTGGCGACCAGGGGTTCCCGGTGTCGCCGAGCCCGGGTGGCAGGGCGGGCGGCAGCGGGGGTGTGTCGCTCATCCGCCACGGTGCCCTGGGCGCGCGGAATCCGGCGGGATGGTCGAGGAAGGATTCCCGCTCGATGAAATGGTCCATTCCGGTGAGGGTTTCGCCGTTGCCGATGGCTGTCATCGGAATCCGGAACAGCGCGGCCAATTCGACGATCTCGTCGACCGTGTGGGTTTCGAAGAATTCGGCGGTGCGCGCCCGGATGAGATCTCGCTGTTCCCAACGCCCCACCTGGAAACGCAACTCGGGCACATCGGCCAGGTCGGGGCACTCGACCATGGCGCAGAAGTCCTGCCACTGCTGCCCGGTGGCCATCGAGATGCCGACGTAGCCGTCTTTGGCGCGTTCGACCGACGGCACTTCGGTGGAGCGTCCGACAACCTCCAGCAGCATCAATTCCTTGCGGAGCCAGGAGAACACCTGCATCGAGGTGGTCATGGCCTCCAGCACCGACATGTCGAACGGGCCACCGCCGCGGTGCGCGGCGAGCGCGAAGAAGGCGGCGTAGCTGCCGGCAATGAACTCGCCGAGGTCGCCGCCGACGGCGATCGGCGGACGTTCGGGCTCACCTCGCGAGCCGGTCGATCCGCACCAGCCCTGCAGGGTGAACTCGGTGGCGGGCAACTCGATCCAGGGCCCGGTCCAGCCGAAGTCGGATACGGTGACCACCTTTGTGCGGCAGGTGATTTCGTCGCGGTCCAGACCCATCTCGGCGGCTTGGTGCGGTGTCGCGCCGAGGATCACGACATCGGCGGAGTCCAGCAACTCGGGTGGCACCGTCGGGCTTGTGACGCTGCGTTTGCCGCCGGCCAGGAAGGCGAAGAACGGGCTGTCGCCTGCGGACGGGGGAACGCCGGCGGGTCGGTAGCGGCGCAGCCGGTGCCCGGCGGGCGGTTCGACCATCACCACGTCGGCACCGGCGTCGCGCAACAGCTTGCCGCAGTATGCGGTGGCGATCCGGTCGCCGATCTCGAGCACCCGGATACCCGACAGCGGAGAAGCCATGTGAGTCAGGCGATCCCGAAGTCGATCACACCGTGAACCAGCTCACCGGCCAGCAGGTAGTCGAATGCGGTGTTGACGTCGTCGAGGCAGAGGCCGGCGGCGACCATCTGGATCAGCACCTCGCCCGCGCGCGGGGGATCGAGCTCGAACTCCTCGACCGACCAGGCACCGCCCACCTCGCGGACGATCGCGGCGCGGCTCTGCATGGCCCTGACCTTACGGCCCGGTGTTATTCCCAGGTTCGCGGAGAGTGAAACGGGGCGCGCGCCCCGGTTATTCGGGCTTACGTTGAGCTGGTGGCAATCAAACTTGGACTTCAGATTCCGAACTTCTCCTACGGCACCGGCGTCGAGGAACTCTTTCCCACTGTGATCGCCCAGGCTCAAGAGGCTGAGGCGGCCGGCTTCGACTCGGTCTTCGTGATGGACCACTTCTACCAACTGCCCGGCCTCGGTGCGCCCGAGGAACCCATGCTGGAGGCCTACACCGCCCTGGGTGCGCTGGCCACCGCGACGCAGCGGGTGCAGCTGGGCACGCTGGTCACCGGCAACAGCTACCGCAACCCGACGCTGCTGGCCAAGGCGATCACCACCCTCGACGTGATCAGCCAGGGGCGGGCCATTCTCGGGATCGGCACCGGCTGGTTCGAGCTCGAGCACGACTCGCTGGGCTATGAGTTCGGCACGTTCACCGACCGGTTCAACAAACTCGACGAAGCGCTGGAGATCATCCTGCCGATGCTGCGCGGGGAGCGCGTCAGCGTGGACGGCAAGTACTACCGCACCAATGAGGCGTTCGCCAATCCCCGCTTCCGCGACCACATTCCGCTGATGATCGGTGGCAGTGGTGAGAAGAAGACAATTCCGCTGGCCGCCAAGTACTTCGACCATCTGAACATCATCGCCGGTTTCGACGAGCTGCCCCGCAAGGTGGCTGTGGTCAAGGAGGCGTGCGAGAAGGTCGGCCGCGACCCGGCCACATTGGAAACCAGTGTGCTGGCCATCGCGCTCATCGACGAGAACGTCACCGCGGACATGATCCCTGACGATTTCAAGCAGCAGGCCGTCTTCGGCAGCCCGGAGCAGATCGCCGACCAGATCAAGACCAAGGTGCTCGACGCCGGCGTCGACGGTGTCATCCTGAGCTCGGCCACGATCAACGGGTACAAGCCCGGCGGTGTCGCCGCCGTCGGCGAGATACTCAAGCCGGTGCTGGGGCTTTAAGTTCTCACCGAGATCGACATCATGGCTGTGGTTTGGCCCCGGTTGACGACCCTCACGCAGATTTCGTGAGCGGAAATCGTCTGCGGTTGAACGCGTCGTGAACTCGGCGAAGGATGAAGCCCCGGCTGTGTTCCTTGACGACCCGGATGATCAGCCAGCCCAACTCTTCCAGCATGGCCTGGCGGCCGACATCCCATACATATTGGCCGCGATCCGACTGATGGTGCCCGCCCTCGTACTCCAGCCCGATCTTCGGCTCATCCCAGCCGAGGTCGATGAATGCCCTCCGATAGCCGTCGGACACTGGAATCTGGGTGACGGGTCGGGGATATCCGGCGTCGATCAGCAGCAGCCGTAGCCACGACTCCCGAGGCGACGCCGCACCGGGGTCGGTGAGCGGCGTGACGGCTCGGGCTCGTCGGACCCCGCGTGCGCCCGGGTAGCGGTCGGCAATCGAAAGCACGTCAGCGGGTTTGATTCCGGTGGCCGCCGCGAGCGCATCGAGGTGGGCCAGAGCCTCGGCCCTCGGCAGGTGACGGGCGATGTCGAGCGCGGTGCGTTGCGGTGTCGTGACGACCAAGTCATTCAGCGGCATGGATTCGTCAGCGCGGATGCGTTCCTCGCGCACGATGACACCCGCCTGGCGTCGGCGGGCACGTCCGATGAGCTCAATTGGGGCTGCTGCGCCAATCCACGACGCTCCGTGTAGAGCGGCCGCCGCCCTGCCGGCGATGATGCCGCCTGGAACCCACAGCGCCGCTGCCCGGGTGCGCATGTCGAGGGTGCGTTCGGACCCGTTGGGGATGTACACGTCAGGGTGTATTGCGGTGTAGTTCCAGCGCAGCTGCCCCCTGCTGAGCAGACCGCTCGCGACCGCCGCGCTCCCGATGAATGGCGATGACATGTCCGCATGCTGCTGCGAGGCCCCGACAATCGCCTGCTCGAGGCGGCGAAAACGCCGCCAGGGCTGTGGAATTCTCTTTCTTCACAACCATGGTGTCGATCTCGCGCTGTGGATAACCTCTAGCGCCAGCTCGGCAGCCAGATCTCCATGTTCCACGTCGACTGCGAGATCGGGACGCCGGTCAGCACCGGATACAGCCAGGCGAAGTTCGTGATCACCACGGCGACATAGCAGCTCACGACGATCAGCCCCAGCGTTCGTCGTTCGGCATTCTGGTTGGGCGCGTGCAGGAGATCGCCGAGGATCAGCGCGATTCCCATGATCAGGAACGGCGCCATCGGCACCGCGTAGAAGAAGTACATCTGCCGGTCGATGTCGGCGAACCAAGGCAGGAAGCCAGCGCTGTAGCCGGTGAGCACGACCGCATACCGCCAGTCGCGCCGTACGAACGCCCGCCAGAGCGCGTAGACCAGGACCGGCACCGCCAGCCACCACATCGCCGGTGTGCCGACGAGCATCACGGCCTTCACACACGATGCCGCCCCGCAGCCGGGCACGTTCTGGTTGTCGATCGCGTACAGCACGGGCCGCAGCGACATCGGCCACGTCCACGGCTTGGACTCCCACGGATGGTGGTTGCCGTTCGCGTTCGTCAGCGTCGAGTGGAAGTGATAGGCCTTGTACGTGTAGTGCCACAGCGACCGGATCGCGTCCGGTGGCTGATACCACTGCCGTTCGCCGATCGACTGCCCGACCTCGTAACGGTTGACGGCCGTCTCCGAAGAGAACCACGGCGCATACGACGCCAGATACACCGCGAACGGGATCAGCGCAAAAACGTAAGCCGTCGGCCCCAGATCCCGCCGGATCGCCCCGAACCACGGCCTCGGCACCCGGTAGGCCCGTCGCGCGGCGATGTCGAACGCCAGCGACATCGCGCCGAAGAACACGATGTAGTACAGCCCCGACCACTTGGTCGCGAACGCCAGGCCCAGCAGCACCCCCGCGCCGAAGCGCCACCACCGCACACCCAGCCGCGGGCCCCAGGGCGTCTCGGCGATGCGCCCCTCGAGCAGGGCGTTGTGCATGCGTTCGCGCATCTGATCGCGGTCGACGATCAGCGCCCCGAACGCCGCGACAACGAAGAAGGTCAGGAAGCCGTCGAGCAGTGAGGACCGCGCCGCGACGAAGCTCACGCCGTCGGCGATCAGCAGCAGCCCGGCGATCGCACCGACCAGCGTCGAGCGGCTGATCCGCCGCACGATGCGCACGACCAGCAAGACCAGAGCGACCCCGAGGATCGCGCTGGTGAACCGCCAGCCCACGCCGTTGTAGCCGAAGATCGCCTCGCCGAACGCGATCAGCTGCTTGCCCATCGGCGGGTGCACGACCAGGCCGAAGCCGGGGTTGTCCTCGACGCCGTAGTTGTGCAGCATCTGCCAGGCCTGCGGCGCGTAGTGCTTCTCGTCGAAGATCGGGGTGCCCGCGTCGGTCGGCGACCCGAGGTTCATCAGCCGGGTCAGCGCGGCCAGGGCGGTGACGATCGCGGTGGCCACCCAGCCCTCGATGCGGTCCAGCGGGCCGAAATCGGCGACCGGCACCAGCGGGCCGGGGCTGATGACGGGTGCGTGGCGCGGGTGCGCCTCGAGGTCATCGGCTGTCGTGGACATCGCCTGCGATCGTATTCTGTCCTGCATGACCGCCGGTCGACTGCTGCTCGGCGCCACGCCGTTGGGGCAGCCGGGTGACGCGTCGAAACGACTGGTCGACGCTCTGTCCACCGCCGATGTGGTCGCCGCCGAGGACACCCGGCGGGTGCGGACCCTGGCCCAGTCGCTCGGTGTGAAGATCCGCGGTCGCGTGGTCAGCCTGTTCGACCAGAACGAGGCGGCCCGGGTGCCCCAGCTCGTCGACGACATCAAGGGCGGCGCGACGGTCCTGGTGGTCAGTGATGCCGGGATGCCGCTCATCAACGATCCCGGCTACCGCATGGTGGCGGCCTGCGTCGAAGAAGACCTGCCGGTGAGCTGCTTGCCCGGTCCGTCGGCGGTCACCACCGCGCTGGCCGTCGCCGGGCTGGCATCGGACCGGTTCTGCTTCGAGGGGTTCGCGCCGCGCAAGCAATCCGCCCGGCGGACGTGGCTGGCCGGGTTGGCGGCCGAACAGCGCACCTGTGTGTTCTTCGAATCACCACGGCGGCTGGCCGACTGCCTGCGCGACGCCGTCGACGAACTCGGCGGACAGCGGCGCGCGGTGGTCTGCCGCGAGCTGACGAAGGTGCACGAGGAGATCCGGCGCGGCACGCTGGCCGAACTCGTGAAGTGGGCCGACGAGAAGGTGCTCGGCGAGATCACGGTGGTGCTGGCCGGCGCGGTGCCGACGACCGACTTGCCGACGCTGCTCGCCGAGGTCGACGCCCTGGTGGCCGACGGGATGCGGGTGAAGGACGCGTGCGCGCACGTGATCGAGGCCCATCCGGGCGCGCCGTCGCGCCGCGAGCTCTACGACGCGGTGCTGCGCTCGCGCGAATCCTGACCGGCCTGGATCACCGGCGCGGCCTTGTGCAGGCATTCCTGCCACTCGGCTTGCGCGTCCGAATCGGCGGTGATGCCGCCGCCGACGCCGAGCACGGCCGTACCGTGCGCGTCGAATTCGACAGTGCGGATCGCCACGTTCAGTTCGGTGCCCGCGATCGGCGACGCCATGCCGACGGTGCCGCAGTACACCCCGCGCCGCCGTGGTTCCCACTGTGAAAGTAGTTGACGGGCACGGCCTTTCGGTGTTCCAGTCACCGATGCGGGCGGGAACGCGGCGGCCAACAATGCGGCGTTGGGGATCTCCGGCCGGACGGTCGCCGCGACCGTCGACACCAGATGCCAGACACCCGGCGCGGCCCGGACCGTGAGCAGTTCGGGGACCGTGACGGAGCCCGTTTCGGCGACCCGGCCCAGGTCGTTGCGCACCAGGTCGACGATCATGATGTTCTCGGCGACATCCTTGGCCGACGCCAGCAGCTCCGCGGGCGCACAGTGCAGCGGCAGCGTGCCCTTGATCGGGCTGGATATCACCTCGTCGCCGACCCGGCGGACGAACAACTCCGGTGACAGCGAGGCCACCGCACCCCAGTCGCCGGCCAGATAGGCCGCCCGGGCCGGTGTGGTTCGGGTTACCGCATCGGCGAAGAACTCCAGCGGCGAACCGTGCAGGGTGCCGGTGAATTGCGTGCACACGCAAGCCTGGTAGACCTCGCCTGCTCCGATCGCCGCCAGGGCGGCCAGCACACCTTCTTGGTGGCGTGCGAAATCGGGTTCTTCCCAGTCGATTTCGTACGTGTTGTGCGGCACCGGAGATGACAGCGCCTCAGTCACCCACCCTTTGATCGTTGCGCCGGAGAGGCTTTCGTGCCACCAACAGCCATCGACGTCGCGCCGCAGCACGCTGTCGGTCCAGCCGCCGGCTGCCTCGGGAATCCGCGGCGGCGTGCCGTCGGACGCGGCGTCGGGATACGACAAATAGCCGATCCACCCGCCGCCGACTGTCTCGCTGGGACCATCGGGCGCGACGGCGAACACCTCGGCGGGGTCGATCGCCCGCACCGACACGGTGGGGGCGATCACTGCGGAAGCACCGAACCATTCGCCGACGAGCGCGGCCGGCGGCGCCAGCCCGCGCCGCGCTGCGGCGCCGGCGAGCGAGCGCAGGACCTCGGCGGCGGTGCCGAGGTCCCCGAGCCGGTCGATGCGCATCGCCATAGCCTGACGGCTGCGGCCGACAGACGCAAAGGCGTCAGCGGCTGATCTCCCTGCGGACGGTCACCGCGGCGAGCTTCTCCGGGTTGCGCATCGCGTAGAAGTTGGTGATCGTCCCGTCGGTGATCTCGACCAGCATCACGGACTCGGCCCGATCCCCGCGATAGACGACAATCGCTGGGGCGCCGTTGTAGTTCGCGCCTTCGATGCGGTATTCGGGCGTGGCCTGGCGGAACAGGCCGATGATGAGCCTGGCGACCTTGGCCGGTCCCAGCACCGGGCGGCGGGCGGCGCTGACCTTGCCGTCGCTGTCGGAGGTGAACACGACGTCGGGTGCCAGCAGGCTCATCAGCCCCTCCAGGTCCCCGGTCGCGGCTGCCATCAGGAACTGCGCGGTGATCTGCTCGGACTGCTGTGGGTCGAGTGGCTCGAAGCGGCGCCGCCGCGAGTGCACGTGCTCGCGGGCCCGATGCGCCATCTGGCGCACCGCGACCGTGGATTTGCCTATCGCGTCGGCGATTTCGTCGTGGCTGAAGCCGAACACCTCGCGCAGCACGAACACCGCACGCTCATCGGGCGTCAGCGTCTCCAGCACCACCAGCATCGCCATCGACACCGATTCGGCAAGCACCACATCGGTTGCGGCGTCGCGCTCGTCGAGCAGCAGCGGTTCGGGCAGCCAGGGGCCGACGTAGTCCTCTCTGCGGCGGGCCTGCGTGCGCAGAGTGTTCAGTGCCTGGCGGGTCACCAGCTGGGCCAGATAGGCCTTCGTGTCCCGGACCGCATCCAAATCCACTGTCGCCCAACGTATGTAGCTGTCCTGCAGGACATCGTCGGCTTCGGTTGCCGAACCGAGGATCTCGTAGGCGATCGTGAACAGCAGCGGACGCAGCAGGGTGAACCGGTCGGCGTGTTCGTCGGTGGCGGTCACGGGGTGACCACCGCCTCGGGTGCCGGGCGCTTGCCGCCCTTGATCCAGAAATAGGACCCAGGCTTGCGGGCCTCGCGGCGCAGGAAGCTGATCGTGCCCTTGCAGACCGCCTCTTTGATGATCGCGGCGGTGCGCCCGCCGATGTACAGCGGCAGCGGGACGTCGTTGGTGCGGGCGATCTGGATGGTCCCACCTGCCCGGCCGAGGCTGATGCACTGCCCGGTGAACGCCTGGCTGATCACCGCGGGCCGGTCGCCTGCGATGCGGGCCAGCACGGTGTTGGCGGCCTGTGCGCCCAGCGGGATCGCGGCCTGGCAGCTCATTCGCAACGGCTGGTCAGACGGTGCAGCGGCATCCCCGGCGGCCACGATGCGGTCGTCGTCGACGCTGGTCAGCGTCTCGTCGGTGAGCAGCCGGCCGATCGTGTCGGTGCGCAGCCCGGACCGGGCCGCCAGGTCGGGCACCCCGAATCCGGCGGTCCAGATCGTCACGTAGCTCGCCAGCCGGCGTCCGTCGCCCAGCGTCACCGCATCGGCCGCCACCGCGGTCACCATGGCGTGCGGCCCGTCGACGATCTCGACCCCGAGCTTGCGCAGCCGCCTGGCCACCGACCGGCGGCCCTGAGTGCTCAGGTAGGGGCCAAGGACTGCACCGCACACCAGCGTGACCGCCCGGCCCTGCTCGGCCAACTCGGCCGCGGTCTCGATCCCGGTCGGGCCTGCGCCGACCACGCAGATCGGAGCGCCGTAGTGCAGGTCGCCCAGTGCGGCGGTCAAGCGCTGGGCCTCCTCGAGATCGGCGATGGGATAAGCGAATTCATCCGCACCGGGGACGGCCGGCCGGGCTGAGCCGCTTCCCACCGCATAGATCAGGTAGTCATACGGCAGCGGCTGCCCACTGAACAGCTCCACCTGCCGCGCCTGGGTGTCGATGCGGGTGGCTGCGTCGACCACCAGCGCGATGCCGTCGCCGAGGATGTCGGCGTAGGGATGCGTGGCGTCGTCGGACCCGGTGACCAATTGGTGCAACCGGATCCGCTCGACGAAGTCGGGGCGCGGATTGACCAGGGTTATGTCCACTCCCGCACGCAGCCGCAGGTGGTTGGCCGCGATCACGCCGGCGTAGCCGCCACCGATCACCACAACTCGGGCTCGTTGCTCGGTCATCACATCTCTCCTTTGAGGTCGCTTGAGCCTGTCGACCTCGAGACACCGTGGGTGCTGTGAGTGTGACGCTACGTGACGCAGCTCACGGATATCACTCGGCCGGCTGGTACCTCGGGAACACCCCGACCGGGGCCGGCAGCGCGGTGCCGGGCGCGATGCGCACCGCAACCGCGCCGAAATCGCGCTCCGAGCCGGGCTGACCCAACAGGTCGAGCAGCGTAGCCGCCGACGTCGGCATCACCGGCTGCACCAGCAGCGCCGCGATCCGGACCACCTCCAGCGTCACGTATAGAACCGTGCGGAACCGCTCCTGGTCGGCCGCCGACTCGGACTTGCGCAGCAGCCACGGCTCCTGGGCGGAGAAGTAGCGGTTGGCGGCGCCGAGCATCGCCCAGATCGCCTCCAGCGCCAGATGCATGGCGGGCACCTCGAAGTGGGCGCGCACCCGCGGCAGCAGATCGTCGGCGAGCGCCAGCAGCTCGCGGTCGGCGTCGGTGAACTCACCGGGCTCGGGCACCTGCGCGTCGAGGTTCTTGTTGACCATCGACAGCGAGCGCTGCGCGAGGTTTCCGAACTCGTTGGCGAGATCGGCGTTGATCCGCCCGATGATGGCGTCCTCGCTGTAGCTGCCGTCCTGGCCGAACGGGACCTCCCGCAGCAGAAAATAGCGCACCTGGTCCAGGCCGAAGGCGTCGACGAGGGCGAACGGATCCACGACGTTGCCCACCGACTTGCTCATCTTCTCGCCGCTGTTGAGCAGGAACCCGTGCACGAAAACCCTTCTCGGGAGCTCGATTCCGGCCGACATCAGGAACGCCGGCCAGTACACGGTGTGGAACCGGATGATGTCCTTGCCGATCATGTGCAGATCGGCCGGCCAGTACTTGCGGAACGACTCGGAGTCGGTGTCGGGGAAGCCCGCGCCGGTGAGGTAATTGGTCAGTGCGTCCACCCATACGTACATGACGTGGTCGGGATGGTCGGGAACCGGCACACCCCAGTCGAAGGTCGTCCGCGAGATCGACAGGTCGCGCAGGCCACCCGAGACGAAGCTGACGACCTCGTTGCGGCGGACATCGGGACCGATGAACTCGGGGTGCGCCTCGTAATGGGCCAGTAGCCGTTCGGCGTACTTCGACAGCCGGAAGAAGTAGGTCTGTTCCTCGGTCCACGTCACCGGCGTGCCGGTCTCCAGCGAGTACTTGTTGCCGTCGGCGCGCGTCTCGAGTTCGTCCTCGGTGAAGAACCGTTCGTCGCGCACCGAGTACCAGCCGGAGTAGGAGTCGAGATAGATGTCGCCCGCGGCGTCCATCCGCTTCCAGATCTCGATCGACGCGTCGACGTGGTCGGCGTCGGTGGTGCGGATGAAGCGGTCGAAGGACGCGCCGAGCTTCTCCTGCATCGCCTGGAACGCATCGGAGTTGCGCCGGGCCAGCTCGGCGGTCGGGATGCCCTCAGCGGCGGCCGTCTGTGCCATCTTCAGCCCGTGCTCGTCGGTCCCCGTCAGATACCGCACGTCGAAACCGTCGAGCCGTTTGAAGCGGGCGATCGCGTCGGTGGCGACGTACTCGTAGGCGTGCCCGATGTGCGGCGCACCGTTGGGATACGCGATCGCTGTGGTGATGTAGTACGGCGGCTTACTCATTTGAATGTTCACCCTAAGGTGTTGGCGTGGGTTCTCAGGAAAAGAGGCGTGAGCCACCGCCGCTCCCAGAGCCGTTGACGCCGTTGATCGATGCCCACACCCACCTGGACGCCTGCGGCGCACGCGACGCTGACGATGTCCGCGCGATCCTGGACCGCGCGCAGGCCGCGGGCGTGGTGGCGGTGGTGACGATCGCCGACGACCTTGATGCCGCCCGCTGGGCCGCCGAGGCCGCCACCTGGGACCCGCGGGTCTACGCCGCGGTCGCCTTGCACCCGACCCGCGCAGACGCGCTGGGCGACGACGCCCGCGGCGAACTCGAAGCGCTGGCCTCCCACGGCCGGGTGGTCGCGGTCGGGGAGACCGGCATGGACCTGTACTGGCCGGGCAGGCTCGACGGGTGTGCCGGCCCTTCGGCTCAGCGGGAAGCGTTCGCCTGGCATATCGACCTGGCCAAGCGGACCGGCAAGCCGCTGATGATCCACAACCGCGACGCCGACGCCGAGGTACTCGACGTGCTGCGCGCCGAGGGTGCGCCGGACACGGTCATCTTCCACTGTTTCTCTTCGGGTCCCGAGATGGCCCGCACCTGCGTCGAGGCCGGTTGGGTGCTCAGCCTGTCCGGCACGGTCAGCTTCAAGAACGCCCGTGACCTGCGGGAGGCGGCGACGTTGATCCCGCCGGAGCAGCTGCTGGTCGAGACCGACGCCCCGTTTCTGACCCCGCATCCCTACCGCGGGGCGCCAAACGAGCCGTATTGCCTGCCCTACACCGTGCGGGCGCTGGCCGACGTCGTCGGCCGGCCGGCGGAATTGCTGGCAGAGCAGTCATCGGCGACCGCGCAGCGGGTCTACGGTCTCTAAGGGTCTGTTGAGAGCCGCGAGCCCGGGTTGCTCCGGTCCGGTCTGGTTCGTTACCGTCTTGTGATCAAAGGGGGCCACCGTTGGCCCCTTATTTCATTTAGTACCTAGGCGGGACCGAACACTTGAATGCGTTGACCAAGCTCCACCAGTCGCCGTCACCGATCCTTCGCCTCGTCATCGCCGCAGTTCTGTTGACGCTGGCCGGTGCCGGGGTGTTCGCAGTGATCTCCGAGAAGACGGTGACGCTGAACATCGACGGCACCCAGATGAAGGTCAGCACGATGAAGTCGCGGGTGATCGACGTCGTCGAGGAGAACGGCTACTCCGTCGGCGACCGTGACGACCTCTTCCCGGGCGCCAACCAGTCGGTGAACGATGCCGAGACGATCGTGCTGCGCCGCAGCCGGCCGCTGCAGATCTCGCTGGACGGCCAGGATTCCAAGCAGGTCTGGACCACCGCGTCGACCGTGGACGAGGCGCTGGCGCAGCTGCGGATGACCGACACCGCCCCGGCCGCGGCCTCGCGCGGCAGCCGACTGCCCCTGGAGGGCATGGCCCTTCCCGTGGTCAGCGCCAAGACGGTGCAGATCAACGACGGCGGCGTGGTGAGCACGGTTCACCTGGCCGCTCCGAACGTGGCCGGTCTGCTCGCCGCCGCTGGCGTGCCGCTGGAGCAGGCCGACTCGGTCGTGCCCGCCCCGTCCTCCCCGGTGATCGCCGGGATGCAGATCCAGGTGACCCGGACCCGGGTCCAGAAGATCACCCAGCAGATGCCGCTGGCCCCGGTCGCCCAGCGGATCGAGGACCCGACCATGAACATGAGCCGGCAGGTGGTTCAAGATCCCGGGACGCCCGGACTGCAAGACGTGACTTTTGCTGTCGCGACGGTCAACGGTGTGGAAACGGGACGGCTACCCATTGCCAATACTGTTCTTGTCCCGGCGCGTGATTCGGTTCTTCGGGTCGGTACCAAGCCGGGAACTGAGGTGCCTCCGGTGGAGAACGGGCCGATCTGGGATGCCATTTCCAGGTGCGAAGCCGGCGGAAACTGGGCGATCAATACCGGCAACGGTTACTACGGTGGTGTGCAATTTGATCAAAACACCTGGGAAAGAAACGGTGGACTGCGCTATGCTAGCCGTGCCGATCTGGCAACAAGAGAAGAACAAATCGCAATTGCTGAAGTAACGCGTTCGCGACAAGGCTGGGGAGCGTGGCCCGTGTGTGGTAGGGGTGCATCGTGACAATTCGTCTTCTGGGGCGCACTGAGATAAGAAATCTGGCCAAAGAACTCGACTTCAAGCCGCGTAAATCTTTGGGTCAGAATTTTGTACACGACGCAAATACTGTGCGTCGTATTGTCTCGGCGTCCGGCATTAACAAGCATGACCACGTCCTCGAGGTCGGGCCCGGCCTGGGCTCGCTGACGCTGGCGTTGCTGGACCGTGGTGCGACCGTGAGTGCCATCGAAATCGATCCGGTTCTGGCCCAGCGCCTGCCGAAGACGGTTGCTGAGCACTCGCACAGCGAGATTCATCGGCTGACCGTGCTCAACCGGGACATCCTCGGTATCGAGCGGCCAGATCTTCCCGAGCAGCCCACCGCCGTGGTCGCCAACCTGCCGTACAACATCGCGGTTCCGGCGCTGCTGCATCTGCTCGCCGAGTTCCCGTCGATCCGGACCGTCATGGTGATGGTCCAGGCCGAGGTGGCCGAGCGGCTCGCGGCTGAGCCCGGCGGCAAGGACTACGGCGTGCCGAGTGTCAAGGTGCGCTTCTTCGGCAAGGTCCGCCGCTACGGCATGGTGTCGCCGACGGTGTTCTGGCCCATCCCGCGGGTGTACTCGGGTCTGGTCCGCATCGACCGGTACGAGACGTCGCCGTGGCCGGAGGACGACGGCTTCCGCCAGAGGGTGTTCGACTTGATCGACATCGCCTTCGCGCAGCGCCGCAAGACCGCCCGCAACGCGTTTCTGGAATGGGCCGGCACGGGCAACGAGTCCGCCGAGCGCCTGCTGGCCGCCAGCATCGATCCCGCCCGTCGCGGGGAGACGCTGACGGTGGCCGATTTCGTCCGGCTGCTGCAGCGCTCCGCCGACTTCCCCAGCGCGACCGACAACTCGGAAGGTCCGTCGCGGCCCGCTCAGGTGTTCTGAGCGCTTCGGCGCACGGTCTCGCGGATCTGGTGCACCATCTCGGTGCATGACGGGTATCTGCGGTCCGGGTCTTTGGCGATGGCCCGTGCCAGGATCGTGTCGAATGACCTTGTCAGCCAAGAGATGTGCCGTGACATCTCCGGTGGCGGTAAATGCAGGTGTGCATCGATCAGCGACACCGGATCGTCGGCGGTGAACGGCGGTGCACCGGTGAGCAATTCCAGTGCGGTGCAGGCGAGGGCGTATTCGTCGGTCGCGGCCTGGGGCAGGCGTCCCTGCAGGAGCTCGGGTGCCGCATAGGGCAGCGACGCCATCACCTGGGCGGGGCGATGCCAGACGTCCTCGGCGAGTACATGCGCGACACCGAAGTCGATCAGCACTGCACCGTGCTTCGAAAAGTCTTGATGGACAAGAATATTCGCGGGCTTGACGTCGCTGTGTACGACGCCGTCGTGATGGGCGTGATCGAGTGCGGCGGCGATCTGACCGAGTGCATCGAGCTTGTCGTCCAGAGACGCAAGCCGGGTCGCATTGCCGCCGTCGACGTATTGCATTGTCATCCAGTGCTCGCCATGGTCGTAGACGGTCACGATGTGGCGGTGCCGCAGCCGATCTGCGATGCGGTACTCCCGGGCCAGCCGGGCGGTGCCCGCGTGATCGCGGTGCTGCTCGTCGAGCACCTTCAGCGCGACGACCGGATGCCGCTGACCCGCTCCGCGGGCGAGGTAGACCACCGCCTGGCCGCCACGGCCCAGCACGCTGTCGACCGCATAGCCCGCGAACGTCTGCCCGGGATGAACCACGCTTAGACCCTAGATTCGCTGACCGGCGACCGACCGGGGAATCGCGTGAGGCGCGATAGTCTCGTCCGGTGCCCCCGTCCAACGGCTCCATCGCGTCCGAATGGGTGCCGACCGGGTCGGTCACCGTACGTGTGCCGGGCAAGGTGAACCTCTATCTGGAGGTCGGCGACCGCCGGGACGACGGCTACCACGAACTCGTCACCGTCTTCCACGCCGTTTCACTGGTGGACGAGGTGACGGTGCGCAACGCCGACGTCCTGTCCCTGCGGGTCGTGGGCGAGGGCGCCGACGATCTGCCCGTCGACGAGCGCAATATCGCCTGGCAGGCGGCCGAGCTGATGGCCGAACACGTCGGGCGGGCGCCCGATGTGGAGATCACGATCGAGAAGTCCATCCCGGTGGCCGGTGGCATGGCCGGTGGCAGCGCCAACGCCGCGGCCGTCCTCGTCGCCATGAACAACCTCTGGGAGCTGGGCGTGCCGCGCCGCGATCTGCACGCGCTGGCCGCGCAGCTGGGCAGCGACGTCCCCTTTGCGTTGCATGGCGGTACCGCGCTGGGTACCGGCCGGGGCGAGGAGCTGGCGACGGTCTTGGCCCGCAACACGTTTCACTGGGTGCTGGCGTTCGGGCAGGGCGGCTTGTCGACGGCCGCCGTCTACGGCGAGATCGACCGGCTGCGCGAGAGCGGGGATCCGCCTCGGCTCAGCGATCCCGAGCCGCTTCTGGGTGCTCTAGCAAGCGGTAGCCCCCGCGAGCTGGCGGCGCTGCTGGGCAACGATCTTCAAGCGGCCGCGTTGAGTCTCAACCCCGGTCTTCGTCGGACTCTGCGGGCCGGAGCCGAGGCGGGCGCGCTGGCAGGCATTGTGTCCGGATCGGGTCCGACCTGCGCGTTTCTGTGCGAATCGGCGGCCGCGGCAGTGGATGTCGGCACCGAATTGGCCGGGGCGGACGTGTGCCGCACCGTGCGGGTGGCCAGCGGTCCGGTCCACGGCGCCCGCGTCGTTTCCAGTTGAGTCACCACCTATTCAACTGTGACGCGCTTCTCATTACCCTCGAAAACTTGGCAGTAACTTAAGGGAAGTTTAAGATGATCCGCGGTGATGACTAGCGGCCTGGCACTGCATATGTGCGAGTCGCCCACCCCGATCCGGGGCGGGCGGCAGTCCGGTGGAACTGGGGTTTGTTCCGCACCATCACCATTTCGAGACCGAACCGCTCCCCAGTCGTACCAGCGTGCCTTCTATGCACCGCGTCGCGGCAGGTGGAGCATGAATTCAACGTCGCTGATCACCCAGCTCCCGTTGCCGAGGAGGTCGTCGTGAGCCGCTTCACCGACAAGATGTTCCACAGTGCCTTGACCAGCAGTAAGGGCATGGTCACTGGGGAGCCGACTGAGCCGGTCCGGCACACGTGGTGGGAGGTGCACGAACGTGCGCGTCGTATCGCGGGTGGCCTGGAGGCCGCGGGGATCGGCCTCGGCGACGCCGTCGGCGTCCTGGCCGGTGCGCCGGTGGAGATCGCGCCGACCGCGCAGGGGCTGTGGATGCGCGGCGCCAGCCTGACGATGCTGCACCAGCCCACGCCCCGCACCGACCTGGAGCAGTGGGCCAAGGACACCGCCACCGTCATCGACATGATCGAGGCCAAGGCCGTCGTCGTCTCCGACCCGTTCCTCGTCGCCATTCCGGTGCTCGAGGAGCGCGGCGTCAAGGTGCTGACCGTCGAAGCGCTGCTGGCGGCAGAGCCGATCGACCCGGTCGAGACCTCCGAAGACGATGTCGCCCTGATGCAGCTGACGTCCGGGTCGACCGGGTCTCCCAAGGCCGTGGTGATCACCCACCGCAACATCCACTCCAACGCCGAGGCGATGTTCATCGGCGCCAAGTACGACATCGAGAACGACGTCATGGTCAGCTGGCTGCCCTGTTTCCATGACATGGGCATGGTCGGCTTCCTGACGATCCCGATGTACTTCGGGGCCGAGCTGGTCAAGGTCACCCCGATGGACTTCCTGCGCGACACGCTGCTGTGGGCCAAGCTCATCGACAAGTACAAGGGCACCATGACCGCGGCGCCGAACTTCGCCTACGCGCTGTTCGCCAAGCGCCTGCGCCGCCAGGCCAAGCCTGGCGAGTTCGACCTGTCCACCCTGCGGTTCGCCCTCTCCGGGGCCGAGCCGGTGGAGCCCGCCGACGTCGAAGACCTGCTGGACGCCGGTAAGCCGTTCGGGCTGCGGGAATCGGCGATCCTGCCGGCCTACGGCATGGCCGAGACGACGCTGGCGGTGTCCTTCTCCGAATGCGACGCCGGCCTGGTGGTCGACGAGGTCGACGCCGACCTGCTGGCTGCGCTGCGCCGCGCGGTGCCCGCGTCCAAGGGCAACACCCGTCGCCTGGCCACGCTGGGCCCGCTGCTGACCGACCTTCAGGCGCGCATCGTCGACGAGGACGGCAACGTGCTGCCGGCGCGCGGCGTGGGCATCATCGAGCTGCGCGGTGAGTCGCTGACCCCGGGCTACATCACCATGGGTGGCTTCGTGCCCGCCCAGGACGAAAACGGTTGGTACGACACCGGTGATCTCGGCTACCTGCTGGAGAACGGCCACGTCGTGGTGTGCGGTCGGGTGAAGGACGTCATCATCATGGCCGGGCGCAACATCTACCCGACTGACATCGAGCGGGCGGCCAGCCGTGTCGAAGGGGTGCGCCCCGGATGCGCGGTCGCCGTGCGGCTCGACGCCGGCCACTCCCGCGAGACCTTCGCGGTGGCGGTCGAATCCAACGCCTGGCAGGACCCGGCCGCAGTGCGTCGCATCGAGCACGAGGTCGCCCACGAGGTGGTCGCCGAGGTCGATGTGCGCCCGCGCAATGTCGTGGTCCTCGGGCCCGGCACGATTCCGAAGACCCCGTCGGGCAAGCTGCGCCGCGCGAACTCGGTGGCGCTGGTCACCTAAGATCCGGCGCGGTATCCCCGATTCGGGGCTATCGGCGACACCTGAGTCTGCTGTACTGTACTCAGCTATGAACCTGCCGCCGCGATTGGCCGAACACCCGACCGTACAGGCCGTTCGTGCCCGCCAGCGCCCTGAGCCGGCGCCGGTGATCGACGCGGAATGGCTCCGGGAGATCTGCCTGGAGGCGGGCGCTGACGATGTGGCGTTCGCCAGTGTCGACAATCCCGACTTGGCCAGCGAACGGGCCGATGTCGAGGCGGCGCTGCCGGGGGCCCGCAGTTACATCTCCCTGGTGGTGCAGATGAACCGCGACAACGTGCGGTCGGTCGCCCGCAGCGTGGCCAACCAGGAATTCCACCGCAGCGGCGAGGTGCTCAACGAGGCTGCACACAAGATCACCCGCGTGTTACAGGAACGCGGTTATCGCGCGCTGAATCCCTCTGCCACCTTCCCGATGGAAATGGACCGCTATCCGGGCCGGATCTGGGTGCTCGCGCTCAAGCCCCTCGCGGTCGCCGCCGGCCTCGGCGTGATGGGGATCCACCGCAACGTGATCCACCCGAAGTTCGGCAATTTCATCCTGCTGGGCAGCGTTATCATCGACGCTGAGATAAGCAGTCACGGTGCCCCCCTGGACTATTCGCCCTGTGTGGAATGCAAGCTCTGTGTCGCGGCCTGCCCGGTCGGAGCCATCAAGAAGGACGGCGACTTCGACTTCATCGCCTGTTCGGTACACAACTACCGCGAGTTCATGGGCGGGTTCACCGCCTGGGCGCAGACGATCGCCGACAGTGAGAATGCCGCTGACTTCCGTTCCCGCGTCACCGATTCGGAGAATGCGTCGATGTGGCAGAGCCTCTCCTTCAAGGCCAACTACAAGGCCGCCTACTGCATGGCGGTCTGTCCGGCCGGCGAGGATGTCATCGAGCCCTACCTTGAAGACCGCAAGGGATTCATGGATCTCGTGCTGAAACCGCTCCAGCAGAAATCGGAAACCCTGTACGTGCTGCCGAATTCAGCCGCCAAGGCGCACGCCGAGAAGCGCTTCCCGCACAAGCCGACCAAGGTCGTCGACCCCGGCGTGCGCCGCTGACACGCGTAGGCTGGGCCGATGGCACGCGCGCTCGGCTGGGTCGGTGTGTTCGGTGCGGCACTGGCGATGGTCCTGGTGCTCGGCCTCGATCTCACGCTCGGCGGCCGGGCGCACCGTCGGGGCGGTGAGCTCCGCGGGGCCACGATCTCCGAATATGTTTACACCCCGGGCAGTTGGGCTTTCGTCGTCGCGGTGCTGATGCTGGCCGGTACGTCGGCAGCCCTGTTGTACGGCCTGATCCGGGCCGGACGCGTGCGTTCGCTGTCGCCCGGTTCGGTGTTGATGACACTGTGGATCGTGGGCCTCGTCGCCGTTGTGGCGTTTCCCAAGCACAACTGGGTCACCGGGCCGAGTCTTTCCGGCACCGTGCACCGGTACGCCACCCTGGTCGCGTTCGTCGCGCTACCGATCGCGGTGTTGCTGATCGCCAATGGCCGTGACACCGCCGCGCGGGCGGCACGATGGCTTGCCCTTATCGGAATCGGTTGGCTGACAGTGTTGTTCGGGGCCATTGCGGTCGGCATGGTGACCGGTCAACGATGGTGGATGTTGATTCCGCTGGGTTTGGTGGAACGGGGGATCGCGGGTTTCGAGGTGGCCGCGCTGATCGCGCTGGGGGTGTGGCTGGCACGCGGCGAAGGTGCTGTGCTCGGCATCGCGTCGAGAGCGTCGTAGACCTGCCACCACCGCGCCTCGTGCTGTGATGCGGAGACGGCGCACAGTGTGCGCACCCGCATCCGGGTCTCGCCGGCCAGCGCGAACGTCAACGCGCCCACGGCGATGTAGATCATCGAGCCGGCGATCAGCGCTGTCTCGGGCATGCCGGACAGCTCGCCGCCGATCTGCAGTCCCAGCCACAACGCCGCGCCCCACAGCGGCCAGCCCCGCCACAGTCGCAGTATCCGCCGTTCGCCGACGGTCATACCGGGCGGGAACACCACCAGCCGGTAGCGGGCAACACCATAACGCGCCGGGTAGGCGGCGAAGGAACCCCAAACACGGGAAGTACTCACGCATTCCGGTCTACGTCAGTCCCGCCCAACGGTCGGCGATCTCTACGGAATCCTGACATCGCGGCGGCGAATCCTTACGACGTCTTCACCAGGCGTGTACCTGATTCTGGGCGGTCTCCAGGCCGACCTCGATCAGCAGCTCGGTCGCGTCGGCCGCCTGCTCGCAGATCGCGGGCACCTCCGGGCGTTCGGCGGCGCTGAAAGTCTCCAGCACATACGCCGCCGGATCCTTGCGCCCCGGTGGGCGCCCGACCCCGATCCGAACCCGCTGAAAGTTCTTGGTACCCAGCGAACTGGCCACCGAGCGCAGTCCGTTGTGGCCACCCTCGCCGCCACCGAGCTTCAGCCGGATGCGGCCGAAGTCGATGTCGAGCTCGTCATGGATGACGATCAGGTCGGTCGGCATCACCGAGTAGAACTTCGCCAACGGACCGACCTGTCGCCCCGACTCGTTCATGTAGGTGCGCGGTTTGGCCAGCACGACGGGGCGATGGCCGAGCCGTCCGGTCACGATCTCCGCGCCAGAACGCTTGTGCACCTTGAACTGTCCGCCCATGCGGGCGGCCAGCACGTCGGCCACCATGAAACCGAGGTTGTGCCGGGTCTTGGCGTATTGCGGACCCGGGTTGCCGAGGCCGACAACCAGCAGGGGTTCGGCCACTGCGGCTTACTCGGCCTCGGCCGACTCGCCCTCGCCCGCGGCGCTCTGGGCCGCTTGGGCCGCGTCGGCGGCCTGCTCCGCGATCGACTCGCCGCCGCCCTCGGACTCCAGGTCCTCGGCAGACGGGGCGGTGACGATGTTGACGATCAGCATGTCGGGATCGCTGATCAGCGTGACGCCCTTGGGCAGCTCGACCTGGCCGGCGGTGATCTGGGTGCCTTCCTCGGCGCCTTCGATCGACACGGTCAGGTGCTCCGGGATCGACATGGCTTCGGCCTCGATCTCGATGACGTTGGCGTCCTGGGTGACCAGGGTGCCGGAGGCGGCATCGCCCTCGAGGGTGATGTGAACCTCGACGGTCACCTTCTCGCCGCGACGGACGACAAGCAGGTCGGCGTGCTGGATATTGCGGCGGATCGGATGCACGGAGAGGGCCTTGGTCAGCGCCAGCTGCTCCTTGCCGTTGATGTCGAGGACCAGCACCGCGTTGGCGCCGGAGTGACGCAGGACGGCGGCGTAGTCATGAGCGTTGAGTTCGAGGTGCTGCGGCTCGGCGCCGTGACCGTACAGGACGACGGGAACCTTGCCGTCACGACGGGCCTGGCGCGATGCGCCCTTGCCGGTCTTCTCCCGCACGCTGGCGATGAGATTGTTGGTGCTGCCCTTTTTGGCCATGATTCGGTGCTCCTGGGTTTTCAGTGGTCTTTCGCACGGAGAAGGCAGGCACCGATCGATAAGGTTGCCTCGTCGATAACGGTGGCTGGACCACCCTCGCCGTGACGCGGCCACCAGGGTAGCCGACGAGTGTCTCAGAGTGGAAATTCGATGGCCGTGAGCTGCTCCGATAGCCTCCACAGCGCCTTCGCGGTGCTCTGGTTGCTGGCCAGCGGACTGCGCGGTGACTTCCCGGTCGGACCGCGCACGGCGAATTTGGGGCCGATGAAGCTGTTGCCCGGCAGGTCCTGGCTGGCCGCATACAGCGTCTGGCGGGCGCCGAAATCGGCGCTGGTGGCGAAGATCGCGTTGCCCGCGTCCCAGACCTTGGTGCCCATCCGGTTGCCGGTCTGGCCCTGCAGGTTGGTGGCCGAGTAGCCGGGGTGCGCGGCGTGCGACTTGATCGTCGAGCCGGCGGCGTCGAGCCGCTTCTGCAATTCACTGGTGAACAGCAGATTGGCCAGTTTGGACTGCCCGTAGGCCAGCCACGCCGAGTACGGCCGGGCCTTCCAGTTGAGGTCCTTGAGGCTGATCTTGCCCAGCAGGTGCATGATCGAGGACACCGTGACCACCCGCTCGGTCACCTTGGGCAGCAGCAGGTTGGTCAGCGCGAAGTGGCCGAGGTGGTTGGTGCCGATCTGGCTCTCGAAACCGTCTTTGGTGACGGCGTAGGGCACGGCCATGATGCCGGCGTTGTTGATCAGCACGTCGACGCTGCGCACACCGGAGGCGAACTCTGTGATCGAGGCCAGGTCCTGCAGATCGAGGCTGCGCACCTCGACGTTGCCGGTCATGGTCGCGGCGGCTTCGGCGCCCTTGGTCTCGTTGCGGCACGCCAGGATGACGTGCCCGCCGACGCGGGCAAGCTCGCGCGCGGTGACCAGACCCAACCCGCTGTTGGCTCCGGTGACGATGACGGTACGTCCGGCGAACGACGGCAAATCCGCAGCGGTCCAACTCATGGCGACCACTCTAGTTTTTCCCGCGAGCAGACATGAAAGTGCCCGACGCGCCGGAGTCTTCGGCGCGTTGGCGTCTGCTCGCGGGCCTACTTCAGCTTGACCGAGAAGCTCTTGATGATCGCCTCGACGTCACCGGCTTCGGTGACGGTCTGGTCAGCCGCCGTCGTCACCGAGAACAGCACCAGATAGCGCTGGAAGTCCGGGGTCACCGGGATCACCACGCGGCGGTAGGTGTGCAGCCGCTTGCTGTCGGTGTCGTAGCTGCCCTCGATCATCGAGGACGGGAATCCGTCGAAGTCGGCGGTGGAGGCGTTGAGTTTGGTGAAGTTCTTCGACTTTTCGGCGTCGACGTTGGCATGCCCGAGCGCCTCGCCGACGTCGAAGTTGCCGGACAGCTTCAACACCACCACCGTCGCCATCGAATCGGTGCCTGCTTTCGCGATGACTTCGGTGCCGGGGGAGAAGTTCGTCTTGGCGGGCTTGATCCAGCCCGGCGGCGCCACCAGCGTCACGGTGATGCCGGTGAGCCTGTCCAGCGGAACCTGCTCGCCGACAACCTGGTGGCCGTAGAGGAATTCGACGATCGGCTGCGGAGCGTCGGTAGAAGCGGGCGCCGCCGTCGCGGATGACGAGGTCGTGGCCGGCGTCGACCACACCGACGAGTAGTCCGGCGGCTTCGATCCGCACGCCGCCGCGGTCATGGCCAGCGTGAGGAGAAGGGCTGCGCTACGCGCTTTCACAGAATTTCGTGTACCGATTCGATCGGCCGGGCCAGGCGGGTGCCCTTCGGCGTCACCACGAACGGCCGCTCGATGAGGATCGGATTGGCCGCCATGGCGTCCAGCAGTTCGTCGTCGCTGGCGTCGGCAAGATTGAGCTCGGTGTACAGCGATTCCCGCTTGCGGACGGCCGTGCGCACATCGATACCGGCGTCGGCGATGAGCTTGGCGATCTCGGCGCGTGACGGCGGGGTCTTCAGGTACTCGACGACCTTCGGCTCAATACCGTTGTCGCGCAACAAGTCCAAGGTCTTGCGGGAGGTGCTGCAGCGGGGGTTGTGATAGATCGTGCTGGACAACTACGCGTCCCCGTCGAAAAGGCCTGTCACCGAACCATTTTCGAAGACAGCGCGGATGGTGCTGGCCAGCAGCGGGGCGATGGACAGCACCGTCAGTTGCGGGAACCGCTTGGCTTCGTCGATCGGCAACGTGTTGGTGACGATCACCTCGCGCGCGCCACTGTCGGCAAGCCGCTCGCGGGCCGGATCGGACAGCACGCCGTGGGTGGCGGCGATGATGACATCCTTGGCGCCGTCGTCGTGCAGCAGCTTGACCGCGCCGGCGATGGTGCCGCCGGTGTCGATCATGTCGTCGGTCAGCACGCAGGTCTTGCCCGCGACGTCACCGACGACCCGGTTGGACTTCACCTGGTTGGGGACCTTCGGGTCGCGGGTCTTGTGGATGAACGCCAGCGGTGTGCCGCCCAGTGCATCGGCCCACTTCTCGGCGACGCGCACCCGGCCGGAGTCGGGCGAGACCACCACGACGTTCTCGCAGTTGTAGTTGTCCCTGATGTAGCCGGTCAGCAGGGGCTGAGCCCGCATGTGGTCGACCGGCCCGTCGAAGAAGCCCTGGATCTGATCGGTGTGCAGGTCGACGGTGACGATGCGGTCGGCACCCGCGGTCTTGTAGAGGTCGGCGACCAGGCGCGCCGAGATGGGCTCGCGGCCGCGGTGCTTCTTGTCCTGTCTGGCATAGGGATAGAAGGGCAGGATCGCGGTGATCCGCTTGGCGCTGCCGCGCTTGAGCGCATCGATCATGATCAGCTGTTCCATCAGCCACTTGTTCAGCGGCGCGGGATGAGACTGCAGGACGAAAGCGTCGCAGCCACGCACCGATTCATCGAAGCGGACGAAGATCTCGCCGTTGGCGAAGTCTCGTGCGGTCTGCGCGGTGACCTGGACGTCGAGCTCTTTGGCGACCTGGTCGGCCAGCTCCGGGTGCGCGCGACCCGAGAAGAGCATCAGATTTTTGCGGTTGTCGGTCCAGTCCGTGCCCACTGTGTGCTGCCCTTGCCGGTCGGAGGTCGATACGGGCCAATCGTACGGTGCTACGTGCCCGGGTTACCAAAAAGGCAACATCTGGCGACGTCCATCACTGCGAGGCGCTGTCCGATTCGCCGCGCTTGGCCTTGGCGGCGGCCTGCGCCGCCGCACTGCCGGGGCGCTTGCGCAGCACCCAGTCCTCGACATTGCGCTGCGGTCCGGCCGACACGGCGAGCGCGCCGGGCGGTACGTCCTCACGCACTACGGTGCCCGCACCCGTGTAGGCGCCATCGCCGACGGTGACCGGGGCGACGAACATGGTGTCGGAGCCGGTGCGCACGTGCGAGCCGATGGTGGTGCGGCTCTTGTTCTCGCCGTCGTAGTTGACGAACACGCTGGACGCACCGATGTTGCTGTGCTCGCCGATATCGGCGTCGCCGACATACGTCAGGTGCGGAACCTTGGTGCCGGCCCCGATCACCGCGTTCTTGGTCTCGACGAACGTCCCGAGCTTGCCGGCCACCCCCAGTTCGGTGCCGGGCCGCAGGAACGTGAACGGCCCGACCGTCGCCCGATCGCCGATCACCGATTGGCTGCCGTGGGTGCGGATCACCGAGGCTTCGTCGCCGACGCTGACATCGGTGAGCGTGGTGTCGGGCCCGATCTCGCAGCGGGCGCCGATGGCGGTGGTGCCCAGCAGCTGGGTGCCGGGCCGGATGACGGTGTCGCGGCCGACGGTGACGTCGACGTCGATCCAGGTGCTCGTCGGGTCGATGACGGTGACGCCCGCGCGCTGGTGGGCGGCCACCACCCGCCGGTTGAGTTCGCGGGCCAGGTCGGACAGCTGCACCCGGTCGTTGACCCCGGCGACCAGAGCCGCGTCGTCGACGTGCTTGGCGTGCACCACCCGATGGGCCTCGCGCAGGATCGAGATGACGTCGGTCAGGTAGAGCTCGTGCTGGGCGTTGTCGGAGGACAGCCGGCTCAGCGCCGAGCGCAGCTCGGCGATGTCGAAGGCGTAGACGCCGGCGTTGACCTCGCGGATGGCGCGCTGCTGCGGGGTGGCGTCGGTTTCCTCGACGATCGCGATGACCTCGCCGTCCTGGGTGCGCAGCACCCGGCCGTAGCCGGTCGAGTTGGGCAGCGTCGTGGTCACGATGGTCGCCGCCGCGTGCTGGCCGCGATGGATAGCGATCAGCTCGGCCAGCGTTTCGGCGTCCAGCAGGGGTACGTCACCCGACGTCACGACGACGGTGCCGGCGAAATCGTCGGGCAGCCCGGACAGGCCGCACAGCACCGCGTGACCGGTGCCCAGCTGCTCGTCCTGGATCGCGACCTCGATGGTGCGGCCCAATTTCTCGGCCAGTCCGGCCACCACCGGGGCAATGCGCTCGCGGTCCTTGCCGAGGACCGCGACCAGATGGTGGGGAGCGACCTTGGCCACCGCGTGCAGAGCGTGGGAGAGCATGCTGCGCCCGCCGAGGGTGTGCAGGACCTTGGGGGTGTCCGAACGCATGCGGGTCCCGGCCCCGGCCGCCAGAACCAGGACGGCGGCATCGGTCTGCGTGGTCACCTGGGCCTCCATCACTGTGCTCCGTCGCCAGGACTCGAACCTGAACTATCTGAACCAAAATCAGAGGTGCTGCCGATTACACCACGACGGACTGGCCGAAATGTCCGCCTGAGACTCTAGTGCAAAGGGCTAGTCTCGCCTCGGAGGGCAGGAGCGTAGCGACCCGGGAAAGGTACACCGGAGGGCAGGAGCGCAGCGACCCGGGAAAGGTACACCGGAGGGCAGGAGCGCAGCGACCCGGGAAGGAGCGAAGTGGCAGCACCGGAGAAGGAGCCGAAGGCACCCCGCGCGCGGATGACCGGCACCGAGCGCCGCCGCCAGCTGATCGACGTCGCCCGCACGCTGTTCGCCGAACGTGGGTACGAAGGCACCTCGATCGAGGAAATCGCCCAGCGCGCCAACGTCTCCAAACCCGTCGTCTACGAGCATTTCGGCGGCAAGGAAGGCCTCTACGCCGTAGTCGTCGACCGTGAGATGTCGGCCCTGCTCGACGGCATCACGTCGTCGCTGACCAACAACCGATCCCGGGTGCGGGTCGAGCGGGTGGCACTGGCCCTGCTGACCTACGTCGAGGAACGCACCGACGGCTTCCGCATTCTCATCCGCGACTCACCCGCCGCGATCAGCACCGGCACCTACTCCAGCCTGCTCAACGACGCGGTCGGCCAGGTGTCCTCGATCCTGGCCGGTGACTTCGCCCGCCGCGGGCTCGACCCCGGGCTGGCGCCGCTGTATGCCCAGGCCCTGGTCGGTTCGGTGTCGATGACCGCGCAATGGTGGCTGGACACCCGGGAGCCCAAGAAGGAGATGGTCGCCGCCCATCTGGTGAACCTGATGTGGAACGGGCTGACCCATCTGGAAGCCGATCCCCAGTTGGAGGGCGAATAGCCGCGCACAGCTGCGATAATGCCGTGAAACGTCGCACAAGACTGTCGGGGGCTGACAGTGAGGAGACGACGCGGTGGTCGGCAATGGGGAGATTTTCGACCAGATCAGTGCTCGGCTGACGGCCGCCGAGCAACTCGAGGACGTGCAGCAGGTGGTCAAGGTTGCCGCGCGCGAGCTCGCCGGTGCGCACGGCGCGACCTTCGTGCTGCTGGACCGCGATATGTGCTACTACGCGGACGAGGATTCGATGAGCCCGCTGTGGAAGGGCCAGCGTTTCCCGGTGTCGGACTGCATCAGCGGTTGGGCGATGATCCACCGGACGGCGGTGTCGATCGCCGACACCCGACGCGATGAACGCATCCCGCAGGAGGCCTATCGGCCGACCTTCGTGCGCAGCCTGGTCATGGTGCCCATGCTCGGGCCCGATCCGCTGGGGGCGATCGGGGTGTATTGGGCGCGGCCGGGCCAGCCGGACGGAGGCGTCGTTGCTGCGTTACAACGTCTGGCCGACCTTGCCGTGGCGGCACTGCACCGGTTCCCCGAAGGCATTCCCGACCCCGGCTTCACGGTCGCCGCCCTCGGGGCGGCCGGCGGCGACTGAACCGGACGCGACCTGCGTCACAGCGGGCGGACGAATCGCGGCCCGCCGCAACGCCTTCGGTGGTCTTGCCTAGGATGGGGGGATCATGACCGCACCGGGGCACCCGTATGTCCAGACCCCGCTGGCGGGGCTGGTCGATTTGGCGCTCACGGCGCCGGCTTTCGTCGAACTCGCCCAGCGCGCCGCGGAGCGTCCCGAAGAACTCACCCTGGTCGGGCCATCCAGCGCGCAGCTGTACACCGCGTGCGCGCTGGCCCGCGGTGGCCCGCTGCTGGTGGTGACCGCCACCGGCCGGGAGGCCGACGACCTGACCGCCGAACTACGCGGCGTCGTCGGCGACGCGGCGGTGATGTTTCCGTCCTGGGAGACGCTGCCGCACGAACGGCTCTCACCCGGTGTGGACACCGTGGGCGCGCGACTGATGGTGCTGTACCGGCTTGCTCACCCCGACGACGCCCGGCTGGGGCCGCCGTTGCGGGTGGTGGTGACGACCGCGCGTTCGCTGCTGCAGCCGATGGCGCCGGACCTGGCCGATATCGAGCCGGTGACGCTGCAGGTCGGCGCGGAGTTCGATTTCGAGGCGCTCGTCGCGCGGCTGGTCGAGCTGGCGTATACCCGCGTCGACATGGTCGGCAAGCGCGGTGAGTTCGCCGTCCGCGGCGGCATCCTCGATGTCTTTCCGCCGACCGCCGAGCATCCGGTCCGGGTGGAGTTCTGGGGCGACGAGGTCAGTGAGATCCGGATGTTCGCAGTCGCCGACCAGCGCTCGATCCCGGAGATCGATGTCGAGACCGTGGTCGCGGTGCCGTGCCGTGAACTGTTGCTCACCGACGAGGTGCGGGCCCGCGCCGCCAAGCTCATCGAGACGCGCCCGCCGGACGACGACCACATCACCGGCAGCGTCGGGGAGATGCTGGTCAAGATCGCCGAAGGCATCCCGGTCGACGGGATGGAGGCGCTGCAGCCGGTGCTGCGGCCCGATGACCTCGCACTGCTGATCGATCACCTGCCCGCCGGCACACCGCTGTTGGTGTGCGACCCGGAGAAAGTGCGCACCCGCGCGGCCGACCTGATCAAGACCGGGCGAGAGTTCCTCGAGGCATCGTGGTCGGTCGCCGCGATCGGCGGTGACGCCCCGATCGACGTCGAGCAACTCGGCGGGTCCGGGTTCCGCGAGCTCGATGACGTCCGCGACGCGGCCCGGGCGAGCAACCGGCCATGGTGGACGTTGAGCCAGCTCGCCGCTGAGAATGCCGTCGAACTCGACGTGCGCAGCGCCCCGTCGGCGCGCGGGCAGCAGAGCACGGTCGACGAGATTTTCGCGATGCTGCGTGCCCACGTACTCACCGGTGGACATGCCGCGGTTGTCGCGCCGGGTACCGGCACCGCGCACCGGGTCGTCGAGCAGCTCGGCGAACGGGACACCCCCGCGGTGATGCTCGAACCCGGCCAGGCCCCCAAACCAGGTGTGGTCGGGGTGCTCAGGGGCCCACTGCACGACGGCATCATCGTGCCGGGCGCCAACCTCGTGGTCATCACCGAAACGGACCTGACGGGTAACCGGGCCGCTGCGCCCGAAGGCAAGCGGCTGGCTGCCAAGCGCCGCAACACCGTCGACCCGCTGGCACTGACCGCCGGCGATCTGGTGGTGCATGACCAACACGGGATCGGGCGGTTCGTCGAGATGGTCGAACGCACCATCGGCGGCGCGCGCCGCGAATACCTGGTTTTGGAGTATGCCTCCAGCAAGCGCGGGCAGGCCGCCGACAAGCTCTTCGTGCCGATGGACTCCCTCGACCAGCTGTCGCGCTACGTCGGCGGCCAGGAGCCCAGCCTGAGCCGGCTCGGCGGCAGCGATTGGACCAACACAAAGACCAAGGCGCGCAAGGCGGTTCGCGAGATCGCCACCGAACTGGTGTCGCTTTATGCCAAGCGGCAGGCCGCACCGGGGCACGCCTTCGGCCCGGACACGCCGTGGCAGGCCGAGATGGAGGACGCGTTCGGGTTCACCGAGACCGTCGACCAGCTGACCGCCATCCAAGAGGTCAAGGCCGACATGGAGAAGCCGATGCCGATGGACCGGGTGATCTGCGGTGACGTCGGCTACGGCAAGACCGAGATCGCGGTTCGGGCCGCGTTCAAGGCCGTCCAGGATGGCAAGCAGGTGGCGGTGTTGGTGCCCACCACGCTGCTGGCCGATCAACACCTGCAGACCTTCACCGCACGGATGGCCGGCTTCCCGGTGACTGTGAAAGGCCTGTCGCGGTTCACCGATCCCGCCGAGTCCCGCGCCGTGCTCGAGGGGATGGCCGACGGCAGCGTCGACATCGTGATCGGCACCCACCGGCTGCTGCAGACCGCCGTCCGCTGGAAAGATCTCGGACTGGTGGTCGTCGACGAGGAACAGCGCTTCGGTGTCGAGCACAAGGAACACATCAAAAGCCTGCGCACTCACGTCGACGTGCTGACCATGAGCGCCACGCCGATCCCGCGAACCCTGGAGATGAGTCTGGCCGGTATCCGGGAAATGTCGACCATCCTCACCCCGCCCGAGGAGCGCTATCCGGTGCTCACCTACGTCGGGGGGCACGACGACAAGCAGGTCGCCGCCGCACTGCGGCGCGAGTTGTTGCGGGACGGGCAGGTCTTTTACATCCACAACCGGGTCAGCAGCATCGACACCGCCGCCGCCCGGATCCGGCAGTTGGTGCCCGAGGCGCGGGTGGTGGTCGCGCACGGCCAGATGCCGGAGGAGTTGTTGGAGCGCACCGTCGAAGGCTTCTGGAACCGCGAGTACGACATCCTGGTCTGCACCACGATCGTCGAGACCGGGCTGGACATCTCGAACGCCAACACCCTCATCGTCGAACGGGCCGACACCTTCGGTCTGTCCCAGTTGCACCAGTTGCGCGGTCGGGTGGGCCGCAGCCGCGAGCGCGGCTACGCCTACTTCCTGTATCCGAAGGAGATGCCGCTCACCGAGACCGCCTACGACCGGCTGGCCACCATAGCGCAGAACAACGAACTCGGCGCCGGTATGGCAGTGGCGTTGAAGGACTTGGAGATTCGCGGCGCCGGCAACGTGCTCGGTGTCGAGCAGTCCGGTCACGTTGCCGGGGTCGGATTCGACCTGTATGTCCGGCTGGTGGGTGAGGCGGTCGAGGCGTATCGGGCGGCTCTACAAGCAGCAGGAGACGGCAAGGCCGTCATTACGGTCGAGGAACCCAAGGATGTCCGCATCGATCTTCCGGTCGATGCCCACCTGCCGCCGGAGTACATCGCCAGCGACCGGCTGCGCCTGGAGGCCTATCGACGGCTGGCCGCTGCGTCCGACGATGCGGGTATCGCCTCGGTGGTGGAGGAACTGACCGACCGCTACGGGCCGCTGCCCGAGCCCGCTCAGCGCCTCTTGGCGGTGGCGCGGCTGCGCCTGCTATGCCGGCGCTACGGGGTGACCGAGGTTTCCGCCACCGGAAGTGGTTCTGCCACAACGATTCGCGTGTCACCGCTCACGTTGCCCGATTCCGCGCAACTGCGTCTGAAGCGCGTGTATCCCGGCGGCAGCTATCGGGCGACCACCTCGACGGTGACGGTGCCGATCCCACGGACGGGCGGCGGTGTCGGCGCCCCGCGGATCCGGGACCTGGAACTGGTGCAGATGGTCGCCGATCTGCTTCTCGCACTTGACGGACAACCGCACGGCGAGCTTGATATAACGACCTTCACACCGTCCGGCGCGCAGAAGGGAGAGCGGTGACCGTCATCCTGGTCGACCCGCGCCGTCCCTCGCTGGTGCCCGTGGAGGCGGTCGAACTGTTGACCGGCGACGTGCAGTACACCGAGGAGATGCCGGTCAAGGTGCCGTGGTCGTTGCCGTCGGCGCGGCCGGTGTACACCGGCGACAATGCGCCCGTTCTCCTCTCGTCCGACCGGAAGCACCTCGAGGTGCAGGCCCGACTGGCCGCAGGCGAGCGGCTGCTCGCCGCGCCCGAACCCCAACCCGGTGAGCGCCTGGTCGACGCGGTCGCGATCATGGACACGCTGCGCACTGCCGGGCCGTGGGAGAGCGAACAGACCCACGACTCGCTTCGGCGCTACCTGCTGGAGGAAACCTACGAGCTCTTCGACGCGGTGCGCGGCGGCGATCTTCACGAGCTGCGCGACGAGCTCGGAGATGTGTTGTTGCAGGTGCTGTTTCACGCGCGGATCGCCGAGGAGGCATCGCACCACGCGTTCACTATCGATGACGTGGCCGACGCGCTGGTGCGCAAGCTCGGCAACCGGGTGCCCGCGGTGCTGGCCGGTGAGTCGATCTCGCTGGAAGACCAGCTGGCGCAGTGGGAAGAGCGCAAGGCTCTCGAGACCAGTAAGCGGGTGTCCTGCGTCGATGAGGTGCCGACCGGTCAGCCGGCTTTGGCGTTGGCGCAGAAGGTGATTGCCCGTGTCCTGAACGCCGGGTTGCCGGTCGAGTTCATCCCGGCGTCGTTGATGACCATCACCGTGTCGGCCGAAAAGGACGCCGAAAACGATCTGCGCACTTCAGTGCTGGAGTTCATGGACACCGTGCGCGCCGTCGAACGCGCGATCGCGGCCAACCGTCGCGATGCCGACGTGCCCAGCCAGCTCGATGTCGCCGCGCCGCTGGGTGCGGTCAGCGCTGACGAGTGGCGCAGGCATTGGCCGGCCCAAATCGATGAGCCGGCCGACGAGCCGCTGGAGCTGCCGCTGGTGCCCGAGGTGGTGTCGGCCGACGACGATCTGCTCGACGACGTTGACACCGTGCAGATCGATTCCGGCGACGAGGAATTCGACGTTCCTGAGCTTGTGGTCGAGGGCGTCGACCTCATCGAGCCGCAGCCCGATCAGCCGAACAGCGTCGAACCCCAGTAGGCTGACGAGTCGCCCTCTCTGAGGCCAGGCGGGCACGCGAAAACGCCTGTGCCGTTAGTGAAAATGTACTCGTTGAGCGCGTCGCCGGACATCTTCGAGATGATCGGAACGAAGTGCTTTCCGGGGTCGCGTACGAACGCGATGAAGAACAGCCCGGCGTCCAGGTGGCCGAATCCGTCTGAACCATCGGTGAAGTTGTATCCGCGCCGCAGGATCTTCAGGCCGTTGTTGTGATCCGGTGAGACCAGCCGGACGTGGGCGTCCACGTCGACCAAGGGGTTGCCCTTGGCGTCCTTGCTATCGAAGTCCATCGGGGCGAATTCGTCGTCGTACCCAATGGGTGCGCCGCTCCCTTTCATCCGGCCGATGACCCGCTCCTGCTCGTTGAGGGCGGTGCGGTCCCACGCCTCGATCCGGTTGCGGATGCGCCGGGTGACCAGGTAGGTGCCCCCGGCCAGCCAGTCTGGCCCGTCGCCTTTGGCCACCCATACGTTGTTCTTGAGCGCGTCGGCGTCCTCGGCCTTGATGTTGTTCGTTCCGTCCTTGAAGCCGAGCATGTTTCGGGGCGTGGACTGGTCGCGGGTGGTCGACGAGGTGCGGCCGAACCCGAGCTGTGAGTAGCGCACCGCCACCGTGCCGAAGCCGACCCGAGCCAGGTTGCGGATGGCGTGCACGGCGACTTGGGGGTCATTCGCGCAGGCTTGGATGCAGATATCGCCGCCGCACTTGTTGGGGTCGAGGATTTCGTTCGTGAACTTCGGTAGGTCGGCCAGCGCGGCCGGGCGCTTGTCGGCGATGCCGAACCGGTCCTTGCCGTCTTTGACGAAGAATGTCGGGCCGAAGCCGATGGTCAGGGTGAGTTGCGACGGTGGCAGACCCAGTGCCTCGCCGGTGTCGGCGGGCGGTGCGTACGGATTGAGGCCGACGGCACCGTCCTTGACCGCATCGTGACCCTTGGTCATCCGCTCGGCCATCGCCGACCACTCGCGCAACATCGCCACCACTTCCTCGCGGTTTTCGGTGGTGACGTCGAAGCTGCAGAAGTGCATCCGGTCCTGGGCTTCGGTGATGATGCCGGCCTGGCGTTCGCCGCGGAACGGCACGGCGCCATGTGGTTCAAAGGGCTGTGTGCTCGTGGCCGAGGCGCGGCCCGCCAAGGCGCCCGCGCCGGCCGCGCCGACCACCGCCGCCGTCACACCGGCGGCACCGAAGAGCTTGCGTCGCGACAGGCCGGACGACACCTGCTGGGCCGGCCTTTCGTCGGGATTACTGGGGAGCGATGACACCCTGCACCTGACTCACGTTCTTGCTCAGCGCGTCGATCGCGCGTGAGAGCTCCTGGCGCTGGGGCTCGGTCACCGTGTCGTACGACACGAACCCGTCGCCCTTGCGGTACTTGGCCAGCAGCGCCTCGACGTCGGCGAAGCCCTTGTCGACCCGCTTGCCCAACTCGGCGTTGCGGCTGTCGAGGATCGGGCGGACCGATGCCACCGCGGTCTGGCTGCCCTGGACGTTGGCGTTGAAGTCCCACAGGTCGGTGTGGCTGAAGATGTCCTCTTCGCCGCTGATCTTGCTGGCTGCGATCTCGTCGAGCAGACCCTGTGCGCCACCGGCGATCTGGGTGGAGTCGATGGTCCAGTCCGGTGCCTTGACGCCGTCGTTGAGCTCCTTGACGTCGGCCATCAGCTGGTCGGCCAGCGCGTTGGCGTCGGGCTGCAGGCCGGTGACCCACAGCTGCTTCTCCAGCGCGTGGAAGCCGGTCCACTTCTGGCCGGGCTCGACGTCGGCCTCACGGAGGTCGATGCGCGGGTCGAGGTCGTTGGGGAACGACTCGGCCACCGGCTCGATGCGCTCGTAATAGGTGCGCGCGACCGGGTACTGCGCCTTGGCCGCCGCCACGTCACCCTTCTTGACGGCGTCGACGAACAGCTGGGTGGCCGGGATCAGGGCGTCGGTCTGGCTGTTCACATAGCGCTTGTAGCTGTCGGCGGCTTCCTTGAACTCGCCCTTCTCGTCGACCGCGACGGCGTCGCCGGTCACGGTGAAGTCGCTGCGGATGCCGTCGCCGATCATGCCCGGCTTGCACGCGGTCTGGTACTTGCCGGGCTCGCCGAGCTGCACGATCAGCTTGCGCTGCAGTCCGGGGGAGATGTTCTCGACCTCGCCCATCACCCGTTCACCCTCGCCGTACACGTAGAACTCGGTGACCTTGGTGCCGTTGTTGGTGATCACGAAGGTGCTCGGCCCGGTCGCGGCCTGGGTGCCCGACAGCTTGCACTCGGTGTCGGAGGCGTCGACGGTGATCTCCGAGGCCGCCTTGGTGCTCGAGTCCGCGGATTTGGTCTCTTTGGCCGTGCAGGCGGCCATGGATACACCGGCCAGGAGAGCCGCGGCAGCGGCAGTACCGGTCTTGATGCCATGGGTGAACGTCACTGAGTGGACCTTTCGGAGAGGGCGGTGCGCGCCGAATCTTGCGCACCACTGTCGTTGCGGTTGGAGATCTCACCGCCGGTGGAAACTTCGGTGGCCGGCGTGGGCCGCAGGAACAGGGCCAGCACGATGACCAGGTAGGTCAGCCAGCAGATCAGTTGCAGCACCGTGGGCGTCGGGGTGACGTTGAAGACGCCCTGGATGATCTCGCCGTACCAGGCCGACCAGTTGAACCCCGCGCTGATGTCGAAGGCCTTGGAGCCAAGGCCCGGCAGCCAGCCGACGGTCTGCATCGCCCCGATGCCGTAGGACAGGACGCCCGCGGCGACGAAGATCAGGAACACGCCGGTGTAGGAGAAGAACTTGGCCAGATTGATCCGCACGGCGCCGGCGTACATCCCCCAGGCGATTGCGGCGGCGGCCAGGACGCCGATCAGCAGGCCCAACAGTGGCCACGAGGTCTCGGCTTCGGCGAAACCGACCATGAACAGCGCGGTCTCCACACCCTCCCGGCCCACGGCCAGGAACGCCAGCGCGAAGACGGCAGCTGCGCCGGTTTGAAGTGCCTTCGACATCCCGGCGCGCAGTTCGCCGGACATCCTGGCCGCGGCCTTGCGCATCCACAGCACCATCGAGGTGACGATCGCGACGGCCAGCAGCGACGCCACCCCGGCGATCGCCTCGGCGGCCAGGCCGGTCACCGTGTAGGTGCCGTATTGGATCGTGAGGAAGACGGCGACCGTCATCAGGACCGCGGCGCCGACACCGAGCCAGACCCATTTGAGAGCGTCGCGACGGTCGGATTTCACCAGGAATGCGATCAGGATCATGACGATGATCCCGGCTTCCAAACCCTCGCGCAGGCCGATCAGTCCGCTGCCGAAAAGCTGGGCGCTGATGTTGGGTGCGGCCGCGCTGAAAGTGGTGTGGATCCCCGTCGGAAGCGCCCCTGCGATGTCCGCCAGGTCGGTCATTGGCGAGTCCTAACTAACTTCGGATAATCCCTGGTAAGCAAGGCTTACCAAACCAAGGTTCGGCTCACCTTAACAGAACGGAGGTAACGACGTTATCGCCCCTTGGCATCGTCAGCTGGGACTAATGACACCGAACCCGTGGGACGATGAACACGGTTGATTGGGTTCGAGGAGTGTCGTGTTGTCAACGCGTTGGCTGCGGGCTGTCGGCGTCATTGCGGCGGCTGCCGTCCTGCTTGCTGCGAGCTGTTCGTGGCAGCTCGGGACGCCCATTCCCGACGGTGTGCCACCACCGCCGGGTGACGCGGTGCCCGCTGTCGACACCCACGCCCCGGGCCGGCCGGCCGACCAGTTGCACGACTGGGCGGCGCAGCGGGCACCGGCGCTCGGCATCCCGATCACCGCGCTCGAGGCCTACGCTTACGCCGCGCGCGTGGCGGAGGTGGAGAACCCCAACTGCCATCTGGCCTGGACCACGCTGGCCGGGATCGGCATGGTCGAAAGTCACCACGGCACCTACCGGGACGCCGTCGTCGCACCCAACGGGGATGTCAGTCCACCGATCCGCGGGGTGCACCTCGACGGCACCAACGGCAACCTCGAGATCATCGACGTCGACCAGACGGTGATCGACGCCGAGCCGGTCTATGCCCGGGCGATGGGTCCCATGCAGTTCATCCCCGAGACCTGGCGGCTCTACGGCGTCGACGCCAACAACGACGGCGTGATCAGTCCGGACAACATCGACGATGCCGCGCTCTCGGCGGCGGGCTACCTGTGCTTCCGCGGCAAGGACCTCGCGTCCCCGCGCGGCTGGATGAACGCGCTGCACGCCTACAACCACTCCGACCAGTACGCCCGCACCGTGCGGGACTGGGCGACGGCCTACGCCCAAGGGCATGCGCTCTAACCACACGCTCTGCCGGGCTTCCCCACCACTGACCATCTAGGCTTGTCGTCGCACACCCCGACGCGAAGGAGACAGCCAAGTGCCCATTATCGAGCAGGTTGCGGCCCGCGAGATTCTCGACTCCCGCGGCAACCCGACCGTCGAGGTGGAGGTGGCCCTGATCGACGGCACCTTCGCCCGTGCCGCCGTCCCGTCGGGTGCGTCGACCGGCGAGCACGAGGCGGTCGAGCTGCGCGACGGCGCGGCCCGCTACGGCGGCAAAGGCGTGGAGAAGGCCGTCGAGGCGGTCCTCGACGAGATCGCCCCGGCCGTCATCGGCCTGTCCGCCGACGATCAGCGGCTGATCGATCAGGCGCTGCTCGACCTGGACGGCACTCCCGACAAGTCGCGGCTGGGGGCCAACGCCATCCTCGGCGTCTCACTGGCGGTGGCCAAGGCTGCCGCGGATTCCGCCGGGCTGCCGCTGTTCCGCTACCTGGGCGGCCCGAACGCCCACATTCTGCCCGTGCCGATGATGAACATCATCAACGGCGGCGCCCATGCTGACACCGGCGTCGATGTCCAGGAGTTCATGATCGCCCCGATCGGCGCTCCGAGCTTCAAGGAGGCGCTGCGCTGGGGTGCTGAGGTCTATCACTCGCTGAAGTCGGTGCTCAAGAAGCAGGGCCTGTCCACCGGGCTGGGTGACGAGGGCGGTTTCGCCCCTGACCTGCCGGGCACCAAGGCCGCCCTGGACCTGATCGGCACCGCGATCGAGGGCGCCGGCCTCACGCTCGGCACCGATGTGGCACTGGCCCTCGACGTCGCAGCTACCGAGTTCTACACGCAGGGAACGGGCTACGCCTTCGAGAAGGAGACCCGTACCGCCGCCCAGATGGCGGAGTTCTACGCCGGTCTGCTGGACTCCTACGCGCTGGTGTCAATCGAGGACCCGTTGTCCGAGGACGACTGGGACGGCTGGATCGAGCTGACCGCGGCGATCGGCGATCGGGTGCAGCTGGTCGGCGACGACCTGTTCGTCACCAACCCGGAACGGCTCGAGGAAGGTATCGAGCGTGGGGCGGCCAACGCACTTCTGGTGAAGGTCAACCAGATCGGCACGCTGACCGAGACGCTCGACGCCGTCGCGCTGGCCCACAACAGCGGCTATCGCACGATGATGAGCCACCGCAGCGGCGAGACCGAGGACACCACCATCGCCGATCTGGCGGTGGCGGTCGGCAGCGGTCAGATCAAGACCGGTGCGCCGGCCCGCAGTGAGCGGGTGGCCAAGTACAACCAGTTGCTGCGCATCGAAGAGGCGCTCGGCGACGCCGCGCGCTACGCAGGCGACCTGGCCTTCCCGCGGTTCGCGGTCGGCGAGTAAGGCCCAGGGACCGAAAGGCGCCTGAAAGAGACTGTGGCGGAAAGCAAGCGGCCCGACTCGAAGCGACGCTCCCCGGCCTCCCGGCCGGGGGGTTCGGGTCGGGTTCGCGCGCGCTCGGCGCCGGTGGCAAAGCCGCGGCCTGCGGAGGCGCGCGCGGCCGCGGAGCCGGTGAACGTCACCGAGCCGATCCGGCGTGCGATCGCGGCGTCGGTCGAGCACCAGAGTGAGCAGCGGTTGGGTTTCACCGCGCGTCGTGCGGCGATTCTCGCTGCGCTGGTCTGCGTGCTGACGCTGACCATCGCCGGACCGGTGCGCACTTATTTCGCCCAGCGCACCGAGATGAAACAGCTCGCCGCGTCGGAAGCGGCGCTGCGCAAGCAGATCGCCGATCTGGAGTCGCAGAAGGCCAAGCTCGACGACCCGGTGTACATCGCCGCGCAGGCCCGCGAACGGCTGGGGTTCGTGATGCCCGGCGACATTCCCTACCAGGTGCAACTCCCGCCAGGGGCGGCCGTCACCACCGATACCGGCCCGCAGGCCGCGCCGGTGCACAACAGCGACCCGTGGTACACGTCGTTGTGGCACACCATCGCTGATACGCCCCATGGTCCGCCGCCGGCCCCGGCCGGTGATCCGGCGGACCCGACGTTGCCGTTGCCGCCACCGAATTCTTCACCACCGGCGCCCGGTGGTTGACCCCGCCGATCTCGACGCGGTGGCGCGGCAGCTGGGCCGTGAGCCGCGCGGCGTACTGGAGATCGCATATCGCTGCCCCAATGGTGAACCGGCGGTGGTCAAGACCGCACCCCGGCTGCCCGACGGCACTCCGTTCCCGACCCTGTATTACCTGACGCACCCGGTGCTGACCGCCGCGGCGAGCCGGCTCGAGTCCGACGGGCTGATGCGGGAGATGAGTGAACGGCTGCAACAGGATTCCGACGTTGCGCAGGCCTACCGTCGGGCCCACGAGTCCTATCTGGCCGAGCGAGACGCCATCGAGTCGCTGGGTACCACGTTCTCCGGCGGAGGCATGCCGGACCGGATCAAGTGCCTGCACGTGCTGATCGCGCACTCGTTGGCAAAAGGCCGTGGTGTCAACCCGTTTGGTGACGAGGCGCTGGCGGTGCTGGCCGTCGAGCCGGGGATGGCGGGAATTCTGGACAAGGGGGAGTGGACATCAACGTAGAGGCCAATCGGGTGGCGGCCATCGACTGCGGCACGAACTCCATCCGGCTGCTGATCGCCGACATGGCCGGTGGGCGCCTGCGCGATGTCCACCGGGAGATGCGGATCGTGCGACTCGGTCAAGGTGTCGACGCCACAGGACAATTCGCGCCCGACGCGCTGGCCCGCACCCGCGCCGCCCTGGCTGACTACGCCGCGCTGATGAAGCGCTTCGAGGTCGGCACGGTGCGCATGGTGGCGACCTCGGCGACCCGCGACGCGTCCAACCGCGACGTGTTCTTCTCGATGACCGCCGAGGTGCTGGACCCCGTCGTCCCCGCCGCGATCGCCGAGGTGATCACCGGCGCGGAAGAGGCCGAACTGTCGTTCAACGGCGCGGTCGGTGAACTCAACAGTGCCGCAGCGCCATTCGTGGTGGTTGATCTCGGTGGCGGCTCGACCGAGGTGGTACTGGGTGACGGTAGCGGGGTTCAGGCCAGCTACTCGGCAGACATCGGCTGCGTGCGGCTCACCGAGCGCTGCCTGCACTCGGATCCACCGACCGCAGCCGAAGTGGCGGGCGCGCGTGATGTGGTGCGGGAGCGTCTCGGCGAGGCGCTGCGAGTGGTGCCGGTGGACCAGGCCAGGACGTGGGTGGGCGTGGCGGGAACCTTCACCACCCTTGCGGCCCTGGCGCAGCGCATGACCATCTACGACGCCGACGCGATCCATCTGTCCCGGGTCGGCTTCGGAGACCTGTTGGGGGTGTGTGACCAGCTCATCGGGATGACCCGCAAGCAGCGCGCCGCCCTGGGCCCCATGCACGAGGGTCGCGTCGACGTCATCGGCGGCGGCTCGATCGTCGTCGAAGAGCTGGCGTATGCGCTCGGGCAGCGGGCCGGCATCGACGAGCTGGTGGTCAGCGAGCATGACATCCTGGACGGGATCGCGCTCTCCATCGCCTGAGTGTCAGTCCTGCGGGTCGATCAACGGCTCGCCGTCGGCGCCGGTGGGGACTCGGCTACCGGCCAGCGTGACACCGAGCAGCGTCATCACCACGCCGATCGAGAAATGCAGCCAGTTGTCGGCGCCGTTGAGCGGCAGGATGTTTCGCACTCCGGACGGGTCGAAGAACAGCCCGTAAACCCAGAGTCCGAGATAGATCAGACCGCCGCCGATGAGGTAGCCGCGCGCCCTGGCGAATGTCGTCGCGAGCAGGAACCCGGCGACCCCGAAGGCCAGGTGCAGCACGTTGTGCAGCACCGACACCTCGAACACGCCGAACAGCTCGGACCGGGTGGTCAGGCCGGGGATGACACCGGCGATGGCCAGGAGGGAGAATGCCGCGGCGACGAGCACCGCGGCACCCTGTACTGCCAGCAGGCCGACCCGAGGTCGGTGGAGCCTGCCGGGATGGGCGGCGTCCATGCCGACTGGCATACCCGTCAATACCGGGCGTCAATCTTGGGGGCGGCGCCTTTCGACTTTAGGGCTTTACCTTGCAGCCGCTGCCGATGTTGTGACAGTGATGGCCGCCGTCGCAGGCGTTGCAGCGGCAGGTACAGCCACCGGTGTGCTTGGGCTCGACCCCGGCACACGGATCCTGACGGTTCATGACAGATCATCTCCTTCGCCCGGATGATCCCACGATAGCCATCCGCGGTGCCGAACGTGAGCGGTCGATCAAAACCGGATGAGACCGCGCAAATTAACCCCCGAGTGCATGTCGGCATAGCCTTGGTTGATCTCGTCAAGGGTGTATTCGCGGGTGACCAGTTCGTCGAGCTTCAGTTGCCCGGCACTGTACAACTCCAGCAGCCGGGGAATGTCGCGCCGGGGGTTTGACGAGCCGAAAAGTGACCCGCGGACTTGCTTTTCGTACAGCGTCAGGTCGAACAGCGACATGTCGACCTGTGTGTGCCGTCGGATGCGGGATCGCCGTCATCACCACCCGGCCGCGTTTGCCGACCAGGCTCAGTGCCTGTGCGACGTAGCTGCCCTCGGCAACGTCGGTGCTGACCACGCACACGTCGGCCATCGCGCCGCGTGTGACGTCGGCAATCAGCGCCTGCGCCTCCTCGACGGTGGCGGCGGTGTGGGTGGCGCCGAAGTCCAGGGACCTGGTGCACTTGTAGGCGACCGGGTCGAGCGCCACGATCATCCGGGCACCGGCGATCCGCGCGCCCTGTACCGCATCGACCTTGACCACCGACGACACCGCAAGAGCCAGTTGTGGCCTGCGTGGGCCACGGTGGGCCGTGCGCGTTGACCGTATTCGTCTCAGGAGCGCCTCGGCAGGGCAATCAGCCGGGCAACGCTCTACCGCGACCCAAGGGTCAACCGATGGCGATGATCGACACGGTTCCGTGCCCTTTGTTGGAAACGTCGTTGGTGATGTAGAGGTGGGTGCCGTCGGGACTGACCGCAACCCCGAGGGGGGTCTGTGCGTAGAAGGCGACGTTGGGGTCGAAGGCAGCCCTGGTGTCGATGGTGGTGATGACGGTGTTGGTGGCGGTGTCGATCACCGACAAGGTCGGCTCTAAGAGGGAAGTGTTGACGGCGTAGGCGCGGGCACCGTCGGGGCTGACCGCTAGCCCGGACGCCGACCTGCCATTGCCCATCTCGATGGTGGCGGTGACGGTGTTCGTGGCGGTGTCGATCACCACCACGTCGGCGTCGTAGCTGCTGATGGTGACGTAGGCGCGGGTGCCGTCAGGGCTGACCACTACCAGTCCCGGCTCCGAGCCGACGTCGATGGTGGTGGTGACGGTGTTGGTGGCGGTGTCGATCACCGACACGGTGGAGTCATCTCGGTTGGTGACGTAGGCGCGGGTCCCGTCGGGACTGACCGCTATCTCGCGTGGGGCCTTTCCGACGTCGATGGTGGTGGTGACGGTGTTGGTGGCGGTATCGATCACCGTCACCGTGTTGTCCCAGAGGCTGGTGACGTAGGCGCGGGTGCCGTCGGGGCTGACCGCGACCCCCAGCGGGGTATCGCCGACGTCGATGGTGGTGGTGACGGTGTTGGTGGCGGTGTCGATCACCGACACGGTGTCGTCACCGCTGTTGGTGACGTAGGCGCGGGCGCCGACAGGGCTGACCGCTACCCCGGACGGAGAGCTGCCGACGTCGATGGTGGCGGGGACGCCGTCGATGGTGGCGGGGTCGACCACCGACACCGTGTTGCTGTGGAGGTGGACGACGTAGACCACGTCGTCTTGGCTGACCGCTGGCCGGGTCGGAACCCAGCCGACTTCGATGGTGGCCACGAGATGGAATTCGGGGATGGCGTGCACCGCGACGGTCACGGTGGCGGGGGCGCTGGGGAGCTCGCCGTCGGTGACGGTGTAGGTGAATTGGTCTTCGCCATCGAAGCCGGCGTCGGGGGTGTAGGTGACCGTTCCATCGGGGTTGAGGGTCGCGGTGCCGTGGCCGGGTTGGTTGATCGACCCGACGGTGAGGGGCTCGTTGTCGGGGTCGGTGTCGTTGGCCAGCACGGTGATGACGACCGGGGTGTCCTCGCCGGTGACCGCAGAATCATCACCGGCGGTCGGGGCGGCGTTGCTGATGACAGCGTTGACCGTCACGGTGACCACGGCGGTGTCGGTGTGGCCGGCGCCGGCTTCGTGGAGGTGGAAGCCGGAGCCACCGTCGTCGGCGATCAGGGTGAAACTGTCCTCGCCGACGAAATCGGCGTTCGGTGTGTACGAAACGACGTTGCCGAGGATGTTCACCACGCCATTGGTCGGCCCGTGCGCGGGGTCGACCGAGTAGGTCAGGGTGTCGGCATCGGCATCGGTGGCCGGCAGCGGCCCAATCACGTTGGCACTGCTGTCCTGGTCGATGACCAGGCTGAAGTCCTCCTGACCGATCTCGGGCGTACGGTTGGCCAGGCTCCGGGTGGTCTCCTTGCGCACCCAGGCGAACATCGCCCACAGGAACGCGTTCTCCAGCGGTGCGCCGGGGCCCACGATTCGCTCGAAGAGGCCGACCACGCCGTCGACCAGCCTGGCGAACGCGGTGGCCGGTACCGCCACCAGACTCTCGATCAGACTCGGGCGGTCGGCCGCCACCGCGTCGACGGTGGCCAGCGCGGTTCCTGTTCTGGTGGCATCCCGCGCAGCAAGCGGCCGCGTGCCGGTGAGATCGACATCGGTCACCTCTACACGCGTGGCGTTCTCGTTGATGCCGCTGGCGACATCTGCCGTCGCGGCGTCGGCTGCTGCGGCGATGGCATCAGCGGCACCGTCGCTGTTGCGCGACCGGACCTCTGAGCCGGCGGATTGTCTGATGGTCGCCTTCCGCGCCTGGCCGGGGCCGGCAACGGTCGTTGGGGTGTCGGCGGTGGCTTCGTCATCAGCGACGAGCTGGGCGCCCTCGGGCAACTCGCCACTGACGGTCTCGGCATCCGAGGCACCTGGCCGACCTTCGTGGTCTCCGGTTGCGGCGGTCATCGACGCGCCGCTGGTAGGGGGGCGATCCCTGACCGTCTTCCCTTTTCGCGGGCCGGGTTGCCCGACGCCTGACCGCGACGAGGACTCCGTCGATGCACCATCCGCCAACGCCACCCCAGGCACGTTGCCTATCGCGACCCCCACACCCAAAGCGACAGCCAGCGCACCGACCCGGCCAATGTACTTCGGATTCACCATGATTCAGCCCCTCCCCGCGGCCAAAACCAATGTTCGGCCGAGAAGAGCGCGGCCGTTCGTCAGGAATATATTCCAACAATCGTCGGCGTGACAGCAAATCCGCAGCTTCGTTTACTCCGGGTTCGGGCCGTGGGCCCGACCTGCGCACGCCTTGCCGCTACTTGCGCTGATTCCGCAGTTTCAGTTCATTTCTGTTCCACGGAATGCATCAAAGCGACGACGCCAGCCTCGAATGTGACACGACACAAGCCGATGGACGATACCGATCTGGGTCGACCGGCATCGTGGTAGTTTGCTGAAATCAACTTGTGGCAGTACGTCGGCAGTTGGCAAGTTAGCGATTCGCACACATCCGATCTCCGGTCCTCGCCGCGGCAGACGTGGCCCAACTTGCCGGACATTCTGCCGTTGAACGAGGTGCCAATCTCGTCGGCCACGACGCCACCGATTTCCATGCTGCTCGTATTGGTGATGACGTTGCTCGCCGTCTGCTGGCCCCTGGAGTCCGGCGCACGGCGGAGGATTCATCACCATCACCATCAATCCCGACCTGCACTTCTACGACGGACCCCGAATCGCACTGGGAATTCTGGAGGCTGACCACCGTGAGTACCGATTGTCGTCCGGCTTCGAGCGACATGATGAAGGTGTCGCGCCCGATCCCGGGCACGAAACCGTGTTGGTCAGATCTGGTGCAGCTCAACATACTTCACAGCGGAGTTGCCTCACTGCTCGAAGCGATAACCCATCCCCGCTTCGGTCAGCAGATGGCGCGGGTGTGACGGGTCGTCCTCGAGCTTGCGGCGCAGCTGCGCCAGGTACACCCGCAGATAGTGGGTCTCCTTGGCGTAGGCCGGGCCCCACACCTCTTTGAGCAATTCCTCGCGGCCGACCAGCTTGCCCCGGTTGCGCACCAGCATCTCGAGCATGCCCCACTCGGTGGGGGTCAGGTGCACTTCGGTGCCGTTCTTGATGACCCTCTTCGAGGCTAGATCGACTGTGAACGCATCGGTTTCGACCACCGGCTCGTCGGTCTCCGAGGCCGCCGCGGCACGGCGCACGGCCGCGCGCAGGCGCGCCAGGAACTCATCCATCCCGAACGGTTTGGTCACGTAGTCGTCGGCGCCGGCGTCGAGTGCGTCGACCTTCTCGGCCGAGTCGGTGCGGGCCGACAGGACGATCACCGGTGCGGTGAGCCAGCCGCGCAGGCCACCGAGCACTTCGATGCCGTCCATATCGGGCAGCCCGAGATCCAGGACGACCACGTCCGGGCGATGCTCGGCGGCCGCCTTCAACGCGCCCGCGCCGGTCGCGGAGGTGATCACCTCGTAACCGCGCACACTCAGATTGATCCGCAAAGCCCGCAGGATCTGCGGCTCGTCGTCGATCACCAGCACCTTGATCTTGCTCATTTACCGGCCCCCCGGCGGCGCGGCGAGGTCGACGATCACGGTGAGGCCACCGCCGGGGGTGTCGGTGGCCGAGATCGTCCCGCCCATCGCCTCGACAAAGCCGCGGGCCACCGAAAGGCCCAGTCCGACACCGTATTTGTTGTTCCGGTCGCCGAGGCGCTGGAATGGTTCGAAGAGCTGCTCCTCGGTGCCGCGTGGCACGCCGGGACCTTCGTCGACGACGTTGATGAGCATCCGATCGCCGACCCTACCCGCGTTGATCCGCACGATGGATTCCGGCGCGTAACGAAGCGCATTGTCGACCAGGTTGGCCAGCACCCGCTCCAGCAGGCCGGCATCGGCCAGCGCCACCGCGTCGCCGACGTCCACTTTCACCCGACCGAGTCCTTTGGCGCCGAACCCGGTCGACCCCCGACCAATGCTCAGCAGCGCGCGTTGGACCACCTCTTCGAGGTACACCCGCTTCAGTTCGGGGCGCACGACCCCGGCGGCGAGCCGCGACGAGTCCAGCAGGTTGTCCACCAGCGCGGTGAGCTGGTCGACGGATTCCTCGACGGTGGCAAGCAATTCGGCGGTGTCCTCCTCGGAGAAGTCGATGTCCTCAGAACGCAGGCTCGATACCGCCGCCTTGGCCGCGGCCAGCGGGGTGCGCAGGTCGTGACTGACCGCCGAGAGCAATGAGCGGCGCAGTTCGTCGGCCTTCTCGATGGCTTCGGCCTTGCTGGCCTCGGCGGCCAGTTCCCGCTGGCGCACGAGTCCCGCGGCCTGTTTGGCGACGGCGGTCAGTACGCGCCGGTCGCGGGCAGGCAGGCTGCGCCCCGACATCAGCATCCAGAACTCGTCGTCACCCACTTCGATTGCGGTGTCGGCTGTTTCGACGGTGACACACGGATCCTTGCCCACGCACGCCAGGATCTGGGCGTCTTCGCCACGCACCCGCAGCACACTGACCGCGCGCTGTGAGTAGGTTTCCCGCACCCGTTCCAGAAGGGTCTCCAGATCCGCCCCGCGCAGCACCGAGCCGGCGAACAACGTCAGCAACTCGGCCTCCTGGGAGGCTCGCCGGGCCTCGCGTTGCCGGCTGGCCGCGCGGTCGACCAATACCGCAACCGCGACTGCCAGCATCAACAGGACGAGCTCGGTGACCGCGGCGTCGGGTTCGGCGATGGTGAACGTGTACCGCGGCTCGGTCAGGAAATAGTTGAGCAGCAGACCGGACAGCATGGCCGACAGCACCGCCGGTGCGACCCCGCCGAGCAGGGCGACCACCAGCACGCCGACAACGAAAACGGCGCTCTCACCGCCGATCGTCAGGTACTTGTCGAGGAACAGCGCCGTCACCGCGCAGATGACCGACGGCACGATGACGGCGGCCAGCCAGGAGATCGCCCGGCGTTCCCGCGGCGAGGCCGCCCGCAGCGCAAACCCCCGCTTGGCCTCCTCGTGGGTGACCATGTGGACGTCGATCTTGCCGGAGTCCTGGACGATCGCGGCGCCGATACCCTCGTCCAAGACGCGGGCCCACCGGGACCGCCGCGACGTCCCGATCACCAGCTGGGTCGCGTTCATCTCACGGGCGAAGTCCAGCAACGCCTTTCCCACGTCATCGCCGACGACGGTATGCACGGTGGCGCCCACGCTGGCCGCCAGCTCGCGCACCTTGCCCATTTGCGGTGCCGAGACGCCTGACAGCCCGTCACCGCGAACCACGTGGACGATCATCAACTCGGCGCTGGATTTCGAAGCGATCCGGGACGCCCGGCGCACCAACGTCTCCGACTCCGGTCCGCCGGTGACCGCGACGACGACACGTTCGCGGGCCTCCCACGTCGCGGTGATCTTGTTGTCGGCGCGGTATTTGGCCAGGGCGGCGTCGACCTGATCGGCCAGCCACAGCAGCGCGAGCTCCCGCAACGCGGTCAAGTTGCCGCGGCGGAAGTAGTTCGACAAGGCGGCGTTGACCTTCTCCGGAGCGTAGACGTTGCCGTGGGAGAGCCTGCGTTGCAGCGCCTCCGGAGTGATGTCCACCAACTCGATCTGGGCGGCGGAGCGGACGATCTCGTCGGGCACCGTCTCCTGTTGCTCGATGCCGGTGATCTGCGCGACGACGTCGTTGAGGCTCTCCAGGTGTTGGACGTTGACCGTGGAGATCACCGTGATGCCCGCGTCGAGCAACTCCTCGATGTCCTGCCAGCGCTTGGCGTTCTTGCTGCCGGGGGCGTTCGTGTGGGCCAGTTCGTCGACCAGGACCACCTGCGGCTTGCGGGCCAGCACTGCCGGCACGTCCAGTTCGGGGAACCGGCTGCCGCGGTAGTCGATGTAGCGGGGCGGGATGATCTCGATGCCGTCGAGCAGCTGCGCGGTCTTCTTGCGCCCGTGCGTTTCGACCACGGCGGCCACCAGGTCGGTGCCACGTTCGAGCCTGCGGTGGGCCTCGCCCAGCATCGCAAATGTCTTACCCACCCCCGGCGCGGCACCCAAGTAGATGCGCAGCTCGCCTCGTTTCGGCTTGGTGCCCGTCGAGACGTGCTGCGCATCATCCTCGGATGAAACGTCCGGCGGAGGTTCACCGCCGGACGTCACGCGTGGGGGCTGAACGATCTCCACACGCCTATCATCCACCTCGAACTCAGCTCTTCATCGGAAGCTTCTCGTCCAGCGCAACGTTGAGCTCGAGGACGTTGACCCGGGGTTCACCCAAGACGCCGAGGGTGCGGCCGTCGGTGTGGTCGGCCACAAGGCCTTTGATCTGGTCGGTGCTGGCGCCGCGGGCCTTGGCCACTCGGGCGATCTGCAGGTCGGCGTAGGCGGGGGAGATGTTCGGATCCAGGCCGCTGCCGCTGGCGGTGACGGCGTCGGCCGGCACTGCCGGGTCGGACACGGCCCCCTTGACCGGCACGATCTGCCCGGCCGAATAGTCCTCGCCGAACTTGGCGCATTCCACCCGCACACCCTCATAGGTGTCCAAGAACGGCTGGGTGGCGGTCTGGCACGGCTCGTTGACGCTGACGACCTTGGTCGGCTTCACGACGTTGCCTGTGGCGTCGCGGGGACCGATGACCGACAGCACCGCGCCTACGCCCTCGCCGGTGCAGAACGGACGCTTGCCGTCGACGCCCTCGAGGTCCCCAACGGCCTTGCTGCGCGAGCAGACCAGGGTGAGCAAGCTGGCCTTGTACCCGTTGTCGTCCTCCGGCAGCGACGGATCGGCCGGGGTATCGACGATGCTCTCCGGACCCAGGTTCGACGCGCTGGTGGCCAGCGGGTCATACCCGTCGCCGGCCGCCGAGGGGCGGCTTTGGAAGTACTGCGGCAGCGGATCACCCTTGTCGTCGGTGAACAGCTGCCCGATCAGGCTGCTGCCGACCGGCTTACCGTTCACCTCGATGATCGAGCCGTCGGCCTTGTCCTTCAGCCCCGGAATCTGCGCGACCAGCCAGATGAACAGCGGGTAGCCGATACCGACGATGACGGTGAGCACGAGCAGCGCGCGCAGCGCCGCCCAGTGTTGACGAACGAAAGTTGAGAAATTCATGTGTCACATCCCTGGCAGGAATTGGATGACGAGATCGATGAGCTTGATCCCGATGAAGGGGGCGATGATCCCACCGAGGCCATAAACGTAAAGGTTGCGGCTCAACAGCTTTGACGCGCTGCTCGGGGTGTAGCGAACACCCCGCAGCGACAACGGGATCAAGGCGATGATGACGATCGCATTGAAGATGACCGCGGACAGGATCGCCGACTGCGGGCTGTGCAGCCGCATGATGTTCAGCAGATCCAGGCCGGGGAACAGTGCGACGAACATCGCCGGAATGATCGCGAAGTACTTGGCGATGTCGTTGGCGATCGAGAACGTAGTGAGTGCACCGCGGGTGATCAGCAACTGCTTGCCGATCTCGACGATTTCGATGAGCTTCGTCGGGTCGGAGTCCAGATCGACCATGTTGCCGGCTTCTTTGGCCGCCGAGGTGCCGGTGTTCATCGCCACACCCACGTCAGCCTGGGCCAGCGCCGGTGCGTCGTTGGTGCCGTCGCCGGTCATCGCGACCAGCTTGCCGCCGGCCTGCTCCTGCTTGATCAGCGCGAGTTTGTCCTCGGGCGTGGCCTCGGCGAGGAAGTCGTCGACGCCGGCCTCGTCGGCAATCGCCTTGGCGGTCAACGGGTTGTCGCCGGTGATCATCACCGTGCGGATGCCCATCTTGCGCATCTCGTCGAAACGTTCCCGCATGCCCTGCTTGACGACGTCCTTGAGGTGGATGACGCCCAAGACCGATGCCTTCTCAGCCCCGCCTTCTTGCAAAACTTGGCCGACCACCAACGGGGTACCGCCCGCGGCGGATATCCCGTCGACGATGTCGCCGAGCTGCATCGGCACGGTACCGCCTTGGTCACGTACCCACTGCGCGACCGTGCTGGCCGCACCCTTGCGCAGCAGATGGCCGTTCTCCAGATCGACACCGGACATCCGGGTCGCCGCAGAGAACTCCACCCAGTGCGCATTGACCAGCTCGCCTGGGGTTCGGGCACGCAGCCCGAAGTTCGACTTGGCGAACACCACAATCGAACGGCCCTCAGGGGTTTCGTCGGACAGACTGGACAACTGCGCGGCATCGGCCAGCTGTTCGGGTGTGACCCCGGCCAGCGGGACGAAGTCCGATGCCTGCCGGTTACCCAGCGTGATGGTCCCGGTCTTGTCCAGCAGCAGTGTGTTGACGTCACCCGCGGCCTCGACGGCGCGGCCCGACATGGCCAGCACATTGCGCTGCACCAGCCGGTCCATACCGGCGATACCGATGGCCGACAACAGCGCGCCGATCGTCGTCGGGATCAGGCAGACCAGCAGCGAGACCATGACGATCCCACTGACGCCATCTCCGGTGAGCGCCAACGTATCCGGCACTCCGGGATTATTCGCCTTGGAGAAGATCGCCAACGGCTGCAGCGTCGCGACGGCGAAGATGAAGATGATCGTCAACGCGGCCAGGAGGATGTTCAGCGCGATCTCGTTGGGCGTCTTCTGCCGGTTGGCACCCTCGACGAGGGCGATCATCCGATCGATAAAGCTCTCGCCGGGCTTTTGGGTGATCTTGACGACGATGCGGTCACTCAACACCGTGGTACCGCCGGTGACCGCTGAGCGGTCGCCGCCGGACTCCCGGATCACCGGGGCGGACTCGCCGGTGATGGCCGACTCATCAACCGACGCAATGCCTTCCAGCACGTCGCCGTCACCGGGAATGACCTGGCCGGCTTCGACCACCACCATGTCGCCCTGGACGAGTAAGGATGCGGCGACAGATTCTTCCACGTCCTCGCGGCCGTGCGCACCCGGCTCCCACCCAATCAAGCGGCGAGCCATGGTGTCGGCCTTGGTCTTTCGCAGCGACTCGGCCTGCGCCTTGCCGCGGCCTTCGGCCACGGCTTCGGCCAGGTTGGCGAACACCACGGTCAGCCAGAGCCAGAACACGATCAGCCAGCCGAACCAGCCGGGGTTCAGGAATGCCAGGATCGTGGCCCAGACCGCGCCGATTTCGACGATGAACATGACCGGGTTGCGCCACAGGGTGCGCGGGTCGAGCTTGCGCAGCGCGTCGGGCAGCGAGGTCAAGAGCATCTTGGGGTCCAGTAGTCCGCCCTGCACCTGTTTCTTCTTGGTGCCGGCGTCGTAACGGGCTTCAACTGCGGTGACAGTCATGGTCAGTGAATTCCTTCAGCAAGGGGTCCGAGCGCGAGCATGGGCAGGAAGGTCAGCGCCACCAGAATGAGCGTGACGCCTGCGACCATGCCGACGAACTGGGGACGGTGGGTGGGCAGGGTGCCGATCGACTCGGGAGTGTGGCCCTGCTTGGCCAGTGCGCCCGCGAGTCCGAGAACCAGCACGATGGGCAGGAACCGGCCGAACACCATCGCCAATCCCAGCGCGGTGTTGTACCACTCGGTGTTGACGGTGATGCCCGCGAACGCCGAGCCGTTGTTATTGGACGCGGACGTGAAGGCATACAACACTTCCGACAAGCCATGGGGTCCGCTGTTCAGCATGCCTGCCCGCTGACCCGGCATCGCCATCGCGATCGCCGTTCCGGTGAGCACCAACAGCGGAGTCACCAGGAAATAGCTTGCCGCCAGCTTGATTTCGCGCGGCGTGATCTTCTTGCCCAGGTATTCCGGAGTGCGGCCCACCATCAGCCCGGCGACGAACACCGTGATGACGGCCAAGACCAGCATGCCGTACAGGCCGGAGCCGACCCCGCCGGGCGCGACCTCGCCGAGCTGCATGTTGAACAGCAGCACCAGACCGCCGAGGCTGGTGTAGGAATCGTGGAAGGAGTCCACCGAACCGGTGGACGTCAGAGTGGTCGAGGCGGCGAAGACCGCCGAGTTGGCCACCCCGAAGCGCTGTTCGACACCTTCCATCGCCGAGCCGACGGCGGTGGGCACCGCGCCGTGAGCCTGCAACTGCATCCACATCGTTGCCGACCAGCTGATGAGGGCGAGGATCGACATGACCGCGGCGATCGCGAATCCTTGCTTCTTGCTGTCGACCATGCGGCCGAAGGTGCGCGGCAGCGAGAAACTGATGACCAGCAGCAGGAAGATCTCGATCCAGTTGGTCCAGGTCGTCGGATTCTCGAACGGATGGGCGGAGTTCACGTTGTAGAAGCCGCCACCGTTGGTACCGAGGTCCTTGATGGCCTCCTGGCTGGCCACCGGTCCGCCGGGCAGGGTCTGCTGGGCGCCGGCCAGTGTGTTGACCACTTGGTCGAAGTTGTGGAAGTTCTGTGCCGCTCCACCGATGATCAGGATGATTGCGGCGACAACACTTATCGGCAGCAGGATGCGCAGTGTGCCGCGCACCAGGTCGACCCAGAAGTTGCCCAGTTCACTGGTGTGCCGGCGGGCAAACCCGCGGACCACCGCCATCGCCACCGCCATTCCCACCGCGGCAGAAACGAAGTTCTGCACGGCCAGGCCGGCCATCTGCACGAGATGGCTCATGGTGGACTCACCGGAATAGGCCTGCCAGTTGGTGTTCGTGACGAAGCTGACCGCGGTGTTCCATGCCAGTGCAGGGGTCATCGGGGTGGCCGGGTCGATGAGGTGCAGCGGCAACTTGCCCGACACCAGCAGGAAGACGAACAGGAACAGGATGCTGATCGCCGAGAAGGCCAGCACGCTGCGGGCGTAAGCGCCCCAGGTCTGCTTCGAGCGGGGATCGGCGCCGATCAGCCGGTAGATGACTCGTTCGACGCGATTGTTCTTCTCGCTGGAGTACACCCGGTACATGTAGTCGCCCAGCGGCACGTGCACGGCCGCCAGCGCGACGATGAGGAGCGCGAGGAACGCGATCCCCGCCGATGTGGTGGTCACTAGAACCTCTCCGGGAACAGCAGGGCTGCGGCGACGAACAGGACCAGCAGGACGGCCAAGATCAGGCCGACGATGTTCTCGTAGCTCACAGTCGCTCGACCAGCTTCTGTACCAGGCCGAGCAGGGCGAAGATCGCCACGGTCAGCACGATGTATATGAGGACACTCATGAGGTGAAGCTAAGTCCGCCCAAGAGCACCCATCGCCGCCGTTGACGGTTTCTTTACGCCCGGACGGTTCGTCTTGACGAAGTCCTGCCACCTGCGGTGTTCAGCGAGCCCACAGCGATGTCAGAGCCGAATCGGGGTTTGGCGGGGCACCGTCGAGGGAGCAAGAAAGAAGGTTTTTGTGGTGACGCTGTCGACGAGTTTTCGGTCATTGGTTTCCCGACGCCAGGTTCCGCAGTCCGATCATCCCGAGATACGCCGAATGATCGGCTATCGGGACTCGTGTGCGCCCACGCAGGTGTCCTTTCCGGCTACCGCCCTCCGGGACACCCGGGTGGCGCGCTGGCTGCGCGAGCACCGGCTGGCCGTCGATGTCCGCACACTTGCCGAGCTGCATTCGGCGATCTCGGTCGGCATCCATCCGGTGCTGATAACTGTCCACGCCGATCACCTGGACATCGGTGACATTCGCCGCGTGGCCGCTGTCGGAGTGGGTCGGCTGGTCCTCAGTTGCCCCGACCAGACCATGTCGTTGCGCGCCGGTCGTAGCCAGAATGTGTTGTTGCGCATGACCGATGCGACGACACCGAGTGATCGCGACACCGCGGTTGATACGGTGATCGGCTGCCCGTCGGCCACTCTGATCGGCCTGCTCTGCGAGATCGGCACCACGCCAGACGGTTTCGTCAGTTGTTCAGCCGCGGTCGACACCATGATCGCCCAGATGGACCACATTCGCCGCCGTCACAATGTAGTACTGACCACACTCATCCTGGGTTTCGGCGACATCGGGTCCGCCTTGGACAGCTCGGTCGTCCGCCGTGATCTTGCCGAAGGGATCGATGAATCCGTCGACGACGCCTGTGCCACATTGCGTTTCCCGCGTCCCGCTATCGTGCTGGCGGCGTGACTGTGGTGCTAAGCCCGCTCACTGACCGCGTTCGGCGTAGCCCGCCTCGACCCGGTCCTTGAGCGGACCCCACCACCACTCGTTCTCCCGGTACCAGTCGATAGTGCCGGCCAGTCCCTCGGCCAGATCGGTGTGCTTTGGCGCCCAGTCGAGTTCGGCGCACAGGGCGCTCGAGTCGATCGCGTAGCGCAAATCGTGACCGGCGCGGTCGACGACATGGTCGAAGTCGTCGGGATCGCGGCCCATCAACTGCAGGATCAGTCGCAGCACCGAGAGGTTGTCGCGCTCACCGTCGGCGCCGATGAGATATGTCGCCCCACCCACTCCATTTTCTAAGATGCGCCACACCGCGCTGTTGTGGTCTTCGACGTGAATCCAGTCGCGCACATTCGCCCCGGCACCGTAGAGCTTGGGCCGGCGCCCGGTCAGGATGTTCGTGATCTGGCGCGGGATGAACTTCTCGATGTGTTGATAGGGCCCATAGTTGTTGGAGCAGTTCGAGATTGTCGCGCGCAGGCGAAAGGACCGCACCCATGCGCGCACCAACAGATCGGACGATGCCTTGGTCGCCGAGTACGGGCTTGACGGGTTGAACGGGGTGTCCGCGGTGAATCGCTGTCCCCGATCCAGTGGCAGGTCGCCGTACACCTCGTCGGTGGAGATGTGATGCAGGCGTACCCCGTGCCTGCGAACAGCTTCCAGCACCGCGAACGTGCCGATCACGTTGCTGCGCAGGAACACCGCGGGATCCGCCAGCGCGTTGTCCACATGGGTTTCGGCGGCGAAATGCACGACGGCATCGGACTCGGCGACGAGCTGGTCGACCAGCGGTTCGTCGGTCACGTCACCTTCGACCAGCCGGATGCGATCCTCGACGGGACCCAGTGATTCGCGGCTCCCGGCATACGTCAGCGCGTCCAGCACCGTCACCGAAACGCCGGGCCGTTCGCGCACGGTGCTGTGGACGAAATTGGCGCCGATGAATCCGGCACCGCCCGTGACCAACAGCCGCATGGTGCCACCCTAACGGGCAGCGCGCGTGGTCACCCGGCCGCGGTCAGCCCCAGCGGCCCGGCCAGTTCGGTCAGCGTCGGCATTAATTTGGCCGAACCGCCCAGCACCTGGATCGTCACGTGGTCGGCACCGGCATCGAGGTGTTCGTTCAGCCGCGCTGCGATCGCCTCGGGGGTGCCGTAGGCGATGACCGCGTCGATCAGCTTGTCGCTACCCGGCTGCTCGACGTCGGTGTCGGTGAATCCCAGCCGCTTCCAGTTGTTGACGTAGTTGCTCAACCCCAGATAGAAGCCGACGCTGTCGCGGCCGAGCGTGCGCGCTTCGTCGGCGTCAGTGGTGAGCACGACCTTGTGTTCGGGGGCCAGGTACACCGACGACCCCACCAGGTCGCGGGCCTGCGCGGTGTGCTCGGGGGTGGTCAGGTACGGATGTGCACCGGCACTGCGGTGCGCGGCGAGCCGCAGCACCTGGGGCCCGAGCGCGGCGATCACCCGGCGGCTGGTCGGCACACACTTGTCGTCGAGCTTGTCGAGGTAACTCACCAGCGCGTCGTACGGCTTCTGGTACTCCTGTGTGTGCTCGGGATGGCCGACGCCGACACCGAGCAAAAACCTTCCGGGATAGGCATTTTCGATCCGCTCATAGGAGGCGGCGACCTCCTCGGCCGGCGCGTTCCAGATGTTGACGATCCCGGTGGCGACCGTCAGGCTTTCGGTGCGCTCGAGGATCGGCTCGACGAAGGCCAGCTCGGCGGCGGGCGACGCGCCCACCCACACCGCGCCGTAGCCGAGGCGCTCGATCTCTTTCGCCTGTTCCGGTGACACCGGGCCGCCGGTCCACACTCCGTAACGGCCGAGATCCGGTTTGAGCAGCGACGGGTTGGTCACGAGTTACCTCTCGTTACGGTTGTTTGAGACCCAGGGGACCGGCCAGCGCGGCCAGCGCATCCACCAGCTTGTCAGACGACGTCAGCACCTGGACGGGTACGTGGTCGGCTCCGGCGTCGAGGTGCTCGGTGAGTCGAGCCGCGATCTGCTCGGGTGTGCCGTAGGCCACGACCGCGTCGACAAGCCGGTCGCTGCCGGGCCGCGCCACGTCTTCGTCGGTGAACCCCAACCTCTTCCAGCTGTTGAGGTAGTTCTGCAGGTTGAGGTAGATGTCCAGGGCACGCCTGCCGACTTCGCGTGCCCGATCGGCGTCGGTGGTGAGGATCGCCTTGTGCTCGGGTGCCAGAAACGCCTCGGGGCCGAGCAGCTCGCGCGCCTCTGCGGTGTGCTCGGGGGTGGTGAGGTAGGGGTGTGCGCCGGCACTGCGCGCCGCCGACAGCTTGAGCACCTGCGGTCCGAGCGCGGCGACCACGCGCCGGTTCTTAGGCACCCCGTACTCGTCGAGCTTGTCGAGGTAGCCGCGCAGCGCGTCGATCGGCTTCTGATATTCCTGGTGTGCCTCGGGATGGCCGACGCCGATGCCGAGGATGAACCGCCCGGGGTAGGCGTTCTCGATGCGGTGGAACGACTCGGCCACCGGGCCTGCCGCGGCCGTCCAGATGTTGACGATTCCGGTGGCCACCTTCAGCGTGGAGGTGTTGGCCAGAATCGGCTCCACCCAATCCAATTCGGCGGGCGGCGAGCCGCCTACCCAGACCGCTCCGTAGCCCAGCGCCTCGATCTCCTTGGCCTGCTGCGGGGTGACTCCACGTCCGAACGAGCCGAAGCGGCCCAGATCTGGTTTGGCGTCCGTCATCGATCTTCCTTCCGGGTCAACGCAGGCCGAGGGGGCCGGGCTTGGCAGTCATGGCGGCTACAACCCGAGGGCGGCAGTCGGCTATTCCGCAGCGGCAGAGAGTTCACCGGGAGTTGCGGCCGGCGCGGGTGCCACCAGCGGCAAAAGGATGATGAAGCGGGTGTTGCCGGGTTGCGATTCGACCCGGATGTCGCCCTGGTGCTTCTCGACGATGATGCGCCGCGCGAGATCCAGGCCGAGGCCGTCGCCCTCACCGAATGGCTTGGTGGTGAAGAACGCGGTGAAGATCCGGTCGATGATCTCGTCGGGGATGCCCGGGCCATCGTCGCCGATCTCGACCCGGATCATGTCGTCGCCGTGGCGTGCCGTGCGGATGGTCAGCGTGCCGTGGCCCTGCATGGCCTGGATGGCGTTGTTGATGACGACATCCCATACCTCATTCAAACCGCCTGGGTAGCAAGCGATTTCAGGAAGTGTCTTGTCCCAGTCCTTGACCAGTGTGATGGGCTTGTCGGGGCCGATCTTGTCGCCGAAGAGGGTCTTCAGCGTGCTGTGCAGCAGTTCGTGGATGTTGGCGACCTGGTATTCGGCCCGGTCCATCTGGGAGTACTTCTTGGCGCCGGCCAGCAGGCCCGAGATGCGCTCGCTGGCGTCGGCGATCTCGTTCATCCGCAGCTCGGTGTCGATGGTGTATTTCAGCCATCCGATGGCGCTCTGCAGCGTTGCCGAGCAGTCGACCGCGTCGATCGATGCCTCGATGCGTTCCAACCAATCGGTGTCCAGGCCGGCTTCGACGAACGTCGGGGCGTAATCCCAGGCGCTGGCGATGCCGTGGTCTTCGAGCCATTCGCCGACCTGGTCTTCGCGATCGGAGGTCTCCAGCGCGGACAACTCCTGCGCCTTCGATTTGGCGACCTGCTCGGCTACTTCGTCCTGGATGCGCACCAGCACCCGCAGTGCTTCGGGGCTGAACTTGCCGTCGGCCAGCATCGAGAGCTTGTAGCGCATCTTGCCGACGCCCTCACGCAGATCGGCCACCGCGCGGGCGGTGGCCGCCGCGGGGTTGTTGAGTTGATGGGTGAGCCCCGCGGTGATGGTGCCCAGCGCCAGCAGCTTCTGGCGCTGTCCGATGAGCTGGCTTTGCCGACGGCCGCCGACCATGTGGCCTTCGAGCAGGTGTACAGCCATCGGGAATTCCGACTTCATGAAGCTGGCGAAGACATCGGCGTCGAGCACGAAGAACCGCGACGGCGTTGTCACCCGCACTGACGCTTGGTAGACCTGTTCCTCATTGGGGATGTAGGCGGACCAGGCTCCGCAATACACGCCGCGTTGCGATGTGCGACCTGTCTCGATCTCGACTCCGCCGGAACGTTTGGACATCACCAGCTCACCGTCGAGTAAGACGTAGAAGCAGGTCGCTGGCTCACCCTCGGTGACGACCGGGCCGGGCTCGAATGTCGCGATGTGCCCGTTCTGGCACAGCGTCTCCAGCTGCTGGTCAGACAGCTTCTCGAACAGGAACAGGGTGCGCAGTTCGGTGGGCAGACATTTCTCACCCATGGTCTTCTCCTTGCTGGTTACGCCTCGGCCAGGTAGCGGTGCACCAACATCACCGCCATCGACCCTTCGCCGACAGCGGCCGCCACCCGTTTGGCGGACTCGGCGCGCACGTCTCCTGCAACAAACACACCCGGCACACTTGTTTCCAGGTGGTGCGGCGGCCGGTCCAGGCCCCAGCCGGCGACGTTGGCCAGGTCGGGTCCGGCCAGGACGAAACCGTGGTCGTCGACGGCGACGACCTCTTTGAGCCAGTCGGTGCGGGGCTCGGCGCCGATGAAGCAGCACATCCGGGTCGACTCGACGGTTTCCCGTTGCCCCGTCTGCCGGTTGGCCAGGATCAGGCCGGTCAGGTGGTCGTCGTCGCCGATGGTGTCCACCACCTCGGTGCAGGTGCGCACGGAGATGTTCGGGTTCTTTTCGATCTGCTGGATCAGATAGTGCGACATCGACGCTTCCAGCGACGGACCGCGGACCAGCATGGTCACCGAGTTCGCCTCGCGGGACATGAACATCGCGGCCTGGCCGGCCGAATTGGCCCCGCCCACGATGTAGACGTCCTCGCCCTTGCATTCGGAGGCGTCGGACACCGAGGCGCCGTAGTAGACGCCACGTCCGACGTAGTTACAGGCGGGATCCTCGGGGTTGTCCCAGCATCCGGTGACCTGCAGCTGGCGGTAGGACACACCGGTGGCCAGGATGACCGCCCGGGCGGCGATGCTGCCGCCGTCCTCGAAGATGATGGTGCGGGCGGCCCCCGCCTCGCCGGCGTCGAGCTTGACCGCCTTACGGGTGGTGATGACCTCGGCTCCGAACCGCTCGGCCTGCCTGCGTGCCGAGGTCGTCAGCTCGGCCCCGGAGACACCGGTGGGGAAGCCGAGGTAATTCTCGATCCGGGAGCTGCGCCCGGCCTGGCCGCCGGTGGTCGTCTCCTCGATCAGGACGGTCCGCAGCCCCTCGGACGCGCCATACACCGCGGCCGCCAGGCCGGCCGGCCCGCCGCCGATGACGGCGAGGTCGTACATCTCCAGCGACGGGTTGGTGGACAACCCCAGCATCGTGGCAAGTTCGGCGTTGGTCGGGTCGACCAGGATCTCGCCCTTCTCGCTGATGACGACCGGCAGCTGCATGCCGTCCAGGCCGGCGGCGTCGAGCAGCTGCTTGCCCTTGGGCTCGTCGGCGTTGAAGGCGCGGAACGTGTGCTGGTTGCGGGCCAGGAACTGGCGGACCTCCCAGGACCGTTCGCTCCATCGGTGCCCGACGACCTTGGTGTGCGGGATGGCCCGGTCGCCGGTGGCATGCCAGGCCTCCAGCAGGGCGTCGATCACCGGGTAGAGCTTTTCCTCCGGGGGATCCCACGGCTTGAGCAGGTAGTGGTCGAGGTCGACGACATTGATCGCGTCGATCGCGGCGTGGGTGTCGGCGTACGCCGTCAGCAGAACGCGCCGCGCCATCGGGTAGACGTCCATCGCTTCTTCGAGGAACTGGATGCCGCTCATCTGGGGCATCCGGTAGTCGGCGACGAAGACCGCGACGGTCTCGCCGCGCAGCTTGAGTTCGTTGATCGTGTCCAGCGCGTCAGGCCCGGATTCTGCACGGACGATCCGGTATCGCTCGCCGTAGTGGCGGCGAAGGTCGCGAGCGACAGCGCGCGATACGGCCGGGTCGTCGTCAACGGTGAGAATGACGGGTTTGCGGGGCTGGGGGGCGGGTCCAGTCATCACGTTCCAGTATGCGCCGGATGTCCAGTCGTTATTAGGGTGGGCTTGCTCTACTCGCCGCCGCATTACGCTGAGGTCAGCGCGGCTCCACGGCGTTTTGGAGTACTGCGCCGAAGCGGGTATCGTAGACCGGCGGTGCGGCATCCGCGCCGGCTCTTGCGTGCCTCGTCCTGGAATTTCGGAATTTCCTGATTTCGGCTCACGTTTTGAAGTCGGGGCAAATGCTGCCCCAAACCAACAAGCAGGATCGAAGAGGACATTGGCCAAGAAAGACGGTGCCATCGAGGTCGAGGGCCGCGTGGTCGAGCCCCTGCCCAATGCGATGTTTCGCATTGAGCTGGAGAACGGACACAAGGTGCTCGCTCACATCAGCGGCAAGATGCGGCAGCACTACATCCGCATCCTTCCCGAGGACCGGGTGGTAGTGGAGTTGTCTCCCTACGACCTGACCCGGGGTCGCATTGTGTACCGGTACAAGTAAGCCTTACCGACCGCGAACCAGCACGAACCGAACAACCGACCGACACCAGAAGGATCGAACAGCCGTGAAGGTGAACCCGAGCGTCAAGCCGATCTGCGACAAGTGCAGGGTGATCCGCCGGCATGGGCGGGTCATGGTGATCTGCTCTGATCCGCGCCACAAGCAGCGCCAGGGCTGATCCCAGGCCTGCCACTGGCGGCGAGCACTACCCCACAACTGAATGCAGACCTCCCAGTACCACTGAGGGCGCACGGCTCTCATCCACGTCCGGCACGGAGGCCGGACCCCGACCGGGGAACGGACTGGGAACAGACCTCCGCATAGAAGAAGGAATCACTGCCTGATGGCACGTCTCATGGGCGTCGACCTCCCGCGCGATAAGCGCATGGAGATCGCGCTGACCTATATCTACGGCATTGGCCGTACCCGCTCGCAGGAAATCCTCGCCGCGACCGGTATCGACCGGGATCTGCGCAGCAAGGACCTGTCCGATGATCAGCTGACCCAGCTGCGCGACTACATCGAGGGCAACGATCTCAAGGTCGAGGGTGACCTGCGCCGTGAGGTGCAGGCCGACATCCGACGCAAGATCGAAATCGGCTGCTACCAGGGTCTGCGGCACCGCCGTGGCCTGCCGGTGCGTGGCCAGCGGACCAAGACCAATGCGCGTACCCGCAAGGGCCCGAAGCGCACCATCGCCGGCAAGAAGAAGGCCAGGTAACCCCGGATGGCACAAGCAAAGAAGGGCGGCGCTGCACCCAAGAAGGGGCAGAAGACCCGTCGCCGGGAAAAGAAGAACGTCCCGCACGGCGCCGCGCACATCAAGAGCACGTTCAACAACACGATCGTCTCGATCACCGATCCCCAGGGCAACGTCATCGCCTGGGCATCGTCGGGTCACGTCGGCTTCAAGGGCTCGCGTAAGTCGACCCCGTTCGCCGCGCAGCTGGCCGCGGAGAACGCAGCCCGCAAGGCGCAGGAGCACGGCGTCAAGAAGGTCGACGTGTTCGTCAAGGGCCCGGGCTCGGGCCGCGAAACCGCGATTCGTTCGCTGCAGGCTGCCGGCCTCGAGGTCGGCGCCATTTCTGACGTCACGCCGCAGCCGCACAACGGTTGCCGTCCGCCCAAGCGGCGCCGGGTCTAGGGAGGAGAAAGAAAATGGCTCGTTATACCGGACCCGCGACCCGCAAGTCGCGCCGCCTCGGCGTCGACCTGGTCGGCGGCGATCAGTCGTTCGAGAAGCGCCCCTACCCGCCCGGCCAGCACGGCCGCGCGCGGATCAAGGAAAGCGAATACCGCCAGCAGCTGCAGGAGAAGCAGAAGGCCCGCTTCACCTACGGCGTCCTGGAGAAGCAGTTCCGCAAGTACTACGAAGAGGCGAACCGTTCCTCGGGCAAGACCGGCGAGAACCTGCTGCAGATCCTGGAGACCCGCCTGGACAACGTCGTGTACCGCGCCGGCCTGGCGCGTACCCGCCGGATGGCTCGCCAGCTCGTCAGCCACGGCCACTTCACCGTCAACGGTGTCAAGGTGAACATCCCGAGCTATCGGGTGTCGCAGTACGACATCATCGACATCAAAGAGAAGTCGCTGAACACCCTGCCGTTCGAGGTCTCCCGCCAGACCGCCGGTGAGCGCCCGATCCCGGGCTGGCTGCAGGTCGTCGGTGAGCGTCAGCGGATCCTCGTGCACCAGCTGCCCACTCGTGAGCAGATCCAGGTGCCGCTGGCCGAGCAGCTCATCGTCGAGTTCTACTCGAAGTAAGAAGACGTCCGCGGGGCAACCGTTCCGCGGATCACTTAACGGCATCAAATAGCGGGTGCCGAGAAGGAGATACGAAAAACCATGCTGATTTCTCAGCGCCCCACACTCAGCGAAGAGGCCATCGCCGAGAACCGCTCCCAGTTCGTCATCGAGCCGCTGGAGCCGGGATTCGGTTACACCCTTGGCAATTCGCTGCGCCGTACGCTGCTGTCATCGATCCCCGGCGCGGCCGTGACGAGCATCCGCATCGACGGTGTGCTGCACGAGTTCACCACTGTGCCCGGTGTGAAGGAAGACGTCACCGACATCATCCTGAACCTCAAGGGCCTGGTCGTCTCGTCCGAGGAGGACGAGCCCGTCACCATGTACCTGCGCAAGCAGGGCCCCGGTGAGGTGACCGCCGGTGACATCGTTCCGCCTGCCGGCGTGACGGTGCACAACCCCGACATGCACATCGCGACGCTGAACGACAAGGGCAAGCTCGAGGTCGAGCTCGTCGTCGAGCGCGGCCGTGGTTACGTGCCCGCCGTGCAGAACAAGGCGTCGGGCGCCGAAATCGGCCGTATCCCGGTCGATTCCATCTACTCGCCGGTGCTGAAGGTCACCTACAAGGTGGAGGCCACCCGCGTCGAGCAGCGCACCGACTTCGACAAGCTGATCCTGGACGTCGAGACCAAGAACTCGATCAGCCCGCGTGACGCCCTGGCGTCGGCCGGCAAGACCTTGGTCGAATTGTTCGGTCTGGCACGGGAACTCAACGTCGAGGCCGAGGGCATCGAGATCGGCCCGTCGCCGGCCGAGGCCGATCACATCGCGGCCTTCGCGTTGCCGATCGACGACCTGGACCTGACGGTGCGCTCGTACAACTGCCTCAAGCGCGAGGGTGTGCACACCGTCGGCGAGCTGGTCGCTCGCACGGAGTCCGATCTGCTGGACATCCGTAACTTCGGCCAGAAGTCGATCGACGAGGTCAAGATCAAGCTGCACCAACTGGGTCTGTCGCTCAAGGACTCACCCGCCAGCTTCGATCCGTCCGAGGTCGCCGGCTACGACGTGGCCACCGGCACGTGGAACAGCGACGCCGGCTACGACCTGGACGCCGACCAGGACTTCACCGAAACCGAAGAGCTCTAAGTACACCCCCGTCCCGGCCCTACCTGATACGGGGGCCGGCCCCATTGAGGAGAAGTCGCAATGCCCAAGCCCACCAAGGGTCCCCGTCTCGGCGGGTCGTCCTCCCACCAGAAGGCGATTCTGGCCAACCTGGCTACGTCACTGTTCGAGCATGGCCGGATCAAGACGACCGAGCCCAAGGCGCGGGCTTTGCGGCCCTACGCCGAGAAGCTCATCACCCACGCCAAGAAGGGCGCGCTGCACAACCGGCGTGAGGTGATGAAGAAGATCCGCGACAAGGACATCGTGCATGTCTTGTTCGCCGAGATCGGCCCGTTCTTCGCGGACCGCGATGGCGGTTACACCCGCATCATCAAGGTCGAGCCGCGCAAGGGCGACAATGCCCCGATGGCGGTCATCGAGCTGGTGCGGGAGAAGACCGTGACCGCCGAGGCCAACCGGGCTCGTAAGGGCTCGGCCGCCAAGGCCGCTGAGCCCGCGCCCGCCGCGGTCGAAGAGGCTCCGGCCGAAGAGTCGGTCGCCGAGGCCGTCCAAGAGGACACTGCTATCGCCGACGCCCAGACCGCCGAGGCTGCCGAAGAGGTCGCCGAGGATCAGGCCGAAGAGCAGGCTGAGGAATCCGCCGAGGATTCGGACGCTGACAAGGCTTGAGTAGGGTGAACACGAACCTGCCCGTCACCGAATCCGGTGGCGGGCAGGTTCGTCTCCGGCTCGATATCGCGTACGACGGAACCGAATTCACCGGCTGGGCGGCTCATGAAGGATTCCGTACCGTCGCAGGTGTTCTCGAAGAGTCCCTCTCGACGGTGTTCCGGACCCAGGTGCGGGTGTTCGGTGCCGGCCGGACCGACGCCGGCGTGCACGCGAGCGGTCAGGTGGCCCATCTCGACGTGCCCGCCGACGCGCTGGCCCATGCCTATCCTCGCCAGCCGCGGCCCGGTCCCGAGTTCCGGCCGCTGGTGCGCCGATTGGCCCGCTTCCTGCCCGAGGATGTGCGGGTGCGTGAGATCGTCCGGGCGCCGACCGGATTCGACGCCCGTTTCTCGGCGCTGCGGCGCCACTACGCCTATCGGCTGTCACTGGCGCCCTACGGCGCCGAGCCACAGCTCGCCCGCTACGTGACGCCGTGGACCAAGCCGCTGGATGTCGGCGCCATGGCGCAGGCATCCCGGCATCTACTGGGGTTGAACAACTTTGCCGCATTTTGCCGACACCGCCCCGGTGCGACGACCATTCGCGACCTCCAGCGTCTGGACTGGGAACGCGAGGGCGACCTGCTGACCGCGTACGTCAGCGCCGACGCGTTCTGCTGGTCGATGGTGCGTTCACTGGTCGGCGCGCTGCTGGCCGTGGGGGAGGGGCGCCGCGAACCATCGTGGTGCGCAACGCTGTTGGGCGCGCAGTCACGCTCAAGCGACTTCGCGGCCGCACCGGCGCGCGGCCTGACCCTCACAGGGGTGGACTATCCGCCGGACGACCAACTTGCCGCCCGTATCGATGTCACCCGCGACTTGCGGACCCTGCCGAAGCCTTAGAGCTTGCTCGCCACGAAATCGGCGGCTTGGTCGATCATCCCGGCCTTTTGGTAGGCGGCGGCGAGGTGATCGGGCCAGTTGGCCTCCCAGGTATCCGGGTCGGCTGGGTTGCAGATCGGGTCGGCGCCGTGGCAGAGCTCGATGGTCCGGTCCCGATACACCGGGATGAAGTTGGTGATCGGGCCCAACCACTGAGTTCCGTTGCCGAACAGGGCGACTGCCGCGATGTGGCTGTCGGCGCCGGGAGGCAGGAGCGTCTTGAAGCCCATGATCGTAATGGGAAGCGCCAGAACCATATCGGTGGCCGCCGCACCCAGCGAGTAGCCGCCGAGGACCAGACGGGTGTTGGGGCAATTGTTGATGTTGTAGATGATGCGCTGGCTGATGTCGTTGGCGCCGATGTCGACCTGGTTGTCGGCTGGGTACTTCACCGCGTAGACGCCGATGTTCTGGTCGACCTTCGATCGCAGTGCGCTGACGAAGGCATTGCCGATGACGCCGGCGCCCGGCGATTCCAGACGACCACGCGCGAAGATCACCTCGACCGCCGGACATGCGGCCGCGGAGGCCACCGGCGTCGACGACCACGATCCGCCCGACAGAGCCTGCGGGCCGACCAACATCGTCGCGGCCGCGACGATTGTCGCGACCGCACCACCGAGTACCCGTCGCATTCCCACGCTAGAGCCTGTCTGCCGTGTATTGAGCGGCCTGATCGACCAAGCCGGAACCGATGTAGGCGTCCTGAAGATGAGAGGACCAGTTGCCGACCAGCGTGGCGGGATCGATGCCGTTACAGATCGGGTCGTCCACGTTGCACTGGTCGATGGTCTTGGGGCCGTAGAGCGGACTGTTCGCCGCGGACACCGGGCCGAAGATGCTGCGAGTGCCGTTGCCGAAGACGACCACCGCCGCGACATGAGGGGCCACCGACGGGGGTAGCGGGCTGTTGTAACCGTATTGGGACTCGGTCGCGCCCACCACGACGTCGACCACCGCGGCGCCCAGCGAGTAGCCGCCGGGCACCTGGCGGGTGTTCGGACAGTTGGTCGCCATGTACTGCATGTGCCGGCTCATATCGTTGGCGCCGGGCACGATGTCCCAGTCGGCGATGTAGTTGACCCCGTACACACCCACGCTCTTCGGCGTCTTGCTCCGGAGTGCACCGACGAACGCATCGCCGATGCGGCCGACGCCGGGCGGTTCGAAGCGGCCGCGAGCGAACATGACCTCAACGTCGGGGCAGTCCGCGGCCGTCGCCACGGCGGTGGGCAAGATCGATGCGGCAAGGCACATTAACGCTGCCGCCCCGCTCAGCACCGCTTTCACGCGCATGGCAGCCACTGTACCGAGGCTGGGAGAGTGCTGGCAGCGAATAAGTTCGCGGGCTACACCACGAGCAGGCCCGCGATGAACCCGGCGGCTTGCGCGGGTCCAGGACCTTTTTCGTAATCGGTGTGGGCGAACGGGTTGCGGCCACGCGAGCAGATCGGGTCGCCGTCGTTGCAGAGGTCGATGCCCTTACCGGCGAACGCGCCGCCCGCCGACGTGATCGGGATGCTGAACTTGGTGGACGGATTGCCGAAAACCGCCAGCCCGGCAACCCGGTTGGCCAGGCTCCCCGCCAGCGGCGGGGCCGAGCCGACGTCGCCCACCTTGTTGCCCAGCGGGGGGATACCGACCAGCATGTCGACGACCGCGGCACCCTGCGAGTAGCCGCCCAGGACAAACTTCGTCGCCGGGCAGGCCGCGGCCCTGTTCGCGATGTAATTGGCCGCGTCATTGGCGCCGTCGGCAGCGCCCAGGAAGTCGTAGGTCGCGGGGTAATTCACCGCATAGGCGCTCACGGAGCGCCCGCCCAGCTGGCCCTGCAGGTTGTCGACGAAGGCTTGTCCGACGCGGCCGATGCCGGCCGGTTCGCTGGTGCCGCGCGCGAAGACCACGTCGACATCGGGGCAGGAGTCGGCGTGCGCGGCCGGGGCGACGGTCGTCGGAGTGAGCAGCGCGAGGGCTGCGGTGACGACGGCGCTCGAGGCAATCCCGACAATGCGGGCTGCTGTCATGGTCGGCGTGGCCATGGTGTTTTCAGACCCCCTTGGTCGCGAACATTCGGCTAATAGTCACACACCAGGTCGGGGCAGCCCAAACGCTCCGTCCTACAGCAGGCTGGCAACGAACGCGGCGGCCTGGACTGCCGACCCGTCGCCGCCGTAGGCGCGGTGGGCGGGCACGTCGTCTCCGCTGGTGCAGATCGGGTCGCCGGCATTGCACAGGTCGATGGCCCGGCCGCCGTAGACGGGGCTGCTGGTCAGCGGCAGGCCGACCTTGGCGGTGGGGTTACCGAACACCGCGATGGCCGCGATGTGATCGGGCGCGTTGGGTGGCAGCGGGTTGTTGAAGCCGATCGCGGGGAAGGGGACCGCGGTGATGACGTCCATGATCGCGGCACCTTGCGAGTAACCGCCGAGCACGAGCCTGGTGTTGGGGCAGTCGTTCATCACGCCCTGAATGAAGGCACTGGCGTCGTTGGCGCCGTCGGCCGCGGCCAGGAAGTCGTAGCTGGCCGGGTAGTTCACCGCGTACACGCCCATCGAGCGGCCGCCGAGCTTGGGGCGCAATGAGTTGACGAACGCCTGCCCGACGCGGCCGATACCCGGTGGTTCGTCGGTGCCTCGGGCGAACACCACCTGGACGTCATTGCAGTCGGCGGCTGCGGTGGGCAGCGCGGCCGGGCTGACCAGTGCGGCCAACGCCATCAGGACGACGGCCGGGAGGGACAGCAGGAGGCGCTTTGATGCCGCGGGAGATGTCACATCTGGATGTTACCGATGGGAGCCGTGATTCATTCCCGACGTTTGCTCCGCGTGGCGCGTTCTAGGCCCGTGCCGGGGTGTTCGACTCCTCGATCGGCCCGGCGTCGGGCCACGCCGCGGCCGTGACGGCGGCGCTGCGGTCGCCCTGGCGGGCCAGTGCCAGACCGAGCAGGACCACCACGCCGCCGACCGCCTGAGTGACGGTGACCGCTTCACCGAGCAGCACCCACGCCGACAGCACCGCGAAGAGCACTTCGCCGAGGCCGACCAGGGATGCGAAGCTCGGCCGCAGCCGTGCCACACCGCTGATGCCCAGCGTGTAGGCGATCGCGGTGGCGACCACGGCCAGCATCAGCACCGGAACCCACCACGGCACGGTCAGCCCGGCGACGTCCGCGTTGTCGGCGGTGAAGGTCAGCGGCATCACGCCGGTCAGGCCGAGCAGCGCGACGGCGACGGCGCCGACCACGAGACCACCCGCGGCCAGCGTGATCGAGTTCAGGCCGCTGCCGTCTGCGGTGACTTCGTCGGACATCATGAAGTAGCAGGCCGCGCAGATCGCCGCCGCCAGACCCCAGGCGATACCCGTCGCATTGATGTGCGCATCACCGGAGAAGACGTTGAGTACCAACATGATTCCGGCGACGGCGAGGGCCACACCGGCCAGCGTCATGGGGCGCGGACGGCGCCGGGTGGTGCCCCAGATCCAGCCGACGACCAGGATGGGCGCGGTGTATTCCAGCAGCAGCGCGACGCCGACCGACAGGTGCGAGACCGCGTTGTAGTAGCAGAGCTGGGCGCCGGCGATGGGGACGAGCCCGTAGGCCACGACGGTGCGGGCGTGCGCACGGGCTTCGCGAATCCAGTCGGGCTTGACGATGGTGGCGAAAGCCGCCATGACCAGTGCGCCGCCGGCCAGCCGGGCGGTCACGGCGGCGGTCGGCGACCACCCGGCCTCCATCAGTGACTTGGCGAAGGGGCCCGACATGCCGAATGTGAACGCCGATCCGATGGCGAACAGCAGACCGAGCCGAAAATGGTCTTGGCCACGAACCGTCGTCGACATGAGGGCACCCCCGTGAATGTAATGAGTAAAATAACTGTTGGTCATGACACTATGTCCCGAGGGAGTCATGAGTCAAATGCTTTTCAGTCATGACACGGAGCTCACTTTGCGGGCCGCGTGTGCGTTGGTTAACAGCGATCGCGTCGACGGCGACCAGCTGGCAGATCTGCCTGCCCTGGATGCGTACCTGAACAGCTACGGCTGGACCGGCCGGCGCGACCACGACGACGCCGAGGTGGCGTCGGTGCACACGTTGCGCGGACGCTTGGGCCGGATCTGGGCCGCCGCCGGCGACGAGGCCCGCGCCGTCGGGCAGATCAATGCGCTGTTGTCCGACACCAGGGCGTCGCCGTGGCTGACCCGCCACCCCGAGATGCCCGAGTGGCATCTGCACCTGGCCTCCATCCATGACCCGCTGGCCCAGCGGATGGGCGCCGAGATGGCGATGTCGCTGGCCGACCTGGTCCGCTCCGGCGAGCTGCGCAGGCTCAAGATCTGCGCGGCACCGGACTGCCATGCGGTGTTGATCGATCTGTCCCGAAACCGGTCGCGGATATTCTGCGACACCGGAAACTGCGGCAACCGACAGCATGTCGCCGCTTATCGGGAGCGTCGCTCGAAAGAGGCGTAGCGTCACCTGTCATGCGCGCACGGGGGCGTGACATCGACATCATGGTCTTCGGGGCCACCGGCTACGTAGGCAAACTCACCGCCGGATATCTCGCCAGATCCGGCTCGGGGTTACAGATCGCGCTTGCCGGACGGTCGCAATCCCGCCTCGAGGCGGTGCGAAACAGTCTCGGCGGCAGGGCCAAGAACTGGCCACTGGTGGTTGCTGACGTGGACCAGCCGGGTTCGCTGGACAAGATGGCGTCCCGAAGCCGGTTGGTGCTCAACGCGGTTGGTCCCTACACCAGATACGGCCTGCCGGTCGTCGCGGCCTGCGCGGGGGCGGGTACCGATTACATCGACCTCACCGGCGAGGTTCCGTTCGTGCGGCGCAGTATCGACCAGAGCCACCGTCGGGCGAAAAAGACTGGCGCGCGCATCGTGCACTCGTGCGGATTCGATTCGATCCCTTCGGATCTCACCGTGTACGCGCTGAGTCGCCGGGCCGCCGCCGACGGTTCCGGTGAGCTCGCGGACACCACGCTGGTGCTGCGGGACTATTCCGGTGGCTATGCCGGCGGTTCGGTGGCGACGATGGTGGACCTGATGTGCCTGACATCGTCGGATCCCGTCGTGCGCCAGATGCTCGACGATCCGTACAGCCTCAGTCCCGACCGGGCGGCCGAGCCGGATCTCGGCCGCCAGGTCGACCTGCCGTTGTTGCCGGGTCACGAGGTCGCCCCCGAATTGGCGGGCTTGTGGACAAGTGGCTACGTGATGGCGCTGTACAACACCCGCTGCGTGCGCCGATCCAATGCGCTGATGAAGTGGGCCTACGGGCGCAGCTTCCGCTACACCGAGACGCTCATCATGGGATCGTTCCCCGGTGCGGCCCTGGCCGGTGCGATGTTCAACGCAGGCATCGCCACGGCATCCCGCTTCGGCGGCAACTACTTACGCATGCTCCCAACGGGTTTGGTGGACCGGATGACACCCGCGGCGGGCACCGGCAATGACATGGGTTCGCGGGGGCACTATCGGGTCGAGACCTATGCCACGACGACGACCGGCCGCCGTTATCGGGCCACAATCGCCCAGCCCGCCGACCCGGGCTATTCGGCGACAGCGCTGCTGGCCGGTGAGAGCGCGCTTGCCCTCTTGCTGGACCGCGACCGCCTGCCGGACCGGCACGGGGTGCTGACGCCGGCCTCGGCGATGGGGGATGTGCTGCTCGACCGACTGCCGGCGGCGGGCGTGACGCTGGAGACCGTGAGCCTGCCCTAAGGCATGTAGAAACCCCGGATGTGGTGGTATCGGCCGTATCCCAGCAGGGCGTTGGCCGCCTGCAGTCCCGAGACGACGGCGGCTTCGATGCAGCCCGCGTTGATGCCGCAGTCGGTCCAGTCGCCGGCGAGCACCAAGTTGTCGTAGCCGCTTTCGTCGGGCCGCAGGCGGTACTTGTCCGATCCGGGAACCGACAGCACGTAGCGGTCGGACGGGTCGATGTTGACGCTGACGTGCTGGGTCTCCAGTGCGGCGACGCCTTGTGCGTCCCCGGCACCGGAGAGCAGCCCCCAGGTGAACCCGCCTTCGGACACTGCCCCGGGCAGGTACATCCCGACGTGGCGGTTCAGATAGTCCACGGCGTTGGCCAGTACCCGCCTGCGCTGGCCTGCGACGTATGCGGCGGGGTCTTCGGTGGTCGGCCACGGGGCGTCCAAGGCGCCGCAGAAGTAGGCCACGGTATGGGGCTCCTCGGCGGCGGGCCAGTCCTCGGCCCACAGCGTCTGCCCCATCGACGCCCACGTGTCGAACGGCGAGACGTAGCCACTGGTGGTCACCCCAGGACGATGCCAACCCAGTGCGGATTCGGTTGGCCGCAACCAGAGTTGGAATGACTGGGTGGCCACCGTCCGGACGTGGGTGGTCATCTCGTTCCACTCCGGCCGGTCGGCGATGAGTTCTCCTGCCACGAGTTCGACCATGCCCAGCGACGCCGCCAGCACCACCTGATCGAAGTCTGTTCCGCGGCGCAGGATGCGGGTCTCGGCATCGGTGCGTCTGCCGAAATGGGATTCGAGCTCGCCCAAATCGGTTGTGGCCTTGAGTTGTTCGTAGCGGGGGCGGGCGGGGAACACCGGCAGTCCGTCGGCGGGCACCAGCGGGTCGTAGGTGTCGAGCCCGGCGGCGAGTTCGACCTGACGGCCCATCGTGATCGCCTCGATGCCGTGCCGGTGAGCATCGAGGTGTAGCGCGTCGAGGCGGTGGAAGAACTCGAACCGGACTCCGCGCCGGCGTAGCGCCTGATAGATCGGCGCGATGATGACGTCGCCCATGCCCGCGGTCATCTTCCAGAAGAACGCACCCTTGTATTGGAAGAGCGCTATGCCGGTGAGCAACACCGCCACACCGGCGCCGAAGGTCGGCCTGTCGAAATCGCCCTCCTCGTAACCGAACACCATGTCGTACATGCCTCGGATCAGCGGGAAGTCGAGGACGTCGGGGTCGGCGCCGTGGCGCAGGATCCAGGCGCTGTACTCCTCGTCGTTGATGGCGCGGAAGCCGCTCGGGTCGGTGATCAGCCGGTCGGCGATCAAGCCACGGGCGGTGGCCGCCAGCAGCGACATCAACAGCCACAGGCGTTTGTGATCTGGGCGACGCTCGTAGTCCAGCGCTTCGCGCACGGCGTCGAGCGCCTCTTTGAGGAACCCCGCCGCGGAGCCTTCCGCGGTGCGGGGCTCGATGAGGGCGCCCAGCGTGGCCAGTGTGGCCCGCCGCACCGCGGCGATCCAATCGGCTGACTCAGGCTGTGGGCTGACGGACAGGGTGAGATCCTTTCCTGTTGCCGCGCTGAGTGATTCGGCGAAATCGAGAAGCAGTCGCAGGGTCCTGGCGGCGAACTCGACCACCGTCAGTTCGCGTCCCGTCGCACCCGGTTCGCCGGGCAGTTCCGGGGTGCGGCTGAACTTGCCGGACCAGATCAGCCAGTCGTCGCCGAATCGGTCGGCCATCCCGAGTTCTTCGGCGGGCGTCAGCGCCTGATCCCAAGTCTGCACCGGGCAGCCGGGATCGGTGTTTTCCCGGTCCAATTCGGCGTAGCACTCGCGCAATAGGGCAAAGGCGTTCTCGTAGGAGCCCAGCCAGATGTGCAGGCCGTGCTCCTCGATGCGGTTGTGCTCGCCGCGACTGGAGGCGCCCTTGCCGCCGAGGCGCCAGCCACGCTGATAGACGGTGATCGACTCGAAGCGGTCTTGCCACCGGCCCCCAGAGAGCCGCCACGCGGCACTGAGCCCGGCCATGCCCCCGCCCAGGATGGCGATCCGGCTGCGTCGTCTCACCCGAGCAACGCCCGGGCGCGGGCCAGTTCGGGCCAGTCCTGGTCGGCGCCGATGCGGCTGAGCGCCTCTTCGAACGCGGGCCGCGCTCGCTCGCCGACGAGTTCGAATGCATCAGCAGCACAGCGCAATTCGTAGACCACCGCGCCCTGTCCTCGGGCCACCTCGATGGCCTTCTGCAGACCGGCGTACTGCGCGTCGGCATCGTCGTAGGTGTGCGCGAGTGCGCGGAGCAGCTCGGTCTTATGAGTGGCGATGCCGGTCTCCTCTACCATCTTCAGCGCGCGGACGGCGCACTCGCGGGCAGTCGCGACGTCACCTGCCGCAGTATGAAGCCGAATGAGCTGTCCCTCGAATATGGCCAGATACGCCATCAGTTCCGCGGCCCGCCAGGTATCGACCACCGCGGTCATGTTCTGGATATGTGGCTGCAGAGAGTCAGAGCCGAGCTTGTCGGCCAGGGCTCGGCGCGCAGCCAAGGACAGCCGGTTGGTGGCTGCCACCATTGTCCACTCGGCCAGGCCGAGTTCTTCGGCGCGTGCCGCCACCTCCTCGATGAGGTCGGCTGACCGGTCGAAATCACCAGCCTCAACTCGCATGGCAACTTCCCGCAGCTGACCGTAGATCAGGCTGACGGCATTGGCGGGAAACGGGAGTGTCTCGCTCCTGCTACGGATTCGGGCATACGATTGTTCCGCACCGGCCAGGTCACCCTGGACGAATCGAATGAACCCAAGTTCCGTGTAGAGGCCGCAGATTCGATCGGCGGGCGTGTACCACGACTGTTCGATGGACGGTATGCCCGTGCTCTCGATCCTCGCCGAGGCCTCCTCGAGCGCAGTACGTGCCGCACCGAACTGGCCGCGGAACATCGCAAAAAAGCCGACTGCCATTTGATACGACGCCTTGCCCCATTCCGATGCGCCTTCGAGTTGCCGAAGTGCTTCCTCGAGTTTTTCGACGCGATCGAGTTGGCCGCGGGCTGTGTAGTGGCCCCACAGGGCCGTCAGGATCCCGTACATCCCGAGAGTTGGCTCGTCACTCACAAGCTGTAGGCAGCGTTCGAACTGCTCCGACGCCGCGGGGCTGCTGTAGCCACTGGCGGCGGTGGCAAGGAAGCCCCGCTCCAGACGGATGCTCACCTCTCGGCGATCGCGGTCCAGGGACGCCGGCACCTTGTCGATGTTGTCCAACGCCCTGTCGAGATGGTTGCCTGCCTCGATCAGTGCGCCGCGTTCACGTGCCTGCGACGACGCCCGCTGATAGGCCTCTGCCGCCTCGTCGAAGCACTCGGCCTTCTCGTAATGATGCGCCACCAGAGGCCATTCCGGCGTACCGCCCGCAGTGGGATCGGCCAGCACGTCGGCGATGCGGTGATGCAGCCGTCGCCGGACGCTGGGGGGCGACAGCTCGGCGGCGACCTCGCGCAGAAGCTCGTGCTGAAAACTCCACTGCCGCTTGCCGACCGGTCGCAGCACCCGGGCCCGGCTGAGATCGTCGAGCAGAGAATCGATCTTACGCCAGCCGACCCCGGTCACCGAGGACAGCAGGTCACGATCGAAGCGGCTGCCGATCAGCGCGGCGGTTTCCACGATCAACAGTGAGTCGGTGCTCGACCGCAGTCGCGCGACCAGGGTCTCGTACAAGGTGTCGGGAACCTGGGCCTGGTCGCCGGCGTCCTCAGCGTGGTACTTGAGTTTGGCCACCACCTCTTCGATGAACAGGGGGACGCCATCGCAGCGTTCTTGCACCGCTTTTCGAGACTCCGCGGCCATATCGGGGTGGAGTGCCCGAATGAGTGCGTCGGAGTCCTCGGCCGCAAGGGGTTTCAGCTCCAACTCTTCGACGAAGCCTCGCAACGGGGGAACGCTCCGTCCGGTGACCACCACCAACAGTCGGTTGTCATCCAGCCGCAGAAGGGAATTCACAATGCTGATGGTGTCTTCGTCGTACCAATGGATGTCTTCGGCCAGGATCAGCGCCGGGCCGGTGCCGACGCACGCCAGCAGATAGTCCTTGACGGCTGCGGTGATCTGGTCGAACCGCGCGCCGGCATTCACCGTCGCGGGCTGGTATCCGGCGTCGGGGCTGATGCCGAGCACCGGGGCCAGGAGCGGCACCACGGTCGCAGCGTCCAACGAGCGCTGTACGACCTCGGCTTCCAGCAGGCGCAAGCTGTCGGTCGCATCGGAGTCGCGCTGGATCTGACTGTGTCGTTCGATCAGACGCCGCACCGGGCGCAGGCCGACGTCGGTGTGGAACGGCGAGCCGAACAGTTCGAGGACTGTCGCCCCGGACTCGCGGGCCATGTCGGCCGCGGCACTGGCCAAACGGCTCTTGCCGATGCCGCCCTCGCCGCGCAGGAGCACGCCCCTTGTGGTCAATGTCCCGGTGCTCGCCCGGTCCCACATGTCCCGCAGCGCCGTGAGTTCGCGCTCCCGCCCGACGATCGGGCCGTAGGTCTTGCCGTCGAGATCGCGCTCCGCGACGACCCGATAGTGGACGAGCGGCGCTTCCATCCCTTTGACCCGTTGTGGCGGGCAGGGTTCCACCTCGAAGTTGTCCCGGACCAGCCGTTCGATCGCCGCCGACACGGACACCGTGCCCGGCTGAGCAAGGCTGCAGATCCGGGCCGCGAGATTGGCGCCGAGCCCGTAGACATCGTCCTGGTCGATGTCGAGGAACACCACCCCGCGATGGATACCGACGCGGACGTCGATGTCGAACCCGAAACGCCGCTCGGCGCGGGCGCTCAGCTCGGCGACCTCGCCAACGATGTCGAGGCCGGCCAACACCGCCCGGTGGGTGTCGTCCTCGTGAGCCTTCGGATGGCCGAACACCGCAAGCAGCCCGTCGCCCTTGATCGAGCCGATGTGACCCTCGTAGCGCGCGACGATCGTGCGGACCTCGTCGCGGTAGCGGCCGACGACCGTGCGGTACACCTCGGGCTCGATGCGCATCGAGAGCGCCGTCGAGTCGACCAGGTCGGCGAACAGCACTGTGAGGCGGCGTATCTCGCCGCTCCCGACCGGCGCGGCGAGCAGCTCCCCGGCGTCGGGGTTGGAGCCGTCGACGGCCAGCACCTGACCGGCGAGTTCGTCGGCGGCAGCGCGGTCACCCTCGTTGATCGCCCGGACTGCGCGTTCGAGAAGATCGTCGATGGCCGGATTGTCAGTCACGCGAGCCTACAAACCGACGGTGACCGTCACCGTTTCGGAGTCTTGGCCGGCGCCGTCCGCCCGGCGAAGGCGCAGGGTGCCGGTGTAGTTGGCGCCGGTGAACTGGTCGTCGGTCAACACAAGCTGCACCGACGTCTCGTTGGCTCCGAGTACCGGCTGCGCAAAGGTCAATGCCTGCACGGGAATTCGAACGCCCTTCTGGCCGACGCGCTCGAATGGCTTGGCGATCGACACCGCGCGCGGGTAATCCCGCTTCGGCACGTCAATAGGATCGGGCGGTATCGGCTTGGTCGAGACCGGCTGCAGCCACCAAGACGGGCCAGCGAGTGCCACCTGAATCGCCCCCGCGTACGTCCGCATGTTCAGATCGAGAAGGTTGTGGATCAACCGGACCCAGCCGTCGATCCCCCAATTGCCTGCGTCGTCCTCCCGGGCCGCATCTTGTGCGATCTCGTTGACTTGGTCGACATACCCCCGGAAGACGCCGGCTTGGCGCTGCAGGTCTGGTTGTGGGGTACTCACTTGCCGCCTCCCGGCTGGCCGGGAGGCCGCGGAGTTGTCATCGCCTGCAGGTACTTCCACGGCGCGCTCATGAGGCTGCCGCTGACCCGTGTGCTGTAGTCGGCGACATCGTTCATCGTGAGACTGCCGGACAACCACTTCTGGGCGACGTCGAAGTAGCCGTTGGTCAGATCCTGCACGGACTCGGTCCATGCGCCGACCGCCGCGGGCACGAAGTGGGTTGTCGCCGATGCTGCGGCGGCAACCGGTGTCTCTTCGCTGGTGTCGGGCTGGTCTTCGCGAGAGGGGTAGTCGAACGCTACCGGCTTCTTCGGCGGTTTGGTCGCCGCACCGAGCAGGAAGTCCGCCGACGCGGTGCCATACCCACCAATACAGACCAGGCGGGCTTGGGCAAACGCCGATATTCCTTCGATATGAACAACCTTGCGGGTGGCAACGCGGACTCCCGGTTTCGTGGGATCACCGGATGTCGACTTCATGTTGATGAAACCGCGATCGACGCGCACCTGTTTGTCGCCGGTGTCGAATCTCGTCTTGTCGAGGTCGTAGTCCACCTGAGCTGCGAGACGTTCCTGCGAGGGGAAGAACTTGAGCGGCGTGGTCACATTCTCTGTTCCCAGGAGGCGGACCGTTTCCAGCACGCGGCGCCAGCCGTCCGGCATGAGATCAACATCCTGGTGGGCCATGTCGACGAAGAGGTTGGCGTAGTCCTCATCCCAGTTGAACGGATTGACAATGGCTTTCAAGTCGTCCAAGGAGACGTCTTTGGATCCGAACTTGGTGTCGACGATCACCGACGGGAAGCCCTCGATCGTGGTGACGGCCGTCTGACACAACGGTGCGAGCAGTTCCGTTCCATCTCGAAGGGATTGCACAACGGCAGTTCGCACGTTGTCGTCGAAGTCCCTGGGCTTCGTGAAATCGGTCGAAACGAGATTCAGGAAGGCATCTTTCTCGGCTGCCCCTGCGTCGCGGCGCTTCTTGAGAGCTGTGCCCGTGGGTGCAATTGCGGCGAGTGTGCCACCGAATAGTGCATCGGCGTCATCGAAGCCCGGCAGCCTACATTTCGGCACAACGTGCCGAAGCCGCGCTGATGCCGAGATCCCGTAGAGGAGCCGTGCCTTCTGGGCGCGGGTCAGCCTCTTGTTCTTCCCGTCCGCGTTGACGATTCTCTCGAGCGCTTCGGCGAGGTTTGGTCTCCGTGCTTCGCTCCCGAAGAATCGACTCTCGAGCTCGCGATACCAACCGGCATTGGCTGCCGATCCCGGAAGCAATGCATCGGCGACAGCCGACACCTCGGGATCCCTGGTCTCGTATACGGCGTCGTCGATCGCGCCGAATACTTCAAGGATGTCGCGAACAGATTCCACAGATTCCATTGGCCGCCCCCAACCATGTTTGCGCAGCTAGCATAACGTGGTTGCGGGTCAATACGCGAGAGATTTCTGACGGGGGGTCAGGGTGGACAGCGCGAACAACGGCGAGATGCACGATGTGCCATGGGCGTCGATCTTCGATCCCGCCGCGAACGTAAGAGCCCTTACGGCCGTTCAGGCAGAAGGCTTTCGGGCCGCCAGCGAACTCGTCGACCGTTTCGTGCACATGGTGGCAACTCGGCCCGACGGCGGTGCGGCGTCAGTCCGGGCGTCGGCACCGCTGTCCAACGAGCAACGCGCAGATCTGTTGGGTGCCACCGATGTAGAACCGCTGATCAGATCATGGTGGGCGATGGCCGGTCAGTTCCTGATGGGTGGGGCGCCGCAAACTCCTGCTGCTACCGCAGGCATCTCGCCCGCGTTGGACTTCACCGGTTCCACGGCTTCGGGCAGATTGGAGTTCGAAACCGAGGCCGGTGATCCAGCAACGGCGGAGGTGTGGTTGCACAACGCCGCTGATCATGATTTGGGCCGGATTCGCCTGCGGTGCAGCGAGTTGATGGCTGCTGACGGATCGGTGATCTCCTCGCAGGCGTGCCGGATCAATCCGAAGGCCATCCCGGTGCCGGGTCGGTCGAGTCGCGGTGTCGGTATCACGGTCAAGGTTGCGAAGAAGACCAAGGCGGGGCTCTATCGGGGGACGATCTTGGTCGAAGGCCGGCCGGAACTGTGGTTGCCGGTGGCATTGACCGTCCGCGCGGCCGGCGAATGACCAGCGTCGCCGACCGCTCGGATCTGACCGAGGCCGTCGAGTCCAAGCTGCGCGAGGTCGGTAAGGCGGTGCGCCGCGCGATGCTGGACGCGATGCCCGACGGTGAGCCTGTGCAGTGGCTGTACGGTCCGATGCGGGAGTACCCCTCGCGGGTGGGCAAGGCGCTGCGCCCTGCGCTGTGTCTGTCGGCCGGCCGAGCTTTCGGGGCCGACCAGCAGGACCTTATTGGGATCGCCGTCGCAATCGAATTGCTGCACAACGCATTTCTGGTCCACGACGATATCGCCGACGGCAGCGAGATGCGCCGTGGCCGGCCCACCCTGATCGCCCGGCACGGCATGGCTGGTGCACTCAACGCCGGTGATGGCCTGGCCATCGTCGCCAGCCAGGTGTTGCGCCGGGCGACCCGCCGACTCGACCGCGACATCGCCGACCAGGTGATGGAGGAGTTCGACATCATGGCGATGCGGACTCTGGAGGGTCAGGCCACCGAGCTCGGCTGGCAGCTCGACTGCGTCGAAGATCTGCGGCCCGCGGACTACCTCGACCTCATCATGCACAAGACCTGTTGGTACACAACGATTTATCCACTGCGGGTCGGCGCCATCGTCGGATCCGGCGGAACAGCGGATCTGTCGCACATGATCCGGTTCGGCTTTCACTTCGGTGCGGCCTTCCAGATCCGGGACGATCTGCTGAATCTGGTCGGCGACGAAAAGGACTACGGCAAGGAGATCCTCGGCGACATCTTCGAGGGCAAGCGCACGCTGACGCTGGTGCATCTGATGGCCAGCGCCCGAGGAGCCGATCGTGATGTAGTCCGAGACTATTTGCGGCGCAGTCGCGCCGAGCGGTCCGAAGAGCTGGTGCGGACTATTCGCTCGCTGATGGACGACTACGGCAGCATCGAGTTCACCAGCGAATACGCCGAGGGGATTCTGCTGGTTGCCGAGGAGTATTTCGAGCAGGCCTTCTGCGATGCCCAGCAGGGTCCGGACTTGGATTTCCTGCGCTCACTGGTGCCTTACGTCTGGGAACGGTCGAGGTAGCCGTCGACGGTCAAGAGCTACGGCTGTTGATGAACGGATTCGGCGGGTAGGCAACTGTTCTAGCGTCACGGGATGGCCGGACGCCCCTCGCTTCGAGCTGAGATGGGCGCGCATCGTTTCTTGCTGCGTCGGCTGGAGTATGCGGTTCTGGGGCGTCAGATGCCCAACCGGCGCGACCCTCTTCGCGCGCAGAAGCTCTCGCTCCTGGCCGGCTGTGCGGTGGCGACCGGGATGCTCATTCTCGACGTGGTCCTGGGGTTGTCCCGGCACGACCGGCTCCCCGATGACGCCGACTTGGTGATGTCGCGGCAATCCGGAACGCTCTTCGTCCGGGTCGACCGCCTGCTGCGTCCGGTGGCGAACCTGACATCGGCTCGATTGATCCTCGGCTCGCCGGCGACCCCACGTCTGGTCGACGACGCCGCGCTCAGGAGCGTGGCCGACGGTCCGACCCTGGGCATCCCGGGGGCACCGCGGACGCGGGGGGAGGTGACCTCACCGCCGGATCTGCTGTGGGCCGTCTGCGACAGTCCCGACGGACTGACGACGGTTGCGGTCGGTGCCGACTCGGCGCCGGTTGCGCTGGACAGCCATGCGGCCGTCGTCGTCACCGTGGCGCACGGCGACGGGGCTATCTACCTGCTCTATGACGGCAAACGCGCGATCATCGACCCTGCTGACCCGGCCACCGCACGCGCTCTGCACCTCGACCGCGCTGTTGTCAGGACGGTGTCCGCGACGCTTCTCAACGCGATCCCCGAAGTGCCGGCGATCGGCCCGCCCCGTGTTGTCGGGGCGGGCCAGCCGTCGGGGATTGCCGGCCTGCCCGTCGGCGCCGTCGTCCGGGTCAACAGAACCGGTGCTGTCGAGTACCACGTCGTTCTTGCGGGCGGGCTACAACGGGTCGGCCGGCTGGCCGTGGACCTCCTCCGCTTCGCCGACCCCACCGCCGCCACCGAGATCGCCGAAGTGCCGGCAGAGCTGATCGCACACAGCCCGCTGCTCGACGTCCTTCCGGTTGCCACGTACCCCGACGAACCGCCGTCGCTCGTCCAGGCTGACGAACCACTCTGCGCGACATGGCAATCCGGAGTGAGCGGCATTGCCGCCGGCCCGCCGGTGGCAACCGCAGTGTCCATCACCCTGGCCGGGTCCGACGGAGACGGGCCCGGCGTCGACACCGTGCGGATGACCCCGGGACGCACTCTGGACGTCACCGACGCCGGCGCGGCAGTCCGCTACCTCGTCACGGACGCGGGAGTGCGCTTCCCCGTGCATGATTCGGCAGTGACGGCATTGGGGCTTACCGGTACATCGGCCACGGCACCGCCGGCGATCGTCGGCGCATTGCCCGCCGGTCCCGAGCTGGCCCATGATGCCGCGTTAGTTGCCTGGGATGTCCTCGGGTCGGCGCCGTAATCGCACGGACGCGGCTGCGATCACACCAGCCAGGCACAGCGCCACACCGGTCGCGGCGACCGCATAGGGACGCTGCGGACTCCGACCACCGGCGGCGGGCGCGGATGGTGGATGTGTCCGGGACGGGAATGGGGTCGCGGTCTGGTCGCTCAGCGCGGCAACGGGATCAATGACACCGCTGCCGACGGCCGCGGTCCACCCGCCGGCGGGGTGGTGCGCAGTGGTCTCGATGCGGGTCATCACCTGGCGTGCCGACAGCCGGGGGAATCGCGACCGTACGAGGGCCACCAGACCGCTGACCAGGGGGGCAGCGTAGCTGGTACCCGATATCGAGGCCTTGCCTGCTGGTGTGGGCATCGTGTCGATCACGCCGTCGCCGGCTGGATCCAGGGAGACGATGCGCTCCCCGGGCGCCGCGACGTCGACCCACGGACCGTGCAGGCTGAACTCCGAGGGGGTGCCGTCCGACGTCACCGAGGCGACCGTCAGCACGTAGTCGTCGTACCACGCCGGGCTGGCGATCGTGGTGGGCACCGCCGCGGTGTTCTGGCTCGGGCATTGCCCGTTCCCGCCGACATTTCCCGCCGCGGTCACCACAACCGCGTCTTTCACGTCGACCGCGTACGACAGCGCGGCACCGAGCGCCCTGTCGTCCAGCGTGGACTCCGCGCAGGCCACCGAGGAGATGTTGAGCACCGAAGCGCCCATATCGGCCGCGGTGCGAACCGCCATGGCCAGGGTGGTGACATCGCCGAAGCCGTGGGCCGCCGGTTCTGACACCGGCCCGAATTTGTTGCTGGACTGCCGGATTGCGATCAACGTGGCCTCGGGAGCGATACCGGTGAATCCGGTCGGATCGGTCCGGTCGGGTGCTGCCGCGATGATGCCGGCGACCACCGTTCCGTGCCCGTCGCAGTCCTGGCTGCCGCCGCCGCCCGACACGTAGTCCCCGCCGGCGATGACGTGAGACAAGCGACGATGCGCGGCGACCCCGGTATCGATGACCGCCACCCGTTGTCCCGCGCCGCGAGTCAGCCGCCAGATCGCGGGCATGTCGAAACCCGCCAGCTGCGTTGCCGCTACGCCGGAACCGCTGACCGGCATCGGCACCGCGCACGCTTCGCGCTGCTCGGTCGGCTGCGGCGGGGCCGGAGGTGCCGGCGGCGGCAGAAGTGAGTTGTCGATGGCCGGTGGGCTGACCGCGAACGCCGGTGGTGCGCACTGTGTGGAGACCATCAGAACCGCCGCCGTCGCCGCTGCCAGCCGGACGCCCCGAACGGTCACTGACCGAACCCGGGCAACGTCGTGAATGCGCCGGCCGCAGCGGCTGCCGAGGGGACCACGACCACGCCGACCGCGAGGTCGAGTACCGCGATCGCGCGTCGCACAATCAGGGGCAATGACCACCGGCCGACCGTGCGGCATGCCCGCAACACCAGCGCTGAGGAAGCGACCGCGATGAAGACGCCTGCGGCGAGTGGGCGGGTCGTAGTGGCTGCGGTGACGGCGACGCCCAGGGCCGCTCCCTCGGTGGCCGTCACGACGAACATCGTCAGCCGCTGTCGAGCGGTCCTGGTTCGCGCTTCGATGTCGCCATCGGGCAGGGCTGGCGTCGACAATCCGGAACTGCGGACCGACAACCGTGCAGACACCGCGAGAAGAGCCAGCGATGCCAGTCCCAGAATCGGGCCCGCGGCGGTCATGGGCCACCAGCCCGCGACCGCGCCGACCGCTGCCGCCGAAGCCGTCATCGCCACTGCGGCGAGTGGAAGGAAAACCACTGGGGCACAGTCCAACAATCGCCACGTGAACAGCGACGTCGCGGACATGGCCGACATCGCGAGCAGGAAACCGGGCACACCGAGGTGACCCGGAGCGGCCAGCGCGGCTGCCAGACCCGCGAACGCGACCGACAGCACGCCGATCGCGGCGACCGCCCGCTCGCGAGGCCCCGCCACCGTGGGGGTCGATGATGCCACGACATCGATGACCGCGGTACTCGCGTCGAATCGGGGCATCGACTCCGTTCGCGCCACCGATGTCAGAAGCAGAAGCTCACCGTCGCGAATCGCGCACTGCGCGAGAGTCATCGCCGGGTCGAGAACCTCCCCGGACACCCGGGTGAGGTGCGGATCGTAGCCGACCACCTCGTCACCCCCGAGGAGTCCCGCCATCTCACCTACCAGCTCCGCGACCGGCACATGGGCGGGCAGCACGACGTCCACTTCGCGGTCGGCGGCGCGGATCGACACCCGGCGCATCTCATCGGTCACAGTCATCACCCCGCACGCTATCCAGCCCGCCGCGCCGCCGAACTCCGTTGTCCACAGGTGAATTGCCGAGCCGGGTCGGTGCTGTCTACCGTCCCTGCATGAATCGGCCCGCCCGGGTGGCGCCGCAGTTCCCGACCGACGATCTGCTCGTCACCGCCCTGCCGGGCAACCGATCCAACGGCGGCGTGTTGCGATTCGTGCCGGTGTTGGGTCTCGGGGCGATGGTGGCTGTCGGCGCACTCATGTGGGGGTCGGGCATGGTCTCGCGTGGGCCGACGGCCGTGATGCTCCCGGCGATGATGCTCATATCGGCGGTAGGCATGGCGATCCACCTGGGTTCGCGACGGTCTGGCGGCAGCATCGACCAACAGCGAAAACGCTATCTGGGCGTGCTGGAACGGCTCAGCGAGCAGCTGTCCGACACCGCGCGATGCCAGCGTGCCGCTCTGCTGTGGACGCACCCGGCGCCGTCGTCGTTGTGGACCTTGATCGGCGGTCAGCGCATGTGGGAGCGCGCCGCTACGGACTCGGACTTCTGTCATGTACGCGTCGGTCTCGGCAGGCAGAAGCTGGCCCGCCGCATCGTCGTTCCGGCCGTTGCGCCCCTCGACGATCTGGACCCGGTGACCGCAGATGCGTTGCGCCGCTTGGTCCACTGCCATACCACGATCGGCGAGGCGCCGATCGCGGTCGCGCTGCGCGGGGTGGGGGTGCTGCTGGTCGACGGCGACGAGGACGGCGCACGTGACTTGATCCGTGCGGTCCTCTGCCAGCTGGCTGTGCTGCACGGCCCCGATGTGGTGGGCATCGCTGCGGTCGTCGGCGACGGGCGACGGCCTCAGTGGGACTGGCTGAAATGGCTGCCGCACAACGCCTGTCCGCAGCGGGGGGAACCGATGGTGTACGAATCGGCGGCCAGGGTCACGGCGCAGCGGCGCCATGTGGTGGTGATCGTCGACGGCACCGACCATCGGCACGCTGCGGCTGCGGGAGTGACAGTCATCGGTATCGGCCGCCGGGCCGATGAGCCCCGCGCACTTCGGCTGCACGTCGATGGTGGCCGGCTCGGGATGCGCAGCGGCCAGCACATCGAGGAGTTCGCGACCGCAGACGGTCTGACGATGGTGCAGGCGCGGATGTGCGCGCGTCGGCTCGCCCGGTATCGGCGCCACGACTGCACGCCGGACGACCTGCAGCGTTGGCGTACGGCGCTGACTGCGAATCGATATGCCCCGCTGCAGGTTCCGTTGGGCGCCACCGCAGACGGTGACATCGTCGACCTCGATATCAAGGAAGCCGCCGACGGCGGCCATGGACCACACGGCTTGTGCGTCGGCGCAACCGGATCGGGGAAATCGGAGCTGTTGCGCATGGTGGTGGCGGGGATGATCGCCCGACACTCGTCGAACGACCTCAACCTGGTGCTGATCGACTTCAAGGGCGGGGCAACATTCCTCGGGCTGGAGCGGGTGAACCACGTCGCCGCCGTGATCACCAATCTCGCCGACGAAGCACACCTTGTCGAGCGGGCGAAGGAGGCTCTCGGAGGTGAGATCCACCGTCGTCAAACGCTGTTCCGCCGGGCGGGCAATGCCGTCAACCTCGCGTCCTATCGGCGACATCGGGAGAGTGATCCCGCGCTTCCCGTCTTGCCGACGCTGTTCATCGTCGTCGACGAGTTCGCCGAGCTGCTGGCTCATCAGCCCGATTTCGCGGAACTGTTCACCATGATCGGACGTGTCGGTCGCTCTCTCGGCGTGCATCTGCTGCTGGCCAGCCAGCGGCTGGATGAGGGACGGCTGCGTGGCCTGGAGTCGCACCTGTCGTACCGCATCTGTTTGAAGACGGCGACGGCCGCCGAGTCTCGGGCTGTCCTTGGTGTCCCGGATGCCGCCGAGCTGCCCGCGACGCCCGGCGCGGCGCTGCTTCGCACCGGCGACGGACGGCTGATTCACTTTCACGGCGCCTACCTCGGTGCCCGGACGCGGGATTCGGCCACGCCAACACCGGCGAATCCCGCTGTACGACTGTTCACGTCGCTGCCCGCCGTGCCACCGGTTGTCGATGACGACACGGGGCCGACGGCACTCGACGTGATCGTCGCACAGGCGCGCGGCCGGGGGAGTCCAGCTCATCAGGTGTGGTTGCCACCGCTGGTGGCATCCCGGAGTCTCTCGGAGCTGGACGCCGTTGGCGGAGGAGAGCTGAGTGCGCCGATCGGGCTGGTCGATCGACCGTTCGAGCAGCGGTGGGCGCCGCTGGTGGTCGAACTCGGCGGCGCGGGCGGCAACGCCGCGATCGTGGGCGCGCCGCAGAGCGGGAAGTCCACTGCTGTGCGCACGATGGTCACCGCACTGGCCGGCCGCCATACCCCACGCCGGATCCAGTTCTACTGCCTGGACTTCGGCGGCGGCACCCTCGACGGGCTACGGGCAATGCCGCACATCGGATCGGTGGCGAGCCGGCAGCAGCCGGAATTGGTGCGGCGAATCGTCCATCACGTCGGCGCGATCCTGTCTGGCCGTGAATCACGCTGTGAAGCCGACGAATACGGCGATGTGGTACTGATCGTGGACGGTTGGTCGACGCTGCGTGAAGAGTTTCCCGATCTCGAAGCGACGATCACCGGCCACGCCGCCCGGGGCTTGTCGTTCGGTGTTCACGTGATCATCACCGCGGGACGGTGGGCCGATATCCGGCCGAGCCTCAAGGATCAGGTCGGCACCAGAATCGAACTGCGACTGGGGGATCCGGTCGACTCGGATATCGACCGCAAGCAGGCTTCGATGGTCCCGATCGACAGCCCCGGACGGGGCATCACCCGCGACGGTCACCATTTCCTGATCGCCACGCCGGACGGCGTCGAGGTGGCTCGTTCGACTTCGTGGCAGGCGCCACCGGTTCGGTTGTTGCCCGGGCTGATCGAGCATACGGCTGTCGTCGACCAAGCCCGCGACGGTGCAGCGCGGATCCTGCTCGGCCTCGGCGAGGACCGCCTCGAACCGGTGGGCATCGACTTCGACCGGCAGCCGCACCTGGTGATCCTGGGTGACGGCGAGTGCGGGAAGACGGCGACACTGCGGACATTGTGCTGGGAGATCGTGCGGCGTACGACGACTCGGCCGGCCTCGCTGTTCGTGATCGACTACCGCCGCAGCCTGCTCGGCCTCGCCGAATCGCAGCACATGCTCGGCTATGCGTTCTCGGGAAGCAGCCTCGCCGATCGGCTATCCGAACTGATTGCGTTGTTGCAGAGCAGGTTGCCCGCCGCGGGTACCTCGGTCGAGCAGCTCAGGGCCAGATCGTGGTGGACGGGACCGGAGGTGTTCGTCATGGTCGACGACTACGACGTCGTCGCAGCCACCACGCCGGAGACACTGATGCCGTTGCTCGCGCTGCTGCCGCACGCCACTGATATCGGGCTGCACCTCGTGGTGGCGCGGCGGTGCGCGGGCGCGGCGCGGGCGATGTACGAGCCGCTGCTGGCATACCTGCGGGACAACGGGTGTGCCGGCCTGTTGCTGAGCGGAAGCCCCGAGGAGGGCGGGCTGATCGGCCAGCACCGGGCGTCCACGCAGCCGCCCGGACGCGGACTGCTGGTCACCCGTACGACGGCACAACTGGTTCAGGTCGGCTGGTGCCCACCGTGAGCGGCGCGGTGCTGGAAGTCGGGCCGGCTACCGTTCGGATCCGCCCAAACCGACATTCAGACGGGAATGGTCGAGTGGCGGACTGCACAACGTCGATCTCAGTAGACCTGATCGCCGCCGCATTGGCCGGGATCGACGACACGACAGTACTGCTCGACGAACGTCCGGTCGCGGTGGCTGATCTGTGGCGACGAGTGATCTCGGCGAGCGTCGAACCACACTGCCGAGCGCTGACGGTCGTGCATCCGTCGTGGTGGACTCCGCATCGAGTGAAGCGCATCGTCGATACGGCTGCCTCAGTCGTCGGCGACGTCCGCGCGCTGCCTCGATCGGCAGCGATCACGGACGGTGAGTCAGCGACCGTCGTCGAGATCGCTGACGACGTCATCGCAGTCAGCGGGGCCGGCCGATCACCGTTGGTGCTGGCTCGTACGGATGATCCCCGCGAGGTGGCCCGAACCATAGGGAATGACTCCGGCAGGGGCATTCTCATCGACGCACCACCGGGAGTGGCCGGTGGCGCCGAATACGCTCGCGACCTACTGACGGCCCTACGCCAGCGCGGTGTGGCGGCGCGGCCTGCCGTGGTCCGCGACGTGTCGGCGCCGACTGTCGCGGCGCCGTCGGTGCCATCGCCGCGACGCTGGCGCGGGCCGGTAAGCGTGGCCGCCTCGGCGGCCCTGACACTCTGCGCACTCGGACTGACCGCCGGCCGGCCCCACACTCCGGCGCCGGCCCTCGACGTCATCGACATCGTCGAAGGTCGCATCACTGTCCGGATTCCGGCCCGATGGCCGATCACCAGGATCACCGCCGGGCGGGGATCGCGGCGCATCCAGGCCAGCGCACCGGACGCGCCGAACGTCGCTCTGCACGTCACCCAATCGTATTCTCCCGGTGAGATATTGGACCGGACCGCAGCTGTGCTGCGACAGGCTGTCGCCGAGCAGCCGCGTGGTGTGTTCGTCGACTTCAATCCGGCCGACCGACGCGGCGGGCGCCCCGCCGTCACCTATCGCGAAGTCCGGGTCGGTCGCGACATCCGGTGGACCGTCGTGCTGGACGGCGCGACGCGAATCAGCATCGGATGCCAAAGTGCTCCCGGCCGCGAGGACGTCGTTGCCGAGGCGTGCGAGAGGGCAATCGAGTCGGCCCGCGAATTGGTGGGAACCGACGGGCCCACGTGAACGTCGAATCCATTGTCAGCGTGTACAACTCAACTCCTAAGGATGGCCCGTGACGACACTGAGTACCGACTTCGATCTCATGCGCAGTGCCGCGGCCGCCGCCGACGCGCGCAATGACGAGATCCGGGTTCTGCTGCAGGGCTTCATCACCCGAATGGAATCGGTGCCGCCGACGGTGTGGGGTGGGCTGGCGGCCGCGCGATTCAGAACCGTGGTCGCACACTGGAACGCCGAGTCCACAAAGCTGTCCCACGCGCTGGCCGGGATCGCCGACACGATCCGGAACAACGAACACGAACTGCGCGAGGCCGCGCAGCAGCACGCCCAGCGCATCGCCGATGTGACCGCAGGTCTTTAGCGAAGGAGCACGACCGTGGACCCCATCCTTTCCTACAATTTCGCCGAGATCGATGCGGCGGTGCTCGCGGATATCCAGGGCACGTCGACCCGGCTCGGCGCGGCGCTCGATGATCTCAGCCGGCAGATCGCACCGCTGCAGCACGTGTGGACGCGGGATGCCGCGGCCGCCTATCAAGCTGAGCAAGCACATTGGCAGCAGGCCGCGTCCGCGCTGCACGACATTCTCGTGCGATTGGGTACCGCGGTGCGCGACGGTGCGGCCGACGTCGCCGATGCCGATCGTCGGGCCGCCGGCATGTGGGGCTGAGCTCCCGCTGAACTCTGTGCGGCCCCCGCGGAGGAGAGCCAACGGGGCCGCACAGTCATTCTCACCGAGGCCCGCGAGCAGACACAGAATCGCACTTTTTACCCCCAGATCGTGCGATTCTGTGTCTGCTCGGGGGCTTCGGCGAAAAAGGCGTATCGTGACCGCACGCGCGTCGGTCGATGTCACCGCGCGAGGAGTGTGATCGCCGATGGGCACATCCAGAACACCGCGGACCGGGGCCAGTGGCCCTCGGCCGGCTGCGGTGCTGCGCGCGGTCCACGAGCTTTTCGTCGCCGGAGAGGTCGACGCCTCGTATCTGGAATCCAGTTCGCTGCGACCGATCGTCGCCAAGAGCTGGCAACGCAGCCTCGCCAAGGGCGTCGACCCCGATGGCGCCGCACAACCCTCACCGGTCGGGGAAGAACTGGCCCGGCTGCGCGAGACCCATCCGCTCGCACCGGCCCTTCCCGTGATCCGGCGGCTGCTCGTCGACGACGCCGCCGGCACCGGGGTGGTGGTTGCGGTGACCGGCGCCGACGGCACCCTGCTGTGGGTGGAAGGCGACCGCAGCGCCTGCCGGCGCGCGGAGGCGATGAACTTCGTGCCCGGCGCGGACTGGAGCGAGCGCGGTGCCGGCACGAACGCGCCCGGCACTGCCCTGGCCGTGGATGCTGAGCTGCAGATTCTCGGGTCCGAGCACTTCTCCCGGGTGGTCCAGCCGTGGAGTTGCACGGCGGTCCCCGTACATGACCCGAGTACCGGCGCGCTGCTGGGCGCCCTGGACCTGACCGGCGGATCGCGGGTGGCCAGCCCCCAGGCACTGGCCCTGGTGCGCGCCACCGTCGTCGCCGTCGAGAGCCACCTGGCGCTGCTGCGGCTGACCGGATCGGCCGTCGAAGCCGCACCGCGACTGCCGCGGCTGGCAGTGCTCGGATCCGAACGGCCGCGCTGGCTGGTCACCGACGAGTTCGGGCACCTGCGGGCGACCACGTTGACCGGCAGGCACGCCGACATCCTGGTGTTGCTCAGCCGCCATCCCGAAGGGTTGAGCGCCGATCACCTGGCGATGCTGCTCGACGACAAGGACCTCGATGTGGTGACCGTGCGCGCCGAGATGTCGCGGCTGCGCAAGGTCGTCGGCGCCGAGATCATCGAGTCGCGGCCCTACCGTCTGCTCGTCCCCATCACCACCGACCTCGGTGAGGTGTACGAGGCGCTGGACACCGGTGACGTCACCGCGGCGCTCGATCGCTATCCAGGACCGCTTCTGCCGCAATCGATCTCACCGGCGGTGGGGCGGCTGCGCACCGAGCTGACGATGACGATGCGCGGCGCGGTGCTGTCCACCGGCGATCCCGTGGTGCTTCGCCGCTGGCTGGACAGCCCCGACGGGCGCGACGACCGCGACGGCTGGCGCGCGTTGCATGACGGCACCCTGCCCGGCTCGGTGCAACAGGCGCAGGCCCGCGGCAAGCTGGCCGGACTGGACTCCGACCTGGCCTGATCCCGGGGCCGCAACGTTGCCCGATCGCGTGCAACCGTGCTGCAACCCCGAACTGCCTACCGTCAGTGACGACCGACACATTTCGTCGTCTTGAACAGGCAGGAGAACACCATGACCGTATACGCGAGGCCCGGTGCCGAAGGCTCCGTGATGTCGTTTGCGGCTCGCTACGACAACTTCATCGGCGGTGAGTGGATCGCGCCGGTGAGTGGCGAGTACTTCGAGAACCGGACGCCGGTGACCGGCGAGGTGTTCTGTGAGGCGGCCCGCTCGACCGCGGCGGACATCGACCTGGCGCTGGATGCCGCGCATGCCGCGGCACCGGCGTGGGGTAAGACCTCGGCCGGTGAGCGCGCGTTGATCCTGAACAAGATCGCCGATCGCATCGAAGCCAATCTGGAGGCGATTGCGTTGGCCGAATCCTGGGACAACGGCAAGCCGATCCGCGAAACCCTCAACGCCGATATTCCGTTGGCAGTCGACCACTTCCGGTACTACGCCGGAGCGATCCGCGCCCAGGAAGGCTCGCTGTCACAGATCGACGAGGACACCGTCGCCTACCACTTCCACGAGCCCCTCGGCGTCGTCGGCCAGATCATCCCGTGGAACTTCCCGATCCTGATGGCGGTGTGGAAACTGGCACCCGCCCTGGCTGCTGGTAACGCGGTGGTGCTCAAGCCCGCCGAGCAGACCCCGGCCTCGATCCTGTACCTGATTTCCTTGATCGCCGATCTGTTGCCTGCCGGTGTTGTCAATGTGGTCAACGGGTTTGGCGTCGAGGCGGGCAAGCCGCTGGCGTCCTCGAACCGGATCGCCAAGATCGCGTTCACCGGCGAGACCACCACCGGCCGGCTGATCATGCAGTACGCCTCGCAGAACCTGATCCCGGTCACCCTCGAGCTCGGCGGCAAGAGCCCCAACATCTTCTTCTCCGACGTCCTCGCCGCCAACGACGACTACCAGGACAAAGCGCTGGAGGGCTTTACGATGTTCGCCCTCAACCAGGGCGAAGTCTGCACCTGCCCGTCACGGTCACTGATCCAGGCCGACATCTACGACGAGTTCCTGGCGATGGCCGCCATCCGCACCAAGGCCGTCCGCCAGGGCGATCCGCTCGACACCGACACCATGATCGGGGCGCAGGCCTCCAACGATCAGCTGGAGAAGATCCTGTCCTACATCGAGATCGGGAAGAGCGAAGGCGCTCAAGTCATCACCGGTGGTGAGCGCGCCCAGCTCGGCGGTGACCTCAACGGCGGCTACTACGTGCAGCCGACGATCTTCACCGGTGACAACACGATGCGGATCTTCCAGGAAGAGATCTTCGGACCCGTCGTCGCCGTCACGTCGTTCACCGATTACGACGACGCCATCGACATCGCCAACGACACCCTCTACGGCTTGGGTGCCGGGGTGTGGAGCCGCAATGGCAACACCGCTTACCGCGCCGGACGGGACATCAAGGCCGGCCGGGTGTGGACCAACTGCTATCACCAGTACCCCGCGCACGCCGCGTTCGGCGGCTACAAGCAGTCCGGCATCGGGCGGGAGAACCACCTGATGATGCTCGACCACTACCAACAGACCAAGAACCTGCTCGTCTCCTACTCCAACAAGGCCCAAGGATTCTTCTGATCTAGCGATTTCGGCGCGCTTTCCGCCGCCCAGCGAACGAAAACGCGCCGAAATCACAACAACTCTCACGAAAGGAACACCATCATGACCCAGACACTCGGGGCGCCCACCTCATCCACGTCCACCGAAACCATGCGCGCTGCCGTCGTCACCGAATTCGGTGCGGCCCTGCACGTCACAGAGCTCGACCTGCCCACCCCCGGGCCCGGCGAAGCCCTGGTGAAGCTGGAGACCTCCGGGGTCTGCCACACCGATCTGCATGCCGCCCATGGGGATTGGCCAGTCAAACCGCAACCGCCGTTCATCCCGGGCCACGAGGGTTACGGCACTGTCGTCGCCCTCGGCGAGGGCGTCACCGACCTGAAGCTCGGCGACAAGGTCGGCAACGCCTGGCTGTGGTCGGCCTGCGGTAGCTGTGAATACTGCCGCACCGGCTGGGAGACGTTGTGCGAGAGCCAGCAGAACGGCGGCTACAGCGTCAACGGCAGCTTCGGCACCTACATGCTGGTGAATGCGGCCTACGCCGCTCGGATTCCGGACGGCGTCGACCCACTCGAGGTCGCGCCGATCCTGTGCGCCGGAGTCACGGTCTACAAGGGCCTCAAGGTCACCGATACCCGGCCCGGCCAGTGGGTGGCGATCTCCGGTATCGGCGGCCTCGGCCACATCGCCGTGCAGTACGCCCGCGCGATGGGCCTGCGCGTGGTGGCCGTCGACATCGACGACGCCAAACTCGCACTGGCTGCCCGGCTCGGCGCGGAGGTCACCGTCAACGCCAAGACCTCCGATGTCGTCGAGGAAGTGCAGAAGGCCACCGGCGGTGTGCACGGGGTGCTCGTGACCGCGGTGCACCCGCAGGCGTTCGGGCAGGCGATCGGTCTGACCCGCCGCGGCGGAACCATCGTGTTCAACGGCCTGCCACCCGGTGACTTCCCGGCACCTATCTTCGATATCGTGCTGAAGGGCTTGACGATTCGCGGTTCGATCGTCGGCACCCGCCAGGACATGGCCGAGGCGCTGGACTTCTACGCCCGCGGTCTGATCCATCCCACCGTGGCACCCGCCAAGCTCGACGACATCAACGAAGTGTTCGGCCGCATGGAGCGCGGTCAGATCGACGGCCGCGTCGTGATCGACTACCGCTGAGTCCCCAGCACCTCGCGCACGGGCCCGATGCCGACCAGACGGATGTCGTCGCGTCGGATCGTGGCCCACCGCCCCGGCGTCATGGCGAATCCCACCATGGTGTCGGGGCGGTCGCGTCGGTTCTCGACCGTCCTCACCACCTCGATGTAGGGCAACGAGCGCGTCACCGCCAGCGACGCTGCGTTGTCATGCCAGGCCCGGGTGACAGCCCGGTCGGCGTCGAACCCCGCGAAGATCAGGTGCAGCGCGGCCTGGCGCAGCTCCCTGCCCAGGCCCCGGCCCTGGTGCGCGAGACCCAGCCACGACCCGGTGGTCAGACTCCGGTTCTGCGGAAACTGTTCGGCGTGAACCGAACACATGCCGACCACCGACTCGTCGACCAGGACGGCGAGGTCCAGATTCCAGCGCTCGACCGACGTCTCGGCACGGTTGCGCCAGTAGTACTGCAGACTGTTGCGCTCGAGGTCCGGCGACGGCACATCCGTCCACGGTTCAGTGAACGGCATGGTCGCCGGATGGTGAATACCCCTGGCCGCCAACGTCGCCAGCTGTGCGCCCAGCCCGTCGCTGACATAGCGCAGCACCACCCGCGGTGTCACCACCTGCAGGTCGAACAGCGGCCAGATATGCGCCATGCCCAATCGGAGCACAGGCGGGGTCGACTCCGAAACTGAATTTCCTCCCGCGAGCAGACAAAAAATCGCACTTTTGGGGTACGAAAAGTGCGATTTTGTGTCTGCTCGCGGGAGGTGTCAATCCGGTTGATGACCGCGGACCGCTGTGCGAACTGCTTGCCACGACCGTCGACCTGTTGGACGAACCCGTCCTGACCGTCGAACCTCAGCAGTGGATGGCCAACCCGCTCGGCGCCATCCAGGGCGGGGTCATCGCCTCGCTCATCGGCCAGGCCTGCTCGCTCGCCGGCCAGGCCCACACCGGCCCGGGGGACCGCTACACCCTGGCTGACCTCAGTGTTTACTACTTCCGATCGCCCCCGGTCGACGGGCGGCCGCTCACCCTGGCCACCAGTACAGAACGTATGGGGCGCCGGATGGGAACCGTCGCGGCCACCATGACCGACGCCGCCGGCACCGACTACGTCCGCGCCGTCGCCAACATCGCCTACGAGCGGGCACCGGCGTTTTGACCTGCCCGGATCGTCGCAGGTAAGCTGCCACGTTGGCGTGCGGTACGCCGCGGATTCGCATCGCGGGGTAAGCCGGGTTCTCGGGTCAGTGTTGGTCGCCGAGAAATCAACCCACCGTCGCGTCCCGACCGGCACCCGGGTCATACCGGGATCAACCCGAGAAGAGAAGAAGGTAGCGCTGTGTCTACGTACACGCCGAAGGCGGGTGACACCACACGTTCGTGGTACGTCATCGATGCCACCGACGTGGTGCTCGGCCGGCTCGCCGTCGAAGCAGCGAAGTTGCTGCGCGGCAAGCACAAGCCGACATTCACGCCGAATGTCGACGGCGGCGATTTCGTCATCGTCATCAACGCCGACAAGGTCGCCATCAGCGGCGACAAGCTCAACAAGAAGTTCCTCTACCGCCACTCGGGTTTCCCCGGTGGTCTGCGTGCCCGCGCGCTCGGCAACGAGCTGGCCAAGCATGCCGATCGTGTCGTCGAGAACGCCATCGTCGGGATGCTGCCGCACAACAAGCTGAGCCGTCAGGTGCAGAAGAAGCTCAAGGTCTACGCAGGCCCGGATCATCCGCATGCCGCGCAGCAGCCGATTCCGTTCGAGATCAAGCAGGTGGCTCAGTGAGCGAGACGACAGAAAACACAACTGAGGTCGAGGCGACCGAGGTCGTCGAGGCGGTCGAGACCCCCGAGGTCGTCGAAGCCGCTGAGGCCGAGGTCGCGGTCGCGGTCGAGGCTGCCCCGCGTGCGCCGATCATCATCGACCGCCCCATCCAGACCGTCGGCCGCCGCAAGGAGGCCGTGGTGCGCGTCCGGCTGGTGCCGGGCACCGGCCAGTTCAACCTGGACGGCCGCACCCTGGAGGCGTACTTCCCGAACAAGGTGCACCAGCAGCTGATCAAGGCCCCGCTGGTGACCGTCGACCGGGTGGACAGCTTCGACATCTACGCCCACCTCGATGGTGGCGGCCCCTCGGGTCAGGCCGGTGCGCTTCGCCTGGCGATCGCCCGCGCACTGATCCTGGTGCAGCCCGAGGACCGGCCGGCCCTGAAGAAGGCCGGCTTCCTCACCCGTGACCCGCGTGCCATCGAGCGCAAGAAGTACGGCCTCAAGAAGGCCCGCAAGGCCCCGCAGTACAGCAAGCGCTGACCTGCCGCGCACGCATACGCAACGGTTCGCCGGGTGTCGTCCAGTTTCGGCTGGAGGCGCCCGGCGTTTCGTATTGTGGCTCGTCTCACCCGGTGTACAGCCTGGTAGCGCCCGTTTTCTCGATGAGTTGGCGGGTTTCGGTTTGAGTCCGGTGCCGTTCGGCAACGCTTCGTGGAGCCGGCGGCGACGTCGGCTGCCCGAGGTAGGAGGCGGGATCCTTTGGGGGGTCGGTGTCCTTTGCTTCGGGGCTGTGAGGCGTAGTTCCCGCAGCTCTGACTCCCTGCCAACCACAGGAAGGAATAGAGCACATGAACACGATGACGAAGATGGCCGCAGGTACGGTTCTCGGCGGATCGCTGCTCGTCGCGGGTGGTTTTGGCCTCGCAACCGCGGCTCCGGAGGCTCCGCAGCCGCCGCAGGCACCTCAGCCGGTGAGCGGGGAGAGCCTGAACATCGGCCTCACCGTCGACGGTCAGCAGCTCGGCACCATTCAGAATGTGTCGCTGAGCAGCGCGCAGACCCTGGCGACGGGCGTGTGCCCGAGCGACGACCTGTCGTCCAAGCTGCCGCAGCTGGCCAGCGGCCAGATCGACAGTGTCCCGGTGTGCGCAAGCGGCACCACCGGCGTGAGCTACACGTTCACCCAGGCCGGACCCGGTAACGCGGAGCTGGCACCGGGCCAGACGCAAGGCCACGGCGCCTCGGGAATCGGCTCGACCGCGACGTCCACGGCGCCTGCGGAGGCGCCGATGACCGGTAGCCGGTAACCGCCGGCAGCATGCATTGCCCCGCACCTACACCTGGTGCGGGGCAGTGTTTGCCTTCCAGGCGTCTCGGCGACGTGTCGGTTTGGCAGCGACACGGCGATTAACCTCATCGGTTGTGTCTTGAGCCGGTAGTTATGAGAGGTTTGTCGCCATGGGTCGACTGTTCGGGACCGATGGTGTCCGAGGCGTCGCCAACCGAGAACTGACCGCTGAGCTGGGTCTGGCGCTGGGGTCGGCGGCTGCACGCCGGCTGGCTGTGACGACGACCTCGGGGCGAAGGGTGGCGGTCATCGGCCGTGATCCACGCGCCAGCGGCGAGATGCTCGAGGCGGCGGTGATCGCCGGCGTCACCAGTGAAGGCGTGGATGCCCTTCGGGTGGGGGTATTGCCCACCCCGGCGGTGGCCCATCTGACGGCCGCTTACGGTGCCGACTTCGGCGTGATGATCTCCGCCTCCCACAACCCGATGCCCGATAACGGCATCAAGATCTTCGGCCCCGGTGGGCACAAGCTCGACGACGACACCGAGGACCGCATCGAAGAACTCGTGGCCGAAGGACCCGGTCTGCGTCCGGTCGGTGCCGGGATCGGCCGCGTCGTCGACGCCAGTGACGCTTTGGAGCGCTACCTGCACCACGTCCGTGCCGCGGCCCCGGTCCGGCTCGACGGTCTGACGGTCGTCGTCGATTGCGCCCACGGTGCCGCGTTCCAGGCCGCGCCGCGCGCCTATCACGCGGCGGGCGCGCGGGTCATCGCGATCAACGCCGAACCCAACGGCCTGAACATCAACGACGGCTGCGGTTCGACGCATCTGGAGCAGGTGCAGGCCGCAGTGCTCGCTCACCGCGCAGACCTCGGCCTGGCGCACGACGGCGATGCCGACCGCTGCCTGGCGGTGGATGCCACCGGCCGGGTGATCGACGGCGACGCCATCATGGTGATCCTGGCACTTGCGATGCGCGACGCCGGAGAGCTGGCGTCGGAGACTCTGGTGGCCACCGTCATGAGCAACCTCGGTCTGCACATCGCGATGCGTGAGGCCGGAATTGCCGTGCGCACCACCGGCGTTGGTGACCGCTATGTCCTGGAGGAGCTGCGCGCAGGCGACTACACGCTGGGCGGCGAACAGTCCGGTCACATCGTGATGCCCGCGCTGGGCACCACCGGTGACGGCATCGCGACCGGCCTGCGGTTGATGGCGCGGATGGCGCAGACCGGATTGTCGCTGGCCGAGTTGGCCGCGCCGATGCAGACCATGCCGCAGGTCCTCATCAACGTGGAGGTCGCCGACAAGGCGACCGTCGCCGAGGCACCGGCCGTGCAGAGCGCGGTGCGTGAGGCCGAGGCCGAGCTCGGGGATACCGGGCGAATTCTGTTGCGCCCGTCGGGAACCGAGCAGATGGTTCGCGTCATGGTGGAAGCTGCCGACGAGGACACCGCCCGGCAGCTGGCGATCCGCATCGCGAAATCGGTCAGCGCCGAGGGCTGATTTCAGAAATCCCGGAACCATCCACCGTGTTGGTGCGTCATACCCGGGTATGGGCAACACACGGGTGGACACCGCGGCAGTGCGCGCCGCCGCGCAACGCTTCGACACCGCCGCTGACGCACTCGGCGGGTCGCTGAGCCGATTTCAGTTCGACGGGAGCGTGGCCGGCCGGGTGCACGCTGCGCACGGCGATGCGTTGCGCTCGGCATTGGACCGCCTCGCGACAGCGGTGGCCCAATGGTCGCGCGGCGCCGAGGAAGTGGCCGCCGGCCTGCGAGTCGCCGCCGATCGTTACGGTGACGCCGAGCTGCGTGCGGCGGTGCGATGACGGTGGACGTCGCCGCCCGGCTGGCGGAGGGCCGGCCGTCGGCGTCCGATACGCAGGCCTACGTGTCGGCCTGTCATGCCGTCGGCTACCAGCACCCGGACCTGACCGCGCACGGGTCGCAGGTTGTCGAATGGTATTGCAGCGAAGATGGTTTGGATCTGCGCGCACTGGACGCCGACTGCACCGCGTTGCGTGCGGCGGCAGCCACCGCCGACGAGGCGGCGCGCCTCGAGCGTGACGGGCAGGCCACGCTGTCGGCGGCGTGGCAGGGCGAGTCGGGTTCGGTGGCAGCCGATTTCCTCGACCGGCATTGTGCTACCGGCGCGGCGGTGGCCCGCGCGCTGCATGCGGCTGTCGCGGCTTGCGAGACATTGCGGGACGTACTGGGCCGGCTGGTCGATGAAAAGGTCAGCGCGGCAATGTCAATCGACGAACGCCGCGCTGGTGAGCGCCCGGCCTGGCTGGCGGCCGCGGCCACCGTGACAAGCGGGGGAGCGGCACGCGACGAGGCGGTTGAGGTGGTCACTGCGCAGATCACTCCGTATGTCGACGCCGACATCCGTACCGAATGGGTGGCCGCGATGCGCTCGGCGACGGCGTCGGTGACGGCCGCCTACGAAGACGCGATTCGGCAGTTGAGCGCCTCTCCGGCAGTGCATTTCGAGGTTCCGGGACAGTTCGGGCCGCCGATTCCAGTGCCCGCTGCGGTACCGGCCGCTGCGGCGCCTGCCGCGGTGGCGACGGCGCCCGCCGCGGCGATTCCTACCCCGTCGGCGACGTTGCCGCCGCCGGTTGCCGAGCCCCTGCCGGCGACCGCACCCGAGCCACCGCCACCGTCAATCGACACCGGGACAGCCCAACCGGTTCCGCCGGCGCCGCCGCCCGCGGAACCGCCGGCAGGCATGGCGGCCATGCCCGACGCCGCCGGAGGGCTGTCCGGCCTGGTGGGCCAGATCGCCGACGTGCTCGGCGGTCTGTTCGACGGGCTGCCGGACACCGCTGCCAACGATGACGTGCCCGGGTTCGACGACCCGGTGGAGCAAGACGACGACACGCCTGACGATGACGTCGTCGATCCCGACACCGATGTGCCCGAAGAAATTCCGGTCACCGAGGAAGCGGCTGCCGAGGAACCGCAGCCGGTCGAAGAGCCGCCACTCGCCGCTACCGCGCCACCACCTCCGGAACCGGAACCGGAACCGCTGGCGGCCGAGCAACCCGAGCAGCCCGACGAGCAGACACCGTGTGAGATCGCCGCCGACGAACTAGCGCAGGTCGGCCAGTGACCGCCGAGCGTCCCGTCGTGCCGGCGGCCCAGCGTCGGTTGCTGCGCCCGGCCGACGAACAGCGGGCCGCGCGCCCACCGGTGATCAGGGCAGCAGCTGCTGCAATTCCTCGACCCACCTGATGTATTCGCGCGCGTCGGTGGTGGTAGGGGTGGCCAGCAGAGTGGTCACCCCGGCCTGTGCAAAAGCGGCGATGCGTTCCTTGACGAACCCCCGCGGGCCGATGAGGTTCACCTGGCGCACCAGCTCGTCGGGCACCGCGGCGATCGCCTCGGCCTTGCGCCCGGACAGGAACAGGTCCTGGATGTGGTCGGCCACTTCGCCGTAGCCGTACCGGGTGGCCAGCTTGTGGTAGAAGTTCTGGCCCCGTGCGCCCATACCGCCGATGTAGAGCGCCAGATGCGGTTTGGCCCATTCGAGTCGTTCCTCGACGTCGTCGCCGATGGCCAGCGATACCCCGACCATCACGTCGAGTTCGCCAAGTAGACTGTCGCGCTTGGCTTTTCCGGCCCGCAGTGCGTCACCCCAGACATCGTCGGCCTTCTCGGGGTAGAAGAACACCGGCTGCCAGCCCTCGGCGATCTCGGCCGTCAACTCCACGTTCTTGGGTCCCAGTGCGGCGATGGTGATCGGAATTCGCTCGCGCACCGGATGATTGATGATCTGCAATGGCTTACCCAAGCCGGTGCCCCGGTCGGCCGGCAGCGGGATCTGATAGCTACGGCCCTGATGTTGCACGCGCTCGCGGCGCCAGACCTGGCGGCAGATGTCGACGACCTCGCGGGTGCGGCCGAGTGGGGCGTCGAACGGCACCCCGTGAAAGCCCTCGACCACCTGCGGGCCGGACGTGCCGATGCCGAGCCGGAAGCGGCCGTCGGACACGAAGTCCAGACCGGCGGCCGTCATCGCCAGCAGCGACGGGGTGCGGGTGTAGATGGGGAAGACGCCCGAGCCCAGCTCGATGGTCGAGGTCTTGGCCGCCAGATAGCCCAGCTGGCTGACGGCGTCGTAGGAGTAGGCCTCGGCGACCAGGGCGATGTCCACCCCGGCCTTCTCCAACACCACGATGTGCTCGACGGCCTCGCGGAAGCCGCCCGAATAGTCCAGAAAGATCCCGGTACGCATCCGAAAGGTATATCACCAACCAGTTGGTTGGGTGACATCGGCTCTACTTGAGTAGCGCGACGATCTGCTCTTCGGGCGTCACCCGCGGCGCCTCAGGATCGAGCGCCTCGGTCTTGGGCAACACGGTCTCGGGATCGGCGAACTCCTTGTAGTCCTTGTCGCCGGTCAGGTGATAGAGCAGGAAACCGGTCAAAAGGGCTCGCGCCGTCTTCTGGGTCCGCCGATCCGAACCCGGCAGGCCCAACGCCGCGGCGAACCGGCGCTTCTCCGCCAGCCCCGCCGATTCGGCCTTGCTGACGATGCGCAGCACCGAACCCTGCCAGGCGCCGGCGAGGTCCAGGGCATCGGTGCGCAGCGACTGCGCGTCATCGGGCGCGCTGAGCACCAGGCCAGGCGTCTTCAGCGACGCTGCGGCCTCCTTGGCGGCGGGCTTGGTCACCGACGGGAACAGCGCGGCGACGGCCTTCGGCGCGCCGGCACCCGCCCCGGACAGACCCGCGGCGGCGAACACCGCCGCCGACCCTCCGACGCCATGCCCGGCGACCCCCAGCTTGGTGGGGTGCACGCTGATCTGGCCGGGGCCCAGTCGCACACCGGTGATGATGTCGAGAGTGGTGCCCAGGTCGAACGCCAGGTTCAGCACCGAGGGCGCTACGCCGCGCTCGGTGTTCGGTGCGGCGGCGACGATGCCCCACGACGCGAGATGTTCCAGCGTCTTGAGGTAGTGGTCGACATCTGTGAGCCAATCGTGGCCGAAGGCCACACCGGGCAGATTGAAGCCCGACGCCGGGGTGTAGACGGTGCCGGCTAACCCGGCAAAGGCCAGGTCACCGCATAGAACCTGATGTCGACCACGGCGAGTCAGCGCCGCGAAGAGCTTGCGTGTCCTGGCCACCCCACGAACCTAGTCCACGGAGGTGGCCCCGCTGCTGCACTACCCTGGATGACCATGTGCGGAATCGTGGCTTACGTAGGGCATCGCCCTGCCCGCGGTGTCGTCGTCGATGCCCTGCGGCGCATGGAGTACCGCGGCTACGACTCGTCCGGGATCGCCCTGCTCGACGGTGACGGCGGCCTGACCGTGCGTCGGCGCGCCGGACGGCTGACCAACCTCGAGGAAGCGCTGGCCGAAACCGAACCGGACGCGTTGGCCGGCGTCGCCGGCATGGGCCATACCCGCTGGGCCACCCACGGCCGGCCCACCGACCGCAACGCCCACCCGCACCGCGACGCGGCCGGCAAGTTCGCCGTCGTCCACAACGGCATCATCGAGAACTTCGCCACCCTGCGTCAGGAACTCGAGGCCGACGGTGTGGAGTTCGCCAGCGACACCGACTCCGAGGTGGCCGTGCACCTGGTCGCCCACGCTTATAAGCAGGGCCCGACCGCCGGCGACTTCCAGGCATCGGTGCTCGCGGTCCTGCGTCGGCTGGAGGGCCACTTCACCCTGGTCTTCGCCCACGCCGACGACCCCGGCACCATCATCGCCGCCCGCCGGTCCACCCCGTTGGTGGTCGGGATCGGCGACGGCGAGATGTTCATCGGCTCGGACGTCGCCGCGTTCATCGAGTTCACCAGGGATGCCGTTGAGCTCGGCCAGGACCAGGCCGTGGCCATCACCGCCGACGGCTACCAGATCACCGACTTCAACGGCGCCGATGACACCGCGAATGCTCGTGAATTCCATATCGACTGGGATCTGTCGGCCGCCGAAAAGGGTGGCTACGAGTACTTCATGCTCAAAGAGATCGCCGAGCAGCCGGCCGCGGTCGCGGACACCCTGCTCGGCCATTTCGTCGACGGCCGCATCGTGCTCGACGAACAGCGACTGAGCGATCAGGAGTTGCGCGAGATCGACAAGGTGTTCATCGTCGCGTGCGGTACGGCGTTCCACTCCGGGCTGCTGGCCAAGTACGCGATCGAGCACTGGACCCGCCTGCCGGTGGAAGTGGAACTCGCCAGTGAATTCAGATACCGGGACCCCGTTTTGGACCGCGGCACACTGGTGATCGCGATCTCCCAATCGGGTGAGACCGCCGACACCCTTGAAGCCGTCCGGCACGCCAAGAGCCAGAAGGCCAAAGTGCTGGCGATCTGCAACACCAACGGCAGCCAGATCCCGCGCGAAGCCGACGCCGTGCTCTACACCAGGGCAGGACCCGAGATCGGGGTCGCGGCCACCAAGACGTTCCTGGCCCAGATCGCCGCCAACTACCTCGTCGGCCTCGCGCTGGCGCAGGCCCGCGGCACCAAATACCCCGACGAGGTCGAGCGCGAGTACCACGAGCTGGAGTCGATGCCTGATCTGGTGGCTCGCACGCTCGACCACCTGGGCCCGATCACCGAGCTGGCGCAGCGGTTCGCGTCGGCGCCGACCGTGCTCTTCCTGGGCCGCCACGTCGGCTACCCGGTGGCGCTCGAGGGTGCGCTCAAGCTCAAGGAGCTGGCCTACATGCACGCCGAAGGCTTCGCCGCCGGTGAGCTCAAGCACGGCCCGATCGCGCTGATCGACGAGGGCCTGCCCGTCATCGTGGTGATGCCGTCGCCGAAGAACGCGGCAACCCTGCACGCCAAGCTGCTGAGCAACATCCGTGAGATCCAGGCGCGCGGAGCGGTCACCATCGTCATTGCCGAGGAGGGCGACGACACGGTGCGCCCGTATGCCGACCACATCTTCGAAATACCGGCGGTCTCAACGCTTTTCCAGCCTTTGCTGTCGACGGTCCCGCTGCAGGTGTTCGCCGCGGAGGTGGCGCGGGCCCGCGGCTACGACGTCGACAAGCCGCGCAACCTGGCCAAGTCGGTCACGGTCGAATAAACGCCCGCCAGTCAACCGACTGTGCGCTGATGGCATCGAGTGTGCGCCAGGGGCGGAGTTTCATCCGAATTCCCGCCCTCAATGCACAGTCGGTGCCGTGAATGCACAGTCGGATGGATGAATAGCCTGTCGGAGTTCCCCGCCACCGGCCGGGTCCAGCACGTAACCTTGGTGCCGATGCGGCACTACTACACGGCCGACGCGATTCGCGCCGCCGAGGCGCCCTTGCTGGCCAGCCTGCCCGATGGTGTGCTGATGCGTCGTGCCGCCTACGGTTTGGCCACCGCGATCGCCGCGGAGCTGCGTGCCCGCACCGGGGCGCTGGCCGGTCGCCACGTCTGCGCGGTCGTCGGATCGGGTGACAACGGTGGTGACGCGCTGTGGGCGGCGACGTTGCTGCGCCGCCGTGGTGTGGGCGCGACCGCCGTCCTGCTGAACCCCGAGCGCACCCATGCCAAGGCGCTGGCGGCGTTTCGTAGCGCCGGTGGCCGGCCGGTGGAGGCCGTGCCGCCCGCGGCGGATCTGGTGATCGACGGGGTCGTGGGCATCTCGGGCAAGGGCCCGCTGCGCGAGGCCGCCGCCGCAGTGTTCGCCGCCGTGGAGGCCGCCGGCATTGCGGTGGTCGCCGTCGACATTCCCAGCGGCATCGACGTGCAGACCGGTGCGATCACCGGGCCTGCGGTGCGTGCCGCGCTCACGGTCACGTTCGGTGGTCTCAAACCCGTGCACGCGCTGGCCGACTGCGGCCGGGTAGAGCTCGTCGACATCGGCCTGGACCTGCCGGCCACCGACGTGCAAGGTTTCGAGGCCGCCGACGTCAAGGCCCGCTGGCCGCGACCTGGCGTCCACGACGACAAGTACAGCCAGGGCGTCACCGGCATCATGGCCGGCTCGGCGACGTATCCCGGTGCGGCGATCCTGTGCACCGGGGCCGCGGTCTGCTCGACGTCGGGCATGAAGCGTTACGCCGGCTCCGCGGCGGCCGAGGTGGTGTCGCACTGGCCCGAGGTGGTGGCCGCGCCCAATCCGCACGCCGCGGGCCGGGTACAGGCCTGGGTGGTCGGGCCTGGTCTCGGCACTGATGAAAAGGCCTTCGGCGCTTTGACTTTCGCGCTGGGCACGGCTCTTCCGGTGGTGGTCGACGCCGACGCGCTGACCCTGCTGGCCGCCCAGCCGGACCTGGTGTCGGGTCGCAAAGCTCCGACCGTGCTGACCCCGCACGCCGGTGAGTTCGCTCGCCTGGCGGGGGCGCCGCCCGGCGAGGACCGGGTGGCCGCCACCCGCAAGCTGGCCGACGCGTTCGGCGCCACGGTTCTGCTGAAGGGCAATGTGACCGTCATCGCCGACTCGTCCGGAGACGTTTACCTGAACCCGGCTGGCGGATCGTGGGCGGCAACGGCAGGATCCGGTGATGTGTTGTCCGGCATGATCGGTGCGCTGCTGGCCTCCGGTCTGCCGCCCGTGGAGGCCGCCGCCGCCGCGGCCTTCGTGCACGCCCGCGCCGCCAACGCCTCGGCCGCCGACCCCGGGCCGGCGCCGGTGCCCACGTCCGCCTCGCGCATCCTCGCCCACATTCGTCAAGCCGTCGCAGAGCTGTAGAAAGGACCACTGTGCCCCACGTCAAATACCGTTCCCCATCGATCGCACCGGCCTATACCGGGCGGCTGTCCACCGACCCCGTTCCGTCGTTGCGGTTGCCCGACGAGGCGATGGAACCCTCTGCGGCATACCGGTTCATCCACGACGAGCTGATGCTCGACGGCAGCTCCCGGCTGAATCTCGCGACGTTCGTGACGACGTGGATGGACCCCGAGGCCGAGAAGCTGATGGCCGAGACGTTCGACAAGAACATGATCGACAAGGACGAGTACCCGGCCACCGCGGCCATCGAGTCACGTTGTGTGGCAATGGTTGCCGACCTGTTCCACGCCGAGAACCTGCGCGACGACGACGCCGCCACCGCAGTCGGAGTGTCGACGATCGGATCGTCGGAGGCCGTGATGCTCGGCGGGCTGGCGCTGAAGTGGCGGTGGAAGGCGCGCGTCGGCGACAAGTGGAAGACCCGCACCCCCAACCTCGTGATGGGCTCCAACGTCCAGGTGGTGTGGGAGAAGTTCTGCCGCTACTTCGAAGTCGAGCCGCGTTACATCCCGATGGCCGAGGATCGCTACGTCATCACCCCCGAGCAGGTGCTCTCCTACGTCGACGAGGACACCATCGGTGTGGTCGCCATCCTGGGCACCACCTACACCGGTGAACTGGAGCCGATCGCCGAAATCTGTGCGGCCCTGGACGAACTGGCGCAGGACAAGGGACTCGACATACCGGTACACGTCGACGCCGCCAGCGGCGGCTTCGTGGTGCCGTTCCTGCACCCCGACCTCAAGTGGGACTTCCGGCTGCCGCGGGTGGCCTCGATCAACGTCAGCGGCCACAAGTACGGCCTCACCTATCCCGGTATCGGATTCGTGGTGTGGCGCAACGCCGATTGTCTCCCCGAAGAACTGGTGTTCCGGGTCAACTATCTCGGCGGTGACATGCCGACGTTCACGCTGAACTTCTCCCGGCCCGGCAATCAGGTGGTCGGCCAGTACTACAACTTCCTGCGCCTAGGCCGCGCCGGCTACACCCATGTGATGCAGTGCCTGTCGGGCACCGCGCGCTGGCTGTCCGATCAACTGGCGGGATGCCAGCATTTCGAGGTGATCTCCGACGGCTCCGCGATCCCGGTGGTGGCGTTCCGCCTCAGGAATGGCTTCGACTACAACGAGTTCGACGTGTCGACAGCGCTGCGGTCCTACGGCTGGCAGGTGCCCGCCTACACGATGCCCGAAGGCGCCGAGGACATCGCGGTGCTACGAGTGGTGGTGCGCGAAGGATTCTCCGCCGACCTGGCGCGCTCGCTGTGGGAGGACCTCAACGCGGTTCTCGCGCACATGGATGCGATCAAGCCCGGCGGGTACTTCACCCAGGAACACTTCGCGCACTGATGACCGACTCAGACGCAGCAGCAAAAAGGGCCAGCGGAGACGACTTCACGGCGCCGCACCTCGCGAAATACCTCGAAACCGGTGGTGCGCGAGGGCACATCGTCGACCTGAGCGGGGTTGGCGGTCGCCGTTTCACCACCCACTGCCTGATCCGCTATACCGGCCGCAAGTCGGGTCAGCGCTACATCAAGCCGCTGATCTACGGCAACTTCGGCGGTGAGATCGTGATCGTCGGTTCGAAGGGCGGGGCCGATAACCATCCGGCGTGGTACCTGAACATCCAGTCCTGCGAAACGCTGGAGGTACAGATTGCGACACAGGCGTTCGAGGCCTCGTGGCGTGAACCGGAAGGCGATGAACGGCATCAGGTGTGGGAGTACATGTGTCACCTGTATCCGCCGTACATCAGCTATCAGCAGTCCACGAGTCGACGCATTCCGCTCGTGATGCTGAATCCGCGCACGCCCACGGCGATCTTCAGCGCACCCGCTGATTAGCCGGGTCGTAGATTGCCGTGAGCGACACGGTGATCGGGTAGGTGTCGCCGCCGACGTTGACTGCGTAGGAACCTGCCCGCACCCAGTCGGGGGTGATGACTGCGTCGTCCGGGGACCGGACGTACCCCAGCCCGACGCACGCGCCGGTGGTGGCACCCCACGCGGCCGAACTGACCTGCCCGGCAACGGCACCGTCGCGCAGGATCAGCTCACCGCCCCACAGCATCGGCTCGGCGGAATCGACGGCGAAGCTCACCAGCCGCCGGCGCGGCCCCTCGGCCTTGGCCTTCTCCACCGCCGCGCGCCCGAGGAAGTCGATGTCGGAGGAGAGCTTGCAGGCGAACAGCAGGCCGGCCTCGACGGGATTCTCGCTGGGGGTCAGTTCCCGGCCGAACGCCCGATAGCCCTTCTCCAGCCGCATCGATTCGATGGCGTAGTAGCCGCCGCGGGCGATGCCGAACCGCTCGCCGGCCGACAACAGGTTCTCGTAGACACCCACCGCGAACTCGGCGGGAACATAGAGTTCCCAACCTAATTCGCCGACGTAGGTGATTCGGGTGGCCCGCACCGTCGCGTAGCCCAGCGAGATCAACTGGCTGGTCGCGAACGGGAAGGCGGCATCGGACAGGTCCGCATCAGTGAGGTTGGCCAGCAGCTCGCGGGATTTGGGGCCCATGACCCCGAATACCGCCATCGACGACGTGACGTCGACCAACTCGGCGTGCGCCCCGGGGGGCAGGTTCTTGCGGATGTGGTCCTTGTCCCGCTCGGTGGTGGCCGCACTGCTGACGATCAGGTACTCTTGCGCACCGGCGCGGGTGACGGTGACGTCGGACTCGTAGGTGCCGCGCTCGTTGAGCATGCCGGTGTACACCGACTTACCCACCGGCACAGCGACATCGGCAGTGCACAGCCACTGCAGGGCCGCCTCGGCCCCCGGTCCGGCCAGCAGGTACTTGGAGAACGAGGTCTGGTCGAAGACCGTGACACCGGTGCGTGTGCTGATCTGCTCGGCGGCCGACCACGGCAGCCAATTCTGCTTGCCCCACGAGTAGTCGATCACCGGATCGCTGCCTGGCGGGGCGAAGAAATTGGCCCGCTCCCAGCCCATCCGGCTACCGAAGTTCGCGTTTGCCTCGACCAGCAGATGGTGCACCGGTGAGCGGCGGAACGGCCGTGCGGTCGCGAGTTCGCGATTGGGCCAGGGGATCTCGTAGTGCACGCCGAGGATCTCGGCGACCCGGTCGTGCAGCCAGGCGACGTTGCCGTTGAACGGAGCGAAGCGGCGGATGTCGACGCCGGTGAGATCGGAGGTGGCCGACCCGTTGACGATCCACTCCGCCAACGCGCGCCCGGCACCGCCCGCCGAGGCGATGCCCACCGAGTTGAAGCCCGCCCCGACGAAGAAGTTCGCGCACTCGGGTGCTTCGCCGAGGATGAACTGGTTGTCCGGGGTGAAACTCTCCGGCCCGTTGTAGAGCTTCTTCAACCCGGTGTGCTCCAGCGCCGGAATCCGTAGCAGCGCATTGTTCATCAGGATTTCGAAGTGCTCCCAGTCCTCGTCGAGGAGTCGGAACTCGAACGGGTAGGGGATCTTGTCGGGAGCCACCCACGGCTTGGCCTCCGGCTCGAAGCCGCCGATGACCAGCCCGCCGACCTCTTCCTTGAAGTAGGTGTAGCCGTCGGGATCGCGCAGGATCGGCAGCTCGGGATGCACGCCGGCGATGGTCTCGGTGACCACGTAGAAATGCTCGGCGGAGTACAGCGGAACGTTCACCCCGGCCATCGCGCCGATCGCCTTGGCCCACTGGCCGGCGCAGTTGACGACGATCTCGGCTTCGATGTCGCCGGCGTCGGTGCGCACGCCGGTGGCGCGGCCTCCGGCGGTGAGCACGTCGAGCACCCGGACGTGTTCGACGACTTCGGCACCGCGCTGCCGCGCGCCCTTGGCCAACGCCATGGTCAGGTCGGTCGGGTTGGCCTTGCCGTCGGCGGGCAGCCAGATCGCGCCGACCAGATCGTCGGTCCGCATCACCGGGTAGCGCTCGAAAGCTTCGTCGGGGCTGAGCAGTTCGCAGTCCAGCTGGTAGGCGGCCGCGTTGGCGGCGGTGCGGCGCAGCTGCGTCATCCGGTCCTCGGTGCGGGCCACCGTCACGCCGCCGCACTGCTTGTAGCCGGCGCTGAGCCCCGTCTCGGCCTCCAGCTCGGCGTACAGCTGGGTGGAGTACTGCACCAGCCGGGTGCCGCTCTCCGACGCGCGCAGCTGACCGACCAGACCCGCTGCGTGCCAAGTGGTTCCACAGGACAGCTGACCTTGCTCGAGCAGCACGACATCGGTGCGGCCGAGCCTGGTCAGGTGGTAGGCGACGCTGGTGCCGATGACGCCGCCCCCGATGATGACGATCTGGGCGCGGTCGGGCAGCTCTTGGGTCGGCATGAGTTCCTATCGGTCGTCAGTCGGATGCTTGTGCGTCGGCGAGCAGGCGAGGAAAGTCGGGTCCGCGGAACTCTGCGATCGCCGACTCGTAGCGTTCCATCGCCCATTCCCAGAAATCGAAATCCAAAGAGCTGGAGCCATTCTGGATGCAGCCCCACAGCGTCCACCCATACTTGCCGATGATTCCCTGTAGGCGGGCCCGCGCCGTCTTGTGGCGCAGCCGGCGGCCGTAGTACATCGTGACGAGTTCGTCGAGCTGGTCAGTGGACAGCCCGCACTCGGCCCCGATGTTGCCCAGCTCGAAACACGGATCGTTGTTGCCGGAGTACTCGTAGTCGATCAGCCAGACCTTCTCGCCGGTGTCGACGAAGTTGCCGGCCAGCAGATCATTGTTGCAGGGCACGGTGAGGTGTTCGGATGGGCCGAGAATCCGCTTCACGGCCTGGAACTCGCGGGTGTAGTACAGGTAGTCGGTCGGGATCCGGAAGCCGCGCTCCTGCACCACCTTCAGGTAGGCGGGCTGGCGTTCGAACATGTCGAACCGGTCGCGGAAGCGCGGTCCGGCATGCAGGGCCCGGCAGCCCGCCGCCACCCGCGCCAGCACATCGGGTCGCTGCAGATCGGCGTTGGTCAATGTGGTGCCCTCGAGGAACCCGACCAGCAGGATCCCCAGATCGGGGCGGTAGTCGATCACCGGCGCGCCGACGCCGGCCTGCTCGGCGGCCTTACTGTTGACGTACTCGTTGTCGCGGTCGATGCCGAGAAGGTTCGTCGCGTTGACGCTGCACCGGGCGACGTACGTTCCGGCCGGTGTGGTGATCTTGATGTTGCGATTGGTCAGGCCGCCGGAGAGTTCCTCGAGTTGGCGCGGCCGTCCGGCCAATACCGGCAGTTGGTCCAGCAGTGCATCCAGTTCCGGATCAGACAGGAACGGCATACAAACATCCTCGCGCCGGAACGGGCATCGCGTCTAAAAGACTAGACTATTGGACCGTGCCGGAACCAATGCTTGCCCATGTGGTGATGTCGGACTGGGCCACCGCCGCGCGCCCGGCCGTGATCTTCGATTTCAACGGGACGCTCTCCGATGACGAGCCGATCCTGTTTCGCATCTTCAGTGAGCTGTTCAGCACGCATTTGGGCTGGTCGATGACCCAGCAGGACTACGACAGCCAGTTGCTGGGCCACAGCGATCGCGAAATCGTCGAGAAGGTGCTGGAGATCACCGGCGTCGAGCGTGACGTCGACGCGCTGCTCGAACTGCGCAAGGGCCGCTACCGCGAACTGGTGGCCGACGACAACCCGATCCAGCCCGACACGGTGCGGCTGGTACAGCTTCTCGCCGAGCACGGGGTGCCGTTGGCCATCGTCACCGGAGCCCAGCGCGACGACGTCCGCGCCGTCCTGGCAAGCAGCCCGGTCGGTGAGCTGATCGGCGTCGTGGTCGCCGAAGAAGATGTCACCCGCGGCAAGCCGGACCCGGAAGGATTCCTTACCGGTGCCGCTCAACTCGATTGTGTGCCAACCGATATCGTGGTCTTCGAGGATTCGGTACCCGGAGTGCGGGGCGCACTCGCGGCGGGTATGCGGTGCATCGCCGTCGGTGCCGCGGCCAGCGCCGAGCTGACCGCGGTCGCTCCGGTGATGATCCCGCGGCTGTCCGCCGACGTCGTCGAGCACGTACTGCCCTTGCTGCGCAGAACCTAGTCGAGACGACGATGGTGCCGAGGGACGAGGCAGAGGAGGAGCGAGACAATCGGGCCTAAGACGCCGGCGAGCTCTCCACCTCGGCGTCCGGACCCCGGTCCACGCTGGACTTCACCCGGATGCGGGTGCGGTCGGAGCGGAAGAAGTCGTGGGAGAACTCCACCGGCACGCCATTGCGGTCGTACGCGGTCCGGGTCACCACCAGCAGCGGGTCGCCGACGGCCACCTCCAGCAGCTCGGCCGACGACTCGGACGCCGCGGTGGCCTCGATGTGCTCGTCGGCCGAGAACACCGGGGTGCCGAAGTCCTCGGCCATCAGGGTGTACACCGACCCGGTGAGATCGGCGGTCAGCAGGCGCGGAAATCGGGCGGCCGGCAGGTAGGTCTCCTCCAGCAGCACGGGAGTGTTGTTGGCCGACCGGATACGGATGATCTCGTGCACCGGAGCGCCGCTTTTGAGCTGCAGCGCGTGCCGGATATTGGCGGTCGGCTGCCGGGTCAGGGCCCGGATCACCCGCGCGCCGGCGGCCAGGTCGAGCCGGCGCAACTGCTCGGTGAAGCCCGGCAGGCCGATGTGGTCGAACTCCAGGCGGGGCGTCTCGACGAAATTGCCCCCGAAGCGGCCCCGGCTGCGGCGGATCAGCCCTTTGGCCTCGATGGCTGCCAGCGCCTGCCGCAGCGTCATCCTGCTCACGCCCAGCGCACCGGCGATCTCGACCTCGGATGGCAGCTTGTCACCGGGCGACAACCGGCCGGAAACGATCAGTTTCTCCAGCCAGACGGAGATCCGGGAGTGCGCTGGCTGTTCGGACGGCCCGCCGAGGTCCGGCCGCGTCGCCAGCACGGCGTCGTCCATCGACAGCACCCGCATTCCGATGACTCTACCGTCCCGGCAGCGACGAAATGACAGGTCAGCGCCCTATGCGGGCTTCTGCGTCGGCTTCTGGGACAATTGGCGGCGGTGACATGAACATGCACACGACATCGTTGACCCCGTCGACGCACACCCAGGTTTCCGGTCCAGCTGCCGAAGCGCTCGTCGATCTCGGGGCGATCGCCCACAACGTGCGGGTTTTGCGTGAGCACGCGGGATCGGCCCAGGTGATGGCGGTCGTCAAGGCCGACGCGTACGGCCACGGCGCCACCCAGGCCGGCCGCGCGGCGATCGCCGCCGGTGCGGCCGAGCTCGGCGTCGCGACCATCGACGAGGCCGTGGCGCTGCGCGACGGCGGTATCACCGCGCCCGTGCTGGCGTGGCTGCATCCGCCCGGCACCGACTTCGCCCCGGCGCTGTCGGCCGATGTCCAGGTTGCGGTGTCGTCGGCGCGCCAGGTCGCCGAAGTGCTCGACGCGGTCGAGCGGACCGGGCGCACGGCCGAGATCACCGTCAAGGTCGACACCGGGCTCAACCGCAACGGCGTCGGCATCGCCGACTTCCCGGCGGTGCTGAGCGAGCTGCAGCGCGCCGTCGCCGCCGATGCGATCCGGCTGCGGGGCATCATGTCGCACCTGGCCAACGGCGACTCTCCGGATGATCCGCTCAATGACCTTCAGGCGCAGCGCTTTACCGACGTGATCGCCGAAGCACGCAGGCGTGGAGTCGAATTCGAGGTTGCCCACCTGTCGAACTCGCCATCGGCGATGACACGACCGGATCTGGGTTTTGACATGGTCCGCCCCGGCATCGCCGTCTACGGCCTCAGTCCCATCCCGGAACGCGGCGACATGGGCCTGCGCCCGGCGATGACGCTGAAATGCGCGGTGACGATGGTCAAACCGGTCAAGGCCGGCGACGGGGTGTCCTATGGGCACACCTGGATCGCTGAGCGGGACACCACCCTGGCGCTGCTGCCGATCGGCTATGCCGACGGACTGTACCGTCCGCTGGGTGGCCGAATCGACGTGCTGATCAACGGCCGGCTGCGTCCCAGCGTTGGGCGGGTGTGCATGGACCAGTTCGTCGTCGACCTCGGCCCGGGGGAGCCCGACGTGAGCGAGGGCGACGAGGCAATCCTGTTCGGCCCGGGCACATCCGGTGAGCCGACCGCCCAAACCTGGGCCGATCTTCTCGGCACGATCCACTACGAGGTGGTGACCAGCCCGCGCGGGCGAGTGGTGCGCACATATCGGGAGGCCGACGCCGGTGGGCAGTGATGGCCAGAAGGACCCCAAGCGCGCTCGCGGGATCGACGAACGGTTGGTCCGCCGCGCCGAGAAGAGCGCGGCGAAGCTGGCCCGCAAGGCCGACAACCCCGGTCTCGGCGTCGGCAGGAAGGCCGGGTTGCTCGCCGGAATGGCCGGGCTGAGCGCGGTCGGCACTGTCGCCGGGGTATCGATGGCCCGTGCACTGGGACACCGTTCCTACATCCAAGACGCCTACCAGGGCGAGGATTTCGGGCTGCTCGAAGCAGATCGCGGCTGTGTGATCACCACGCCGGACGGTATCCCGTTGGTGGTGCGCGAGGTCGGACCGATCACTGCCCCGCTCACCGTGGTCTTCGCCCACGGGTTCTGCCTGCGAATGGGGTCATTTCACTTCCAGCGCGCGGCGCTGGCGGCCCGCTGGGGCGATCAGGTCCGCATGGTGTTCTACGATCAGCGCGGCCACGGCCAATCCGGCCCGGCCCCGGTCGACACCTATACCGTGACCCAGCTGGGGCAGGACCTGGAAACCATTCTGCAAGTGATGGTTCCACGCGGCCCGATCGTCCTCGTCGGGCATTCCATGGGCGGCATGACGGTGCTGTCGCATGCCCGCCAGTTCCCCAAGCAGTACGGCAGCAGGGTCGTCGGTGCGGCGCTGATCTCGTCGGCGTCCGAAGGGCTGTCCCGCTCGCCGCTGGGCGAGATTCTTCAGAACCCCGCACTCGAGGCGGTGCGCTTCGCCGCGCGCTACTCACCGAAGCTGGTGCACCGCACCCGAGGCGCGGCCCGGTCGGTGATCCGCCCGATCCTGCGCGCTGCCTCCTACGGCGACGACCACATGAGCCCGCGCGTTGTGGCGTTCTCCGAGGAGATGATTCACGACACTCCGATCGCCACCCTGGTCGAGTTCCTGCACGCGCTGGAAGTTCACGACGAGAGCGCTGCGTTGCCGGTCCTGGCCCGCATTCCGACGTTGATCGCCTGCGGCGACCACGATGTGCTGACGCCGATCGTGCATTCAGAGGAAATGGCTGCGGTCTTGCCGAACAGCGAACTACTGATCGTCGGCGGAGCAGGGCATCTGGTGCAGCTCGAACAGCCCGAGCTGATCAATGACGCGCTGGTGCATCTGGTCGAGCGCGCGACCCCGTCGAAACTGATCGCGTTCACCCGCCGGCTCAAGGACCGGGCCCGTGGATAGGACGCAGGTGCGCAGCGGCACGATCGAGTTGCCGACCGTCGAGGACACCATCGCCCTGGGCGAGCGGCTGGGCCGACAACTGCGCGCCGGCGATGTCGTCGTCCTCTCCGGGCCGTTGGGGGCCGGAAAGACGGCCCTCACCAAGGGGATTGCCCTCGGCATGGATGCCGAGGGGCCGGTGACCTCGCCGACGTTCGTGCTGGCCCGTGTGCATCGGGCGCGCCGGCCGGGGCAGCCCGAACTGGTGCATGTCGATGTCTACCGGCTGCTCGAACACACCGGTGCCGACCTGCTGGCCGAACTGGATTCGCTGGACCTCGATGCCGATCTCGACGACGCGGTGGTGGTGGTCGAATGGGGCGAAGGCCTGGCCGAGCGGCTCTCCCAGAACCATCTCGACATCACGCTGACCCGAGACGCGGACAGCGATGTACGCACCGCGACCTGGCAGTGGAACCACGAATGATCCGCAACGTCTTGGTCATTGACACCGCCACACCGGCCGTCACCGCTGCGGTGGTGGTCCGTGACGGCGGCGTGCAGGTGACCGGAGAGCGGATCACCCTGGATGCGCGGGCCCACGCCGAGACGCTGACCCCCAATGTGGTGGCGGCAGTCGCCGAGGCGGGGCTGACGATGGCCGATCTCGATGCCGTCGTCGTTGGTTGTGGTCCGGGGCCGTTCACCGGTTTGCGGGTCGGCATGGCCACCGCCGCGGCCTACGGCCACGCGCTGGCCGTGCCCGTCCACGGTGTCTGCAGCCTGGATGCGATCGGGGTGCTGACCACCGATGAGGTGCTGGTGGTCACCGACGCCCGCCGCCGCGAGGTGTACTGGGCGCGGTATCACGACGGGGTGCGCATCGACGGCCCGGACGTCGCCGCCCCGGCCGACGTGCCGGTCGGTGCGGCCGATGCCGTCGCGGGATCACCGGATCACGCCGCCCTGTTCAGCCTGCCGGTCGTCGGACCCGCGTACCCGACCGCGGTGGGTCTGGTTGCTGCCGTTGCAGATTGGGCCGCCGAACCCGCCGCGCTGGTGCCGTTGTATTTGCGCCGCCCCGACGCCAAGACGCTGGCCGAGCGGGGAGTCTTGCGGTGAACGTCCACTACGGTCAGATGCACGAGACCGACGCCGCCCGCTGCGCCGAATTGGAGAACCAGCTGTTCGACGGTGACGACCCGTGGCCGGATTTCGCGTTCATCCGTGAGCTCGCCGCCCCGCACAACCGCTACGTGGCCGCCCGGGTCGACGACAAACTGGTCGGCTATGCCGGCATCTCCCGCCTGGGCCGCAAACCACCGTTCGAGTATGAAATCCACACCGTCGGTGTCGATCCCGCTTACCAGGGGCACGGGATCGGGCGGCAGATGATGACCGAGCTGCTCGGCGCGATCGGCCCGGACTCGGTGGTGTATTTGGAGGTTCGCACGGACAACGAGCCGGCGATCGCGCTGTACACCAGCCTGGGCTTCAGGAAGGTCGGCGTGCGTAAGCGTTACTACCGGATCAGCGGCGCGGACGCCTACACGATGCGACGGGATCCCGCGAAGTGATAATTCTGGCCATCGAAAGCTCGTGTGACGAAACGGGAGTCGGCATCGCGCGGCTGGACGACGACGGTACCGTCACCCTGCTGGCCGACGAGGTGGCCTCCAGCGTCGACCAGCACGCCCGGTTCGGTGGCGTGGTTCCGGAGATCGCGTCACGCGCCCACCTCGAAGCCCTCGGCCCGACGATGCGCCGCGCGCTGCAGACCGCGGGCATCGACAAGCCGGACATCGTCGCCGCGACCATCGGGCCCGGGCTGGCCGGGGCGCTGCTGGTCGGGGTTGCCGCCGCCAAGGCGTATGCCGCCGCGTGGGGGGTGCCGTTCTACGCCGTCAACCACCTCGGCGGACATCTGGCCGCCGACGTCTACGACCACGGTCCGCTGCCCGAATGCGTTGGCCTATTGGTGTCCGGCGGGCACACTCACCTGCTGCACGTGCGCTCGCTCGGTGAACCGATCGTCGAACTCGGCAGCACCGTCGACGACGCGGCAGGGGAGGCCTACGACAAGGTGGCCCGGCTGCTGGGCCTGGGGTATCCGGGCGGACGGCCCCTCGACGAGCTGGCCCGGACCGGTGACCGCGACGCAATTGTCTTCCCGCGCGGCATGACCGGCCCGCGTGACGAGCCGTTCGCGTTCTCCTTCTCCGGGCTCAAGACTGCGGTGGCCCGTTACGTCGAGCGCCACCCCGACGCGCCGACCGCCGACATCGCCGCGGGATTCCAGGAGGCCGTCGCCGATGTGCTCACCGCCAAGGCGGTACGGGCGGCGAAGGAGCTCGGGGTGTCGACGTTGCTGATCGCCGGCGGGGTGGCCGCCAACTCGCGGCTGCGCGAGCTGGCCGAAGAGCGCTGTGTGGCAGCGGGTTTGACGCTTCGCATTCCCCGACCGCGGTTGTGCACCGACAACGGAGCGATGATCGCCTCGTTCGCCGCGCACCTCATCGCCGCCGGAGCGTCGCCGTCGCCGCTGGACGCGCGAAGCGATCCCGGCCTGCCGGTGCTACGCGGTCAAGTCGCGTAATCGCCACGTCCGCGGCGCGATCACGGCGAGACTTCCTCTTGTGCATTACGACCTGCGTCTGCGTCCCGCCCAGCCGGCCGCCCCGGCGGCCGATGCGTTCACCATCCACCGCTCCGGCGTACCGCCCACACCAGGCCGCGACGGGCTGACACTGGCCTACGTCCATGAGGGGCCAAGAGATGGAGCCGGGTATCCCTTGCTGTTATTGCACGGCTACCCCGAGACCAAGCGGATCTGGTGGCGCAACATCGCTGCGCTGGCGGCGGCCGGCTTCGAGGTGATCGCCCCCGACCTGCGCGGGCACGGCGACTCCGACCTGTCAGCCGACGACGTCTACGACATCGCGGCCTACAGCCGAGACGTCTACCTGTTGGTCCACGACATCCTGGGCCACGAGCGCTGTGGCGTGGTCGGCGGCGACGTCGGCGGAGCGGTTGCGGTGGATCTGCTGCACCGGTATCCCGGCTTCGTTGACAAGCTGGTCTTCTTCGACACCGTGCCGCCGCTGGTCTTCGACGACTATGTGGCCGCGGGGATCGACCCGGCCGCCATCCTGAGCGACGGGCCGACCGGCGACTACCGGCAGCGACAGGGCGAAACCCCGGACGAACTGGCCGCCGAGTTGGACACGATCGACAAACGGCGACGCTACATCGGCGAGATGTACGGCCACCGGCTGTGGGCCTCACCGGGTACGTTCAGTTCTCACGACGTCGACTTCATGACCGAACCCTGGGACAGCGAGGAGCGGCTGCGGGCGGGCTGGGCCGTCTACGGGTTGGCCTACGGCAGGCCGTTCAGCGAGCCGCCGATCATGGACCGCAAGGTCGAGGTGCCGACGCTGATCCTCTACGGCATGGATGACAACGTCGTCGGCCCCGAGTTCGTGCACCTGTGCGAGGTGGCTTTCACGAACCGGACCGGACCCGTGCTGCTGCCCGGAGCCGGGCACTTCCTGCAGTGGGAACGCGCCGACCTGTTCAATGCCCTGGTCATCGCCTTTTTCGGGGACCTGCGCGTCCGCCACGAGCGCCGAACATGAGCGCCGGCGTCCGCTCTGGGCGAATCCGCAGCGGGCCACCCTTGAGTGCTAGCACTCGCATGTATAGAGTGCTAGGTGGCTTGCGGACACACCCTGTGCCGGCACCCGCGACGACGGCGCGAGGGCATGGACGTATGCCGAACACCTGGTATTTCCGACTGGTCCGGGCACAGGCCCCGGCCCGCAAGTGAACTAAGTGGAGGACTCCATCGTGGCCGTGAACATCAAGCCACTCGAGGACAAGATCCTCGTACAGGCCAATGAGGCCGAGACGACCACCGCATCCGGTCTGGTCATCCCGGACACCGCCAAGGAGAAGCCGCAGGAAGGCACCGTCGTCGCAGTTGGCCCCGGCCGCTGGGACGAGGATGGCGAGAAGCGGATTCCCCTGGATGTTGCCGAGGGCGACACCGTCATCTACAGCAAGTACGGCGGCACCGAGATCAAGTACGGCGGCGAAGAGTACTTGATCCTGTCGGCCCGCGACGTGCTGGCGGTCGTCAACAAGTAGCAGTCGTGAACCGCCCCGGAGATCCCCGTAATTCGTGCGGGCGGCCTCCGGGGCGGAACGCGCTGGAACGAAGTCAGGACTGATATATGAGCAAGCAGATTGAGTTCAACGAGACTGCGCGCCGGGCCATGGAAGTCGGCGTCGACAAGCTCGCCGACGCGGTCAAGGTGACGCTGGGCCCGCGTGGTCGCCACGTGGTGCTCGCCAAGGCATTCGGTGGCCCGACGGTCACCAACGACGGTGTGACCATCGCCCGTGAGATCGAGCTGGAGGATCCCTTCCAGAATCTCGGTGCACAGCTGGTGAAGTCGGTGGCCACCAAGACCAACGACGTCGCCGGTGACGGGACCACCACGGCCACCGTGCTGGCACAGGCCATCATCAAGAACGGCCTGCGCAACGTCGCGGCGGGTGCCAACCCGATCGCGCTGGGCGCGGGCATCGGCCGGGCCGCGGACGCCGTGTCCGAGGCGCTGCTGGCGGCGGCCACTCCGGTGGCCGGCAAGACCGGCATCGCCCAGATCGCCACTGTCTCCTCGCGTGACGAGGAGGTCGGCGAACTGGTCGGCGAGGCGATGACCAAGGTGGGCACCGACGGTGTCGTCAGCGTCGAGGAGTCCTCCACGCTGAACACCGAACTGGAGATCACCGACGGCGTCGGTTTCGACAAGGGCTTCATCTCGGCCTACTTCGTCACCGATTTCGATTCGCAGGAGGCCGTCCTCGAGGACGCGCTGGTGCTGCTGCACCGCGACAAGATCAGCTCACTGCCCGACCTGCTGCCGCTGCTGGAGAAGGTCGCGCAAGCCGGTAAGCCGCTGCTGATCGTCGCCGAGGACGTCGAGGGCGAGGCCCTGTCGACGCTGGTCGTCAACGCCATCCGTAAGACGCTCAAGGCCGTCGCGGTCAAGGCGCCGTTCTTCGGTGATCGTCGCAAGGCGTTCCTCGACGACCTGGCGGTCGTGACCGGCGGTCAGGTCGTCAACCCCGACGTCGGCTTGCTGCTGCGCGACGTCGGCCTCGAGGTCCTGGGCACCGCGCGCCGCGTGGTGGTCAGCAAGGACGACACCGTCATCGTCGACGGCGGTGGTTCGGCCGACGACATCGCGGGCAGGGTCAAGCAACTCAAGAGCGAGATCGAGGCGAGCGACTCCGACTGGGATCGCGAGAAGCTGCAGGAGCGGCTGGCCAAGCTGGCCGGCGGCGTTGCGGTGATCAAGGTCGGCGCAGCCACCGAGACCGCGCTCAAGGAGCGCAAGCACCGGGTCGAGGACGCCGTGTCGGCGGCCAAGGCCGCGGTCGAGGAGGGCATCGTCGCCGGCGGCGGCAGCGCCCTGGTGCAGGCTCGTGCCGCGCTCGACGCGTTGCGGGCCGAGGTGTCCGGTGACGAGGCGCTCGGTGTCGAGGTGTTCGCGTCGTCGTTGACGGCTCCGCTGTTCTGGATCGCCACCAACGCCGGCTTCGACGGGGCCGTCGTGGTCAGCAAGGTCGGCGAATTGCCTGCCGGACATGGCTTCAACGCCGCGACGCTGGTCTATGGCGACCTGATCGCCGACGGTGTGATCGATCCGGTCAAGGTGACCCGCTCCGCGGTGCTCAACGCCGCGTCGGTGGCCCGGATGGTGCTCACCACCGAGACCGCTGTCGTGGACAAGCCGGTCGAGGTCGACGAGCATGCCGGCCACGGTCATCACGGGCACGCGCACTAAGTAGTTCTCTGCCGAGCAGACGGAAAAGCCCCCGACACTCCGAGTGTTCGGGGGCTTTTCCGTCTGCTCGCACCCGGTCCTGTTGGCGCGGGGGTGTTTCGGCGCACGCCCGGCGCAATAGCGCGGCCGAAGGATATCGCGCGACACGCCGTAGCGTTCCGGCCGGCTCGCGCAGCCGTATTGGTGCGCACCGTGTCAAGTACCAATTGCCAGGTTTCGGAACCGATCCCCGTTGGCACCAGTTGGACACCGACCCCCTCCATCGATGAAAAACGGTAACCACGCAAGCAGAAGTTCGAGAAGAGGCCTGCGTAGAGTCAGTCTCGGCGTCGCAGCCCGGCACCCGCAGCGGTCGGTCAAACGTCAGCCAGACGGACAAGCCGGCGCGGTGCCGATCCAATACGCGCCGCCGTACACCTCTGCCTTGCTGTCGCCGGCAACCGGTGAATTGGTGATCTTCTTGCCCTTCAGTTCGGCGCACCACGCCGCGGCCGCCTGGTCATAGGTCTTGAAGCCGGCCGACTTGATCTGATACTCGACCAACGGATCGTTTTGCCCCGAGCAGAGGCCACCGCCGGCAATCTCGCAAGCCTTCGTTGTCTTGAGGACGGACTCCTGACCAACCAGAATCGAACCGCCCGAAATGTTGGACAGCAGAAACACGTAATAGTCGTCGGCGTTGTACGTCACCCCCGGCCCGACCGGCCGCTCCTTACGCGGACCGAGCGCCACCGGTCCTAACTTGATCGGCTCGTCGGCGGTGTATACATAGATCGCTCCGGCGGCACCGATCACAATAATCCCTGCGGCTACCGCGGCGAGTATCGCCGCGGCAGACGTTATCCCGGCACCCGCCAACGTAATCCCCGCGGTACTCGCCCCCGATGACGTTTGAATCCCGAGCTGCCACGCGATCCTGCGCACAAGGCTGCCGCCGTAGGTGAACCCTTTGTCCAGCGCATACCGAGCCAGATCCGCATTGGCCTTCATCATAGTCGGGTCGTTGGCGAGGCGACTTAGCGAACTCGCGAACCCGCCCGGGCCCTGCGCGGCAAGTCCGGCATACCCGGCGGCTGTGGCTTGGGACCAGCCCCGATAGATCCACTCGGCCATCACGAGGACTGCCCAATCCGCAGGGAGAAATCCCGCGGGTGGTGGAAATCCAGGAACCGTCATCTCGATCACGCCCCTCACGGGCCAACGTGTGTTTGCGACCCGGTTACTTCGGCTGGCCGCTGCAATCGTCGTCGCGGCTCAGCTGGCCTGTCAAGGACATTTCCTCCGACCGCCCGCGCCCGGATGCGGACGATCGCTGACAGTACCTTGCGTCGAAGTGAAGCCGAGATACGTCACCACTTTCCCGCGAGCCGCGATCGGTAGGACCGGCCGCGTCGTAGATCAGCCGATAGACCGGTAGGGCCCGCAGCCTCGTCAGGATCGCCGCTGCGGGATTACGCCGCTGCGCTGCCGGTGAGCAACCAATCCGTGATCGCCGGCACGCCATCTCCTCGACGATGATGTTGAGGTGTCTAATTCCACTGTTGCACGCGCGGCGCGTCTGCTCTGCGTCTCCGGCATGATCCTTGGGCTGCAGTCTTTCACGACGTAGACGGCTGCCCCGGACAAGCCGTTCGAGGTCTCGATACGAGACAGCCCAGATCCTGTCGGGCCGGGGTGCTTCGGTTGTTGGGGTGGTGGCGAATGCTGGGACGGGATGTCCACGAACGCGTACGCGATTGAGACAATCGCACAGCATAGAAGCTCGGTACGAGACGCCAGTTGCACTCGCTTTGCCGAGTCATGAATCAGCTTGTGGAGCAAGCCATTCCGCATTGATTCTTTGCAAGACATCGTTGCGTGCTGTCATTGCCTACGCCCTCGATCGGATCGGCTCTGTGGTCGTGATCCTCAATGTTGGGCTCGGTAGGCGAGGCTGCGGCATACGCTGCCGATGGAACCGAGAAAGGGGGAAACATGCGTCGAACAGCTCTGTTGCGTTGCGCTTCCACCGGACTTCTAGCCGCTGCAGCGGCGATCGCGTACGCCTCACCCGCACTCGCCGATCCGCTGGACCCCATTCCCGGGGAGGGTTTCTTTCTCGTCGGCCCTGACATCGCGCCGGGCCTCTACAACACCAGCGGGTCAGCGTCGCCGTGGGCGATCTACATCAACGATGTGCCGACACAGGATTCGATGTGCGTGTGGTTCACCTACAGCACGCCGGACACGAACAAGGACCACGTCGTCGCGACCAACATGTCCATCGGCCCGATGATGGCGAATATCAACTCGACAGTGAAGGCCTTCGAGTCACACAACTGCGAAGCCTGGACTCGGGTGACCTGACGTGAGTAAGACGACGGCGGCCGCCGTTTGCCTGATTCAGCGTGGGCTTCACCGCACCGGCGGCCAGCACTGCTGATCCCTCGAGCCCGCCGCCGGGCGGCAGTTCGGTGACGCTGGCGGACCTGCTGTCGGCCCCGGTTCCCGCTCTGTCAGCACGATCCGGGCAACCTGGTCAATGGCGCACTGCCACCGCAAGATTCGCATCGCGGACCGGTGATGATCGCCAAGAGAAACGACCAGCCCGATACTCCCACAAGATTGCCTTCGGCAGTCTCGCCGGCGGCGACAACGTCGATGCCGCGATGGTGACGGACTGCGGCGCCGGCGGCGTGCCCTGGCCGGAGATACACGGCCGGGCCGACGCGATTGGGAGGCGATCACGTCACCTGGTTGGCCAACGCACCGGTGACGCCGAGTGCTGTCCCTCGATTGCGATGGCCGGCGACCTGCGTTGGGACGGTCTGGCTGTGAGCACCCAGAACGTCCGCAGAATCAACTGATCACACCAGCGACGTTGAGATGTCGATCTCCGACGTCAGCGTCTGGTGCACAGGGCAACGTTCGGCGATCGCCAGTAGCCGTTCGCGCTGGTCGTCGTCGAGGGCGCCCACCAGGGTGATGGACCGGTCGATGTGACTGATGAAGCCTTTCTTGGTCTCGCATTCGGCACAGTCTTCGGCGTGAATGCGCGTGTGCCGCAAGCTGACCTCGACCCGCTCCAGCGGCCAGCCCTTCTTGTTCGCGTACATCCGCACCGTCATCGAGGTACACGCCCCAAGGCCGGCCAATAGCAGGTCGTAGGGCGTCGGTCCGGCGTCGTCGCCGATCGGGCTCGGTTCGTCGGCGAACAGCCGATGCTCGCCCGCCGCGATCTGTTGCGTGTATGTCCCCGTACCCGTTTCGCTGACGGTCACAGAGCCTTCGCCGGTATGGGATGTCGTCATAGCTGCATCCAACACGACCTGGACGGAAGGCCCGTGACCGACGCCCGCCGAAGTAAATTTTGACAAACCAGTCAATTTCGCCGGACTTCCCAATAGCCTCACTCGCTGACAGTGCAATCGAAACGGGGGACTTTTCGTGATTCGACCTATCGGCTTGCTCGCAGCATCTGTTTTCGGCGTCATTGCCATCGGTGTAGCCGCACCGGCGCACGCAGAGCCGAGCGTGCCGTTCAAGAACTGCACCGCCGCGAAGGCGGCCGGGTACTGCGACATCACCCAAGACAGCCCGCTGTACACGCCCAGCCAGGACCGCGACAGCGACGGCTACGCATGCGAGTGCTGACGGGGTCCCTACTCCGCCGTCGGCTGAATCGACACCAGCCGGAAGGTGCCCGGCGAGGCGTCGTCAGGCGTGAACCGGACTAACAACATGCCCGGGGGGAATTGGGTCGCAAGCTCATTCAGCGTCCTGGGCATGAAGGCCCGGGACTTGGCATTGCCGTACCAACCCGGGTCTGACGGATCGACGCTGAGACCCGCGACGCTGTCGATGTTGCTGTCCCACTGCTGAACGGCATCGGGAAACGGAGCGCCGAACCCGGCTGACTTCTGGTACGCATCCAGTTGTCCCGCAAGGGTTATCGCTCCACCGCCACCGACCGGTGCCCCGGTGATCGTCCCGTTGACGACGTCGGCGGTCACCGACGCCAGGCGCACGGTGCACACGTTGTCGACAACGGTGGCCGGCGCGCAGAAATCGGGCAGCGGGTCGGCCTGCGCCGGTGCGGCATTGACCACGGCCGGCAGCGCCAAGGCGAAGACAGCCGCGCACGCACGCATCGACATCATGAAAGGTATTCGGCCGCAGAGGCCCGGCAGTTACATGTCATCGGCCAATGCCTCACTCAGCCGGCGGGTCACCGCAGCCAGCTGTTCACCCATCCGGGTGACATCGGCGCCGCTCATCGGCTCCGCGCTGGGCACCAGGCTGAGCATCAGCGAGATCCGCGAATCCGGTCCGAGAATCGGGGAGTCGACATGGCTCACCGTGTAGGTCTCGTCCGGCGCGAGGCTGGCCGGGAACCACTCCTCCTGGTGTATCAGTTCGTCGGTCAACGCCTGCGCCAACTGACTCAGGCGCGTCGACCGAACCTCCGCGCTGCGCACGATCAACGCCAACTCCTGCAGGCGCAAATCTGGCAGCAGGTGAAGCCCGACCGCGTAACCCCGTTGCGTCGCATTGGCTATCGCTTCCCGGTAGCGATCGCGCACTTCTTCGGGCAGCGTGGCGAGCCACCGCTCGCGGCTGTCCGGGCCACTCCACGCGACCGTCGACGCCCCATACGGCGGGCGGTGCGGGAACTGGGTGCCGATCGGCATCGGATGACCGCCGCCGTGCACGCTGCGGATCTGATCGACGACCGTCGAATGGTCCTCGTCCACCGAAAACGCCACACAGTGCGCGCCCGTCGCCGCCGACAGCTCCGCCATCGCCGACCGCGCCAGCACCAGCGCCGGATACCGGCCCGCCGCCTCCCGGCCGAGGCGAACCATGGCGGGCCCGAGGTGATAGGTCTTGCGCACCGGGTCGCGCAGCAGCCACCCCGCCCGTGCCAGCTCCGACAGCATCGAATGGCAGCTGGCCTTGTGCACGCCCAGCTGGCGTGAGACCTCGGCCAATGTCACCCCGCGGCTCCCATCGCCAGCCAGATGCTCGAACAGATTCACGACGCGTTCGGTTTGCGGCGAAGGGCGGGGAGCCATGCTGCAATGGTCGCATAATGCGACTGCTTGCGGTGTTATAGGCGACCATGTGACGATGGCCACAATGAACGACCTTCTTGGCAAAGTGGCCGTCGTCACCGGGGGCGCGGGTGGGATCGGCCGCGCCATGGGCAGGCGATTCGGCCAGGAAGGCATGAAGGTCGTCCTCGCCGACGTCCTCGCCGAACCGCTCGACGACGCGACGCGGGAACTGACCGACGACGGTATCGACGCCATCGGCGTCGTCACCGACGTCACCGACTATTCGTCGGTCGAAGCCCTCGCCAAACAGACACTTGACCGCTTCGGCGGGGCGCACGTCGTGTGCAACAACGCCGGCACCGGCGCGGTCTCCGAGGGCTACATGTGGGAACACGACCTCGCCGACTGGCGCTGGGGCATCGACGTCAACGTGCTGGGCGTCATCCACGGCATCAAGGCCTTCGTGCCCATCCTGCTCGAGCAGGGTCGCGGGCACATCGTCAATACCTGCTCGGGCAACGGCGGATTCGCGCCGATCGCCAGGGGAGCGATGGGCGGACCCGCCACCGCGGTCTACCCGATGACCAAGGCCGCGGTGCTGTGTTTGACCGAGAGTCTCTATACGCATCTGGAGATGACCGGGACCGGGGTGCGCGCGCACGTGCTGTTTCCCGGCGGCTTTCTGAACACCGGCATTTGGGAGTCGTGGCGCCACCGGCCCACGCAGTACGCCGCGACCCAGGAACGTCACAGCCCCGATCAGACCCTGGCCAAAGTGGTGGACCGGTTCGAATCTGCCGGTGTGCACATCGAATTCACGCCGCTGGAGACGGTCGCTGACCAGGTCATCGAGGGAATCCGGGCCGACAGCTTCTGGATGATGGGCCCGCCCGCGCCGTCCGATCAGGTCGTGGCCAAGAAGGCGGCATCGATCCTGGGTCGTGACGAGCCCGACTACCTGGTCGACGTGCTCGGCAAGGCCGCCGAGAACGCCTCGGACTGAAGAAGGAGGAAAGCGTTGAGCACCAACACCGTTCGGTACGGCCCGCGCCCACCCGAGGCCCGCGTCGACCATGAGATCGACGCCACGAAGGCGCCCATCGCCACCGAAGCCGTCACCGTCACCTACCTCACCGACCCGGACATCGTGGCAGCCGTGCTGCCGAAGCCGCTGGAGCCTGCGGCCGAGCCGCTGGTGCGGATTCAGCTTCAGCGGGTTCAGATCGAGGGCAGACCGCCGTTCGGCTCGGCGGTCTTCTCGGTCACCGCCCGGCACGGCGACCTGGCCGGCGACTACCCGCTCTTCATGCCCCAATCCACCGAGCAGTCGGTCACCGGTGGACGTGAAACCTTCGGCGAGCCAAAGAAACTGGCCGACATCGCGGTCGACCGTGACGGAGACGACGTCACCGCGTCGGTCGCCCGGCTGGGGTATCCGCTCATCACGGTCACCGGCCGCATCAGTGGGCCTGCGGAACTCCCGCCCGACCAGATGAACACCGAGTTCTATTTCAAATTCCTGCGCGCCCCCGACGGTGGCGGCATCACCGACCCCCACCTGGTCTACGGCGAATACCACCGGCACTACGAGCTGCTGGAAAACATCGACGGCACGCTCGAATTGGGGGAGTCGCCGCTGGACCCGGTCGCCGATATCGTTGTCCGCGAGATCAAGTCGATCACGTGGTGTCGTCGACGCACCGTCCAGGTCGGGCGGATCGCGGAACGGGTACCGCAGGACTGGCTGTTGCCGTACGTGCATCAACGCTATGACGACGTGGCCCTGCTCGCAGCCCCGAGGCCTGAGCCGACACGGGTCTAGCGCATGGACCGCTACACTGTCATCTCGGCGGACTGCCATGCTGGCGCCGACCTGCTCGACTATCGCGAGTATCTCGATCCGGTCTACCGGGACGAATTCGACAGCTGGGCAGCGACATACGTGAACCCGTTCGCCGATCTCGCCGATGCCGACGCCGAACGCAACTGGGACAGCGACCGTCGCAACGCCGACTTGGATGTCGAAGGCGTCGCGGGGGAGGTCATCTACCCCAATACCATTCCGCCGTTCTTTCCGTCGTCGAGTCTGGCCGCGACCCCGCCGGAGACCGCCAACGAGCTCGAACTGCGCTGCGCCGGATTGCGTGCGCACAACCGCTGGCTGGCCGACTTCTGCTCCCTGTCGCCCGAGCGGCGGGCCGGGGTGGGACAGGTCATGCTGCAAGACCTCGACGAAGCCATCGCCGAGATCGACCGGATCGCGAAACTCGGTCTGCGCGGCGGTGTTCTGCTGCCCGGAATCCCGCCAGGGGCGGCCATCCCGCAGCTCTATGCCGAACACTGGGAGCCCCTGTGGGCGGCGTGCGCCGAGGCGGGCGTCGTGATCAACCACCACGGCGGCAACGCCGGACCGAGCCCGCTCGATGGATGGGGCAGCTCGTTCGCGATATGGGTGTACGAGACGCACTGGTTCGCCCACCGGGCGCTGTGGCACTTGATCTTCAGCGGTGCCATGGATCGCCATCCGGATCTCACCGTGGTCTTCACCGAACAAGGCGCCGGGTGGATCCCGGCCACCCTCGACTCACTCGACGTCGCTGCGGCCCGCTACGCGCGCGAAGGCTCGGCGATCGCCCGCTTCGCCGGCCCCACCGCCGGATCGCTGAGCCGCAAGCCCAGCGAGTTCTGGGCCAGGCAGTGCTACGTCGGTGCCAGCTTCATGCGGCCCGTCGAGTGCGCCGAGCGCCACGCCATCGGCGTCGATCGCATCATGTGGGGAAGTGACTACCCGCATCTGGAAGGAACCGGGTTCTTCACCCGAGAAGCGTTGCGCTACACCTTCTCCGGCGTGCCACCCGAAGAAGTGGCGGCCATGCTCGGCGGCAATGCGGCGGCCGTCTACGGCTTCGACCTGGCGGCGTTGCAACCCTTGACCGATCGCATCGGCCCGACGGTGGCCGAAGTCGCCGAGCCGCTCACCGAGGTACCCGTTGGTGCGAGCAGCACCGTCTTCGAGCCCGACCCCATCCGAACCTGGTAAGTGAAAGGCCCGCCGTGAACGACGTAGACCCGTACTTGATCATCTCCGCAGACACCCATGCCGAGCTTCCCACCGAGATGTACCGCGAGTACGTCGATCCCGAATACCGGGAGGATTTCGAGATCTACCTCGCCGAGAAACTCGCGGCCTCGCAGGCCGGCGGGTTCATCGACGAAGAATTCGCGCAAACGTGGTTCGCCGAACACGGCGAAGGCATCACCGGCGGATGGGACGTCAGGCAGCGAGACAAGGAGCTCGACGGCGACGGGGTGGCTGGCGAGGTGATCTTCCCCGACGCCGACGCGGTAACCGGCGTTGCCGGTGCGCCTTTCGGCGCCGGCCTGGGCCAGTCGGGCGATATGGATCCGGGCCGTGCGATGGCCGGGGCACGGGCGCACAACCGGTGGCTGGCCGAACTGTGCAGTCACAGCCCCGAGCGTCGCGCCGGAGTTGCGGTGATCCCGATCCTCGCCGACGTCGACGCGGCGGTCGCCGAGATCAAGCGCTCAGCCGACGCCGGCCTGCGCGGCGGCATCCTGATCCCGGTGCTGTGGGGCGACTACCCGCCGTATCACGATCGTCGCTACGACAAAGTCTGGGCCGCTTGCCAAGACCTGAACATGCCGGTGCACACGCACGTTGGTCCGGCCCCGAGCGCTGACTACGGACAGCACCTGGGCATCTACACGACCGAGGTGCGCTGGTGGGGAGCCCGGCCACTGTGGTTCGCGTTGTGGGCGGGCGTATTCGAACGTTTCCCGAAGCTGCGCTGGGGTGCCACCGAGTGCGGTGCGTTCTGGGCCAATGATCTGTTGTGGCTGATGGACACCCGCTTCCTGCGTGAGCACTCGGCGAAAAAGATGAGCAAGCTCCTCGAGGGCGACCTGACGATGCCGCCCTCGGAGTACTTCGACCGGAACTGCTTCATCGGGGCCACCACCACCGAGCGTCGGGAACTGGCGCGCCGCTACGAGATCGGGGTGCCGAACATCTTGTGGGGCAACGACTATCCCCACCCGGAAGGCACCTGGCCGAAAACCCGCAAGTGGCTCCGCCACACGTTCTGGGACATCCCCATCGACGAGACCCGGCAGATGCTGGGGCGGGCCGCCGCCGAGATCTACAACTTCGACCAGAAAGCTCTCGCACCGCTCGTCGCACGTATCGGCCCCACACCCGCGGACCTCGGCCAGGACGACTCGGTCAGCATCCCCAAGTGGGAGGCGGCCCGCCACGCCGGGCGTCACTGGCTGACGGAAGCGGAACCGGTTCCCGACCTCGTGGAGAACTGAGTATGGAACACGCTGGGCCACTGAGCGGTATCCGCGTTCTGGAGTTGTCGATCGCGTTGACCGGCCCCTACATCGGTGCCCTGTTCGCCGATCAGGGTGCCGACGTCGTGAAAGTGGAGCGACCCGATATCGGCGACATCATGCGGTGGATCGGTCCGAGCGTCAACGGGTTGAGTGCGGTGTTCCGGGTCTGCAACCGCGGCAAGCAGTCGATCGCCGTCGATGTCCGCACCGACGCCGGCCGGGAAATCGCGCTCGAACTGGCTGCGCAGGCCGACGTCGTCATCCAGAACTTCCGTCCCGGCGTGGCACAACGCCTTGGGCTCGGGTACGACGACGTCGTCGCGATCAACCCCGACGTCGTCTACCTGTCGCTCACCGGATTTGGCGAAGTCGGACCGTACCGCGACCGCAGCGCCTACGACACGGTGATCCAGGCCTACGGTGGTGTCGCGTCCAGCCAAGCCGCACCGGGTGTCGGGGAGCCGATCTTCCTGCAGCAGGTGGTCGCCGACAAGGTCACCGCGCTGTATGCCAGCCAGGCGGTGACCGCCGCCCTGTTGGCGCGCGCCAATGGCCGTGGCGGACAGCATGTTCACGTCTCGATGGTGGACGCTGTCGTGTCGTTTCTGTGGGCCGATGCCACCGGCAACGAGGTACTGCTCGATTGTGACGGTTCACAGCCGTCGAGTTTCACCTCCGGTTTCAAGCCCTTCCGGTTCATCGACGGCTGGGGTGTAGTGACTCCGATCTCGGATTCCGATTTCACCGGAATGTGCCGTGCGCTGGAGGCTCCCGGATCGGACGATCCGCGGTTGGCGACCGCCGACCTTCGAAATCAGCACCGGCCGTTGATGGCTGAGGTGATGGCGTCCTGCTATGCGGGCGCCGAGAAACTGACCGTGGAAGAGGCCACCGCGCGCTTCGAGGCCGAGGATGTGCCCTTCGCCATGATCGTGCCGCCCAGCGAACTGCCCGACGACCCGCACGCGATCGAGATGGGGTTGTTCGTGGAGGCCGACGACCCGGTGGTAGGGCGCACCCGCATCCCGAGGCATCCGGCTCTGTTCGATTCCACGCCTGCTCAACTGGCCGGGCCTGCACCAGCTTTGGGGCAGCACACCGCGGACGTGCTGGGCCGGCTGGGGCGTTCGCATCAGGAAGAGGAACTGCGGGAAGCGCGCATCATCGCCGGGTGACGCAGCGCCTGGTCGCTGTCGGGCGGCATCTTCGGACGTGGCACAACCCGCATCATTTGCGACGGCCCGCTACAGCCCGATGGAAGCTGGACGCGCAATCGGGTGTTCTACGACCCCGCATACATCGCGCCGGCGCGCTCGACTTGTTCCGGTGGAACCTGGTCGAGCACCTGCACGTTCTATCCCGCTCACCAGGTAGACGAGTTCTTCGTGAAGGACGTATGTCAAGTCGCGCCGGACACGATTCTGCCGGACGAACCGGGGCACATCGAATAGAGGGCGACCACAACCTGCCGAAGTAGGCCATGTGCGGTGCAGAATCTATAGGCATGGCTCCCTCGACCCCCGCGGCGGATGCCGCACTGTCAGTGGCGACCCGGTTCTACCCGCCGGCGTTGTTCAACCACTGCGCGCGTTCATATCTGTGGGGCGTGAATTATGCTGCCGCACATGGCATTACCTACGACGACGAGCTCTACTTCGTCTCGGCGATGCTGCACGACATTGCCCTGACCGACCCCTTCGACAGCCACCGCGTGGCCTTCGAGGAGGCCGGCGGCGACCTGGCGTGGGTGTTCGGGGTGGCCGCCGGCTGGCCGACGGAACGGGCGGCGCGGGCGCAGGAGATCATCGTCTTGCACATGCGCGACGACGTCGCGGCGGACGTCGACGCCGAGTCGCATCTGCTGCAGGTGGCCACCGCATGGGATGTCGCTGGACGACGGCCCGAGGAGTTCTCGCCGGCGGCTCGTGCCGAGGCGCTCGCCAGGTACCCCCGGCTCGGATTCGGCGAGGAGTTCCTGGCCCGCTTCGAGGATCAGGCCAGGCGCAAACCCGATGGTACGGCGGCAGCCTCCGTCGCGCGCGGTGGCGCCGCGCGGATCAGGGCGAACCCGCTCGACGGCTAGGAATGCCCGACGGACCTACGCGTTGGTTTCGCCGGCCTGGCATTCCTTCGTCGCCGCAAGCTATTGACGCGTACTCGCTCAGCGTGGGATTCCAGTTCGGCGCCGAGATGCCAAGAGCGGCAGAACGATCAGCGGATGCAGCAGATGTTCCTGATGGCGGCGAAGGTGACCCGCCTGGGCACGCCCGCCGACCTCGCCGCCGTGGCCGAATGGATCAACGGGCAGACCTGGTACATCGGCGGTGCCTCGCACATGCGCCAGTAGGCGCGTCGACCGGGCGCGCAGAGGCCACCGCCCCGCCCTCGGACTCCCAACGTTGCAACCAGATGGATTCATCGGCTCTCGGCATGTTGGTGCCCCCTCGCGGTGTGCATGCCGTAGGGCACGGCTTTGAGAACGGTGACGGAAAGCGCTGCACCGCTTGGTAATTGGTAGTCGCGTCGCTGACCCGGGCGTGCACCGGCGACGGCGGCGCCCAGTGGCGACTGCACGGAGTAAACCTCCAAGTCGCCGTACTCAGCGCCACGAACCCCCAGGAGAAAGGTTTCGATGTCGCCGGTGTCGTCGTACCGGATGGTCACCACCATGCCGGGTTCGGCGATCCCGTCGTCGGGCGGGTCCTCGCCCACGACGGCGGTGACGAGCAAGTCGTGAATCTGCTGGATCCGGGTCTGCCATCCGCGTTGAACGGCTGCGGCGTTCTCGTCGGTCTCGCCGTTGATCACTCCAGCTGCTGACAATCGGCGCAGTGTCGCCAACTCTTGTTGTAGCCGTTCGTAGGCTTGTGGCGATATCCAGACGCGTTGGGCTTTGATCATCATGCGTTCCTCTCAGATACGGTGTCGCAAGGGATTTCGATCCCTTTTGGATTGGTTGCCGTCAGGGGCGGGCCGTGGCATGTGCGCCGCCCCTGACGACTCGTGATCCCCACTCGGGGGAATGGTTCGGTGGTCGGCTGATCAGCGGCCGACACGGCGCAGCGGGTCGAACTCGCGCAGCGCTTCTGGTTGCTTTCCGGTGGTGATGTACTCGGCGAGCAGTCGGCCGGTCACCGGGCCGTGCGCCAACCCCCACATGCCGTGACCGCCGGCGACGTAGACCCCGCGTGCCGTCCTGCCGATGAGGGGCCGCCCATCGGGCGTGACCGGACGCGGGCCGACCCAGATGTCGGTGCGTTCGCTCCACCGAACCCCATTGAGTAACGGGCTGGCTGAGTCGACGATGGCGGCCACGCGCTCGGCCCGCGGCGGCTCATGAGGATCGCGGAACTCCATCGTGCCCGCGACCCGCAAGGCGCCGTTGTACGGCGTGCACGCGACCCGCGCGTCCGGCAGGTAGATCGGGCTCGGAATGGGGCGGTCCACCGGCACGGTGAACGAGTAGCCGCGAGCCGAACGCACCGGCACCCGCACCCGGTGGCCTGTGAGTCTCGACAGACCTGCCCCGGTAGCGATGACCGCGGCATCCGCGCGCAACGCAGGAGCGCTGCGTGGATACACCGTGGCGCGGCCGTCGACGCTGACCACATTGCTCACCTCGAGGGTCCGCATCGTCGCCCCGCGCTCCTCAACCGCACGGCCCAGGCTGTGCACGAACCGGCCCGCGTCGACGAACCGCTGTCCGTTGATGTTCAGCCCGGCGCCGACGGCAGCCGAGGCCAGTGGGACCTGCTCGCGCAGTGCCGCACCGCTCAACCCGGTGATGGACATTGGCTGCCCGGCCTTTTCGAATCGGTGAAGCTCACGAGCCGTGGCGTCGGCCTCGTCGGTGGTCCGGAACAACGCCGCGATGGGAGCATCGGTGACCGGAGCGTCGACGCCATTGGCGACCAGTACATCGAAGGCTTCGATGCATTCCTCATTGAGGGGAGCGTTGGCCCGCGCCACCCGGGCCCACGACGACCGCCGGCAGTTGGTCGCGAATTGCATGAGGAACAGCGCCAGCGACGCGTCGGCTCGGAGCGGGATGCGCAGCGGAGAAGCAGGGTCCAACAACGAACTCAGCCCGCGGCGCAGAACGGACGGCGAGTTGAGCGGAAGGGTCAGTCCAGGCGAGATCCAACCGGCGTTGCCCCAGGACGCGCCGGCGGCCACGCCGACGCTGTCCACCACCGTCACCTCGACCCCGCGCTCCTGCAGGAACCACGCTGTCGACAACCCGACGATTCCCGCACCGACCACGATCGCCGACCGCGGTCCGCCGTCGATGCGTCCTGCGCTGTCCACCACACACCTCCACACTTGAGATTGCTGATACATCCACAGTGGCCGCCGACCGACGGGTCCGGCTTGACGAAAACCGACAGTTCACCAGCTATGAATTGTTGTGTTTCGGCAATGCTCGTCCGCGCTGCGGTAAACCTTGCGGTAGTGCTCGTCGGCGTCGGTGCGCATAGCGGCGGTGACATCAAGCCGACTGCTGCGCAAGTGCCCGGCCGCCCCAAGCGCCGTCGCCATCCCGCCGGCAACCCAGGCGGCCCAGGCGGCGCTTTCCGCGGCGAACCCGCCGACCGACGGGGACAGGAACAGTGCGAAGCCCGCGATCGAGAGTGTCAGGAAGTCGTGCGTGGGGTCGACGGCCAGCAGCGACCAGACCCCGATCACGGCGATCAGGGCGCCCAGCCCGAGCATGGCGGCGGTTGCGGTCGCCGCGCTCGACGCTGCGACGCCCGCGAGGATCGTGGCCAAGCCGACCGCCAGGGCCGCGCGACCAATCCAGAAACTCGTCGCACTGCGTTGGGTCGGGATATGCGCATTGTCGGCACCGCGTCGGCGTGCACTTCGGCGGCTTGTCCAGCCGATGCCACCGATGATCATTGCCAATGTGCCTGCGACCCAACATGTCCAGGAGGAGCCACGGTCAGGTGTGTACCCGGCGCCGAGGAATGGCACGATGACCGCCGCCAGGCCGACAACCACCAGCCCCCAGTATGCGGGGCGGCGGTCGGTGGCAAGAACCGTCACCACGCCGAAGAACGTGACGAACGCGGCGAAGCCCAACGCGAAGCCTTGCCCGACCTGCGTCGAGTTGGATGCCAACGCCGCGATCACTGCGGAAGCCCCGACTGCAGTCGCGGCCCACCCCAGATACGGTCTCTGCCAATCCATTACGAACACCCCTTCTGCTGATCTTGAACTATTCCTTCCATTGTGGTGAGGGGTGTGCTGGCAAGTCTTGCCGCAATTCGACAATGGGGTCGTGACGGACTGTCGGGATTCGACAGACCGCTATGCGGTGTCGGTGGCGGCGAGTTCGATCATCATTGCCAACCGTTTCTTCGCGTCATCGAGTGGCAGAGTGGTGATTTCGTGCATCTTGCGCAGGCGGTAGCGCACCGTATTCTCGTGCACACCCAACAGGTGGCCTGCCTCCGCGGGATCGCCTTGGGCTGCCAGCCAAGCCCGCAACGTCGCGACATAGTCGCTGCCGTGAGCCTGATCGTGCCGGCGAAGTTCGGCCAGCGGCCCCCGATCGGGGGATCGGCCCGAGCCGGCCGCTGTTCGCAGCCGCTGCAATAGGATGTCATCCCAGGACTCGTCGTACGCCGGTGGAATGCCCGGAGCCCCAATCTCGTTCAGCGCCAGGCATTCGTCAGCCTCGTGTCGGGCCGCGGCCAGATCAGCCACTCCGGCCGCCCCGCTGATACCAGCTTTGACCGCCACCTGGTCGGGCAGTGCTGCCCGCAAATCAGCCACCCAACGCCGTGCATCTTCAGGCGAATCACCGGGCAGCACGGTATAGATCGTGCTGCCCGCCAGCGCGCTGCGGCCCGGTCTCGACCAACCGAACCCGGTGGTGGCGCGCTCGAAAGCCAACAACAGCGCGGCATCTCGTTGCTCACCGGTGTACGCCTGCACCGCGACGACCCGCAATGGACTCTGCGGCAAGCCCAGTCGGCTGGCCGCGGTCGCGGCATCTGCGCTGCCTTCCAGCAATCGGATCACCAGATCCGATTCCACTTGGCGTTCGAGGTCGGCACTGGCACGGGAGCGCAACAGGTGCAAGGCCACGGTGCGGGCGCCGTCGGCCAGCGCCGTCAGGGCTGCGCCGGTCAACGGCGCCACACACGCGACCCACACCGATCCCATGAGTTCGCGTCCAGAACGCACCGCGATCACCATGCGTCCTGTCAGGCCGTGGTCAGTGTCCTCGCCGACGAACAACGGTTCATCGGAATCGGCCAGATGCGCTGACACGCCTCGGTCGTCGAAGAACGCGCGAAGCCTCTCGGGGGCTTGACGATCCATGATCGTCTGCACGCGCGCTGGGTCGGCGTGCCGTTGCATCGTGGAATAGGCCAGTACCCGTGCGAGCCGATCCTCGATCGTCACCGCCCCACCGGTCGCCTCCGCCAGGCTGTCGGCAAGCGCGAACAGGTCCGTCGGGCCGCGCCCAGACGCGGTCTCACGACCCTCCAACACCAGTCCATAGACGACGGCCGCGACTTCACTCCACGACATCGACGGATCGATCACCAGCACCGCGACGTCCTCGGCTAGACCGTCAAATGTGGCGTCGTCATTGTGGTTCCGGGTCAGGACGACGAGGGCGCGCGCCGTCGCGGCCCAGCACATTGCTTCTCGTACCGAGCGAGCGCCGACGCCCAGCAGCACGTCGCCGATGACAGTGTGACCCTCGGCGGTCTCGGGCATGGCGACGCTGCGCAATTGCGTCGACCGCGGGATCGGACAAAACCGCAGGCGTGCTCCATAGTTGCCCAGCACATTGACCAGGCGGTCCAACGTGATCACTGACTCTCCCCACGCCGCCGATCAATCAGCCTAGCCAGCGCGCACCGTGTGGACCAAGGTTGCCACATCGGGTCGGCGACGGCAGTAAAGTGCTGCTCGTGGTCAATGTGTTCGCCGGCGCCCGAGGTCGCTGGCTTGCGGTGGCGGCGTCGGTCGCCGTCGCTACGGCCATGTTCTACGCCCAGAGCAACGAGACCCGGGGTCATGTTGCCGCGCCTGCGGTTTCCCCTGTAGGCCAGACCGCGGCGATACCCGAAGCCATCCGCGTCGCGCAGCCCACCGAAGCCGAATTGCTGGCGGCCAGCGCTCCGGTGTCGGCCGCGGACTTCCAGCTCGCGCTGCCCCGCGGCCTCGCGCCCGAGCAGGGTATGCAGGTCCACACGATCTGGGTCGCCCGGGCCATCAGCGTGATGTTCCTCGAGATCAAGACCATCGGCGGCTACCGCCAAGACCCGTTGCCGTGGCATCCGAACGGCCTGGCGATCGACGTGATGATCCCGAACTATCACACGCCGGAGGGCATCGAGCTCGGTAATCAGATCGCCGGATTCGCCCTGGCGAACGCGAAGCGATGGGGAGTACTGCACGTGATCTGGCGGCAGGGCTTCTACCCGGGCATCGGCGCACCGAGCTGGACCGCGGACTACGGCAACGAAACCGCCAACCACTACGACCACGTCCACATCGCCACCGACGGCGGCGGATATCCGACCGGGCGGGAAACGTACTTTCTCGGATCGATGCGCTCAGAGCCCGCCTAACTAGGATGAACCACGTGCTGCCGACCCTGGGTGCCCGCCTGGCGGTGTTGATGGTTGTGGGGCTCGTCGCGCTCGGCGCGCTGACGGCCTGCGGCGGATCTCCGATGCGGCCCTCAACGGCCCCTCCGGTCGACTCCAAAGAGGCGGCCGGAGCGCCGCTGCCCCAGGACGCGCCAAACGATACGACGACGGTCAAGCGCGACGTGGTGAAGACCGCGTCCATGTCGATCTCGGTGGCCGACCCCGCGGAGGCCGCCGACAAGGCCGCCGTTCTCGTTGCGGGCGTCGACGGCAGAGTCGACAGCCGATCCGAGGACGCGGGATCGGGCACGGCGAGGGCGCGCGCATCGGTGGTCCTACGGGTTCCGGCCGTGAAGCTTGACGAGACGATGCGCGAACTCAAGACGCTGGGCACCGTCGAACACGTCGAGGTCACCTCTGAGGACGTCACGGCGCAGCGCGTCGACCTCGACGCCCGGATCAAGGCACTGCAGACGTCGGTGGACCGGCTGCTGGGCATCATGCGCGACGCCAAGGACCCCGATGCACTGATCAAGGCCGAGGGCGCGCTATCGGAGCGCCAGGCCGAACTGGACAGCCTGCGCGCCCAGCGCGAGGCGCTCGGTGACCGCATCGACTACAGCACCGTCAACGTCATCTTCCTCGCCGAGAAGATCGGTGGTCCCGCGCCCACCGAATACCGCGGTTTCGTCGGGCAGATCGAACGCGGTTGGGACGGCTTGGTTTCCGTGGTTGGCAACCTGGTGCTGTTGTTCGGCCTGATGCTTCCCTGGTTGGCGGTGCTGGCCGTCATCGGTGCGATCGGCTACGGCATCGTACGCCTGGCAGGGGCACGCAAGCCCGAGCCGACACCTCCGCAGCCGGTGGCGGTTGACGTGGCTGCCGAGGACGATCAGACGCCCAGCTGAGGTGGCGACTCGACACGACCGGCCCTGGCGGCGACCCGGCGTCGCTGCGTATGCGCGCCAACGGATTCGAGCCTTCCGGAAGCCCCCGATCACCGTGGTTCCCGCCCCCGCCGACCTGATCAAAGACCATGATGTCGCGGTACCGATGCGCGACGGGGTCACGTTGCGCGTCAACGTCTATCGCCCGCCAGGTGAGGGCCCGTTCCCGGTGCTCATGTCGGTACATCCCTACGGCAAGGACAAGTTGCCGCGGCGCACCCGGCGAGGCTGGAAGCTGAGCTTCCAGTTCCGGATCATGAATCAGCCGCAGCCCTACCGGATCTCGAGCGAAACCGGTTGGGAGGCACCCGATCCGGTCCAATGGGTGGCACGTGGCTATGTGGTGATCAACGCCGACGCGCGCGGAGCCGGCGCCTCCGACGGGGTCGGGTCACTGCTGTCCGACGACGAGGCCCGCGACGTGTACGACCTGGTCGAATGGGCCGGAACGCAACCCTGGTCCAACGGCCGGGTCGGGCTGCTCGGGGTCTCCTACCTGGCGATCTCGCAGTACAAGGCGGCGGCGCTGCGCCCGCCGCACCTCGCGGCGATCTGCCCCTGGGAAGGGTTCACCGACGCCTATCGCGACTTCATGACACCCGGCGGCATACCCGAGCGCGGCTTCTCGGTGATCTGGACGGCGATCACCCGCCGCAATGCCCGCCTGTCCGTCAACCTGGCGGCGCAACGGCAGCAGCATCCGCTGCACGACGCCTGGTGGCAATCCATCACCCCCGACCTGGCCCGCATCGAGGTGCCGATCCTGGCCTGCGCCAGCTTCTCTGACCACAACCTGCACAGCCAGGGCTCATGGCGGCTGATCGAGAAGGCGGGCTCCGCCGAGTGCAGCGCGTACTCCCACCGCGGCGGGAAATGGGCCGTCTTCTACGGCGACGATGCGCAGCGCGTCCAGACCGCGTTCTTCGACCGTCACTTACGCGGTCTCGATACGGCGGCACCGCCGCGGGTTCGGTTGGAGGTGCGGGAGAGCCGCGACACGGTGGTGGCGGTGCGAGACGAACGGGAATGGCCGCTGGCCCGCACCCGGTGGACGCCGCTGCATCTTGGCGACGACGGCACCTTGAACACCTCCGAGCCGACCACGGCGGGCACCGCGGGATTCCGGCTGCGCCGCCAGGGGATTGCGTTCTCATACCGTTTCGACCGCGACACCGAGCTGACCGGTCCGATGAGCTTGCGGTTGCAGATCGCATTGGACGGCGCCGACGATGCGAATCTGTTTGTCGGCGTGGAGAAGTGGAGCGGTGGACAGTACGTGCCGTTCGAGGGTTCGTACGGCTATGGCCGGGACCGGATCGCCGACGGGCGGCTGCGGCTCGCGCTGCGGGATTCGCTGGATTCCGCGCGCCCGGTACGGCCGGGCGAGGTCGTGGACGCCGACATCGAACTCAGCGCGTCGGCGACACTGTTTCGCGCGGGCGACGAGTTGCGGCTGCTCATCGCGGGCCGCTACCTCGAACCGCTCAACCCGCTGTTCGGGCACATGCCGGCGCGCTACGCACCGAGCCGCCGGGGACGCGCCGTCGTGCACTGGGGTCCGGGCGCCTCGACGCTCACGATCCCGGTGATCCCCGGATGACAACACCGCCGGCTCGGCGTTGGGTCGATCAGGTACCCACAACGAACCCTGGAGGTTTCTCATGCGAATCGCGGTAGCCGGCGCGACCGGCAACATCGGTGCCCGCACCGCCGCCGCCCTCGAACGCGACGGAAACGACGTCGTGCGGATCAGCCGCTCACTGGGCGTCGACCTGATCAGCGGGGAGGGTGTGGACGCGGCACTCGACGGCGTCGACGCGGTGGTCGACGCCATCAGCGCACCGCCCATCGGCCCCGACGAGACCCGTGAGTATTTCGCAACGACGACGACAAACCTGCTCGCAGCCGAGCAACGAGCCGGTGTGCGGCACCACGTGCTGCTGTCGATCGTCGGCCTGAACAGAACCACCGGAGGTACCGCCCACTACGAGGGCAAACGGGCGCAGGAACGCCTGATCGAGGCGGGGCACGTGCCGTGGACGATCGTCCCGGCCACACAGTTCCACGACTTCGCCGCCATGGCGGCCGGCTGGACCGAACAGGACGGCGTCGCTCTCATCGCCCCGCTGCTCGTGCAACCGATCGCGCCGGACGATATCGCGGCGGTGCTCGCCGAGATCGCCGTCGGGGAGCCGCGGGGCCGCTACGTCGATGTGGCCGGTCCGGAGACCCAGGATCTGGTCGATATGGCGCGTCGCACGCACGCCATCCTGGGCCGCTCGGTGAAGCTGGTCCCGACGTGGTCGGGCCCGTTGGGACCGGAGTTGGCGGGCAATGTGCTGCTTCCTGGCGACGACGCACGAATCGCCTCGACAACATTCGAACAATGGCTGGCGGCCGGCGCGCGCTGAGACCGTCGAGCGCCTGACAACCAGAAGAGGCCCACCCCGCGCCGGGATGGGCCCCTTCTGATGTTTGCTCCTACTTCACGCGGTGCGACGAATTCCGCGCTTGAGCAACAACTCACGCTCCGATTCACTCAATCCGCCCCAGATGCCGTAAGGCTCTCCGACGGCCAATGCATGCGAACGGCACTGCGCGATCACCGGGCAACTCCGGCACATTTCCTTCGCACGCATCTCACGCTGTGCGCGGGCGCGGCCACGCTCCCCGTCGGGATGGAAAAACATCGACGAATCGACACCTCGGCAAAGGCCTTGCATCTGCCAATCCCAGATGTCGGCGTTCGGGCCGGGTAGCTGCTGCGGCTGTGGCATTGGAAAACCCCTCTCTCCGCACATCTTTCGCATGCGTGAGTTGTGGAACCGATCCGAGCACTGTCGCCTATGACTACTCGTGCCCACAAAGTTAGGGGCGCTGCGCAAAGCGAGTCAATAGTCGACTTATGTGCGCAATCACATAATCGCAGCTCGAGAATTTACATCACGTTCATCATTGCGACCCACGGTCGCCGGGCCACGTGGTAACTGACACGTGTCGATCGTGATGAATTCGTGATTTGCGCAGGAAGGCACCTCCGGCCGGGCCGCCTGATTTCCTAGCGCTCAATAGGTAGTAAACATGGCCGTAACATCACGACCACGAACTGTTAACTGGCTAGATCGACCCGGCCGGTTGATAGCGTGCCGGGTCAGATGAACTCCACCGCATTGGCCGCCGCCGCCTTCGGCGACAACCCGGGCTGCTGGCCGCTGCCCGCCGCGAACACGCCCGAGCAATGGTGGCTGCGGGCGGTCGCCGCAGCGGGCCAGGGGCGCTACAGCAGCGCGCGCGCCGACCTCGCCGCCCTGCGGCGTCACCGATCTACCGGAGCGTGGGCGTCGCTGTCGATGAGCACCGAGGCGTCGTTGCTGCGCCAACTCGGCGGCCACTGGGTGGCCGCCGGCTGGGATGGCCGCGCGCTGGCGCTGGCGCAGACCGCCGGCGACGACCCGATGACCCTGCAAGCCGGTGTCGACGCCGTCGTCGGGCTCGCCGCCGACGCGCTGGGGGTGGGCCGGCTCGTGGCCTCGGCCCGACTACTCGAGCGGGCCGAGAAGATGATGCGCGACGCCGACGCGGTGCCGACTCGACTCGAGATCCGGCTGGCGTGGGTCAGCGCGGAGCTGGCGATGGCCGGTGGCCGCGGTGAGGACGCGGTGACCCACGCGCGGCGCGGAGTCGCGGTTGCCGAGAAGGTGTCGCCGGAGTTGCGGCGCCATCGCGTCAAGAGCGATGTGGTGCTCGCCGCGGCACTGTGCTGCGCGGGTTCGCCTGAGCTCGCCCGCGAGGTCGCCGACGCCGCGCTGAGCGAAACGCAGACCTACGGCCTGGTTCCGTTGCGTTGGGCGCTGGCGTGTCTGCTGGCCGATATCGATAGTGCAACACTTACGTCTCAGCAGGTCTCGGCCATCCGCGACGATTGTGCAGGCGTTATCACACGGCGCGGCGGACGGTGGAGCCCCGGCTAACGCCCGATCTGCAGTTTGGGCCGATATTGTCTAGTCGCAGTGGCTGCCGGGAAGCTTCCCGTTCGTAACGTTGGAGATATCGCCGTCGATGACAGTTCCAGGAGATCGTCTCGACGCGGCCGTTGCTGAAGCGGTGGCCGGCAGCCGTGATGCCCTCCGTGAAGTTGTGGAGACCATCCGCCCCATCGTGGTCCGTTATGTCCGGGCCCGCCTCGGCGCCACGGAGCGGGTTGGCCTCTCTGCCGACGACGTCGCTCAGGAGGTTTGCTTGGCCGCCATCCAGGCGCTGCCGCGCTACCAGGATCAGGGTCGCCCCTTCCTGGCCTTCGTATACGGCATCGCTGCGCACAAGGTCGCCGACGCACACCGCGCGGCCGGCCGGAACAAATCCGACCCCACTGATGTGGTGCCGGAGCGGTACTCGCTGGAAGCGGGTCCCGAGCAGATGGCGGTACAGGCTGACTCGGCTGCGCGGATGAACAAGTTGTTGGAGGTCCTGCCCGAGAAGCAGCGGGAGATCCTGATCCTGCGCATCGTGGTCGGGATGTCCGCGGAGGAGACCGCCGAGGCGGTCGGCAGCACACCGGGTGCGGTGCGAGTCGCCCAGCACCGTGCGCTGGCCAAGCTCAAGGGCGAGATCACGGCGGGAGGTCACGGCTATGCCTGACTTCGGACGCAACTCCCGTGGCGACGATCCGTCGCTGGACGCGATCGTCAACAGCGACCGCTTCATCGACGCGCTGGCCGCCGGTCAGCAGGTCACCCCGCAGGACCAGGGCGACGCCATGCTTGCCGAACTGCTCGGTGGATGGCGCGACGAGATGCGCTGGCCGCCGGCCACCGGTCTGATCACCGAACGTGACGCCGTCGCCGCGCTGCGCACCGGCCTGGCCGAGAAGCAGAGCAGTGGGCGCAGCCGGCGAGGTCTGAGCATCGTGGGCGCGGCGGCGGCCGGTGTGCTGGTGTTCGGCGGCTTCGGAGCAGTCGTATACGGCGCAGGCCCCGGCGACGCGCTGTATGGATTGCACACGATGCTGTTCGGCGAGCCCAAGCAGGTCCGCGACGACCAGGTCACCCTCGCCAACGCCGCCGAGCAGCTCAAACAGGTTCAGCAGCTGGTCGAGCAGGGCGACTGGACCGCGGCGCAGGCCAAGCTGGTCGAGGTCAACAACCAGGTGGCCGCAGTCGCCGACGCGCCGCAGAAGCAGCAGGTGCTCGAGCAGTGGAACGAATTGTCGGCGAAGGTCGTGCAGCAGGACCCCGAGGCCACCGTGCCGCCCGGTATCACCTACACGGTCCCGCCGTCGGCCACTGAGCTGGTCCCGGCGGTGATCACCCCGACCGACGGGCCCGAGGTGCCGCCGACCAGCATCCCGAGCCTGCCGCCGATCACGATCTCGACGACGCCGGACAGCACCGGCACATTCGGGCCGTCGCCGTCGGACACTCCGACGTCGCCGTCAGACACCCCGACGACGACGGTCGACCCGACCACGACGACGCAGGTGCCGACGACCACCACGTCGGCTGCGCCGACGACGACCACGACGGTCGCGCCGACGACGACTACGACGACGGTTGCGCCGACGACCACGACGACGACGACCACACTGCCCGCGGCGACGACGACGAGTGCGTCCGCTGCGGCTCAGGCACCTGCGGCGGCGACGACCACCGCTCCGGCGGCTGAGTCTCCGGCCGCGGCGACCACGTCGACGCTCGTGCAGCAGTCGTCGGCTCCTGCGACGACCGCCTCGGTCCCGACCGCGACCCAGCAACCGATCATCTCGATACCGTCGACGGTCATCCAGGCGCCGAAGACACAACCGCCGGCTGCTGTGATCACCACCACGATGGTGATGCCCATGCCCCAACTGCCGAAGCTGCCGAGTTCAGGCGGCAGTCACAGCAGCGGAAGCAGCGACGGAAACTGAGTTGGTTCGCGCTCAGCGGAAGCCGTCGTAGTCCGACGTCGCTTCATTGAGCGAGGCGTCGGCGTACCCACGGCAGTAATCCCACGTGACATAGGCGTCCGGTTCAGGATCGTAAGCGGGTTCGTGCGGACGGACTGTGCCGTCGACCAACAACTGAAGAAGGTTGGCGCGCAACATATCCCAGTCGTGATAGTGGTCCTGCTGGCATTCGTCGCAGCAGACCACGAGTCCGCGGATTCCGCGGTGCGCCAGCAGCGCCTCGTAGACCGCAAGGTCGGCCAGATCGGCCTCCACCGCGGCGCGCTCCTGAGGGTCCAGCGGCTGTCCGGGTTCCAGCGCATCCAATGCAGCCGACGGATCGGCAGGGTCGTCGGCGAACGGATCTGGTGGCAGGCCTGGTGGGAGGTGGTCGCGCACGGCTCCACACTACGTAACGCAGCGGGTATCGCGCCAGGGAACGCAACCGCGAGCCGATAGGATGGGGTCCACATTCCGCCAGCTGATGGGGGCCCACCGATGACCATTGCCGAAGGCAGCGCCGGCCGCATCGACGGCCTGACCGCGCATCTGAATGGCCTGCTGGGGGATTCGGTTCCCACCGGCGGGGACGATCCGAACAAGATCGCGATGCTGGGCCTGACATTCGACGATGTCCTGCTGCTTCCCGCCGCCTCCGACGTGGTGCCCGCCGCTGCCGACACCTCCAGCCAGCTGACCAAGAAGATCCGGCTCAAGGTGCCGCTGGTCAGTTCCGCGATGGACACGGTGACCGAGGCCAGGATGGCGATCGCGATGGCCCGCCAGGGCGGCATGGGAGTGCTGCACCGCAACCTGTCGATCGCCGAGCAGGCCGGCCAGGTGGAGATGGTCAAGCGGTCCGAGGCCGGTATGGTCACCGACCCGGTGACCTGTTCGCCCGAGAACACCCTGGCCGAGGTCGACGCGATGTGCGCCCGGTTCCGCATCTCGGGCCTGCCGGTCGTCGACGCGCAGGGCTCGCTGGTCGGGATCATCACCAACCGCGATATGCGCTTCGAAGTCGATATGAGCAAGCCGGTCGCCGAAGTGATGACCAAGGCGCCGCTGATCACCGCGCAGGAAGGCGTGACCGCCGACGCCGCGCTGGGCTTGTTGCGGCGGAACAAGATCGAGAAGCTGCCGATCGTCGACGGGCATGGCCGATTGACCGGTCTGATCACTGTCAAGGACTTCGTCAAGACCGAGCAGCACCCGCTGGCCACCAAGGACAGTGACGGCCGCCTGCTGGTCGGCGCGGCGGTCGGCGTCGGCGATGACGCCTGGGAGCGCGCCATGGCTCTGGTCGACGCCGGGGTGGACGTGCTGATCGTCGACACCGCCCACGCCCACAATCGCCGGGTGCTCGACACCGTCGGCAAGCTCAAGGCCGAGGTCGGGCATCGGGTCGAGGTGGTCGGCGGCAACGTCGCCACCCGCAGCGCGGCCGCCGCGCTCGTCGAGGCCGGCGCCGACGCCGTCAAGGTGGGGGTCGGGCCCGGCTCGATCTGCACCACCCGCGTGGTCGCCGGGGTGGGTGCACCTCAGATCACCGCGATCCTGGAGGCCACCGCGGTGTGCGCGCCGGCCGGCGTGCCGGTGATCGCCGACGGCGGGCTGCAGTACTCCGGTGACATCGCCAAGGCGCTGGCGGCGGGCGCGTCGACCGCGATGCTCGGCTCGCTGCTGGCCGGCACCGCCGAGGCCCCCGGTGAGCTGATCTTCGTCAACGGCAAGCAGTTCAAGAGCTACCGGGGCATGGGGTCCCTGGGCGCCATGCAGGGACGCGGGGCGGCGAAGTCCTACTCCAAAGACCGCTATTTCCAGGACGATGTGCTGTCCGAGGACAAGCTGGTACCCGAGGGCATCGAGGGCCGGGTGCCGTTCCGGGGCCCGCTGTCGACGGTCATCCACCAGCTCACCGGCGGCCTTCGCGCAGCGATGGGGTATACCGGTGCGGCAACCATCGAGGCGTTGCAGCAGGCGCAGTTCGTCCGGATCACGGCGGCAGGGCTCAAGGAGAGCCATCCGCACGACATCACGATGACTGCCGAAGCGCCGAACTACTACGCGCGCTAGGGGTTCAGCACATGCGAGACATGGTGGAAATCGGCATGGGCAGAACTGCCCGCCGCACTTACGAACTCGAAGACATCAACATCGTTCCGTCCCGCCGGACCCGCTCGTCCCAGGACGTCTCCACGGCCTGGCAGCTCGACGCCTACCGGTTCGAGATCCCCGTCGTCGCGCACCCGACCGATGCCCTGGTCTCCCCGGAGTTCGCGATCGAACTGGGCCGTCTCGGCGGGCTCGGGGTCCTCAACGGCGAAGGTCTGATCGGCCGGCACGCCGACGTCGCGGCCAAGATCATCGAAGTCATCGAGGTCGCCGACAAGGAGCCCGAACCGTCGGCCTCGATCCGGCTGCTGCAGCAGTTGCACGCCGCACCGCTGGACCCCGAGCTGCTCGGCGCGGCCGTGGCCCGTATCCGCGACGCCGGGGTCACCACGGCGGTCCGGGTGAGTCCGCAGAACGCTCAGGCTTTGACGCCGGCGCTGGTACAGGCCGGCATCGACCTGCTGGTCATCCAGGGCACGATCATCTCCGCCGAGCGGGTGGCGTCCGACGGGGAGCCGCTGAACCTCAAGACCTTCATCTCCGAGCTCGACATCCCGGTGGTGGCCGGTGGCGTTCTGGACCACCGCACCGCCTTGCACCTGATGCGCACGGGCGCGGCCGGCGTGATCGTCGGCTACGGCTCGACGCTGGGCGTGACCACCAGCGACGAGGTGCTCGGCATCAGCGTCCCGATGGCGACGGCGATCGCCGACGCCGCGGCTGCGCGCCGGGAATACCTGGACGAGACCGGCGGGCGCTACGTGCACGTGCTGGCCGACGGTGATATCCACACCTCCGGTGACCTGGCCAAGGCCATTGCCTGCGGAGCCGACGCGGTGGTGCTGGGCACTCCGCTTGCCGAGTCCGCCGAGGCGCTCGGGGACGGCTGGTTCTGGCCGGTGGCCGCCGCACACCCGTCGCTGCCGCGTGGCGCGCTCCTGCAGATCGCGGCGGGGGAGCGCCCGTCGTTGGACCGGGTGCTCAACGGGCCGTCCGACGACCCGTTCGGCTCGCTGAACCTGGTCGGCGGCCTGCGCCGGTCGATGGCCAAGGCCGGATACTGCGATCTCAAGGAATTCCAGAAGGTCGGCCTGACAGTAGGCCGCTGAGGCTTTCCCTCGCGAGCAGACACAAACTCGGGCGTTTTCGTCCGAATCCGCCCGAGTTTGTGTCTGCTCGCGGGCTACGTTCCGAGGTGGAACCTGATTCTGTCGGCTAGCCCATAGGGATCGAAACGGACGTCATGGCCGATTATTGGGATCACAGTCCAGCCGGTCTCTTGGATGCGAGCGAATCGCTTTTTGTCCCTGAGCATTTCGTCACGCCCGACGTGCCACTCGATGCTCTCGTACTCCGCGGCCACTCGCGCGTCCGGCCAAGCGAAATCGACTCGCCGGAGTCGGCCGTCGCGGCCACGGATTTCGTACTGCAGCTCAGGTAAGGGCAACCCGTGATCGATCATCACCAGGCGCGCCTCGCTTTCCATAGCTGATTCGGCACGTCCGTCCGCGAGGTCGAGCAGCTGCCGCACCACGACGATGCCGCGCCTGCCTCGTTGTTCGTCGACGGCTCGCTTGAGCTCGTCATGCGTACACCATGTCGAGTGCAGAGCTGCATCAAGCGTTGCCAGTGCGCGAGGACGCGATAGTTGCCTCGCTACCTCGACCGCGGTCCATGCGGGCGTGGTGGCCAGCCGGCCGGTGATCCGTCGAATCGGCGCACCTCGGCGCTGATGCACCAGCAGGCCGACGGTCGGGCGTAGTCGTGTGCCGTCATCGAACACGTGGATGGCCGTTGTGCTTTCGGTGTCGAAGCCGTACAGAGTCGCGGCTGTACCGAGGCACGCCACGGCCTCTTGTCCCATGAGCAGATCCAGGGCAGCGAGTCGGTCCGTCATGGTCGGTTTACGGGTCGCATAAACGCCCGACCAGACGCGGACGAGTGCGCCCTTGCGCACCTGGGTGTCGAGCTGTTGACGGCTCATCATCGCCAGCAGCTGTGTTGTAGTGGCGAGGCCACCCGTTGCGTGGAGCACCTCGATCGGGTCAGGCATGGTCGGCATGCTGCTGTGCTGAGCGGACCTCCGGTAATCACTTGGGGGCTGCCTGGGGACAGTCGCCCATTTCCCTCGCGAGCAGACACAAAGTCGGGCATTTTCGCCCGAAACCGCCCGAGTTTGTGTCTGCTCGCGGGAGGAGTTAGGCGTCCCTCTCTAGCTTGTTACCCGTCGGTAAGTTCATACTGGTTCGATGGAGCCGAATTTTGACGTTCTGATCATCGGTTCGGGTTTCGGCGGCAGCGTCAGCGCGCTGCGGCTCACCGAAAAGGGCTACCACGTGGGCGTTCTTGAGGCCGGCCGGCGCTACGCCGACCACGAGTTCGCCAAGACGTCCTGGCGGCTGCGCGAGTTCCTCTGGGCGCCGCGGCTGGGGTGCTACGGCATCCAGCGGATCCACCTGCTTCGCAACGTGATGATCCTGGCCGGCGCCGGTGTCGGCGGTGGTTCGCTCAACTACGCCAACACGCTGTATGTGCCGCCCGAGCCGTTCTTCAACGACCCGCAGTGGAAGAACATCACCGATTGGCGTGCCGAGCTGATGCCGCACTACGACCAGGCGCAGCGGATGCTCGGTGTGGTGAAGAACCCGACCTTCACCGATGCCGACCGCATCATGAAGGAAGTGGCCGACGAGATGGGCGTCGGCGACACCTTCACCCCTACGCCGGTGGGGGTGTTCTTCGGCCTCAACGGCGAGAAGACGCCGGGCAAGACCGTGCCCGACCCGTACTTCGGCGGTGCCGGCCCGGCCCGCACCGGCTGCATCGAATGCGGGGAGTGCATGACCGGCTGCCGGCACGGCGCGAAGAACACCCTCGTCAAGAACTACCTGGGCTTGGCGGAACGGGCTGGGGCGCAGGTCTTTCCGATGACCACCGTCACCGGGTTCGCGCAACGTGCCGACGGTGTCTGGGAGATCAACACGGTGCGTACCGGCCGGTGGGTCCGAAAGAACCGCCGGACGTTCACTGCGCGCCATGTCATCCTGGCGGCGGGGACCTGGGGCACCCAGCAATTGTTGTTCAAGATGCGCGACACCGGCAGGTTGCCGAAACTCTCGGACAAGCTCGGGGTTCTGACCCGAACCAACTCGGAATCGATCGTGGGCGCAGGACGTTTGCAGGCGCGCCCGGATCTTGACCTCACCCACGGCGTGGCCATCACGTCGTCGATCCATCCGAGCCCCGACACCCACGTCGAACCCGTGCGCTACGGCAAGGGATCCAACGCGATGGGTCTGCTGCAGACACTGATGACCGACGGGCCAGGCCCTGAAGGTAGCGACGTGCCGCGCTGGAAGCAGTTGCTGGACAACGCCGGTGAGGATCCCAAGGCCATGCTGCGGATGCTCAGCCCACGGCAATGGAGCGAGCGCACCATGATCTCGTTGGTCATGCAGCATCTGGACAACTCGATCACCACCTACACCAAGCGGGGGCTGTTCGGCAAGCGCCGGATGGTCAGTAAGCAGGGACATGGTGAACCCAATCCGACGTGGATTCCGGCCGGTAACAAGGTCACTCGCCGCGTTGCGGAGAAGATCGATGGTGTTGCCGGCGGCACCTGGGGAGAGCTGTTCAACATCCCGCTGACCGCGCACTTCCTCGGCGGCGCCGCGATCGGTGACACTCCCGAACACGGTGTCATCGACCCGTATCAGCGGGTCTACGGCTACCCGACGCTGCACGTGATGGACGGGGCCGCGGTCTCGGCCAATCTCGGTGTCAATCCGTCGCTGTCGATCACGGCCCAGGCTGAGCGTGCAACGTCGTTGTGGCCCAACAAAGACGAGGACGACCAGCGTCCCGCGCAGGGCCAGCCGTACCGGCGGCTGGCGCCGATCGAACCGAAGAACCCGGTGGTGCCCGTCGATGCGCCGGGCGGGCTGCGCCGCCTGCCGATCGAGCCGGTCAACACCGGGGGTTAGGGCTTCCCGGGTCTCAGAGGTGGCTGCGCAGGAACTCCAATGCGCCTCGCCGAAACGCGCGCATCGCAGGCGCCTTGCGCGCCAGTCCGTCTGCGCCGTGGTACATCCCCGGCACCGCGACGAGCTCGCATTCGACGCCGGCGGCGCGCAAGCGCTCGGCGTAATCGACGGACTCGTCGTAGAACAGATCCAGTCCGCCAACGCCCACCCAGGCCGGGGCCAGGCCGGACAGGTTTTCCCGGCGGGCGGGAGCGGCGTACTCGGGGGCGTCCGACATGCGCGGCGGACGCCCGAGGTAGGCCGTCCAGCCGAACCGGTTGGATTCCGGGGTCCACAGGAACCGGCCGCGCCCGTTGTGGTCGCGCAGTACGGTGCGGTCGTCGATCATCGGGTAGACCAATGCCTGTGCCCGCAACGCGATTCCCTCATCGTGGGCGCGCTGAGCGACGGCCGCGGCCAACCCGCCGCCCGCACTCGATCCGGTGACCGAGATGCGGTCCTTGTCGATGCCCAGTTCGTCGGCGTTGTCTTGCATCCAGTACAGCGTCGCCATGCAGTCGTCCAGCGCGGCGGGGAACGGATGCTCCGGCGCCAGTCGATAGTCCGGGGAGACGACCAGGACTTTCAGTTCGCGGGCGAGTTGGGCCGCGCCGAGGGCTTCCGATTGCGGGGAACCCACCACCATGCCGCCGCCGTGGATGTAGAGCAGCCCCGCGGAGCCCTGGCCGGTCGGCGTCATCACCAGCACCGGCCGTCCCGCGATAGTGCGTTTTGTCACGGTGACCCCCGCGCCGGTGGGGGTCCTGACGTGCATCATCCGCCGTGAGCGCCGGTAATTGCGTTCGGTGGTGTCGCCGGTCAGCATCGGCAGCAGCGGACTGCGGAACTCGGTGGGTACGGCCGCGAGCGCGTCGCGTGCGGACAGATAGCGGCGCAGCACCGACGTTGCCGTAGCGACGGCGGCGACTCCCATGGCTGCTGGCAGGGCTTTCATCAGCGAAAGGCTACCTGCGGCTGATGAGCGGGCCGGCCGATCCGGCCCACTAGACTCAGGCCCGTGACATCCCCATCTCCTCGGCCCGTGTTGGTGGTCGACTTCGGCGCCCAGTACGCCCAGCTGATCGCGCGGCGAGTCCGGGAAGCCCGGGTGTTCTCCGAGGTCATCCCGCACACGGCGACTGTCGAGGAGATCAAGGCCAGGGATCCGCAGGCCATCGTGCTCTCCGGCGGACCGTCCAGCGTGTACGCCGACGGCGCCCCGCAGCTGGACCCGGCCGTGTTCGACCTCGACGTGCCGGTATTCGGCATCTGCTACGGCTTCCAGGCCATGGCCCAGGCGCTCGGCGGAACCGTCGCTCGGACGGGCACCAGTGAATACGGCCGCACGGAGCTGGAAGTCCTTGGCGGCGACCTGCATTCGGGTCTGCCCGGAATTCAGCCGGTCTGGATGAGCCATGGCGACGCGGTCACCTCCGCGCCGGCGGGCTTCCAGGTGGTGGCCGTCAGCGCGGGTGCTCCGGTCGCCGCATTCGAGGACCGGTCTCGTCGGCTGGCCGGAGTGCAGTACCACCCCGAGGTCATGCACACCCCGCACGGACAGCAGATCCTCAGCCGGTTCCTGCACGATTTCGCCGGGATCGGGGCCAGCTGGACGCCGGCCAACATCGCCGAGAGCCTGATCGAGCAGGTGCGTGAGCAGATCGGTGACGGCAAGGCCATCTGCGGGCTCTCCGGCGGTGTGGATTCCGCGGTGGCGGCTGCGCTGGTGCAGCGGGCCATCGGTGACCGCCTGACGTGCGTGTTCGTCGACCACGGCCTGCTGCGTGCTGGTGAACGCGCACAGGTACAACGGGATTTCGTGGCCGCCACCGGTGCCCGGCTGGTGACGGTGGATGCCGAGGGCCGCTTTCTGCAGGCGTTGTCCGGCGTGCACGATCCGGAAGGCAAGCGCAAGATCATCGGCCGTGAATTCATCCGTGCCTTCGAAGGTTCGGTGCGGGATCTGTTGGCCGACAGCGACTCCGACGGACACCCAATAGAATTTCTGGTTCAGGGCACGCTTTATCCCGACGTCGTCGAGTCCGGCGGTGGAGCGGGGACGGCAAACATCAAGAGCCACCACAATGTTGGCGGTCTGCCTGCGGATCTGAAGTTCAAGCTTGTCGAGCCGCTGCGGCTGCTGTTCAAGGACGAGGTGCGCGCGGTGGGCCGGGAACTTGGCCTGCCGGAGGAAATCGTTGCCCGCCAACCCTTCCCGGGACCGGGACTGGGTATCCGGATCGTCGGCGAGGTGACGGCGTCCCGATTGGACACGCTGCGCCGCGCCGACCTGATCGCCCGCGAGGAGTTGACGTCAGCCGGTTTGGACAACCAGATCTGGCAGTGTCCGGTAGTGCTGCTGGGTGACGTCCGCTCGGTCGGTGTGCAGGGCGACGGGCGCACCTACGGCCATCCGATCGTGCTGCGGCCGGTGTCCAGTGAGGACGCGATGACCGCCGACTGGACGCGGGTGCCCTACGAGGTTCTCGAGCGCATCTCGACCCGCATCACCAACGAGGTGCCCGAGGTGAACCGGGTGGTGCTCGACATCACGAGCAAGCCGCCCGGCACCATCGAATGGGAGTGATCTAAGTCCTTGAGGCGGCAGCGATTTCGGCGATCGCCTCATCGAGGGTCTTGTCGAACTCGTCGTCGCTCTGCTGGGCGGTGAGGCCCTCGGTCAGGGCGCGGGAGAAGCTGGCGATCACACCGTGGTTGCGGGCCAGCCGCTCGCAGGCGCCGGTGCGGTCGTAGCCGCCGGACAGCGCGACTACCCGCATCACCCTGGGGTGCTCGACCAGCTCGCGGTAGAGGTCGTCGGTGTCGGGCAGGGTGAGCTTGAGCATCACCTGCTGATCGCCGAGGGTGTCGAGATGGCGCAGGATCGCGGCCTTGAGCTGCTCCTCGGCCTGACCCTTTTCGGGTGAGTTGATGTCGACCTCGGGCTCGATGATCGGCACCAGCCCGGCGGCCAGGATCTGACGGGCGACCTCGAACTGCTGGTCGACGACGGCTTCGACGCCGGCGCCGGGGAGCTTGATGACCGAGCGCATCTTGGTGCCGAAGATGCCCTTGTCCACCGCGCGGGCCAGCAGCGCGTCCAGGCCGTCGATCGGCTTCATCACCGCGGCCCCGTCTTCCTCGGCGGCCAGGCCCTTGTCGACCTTGAGGATCGGCACGACCTTCTTGACGTTCCACAGGTAGTCGGCGGTCGGGCGGCCCTCGATCTCGCGGTCCATCGTCATCTCGAACAGGATCGCGGCGAGGATCCGGTCACCGTCGAAGGCCGGGCTGGTGATGATGCGGGTACGCATTTCGTGCACGAGGTCGAACATCTGCTCGTCACTGGAGTACGCGTCCTCGGCGATGCCGTAGAGCTTCAGTGCCTTGGGGGTACTGCCGCCACTCTGGTCCAGCGCGGCGATGAAGCCGGCTCCGTGGGCGACCTTCTCAGCCTGTTCGATGTTCGTCATGCCCTGCATCGTGCCAGGTGCGTTTTCGGTGCTGTGACGAACGTCGGCTTGGAGTGCACAGCGAGCAGTCTCGCGCTTGACGCTGTCGGAGGGTGGGTGTTTACTCTGGGTATCGAACATACATTCGAACACAGTGAACGACGATCGCGGCTGGAGGTGGGCGATGACGGCGGCAATTGCCCTGGGGAAGCGTCGGATTGACCGCTCTGACCAGCTAGAACAGCTCCGCCGCCAGATGGCGGCGGTATCGGGGAAGGTTGGCGCCGCTCCGCCTGTTGCGGATGTGGCAAATGAGGTGTTGCCAGCTTCGGAAAGTTTGCTGCCGATCCCCGAATCGCTGGCCGGGCAGTTGCCGATGGGGTTGCCGCGCGGTGCGGTCGCAGTGGTGTCGGGGGCTCGCTCGCTGCCGGTGAGCATGGCTGCGGCGGTGACGGCGGGCGGCGGGCATGTGGCCGTCGTCGGGCTGCCGGACTTCGGTCTGTTGGCCGCCGTGGAGATGGGCGCGGACCTGAGTCGGCTGGCGGTGATCCCGGATCCGGGCACCGATCCGGTCGAGGTGGCCGCGGTGCTGATGGACGGAATGGATCTGGTGGTACTCGGTCTGGCCGGCCGGACGGTGACCGCTACCCGGGCGCGGGCGGTGGTGGCCCGGGCCCGGCAGAAGGGGTGCACCCTGCTGGTTGCGCGGGGCGACTGGCAGGGTGCGACGGTCCGCCTCGATGCGCGGGTGAGTGGTTATGAGACCACCGTCGGCCACGGTTCCCCGGTGCCGGGGTCCGGTCGGATCAGTCGGGTGCGGTTATCGGTCCGGGCGCACGGACGCGTGGCACGGTCAAAGGTGAGCTGATGTGACCGGCCGGGTGCTGGCGATCTGGTGCATGGACTGGCCCGCCGTTGCCGCGGCCGCGGCGGTCGGGCTACCGCCGACGGCCCCGGTCGCGGTCACCCTGGCCAACCGGGTGATCGCCTGTTCGGCGGCCGCCCGTGCGGTCGGGGTGCGTCGCACTCTGCGCCGGCGCGAGGCGCAGGCTCGGTGTCCGCAACTGCATGTGGCCACCGCAGACCCGGCCCGCGATGCCCGCCATTTCGAGGGGGTGACGGCGGCGGTCGACGAGGTGGTGCCCCGTGCCGAGGTGTTGCGGCCGGGCCTGTTGGTGCTGTCGGTTCGCGGCGCGGCCCGCTACTTCGGTTCCGAGTCGGTCGCCGCCGAGCGGTTGGTCGACGCTGTCGCCGCCGCAGGCGCCGAATGTCAGGTGGGGATCGCCGATCAGCTGCCGACGGCCGTCTTCGCCGCCCGCGCCGGCCGGGTAGTCGAGCCCGGTGGGGATGCCGCTTTCCTGTCGGCGTTGTCCATCCGTCAGCTGTCCGCCGAGCCCAGCCTGTCCGGCCCCGGCCGGGAGGAATTGGCGGATCTGTTGTGGCGCATGGGTATCCGGAATCTCGGACAGTTTGCGGCGCTGTCTCGAAGCGATGTGACGTCCCGGTTCGGTGCCGACGCGACGGCCGCACACCGCTTTGCCCGCGGTGAGCCGGTCCGCGGGCCGTCCGGCCGCGAGCCGCCAGCCGACCTCGACGCGGTGCTGCACTGCGACCCGCCGGTCGACCGGGTCGATGCGGCGGCGTTCGCCGGCCGGACACTGGCCGGCGCCCTGCACCGCAGCCTGCAGGCGGCGGGGGTGGGATGCACCCGGCTGGCCATCCACGCCCTCACCGCCAGCGGTGGTGAGCTGACACGGGTGTGGCGGTGCGCCGAACCGCTGACCGAGGATGCCACCGCGGACCGGGTGCGCTGGCAGCTCGACGGCTGGCTCAACCGGCGCAACCCCGATGACCGGCCGAATTCGCCGGTGACGGTGCTGCGGCTGCAACCGGTGGAAGTTGTTTCCGCAGAAGCACTTCAGCTGCCGCTCTGGGGCGGAGTGGGGGAGGAGGACCGGTTACGGGCCCGCCGGGCGCTGGTCCGGGTGCAGGGGTTGCTGGGCCAGGAGGCCGTCCAGCTCCCGGTGTTGTCCGGCGGTCGCGGTCCCGCTGAGCGCATCACCTTGACTCCGCTTGGCGATGAGCTGGTGCCCCGGGCCGACCCGGACCGGCCGTGGCCTGGTCGGTTGCCCGAGCCCGCCCCGGTCGTCATCCTCGACGACCCGGTGGAACTGCTTGACGCCCAAGGTGATCCGGTTCGAGTGACCGGACGGGGGATGTTCACCGCAGAGCCGGTGCGGTTGGACGGTGCGGGTCATCACTACCGGGGTGTGCTGCGCTGGTGGGCCGGGCCGTGGTCGGTGGACGAGCGCTGGTGGGATCAGGGCCGGCAGTCCAGGGCCGGCCGGACCGCGCGCGCCCAGGTGTTGGTGGACAACCAGCCCGGCGAGCCGGGAGCCGCACTGCTGCTGTGCTACCGGCAGCGCCGGTGGTATCTGGAAGGCGTCTACGAATGAGCCAGTTTCCGAGCGAACGTGCCGACCCGCTCGATGAACCGATCGAAGAACACCGCCGGATCGACTCCGACGCCGACGTGTGCATTGGATTCCCGGCCCCATCGCCGGCTCCAATCGGCGATTGTCATACCGCGGGTCAGCGTCCCGGTGAGTTCGACGTCGACCGTCGTCGCCCGGGTCTGCACCAGGCCGGGATCCAGGGCCACCGCCGCCGCCAGCGGGTCGTGCAGATGTGCAAGGAAACCCTCGCCCTGATCGAAGTGGAACTCGAAGTAGAACCGCATCGCATCCTCGAGCGAACGGATCAAGGCGTTGTCGGCGCTCGAGCGCGTGCCCCGGGAATCGAGCACGCTCATGGCTGTCGTAGTGGCCCCCGCCGCGGCAGCCATGCGGCTCATGAGGTTCGGTGTCAGCATGATGTTCTCGGTCAGGTTCAGCCCGCATACGATCGGAAGCTGGTGCGGCTGAATCACTTTGGCATCCGCGGCCCGCCCCCAGGCGTCGAACACCTCGGCTGCGGCCTCCGGGTCGACGCTGACGTTCCACTCGGCCACCGGGGTGGTGTTGCCGCGGTAGTCGAAGGATCCGCCCATGATGACCAGCCGCCGTAACAGCGATGGCAGGTTCGGCTCATCGCGCACGGCCAGCGCGAGATTGGTCAGCGGGCCGGTGACCAGACCAACCAACTCGCCGGGCATGGCGTGGGCGGCACGCACCCACGCCTCGGCCGAGTCGTATTCGGTGGGTTCACGTTGGTGCGCCGGCAGATCGGCATAGCCCAGCCCGGTGGGTCCGTGGGTGTCCTCGGCGGTGCGCAACGGGACGGTCAGCGGTTGATCGGCGCCACGAGACACCGGAATGGCGTCCGCCCGGCACAGCTCGAGTAGCCCGAGATTGTTGCGGCACACCTGATCTACCGGAACGTTGCCACCGGTGGAGGCGACTCCGACGAGGCTCGCGTCGGCGCTGGCCAGGAGATACACCAGTGCCATTGCGTCGTCGACGCCGGTGTCCACATCAGCGAAAACGGGCAGCGCGGTGGCTCGGTCTTCTCCGACGTCATCCCCGACGCTCACCGCGGTAACGATACCCGCCCCGTAATCACGTTCCGGGCGGGCGCGGGCCGCCCTCGCGAATGATGGCTGCCAGTCCATCGCGATCGGACACACCGAGTTTCAGACACGCCCGGTAGACGTGACCCTCGACGGTGCGAACCGAAACCGACAGCTGCACGGCGATGTCCTTGTTCGACAGTCCGGCGGCGACCAGCTCGGCGACCTCGAGCTCGCGTGCGGTCACCGGCAGCGGTCGAGCGGCCCCGCGAATGGCGGGGGAGGAGGCCCCGCCGCATTTTGCTGCCAGACGCATTGCGCGGGTGACGGATTCGATCTCCCGGCGTCGTGCGCCTCGTTGCTCGTGGAATCCGGCTGCCTGTGCCGCAGAGTCGGCGGCCGACAACAGCAGCCCGGCCTGCTCGAAATCGATACTGACCGAGTCCAGTGCATCGCCGTCGGCGTCGGCCAACGCGGCGGCATGGCGGGCGTACAGGGGCGGGAGCGGCCCGTCGATGCACACCGCCAGCGACTGCAGCCGGTGGGCCAGTTTGCGGTCGCCGAATCGGGCCGCATCGTGCAGCGCCTCGGCTTCCACCGCGAACTGCCCGCTGCGGTGCGCGGCGTCGGCCGCCGCGCGGGACAGCTCGACCGCCCGGCGTCCACCACCGCGGGCCGCCGCGACCCACGCCTTGACAGCCAGCACCTGCGGATCGAACAACGCCACTGTCGGACCGGCATGTTCGGCGGCCTCGGTGAGCACCCTCTCGGCGTCATCGGGTCTGCCCGTGCCGGCGTAGGCGCGGGCCAGCAGAAGCCGGCCCGGCAGCCGCCAGGGCAGGGAGTTTTCCGCGTTCAGCGCGGCCAGCGCCTGTTCAATCGTCGGGATCGCCTCGGCGAACCGGCCCTGCGCGTTGGCCACGACGCCGGCCATCAACTTGGCGACCGCCCACCCGAGAAACTCTCCGGAGGACGAGAACTCGCCGTACGTCACCGCACGCTTTTCGGCCTTGTCCAGCTCGCCGATGTACACCAAGGCCACCACCTCGCCGTAGCGGGCCATCATCCGGATCAGGCCGTCGGTGGATCGCTGGGTGGCGAAGCAGCGTTCGGCGATCGCCACCAAGTCCGCGCCGCGGCCCGCCACCGGCATCGCCAGCCCGGCCGCAAACGCCGCGGTCTCCACCGCCTGTTCCGGAGCACCGGGATTGGCCAGCACCGCCTCGGCCAACGCCAGACCCTCGGCGAGCTTGTTCTCGAAAATCGTGAATGCGGCGTCGGCGGCGTCGACCATCGGCCGCAGAATCGGGTTGCTGACCCGACTCCGAAGCAGGCCCATCACCTCCTGGGTGCGCGCCACCTCACCGAGCGACCAGAACACGATCGAGGCCCGTGGGATCCCCCACAACACCAGTTGGCTCTCGTCGAGATCGTCGGGGTCGAATCGGGCCAGGATCTCGTCGGCCTCGCTGGGCCGGCCCTGCCACAGCAGCGCCCTGGACAGCAGATGGGCAGCCCGCATTCCGTACTCGCGCTCGAAAGCGGTGCGCGCCAGCCGTTCGCCCAGCGGCGCATTAGCAAGTGACACAGCATCTTTGGCTGCAGCCACCAGAAGTCCTGTTTCGGCGGTCTGGTCACTGTCCAGATACAGCTCCGCGAGCCGGATGCGGCCGGCCGCCGATGTCGGCTTGTGCCGGTCGAGCACCGTGACGATCTGGCCGCGCAGCATCCGCGCCGACGCGGTTCCGATCTGCCGGCGCACCACGTCGCCGTAGAGCGGGTGGCTGATCCGGGCGTTGAGCGACGGGCCGTCGCGGTCGATCCGGATCAGATGCGCCTTCTCCGCGGCATCGATTGCGTGCTCGCCGGCGAGTTCCACCAGTGCGTCGATGTCCAGCGGTTCGCACAGCGCCAGCAGCCGCAACACGGTGACAGCCCCGGGGTCGGCGTTGTCGAACCGGTTCTCCAGCAGGGTGGCCAGGCCCGACGAGACCGTCGTCGTGCCGCGCAACTGCCAGACGCCGTTGATCTTGCTCAACGTGCCGGCTTCCAGAGCCGCCTCGACCATATGGCGAAGGAACAGCGGGTTACCGCCGGACTGGGACCAGATGACGTTGGCGCTCAGCTCTTCTAACGTGCCACCGAGCACCGACTCGACCAGCGCGACGCATTCCTCGTGGCTGAACGGCTCCAGGTCGATCCGGCGCAGATAGCCGTCTTTCCAGAGCGTCATCACCGAGTCGGGGACCGGTTCGCCGCTGCGCACTGTCGCGACGATCGACCCAGTGCGCTCCACCGCGATCTGATGCAGCAGCGTGGCCGACAGCTGATCGAGCAGATGAGCGTCGTCGACGCCGATCACCACTGGGCCGTCAGCCAGCAGGGACCGCCGTGCCGAGACCAGCAGCTCGATCGGATCGCGAGCGTCGGTGGGTTTGACCCACTGGGCAAACGCCCCGAGCGGGATGCTGCTGGAGGACGAAGTGCACGCCGCCCACCGGACGCGCCCGGGGAGCGATGCGGTCACCGACCGGGCCAGGGTCGTCTTGCCGACCCCCGCAGGCCCGGTGATCACGACGCCGGAGGCTTCGCTGTCGGACAGCGCGGATGTGATGACCTCGTGCTTGGCTGGCCGCTCCAGTAGCTGCCAACCGTTCCCCATGCGTGCAGCCTAAGTGGCGGCCCAGCCCTCCGCTGAGTCTCTCCCCGATCTGGCGCAGCTCACCAGTGCACGCCGGGCACCAACCGCACGACCCGCTTGACCGGGCGAGGCGCGCGAAGCCGCACGGTCGGCAGGCGCGGGGCCGGGGATGACGGGCGCCGGATCTCACCGCGCGCCGCCGGGGAATCGGGATAGCCCAGGTAAAGCTGGTGCAGCACCCGCCGGGCCAGCTTGGGGGTGAAGTACTGCCCGGCGTCGGCCAGGGTCCCCAGCGGGGTGTCGATCCGCACCGGCTTCTCGACCAGTGCCCGCACCACCATCGCCGCCGCATGTTCGGCGCTGATCGGGGGCACCGGGTTCAACCGCCCGGACGGCGCGATCATCGGCGTCTTCACCAGCGGCATGTGAATCGTCGTGAACGTGATGTTCTCCGAGAGGGTCTCCGAGGCGACCACGTCGGTGAACGCATCCAACGCGGCCTTGGTCGGCAGGTACGAGCTGTACTTCGGGTTCCTGGCCTGTACCCCGGCGCTGGACACGTTGACCACATGGCCGAAGCGGCGGGCCCGCCAGTGCGGCAGCAGCGCCAGCACCATCCGTACCGCGCCGAAGTAGTTGACCGCCATCACTCGCTCGTAGTCGTGCAAGCGATCGGTCGAGGCGCTCACCGAGCGGCGAATCGACCGGCCGGCATTGTTGACCAGATAGTCGACGTGGCCGAACCGCCCGAGGATCTCGGCGATCGTCGCGTCGACGGACTCGGTGTCGGTGACATCGCAACTGAACGCGAACGCCCGGCCGCCGTCGGCCTCGATCTCCTCGACAAGCTCCTGCAGAGCTTCGCCGTTGCGCGCCAGCGCGAACACGGTGGCGCCGCGCGCGGCGACGGCTGCCGCCGCTGCCCTCCCGATGCCACTGGATGCCCCGGTGATGATCACGTGCCTGCCTACCAGCGGCCCGTCCGGGTCGCCGTTGCGGGTGCGCTCAGGGTCGAGGTGTTCGGCCCAGTAACGCCACAGTGCCGGAGCATAGGCCGAGAATGGTGGCGGCTCGATTCCGCTGGTGCTCAATGCTTCTCGAGTGAACCCCGAGTGAAGAACCGCGGCGGTCTCCAGGCTGTCGACTGCTTCGGGTGGCACACCGATCTGCGTGACGGCCATGTCGCGCAGCACTTTTGCGCGACCGCGCACACCCAGCAGGGGTTCGGCCATCACGCGGGGGAGACCGCCCCGCAGCGGGGGCAACCCGGCGGTGCGGGCCACCCCGCGGTAGATCTCATGCAAACCGATCGGCTCGACTGCGGTGAGGTGGAAGGTCTGCCCGTCGCGGCCTTCGGCGTGCATGAGTTCCACCATCGCCGCCACGACGTAATCGACCGGGACGACATTGATCCGGCCGATGTCGGGCAGCAAAATCGGGGTCACCGACGGCAGGCCGGCCAGCCGGGCCAACAGCCCGAAGACGTGATACGGCCCGGTGATTCGGTCGGTCTCGCCGGTACGGGAGTCGCCGACGACCACACCGGTCCGATAGATCCGGAACGGCACATCCGCAGACGTGCGCACCAACTGCTCGGCATCGAAGGCCACCCGGTGCCGGCGGGTGCGAAGCTGCTGGCCGACGTCGAAATCGTCCTCGGTGTACTCGCCGGCGAAGTCGCCGGCCACCGCCGCCGAGGACAGCTGGTGCAGTGTGGCACCCAGCTCGCGGCTCAGGGCCAGGGCCGCCGCGGTGTCGGCCGGCCTGCAGTTGACGACGTGGTCGGCTCGCGGCGGCCGGTCGTCCGCCGTCCAGACTTCGGCGTCGGCGTAGCGATCGAGGAGGTGGGCGGCCACCCGGCGCTCAAGGAACCCGGTACCGCCGGTAACGACATAGCGCATGGGTCATCCTTCATCGCTGATCGCGCCACGGTCAAGCGCGGTCCGGAACCAGTCCGGCCACGGCTGCTTCTCGAACGTGGCCGCGTCCACGCAGACGTGGATCATCGCCGCCTCGGCGACGACATCGTCACCGCGGCGAATCTCATAGGTGCTGCGCAGCGACGTGCGGCCCAGCGGGTCGAATCCCACCCCGATCACCAGGTCCTCGTCGAAGTGCGCGGGCCGGCGAAACTGAAGTTCGGCCGCGGCCACCACGAAATCGACACCACGGTCGGCGAGCGTCTTGAAGTCCCCGAAGATCGCGCGCAGCGCCTCGTTCATCGCCATGTCGACCCAGGTCAGGTAGTGGCCGTTGAACACCCGGCCTTGCATGTCGCATTCGACGTACCGCACCCGCAGCGGCATGCCGAATCTCTCGGAGCCCATGTCAGAACTGGGTGATGCCGTCCCAATCCACCAGCGTCCACCCGATCACCGGGTTACCGGTCACCACCACCCGGCCGGTGTTGGGCAGCGGATGGTCGGTCGCCAGGCTGTCCCTACCGTTGCGCACGTTCATCAGCGTCCACATCATGATCGACGCGGCGCTGGAGAAGGCGACCGGCTTGTTGTCACCGCTGGCGTAGATGCGCTGCACCGCTTCGGTGAACTTGCCGTTGAACTCGGTGCCGCTCACCGATCCCGGGATGGAAAAGCTGGTGTCCCCGCGCAGCCAGTCGGCCGGGGCCACCATGTACGTGATGGCGGCCTTGTCGACGCCTGTGCCGTTGAACCAGCCCGCCCCGATCTCGTTGAGGCCCGGCAACACGGTGACCGGCTCCCCGAGCGCCTTGGACATCGGTGCGGCCGTCTGCTGGGTGCGAACCATCTCCGAGGCGTAGATGCCGTCGTACTTGTTGCCCTTCAAGCGGTCAGCCAGCGCCGAGGCCTGCTGCTGCCCGGCGGGCGTCAGCGACGGCCCGGGCACCTCGGTGTCGATGATGTTGTTCGCGTTGGCGTCGGACTCCCCGTGCCGGATGAATGTCAGCGTGATCGTGCGCTCGCTCGGGGCGGGCGAACTGCAGGAGGCGACGAGAACGGCTGCCAACAGCGCGGCGACCATCGCGACGAGGGTCCGGATGCGGGAAACAGGCATGGTCCTAGCGTGCCCTGTCCACCGCCGTGGTGGGCCGGATTTAGCCAGTGCGACGATGGAGTTTCCTCATCCTCGACCCCAGGAGTGCGGCAGTGCCCATCGACCCCACCGCAATCGGAGCGGTCACCGAAGCTCAGCGGAACCAGTGGACCGACCGCGACACGATGCTCTACGCGCTCGGTGTGGGCGCGGGCACCGACGACCTGGCCTTCACCACCGACAACAGCCACGACATCGCGCAGCAGGTGCTACCGACGTTCGCCGTCATCTGCTGCCCGGCGTTCGGCGCCGCCACCAAGGTGGGCTCGTTCAACTGGGGCATGCTGCTGCACGGATCCCAAGAGATTCGGTTGCACAAACCGCTGCCCGCTTCCGGTGAGCTGTCGGTGGTCTCCGAGGTCGCCGACATCCAGGACAAGGGCGAGGGCAAGAACGCGATCATCGTCATGCGCGGCAAGGGCACCGACCCGGCCACCGGTGAGCTGATCGCCGAGACGTTGTCGACCGCCGTCATCCGCGGCGAGGGTGGCTTCGGTGGGCAGCCCGGTCAGCGGCCGGCCGCCCCGGAATTCCCCGACCGCGAGCCCGACGCCCGCATCGCGGACGAGACCCGCGGCGACCAGGCGCTGATCTACCGGCTCTCCGGTGATCGCAATCCGCTTCACAGCGATCCGTGGTTCGCCCGCGAGATGGCCGGCTTCGACAGGCCGATCCTGCACGGGTTATGCACCTACGGATTCGCCGGGCGTGCACTGCTTTCCGCGCTCGCCGGCAACGACTCCGCGAAGCTCACCGCGGTCGGCGCGCGGTTCTCGGCGCCGGTCTTCCCCGGCGAGACGTTGACCACCTCGATCTGGCGCACCGAGCCGGGCCGGGCGGTCTACCGCACCGAGGCCAGTGGGCCCGACGGCTCCAACACGCGGATTGTGCTCGACGACGGTACGGCCGAATACACCGGCTGATTTCGCGGCACCGCCGCGGCGACTAACCGACCGCGCCGCCGACGAGGTAACCGATGCCGAAGGTGACGGCCATCGCCAGCGCGCCGCCGATGACCACCCGGTAGATCGCCCGGCGGGGGGTCGCGCCGCCGAGGCGCGCACTGATCCAGCCGGTGATCGTCAGGGCGAGCAACACCGCGACGAACGTGATCGGCACCCGAATTGAGGCTGGCGGCAACAGGATTGCCAGCAGCGGTAGAACGGCGCCGACCGTGAACGCGATGGCCGAGGAGATCGCGGCCTGCCACGGATTGGTCAGCTCGTCGGGGTCGAGGTGCAGTTCGGCGTCGACGTGGGCGGCGAACGCATCGTGGTCGGTGAGCTCCTCGGCCACCGTCCGCGCGGTCGCCGGTGTCAGTCCTTTGGCCTCGTAGAGTGCTGCAAGCTCGTCGAGTTCGGCCATCGGTTCGGCCTCCAGCTCATGGCGTTCCAGCTTGAGCATCGCCTTCTCGGAATCGCGCTGCGTGCTCACCGACACGTACTCGCCGACGGCCATCGACAACGCGCCCGCGGCCAGCGCGGCGATTCCGGCGGTGAAGATCGGACCGCGCTGCGTGGATGCCGCGGCAACGCCGACCACGATGCCGGCCGTCGACACGATGCCGTCGTTGGCCCCGAGCACCCCGGCCCGCAGCCAGTTCAACCTGCTGCCGAACGCACCGTGGTGCGGTTCGAAGGGGTGGGTCGTCGGTTCCGGAGGTGTTGTCACGTGTGCAGCGTAGGACTTTCGCCGTAGGCGCGGGCGATGTCTTGCGAGCCCGCCCAGCCCGAGTACGTCGGCCGCTGCGGCCAGCCGTCGGGGGAGTCCTGCCACTCTTCCTGGCGGCCCCACGGCAGCAGGTCGATCAGGGCGAACGAGTGACTGAGTTGCTCGGTGCCCCGGCCGTTGGTGTGCCAGGTGCGATAGACGTCGTCACCGTCCCGCAGGAACACATTGACCCCGAATCCGTCGCCGGGGGCGGCGTCGACGTCGGCGCCGAACGTGCTGTCCGACGACGAGTACCACTCCATCTTGTTGCCGACTTTTGCCTTGTACGCCAAGGCTTCTGCGATGGGTCCGTTGGTGACGATGACGAAGCGGGCGTCATAGTTGTCGAGGAAGTCCAGCCGGGTGAACTGTGAGGTGAACCCGGTGCAGCCCGGGCACTGCCACTCTTCGCCGTCGGTCCACATGTGGTTGTAGACGATCAGCTGGGAACGCCCGTCGAACACGCCGGCCAACGAGACGGGGCCGTTGGCGCCGATGAGGGTATACGCCGGCATCCGGACCATCGGCAGTCGCCGGCGCTGCGCGGCGATCGCGTCGAGTTCACGGGTGGCGGCTTTTTCCCGCTTGCGGAGGTCGTCGAGCGCGGCGCGCCAGGTCTGCTGGTCGACTACCGGGGGCAGGGCGGTCATGTGAGGCTCCTTTTGTCGAGTTCCGTCACAAGGATTGACTCGCCCGGCCCCCATTAGTCATCGGGTCAGCCGCGCTTGCTGTGGGCCCCGCTCTTGGTGCTGGCCTTGGCCGACGTCGCCTTGCGATTGCTGCTCGACGGCGGCTTGGGCTTGGAGCGGGCCGAGCCTGCCGTGCCCGACGGTGCGCTCACCGCCGCGGCCTTCGGTGCCACTGTCTTTGCCGCCGCGCCGCTTGCCTTCTTGAAGGGGAGCACGATGGTGGGCGGCGTCGCGGCGATCGCCGAGGCCAGCAGGTTGCGGATGATGATCGGAACCGCGATCGGACCGTTGACGCCGATGAGGCCGAACTGGCTGTTCAGCGCGGCATCGAGAAATACCGCGGGAGCCTCGAGCAAGGCGACCAGCTTGTTGGTGGCGGTGGCGACGGAGTCGATCGCGAGCTGGAGCGCCAGGAACGGCGTCTGGATCTGTTTGCCGATGGCCGGGATCACGTCGCTGACGATGGCCTGGCCCAGGGTGACGACGTTGTTGATGTGGCTGAGGATCTCGGCCGGGATGTCGGCGCCGTGGCCGGTCACCAGGTCTGCGGCATAGATCAGGGGGTTGAGTACCAGCTGCGTGGCGACCGGAGCGATGAACACCGGATTCGGCAACGGGAAGGTGCTGTTCAAGCCGATGAACAACGCGCCGAGCTGCACCACGTTGGCCACGGTGTTGGTGAGCAGGTCCGACCACGCGTCCGTCAGCTGGACCGCTTGGGTGGAGACAGTCGCTGGAGAGAGCTCCAGCGCATGCATTTCGGGCGTGACCGTGATCGGTGCCAGGGCCAGCGCCCCGGCAGTGGTCAGTGCGGCGGCGGTGCGCATCGGACGACGGACGGCGAGTTCCATCGGGCATTTCTCCCTCGTAGAGGCGGCGTCGACGGGGCTTCGTCGGCTTCAACTCCCGGATTGGGAATCCGCTGGGTATAGCTATACCGCAGCACTCAGCCACAGCATAGATATTTGCCACATCTGAAACTTGTGTCAGTCTCGCTTGCTGTGGCCGCGCCCAGTGCTGGGCTTGTTGACTTTCGCAGATGTCGCCGGTTTGCGCTTGCTGCTGGCTGCCGACGACGGTGCCTTGGGCTTCGAGCGGGCCGAGCTCGCGGTGCCCGACGGTGCGGCGGTGATGGCCGACGCCTTGGTGCGCAAGGCCGCTGCACCGCCGGCCTTCTTGAACGGCAGCGCGGATGGCGGCGGAGTGAAGAACTGTTGCGCCACGACATTTCGGATGATGAACCCGACGGCGATCGGGCCGTTGATGCCAATGAGCCCATACTGGCTGTTGAGGGCCGTATTCAGGAACACCGCCGGTGCCTCGAACAAGCCGAGCAGCAGATTTGTGCTTGTGGTGATGGATTCGAACGCCAGTTGGAGAGCCTGGAAAGGTGCCTGTATCTGCTTGACGATGGCCGGGGGCACATCCTTGCCGATGGCCTGGGCCACCAGGACGAGGTTGTTGATGTGGGTGATGATCTCCGTCGGGACCTCGGCACCCTCGCCGGTCAACAGCTGCACGGCATAGGTCAGTGGGTTGACCACCAACAGTTGCGTGAGGATGGGCGCGACGAAAACCGGATTCGGCAGGGGGTAAACAGGATTCGCCCCCACGGCCAATTGTCCCAACAGATACGTACTGACGAGGGTGTCATTGAGCAGGTCGAACCAGGCATCGGTGAGCTGGACTTCCTGGGTCGAGACGCGCAGGGGTGTGACGCCGCCCGCGTGCACGTCGGGAGGCGTCACACCCAGCGGCGACAGGGCGACCGCCCCGGCGGTCGCCAGAGCGGCGACGGCGAGCATCGGACGCCGAGCGGTGTTCTCCTTCAACGGGTTTCTCCCTCGATGAGATTGGTGTGAAGGGGGTGCGGCGGCGATTGTCTGACCGCCGACGCGGCGTCAGCCGCGCTTGCTGTGCCCTTGGCCAGCGCCACCGCTCTTGGTGCCCGCCTTGGCAGATGTCGCTTTGCGGTCGCTACTCGCCGACGACGACGCCTTGGGCTTGGCCCGGGCCGAACCTGCTGTCCCCGACGGGGATGCGACCTTTGGCTTAACCGTTGTGGCCGCGACTGATTTCGGCGTCGATGCAGCTTTCTTGAATGGCAGCACGATCGTGGGCGGCGCGGTGTAGATCGCCTCGGCCAACGCGTTGCGGACGGTCAGTGCAAATCCGATCGGTCCGACCTCGCCGAGGAGCCCGAATGTGCTGTTGAGCGCGAGATTCAGGAACACCGCAGGCGCTTCGAGCAATCCGATCAGCAGGTTGCTACTGGCGACGATGGAATCGTATGTGATCGCGAGGGCACCGAACTGTGTGGCCAACTGCTGGGAGATGACTGGGGGCAAGGAGGCGACAACTTGACCCGCAACATTCCCCACGGCTGTCAGGTGGGTTGCGATCTCCCCCGGGATCTGGCCGCCCTGGCCACTAAGCAGCTGTGCCGCGTAGATGAACTGGTTGAGTACCAGCTGAGTGGCGATCGGTGCGAGCGGAATGGTTGGTGTTGGCAAGGGATAGTTGCCGTCAGCCCCGAGGAACATCGCCGCGAGTTGGACCACACTCGCGCCGGTGTCGGCGAACAGGTCAGTCCAGGCGTCGGTGAGTTGAACCGCTTGGGTGGAAACGCGAAGTGGCGATGTGCTGGCCGCGTGCAGGTCAGATGGTGCGATCGAGATCGGCGCCAGGGCCAGTGCCCCGGCGGTGGTCAGGGCGGCGGCAGCGAGCATCGGGCGTCGGGCGGCGTGGTCCATCAGAGGTCGTCTCCCTCGTCGGGCGGTGTCGACGCAGGATTCGCCGACTTCAATTCCGTAGCTGGGAATCCGCTGTGGTGTAGCTTGACAGCATTGCTGCGCCACCGCACGAAAATTTGCCAGTTTTTCACCCGGCTTAGTTGCGCTTGCTGTGACCGCCGGTCGCGCCGCCCGCGGTCTTGGCGGGCTTGGTGGTGGCCGCTTTGCGGTTGGCGCCGGCAGGCGCTTTCGTCTTCGACCGTGCTGAGGACGCGGTGCCCGACGGTGAAGCCGGCTTGAGCGTGACCGTTGACGCTGCCGAGGACTTGGCTTTCTTGAACGGGAGCGTGATCGTGGGTGGCGGGGTGGAGATCGCCTGGGCCAAGAAGTTTCGGACGAGGATCGGAACGGCGATCGGACCGGTGGGGCCGAGGAGGCCGTATTGGCTGTTGAGCGCGGCGTCCAGGAATATGGCGGGCGCCTCGAGCAATGCGATCAGCGGGTTACCGCTGGTGGTGATGGAATCGAGCGCCAGCTGGAGAGCTAGGAACGGTGTCTGAAACTGAGCGACCACGATCCCAGGCAGGTCGTTGGTGAGACCCTGGATGAGGTTGCCGATCTTGTCCAGGTGAGTGGTGAGCTCGACCGGGATCTCGGCGCCTTGACCCGTGAAAAGCTGTACTGCATATATCAATTGGTTGAGCACCAACTGTGTTGCGACCGGTGCGATGAAGATCGGGTTCGGCAGAGTCGCGCCCGAACTCAACCCGATGAACAACCCGGCGAGCTGGATCGTGTTCTCGACGGTGTTGGTGAGCAGGTCGGACCAGGCGTCGGTGAGCTGGACCGCCTCGGTGGAGATGCGGGTTGCCGTGATACCCGGCGTGTGCAGGTCGGATAGTGCGATCGAGATCGGCGCCAGGGCTAGTGCCCCGGCGGTGGTCAGGGCGGCGACGGTGCGCATCGGAAGATGACCGGTGGTGACTTCCATCGGGTTTCCTTCCTCTAACGCTTACTGCGGCCCACGCCGTTACGCGCGCTGCCGGCCTTGGCTGCGGGTTTCTTGGCGCTCGCCGATGACGACGACGGGGACTTCGGCTTTGACCGTGCCGAGCTCGCTGTGCCCGACGGTGCGGCTACGGATGTGGCTTTGGGCGTCAGTGCCTTTGACGCCGCCGCGGCGCCGCTGGGTTTCTTGAACGGCAGCACGACCACGGGCAGCGGGGTCTCGAGCGCCTTGGCGACCAGGTTTCGGATGATGAGCGACACCGCGACCGGACCCGTGCCGCCTAGGAGGCCGTACGGGCCGTTGAGGGCGTAGTCGAGGAACACCGCAGGCGCCTCGATCAACCCGAGTAGCAGGTTGCCGCTGGTGGTGATGGATTGGAGAGCCTGCGCGATGGCGACAAACGGTGCCTGGATCTGTTCGAAGATGATCGGCGGCACCTGGGTGACGACGAGCGTGATGACGTCGGCGAGTTGCGAAAGGTGAGTGGCGATCTCGGCCGGGATCTTGGCGCCTTGGCCGGTGATCAGCTGGACGGTGTAGATCAGCGGGTTGAGCACCAACTGCGTGGCGATCGGCGCGAGCGGGATGGTCGGGTTCGGCAAGGGCCAGGTGTTGTTTCCGCCGAGGAAGAGCTCGCCGAGCACGCCCACGTTGAGGAGGGTGTTGTTGAGCAGGTCGTACCAGGCGTCGGTGAGCTGCACGGCTTGGGTGGAGACGCGGGTTGCCGAGACGGTGGAAACGTGCAGTTCGGGTGGCGCGATGACAACCGGTGTCATGGCCAAAGCCCCGACGGTGGTCAGGGCGGCGACGGCGCGCACGGAACGACGGGGAGCGAGTTCCATCAGGGCGTTCTCTTCCTGGCGGGGGCGGCGCCGACGAGGCTCGTCAACTTCAACTTCCCGGGTGGGAATCCGCCGTGCACAGCTTCCCAGTAATGCACAGCGCGCGCACAGTTATTTGCCAGCTTTCGGCTCAACTAGTGCTTCGTATTCGGCGAGACTGGTCAGTGCGGAGGGCAAGGGGTGCTGATGCAGCACGCCCAACCGTTGGGTGGCACGGGTCAGCGCGACATACAGCTCCGCCGCGCCGCGCGGCCCGTCGGCCAGGATGCGGTCCGGCTCCACCACCAGAACCGCGTCGAACTCCAGACCCTTGGTCTCCGACGGGGCGACCGCACCCGGCACATCCGGCGGCCCGATCACGACACTGGTGCCCTCCAACGCGGCCTCCGTTGTCATGAATTCCTCGATGGCGGCCGACAAGTCGTCGGCGGATATCCGGCGGGACCAGGGTTGGATTCCGCACGCGCGCACCGACTCCGGCGCTCGGACCTCGGGTGCGAACTCGGCGAGCAGCGCGGCGGCGACGGCCATGATCTCCGCAGGCGTGCGGTAGTTGACCGACAGCGAGCGGTACACCCAGCGGTCGGGCACGTACGGGTCCAGCATCTGCGCCCACGATGTCGCTCCGGCCATCGAGCGGCGCTGCGCCAGATCGCCGACCACCGTGAAGGACCGGCTCGGGCAGCGGCGCATCAGCACCCGCCAGTCCATCTCCGACAACTCCTGGGCTTCGTCGACGACGACATGCCGATACGTCCACTCCCGGTCGGCGGCGGCACGTTCGGCAAGATCCCGGGTATCCCGCTCGAGGAAGCGCTCGGCGAGATCCTCGGCACCGATCAAGTCCTGCGCGAGAAGATGGTCTTCGTCGTCCATCAGGTCCTCGTGCGCGACCATGTTCTCCAAAACGCCTCTGGCATACTCGGTTTCCTCCTTGCGCGCCCGCTCGGCGGCGTCGTCGGACGCCTTGTCGCGTCCCAGGAGGTCGATCAATTCGTCGAGCAGTGGCACATCCGACACCGTCCAGGCGTCACCGACTTCGCGCCACAGCGCCGGGTCGGCACCGGCGGCGCGCAACCGCTCGGCCGACATGTACAGCCCGGCCAGCAGATCCTGCGGTTCGAGGACCGGCCAGAGTTGGTCGAGGGCGGCGATGAACCGTTCATTGTCCTCGAGGTCGGTGGTCAGATCCGCGCGGACCTTTTCCCAGGCGTCGCGATTGTCGCGGGTCAGCCAGCCGCGGCCGATCCGGGCCGTCCCACGCTCGGTCAGCACGTAGGTGACGATCTCGCGAAACACCGCCCGGGCCGCATTGTGCGGCAGCCCGCTTGCGCGTGCCTCATCGATGGCCCACTGCGCGGTATCGGCGGCGATCTGTAGCGTGACGTCGGCCAGCGGGATCTCCAGCGGGCGCTCTGGCACGCGCTGGTGGTCGGCGATCGCCGCCGCGAGAACCTCCAGCATCGCGCGAGAACCCTTGATGCGGGCGACATCCGGGGTGTCCTCGGCAGTGATGTGCAGCCCGGGCAGCAGCTCACCAACCGTCATGAACACCACCTCCGATTCACCCAGCGACGGCAGCACACGGCCGATGTGGTTCATGAACGCCTGGTTGGGCCCGACGACCAGCACCCCGTGGCGTTCGATCCGCTGCCGTTGGGTGTAGAGCAGGTACGCGACGCGGTGCAGGGCCACGACGGTCTTGCCGGTGCCGGGTCCGCCTTCGATCACCAGCACGCCCGGATGATCGAGCCGGATGATCTCGTCCTGTTCGGCCTGGATGGTCGCCACGATGTCGCGCATGCCCGGACCGCGGGGAGCGTTGACCGCGGCGAGCAGGGCCGCGTCGCTGCTGAACGGACTGTCGTCGCCGGCATCGGGGTCGGGACGGCCGAACACCTCATCGGTGAAGTCGACCAGCCGCCGGCCGATGGAGTGGAACTGGCGACGGCGGCGCATGCCCTCGGGGTTGGCGGCGGTGGCGATGTAGAAGGCGCGGGCGGCCGGGGCCCGCCAGTCCAGCAGCAGTAGCTCGTGCTCGTTGTCCTCGTCGAAGATGCCGATCCGGCCCACGTAGAGCCGTTCACCCGAAATCGCGTCCAGGCGTCCGAAACACAGCCCCTGGTCGGCGACGTCCAACCGCGCCGCCGATTGCGCCAGCGTACGAACCTCGGCGTCGCGCGCGACCAGAGTGCCGCCGTCCTGGAGGTCGATCGGGCCCCCGAGCGCGGCGCGGTAGGCAGCCTTGACCCGCATGCGCTTGTCGTCGAGGCGTTCGTAGAGTCCGTCCAGGTAGTCCTGCTCGGACTCGAGTTCGCGCTCGTGCGCGTGTGTCGACATGCCTTCCATCTTTGTCGAATCTGAAGCCGCACATTCGCATCGAACACATGTTCGAGTATGGTGACTGGGGTGAGCTGGTTCAACGGACCGCCGAGCTGGTCGGAAATGGAGCGGGTGCTGGGCGGCAAGCCCCGTCGATCGGGCCTGTCGCTCGGGGAGCCGCACGCCGACGGCGGGGACAGCCCGGCCTGGTCGCGCCACCGGAAACCTTACGAAGCGCCCGGCGAGCGCCCGCTGCGCTCGGCCGTGCCCTACGCCGAGCTGCACGCGCATTCGGCCTACAGCTTCCTCGACGGGGCCAGCACCCCCGAGGAGCTCGTCGAGGAGGCGTCGCGACTGGACCTGCGGGCCATCGCACTGACCGATCACGACGGCCTCTACGGCGTGGTCCGCTTCGCCGAAGCGGCCAAAGAACTCGACATGCGCACCGTCTTCGGTGCCGAACTGTCACTGAGCAATGCCGCCCGCACCGAGCTGCCCGACCCGCCCGGTCCGCACCTGCTGGTGCTGGCCCGCGGCCCGGAGGGCTATCGCCGGCTGTCCCGACAGCTGTCCGCCGCGCATCTGGCCGGTGGCGAGAAGGGCAAGCCGCGCTACGACTACGACGCACTCACCGAAGCTGCGGGCGGACATTGGCACATCCTCACCGGATGCCGCAAAGGACATGTCCGGCAGGCACTTTCGGATGGTGGGCCACAGGCGGCTGCCGCGGCATTGGCGGACCTGGTGGATCGCTTCGGCCGCGATCGGGTCAGCATCGAACTCACCTGTCACGGCGATCCGCTCGACGACGAACGCAACGCCGCGCTGGCCGCACTGGCACCGCGGTTCGGGGTGGGTGTCGTTGCCACCACCGGCGCCCACTTCGCCGAGCCGAGCCGCGGCCGGCTGGCCATGGCCATGGGGGCGATCCGGGCTCGCCAGTCGCTGGACGAGGCGGCCGGCTGGCTGGCCCCGCTGGGCGGTGCCCACCTGCGCTCCGGTGACGAGATGGCCCGGTTGTTCGCCCGTCATCCCGAAGTAGTAAGCGCCGCAGCCGATCTCGGCGAGCAGTGCGCCTTCGGGCTGGCGCTGATCGCGCCGCAGCTGCCACCGTTCGACGTGCCCGCCGGCCACACCGAGGACAGCTGGCTGCGCGAATTGGTGATGGTCGGCGCGGGCCGGCGCTACGGGCCGCGCGCCAGCGCGCCGGAGGCCTACGCCCAGATCGAACGTGAACTCGACATCATCTCCGCGTTGAAGTTCCCGGGCTATTTCCTGGTGGTCCACGACATCACCCGGTTCTGTCGGGAGAACGACATCTTGTGTCAGGGAAGGGGTTCGGCGGCCAACTCCGCCGTCTGCTACGCGCTCGGCGTCACCGCCGTCGACCCGGTCGCGGGCGGGCTGCTCTTCGAACGGTTCCTGTCCCCGGCTCGCGACGGGCCACCCGACATCGACATCGACATCGAATCGGACCTTCGGGAGAAGGCCATCCAGTACGTTTACGACCGCTATGGCCGCGACTACGCCGCACAGGTCGCCAACGTCATCACCTACCGGGGCAAAAGCGCGGTGCGCGACATGGCTCGTGCGCTCGGCTTCTCCCAGGGCCAGCAGGACGCCTGGAGTAAGCAGATCAGCCACTGGCGCAGCGGGGCCGACTCGCCCGATCTCGAGGGCATCCCCGCACCGGTGGTCGACCTGGCGACCCAGATCAAGAACCTGCCGCGGCATATGGGCATCCACTCCGGCGGCATGGTGATCTGCGACCGCCCGATCGCCGACGTGTGCCCGGTGGAGTGGGCCCGCATGGAGAACCGCAGCGTACTGCAGTGGGATAAAGACGACTGCGCGGCAATCGGGTTGGTGAAGTTCGACATGCTCGGTCTCGGCATGCTCTCGGCGCTGCACTATGTCATCGACCTGGTCGCCGAGCACAAGGGCATCAAAGTCGATCTGGCCAAGCTGGATCTCGCCGAACCGGCGGTCTACGAGATGTTGCAGAAGGCCGACTCGGTCGGGGTGTTCCAGGTGGAGTCGCGCGCCCAGATGGCCACCCTGCCCCGGCTGAAGCCCCGGGTGTTCTACGACCTGGTGGTGGAGGTGGCGCTGATCCGTCCCGGGCCCATCCAGGGCGGCTCGGTGCATCCCTACATCAAGCGGCGCAACGGCCTGGAGCCCGTCACCTACGACCACCCGTCGATGGAACCCGCGCTACGAAAGACGTTGGGGGTGCCGCTGTTCCAGGAACAGCTCATGCAGCTGGCAGTGGACTGCGCGGGCTTCTCGGCCGCCGAGGCCGATCAGCTGCGCCGGGCCATGGGGTCCAAGCGCTCCACCGAGAAGATGCGACGGCTGCGGGACCGGTTCTATGCCGGGATGGCGCAGCAGCACGGCATCACCGGTGAGGTGGCCGAACGGATCTACGAGAAGCTGGAGGCCTTCGCCAATTTCGGCTTCCCGGAGAGCCATTCACTGAGCTTCGCCTCGCTGGTGTACTACTCCTCGTGGTTCAAGCTGCACCATCCGGCGGCGTTCTGCGCCGCGCTGCTGCGCGCCCAGCCGATGGGGTTCTACTCGCCGCAGTCGCTGGTCGCCGACGCCCGCAGGCACGGGGTCGTCGTGCACGGGCCTGACGTCAATGCAAGTCTGGCGCACCCCACGCTGGAGAACTCCGGGCTGGATGTGCGGCTGGGGTTGGGTGCGGTGCGCCACATCGGTGACGAGCTCGCCCAACGTATCGTCGACGAACGCGACATCGGTGGACCGTTTACCTCGCTACTGGATTTGACTGGGCGGGTGCAGCTTTCGGTCCCGCAAACCGAGTCCCTGGCCACTGCCGGGGCGCTGGGCTGCTTTTCGGTCAGTCGCAGGGAAGGCCTGTGGGCGGCCGGCGCGGCGGCCACCCAGCGCCCCGACCGGCTGCCCGGTGTCGGCTCATCGTCGAATGTGCCGGCGCTGCCCGGCATGACCGAGGTGGAATTGGCCGCCGCCGACGTGTGGGCCACCGGCATCTCGCCGGACAGCTACCCGACCCAGTTCCTGCGGGAAGATCTCGACGCGATGGGAGTACTCCCGGCCGACCGACTGCTCGACGTGCCCGACGGCAGCCGGGTGCTGATCGCCGGCGCAGTGACGCATCGCCAGCGTCCGGCCACCGCGCAGGGCGTGACGTTCATGAACATCGAGGACGAGACCGGTATGGTCAATGTGCTGTGCACGCCAGGAGTGTGGAACCGCCATCGCAAACTGGCCCAGAGCGCCTCGGCCCTGCTGATCCGCGGTCAGGTGCAAAACGCCACGGGTGCGGTGACCGTCATGGCCGAGCGGATGGGCCGTATCACCATGACCGTCGGATCACGCTCCCGCGACTTTCGCTAGGCCGGTCGACGGCCGCGCTCAATATACGTCGCGGACATACCGTTTCTCGGCGATCATCGCGCGCTTGTACTCGGCGGCATCCTGATTCGACATTGAACCGTGCGTGCGGATGATCTTGACCAGTGCCTCGTCGACGTCCTTGGCCATCCTTGCGGCGTCACCACACACATAAAAGTGCGCACCATCGGCCAGCCATCGCCAGATTTCGGCAGCCTGGTCGAACATCTTGTGCTGCACGTAAATCCGTCGTTCTTGATCACGGGAGAACGCGAGGTCGAGATAGCTCAGCAGGCCATCGGACACCATATGCTCGAGTTCCTCGCGGTAATAGAAATTCTCGGCTCGATGCCGGTCGCCGAAGAACAACCAGTTGCGCCCGGTGTGCCCCAGCGCGCGGCGTTCCTGCAGGAAGCCCCTGAACGGGGCGATCCCGGTACCGGGACCGACCATGATCATCGGGGTCTCCGGATCCTGTGGTGGCCGGAAGTTCGGTGAGCGTTGCAAGAACACCGGAATACGGGACTCCCCAGGGCGATCGGCCAGGAACGTCGAGGCGACGCCGCCGCGCGGGCTTCCATCGCTCCCGTGGTAGCGGACAACAGATACGGTCAGCCCGATCTCATGCGGGTGCACGAGGGGGCTGGTCGAGATGGAGTACTGGCGCGGCGCGAGTCGCACCAGCGCGGTCTGCCATTCGGCCGGCTCGGCTCGCACCGGAAACTCCCGAACCAGATCCAGACCGTTGCGGTTTGTCAGCCATTCGTTGAGCTTGCCGCGCTGGACACCGAGTGCCTTCGTGGCCGCCCGGTCACCACAGTGTTCGGACAAGAAGGCGAGGAGGTCAGGAGTCACCCGGCTGATGTCGTAGGCCCAGGTCAGTGCGTCGCGCAGGCTTCGTTCGGATCCGTCGACCGTCACTGCCGCGTCGCCGCTGAGCCCTGTTGCGCTCAACCATCGTTCGACGGCGAATGCACTGTTGGCCGCCCACACGCCGAGCGAGTCGCCCACCGAATAGTCGACGTCGTAGGCGGAGATGTCGAATCCGAACTGGCGCACCTCTTTCTCCGACCATTCCGGTGTGAGCCTGACATTGCGGCACAACGGCGCGAAGATCGGTTCGGATCGGGTGAACGGCCCGGCGGCTCGGGTGACCGTCACCTTGGCTGGTGCGGGAGTAGGCGCGGTGCCGTCGATTTCGTGGACGAGTTCGGTCACCCGGTCGGTCCAGGTTGCCACCGGCTCGCCATCGTGAATCTCACACACCGTGCAGTCGGTGAGCCTGGTGGCGCCGAGTTCGGCCAGCCGCGCATCCACCGACTTCGCGTAGCCACAGAAGTTGTCGTAGGAGCGGTCGCCGATGCCGAGCACTGCGTACTGCAGTTTCGACAATTCCGGTGCGTCAGGAGCGGTGATGCGTTCCCAGAAATCTCCCGCGTTGTCCGGAGGGCCACCGTCACCGAAGGTGCTCGTGACCACAAGCGCCTGCGACGCTGCAGCCAATTCGTCCAGCGTGCAGTCGTTCATGGTGACCAGTCGCGGGCTGCCGCCGAGACGGGCGACGAGCTGCGCGGCAATGTCTTCGGCGTTGCCGGTCTGTGACCCCCAGATCACCAGGGCTCCGTCGTCGTCGCCCCCTGGCGAGGCGTCGTCGGCGACCCGGGAATGCGCTCCGGCGAGCACGCCGTCGATCCACAGCCGGGCCTTCCGGCTCACCGGAGCCGACGCCGGCAGCACCGGGACACCCGGCCCGCCACTCGGGATTCCCGCGAGGAAGCCGGCCAGGTAGGTCATCTCGTCGTCGTCGAGAATCGGTGCCGCGTCGGTGATTCCCAGCGCGATCGCCACCGGATGGCCAGACGTGGCGGGTGCTGCGAAGTCAATTGCCAACGGGCGCAACCGCACCGCGCACACCTTGAACTCCGGTTGCAACGAATCAGGATCGACGGCGTCGTTGGTTATCGCGTTGATCGTCAGATCGTCGCCGTGCTCGTCGTTCCAGTGAAAAGGAACGAAACAGTTGCCGGGCCGGACTCGGTCGGTGATGACGGCGGGCAGCACCGCTCGGCCACGCCGTGAGGACACCTCGGTGGGCTGACGATCGACGATGCCGGCCGCCCGTGCGTCGTCGGGGTGGATCTCCACGAACGGTCCGTCATTGAGCTTGTTGAGCTTGTCCACCCGGCCGGTCTTGGTCATGGTGTGCCACTGATGTTGCAGCCGGCCCGTGTTGAGGATCGTCGGGTAATCGTCGTCGGGCAACTCGGCGGCGTTCATGTGCGGACGCGGATGGAAGACGGCACGACGCGACGGGGTGGGGAAGGCCAGCCTGGGCCGATGACCGTCGGGGCCGATGTGGAGATCCTGGCTGACACCGTCGTTGAGGTAGCGAATCGGGTTGCGGCCGTTGGTCGCATCGGGCAACTCCGCTGGTGCCGGCCACTGCACCGGGCCTTGGCGCAGCCGCTCGTAGCTGGCTCCGCGCAGATCGTAACCGGTCTTCGGGTTGGCGAATCCCCGGATTTCGTCGAAGATCTCCTCGCTGCTCTTGTACGAGAACGCCTCGCCGAAACCGAGATGATCGGCGATGTCGCAAATCAATTCCCAGTCCGGACGAGCCGCTCCGGGCGGGGGGATCGACTGGGAGAGCAGCGTCAGATTGCGATCTGAGTTCACCATCACAGCATCGGCCTCGGCCCACAGTGTGGCCGGCAAGACGATGTCGGCATAGCGGTTGGTCGCGGTGTCGGAGTAGACCTCCTGGGTGACGACGAGTTCCGCGGCTTGTAGTGCCTCGATTACGGTCGCGCGGTTGGCCACGCTGACAACGGGATTGGTGCAGATGATCCAGCACGCCTTGATGTCACCGGCCGCCATCTGTTTGAACATGGCGATCGTGCCCGGACCGACGTCACTGCGGATCGTGCCCGGCGCGAGGTCCCACTGTCGCTCGACGAACTCGCGGTCCTCGGAGGACAACACCGAGCGCTGGCCGGGTAGGCCCGGACCCATGTAACCCATCTCGCGCCCACCCATGGCGTTGGGCTGGCCAGTCAGTGACATGGGCCCGCTGCCCGGCCGGCAGATCGCCCCCGTCGCGAGGTGAAGGTTGCAGATGGCGTTGGTGTTCCAGGTGCCCTGGGTGCTCTGGTTGAGTCCCATTGTCCAGCAGGATATCCAGTCTCCTGCGGCGGCGATCATGTCGGCGGCGCGCCGGATGTCCGCTTCGGCCAGACCCGTGATCTCGGCAACGCGCGCGGGTGGGTAGTCGGCCAGGAACTCCGGCATCGCCTCCCAGCCCTCGGTGTGTTCTGCGATGAAATCGTGATCTATGCAACCGGATTCGACCAGTAGATGCAGCAGCCCATTGAGGAGCGCCAGGTCGGTACCCGGTGTGATGGCGAGATGCAGGTCGGCCCTCTCCGCGGTGGTGGTGCGCCGGGGATCGACCACGATGAGCTTCGCGCCTGCTTTGAGCCGGTCGGCCATCCGCAGGAACAGGATCGGATGGCAGTCGGCCATGTTCGATCCGATCACGAAAAACAAGTCGGTGCAGTCGAAGTCGCTGTACGATCCGGGTGGTCCGTCGGCCCCGAGGGACTGTTTGTAGCCTGTCCCCGCACTGGCCATACACAGCCGGGAGTTGGATTCGATGTGGATGGTGCGCAGGTAGCCCTTCGCGAGCTTGTTGGACAGGTACTGCGCTTCCAGTGACATCTGTCCGGAGACATATAGCGCGACCGCGTCCGGGCCGTGCTCGGCGATGATGGCGCGAAGTCGATGCGCCGCTTCGGCGACGGCCTCGTCCACGGGAGTCTCGACGGGCTCTGCGTCGCGCCCGGGCCGCACCAGTGCAGTGGTCATCCTGGTGTCCCGGGCCGCCATCATCTCGGCATGGGTCGCGCCTTTGGTGCAGAGTCGGCCGAAATTCGTGGGGTGGGCCTTGTCTCCGCTCACCCGGGCGATGGTCGCCTCACCCGTCTGCGGATCGCGACGGGTGTGGACCTCGATGCCACAGCCGACACCGCAGTACGAACACAAGGTTCGTACTGCGGGCGTCAGATCGATATCGCCGGCCACGACAGTCGTGGTCTCCTCTCACATCACCGGGCCGCGCTGCCCGCCGGCTCGGACGATCACACTCCGGCCTGGGCCATCCTGGTGCTCTTGCGCAGGTAGAAGAACCAGGTGACAGCCAAGAGGAATACGAAGAACGCCACGTAGAACTGCAGTGCCGGCTGGATGTTACCGAAGTGGCTCTTCGACCACGCATAAGCCAGTGGGACGACGAACCCGCCGAAAGCACCCACCGAGGAGATGATACCGAGGGCGCCGGCGGCCTGTCGCCGCATGGACACCATGGTCTCGGCGCTACCACCGGCATCGAAGCCCTTGACCTGGAAGATTTTCGAAATCATCCGGTATGTCGAGCCGTTGCCGATTCCGGTGGCGACGAACAAGAACATGAACGCCGTGAAGAACACCGGCAGGTTCTTTTCCTTGACCGACCACAGCGCGACGGCGGCGCCGGCCGCCAGCATCGCGAAACTCAGTGCCGTGATCCGCGCCCCGCCGATCCGGTCGGACAGCTTCCCGCCCAGCGGCCGGGCGATCGATCCGATACCCGCACCGAGGAATGCCCAAGCCAATGCGATATCGCCGCGGCCGAAGACGGCCTTGAGCAGGGTCGGGAACGCAGCCGAGTAGCCGATGAACGAGCCGAAGGTGCCGATGTAGAGCAGCGACATGACCCAGGTGTCGGCGTGGCGCAGCGACTGCCACACCGGTTTCACGTCGGCCTTGGCTTCGGTGAGGTTGTTCATGAACAGGAAGGCGCACACCGCTGCCACGATGGCGAAGGGCACGTAGAACAGGCCGGCCCGCGACAGTGCGAGCCCGCCGCCGGCGACCACCACCAGCGGGATGACCTTCTGTGCGACAGCCACGCCGATGTTTCCGCCCGCGGCGTTGAGGCCGAGCGCCCAGCCCTTCTCCCGCTCCGGATAGAAGAACGAGATGTTGGCCATCGAGGAGGCGAAGTTGCCGCCGCCGAAGCCCGCGGTCGCCGCAACCAACAGCAGTACCGCGAAGTTGATGCTGGGATCGGTCACTACCCAGGCCATCAGTAGGCACGGGATCAGCAGCATGGCGGCGGAGATGACCGTCCAGTTGCGTCCGCCGAACACGGGCACGGCGAAGGTGTAGGGGATCCGCAGGAAGGCTCCGACCCCGCTGGGCACCGCGACGAGCCACAGCGCCTGGGTGGTGCTCAGTGCCCAGCCCGATGCGGCCGGTGCCCCGTTGGCTCCCGCGGTCATCTGGACGACGACGATGCTCCACAGCAGCCAGACGGAGAACCCGATGTGTTCGGCGAAGATCGAGAAGATCAGATTCCGTAGTGCGATGGGCTTTCCCGTGGTGGACCAGAATTCCGGGTCCTCGGGCTCCCAGTGATCGATCCAATGCTTACCGCGGCGTGACGGCGCGGGGGCTGACTGAACATCGGCCTCGGTGCCAGTAAGGGTCATGACGAACTCCTGTCGGTGTGGCGTATCCGGCCCGGCTCGTCGAGTGATCAAGCACGGTATTGACGACGAGGGTAGGAACGCAGTGTTACGCCGGCGGCGTGGGCCAGTTAAGCAACCGCAACGAAGTCCTCATATGTCGGCGAGTACCGCTGTCAGCCACGGTATTCATCACCGATGCGCAATGGAAACATCGGCGAAACATTGAACTCCTAGCTTCGGCCTTGTTGATCAGGTGCGCGGAGTCGCGCATTGCGACGAAGGCCTGCCACTGAAGAATCCGGCAGACACGGTGAGTTGGTGCACCGCAATCGAGCTGTGAGGAGCGATAGGCAGATGAGCGACGGCAGCACGCCACGCTTCCTTCAGGGCGTCTTTGAGTTTCGGGGCGGGGGCTACGACACTCCGGCGCTGCTCGACGCATCGTTGCGCTACGTCGTGCCGCCCGGCCTCACCGCCCAGCCGGTCTACTTCCGCGGGGGCAACTCCGCCGAGCAGATGGTATCGGTGGTCTTGGTGCGCGACGGAAAGCCGATGCGGTACTTCCCGATCGGCGCCAAGGGGGACACCCATGTGGCGCTGCGCGTCGTCGAGGACCTGCTTGCCGATACGGTCATCGAGTTGCTCATCGCTGCACCGGCAGACTGCTCGGGGACTGTGATCATCGATCTCGGTATGGTCGAGATCTGATGGCGCGCAAGCTGATCGTCGTCGGTAACGGGATGGCCGGCATCCGCGCCGTGGAAGAGATTCTCGCGCGTGCCGAACACGGCGGCGAACAGTTCGACATCACCGTTTTCGGTGACGAACCGTACGGCAACTACAACCGGATCCTGCTGTCCAACGTCTTGGCGGGCAGTGACGATCCGGCCGAGATCTACCTCAACAGTCTGGCCTGGTACGCCGACAGCGGGATTGAGCTGCGGGCCGGTGTGCGAGTCGTTCGCGTCGACACCTTCGCCCACCTGGTGCACGCCGACGACGGCTCCACGCTGCGCTACGACAAAATGATCCTGGCCACCGGGAGCAGGTCGTTCTTCCCTCCGATCGCCGGGATGTGGTCTGACGACACCACTCTCGCAGACGGGGTCTTCGGGTTCCGGAGTCTCGACGACACAGTCGGAATGATCAACGAAGCCACCAACCGGACGAAAGCCGTCGTCATCGGAGGTGGTCTGCTCGGGCTGGAAGCCGCGCGAGGTCTGCAGACCCGCGGACTGGCGGCCGATGTCGTGCATTCGTCACCGACACTGATGAATGCTCAGTTGGACGACCCGGCCGGGGCGATCCTGCGGGCCTCCCTGGAACGGCTGGGGATCGGTGTGCACACCGGCAAGCGCACCACCGAGCTGTTCTTCGACGACGGACGGCTGGCCGGGGTGGGCTTCGCCGATGGCGACCGGCTGGATTGTGATATGGCCGTCATCGCCGCCGGCATCCGGCCGAACGTGGGCCTGGCCCTCCGGGCGGGGTTGACGGTGGAGCGCGCGATCGTCACCGACGACCACATGCGCTCGGTCGATGACGACGACGTCTATGTCGTGGGGGAATGCGCCCAGCACCGCGGCCAGGTCTATGGCCTGGTCGCCCCGCTGTGGGAGCAGGCCAAGGTGTTGGCCGATCACATCACCGGCGTGAATTCTCAAGCGGCATACCATGGTTCGCGGGTGGCGACCAAGCTCAAGGTTGCCGGTGTCGACGTCGCGGCCATGGGGATCAAGTCCGCCGAACGCCCCGACGACGAGTTCGTCCAGTACAGCGAGCCGAGGCGCGGGGTGTACAAGACCGTGGTCATCCGTGACGGCAAGCTCGTCGGCGCCACCCTGGTTGGTGACGTCAGCAAGGTCTCCTTCCTCACGCATGCCTTCGACAACGGTCTGCCGATCCCCGACGAACGTGTCGCGCTGATGTTCGACATCGGCACTCCGGACGTCGAGGTGGGCATCGCGGAACTGGACGACGACGCCCAGGTGTGCAACTGCAATGGTGTGTCCAAGGGTGCCCTGGTGTCGTGCGTTCGCAACGGCACCACGTCGGTGTCTGCGGTGATGGCAGCCACCAAGGCGGGCAAGGGTTGTGGTGCGTGCAAACAACTGGTCACGCAGGTGGTGGAATGGGCGGCCGGTGGCAGTGCCGCCGACGATCCGTCGGACTCGTGGTATGTGCCGGGAATCCCGTATGACAAGCCGACGTTGATGGTCAAGATTCGTGAACTCGACCTGCGTTCGGTATCAGCGGTTTTCGCGGCGCTGGCGCCCGACGGCAAGCCGGACGCCGGGTCGAAGATGGGACTCGCATCGCTGCTCGAGATGATGTGGGGAACCGACTTCGTCGACGAACGTGATGCGCGATTCATCAACGACCGCGTCCACGCCAACATTCAGCGGGACGGAACGTTCTCGGTTGTCCCGCAGATGAAGGGCGGGGTCACCAATTCCTGGCAGCTGCGCCGGATCGCCGATGTCGCCGACAAGTACGCGATACCGATGATCAAGCTCACCGGCGGCCAGCGTATCGACCTGCTCGGTGTGCGCAAGGAGGACCTTCCTGCGGTGTGGGCCGATCTGGACATGCCCTCGGGGTACGCGTACGGCAAGAGCTTCCGCACCGTCAAAACCTGTGTCGGCAAAGACTTCTGCCGCTATGGCTTGGGTGATTCGACCGCGCTGGGTATCGCGATCGAGGAGCGCTATCAGGGACTGGCAAGCCCGGCGAAGATGAAACTCGCCGTGACCGGGTGCCCGCGCAACTGTGCCGAGGCGCTGTGTAAGGACCTCGGCGTGGTCGCAGTGGAAGGCGGGCGCTGGGAGATCTATGTCGGGGGTGCCGCCGGCGCCCACATCCGCAAGGGAGATCTCTTGGCGACCGTCGACACGGCCGACGAGGTGATGATTCTGACCGGCAGGTTCCTCCAGTACTACCGGGAGAACGCCAACTGGCTCGAACGCACCTACAGCTTCGTGCCTCGGGTCGGAATCGACCAGATCCGTGCCGTCGTCGTCGACGACACTGCGGGCATTGCCGCCGAACTGGACGAGAACATGGCCAGATCCGTGGCCGCCTACCGCGATCCGTGGCTGGATGGGCGAGATCCGGTCACCGAGGGGCAGTTTCGGAGTTCGCTTCCGCTGCTCCCGTTGCCGCAGGTCCCGGTGCGATGAGCGAGCCCGAGTCGGGCGCGGTGATCGCCCGCCTGGAGGACGTCCCGATGGGGGAGGGACGGACGTTCACCGTCGACGGGCAACAGATCGCCGTGTTCCGGCTGCGGAATGGATCGCTACGGGCGCTGGGCGCGGTCTGCCCGCACCGAGGTGGCCCGCTCGCCGACGGGCTCATCGACGACGAGGTCGTGGTGTGCCCACTGCACGGCTACGCCTTCGACATGTCCAGCGGTGTCGAGGTGTCCGGTACGGGTATGTCGGCACCGGTTTTCCCGGTCAGCGCCATCGACGGCAAGGTCTGTCTGCAGTCGCAGAACCAGCCGTAAACCGTGCCCGATCTACGCCGTCGGCGTCGTCCACACCTTGTCGATACTGATCCGCAGCCGCAGGTTGAACCCGCCCATCGAGTCGGTCAGTCCGAATTGATCTGACAGCGCACCATATTTGGCCCAGTACGGGCCATCGTCGCGGGGATCGGCGTCCTCGCTGTCCAGGGTGGCGGTGCCCCCGACGACGATGATGCCCCCACCGTTGCCGTCGGAGTCCAGGTTCAGACTGACGCGCGGATGCGACCCGATGTGGCCCACCTTGGCCGAGCCGGGTGCGGTGTAGACGATGAGGTCGGTGCCGTCGAAGAAAAACCACACCAACTTGGGTACGGGCTGGCCGGATTTCGCGACCGTGGTCAGCCAGCCGTAATGGTCGCCGGTGAGCCGATCGATGACCTCTTGCGTCAGTTCAGTTGCCATGGAGCCGAATGTAGTCTCAGCCCATGACACTCGATCTGACCGTTGATGAAGTCCTGACCTCCACCCGATCGGTTCGCAAGCGTCTCGACTTCGACCGGCCGGTCCCGCGCGAGGTGCTGATGGAGTGTCTGGATCTGGCGCTGCAGGCGCCCACCGGCTCCAATGCCCAAGGCTGGCAGTTCTTGTTCGTCGAGGACCCCGCCAAGAAGAAGGCGCTGGCCGATATCTATCGCGCCAATGGCACGCCCTACCTCGACCTGCCCAAGCCGGTGCGCGGTGACATGCGCGATGCGCAGATGGACTCGGTGCTGAGCTCGGCCAAGTATCTGAACGCGAACCTCCAGAAGGCTCCGGTGTTCCTGATCCCGTGCCTGGAGGGCCGCCCCGACGGCGCCCCCGCCGGCATGCAGGCGTCCTACTGGGGTTCCCTGATTCCCGCCGTCTGGAGTTTCATGCTCGCCCTGCGTTCGCGCGGGCTGGGCTCGGCGTACACGACGCTGCACCTGATCGGAGACGGCGAGAAGCAGGCGGCCGAGATCCTCGGGATTCCCTTCGAGCACTACACCCAGGGCGGCCTGTGGCCGATCGCCTACACCAAAGGCACCGATTTCAAGCCCGCCAAGCGGCTGCCGGCCGAGCAATTGACCCACTGGGACACCTGGTAACCCCCCGGCTCGCTCGTCTCCTGCCCACCGGTTACACGGCTCCCGAGAAGCCCTGCTGCCGCCACGCCTCGTAGGCCACCACGGCGGCGGCGTTGGACAGATTCAGCGATCGCCGGCCCGGCAACATCGGGATGCGGACCCGTTCGGTGATGTGCGGGTCGGCCAGCGTCACGTCGTCCAACCCGGTCGGCTCCGGCCCGAACAACATCACGTCGCCCGGCTCATAGGCGATCTCGAAGGACGACCGCGCCGCGTGAGCGGTAAACGCGAACACCCGCGCGTCGCCAACTGCCGTCCACGCGTCCTGAAGGTTGGCGTGCACTGTCACCGACGCCAGGTCGTGATAGTCGAGCCCGGCGCGGCGCAGCTTCGGTTCGGAGAGGTCAAAACCCAACGGTTCGACCAGATGCAGTTCACATCCGGTCGCCGCCACCATGCGGATGGCATTGCCGGTGTTCGGCGCGATCCGCGGTGAGTAGAACATCACGTTGAACACAACGACCATCCTCTGGTGACGCGTGGGACGTGCGGCCGTTTACCGATGACTCGGACTTTCTCGTCGCGCTTGTTCGGCCAGCGTAGGTATTTCACTGTGGTTGATCATCTCAGTTGTGCCGCAGCACAATTTGCTCGACACCCCAATGCGTCAAATGCCGTGGTCGGGCTGATATCTCTCTGTTCAGTAACGACTCTGGAGAAGCTGGACGATCGCTGTCATAATCGACGAATTGCCAGGGGTTATGCGCAGCTCCGTTGTGGTGAACACGGGCAGCGATGACCAGGAAGTCCGAATGAATCAAACTCAACAGCCAACAGCCGTGCCGCCGAAGCGGCCGTCGCGGTGGTCGCTGCGCAACTGGCCGGTGCGCGGCAAAGTGTTTGCGATCGTGGCGATCCCGCTGGTGCTGGCTCTCGCGTTCGCCGGTGCCGGCATCTGGAACGGGATCAAGTCTGCGCGAGATCTGCAGGTCGCCGCCGATCGTGCCGAGATGATCCCGGTCATCGAAAGCTATGTCAGCGCCGTCGAGGGCGTGCTGCTGGCGTACAGCTCCGGCGGGGACACCCAGTCTGCGGCAAACACATTCGACAAGGCCAAGGCCACCCTGCAGAACAAGCTCAACTCCATCGACGTCGCCCCCGACGTCCGTACCGGAGTGACCAACCTGCTGACCGGTGCCCAACAACTCGTCGGTGCGGTCTCGGCCGACGCAATCGGACTGCGCGAGCGGATCACCACCTACGCGCCGATCCTGCTGACCGCCGAAGACGCCATCAACGGTTCGGTGCGTCTCGACGACGAGAAGCTGCGCGCCCAGACCCAGGGCCTGAGCCGCGCGGTCGGCGCCCGCGGGCAGATGATGATGCAGCAGCTGCTGGTCGAGCGGGGCGGCGATCTGGCCGAGCCGGAACTGCGTACGTCGATGATCACGCTGGCCGGCACCGAGCCCTCGACGTTGTTCGGGATGAACCAGGTGCTCGGCGTCGGCTCGCCGGACGCCAACACGCTGCAGAGCGAAATGGTCCGGCGGATGGACATCATGTCCAACCCGGAGGTCGCGCTGGTCGGCAACACCGACCTGCGGGATTCGCTGAAGGCCACCGATACCATCGCCGGCGAGGTCATCAAGAGCACCACCGAGCAGGTCACCTCGGCCGTCGAGCAGCAGGCAGCCGACCGCCGCGCCGCAGTCATCCGCGACTGCCTGCTGGTGTCGGCGGCGTTTGTCGTCGCACTGCTGGTGGTGTTCCTGGTGGCGCGCTCCCTGGTCCGGCCGCTACGCATCCTGCGCGACGGCGCCCTGCGGGTCGCGCACACCGATCTCGAGCAGGGCATCGCCCGGGTGCGGGCCGGCGACGAACGCGAGCCCGAACCGCTGGCGGTCTACACCACCGAGGAAATTGGCCAGGTTGCGCACGCGGTCGACGAGCTGCACGCCCAGGCGTTGCTGCTGGCCGGTGACGAGGCGCGGCTGCGGCTGGTGATCAACGAGATGTTCGAGACGATGTCGCGGCGCAACCGGTCGCTGGTCGACCAGCAGCTCGCCCTCATCGACCGGCTGGAGAAGAGCGAAGAGGACCCCGAACGGCTGGACAACCTGTTCCGGCTCGACCACCTGGCCACCCGGATGCGCCGCATCGGCTCCAACCTGCTGGTCCTGGCGGGTGCCCAGGTGTCCCGCGATCACCGGGAATCGCTGCCGCTGGCCAGCGCGGTCAACGCCGCTGTCTCCGAGGTCGAGGAATACAAGCGGGTGGAGATCGGCGAGGTGCCGGACTCGGCGCTGGTCGGCCGGGTCTCCGCCGACGCGGTGCACATGCTTGCCGAACTGATCGACAACGCCCTGCGCTATTCGCCGCCCATCTCCCCGGTGCGGGTCAGCGCGGTGCACACCAGCAACGCCGGGCTACTCATCGAGGTGCACGACGACGGCATCGGCATGACCGACAGCGATCTGCGGATCGCCAACATGCGGCTGCACTCCGGTGGCGAGGTCAGCCAGGACAACACCCGGCACATGGGATTGTTCGTGGTCGGCCGGCTGGCGCACATGCACGGGATGGCCGTGCGCCTGCGCAATGCGGTGGAGGGCGAGCCGTCGTCGGGCACCACGGCCGAGCTCTACATCCCCCCGAAACTGCTCGAGCACGGCGAGCCGATCGGCGCCGACGCCCGTCGTTACGACGCACCGGTCGAGGCTCTCGGCGAGGAAGACGTATACGCCGAGGAATTCCCGGCGGTGGCCGAACCGGAGTCGGTCGATCCCAGCGGGCTGCCGCGGCGCTCGCCGGGTTCCAGCGGAATCACCGGTGCCCCGCCGCAGCCTTCGCAGTGGTTCGCTCAGGCCGACGACCCGGGTCCGGCGCGCGAGCATCCGACGGACACCGCGCCATTCTTCTCCTCTCGCGCTCGGGCAGTTCAGGCGCGCGAGGAGAACCTCGACGTCAGCGATATGGATGTGCTCGCCGCCGACCTGACGGCACCCGAAGCCGAGGACACCGACACCGACTTCATCTATCAGAAGATGCTGAACGAGATCATGGTCGACCCGCACACGCTGGTGGTGCCGCAGGACTGGAAGTCGGTGTGGGACAACGGCTGGGAGACCGCCTCCGAGGTCGAGAACGTTCCGGTGCAGGAGCACACCGAACACGGTTTGCCGGTCCGCGACCCCGGTGCCCGGCTGGTGCCCGGCGCGGCGGACGACTCGTCGGCACCTGACCGTCCTGCGCTTGCGCAGCGTGATCCCGATGCGGTCCGGGCATCGTTCAGCAGTCACTTCGGCGGCGTGCGGGCCGCGCGTTCCGATATCCAGACCGGGTCGGTAGAGAACGGACGAGATCACCAATGACCTATCCGCCACGGCGAGAGAACAATTCACTGGACTGGTTGGTGTCCAACTTCGCTCGCGACGTGCCCGGCGTCTCGCATGCGGTGCTGGTGTCGGTCGACGGCCTGCTGATCGCCGCCAGTGCGCAGCTGCCGCGCGAGCGTGCCGAGCAGCTGGCCGCGGTGACCTCCGGGCTGGCCAGCCTGGCCGCCGGCGCGGCCCAGCTCTTCGAGGCCGGCCAGGTGCTGCAATCGGTGGTGGAGATGGCCGGTGGCTACCTGCTGGTGATGCGGGTGGGTGACGGCTCGCACCTGGCCGTGCTGGCCGCACCCAACTGTGATATCGGCCAGATCGGTTACGAGATGGCCGTTTTGGTGGAGCGGGTGGGCAATGTGGTGTCCTCGTCCCGGCGTAACCCGCAACCGACGTGACCGGTGACGCGGAGGCGAACCTGGTTCGCCCGTATACGCTCACCGCGGGGCGCACCGACACAGAAGTCGAACTTCCGGTCGAAGCGCCGATACTGACGCTGCCGCCGGCATCGCAGCAGCACTGGCCGTCCGGGGATATGAGAGGGCGGATCTGCACGCTGTGCAGCGACAGCCCATCGGTGGCCGAAATCTCGGCGCGCCTGGATCTTCCGCTCGGCGTCACGCGCGTCCTCGTCGGTGACCTCGTGACGGCGGGCTATCTTCGGGTGCAGACCACTTTGACCGACAGCTCGACACCTGACGAGCGTCGCGACTTGATAGGAAGGACCCTTCGTGGCCTCCGAGCACTCTGAGGGGCGGGCATCCGCCTCGACGAAGATCGTCGTCGCGGGTGGGTTCGGCGCCGGCAAGACCACATTCGTCGGGGCGGTGTCGGAGATCATGCCGCTGCGCACCGAGGCGATGGTCACCGATGCCTCCACCGCCGTGGACGCACTGGCGGCCACTCCGGACAAGTCGACGACGACGGTGGCGATGGACTTCGGCCGGATCACCCTGGATCAGGATCTGGTGCTCTATCTGTTCGGCACCCCGGGGCAGCGGCGGTTCTGGTTCATGTGGGACGACCTGGTGCGTGGGGCGATCGGGGCGATCATCCTGGTTGACGTGCGCCGCCTGCAGGACAGCTTCGCCGCGGTCGACTTCTTCGAGCACCGCAAGATGCCGTTCCTGGTCGCGATCAACGAATTCGACGGCGCACCAAGGTATCCCACGGATGAGGTACGCCGGGCGCTGACCTTGCCGGACACCACGCCGGTGATAACGCTCGATGCCAGGGACCGCAAGTCAGCCACCGATGCGCTGATCGCGATCAGCGAGTACGCGCTGGCGCGGCTTTAGTGCAGCACTGGGTCGACCGCGAATTCACTGGTCACGACTTTCGCGACGAAGATCTCTCCGGCCTGCAGACCGAGCGGGTGGTGTTCACCGAGTGCGACTTCGGAGGTGCCAACCTGTCGGAGTCGACGCATCTTGGGTCGGCGTTCCGCAACTGCCGGTTCCTGCGGACCACACTGTGGCACAGCACTTTTCGTAACTGCAGCATGCTCGGCTCGACTTTCGAGAACTGCCGGCTGCGCCCGATCGTGTGCGACGAGGTCGACTTCACCCTCGCCGTCCTCGGCGGCGCGGACCTGCGCGGGGTGGACATGTCCGGGTCCCGGCTGCGGGAAACCAGCCTGGTGCAGGCGGATTTGCGTAAGGCGGTGCTGCGCGGGGCGGACCTGACCGGCGCGCGCACCAACGGGCTGCGGCTCGAGCAGGCCGATCTGCGCGGTGCGCGCATCGATCCGACGCTATGGACGACGGCGGCGTGCCGGGGCGCCCGCATCGACGTGGCCCAGGCGCTCGCGTTCGCAGCCGCGCACGGCCTCGACGTCAGCTGACTTGGCGATTTCGGCGCGGAAACCGCCGCTGAGCGAACGAAACCGCGCCGAAATCGCGTCGCGACTACGCGCTCTTCAGCCGAATCTTCCAGCGCACCAGGCTCAGATAGCCGATGCACAGCACCCCCAGCATGCCCATGTCGAACCACCACGCCGACGCGGTGTGATGCCAGTGCGAGTCCTTGGGTGTCAACGGTCCGGGCACCAGTGTGATCAGGTCGATCGTCGACGCCGACGCCGCGAAACCCCAACGGGCGGGGGTGATCCACGACAGTTGGTCGAGCACGAGGCGCCCGGTCACCGGGATCATGCCGCCGGAGAACACCAGCTGGCTCATGACCGCTACCACCAGCAGCGGCATGATCTGCTCGTTCGACTTGGCCAAGGCCGACAGCGCCAGACCCACCATCGCCGCGGTGACCGTCGTCGCGGCCATCACCACGAACAGCTCCAGCGTCGGGCTCAGGAACGTCAGCGACCCCTGCGTCGGCCCGCCCTTGCCCGCGACGGTGATCGCGGTGACGATCGTCGATTGCACGATCGCGAAGACCGCGTAGATGCAGACCTTCGCCAACAGATAGGCCGTGGTCGACAACCCGACGGCCTGTTCTCGGCGGAAGATCGGTCGCTCGCCGATCAGATCGCGAACCGTCAGCGCGGTCCCCATGAAGATCGCGCCGACGTTCAGCAGCACCAGAATCTGCCCGGGCTCATTGGGCGCGTCACCCATCGGATCGGGCTTGCCGAAGCCGACGGTGCCCGGCACCGACAGCGACAACACGCCCATGATGAACGGCAGCAGCGCCAGGAAGATGAAGTAGCCGCGGTCGGACACGATCAGCCGCATCTGCCGTCGCGCAATCGTGGAGAACTGCCGCAGCAGGCTGGTGTGCGTCGGCTCGCCCATGTTCGACGGCGCCTCTAGCGGCGGCGGTGGGGGAGCAGGCCCGGTCTGCTGCAGGTAGCGCTGATGGGCGGCATCGGGGTCGCCGGCCACGGAGCTGAAGATGTCGGCCCAGTTGGTGGTGCCCATCGCCGGGCCGATCTGACTCGGCGGGCCGCAGAACGCCGTCTTGCCGCCCGGTGCCAGCAGCAGCACCTGGTCGCACACGTCGAGGTAGGTCAGCGAGTGCGTGACCACCAGCACCACGCGGCCGGCGTCGGCCAGCTGGCGCAGCATCGTCATGACCTGACGGTCCAGCGCCGGGTCCAGACCGGAGGTCGGCTCGTCGAGGATCAGCAGCGATGGACCGGTCAGCAGCTCCAGGGCCACCGACGCGCGCTTGCGCTGCCCGCCGGACAGCTTGTCCACCCGGGTGTTCTGGTGCTGGGTCATCTCCAGCTCGGCGAGCACCTGGGCCACCACCTGCTGGCGGTCCTCCTTGGTGGTGTCCGGCGGCAGCCGCAACTCGGCGGCGTACATCAGCGCCTGGTTCACGGTCAGCTGGCCGTGCACCACGTCGTCCTGCGGCACCATCCCGATCCGGGAGCGCAGCGAGGCGTACTCGGCGTGGATGTTGTGACCCTCGAAAGTCACGGTGCCGCTTGTCGGATGGGTGTAGCCGGCGACCAGTCGCGCGAAGGTGGACTTACCCGCACCCGACGGGCCGATCACCGCGGTGAGGGTGCCCGGGCGCGCCGTCAGCGAGATGTTGTCCAGGAGCGTCTTGTTGTTCTCGATCGTCCACGTCACCGCGCGCACGTCCAGACCGCCGGTGGCGGTGGCCGCCTCGGTCTCGGTGCGCCGGGCCAGCGTGCCGCCGGCGAACACCAGGTCGACGTTGCCGATCGTGACGGTGTCGCCCTCGTTCAGCATCGCGGTGTCGACCCGGGCGCCGTTGACGAACGTGCCGTTGATGCTGCGGTTGTCGACGATCTCCGTGCCGCCCGGGGTCGGGATCAGCGTGGCGTGGTGGCGCGACGCCAGCACGTCGGGGATGACGATGTCGTTGTCGGTCGCGCGGCCGATCTTGATGCCGCCGGGCGGCACATCGCTGGGCGCGCCGGGGCGCAGGATCCGCAGCATCGACGTCGCGAGGTTCGACGAGCCGGCCGCGGGCTTGCCGACCGCCTGGCGCAGCTGGGTCGGTGCCGTCGCCGGCGGCGGCGCGGCCGCTCCGGCCCCGGTGGGCGGATGGTAGGTCGGTTGCGCCCGCTGATATGTCGGTTGCTGCTGCTGCGACGGCGGTGGCTGCCACGAGCCCGCGGTCGCCGGACCGCGGGTCGGCTGCGCCGGCCACGACGGCGATGAGGGCGGGGCGGCCAGACGCACCGAGGAGGTCTGCGGTGGACGGCCCACCGAACCCTGGGCGCGGCCCAGCCCGAAGCTCATCGGCGGCCCGTCTGGATTGCCCACGTTCACCGTCATGCCGTCGGTGATGTCGACGGACGGCACCCGGCGGCCGTTGACGAACATGCCGTTCAGCGAGCCGTTGTCCACCGCCAGCCACCGGCCGTGGTCATAGCGCAACACCAGGTGAGCACGAGAGATCAAGGGGTGGGCGATTCGCACGTCGGCGCGCAGGTCTCGACCGACCACAACGTCGTGGCCTGCGGCGAAGGTGCGCTCCGACCCGTCGTACCGAACTGTCAGAACGGGCGCGGCTGGTCGACTCATCGTCACCAACTCTATCGGTATCGGCGCCGACGGCCGGTCAGGCTGGACCGCCGGTCACCACACAAAGCGTCCGCGAGTAGATGGTCGGCATGCATTTGTTGCAGTGCGTACACAGCGACTGCACAGAATGCGTGTCACCGTCGGCCTGGATGCGGTTGAGCAGGTCCGGCTCGGCCAGCAGGGCCCGGCCCATCGCCACGAATTCGAAGCCCTCGGCCATCGCGCGGTCCATGGATTCGCGGTTGGTGATACCGCCGAGCAGGATCAGCGGCATCGTCAGCTCCTTGCGGAACTGCGTGGCGTCACGCAGCAGATACGTGTCCCGGTAAGGGTACTCGCGCATGAATTTCTTGCCGGTCATGCGCATACCCCAGTTCAGCGGCCATTTCTGCGCGGCGGCGAATTCCTTCACCGGGGCGTCGCCGCGGAAGAGGTACATCGGGTTGAGCAGCGAGCTGCCCGCGGTGAGTTCGATGGCGTCCAGGCCGCCGTCCTCCTCCAGCCACTTGGCGGTCTGCAGTGCTTCCTCGATCTGGATGGAGCCGCGCACCCCGTCGGCCATGTTCAGTTTGGCGGTGACCGCGATCGGGGCCGGGCCCAGGCGCTCCACCTCGTGGCGCACGGCCGTCACGATTCCGCGGGCCACCTTGGCCCGGTTCGCCAGCGACCCGCCGAACTCGTCGGTGCGGCGGTTGATCATCGGCGACAGGAAGGAGCTCGCCAGGTAGTTGTGGCCCAGGTGGATTTCGACGGCGTCGAATCCGGAATCGATGGCGAACCGTGCCGCCGACGCGTGGGCGGCGATGACGTCGTTGATGTCGTCTTTGGTCGCGTGCCTGGCGAATTTCATCGACAGCGGGTTGAAGAACCGGACCGGGGCCAGCGCGGTGGCCTTGTTCGAGCGGGCATTGGCGACCGGGCCGGCATGGCCGATCTGCGCGCTGATCTTCGCGCCCTCGGCGTGGATCGCGTCGGCGAGTCGCTGCAGGCCGGGCACGGCTTCCGGGCGCATCCAGATCTGCCCGCCGTTGGTGCGGCCGCCCTGGCTGACGGCGGTGTAGGCGACGGTCGTCATGCCGATGCCGCCGGCGGCGACGGCGCGGTGGAAGGCGATCAAGTCATCGGAGACGACGTCGTCGGGGGTGCGGGCTTCGAAGGTGGCCGACTTGATCGTGCGGTTGCGCAGGGTGATGGGTCCGAGTTGGGCCGGGCTGAACACATCTGGCGCACTGTTCATAACCGCAGCTGACCACGCTCTGAACAGTGCTGTCAACGGCGGCGTTCGGTCAATGGAACAATACGGTCCGTGGTCGCTATCACCCTGGACGGCAAGCTCACCCGTGACGAGATTTTCGTCGATCTCACCGACCGTGTGGCGACGCTGACCGCCGCCGGACGCACCCCGGGACTGGGCACGGTGCTCGTCGGTGACGATCCCGGCTCGCACGCCTATGTGAAGGGCAAGCACTCCGACTGCGCGAAGGTCGGGATCACCTCGATCCGCCGCGACCTGCCCGCCGACGTGAGTCAGGCGCAGCTCGACGACACCCTCGACGAGCTCAACGCCAACCCCGAGTGCACCGGATACATCGTGCAGTTGCCGTTGCCGCGCCACCTCGACGAGAACGCCGCGCTGGAACGCGTCGACCCGAACAAGGACGCCGACGGACTGCACCCGACCAACCTGGGCCGGCTCGTGCTGGGCAAAGACGCCCCGCTGCCCTGCACCCCGCGTGGCATCGTGCATCTGCTGCGCCGCTTCGACGTGCCGATCGCCGGCGCGCACGTGGTGGTCATCGGCCGCGGGGTGACCGTCGGCCGCCCGCTGGGGCTGCTGCTGACCCGGCGCAGCGAGAACGCCACGGTGACGTTGTGCCACACCGGAACTCGTGACCTTCCCGCGCTCACCAAGCAGGCCGACATCATCGTCGCCGCCGTCGGTGTGCCGCACATGCTGACCGCCGAGATGGTGCGGCCCGGTGCGGCCGTCGTCGATGTCGGGGTCAGCCGGGTCGACGGAAAGCTCACCGGCGACGTGCATCCCGATGTCTGGGAGGTCGCCGGTCAGGTATCGCCGAACCCCGGCGGGGTGGGCCCGCTGACCCGCGCATTCCTGCTCACCAACGTCGTCGAACTGGCCGAAGCGGCCCGGTGACCGCTCGCGCGAAGCGCCGACTGCCGACCCGCGCGGAGGCGGCGGCCTTCACCGCGCGTGTGGTGCGTTCGCAGTGGCCGATCCTGAGCGTCGGGGTGATCTTCGTGGTCGCTTTCGTTCTGGTGGCGGCGGAGTTCTGGCGCCGCGGCTCCCTGCTGATCGGCATCGCGGTCGGCGTGGCCGCCGTGCTGCGCCTGGTGCTGTCCGAGGAGCGTGCCGGTCTGCTGGTGGTGCGCTCCCGCGGCGTCGACTTCGCGACCATGACCACGGTGTGTGTGGCGATGGTCTACATCGCGTCGACGATCGACCCGCTGGGCACCAGCTAGCGGCTCATCGACCCGGATTTCGTGCGGCCCAGATTAGCCCTGCGATGGGCGCGCCGACCACCGGGATCATTCCGACGGCGTCGGTGAACATGTCGATCTGTTCGTCGCGCATGTCGTCGCCGTTCCCCGATGCGACGGCGGCCTTGTACGCCTCGATGTCGAGTTTCAGGTTGTTGGCGTTGTAGAGGGCTCCGATGATGGGAATCCAGCCGCCGAACACGCTCGTGTTGAATCGGGCCGTCGCCAGCTCGGCCTGGATCTCGGCCGGCGGGTTGGCGCTGGCCGGGATGACGGTGGTGTCGAACACTGTCACCACACCGATATCACCCGCGTTGCCGGACGCCACGTAGATGCGCGTGCCGTCCGGGCTGATTGCCACGCCGTGTGCTTCGTTGCCGCCTCCGATCTCGTTGTAGAGGCGGAGGGGATTGGTGCCGACGATCGATATCCCGCCGTCCGATCTGGTGATGTAGAGGCGGGTGCCGTCCGGGCTTTCCACCATGCTGTTCATCGTTTTGAATTTCCACGGGGAAAAGAAGTCGTTCAACTCGAGTTGGGCGTTCGGCACAGTGGAATCCCAGGGGTCGGAACTGGCGAGGTCGTACACCCTGAGTGTCGATTCGTAGTCTTGGCCAATGAGGACGTAGAGGTGGGTGCCGTCCGGGCTGATCGCCACAGAAATTGGATCGCGGGGGACATGGATGGTTTTGACCACGTGGGGAGTCCCGCTTGTGTCGATCACCGACACACTGCGGCCATGGTCAACGCGTGAGACACCCGCCTCGCGGTCGTTGATGGTGTAGGCACGGGTGCCGTCGGCGCTGAACACCACGTCCGTGGGGATGCCGGCGATGTCGATTTCCGAGGTCACCGCGGGTGTTCCGGTGGTGTTGATCACCGAGACCCAGCCCCCAAGGTTAGCCTCGCCGTGGTTGGCGACGTAGACGCGAGTTCCATCAGGGCTCACAGCCAGACTGTCGGGGAGAGTGCCGACCTCGACGGTGGCGACCACCGCCGGTGTTCCGGTGATGTTGTACACCAATACGTAGCCGTGCTCGGGGTCCTCTTGGTCGTAGTTGGGGCCATTGGTGGCGACATAAAGCCGGGTGCCGTCGGGGCTGAGCGCAACGTCCTGGACATCGCTGCCGACGGTGATGGTTGCGATCACGGCCGGTGTGCCGGTGGTGTTGATCACCGACACCGTTCCGTCCCCCGTGTTGGCGACGTAGAGGCGGGTGCCGTCGGCGCTGATGGCCACCCTATCGGGGTCCTTGCCTACCGGAATCCTGGCGATCGCGGATTTCGATGCGTACTGGACCGGTGCGACGGCGGCCCGCGCGGACCGCGCTGTGCCCACTCCCGGCGCAGGCTGTATCGGCGCGATCGAGGCAGTGGTCGGTTTCGGCTGTCGGCGCGTGGTGTTCGCCGACGGGGATGTTCGGGCCGGCCGTGCTTTACCGGCAGAACTCGTGGTGCTCGACGACGCCTTGGCGCCAGGTGGCGAGTCGTCGGCGTGGGCGACTGCCGATCCGTGCGCCAAGGCAGCGCCGATACCCACCGTGATGGCTCCAGCTCCCAGCCATGCGTACGGCACGAGGCGACGACGAGCAGACATCAGCAACCTCCGGTTCAGCGTCCTCGTAGCGTGCAGTAAATGCACTGGAGATGCATAGCATACGCATGCGCAAGCGCGCAGCAAATTAGTGCACGGTTAGTTTCGTATCGCCGAACGTTTCGAAACAATTGCCCGGCAGGCAATCTTGCACGGTGGGCAACTTTAGGCGTACGGTGGCGGCATGAGCCAGGGACTGCGCGAGCGCAAGAAGGCCGACACCCGAAGAGCACTCAGTGATGCCGCACTGCACCTGACCTTCGAACGGGGTCTGGACAACGTCACCCGGGAAGCGATCGCCGAGCGGGCCGGGGTCTCGTTGCGCACCTTCAACAACTACTTCGCCGGCAAGTACGAAGCCATCGCCTACCGCCAGCTCGAACGAATGCGGCGCAGCCTTGCGGCATTTCGGGAACGGCCCGCGCGTGAGCCGTTGTGGACGGCCATCACCGAGTCGGTGCTCGCCCCTCTGCTTGCCGAGATGGGCGAGGACTATGCACCGACACGCCAACAGCTCGACCAGCTCGTCGAGCTGAGCATGGCCATCGAAGTGCGCAACGCTCTGGCCAAAGACCTGATGGCCGAATGGATCGATGCGATCGCCGAACGCACCGGTACCGATCCGGCCCGCGACATGTATCCGCGCCTGGTGGCCGCGAGCATCCGTGCGGTCGCCGAAGCCGCCATGGACACCTACATCGCCTCTGACCCGCCCGTTCCGATCGTCGGCTTGATGCGCCGAGGCTTCGCCGACGTCGTTGCCGGGCTACCCGAACCGAAAAGGAAGTCGTCATGAACGACGTCGATGTCGTCATCTCCGGCGCCGGGCCCAACGGGCTGATGCTGGCCTGCGAACTGGCCCTGGCCGGCATCACCCCGGTCGTGCTCGACGCGCTGCCCGGGCCCAGCGCTGAGCCGAAGGCCAACGGGCTTGTCGGACAAGTGGTTCGGCTGCTCGATATGCGCGGGCTCTATAGCCGGTTCACCGGGCTCGCCGACCCGCCGCAGCCGGCGGCAGGGTGGATCTTCTCCGGCATGGCATTGGATTTCGCCGGCATGGAAGACAATCCGATGTATGCGATGGTGATTTCGCAGCCGACACTGGTCCGCTTGCTCGATGAACGTGCGCGAGAGCTCGGCATCGAGGTCCGCTGGGGTCACGAACTCACCGGACTGGACGCATCCGACGACGGTGTCCGGCTGACGATCGCCACGGAATCCGGTGTCTACACCGAGACCGCGTCGTATCTGGTGGGCGCCGACGGCGGTCGCAGCTTCGTCCGCAAGAGTGTGGGCATCGATTTTCCCGGCGCGACGTCGCCGACGGTCGCCCGGCTGGCCCACGTGGTGGTGCCCCCCGAATACCGGCGCGCCGACGGTGGTCTGGACGTGCCGGGCTTTGGCCGAGTGGCCTTTGGCCACAACAGGTTCGATCGCGGCATGGTGATCTATGCACCGTTCGAGGCGGACCGCTCCCTCGTGGGCACCATGGAATATGGCACGTCGACTGATGTCGAGGAACCCATGTCGCTCGATGAGCTACGGGACAGCCTGACCCGCGTGCTCGGCACTGAACTGCCGGTGGACGAGCCGCACGGGCCGGGTCCGCACGCGCTGCGGCGCATCAACGGACAGAACACCCGGCAGGCCGAGCGCTATCGGGATGGCCGGGTTCTCCTGGTCGGGGACGCCGCTCACGTGCACAGCGCGATGGGCGGCCCCGGGCTGAACCTGGGTATGCAGGATGTCTTCAACGTCGGCTGGAAGCTTGCCGCCGTCATCAACGGAACCGCACCCGATACTCTGCTCGACACGTATCAGGCCGAGCGCTATCCGGTGGGGGAGCGGGTGATGATGCATTCGATGTCGCAGATCGCGCTGATGGCTCCCGGACCCGAAATTGCCCAGCTGCGCAAGCTTTTCACCGAGCTTCTCGACTTTCGACAGGCCACCCGCCATATGGCGCGACTGCTCGCCGGCTCCGATGTCCGCTACGACGTCGGCGACGACCATCCGCTCTCCGGCTACCTGATGCCCGACCTCACGCTCGACGACGGCCGGCGGGTGGCCGGCCTGCTGCACAACGCGAGGCCGGTCCTGCTCGACCTCTGCAGCGGTGCGGCCGCGGCACGTGCGAGACCCTGGGCCGACCGTGTCGACACCGTCGAGGGACAACTGACCGGCGGCCCGTCAGCGATCCTCATCCGCCCCGACGGCTATGTTGCCTGGGCCGCGGACGATTTCGAACGGGCGGACGTCGACAACTTGCACACCGCCTTGGCCACATGGTTCAGCTCGCCAGCGTCGCCCGGATCCCCACCGTGATGTAGGGCAGTGCCAAGCCCGTCGAGTTGGCCAGCGCCGGATGGGTGTTGAGCAGCTCGCGAACCTCGGCCAGTGTCTGTGTGCGCACCGCCGCCGGCTGAGTGATGCAGTAGCTGCGGGAGGCCACCAGGTCGATCAGCGCCTGCGGTGTCAGGTAACTCGTCCACTCGACGTGATGGCGGGCCACGTCGGTGAACGGTTCGGGCAGGGTGACCGTATTGTTGAACGGGTCGTCCTCGTGACCGATGATGCGCCCGAGATCCTTGACCCAGCCCAGTCTTTCGTCCCGGGTGTTCCACACCAGCCCGAGCCGACCGCCCGGCCGCAGCACCCGAGCCACCTCGGCGACCGCCTGCTGAGGGTCGAACCAGTGCCAGGCCTGCGCCACCAGAACCGCGTCGACGCTGTTGTCCGGCAACGGAATCTGCTCGGCGGTGCCAAGCAGTGCAGGGGTGTCGGGCAGCGCCGTGCTGAGCAGCTCCAGCATCTCGGCCAGCGGGTCGACCGCCACCACATCCAGTCCGCGCTCCACCAGACGGGTGGTCAGCTTGCCGGTACCGGCGCCCAGGTCCAGAACATCGCGCGCGCCGGGCGGCAGCAGCCAGTCGATGGCCTCCGGTGGATACGACGGGCGGCCGCGCTCGTAGGCGGCGGCTTCGGACCCGAAGGACAGTGAACGTTCCCGCCGCGACCCGGTCACGGGGTGCGGGAACCTTCGCTGTCGGCCAAATCCAGTGTCCGGCGGATCAATTCGCCAACGGCCTCGGTCTCGACCAGGAATCCGTCGTGGCCGTAGATCGACTCGACCACGTTGAGCCCCGAGCAGTTCGGCAGCAGGGCCGCCAACTCCTCCTGCAGGCGCAGCGGATACAGCCGATCCGAGGTGATCCCGCCGATCACCGTCGGCACCGGGCAGGACGACAGTGCCGCGGCCACACCGCCGCGTCCGCGCCCGACATCGTGGTTCGATAGCGTCTCGGTCAGCGTCACATAGCTGCCCGCGTCGAACCTCTCGACCAGCTTGGCGCCCTGGTACTCCAGGTAGCTCTGCACCGCGTAGCGACCGCCGGCCAGCGTGTTCTCGCCGTCCTGGGCGTCGTTGCCGAAGCGGTCGTCCAGTTCGGCCTCTCCGCGATAGGTCAGGTGGGCGAACCGGCGGGCCAGCTGCAGCCCGACGTCGGGATTGCGGCCGGTGCCGTGATAGTCGCCGTCCTGCCAATTCGGGTCGGCCTTGATGGCCGCGATCTGGGTGCTCTGTGTGCCGATCTGGTCGGCGGTCGCACGACCGCCGACGGCCAGGACCAGTGCGGCCCGCACCCGCTCGGGGTAACCGACCATCCACTCCAGGGCCCGCGCGCCGCCCATCGAACCGCCGACCAATGCGGCGACGTCGGTGATGCCGAGCGCGGCCAGCGCGGCCACGTCGGCGTTCACCTGATCGCGCACCGTGATGATGGGGAACCGCGAACCCCACGGCTTGCCGTCCCGGGCCAGCGAGCTGGGTCCGGTCGAGCCGCGGCAGCCGCCAAGCACGTTGGTGGCCACCGCGCACCAGCGGTCGGTGTCGATCGGTGCGCCCGGTCCGGCGACGCCGTCCCACCAGCCCGGCGTCGGGTGGCCGGGACCGGCGGGCCCGGTCAGGTGCGAGTCGCCGGTCAGGGCGTGCAGCGCCACCACGACGTTGTCCCGGTTGGGGGAGAGCTCGCCCCAGCGTTGTATGGCGATCGAGACGTTCTCGATCACGTCACCGCTCGCCAGGGTCAGCGCACCGATGTCGACGATGCCGATCTCACCCTCGGCGGGCAGGGTCACTATGCGCTCATCGCTGATGGTCATGTCAGGCTCACTCAAAAGGCTGCCACGGCCCGCGGGTCCGAGGCCTGCCCATCCGACACGGACTTGGCGGCGGCGAAGCCCCGTTCCAGGTCGGCCAGGATGTCGTCGATGCCCTCGATGCCGACGGCCAGCCGCACCAGGCCGGGCGTGACGCCGGTGGCCAGCTGCTCCTCGGCGGACAGCTGCTGGTGCGTGGTCGACGCCGGGTGGATCACCAGGGATCGCACGTCGCCGATGTTGGCGACGTGGCTGTGCAACGTCAGCGCGTCGACGAACGCCTTGCCCGCCGCGACGCCGCCGGCCAGTTCGAACGCCAGTACCGCACCGGTTCCCTTGGGCGCCAGCTTCTTTCCCCGCTCGTACCACGGCGAGGTCGGCAGCCCGGCGTAGTTCACCGACACCACGTCCTCGTGACCGGCCAGGAACTCGGCCACCTTCAGCGCATTGGATACGTGGCGCTCGATCCGCAGGCTCAGCGTCTCCAGCCCCTGGGCGATCAGGAAGGCGTTGAACGGCGACGCCGCCGAGCCCAGATCACGCAGCAGCTGAACGCGGGCCTTGAGTGCATACGCGGGCGGGCCGAGTTCGGCGAAGACCACGCCGTGGTAGCTCGGGTCCGGTGTGGTGAAGCCGGGGAACTTGGCTTGCCCAGATTTTTCAACGCGCCAGTCGAACTTGCCGCTGTCGACGATCACGCCCGCGATGGCCGAGCCGTGGCCGCCGAGGTACTTGGTCGCCGAGTGCACGACGATGTCGGCGCCGTGGGCGATCGGCTGGATCAGGTAGGGCGTCGCGATGGTGTTGTCGACGATCAGCGGCACCCCGTTGTCGTGAGCCACCGTGGATACCGCCGGGATGTCCAGCACATCGATCTGCGGATTGGAGATCGTCTCGGCGAAGAACGCCTTGGTGTTGGGCCGGACCGCGGCCTGCCACGACTCCGGGTCGTCGGGGTCGGTCACGAAGGTGGTCTCGATGCCCAGCTTGGGCAGCGTGTAGTGCAACAGGTTGTAGGTGCCGCCATACAGCCGCGGGCTGGACACGATGTGGTCGCCGGCCTCGGCGATGTTCAGGATCGCTAAGGTCTCCGCGGCTTGCCCGGAGGCCAGGAACAGTGCGGCCACCCCGCCTTCCAGGGCAGCGATCCGCTGCTCGACGGTGTCCTGGGTCGGATTCATGATCCGGGTGTAGATGTTGCCCGGCTCAGCCAGCCCGAACAGCGCAGCGGCGTGGTCGGTGCTGTCGAAGGTGTACGACGTGGTCGCATAGATCGGCAGCGCCCGGGCGTGCGTCGCGACGTCCGGGGTCTGCCCGGCGTGGATCTGTTTGGTCTCAAAAGACCAGCTAGCGGTCGGATCCTCGGTTTCTTGCGTGCTCATGTGAAACGAACCTCCATCTGTCTTGGGGGCCCGTCAGCACGGACCCGCGCTTGCCGGCAGCCGCTATCGACTGCTCAACCTGGTCTTCACCCGGAGCACCCCACCGCGGTTGGAGGGTTGCCGGCCAGCAAGCCGGGGCTTGATGCTGGCGCTCATGACCGACTCAGAGCATAGCGGACCTTCGTAACACGAGGCCAGCGGGATATCGGGCCCAGTCCGGGTACGGAGTGTGACGCAGACCTCTGCCCGGATCCGGCAACCGCGATCACGTAGCGTCGGATGCGACGCGATACTGATAGCCGCCGCAGAACATCACAGAACCTGAACGACCGCCGGGAGACAACAGCACATGAGCGCCGAGCAACCATCCATCATCTACACGCTCACCGACGAGGCGCCGCTGCTGGCGACGTACGCCTTCCTGCCGGTTCTCCGTACCTTCGTCGAAGCCGCGGGCGTCGACGTCAAGACCAGTGACATCTCGGTGGCCGCGCGCATCCTCGCCGAGTTCGGTGATCGGCTGACCGAGGAGCAGCGGGTGCCCGACAACCTCGGCGAGCTCGGTGAGCTGACCCAGGACCCGAGCGCCAACATCATCAAGCTGCCGAATATCAGCGCCTCGGTGCCGCAGCTGGTCGCCGCGATCAAGGAGCTGAAGGCCAAGGGTTACGACCTGCCCGATTATCCCGACGACCCCAAGACCGATGAAGCGCGCGAGATCAAGCAGCGTTACGCCAAGGTGCTCGGCAGCGCCGTGAATCCGGTTCTGCGCGAAGGTAACTCAGACCGTCGCGCACCCAAGGCGGTCAAGGAGTACGCCAAGAAGCACCCGCACAGCATGGGCAAGTGGTCGCAGGCGTCGCGCACCCACGTCGCGACCATGAAGACCGGCGACTTCTACCATGGCGAGAAGTCCATGACGCTGGACAAAGACCGCAATGTGCGGATGGAGCTCAAGCCCGCTGGCGGCGGCGAGATCATCGTGCTCAAGCCCGAGGTCAAGCTCGACAACGGCGACGTCATCGACAGCATGTACATGAGCAAGAAGGCGCTGATCGACTTCTACGAGGAGCAGATCGAGGACGCCTACTCCACCGGCGTGATGTTCTCGCTGCACGTCAAGGCCACCATGATGAAGGTGTCGCACCCCATCGTGTTCGGCCACGCGGTGAAGGTGTTCTACAAGGACGCGTTCGCCAAGCACGGCAAACTGTTCGACGAGCTCGGCGTCAACGTCAACAACGGGCTGTCGGACCTCTACGACAAGATCGAGTCGCTGCCGGCCTCGCAGCGCGAAGAGATCATCGAAGACCTGCACAAGTGCCACGAACACCGGCCGGAGCTGGCGATGGTCGACTCGGCGAAGGGCATCTCGAACTTCCACTCGCCCAGCGACGTCATCGTCGACGCCTCGATGCCGGCGATGATCCGGCTCGGCGGGAAGATGTACGGCGCCGACGGCCGCACCAAGGACACCAAGGCGGTCAACCCGGAGTCGACCTTCTCCCGGATGTACCAGGAAGTCATCAACTTCTGTAAGACCCACGGCCAGTTCGACCCGACCACGATGGGCACCGTTCCCAACGTCGGGCTGATGGCGCAGAAGGCCGAGGAGTACGGCAGCCACGACAAGACGTTCGAGATCCCGCAGGACGGTGTCGCCGACATCGTCGACAACGACACCGGCGAGGTGCTGCTGACGCAGAACGTCGAAGCCGGCGACATCTGGCGGATGCCGATCGTCAAGGACGCCCCGATCCGGGACTGGGTCAAACTGGCCGTCAACCGGGCGCGGCTGTCCGGGATGCCGGTGGTGTTCTGGCTCGACGACGAGCGCCCGCACGAGAACGAGCTGCGCAAGAAGGTGAAGGCGTACCTCAAGGACCACGACACCGAGGGCCTGGAGATCACGATCCTGCCGCAGGTGTGGGCCATGCGGTACACGCTGGAGCGGTTGATCCGCGGGCAGGACACCATCTCGGCAACCGGCAACATCCTGCGCGACTACCTCACCGACCTGTTCCCGATCCTGGAGCTGGGCACCAGCGCCAAGATGCTCTCGATCGTGCCGCTGATGGCCGGCGGTGGCATGTACGAGACCGGTGCCGGCGGCTCGGCGCCCAAGCACGTCAGCCAGCTGGTGGAGGAGAACCACCTGCGTTGGGATTCGCTCGGCGAGTTCCTCGCGATCGGGGCCAGCCTCGAGGATCTGGGCAACAAGACCGGCAACGTGAAGGCCAAGGTGCTGGCGACCACGCTGGACACCGCGGTCGGCGAGCTGTTGGACGAGAACAAGAATCCCTCCCGCAAGACCGGCGAGCTGGACAACCGGGGCAGCCAGTTCTACCTCGCGCTGTACTGGGCCCAGGCGCTCTCGGAACAGACCGAGGACAAGGAACTGGCTGAGCATTTCGCACCGCTGGCCAAGACCCTTGGCGAGAACGAGGCCACGATTGTCGCCGAGCTCAACGCGGTGCAGGGAAAGCCGGTCGATATCGGCGGCTACTACTACCCGGACCCGGAGAAGACGGCCGCGGTGATGCGTCCGAGCAAGACGTTCAACTCCGCGCTCGGCTAGGCGGTGCCGGGCTGGCGGGCGACGGATTACGTACGATAATCCTGTACGATATCGGTACAGTAAAGTCGTACATAGGAGGTCCGGCGCATGGCCATTAGCGCAAGTGATGCGAGACAGCGTCTGTTCCCGCTCCTCGAACAAGTCAACACCGACCACGAACCCGTGCGCATCACATCCAAGGCTGGAGATGCGGTGCTCATGTCGGCCGACGACTACGACTCGTGGCAAGAAACGGTCTACCTACTGCGTTCGCCCGAGAATGCGCGGCGACTCATGGAGGCCGTCGCGCGTGACAGGGCCAGCCACGCCTCCACGGCGGGGTACACCAAATCGATCGACGAGCTCAGGGAGATGGCCGGCGGCGAGGAGTGAGAAGTATCAACTTCGATCCCGACGCGTGGGAGGATTTTCTGTTCTGGTTGGCTTCCGACCGTAAGACAGCCCGCCGCATCACCCGACTCATCGGAGAAATCCAGCGCGACCCGTTTGCTGGGATTGGGAAACCAGAACCGCTTAAGGGGGATTTGTCCGGGTACTGGTCCCGGCGGATCGACGACGAACATCGGCTCGTGTACCGAGCAGACGATAACGAAGTCAAGATCCTCAAAGCCCGATACCACTACTGACTGGCACGCAGCGACCGGCGAGTTCCCCACCATCGCGTGCGGTGCTGGCCCGCGTGCCTAGCGTTTCTGTCACGCTCCGCGGCCGTCGGCGCGCACCGGCGGCACATGGGCGTCGACCCACTCGATGATCAGATCGACGACACGCTGCGGCGCCTCGAACATCGGAATGTGCCCGACCCCGTCGAGATGCGTCACTTTGGTGATCTCGGGGATGTGCTTGTGGAAATGGTTGCTGAACCGGGGGTGGGGCAGCACCCGGTCGCGTTCGCAGATCACCAGGTGGGTCGGGACGCTGGTCTCGGTCAGCTCCATGAGGCCCGGCATCAGCAGGGCTTTGATCAGCAGCTGGTAGTAGGCGGGGCAGTGGGTGACGTCGTCGAGGATCTCCTTCAGCTGCACCTCGGTCACGCCGCGCGGGGTGGCGCTGATCGGCACGGTGGCGGCGGCTTTCACGCCGGGCAGGCGCAGCGCGCGCTCGCCGAGCACCCGGGCGGTCAGCCAGACCGGCAAGCCGGCGACGAACTTGCCGACGATCTCGTATTTGACCGGTGACCAGCGGTGCCAGCCGCCGGCCGGGGCGATCCCGGTCAGGGTCCTGGCCCGGCCGCGTCGCTCGAGCTCGAAGGCCACCCAGCCGCCCAGCGAGTTTCCGACGATGTGGGCGGTGTCCCAGCCGAGCTGGTCGAGTTGCCGCTCGACGTGATCGGCCAGGGTCTTCGAGTCCAGAATCCACGACCGGTTGCGCGGGCCGCCGTTGTGGCCGGCCATCGAGGGTGCGAACACCTCATAGCGGCCGGTGTCAGCCAGCTTGGGGGCGACGTCAGTCCAGACGTAGGACGACATCATGAACGGATGCAGCAGCAGGATCGGTTCGCCGGCACCTTGATGAATCGGTTCGCGTAGCGGCACAACCCGACGGTAAAGGTGATACCGCCGGTACCGCAATACCGCACGATAGGTTTTGCACCGTGATCGTGACCACCATCAACGTCAACGGCGTGCGCGCCGCGGTGCGCCGACGTACCGACGAGAACCTCGGTCTGCTGGACTGGCTGACCCACACCACCTCCGACGTCGTATGCCTGCAGGAGACCCGCTCGGACGACGAACAGATCGCCGAGGCGCTGGCCCCGGCGCTGGCCGACGGCTGGCATCTGGCCTCGGCCAGCCCGCACCTCAAGGGCCGCAGCGGGGTGGCCATCCTGTCCCGCACACCCTTTACCTCGGTCCGAATCGGCTTGGCGGCAACCGAATTCGCCGAACACGGCCGCTACCTCGAGGCGGACCTGGCCAGCGGGCACACCGTCGGCAGCGTGTACGTCCACACCGGGGAGGCGGACACCGACCGGCAGCTGGAGAAGGAACGGTTCATGGCTGCGCTGGCCAAGCGGATGGCCGAGCTGACCGCCGACGGCCGTGACGCGGTGATCTGCGGCGACTGGAACATCGCGCATACGACCAACGACATCAAGGCGTGGAAGGCCAACGTCAAGAAGGCCGGGTTCCTGCCCGGCGAGCGGCAGTGGCTGACCGATCTGCTCGATACCGGATGGGTGGACGTCATGCGCCAGATGCATCCCGACGTCGCCGGCCCGTACAGCTGGTGGTCGTGGCGCGGCAAGGCGTTCGACAACGACGCCGGCTGGCGCATCGACTACCACCTGGCCACCTCGGGCCTGGCCGCGCGCACCGTGGCCGCCCGCGTCGAGAAACCGGCGGCCTACGCACTTCGGTGGTCCGATCACGCCCCGGTGACCGTAGAGTTCTCGGGTGGCTGAAGCCTGGGCGCCGCTGCGGAATGCGGCATTCCGGAGTCTGTTCGTCGCGGCGCTGGTCTCCAATATCGGAACCTGGATGCAGACCGTTGGGGCGCAATGGTTTCTGGTCATCGAGGAGGCGGACCCGACCGTGGTCGCGCTGGTACAGACGGCGAGCTTGTCGCCGACACTGATCTTGACGGTGTTCGCCGGCGCACTGGCCGATCGGCTGGATCGTCGTCGGCTGTTGATCCTGGTGCAGATCTACGCGGCCGCTGCGGCCGCGGTGCTGACCGTGATCGCCGCGGTCGGCCTGCTGGAACCGCTGACGCTGCTGATCCTGATGTTCGCCGTCGGATGTGCCGGGGCGTTGACCGCCCCGGCGTGGCAGGCGATCCAGCCGGAACTCGTTCCGCGCGACCAGATGCCGGCCGCCGCATCGCTGGGCGGGGTCGCGGCGGACGCGGCGCGCGCGATCGGCCCACCCATCGCGGGTCTTCTGGTGGCCTTCATCGGGCCCGCTGCGGTGTTCGGGCTCAACGCGCTGTCGTTCGTTGCGGTGATCGTCGCGCTGGTCGCCTGGCGGCGCCCGGAGCCCGCACCGGTGGACACCTCGCCCGAACCGGGCGCCGATGGCCTCGGATTCATCTGGCGCACCCCGGAAGGTCGTCGAATCCTGTTGCAATCGGCGGTGTTCGCCTTCCCTGCCTCGGCACTGTGGGCGCTACTGCCGTTGGTCGCGTCCCAGTCGTGGGGACTCCGCGCGATCGGCTACGGCACGGTGCTGGGTACGGCGGGGGTCGGGGCGGTCTGCGGGGCGTTCGTGATGCCGCGGATCCGCGCGAAGGTGCCGGCCACGCTCATCCTGCCGGTTGCCGCCGTCGCCACCGCGGTGGGGCTCACCGCCGCCGCGTATTTCCCGCTGTGGGCAGCGGTTCCGCTGCTGTTGCTGACCGGGGTCGCCTGGATCGCAGCGCTCACGACGCTGACCGTCGCGGCCCAACTGCTGCTGCCGCAGTGGGTGCGGGCCCGCGGATTGGCGGTGTTTCTCGTGGTGTTGATCGGCGCTCAGGCGCTGGGTGCACTGCTGTGGGGCGTGCTCGCGACACGCTTCGGGCTGGCGACATCGCTGACGGCGGCCGCCATCCTGCTGGTCGTCGGGGCCGTCAGCAGCCTTGCCGGTTGGGGCCGTCGAACGTCTTAGGCGCGTTGTCGATTGCCTTGGTCACCGCGTCGAGCACCCTCGGGTCCCATGTCAGCGCGGTGTCGCGCGCCAATGCGGTGATCATCGAGACGTAATCGCTGTGGGTGTCGTCGACGGTGTCGCAATGCCGGTACGGCAGGACGGTGTCGTCGACGTCGCGGGCCAGTGCGCTGCGCAGTTCGACGACCCCGTCGTTCGGCCACACGGCGGCGTCGGCAGGGCCTGCGTGGGTGTATCGGTTGCCGCCGATCAATGTGACCGGGATGTGGTCCAGGACCCCGGCTTGCCGGGTGTTCCAACCCGTGGGGCCGGTCAGGTAGGACCGGCCGAGTTCACGCGCTGAGCCCGAAATATGCTTCGCCGCAACATCTCTGGCGTACCCTTTCATCTGACTCTCGCAGAACTGGACACCCAAACAGGCGCTCAGCGGCACCGTGCCTTCGACGTAGTTCGCCAAATAGGATCCCTGCCAAGGTGTTCCGATCGTCGTCAACGACCGGATGGTGACCGGCGACGCCGCAGACAGCAGGGTCCGGATCGCCGCCCTCGAATACAGCCCGCCCATCGAATGTCCGACGAGATCGACTTCGTCGATCTTCTTCTCGGTGTGCAGCCAGTCGACGAAGCGGGCCAGATGCTCGCCGGCCAGATCGATGCTGCCGGTGGTGTCGATCGTCATGGCCGCGGGCAGTGGAGCCGGGCAGGAGGCGAACGCGCCGTAGCCGGTCGTGTCGTGCACCTGACCGGGCCCGGCCATCGCCGGCGCGGTGAACACCGAATGCCCTGAGCTCAACAGATGGTCGCGCAACGGGGTGTGGTCGGTGCCGGCCGGCAGGCCGATGGCGCAGGCGGCCTCGGGTGTGGTGAAGGGGCTGGTGCTGGCCAGTCCCGAGACGATGACCACCGCCCGCGAGGGCTGATCTCTTTCGGTGCTGGTGTGCGAGCAGCCGGCCAGCACGACGGCGGCCAGCAGCGCCAGGATCCGCCCCACTACGCCGGGCAGCCTTCCCGGTTGGCGGCGTCGAGCGCCTTGGGCGCGTCGTCGATGGCCTTGTGCACGACGTCGAGCACCTGCGGATCCCACGTCAGCGCGGTCTTCTGGTCGAGCCCAGCAAGATTGGAGACGTAGATGCTGTGCGTGTCGTCGAAGGTGTGGCAGCGCCGGTGTGGCAGCACCGGGTCGCTGATGCTCTTGGCCAGCGCACTCTGCAATGCCACGACACCGTCGTTGGGCCACACCGCGGGATTCACCGGCCCGTCCTTGGTGAATTTCTTGCCGCCGATCAGCACCACCGGGATCTTGTCGAGCACGCCGGACTGGTATTCGTTCCAGCCGTCCTTGCCCATCAGGAAGGCCTGATTGACCTCGCGGCCCGAGCCCGCCATGAGCCGCTTCACCTCGTCGAGCATCCCCTTCATCGCGGTCTCGCAGAAGGTGTCACCCTTGCAGTCGCTCAGCGGGATCAGCCCGTTGGCGTAGTCGGACAGATACGACCCCTGCCACGGTGTGCCGATCGTCGTCAGCGACCGTACCTTCAGCGACGAGTTCGTCGATGCCAGCACCCGGATGGCGGCGCGCGAGTACAGCCCACCCATCGAGTGACCGACGAAATCGACCTCGTCGACGCCCCTGTCGGTGTGCAACCAGGTCAGGAAGCGGGCCAGATGCTCACCGGCGGTGTCGATACTGCCCGCCGAGTCGACCGTCATGTTCTCCGGCAGCGTGATCGGGCAGACGCCGAACGGGCCGAATCCGGTTTGGTCCACCACCTGGCCGCGGCCGGCCATCGCGGGCGAGGTGTAGACCGTGTAGCCCTTGGCCAGCAGGTACTCCCGCAGCGCGGTGTCGGTGTTGCCGGCCGCCAGCCCGGTCTTACATGCCTGGTCGGGTCCGGTGAACGGGGTCGTCGCATCCCCGCCGGAGACGATCACCACCGCCGTCGACGCCGGGCGCTGCTGCTCGCTGGGCTTGCTGTCGCAACCGGCCAGCACGTAGGTCATCATCGCAGTGGCGGCCAGCGCCAATACTCCTCGCACGAAGCAGGATGCTAGCCCTGACGCGCCTCGTGACAGGATTGACAGACCATGAACAGCTCATCTCGTCGTGTGGTCTTCTCGGGCGTCCAGCCGACTTCTGATTCGCTCCATCTGGGCAACGCGCTCGGTGCGATCAGGCACTGGGTGGGTCTGCAGGACGACCACGACGCCTTCTTCTGTGTGGTCGATCTGCACGCGATCACCGTGCCGCAGGATCCCGCCACGCTGCGGCACCGCACCCTGGTGACCGCCGCGCAGTACCTCGCGCTGGGCATCGACCCCGACCGCGCCACGATCTTCGTCCAGAGCCACGTGCCCGCACACACCGAACTGGCCTGGGTATTGGGCTGTTTCACCGGTTTCGGCCAGGCCTCGCGAATGACGCAATTCAAGGACAAGTCACAGAAGCAGGGTGCCGACGCCACCACGGTGGGCCTGTTCACCTATCCGGTGCTGATGGCCGCCGACGTGCTGCTCTACGACACCGACCTGGTCCCGGTCGGTGAGGACCAGCGCCAGCATCTGGAACTGGCCCGCGATGTCGCGCAACGGTTCAACGCCCGGTTTCCCGACACGTTCGTCATCCCGGAGCCGATGATCGCCAAGGCCACCGCCAAGATCTACGACCTGGCCGAACCGACCGCCAAGATGAGCAAGTCCGCGGCCACCGAGGCGGGGCTGATCAGCCTGCTCGACGACCCGTTGGTCACGGCCAAGAAGATCCGCTCCGCCGTCACCGACAGTGAGCGGGAGATCCGGTTCGACGTCGACGCCAAGCCGGGCGTGTCGAATCTGCTGACGATCCAGTCCGCGGTCACCGGCACCGATATCGACACGCTCGTCGCGGGCTACCGGGGCCGTGGCTACGGCGACCTGAAGAAGGACACCGCCGACGCGGTCGTCGAATACGTCACGCCGCTGCAGCAGCGCGTCAACGAACTGCTGGACGACCCGGCCGAACTGCAGGCGATCCTGGCCAAGGGCGCGACGCGGGCACGAGAGGTGTCTGCCGCGACCATCGGACGGGTATATGAGCGGTTAGGGTTTTTGCCGACAAGTCCGTAGACGCGGGAGGCTGGGCAATGACGGAACCCGCCGATGAACCGGGTCGCCTGGACCGGCTGCGGGCCCGGTATCACTGGCTCGACCACATGGTGCGTGCCGGGCAGCGCTATCAAACGGTCAAGGGCGACTTCTACGCCGCGGGCATCACCTACTTCACGATTTTCGCGTTGTTCCCCTTGCTCATGGTCGGTTTCGCGGCCGGGGGCTTCGTGCTGGCCAGCCGCCCGGATGTGCTGGCCGACATCGAAAGCCGGATCAAGACAACGGTTTCCGGCGACCTCGGTCAGCAGCTGATCGGGCTGATGGATTCGGCGATTCAGTCCCGCACGTCGGTCGGGGTGATCGGTTTGGCGACTGCGGCGTGGGTCGGTCTGGGCTGGATGGCCAATCTGCGTGAGGCGCTGAGCCAGATGTGGGAGCAGCGCGTCGATCCGCCTAACTTCGTGCGCACCAAGCTGTCTGATCTGGTGGCGTTGTTGTCGGTATTCGTGGCGATCATTGCGACCATCGCGCTGACCGCACTGGCCGATCCGTCGTTGATGACCAGGGTTCTGGAGTGGATCGGTGTGCCGCATGCGGACGGCCTAGGCGGGCTGCTACGGGTCGTCTCGCTGGTGATGTCCTGGGCGGTGTCGTGGCTGTTGTTCAGCTGGATGATCGCCCGGTTGCCGCGTGAGTCGGTCAGTTTCCGCAGCAGTGTTCGCGCCGGGCTGATGGCCGCGGTGGCCTTCGAGATCTTCAAGCTGGTCGGCTCGATCTATCTGCGGTCGGTGGTACACGGGCCGGCGGGTGCGACGTTCGGGCCGGTGTTGGGTCTGATGGTGTTCGCCTACATCACCGCGCGGCTGATTCTGTTCGCGACCGCGTGGGCGGCGACGTCGCATGACAATCTGCTGCCTGAGCCGGTTCCGGCGCCCGGCCCGGCGGTCATCAGCCCGCGGGTCGGCCCGGACGACGGGTTGAGCGCACGGCAGACGGTCGCCGCAATGGCGGTGGGTGCGGTTGGAGCGCTTGGTCTTTCGCGGCTCTGGCGCAGGCGCCGCGAGTAACTAGCGTCCGCGCGCCGGGCGGCGGTTGATCGAGCGCGCCATCATGATGAGCCCGAACACGACCAGCGTGCCGACCACGCCGACGCCCACCCGCACCGGCACTGCGTCGGCCTCGGGCAGCACGGCCGAGGCCTTGGCGGCGACCGCGCTGTCGGGGTCCGGCTTGGGCGCCATCAGTGACGGGTCGGGATCGATCAGGGTGCCGATCTTGGTTCCCGGCGGTGTGGAGAAGCCGTAGTCGAGGAGGTGCGCGGCCTGCTGCCACGGCGGAATCGGTTGGCGCGTACCGCGCAACAGCACCGCCACCAGCCGGCGGCCGTCGCGGTTCGCGGCGCCGACGAACGTCTGTCCCGCGTCGTCGGTGTAGCCGGTCTTGCCGCCGAGTGCGCCCGGATAGTTGTACAGCAGCTGGTTGTCGTTCTCCAGCTCATAGCCGGGATGGTCGCCGTCCTCGCCCGGCTTGCCCGGATGCCCGGGGAAGTTGTACTTCTCGGTGGCGACGATGTTCGCGAAAGTCGGGTTGGCCCAAGCGTATCGGTAGAACAGGCCGATATCGTAGGCCGACGTACTCATGCCCGGCCCGTCGAGCCCGGACGGCGTCGCCGCTCGGGTGTCCTGCCCGCCGAGCTTGCGGGCCAGCCCGTTGATCTTCTGCATCGCCGTGTCCCAGCCACCGACCTGCATGGCCAGCGCGTGCGCGGCGTCGTTGCCGGAGTGCATCAGCAAGCCGTGCAACAGATCGTTGACGGTGTAGCGGCCGCCCTCGTCCACGCCGACCCGGGTGCCCTCGGCGTTGGCGTCGTCCTGGGTGCCGGTGACGATCTTGTTCAGCGGCAGCTCGTTCATCGACTGCATCGCGATCAGGACTTTGATGATCGAGGCGGGGCGGTGCCGGCCATGCGGATCGCGCGCGGCGATGACGTCGCCGGTGTCCAGGTCGGCCACCAACCACGACTCCGCGGAGATGTCGTCGGGAACCGGTGGCGTACCCGCCGCGACGATCACTCCGCAGCCGGACAGCGCGTCGCCGCCCACCGGCTTTGCGGGGACGGGCAGCGGCAGCGGCGGGTCGCCGGCCTTGGGCACCTCGGAGGAGTCGACGGCCGGCGGGGTGGTCACCCGGTACGGGCAGGTGTTGGGGTCGGCCGGATCGGCCGAGGCGATCGCCGGCGTGCCGACGACGCACAGCGCCGCGGCCACTGCGGCAGCACCCCGCGTGAGTAATTTCGAGCTCGCCATCGAGTCGCAGAGTAGGGGATCGGAGCCCCGAAATAGCGGAGCCGCGCTGTGACTGGAGTGGTAGTTGTTACAAATCGAGACATGCGATGGCGGACGCGCCGATACAGCCCAACCAGAGTTTGCGGTCGTGTTCCACCAGGCCGGTGGCCAGGCCGAACCGTGGATCGGTAGTGTGCAGCTGCGCGCGGACCCGGCCGTCGAGGTCGACGGCGATCGCCCACACCACCGGCTTGGGGTTGGGCATCCAGCTGTACGGGAGCTTCCACAGCAGCCGGCGCAGCGCCGGGGCACGCGGCGCCAGCCATTCGCCGACCGCATTGCGCTCGCTGACCAGCGCCACCCAGATCCGGCCGTCTGGGGCGGTCGAGATGTTGTCCGGATAGCCGGGGAGGTTCTCGATCAGCGGCACCGGCTCCCCGATTCCGGACCCCGTCAGCGGGTACGTCGAAACCCGGCATGCGGTGGTCTCGGCGACCACCAGCGCCGACTCGTCGGCGCTCAATGCCACCCCGTTGGCGAACCGCAGCCCGGTGGCCAACGTTGTCACGGTGCCGTCGGCGTCGCGGCGGAACAGCGACCCACTGGCCCGTGCCTCCAGCACCGCACCCTTGTAGTACTCGTAGTGGAAGCGCGTCGTCGACTCGGTGAAAAAGATTGTGCCGTCCGATGATTCGACGACATTGCTACAGAACGTCAGCGGCCGCCCGGCCACATCGGCCACCAGTGTCTCGAATGTTGCGGTGGCCGGATCCAGCCGCAGCAGCCCGCGGTGGCTGTCGCAGATCAGCAGCCGCCCGTCGCGGCTGACCGCCAACCCCAGCGGCCGCCCGCCGGTGTTGGCCACCACCTCGGGTGGGCGCCCGGACCGGATCCGGATGATCGCGCCGTCGTCGGTGCCGGTCCAGATGGCGCCGTCGGCATCGATGACGACGTCCTCGGGGGCATGCCCGGGAACGTCGAGGATTCGGAGGGGTCCGGCGAGATCCGGCGGGGGCAGCGCAACCGAAGGCGGCGGCTGCCACCGCACGGGATCGACCGGAGGCTTAGTGCCAGGCGTCGCCACGGGTCTGCAAGTGATCCCAGGCCTGGGTGAACACGCGGCGCAGGATCTGCTCGATCTCGTCGAAGACGGCCTGGTCGCTGATCAGCGGCGGGGCGAGCTGCACCACCGAGTCGCCACGGTCGTCAGCCCGGCAATACAGCCCGGATTCGAACAGCTCGACGGACAGGAAGCTGCGCAGCAACCACTCGGACAGCTCGTCGTCGAGGACGGCCTTGGTGGCCTTGTCCTTGACCAGCTCGATGCCGTAGAAGAAGCCCTCGCCGCGGACGTCGCCGACGATCGGCAGGTCGAGCAGCTTCTCCAGCGTCGCGCGGAACGCCGGTGCCGTGGTCTTGACGTGGTTGTTGAGGCCTTCGCGCTCGAACACGTCGAGGTTGGCCATCGCGACCGCCGCGGCGACCGGATGCCCGCCCCAGGTGTAGCCGTGCGCGAACGTGGTCTGGCCGTCGTTGAACGGCTCGAACAGGCGGTCGGAGGCGATCATCGCGCCCAGCGGGGCGTAACCGGACGTCAGACCCTTGGCGCAGGTGATGATGTCGGGCACGTAGTTGAAGTCGTTGCAGGCGAACATCGAACCGATGCGGCCGAACGCACAGATCGTCTCGTCGGAGACGAGCAGCACGTCGTATTCGTCGCAGATCTCCCGGACCCGCTCGAAGTATCCCGGCGGCGGCGGGAAGCAGCCGCCGGCGTTCTGCACCGGCTCGAGGAAGACGGCCGCCACCGAGTCAGGGCCCTCCATCTCGATGGCCTCGGCGATGCGGTTGGCCGCCCACTGCCCGAACTCCTTGATGTCGGTGTCGTGGCCTTCGGGGGCGCGGTAGAAGTTCGTGTTGGGCACCCGGAAGCCACCCGGGGTGATCGGCTCGAACGGGGCCTTGAACGTGGGCAGGCCGGTGATGGCCAGCGCGCCGTGCGGGGTGCCGTGATAGGCGATGCTGCGCGAGATCGCCTTGTACTTGCCCGGTTTGCCGGTCAGCTTGAAGTACTGCTTGGCCAGCTTCCACGCGGATTCGACGGCGTCGCCGCCGCCGGTGGTGAAGAACACCCGGTTCAGATCACCCGGCGCGTACCCGGCCAGCCGCTCGGCCAGCTCGATGGCCGGCGGGGTGGCATACGACCACAGCGGGAAGAACCCGAGTGTCTCGGCCTGCTTCTTGGCGGCCTCGGCGATCTCTTCGCGGCCGTGGCCCACCTGCACGACGAACAGGCCCGACAGACCGTCGATGTAGCGCTTGCCGTTGCTGTCCCAGATGTGGACACCGTCGCCGCGGGTGATGATCGGTGGCGTGATGCCGGCGCCGTGGCGGGCGAAGTGGCCCCACAGGTGCCGGTCTGCCTTCGCGCCGAGTTCGGCGGTCAGGTTCTGGCTGGCGGTGGTTGTCATCGGGTACCCCAATTGTATTGTTGCTTAACTAGTTTCAAGTAGACCAGCGTCTCGGTGGAGGTCACTCCCGGCACGGCGCGGATCTCGGTGTTGAGCAGGTCCAGCAGCTCCGCGTCGTCCTCGCAGACGACTTCGGCGATGGCGTCGAAGGTGCCGGCGGTGAGCACCACGTAATCCACCGCCGAGATCTGCGCCAGCTTCTCGGCGACCTTGGTCGTGTCACCTGTACAGCGGATGCCGATCATTGCCTGCCGGGTGAAACCCAGCTGCAAGGGATCGGTCACGGCGACGATCTGCATGACCCCGGAGTCGACCAGGCGCTGCACTCGCTGGCGCACCGCCGCCTCCGACAGCCCGACGGACTTGCCGATCGCGGCATACGACCGCCGCCCGTCCTGCTGCAATTTCTCGATAATGGCCTTGGACATCTCGTCCAGTTGGACAGGTCCGTTTCCACCCGCCGCAACGGCGCGGACGGGAAACCGAGTGGCCGGTACACCCGAGTCACGCATGCCCATGATTGTGCACGGAATCCGTTGTTTAAGGCAACCAGATCGATGAAATTGGTGGTCATTACCCACCCATACTGCGGTAATGCGTAGCAGCGCATGAGCCGGTCGGTTACGGTGAGACGGTGACAACTCTCGCTTCGAACAAGACCCGCATTGTGCCAAGTAGCTGGATCGATGGCGCCCCGGTGACCACCGGAGGCGGCCTTCACCAGGTGGTCAACCCGGCGGACGAGCACGTCGTCGCGGAGCTGGCGCTGGCCGAGCCCGCCGACGTCGACATCGCCGTGGCCTCCGCGCGGGCCGCTCTGCGCGGCTGGTCGCGGGCCACTCCGGTCGAGCGGGCCACCGTGCTGGCCAAGCTGGCCGGGCTCGTCGAGGCTCATTCGGAAGAGATCGTCGCCGAAGAGGTCAGCCAGACCGGCAAGCCGGTGCGGCTGGCAAGAGAGTTCGACGTCCCCGGCAGCATCGACAACATCGCCTTCTTCGCCGGGGCGGCCCGTCACCTGGATGGTAAGGCCACCGGGGAGTACAGCGGCGACCACACATCGTCCATCCGGCGCGAGGCGGTCGGAGTGGTCGCGACGATCACCCCGTGGAACTACCCGCTGCAGATGGCGGTGTGGAAAGTGCTGCCCGCCTTGGCCGCCGGCTGTTCGGTGGTCATCAAGCCCGCCGAGCTGACCCCGCTGACCACGTTGACGCTGGCCCGGCTGGCCACCGAGGCCGGTCTGCCCGACGGTGTGCTGAATGTCGTGACCGGGGCCGGCGCCGATGTCGGCTCGGCACTGGCCGGCCACCGCGATGTCGACGTCGTGACGTTCACCGGTTCCACCGCCGTCGGCCGGCGGGTGATGGCCGCCGCGGCGGTGCACGGCCACCGTACCCAGCTGGAACTCGGCGGCAAGGCGCCGTTCGTGGTGTTCGACGACGCCGACCTGGACGCCGCCATCAACGGCGCGGTGGCCGGATCGCTGATCAACACCGGGCAGGACTGCACCGCCGCGACCCGTGCGATCGTCGCCCGCGATCTCTACGACGACTTCGTCGCCGGGGTGGGCGAGCTGATGAGCAAGATGGTCGTCGGCGACCCGCAGGATCCCGACACCGACCTCGGTCCGCTGATCTCGGCCGGCCACCGCGACAAGGTCGCGGCGATGGTGGCCCGCGCGCCGGGAGAGGGCGGCCGCATCGTCACCGGCGGCGCGGCGCCGGACCGGCCAGGCTCGTTCTACCTGCCGACGCTGGTGGCCGATGTCGCCGAGACCTCCGAGATCTACCGTGACGAGATCTTCGGCCCGGTGCTGACCGTGCGCACGTTCACCGACGACGACGATGCGCTGCGTCAGGCCAACGACACCGACTACGGGCTGGCCGCCTCGGCGTGGACCCGCGACGTCTACCGCGCCCAGCGGGCCTCGCGGGAGATCAACGCCGGCTGCGTGTGGATCAACGACCACATCCCGATCATCAGCGAGATGCCGCACGGCGGGGTCGGCGCGTCCGGGTTCGGCAAGGACATGAGCGACTACTCCTTCGAGGAGTACCTCACCATCAAGCACGTGATGAGCGATATCACCGGGGTCGCCGAAAAGGACTGGCACCGAACGATTTTCAAAAAGCGGTAGGTCAAGCGGCGGTAAGCCTAGCTCTGCGGGCCCTTGGTGAACTCCTCGCCGGTCTCGGGGTTGAGCGCCGTCTCGCCAGGCGGCAGGTTGGACAGGTCCGGGGCGATCACCGTCGGCATGTCCCCGGAGTCCGGCAGGCCGAAGTGCGCCTCGACGGCGGTGGCCGGCTCGAGCACCAGATCGGCGCTCGAGCGCCGCGTGAGGGTGCGGCCTGCGAAGAAGTCGGGCGACATCAGCCACCACACGACCATCAGGATGACGCCGAGCACCAGCGCGCCGATGCCCACCACGGCGACGGCGCCGAACCCGAAGATGGTGACGTTGTTGCCCTCGTCGTCGGTCAGCCAGTCCGGCTTCGCGTACTGCATGAGGCCGTAGCCGAACACCACCAACAGGATCAGCCCGCCCAGCAGCGGGATCACGCCGCGCATCATGAAGTCGCGGACGGTATTGGTGAAGTCCTTGCGGTAGAACCAGACGCACGCGAACCCGGTCAGTCCGTAGTAGAACGCGATCATCAGGCCGACCGACCCGATCAGCGCCGACAACAGGTTGGGGCTGACCAATGTGAACAACACGTAGAACACGATCGACACGACGCCCATCACAATGGTCGAGGTGGTGGGGGTCAGGTAGGTGCGGTGGATCTTGGCGAACGAGTCCGGGAGCGCCTTGTAGACGCCCATCGACAGCGTGGTCCGCGCGGTCGGCAGGATGGTCGTCTGGGTGGACGCCGACGCGGAGGTCAGGATCGACGCCGCCAGGAGCAGCAGCCCGATCTTGCCCAGGGCGCTGTCGCCGAACAGGTCTGGGCCGATCGCGGCGAAGGCATCCGCGGCGTTGTCCGGGTTGCCCAAGCCGATGCCTTCGGTGCCGGTACCGGCGAAGGCGATGGCCGCGACACTGACCAGCGCATAGGTGGCCAGCAGCAGGAAGGTCGAGATGACGGCGGCCCGGCCGGGGGTGGTGCCGGGGTCCTCGGATTCCTCGTTGCAGGCCACCGCGGTGTCCCAGCCCCAGTAGATGAAGATGGCGGTGAGGATGGCCGGGGCGATGACGGTGCCGAAGTCCAGTCCGGCGGGCCAGAACCAGGACAGCGACGGCATCATCGAGTAGGTCTCGGCTTGGTGGGTGTAGACCTTGAACAGCGCGACGACCGAGAACACCACCAGCACGACCAACTCGATCCCGAGCAGGCCGTACTGGAGTCTCGCCGACACCTCGATGCCGCGGTAGCAGATGTAGGTCATAACGACGATCCAGATGACGCCGGCCACCGTGGACCACAGGGTGCTGTTGGCCAGGCCGGCCGCGGACGACCAGCCGAGTTCGCCGACGAAGGTGAACGAGTACGCGCCGGCGATCTGGGCCAGGTTGGCCATGACGATGACGTCGGCGGCGATGATGCCCCAGCCGCCGAGCCATCCGATGAGCGGTCCGAATGCCCGCGACGCCCAGGTGAACGTGGTGCCGCAGTCCGGCTCGGCCTTGTTCAGCTCTTGGTAGGCGACGGCGATCATGTACATCGGGATGAAGGCGATGAGCACGATCGCGGGGGCTTTCTCGCCCGCCAGCAGCGAGCCACCGCTGGCCACGATCAGCCCCAGTGTCGCGGCCAGCGAGTAGGCCGGGGCGGTCGAGGCCATGCCGACGACGATGCTGGACAACAGTCCCAGCGCGCCGCCCTTGAGTCCCTTGCTCTCGACGGACGTGGACGGGCCGGGGCCGGTGGGCTCTAAAGTGAGCTCGCCTTTGCTCATCGCATCTCCTGGTGCTGAACGCCTGGATCTGAACGAGACGAGACTACGGTTTCAGTGGTCAGAGTGAGCGGTATCCGCGGAATTGTTTTCCTGCAGGTAATAATTCGATGGAATCCGTGGCCTAATGGCCCTATCGCGTAGGGCTGCGAGACGCTAGGTGGCCCACGGAATGCGGCAGGCGTCACCCGAGCTGAAGCCCTGCTCGGTGATGCCCAGCGCCGAGTTCATCCGCGACCGCATGTTCTCCACGCCAACCTGATAGGTCAGCTCCACCACGCCGTCCGCGCCGAACCGCCGCCGCAGATCGTCGACCTGATCCTGGGTGATCGCGTGTGGATCCGTCGTCATCGCGTCGGCGTAGGCGATCGCGGCCCGCTCGTCGTCGTTGTACAGCGGCGAGGTCGCGTAGTCGTCGATATGCGAGAGCCGGTCGGAGTCCAACCCCTCCAGCCGCATCAGCATCTGCCCGAAGTCGACGCACCACGAGCAGCCGACGGTGCGTGCGGTCCAGAACACCGCGAGTTCGCGGACGCTGGTGGGCAGGGTCTTGGATGCGTTCTGCAGCAGGCCCTCGTGGACGGCGTTGGCCACCAGCAGGCGGGTGTGATGGGCGTAGACGGCGAACGGTTCGGGAACCTCGCCGAAGCGGCGCTTCGCCCAGCGGTACATGAGCCGGGTCAGCAACGGGGCCTGCTCCGGGGTGAGTGCTTCGAGTCGTGTGGTCATGTACTCAAGATGCTCGTGGGACGAGAAATGTGACACCCCGAAGGCCCTCAATGTTGGGTTGACGGACTAACTACTCGGCTAGGGTGCTCACTTGTGGATTTCGACCTCGACGCCGGACAGCGCGCCTGGTTGGCCGAGGTTCGGGAATTCCTGCGCGAGAACGTCACTGATGGCCTTCGTGCCGAGATCGCCGAACACAATCTGGAGCACCCGGGCGGGGAGGTCGCCGCATTCCGGGCCAAGCTCGGCGCGAAGGGCTGGTTCGGCCTGAACTGGCCGGCGGAGTACGGCGGGCTCGGGCTCGGCCCGGTGCACCTGCACCTGTTGATGACCGAATTCGAGTACTGGGGCGCACCCGGCCCCGATCTGACTGTCACCTCGATCGCCCCGATGATCATGCGGCACGGTACCGAGCAGAACAAGCGTGAATTCCTTCCGCTCATCGCCCGCGGTGAGATGACCTGTGCCCTGGGCTATTCCGAGCCGGACGCCGGAACGGATCTGGCCTCGCTGCGGACCAGGGCGGTGCGTGACGACGACGAGTGGGTGATCAACGGATCCAAGATCTGGAACAGCGGCGCCCAGCGGTCGACCCACGAATGGCTGTGTGTGCGTACCGATCCGCAGGCCCAGCGGCATCGCGGTATCTCGGTGATCGTTGTTCCCGTCGACAGTCCCGGTGTCCGGATCCGCCCGTTGATCGCCTGGTCCGGCTACCGCACCAACGAGGTCTTCTTCGACGACGTGCGGGTGCCGGTCACCAACCTCATCGGCGAGGAGAACCGGGGCTGGTCCTATATCACCGGTGCCCTCGACCTGGAGCGGGGTGCACTGACCAATGCCGGCGACCTGCGTCGCGCGCTCGACGAGCTGCAGGTGCTGGCGCGCATGCCCCGGCGTGATGGCACCGTCCCGATCGACAACGTGGGCTTCCGCCGTCGACTGGCACAGGCCGAGGCTGACGTCGAGGTCGCCGGGCTGATGGGCTACGAGGCCTCCTCGATGTTGTCCGACGGGGAGATCCCGACCGTGGAAGTGAGCGTGGAGAAGGTGTTCAGCAGCGAACTGCGCCAGCGCATTGCCGATTTGGGCATCGACCTGCTGGGTGCCGAAGGTCTGCTGGCACACCGCAATCCCGAGGCCCCCGCAGGCGGGCGGTTCGAGAAACTCTACCGGTTCGCTCCGCTGATGCGCTTCGGCGGCGGCACCAATGAGGTGCTCCGAGACGTCATCGCCCAGCGCGGCAACGGCATGCCCTCCTACGGACGGTGACATGAAACTCATTGCTTCTCAAGATGATCGCGACCTGGCCGCTAGCCTGCGCGGACTACTCGGCGCGGGCCGGGCCGACCTGTGGAACGACCTCGCCGCAGCGGGTGTGATGGGACTGGGTCTGCCGGAATGCCACGGCGGATCCGGGGGGACGTTGTCGGATCTTGGGATCTTCGCCCGCGAGGCCGGCCGGGCGCTCGGCCCGGTGCGGGTGCACAGCACCGTCATCGCCGCGTATGCGCTCTACGTCCTCGGCGGTGAAAGGTCATGGGCCAGATGGCTTCCCGATCTCACCGCCGGCCGGATCGCGGGTACCACCGCACTGTGGAACCCCAACGACGCATCCGACGTCACCGCCACCATGCGCGCCGACCAGGCCAAGGACGGGAGCTGGCGGCTCACCGGCACCGCCGATTTCGTCACCGATGCCGACACCGCGGACATGGTCGTCGTGACCGGGTTCGACAAGTCCGGCAACACGGTGGCCTTCGCCGTCGGGTTGCGCAACGAAGGTGTGACGATGCGGCCCCTGGCGCTGATGGGCGGCCATCACGCCTCGGTGGTGCGTTTCGACGACGTGCCGGTCGACGACGTGCTGTGCGACGGGGCATTTCCCGGCCGCGACGAACTGCGCCGGGTGGCCAACGCCGCGATGGCGTTGGCCTCGCTGGACCTCGTCGGTGTCGGGGAGGCGGTGCTCGATCGCACCGTGCGCTACACCACGATGCGCCACCAGTTCGGCCGGCCGATCGCCTCGTTCCAGGCCGCACAGCACATCGTGGCCGATATGCACATCGCCCTCACAGCGGCCCGGCTGGCCGCCCAGTCCGCGGTGCACGCGATCGACCGGGGCCGCACCGCCATCCGCGAAACCGCCATCGCCAGAATCCAATCCGCCACCGCGGCCAAGTGGGCCACCCTTGACGCCCATCAACTGCACGGCGGGATGGGCTACGTCGTCGAGACCGATCTGTACCTGTGGTCGGAACGGGCCAGGGTGCTCTCCACTCTCGGCGGGGGTGCCGATATCGCCGCTGCCTGGCTCGACGACGACCAGATCAGTCGCACGGCGGTCGCCGATCGGTTGCGGCGCAAGGACGGCCAGTGACGCTGCACTGACCCGGTGACGTTACTGGCGGGCCATCGCGATACGTAGCGCTTCCTCTGGTGCCACAACGTGGCCCTCGGCGTGTGCGGCGTCTGCGATCGCGAGTTGGACACCTATCACGCGGCCGTTGAAGGCGTTGTCTGCCGGCGGGTAGTCCGGTGATACCGCGGCACCGGAGTCGCGGCCGACGTCGCAGCCGTCGTCGGCGGAGAAGACGATGGCGAGCGTCGCTTCGACTTGTCCCTCGCCGACCTGCTCCCCATCGACATAGAGCCGAACGGTGCCGCCCTTACCCATCCCGCCGCCTGCGTAGTCGAACTCCATGCGCACCTGATGGGGACCGGCCGGAAGTGGGCCGGCGGATTCGACGAAATAGTGCTTGATGCCGCCCAAGTTGTAGCAGTACTTCAGCTTGCCGTCCTTGGCATACAGGCTCCAGCCGCCTATGTTGGCGCCCTGGGCGATGATGACCCCCTTGGCGCCGGTCTCGGGTACCTCGATCGACGCGGTCACCGAGTGCGACTTGTTCTTGATGTTGAGCACGCAGTTCTCCGAGAGATGTCCCATGCCGGCGAACAGCAGTTGGGTATTGCCCTTGATCAGCACGGGACGTCCGGCGAGGTCGGAGTTCATCCGGGTGGCAGTATCGTCGTCGAGCGGCAAAACGTTGTAGCGGGTCGCCTCGATCAGCCAAAGCCGCTGTAGTTCGTGGAGTTTTTCCGGCATTTCTTTCGACAGGTCCTTTGCCTGCGTCCAGTCGGCGGTGGTGTCGTAGAGTTCCCAGACGTCGTCGTCGAACGCGGGCTTCTCGGCTCCGAGCAGCAGCCACGGCGTGCCGTGTTTGGTCACGGCGGTCCAGCCCTTGTGATAGATGCCCCGATTGCCCAGCATCTCGAAGTATTGGGTCTCATGCTGGTCCGGTGCGTCGGGGTCATTGAAGGAATACAACATGCTGACCCCTTCGATCGGGTGCTGCTGGACACCGTTGACGAACAACGGCTCGGGCAGGCCGGCGGCTTCCAGGATCGTCGGGGCGACGTCAATGACATGGTGGAACTGCCAGCGGTGCTCGCCTTTGGCAGTAATGGCGTTGGGCCAGTGCACGATGGTGCCGTTGCGGGTCCCGCCCCAGTGCGAGGCAACCTGTTTGGTCCATTGGTACGGCGTATCCATGGCATGTGCCCAGCCCACCGCGTAGTGGTTGTACGAGGACGGTCCACCGAACTCGTCGATACGTTCGGCCAGAAATTGTGGGGTCTCGATGGCGGCCATCCCGTTGAAGTTCAGCATTTCGTTGAACGTCCCATTGAGGGTGCCCTCGGCCGAAGCGCCGTTGTCGCCGATGATGTAGTAGACCAGCGTGTCGTCAAGCGCACCGAGGCGCGCCACGCTGTCGAGGAGCCGGCCGACGTGGTGATCGGTGTACTCCAGGAACCCGGCGTAGACCTCCATTTGCCGGCGCAGCACAGGCTTCAGCTCTTCGGGCATGTCGTCCCAGGCCGGGATCTCGGCGTGCCGCGCAGTCAGCACCGCCTCCGGTGGGATCACACCGATTTCCTTTTGCCGTGCGAAAGTCTGCTCCCGCAACACATCCCAGCCGTCGTCGAACTTGCCTTTGTACTTGTCGGCCCACTCGGTCGGCACGTGGTGGGGCGCATGGGTAGCCCCAGGGGCGAAGTACACGAAGAACGGCTTGTCGGCGGCTAGGGCTTTCTGCTGGCCGATCCAGGCGATCGCCTTGTCGGTCATGTCCTCCATGAAGTGGTAGCCCTGTTCAGGGGTGCGGGTCACTTCGATCGGGTTGGTGCCTTCGAACAGGGTTGGATACCACTGGTTCGCCTCCCCGCCGATGAAGCCGTAGAAGTACTCGAAACCCCCACCTCCGGTGGGCCACGCGTCGAACGGGCCGACCGGGCTGGTCTCCCAAACCGGAACCTCGTGACACTTGCCGAACTGTGCGGTGTTGTAGCCGTTGAGTTTCAGGGTCCGCGCGATCGGGGACATGGTGTTGGGCAGCACTGAACTGTAGCCCGGCGCGCCGGTGGCGATCTCGGTGATACCGCCCATCCCCGCCGAATGATGATTGCGCCCCGTCAGCAGCGCCTGCCGGGTCGGCGAACACAGTGCGGTGGTGTGGAACCGGTTGTAGCGCAAGCCATCCGTCGCCAGGCGCTCCGCGACAGGCGTCTGGCACGGGCCGCCGAATGCGCTCGCCGCACCGAACCCCACATCGTCAAGCAGAATCAGCAAGACATTCGGGGCGCCCGTCGGCGGCCGCACCTGCTCGATCGGCGGGTAACTGCTATCGGGATCCTTCGCGTCATACGTAATCAGGCCCCGGCGCGGGGCCGTGGGAATCGGTAGATGCGTCCTGGATTGCGGCATTCTGTCCTCACTCACGGCGAAAAGCGAAACCTGATCGCCGAAGCGACTCTAGAACCTCGACGGGCACACCGCGACACCTACCCGCTGAATTCACCGGCTAGTCAGCGCGCGAACATGAGCGCGCGCTTGACCTCCTGAATCGCCTTCGTCACCTCGATGCCGCGCGGGCAGGCGTCCGTGCAGTTGAACGTCGTACGGCAGCGCCACACCCCGTCGACCTCGTTGAGGATGTCGAGGCGCTCGGCGGCCCCCTCGTCGCGGCTGTCGAAGATGAACCGGTGCGCGTTGACGATCGCCGCAGGCCCGAAGTACGACCCCTCGCTCCAGTACACCGGGCAGCTGGTCGTGCAGCAGGCGCACAGGATGCACTTGGTGGTGTCGTCGTAGCGGGCCCGGTCGGTCGGGCTCTGGATGCGCTCCCGGGTGGGCGGGTTGCCCGACGTCATCAGGTACGGCTTGACCGCGCGGTAGGCGTCGAAGAACGGTTCCATGTTGACCACCAGGTCCTTCTCAACGGCCAGGCCCTTGATCGGCTCGATGGTGATGGTCAATGGTTTGCTTTTCTTCGGAAGCAGATCGCGCATCAGTACCTTGCACGCCAGCCGGTTCACACCGTTGATCCGCATCGCGTCCGAGCCGCACACCCCGTGTGCGCACGAGCGGCGGAAGGTCAGCGTGCCGTCCAGGTAGCTCTTCACGTAGATCAGCAGGTTCAGGAGCCGGTCGCTCGGCAGGCACGGCACCCGGAAGCTCTGGTAGCCGGCGGCGTCGGGATCCTCGGGGTTGAACCGCGCGATCTTCAGCGTCACCATCACCGCCCCGTCCGGGATCGGCGGCAACGCGGGTTCCTTCACCTCGGGCGCGATCGTCATCGTCAGTATTTCCGTTCCATCGGCTCATACCGCGTCTGCACCACCGGCTTGTAGTCCAGCCGGATATCGCTGAGCAAATCCGCACCTTCCTTGTAGGCCATGGTGTGGCGCATGTAATTGGTGTCGTCGCGATTGGGGTAGTCCTCGCGGGCATGCCCGCCGCGAGACTCCTTGCGGTTCAACGCTCCGACGACGGTGACCTCGGCCAGCTCCAGCAGGAAGCCCAGCTCGATCGCCTCCAGCAGGTCGCTGTTGTAGCGCTTTCCCTTGTCATGCACCGAAATCCGGGCGTAGCGCTCCTTGAACGCGTGGATATCGGTCAACGCCTGCTTCAACGTCTCCTCGGTGCGGAACACTGCGGCGTTGTTGTCCATGGACTGCTGGAGTTCGCCGCGGATGTCGGCGACGCGCTCGTTGCCGTGCTCGGAGAGGATGTCGGCCACCCACGTCTCCACCATGGTCGCCGGCTGATCGGGCAGGTCGACGAAGTCGTGGCCGAGCGCGTAGTTGGCGGCGGAAATGCCTGCGCGGCGACCGAACACGTTGATGTCCAGCAGCGAGTTGGTGCCCAGCCGGTTGGCGCCGTGCACCGACACGCACGCGCATTCACCCGCGGCGTACAGGCCGGGAACCGTTGTCGTGTTGTTGCGCAACACCTGTCCGGTGATGGTGGTCGGGATGCCGCCCATCACGTAGTGGCACGTCGGGTAGACCGGCACCAACTCCTTGACCGGGTCCACACCCAGGTAGGTGCGGGCGAATTCGGTGATGTCGGGCAGCTTCGCCTCGAGCACCTCCTCGCCGAGGTGTCGCACGTCGATGTAGACGTAGTCCTTGTGTGGACCGGCGCCGCGGCCTTCGAGCACTTCCAGCACCATCGAGCGGGCGACGATGTCGCGTGGGGCCAGGTCGACGATCGTGGGGGCGTAGCGCTCCATGAACCGCTCACCCTCGCCGTTGAGCAGCCGGCCGCCCTCGCCGCGGACGGCCTCGGAGATGAGGATGCCCAGTCCCGCCAGACCCGTGGGGTGGAATTGATGAAACTCCATGTCCTCCAACGGAAGTCCCTTGCGGAAGACGATGCCCAGCCCGTCACCGGTCAGGGTGTGTGCATTCGAGGTGGTCTTGTACATCCGGCCCGAGCCGCCGGTTGCGAAGACGATGGCCTTGGCGTGGAAGATGTGGATGTCGCCGGTCGCCAGCTCGTAGGCGATGACGCCGGTGGCCACCGGACCGCTGGGCGTTTCGGTCAAACACAGGTCCAGGGCGTAGAACTCGTTGAAGAACTGCACGTCGTGCTTGACGCAGTTCTGGTACAGCGTCTGCAGGATCATGTGGCCGGTGCGGTCGGCGGCATAGCAGGCCCGGCGCACCGGGGCCTTGCCGTGGTCGCGGGTGTGCCCGCCGAACCGGCGCTGGTCGATGCGGCCCTCGGGGGTGCGGTTGAAGGGCATCCCCATCTTCTCGAGGTCGAGCACCGCGTCGATGGCTTCCTTGCACATGATTTCGACGGCGTCCTGGTCGGCGAGATAGTCGCCGCCCTTGACGGTGTCGAAGGTGTGCCACTCCCAGTTGTCCTCTTCGACATTGGCCAGCGCCGCGCACATGCCGCCCTGGGCGGCACCGGTGTGCGAGCGGGTCGGGTACAGCTTGGTCAGCACCGCGGTGCGCACCCGCGGGCCTGCCTCGACGGCGGCGCGCATGCCGGCTCCGCCTGCGCCGACGATGACCACGTCGTAGCGGTGTTCGGTAATCATTCTCGCCTCAGGAACTAGGAGATGTTCGGATCGAAGGTCAGCAGCACATAGGTACCCACCACCAGCACGATGAGCATCGAAACCACCAGCAGTGAGTTCAGCCAGAACTTGGTGGAGTCCTTGCGGGCGTAATCGCCGATGATCGTGCGGATCCCGTTGCCGCCGTGCAGCTGTGCCAGCCACAGCAGCAACAGGTCCCAGGTCTGCCAGAACGGCGAGGCCCAGCGCTGCGCCACATAGTTGAAGTCGATGCGGTAGACGCCGCCGTCCCACATCAGCCCGATGAACAGGTGCCCGAGCGCCAGGAAGATCAGGACGACGCCGGAGAAGCGCATGAACAGCCAGGCGTACTTCTCGAAGTTGGGCATCCCGCCGCGTCGGCGCGGGGTGCGCGGATTGTCCAGCCCGGCTGGCCGGTCGTGGCTGCGCTCGAGGATCGGGGCCGGCGGTCCCAGCCGGCTCTCCGGCGCGCTCACAGGAATCGCTCCGCCATGTGCGTGCCGATGATCACCAGCGACGGCACCATCACGAGCAGCCAGACCCCCGCGACCGCCCACAACATCTGGCGTTGATAACGCGGTCCCTTCCACCAGAAGTCGATGAGAATGATCCGCACACCGTTGAGTGCGTGATAGAGCAGCGCGGCCACCAGCCCGATCTCCATCAGGCCGACGATCGGCGTCTTGTAGGTCTCGACCACCTCGTTGTAGGCCTGCGGGCTGACCCGCACCAGAGCCGTGTCGAGCACGTGGACGAAGAGGAAGAAGAAGATCGTCGCGCCGGTGATGCGGTGCAACACCCACGACCACATGCCGGGATCGCCGCGATAAAGAGTGCGCCGTCGCCGGACTGTACTCATCAGCGCCTCCAACACCATCGTTGCTTTTTGGTGGACTCTAACTCCGTTTGTGGGGTCGAAAGAACTACCGTGCAGAGATGAGAGGTGGCTGCGCGGCCGAGTTGGCCGGGTAACCGCCGAAACGCAACTCCGGCGAGGCGGTTGGTGAATGCATTCAGTACGGGTGTGGTGAGCGACACATGGCCACGAGAATCGACTGGAAATCATTGCGGGCCAAGGCTATTGAGGTAGCCGCGCAGGCGTATGCGCCCTACTCGCGGTTCCCGGTCGGGGCGGCGGCGCTGGTCGACGACGGCCGAGTCGTCATCGGGTGCAATGTGGAGAATGTCTCATATGGCCTAGGTCTCTGTGCCGAGTGCGCGGTGGTCTGCGCACTGGTTTCCGGCGGCGGCGGCCGCCTGCTCGCAGTGGCCGTGGTGGATACCACCGGCGCGGCGCTGATGCCCTGTGGGCGCTGTCGTCAGTTGCTTCTCGAACACGGCGGGCCGGGCCTGCTCGTCGACCACGCGCAGGGGCCACGGCCGTTGGCAGAGCTGCTGCCCGACGCTTTCGGTCCCGACGATCTGGCCCGAGTGGAACGGGAAAAGCCGTGACACAGTTCACATTCGACGCTCCCACGATCATCAGGGCCAAGCGCGACGGCTTCCGGCTGTCCGACGAGGCCATCGACTGGGTGATCGACGCCTACACCTACGGGCGGGTGGCCGACGAGCAGATGTCGGCGCTGCTGATGGCGATCTTCCTGCGCGGGATGGACCGCGGTGAGATCTCCCGGTGGACCACGGCGATGATCGCCTCGGGCGAGCACCTGGACTTCAGCGATCTGCGCCGCGACGGGCGTCCGCTGCGGACGGTGGACAAGCACTCGACCGGCGGTGTTGGCGACAAGATCACTATTCCGCTGGTTGCTGTCGTCGCGGCATGCGGCGCGACGGTTCCGCAGGCCGCGGGCCGCGGCCTCGGCCATACCGGCGGCACCCTGGACAAGCTGGAGTCGATTCCCGGATTCACCGCCGAGATCACCAAAGCCCAAGTTCGCCAGCAGCTTTCGGAGATCGGTGCGGCGATCTTCGCCGCCGGCGAGCTGGCTCCCGCCGACCGCAAGATCTATGCGCTGCGTGACGTCACGGGCACGGTGGAGTCCTTGCCCTTGATTGCCAGCTCGGTGATGAGCAAAAAGCTGGCCGAGGGTGCCGACGCCCTGGTGCTCGATGTGAAGGTCGGTCGGGGGGCGTTCCTGAAAACCGAGGCCGAATCCCGGGAGCTGGCCGCCACCATGGTGGAGCTGGGCCTGGCGCAGGGCATCCCGACTCGGGCGGTGCTGACCGACATGGACATCCCGCTCGGCCGCACGGTCGGCAACGCCCTGGAGGTCGTCGAGTCACTCGAGGTGCTCGCCGGTGGCGGGCCCGAGGATGTCGTGGAGCTGACGGTTGCCTTGGCGGCGGAGATGCTGGATCTCGCCGGGATCGACGATCGCGATCCGGCGCAGACCCTGCGCGACGGCACCGCGATGGACAGTTTCCGCGCCCTGGTGAGTGCGCAGGGCGGTGATGTTCACGCGCAGCTTCCGATCGGTGTTCATTCCGAGACCGTGCTGGCGCCGCGAGGCGGCACAATGGGGGACATCGACGCGATGGCGATGGGGCTGACGGTATGGCGGCTCGGTGCTGGCCGGGCCACCCCGGGCGAACATGTGCAACCGGGCGCGGGCGTGCGCATCCACCGCCGCCCCGGTGAACCGGTTTCTGCTGGTGAGCCGCTATTCACCCTCTACACCGACACCCGGGAGCGGATTCCGGCCGCCATGGGCGAACTCGAGGGTTCCTGGTCCGTCGTGGACGCTGTGCCGGCTGGATCTATCCCCGGCCCGCTGATCATCGATCGGATCGCCTGATGTCCACACCGCTGACCCTCGACATGATCGGCCAGGCCCCCAAGGCGCTGCTGCACGACCACCTCGACGGCGGGCTGCGGCCGGCCACCGTCCTGGAAATCGCCGAGCAGATCGGCTACGACGGGTTGCCGGCCACCGACGAGGCCACGCTGGCCACGTGGTTCCGCACCGCCGCGCACAGCGGGTCGCTGGTGCGTTACCTCGAACCGTTCGCCCACACCGTCGCGGTCATGCAGTCCGCCGAGTCGCTGCACCGGGTGGCCTTCGAATGCGTCGAGGATCTGGCCGCCGACAACGTGGTGTACGCCGAGGTGCGGTTCGCCCCCGAATTGCACATCGACGGCGGCCTGTCCCTCGACGGGGTGGTCGACGCGGTACTGGCCGGCTTCGCCGACGGGGAGAAAGCCGCTGCCGCGACCGGACGTCCGATCGTGGTGCGCTGCCTGGTCACCGCGATGCGCCACGCGGCTCGATCTCGGGAGATCGCCGAGCTGGCAATTCGATTCCGCGACAAGGGAGTGGTCGGATTCGACATTGCCGGCGCCGAAGCCGGCCACCCGCCCACCCGTCACCTCGACGCATTCGAGTACATGCGAACCAACAACGCGCGCTTCACCATTCACGCCGGTGAGGCGTTCGGTCTGCCGTCCATTCACGAGGCCCTGGCGTTCTGCGGAGCCGATCGCCTCGGCCACGGCGTGCGGATCGTCGACGACATCAAGCTGCAGCCGGACGGGTCGATCCGGCTGGGACCGCTGGCGGCGATCCTGCGCGACAAGCGCATTCCACTCGAGCTGTGCCCGAGTTCCAATGTGCAGACCGGTGCGGTGGACAGTATCGCCAGCCATCCGTTCGACCTGCTGGCGCGGCTGCGCTTTCGGGTCACCGTCAACACTGACAACCGGCTGATGAGCGACACCACGATGAGCCAGGAGATGCTGCGTCTGGTCGAGGCCTTCGACTACGGGTGGAGTGACCTGGAGCGGTTCACGATCAACGCGATGAAGTCGGCGTTCATCCACTTCGACGAGCGGCTGACCATCATCGACGAGGTGATCAAGCCGCGCTATGCGGTGCTGGTCGGCTGACCCCGGGATTGTTTGCTGTGTGGGTGTGCCGCCGGCACGTCACCGGGCGCCGCAACCGCGACGGGCGTACGATCCGATCCGCGGGCCACGGCTCGCCACGAATTGTGTCGCCACCTCGTGATACATGTCCGGGTGTTTGCGCGATGTAACTTGGTGTGATGTCCAAGCGCGCCGTTTTCAGGGGCGTGTCACCACATAAGCTCCTCACGGGCTTGGGTCGGGTGATCGTTCGCCACCCCCTGCTCGTGATCGCCGCTTGGCTAGTCCTGGCTGCATCGCTGATGGTCATTATCACTCCGCTTGCGGTCGTCGCCGCCCGCCAGACTCCCGATCTGCTTCCCAAGGACGCTCCCGTCCTGGTCGTCGGCAAGAAAATGCAGGAGGCGTTCAAGGAGGCCGACGCGGGCAATTTCGCGGCCGTCATCCTCAGCAACGACGGGGGGCTCACGCCGGCCGATGAGGCCACCTACCGCACTGTCGTCGATAAGCTGCGGGCCGACACCAAGAACGTCACGTCGATCCAGGATTTCGTGCACATCCCCGAGCTCCGCGACGTGATGACCAGCAAGGACCAAAAGGCCTGGAGCCTGCCGGTCAGTATGGCCGGGACCATGGGCACCCCGGAAGGTCAGGAGTCCTTCCGCAACGTCCTCAAGACCGTCCAGGACGCGGCTGAAGGTTCGTCGCTGCAGGTCAACGTGGTCGGTGGCGGGGCGACTTTTGAAGACATGAACCAGATCGGTGCGCGGGATCAGCACATGATCGAGGCCGCCACCGTCCTGCTGGTGTTCTCGATACTCCTGCTGGTGTACCGCAGCATCGTTGCGATGCTCATGCCACTGGTGACGATCGGCATCTCGTTTTTGGTAGCGCAACAGCTGGTAGCCGGTCTCGGCGAGCTGGGCTTAGGGCTGGGCCCGCAGACGATGATGCTGATGGTCGGCATGATCATGGGCGCCGGTGTCGACTATGGCGTATTCCTGTATAGCCGATTCCAGGAGCTGATCAAGACCGGCATGGCCACCGACGATGCTCTGATCGAGGCGCTGCGTTCCATCGGCGAGGTGATCGCCGGCTCGGCGGGCACCGTCGCCATTACCTTCCTCGGCATTTCGTTTACCAAGCTGGCCATCTTCTCCACTGTGGGACCGGCCCTCGCGGTGACCGTCACCGTCGGCTTCCTGTCGTCGATCACGTTGCTGCCGGCCCTGATCGTGCTCGCTGCTCGGCGCAACTGGATCAAGCCTCGGCGTGATCTGACCGGACGTTTCTGGCGGAGATCCGGCGTCCACATCGTCCGTCGGCCCGTCATCTATCTGGTGACCAGCCTCGTCATCCTGGGCGCGCTCGCTGCCTGTGCGTTGCTGACCAAGTTCAATTACGACGACCGCAAGAACCTGCCCCAGGATTCGGCGAGCAACCGCGCCTACGAGGTGATGGACAAGCACTTCCCGATCAGCAGCACGCTGCAGCAGTTCCTGTTCATTCAATCGCCCAATGACTTGCGCACGCCGAAGGCGCTGGCCGATATGGAGCAGATGGCGGCGCGAATTGCCCAGCTGCCGAATATCGACATGGTCCGCGGTATCACCAGGCCCACCGGCCAGGTGCTCGAGCAGGCCAAGACCAGCTACCAGGCAGGCGAAGTCGGCAGCAAACTGGGCGAGGCATCCAACTTGATTCGCACGAACGACGACAGCCTCACCTTGTTGACCGGGGGTGCGGGGAAGATGGCCGACGTCCTGGGTCAGATCCGCGCTCAGGTGGTGGGATCGATCGCCAGCGTCCGTGGATTGACCAGCGCGCTCGACGCTATGTCGCAGAAGTTCGGCGGGTCCAAGACGCTGGATCAGATCGACAAGACGGCCACCCTGGTGACCAACATGCGGACCCTGGGCGACTCGTTGGGGGTCACCATTCTGCGCGTGACGAGTATCAGCGATTGGGCCACGCCGATGGTTCTCGCGTTGAACGTCAGCCCGGAGTGCAATGCGGACCCCGCGTGCGTCAACTCCCGATCGGACCTGCAGAAGATCGTCGACGTCAGTAACACCGACGCCGTGCACGCCATTGAAGCGTTTGCCCGCGAGCTGTCCGCGACCGAGGGATCGCAGAAGCTCGACGAGTCGGTCCGCACGTTGAGCGAGAACGTTCGGAAGGCGACGGCGGCTGCTCGAGCGCTCGGGGTGGGACAGCCGGGCGGTGTGGAAGAGCGGCTCAACGAGGCGGTCCAGGGTGCCAACCAGCTCGCCGATGGGAGTCGTCAACTCGCGCTGGGCGTTCAGACTCTCGTCGACCAGACCAGGAATCTCGGGCAGGGCTTGGATCAGGCATCGTCGTTCCTCTTGGCGATGAAACGGGAGGCAGCCGACCCGCCGATGTCGGGTTTCTATATACCGCCGCAGGTCCTGACGATGGATGAGTTCAAGAAGGCCGCCAAACTGTTCGTCTCCGAGGATGGGCACTCCGCGCGATACCTCGTTCAGACCGCACTCAATCCGTTCAGTACAGAGGCGATGGATCAGGTCCAGACGATCGTCGACACCGCGAACGCCGCACGGCCCAACACCCAGCTGGAGGGTGCGGAGATCTCGATGGTCGGCTTTTCGTCGATCAATGCGAACATCCGGGACTTCTACAACGCCGACGTCCGCTACATGATGATCATGACGTTGGTCGTGGTGTTCCTGATCCTGATCATGCTCTTGCGTGCGCTCGTCGCGCCGCTGTATCTGGTGATTTCTGTCGTCATCTCGTACGCGTCCGCACTCGGTATCGGTGTCGTGCTGTTCCAATTCATTCTCGGCCAACAAATGTCGTGGGGGGTGCCGGGACTGTCATTCATGGTGCTCGTCGCCGTCGGTGCCGACTACAATCTGTTGCTGATTTCCCGGATTCGCGACGAGGCGAAATATGGTGTGCGGTCGGCAGTTATCCGCACGATCGGCGCAACGGGCGGGGTGGTGACCTCGGCGGGCCTGATCTTCGCCGCATCGATGCTCGCCCTCACCGTCAGCAGCGTGCTGACCGCTGTACAACTCGGCTTTGTCATCGGCGTGGGCCTGCTCCTCGACACCTTCCTGGTGCGGACCATCATGGTGCCGGCCGTATGCGTACTAATGGGCGACGCAAACTGGTGGCCGTCCAAGCCGCCGCGAGTGAAGATCGAGGCCGCGAAGTTGGCTGCTGCAACGGCTGCAGCGGCAGCTGTATCCGCTTCTGCCGTAGCGGTTCTCGACAACGACGGGCCGGTCGAAGAGCTGCCCGAAGACGTCGTGGACTTCGACGAGATCGACGAGGACGAGCCTCCTACCGACCTCCACCTCGAAGCCGAATAGCGGCCGCCGGCAGCCACGGAATCCCGCGGGCGGCGAAGCTGACCAGGTTGTCGGAGACGGCGTCCTCGAGTCGGTAGCGGGTGTTCACCGGATCGCCGGTGTTCCACAGCGAGGCGATCACCTGGCTCAGCCCGTCGATGCGCAGCACATTGAACTCGGAGTCGTCCTCGAGTCCCATGGCGCTCACCGCCGCGTGATGCGGAAGGTCGATCTTCATCGGCGCTGCGAGCCCGTCGATTCCGAACCCGACCAGGCCGCCAGCGTCCTCCAGGCGAACAAGCTTGGCGCCCTTGGCATCCGGTATGTCGTGACCCATCGGGTGTCCGGACAGGACCGCCGTGCTGCCGGTGACGGTGAAGGATCCCTCGCCCTGTCGGTAGGGTTCACGGACCTCGCCGCTCTTCCCGCCCCGGAAGCGGTATTCGATGTTGACCCCGCCGGACACCCGATGACTGCGGGCCGAAGTCGGCGGCAGCAGTCCCAGCCACGATCTCACCAGTGCCAACGCGTGGTAGCGATATCCCATCTCCGACATCGAGATTCGGCTGACCTCGCCAAGTGCCCCGGCCCGGATGGCGTCGCCGACCAAGCGGTACTGCGGCATGTTCATCCAGTCTTCGCCGACCCGGATCTTCGACCACTTCCGGAATACGGACAGTCGGGCAAGATCGTCGAGGCGGCCGATCCCGGGCGTGTCGATCACCAAGGAGGCGCCGGGAGCCAAGTGGGCAATCGACTGCAACACAGCCAGGTTGTTGGTCACGGTTACCGACACCAGCGCGAGGTCGATGTCTCCGGGGCGCAGGGTCCGAGGATCCTTGATCGCCTCCACGCCCCATCGCTGCCCGGCCCGGCGCGCGTTGTCGTATGTCCGGGAATGGATTCCGACGACCTCGATGCGGGAATCCAGCAGGTTCAACGCCGGAAGAAAGGCGTTGCGGACTCGGTATCCGGAGCCGACGACAAGCGCCCGCAGCCGGTTACTGGGTTGTGTCACACAACGCCCGCGGCGGCCAGCACCCGGAAACCGACGGTCTGGGCGCGGATGTAGGTCGCCTGCGCCCGCGACAGCTCGTTACGCGTCGTCGGCGGCAGCGGAGTGCCGGCCGGAATCTCACCCCGATCGTGCAGCGGGGTGGTGGTGCCCACCCGGCGTTCGTCGATGAGGGCAAGCAGGGCCGGATCGGTCAGGTGCGTCTTGGCGTCGGTGAACTCCTGCAGCCCGATGCGGTCGTTGGGCAGGCCAGCCGGCTGGAACGACACCTTCAGGACGCGGCGGCGCAGCGCACCGCGGTTCGGTGACGCGCGGTGGAAGTAGGAGCGGTTCCACATCGCGGCCGTGCCGACCGGGCCGACCAGTTGAACCGCGTCGCCGCCGGGGCGCATTCCCCTGTTGGGGCGGTGGGGGTAGAACTCGAACGCGCCATCGCCCTCGCTGACCGGCGACAGCAGGATGAAGATGCTGATGAACGACGGGAAATCGACGGTATAGGCGCCGATCGTCTCGGTGTCGCGATGCCAGCCCAGCGGCTTGTCGCGGTGAATGTGCGGCCGGCCCTGATTGGCGGCGATCTCGTAGCTGTGGCAGTGGTACAGCAGGGCAGAGGGGTGAATGCCGGCGATGACCTGACGGACGGGCGCACTGAACAGTTCGGCGAAGATGCCGGTCTCGGCCAGCGCGTCGGCACTCGCGTACGACCGTCGCTCACCGTCGGTCCCAGCGAAGATGGGATCGAGTCGACGATTCCAGTCTTCGACCATGTCGACCGGCCAGAGTCCGGTCAAATCGGCGATGCCCTGGTTTGCCAGCAGATCTGTCAGGGTCAGTGTCGATGTCACCACTAATACCTCCTAAGCGGTCCCACGCTACAGGCTATCGGCGCTGGCTGCGAGGGCCGGAAGTCCCGCGATCACTTGCTGAAGACGAACAGCCGGTGCTGATACCCGTCGACGTTTGCCCAGTTCTCTTCGTGCAGGCTTTCGTAGCCCCGATCCCGGAAGAGTGTCCGAATTTCTTCCTCGAGGTAGTTGTTCAGCCAGCCCCGGCTGATCCGATCGACGGCCCCGAGCTTGGTGCGCCGGAACTGATCGTTGGTGTCCGGGCAGCCGTAAGAGATGACGCAGCGCGGGACGTATGCCGACAGCCAGTCGAGCACCCCCGGCACGTCGCGAAGGTATTCGAGGACTCCCATGATCACCGCGACGTCATAGGTGTTCTTGCCCAGGCTGGGCAGCGGGGGCTCGTTGAGATCGCAGACAATCGTGCCCGGGCCGCGGTCGACGAGATCGGACGGAGTGTAGGTACACGACGGGTCGAGGTGCTTCTCCAGGGTTCGGGTGCCCGCACCGAACTCGATCACCCGGCTGCCTGCCGGAATCAGCTCGGCGGCCCGCTGCGTGCGCGGCTCCCACTCCGAGTACAGGTTCCGGGTGTCGGCCCAGCGCTTGGTGTCCGTCTTGCGGCGTAGTGCGGCGATTATCCCCAACTTCGGGATATGGACTCGGCTCACGGGTTAGAAGGTTAGCACCCCGTCGGCTTCGGTTTGCGGGCCCGAGGCTCCGGGCGACAAAGTCCAGTCGGCTCGCGCCGGATGATGGCGCTGTGGGTTTGCCGGCGACCCCGTCGTCCCGACCTGCAAGCTGCGGCGATGTGGCATTCGCGCGGTAGCGGGTTGAGGTCGGACTACAGCGGTCGCACGCCACCGCTCGGCGGGGCTCTCGGCACGGGGTTTGCTGATACAGTATTTCAGGCCTAGTCGGGGGCGGGTGCGCCGGTTCGTCGTGCTCGGTGTTGGCGGGAAAAGGGGAGTGACCCGATATGCGCCTGGCAGCTCGCAGCACGGCAGTGGCGATCGCCGGACTGGCGGCGTTCCTGTCCTTCGTCCTGCTGACGACCACCTCGGCCGCGCTCAAGCTTCTACTCACCGGCACAACGGTGCTCGTGATGGGCGGTACGGGTCATTCGCTGTCTCCTGCCGAGGACACCGACGAGTTCGTCCAGAGCTACCTGGCCAGCGCGGTCGGCAATTACGTCGACCCCGCGTCGACCCTGGGTACCGGGGTCCCGTCGGGTCCCTACAACACGGTTGCGGTGATCACCCCCGAACAGTCCGCGCCGAACAACGGCACGCTGACCTTCGATCAGTCGGTCGCGCTGGGCCGGCAGAACCTGGACAACTGCATCAAGGCCACCTCGTGCAGTTACAACGATCAGGTGGGATCGGTCGCCCCGGCTCCCGGCGACACGTTCGTCGTCTACGGCTTTTCCCAGAGCTCCACGGTCGCCACGCTCGAAAAGCGGGCATTGGCAGCTGAATACGCGCCAGGAGAGGGCCCGGACGTCAGCTTCGTGCTGATCGCCAACGGTAACCGGCCGAACGGCGGATTCCTCGCCCGCGGGCCCGAAGGTGTCACCGTCCCGTTGGGTCTGCCCTTCGGCGGGTCGACGTTCAACGGATCCACCCCGACCGACACGCAGTACGACACCGTCGACATCGCCGCGCAGTACGACGGCTGGTCGGACTTCCCGGTCAATCCGCTGAACCTGCTGGCCGTGATGAACGCGATGATGGGCGTCGACTACCTGCATCTCGGCGGCACGTATGACGACACCACGCTCACCGATCCCGGCGTCATCGATCAGGGCGAGTACGGCGACACGCACTACTACTTGATCTCGACGCCGGTGCTGCCGCTGCTGATGCCGCTGAACAACCTCGGGCCGCTCGGCCATGCGCTGGCCGACACCCTGGACGCCCCGTTGCGGGTGATCGTCGAATCGGCCTACGACCGCACGACCAGCCCGGGCGTTCCGACGTCGTGGAACGTCCTGCACTTCCCCAACCCGGCCACGTTCGCCACCAACCTGGCCATCTCGATTCCGACCGGCCTGGACAACGGTATCGAGGACCTGTTCGGTGCTCGCCCGTTCCGCACGACGCGCCCCGGGCCCTACGGGGTCGGCGGTCCCGACGTCACCGACACCGAGCCCGACACCACGGCCGCGGCCAAGACGCCGTCGACCGACACGACGTCGACCCAGAAGAAATCGGTCGCGGGATTCAAGCCGCGCGTCCCGCTCACGAAGAACGACACCAAGAAGAGCACCAGTGACTCGTCAAAGTCGTCGACGTCCACGACGTCGAAGCACAACAACGGCGTCGGCGGCTCCAAGCGGGCGAAGGCCGGTGCGAGCTCCTAAGAGGTCACTCGCGGCGTAGCCGCGACTCCACGAAGCGCTCGATCTCTTCCCACTCCTTCACCGCGGCCGCGTAGGGCCCGGCGGGACGGGAATTCTCCTCGGGATCGAGGACGTAATCGACCAGCTTGCCCAGTGCCCGATCCTGCGCCAAGAGTCGGTCGACCACGTCCTCTTCGGAGTACTCGCCGACGTCGCGGACGAACTCGATGGCCAGCTCCAGCTGGTCGCGGTCGATCGCGTCGGGCCCGTCGGAGATGTCATCGGACAGGCCGGTGAGCATGTAGATGTTTTCCTCGCTGACGTCGACCCGCAGCGAGCCGTCGGTGGCCGCGGTGTGAATGTCGTCGTAGGTGCTCAGATCGGCCAGATCGTGGTCGCGCTGGTCGGCCAGCGAGCGGGCCAGCGAGCGCTCCGACCCGAACACGCTGATCCTGCCGTTGCGGCCCAGGAAGATCGGGCGATCGTCGAAGTAGCAGCGCAGCGTGTACACCGTGCCCGATCCGAGCGTGATGCGCACCGGGTCGATGCCGACCTCCGTCCAGAAGTCGGCGTCGCTACCGAGCACCACCCGGTCCTGCGGCGCACGCTCGGCGGGGGTCTCCTCGGTGCCGTCCTCGGCGTCGCTTTCGGCGTCCGCCGTCTCTTCGGGCTCTTCGGGTTCCTCGTACGGCTGCTCGAGCTCGTCTGCCACCGCCTTAGCCGCCCGCGCGTCGACCTCGGGGATGGAGATGACCTCGTCGATCGCGGACAGCACGCCGTCCCACCCGCGGCCGACGATCTCGCCGACGACGCTCCAGCGCTTGAGGCCCGCCTTGCCACTGAACTGTTCGAAGCCGCCGGAGAGCAGGCCCAGGTTTGGGTTGCCGTTGAAGAAGCGCGTCACTGCGGGCAACTCGCACACCGAACCGATCGAGGAGACGATGGCCATGGTGTTGGCCAGCGCGGTCACCGACTCTTCGGTGGGCTTGTCCGACAGCAGCTCCTCGACAGAGATCAGGTCGACCTCGCGGTCTGCCTTGGGCTCCAGCTTGTGGGCGTTGGCCTTGGTCAGGTCCTGCCATGCCGGGTGATCGGCCAGGTCGTTGTCGGTGTTGGTGCGCACGAACGCGGCCAGGTCGGCCACCGATTCGAAGGCGAACAGGTCCTCGTCCTTGCCGAGGAACGCCTCCCACTCGTCACCGCCGTCGCGCCAGCGGGGCGCCCACAACGTGTACAGGTCACCTGCGGTCACGCCGATGCGGACCGGAACGAGCTCAGCAGCCATGCCGCACAGCCTAACGACGCTCGCTGGCCGGTAACCTGCCCCCCGTGGGGACATGGGGTCGCGCGATCGCGATCGTGACCGCGATCTGCGTGGCAACGGTCGGCGTTCTGGGCGTGGCCGGGTACATCCTGTTCAACCGCCCGCATGTGGACCCGCTGACCAAAGCCGACGCGATCATCGTGCTCGGGGGTGACAACGACGGCCGCCTGCAGTATGGGCTGAGCTTGGCCGAGCAGGGTTACGCCGACACGGTCATCCTGTCCAACGCCTACACCGACAAGCCCGCGGACCTCCCTGATTTCGAGCGAGCGTGTGCCTCCGGCACTGCAGCAGTCAGCGTCATCTGTTTCCGGCCGTCGCCGTACACCACTCGCGGCGAGGCGATGTATCTCGCACGACTTGCCAAGCAACACAACTGGACTCATGTGATCGTGGTGTCCTGGAACTACCACATGGTCCGGGCGCGCTACATTTTCCACCAGTGCTTCAGCGGCACTGTCACGATGCGGCCGGTACCGCGCACCTACGACTTCACCGTGGCGGGGTGGGCCAAGGTGTATGCCTACCAGTACACCGCGCTGGTCAAGGCCGCCGTGCTCGGCTGCGACAAACCCTGAAACCTCACTACAGTCTCTGCGCATGGATGTGCGCGTGATCGACCACCCGCTGGCCAAGGTCCGGCTGACCACCCTGCGCGACGAGCGCACCGACAACGCCGCCTTCCGCTGCGCCCTGCACGAACTGACCCACATGCTCGTCTACGAGGCCACCCGTGATTCGCGGTGCGAGGACGTCGCCATTCACACCCCGATGGCGGACACCACCGGCTCACGGCTGGCCGCCCCGCCGCTGTTGGTGCCGGTGCTGCGGGCCGGGCTCGGGATGGTCGACGGGGCGAGCGCGCTGATCCCCGAGGCCCAGGTCGGTTTCGTCGGTGTGGCTCGCAACGAGACCACTCATCAGCCGACGCCCTATCTGGAGTCACTGCCCGACGACTTGAGCGAGCAGCCGGTCATGGTGCTCGACCCGATGCTGGCCACCGGCGGCTCGATGGTCTACACGATCGGGTTGCTGCGCGACCGTGGCGCGCGCGATATCACCGTGGTGTGCGTGGTGTGCGCACCGGAAGGTATTGCCGCTCTTGAGCAAGTCGCACCGAATGCTCGCCTGTTCACCGCCACCATCGACGACGGCCTCAACGAGATCGCCTATATCGTCCCCGGTCTCGGCGACGCGGGGGACCGCCAGTTCGGGCCGCGCTGACTACCAGTTACGGACGGATTCCAGCAGCTGTTCCTGCACGGCGGCCGCACGCCTGCGGGCACCGGCCAGATCTGTGCCGACAGCCTGGCCGACCTCGGTGTAACACTTGACTTTCGGCTCGGTACCGGAGGGCCGCACCACCACCCGCACCGACGTCTGCTGGTCACCGCCGGTGAGGAACACGGCGTCGGCCCGTGTGCTGGCTGTCACCGCAAAGCCGGCCAGCTCGGTCGGTGGCGTGGTGTGCAGGCGGGCCATCATGGCCGCGGCTTCATCGGGGCCGTTGACCCGCCGCGACACCGCGGCGGTGCTGTGCACGCCGTGTCGCAGGGCTAGCCGGTCGAGTGCGCCCGGGATCGAATCACCCTGTGCGGCAAGGTATGCCACCAGATCGCAGACGACTATCGCGGCGCTGATGCCGTCCTTGTCGCGGACAGCTACCGGGTCGACGCAGTGCCCGATGGCTTCCTCGTAGGCGTACGCCAGACGGCGGCCGGGCACCTCGGCGTCGGCGCGGGCGAGCCATTTGAACCCGGTCAGGGTCTCGACGTGCCGGGCACCGTAGTCAGCGGCGATCTTGCCGAGTAGCCGAGAAGAGACGACGCTGCTGGCCACCACGCTGGTGGCGGCCTGACCGGGTGGCATCCTCGACAGGAGATAATCACCCAGCAGCCAACCGGTTTCGTCGCCCGAGAGCATCCGCCAGCCGGCTTTGGTCGGGACGCCGACCGCGCACCGGTCGGCATCGGGATCCAGCGCGACCGCGACGTCGGCGCCGACCCGGCCGGCCAGCTCCAACAGGGCGTCGGCGGCGCCGGGTTCCTCTGGATTGGGGAAGGGCACCGTCGGGAAGTCCGGATCGGGAGCGAATTGGCTTGCCACCGTGTGCACGTCGTCGAAACCCGCCGCGCGCAGTGTGCGCACCGCGAGCGCGCCGCCGACCCCGTGCATGGCCGTCAGCGCCACCCGCGGTTTTCCGTCGGCCGTGCGCCGTAGCGCCGCCGCCCGCGCGACGTACGCGTCGACCAGCGTGTCGTCCGCGGGTGAGACGGCTTGGCGGAGGATCTGGTCGGCGGGCGGTGCGCCGGCGATGGCGGCCTCGATCTCACGATCGGTCGGCGAGATGATCTGCAGGCCGCCATCGAGATACACCTTGTAGCCGTTGTCGGCCGGCGGGTTGTGCGAGGCGGTGATCTGCACCCCGGCGGCGGCGCCGATGTGCCGGACGGTGAACGCGACGATCGGAGTCGGTACCGGGTGTTCCCAGGTGATCACCGAAAAGCCCTGGGCTGCAAATACTTCGGCAGTCGCATTCGCGAACCGCGCCGATCCGTGCCGGGCGTCGCGGCCCACCACGACCGTCGAACCGGCAAGGCCGCGGCGTGTCAGCACCTGGCCCAGCGCCCAGCTGACCCGCAGCACCACCGCGACGTTCATCGCGTCCGGCCCACCCCGCACCGGTCCGCGCAATCCGGCGGTGCCGAACGTCAGCGGACGGGCGAACGGGGCGGCCAGGTCGGCGGGATCCAGGGCGGCCAGCTCGGCGGCCGTGACCGGATCCGGGTCGTGGGCGATCCAGTCCTCGGGAGTCACGGCACCAGTTTGCGCAGTATCGGCGCGGTCAGCATCAACAGGTTGAACTCCAGCTCGGAGAGGTGATCGCGCATCGACTGATGCAGCCAGGCGTCGCGCTGCTCCCGATCGCGCAGCAGCAGGTCCAGCCCGTCGGGGGTGAGTTCGATGAGCTGCCGGCGGCGGTCGGCCTCGTCGGGCCGGCGAGAGAGCAGCCCGCGGCACTCGAGCTCGTTGATGGAGTCGGTCAGCGACTGGACCCGGACGTGCAGCCGGGCGGCGAGCTCGGCCGGTGTCGTCACTCCGGCCCTGCTCACGTCGCCGAGCACCTCGAGCTGACTGAGTGTCAGCCCGTTGTCCGGGCGGTGCCTGCGAAGCTGCCGGGCCAGCGCCATCATGGCTTCCCGCAGCTCGGTGGCCGCAGCGGGCGGAGCGGTGTTTGCGGTCATATTACAAGTTATACCTTGTTAGTTGGTGATCTACCTCGCTTTAATCGCAGTTGGCGTCACAGAAGAAGCAAGGGCATACTTGGCATATGCGTTGGGTTCTGCTGGTACTGGTGACCGTCGGGGTCACCGTGCCGCTGGACCGCCTCGGGGTCCCTTCGGCCGCCCTGTTCGCCGCCCTGTTGGTCGCCATCCTGCTGGCGATCGTCCGATTGGCGCCCGCCGGTGTGCCGCGCGTCGCGGGCTTGGCGGCCCAGGGCGTGCTGGGCGTCTACATCGGCACCATGGTCCATTCCGACGCGCTGTCGTCACTCGGTCCGCACTGGCCGGTGGTCGTCGGGGTGGGGGTGGCCACCCTGCTGCTCAGCATCGGCGCCGGGGCTCTGCTCGGATTGCACCGGGACGTCAACCCGCTCACCGGCGCACTCGCACTGGTCGCCGGGGGAGCCTCCGGTCTGGTGGCCATCGCGCGTGAACTCGGCGGTGACGATCGCGTCGTCGCCGTCGTCCAATACCTGCGGGTGGCCGTGATCACCGCGACGATGCCCGTCATCGTCACCCTCGTCTATCACGCCGACCGGTCCTCGCATGCAGCTGCGGCAGTGCCCCAATCTCATTCCGCTCCTTGGTATCTGAGCGTGATGATGATGGTCGTGCTGGTTTTCGCCGGATCGGTTGTCGGCCGGCTGGCGCGGCTGCCGGGTTCCGGTCTGCTCGGCCCGATGACGTTGACGATCGCGGCCGAGTTGGCCGGCTGGTCGTTTGGTCTGACGGTTCCGGCGCTGCTGGTGGCGGTGTCCTACATGCTGATCGGCTGGCAGGCCGGGGTTGCGTTCACCCGGGAGTCATTGCGGGCGATCGAACGGCTGCTGCCGGCGGCGCTCGGGCTGATCGTGCTGCTCAACGTCGCCACTGCCGGGCTGGGTGTGGCGCTGTCCAAGATCGCCGGCGTCAGCATGCTCGACGGCTATCTCGCCACCAGCCCCGGCGGGATCTACGCCGTGCTGGCCACCGCGGTGGAAACCGGCTCCAACGTCACGTTCATCATCGCCACGCAGGTGCTGCGGGTGTTGCTGATGCTGTTCGCCGCGCCCTTGCTGGCCCGCGGCTTCGTGCGGCTGACCTACAGACGGGCCAGCACCGCGGCCAGCAACGACCCCATGGCGGTGGCCGACGCCCGGCCGGCGGCCAGAACTTCGTCGTGACTCAGCGGCTGGCCGGTCATCCCGGCGGCCAGGTTCGTCACCAGCGAGAACGCCAGCACTTCGGCGCCGGCCGCCCGTGCGGCGATGGTCTCGTGGACGGTCGACATACCGACCAGGTCTGCCCCCAGCGTGCGGAGCATCCGGATCTCGGCGGGTGTCTCGTAGTGCGGCCCGGGCAAGCCCGCGTAGACGCCTTCGGCCAAGCTCGGGTCGACGGATCGGGCCAGCTCCCGAAGCCGAGGAGAGTAGGCGTCGACCAGATCGACGAACTGCGCCCCGACCAGTGGCGAGCGAGCGGTCAGGTTGAGGTGGTCGCTGATCAGCACAGGCTGGCCGACCTGGTATTCCGGTCGCAGGCCGCCTGCCGCGTTGGTCAGCACCACGACCCGTGCGCCGGCGGCCCGTGCGGTGCGGACCGGATGGACGATGGTCCGCAGTTCATGGCCTTCGTAGGCGTGGATGCGGCCCAGTAACACCAGCACGTTGTGCGAACCGAGCGGCACCGACAACACGCGGCCGCGGTGCCCGAGTGCCGACGGGGGAGTGAAGCCGGGGATCACCGACATCGGGATCTCGGCTGCCGGCGTCCCGAGCGCCGCAGCCGCTGGTGTCCAGCCCGACCCGAGGACCACGGCGACGTCGTGCCGCGTGACGCCGGTGCGTTCGGCGATCACCGATGCGGCGTGCTCGGCGTCAGGACTCACAGCCTGCGAGCCTAGCCCCGAATGCCATACTTCGTGGATGCCTGCTGCCACCGCGTCGACCCGCGTCGAGGACGCGGTGACGGCACGTCGCGGCGACCTCGTGGAACTTTCGCATGCCATTCACGCCGAGCCGGAGCTCGCCTTCGCCGAGCATCGCAGCTGCGCCAAGACCAAGGCCCTGGTTGCCGAGCGCGGATTCGAGATCAGTGCCGCGCCCGGTGGTTTGGACACCGCGTTCCGCGCCGACTTCGGGTCGGGCCCGCTGGTGATCGGGATCTGCGCGGAGTACGACGCGCTGCCCGGTATCGGCCATGCGTGCGGGCACAACATCATTGCCGCGTCGGCCGTCGGCACCGCGCTGGCGCTGGCCGACGTGGCCGATGAACTCGGGCTCACCGTGGCCCTGATCGGCACGCCCGCAGAGGAGTCCGGTGGCGGCAAGGCCCTGCTGATCGACGCGGGTGTGTTCGACGACGTCGCCGCGGCCGTGATGCTGCACCCCGGACCCGTCGATATCGCCGCCGCCCGCTCACTGGCGCTGTCCGAGGTGGTCGTGACCTACACCGGCCGCGAATCACATGCCGCGGTTGCGCCGTATCTGGGCGTCAACGCCGCCGACGCGGTCACCGTCGCGCAGGTGGCGATCGGGTTGCTGCGCCAACAGATGGCGCCCGGTCAGCTGGCCCACGGCATCGTCACCGAGGGTGGCTCGGCGACCAACATCATCCCGGGCCGGGCCCGGCTGCAGTACACGATGCGCGCCGCCGACACCGATTCGCTGCGGGGGTTGGAAGCCAAGATGCGCGGGTGCTTCGCGGCCGGTGCCCTCGCCACCGGATGTGAGCATGAAATCGCCGAAGCAGCACCGCCGTACGCCGAGCTGACCCCCGACCCGTGGCTGGCCGAGGTGTTCCGCGACGAGATGACGAAGATGGGCCGCAACCCGGTTCCGGTCGAGGTGGAAGCCCGAATGCCGCTGGGGAGTACGGATATGGGCAATGTCACGCAGCTGTTGCCGGGCATCCATCCGGTGGTCGGCATCGAATCCAATGGCGCGGTGATCCACCAGCCCGGCTTCACCGTCGCGGCGGCGGGGCCCAGTGCGGATCGTGCGGTCATCCAGGGGGCAATCATGTTGGCGCGCACAGTCGTTCGGTTGGCGCAAACGACTGTCGAGCGCGACCGGGTGCTGGAGTTGCGGGACCGGCGGGGGGATCGGCCATGAGCATCGCTGACGCGTGCGAATCCTGGCTGGCCGGGCACTTCGACGATCTGGTGGCGTGGCGACGGCACATTCACCGTTACCCGGAGCTCGGTCGCCAGGAGTTCGCCACCACCCAGTTCGTCGCCGATCGTCTGGTGGAGGCCGGGCTCAACCCGAAAGTGATGCCGGGCGGGACGGGCCTGACATGCGACTTCGGTCCCGAGCATGCGCCGCGGATCGCGTTGCGCGCCGATATGGATGCGCTGCCGATGGCCGAGCGCACCGGTGCCCCGTACAGCTCGACGATGCCGAACGTCGCGCACGCGTGCGGTCACGACGCTCACACCGCGATGCTGATCGGAGCCGCGACGGCGTTGGCCTCGGTGCCGGAATTGCCGGTCGGTGTGCGGCTGATCTTCCAGGCCGCCGAAGAGCTGATGCCCGGTGGAGCAATCGACGCGATCGCCGCCGGCGCGCTGGTGGGGGTGTCGCGAATCTTCGCGCTGCACTGCGATCCCCGGCTGGCGGTGGGCCGGGTCGCGATCATCCCGGGGCCGATCACATCGGCCGCGGACTCGATCGAGATCACCCTGCATTCGCCCGGCGGTCATACCTCGCGGCCGCACCTGACGTCGGATCTGGTGTACGGGATGGGCGCCGTGATCACGGGGCTGCCCGGTGTGCTGTCTCGGCGGATCGACCCGCGGCACAGCACCGTGATGGTCTGGGGCGCGGCCAACGCCGGCGTCGCGGCCAATGCGATCCCGCAGACCGGGACGTTGGCGGGCACGGTGCGCACGGCCAGCCGTGAGACCTGGGTTGTCATGGAACAGCTTGTGCGGGAGACGGTTTCGGGTCTGCTGGCGCCCCTGGGTATCGAGCACACACTGCAATACCATCGTGGTGTCCCGCCGGTGGTCAACGAGGAACGCTCGACGCAGATCATGACGCACGCGATCGAGGCCGTCGCTCCCGATGCCCTGGCCGACACCCACCAATCCGGTGGCGGTGAGGACTTCTCCTGGTATCTGGAAGAGGTTCCTGGCGCGATGGGCCGGCTCGGGGTGTGGAGCGGTCGCGGGCCGCAATTGGATCTGCACCAGCCGACGTTCGACCTCGACGAGCGGGCGCTCGCGGTGGGGGTTCGGGTTCTGGTGAATATCGTCGAGCAATCCGCGGGGTACTGATGAAGCTTCTCGTCACCGGCGGTGCGGGCTACGTCGGCAGTGTGTGTGCCACGGTGCTGCTGGAGCAGGGGCACGAGGTCGTCGTCGTGGACGACCTGTCGACGGGTAACGGCGACGCGGTGCCGGCCGGGGCGCGGTTCATCCAGGCCGACATGGTCGACGTCGCACCGGAACTGCTGAGCGACGGATCCTTTGACGGGGTTGTGCACTTCGCTGCGAAATCGCTGGTGGGCGAGTCGGTGGCGGAGCCGGAAAAGTACTGGAACAGCAACGTCGTCAAGACGATTCAACTACTGGAGGCGATGCGGGCAGCCGGCGCACCACGGTTGGTGTTCTCCTCCACCGCGGCGACCTACGGTGAGCCGGAATCGGTGCCGATCACCGAGGACGCGGTGACCCGGCCGACGAATGCCTACGGCGCTACCAAACTCGCGATCGACCACGCGATCACGTCGTACGCCACCGCGCACGGGCTGGCCGCCACGAGCCTGCGGTACTTCAACGTCGCGGGTGCCTACGGCGGATGCGGTGAGCGCCATGCGACCGAGACGCACTTGATTCCGCTGGTACTACAGGTGGCCACCGGTCAGCGCGCCGAGATCCTGGTGTTCGGCACCGACTGGCCCACCCCGGACGGCACGTGCATTCGCGACTACATCCACGTCCGCGACCTGGCCGATGCACATCTGCTCGCGCTGCAGACCTCGAAGCCGGGCGAACATCGCATCTACAACCTGGGCAACGGCACGGGCTTTTCGGTCCGTGAGGTGATCGCCTGCTGCGAGCGCGTGACCGGCGGGCCGATCGCGGCGCGTGACGTCGAGCGCCGCGCGGGTGACCCGGCTGTGCTGATCGCCTCGAGCGAGAAGGCGATCACAGAACTCGGCTGGCGTCCGCAGCACACCACCATCGACGAGATCGTCTCCGATGCTTGGGAATTCGCCCGCTCGCGCTGATCGCGAGCGTGCAGCATCGCGCATGTGCGTGATGAACTGACTGCGCTCTTCCAGAGGCAGGACGGCGTGGCGACCGCCGATCAGATCCTTGCTGTAGTGAGCCCGGCGGCATCTCGAAATGCTGCTGGAAATCACTGCAGTGAAACGTATTTGGCGCGGCGTTTACAGCTGGGGAAGTGCGGACGCTGCGCGCAAGCTCAACGGTCTGGACTTGGCCTGCGGCGAGACGGTGGGCGTCTGCTTGGCCACCGCGGCGCGTGCCTATGGTTTCGATACCGAGGGTGACACCGCGTTATCTGGTGGAGCTGTCTCGCGCCGTGACGGCGCAACAGCCAGCCGAGTCACCCATGGAGAGCGAGGCCCGCCTGGTCATGATTGATGGCGGTCTTTCCGAGCCCGGTTCTGCAGCATGAGGTTGTCGATGCAAGAGGACGGCTGCGCAGGCTCGATTTCGCCTGGCCGGCCCAACGGGTTGCCGCGGACCTCGGATGGATGGTTGCGCATGCTCGTCAACCGCATCAATGCGCACCTTCTTGCGCGTGAGTGTGCGTGAAGTGCCCGCGGTGACGGCGTGTCGGCGTGCGGACACGCACGCTCGCGAGAGAACGGCCTAGCCGCTCGGGTGCCCGGGGCCGATGTTGCGCGCCGGGCGGGTGCGCAGGCCGTGCACGTACTCCGCTGGCGCACCGGCGATCTCGGCGGCGTCAGCCATCACGCCGAGGTACCGTGCCGACGGTAGTCCACCCTCCCAGGCGTCCAGAACGTACAGCCAGGCGAGCACGGGATCGGTTGTGGTGTCAGTGGATTCACATTCGATGCGGCATCTGATCTTCTTGTGGAAGCCCAGCTCCGAACCCTCCCAGCGGTCCAGGTTCTGCTCGTCGGATGGTGTCATGTCGTAGAGCACCACGAACACCTTGGAGTCCGGGTCTTCGACCAGGGTCGCAAGTGCACCCTCCCAGCCGATATCCTCGCCGGCGAAGGTCAGCCGCCAGCCGTGCAACCAGCCGGTGCCGGCCATCGGGGAATGCGGCGCGCGCTCCAGCATCTGCTCGGGATGCATGTTGGACCCGTAGGCGGCATAGAGCGGCACGGGGAAAGCCTAGAGCGTCCGGTGAGCAGGAGCGCAGGGAGTCGGTCAACTAACCTTGGCCGGGTGACGACGCGGATCGTGATCATCGGTGGCGGGCCGGCCGGTTACGAGGCGGCACTGGTCGCAGCGGGGCGGGCCGAGGTCACCGTGGTGGACTCCGACGGCATCGGCGGGGCCTGCGTTCTCTACGACTGCGTACCCTCCAAGACGTTCATCGCCTCGACCGGCGTGCGCACCGAATTGCGCCGCGCGTCGGGATTGGGCTTCGACATCGGCATCGACGACGCCAAGATCTCGCTGCCGCAGATCAACAACCGCGTGAAGACGCTGGCCCGCTCGCAGTCCGCCGACATCGGCACCCACCTGCTGCGCGAGAAGGTCAACGTGGTGCAGGGTCGCGGCGAGCTGATCGACACCGTGCCGGGCATGGCGCACCATCGCGTCAAGGTCACCACGGCCAACGGGCAGGTCGGTGTCCTCAAGGCCGACGTGGTGCTGATCGCCACCGGCGCCAGCCCGCGCGTTCTGCCCAACGCGGTGCCCGACGGCGAGCGGATCCTGACCTGGCGTCAGCTCTACGACCTCCCTGAACTGCCCGAACACCTGGTGATCGTCGGTTCGGGTGTCACCGGCGCGGAGTTCTGCAACGCCTACACCGAGCTGGGCGTCGATGTCACCGTGGTGGCCAGCCGCGACCAGATCCTGCCGCACGAGGACAGCGACGCGGCCGCCGTGCTCGAAGAAACCTTCGCCGAGCGCGGCGTGACGCTGGTCAAGAACGCCAGGGCCGACTCGGTGCTGCGCACCGCGGACGGGGTCAAGGTCACGATGGCCGACGGTCGCGTCGTCGAGGGCAGCCACGCCCTCATGACCGTTGGTTCGGTACCCAACACCGCTGGTCTGGGGCTTGAACGGGTCGGCGTCGACCTCGGGACAGGCAACTACATTCCCGTCGACCGGGTGTCCCGGACGTCGGCGTCGGGCATCTACGCCGCCGGTGATTGCACAGGCTTGTTGCCGTTGGCCTCGGTCGCGGCGATGCAGGGCCGCATCGCGATGTACCACGCGCTCGGTGAGGGAGTGGCCCCGATCCGGCTGCGCACGGTGGCCTCGGCCACCTTCACCCGGCCCGAAATCGCCGCCGTCGGGGTGCCGCAAACCGCCATCGACGACGGTTCGGTGCCCGCGCGCACGATCATGTTGCCGCTGAACACCAACGCGCGGGCCAAGATGTCGCTGCTGACCCGCGGCTTCGTCAAGATCTTCTGCCGCCCCGCCACCGGCGTCGTCATCGGCGGCGTCGTGGTGGCCCCGATCGCCTCCGAGCTGATCCTGCCGATCGCCTTGGCGGTGCAAAACCGCATCTCGGTGACCGATCTGGCCCAGACGCTGTCCGTTTACCCGTCGTTGTCCGGGTCGATCGTCGAGGCTGCGCGCCGCCTGATGGCCCACGACGATCTCGACTAGCCTGGGCCTGTGAGCGACCCGATCCTTAGACCGGGCACCGGTCAGACCTTTCTCGGACCAACCGAGCGCGCGCGAGCCTGGGAGCGATTGGGCAGCGAACAGTTCGACGTCGTCGTCATCGGCGGGGGCGTGGTCGGTGCGGGCTGCGCACTGGATGCCGCGACCCGCGGGCTCAAGGTGGCCCTCGTCGAGGCGCGCGACTTCGCCTCGGGAACGTCGAGCCGCAGTTCGAAGATGTTCCACGGCGGCCTGCGCTACCTCGAGCAGCTGGAGTTCGGCCTGGTGCGTGAAGCGCTGCATGAGCGCGAACTGTCGCTGACCACACTGGCGCCGCATCTGGTCAAGCCACTCCCGTTCCTGTTCCCGTTGACCAAACGGGTGTGGGAGCGGCCGTACGTCGCCGCGGGCATTTTCCTCTACGATCAGCTGGGCGGCGCGAAATCCGTTCCGCCGCAAAAGCATTTGACCAAAGCCGGGGCGTTGCGGTTGGCGCCTGGCCTCAAGCGCAGCTCGCTGGTCGGGGGCATCCGGTATTACGACACCGTCGTCGACGACGCCCGGCACACCATGACCGTTGCCCGCACCGCCGCCCACTACGGCGCTGTGGTGCGTACCTCGACCCAGGTGGTGAAGCTGCTACGTGAGGGCGACCGGGTGATCGGGGTGACGATCCGGGACTCCGAAGACGGCACTGTCGGCTCGGTTCGTGGGCACGTGGTGATCAACGCCACCGGGGTGTGGACCGACGAGATCCAGGCGCTGTCCAAGGAGCGCGGCCGCTTTCGGGTGCGCGCGTCCAAAGGTGTGCACATCGTCGTGCCGCGCGACCGGATCGTCTCCGAGGTGGCGATCATCCTGCGCACCGAGAAGTCGGTGCTGTTCGTGATTCCGTGGGGCACGCACTGGATCATCGGCACCACCGACACCGACTGGAACCTCGACCTGGCGCACCCCGCGGCGACCAAGGCCGACATCGACTACATCCTCGGCCACGTCAACACCGTGCTGGCCACACCGCTGACGCATGACGACATCGACGGCGTCTACGCCGGGCTGCGCCCGCTGCTGGCCGGGGAGAGCGAGGAGACGTCCAAACTGTCCCGCGAGCACGCGGTGGCGGTCCCGTCGCCTGGTCTGGTCGCGATCGCCGGCGGCAAGTACACGACGTACCGGGTGATGGCCGATGATGCTGTCGACGCCGCGGCCGAATACATCCCGGCGCGGGTGGCGCCGTCGATCACCGAGAAGGTGCCGCTGATGGGCGCCGACGGATATTTCGCACTGATCAACCAGACCCAGAGTGTGGGCGCACGCTATGGCCTGCATCCGTATCGGGTGCGGCACTTGCTGGACCGGTACGGCTCGTTGATCGGCGAGGTGTTGGAGCTGGCGGTCGACCGGCCGGAGCTGCTCGAGCCGATCACCGATGCACCGGTGTACCTCAAGGTCGAGGCGGCCTATGCCGCGGCCGCCGAGGGTGCGCTGCACCTCGAGGACATCCTGGCCCGCCGGATGCGGATCTCGATCGAGTATCAGCACCGCGGCGTGGACTGCGCGGCCGAGGTCGCCGACATCGTGGCGCCGATCCTGGGCTGGAGCGAGGCGGATTGCGCGCGGGAGGTGGCGACCTACATCGCGCGGGTGGAGGCGGAGGTGCTTTCCCAAGCTCAACCCGATGACGAGTCGGCCGATGCGCTGCGCGTGGCGGCGCCTGAAGCGCGGGCCGAGATTCTCGAGCCGGTGCCGTTGAACTGAGCGAGCCTTGAGACGTCCTCCTCCTCTCCCGGTGCGCGACGGACTCGGGCCGGCGCGGCTTCGGCTGGAGGGCGGCAATGTGGCCGACGAGTTCTCCCGGCGGTTCGGCCCGGACGGGCTGGCCAAGGTGCGCGACGGCGAGGTGGTCGACGCCGACGGCGCCGTGATCGATCTGTCGACGGTGCTACCCGCCGGCACGCACGTCTACCTGTATCGGGAGCTGCCCGACGAGGTGGTGGTGCCGTTCGACATTCCGGTGCTCTACCGCGACGACGACATCGTGGTGGTCGACAAGCCGCACTTCCTGGCGACGATGCCGCGGGGTGGTCATGTGGCGCAGACGGCGTTGGTGCGGTTGCGTCGTTCGCTGGATCTACCCGAGCTGAGTCCCGCGCACCGGCTGGATCGGCTGACGGCGGGGGTGCTGGTGTTCACGGTGCGCCGCGAAGTCCGGGGGGCGTATCAGACGCTGTTCGCGCGGGGGCTGGTGTCCAAGACCTATCTGGCATGGTCCTCGGGTGTGGCGTCGGTCGCGCTGCCGACGGTTCTGCGCAGTCGAATCATCAAGCAGCGCGGCCGGTTACAGGCCTTCGAAGAGCCAGGCGAGCCGAATGCCGAAACGTTGGTCGAGTCGGTGGGTCCTGGCTGCTATCGGCTGCGCCCGCGCACGGGGCGGACACACCAATTACGGGTGCACATGGCCTCGCTGGGCCTGCCGATCGACAACGACCCGCTGTATCCGCGGATCGTCGAGGTGGCCGCCGACGACTTCTCCGCGCCGCTGCGTCTGGTGGCGCACCGGCTGGAATTCGAGGACCCGTTGACCGGGGAGTTGCGGTCTTTCGTCAGTGCGGCCGGTGCCTGGAGGCCCTAGGCGTATGACAGGGATCGCATGACGCTGATGGTATGGATGACGATCATCAGCTGGTGCTGGTAGCGGCGTATGCCGATCTTGATCAGGCGCGCACTGACTTCGACGAACTCGGAGAACGGATCAAGCACGGCATGGAGCTACGGGCCGCCGCGCTGGTCGAAAAGGATGCCGATGGGCAGGCGAAAGTGGTCGAGGCACACAACCGGCACGGCCGGGCCGCGGTAGGAGTCGGCGCCGGCTTTGGTCTGCTGCTGGGCCTGTTCATCCCGCCGATCGGGCTGTCGGTGGTGGTCGGCGGGGTAGCAGCGGGGTTGATCGCTGCGGTCGCCGAGCACGAACTGCGAACGGGTCTGCGCCGCGAAATCGGTGAGGCGCTCGAAGCAGGCACCGGCGTGGTGATTGCCGTGGTCTATCCGAACGGCCGGGTACCGGCGGAAATCACGCTGTCGCACGCCACGAGCATCTCTGCCCTGCGAATGGACAACTCCACGATCAACAGCATCGAGAAGGCGGTTGCCGAGGCGATGGCCGCTGCCGGCCACCCGGTCAGCGCTGGCACGACGGACACCAATAGGTGACGCGGTCCTCTTCGGAGGATTCGGCGCGGCGGATCGGCGTGCGGCAGCGGCGGCAGGGTTCACCTGCCCGGCCGTAGACCCAGAGCTCTTGCCCGCGCCGGCTGTTGCCGGTGGTGGTGCGGTTTGTGCGGGTGCGGTTGGCCCACAACATTTTTTGGGCCTGCTTCACCACGCGGAGCGGATCGGTGAGGCTGCTGACCGGGCTGGTGGGTAGCCGGCCGAAGACGAAGCACAGTTCGTTGGCATAGACGTTGCCGACGCCGGCGAGGTTCTGTTGATCCAGCAGGGCGGCGGCGATGGGCCGGTCCGGGTCCTTGGTCAGGTTGGCGACGGCGCGTTCGGGATCCCAGTCGCCGCCGAGAAGATCGGGTCCCAGGTGGCAGACAGCGTCCTGGTCATTGCCGCGGTCGAGAATCTCCAGCACGCCCAGGTCGATGCCGAGTGCCTGAATATCACTGGTTTCCAGGATGATTCGGATCTTGTGGACGTTGCGGACCGGCTTGCCCCGTGGCCCCACCTGCCAGCTGCCGTCCATCTTCAGATGCGAGTGGATGCTGGCCGGACCGACCCGGATGAACAGATGCTTGCCACGGCTGATGACCTCGTCGACGGTGTTGCCGCTGAGATCCACCGTGGCGTAGCGCGGAACGCGGACCTCGCACCGGGTCAGCGTCTCACCGACCAGCGCGTCGCGCAGGTTGGCCGCGGTGTGGAAGACGGTGTCGCCCTCGGGCATGGTTCCAGACTAAAAGGGCGGCGGATGGGCAGCGGCTCTCGCCTCATTGAGGCCGCGCTCCCAGCGGATTCGGTCCGCCCGTTCTTGGACCCGGGTCCGGCGGCGGGCAGGCATCATCAGCCCGCGACCAGGCCCACGAGCGCGCAGCGGTGACGACGGCAACGTCAACTCCTGGGTGGGAGCGAACAACTGCGGAAAGAACAGTGCGCCTGCGGGTTTGGTGGTGTACGTACGACCCGACGGGGATGTCCAGATCACCGTGCCGTCGGGTAGCTGCCGGTCGGCCCACCCACCGGGGCCGGCGTAGAAGGTCTTCAGAAGGTGATGCGCCCTGCACAACAGCTTCAGGTTGGACGGGTGAGTCGGACCCACCGGGTACGGGACCGTGTGATCGATATCGGCCACCGCGGCGGGGCGGTCGCAACCGGGGAACCGGCACGTCAGATCGCGGCACCGGATGAACTCCGCCAACGCCGTCGACGGCCGGTAGTGCGGTTCGGTGCTCAGTTCCTTGCCTGCAATGACCGGCCGCAGCTTCGCTCGCGCGGCGAGGCTGCGGACAGTCTCGGCGGGCACCGCGCCGTAGCCGGGCAATAGTGCCGGGGCGTCGCCTCCACCGGTGACCGTGTCAGCCTCGGCCAGCAGGTGGATGACGATCTGTCCTGGTTCGCCGTCTGTGCGTGCGGGGCATTCGCCCGAATCGCATTCGCAGACCAGCGTCGACCTGTTTGCCCCGAGCGCGCCAATGGCGTCGGCGCGCCGCTGGCGGGCGGTTCGCGGGTCGTCACGGCATACCGTTGCGGCCAATTGGTCCAGTCGCTGGTCGATCGCCGCAGCGTCGGCCGCGCGAACCCGGCCCCAGATCTCCGCCATGCCGTCTCGCCCCGGGGCGATCTCCACGTGACGGTCGTCGTCGGCCTTGCGCGCGACGCGCACGGCATTGGGGTCGATCTCCCTGACCAACCAGTCGAGAATCTCGGTGAGCCTCTTCTGCGACAGCGTGTTCCATCCCGTCGCACTGCGGGCCAACCGCTCGTCGACATCAGCCAGCGTGTCCGGGTCGCTGATCAGCCCGGTGCGGAACACCGCCGCGATCACAATGCGATAGTCGATCGCGCCGGACGCGAACAGTGCGCCGAACTTCGGTAGCCGCTCGATCAGCTGCAGCCCGTAGTCCATTTGAGTGGACGCACGACCTTGGCTGATGCCCAGCTCAGCTGCCACCTCGGCGGCCACGGCATCCCAGTTGTCGATACACCACTGTGCGCGATCGGCTGCGTCGATTGCGCTCATCCGCCGCTGGCACAGCCGGCCGGCGGCCAGCAGGCGGGTGGCGATCGCCACTCGCTCACCGCGTTGCGACTGCCGCATCGTGTCGAGTAGGGCGGTATCGCTCGATGCTTCGAACATGTGTTCGATACTACTCGCGACGCCCGACAAGTTTTCGGCAATCCTGAACCTCAGCGCAGCCGAAGTCCCCGCGGCGTCCGGGCGAAACCGGCGTCGACCAGCGCATCCGCGGTGGTCCGCCGATCGGGGTGCGCGGCCGTTTCGAGCACCGATACGCCGTCGAGCCTTTCGACCAGCACGCCACCGATGGCGCCGCTGCTGACCAACTCCGCCAGCGTCCCGGCCGCCGCGCGCTGCGCCTCCTCGTCGGCGCTGAAGTTCAACAGCGAACGGCCGCCGCGCTCCAAGAACCACACCAGCTCGCCGTCCACCAACACCACCAGCGCGCCGGCCTTACGCCCCGGCCGGTGGCTGGCGTCGGTGTCGGCCCGCGTTGGCCACGGCAACGCCGCGCCATAGGGATTGGCCGGATCGGCCGCGGCCAGCACGACCGCGCGATAGTCGCGGCGCTCGGGATCCACCTCGTCGAGGTAGGTCCGCAACCGGTCGACCGTCGATGCCACGGCGAACTGCGCCCCGCCCAGTGACTCGACGAAATAACCACGCTGGCAACGCCCGGCCTCCTCGAACCCGGTGAGCACCTTGTACATTGTGGCGAACCCGCCCGGCACCCCCTCGGCCGCCACCGCGCCCTTGGTCAGCACGCCGTGGCGATTCAGCAGCAACTCTGCCGAGAAATGGGCCCGCACAGTCGAATCCGGCTCACGTATCGGAACAGCCGACCACCGCCCGGCGACCGTCGCATCCACCGCCCGGGTCTGCGGGTGCGCGACCGAATAGCGGCTCAGCCGCGGCGCTCGGCGTTGCCGATGCGCGGGTGCGGCCGAACGGCGGGTACCCGGCTTACGTCCACCTGCCAGCATCGCGCGCACCGGGGCGAACGTGTCACCGGTGACCCAGCCAGCCCAGATCAGTTCCCACAGCGCGGCTTTGGCGGTCTCCTCGGAGCCGTCGACCAACTGCCGGAAGAAGAACGCTCCTCGGGCTTCGCCGGGTTCGCCCAGCACCTCGAAGATGGCCCGGTGGGCATCGGTGAAGTCGATCTCGGCCGGCACCGCCAGCGTCAGCGGCGCGGTGTCGGCGTGGTGGAACGCGATCCAGCCGTCGCTGCCCGAGATCGAGCCCATTCCCGTCCAGGTGACCTCACCGGAAGCCAGTAGTTCGTCGAGCATCGCGGGCTGGTAGTCGCGCACCCGCGGCCCGAACACCAGCGACTCGACCGCCGAGGCCGGCACCGGCACCCCGGCCAGCTGATCGATCACCGCGGCCAGACCGTCCACACCCGAGGTGGCCGAGCTGCCGACCTGCTGCCAGGCCGGCAGGAACCGGGCATACGCGGCCGGACTCACCGGTTCGACCTGCGCACGCAGCGCCGCCAGCGAACGGCGGCGCAAGATCCGCAACACCTCGGCGTCGCACCACTGGTCCGCATCGGGGCCGGCGACGAACTCGCCGCGAATCAGCTTGCCGTCCACCGCCATTCGGCCCAGGACATCGGCCGCGACCCGGAGCCCGAGCCCGAACCGGGATGCGGCCTCGGCGGTGGTGAACGGCCCGCGGGTGCGGGCGAACCTGCCCATCAGCTCGCCGAGCGGGTCGGGCACCGCCTCGGTGAAACTCGTCGGAACCCCAACAGGCACCGCGACGCCGACCGCGTCGCGCAGCCGCCCAATGTCCTCGATGCCCGCCCACCACGACTGACCGGCGTACGACAGCGGCAGCACCCGCCGCGCGGCATGCAGGCCTTCGAGCCACCCGCCGACATCGGCGGCAGTGCAGCGCTCGGCGATCTCGGCCTCGGTCAGCGGGCCGAGCAGGCGCAGTAGGTCGGCCACGCCCTCGGCGTCGCGAGCCTTGCGGTCCTCGGAAAGGTGTTGCAGCTGACGCGATGTGGCGGCGATGACGTCAGGATCAAGCAGCTCCCGAAGTTCGACGCGGCCCAGCAGCTCGGCCAGCAGGGTGCTGTCCAACGACAGGGCCGCCGCGCGGCGTTCGGCCAGCGGGCTGTCGCCCTCGTACATGAAGGCCCCGACGTAGCCGAACATGAGCGACGCCGCGAACGGCGACGGCATCGGCGTCTCGACCTCGACGAGCCGGACTCGCCGCTGGGCGATCCGGCTCATCAGCTCGGTCAGTGTCGGAACGTCGTACACGTCCTGCAGGCACTCGCGCACCGCTTCCAGGACGATCGGGAAATCCGGGTATTTGCGTGCCACGTCCAGCAATTGGGCTGCCCGCTGGCGCTGATGCCACAGCGGCGAGCGTTTACCCGGATGGCGTTTGGGCAATAGCAACGCGCGCGCGGCGCACTCCCGGAACCGGGACGCGAACAAGGCCGACCCGCCGACTTCTGTGGTCACCAGCGGTTCGATCTCGTCGGGGGAGAAGACGAACAGGTCAGCGCCGGGCGGGGCGTCCTCGGTATCGGGCAACCGCACCACGATCCCGTCGTCGGAGGCTGTCGGCTTCTCGTCGATTCCGTAGCGTTCCAACAGCCGCCGGCTGACCGCAAGGGCCAGCGGGCCATGCACCTTGAGCCCGTACGGTGAGTGCAGCACCACGCGCCAGTCGCCCAGTTCGTCGCGGAAACGCTCCACCAGCAAGGTGGTGTCGCTGGGAACCGTCGCGGTGGCGGTGCGCTGATCGTCGAGCAGCTGCCACAGGTTGTCGGTGGCGTAGTCGGCAAAACCCAGTTCGCCGCAGCGCCTGTCGAAGTCGTCGCGGCTCAGCCCGGCCAGCTCGCCGGTGAACTTCCCAATCGCCTGCCCGAGCTCGGCGGGCCGGCCGGCGTCGTCACCGCGCCAGAACGGCAGTCGGGCCGGTTGTCCCGGCGCGGGAATGACCAGCACCCGGTCGTGGGTGATCTCGGTGATACGCCAGCTGGTGGCGCCGAGTGAGATCACGTCACCCGGACGGGACTCGTATACCATCTCCTCATCGAGTTCACCGACACGAGAAGGCTTTTCGGAGTCAGTGGCCAGGTAGACCGTGAACATGCCGCGGTCCGGGATTGCCCCGCCGGACGTCACAGCCAGCCGCTGCGCACCGGGACGGGCGGTCAGCGTGCCGTTGTCGCGGTCGTAGACCAGCCGCGGCCGCAGTTCGGCGAAATCGGTGGACGGATACTTACCCGAGAGCAGGTCCAGCGTCGCCTCGAACGCGCTGCGCGGCAAGGTCGCAAACGGGGCACAGCGGCGAACGACGTCGAACCACTCATCGGCACTCACCGGCTCCAGCGCGCACGCGGCCACGGTGTGCTGAGCCAGGATGTCGAGCGGATTGGTGGGTACCCGCATGGTCTCGATCTGGCCCGCCAGCATGCGCTGCACGCTGACTGCGCAGCCGATCAGATCGGTGCGGTGCTTGGGAAACAGCACACCGCGCGAGATCTCACCGACCTGGTGACCGGCCCGGCCGATGCGCTGCAACCCGCTGGCCACCGAGGGCGGTGCCTCGACCTGGATTACCAGATCGACGGCACCCATGTCGATACCGAGCTCCAGGCTCGACGTCGCCACGACGGACTTGAGTCGCCCGCTCTTGAGGTCGTCCTCGACGAGGGCGCGTTGTTCCTTGGACACCGAGCCGTGGTGGGCGCGCGCCAAAAGTGGTTCGGCACCGTAGGTCTGTCCGCTGCCCATGATGTGCGCCGGCGGCCCGCCGGGCACCTGGCGGTTCGGGGGTGCGTCCAGCTCGATCCCGGACCGTTCGGCATGAATCTCGTTGATACGCGCGGTGAGTCGTTCGGCCAGGCGGCGCGAGTTGGCGAACACGATGGTCGAGTTGTGCGCCTCGATGAGGTCGACGATGCGCGCCTCGACATCGGGCCAGATGGTGTTGTTCTCCAGATTGGCCATATCGGGCACCGGCACCTGCACGGTCAACTCGAACGTCTTGGCGGCCGGGGGCGAGACGATAGTGGTCGGTCGAGTCCCCGACAGGAACCGCGCCACCTCCTCGGGCGGGCGGACCGTCGCCGACAAGCCGATGCGCTGGGCCGGCCGCTCCAGCAGCGCGTCGAGCCGCTCGAGCGACAACGCCAGGTGCGCGCCGCGCTTGGTACCCGCCACCGCGTGCACCTCGTCGACGATCACGGTCCGGACACCGGTCAGCGTCTCGCGGGCCGCGGAGGTCAGCATCAAGAACAGCGACTCGGGCGTGGTGATCAGGATGTCGGGCGGTTTGGTGATCAGCTCCCGGCGACGGGCCGGTGGAGTATCCCCGGAGCGGACACCCACGCTGATCTGCGGGGCAGGCACGCCGTCGCGTTCGGCGATGCGGGTGATGCCGGTCAGCGGGGTGCGCAGGTTGCGCTCGACGTCGACGGCCAGCGCCTTGAGTGGGGAGATGTAGAGCACCCGGGTGCCTCGCGCCTGCGGCTCATGAGCCAGCCGGTCGATCGCCCACAGGAACGCCGCCAGCGTCTTGCCCGACCCGGTCGGGGCGATGACCAGCGTGTTGTCGCCATCGGCAATCGCTGACCAGGCTTCGGACTGCGCCGCGGTCGGCTCGGCGAACGTGCCCGTGAACCAGCGCCGGGTCAGCGGACTGAACCGGCCCAGCGGATCGGCAGGACTCACGACTACAGGGTGCCAGGGGGCACCGACAGGGCGGTGGAAAGCCGTTAATTGACGAATCGGCAGATCGCATGGCCATACTGATGTCTTGGGGCGACTGTTCGGGGGTTCAGTTGACGTCGGCGACGCTTACGTGCCGGTCCTGCGGGACCGAGTCATCGGAGGGCGCCCGGTTCTGCGGTGCCTGCGGTACCCGCCTGAGTGCAGCCGCCGATGCCGCGGAGTACAAGCACGTGACCGTCCTGTTCGCTGACGTGGAGCGATCGATGGACATCGCGGCCGCGCTGGATATCGAGCGGTTGCGCGAGGTCATGACCGAGTTGGTGGAGCGGTCGACGGCGGTGCTGCGACGTTTCGGCGGGACCGTCGAGTACAACGGCGACGGGGTCATGGCGCTGTTCGGTGCGCCGGTCGCGTTGGAGGATCACGCGTTTCGGGCCTGCCTGGCCGCTGTGGACCTCCAGAGCGAGGCGAGTCGGCTGGCTGCCGAGGTGAAGCAGCGCGACGGCATCGACTTCCGGGTGCGTGTGGGCCTGAACTCCGGGCGGGTGATCGCCGGGGAGATCGGCTCGGGAGCGCTGGGCTACCGTGCGATCGGCGAGACCGTCGGATTCGCGCAGCGGATGGAGTCGGTGGCACCCGCGGGCGGCGTGATGCTCTCGGAATCGACCGTCCGCCTGGTCGAGGACCGGGTGCTGCTGAGCGGCCAGGCCTGGGTGCGGGTCAAGGGCGCAGATCAGCCGGCCGCGGTGCGCCAGCTGCTCGGGATCCCGCCGCGCAGTGGACGGCTGGGACGCGTCGAGTCGAGCCTGGTCGGACGGAGCGCGGAGATGACAGCCATTGGGGCGGCGCTCGATGCCACCGTCGGCGGCCGCGGCGGTGTCGTGAACGTCGTCGCCCCGCCCGGAATCGGAAAATCCCGGGTGGCCCGAGAAGCCGCCGCGCTGGCGACGGCCCGGGGGATCGAGCCGATTTGGGTCTTCTGTGAGTCACATGCGCGGGACATCTCGTTCGGCGTGGTCGGGCGGCTGCTGCGGGCCGCGATCGGGGTGGCGGACCTCGACAGTGCACGTGCTCGCGCGCGAGCCCGCGCCGTCATGCCGCAGGCCGACCCCCAGGATCTGCAGCTTCTTGACGACCTGCTCGGTATCGCCGACCCGGAAGCGGCGTTGCCGGCCATCGACCCGGACGCACGCCGGCGGCGGTTGACCGCACTGGTCAACAGCGCATCGCTGACGCGGGATCGGCCGGTCCTGGTGATCGTCGAGGACGTGCAGTGGATCGATGCGGTGAGCGAATCGATGCTGACCGGCTTCCTCAGCGTGGTCGACCGGTCGCCCACCTTGGTGATGATCACCTCTCGCCCCGAATACGTCGGCGCGCTGGGGCCCGTGCCGAATGCTTTGGCGATACACCTTGACCCTCTTGATCATTCGGATATCTCCGCGCTACTCGGCGAGTTACTGGGGGCGGATCCGACCGTCGGCGACCTTGCTGCGGTCATCGCGGACCGGTCCGCCGGTAACCCGTTCTTTGCCGAGGAGATGGTCCGCGAGCTGGCACAGCGCAGAGTCCTCGTCGGTGAACGAGGCGACTACCGTTGTCGCGGAGCCATTTCCGACATCAGCGTGCCCGCGACCGTGCAGGCGGCCATCGCGGCACGAATCGACCGATTGAGCCCGGCGGCGCGACACACGTTGAACGCCGCCTCGGTGATCGGGGAGCGGTTCAGCGCGAATCTGCTCGCCGCACTCGACCTCGATGCCCAATTCGCCGAGCTGACGAACACCGAGCTGATCGATCAGGTGCAACACACGCCGAGTGCCGAATACGCCTTTCACCATCCGCTGATCCGTGCGGTGGCCTACGAGGCGCAGCTGAAATCCGGCCGCAGCGAATGGCATCGGCGACTGGCCGCCGCGATCGAAGGTGGCTCACCGAACGCGGTGGAGGAGAACGCGGCATTGATCGCCGAACACCTCGATGCCGCTGGTGATCCGCACGCCGCGTACGGCTGGATGCTGCGGTCGGCGGCGTGGTCTGCCAAACGCGATATCATCGCCGCCCGGTTGTGCTGGGAGCGGGCATTCCAACTCGCCGCTCGGCTTCCCGCAGCGGACCCCGGCGAGTTGTCGATGCAAATCGCGCCACTGACCATGTTGTGCGCCACCGATTTTCACGCCAAGGCGGCTCACGAAAGCCGAGGCCGATTCAACAGGCTCCGGGACTTGTGCAGCGCGACGGGGGACAAGGTGTCCCTGGCGATCGGGATGACCGGGCTGGTCACCGAGCACCTGTACGCAGGTCGCGGCGGGGAGGCCGCGAGACTGGCATCCGAACAGATGGCCCTGCTCGAGTCCATCGGTAATCCGACCTTGACCGTCGGATTGGGTTTCGTCGCCTTCGCCACCTGGTTCGATCAGGGCGCATTCGACGAGATCCTGCGCTGGACTGAGACGGTGATCGAGATGGCGGCAGGAGATGCCGCCATGGGCTCGGAATTCGGCTTCGGGTCGCCGCTGGCTGCCGCGGTGACCTTCCGCGGGGTTGCCCGTTGGTGGCGGGGCGAACCTGGCTGGCGCGACGATCTGCGCGACGCGCGTGCGATGGCGCAGAACTCCGATCCGGCAACCCACGGGTTCGTTCTCGCCTGGACCTACGGGATCGAGATAGCGTACGGGGTGCTGCTGGCCGACGACGATGCGGTGCGCGCCAGTGACGAGGCCGTGCGGACGGCCGAGAGAATCGGCAACGATTACGTGTTGCTGCTCGCCGAATACGGGCTGGGCGTCGCCCTGGTCCATCGTGACGAGCCGGCCACTCGGCGGCGCGGGCTGCTACTGGTCGAAAAGGCCCTCGACATGTTGCGGGTGCGAATCCCGTCTTTGGTGCCGGTCACCTCGTTGTGGGTCGGCCGGGAGCGGGCTAAAGGCGGCGACCGTGATGGGGCCATTGTGATGATGCGGGATGCCGTCGACGAGATATACGCGGCGTCGCGGATCGGGTACTTCGTGCCTGGGGTCGGGACCCTGGTCGAGACACTGATCGAACGCGGCGGCGACGACGACCTGGCCGAGGCGGCGACGGTGATCGACCGATTGGCGAGGCTGGCGCCCGGTCAGGCTTCGGCGATCCGCGACATCAGCGTGCTGCGGTTGCGTGCACTGCTCGCCCGGGCACGTTCCGACCCGTCCTACCGAGACCTGCTCGGTCGTTATCAGGCGATGGCTGAACTGCACGGCTACGAAGGCCATCTCGCGTGGGCGCTGGCGATGGCCGATTAGCGCGTGATCGCTTCTCGGCGGGCGAGATCCGTGTCGCTTCGCGAACGCGTTTGGTACCGGCGGTGTGGTGGGGGCCCTGGGTGATGGCGGCGGATGAGGCCACGGCCGCGGGCACCTCTGGCGTGGGCCCGAACGGCGGATCCAGGACGTTGGGCAGCAACGGTAGGCCGAAGGCGTTGAGAACGACGTTGACGGCGCTTATCACATAGACCTCGACGGCGAACGCCGGGAGGTAGACGAAAAAGAAGAACACGGGCGCCAGCTGTTTCGGGATCAGCGGCAACAATGCCAACGCGATGAAGTTGACTGGATCCATCACTTCGGTCGTGGAGTTCGCCGGCGGCGGACCCCACGCCGAGGCGACGGCTACCAGCTGTACCGGGTGGCTTTCGGTTCGCGCGGTTTCGGTATCTGGCGTGATCGTGACGAGGCTCAGCACCACGATGCCGGAGGCGGCGATTCGGATTATCGACATCATGGTCATCTCCCATGCGGTCTGAACTGCTGCGATGGATTTGGCGATGCCGACGCCAGGCTGCCCCCGCCGCAGTCTGGTGACGAATCACCTCGTCGTCTACGCATCGTCCGCCGAATCCGGGGCGAGGCCTGCAGTAGAGGACTACTGCAATCGGCCGCGGGAGCGGGTCACTAGTGCGGCCAGCTCGTCCCGGCTGGTGGTCCCGGTCTTCGCCATGGCCCGCAGGACGTGGCTCTCAACCGTGCGCGGCGACAGCGTCAGCCGTTCGGCGATCGCCCGGTTGGACAGTGCCTGACCGATCAGCATCGCGATTTCTCGTTCCCGCTCGGTCAACGGCAACGGCTCGGCGGCTTCGCACAACGCCGCGGTGACCAGTCCGCCGCAGTCTTCCGCCAACGCCGAGGCGCGGGTCGAACATCCCAGTGCTGAACCGCGCTGGCCGTGCCGGCGATACGCAAGCGCTGCATGCGCTGCGGCGTCGACGGCGGCGACGCGATCACCCAGCTCTTCGAAACCTTCTGACACCAAGGACAGTTCGCGACCATCCCCATCGCGCAGCGCGGCCGCAAAGCGCGTGGCCAGTCCGACCCGCGGTCCTTCGACGATCGATTCCAGCTCGGCCAGCCGCGACGCGCAGGTGCGGTCCCCGAATTGGATGGCCGTCTGCAGGCAGAGCACCTCGGCACCAAATTGGCCGTTTTCGGCCGCTCTTACCGCCGCCGCCACGCAGCCGCCGATTGCCTCGCTGACCGCGCCCTGGCTCGCCGCCACCCACGCAGTGGCCAGACTCCGCTCGTAATCGAGCGTCCGGAACGGACGTCGAATCTCGTCGAGTTCGGCCAGCGCAAGCCCCGCCGCCTCGGAATCGCCGAGCATCGCGAGTGCCGTCACGAGTACGACGGTGTAGCGGAACCCCCAGCCCATGGCGTGACCGGCGGCGGACAGTCCCACCGCGGCGTGTTTCAACAGTCGGCACGCGGAATCGAGCTGTCCTCTGCCCAGTGCGGCCCGCCCGGCCACCGCGGCCCCCAGCAACTGTGCCTCGCCGGGTAGATCGTCGGCTTGTCGGCGCACCTCCTCGGCCACGTCGAGTGCGGCGCCCACGTGGCCGGCCAGCAGCAGTGCCGTCAAATGGGCATCGGCGATGTTGAATCGCATCTGGGGCGCATCGAACCGGCGTGTGGCGGCTTGGTAGCCGGTTTGTGCGTGAGCTTCGGCCTCGGTGGTCTGGCCGGCCTCACCGGACACCACGGTGAGTGCCCACCCGATCTCGGCACCGACAACCGGGGGCAGGTCGGCGAGCACAAGCTCATTCGCGGCTTGCCTGGCGGCCTGGGGGTTGTCGGTGGCAAACCAGTGCACGGTCCGGAAAGCGTCCAGATAGCTGCGAGCTTGTCCGGTGGTGGCGTCGGCTGCGTCGTCGATGATCTCGATGGCGCGATCGGGTTCGCCGATCGCCCACAGCATGTTGCTCGCCCGCAGGAAGCTGAGGCGGGCGCGGTCGACCTCGGTGAGCTCACCGGCGGCCACCCCGTCGAGGACGGCATCGGCTTCCAGCCCGCGCGACAGCCAGGACAGCGCATGCGCCCGAACAAGATTGGGCTCGGGTCCAGCCCCAGCCGCCACCGCAGCTTCGGCGAGCCGATCGGCCAGCTGCAGGTCGGCCAACCAGACCGCGCCATGGGCCGCCCGGATGAGAAGGTCGGCGTCGGGCGGCAGATCGGATTCCATGCTCAACGCCGCGCGCTTCACGACCGCCCGAATATCTTCGGCATCAACAGCTTTGGTCAGCTCGGTGACGACGAGTCCGCGCAGCCGCCGCAATCGGGTCACCGACGCGCTGCTGCGCCGCACCTCGCTGTAGATCGGGTGGGCCACCCGAGCCTGGACTCTGCCGCCGGCCGGTTCCAGCGTGACGAGATTGCGGATCTCGGCCTCTTCGATCGCGGCCGGATCGGTGATGCGCATCAGCGTGTCCAGGTCGATCGGCTCGGCGACGGCCAGGATGTCGATCACGTCGCCGACGGCTTCTGGCAATGTGCCGATCCGCGATTCGACCAACCCGATCAGGTCCGGTGACAGTGCCGGGTCACCGCTCCAGTGCCACGTGTCGCGCTGTTGGACCAGCCGGCCGTCGGTGACCTCCTGCTCGACGATGTTCCGGAGGTACAGCGCATTGCCGCCGGTCAGCTTCCAAAGTCGTTGTGCGGAACTGGGTTCCACAGGTCCGGCAAGCGTGGCGGCGAGCGCCGCTGTGGTCTCGTTGAAGGATAGCGGCTGAATGTCGAGACGGTCGAACGGGGCGGAAGACCAAATCTCTTGCAATGCAGTGGGAATCGGCTCACCGTCCCGAACGGTCAACAACACCTTTGCCGCGTTGCGTTGCACGAGCTGATGGACGACGAATATGGACAGATCGTCAAGCAGATGTGCGTCGTCGACTGCGAGGACAACTCGACCGCGAGCACCCGGGACCACCAACGCGTCGATGACGCCCCTGACCAGCTGTACGGTCTCCGTGGCCCCCGGCCGAGCCCATGCGGTGAACGCACCCAGCGGAATCGACCGCGCCGAGGATGCGCCGACGACCCATCTGGCTTCAAAGCCCCGCGACTTCGCAAAACTCAACGCCTCGCGCGCGATCCGGCTCTTGCCGACACCGGCGGCACCCGAGATGACCGCGCCCGCGACATCGGTGGCCGCGATCGCGGACTCGATGGTTTTCATCTGCCCGGTGCGGCCGATCAAGGGCCACGACAAGCGCATTCGCAAAGCGTAGCCCTCTACGAGGGCTCTATCGACGCGAAGTCGACCCACAGATGGCGGGGCCCGCGGAAGACCTGATTGTGCCGGTAGGGCGGGGGGTCGACCACCAACCGCGGTGAACGCACCCTGCGCAGGAAGATCTCCAGGGCGACGTTGATTTCCAGCCGGGCAAGCGGACCGCCGAAGCAGGTGTGGATACCGCTGCCGAAACCGAGGTGCTCGTTGTCCTCCCGCAGCGGATCGAAGCGGTCGGGATTAGCGAAACGGCGCGGATCACGGTTGGCCGCCGCCCACACCAAGAACACCGCCGAGCCGGCCGGAATCCGGGTGCCGCCGATCTCGATATCGGCGGTGGCCCAGCGGCTCGGGAAGAATTGCACTGCTCCCTGGAGCCGTTGCACTTCCTCGATGGTGCGCGGGATCAATTCCGGGTTGTTGCGCACCAGGTCCCAGGAGCCTGGGTTGCGCAACAGCGTCATCACGCAATTGCTGATGGTATTGACCGTCGAGTCATGGCCGGCGACGAGCAGAAGCTCAGCATTGGACTCGGCGACCGGTTTTGACACCGGACCGTCCGGGCCGTCGTCGTGCAGGGCTGCCGACAGCAGGCCCGGTCCCGGTTCTCGGTCCAGACGTTCGACGAGATCGTGGACGTAGGAGTTCAACTCGGCCATGCTGGCGGCGGCCTTCTCGGTGGCGGCTCGGCCTTCGTCGGTATCCCGTTCCGGCCCGACGTCGGCGCCTTGCATGAAATCGGTCACCCAGCCGTGGAACTTCGGTTCGTCCTCCATCGGCACGCCCAGCACCCGGAAGATCACCGACACCGGGATCGGGTAGGAGAAGTCGTCGACGACATCCATTCGGGTGCCGCCACGGCTTTTGACCTTGTCCAGCAGGCTGTTGGCCAAGTCGGCGACCATCCCTTCCATGCTGGGGATCAGGCCGGGGGTGTGTGGTGGCCCGAAGTGGCGCATGAACTGCCGGCGCATGCGGTCGTGCTCGGGTGGGTCGGCGACCAGCATGCTGGCGTCTCGTGTCTGAGCGGCCTCGGTGGGCTCGAGATGGGTGAGTTTCTCGCCGAACAGGCCGGATGGACTACGGCCGATGTCGGAGCTGACCCGCGGATCATGCGACAGCGCAACCGCTTCCGGGTAGCCGGTGACCACGTAGGTCTTGTCCGAGACCTTTGCCACCGGTGTCTTGCGCAGTTCTTCGAAGTAGGGATACGGGTTGGGGCGATTGTCGTACTTCATCGCCTCAGCCCAGGCGGTCGCGGCGTCCATGACGGCAGTCTCCTTATGCCCGCGGCCGGAACTCGGCGCTACGGTCGGTCGGGTCGTGTCCGGTGAGCACGACGTCCGGGTTACCCGCAGGTTCGCGGGGACTCGGGAAACGTGCGGGCATCACCTCGGTGTCGGCGGGGCGGTCGTAGCCGGGAGGGGGCGGGGGAAAAGGCGCCGATTTCTCGATCAGGGAGGCGTAATACGGCAGCCACTTGCCGTGGTTGAACGTCACCGCGCCGACAATTCGGCCGCGTTTGCCATAGGCGGCGGCGAAGCGGCGTTCCGACGGCGAACCCTGGGTGAACACGATCTCGTCGCCGAAGGAGCACACGCCCACGCTCTTGATGTTCACCCCGAATTGCCCAGACCAGAACGATGGCAGCGGCAGGTGCGGACGTCGGCCCACCTCGAGGTGAATCATGTTGTTGGCGGCCACTTGGGCACCGAAAACCGCGTTGTCCCAGTGCTCTTGGGACATGAACTCGTAGTCGTAGAGAACATGGGGCGCTCGTGCGACGTCACCGGCGACGAAGATGTGGTCGGTCACCACACCGTTGATGTCGAAAGCCCGACAGCCGGCGTCACAGGCCAACCCCCACTGCCCGGCGGCCAGGCCGGCGCCGTCGAGCCACTCCACGTTGCGGATCGAGCCCAGCGAGGCGACCACCACGTCGACGTCGAGAACCGTGCCATCGGAGAGATGAGCTTGGCGGACCTTGCCGCTTTCGTCGCCGGAAAGGCTCTGCACCGCAACGCCGGTCCGCAGGTCCACGCCGGCATCGCGCATCATGCCGGCCGCGATCTCGCTGATCACGCCGCCCAGTGCGCCCATCAGCGGCCCCTTGCCTCGCTCGGCCACCGTCACCGACAGGCCGAGATCGCGGCACACCGACGCGATTTCGGACCCGACAAAGCCAGAGCCGACGATCAGTACACGCTTGGGGTCGGCCTTCAATGCGGCGGCCAGGGCCGCTGCGTCCTCCACGGTCCGCACCGTGAAAACACCGTGCAGGGCACCCTCAATCGGGTTCGGCCACGGTCGCGCCCGCGTTCCCGTCGCGATCAGCAGCCGGTCGTAACCGACTTCCTCGCCGTTGGCGAGCTTGACCACGTGATTGATCCGGTCCAGGCCGACGGCCGCCACCCCGAGCTTCCAGTCGGCATCCACCCGGTGCAGGCGGGGCAGCTTGGTGTGGTCGGCCGGCACCCAGCCCTTGAGTACCTGCTTGGACAGTGGTGGGCGATCGTAGGGCTCGTGCGGTTCATCGCCGATGATGGTCAGCGAGCCGTTGAAACCCTTCTCTCGCAGTGCCTCTGCCGCCCGTAGACCGGCGAGCGAGGCGCCGACAATGGCGATCCTGCCTTCGGCCCGGAACTTCGTGACGACCTCGTCGAGCGAGTATGTCCCCGTGCGTGCCGTCGTCACCGGGCGTCCCGGTCCGCGGGCGGGTCGACCTCCAGGATGATCGCCTGCACCGGGCAGGACGCGGCCGCGCGCAGCACCCGCTGGCGCTGCGCATCATCGGGGTTGGGGTCGTAGGCGAGGGCTTCCTCGCCCAACAGCGTGAACACGTCCGGCGCCAAGGGCACGCACTGGGCATAGCCCTGGCACTTGTTGAGATCGACTACCAGCCGCATGTGCGCGACCTTAGACGCGGGCGTCAGATAACGCTCGCGATTTCGGCCTTCAGCGGGATGTTGCAGCGATTGCGCAGGTCGACGCCGGGTTGACGGATCGCGGTGAGCTCGTCGCGGACCTGCGGGTTGGCGGCAAGGTAGTCCTTGGTCCTCTGCTTGGCATCGGACTTCGAGAGGCCCTGCAGGCTGGTCAAGAAGTCGTTGACATCGGGATGGGTGAACAGATACGTCGTCATCCCCGCCGAAACGCCCGTCATGACCGCGGTCACGTCGCCGGCCGTGCAGCCAGGAATCGGATCGGCGCCGGCCGGCCCCGCCACGCCGAGAAGTACCGCGCCCGTGCTCAGAACAATCGCGACAATCGCGCCGAGAAAACGACTTGCAGGCTTCATGCGCGCAGTCTAGCTGGGTACGATTGCGCAAACCGACACAAAGGACAGCCATGTCACGGATACGCCAGTTGCTGCTTGTGCCCGCCGCGGGGATCGCTGTTGCCGCCGCCGTGATGTCGGCTCCGGCTGCCGCGGCCGACACCACGACGATCAACCCGGCGCCGCTGCCCAATTGCGAAACCTACGACGGCAGCTCGATCGCCGGTGGCCAGACCACCGAGTGCGTGACGCCCGGAAACGTCGAGCTGAACTCGACGCCGCAGCAATACCCTGGGGAAGAACCGTTCTACGGATTCCCGGCGTTCGGCTTCTGGTGACCGATATCCGCCCGTTCCGGATCGAGGTATCCGACGACGTTCTCTCCGATCTGCGCGACCGTCTCGCCCGAACCCGTTGGCCCGAGCGGGAATGCGTCGATGACTGGTCGCAAGGGATTCCGCTGGACTACACCCGAGAACTGGCCGGCTATTGGGCAAACGAATACGACTGGCGGCAACGCGAAGCGGCGCTGAACCGATTCGACCAGTTCGTCACCGAGGTCGACGGGTTGGACATCCATTTCATCCACCAGCGCTCGTCGAATCCCAATGCGCTGCCGCTGATCATCACCCACGGCTGGCCGGGCTCGGTGGTCGAGTTCAGCAAGGTGATCGAACCGCTGACCGAAGACTTCCACGTGGTCTGCCCGTCGCTGCCGGGCTACGGCTTCTCCGGCAAGCCGAGTTCGACCGGCTGGGGGATCGAGAAGATCGCGACGGCATGGGACACGCTGATGGCGCGGCTGGGCTATCAGCACTATGGCGCCCAGGGCGGTGACTGGGGTGCGGCGGTGACCACGCAGATCGGCCGCAACGTCGGCAACTGCATCGGCATCCACACCAACATGCCCGTGGCATTTCCCAGCGGCGGCCTCAAAGATCCCACGCCCGAGGAGAAGGACGCGCTGGCGGCGGGGGAGTATTACGCGACCTGGGATTCCGGCTATTCCAAGCAGCAGTCCACCCGCCCGCAGACACTCGGCTACGGATTGGCCGACTCTCCGGTCGGTCAGCTGGCCTGGATCGTGGAGAAGTTCTGGGCGTGGACCGACTGCGACGGGCATCCCGAGAACGCGCTCACCCGTGACGAGCTGCTCGACAACGTGATGATCTACTGGGTCACCAATGCCGCGACCTCCTCGGCACGTCTGTACTGGGAGAGCTTCCGATTCTTCGGTGCTCAGGGCAAGGTCGAATTGCCCACGGGCATAGCGCGATTCCCGAAGGAGATCATGCGACCGCCGCGCAGTTGGTGCGAGAACAGCTACAACGTCACCCACTGGACGGACATGCCGCGCGGCGGGCACTTCGGGGCGTTCGAGCAACCCGAGTTGTACGTCGGGGACGTACGCGCGTTCTTCGCCACGCTGCGCTGATCCTCAGCGCGTCGCGCAGGCCTGCGCCAGAACTTCCGGGATGCCCGGCACGCGCACGATCGCGTCGAGCAGGGCATGGGCGCCCGAATCGGCCAGGCGGTCGGCGTCGACGGACGGGTCGAGGACGCGCTGGCGGCACAGTTCGAAGGTGAACGCGAGCCAGGCGTAGACGACCACCCGCAGATCGCGCTCGACCTTGGAGTCCAGATCCCCGCGCACCACGTCGGTGATCGCCCCGATGATCCGCTGCATCTGGCGCTCGTTGTCGACATCGTCGATGCCGCGCAGCACGGGATCGGTGCGGCCCATCCCGATGTAGGCCGCCCACGCCCCGTGCGGGTGTTCCTCGTCGTAGCGGATATAGGCCAGTACGCCGGTACGCAGCCGGTCGAACAGGGTCTGGTCCTCGGCGGCGGGGGTGTTGGTGGCGTCGAACAGGCGCTCGCTCTCGGCCCGCACCACCGCGGCGAAGAATGCCCGCTTGTCGGGGAAGTAGTGATACATCAGCGCCCGCGACACCCCGGCGCGCTCGGCGATCTCGTCGATGCGGACCTCGTCGTAGGGGCGCTGGCCGAACACCTCTGCACCGAGGGCGAGCAGCTCACTGCGCCGGTCCTCGGGAGAGAGGCGACGGCGTGCGGGTGATTCCGGCATGCGGACATACTGACACATGTACAACAGCACCTGCTGTTTGCCTGGACGAGGTAAATGGTTGTGACGTGGTTGAACGACCGGGAATCAGCCGACGGGTACTGCTCGCCGCTACTACTGCCTCGGCCCTGACCGGCGCCGGCGTCGGGATCGGTGCGACACTGCTGGGCCGCGGCACCAAATCCCCTGACCTGTGGGCTCAGCCCACCCGTTCCGGCGCGCCGCGGGTATCGGGGCTGCACCTGCAATTCGGCCGCGATGCCGCCCGGCAGGTTGTGGTGTCGTGGCACAACGTCGCACCGGTGGCCAACCCGCGCGTCCGCTGGGCACCCCGACCGACGGCTTCGGCCGAACCGTTCCGGCGCAGAGCGTGACCTATCGAGACGCCAAGTCGGGCACCGAGGTACGGGTCAATCACGCCGAACTCGGGGACCTTGCGCCCGACACCGAGTACGTCTACGCAGCCGTCCACGACAATGCGACACCGGAGCTGGGGACCTTCCGCACCGGGCCGGCAGGCAGGGCGGCCTTCTCATTCACCAGCTTCGGCGACCAGGCGACCCCGACGGTGGGCAACAGCCTTGCCTCGCCCGCCGCGGGTGACATCACCGCAGGGATCGAGCGGATCGTCCCGCTGTTCAATCTCGTCAATGGTGATCTGTGCTATGCCAACCTTGCACAGGACCGAGTGCGGACGTGGTCGGACTGGTTCGAGAACAACACCCGTTCGGCGCGCCACCGGCCGTGGATGCCCGCCGCAGGTAACCACGAAAACGAAATCGGCAATGGGCCAATCGGATACGGTGCGTATCAGGCGTACTTCGCGCTGCCCGACTCCGGTGCTGATCCCGAGATGCGCGGCCTGTGGTACTCCTTCACCGTCGGCTCGGTTCATGTGGTCAGCCTCAACAACGACGACATCTGCCTGCAGGACGGCGGCAACACCTATGTCCACGGTTACTCCGGCAATGCGCAAAAGTGTTGGCTTGCAGCCGAACTAGCCGGAGCACGGGGCAATCCCGCGATCGACTGGATTGTCGTCTGCATGCACCAGACCGCCGTGTCGACCGCCGATCGGGCCAACGGTGCGGATATCGGTATCCGGCGGGACTGGTTGCCGTTGTTCGACGCTCACGGAGTCGATCTGGTGGTGTGCGGCCACGAACACCACTACGAGCGTTCGCATCCCATTCGCGGTGCGCAACCGAGCGACACGTTGACTCCGATGCCGGTTTCGGACAGCTTCGATGTGATCGACACCAGCAAGGGCACGGTTCACCTGGTCATCGGAAGTGGCGGAACATCGTCACCGTCGAACACATTCTTCTTCGAACAACCGCGGTGCCGCGTCATCACCGGTATCGGCAGCTTCGACCCCGGGCTCGGGTGGCGCCCGCCGATCTACACCATGGAGGACGCGCCCTGGTCGGCGTTTCGGGACCGCGAGCATCCCTATGGCTTCGTGGTATTCGATGTCGACCCTGGTCGGGCTGGTGGACAGACCCGCATCGTCGCTACTCAATATGCGGTCACCGGGCCATATGGCGACCTGACGGCCGTCGATCGTTTTACGCTCGTACGTCCGCGGAGTTGAGTGGAGGAGCCCGATGATCACCGACGAACTGCGTCAGCGCCGGCTCGACGTCATCAAGGTGCGAGATCATCCCCACCAAACAGGTCTTCGACGGCGACGACGAGGTGATGACCTATTACCTCACCACGCGCACCGCGTTTCCCGACCAGCGCCAACCCTGGTCAATTAGATCGGCCGCGGCGAGCTGCTCAGTCTGCTGGACGGTTAGGGCCTGACCGGCTCGATAGAGATCGGGACACCGTCAAGGTGGGATGCCCCCGACAGCGCATCCTTGGCTGCCGGGGCGGCGGTCATGAGTGTGTTGACGTTGGCGCCGCCGATCTCGTTGGCGGCGCGCCAGCCACCGTCGTGGCCCCAGCCGTGCGGGTAGCTGACGACTCCGGGCGAAATCTTGTCGGTCACCTCGACTTTGACTTGGATCGAGCCCGATTCGGTGGACATGTTCACCTCGTCGCCTGTTGCGACGTGCATCGCCGCCGCATCGGCGGGGTTGACATGCAGTGCCGGAGTTCTATTAGGGCCGACGTTGTGCATCCACGAGTTGATGCTGGACAGCTGACGGCGGCCGATGAGGACAAGGCCGTCAGCCTGTGGCGGCGTGAACCGCTTGAGCTCGTCGAGAATCTCTGGTGCACCGAGGTCAACCCGGCCGTCCGCATGGAGTATGTGCGTCGACGCGCGTCCGGCCTGATCGCGCCGCGGTAGGGCGATGCCGTGTGGGTGCTTCTCGAGTTTCTTGATCGACCAGCCACTTCGCTTGAGTCCGAACCGATCTCCCACCGCGCTGGTGCGCAGCAGGGCATCCATCATGAAGCGCGGGCTCAGTTGAATCCCCAGCCTTCCGAGTTTGCGAAGCACCGGCTGGCCGGAGGCGGCACCCAGTCCCATTCGGCGGGCGATTTGTTCGAAGATCCACCACTCCTCTCGAACCCCGGGCGGCGGATCGAGGACTCGTTTTGTCGCTTGTAGCCAAGGGATCGGCATATGGGCGCTGAATGTGATTGGGGTGTCGGAGCGTTCGAGAAACGTCGGCGCTGGAAGGATGTAGTCCGCCTGGCGGGCGCTGTCGTTCATGTAGAGATCAATCGACACGACGAGGTCGAGTCGACGGATCGCTCGGCTGAGGGCGTTGCCGTCAGGAGCTGAGAGGACAGGGTTGCCGGCCGTCATGATGAGGGCGCGCGGCTGGCCGGGCCCCGGTGTATCGATCTCGTCGGCCAGAACCCAGGGCATGTGGCCTGCCACATCGGGTATGCCTCCGATACGTGACTTTGTGCTTGCGTAGCCGCCGTTCCCGAACTTCGCGGCCAGGCCGGCGAGATCGACCGGCGCATCACCGAAGAGCGACCCGCCAGCCCTATCAAAGTTGCCGCTCACCACGTTGAGTGCGTCGAGCAGGAAGTTAGTGGGCGTGGCTCCCGGGTAGCGGCAGATTCCCACCCGGCCGTACGCGACTGCCGTATCGCTGGTGCCGAAGTCGATCGCGAGGCGACGAATTGAGGCTGCGTCGATTCCAGTGACGGCAGCGGCAGTCTCGACGGTGAAATGCGATATGGCCGATTCGAATTCGTCGAGGCCGTTGGCCTGACGCGCCACAGCTGTCCGATCGACCAGCCCAACCTCGAACAGCACGTTGATCATTGCCGCGAGCAGCCAGGCGTCGGTGGTTGGTCTGATGGGCTGATGTTCGAAGCTTGCCGCGGTCTTTGTGGCGGCTGGGTCTACGACGATCACCCTGCCACCGCGAGCTGTGATGGCGCGCAATCGATCACCGATCGGTGGCGCGGTGATTATGCTGCCGTGCGAGACCATGGGATTTGCGCCGAAGATGAGCAGGAAGTCGGTCCGCAGGATATCCGGTATGGGAAACAGCATCGGGCTACCGAACAGGAAGTGACTGGCGACGGACCTGCTCGCGTTGTCCTGTGACATTGCGCTGAAGAATTGCTTGGATCCGATTGCGTCGACGAAGCCTTTCGCCCAGAACATGTGCGACAGGCTGAACGCGGCCGGGTTGCCCATGTAGACGGCGATGGAGTCCGGACCGGACGCGCGGCACAGCGCCGTGAGGCGGCGCGCGATGTCATCGAGCGCCGATTCCCAGTCGACCTCGACGAAATCGCCGGTCGTGGTTCGCCGCATTGGGTTTCGGACCCGATCGGGATCGGCTTGCACGTGTCCCATCGCTGCACCCTTGGAGCAGATATAGCCCTCCGAGACGGGATGGAGAATGTCGCCGCGAATTCGCACCACCTGTCCGTCTGCGACATCGGCGACGATGCCGCACAGCTGTTCACAGATCCGGCAGTACGAAACTCGTCGCTCGACCGGTGTCTCCGTAGGTTGCTCTCCGCGCATCTATGCAGGGTATATCCGGAACCGCGATACGCAAAGAGCGAACAATTTCGGAATACAACGGCACTATGCGTAGCAAGTCTGCGGTATGGTTCAGCGTGGCCTGCCGCCCTCGACAGCAACTTGATGATGTCGACCGCGAGCTGTGCCGGGCACTCGTGGCCGATGCGCATATCAGCCTGCGCGAACTAGCAGTCATCGCCGGCGTCACCAACGAAACGGTGACAGCGAGGCTTCGGCGCTTGCGCGAAGCAAACGTTCTTGCCACGACGGTGTTGATCGATGCCGCAGCCGCGGGCTACGCAGCGAGCGCCGTGGTTCGGATCAAGGCTCCGCGGCCAGCCCTGCGGGTGTTGGTTGGGGAATGCGCCGCGTCGCCGGGTTGTGGGTTCCTCTCGGCGGCGATGGGCGCGTGTGATCTCGTGATGGTTCTTCTCGGGGTCGACCTTGAGGACGTCCGCTCCACGCTCCGCGCGGCAACGCGTGGCATCTGCGATATCCGAGCCGTCGAGATCGACGTGGTAACAAGTGTTCTGGCCTACGATCTCGGCAGCCTCACGTTACCCATCCGGCCGTGGCCCGCTGATCGGCTCCCGTCGCCCCGGCCGTCGCTGGATGACCTCGATTGCGCTCTGCTGGCGGAACTCACCGCCTCGGGGCACGAATCGAATCGGGAGATCGCGCGTCGGCTGAACGTCAGCGACGTCACCGTCCGCGCGCGGACGCGGCGCCTCGAACAGGGCGGATTGATACGTGTGGTCGCCGGCGTCGACCCTGTTGCCGCCGGGGACCGGCAGCTGTTCGGGATGGTCTTCGTCAGGTTGGATGACGAGTCGGTGCTGCCGTCTCTGACCGAACGCTCCATTGTCGTCACGGCGGTCAAGACGCTCGGAGCGGCGGATTTGGTTCTCCAAATCGGTGGGCAGTCCGTACTCGAACTCACCGATTTCGTCTCAGAGCTGGCCAACCTCAGGGGTGTCCGTGGACTCGACGTCTGTTACCTCACCGATGTGTTGTTGCATCAGAACCATCTGGCCCGGTTTGGGTAACGATTGCGCTACGATACGCGTTCAGTGCTACGCGTTTCTATATCAAAATGTCTAGACAGTGAAAGTTTGCGATGGTTAGTGACGGCATAGCAATGGTGATCCGAGACGGTGGTGGCGCTGCTCCTCGAATCGGTACCAGACCCTCTATCGGAGCGATCCTCGGGACGGCTCAAGCCGCAACTCGATTGGCCGCGTACCTGGCGCTTGATCGGGTCGGGTATCGCCCCACTATCAATGCGCCGGCTCCCGGCAACGCCGAGCACATCACCCGTGACTGGTTGAACCGAGTTCTACGGCCCACGCTCGGTGGCGCATGTGTCGATTCGGTGCATGTCGAACAGCATTCTTCAGGCACATCGGTACGGGCGAGGATCCACCTGACCTACCTGGGTTCGAGTGCAGGACAATACCTTCCGTCATCGATGTTCGCGAAGTGCCTCCCGTCGTTCACCACGCGGCTGGGCAACGGCCTGACCGGCACTGCATCCTCGGAAGCCGGCTTCTACAACAACCTCCGACCATCCCTCGATCTCGAGGCGCCGCACGGGTATTACTGCGCCTTCGACGGGCGCTCGTTTCGGGCAATTCAGCTGTTGGAGGACCTGGTCGAGACGCGACAAGCGTCGTTCTGCACCCCAACGACCGCCATATCGCGCGAGCAAGCCGAGGATGTCGTGACGCAATTGGCGCGGCTGCACAGTCAGGCGGCGCGACTGAACCTCACCGACGATGGCAAGCCGGGATGGCTGCGCACCTACCCCGAGTGGTGGAAATCCACGGGGGAGGTGGCGATGATTCGCCGGTATCACCTGCGGGGCCAACGGCACGCCGACGAGTTGGGCATCACGCCCAGGCGGCTGATGGGGCGCGGTGAGCAGTTGTGGCAGAACTTCGAGCAGTCGGTCCACGCACACCGCAAACTGCCCCGCACCGTGCTCCACGGTGATACCCACCTTGGCAATTGGTACATGACCGGTGGTGGCCGGCTCGGTCTGTGTGATTGGCAATGCGTTTCGGTCGGCCACTGGTCGCGCGACTTGGCCTATGCGCTTGCCACCGTGCTGTCCGTCGATCAACGACGGAGCTGGGAGCGCGAATTGATCGACAGCTACCTCGACCAATTCCAGGCGGCCCACGCCGTACCCCGATCCGAGGCGCTCGAGCTGTACAGGCAACAACTGACCGGTGCGCTGGCGATGTGGACCACCACCTTGCGGCCCCCGAAGTTCCTTCCCGCCATGCAGCCGCTGGAAACCTCGGTCGAGATGCTCCGCCGCATCCTCACCGCTATAGACGATCACGATGTACTGCCGCACTGATGGAGGAACGAAACAATATGGAACATGGGCGATCACAGCTGTTCATCGACGTCATTTCACCGGCGACCGAGCGTCGGATCGGCGTCATACCTGTGGCGAGCGCACCCGATGTGGACAAGGCCGTTGCGGCAGCTCGACGTGCGCGGCACTCGGCGGATTGGAGCGCAATCGGTGTCAGCGGTCGGGCGCGAATCCTGAACAAGCTGGCAGATGAGCTCGAGGCCAACTCCGACGAACGGGCGTCTCTGACCTCCGGACAGAACGGCATGCCGATACTCATCGCCAGGCCGGCGGAAGGCGTTGCCCCCGTGGCGATTCTGCGGTACTACGCGGCACTCGCCGAACAGCTTCCATCCGAAGAGCGCCGGCCTCGGGTTGGCGGAGACGGTGAAACCATCGTCCGCCGCGAGCCGGTAGGTGTGGTTGCCGCCGTGGTTCCCTGGAACTACCCCCAGGCTCTCACGATGTTCAAACTGGCACCCGCCCTCGCAGCGGGCTGCACGGTGGTACTCAAGCCGGCGCCCGAAACGTCTCTGGATGCCCTTGAGTTGGCGGCTGCCGCGCAACGCGCAGGTATACCGGATGGAGTCCTCGGCGTGGTCACCGGTGGGGCGGACGTCGGTGAGTACCTGGTGTCACATCCCGGTGTCGACAAGGTGGCGTTCACCGGCTCGACGCGGGCCGGACGTGCGATCGCCGAGGTGTGCGGTCGTCTGCTCCGGCCCGTGACGTTGGAGCTCGGGGGAAAGTCAGCTGCCATCGTTCTGGATGACGCCGACCTGTCTTCCACTGCTGCCGGGCTGGCCACAGCGTCTCTGCTCAACAGCGGTCAGACATGTCACCTCTCCACGAGAATCCTTGCGCCGCAATCCCGGTACGACGAAGTGGTGGGTGCCGTCGCAGCCATGGCAGCGTCTTTGCCGGTGGGCGACCCGCTCGACCCATCGACATATATCGGCCCACTGGTTTCGCGGCGGCAGCGTGAGCGGGTCGAACAGTACATCCAGATCGGAAAGGACTCCGGGGCCAAGGTCGCCTACGGTGGTGGCCCGACGGACCGCGATATCGGGTGGTACGTACAGCCGACGGTTTTTGCTGGAGTTGACAATTCGAGCCAGATCGCCCGCGACGAGGTCTTCGGACCGGTGCTGACGGTTATTCCCTATGCCGATGTGGATGAAGCCGTGAGTATCGCGAACGACTCCGAGTACGGTCTCGGCGGCACGATCTGGACTTCGGACACAGAGCGCGGCCTTGAGGTAGCGCGACGCGTCGAGACGGGCAGTGTCGGTGTCAACTTCTACGACTTGGACCTCGGTGCGCCATTCGGCGGCGTCAAGGCGAGCGGGCTGGGGCGAGAGCTCGGGCCCGAGGGTTTGGCGGCGTACTACCAGTTGAAGTCGATCTACCTCAGGTCGCACCCGCTCGGGGCTCAGACAGATGAGTTTGTAGCTACGAATACATGAAGCTCGAACCTTGTCATGCATCAGTTCGCGTAATATCGTCGAAGTATGGCAACGCAGTTTGTGTGACCGATCGACAGCAAAGTAGGTGTACCAACTTGGCGATTACCGAAGATGCGGCCGAGAGCGCAGTCGCTGACCTGCTCAGGGTCCCGACGGGCACGAGACGACGCGCCCCCGGTCCCGGTATCGCCCGGTTGGCGTTGATGGCCGCGCGGGTACGTGACCCGTTCCGCCTCTTGGACGACTGTGTCGCCAAGTACGGCGACTTCTATTCGATGCCGTTGGGGCCTGGTGGGACATTGGTGGTCAACGATCCCGACCATGTGGCGTCGTGGCTGCTCGACTACTCGAAGTATCACAAGGGCGTGATGTCACGGGCGTTGGTACCGGCTCTCGGGGAGAGCATTCCGGTGGCTGATGGCGAGCCCTGGAAGCGAAGTCGCAAGGCCCTCAACCCCGCGTTCTCGCGGCGGAGCCTCAACGGCCTGGCGGAGTTGTTCCGTGACTCGTTCGACGACTCCTTGGCGCGGTGGGATGCGATCGCCGACTCGGGTGAAGAGGTGGATATCTACCGCGAGTTGTCGATCTTGACGATGGCGGCGTTGCAGCGGTCGATGTTCTCCTCATCGGTGTCCAACGCCGACGTCCCCGAGTTGGTCGATCTTTTCCGGGTGCAGACGACATACATGGGTGGGCTGATGCTGACCTTCTGGGGGCCCTCGTGGCTACCCGCGCCAGGTGGTCGTGCGGGGAAGGCGGCAGTTACCACGATCCGCAAGCGCATAGAGGCCGCGATTGCGGATCGACGTGCCAACCCCACGGACACGCCGGATGTGCTCAACACCTTGTTGGCGCTCGACGGTGAAGACGGCGCGACTATGGATCACGAGAACCTCGTCGATCAGCTCATGGGACTATGGTTCGGCGGGTTCGACACCACCGCATCAGCTCTTGCGTGGTCCGTCGCGCTACTCGCGCAGAACCCCGATGCGTTGGAGGCGCTGCACGCCGAAGCCGATGCATACACCGGCAATTTCGATGCGGTCGCCGACCTGAACAGCCTCCCGTACTCGAGAGCCGCTTTCGATGAAGCGCAGCGTTTGCAGGGCGCGTTGTTGCTGACTCGCCAAGCGCTCGAGGACGACGAAATCAATGGGTACTTTGTGCCCAAAGGTAGCCAGGTGGGGGTGAGCGCGTACACCCTTGGCCGGCATAGCGGGCTGTGGGACAAGCCCTTGGCCTATGACCCGATGCGGTGGCTCGACCACCGCAAGGAAACCATGCACAAGTTCCAGTTCCTCATGTTCGGCGGCGGACCGCGGCACTGCATCGGTTCGGGCATGGCCTATCTGGAGGCACAGTTCGTTCTCACGAAAATCGCCCAGCGCTACTACATCCAGCCGCGGCCGGGCTGGGCACCCCGGCATGACTTCCATCTGAGCACCGGCCTCAAGGGCGGCGTGCCCGGCCGCATCATCCATCGACAGCGAAAGTCCCTGCAATGAAGCGCATCAATATCGACGGAGACCTGTGCCAGGGCACCCGGTTGTGCGAATCCGTGCTAAGTGGAGTCGAATTCGACGACGACGGTATCGCGATCGCCACTGACACGCCCGTTCCCGACGCCATCGCTGCGCGCGCTGAGTCCGTGTGTCCGAGTATGGCCATCACCGTGGCGGATGCCTAAGAGACGTAACCAATGTCCACCCAAAGAAAAAGGAGTCACCCATGAGTAGTGGGAATGGTTTTGATGTAATTATCAAGGGCGGCACGCTCATTGATGGCACGAACACGCCTCGCAAGATCGTAGATGTGGGGATCCGCGACGGTAAGGTCGCGAAGATCGGGGGTCTGGGTTCGGCCACCGCGACCAGGATCGTGGATGCGACGGGCCGGATCGTGGCTCCGGGTGTGATCGATGTGCACACGCATTACGACGCGGCGATCTTCTGGGATCCGTACTGCACCCCCTCGGGATACCACGGAATGACGACGGCGATTGTGTCGAACTGTGGCTTCGGTTTTGCTCCATGCAAGCAGGACAAGGCAGTTCAGGAGCGCTACATGGGCATGATGGAGACTACTGAGCAGATCCCCACTGCGGCTTTGCGCGAGGCGCTACCGTTTACTTGGGAGTCGTTCCCGGAGTGGCTCGAAGTAGTCCAGGGATTGGACAAAGGCGTCAATGTGGGCAGCTACATCCCGCTGAACTCACTGATGATCTTCGTGATGGGTTCGGTCGAGGATGCTCGTGATCGGCGGCCGACCGAGGCCGAGTTGACCGAGATGAAGCGCCTGCTGCGGGAGGCGTTGGAGGCCGGCGCTATTGGGTTTGCATTCTCCAAACTCAACGAATTCAATTCGCACAAGGATCATGGCAAGCCGATGCCGACCGATGCCGCCGATGAGTCGACGGCGTATGCGTTGGCTGAGGTGTTGCGGGAGATGGACTACGGGATCATTCAGGCACTGGTTGATCTGCCGATGGCTATCGACAACAACCATATTGCCGAGAAACTCGCTCGGATCTCAGGTCGTCCAGTCGTGCAGAACATCATTGTTCCCTTCGACCACATTCCTGAGCAGATCGATCGTGTCCTGAGCTGGCTCGACCACTGCGAAGCCGAGGGGCTCGACGTCTATTCCCAGGCCCTGGCCTTCCGCGCTTGGAACGAGAGTCGGCTGCTTGACTGGAATGCGTGGGACGTGATTCCAGAGTTCGCCGAATTCACCGAATGCGGTGACGACATTGACGCCCGGGTGGCGGTGGCGGCCGATCTCGACTGGCGCGCCCGGCTCAAGGCGAAGTACTCGATCGATTCCATGACGTCGGCGGGCGGCCCGCTTGAGCTCCTCAAGCTCATCGCGCTTCCCGACGCCAACGACCCGCGAATCGGCCTGTCATTCGCTGAGATCGCCCAAGCGACCGGTGATCACGTGATCGACGCCTTCTTCGACATCGCCATCGAGTCACACTGTCAGATGGACTTCCGGACATTGCAAGCGATGAGCCAGGATCCGGCGTTGTTCGAGAAGCTGTACAAGCATCCCCGGGTGATCGCGGGGACCTCCGACGGTGGTGCACACATCCGATTCTTCAGCGGTGGTAACTTCTCCACTGACCTATTGCAGTGGCTTGCGTTGCAGGAGAAGCGGTTCACCCTCGAAGAGCTGCATCACAAGATGAGCATGCTACCGGCACGCATTTTGAACTTCACCGACCGCGGCGCGCTGCTGACCGGATTCGCCGCCGATCTGATGATCTACGACCCTTCTGAATTGGGATACCCCGATCAGTACGAGGTGCTCCACGATCTGCCTGGTGGCGAGTTTCGCCGCGTGGTACCGGCTTTCGGGATCGACTTGATCATGGTCAACGGTGAGGTGACGTTCGAGTCGGCCATGAAGTCGACAGGTGCTACTCCTGGACGTGTTCTCACATCGGCGCGCTGAAATCATCACCTGGAGCCGCCAGCTGACGCCATGCGGTCGCGCAGCGTCAGCTGGCGACTCGGTTAGCTCTTGACCCGAGTCATCAGGCCGGCGATTCGCTCGGCAATCATCACGCATCCGAGATAGGTGTTCCCTGCCGGAATCATCGGCATCGATGCGGCGTCGGCGACACGCAACCCGTCGATACCATTCACCCGGCCACGTGCGTCGAGCACGCTACCCATCGGGCACGTGCCGACCATGTGGCCGTAGCTCATCGTCAAGCGCGCGAGCGCCTCTTGCACGGCTTCCGGGGCCGTCAGATCGTGTGCCTCGATTTGCTTGCACCCCAACGCGATAGCTGCGGGCGACTGTTCCCACTCGGCGATCGTCCGGAAGGCGTGTCCGAGCCTGGTGTGCGCATCATCGGGCAACGGTGGTGCGGTGACAACCGGGTCGGCTTCGGGATCGTCATCCAAGGTGACGCTCCCGCGGCCGGTCGACTTCAACAGCAGGGCGAGCATCAGGAAGGTGGCGTCGTCGCTGTAGGTGGGGCTGGGCGTCGGAAAGACGTGATAGTCAACCTGACTGCCATCGGAAGCACCGATGAGAACGGGTTGGGCCGGTCCGCCCATGAGAGTGCGCGGACCCTCGTGGCGATACGGAATCGCGGTCCCGAGATGATCGCTCATCGTGGATCCCACGGGCAGATCTGCATGGACCTCAATTCCGCGTGCCATCAACTGCTCCCGCGGGCCGATGCCGGAGCGCAGAAGCAATGTCGGAGAGCCGATGGCGCCGGCAGCCACCACAACCTCATCGGCGCGAAGCTGATCACCCGCGCTCGTGACGACGCCGACCGCGCGCCCGCTCTCAACCTGAATCCGCGCAGCACTCGTCGAGGGGCGGATATCGAGGTTGGGCCGGCTGCGCACGGAGTCGGTCAGGTACGCGGTGCTCGTTGTCATACGTTGCCTGGCTGAGTTGAGGGTTGCCGGAAACACCGCAATGCCCGGCAGTTGGCTCGGGTCGTTGGCGTCGGCGGCCTGCGGCACGCCTACCTGTCGTAGACCGTCCGCGAACGCGGCTTGAAATGGGCTGTGCTCAGCGGCTTTCCAGCGACTCACGGTCAGCGGTCCGCTGCCGCCGTGGATCGGTGTCGCGCCGAAATCGCGATCGTTCTCCGCGGCGATGAAGTAACTCAGGACATCCGACCAGCCCCAGCCCGGGAGCCCCATGGCCTCCCACGCGTCGTAATCCTCAGGCTGTCCACGGACCGTGGCCAGGTAATTTACCGCCGAGGTCCCGCCGGTTATGTGACCCTGAATCATCGGGATCGGCCCGGAAGGGGCGGCCATCAACGTCAGCTTCGTGTTCGACTGGGTAAGCCAGACGTTATGCGCCAGCCGGGGATCGAGGATCTCCTCGCCGTAATCGTCGGACTGGCCGGCCTCCAGCAGGATGACGGATGTGTCGGGATCCTCGCTCAGGCGCGCGGCGATAACGCATCCGGCGGTACCGGCGCCGACGACGATGATAGTTCTGCGGACTACAGTTTGAGATGTGTTCACGGCACAAGAATACTCAAACTAAGAATAAGTTTGGCTCATGATCTAAGTATGCGTAGCAATATTGGATTACTTAGACGAGCCAGGTCCACGCGTACGTGTGCTTGATGCTGCCGCACCCGTAGAGGACCTCGATACGCCGGATACCGGGAATGAGAGCGATTTCGTTGTGTACGGCGTTCATCAGGTTGTCGTGGTTGGCCCCGATAGCCACGCCGATCAGATCGAAACTATCCAGGACCCGTGTCACCTGCGAGATGTCTTCCCGCTCCACAAGCGTCCGCGCAACGCCGTCGACCTCACCGGGGTCCGCGGTCACGATGATGAACGCATGTGCTCCGAAACCAAATGCGACCACGTTGGAAACCGCCTGGATCCGGAACACATGGTCGCTGAGCATTCGTTTGATCCGGGCGCGGATAGTTCCCTCGGAGACGCCGAGGTCATCGGCGATCCGCCGATTGCTCCGGCGTGCGTTGTGCTGCAGGATACGAATGATCTCCAGGTCCATCTCGTCGACCGTGTCGCTCGGCTGCGCCTCGGGCGTGGTTCCCGGATTCACTTGGAACAAAGCCCATTTCGAGTCGTACTTGAGTACGTTGAGCGCAATGCTGCCATGAACTTCATACACGCCATCGATCGACGGCAACACACTGCTGAACATCTCGGCGACGTGGCTTCGATCTCGGCAGACCATTGGGACGACGATGTCGAATCTGCCTGACGTCACGGTGACTGCCACTGCCTCGGGCAGTTTGGCAATGTCGGCAGCCACATCGGACACCGCTCGTCGGCTCACTTTCACCAACGCGAACGTGAGCTCGCGATGGCCGAAGAGCCGGATATCGGTAACAGCGACAATCCGCATGATGTCGGCGTCCTCGAGACGCCGCAGTCGGCCGGCAACCGTGACTTCGTTGACGCCAAACGCGTGCGCCAACGAGCGGTTTCCCTCGCGCCCGTCCTCGCGGAGTCGATCAATGAGCGCGCGATCCAGGTCGGTGAGATCCGGTATGGCTGCCGGCTCGGGCCGGGGGGAGGCAGCGTTCGGTTTGGCACTCCTGCTCCCGGAGGATTTGGCCTGGCGTGCCACGTCACCGTCCTGTCAATGAATGCGCATTGGAATCGCGTTCCGCCTACGCAGATTACAACATCATTGATGGAATGCGGCGCGTACGACGACGGCCCGATCTATAGCGCCGGTGACGCGTCGGCTCCCCGTAGAACGGTCGCCGACGTGACCATCATCTGACTATTGGGATCATTGTTGTGTTTGCAGTAGACCGCCGACTCGTAGGTAACCGCACACCGCGACCCGTGGTAGTCGATGAAGGTCGATTCGGACACGATCGCTTGGCCTTGGTTGGCTGAGAATCGGGGCGTGTCTGTCCGGTACAGGCGTGGATAAGGGTCACCGGCGAACCACGCGACTTCGTTCTCGCCGGCAGGTACTCCAGCGAGCGGGCCGGAACATCCGTAGCTGCCGTCATCCTCGATGGCGCAACGGATACCAAGCGGAGTCGTCATCCACACTCCGGATTCGTCGGTGGCTTTGTAGATCCACACACTCAAGACTGGTTGGTAGCCGCTGGTATCGGGATAACGGTACTGGGTCGGGTCCGCGGACGCGTGCGAGGTAAGGCTCATCATCATGCCCATCGCAAGGGTGAGCACACCGGTGGATCGGCGTGCGGCGTTGACCGTCACCCGTTCAACCAGGTGCGGTCCGGGGAAATCAGGAATCGGAACGGTCCACGCTCACAGTAGGTGCCGAGGTCGACAGTGGTTGCGCAGGTAGTACCTTCGACCTTGATGAAGGACAACGGTGGGATCGTCGCGGTTCCGTTGCGGCCCTGCGGGAATCGAATCGCCAGCGTCCAGTCGTAGTGGGCGCGGGTATCTCCGGTTATCCAGCCGATTTGTTGAATCCCTGCTGGCGCGCCTGGAATCGCGCCGCTGCACCCGAAGCTTCCGCGAAACCAGATGCCGCAGGTGAGGCCCTGGGCTGTCGTGAACCAGTATCCGGGTTGGTCCGGAAGCGATGCCCCTGGTGGATCCGACAGAGCGTACGGAGTCGCGTCGATCTCGGAGAAGTAGGCAAGATTCGGATACGGCGACGGCGCCTCGCCCGGCATGGGTTCGGCATGTGCGCGAGGGGCGATCGGCAACGCCGGCAACGCCGAAACGGCGATGCCGACGAGCAGCACACTCAGAAGACCGAGGAGCTCATCCATGGTCGTCGTCACGTGACAATTCGAGAACGGAACGATCCGCGACACAGAACGGACACTAGATCGGCTGCGCCTTCGATGTCAAGAATGCGGACTAGCTTCGCAGTATTAGTACGTATAGTGACGCCTCAGTCAGGGAAGTAATTGACATATGCGTAGCACGGCACGCTAGGGCGCGGCCAGCACGACGGAGGCGACGTAGAAACCGGTGCTATCGCCGAGCGCGTTGATCCCAGAGACGGTGTAGGTGCAGTCCGGCTTCGCCTGCCGAAATTCGAGGAGCACCCCTCGCAGTGCATCGGCTGGAGTCGTGCCATAACCCGCGAACAACAGCGCTTTTGATCCGCGGTAGCCGATGGTGGCAAGGGCTGGCATGGGGTCGGTGAACGGCACTGCGCTGGTGCGGAAGTTCACGTAGTCGCTGGTGTTCGCCGACGCCATCTGGGCGACGCGCTCGACAAGCGGGTCCGCCTGCAGTGGCGGACAGTGCGAGGCGGACCGGGCCACGCCCACCGCGCCGGCAAGGTCGGATGTGGCATCCGCCGAGCTGCCTGGTGCCAGCACCGTGGCGATCGTGATCCCCAGGCACAGTGCGGCAGGAATGGCTGATCGGCGAATCACTATCGCTGCACCTCGCAGAATCGTCAGGCGGCGCGTATGGCAACGATCAGAATACGCATGCTGTCAATAGCGGATCGACGGTGGCGGTCCGCGTGCGCGACAGCTGCGGCGGGTAGTGGCATCGAGGGCCGTCTCGTGGTGTCTGCGTGACGAGTTCGAATATAGCTTTCCCCGTGGATATTTCGGGCTGGCGTGGGGCCCCGCGTCGATGGATTATGTCAATCACTGGTCGGATTGGGGGATGTGCTGCACACTGATTGAGCCAACCGCATGATCGGATGACAGCCGAAAGCGATACGCGAGTTGAGGAGATAATGGTTGTTTTCTTCTAGTATGCGTCGTAACCTGCTCACCATCGCGGCGATGGTGACACTCACCATCGCGACTGCTGCACGTGCTGATGCTGAGCCGACCGTTGATGACATCGCACCACCGCTGCCCGTCATCGTTCCGGTGGCGAGTGGCTGGCAACCCATGTTCCCGCCTCCCTTCGATCACACGCGAGCAAGTGTCACCGAAGCGGACGTCAACGCCGAACGTGAGATGTGCCAGTGGTACAACGCGCAATATGACACGTTGATGGACCAGGTCCATCGTTTCAATGACAACTTGATTCGCAGCAACGGCGACTACAACGTGGCGAACAACCAGCAGATAGCCGATGCGCTCACCGCCAATATTGATCAGTCGACGGCCTTCTTGGCCCCGCGCGCGGAGGCGCTCACCCAGAGCCGGGACAACTTCGGGGACGTGTACTACCCGATCTACCAGGGCGAGAGCTTCTATTTGTTGTGGCAGCACTTGTCCAATGTCAGCGCGGGAATTCGGGGCAGGCAACCGGCGTGGTTCGTCGGCCCGTCGGTCCAGCGCGTGATGCGCTGGGGCACGCGGATCAACCGATCACATGTATGCCGCTCATGACGGTACGCAGCCTGTCGGCAAACCGCGACGCGTCGGCGCCGCTCATTGACACGGCCTTGTCCGGGTGTGCAGGAACTAGTAGCCGAAGTCAAAGAATTCGCAAGAAAAATGCTCTAAAGCCTTGCATACTGTGGATACAAGAGGCATACAATCGCATTCTTGCGTAGTCGATCCAGGGTGCGAGGTTTGCAGTGACGACGTCAGTGTCCGTGGCGCCAACGCCTCCTTCGCCGTCGCCGCCCGCCCAGAACGCACCGGTGTGGCGAAGATCAGCGAACCGATGCCGACGGGCAGTCTGGGGTTTTTTGGCCGCGGTCATCGCAACTCCGGTCAAGAGCGCAGGGACTGTCGGCCGGGGGGTGCTGATGGCTGCCTCAGCGTTCCGTTATGCGGTTACCGACGCGGTCACCCTTCAGCTGCCGTTCGGCGAGATGGTCGTGCAAGCCTGGACGCTGCTGAAGGTGACCGCGACGCCGGCTCTGCTCATGGCAATCCCGATCGGCGCCATCGTGTCGATTCAAACGTCGGGACTGGTCAATCAGGTCGGCGCAAGTTCACTCGTTGGTGCCGCAAGTGGAGTCGGAATCGTGCGTCAGGGGGCACCAGTCACAGCGGGCCTCCTCATGGGGGGCGCCGCGGCGTCGGCGATTGCGTCGGATCTCGGCGCTCGTGCGATTCGCGAAGAGCTGGATGCGCTCAGGGTGCTCGGGGTAAATCCAGTGCGCCACTTAGTGGTTCCGCGCCTACTCGCGCTGCTGATCATCGCGCCGATCCTGACCGCAATCATCATCGCGTCGGCCGTCGGCGCCGCGTTCGCTCTCGCGGTTGGTGTCAGCGGTGTCACCAGCGGCAGCTTTTGGCAATCGTTTGGCACATTCGCGTCGGTATCTGACGTGTGGTTCACCCTCGCCAAGGCAGTGCTCTTCGCCGCTACCGTCGCGATCGTTTCCTGCCTGCGTGGTATCGAGGCCAGGGGAGGGCCCCGCGGTGTTGCCGACGCGGTGAACTCGTCTGTCGTCATCAATGTTGTGTGCATCGCGATCATCAACCTCGCGATCACCCAGTTGCAGACGATGTTCTTCCCGATGGAGGTCTCGTAGTGGGTGTGCATATCGGCGTCCCTTCGGGAAAGCCATCGCACCTTGCTTCCCGAATTGTGGTGGCGCGTCCGATCCGATCGCTGTTCGAGCCGATCGGCCAATTCGTCGTTTTCACCGCGCAGACGATCTGGACGTTGCCGATCACGGTCCATCGGTATCGGCGTCAGGCCCTGGCCGCCATGAACAATCTGACGTGGGGGCGCGGATCGATCCTCGTCGATGGCGGAGTGATCAGCGTGCTGGTGATCTTGGGTGTCGCCATTGGCGGCACCGTCGCGATCGAAGCGTACGCAACATTGAATCTGATTGGTTTCGGGGCCTTATCGGGCATCGTCGGAGGACTCGCCAATGTGCGCGAGATGGCGCCACTGGTAGCGGGTATCGCCTTCGCCGCTCAGGCGGGGTGTCGCATGACTGCTGAGATCGGCGCGATGAGAATCTCGGAGGAGATCGAGGCGACCGAGGCGATGGGTCTGCGTCCCATTCCGTTCGTCGTGGGAACTCGGCTCATCGGCGCGATGCTCTGCGTCATCCCGGGATTCCTGCTGACCCTGATCACTAGTTTCTTCGTGTCGAGCACCGTCATTCGGATCTTCCATGATCAGCCAGGTGGTACCTACAACCACTATTTCGTTCAATTCCTTCCGTTCGGTGACATCGTCTACTCGCTACTCAAGGCGGTGGTGTTCTGCGTTGCTGTGACTGTGATCCATTGCTATTACGGCTATTTCACTACCGGCGGCCCGGTTGGTGTCGGCCGCGCATCCGGCCGCGCAGTGCGCGCCAGCCTAGTCGCCATCATGGTGCTTGACGTCATACTGACGATCGCGCTGTGGGGACTGCAACCGATCTTCGTCTTCAAGGGTTAAGGACACTGCCGGACGTGTTGTTTCACAGAGCATCTGAAGAGAGGGAGGCTGCGATCCTGACGGGTGTCGGGATCGCGGTGGCGGCGTGCGTAGTGATCGTGGTGGTAATTGCCGCGCTGCGTCCGTCCGAACACCCGTCGGCAGACAGTCTGGACATCGCCATCGAATCCCCGTACGCCGGGCAGGGAGTGGACGTTGGCACCCCGGTGCTACTGCACGGGGTCAAGGTCGGCCGGGTGACACAGGTGGCCAGCCTCCCGCAAGGTGGAGTCCGGATGACAACCGAGCTCGAGCGGAAGCCGACCGGGGGCCTCACCGACTCGATGGGATTCGATTTCCGTCCGGCCAACTATTTCGGAGTCACGAGTATCAACCTGCGCGGTGGGCAGGGAGGAGGACCGCTGGCTGCCGGCACGCTCATCAAGTCTGAGCCGGCCGGCAACTTTACCCTCCAAACATTGTTGTCCCGGCTCGGCGAGGTGACCTCCGGTGTGGTCTCGCCCCGCCTGATCGCCGTCATCGAGCGGGGCACGACCTATATGGACGGTCTCGATCCGCTATTGGAGACCATGCTGGTAGTCGCGAACTCATTCGCCAACGTTCAAACAGTAAGCACGGCAACGCTACTGACCAATGCGACCGGTATCAGCGTCGCGTTCCCGGGTTTTGTCAACGGTGCCGTCAATGCCGGCGACCTGTTCCTGCATGGCGGCCTCGACGGGGCATCCGAGGACTTCTTCCAGAACACGTACAAACCGACAATCGACTTCGCGGCGACCGAACTATTCGGTGCCGCAGGCAAGCTCGTGACCAGCCACAGCACTGAATTGGCTCCGCTGACCAACATGATCAAGATCCTCACCGACATCGGACCCGGCCTGGTGCCCAGCGACGCAATAGCCGACACGGCCCGCGAGTACCGAACGCGGCTGGAACGATTGTTTGGTGGCCCCCCGGGTCGGCGCGCTGTCAACGTGCGGGTCATCCTGGATAGCCTGCCGGGTGTCGCGGCGCCGATCCAAGAAGTCGGCGCCATGCCGGCCGCCGAAAGCGGTCAGCCGTGAAACCCGTGGCCGCACTGTGGCGGCTGATGATTGCCGCGTTGGTGGGTATCTTGCTGTTGGTTCTGGTCATCAACGTGATCAGCCAGCCTGTCGACACGAATCTGACCAACTACACCGCGGCCTTCACCGACGTGTCCGGCCTCCGCTCCGGTGCGGACGTTCGGGTACGCGGAGTGCGCGTAGGCAAAGTGACATCGATCGACCTGCGTCGTCGCAACGGTCAGAGCCTGGCCGATGTCGGATTCTCGCTCGACTCACAGTACAGGATCGACCCGAACAGCCGGTTGGCGATCAAGTATCAGGCACTGACGGGCTTGCGTTACGTCGATGTCGCGAACGTTTCGCGGGACGGCGCCAAGAGCACTGCGATGCAGCAGATCCCAACGTCGATGACCTCTCCCTCCTTCGACATCACACGGTTGTTCAATGGTCTGCAGCCCGTCTTGGCGACACTCAGCCCAGATGAACTGAATACCTTCACCTCGAATGTTGAAACGTTCCTCTCTGGAGACGGCTCTGGACTGGCGCCGGTCCTCGAAAGCATCCATACGCTGACCCAATTTCTCGCCGACCGCCAGCAAGTCGTCGCTGCCATTATGCAGAATCTCAAGAGCGTGGCCGACACGATGTCGGGACACAGTAGGGATTTCGTGCAGATCATCGAATGGGCCAACCGTCCGATCGACGCGGCACTCGGCGTCCTCGACGAGTTTCGGAAGTCACAGCTGTACGGACCCGAATTCACGGCATCGGTAGTCCAACTGCTGGAGAACGCCGGGCTCAAGCCGGGGATCAACATCGATGACGCGCTCGATAAAGCCTTCACGAACTTCGACGATGCGATCGACGCCATCAAACTCGTCCCTGTCATCTGGGACAACATCCCGCCGCTCGCCGAAGGCAATGCACCGGTGCCGTGCTCCAAAGGACGAGCTGAATTGCCGCTGCCGGTCGACGTTCTCATCAACGGTCAGAAGGTGCAGTTGTGCAAGCAATGAAATTGCTCAAGAAGCCGGAGCTGTGGGGCACCGCCACGCTCGCCACCACGGTGATCCTGGGAATGCTCGCCGCGATGATCTACATCAGTCCCCCAGGGGACAAGGTGGTTACCTTCTACACCGATGACGCCTCGTCGATCACGCCGGGTATCACGGTGAGGATCGCCGGCGTGACCGTCGGCAAGGTCAAAGACCTGTCGATCGAGCCTGATCAGGTCCGGGTGCGGGCGACAGTGGACGGTAGCGCCTTCGTCGGTGACCAGTCGAACATTCAGGTACGTATGCTGACCGTCGTCGGCGGTTATTACGTCAGTGTTGACTCGCTCGGTGACAAGCCGCTGGGTGACCGGCCGATCCCGAAGAGCCGTGTTGTGCTGCCGTACAGCCTGATTCAGACGCTTGCCGATACCACGAAAGTCATCGACAAAGTCAACACCGCGCCGGTGAAGCAGTCGCTCGACCAGGTTCAGCAGGGATTGACAGGCTCGAACGTCGAGACAATCTCGGCGATCGTCGATGCCGGTTCGGGCCTGGTCGACACGATCGATCATCAGCGCGGCCAGATTTCGGAGATCCTGAACCTCTCTGATGAGTACATCGACCAACTGAGCCGGTTTCGCGGTCAACTCGAGCAGCTGATCGATAAGGTGGCGATCCTGGAAGCGACGTTAGTCCTGTACGGCAAGGGATTCGCGGCGTCGATGGTCGGAATGGGCAAGATCCTGCAGGGAATCAAACCCGTTGGTGAGTTCTACATGAACCACCGGGACGCGGCGTTGGAGCGGTTCATCCACGGCCAGCAAGTCGTCCGTACCTGGGCTGACCGGAACGGGCTGATCGTCCGGATCCTCAAGCGGACTCGCAACCGACTGTACAACGCGCTGGAACGACAGGATGCCGCGCCGGAATTGCTCGCGACCGATCTGTGCATACCCGTCCCTGGGAGCCCGTGCTGATGAATGTGGGCATCGTGCTGCGCCGGCTCTCTGCGCTGCTCTTCATTACCGTCATTGCTTGCACCGCGACATCATGCGGGTCGAGTAGCACCCCCAACGCGTTGTCCTACTGTGCGATGCTTCCCGACTCCGTGGGCCTCTATGTCGGAAACCCGGTGACCCAGATGGGATATCCGATAGGCACCATAGATCGCATCCAGCCCAGCGCATCGAGCGTGCGCGTGGACTTCACCTTGACCGAGGAGCGGCGGTTTCCGGCCGCCGTGAAGGCGGTCGTCCGGTCTACGTCGATCCTCGCCGACCGCAATCTCGAACTGGTCGGAAACTACGACGGCGGCCCCACGATGAATCCAGGCGGCTGCGTGCCGCTCGACAGGTCGGCCACACCCAAAAGCCTGTCGCAGGTCATCGGCTCAGCCAATACCTTCATCAACGGCATCAACCCGGCAACATCATCAAACATCGGCGACGTGATAAAACAGCTCGATCAGGCCGCACAGAACAATGGCGCGGGTATCAACCACATCCTGACAACGTCATCGCGCTTGTTGGACAACCCGGACGGGCCGATCAGCGACATGAGTTCGATCGTCGGCAATCTGGGCGTTCTGACCGACTCATTGATCGCGATGCGTCAGCCGATGAAAGAGATCCTGTACGACGCCGAGGCGACCACCCCGGACCTCGTGCGCGCCATCGAGGGCGCTCATCAAATGGCCGACGGTCTCCCGTCGATCATCACGATGATCTCCGATATCGAAATCCATGCCGGCGGTGAATTACAGTTGACGCTCGACACGGTGGCCGACGCGATGCGCATCATGACACCACATGCTCGAGGTTTGGCTAGCCTGCTGGACCCGCTCCCGTGGTTCATCAACGGCTTCGCCAACCACATCAACAACCGCGAGTTCGTGATGTCCTTCCGGCCACCGCTCTATCGCATTCGATCGCCAAACGGCCCACTGGTTTGCCACTTCATGAATCTGTCGATGCCGGGTAGCTGCGCGAATGTTGCCGGGCAACCCTACGGCGTCGATATCAACCTCCTGCAGTACGTCTTCCTGAATGCGACACGATGACAAGATCATTCATCACCACCGCGTACGCGCTGATCTGCGCAGTCGCCATCTCGTCCTGCGCTGCGATCAGCGTCAACGACCTGCCGCAGCCCGGCAACAGCTACAGCGACGGCTATGACGTCGTCATCGAGTTCGCCAATGTGCTGAACCTCCCCGATCGCGCCAAGGTGGTCATGGATGGAACGGCGATCGGCGTGGTCGAGCGTACCGAGCTAGGGCCGTCCGCGGTGTATGTCACCGCCAGGATCGACAGCACAGTGCGAATTCCTGCGGATGTCCGCGCTGTTCTGCAGCAAGCGACTGTGTTGGGTGATATCTACGTCGCCCTGGAGCGCAGTCGGACGTCAGCTGGAACGCCAGCGACCTTATCGGCGGGGGGACGTATCCCGCTGGCGCAGACGACGTCGCCGCCCCAACTCGAGGACACGATCGCGACGCTGGCCAATTTCGTTGCCAGCGGGTCGATCCAGCGAATGCAGAACACCGTAATCAGGATCAACCGGGTCACACCTGAACAGACAGACAAGGTGCGAGCCATTGCCTCTCGTGTGTCGGTGAATCTCAAAGACCTATCGGACAATATCGATACGGTCGACCAGTGGCTCAACGGTGTTCGGGGTACCGCAGACGTGCTGGCCACGAGCGTTCCCGAACTTCAATACTGGTTCTCGCCCGCAGGTATGACCGAATGGGATCGCATGATGACCGCCGCGGTCGGGGTTGGTGTTCTGTTGCCGTCGGTCGGCAGTATCTATACCGGCGGATTCTGGCTGGTGCCGTTGCTGAGGTCGTTGGGTATCGCGGTGGGCGAGGTACAAAAGTCGAAATGGGCGATCGAGGGCGAGTACAAACCGTGGCGCCAGCTGTTCACCGACGTATTTCTGCCCGCCGACAAGTACCCAGCGATGAACATCACCTCGATTCAGACGTCCGATGGCCGTGAAATCTCGGGCAACGTCGAGGACGTCTTGAGGATGCTCGGGGCCCTGCCATGACGATTCGACAAGCCCTCTCGTTCGTCTCGTTCGGTCTCATCATTGCCTTCGCGGTCAGCTATATCGGTGGGCTGGGCATCAGGGTCGGCCCGCCGCGTAACCGAATCACGCTGGCCATGCAGGTTCCGGATATCAACGGCCTGGTGGTCGACTCGAACGTGCTGTTGCGGGGCGTGCCGGTGGGGAAGGTCACCGCGATCGAGGCTGCGCTTCAGGGGGCAACCGTCCACTTCTACATTCAAGGGCAGCAACCCATCCCGGTCGACAGCGAGGTAAGGCTGGAGAATCTCTCAGCGCTTGGAGAGTCATATATCGGGCTTGTGCCTCGCACCAGTGCGGCGCCGATGTTTCATGATGGCCAGCGGGTCCAGACCGAAAACATCGTCAACCCGGCTTCGATCTCCGAGCTGGCTACCAGCGTGGTTCGCGTTCTCAATCAGCTCGACCCGGGGCAGCTCAATCGTATTGTCGCGGAGGCGGATCGGGCTCTACCGGACGAGAACAATGTGCTGCCAAACCTTTCGAGGGCGAGTTCGCTACTGCTGAATGCAGTCAGGGGCTTGGACGGCCGTGGGGCGAAGGTGCTGGAAAACTTCCAGACGCTATTGCAGAACGCGAGCTGGGTAGGCCCAAAGCTCGCCAATATCGCACCGAATCTGTACAACCTCGGATTGCCGTTGAATCAGTTGTTTATTGCGGCGCTGCACGTTGTGATCGACACCGGGGCGCCCGAGGGTATCAAGAACGTCGGCCGCCTTCTCGCCCGAGTGCAGAAGTTCCTGGACACCAGGGCGCCCGATCTCAAGGTCTTCGCCGAGGCGTTCACGCCCAACATCCAAGGGATTGCGGCGGCGGCGATGAACTTCGACACCGGGCAGTTGTTGTCCAACATGCTCGACGCCATTCCCGAGGACGGCGTTGTGACATTGCGAGTAAAGACCCCCAACCCCTAGCAGTGATGAGAGGAGCGTGGTGAACGTGAAAGGTATCACCGTGGCCGAGGAGATATCCGATGCTGCCGACGATGTCGGCGGCGACGAGGTGCCGTCTGCGACTGTGCCCCGGCGTATCTCGGTCAGCATGCGAACGTTCGTGGTCGGTCTGATCATGGCGGCTCTCGTCGCCGGCTGTGCGACGACTACGTGGATGTACATCGGTGAACGAGGCATCGTTGCGGCCGACGCGCGCCAAGCCGCCGCCGATGAGCACGCTGAGCAGATTGCCCTCGACTACGCAGTCAACGCTGCCAGCATGAACTTCAAGGATATGAACGGGTGGAAGGAAAAGCTGGTCCAGGGAACCTCGGCGCCATTGCACGACAAGCTGACCAAAGCCGCCCAGTCGATGGAGCAACTGCTGATACCGCTCGAATGGACATCGACGTCGAGCCCTCTGACAGCGAAGGTGCGCTCACAGACCAACGGCGTCTATGTCGTCGACACCTTTGTGAGCGTGCTGACGAAGACCACGCAGGCTCCCGACAACCTGCAGTCGACCGCGACATACAGCATCACAATCGATAGCAACAACGGTTGGCAGATCACTGATGTCGGCGGGATCGGCGCTGTTGCCGGAGCCAAGTAGTGCGCGGTCTGTGCCAGCGCATTGCTGCGCTCACCCTCGCCGTTGCCCTACCCGTTGCCGGCCTGGTCGCTGCCGGCCCGGCCACGGCGGGTGAGGTCGTCACCTATGAGATCGTCTCCGACTCGATTCCGATCGTCGACATTGAATACGTGGACGGAACCGGGCGCACGCTGATTCAAGGCGTCCCGCTGCCCTGGCGGCGCGACGTTGCACTCGCTGACGCCACCGGACCGACCGGCCCGGGTGCTCAGCTGCGGGCCGATTGGCGACGTATCCGAGGCGCGGCGCGCTGGGTCACTGTTCGCATCATCGAGGATGGAAAGGTGTTGTGCCAGAGCACGCTCGACGTCGGAAACGCCACCTGCTACGGCAATACGCCGCACGTGTCATGATCGGTGCGGCGATCAGCCGAAGTGCACGCCCTGAGCCAGTGGTAGCTCCGAGGAGTAGTTGACGGTGTTCGTGGCGCGGCGCATATAGGCCTTCCAGGAATCCGAGCCGGACTCGCGGCCGCCACCGGTCTGCTTCTCGCCGCCGAACGCCCCGCCGATCTCCGCACCCGAGGTGCCGATGTTCACGTTGGCGATCCCGCAGTCCGAGCCGTCGGCGGCCAGGAAGCGCTCGGCCTCGCGGACGTCGGTGGTGAAGATCGCCGACGAGAGACCCTGTGGGACAGCATTGTTCAGCGCGATCGCCTCGTCGAGCGTGTCGTAGGTCAGCACATAGAGGATGGGCGCGAACGTCTCGTGGTGCACGATCTCGGTCTGGGCGGGCATCCGCACGACGGCGGGCTCGACGTAGAACGCCTCGGTTGCCTCGTCACCGCCGACGTGATGGCGCTGGCCGCCGATCACTTCGCCGCCGTCGGCGCGGGCCTGCTCCAAGGCACCGACCATGTCGCGGTAGGCGGTCTCGTGGATCAATGGCCCGACAAGTGTTCCGTCGGCCGCCGGATCGCCGATCGGCAGCGTGCGGTAGGCCGCCGCAATCCGGTCGACCAGGACATCGGCCACCGAGGAGTGCACGATCAGCCTCCGCAGGGTGGTGCAGCGCTGGCCTGCAGTGCCCGCCGCCGAGAAGACGATGGCGCGCACGGCCAAATCCAAATCGGCAGAAGGAGTTACGACGGCAGCGTTGTTGCCGCCGAGTTCCAGCAGCACCCGGCCGAACCGTTCGGCGACACGGGGGCCGACCTGCCGGCCCATCCGCACGGACCCGGTGGCCGATACCAATGCCACTCGCGGATCGTCAACCAACGCCTCGCCGACTTCACGGCCGCCCAGTACCAGCCTGCTGAGCTGCACCGGTGCCCCGGCATCGGAGCAGGCCCGCTCGATCAGTGCCTGGCAGGCGAGCGCGGTCAACGGCGTGAGCTCAGAAGGCTTCCACACCAGCGTGTCCCCGCACACCAGCGCCACGGCGGCGTTCCACGCCCACACCGCCACCGGGAAGTTGAACGCGGTGACCACCCCGACCACCCCGAGTGGATGCCAGGTTTCCATCAGCCGGTGCCCGGGGCGTTCGGACGCGATGGTGCGTCCGTACAGCTGGCGCGACAGCCCGACCGCGAACTCGCAGATGTCGATCATCTCCTGGACCTCGCCGAGCGCCTCGGAGGTGATCTTGCCGGCCTCGATCGTGACCAGGGTGGCCAAGTCCGCCTTGTGCTCGCGCAGCAGCTCGCCCAGTCGCGCGACCAGCTGGCCGCGCACCGGGGCGGGGGTAGTACGCCAGGACGAAAATGCTTGGGCCGCTTCGGCAATTGCCGTCCGCGCCTGCTCGGGCGTGGTCTCGGCGACGGAGAACAGGATGTCGCCGGTCACCGGTGTGCTCGCCGGTAGACCGTGGCCGTTCGGCTCGGCGAGGTCGACCGGCGCGCCGATGGCGTCGAACGCGGCGCGTACCGCGGCGCGCAGGTCGGTGGCGGTGGGCAGCGAGGTTGTGGTGGTGGTGCTCATGCGGGGGCCTCCTGGGCGATCGCGTCGTAGAGGTCGTACGGGTCGTGGATCGTGCGGCCGATGGTGCCGGCCATCCACTCGATGTCGTAGCCGGATTCGTCTGCCACGGCGGCGGCCTCGGTGTCGGCGTCGAGATTGGACCGGAAGATCCCGGCCGCCGACGCCGGCAGGAAGTCCTCGTAGACCACCGGGGCCGCCGGGTCGCCGCGGTGGTAGTAGGCCAGTCCTTGCGAGGCCATCTCGTCGTCGGATGCGGGGAAGTAGTCACCCCACACTGCAGCGGGATCGGGTTTCGCCATCGCGGTGTCGTAGCGTTCGCGGCCCTTAGGCGTCAGTGCGACACCGCGGGCCTCCACCTCGCCGAAACGCACCCGCAGCGTGCCGTCGGTGACGGAACCGTCGGCCTCACGGAAGCGGCGCGGCTCGGCGAGCGCGCGAAACGACGTCTGGCGCAACAGGACATCGGGGCCCTCGCAGTGCGGTGGCCCCTGGATCGCGTCGATCATCGTGATCCCGCGTTCGGTCATCCGGCGATACAGGTCGTCGATGTCGAGCACGCGGGGGGTGAGGTGGTTGATGTGGGTGGTGGGGACCCCGGCGATGTCGGCGGCGACAGCCGACACCTCGGTCAGCTCGGCATACCAGGCTCGGTCGACCGGTTCGCGGGACAGCGCGAACGCGGCCACCGCCCGCGTCACGAAGTCGTCCGCGGTATCGGCGTCGCAGCCGCCGCCGGCCGCGATCCGGCGCGCGCAAGCGATCAGGTCGGGATCGAACAGCGTTCGCCTGCGGAAGTATTCGTCGACCCGTGAGCGCAGGTCGGTGTCGAAGAACCGGCCGTCTCTGGTGGCCAGCATCGAGGTGAACACCCGGAACGGGTTGCGCGCCAACTCTGTGGCATCCACCGGCCGGAAGGCAGTTGATACCACCGGAACGGGTGAAGTGGCCTCACGCAGGTCGTAGTAGCCGACCGGGTACATGCCGAGGGCTGCGAAAAGGTCGGCGACATCGGTCAATTCGCCCGGTGTCCCGACCCGGATCGCGCCGTGGCGTTCGGCGGTGACTCGCTCGATCGATCCGACCCGTTCGGCGTGCGGGTGGGTGGCCACGTAGTCGCGGTTGACGGCCTCGCTGACCTCGACGAGCGTGGTGTAAGCCGGAACCTCGGTGCCGTACATCGTCGACAGCGCCGCGGCGAAGCGGGCCCGCAGCTGCCAGATTTCGACATGACTCACGGAACACCACCGCTGGGATAGTCTGCGGCGATGGCGGACAGCGCGGAGGCGACGCACGGTCTCGATGAGATCGATCGCACGCTGGTGCGTGAGCTGGTCGCTGACGGCAGGGCCACGCTGGCCGAGCTCGCCGCCGCCACGGGGCTGTCGGTCTCGGCGGTGCAATCGAGGGTGCGCCGTCTCGAGTCCCGGGGTGTGGTGACCGGGTACAGCGCCCGGGTGGACCCCGAGGCGTTCGGGCACCTGCTGTCGGCGTTCGTGGCGATCACCCCTCTCGATCCTTCCCAACCTGATGATGCCCCCACCCGGCTGGAACACATCGCCGAAATCGAGGCGTGTTATTCGGTGGCCGGCGAGGAGAGCTACGTCCTGTTCGTGCGGGTGAAGTCGCCGCGGGCGCTGGAAGGCCTGCTGCAACAGATCCGGACCGCCGCGAACGTGCGTACTCGAAGCACCATCATCCTCAATACATTTTACAGTGAACGGGTATCACTACCGGAATAATTCAAGCACACCGCTAGGATATCGTAAAAATTACGATAGAATCGCCGCATGACGGAACTCTTGCTGCGAGACGACGTGCGTACCGCCGTCGAACCCGCGAATGTCCGCGCCGTTCTGGCCCGCAGCATTCTGGCCGACGGACTCGATCTGGTCCTCGATCTCGAACGGTCGTCGGGCTCGTGGCTGGTCGACGCCCGCGACGGCCACCGCTACCTCGACATGTTCACGTTCTTCGCCTCGTCGGCGCTGGGCATGAACCACCCCGCGCTGGCCGACGATGCGGCGTTTCGCGCCGAGCTGGCCCAGGCTGCGATCAACAAGCCGTCCAACTCCGATGTCTACACCGTGCCGATGGCCCGCTTCGTCGAAACGTTCGCCCGGGTGCTCGGCGACCCCGCCCTACCGCATCTGTTCTTCGTCGACGGCGGCGCGCTGGCGGTGGAGAACGCGCTCAAGGTGGCCTTCGACTGGAAGAGCCGGCACAACGAAGCGCACGGGATCGACCCCGTGCTCGGCACCCGGGTCCTGCACTTGCGCGGCGCTTTCCACGGGCGCAGCGGCTACACGCTCTCGTTGACCAACACCGACCCCGTCAAGGTGGCGCGGTTCCCCAAGTTCGACTGGCCGCGCATCGACGCGCCGTACGTGCGTCCCGGTGCCGATATGGATGCGCTGGAAGCCGAATCGCTGCGCCAGGCCCGCGCGGCCTTCGACGCCCACCCGAACGACATCGCCTGCTTCATCGCCGAGCCCATCCAGGGCGAGGGCGGCGACCGGCACTTCCGGCCACAGTTCTTCGCCGCGATGCGCGCCCTGTGCGACGAGTACGACGCGCTGCTGATCGCCGACGAGGTGCAGACCGGCTGCGGCATCACCGGCACCGCGTGGGCCTACCAACAGCTCGGCTTCACCCCGGACGTCGTCGCGTTCGGCAAGAAGACGCAGGTGTGCGGTGTGATGGCCGGCCGGCGGGTCGACGAGGTTCCCGACAACGTCTTCGCCGTCAGCTCCCGGATCAACTCGACCTGGGGCGGCAACCTCGTCGACATGGTCCGCTCACGACGGATCCTGGAGACTGTCCAGGCCGACGGCCTGTTCGCCAATGCCGCCGAGATGGGCGCCTACCTGCTCGCCGGGCTCGGCGACCTGGCCAGTCAGCTGCCCGATACCGTGCGCGACGTTCGGGGCCGGGGCTTGATGTGCGCCTTCAGCCTGCCCAGTCCCGAGCGCCGCGACGCGGTGCTGTCCGCCCTGTGGGAGCGCGGTGTGATCATGCTCGGCAGCGGTGCGGACAGCGTACGGTTCCGCCCGGCGCTCACGGTGACACGCGCGGAGATCGACCGCGCGCTGGCTGCCTTGAGAGAGGTATTGCTCGCGGCGGTCTAGCATTCGGTTTCATGCGGCTGCCCGCGGTGCTCGGCGTGGCGGCGGTGGTGCTCGCCGGGTGCGCGCAGACCGTCGCAGGCAGCGCGGTGCCCAATCCGGCGCAGGGCATCACGCCGTTGCGCGCCGGCGACACCGATCAGGTGTTGATCGGCCCGGCGCAGCTGCACGACATCGTCGGGGTCAAACTGCAAACCGACGCCGACCAGACCCGGCCGATCCCCGGATCGTCTGCGGTACCGGCCTGCTCGGCGCTAGACGCTGCCGGCATGGCCGCGTTCCTCGGCGAGAAGTGGCTGGGCCTGCACGTGATGCTGTTCACCGACGGTGACAGGCATGATCACGTCGTGGCCGAGGCCGTCGCGATCTATCCCGACGGCGCCTCTGCGGCGGCGCAGTTCGCCACCGGCACCAAGAACGCCAAGGCCTGTGACGGCCAGCGGGCACTGAGCACCGGCGGGGACGCCGCGTGGAAGTTCACGGTTCCGGAGATCAACGCCGACACTGTCCGCTGGAGCAAGGAACAACTCGGCATTCCGTTCGACTGGACCTGCTTCGCGGAGGCCCGGCTGCGCAATAACGCCATCGTGCAGGCGATGGCCTGCCAAGGCGATGACAGCGGCCAGGTCACCGTGACCACGATGACCGACAAGATGTCGGCGAGCGTCTGGGAGCTGTCCGGGCGTTGACAGCACAAGCGTAGATTCAGCGCTACTGGTAGGACTCTTGGCGTGCCTCAGCGGCTTTGGCGCCCGCGCGGGCGGCCTCTGCTTCGGCTTCCTTCTTGGCGGCATCGCGTTGTGCCTCGGCCTTGTCCTGTTGAGCCTTGCCTTCGTTGACCAAGTCGTCGTGACCTGTGACTGTGCCCACAACTTCCTTGGCCTTGCCCTTGACGTCCTCGACGGCGCCCTTGATGCCCTCTTCCGGTCCGCTGTTCTTGCTGTCGGACATGAAACATCCCTTCTGTCAATAACTACGGATCAGTGAGATCAATTTCTCTTTGCTCAGGCCGGAATAACCCGAAATCCCAAGCTGCTTGGCTCTTTTCTTGAGCTCGGCGACGGTCCAGCCTTCGTAGGCGCAGGACCGACTAGGTCGAAAGTACCGAATGTCGTCGACATCGGATCTCGCCGCAGCGGCGCTCGACATTTCCTACCCCCTTTGCTGACGTTGCTTTTCCTCGGAGGGCCTTGTACCCAGGGGCACCACGGACTCAAACATTGGCTAACTATCGGAACTCATCCTGATCCGATTCCTCGATGACCTGGAGTTGTTCCTGCCAATCTGATTCGTCGGCCTCCAACGGTGCGACGTCCTCGTCGGTGCGCACCGGCTCGTCGGGATCCGCGGCGTCCCGGTCGGCCGGTTCGGCCGCCGGGCGGTTTTGCTCAACGGCATCGGCGACGGGTACGTCGTCGGGGAATGAATCGCGCTCAGTCATCATCAGCCAATCTACTCCTGTGTGAGAACGCCGGCTCTTGCCGAACGGGACTTTTCGCGGCTGAAATTTACGGTGGCGCAACACATGACGTCCCCCGACGCCGAAATGGTCATCGACGGTGACGGGAGGAAGCCGGTGCTATCGCGACCCGCAACACCACCGCGAAAGTCGTTCTGCTGCAGAGGAGTCAGCCAACGCACGTTTAGATGTCCGTTCAGCGGGTATGCGCGTCCCTGTAGCTGTCTAAACACATGCAGCCGCCCTGTGGTGGCTTCGCGACGACTTCGCACCCGCTGCAGTCGGGAACCGGATCGACTGGTTCTTCTCGATCACAGGAGGTGCTGATGAAAATCGCCATGGTGTCCGAATGCGCAAGTCCGTTGGCGTTATCGAGCGATGACCGGGTAGGCGGCCAGGCCGTTCACGTCGCCGGACTATCCGCGGCGCTGGCGCGACGGGGCCACGAGGTCACGGTCTACACCCGCCGTCACGATCCCGACAGTCCGCAGCGGGTGATCACCCCGCAGGGCTACACGGTGGTGCACATCGCCGCCGGGCCGGCGCAACATCTGCGCAACGGCGACGTATTCGGCCAGACGGGTGCGTTCGCAGAAGCCTTGGTTGCGAACTGGGTCACCGATCCGCCGGACGTGACGCACGCGCACTTCTGGATGTCAGGCCTGGCAGCCCAACTGGCCGCGCGGTCTCTGGACATCCCGACCGTGCAAACGTTCCGTACCCTCGGCGTTGCCGAGCGCCGTCACCATGTGCGGGGCGACAACGCCGAGGCGCGGCTGAAGCTGGAGAAGCTCGTCGCCAAGCATGCCGACTGGGTCGTCGCGACGTGCACCGACGAACTTTTCGATCTGATCCGGATGGGCCGGTCGCGTGCGCAGATCTCCGTTGTGCCGTGCGGGGTGGACGTCGAGACGTTCACCACCGAAGGTCCGCTCGCCGAGCGGAGTAACCGTCCGCGCATCCTGACTGTCGGAAAGTTGTTGCCCTGCAATGGCTTCGACACAATGATCGAGGCACTGCCCGGAATGCCCGACGCAGAGTACGTGATCATCGGGGGGCCGGAGAACGGGCGTCTGGACGACGACCCGGAGGTGCGACGACTTCGCGCGTTGGCCGCACGGCTGGCAGTGTCGGACCGCGTGGTGTTCGCCGGTGCGGTCGCTCATGCCGACATGCCCGCGATGCTCCGGTCCGCCGACGTGGTGACGTGTACGCCGGCCTACGAGTCGTTCGGCCTGGTCCCCCTGGAGGCGATGGCCTGTGGTGTGCCGGTGGTCGCCTCGGCGGTCGGGGGCATGGTGGACACCGTGGTGGACGACGTCACCGGCCGGTTGGTCACCCCGCAGCGGCCCCGAGAGTTCGCCGAGGCGGTGACGCGGATCCTGCGTGATTCATTTCTGCGACGAAGCCTCGGCCTGGCCGGCCGGGACCGGGCGTGTGCTCGCTATTCGTGGGACCGCGTGGCCGAGGACACCTGCGGTGTCTACGAGCGGGTGTCGGTGACACCTGATCGCGGCCGAACCAGAATTTGCGATCGACAGGTTTGATCCCTGCTGTCCGGTGGTATGTAGGTGCCACCATGACGACAACTTCCTGGGTAGTGCTGCGCACGCCGACCCGGTCCTCAGACGACCGTGGCTAGCACCTGGAGTAATGTCGGGTCGACATTGCCGGGAGGCCACATGAATGATGCCGAAAGCCGAGGCAGCGAGGCACAACGCGGTGCCAATGCTGTCGAGTTGAGGGTTGCTGCCAGGTTGGAGAACCTTGCTGTCTTGCGCACCGTGGTCGGCGCAGTCGGCACGTTCGAAGACTTGGATTTCGATGCCGTCGCGGACCTGCGGCTGGCCGTCGACGAGGCCTGCACCAGGCTGATCCGCTCCGCGTCGCCCGAGGCGACGCTGGTGGTGGTGGTCGATGCACATGACGACGTGGTGGTCGTGGAGGCCTCGACCACGTGCGACACCTATGACGTGGTCACCCCCGGCAGCTTTAGCTGGCACGTGCTGAGCTCGCTGACCGATGATGTGCAGACGTTCCACAACGGTCACGAGCCCGGTAGCGATGGGCAGGTTTTCGGTATCACTCTGACCACGAGGCGGGCGGGCTCCGGGCGGTGACTTCCCGAGCCACGGATAGTTCGCCGAAACGGTCGAACTCGGAGTACGCCGACGTCCCGGACATGTTCCGGACGCTGGCGACACTCGAACCCGACTCCGCCGAACAGCAGCGCTACCGCGACAGCATCGTGGAGCGGTGCCTGCCGCTGGCCGACCACATCGCCCGCCGATTCGACGGCCGCGGCGAACCGCGGGACGACCTGGTTCAGGTAGCCCGCGTCGGCCTGGTCAACGCGGTCATCCGCTATGACGTCGAAGCCGGTTCGGATTTCGTGTCGTTCGCGGTGCCCACGATCATGGGCGAGGTGCGGCGGCACTTCCGCGACAACAGCTGGTCGGTCAAGGTTCCGCGCCGGCTCAAGGAACTGCACCTGCGGCTCGGTGCCGCGACTTCGGAGTTGTCCCAGCGGCTCGGGCGCGCACCGACCGCCTCCGAACTCGCCGAAGAGCTCGGCATGGAGCGGGAAGAGGTCGTCGAGGGCTTGGTCGCAGGCAGCTCGTACAACACCTTGTCGATCGACAGCGGTGGCAGCGGCGGCGACGAGGACGCGCCGGCGATCGTCGACACCCTCGGCGATGTCGACTTGAGCCTGGATCAGATCGAGAATCGCGAAGCGTTGCGCCCGCTGCTCGAACAATTGCCCGAGCGGGAGCGCACGGTGCTTCTGCTGCGGTTCTTCGAGTCGCTCACCCAGACTCAGATCGCCGAGCGTGTCGGCATCTCACAGATGCACGTCTCGCGGCTGCTGGCGAAGTCGCTAGCTCGGCTCCGCGACCAGCTCGAGTAGCCGTCGGGGCTCGCCGTCGAGCAATGCGACCGCCTCGGCGACGGAGTCGGCCACCGGCAGCGTGTGGTCGGGATCGCAGACCCGCAGCAGCCGGGAGACCGCCCCGCCGGCCACCATCGCCCATCGTGCCGAGGCATTGGCACATCGGACGTTGACGGTGTGCAGGGCTGAGAATCCGGCCGTTCCGAAGAATTGCAACGGACTGAGGTCCAGGACCAGGTGCGTGCCCGCGGCGGCGCACTCGTCGACATGGTCGGCGAAGGCGGCGGCATTGGATGCGTCGAGTTCGCCCTGGACGGTGATGATTCCGACGTTGTCGGTGGACCATTGGGTGGTGAAGTGGATGACAGACACTAGTGACTCCATCAGTGAACGAGTATTCGTACTGTGGATCACGTCAGAGACGGTATGCCCGTAAGGTGCGGGAGCTCGCGCGCCCCGCACGTCATTGACTCTTTGACGTGTTTCGGGCGGCTGTTAACTCAACCTGTCTTGAACACTACGCCACCCGGGTAACCATGTGCCAGCGATCGTGACGGGTTCTCATCATGCTCACACCCACGCACCAGTCACACTGGTGGTATGTCGAAGTGCGACCAGATAGCCGGCGTGCTGCTGGCCGCCGGCGCAGGCACCCGCTATGGAATGCCGAAAGTTCTTGCTGCCCATGGACTGTGGCTGCGTTCGGCGGTGGCGGCGCTGTCCGGGGGTGGTTGTGACGACGTGGTGGTCGTGCTCGGCGCGGCCGTTGTGGACGTTCCCGCGCCGGCGCGCGGGGTGATTGCGCAGGATTGGCAGCAGGGGATGGGCGCCTCACTGCGCACGGGTCTGGCCGCGGTACCCGACGCCGATTTCGCAGTGGTGCTCACCGTCGACACCCCTGACATCGGCGATGACGTGGTCGGTCGGGTACTCGAGGCGGCTCGTTCGTCGCGATCCGGTATCGCCAGGGCCACCTACGACGGACGGCCCGGACATCCGGTCGCCATCGCTCGCAGACATTGGCCGACACTGCTCGCAACGCTGAACAGTGACGAGGGCGCACGCCGCTTCTTGGCCGGCCGCCCGGACGTGGTGACGGTCGAGTGTTCCGACCTGGCGACGGGTTTGGATGTCGACGAGCCATGACTTCGTCGCCGTCACTGGCTGACGGCGCACCAGCAGAGGCCGTCAGAGCTCGTCGATCTTGACCAGTCCGTCTTGAAGCGCACGGGCGACGAGAGCGGCCTTCGTCGGAGCAGGCCGGCCTGCCGCAGCGTACTTCGCGCGTACCCGCTGTAGTAGTGATCGCACCGTCGCGGCCGAGATTTGCAGCCTCTTGGCCACTCCATCCTTGGTGTCGTCGTGGATCCAGGCGATCAATACCTCTCTTTCCCGCAGTGTGAGCACCGGTCGAACCAGCGCGACCGGACCGTGGGACGCCTTCTTGTTCGTGGAGCGCGGGATGTAGGGTGCAATCTCCGCGGCAAGCTGTTGCGGCGAGCTCATGGCGACAGACCCCGGGCTGTACATCTAGGCCGATTCAGCTTTCGCACCATCTTCCTCCTTCTCCCATACCGGAGCAATTGCAGCAGAGCGTGTTTGCCCCTTCGTAGTGATTCCTCGCAGTCCGCCGACAGCCTCGTCGAGCGTATGCAGGTCGTGTCCGTGCTCGGTCTTGTCCCAGAAGTGGCGCATTCGGGGATTCGCTAGTTCGTAGCACGCTTTCAACAGCGACAGAACCGTCAGCATCGGCCAGACACCGGCAAGGACGAGAACCATGTACTTGACCGTGCCGAAGCCTCCGAATTTGGTTGCAGCGGCGACGTGCTGGAGAAACAACGCAAAGTTGCCGAATACCAGGAGCAGCACGCCCAGGTACAGCAACAAGCCGGGGAAGAGTTGCTCGATCGCTGGTGACCGTGTCATGAAGTAGGCGACAGTCAGCGCCCACGACAGGGCGCTGAGCAGGATTGAAAATGGGGTTCCGATGAGGAACAGGACGTAGACCAACCACCGGACAGCCCCCATCTGGCCAATCGTGCGCAGTGGACTTCGTGTGAAGATCAAGCCCGTCTGCATATAGCCCTTGAGCCAACGCGATTTCTGCCCGATCAGCGTTTTGGTCCGAGTGGTTGCCACTTCCTTGGTGACACTGTCGAGCATGGCGATCTTGAAACCGTGAAGCGCGAGCGCCCCGGCAAGGTCGGCGTCCTCGGTGACATTGAACATGTCCCAGATCCCAGCCCACTTGACGCCAGGCGGCTGCTGTTCGGGATCGATACTGACCCGCGTGAGCAACTCCAGACGGAAGTGGTTCGACGTACCTCCCAGGGGTGGGATCAGGCCCAGCCATGCCATGCCGGGCAGCACCCACCCGAAATGGATGTGATACTCCACCCACATGAGCCGAGAAACCCAGGTGCTCGTTTCGTTGGCGAACTCCAGCTGCGCCTGCAGGCAGACGACATTTGAATCGAGCCAGTCGTAGGCCCGGAACATGCCGACGGACTTGAGGAGTTGATCGGGTTCGGGGCGGTCTTCTGCATCGTAGATGACACAGAGCCGGGCCGCCCGCTCCTTCCTGGAGAGCTCGCGCGAATCATCAATTGCCTTGTGAGCGCCATAATTCAGCGCCCGTTGCTTGCCGTAGGGTTTCACATCGGGAACCTCGACCACCTCGACGAAATCCGGCAGTGTCAGCGCGTCGGCCGCGTCGCGGGTGGCCTGATCTCGGTCACGCGTTTCCACCAGCAGTTTGACTTGCAACCGGTCCTTCGGATACTGAAGTGCAGTCATGCCGCGGACCATCGGCTCGACCATGTCGGGTTCCCGAAACATCGGGATCAGAACCAGATAGTGGGGCAAGTCGGGGTCGTCGACGTCTGGCAGGTCATAGTCCGGATAGCGGTATCGCGTGGAGGCGTACCACAGGCCCATCTTCAGGGGGCCCACGAACACGGCGAAGAAGATCAGCACCGTGGCGACGGCAACCTTGGCCACGGTGAGCGGGATGAAGATGAGTCCCGCAACACCGAGCGTGAGCATCAGTGCGATGCACACCAGCTGTCCTGTGTTGACGACCGTGGCGGCCGTGTGCCGTACGGGATCGGTGGATTTCAGTTTGAGCACCGCTACTCCTTGGCCTTGTACACGAGGTAGAGGTCGTTGCTGAAGACTTCGGTGTAGTCGTTCAGTTTGGCGGAGTCCTCCAGTTCGCGAAACGCCTCGTCCGACCCGTTACCGCCGCGCATGACGATCCACCTGATTCGTTGACCGGGCGGATTACTCAGTGCTGGATCCCATTTCTGATAGCTTCCCTCATACACATTGTTGGACAACGGAATTCGGGCATGAAACAGCACTGATTCATTGCCGAACGATTCGATGAGTATGACTCCGCCGTCATAGTGCTCGCGAAGGAATTCGCTTGTGGCGATAGCAGTTGCCGGGAATCCAATGCTTCCTTCCCGCGCGGTGACGATCTGTGTCGGGCCGCCGGGTATCAGTGGGAGTAAGGTGCAGGCGGCGGCTGCGGCCAGTCCGGCGATCCAACTGCGCGCCGGAAGAATGCTGATCACGTATGACACGAGCACTGCAGCGGGTAGCACCATCAGAAGGCCGAACCGCACGTTGTACAGGTCGTGGGTGATCTGCTCAACGTGCAGAGGTCGCTGGCCGACTGTCAGAGCGGTGACGAAGAACGGCGCGATGGTCAGTAGTCCGAGCACGGGAAGAATCACGAGGGAACGGCGCCGGATCACCAGGACTATAACGCCGAGAATCGACGCGAGCACAACAGCGATTCCGAGGTTTTCCACCACGGCATACCAATAGGTTTTGGCGGCCACGGCGGGATGCCCGACGGCAAGTTCGCCCTCGCCGACCCACAGCGACGGTTTGGCGTACTTGCCGCTCTGAAAGTTCAGTGGGTTACCGAAGATCAGCAGGTTCCAGCCCAGCCACATCGCGATGGCAGCCCCGGCGAGGAAGCCGAAACCCAATGTGACGCCGGCAATTGCCTGACGGCCGTACTGCCGCCACGCAACGAGCGCGACAATGCCTCCGACGACAATCGTGAACGGCCACGCCTCGTAGCGCGTCAGGCATGCGATGAACGCGGCAATCGCCGCGGCGAACAGATATGGGTACTTGCGGTCGTGCTCTTCGGTCTGGATCCACTGCTGGAGGTAGTACGTGGACGCCGCAATGCCGGCGAATAGCAGCAGCTCCGTCATCGGAGTCGACTGCATGTAGAGGACATTGGGGTTGAGCGCGAACACCGCCAGACCGGCTAGCGAGGGGATCTTGCTGCGCGTCAACCCGAAGGCGGTCTTGTACACGTAAACGCAGGCGACGACGTAGCTGGCCATGCTCACAGCGCTGCCTGCGAAACCGCTGTAGTAGAACGGCGTGAACCAGACCAGCGGCAGCATCAAGATGTGGGGCAACGGCAACCAAACCCCGCCCAGCTGGGCGAAACCCGAGGTCGGGCTGTTCAGCGTACGGGCAGCGATCTGCAGGTGCGAGATCGAGTCCTTGTAGCCCAGTGCCATTCCCTTGCTGGCGAAATAGGCGTAGGCACTTGCCGACATGACCGCCGCACCCAGAGCAACCCAGGCAGCGGTGCGATCCGGGCGGACGGCAACCTCCGGTCCCGGGGTGTCCGCCCGCGTTTCACTCTCTTGGACGGTCACGTCGCCTCCTGGCTGAGATAGGGCAGCACTGGGGTCAGCGGCTCGGCGACTGGTGCCACCGGCTTCCTGGCGACATCACGGCGGGCGCTCAGCTCGCGTCGGACGGTGTACAGGTCGGCGAACGACCGCAGGACGACCTTCGGCTGCAGCCCCGACTGCGTGCCGCTGGCGCGGGGATAGTGCGGAACCGGAACCTCGATGAAGCTGTGCCCCGCTCTGTGCAGTCGCGCCAGCAATTCCGGGGAGATCGCGGCGAAGTCGCTCTGTAAGTCCTTCGCCACTGCCGCGATCGCGGTGCGGTGCAATAACTTGAATCCGCAATCGACATCGGCGGCATTGAATTTCAACACCAGGCGGCTGATGCTGTGCCAGCCGCGTCCGGCGGCCCGACGGGTGAAGTTGTCCGCACGCTTGACACGGACGCCGAGTGCAACATCGACCTGATGTGAGGAGGCGGCGAGCATCAACAATGCCAGATCGCCCGGATTGAACTGGCCGTCGGAGTCGCAGTAGGCCACCCAGTCGCAACCGGTCTCGAGCGCGGCGGCGAAACCGGATCGCAACGCTCGGCCGTAGCCGCAGTTGGTGTGATGCTTGACGACATCCACGGGGTAGGTGTGTCGGATCTCGTCGATCGCGGCCGCGGTGTCGTCGGTGGAACCGTCATCGACGATGATGACCGACCGTTCACTGATCCCGGCTCGGTCGAAGAAGTCATAGGCTTTGGCAACGACCGGTTTGAGGTTCGCGGATTCGTTGAAGGCCGGCATGAACAAGGCAACGCTGAACGATTGGCCTGGTTGGGTGATGGGCAGGGCTTGCATGACGGGAATCTCCAAGGTTGTTGACGGCGAGCGTTGTTCGTCCTTGAACACCACGAAATGGTTCATCAAGAAGGTCCATACGGTGCTGGCGAGATTGCCGGCGAGCATGGCCAGCCACAGCGGCAGACCGGCTTCGGTGAGAAGCCAGAAGACGCCCGCATTTGCTGCTGTCACCGAAAGCAGGGCGCTGGCGTTGAACTTCGCCCACCGCATGGGGAGCCGATCGGTGTGTGCCCGGTCGCCCCACGTGAATGACTGGCTGAGAACGAAATTCAGTTGTGCTGAGATCAGGAACGCCAGAACGTCCGCGATGTAGAGGTGCAGCACATTGTCCAGCAGAAGCAGCACTGCCAGTTGGACCAGGTAGCAGCTGATTCCGACGATCGCGAATCGTGTGATCCTCATCGGTAGTGACATGGCGGTTTCGGTTTCGGTGTCGGTCATCGATGCTTCCGTCGACTCAGACCGCGATCGAAAGGTTGAGGCCGGACGTAACTGTGACGTTGTCGAATGCCGACGTGTTCAGCTGAGAGCCGTTGTGCGACGTGACGAAGAGGCCGATCTCGCTGTCCGCGCCAAGCGCCACCGTGGTCGCGCCCACCTGCGCCCAGTTGACGCCGTCGGCCGATACGTAACCGGTGACCTCCGTGCCGGACCGGCTGAGCTTCAACCAAGCGTCGGGCAGCGCGTACGGCGCGGTACCGGTATCGCCGGTGAAGTTGTGCTGGAAGGTGATCCCGTGCTCGGGGGTAACGGCCAGCAGGGCATAGGAAGATCCCGCGCTCGTCGACTGTTTGATCATCACACCGGATTTCGCCCAGCCGTCGGTCCCCATTTCCTGCGCGGTGACGCGGGCGACGATCTCACCGTCGCCGGTGAGTGTCTGGTGGACGAAATGGGATTGGTCCGACTCGCCCCAGATGTCATCGCCCGCACCGTTCAGGGTGAAGGTTCCCGCTGCGTAGGTGGAAGAGCCGGCCAGATTGGGGGCGCCGACGTCATCGGCCGTCCACGGAGTTGGTAGCCCGCCGGGTGCAGCGGCGCTCTTGGCGACCGAGACGTGGTCGAATGTCGCCGTGCTCAGGTGCGAGCCGTCATGCGCCGACACGAACAGGCCGACCAGAACCGGACCGTCGAGATCGACTGTGGTCGAGCCGATCTCGGTCCAGACCTGACCGTCCGCCGAGCTGAACCCGGTTATGGTGTCGCCGGTGCGTTCGAGCTTGAGCCATCCACCTGCCCCGAGGGCTGGGCCTTCGATGTTGTGGTCGAAGCCGTCCTGGAGATTGATCCCGTGTTCGGGCGTCACGGCCAGTAGGGCGTAGGCCGATCCCGCGGTGGTCGATTGTTTGATCATGACACCGGCTTTCGCCCACCCGTCAGTGGTATCGGTGAAGGATGCGACGTGCGCGATGATGGTGCCGTCGCCGGGCAGCGTCTGGTAGCTGAAGTGGAACTGATCTGCGGTGCCCCAGATGTCGTCGCCGCTGCCCTTCAGTGTTTGGACACCGTTGGTGATCGTGGTGCTGCCCGCGATGAGCGGGCCACCGACATCCGTGCTCGTCCACTGTTGGTTCGAGGCCACTCTGACGTTGTCGAAAGTGGTGGTGTTCAGCGTGTCGAATTTGTGGGACACGACGGCCAGTCCGGCCGTGACGTCGCTGGTCATCACGAGTGTCGTTTGGCCGACCTGGGTCCAGTCGACACCGTTGGTCGACGTGTACCCGGAGAAGACGTCGCCTTCGCGCTCGATTTTCAGCCAGGCGTCGGGGAAGGTGTACGGTGCTGATCCGCCGTCGCCGTCGAAGTTGTATTGGAAGGTGACGCCGTTTTCTGGGGTGACGGCCAGCAGCACGTACTTGGCTCCGGCCGTGGCCGACTCCTTGATCATGATCCCGGACTTCGCCCAGTCGTCGGTGTCGGTCTGTGACGTGATCCTGGCGATGATCGTACCGTCGCCGCTGAAAGTTTGGTGAACGTAATGGAATTCGTCCGTCGGGCCCCAGATGTCGCCGCCGGCGCCGCGGATTGTGAATATGCCGTTGTCGTACGACGAATAGCCTGCGATCGTCGGATGCCCGACGTCACCCTCCTGCCACGGAGCCGGCGGCGTGATGAATTTGTCGTAGTTGATCGTGTAAGCGGTATTCGTGCCCGGCGTGGTGATGGTGTGGCTTTGCGACAGTCCATCCGACCAGCTGTCGTAGACGAACTGCCCGTTGGCGACATATTGCGGTGAGATGGCAGCGACAACCCGCTCGACGCCGACGACCGCTTGTTCGGTGTGGGAACCCTTGTAGGGGATGCCATCAATGGTGAAGGAGGCCTCGGGGTCGTTGGCGTTAACGGTCAGCGTGACCAGGTTGGGGAAGACCTCAACTGACTTCCTGGTCGACAAGCCGCTGCTGTCGGTAACGGTCAGGGTCAGGATGTAGGAGGTGGTGTCGATGTTGTCGGCGCTTCGGGGGATGGTGATGCTTCCGGTCGGGCCGACGATGTTGTCGCGGAACGGGTGTACGTGATCGGCGTGGTGGAACACGACCGACCAGCTGTATGCGCTGTCGGGCAGTGTGCCGTCTTCGGCGTCGGTTCCGAGGCCGCTGAAGGTGATCACATCCCCCGCGTTGTACTTGGTGGTGCTTGTCGGGGTCAGAATCTCCGCGGTGGGTGCGGTGCTGCCGACGACGATGTACTGGCTGGCCAGGTCGATCTTGGCGCCGTCGCTCACGGTCAACGTCACGGTGTAGGCGCCGTTTATCGGGTAGGTCTTCGTCACGTCGGCCAGGGTCGAGGTGGAACCGTCACCGAAGTCCCAGGCATAGGTCAACGTCGTGTCGGGGTCAGGGTCGTAGGAACCGGCCGACGAGAAATCGATGGACAGCGGTGCCAGCCCGTTGGTCGGCGTGGCTGCAATGACGGCAGTGGGCGCCCGGTTGCCGCCTGACGGGGCGATGACGGACAGCGTGCCCGGGTAGATGTTCAGCTGATAGATGTTGCCGTCGGGGCCCTGGGTGAGCTTGACGGTGGTGCCGGCCTGGTCGTCGAACATCTCCTCGCCGATGAAGCTGTCGAAGTCCGAATCGAACGTGAGCGTCTTGATCCAGCCCAGCGTGTAGTCCGCGATGAAGACCTTCTGCTGGTATTCCTCGCCGAAAGTGTTGCCGGTGTAGACCATCACGGAGGTGATTGATCCGGCTTTGGCCGGCGGATCGGTGTGGGGGTAGGTGTAGATCGGGTTGGCGAACGCGCAACCGTCGCAGACGCCCTCCGCGAGCGGCCATCCGTAGTTGGCTCCAGACGTCACGACGTTGAGCTCTTCCCATTGGTCACCTCCCACGTCGCCGGCGAGTAGCTTGCCGTTCGGGGTGAAGGTGAACCGGAACGGGTTGCGCAGGCCGTACGCGTAGATCTGCGGGATAGCACCTGGTGTGTCGACGAACGGATTATCTTCTGGTGCAGTGCCGTCGGGATTCAGCCGCAAAATCTTGCCGTGGACGTTCGAGAGGTTCTGGGAGTTGGGGTTGTAGGTGTTCATCCCCATTGCCCAGTACAGCTTGCCGTCGGGGCCGAATTGCACCTCACCGCCGTGGTGATAAATGTTGCCGAGCTGATCGGACTCGATCAGAACCACCTCCGACGCGGGGTCGGCGGTGTCACCGACAACCGTGATGCGTGAGAGTCGATCGTGGTTCTGCTCGGTGGTGTAGGAGACGTACAGGTAGCCGTTGTTCTCGAAATCGGGATCGACTTCGATGCCGAGTAATCCGCGCTCCTCGTCGTTGTCGGTCGGCAACACCGCCAGGGTGATCAACGGGTCGTCGTGCAAATGGTCATCGTGGTAAACCTTGATCGCCCCGCCTTTTTCGGCGATCAAGATGCGACCGTCGGTTAGGAAACGGAAGTCTGTCGGCGAGTCCAGACCCGACACGATCGTGGTGCGCTCGAACTCGTCCGGAAGACCGGTGCTATCGCCGGGTTCGGCGCCGGGATGGACACCCGCCTGGGGCGTTGGGTTTTCCACGACCGGCGCCGTGGGTGGTGTGACCCCTAGCGCGTCGCTGAGCTGACGGCGCACCCACCCCAGCAACACCAACGCCATCGGCGAGTTCGGGGCAGTGGGAGTCCCATTGGGCCCCAGAAGTGGGGTCACGGCCGCATCGAAGACACCGAATGCGGCGCGCATCAACATCGCCGGGAGCGCAATTATCGCGGCGATCGGATCGTGAGCACCTCGCGGCGTAGTTGCATGCCGTGGCAAGGAAAGGGCTGTCGGTCCGGCGATTTGGTTGGCCGCAGCGCTGATCGTCGACTGCTGAACGTGTGCATCGGCGGCTTCCGATGTCGATGCCCGGCCCGTAGTACCGGACCCAGACGGGGATTGTGTTGCCGCGCTGGAATTGCTGACTGTTCCTGTGGTGGACCGCTTTTCGGTAGTCTTCCGGGCGGGAATACCGTTCTCCGGCGACCGGGTGTCCCCAGTCTTGGCGGAATCGGGCGTGTGTGCGGGCGCTCCCGAGTTGTTCACCACGACCCCGTCGTCGTGTGCGGTCGCCGTTTCAGGCTTCGGCGAACGCACCGTGGTGCCGCCGACCGATCTCGATGCGGTTCGGCCTGTTGAGGCCGACGAACCCCGACTGCTCGTGGCAGATGTCGATGAATCGTCGGCCCGCGCGATCCCGGAGTTGAGGGCCATTGCTCCACCAACGCCCAACGCCACCGCCAAGGCGCCAACACGGCCGATGTATCTGGACGAACTGAGGATCGCGCTGGACCTACAGTCGAGGAACTTTGCCAAATCTGCACGTCTACGTGAAGTAGCGAGGCTCGGCGCTATGCCATGGCGGCCCTCTGGTGCCGTGCCGCTCATGTGCCCTGGCCGACCTTCCGGTCGTCCCGAATGTTGGCTGGCGGGATTCGCCATGTTTCCCCGTCCCCTGTTGCAGTGACTACTTTTCCCTGCTCGCGGTGGTGATCTTGACTATGGCACCGAAAGTTCAGCAAAGCTACCCGAGCGGGTGGAGACCCCCAGAGTAGTTGCATAGGGAAATAAATCCCTCAAGCTCGGCAAGCGTTGACAGCCTCTATGGTTTGCATCAATCGGCAGTTGACAACCACTTTTGTCGCACGAACGGCTACGGCTATCCGCTAATCGATCGTGTTGGCCCAACTGTCGATGATTGCTAGGCACCTCACAGGGTTGTCCTGGAGGGGGCAGGGCGTTCCGCAAACAGCAAATTTGCTCGTTGGCTGCGATGAATCGGTGGCCGATCGTCTGCCTATGCCGTCGGGGTTACGCAGAAATTAACTACCGGCGACATCCGGTGATCTCGCGCCAACCCCGCCCGCACCTGGGTTCGCATCCGATGGCAACCCCGTCAGGATCCGTTCTTCGAAATGCTGTTTTGTTGCTACGACGATGGTGTTGCCGGATGGCGTCGCCGAGTGCCAGCGGAGTGTTGCCGGTGAATCGTGCGCTTGTGGCGTTAGCCGCGATCGGAGGCTCGACGAGGACCCGGACGGACTGGCAGGGCGGCAGCGAAACGACGCACCGCAGCTGCTGCCACCGTCGCGGCTTCGTCATGGCCGTCCCGTGCTCGTGTCCACACAGTTGCACTGCGAGGGTCGAGAGTCACCTCGGCGAGTAGTTCGCCCGTCGTCGGTTCGCAGACCGCCCACGAGTAGCCGGCTTCGGATGCCCAGCGCGCCGCGCATTTGGCCACGTAGTCCGGATCGGTCTCGCCGAGGTCGGCCAGGGCGGGCCGGTCGTCGATCCGCTCGTCGGCCCGCAGCGCACGCAAATACCAAGTGCCAGCATTGATTTCGACGGGATCCATATCAGCGGACTCCTAGCGTTCAGCCTTGGCTTCCATCATGCTGGATGGCATGAAGATAGCGGTGTTTGGAGCGAGCGGACAGATCGGGCGGCAGGTCGTGGACCTGCTGACCGCTGAGGGGCACGAGGTGGTGGCGGCGTCGCGGACGTCGGGTGTCGACGTGCTGACGGGAGAGGGGGTCGCCGACGCACTGCGCGACGCGCATGTCCTTGTCGATGTGCTGAATTCGCCGTCGTACGAGGACGAACTGGTGTTGGAGTTCTTCAGCACCGCCACCCGCACTCTCGTCGGGGCGGCCAGGGCCGCGGGGGTGGCGCACTACGTCGCGCTGTCGATCGTCGGGGCGACCCGGCTGCAGATGAGCGGTTACATGCGCGCCAAGGTGGCGCAGGAGATGCTGATCGAAGCCGCCGGGCTGCCCTACACGATCCTGCGTGCCACCCAGTTCGACGAGTTCGCGGACATGATCGTGGCGAGCATGACCGACGGCGACGTGGTGCGGGTGCCCGACGCGCGGATCCAGCCGATCGCGGCCGCCGAAGTCGCCGAACACGTCGCACGTGCCGCGGTCGGATCGCCGATGGGCATCGTGGAACTCGGCGGGCCCGACAAGATCACTTTCGCCGAGCTGGCCCGCATCGTGCTGGCCCGCAACGGCGAGCACCACACGATCGTCGTCGACCCCGAGGTGACCTACTTCGGCGCCCGGGTGGACGCCGACAGCCTGGTCACCGGGGACGGCGCCGTGCTGGGAACGGCCCGCTTCACTTGATCTCGGCCAGGACGGTGCCCTGCGTGATCGCGGCACCGGCCTCGACGGCCAGTCCGGTGATGACGCCGTCCTTGTGGGCGGTCACCGGGTTCTCCATCTTCATGGCCTCGAGCACCACCACGAGATCACCGGTGGCCACCGTCTGACCTTCTTCGACGGCGACCTTCACCACGGTGCCCTGCATCGGCGCGGTCACGGCGTCACCCGACGCGGCGGCGCCGGCGTGGGCGCCACGCTTGCGCGCCTTCGGCTTCTTCCGGATGGCACCGGACTCGGCCGGGCCGGAGCCGTTGCCGAGCGCCAGATCACCGGGCAGCGACACCTCGACGCGGCGGCCGCCGACCTCGACGACGACCTTCTGCCGCGGCTGGGCTTCTTCCTCGTCGACCGGGCCACCGCCGGTGAACGGCTCGACGGTGTTGTTCCACTCGGTCTCGATCCAGCGGGTGTGCACGTCGAAGCTCTCGCCGTCGCCGATGAAGGCCGGGTCGCTGACCACCGCGCGGTGGAACGGGATGACGGTCGCCAGACCTTCGACGTGGAACTCATCGAGCGCACGGCGAGACCGCGCCAGCGCCTCCTCGCGGGTGGCGCCGTGCACGATCAACTTGGACAGCATCGAGTCGAACTGTCCCCCGATCACCGATCCGGCCTCCACACCGGAATCCAGCCGGACGCCGGGACCGGTGGGGATGTCGTAACGGGTGACCGGACCGGGCGCCGGCAGGAAGCCGCGGCCAGCGTCCTCGCCGTTGATGCGGAACTCGATGGCGTGCCCCCGCGGCGCGGGATCCTCAGTGATGTCCAGCTTTTCGCCGTTGGCGATCTTGAACTGCTGCTGCACCAGGTCGATGCCCGCGGTCTCTTCGGTGACCGGGTGTTCGACCTGCAGGCGGGTGTTCACCTCGAGGAAGGAGATCAGGCCATCCTGGCCGACCAGGTACTCGACGGTGCCCGCGCCGTAGTAGCCGGCTTCCTTGCAGATGCGCTTGGCGGACTCGTGGATCTCCTTGCGCTGCGCGTCGGTCAGGAAGGGGGCCGGAGCCTCCTCCACCAGCTTCTGGAAGCGGCGTTGCAGCGAGCAGTCGCGGGTGCCGGCGACCACGACATTGCCGTGGGTGTCGGCGATGACCTGAGCTTCGACGTGGCGCGGCTTGTCCAGGTAGCGCTCGACGAAGCATTCGCCGCGCCCGAATGCCGCGACGGCCTCGCGGGTCGCGGATTCGAACAGCTCGGGGATCTCCTCGATGGTTCGGGCCACTTTCATGCCGCGCCCGCCGCCGCCGAACGCCGCCTTGATCGCGACCGGCACGCCGTACTCCTTGGCGAAGGCGACGACCTCGTCGGCGTCCTTGACCGGGTCGGGGGTGCCGGGCACCAGGGGCGCCTGGGCGCGTGCGGCGATGTGGCGGGCGGTGACCTTGTCACCGAGGTCGCGGATGGACTGCGGGCTCGGCCCGATCCAGATCAGCCCGGCGTCGAGGACGGCCTGGGCGAAGTCGGCGTTCTCGCTCAAGAAGCCGTAGCCGGGGTGGATCGCGTTGGCGCCGGACTTGGCCGCGGCGTCGAGGATCTTGCCGAAGTCCAGGTAGGACTCCGCGGAGGTCTGGCCGCCCAGGGCGAACGCCTCATCAGCCAGCCGGACGTGCGGTGCGTCGGCGTCGGGCTCGGCGTACACCGCCACGCTGCCCAGTCCCGCATCCCGGGCCGCCCGGATCACCCGGACCGCGATTTCTCCACGGTTGGCGATGAGGACTTTGGAGATGGTCTGAGTGGGCACCGCGCCTCCTGCTTTGCGTGATCTTAAGAACGTTCTTTAAAAATAGGTTCGCACGGCAGTGTAAGCGCCGCTCGTTAGACATGAATCAGCTGGTGCCCCTACTAATGAGTAAGTTCGTCTCTATCTGAGCAATCGGATCGGGTCCGTGCGGATCGCCTCCGCGGCTTCCTGCAGGAGACGACGGTCGTGCACATCGTCGTGGTAGGACACCGTGATGCTGCGTTCGCGGCCGATCGTGCCGCTGAACACCGAAATATCCGCCGGCGCCCACGGCTGCAGGGCCGCATTGATCGACCGGGGGCGGCCGGGGAGCCATGGCAGGTTCTCGAAAGGGGACAGCCTGCCGACGTCTGAGTAGGCCAGCTCGACGGGGGTGTCGGCGGGCGCGCGCTGCGCGCGTGTCGCGCTGAGCGGGGCGGCCAGGTTGCGGGCCGCCGAGGACGTCAGGGCGAGCAGCGGCAAGGCCGCATCCAGGCGCGCTTTCACCGCGGCGTCGATCGCGCCGACCGGTGCGTCCAGCCCGGCCCGGACGCTGAGTCCTGAGATGAAGTTCGCGTTGACGCGGTCATGGGGCCGCAGATAGCGGCGGCAGTCGACGACGAGTCGCAGCGCGTCGGTCAGGGGCAGACCGGCCTGGGCCAGTGCCGTGCGGACGATGACGAGCCAGGCGACCGCTCTGCTGACGCCGGCACCGTCGGCCGCTCGCCAGTCGTCCACTTCGCGCTCGGTGGCGGCGTCGATGTGGATCACCTGCACCGCTGCCGAGGGTGGCTCGGCTGCGGGTGCACCGGCGGCGGATCGGTTTCGGACGGGAGTGGCGCGCTGCCTGGCTTCGGTCCACGCGCTGCGCAGCCGGCTTGGGCTCGCGAAGGTGTGGGCCAGCGCTTGGATGACCGGGATCGGGGTGTCCCGATCCCGCAACCAGTTCGAGCCTGCTCCTCGAATGAGTTCGAAAAGCGTTGTCACACAATCGACGTAGAGGCGCGCGTCGCCAAGGCCGTGATCGATGTCGAATGCGATGTGGCGGTCGGAGAGGTAGACGTCGACCGGACCGCGGGGGACCGCAAGGTTGCGGATGTGCTCGAGTACCGCGGTGGTTCCACGATCGGCGACCTCGATGGGCAGCTCGCGTATCTTCGGCGCGGACTCGGCTGCCCAGCTCCACCGCCATGCCCGCGCATCGGGGGTCAACCCGAGCCGGGTGTGCGGTCCGGATCGAGTGATGATGTCCAGCGCGGCGGCCACCAGATCGCGCTGCGGGACGACGACGTTCTCGAGGCAACCCACATACCGTGTGCCCGCCATCAGCCGATCGAGGCCGCTGGCGTTACTCCGGCGAAGCACACCGACCTCCGCTACGCCGTGGCCCGCAGACGGCGCTTGATCCGGGCCAGCATCGCCGACATGCCGCGCAGCCGTAGCGGACTGATCAGCGCCGCAAGGCCCAGCTCGGAGTAGAAGTCGTCGGGCACGGCCAGGATGTCGGCCTTCGACTGGCCATCAAGCCCGGTGGCCAGGATCGAGGCGAAGCCACGCGTGGTCGGCGCCTCCGCCGGCGCACTGAAGAACAGCCGCACATGATCAGCGTCGGAGGCGTCGACGTGGAGGAACAGCGGCGACTGGCATTCCGGCACCGGCTCCATGGCCGACTCTTCGAGGTCGGCGGGCAGCGCGGGCAACTCGTCGGCGAACTCCAGCAGCAGCTTGAGCTTGTCCTGGCCCTGCACGTCGCCGAAGTCAGAGACGACCTCGGCCAGCGGCGCGGGCATCGTCACAGGCTGCCCGGTTGCTCACCGGCGACGACGGGCACCCGGACCGTGTTGCCCCATTCCGTCCAGGAGCCGTCGTAGTTGCGGACACCGGGAATGCCGAGCAGGTAGGTCAGCACGAACCAGGTGTGGCTGGACCGCTCGCCGATGCGGCAGTAGGCGATGATGTCGTCCCCGGGCTCGACGAAGGAGTAGACCTCTTCCAGCTCGGCGCGGTTGCGGAACCGGCCGCTGTCGTCGGCGGCCTTGGCCCACGGCACCGACACCGCGGTGGGGATGTGGCCGCCGCGCAGCGCACCCTCCTCCGGATAGTCGGGCATGTGGGTGCGCTCGCCGGTGTACTCCTGGGGGGAGCGGACGTCGATCAGCGTCGAATGGCCGAGCGAGCCAAGCACATCGTCCTTGAAGGCGCGAATGGCGGCGTCGTTGCGCTCGACGACCGGGTACCCGGAACCGGTCTTTGCGGGCACGTCGAGCGTGGTGTCGCGGCCGTCGGAGATCCACAGATCGCGTCCGCCGTTGAGCAGCCGGACATCCTGGTGGCCGAACAGCGTGAACACCCACAGCGCGTAGGCCGCCCACCAGTTGCTCTTGTCGCCGTAGATCACGACGGTGTCGTCGCGGGAGATGCCCTTGCGGTTCATCAGCTCGGCGAACTGCTCGCCGTTGATGTAGTCACGCACGTGCGGGTCGTTGAGGTCGGTGTGCCAGTCGACCTTCACCGCGCCGGGGATGTGGCCGATGTCGTAGAGCAACACGTCCTCATCGGACTCGACGATGGCCAGCCCGGGGGTACCGAGGTGCGCCGACAGCCAGTCGGCGGTGACAAGGCGCTCTGGGTGGGCGTAGTCCTTGAGGGTGGGGCTGGGATCTGCGGGAAGCGGCACGACGACGAGCCTACCGCTGATCAGCTAACCGGATTGGCCGCCCATAGATCGCCGATCGCCAGGCCGGCGTCCTTGAACAGCCGATGCGTCACCGACAGCCCCAGGCCCACCACGTTGGACGGATCGCCGTCGATGCCGTCGACGAACCAGCCGCCGAGCCCATCGAGGGTGAACGCACCGGCAACCTGCAGCGGCTCACCGGTGGCCAGATAGGCCGCGAGATCGGTGGGACCGGGGGAGGCGAATCGCACCCTGGTGACCTCGGCCGCAGTGGCGGTATGGACGGCGCCGCCGTGCAGGACCCGGATGACGCAGTGGCCGGTGTAGAGCAGACCGTGGCGCCCGGCCATCGAATCCCATTGCAGCGCAGCCTGTTCGGGTGTTTCCGGCTTGCCCGATAAGCGGCCGTCGACGTAGAGCATCGAATCGCAGCCGATCACAACGCAATCCGCGGTGACGTCGCCGTCCAGGACCTGGTGCACCGCGCGGGCTTTGGCCTGCGCAAGGGCGGTGACGACGTCACCGGGTTCGGCCTCGGTTCCCAGGTGCTCGACGATCGGGTCCTCGTCCACACCCGAGACGACGACCAGCGGGTCGATACCGGCGTTGCGCAGCACGCGAAGCCGGCCGGATGACGCCGAGCCGAGAACGACCCGTGTCACGACCGATGGTCTTCGCGCAAGCGGCTCATCAACGCCTCAGGTGCATGCGCTCCAAGAGCGTGACCCGCTGCCAGCTCGAGATGCCGTAGCGGAGCTTGTCGACCGGGTGGCCCCACAGGTTGAGCTCCTGCGGACCGGGTGCGGGGTTACCCCCACTGGCGGCAGCCAGCACGGTGACCAGAGCGGCGATGTCGACGTCGCTCGGGTTGCCCTTGTCGATGCGGATCTCGGCGGGCAGCGGTTCCGGGTTGTCCAGCGTGATGTCCCGGGGATCGCTGAGTTCGGTGATGTCCTCGTGCTTGCTCACTGGAGTCCGATCGTTCGCTCGTTCGCTGCGCTCACTCGACTCACAGTGGAATGTTCCCGTGCTTCTTCGGCGGCACCTGAGCGATCTTGCGCTCGAGCAGCCGCAGTGCGGTCGAGATGTAGCCGCGGGTGTGCGACGGCGGGATCACCGCGTCGACGTAGCCGCGCTCGGCAGCGATGTAGGGGTTCACCAACGTGTCTTCGTAGGTCTGCTGCAGTTCCAGGCGCAGGGCGTCCACATCCTTGCCCTCGTTGGCCGCGTCCTTGAGCTCCTTGCGGTAGACGAACCCGACCGCACCCGAGGCGCCCATGACTGCGATCTGGGCCGTCGGCCAGGCGATGTTGACGTCGCAGCCCATGTCCTTGGAACCCATGACGCAGTACGCGCCGCCGTAGGCCTTGCGGGTGATGACGGTGACCTTGGCGACGGTCGCCTCGCCGTAGGCGTAGAGCAGCTTCGCGCCGCGCCGGATGATGCCGTTGTACTCCTGCTCGGTGCCGGGCAGGAAGCCCGGCACGTCGACCAGCATCACGATCGGGATGTTGAAGCAGTCGCAGGTGCGCACGAACCGGGCGGCCTTCTCGGAGGCGTTGATGTCCAGGCAGCCGGCGAACTGGGTGGGCTGGTTGGCCACGATCCCGACCGGGCGGCCGTCGATGCGGCCGAAGCCGACGACGATGTTCTGCGCGTAGCCCGCCTGGACCTCGAGGAACTCGTCGTCGTCGAGGATGCGGGTGATGACCTCGTGCATGTCGTACGGCTGGTTCGGCGAATCCGGGATCAGCGTGTCCAGCTCGAGGTCCTCGTCGGTGAGGTTGTCCTCGATGGCGCCCGGGTGCGGCGGCGCCGGATAGCGCGGCGGCTCGGCGTAATTGTTGGGCGGCAGGTAGCTCAGTAGATCGCGGACGTAGTCCAGGGCGTCCTGCTCGCCGGAGGCGACGTAGTGCACGGTGCCCGACTTGGCCATGTGGGTGTGGGCGCCGCCCAGATCCTCCATGGTGACGTCCTCACCGGTGACGGTCTTGATGACGTCGGGACCGGTGATGAACATCTGGCTGGTCTGGTCGACCATGATCACGAAGTCGGTCAGCGCCGGTGAGTACACGTGACCGCCCGCTGCCGCGCCCATGATCAGCGAGATCTGCGGGATCACGCCCGAGGCCTTGATGTTGTTGTGGAAGATCCGGCTGTAGAGACCGAGCGAGACCACACCCTCCTGGATGCGGGCGCCGGCGCCGTCGTTGATCCCGATCAGGGGGCGGCCGGTCTTGATGGCCAGCTCCTGGACCTTGACGATCTTCTCGCCATACACCTCGCCGAGGCTGCCGCCGAACACCGTGGCGTCCTGGCTGAAGATGCAGACCTCGCGGCCGTCGATCGTGCCGTAACCGGTCACCACGCCGTCGCCGACGGGCCGGTTCTCGGCCAGCCCGAAATTGGTGCTGCGGTGCCGGGCGAGCGCATCGAGTTCGACGAACGAGCCCTCGTCGAGCAGCGCCAGGATGCGTTCGCGAGCGGTGAGCTTGCCCTTGGCGTGGACCTTTTCCACAACGGTCTCGCCGACGGGATGCAGCGACTCCTCGGCACGCTGACGCAGATCGGCCAGCTTGCCTGCGGTGGTGTGGATGTCGATCGTGTGGCCGGCGGCCGGTTCGGTAACGCTCGTCATGGGTGCCGATCGTATCGGCAACCTTAAGAGTGCGCTAAGGGGCCCATCGCCGCGGCGAGTCCGGCCCTCTTGTCTGACGCGCCAAATCGGTGCGGCTTGGCTTCCCCGTCAATTTCCCGCTAATTCTCTCGTGTGATGCTGGAGTCCCAATTCTGGGAGACCTCACGCTTAGCTGGGTCGCGATGTGAGGCGCGTGGCAATGAAAGTTCGGGAAAAGATGGCAAATCTCCAAATCAGGTGTGAGGCCGCAACTAACAGGCTGTATGCCCGGATACTCCAAGGATTTACGCATCGGTGGTTAATTTACATGGGCGTGCTCATGCTTCGGGTCACACGAAGTTGCGAATCGCCCTATAGCGGTTGCCGCTTCTAACTAAAAGTAGCTACAGTACATCCGAGCGAACAACTGCCGGTTCCTGTCACAGCCGGCAAGGCGAATCGGTGCACCGCCGCCGCGGGGAGCGGAGTGCGGGACTGAATCGAGGGTGCGTGCTTTGTCGTTTATGTGGTTCCGACCGGCTTGTCAGTGTCCTCGACCTGGGGGCGACGCCGCCGTGTGAACGGTTCTTGAGCGCCGATGAACTCGACGCGCCCGAGCCGACGTATCCGCTTCATCTGCGGCTGTGCGACGAGTGCCTGCTGCTGCAGATCCCGGCACTGATCACCCCCGAGGACACGTTCACCGAGTACGCGTACTTCTCGTCGTTCTCCGACAGCTGGGTCCGGCACGCGAAATCATTTGTCGACGACGCCGCGGCCAGCCTGGACCTGGGGCCGGACTCCTTCGTGGTCGAAGTGGCCAGCAATGACGGATACCTGCTCCAGCACGTGGTCGCGGCCGGCATCCCGTGCCTGGGGATCGAGCCATCGCAGAACGTGGGTGCTGTTGCCCGCGACCGCGGAGTTCCAACCCGGACCGACTTCCTCGGCGAGGACGTTGCCGGCGCGGTGGTCGCCGAGCACGGCCCCGCCGACCTGGTGGTCGCCAACAACGTGTACGCGCACGTCCCCGACATCGTCGGATTCGGAAAGGCGTTGCGGGCGTTGGTCGCCGACGACGGCTGGGTGAGCATCGAGGTCCACCATGCCCTGAACCTGGTGACACTCGGACAGTTCGACACCATCTACCACGAGCATTTCCAGTACTACACCGTGCTTTCGGCGACCCGAGCGCTCGCCGCCGCCGGCCTGTCCGTTGTCGACGCCGAACTCGTCGCCACCCACGGTGGGTCGATCCGGCTGTGGGCCCGCCCCGACAGCCTTGGGCCCGAGCCGACTTCGCGGTTCTTCGACGTCATGGCCGCCGAGAAGCGCGCCGGGCTGCACGACATCACGGGCTATCTGGGACTGAGATCACGTACCGAGGCGTTGCGCCACGAACTCTTGCGATTCCTCCTCGAGTGCAAGGCGGCCGACCGGCGTGTGGTCGGATACGGCGCTCCCGGTAAGGGCAACACCTTGCTCAACTATTGCGGAATTCGCAGCGATCTCCTGGAGTACACGGTCGACCGCAACCCGTACAAGCACGGACGGTTCACGCCGGGCACCCGCATTCCCATCCTGGAGCCGGGCGCGATCGTGCAGGACCGCCCCGACGTCGTTCTGGTGCTGCCCTGGAATCTGGAAACCGAGATCACCGAACAGCTCTCGTATGTCGCGGACTGGGGCGGCGAGCTGGTCTACCCGCTGCCGACCTTACACACAGTAAGTAGGAAACCGGAAGTCGTTGGGAGTCAAGCCAGATGAAAGTGGTCTTGTTCTGCGGTGGGTACGGCATGCGGATGCGTAACACGATCCACGACGACATCCCCAAGCCGATGCAGATGCTCGGGCCCCGCCCGCTGCTGTGGCATGTGATGCGCTACTACGCGCATTTCGGGCACAAGGAGTTCATCCTGTGCCTGGGCTACGGCGCATCCCGTATCAAGGAGTACTTCCTGGAGTACCGGGAGACGGAGTCCAACGACTTCGTCATGCGCGATGGCGAGATTCGCCTGCTCGACAACGACATCAGCGACTGGACGATCACGTTCGTCGACACCGGGCTGGAATCGCCGATCGGGGAACGTCTGCGGCGCGTGCGCGAGCACCTCGACGGCGACGAGTACTTCCTGGCCAACTATGCCGACGTGCTGACCGACGCCCGCCTCGACGACATCGTGGAGAAGTTTCATGCCTCCGGGGCCGCGGTGTCGATGATGCTGGTCCCGCCGCAGCAGTCGTTCCACTGCGTCGAGGTGAAGGACTCCGGCGAGGTCAAGGACATCGTTCCGGTCGCCAACTTCCCGATCTGGATCAACGGCGGGTTTTTCGTGCTCTCCCAGGAGGTTTTCGACCATCTGCCGCCGGGCGGGGATCTGGTTGCCGACGCCTGCGAGGCGCTGGCCGCCCGGGGCCGGTTGTACGGCTACCGGCACGAGGGCTTCTGGAAGCCTGCCGACACGTTCAAGGAACGAGCCGAACTCGACGAAGGGTATCGCCACGGCGAGCGACCGTGGGCGTTGTGGGAGCCCGCGCATGCGTGAACTGATGGCCGGCGGGGTGGACGAGATCGCGGTGCTCGGCGCGCATTGCGACGACATCGCGATCGGGATGGGCGGCACCTTGTTGTCGCTGTCCGTCTCACGGGTGCATGCGCTGGTGCTCTCGGGCGGCGGTAGCGAACGCGAAGCGGAGGAACGCGCGGCGCTCCGCGCGTTCTGCCCGGGCGCCTCGGTGCACGTGACCGTATTGGACATCCCCGACGGCCGGACCCCGGCGCACTGGCAGCAGGTGAAGGAAGGGCTGCACGACTTCCGCCAATCATGCGATCCAGCAGTAGTTTTCGGGCCGCAGCGGTACGACGCCCACCAGGATCACCGGCTGCTCGCCGAGTTGCTTCCCACCGAATTCCGCGACCACCTGATCCTCGGCTACGAGATCGTGAAGTGGGAGACCGATACTCCCCGGCCGACCGTGTTCCATCCGCTGCCCCTGGGGGTGGCCGAAGAGAAGGCCCGGCTGCTGCACAAGCACTATCCGTCGCAGTCATCACACGACTGGTTCGACGAAGAGGCGTTCCTGGGCTTGTCACGGTTGCGCGGTGTGCAGTGCCGGAGCAGGCATGCGGAGGCGTTCACCGCCGAGAAGATCTCGCTGCGATTCTCGTCTGGACCGGGGGGTCGTTGACATGCTGGTACTCGTCACCGGCCACCAGGGCTATCTCGGCTCGGTCATGGTCGGCGTTCTGCGCGCCGCCGGCCATCAGGTGATCGGGCTCGACTCAGGCTATTTCGCCGATTGCGTGCTGGGTCCAACGCCGGACGACCCACCCCGGATCGGCGGTGGCGGGCCGGTGGATGTTCGCGACATCACCGCCGGCGATCTGGTGGGCGTCGACGCCGTCGTCCACTTGGCGGCGCTGTCCAACGACCCACTCGGCGACCTCGCCCCGGACGTCACCTACGAGATCAATCACCGGGCGTCGGTTCAGCTGGCCAACGCGGCCAAGGCCGCCGGCGTCTCGCGCTTCCTGTACGCCTCGACATGTTCGGTGTACGGGTCGGCGGGCGACGACCTGGTCGACGAGCAGGCACCGCTTCGACCGCTGACGCCCTATGCGGAGAGCAAGGTGTGGGTGGAGGACGACCTGGTGAAGATCGCTGATTCGGGGTTCGCACCGGTATTCCTGTGCACCGCCACGGCTTTCGGGTTCTCGCCGCGGCTTCGCGCCGACATCGTGCTGAACAACCTCGTCGGCCACGCTGTCCTCAGCGGTGTCGTGAAGGTGCTCTCCGACGGCACCCCGTGGCGGCCGCTGGTCCATGCCGAGGACATCGCCCGGGCCTTCGCGACCTGCCTGACCGCGCCGGTGGAGGCGATCTGGTGCCAGGCCTTCAACGTCGGAACCGAGGCCAACAACCTCACGGTGGCCGACATCGCCCGCGCGGTCACGGACGTCGTGCCCGGAGCGGAACTCCGGATCACCGGTGAGACCGGGGCCGATCCGCGGTCCTACCGAGTCGATTTCGCGAAGGCGCGCGAGCGCCTGGGATACCAGGCCCACTGGTCGGTGGCCGCCGGCGCCGCAGAGCTCTACGGCCGCTACACCGCGCACGGGCTGACCGAATCGGCGTTCTCCGGTCAGTTCACCCGGTTGGCGCGCCTGAAGGAGCTTCGCCGATCGGGTGTGCTCGACGAGGCGATGTTCACCGGAGGCCGAGTTGGCTGATCAGCTCACGCCAGCTGCCCGCCGAGCGGTCTCGTTGCGAGACCACAGTGGGCGCAAGCGGCCACGAGATGTTCAGGTCGGGATCGTCGAACGCGACCCCGAGGTCCTCGCTGGGATCGTGTGGACGATCGATCCGGTAGCAGACGTCGGCCGTCGGCGTGAGTGCCTGAAACCCGTGCAGGAAGCCCCGGGGCACGAAGAGGTGAACAAAGTCGGTGTCGTCGAGCGTGATCGACACCTGATGGCCGAAAGTCGGCGAGTCAGGCCGGATGTCGACGACAACATCCTGCACGGCACCGTTGGCGCAGCGGATGAGCTTGGCTTCACCGCCGCCCGACCGGCCGTGCATCCCGCGGATGGTGCCCTGCACCGAGCGGGACTGGGAATCCTGGATGAACGACGCGCTGGCTCCCGGCGTGCCGAGGTGGTCGTCGAAGATCTCGGCATCGAACGTCCGGGTGAAAAGGCCGCGTTCGTCGAAGAACGGCTGGGGAACGAGAACGATGAGGCCGGCGATTTCGGTTTGCCTGATCTGCACGGAGCCATGTTGCCATGAGTCGCTGCAGAGGATGCCACAGTTTCACAGTCACGCCCGTGCTGGATCTCGGTCGCGTGCCTGCTCAGGATTTCTTCCCTGCGGCCACCGATCCCGTTGCGCCCGAGGAGTCGTCGCACCCGTTGACGATGACGCTGTGCGTATCGTGCGGTCTGGCGCAGCTGGCCGACGACGACACCGTGACCGACGAACCCCGCGGCGTCGAACCGCAGGCCCTGCAACTTCAGGCCGTCGACGCCGTGAGCAGGGTGGCCGCGGCCGGGCTCTTGCGGGGGTCGACGGTGCGCGAGTTCGGCAGTCCGCACGGTGGCAGCTGGTTGCCATTGCTCGCCGAGCGCGGATTCGAGGAGGCTGACGTCGCCGACGTCGTTCTCGACAGCTTCGGGTTGATGCACGAGCCGGATCAGCGGGCCGCGTTCGCGTGCCGTGCCGCCGCGACCGCACAAGATGGTGTGCTGCTCATCCAGTACCACTCACTGGCGACGATCGTCGGCAAGAACCAGTGGAACTCGCTGCGGCACGGGCACTATGCCTACTACTCGATGACGGCACTGCTCGGTCTGCTGGATCAGGCCGGGATGAGCGCGGTCGACGCGTGGGAGTTCGACCTGTACGGCGGCACGGTACTGGTGGCTGCCAGACACGGCTTTGTGGCGCCGCCCGCCGCCGTGCGTGGCATCCTCGCCGGTGAGTTGGCGATCACAGATGCCGCGGCCGTCGGCAGGTTGCAGCATGCCGCCCACCACCACCACCGGGCCCTGCGTGACTGGCTCGAACACCAAGCAGCGCAGGGACGGCGGGTCTACGCCTATGGCGCGGCATCGCGTGCGGTGGCGCTGTTCGCCCTCGCCGGGGTGACCAGCAGGCTCGTCGCGGCCGTCGCCGATGCATCGCGCGCCAAGCAGGGCCGCCGCATGCCGGGAACGGATGTCCCGATCATCGCGCCGAGTGAACTTGTTGCCGCGGAACCGGATTGCGTTCTGCTCACGCTGCCGGACCTTCTGGATGAGGTATCGGCCGCCTACCCCCAGCTCACCGGACGGTGGATCAGTGACGACCGCTTCATGACCGATGAACCAGCCCTGCAGAGTCTTGATCGAGAGGAGAGCCACCTATGACAAAGGTCGTCGGGATCTGGGAGGCGATGGCGAACCATACGCATCGTCCGACCATATCTGTCGTCATACCCGCGCTGAACGAGGAGCGCAACCTCGCCTACCTTGCCTCACGGCTGCCCCACGATGTCGACGAGATCGTATTCGTCGACGGGAATTCGGTGGACCAGACCGCGGCGGTGGCGCGCGAACTCTGGCCAAACGGTGTGCACCTCAAGCAGACCCGCAAGGGCAAGGGCAACGCGCTGGCATGCGGTTTCGCGGCCGCCTCCGGTGACATCGTCGTCATGATCGACGCCGACGGCAGCACCGACCCGGCCGAGATCCCCCGTTTCGTCGGCGCGCTGATCTCGGGCAAGGACTTCGCCAAGGGCTCGCGCTTCGTCCAGGGCGGCGGCAGCAGCGACATCACCCGCATACGGCGCCTTGGCAACAGGGGGCTCAACACCTTGGTCAACATGCTGTTCGCCACCAAGTACACCGACTTGTGCTACGGGTACAACGCCTTCTGGCGGGACTGCCTCGAGGTGATGGACCTGCCGGACACGCAGGCGCCGGACGCGCAGTGGGGTGACGGATTCGAGATCGAGTCGCTGATCAATGTGCGGGTCGCCGCCAGCGGAATGCAGATCGCCGAAGTCAGCAGCTACGAACTCGACCGGATCCACGGCGCCAGCAATCTCAATGCCGTCTCCGATGGGCTGCGAATACTGAAGACGATCCTCGGAGAATTCCAGCGGGCGCGGCGGCGAGGGTGGAAGCGCGGTGCCCCGACTCCGCGGGCCGGCATCACCGCGGCGTCGCAGTACCTGCTGGATCAGTCCTTGCCCGACGTACGGCACGCCTGAGGCCGGGCACGACTGTGAGCCAGATGATGTCGCCGGAATGCCATACCGAGCCAGGGGCGGGCTTCAAGCGTCCCAAAGTGTCCCTGTGCATCCCGGCGTTCCAGGCCGGGCCCTTCCTGCGCGACACCCTCGACAGCGTGTTGGCACAGGACTTTCCTGATCTCGAGATCGTCGTCGTCGACAACAACAGCACCGACGAGACGGCGTTGATCCTCGACCGGATCACCGATCTTCGGGTCAGGGTGGTCCGCAATCGGACCACCCTGACCGCCGAGGAGAACCACAACCTCGCGGTGAAACTCAGCCGCGGTGAATTCGTCAAGGTGATCAGCGCCGACGACACCCTCATGAGCAACTGCGTCGCCGCGCAGGCGGCTGTACTCGAGAACAACCCCGACGTCACCGTCGTCGCCAGCCGAACCGACTTCATCGACGACGCGGGTGCGCTGCTCTTCCCGGCCAGGGGCCTGCGCGGCATCCTGGGTCGCCAGACCGGCCAACGCGTGATCCGGCAGATCGTCCGGAGCGCGAAGAATCCCGTGGGCGCACCCGTGTCAGTCATGTTCCGGCGCAGTGATTTCGACCGATGCGGCGGTTTCCGCGGTCCCAACCTGTTCACCCTCGACATGGACCTGTGGACCCGATTGCTGCGCTTCGGTCACTTCTACGGCATGCCCGAGACGCTGGCTGCCTACCGCATCCGGGGTGGTTCGCTGACCGCGTTGACCTCGGCGCGATCGCAATTGGAACAGCAGGACAGGTTCACCCGCCGGCTCATCGACGATCCCCGCTGGGAGATTCCCTACGTCGATCAGCTGGTCGGCAAGCTCAACCGTTACGACGTTCTCCTCAAGCGCGCGCTGCTGTTCAAGCTGAGCAGCGTGCGCGAGGCCCGGCGACGACAGCGGACCGGGCTGACATGACGCCCGAGATGAGTGTGGTCATCTGCGCTTACACCACCGAGCGTTGGGAACGACTGCGTCAGGCCGTGGAGTCGGTGCTGACCGGCAGCGGCGAGCCGGTGGACCTGATCGTGGTCATCGACCATTGCGATGAACTCCTGGACTCGGCCAAGCACCTCTACGGTCCCGATCGACGGGTTCGGGTGATACCGAACACCGAAGCCCGGGGATTATCGGGGGCACGCAACACCGGTGTTCGCGCCGCGCGCGGCGAGGTCGTGGCGTTCCTCGACGACGACGCGGTGGCGCAGCCCGGCTGGGCTGACGATCTGCGCAACCACTATTGCGACATGACCGTCGCGGGGGTCGGCGGGTATGCGAGCCCGGTGTGGCCCGGCGCCCGGCCCGCGTGGATGCCTGCCGAATTCGACTGGGTGGTCGGCTGCAGCTACATCGGTCAGCCGAAACAACTGGCCCAGGTGCGCAATCCGATCGGGTGCAATATGTCGCTGCGGCGCTCGGCCTTCCTCCGGGCCGGCGGATTCCGATCCGAAGTGGGCCGGGTGGGCGCCACCCCGGTCGGCTGCGAGGAAACCGAGTTGTTCATCCGGATCCGCGCCGACGAAGCCGCCAACCAGGTGTTGTTCGATCCGGACATTCGGGTCGAACACCATGTGACGCAAGACCGGGCGACGCTTCGCTACTTCGTGCGCAGGTGTTACCACGAAGGCCTGTCGAAGGCCGTGGTCACTGAACTCGCCGGTGCGGCAGATGGATTGAGCAGTGAGCGCTCATACGTGAGCCGTGTTCTCCCGAGGGGCGTGGCACGGGAATTGATGTCGATGACACCCCACGGGCTGGCCCGGGCGTCGGCGATCTGCCTGGGTCTGGCAGCCACCGCCGCGGGCTTCGCTCGGGCGAAGGCCGCCCGCCTGCTGTCGAGGGGGGCAGCGTGAGCCCGCACGATTCGGCCTGCCTGACGTTGGCACCTGTGCTGCCCAATCCGGCGCGGCCGAGTTGGAGCGGGGCGATCTGGATCGGTGAGGTGTGGCTCGACGCAGTCGATTCCACCGACCGGGCGAGCGTGAGTTCCGGGCGGCCGCCGATCTGCCGGCTGCAGAACGCCGAGGGATTCTCCCGGGCACGGTTGCTCGTCCGAGATCGGGAGCGGGCGGTCGGATTCGTCGATGTGGACGTCACCGACGGTGAGGTCGACTTCTCCGATCTACGTGATCAGGTTGGTGCGCAACGGCATTCACCAATCCGCTTGCGGTGCGCTGACAGCCGCGACGGTTCGGGCGAAGCTGGACACGTCACCGTGGTGGTGTGCACCCGGGATCGGACCGACCTGCTCAAGTCGGCGTTGGAGTCGATCCTTGCCGCGACCTACCCCGACTTCGGGGTGCTGGTCGTCGACAACGCCCCACGCACCGATGCCACCCGTGACTACGTGAAAAGTCTTGGCGACCCCCGAGTGCGGTTGATCACCGAGCCGATGCCCGGGCTGTCGCGGGCGCGGAACACCGGCTTGCTGGCGGCCACCGGCAACATCGTCGCCTTCGTCGACGACGACGTCGTCGTCGACCGGGACTGGTTGGGCATTCTGGTGCGAGGCTTCGGCTACGGCGACTCGGTGGGATGCGTGTCCGGGATGGTGCCCGCCGGAGAGTTGCGCACGCCCGCACAGGCGTATTTCGAGAACCGGGCCGGGTGGTGTGAATCCGCGGACGTGCGCATGTTCGAGTGGTCGGCGGCGCCGCGGGACGTTCCGCTGTTCCCCTTCGAGGTTCGGCACTACGGAACCGGCGCCAACTTCGCCGTCGACCGCCGGGTGGTGTTGCGCCTCGGCGGTTTCGACGAACGCCTCGGGGCCGGAACCCCGGTGAGCGGTGGGGAGGACATCGACATGTTCTTCCGCATCCTGCGATCCGGGCGGCAGTTGGTCCGGGAACCGGCGGCGATCGCCTGGCATCGGCACCGGGCGACCACTGACGACCTTCGTGCCCAGACCCGCGGCTACGGATTGGGTTTGGGGGCGTGGCTGGCCAAGCTCGCATCCGATCCGGCGATGGCGCTGCTCGCGCTCAAGACTGTCGTGCGGCGCAGCGCTGCATTGGTCCGTCATCTGCGGTCCACCGCGCGAAAGGCGACGCCGACGACAACGGTGGGAGCTGACCTGCCACCCGATATCGGCAGCGGGACATGGCGATTCATCGCGGCAGGCGCTTGGGTGTACCTCGTCGCGCGGGCACGCTGATGGTCACCACGGACGTACCGCCGCCGACCGTGGGCCGCAACATGACGGTGAACTCGATTTCGCTGATCGCGTCGAGCCTGCTCACCGGAATCCTCGGTCTGGTCTTCTGGGGCGCGGCCGGACGCTTGTATCCCGCAGAAGAAGTCGGTGTGGCGGCCGCCCTGATCACCTCGGCGCTGATGTTGTCCATGTTGTCGATGCTGAGTATCGACACGATCTACGAACGCTTCCTGCCGCTGGCCGGTAACCGGGCCGGCTCGCTCATCAAGCGCGGATACGTGACGGTCGCGGGCGCCGCGCTGCTGGCCGGTTGGGCGCTGGTGGCTCTCGGGCCGCGCGACGAGCTGTTCACGTCGCGGTGGGCGATGGTGTGTTACCCGCTGCTGGTGATGGTGCTCGCGGTGTTCACCTTGTTGGACAAGACCGCGGTTGGTCTCGGGGTGACGAAGTGGTCGGCGGTGAAGAACCTCGTTCACGCGATCGTTAAGCTCGCCGTCCTGTTTGCTCTGGTGTGGACCGGCAGCGGTGCATCGATCGTGCTGGCCTGGGGCGCGACGGCGGCCGCCGGCACACTATTGGTGCTGGCGGCGATGCGGCGGCGGTGGAACACACATGCCCAGTTCCGTCAGCCGTCCGAACTCCCGGCCCGCACACAGCTGTTGTCGTATGTCGGATCCTCTTTCGGAATCACGACATTGTGGATCATCGGGCCCCTGATCGTGCCGCTGGTCGTGGTGAGCCGGTTCGGTGCCGTGGCCAATGCGCACTTCGCGGTGACGTGGGCGATCATCAACGCCCTGTATTTCGCGGTGCACCTGGTGATGAGCCCGTTCGTCGCGGAGGTCGCCGCACATCCCGACAAGGTGGCGGCACTATCCACCCGGATGGTCCAGATGATGGCGGTGGTGTCGGTCGTCGGCTCGCTCGGGCTGGTCCTGGTCGGCCCGTACGTGTTGGACCTCATCGGTCCCGACTACCGGGCACAGGGAGAAGGGCTACTGGTGCTGGCGGCGGTGTTCGTACCGTTGTCGGCGGTGAGTGCGATCTACGAGGGGTTCGCCCGAGTCCGCCGCAAACTCACCCTCATGGTCGTCATGCGCTGTGTCTCAACGGCCATCGTGGTCGTCGGCACACTGATGATCACCACCCGTAGCGGCGTGATCGGTGTCGGCTGGGCATACCTTGTGGCCGAAGCGATTCCGGCGGCGATCCTGCTGCCGCTGGTGATTCGCTGGTTGCGCAGCGTGCGGACGGCCGGCGCAGCCTAGGCCGAGTACTGGCGCACCCAGTCGACCGACATGGCCGCACCGCTGTTCAGGTCGCCGCCGAAGTTGTCGAGCTGGATGCACAAGTGCATCGGGCCCGGTGGAAGGTGCGCCGGATCGGTTGCCTGCCACCACTGGACACCGTCGACGAACACCGCGACGCGCTGGGGCGTCCATTCCACCGCCCAGCTGTGCCACTGTGTCGCATCGATCTGCACGGCACCCGACTCGCGCTCGTCGTTCGGGCCGTAGTGCAGCCAGCCCTCGACCGATTGCCGGGTGGGGTCGGCGATCTCCATGAAATCGATTTCACCGCCGACAGGCCAATTCTCGGCGTCCGGCCACAACAGCAGCAGCGAGTGGTACCCCGGTGCCGACGGCGACGATTTGACGCAGGCCTCCCAGCGGCCGTGGAGTTGTCCGGGCAACAAGGCCATCCCGCCCGAGTTGCCTTGGGGATCACCGGTGATCGTCAACGTTCCGTTGGCTGCCGATATCGCCGACGGGGTACGCCGGCCGTTGCTGTCATGGCCGGGACCGTCGTAGACCGACCATTGGCGCAGCAATGCGGGGTCGGTGAAGTCGTCGGCACGATTCGGTGTGCCCCAGCCCAGTGTCGCGGCAGCGGTGTTCGGGCAATTGCCGTTGCCGGACTGGGCGCCGGCGACCGGGCGCAGGAGCGCGGCGGATCCGACCGCGAGTGCGAGGGTGCCTGCCGCGACGCTGGTCAGTGAGATCATCACGCGAGCGGCCCGCGCGAGGGGGACTGACATGAGCTCCCTATGAATCGGCCGACCCGGGTAGCCGCCAGTCTACCTAGCCGTCGGGCCCACCACGCCCCTGAAGTGAGGTGACCCAGTCCACGAGCGCGCTGGCCGGGCCTGGGCCCCGGAAGCGGTTGCAATCGCACAACGCGCAGTCCGTTCCGCGTCGGTGATGCTCGTGCGCGGGACGGTCGTGTCCACACTTACACAGCCGATTTCGCATCAGTCCCGAACCATACGCCGCCGGTAGCGGCACTTCCCTCATTGAACGCGGTGGTGGCGGCGTTTCGGGCCGATTTTTGACCCCGGCGTAACGGAGGCACCCTGGGCAATGGGTGTATCACCTTGTTGCTGCGAAGGATTCGCACGCGCGGATATCGCTGGAGATCAGCGGTTTGTTTCCGAGTTCAACTGTTACCAAAGTGATAGATGTGCTGGATAGGAATAGTGATTGACCTGAGCCTAGTGTGATTCCACTCACTCACCTCGAGGGCGCCTACAACGCGATGGGGCCACGATGTTCCGTTTGTGCTCGGCGATCGTCGTGGTCGCGGCCGTGCTGGCGCCGCCTGCCGGTGCGGCCGCCGGACCCGCAGACCTTCACCGACACCTATCAACATCGGCCCTATCGTTCCGATCAGGTTCTCAGCGTTTCGGGCGGCACCCTGGATTACTACCTGCACAACGTCAACGGTCAACCCGCGGGCGCGAATCCGTCCCCGATCCTGCCCAACGGCACCCAGTATCAGACCTACGGGCGCTACTCGGTGCGGCTCAAGGCCGACACGTCCGCGCTGAGCGGCTACCACATCGCGTTCCTGTTGTGGCCGCAGTCCGAACTGTGGCCCAACGACGGAGAAGTGGACTTCCCGGAGGGCGCATTGTCGTCGACGTCGAAGGCGTTCGCCCACTACGCCCGCGCAACCGGCGGCCAGGACGGCGCCGACACCGGCAAGACGTTCACCGACTGGCACGTCTACACCGTCGAATGGCTGCCCGCCCACGTCAAGTTCTACCTGGACGACAATTTGGTGCTCGACAGCACCAAGTACGTGCCCAGCAAGCCCATGCGCTGGCAACTGCAGGTCGAGACAGACGGCAATGGGACCAACGGCGGCCACGTGCTGGTCGACTGGGTTTCCATCTGGTCCTACGCGGGCACCTGATGCCCGCGCGAGCGATGCCAGCTAATCGGTAGGCTGAGTCGGTGCTGCAACGCCGTCGGACGCCGCTGCCGATCTGGGTACCTCTGACCGTTGTCACCTCCGCCGTCGTCGTCGCCGCATCGCTGGCCGTCACCACGCTGTCCGCATTCGGTGTCGCGGGAGCGCTGCCGCCGGCGCTGCGGGCCGCTGTGGGAGTCGTGGCTGTGCTCACGATGCCCGGGTTACCGATTGCGGCGTTGCTTCGGCTGCCGACCAATGGAGTGTTCGCCGCCGTTGGGGTTTCGCTGTCGTTGGCTGTCAATATCCTTGCCGCCCAATTGAATTACGCGGGCGGTCTGCACCAGCCGTATGCCACTCAATACGCGGTTTCGGCCATCGGTGTGGTGGCCACCGCGGCGCTGGGCCGGCAGTGGTACCGCGAGCGGCAGACCGTGACCGTCGCGGGTGTGCTGCGCTGGGTGCGCCGGGGCGTGGCGCCGACCGGTGTCCGGTGGCTCAGCGTGACCCTGCTGGTGGCGGTTGCGGCGTTGTTCGTCAGCGCGGTACGCCGGCTCGATGTCGAGGCGGCGGGCAGCCTGGGGCTGTTCGGCGTGCTGGGGGTGGACTACTACGCCGGACTGGCGCTGCTGTGCGTCGTGCTGGTGATCGAATACCGCCGCGCCGTTCTCGATCGAGCGGTGGTCGCGACGTCCAACGTCGTCCTGATCGCCTACATCACCATGCCGGTCGCCTGGTCGATGGGCACTGCGCCGTTTGTGACCGCATACGTGCACCGGATGATCACCAACTGGCTCATCGACGGCGGAGCACTGCCGCCACCAGTGGACGCCCGGATCAGCTGGGCCGGATTCTTCTCCGCCGCAGCCAACCTGATCACCACCACCGGACTGCATGACAGCGCGATCCTTCTGGTCAGTGCCTCCTTGGTGATGGGCATCTGCCTGATGTTCCCGGTCTACGCCATCGGCCTGGCCATCACCGGCAGCAGGCGCGTCGGCTGGCTCGGCGTCACGGTGCTCACGCTGTTCAACTGGTATCAGCAGGACTACTTCGCGCCACAAGCAGTCGCGATGCTCTTCAACGCCACGCTTCTGGCCGTATTGCTGTGGCAGTTAAGGGCTTCCAATATTCCGGCACTCGCCGGTAGCAGGCTGAAGCGGACCGCGACCGCATGGCGACGAATACCGGGACGGGTGACCGGACGGGACGGGTCGTGGACGCTGGCCGTGGAGATGATCCTCGTCGTCATCCTCGCCGCGATGGTGGTCGCCCACCAGTTGACGCCGCTGGCCGCCATCGTTGTGTTGCTGATCATTTCGGCCGCCGGCCTGACGCGCTACAAGCTGTTGTGGCTGGCCGCGTTCGTGATCTTCATCGGGTGGTTCCGCTACGGGGCCGCGGCCTACTGGCAGGGGCACCTTGGCCAGGTCATCGCCGATATCGGCGGTGTGGACCAGAACCTGAATTCTTCTGTCTCGCAGAAGATCACGGGCGATCCCACCTACCGTGATCTGCAGCTGCTCAGAATCGGCTCCGCGCTGCTCCTGATGGCGCTCGCGGGCATCGGATGGCTGCGGCTGCGCCGATTGCCAAGGAGCAGGCCATGGTTGATCGCGGCGCTGGCGTTGTCGCCGTTCGTCCTGGTGATGCTGCAGAGCTATGGCGGCGAGGTGGCGATCCGGGCATTCCTGTACGCGTCGCCGGTGCTCTCGCCGCTCGCCGCGATGTGCGTCCTGCCGCTGCTGCGACCGCGCGCCCGCAGCGCCGGAGTGCGGCGTCTGATGGCCGTCGCGGCCGGTTGCGTGCTGCTCGTCACCGCCTTGTTGGTGACGGCCAATCGGGGCCTGAACATCTCGTTCGAACGGACCAAGCCGCACGAATTGGCCATCGCCAGTGAGCTGGTCGCGAAAATTCACGATGCCGGACTGGGGTATTGGGGCCAGGGGGCGCTCTACGGCGTGCCGCGCAACTTCGAATTGGCGGACAGCTGTTTCGAATCGGCGGAGGAGTTGGCTACCTGCACGGCACAGCCTGACGTCGAATACTTCTCGAACACCGAACAAGACGAGAACTTCGTTCGTCTGAGCATGGGCGCCACCCCGGCGATGACCCGGCGTGCGCTCGAGTTGCTGCGGACCGAGAAGGGTTACCAGACGGTTTACGACTCCGGGGGAGTGCTCGTCTTGAAGCGGCCGAGCGCGCCGAACATCAAGTTGGGAGGCAATTGATGATCGCCATCGCATTGTTCGTGTTGTCCGGTGTGCTGTTTCTGATGGCGAGTCTGCGGCGGGAACGAGCCGTGCCGCCGCAGGGGGTGCGCCGCCCCGATCGCACCACCGCGGTTCTCATGCTGCAGGCTGCGTGTGCGGCCGTCGGTGCGATCGTCGTCGCGACCGTCTACATGGTGACGTTCGTCTCATGAGGTCTGGGAGGCCGATGGCGACCTGTTCCAACGGGCACGCCAACCCGGACGGGCAGTACTTCTGCGGTCAGTGCGGTGACCTGCTCGAGTCGGGTGCCGTGATCTGCCTGGCGGGCCACGCCAACCCCGAGGATCGGCGCTTCTGCGGCGAGTGCGGTGCGCCGCTGGTGGCGCCGCCCGGCGTCGAGCCGGTGGGCTCGACCGCACGCTGGTCGGTCGATCCCACCGGCCGCCACCGATGCCGGTACTGGGACGGCGCCGCGTGGACCCCGCACGTGGCCGACGGCGGAACCCTCGGCGTCGACCGGGAATCCGTGACGTCGGCGTCGCGCGCCGAGTCCTGGGTCGCACTGGCCGCGGGATTGGTCACCGTGGGGCTGCTCGCCGCCGCCGGCGCCGACATCGCCGTCCAGTTGTCCCGCGATACGGCCACCCCATCGAGCGTCGCCACGAGCGCCCAGCCGACACCGACGGAGCCGCCCGGTCCTCCGCCGCCCGCCGTCATCGCGGCCCCGTGTCCGCCCGGCGGCACCGGCGTCGCCGCGGACGGTTCTGCCACTTACTGTGAGCGCCTTGCCGATACCGACCGCTATATGTGGTCACTGACGCCCGGTGAGATCCCGATGCCCGAGGTCGGGCAGGGCGCTGATCCGGCGATCGGGGTGTGCATGGTCCAGACGGGGCGCACCGAAGCCGAATGCGTCGAATATCTTCAACCCGCCCAGTGAACCGGGCGACTAGGTAAGGTTCGCCCGTGGGCTATCCCGAGAACGTGCTCGCCGCGGGTGAGCAGGTCGTGCTGCACCGCCACCCGCACTGGAAGCGCTTGGCGGGCCCGATCCTCGTGCTACTCGTCGCCACCGTCGCCGCGGCTTTCGTCGCCGCCCTCGTCAACAACACGAACTGGGACCCCACCGCCAAGAAGGTGCTTTTCGGGGTCATCGCGGCGCTCTGGCTGATCCTGGTCGGCTGGCTCACATTGTGGAAGTTCTTGAACTGGCTCACAACGCATTTCGTGATCACCGACCGGCGGGTGATGTTCCGCCACGGGCTGCTGACCCGTTCGGGCATCGATATCCCGTTGGCGCGCATCAACAGTGTGGAGTTCCGGCACGGTCTGTTCGACCGGATGCTGCGCACCGGCACTCTGATCATCGAATCGGCGAGCCAGGATCCCCTGGAATTCCACGACATACCCCGCGTGGAGCGGGTGCATTCACTGCTGTATCACGAAGTCTTCGACACCCTGGGCTCCGAAGAGTCGCCCAGCTGACGCGGTGTCCGCCGGCGCCGCAGCGGTGTGACGGTGCCGCCGGCCTCGTACTCGTCTTCCAGAGCCTCGACGAAACCGCCGCCGGTGAGCGTGGATTCGAGTCCCTTGTCATGGCTCGGGCCGAATTCGTCGGGGAACACCCAGCGGCGGAACGCCCAGAACCGGAACGCCATCTGCAGCAGGTTGCCCAAGACGTAGGCCGAGATGAAGTCGGCGATGTTCTCCATCGTCAGTGAGACGTGCGGCACGCGCAGCTCCAGCACATAGCTGGAGAACCACAGCGGGGCCATGCTCAACAGCACGCCGACGCCGCTGACCGCGAAGAACAGCAGTGCTTCGTGGTGCCGCTCGCGGCCACCGCGGTTGCGGAAGCTCCATTCGCGGTTCAGCACGTAGGAGGCGATGACCGCGACGATGCCCGCGATCACCTTGGCGGTGACCGGCTTGGGCTCGAGGATCGTCAGCTTCAGCGTGTAGAAGATCGCCGAGTCGATGATGAACGTCGTTGCACCGACGATCGCGAACTTGATGAGCTCGTGATGCCGCTCGGCGAAGGGCCGGATCGGTCGGGGCAGCCGAGCGATCGTGGCATCTGCGAAAGACACAAGGAGCAAGTCTACGGAAGTCACCGCACGTGTGCGTACTCGCGCAGGTCTGACACCATGATGGCCGTGTCGAACACCCCCAGACCTCCTATCGTCGCCATGGTCGGCGGCGGCCAGCTGGCCCGGATGACCCACCAGGCCGCGATCGCGCTGGGCCAGAGCCTGCGGGTGCTGGCCGTGAGCCCCGACGATCCGGCCGCCCAGGTGACCCCCGACGTCGTCATCGGTGCTCACACCGACCTCGAGGCGCTGCGCAAGGCTGCGGTGGGCGCGGCTGCGCTGACGTTCGACCACGAGCACGTGCCGACCGAGCTGCTTGACACCCTGGTCGCCGAGGGTGTCACGGTGGCGCCGCCGCCAGAGGCACTGGTGCACGCCCAGGACAAGCTGGTGATGCGGCGCAAGCTGCAGGCCCTCGGCGCGCCGATTCCGCGTTTCGCCGAGGTCAATCAGGTCGACGACGTGGATATCTTCGCCAGTGGGACCGGCGGATCGGTGGTGATCAAGACCGTCCGCGGCGGGTACGACGGTCGCGGCGTGGTGCTGGCCGACGATCTCGCGCACGCCCGCGAGGTGGTCGCCGGCTATCTGGCCGACGACGTGCCGGTGCTGCTCGAGGAGCGGGTGTCGATGCGCCGCGAGCTGTCTGCACTGGTAGCGCGCTCACCGTTCGGGCAGGGCGCCGCATGGCCGATCGTGGAGACGGTGCAACGCGACGGCATTTGCGTCACCGTCGTCGCACCGGCGTCCGGGTTGTCCGAGGAGTTGGCCGCGGACGCCGAGCAACTGGGGTTGCGGCTGGCTGCCGAGCTGGGTGTCGTCGGGGTGCTGGCGGTCGAGCTGTTCGAGACGACCGACGGGACCCTGCTGGTCAACGAGCTGGCCATGCGGCCGCACAACTCCGGGCACTGGACCATGGACGGCGCGGTGACCAGCCAGTTCGAGCAGCATCTTCGGGCCGTGCTGGACTATCCGCTCGGTGACACCCGGCCGATCGCGCCGGTGACGGCGATGGCCAACGTGCTGGGAGCTCCGCAGGCACCCGAGATGACTGTCGACGAGCGACTGCACCACCTCTTCGGCCGGATTCCCGAGGCCAAGGTGCACCTGTACGGCAAGGAGGAACGTCCCGGCCGCAAGGTCGGCCACGTCAACATCGTCGGCTCGGTCGGTTGTGACGTGAATCAGGTGCGTGAACGGGCCGAACGAGCGGCACACTGGTTGTCGCACGCAGAGTGGACGGACGGATGGGACGGGCATGCCTGACAGTGGGCCGCTGGTCGGCTTGATCATGGGTTCGGACAGCGACTGGCCGGTGATGGAGGCCGCAGCCGAGGCGCTGGCCGAGTTCGAGGTGCCCTTCGAGGTGGGCGTCGTGTCGGCGCATCGCACGCCGGGCCGGATGCTCGACTACGCTCGCGGCGCGGCCGCCCGCGACATCAGGGTGATCATCGCCGGAGCCGGCGGCGCGGCCCATCTACCGGGGATGGTGGCCTCGGCCACGCCGTTGCCGGTGATCGGGGTTCCGGTGCCGTTGGCCAAGCTCGACGGGATCGACTCGCTGCTGTCGATCGTGCAGATGCCGGCCGGTGTGCCGGTGGCCACGGTTTCGATCGGGGGCGCCCGCAATGCCGGCTTGTTGGCCGTGCGCATCCTGGCCGCGTCGGACGAGGCGCTGCGCAAACGCATGGAGGCTTTCCAGGACGACCTGGAAGCCCAGGTCCTGGAGAAGGATCGGGCGCTGCGGGAGCGATTACTCGGTGAGTGAGGTCCCGAGTTAAAGTTACCGACGAGTAGCAAGGAGACTGTGATGGCGGGAAATTCGGATTTCGACGTGTTCAAGTTGCCCGAGGAGCACGACGAGTTGCGGGCGGCGATTCGGGCGCTGGCCGAGAAAGAGATCGCGCCGTACGCGGCCGACTGCGACGAGAACTCGCGCTTTCCGCAGGAGGCGCTCGATGCGCTGAACGCCTCAGGCTTCAACGCGGTTCACGTCCCTGAGGAGTACGGCGGCCAGGGCGCGGATTCGGTGGCGGCGTGCATCGTCATCGAGGAGGTCGCCAGGGTCGACGCGTCGGCCTCGCTGATTCCCGCCGTGAACAAGCTGGGCACGATGGGTCTGATCCTGCGCGGTTCCGACGAGCTGAAGCACAAGGTGCTGCCGTCGATCGCCTCGGGTGAGGCGATGGCGTCCTACGCGCTCTCGGAGCGGGAGGCCGGCAGCGACGCGGCGGCGATGCGCACCCGTGCCAAGGCCGACGGTGACGATTGGATCCTCAACGGAGCCAAGGCGTGGATCACCAACGGCGGCAAGTCATCCTGGTACACGGTGATGGCGGTGACCGATCCGGACAAGGGCGCCAACGGCATTTCGGCGTTCATGGTCCACATCGACGACGAGGGCTTCACGATCGGGCCCAAAGAGCGCAAGCTCGGCATCAAGGGTTCGCCGACCACCGAGCTGTACTTCGAGAACTGCCGCATCCCGGGTGACCGGATCATCGGCGAGCCGGGGACCGGGTTCAAGACCGCGCTGGCCACCCTGGACCACACTCGCCCGACCATCGGCGCGCAGGCCGTCGGCATCGCGCAGGGGGCACTCGACGCTGCGATCGCATATACCAAGGACCGCAAGCAGTTCGGCACGTCGGTCTCCGATTTTCAGGGTGTGCAGTTCATGCTCGCGGACATGGCGATGAAGGTCGAGGCGGCCCGGCTGATGGTGTACTCGGCCGCCGCCCGTGCCGAGCGGGGGGAACCCAACCTGGGGTTCATCTCGGCGGCCTCGAAGTGTTTCGCCTCCGATGTCGCCATGGAAGTGACCACCGATGCCGTCCAGCTGTTCGGCGGCGCCGGCTACACCGTGGACTTCCCGGTCGAGCGAATGATGCGCGATGCCAAGATCACTCAGATCTACGAGGGCACCAACCAGATCCAGCGGGTCGTGATGTCCCGCGCGCTGCTGCGCTGATCTAGTTGTCGGCAGGTCTCAGGTGGGTGATATCACCCGCCGAGACCGTCGCGACCTCGCTGCCGGTGTCGATGTTCAACCGGCCCAGGCTGTCGATATCGACTGCGATGCCTACGATTTCACTCTTCCCGGGCATGATGGCCCGCACCTGGCTGCCCAGTGTGCTGCTGCGCCGCCGGTAGTCCTCGACGAGCGTCGCGTCGGGTCCCTTTGCAGCCCGCCACTTTTCGATGCGGGAGGTCAGCTCGCGCAGGATCGCCGCGGTCAGGACGTCACGGTCGAGCTGTGAGGCGCCCAGCATCTGCAGTGAGATGGCCCGGGGGTCCGGAGCCTCCTCGGCGGTCAGCGTGACGTTGAGTCCCAGCCCCACCACGATGACCGGGTCGGGAGCGGCGACCTCGGCCAGGATGCCGGCGAGCTTGCCCTCGCCGACCAGGACGTCGTTGGGCCACTTCACGCCGGCCTCGATGCCCGTGGTGGCCCGCACGGCATCGACCAGCGCCACACCGGTCAGCAGCGGCAACCAGCCCCAACCCTGCGCCGGAACGCCATCGGCGTCCACACCGATCGACAGGGCGATCTGCGAGCGCGGCGGCGCCGACCAGCTGCGCCCGTTGCGGCCACGGCCCGCGCTCTGGTGCTCGGCGAGCAGCACTGCGCCGCGGATGTCCTCACCCGCGCCATGCCGGGCCAGCAGGTCGGCGTTGGTCGAACCGGTCGTCTCGACAATGTCGAGGCGTCGTACCGGAAGTTCGGACAACGACGCGGGGTTCAAGGGTGCGCGGCTCACTCTTGGGAGCCTAACGGCCTGTGGTGCCAGCTCTCGCCGGACCGACATCGAGACCGACCGCACGCCGTGGGTCGGGCCAGTGAAGAAGCGCGCATCGCTGACCTCCTTCGGTACGGCATCTGTACGCGAGTACGTCCCTCTTCTGGTCGAGCGTCGGGCCCGTCAGTTGCTCGGCAGGCCGCATCCCGACTAGATCGACTCAGGTCAGGTCGCGGGTCACCTTCTCGGTCGTCCGTCGTCGCTGCAATGCTGCCGGGTCGGGATTGGCCACCTGGACCAGCGATGCGCCCGCGGCGAACACCGCCACCAGGTTGGCTACCACGTCGTCCGGGGTGGACCACGGTAACGACGACAGCACCCGGTCGTGGGCGGTCAGGCCGGCCGCGGCGGCGGATTCGGTTGCGGCGGCAAGGACCTCGTCGACCGACCGGCCGTCCAGCGCCGGACCGGGCCGCGGCTCGGTGATGAACTGGTCCCCGTGCACCCGTACCGCCGTCGCATAGTCGGTGACACCGACCGGAAGATCGGCCGCCGGCTTGCCGAACGGGTCCAGCGACAACACCGCCACCTCGCCGCCGGCCGCCGCCTCGTCAGCCTCGTCGAGTCGTTCGGCCGTGCAGAGCGCCAGATCCGCTGAACCGGAAAGCCCGACTTCGGCACCGATCCACCAGATGCCGAGCAGCACCGCTGCCGTCTGCCAGTGCGCGGGCAACAGCACCGCAACCCGGGTGCCCGGGCCGGCGCCGAGTTCGTCGCGTAACAGGTTGGCGGTCTTGGCCGCCCAGTTGGCCAGCGTCACCGTCGAGAGCTCGATGCGTTCACCCGTCGCATCGTCGTAGTAGGTGATCCGCGGACCCATCGGGTCGGCCTTCAACAGCGGATCGAGCACCGCCGCAGTCAGATTGGTCATCAGTTGACGCACTTGGGGTCGTCCGACCCCGCGGTGATGATGGGCGACGGCGGGGGAGCCGTTCCGTCACCGGCCTGACCGGCGGCCTGGCTCACCGTCGCCGAGGTCGGCAGCGAACCCTCCAGGCCCGATCCCGGGCCGGTGTAGTCGTTGGACAGCACCACGCGCACGGTTCCGGCCGGAATGCCCTCGGTGGCCACCACCGGTAGCCCGCCGAGTTCTTTGGCGACCGCCTGGGCGCCGAGGTCGTCGTCCTTGGCGGCCTGCACCTGGCTGCGGATGACGTGGTCCTTCTCGTTGTTGCCGACGTCACCTGCGCCAAAGCCCTTGGTGCTCAGCACGTCCGACACCGCGCCGGCGAGGCCGTTGATATCGGTGTCGTTGATGACGTCGGCCTTTGTCTGTTCCGGCGTGTAGGCGATCTTCTCGGTCTTGCCCTCCGCCTGGTCGTGCAGCAGGCCGGCCACCCACTCCTGCACCTGAGACGGATCGACCCGGACCACCGACTGCATGCCGTCGTCACTCCAGCCGGCCTCGTCGAGTACCGGGATGGTCGCGAACGCCACGTTGCCGCCCGCTAGGTGCTCGAGCTGCTTGATGAAATCCATGATGTCCCAGCCCGATGAGAGCACCACGGAACGTTGGATCGCGTCCTGCAGTTTGTTCAGGGTCGACGGGCTGGTCAGGGTCTTGCCCGAAATCACCTGGTGAGCAAGGGAAGCCATCACCACCTGTTGACGCACCACCCGGTCCAGATCACCGCGCGGCAGGTCGTGACGCTGGCGCACGAAGCTCAACGCCTGGGGCCCGTCGAGCTTTTGCCAGCCGGCGGGGAAGTCGGCGCCGGAAAGTGGCTCGTAGACAGCATCTTTCAAGCAGACGTCGACGCCGCCGAGTGCGTCGGTGATCAGTGAGAATCCGAGCAGGCCGATCTCCGCATAGTGGTCGACGGTGACGCCCGTCAGGTCGGCGACGGTTGTGATGAGCGCCTCGCGGCCCGCTTCGGTTGCCTTGGGTTCGGCCTCGGCGGGGTCCATGCCCTGCTCCTCGACCAGCTGCTTCATCTCCTCGAGCTTCACCTGGCCGTAGACGCCGTTGATCTTCGTCTTGTCCAGGCCCGGGGCCTTGACGTAGGAGTCGCGGGGGATCGAGATCGCCGTCGCCGACTTTCCGTTGTTGGGGATGCGGACCAGGATGATCGTGTCGGTGTTGGTCGACACGTCGTCGCCGGCATGCAGCGCCGCCAGCTCGTCTTCGGACAACGGGTTGCCGTGCGCATCGGTACGGCTGTCCATGCCGACCAACAGAATGTCGATCGCGCCGTCCTGCCCGCCGCCACCCAGCGCGGTGGTACTCATGTGGAAGATGCCGTTCTCGAACGAGCGGATCTTGCCCCACGCGACACCGGTGCCGACCATCACCGCCACCGCGATCAACGCGAGCACGGTGCGGGCCGCCCGCCGGGCGCCCGTCAGTGCTTCGGTGTCAGCAGGCATCAGCCCAGGCTACTGGCGAGATGGGTGCAAGCCGGGTAGCGCAAACCGGCGTGCCAGACTCGTAATTGTGGCGGAACGGATCGTGATCACGGGTGCCGGAGGCCAGGTTGGGCGCTTTCTTGCAGGTGAGGCCACCCGCCGGGGCTTCGAGGTCAGCGCCTTGACGCACCGGCAGTGCGACATTGCCGACCCGGCCGCCACCGAGAGGGTCATCGCTGAAGGAGACCTGGTGGTCAACTGCGCGGCGATCGCGAACGTCGACACCGCCGAGGCCGACCCCGATACCGCGTACGCCGTCAACACCGCCGGGCCGGAGAACGTCGCACACGCCTGCGCCAGGGTTGGTGCGCAGCTGATCCACCTGTCCACCGACTATGTGTTTTCTGGCGAGCAGCGCCACCCCTACGAGGTGGGCGACACCGCCGCGCCGTTGGGCGTCTACGGACGCAGCAAGCTCGCCGGTGAGCTTGCCGTACTCGCCGCGATGCCCGACGCCCACATCGTGCGAACCTCGTGGGTCTACACCGGAGCCGACGGCACCGACGTCGTCGCCGTCCTGCGCAGGCTGGCCGCCACCGACCGCACCGTCGAGGCCGTCGACGACCAGATCGGGTCGCCCACCTACGTCAAGGACCTCGTCGACGCGCTGTTCGAGATCGGCGCGGGCGATATCCGGGAGCCGGTCCTGCACGTCGCCAATGACGGCGCGTGCACCCGGTACGACCAGGCGCGGGCGGTGTTCGAAGAACTGGGCGCCGACCCTGGGCGGGTGCGGCCGGTGAGTGCGGCGCAGTCAGCCCGCAAGGCACCCCGCCCGGCGTACTCGGCACTGTCGACGGCGATGTCGGTGCGGGCGGGGCTCAGCCCGATGCGGCCGTGGCGCGAGGCGTTGGCCGAGGCGCTTGCCCAACCCGTCACCGGTGGACAGTTACCCTCTACGCCGTGACGTCGAGCCGCCCCCTGACCGTGGTGACGGTGACGTACTCCCCGGGCTCACATCTGGATCGCTTCCTGTCGTCGTTGACGGTGGCCACCGACCGCCCGGTGACGGTCGTACTGGCCGACAACGGCTCGACCGACGGAGCACCCGAGGAAGCCGTCGAGCGCTATCCCGGCACCCGGCTGCTGCGCACCGGCGGCAACCTCGGCTACGGCAGCGCGGCCAATCGCGGCGTCGCCACCGCACCGGCCGACGACGAGTTCGTGATCGTCGCCAACCCCGACGTGGTGTGGGGACCGAACAGCATCGACGAACTGCTGGCCGCCGCGCAGCGGTGGCCGCGGGCCGGGACACTGGGTCCGCTGGTGCGCGACCCCGACGGGGCGGTCTACCCGTCGGCGCGGCACCTGCCCAGCCTGGTGCGCGGCGGTATGCACGCCGTCGTCGGTTTCGTCTGGAAGAAGAACCCCTGGACGCGGGCCTACCGGCAGGAATACCTCGAGCCCACCGAGCGGCCGGTGGATTGGCTGTCGGGATCGTGTCTGCTGGTCCGCCGCGCCGCGTTCGACCAGGTCAGAGGATTCGACGAGCGCTACTTCATGTATATGGAAGACGTCGACCTCGGTGATCGAATCGGGCAGGCCGGCTGGCTGAACGTGTACGTGCCGTCGGCGGAGGTCCTGCACGACAAGGGCCATTCGACCGGCCGTGACCCGGCCACCAACCTGCGCGCACATCATGAGAGCACCTATATTTATCTATCCGACCGCCATTTCGGCTGGTGGCGAGCGCCCCTTCGATGGACGATGAAGGGCGCGCTGAAGGTGCGGTCGCGCGCGGCGGTACGTAAATCCCGGCGAGAAGGTAGGGGGCCTCGGTGAGTGAAGTTGATCCCTCGAAGGTCGATGCGGTGGTGCTGGTCGGGGGAAAGGGCACCCGGCTGCGGCCGCTGACGGTGTCGGCCGCCAAGCCGATGCTGCCCACCGCCGGCCTGCCGTTCCTGACTCATCTGCTGTCCCGTATCGCCGCAGCCGGCATCGAGCACGTCATTCTGGGCACTTCGTACAAGGCGGCGACGTTCGAATCCGAATTCGGCGACGGCTCCAAGCTCGGCCTGCAGATCGAATACGTCACCGAGGAGCACCCGTTGGGCACCGGCGGCGGGATCGCCAATGTGGTGCCGAAGCTGCGCTACGACACCGTGATGGTGTTCAACGGTGACGTGCTGTCCGGTATGGATCTGCGGCAGATGCTGGCCAGCCACCACGCGTCGCAGGCCGACCTGACCCTGCACCTGGTGCGGGTCAGTGATCCGAGGGCGTTCGGCTGCGTGCCCACCGACGCCGACGGCCGTGTGCAGGCGTTCCTGGAGAAGACCGAGGACCCGCCGTCTGACCAGATCAACGCCGGCACCTACATCTTCAAACGCGAGATCGTCGAGCAGATCCCGCGCGGGCGTGAAGTGTCGATTGAACGGGAGGTCTTCCCGGCGCTGCTGGCCGACGGGGTGAAGGTGTGCGGCTACGTCGACTCCAGCTACTGGCGCGACATGGGCACGCCGGAGGACTTCGTCCGGGGCTCGGCCGATCTGGTCCGGGGCCTGGCCCCGTCGCCGGCCCTGGGCGGACGGCGCGGGGAGAGCTTGGTGCATGACGGCGCGTCGGTGTCGCCCGGGGCGGTGCTGGTCGGCGGGACGGTGGTGGGCCGCGGCGCCGAGATCGGCCCGGGTGTTCGTCTGGACGGCGCGGTCATCTTCGACGGGGCCCGCGTCGAGGCCGGCTCGGTGGTGGAGCGCTCGATCATCGGCTCCGGTGCCCGGATCGGCCCGCGTGCGCTGATTCGCGACGGCGTCATCGGTGACGGCGCCGACGTCGGGGCGCGCTGCGAACTACTGCGCGGGGCGCGGGTGTGGCCCGGAGTCGTGCTCCCGGACTGCGGAATTCGCTACTCGTCAGACATCTAGCGCGAGCGGCCGACGGCGACCAGGTGTGCCACGGCCGCATCGATGCCCGCCGGCAGCGCGTCGACCGGCCACCACCGCAGATCCAGTGACTCGTCGCTGATCGCGATGACGGCGTCCGACGGCGCCCGGGCGATGAACTGCAAATCCAGGTGGCGGGTCGGTACACCCAGCGAGCACGTCAGGGCGTGCACGTGAATCGCGCCCAGAGCGGCATCGATGGTCAGGCCCTCGATCCCGGATTCCTCGGTGGCTTCGCGCCTCGCGGCCGCGACGATGTCGGTATCGGCCGGCTCGCAGTGCCCGCCGAGTTGCACCCAGCGGGCCAACCGCGGATGCAGCGTCAGCAGAACTTCGGCGCCGGAATGCGAGATCACCAGCGCTGACGCGGTGATATGGCCTGGGACGCAGGCACGTTCGCAGGCATCCTCGCGCGCGTTCAAGAATGCCAGCACAGCGTGGCGCAACGCATCCTGGCCGGCGTCGGGAGCGTCCCATTCGGTGAGCAGCTCGATCGTCGATTCCCGGACACCGGCAAAGGTCATTTGCGCACCAGCAGATCGCCGGCGGGTGCGGGATCGCGCGGCCCGGATTGCTCGATCGGGTAGCCGATCGCGATGGCGCCGAGTGGTTCCCAATCCGTTGGCAGATCGAGGGTTTCGCGGACCAGCCCGGCAGCGAAGATGGTCGAACCGATCCAGCAGCTGCCCACACCCCGCACGGCCAGCGCCACCAGCAACGCCTGCACCGCCGCACCGACGGCGACGGTGAACATGGTGTGCTCGGCCTCGGTGCGGGCTGGGTCCGGATAGCTATGGGCGCCTTCGGGTACCAGGAACGGGATCACGACCTCCGGTGCGTCATAGAGGATCTGCCCACGCCCGACCCGCCGCTCGACTGCGTCGGCCGGCTTGCCGTCGGCGGTCAGGTCGGCACGCCATGCGTCCTTCATCGCGTCCAGGAGAGCGATGCGACGGTCGGGGTCGGCCAGCCAGACGAACCGCACCGGACGGGTGTGGTGCGGGGCGGGGGCCGTGAGGGCCTCGGCGACCGCCTCTTCGATGAGCGCGGCATCGACGGGGTCTTGGGCGAACTGGCGCACCGAACGGCGCAGCAGTTGGGCTTGGCGGCGGCCGAGTTCGATCGACTCGGCGGTGCCCAGCCAGAACAAGTCGTCATCGCCACCGCGGAGCAGACGTGCCGCGGTGGACCCGTCGTCGCCGAGGTCCAGGCCGCGCACCACAGCGACCGGCACCGCCGTCAGCTTGCCTTTCACCAGGTCGGCGGCGGCCGCGACTTCGTCGGCGACGGCCACCTCGGTGACCACCAGCTCGTTGCCGTGCCTGTCGACGGCGCCGGCGTAGCCGTACAGCACCGGCAGCCCGGACGAGCCGATCGCGGCGTCTGTCTGCCCGTTACGCCAGGCGCGTCCCATGGTGTCGGTGACGAGTACGGCGACGTCGACGCCCAGCCGGTCACGTAGTGCACTGCGCAGTGCGGCGGCGCTGGCGTCGGGATCGACGGGCAGCAGCGCCAATTCGGTTGCGCCGACATTGGACCCGTCGACACCGGCCGCCGCCTGCACGATGCCGTTGCGGTTCTCGGTGATCAGCGTGCGGCCCTTGCGGGCCAGCACCCGGACGGCCTCGGAATCGATGAGGGTGCGGCGCAGTGCATCCCGCTCGTCGGGGTCCGCTGGTGCCGCCACGATGCGTCCCTCGCATTTGGACATGATCTTGCTGGTGACGACGACGATATCGCCGTCGCGCAGCCACGGCGCCGCCGTGGCGAGGGCGGCGCCAAGATCGTCGCCGGGGCGGAACTCCGGAAGCCCGGGGACGGGCAGGATTTCGACGGGTGCGGCGCTGCCGTGGTCGCGGCTCGGGCTCACGATGTTACCCCCGCCAGTTCCAGCCCGGCGCGCACCATTTCGGCCGTGGCCGACGGGTCGGACATCAGCAGGGGTATCGATTTCACCGTCACCCCGGCTATTTCGGCCTGATCTGCTTCGGAGATCAGCCAGTAGTCCAGGATTCCGGTCGCCGACCGTGCGCCGTAGTGCCGGGCGACGGCTTGTGACGAGGTCTCGACACCGATCACCGACAGGCATTCGTCGGCCATGCCCCGCAATGGCTTTCCACCGATGATGGGGGAGTAGCCGATGACCGGGGCGGGGGTGGACCGCAGTGCGGCGCGGACGCCGGGGATGGCCAGGATCGCCCCGACGCTCACCACGGGGTTCGACGGGGCCAGCAGGACGACGTCGGCATCGGTGATCGCATCGACGACACCGGGCCCGGCAGTGGCGTTTTCGGACCCCACGAAGGCGAAGCTGTGAGTGGTCACCTGCGCCCGGTAGCGCACCCACCATTCCTGGAAGTGAATAGCCTTGCGGTCGCCGGTCTCCGGATCGTCGATCACGACGTGGGTTTCGCAGCGGTCGTCACTGGCCGGCAGCAGCGTGGCGCCGGGCGTCCAGCGATCGCACAGCGCCTCGGTCACCTGGGAAAGCGGATATCCCGCCCGCAGCATTTGACTGCGCACCAAATGGGTGGCCAAATCCCGGTCGCCCAAACCGAACCAATCCGGCTGCACGCCGTAGGCGGCCAATTCCTCTTTGGCATTCCAGGTCTCGTTGCGATGTCCCCAGCCGCGTTCGGGATCGATACCTCCACCTAAGGTGTACATACAGGTATCGAGATCGGGGCAGATGCGCACCCCGTGCATCCACGCGTCGTCGCCGATGTTGACCACCGCCGTGAGCGTGTGATCAAGATCGCTTGTGGCTGCGGATATCTGGCCGGCGAACTGGCCGAGTCCGAGCAGTCGCTGCACGCCCAGCAGGAATCGGGCGCCTCCGACGCCGCCGACCAGAACGGTGATCTTCACACCGACCGACACTAGGCGGTCGGCCTTTTCGGCGACGCACGCGGTCACAATCGCGTCACTGGAAAGACACGCCGGTGCATCGACTCGCCGAATTGTCCAAGGAAAATGGTATTAATTTCGGTTCAATCGCTTGCGCGAAGCATCTCAGGCGTGTCTAATCACATCAGTGTCATTTCCCGGTCGGACCTGCCGGTTTCGGTGTCTCAGACCGTGATTCGACCAGGTGTTCGAATTGAGTTGGGCACACTTCAATAGTGGGCGACATGCGAGAGATCTACGAAAACCAGGTGAGGAGGCGGAAATGTCCTATGAGCACGTAATCGGCGCGATGGGGTTGCCGCAGTCCATTCCCGGATCGCAGATGATGGGGGTAATGGCACGCGCTCACCTGAGTTTGGTGCCTGACCCGATCATCGATGCGACGCCGGATCCGGCCGACGACGAAGACCAGTGGCAGGAGCGCGCACTGTGCGCGCAGACCGACCCCGAGGCGTTCTTCCCTGAAAAAGGTGGTTCCACCCGCGAAGCCAAGCGCATCTGCCTGGGCTGCGAGGTGCGCGATGCGTGCCTCGATTACGCCCTGGCCCACGATGAGCGCTTCGGTATCTGGGGCGGGCTCTCCGAGCGGGAGCGTCGTCGCCTCAAGCGCGGCATCGTCTGAACCCGCTCGCGCGGCTAATCCTCTTCCATGCTCGGGTCGATGACTGACGGTTCGACTCCGAGGTAAGTGGCCACCTGTGCCACCAATATCTCGTGCAGCAGATCCGTCAGGTCGATCGAGTCCTTGGCCCGCCGCTCGATCGGCTTGCGAAACAGCACTATTCGGGCCCGCGTGGAGTTACCGCGAACATCAACCCCGGCCGGGATCAGGCGGGCCAGAGCGATCGGCCCGTCGGCGACGACTTCGGCCGGCCATTGCACACTGTCCGGATCCTTCGGCGCGATGCGCGGGATCTCGTCGACCGCGACGTCCAATCCGGTGAGCCGTTGTTGCCAGCGTCGCTCGATCGGCTCGTAAGCCTCCAGCACCGCCATGTCGAATCGCTCGGCGCGGCTGCGCCACCCCGGCACCGTCGGCGGCAGCAACGGTCCCCGCATCTCGCGTCCCCGGCGTGATCCCGGGCCGCCGCCAGACCGGCCACCTCGCCGGGAGCTGCGGGAATCGGCCACGGGACTGATCGTAACGGTTGTGAATCGGCGGCCTTGCGGCTGCGCGTGTCCGCTGCTCGGCGGTGAATGAACCGCGATAACCTCACGGACGTGAATGTTCCCCGTCGCTGCTGCCGGCCTGGGTGCCCCCATTATGCGGTGGCGACGCTGACATTCGTCTATTCCGACTCCACCGCCGTCGTCGGCCCGCTGGCCACGTCGCGCGAACCGCACTCGTGGGACCTGTGCGTCGGTCATGCCAACCGGATCACCGCGCCGATCGGCTGGGAACTGGTTCGCCATGCCGGTCCGCTGCCCGAGTACCCGGACGAGGACGACCTGGTGGCCCTTGCCGACGCCGTTCGCGAGGGTCGTGACGGGTTGTCGCCGCGGTCGCCGGTCGCCGGTTTCTCCGACCCCAGCGGTGCGGCGCACGCGCCCGCCACCGGTACTCCGATGATGCCGTCGGCGGTACATCGGCCCACCACCGCCGGCCGTCGGCGTGGGCACCTGCGCGTACTGCCAGACCCGACCGACTGACGCGATAGCCGCCCTTGCCGGGGCGCGCAAACAGATAGGCTGGCGGCCAAGAGTCCCTCTCGGTCAGGAGATCCGCCAATGTCGAGGCCCGCCGACGCGGTCCGCCGTGTGATCAAGGCGTATGACGTGCGAGGCCTGGTCGGCCCGGAGATCGACGAGGACTTTGTCACCGACGTCGCCGCGGCGTTCGCCCGCCTGATCCGGGCCGAGGGCGGCGAGCGGGTGGCCATCGGCTACGACATGCGGGAGAGTTCGCCGGCACTGGCCAAGGCGTTCGGTGAAGGTGTCGCCGCGCAAGGTCTCGACGTCGTGCGCATCGGGCTGGCATCCACCGATCAGCTCTACTTCGCGTCCGGATTTCTCGGCTGCGCGGGCGCGATGTTCACCGCGAGCCACAATCCCGCCGCCTACAACGGCATCAAACTGTGTCGCGCCGCCGCCTTGCCCGTCGGCGAAGACACCGGCCTGGCGCTGATCCGCGACGAGGTCATCGCCGGTGTGCCTGGTTACGACGGCACGCCCGGAGAGATCCGCGATCAAGATGTGCTGGCCGACTACGGCGACTTCCTGCGCTCGCTGGTCGAATTGGCTGAACTGCGCCCGCTGCGGGTGGCGGTCGACGCCGGCAACGGGATGGCCGGGCACACCACGCCCGCGGTCCTCGGGCCGATCCCGGCACTGACGTTGCTGCCGCTGTACTTCGAGCTCGACGGGTCGTTCCCCAACCACGAGGCCAACCCGCTGGAGCCGTCGAACCTGGTTGACCTGCAGAAGTTCGTGGTGGAGACCGGCGCCGACATCGGACTCGCATTCGACGGCGACGCCGACCGGTGCTTCGTCGTCGACGAGAAGGGCGGGCCCGTTTCGCCGTCGGCGGTCACCGCACTGGTCGCGGGGCGTGAACTCAGCCGCGAGATCGGTGCGACGGTGATCCACAATTTGATCACGTCGCGGGCGGTTCCCGAACTCGTCATCGAGCGCGGTGGCACCCCCGTGCGTTCGCGGGTCGGCCACTCCTACATCAAGGCGCTGATGGCCGATACCGGCGCGATCTTCGGCGGCGAGCATTCCGCGCACTACTATTTCCGGGACTTCTGGGGTGCGGACTCGGGCATGCTGGCCGCCCTTCATGTGCTGGCCGCACTCGGCGAGCAGGATCGCCCGCTGTCGGAACTGATGGCGAATTATCAGCGCTACGAGGCCTCCGGCGAGATCAACTTCCGCGTGGTCGACGCGCCGGCCTGTGTCGAGTCGGTGCTGAAAGCCTTTGGTAACCAAATCGTTTCGCTGGACCATCTGGACGGCGTCACGGTCGACCTCGGTGAAGGTGCGTGGTTCAACCTGCGCACCTCCAACACCGAACCGCTGCTGCGTCTCAACGTCGAAGCCCGCAGCTCCGACGAGATCGACGAGATCGTTCGCCGGGTCTCCGACGACATCGCGGCTCAACCGGGCGGGGCGCCGTGAGCGCCGCGCACGCCACTCTCGATCTCGACGACACCGAGGGTCTGCTGGAGGCCGACCGCGACGGACTGCTGCGGGCGGCGGCAATGGCCGGCGCGCAGGTGCGCGCGACGGCGGCCGCGGTCGACGAGGGCGGGTTGGCCACAGTGGTCGGCGACCACCGGCCGCGAACCGTGATCTGGGTGGCAGGCCGGGGCGCGGCCGAGAGTGCCGGTGCGATGCTGTCCGCGACGCTGAGTGGGGTGGCTGGTGAGCCGATCGTCGTGGCGGCCGAATCTCCGCCTTGGATAGGTCCCCTGGACGTTCTCGTCGTGGCCGGCGACGATGCCGGGGACCCGGCACTGGTGACTGCGGCGGCGACCGCGGTTCGGCGTGGGGCGCGGGTCGTGGTGGCGGCACCGTACGAAGGGCCCCTGCGCGACGCCACCGCCGGACGCGCGGCGGTGCTCGAACCGCGGTTGTGGGCGCCTGACGAATTCGCGCTGAGCCGCTATCTGGCGGTCGGGCTGGCCGCGTTGCAGGCCGTGGATCCCGCTCTGCAGACGGACCTTTCGACCCTGGCCGACGAACTCGACGCCGAGGCGTTGCGCAACAGCGCCAGCCGAGAGGTGTTCACCAACCCGGCCAAGGCGTTGGCCCAGCGAATGTCAGGCCGACAGGTGGTGCTCGCCGGCGACGGTGCCGCCACGCTGGCGCTGGCCCGCCATGCCGCGGCGGTGCTCCTGCGGCTGGCCGGCAAGGCCGTCGCCGCAGCCGGTCTCTCCGATGTACTCGTCGCCTTGCGTACCGGCGTCACAACCCAATTCGGCGACCCTGTGGACGCGCTGTTCCACGACGAGGAGCTGGACGGCCCGTTGGCCAGGGGACCGCGGGTGCTGGCGCTGGCCCTGGATACCGAACGTGCGGTGATCGCCGCGCGGACCAGCGGATTGGACGATGTCGATCTGGTGGGGGTCGAAGACATCGGGGAGGCGGGAGCGGTTCCCGTCACAGGGCGAGCCGAGCAACAGCTCGCGACGCTTGCGGTGCGGCTGCAGATGGCGGCGGTTTACTTGAGATTGGTGGGGGGATAACTTCGGCGTGGAATTGCTACGAGGGGCGACACGTACCTACGCGTGGGGATCTCGCACGGCCATAGCGGAATTCACCGGAGGGCCATCGCCGACTGCACATCCGGAGGCCGAGCTGTGGTTCGGCGCTCATCCCGGAGATCCGGCGTGGCTGGAAACTCCGGACGGCGAGAAGTCACTGCTCGACGCCGTGCAAGCCGACCCCGACGGTCAGTTGGGCCCTGCGGCGCGGGGCCGCTTCGGCGACGTCCTGCCGTTCCTGGTGAAGGTGCTCGCGGCCGAGGAGCCGCTGTCGCTGCAGGCCCATCCGAGTGCCGTGCAAGCCGTCGAAGGCTATGCCCGGGAAGACCGCGCTGGTGTGCCACTCAATTCGCCGATCCGCAATTACCGGGACCGCAACCACAAACCCGAATTACTGGTGGCGCTGAGCGAATTCCACGCTCTCGGCGGGTTCCGGCCCGCCGCCCGTTCGGTCGAGCTGATGCGGGCACTGGCGGTGTCGGACCTCGACCCGTTCATCGCGCTGCTGTCCGGTCAGCCCGACGCCGACGGTCTGCGCGCGCTGTTCACCACCTGGATCACCGCCCCGCAACCCGACCTGGACGTGCTGATCCCCGCCGTGCTCGATGGTGCGGTGGCCTATGTGCGTTCCGGTGAAACGGAATTCGCCGCCGAAGCCAGGACGCTGCTGGAGCTGGGTGAGCGCTACCCCGGTGATGCCGGTGTGCTGGCCGCAATGCTGCTCAACCGGATCGCGCTGGCCCCCGGCGAGGCATTGTTCATGCCGGCCGGCAACTTGCACAGCTACATCCACGGCATGGGCATGGAAGTAATGGCCAACTCCGACAACGTGCTTCGCGGTGGCCTGACTCCCAAGCACGTGGACGTCCCCGAGCTGCTGCGGGTGTTGGACTTCACCCCCGCCGACGAGGCGACGCTGCGTACGCCGACCCACCGTGACGGCATCGAAGTCGTGTACGACACCCCGGCCGAGGAGTTCGCCACCTGCGTCCTCTCACTCGACGGGGACAACCTGGGCCACGAGATCGATGCCCCGTCCCGCCACGACGGTCCGCAGATCCTCGTCTGCACCGAGGGCTCGGTGGTGGTGCGCGCAAAATCCGATGTGGTGGTGCTCGATCGCGGGTCCGCGGCCTGGGTGGCCGCCGACGACGGCCCGATCCGGCTGGAGGCGGCTGCGCCGTCCAAGCTGTTTCGGGCTACGGTTGGCCTTTGAAAAACCGGGCCTAGGGAGGACAACGGATGTCGACCGAGGGCAGCACCAAGGCGATCCTGGCGGCGCTGGCCGCCAACGCGGGCATCGCGGCCGCCAAGTTCGTCGGGTACCTCATCACCGGCAGCTCGTCGATGCTGGCCGAGTCGGTGCACTCGGTGGCCGACACGTCCAATCAGGGACTGCTGCTGTTCGGTCAGCGTGAGGCCCGCAAAGAGCCCGACAGCCTGCACCAGTTCGGATACGGCCGGAGCAGGTACTTCTACTCGTTCGTCGTCGCCCTGGTGCTGTTCACGCTCGGCTCGATCTTCGCCCTGTACGAGGGCTATCACAAGATCAGTCACCCCGATCCGCTCACCTCACCGCTTGTCGCAGTGGTGATCCTGGTAGTGGCAATTGGGTTGGAGTCGTACAGCTTTCGTACCGCGGTGGTGGAATCGCGCCCGCTGAAAGGCAAGAGCACGTGGTGGCAGTTCATCCGCCGCTCGCGTAGCCCCGAGCTGCCGGTGGTGCTGCTCGAGGACACCGGGGCGCTGGTCGGGCTGGTGTTCGCGCTTGCCGGTGTCGGCTTGACGATCCTGACCGGCAATCCGGTGTGGGACGGTATCGGCACGGTGTTCATCGGTGTGCTGCTCGGTGTGATCGCGGTGATCCTGATGGTCGAGATGCACAGCCTGCTGATCGGCGAGGGGGCCACCGCCGACGAAAGCCAGGCGATCCGGACCGCACTGGAGCAGACCGCCAACATCGACCGGGTGATTCACCTGCGCACGCAGTACCTCGGCCCGGAGGAGATGCTGGTCGGGGCCAAGATCGCGCTGGCCGCCCAAACAGACCTGGCCACGGTCGCGGCCACAATCGACAATGCCGAGGCGGCTGTGCGGGCAGCGGTGCCCGCCGTCCAGGTCATCTACCTGGAGCCGGATCTGGACCGCGCGCTGGCACGCTAGCGCGCCGTTGCGACCACCACGCCGACATGTTGTGCCGGATCGTCCGGCCGATGATGCGTGCGGGCGGCACCATGTACAGGGTGTCGAGCAGGCTGAAGCGCCGCAGAAACCATTCCGCCAGAACGGGATCGCTTTCCGCGGCACCCAGGAACTGGTCGAACAGCGCGCCGACCGGGTGGTACCACCACGGGGCAGGGCCGTCGGTACCGTGCAGGGTCAGGTCGCCGATCGCGTTCATCGTCCACACCGGGTACGTGGTCTTGGCGGTGGCGCGGCCGAGGTCGTCGGCCAGACGGCGGGTACCGGAGGCCGGTAGCCGGCGCAGATGACCAGCCTGCAGCGCGGTCATCGTCATGCCCTGTCCGTACGTCGGATTGAAGCTCACAACCGCATCGCCGAACGGGACGATGCCCGCGGGGAACCGCTGGAGCTTGTCATATCGGCGCCAGCGGCTGACTGGGTAACGGCGAAAGGCTATGTCGCCCAACGGTTCAGCCTGCCGAATTGCGGCGGCCAGCGGCACGGGCAGAACCGCGTCGGCGACAGCGCACATCTCGTCGAATGTCTGCGGCGTTGTGGTGTGGCCGACGGTGAACGTCGTCAACCCCCAGGTGCCGTCCTCGTAGAACAGCATGCCCAGCCCTGCCCGCTGGGCGCGCGAAACCCCGGCTACGACGACCTTCTCGGCGATCAGTCCATCGGGGATGTGCAACTGCTGTGTGGCATAACCGATTCCGACGTCGACGGTCTCTTCCTCCGGCCGAGCGAACCCCCACTCCTCGAGCCATGCGGGTAACCGGGTGCCGCGACCGGTGGCGTCGACGACGAGATCGGCTGCCACGAACTCGCTGTGGCCGGACGCCGACAGTATGACGCCGGTGACGGCGCCGCGCTCCTCGTCGAAGCATGGCGCATTGACGTCGCGGTGCACGATCTCAACGTTCGGTAGTGCCGCGGCGCGGCGGCGAATCTGCCACTCCAACTGCTTGCGGCTGGGCACGTAGGCGGTGAACTCGCGGCGCAACGTATGCCCGGTGCCCAGCACATGACCGGCGGCGCCGAAGTGAATGGCGTCGGGGCGGTTCTCGAGTTTGGCGACGCCGGCGGCGACCATGCCGTCGAGCAGACCGGGAAACAACGCCTCGAACTCCGAGGCGCCGCGTGCCATCAGGATGTGCACGTGCCGGTCTTGGGGAACTGCGCTTCGGTGGCCCGGGGACTCCGGCAATACGTCGCGGTCGTAGACCGTCACGTGGCCGTAGTGGTCGGACAGAACCCGCGCGGCACACAGTCCGGCAATGCTGGCCCCGATGACGATCGCGTGTTCGCGCAGCACGGATTCGCCTGGGTGTCGCACGTCTTCGACGTACCCTGCTCCAACACCTGCTAACCGGGTACTAGGGGGTAATGCAGATGACCCGAAACTGGCGGACGAAGTCGGTGGAGCAATCCATTCTGGACACCGACGAGCCGGGCACCCGGCTTCGCAAGAATCTGACCTGGTGGGATCTGACGGTTTTCGGCGTGTCCGTCGTCGTCGGTGCCGGCATCTTCACCGTCACCGCGTCGACATTCGGCAATATCACCGGCCCGGCCATCTCGGTGTCATTCATCATCGCCGCGGTGACCTGCGGGCTGGCCGCGTTGTGCTACGCCGAGTTCGCGTCGACGCTTCCGGTGGCGGGCAGTGCCTACACGTTCTCCTATGCGACGTTCGGTGAGTTCGTCGCCTGGATCATCGGTTGGGACCTGATCCTCGAGTTCGCCGTCGGCGCCGCTGTGGTGGCCAAGGGCTGGTCGAGCTATCTGGGCACGGTCTTCGGATTTTCCGGGGGAGTGATGACCATCGGTCCACTCGACTTCGACTGGGGCGCACTGCTTATCGTCGTAGTCGTCGCCACGCTGCTGGCGCTCGGCACGAAGCTGTCGGCGAACTTCTCGGCGGTGATCACGGCGATCAAGGTCGCGGTCGTCCTGCTCGTCGTCATCGTCGGCGCCTTCTATGTCAAGGCGGCCAACTTCTCCCCGTTCATCCCGGAGTCGGAATCCGGCAAGGGCGGATCGGGAACCGGCGTCAACCAGTCGGTGTTCTCCCTGCTGACCGGCGCCGAGAGCAGTCACTACGGCTGGTACGGCGTGCTGGCCGGTGCGTCGATCGTGTTCTTCGCGTTCATCGGCTTCGACGTCGTGGCCACCACGGCCGAGGAGACCAAGAATCCGCAGCGCGATGTCGCCAGGGGCATTCTCGCGTCGCTGGCCATCGTCACGGTGTTGTACGTGTCGGTGTCGATCGTGTTGTCCGGCATGGTCAGCTATGCCGAGTTGCGGGGCAAGGCGCCGGACGGCCACGCCAACCTGGCCACCGCATTCGCGCTCAACGGCGTGGATTGGGCGGCCAAGGTGATCTCGGTCGGGGCTCTGGCCGGCCTGACGACGGTGGTGATGGTGCTGGTGCTGGGGCTCTCGCGGGTGCTGTTCGCGATGTCGCGGGACGGGCTGCTGCCGCGTGAGCTGGCCAGGACCGGGGACCACGGCACACCGGTGCGTATCACCGTGCTGGTCGCGGTGCTGATCGCCGTCGCGGCCACGGTCTTCCCGATCGCCAAGCTCGAGGAGATGGTGAACGTCGGGACCCTCTTCGCGTTCATCCTGGTCTCCGCCGGTGTGATCGTGCTGCGCCGCACCCGGCCGGACCTGGAACGCGGCTTCCGGGCCCCACTGGTCCCATTGCTGCCGATTCTCTCGATCGCCGCCTGCGGCTGGCTGATGCTCAACCTCACGGGGCTGACCTGGATCAGGTTCGGCGTGTGGATGGCCATCGGGGTGGCGTTTTACCTGCTCTATGGCCGCCGTCACTCGGTGCTCGGCCAGCGGGAGGCGGCCACAACCCGTTGATTTACAAATCACTGGTGTTTGTCTAGACACCCGACAAAATCGCCTCTATAGTCAAGTCATCAACGGACTTGGAGGTAACTGTCGTGACGTCTCAACTGGGCGCCCCCGCCGCACCCGCGTCGTCGGCCCACTGGCGTGACAAGAAGCGCTATCTGTGGCTGATGGGCCTGATCGCGCCGACTGCGCTGGTCGTGGTGCTGCCGGTCATCTGGGGCCTGAACCAATTCGGCTGGACCGCGGCATCGCAGGTGTTCTTCTGGGTCGGGCCGATCCTGATCTACGTGCTGTTGCCGTCGCTGGACTTGAAGTTCGGCCGCGACGGCCAGAATCCGCCGGACGAGCTGATGGAGTACCTGGAGAACGACAAGTACTACCGGTACTGCACGTATGCGTTTATCCCGTTCCAGTTCGTCAGCCTGATCTTCGGCGCCTACATGTTCACCGCGTCGAACCTCAGCTGGCTGGGCTACGAGGGTTCGCTGAGCTGGTTCGCCAAGATCGGTCTGGCGTTGTCGGTGGGCGTACTCGGCGGAACGGGCATCAACACCGCGCACGAACTCGGACACAAGAAGGACGCCCTCGAGCGCTGGCTGTCCAAGATCACGCTGGCCCAAACCTTTTACGGCCACTTCTACATCGAGCACAACCGCGGCCATCACGTCCGCGTCGCCACCCCGGAGGATCCGGCGTCGGCCCGCTTCGGGGAGACGTTCTGGGAGTTCCTGCCGCGCAGCGTGTTTGGTAGCGCGCGGTCGGCGCTCACACTCGAGGCGGCCCGCATCCGCCGGCTCGGCAAGAGTCCGTGGGATCCGCGTACCTGGCTGGGCAACGACGTTCTCAACGCCTGGCTGATGTCGGTGGTGCTCTTCGGTGCGCTCATCGCGGTGTTCGGCCCCGCGCTGATTCCGTTCCTGATCATCCAGGCGGTGTTCGGATTCTCGATGCTGGAATCGGTGAACTACCTGGAGCACTATGGGCTGCTGCGCCAGAAGAACGAGAACGGTCGCTACGAACGCTGCTCACCTCAGCACAGCTGGAACTCCGACCATCTGGTGACCAACCTGTTCCTGTATCACCTGCAGCGTCACAGTGACCACCACGCCAACCCGACCCGGCGTTATCAGACGCTGCGCAGTATGTCCGAGGCGCCCGAATTACCCAGCGGCTACGCGACTTTGATCGGCGTGACGTACTTCCCGTGGGTGTGGCGCCGGATGATGGACCACCGGGTGCTCGAGCACTACGAGGGTGACATCACCAAGGTCAACGTCGATCCGCGCCGGCGGGAGAAGATCCTGGCCCGTTATGGAGTGAACGCATGAGTGCCTACCGGTGTCCGATCTGTGACTACGTATACGACGAGTCGAAAGGTGCTGCGCGGGAAGGATTTCCCCCCGGAACCACGTGGAATGACGTGCCCGACGACTGGTGCTGCCCCGACTGCGGGGTGCGGGAGAAGATCGACTTCGAAGCTCTGGAGGTTACGAAATGAATGACTACAAGCTGTTCATCTGTGTGCAGTGCGGGTTTGAGTACGACGAGGCCAAGGGCTGGCCGGAGGACGGCATCGCGCCGGGCACCCGGTGGGACGACATCCCGGAGGACTGGAGCTGCCCGGACTGCGGCGCGGCGAAGTCGGACTTCGAGATGGTGGAAGTCGCGAGGCCGTGACCATTACAGTCGCGCATGTGAAGAGGTCTCGGGTTCCCTATCCTGAGGCCTCCCGCGCGTTGCTACGGGAAACGGTGCTCGACGCGATGCGGGAAGAGCTGCTGACCAAGGACTGGTCGGCGATCACCCTCACCGACGTCGCGCGCACCGCGGGGATCAGCCGCCAGACCATCTACAACGAATTCGGCTCTCGCCAGGGACTCGCACAGGGCTATGCGCTGCGACTGGCCGATCGCCTGGTGGACGCCATCGGCGATGCGATCTCCTCCAACGTCGGCAATGTCCTCGCCGCGTTCACCGAGGGGTTCGGGCTGTTCTTCACCGAGTCGGCCGCCGACCCACTGGTCATCTCGCTGTTGACCGGCGTCGCGAAACCCGACCTGCTGCAGATGATCACCACCGACAGCGCACCGATCATCACGCGGGCGTCGGCGCGCCTCACCGACGCCTTCATGACCAGCTGGGTCAGTGCCAGCGAAGAGGATGCGGGTGTGCTGGCCCGCGCGATCGTGCGGCTGGCCCTGAGTTATGTCTCGATGCCACCCGAAGCCGACCACGATGTGGCCCTAGACCTGGCCCGATTGATGACGCCGTTCGCCGAACGATACGGTGTTATCGATATTCCTTAGCTGTCAGAGCGCATCACGCGCCTGTCCCGCGAGCCCGCAGGCTGAGGGTGTCGCCAGCGCGCGTCGCGCGCATTTCGGCAATACGAACGAATAGGGGCTCTACATGTCTGAACTGACCGTCGACGTGCGTAACGGCATCGACTTCAAGGTCGCCGATCTGTCGCTTGCCGAGTTCGGCCGCAAGGAGATCCGGCTCGCTGAGCACGAGATGCCCGGCCTGATGGCGCTGCGTCGCGAGTACCACGACGTCCAGCCGCTCAAGGGTGCGCGGATCTCGGGGTCGCTGCACATGACGGTCCAGACCGCGGTGCTGATCGAGACGCTGGTCGCTCTCGGTGCGCAGGTGCGCTGGGCGTCGTGCAACATCTTCTCGACCCAGGACCACGCCGCCGCGGCCGTCGTCGTCGGCCCGCACGGCACCCCCGAGGAGCCCACCGGCACCCCGGTTTTCGCCTGGAAGGGCGAGACGCTGGAGGAGTACTGGTGGGCGGCCGAGCAGATGCTCACCTGGGAAGGCGAGCCCGCCAACATGATTCTCGACGACGGCGGCGACGCCACCATGCTGGTGCTGCGCGGCGCCCAGTACGAGAAGGCCGGCGTCGTTCCCCCCGCCGAGGAGGACGACTCCGCCGAGTGGAAAGTCTTCCTGGAGCTGTGCCGCAAGAGCTTCGAGAAGGACAACACCAAGTGGACCACGATCGCCGAGTCGGTCAAGGGTGTCACCGAGGAAACCACCACCGGTGTGTTGCGGCTCTACCAGTTCGCCGCGGCCGGAGAACTCGCGTTCCCCGCGATCAACGTCAACGACTCGGTCACCAAGAGCAAGTTCGACAACAAGTACGGCACCCGGCACTCGCTGATCGACGGCATCAACCGCGGCACCGACGTGCTGATCGGCGGCAAGAAGGTGCTGATCTGCGGCTACGGGGATGTGGGCAAGGGCTGCGCGGAGTCGCTGGCCGGCCAGGGCGCCCGCGTGCAGGTCACCGAGATCGACCCGATCAACGCGCTGCAGGCGCTGATGGACGGCTTCGACGTGGTGACCGTCGAGCAGGCCATCGGTGACGCCGACATCGTCGTCACCTCGACCGGCAACAAGGACATCATCACCCTCGATCACATGAAGGCGATGAAGGACAAGGCCATCCTCGGCAACATCGGCCACTTCGACAACGAGATCGACATGGCCGCCCTCGAGCGCTCGGGTGCCACGCGGATCAACATCAAGCCGCAGGTCGACGAGTGGGTGTTCGGTGCGGACGGCAAGTCGATCATCGTGCTGTCGGAGGGCCGGCTGCTGAACCTGGGCAACGCGACGGGCCATCCGTCGTTCGTGATGAGCAACAGCTTCTCCAACCAGGTGATCGCCCAGATCGAGCTGTGGACCAAGAACGACGAGTACGACAACGAGGTCTACCGGCTGGCCAAGCACCTCGATGAGAAGGTGGCCCGGATCCACGTCGAGGCGCTTGGCGGCACGCTGACCAAGCTCACCAAGGACCAGGCCGAGTACATCGGTGTCGACGTCGAAGGCCCGTACAAGCCGGAGCACTACCGCTACTGATCGACCGGCATCGCGCCGAGTGTGTGCCTTGTGCCCACACTCGGCGCGGTCGTTTCTGGTGAAAACCGACCCTTCACTGGATCCCCACGCATGTGGTAATTTCCCAGCTGTCGCGCAGTAATTTGCCAGCTGGTTAATTTGCCAGATGTTGCCTTGGGGGCACCATGACGGAGAGCAAGAACGTTCTGTGGTTCAGCGGACTGGCAGTGGCAGCCGGGCTGGGTGTGGCAGTCGGTGGTGCGGCCGCCGCCAGCGCCGACACCGGCACTGCGGGCCCCGCTAACACCTCGAAGGCCGGCAATGCGCAGAGCGCGGGAACCGGCCACTCCAATCGCGTCAAGGCCGGACCCGCCAAGAGCGCTGCCAACAAACCCAAACCCAAGCGCGTCACGGTCACACCGCTGGCTGCCGCGAGTCTGCCGGCAAGCGTTCGCGCGGCCGCCGCGCCGGCCCCGGCCGCCGCGGTGCGTACCGCGGCGGCGCTGAGCACCCCCGTCACCGCGGACGTGTCCGCCATTTCCCGCGCTACCGCGGCGGCCAATCCCATTCAGCAGCTGCTCAACGGCGTGGCCAACCTCATCAAGCAGATCCTCGCCATACCCCAGGCGATCATCAACCAGATCACCAAGCTGTTCCGCGGCCCCGGGTCGAGCCAGGGCTCTGGTGACTACAAGGTGACCGGCACCATCCCTCTCAGCGCAGGCCACGGCGTCACCTCGCCGCCCATGACGGTCGGCTCCGATGGGCGCATCTACGCCCTGTCGTTGACCTACAGCGCCGGGGGAACCACCACTGGGGCGGAGCTCCAGATCTATCCCCCAGACGGTGCCGGCACGTACTCCACGGTCGCACTCGATCCCGCCCAGTTCACGTTCGGCGAGAACAGCACCGGCACCTACAACATCGTTGCCGGCGTCGGCGGCGACACCAATGTCTACCTCACCGGTTTCTCGGGCACCGACCGCCCGGTGATCATGGTCAGCGACACCGGCGTGGTGAAGACGATCCCGCTCGGGGCCACCTCGGACGTATCTCTCGTAGCGACCACCGCCGGAGTCTTCGCCGCGAGCAGCACTTTGGACGACGGCACCTACAAGCCCGCCTTGTGGACGATCAATCCAGCGGCGGCCAGCGCGACCAAGACCATCCTCGGCAGCTTCATCCTCAGCACCGCGTTGGCCTACCGGGATGGCCCCGCTCTGGCGGGCGGCCCCAACGGCGTGGTCTTCCTGGTCGGCTTCCTCACCAACTCCACCCAGGGGGTCGCGACGGTCGGAGCCGGGGGCGTCGTCGGCACTCCCGTCGCGATCAGCAATGGCAATTCGACGTTCTATTTGAATGGAACGCGCTTCGTGGCGGACGCCGGGCATGTCTACACACCCCGCTACGTGATCAACACCACCACCGGTGCCGTTTCGTCAATTCCGTTGGCGCTCGGCAACAATGGCCGCGCGACTTTCAATGCGATCGGGTCGGACGGGCTGGTTCTCATCAACTTCTACGACTCTCTTCCGCAGGGCGCAGCGAACGGCGCTGTGAAGGTGTACAACCCGGCGACCGGCAAGGTGGTGGCCACCGTCAAGCTTGGCGATTACGTCTACACGGTGGCCGAGGCAGGCGGAAAGATCTACGCGCTGCGTAGGGATGACAGCACCGGCAATCACTACGTCGACATCATCAGCAAGAACACCTGAGGCGCCATCGAGTCAGCGCGCAGATCCGGTTTCCGCATGAGATCGTGGGCTGTGCGCAGGCTCGGTTGTGTTGCGGCACTGGGTCTGCTGCTTGTCATCGCGGGGTGTGGTGGGAAATCGCCCGTCGCCACCCGGAGTTCGCCGCCGTCGCCGGTGGCCGCCATGATGACCCCGCTCGTCGGCTCGGTGCCGTTCGCGCCGATTCCGTTCGCGGGATCCGACGGCCTCACGCACCTCGTGTACGAGCTGTCGGTCACCAACTTCACCAGCGGTGAGCTGACGATCCGGGACGTGGCCGTCCTCGACGCCGCGAGCGGCAAGCAGATCGGTGAGCGAGACACCGGGTCGCTGCAACACCGGGTGTATCCCGCCGGCGCCAAGGACGCGACCAACGTGCTGGGGCCCGGCCAAGCCGCCACGGTGTTCATGCACGTGCCGCTGGCCGACGGCAAGCAAGTCCCGCAACAACTCACGCATCGGATCGAGCTGACCGCGGTGGCGTTGCCGCCGGCCGGCCAGCAGCAGACTGAGCAGCTGGCGCCCACGACGGTGGACCGGCGCACGTTGCCGGTGCTGTCGGCGCCGCTCATCGGGGAGCGGTATGTCGGAGCCGACGGCTGCTGCGACGCCCCGCGCCACACCCGGGCGCTGCTGCCGATCAACGGCCAGCTGTACCTCGCGCAGCGCTACGCCGTCGACTTCGAGCAGGCCGACGAGCAGAACCGGATATTCTCCGGCGACTCGAAGGATCCCAGGAGCTACCAGATCTTCGGCAAGGAGATCTACGCCGTGGCCGACGGCACCGTCGTCGGCACCCGTAACGATCTGCCCGAGCAGACACCCGGCACCTACCCCGCCGACATCGGGCTCGACGAGGCCGACGGCAACTTCGTCGTCCTCGACATCGGCAACGGCTTCTTCGTCAACTACGCCCACATGCAGCCGGGCAGCGTGCGACCGAAATTGGGGGACCGGGTCAAGCGCGGTGACGTCATCGGGCTGGTCGGCAATTCCGGTAATTCGGTTGCGCCCCATCTCCATCTGCATGTGATGGACGGCCCGTCGCCGCTGGTCGCCCAGGGATTGCCGTATCTGTACGACAAATTCACCACGACCGGCCAGGTGGCCAGCACCGGTGCGTTCGACGCGGCCGAAGCCACCGGCGTGCCGCTGGCACTCGTGGCCGACGCCACCCGCGCTGATCACACCGACGAGATGGTGCTCGACCAGAATCTGGTCACCTTCACGCGGTAGTCCCGGCTCGTGACGGGCTAGGCTGCCCGCGTGCTGATCGTCATCGAGGGACTGGACGGTGCGGGCAAGCGCACGCTGACCGTTGGTCTGCAGCGGGCCTTCGAGGCCGACGGCATGTCGGTCACCACGCTGGCCTTCCCGCGCTACGGCCAATCGATCCATGCCGATCTCGCCAGCGAGGCGTTGCACGGCCGGCACGGTGATCTGGCCTCCTCGGTGTACGCGATGGCGACCTTGTTCGCTCTCGACCGGGCCGGGGCCATCGACCAGATCGCTGCGCTGAGTCGCGAGCACGATGTGGTCATCCTGGACCGCTATGTCGCCTCCAACGCCGCCTACAGTGCGGCCCGCCTGCACCAGGACGCCTCGGGTGAGGCGGTGGCCTGGGTAGGCGACCTCGAATACGGCCGGTTCGGCCTGCCCAAGCCCGACCGGCAGATCCTGCTCGACGCCTCGGTGGAATTGGCCGCCCAGCGTGCCAGGCAACGCGCCGAGCAGGAGGCCGACCGCGCCCGCGACGCCTACGAACGCGACGACGGACTGCAGCGGCGAACCGGTGCGGTGTACGCCGAACTGGGTGCTGCTAACTGGGCCGGGCCGTGGTCGATCGTCGCTCCCGACGTCGATCCGGCGGGTTTGGCCGCCTCCCTCACGTCCTAGGGACCGCCACGCAGCGGAAATGTCGCAACTCGCCCGTGTGGTAGCCGGGGTTTGTCCCAATTCGGTGACACCATGGACAACATGAGGCAAAGGATTCTCGTAGTCGACGACGACCCATCGCTGGCCGAGATGCTCACCATCGTTTTGCGTGGCGAGGGTTTCGACACCGCGGTCATCGGCGACGGCTCTCAGGCGCTGACCGCCGTGCGAGAGCTGCGTCCCGATCTGGTGTTGCTGGACCTCATGCTGCCCGGCATGAACGGCATCGACGTGTGCCGTGTGCTGCGCGCGGACTCCGGCGTACCGATCGTGATGCTCACCGCCAAGACCGACACGGTGGACGTGGTGCTGGGCCTGGAGTCCGGCGCCGACGACTACGTGATGAAACCGTTCAAGCCCAAGGAGCTGGTGGCGCGCGTCCGCGCGAGGCTGAGGCGTAACGAGGACGAGCCGGCCGAGATGCTGTCGATTGCCGATATCGACATCGACGTGCCCGCCCACAAGGTCACGCGTGAGGGTGAGCAGATTTCGCTGACACCGCTGGAGTTCGACCTCCTGGTGGCGCTGGCACGTAAACCGCGGCAGGTGTTTACTCGTGATGTGCTGCTCGAACAGGTGTGGGGATATCGGCACCCCGCGGATACCCGTTTGGTGAACGTGCATGTCCAGCGGTTGCGGGCGAAGGTCGAGAAGGACCCGGAGAACCCGCAAGTGGTGCTGACCGTTCGAGGAGTGGGTTACAAGGCCGGACCCCCGTGATCCGCCCGCGGGAGGAGCGCTGCAGGTGACTTGCGCCAGCGACGATACAGCGCGAAGCGCTGAGGAGGAGCGGCGTACATGATCTGGGGTGGCTCCAAGCGGCGCATCCGCGGTCCGTGGGGACGATCAGGTCCCCTGGTGCGGGGCATGAGTGCGCTGAGCCGAGCGTTGGGTCTGATCTGGCGCCGTTCACTGCAGTTACGGGTGGTCGTGCTGACATTGGGATTGTCGGCGTCGGTCATCTTGGTGCTCGGCTTTGTGCTGACCAGCCAGATCACCAACCGGGTGCTCGATGTCAAGGTGCATGCGGCGATCGAGGAGTTGGACCGGGCGCGTAACACCGTGAGCGGAACGGTCAGCGGTGAAGAGGCCCGCTCGCTGGACAGCAGCCTGCAGTTGGCCCGCAACACCCTGATTTCGAAGACCGGTCAGTCAACCGGTGCGGCGCTGGCCGGCACCTTCGACGCGGTGCTGGTGGTCCCGGGTGATGGCCCGCGGGCCGCCACGGCCGCAGGCCCGGTGGACCAGATCCCGAAGTCGTTGCGCGACTTCGTGAAAGCCGGCCAGGTCAGCTACCAGTACTCCACGGTGCGAACCGAGAGCTTCACCGGTCCGGCACTGCTGATCGGTACGCCGACGCCGTCGCGCGTGCCGAATCTCGAGCTCTACTTGATCTTCCCGCTGAACAGCGAGGAGAACACGATCACGCTGGTGCGCGGAACGATGGCCACCGGCGGGCTGGTCCTGCTGGTGCTGCTGGCCGGGATCGCGCTGCTGGTGTCGCGGCAGGTGGTCCTGCCGGTACGCTCGGCGTCGCGGATCGCCGAACGCTTCGCCGAAGGGCACCTGTCCGAGCGGATGCCGGTGCGCGGCGAGGACGACATGGCCCGGCTGGCGGTGTCGTTCAACGACATGGCCGAAAGCCTGCAGCGCCAGATCACCAACCTCGAGGAATTCGGCAACCTGCAGCGCCGGTTCACCTCCGATGTCAGCCACGAGCTGCGTACCCCGCTCACGACGGTGCGGATGGCCGCCGATCTGATTCACGACCACTCCGAGGAACTGGACCCCGCGCTGCGCCGCTCCACCGAATTGATGGTCAACGAACTCGACCGGTTCGAGACGCTGCTCAACGATCTGCTCGAGATTTCCCGCCACGACGCCGGCGTCGCCGAATTGTCCGTAGAGGCAGTCGATCTGCGTTCGACGGTCAACAGTGCGCTGGGCAATGTCGGTCACCTGGCCGACGAGGCGGGGATCGAGCTGGTGGTCAACCTGCCAGATCACGAGGTCATCGCCGAGGTCGACGCCCGCCGTGTCGAACGCATCCTGCGCAACCTGATCGCCAATGCGATCGACCACGCCGAACACAAGCCGGTGCGGATCCGGATGGCCGCCGACGAGGACACTGTCGCGGTGACGGTCCGCGACTACGGTGTGGGTCTGCGGCCCGGCGAGGAGAAGTTGGTGTTCAGCCGGTTCTGGCGCTCGGATCCGTCGCGGGTGCGCCGCTCCGGTGGGACGGGCCTCGGCCTGGCGATCAGCATCGAGGATGCTCGCCTGCACCAGGGCCGGCTGGAGGCGTGGGGCGAGCCAGGCAAGGGCGCGTGCTTCCGGCTGACGCTGCCGCTGGTGCGCGGACACAAGGTGACCACCAGCCCGTTGCCGCTGAAACCTGTTGCGGCAGAACGCGATGATGGTCGCAAGGATCAGCGCCAGGTGCGGCAGCGGGAACCGGCGGGGGAGAGCGTGTGACACGCCGGCTGCTGGTCCTGTTGATGGCCGGAGTGGTGGCGTTATTGACCGGCGGATGTGCAGGCGTGCCGAATTCGTCGGCGCCGCAAGCGATCGGGACCGTCGAGCGACCCCAGCCCAAGAGCTTGCCGAAGCCGGCTCCGGGAATGGATCCCGACCAGTTGTTGCGCGAATTCCTCAAGGCCACCGCCGATCCGGCCAACCGGCACCTGGCTGCCCGCCAGTTCCTCACCGGCGCGGCGTCCAATGGCTGGGACGACCAGGGCAGCGCGCTGCTGATCGACAACGTTGTGTTCGTCGAAACCCGAACTCCCGATCGGGTTTCGGTCACGATGAAGGCCGACATGCTGGGGTCACTATCCGATGTGGGTGTCTTCGAGACCGCCGAGGGGCAGTTACCCGATCCTGGGCCACTGGAGATGGTCCAGACGCCGGATGGGTGGCGGATCAACAAGCTGCCCAACGGGGTGTTCCTGGATTGGCAGCAGTTCCAGGCCACCTATAAGCGCAACACGCTGTATTTCGTCGACCCGACCGGCAAGACCGTGGTTCCCGATCCGCGCTACGTCGCGGTGTCGGATGCCGACCAGTTGGCCACCGAACTGATCACCAAGCTGATCGCGGGACCCCGGCCCGAGATGGCGCGCACCGTGCGCAATCTGCTGGGACCGGTGAAGCTGATCGGCCCGGTGACCCGCGCCGACGGCGGCAAGACCGGTATCGGGCGGGGCTACGGCGGCGTCAAGGTCGATCTGGAGAACCTGACCACCACCGATCCGCATAGTCGGCAATTGCTTGCCGCCCAGATAATTTGGACGCTGGCCCGGGCCGACATCAAGGGTCCCTACGTGATCAATGCCGACGGCGCAGCCCTCGACGACCGGTTCGCCGACGGCTGGAACACCACCGACGTGGCGGCCACCGACCCGGGCGCGGTCGATGGCGCTTCAGCCGGTGTGCACGCGCTGATCAATGGGTCGATGGTCTCGCTCGACGGACAGCAGGCGACACCGGTGCGCGGCATGTTCGGTCAGATGCCGGCCCAGGTGTCGGCTGCACTGTCGCGGACGGGACAGGACATCGCCTCGGTGACCGTGGTGCGGCCCGGTGCACCGGACATGTTGTCGTCGTTGTGGATCGGCCCGAACGGTGGGGCCGCGGCCAAAGCCACCGACGCGCGTTCGTTGACCCGACCGTCGTGGGCATTGGACGACGCGGTGTGGGTCGTGGTCGACGGCATCAGCGTCGTTCGGGTGATCCAGGAGGAGGCGTCGGGGCAGCCCGCGCGGATTCCGGTGGATTCCGCGGCGGTGACTTCCCGATTTCCCGGTGCGATCGCCGAATTGCAGCTTTCCCGTGACGGCACTCGTGCGGTGATGGTGATCAACGGTCAGGTGGTTCTGGCCGGTGTGGAAGTGACGCCGGCCGGGGAGTTCTCGCTGACCTATCCGCGTCAGATCGGCTTCGGTCTGGGCTCGTCAGTGGTGTCGCTGTCGTGGCGTACCGGCGACGACATCGTCGTCACGAGAACCGATGCCGCACACCCGGTGTCGTATGTGAATCTCGACGGCGTCAACTCCGATGGGCCGAGCGGCAACATCGTGATGCCGGTCTCGGCGGTGGCGGCCAACCCGGCGGCGGTCTATGTCTCGGACAGCCGCGGGGTGCTGCAGCTGTCGGGGACCAGCGCCGACAACGGTCAATCCTGGTCCGATGTACGACCCTTCCTGATACCCGGTGCGGTGCCGGTGCTCCCAGGCTGAGAGGAAATTGGTGTCTGGTCCCGTACTGCCCGGCGTGATTCGCCAAATCGGTTATATCGTGCAGGATTTCGATAAGGCGCTGGCTGATTTTCTGGCACTGGGGGTGGGCCCGTTCTACGTCCTGCGCGGTATCGAGCAGACCGGGATCTATCGCGGTCAGGAGTGCACGGTGGCGCTGACCATGGGAGTGGCCAACAGCGGCGATCTGCAGGTCGAGATCATTCACCAGGACAATGACGCGCCGTCGATCTACTCCGAGTTCACCTCGGCCGGCGGCGACGGCTTTCATCAGCTGGCCTACTGGGCGCAGGACTACGACGCCGCGCTGGCGGCCGGGCAGGCCGCCGGATGGCCGGTGGTGTGGTCGGGCGGCGATCCGGGCACCGCACGGTACGCCTACTTCGAACCGCCGCCGGGCACCGCGGCGACGATCATCGAACTCATGGAGCTCACCCCGGCGACGATCGGGATGGGCGAACTGGTGCGCTCGGCCGCGATGAACTGGGACGGAAGCGACCCCGTACGGTCGCTGTTCGGGTAGCGACGCGGTTTCATAACGTCGGCGACCTACTACCTAGATCGCTGTTCAACTAGGTGGCGTTGCACCTTCGCAGATGACCCGGCAGCTTCACGAGTTCGCCGCCTTTGGTCAAAGGGATGATGCCAGTCCGCAGATGCTGGGTGACGAATGCGAAGGCCATGGTGCGTATGCGGCCGTAGCGTTCTCGAGCACGGAGAGTTCGGTGGCGTCAGCGCGATTAGTCACCAGGTGACCGGAAGTTCCGTGACGCCGTAGATCTCCTTGTTATTTTCGAAGATGAGCTGCTGGGCGGGGACCGCCAGCGCCAAGCCGGGCAGCCGGCGCGCGAGAGTGGCGAAGGCGACCTGCATTTCGGTGCGCGCCAGGTTCGCACCGAGGCACTGGTGCGCGCCGAAGCCGAAGCCCAAATGCCCGCGGGCGCCCCGGTCGATGTCGAAAGTATCAGGTCGCTCGACGAAGTCGGGATCGTAATTGCCTGCGGGCAGGTTCATCAGCACGATCTCGCCGGCCCGGATCAGTTGACCGCCGATGGTTAAGTCTTCGGTGGCCACGCGATCGATCAAGCTGTGCACGATCGTCAGATAGCGCATCAACTCGTCCACGACCGCCGCGACGACGGCGGGGTCGTCGGTATCGCGCAGACGGGCAAACACGTTGGGATGCTGAAGCAACGCCAATGTTCCCAGCGCAATCATGTTGGCGGTGGTCTCATGACCTGCGGTCAGCATGATCACGCCATTCATCGCCGCGGTTTCGCGGGTGAGTTCACCGGCCGCGACCTGCTCGTGAATGAGCCGGGTCATCATGTCGTCGCCGGGTTCACGCTCCTTGCGAGCCACCAGTTCGCTCATATAAGTGAACAGCGCCAGGCTGGACTGGGCCCTCTCCTCGTCCGTTGCCTTGGAATCGAGTCCGGTGGTGGATAACCGTTGAAAGAAGTCGTGATCCTCGTAGGGCACGCCAAGCAGCAGGCAGATGACCAGTGAGGGCACCGGCAGCGCAAATGCTCGCACTAGATCGGCCGGCGGCCCGGCGGCGATCATGTCATCAAGGAATTTATCGACCAGTTCCTGAATCTGCGGGCGCATCGTTTCGGCGCGGCGGAAAGTGAAGTCCCTGGCCATCATGCGGCGTAGCCGATTGTGCTCAGGATCATCGAGGCGCGGGAAGATCACTGGCACACTCTGGTCGGCAGTGGTCTCGACGCGGTACGCCATAGTGTTCGCACTCAGGCGCGGGTCGACTAGGGCGGCTTTGATGTCACGGTAGCGGCTGATCATCCAGACCGGCCTACCCTGCCAGACTGCACGCTGCAGCCCGTCGGCATCGCGCCATGATGCGAACTCTGCCGGCGGCGCCAGTGGGCAGCTCGCATTGCGTGGGGCGGGGATGGCTGGGGGGGGCCGACGGGTCCGCGGTGGATGTCATGTCCGGTCCCCTGAGGATGAAAATTCGACTAACAGGCAGTCTACTGTCACTTGACGCAGACTAGGTGTCGCTCAAGCGGCAGTCAACTGTCGGTTAAGCTCGAGTCATGGCGATAGCGGCCAAGCGGCCACTACGAACGGATGCGGCGCGTAATGCCAACCGCATCCTGCGTGCGGCCCGCGACGTGTACGCCGAGTTCGGGCCCGACGCGCCCATCGACGTCATCGCCCGCCGTGCCGGGGTCGGGGAGCGCACGCTCTATCGCCGATTCCCGACCAAGGCGGATCTGGTCAGGGCCGCGTTGGACCAGAGCATCGCCGAAAGCCTCTCGCCGGCAATCGAACAGGCGGTGCGCAATCCCAATCCTTTGGATGGACTCGCCGAACTGATTGGAGCGGCAACGGCATTCGGCGCCCGCGAGCACAAGATCCTTGTGGTGGCGCGCAGAGTCGACGCGCTGGACAACGTCGCGGAGGGCCTCGAAGGCGCGCTGACCAACCTGACCGCCCGCGCGCAGGGGGCCGGGCTCGTACGTGCCGACTTAGTCACAGATGACGTATCGCGAATCATAATGATGCTCAACAGCGTGCTCTGGACGATGGACCCAACTAGCGACGGCTGGCAGCGATACGTCGCGCTGATGATTGACGCGATCTCCACTGCAAAACGGCGGCAGCTACCGCCTGCGGTCCCCGTCCGCATTGCGCCCACGGCAGAGAGGTGGCCCCTATGACCCCCAATGGCAGAGTCGCGATTCGGCGGGTACCTCGCCGTCGTTAGCCGTGTGGGGCCGAAGAGCGTGCCGGAGGTCCGCCTATCTGCTGGCCGCGTGCGGCAAGATCGGAAAGCGTGATCGACGACTTGGTCTCGGTGGGCCCAGAAGTCGCCGCCGCGGGAATGGCGGCTCCCTCACCGTCCACTGGCGCACGTGACACGTCGGTTGGCTTATTGCAGCCGGATTGGAGAGTGCCTGCGACCGGGTCATCGTCGCGCGACCAGGATGACCAGCCAAGCGCTACCAGAGGGCAGGAGGTGCTCGTGACGTGACCCTAGCTATGTCGCGCCAGAACCAGGACGAATTCAATGATCTTGCGCAACAGGCCATTTCTGTGATCGGTGATCCGGATCCCAGACACCTGGGAGCGTTGACGCAACGCCGCCGGCATGTCGAGCTGTAACGACCAGCAGAAGTTGAGCTGCGTTGTAAACGTGTCGAATCCGGATGCGGCTCGCGCCTGGCGGGGGCACTACGCCATGCGGGTATAACGTCAGTCGTTGACCAGAGCTATCGCGCCGGCAGGTCATCGGCCCGGGCATGCGGTATTTGGGAACAGATGCTGGCAAAACCGCGCCCGCACACAGTCGTCGCGCACGCACCAAATTTTTGTTCTGTGGCTTGCTTACTTGACTCCCAGGCCATACGTTTGGTCCAAGTTCGGTACGGATAGGTCCGTGCCGCGGATCGACGGAGGTCACATGGCAGGAAGGCTCGACGGCAAGGTCGCATTCATCACTGGCGCCGCCCGTGGGCAGGGCCGTGCCCACGCGATTGCGATGGCAAAGGAAGGCGCCGATATCGTCGCGATCGACATCTGCCGCCAGATCGACTCGAACCCCTATCCGCTCGCCACTCCCGACGATCTCGCCGAAACGGAGCGGGCGGTCAAGGAACTGGGCCGCCGCGTCGTCGCACGGATCGCTGATGTGCGGGAGCGCCACGAGCTTCGGGATGCGGTCGACGCGGGACTTGCTGATTTGGGCAAGATCGATACCGTTGTTGCGAACGCGGGCATCCTTCCGATGGCTATGGATAGGCCCCACGACGCCATGTCGTTTGTCGACGCGAGTGATGTCGACCTGATCGGCGTGCTGAATACCGTCGCGGTCACGGTGCCGCATTTGCCCGACGGCTCGTCGATCATTATCACGGGGTCGACCGCCGGAATGATCCGCGGCACAACCGACAACCCGAACATGGGGCCGGGGGGCGCCGGATACGGCTGGAGCAAGCGTGTCGTAATGGAGTACGTGGAGGAGATGTGCATGCATCTGGCGCCGCGGATGATCCGCGTCAACGCCATGCATCCCACCAACTGCAATACCCAGCTGCTGCAAAACGATGGCATGTACAGCATGTTCCGGCCTGACCTCACCGCCGAGGGCAAGCAGGCCACGCGCGAGGATGCCGAACCGCTGTTCACCATCTTTCAGGCCATGCCTATCCCATATGTCGAGCCCGAGGACATCGCCAACCTCGCGGTCTTCCTGGCCAGCGACGAGAGCCGCTACATCACCGGACAACACATCCGCGTCGACGCTGGCTCGCTGCTGAAGTGGCCCAACGGCCCTGGCTAACAGCGTTGCCAGCACTGCGCGCAAGAGGCGTTCTTGGCCGAGGTTGCAGTGATGGCGAGAACGCGCTTCGTCGCGCCGGCCTCGCTTCGGACCGGTGTCCACCAATGGTCCGTAATCGGTTCTCGCTTCTCCGATCATCGAGATGGCCCGATCCCAGCCTTCCGTTGAGGTCAGGTGCCTCTGAGTGAGGACGCGGGCACTGAGCGGGGGAAGCGAAAGGCGATGCTGTCCCTACGGTTTGACATGGCTTCCGCGATCGCTGGCATCATGGGTGCGCGCACGACATCTGAGCTGTGCGCGGCGCCGCGGACCTAGCCAATCGTCGATCGCGACATAGGGGTCGCGCTCGTCCGAAGCGGCGGCAGCTTTTCATACTCCGCTTGATGGCGGACTGACGCCATGCTCACGGGGCGAAGTGTCGAAGGTGTCCCAGATGCCGTCGAAAGCGTGCGTGACCAGCTGCATCCGCACGCGCACCGCAACTAGCTGTTACATTGAGCCACAAGATGATTCGTGTGTCGATAGCGCACGGTGGGGGTTGGCTCGAACGGCGTCACTGCAGTCGAGCGCCGATCCAACACAGAACTCGGGTGCACAAACCCGGTCAACCGTGGGACAGTACGCAGGCGAACTCATCGCGCTGCGGCGCGCGCGTCGTGTCCGCAGCTAGCGGACCACAGCGCAATGCGGGCGCTTCCGACACTGTCTCGCTACGTCGTTGCGTGATCGTCTGGTTGGCGGTTGGTACCTGCGGTCAGCGGACGCTACGGTCGACGACCCCGCGAAGGACCGTATCGCGACCAAGTAAAAGCGCTTTGCGAGTTCCCGCCGTACGGACGATGTTCTCGGGCAGCCACATCAAATCGATTACGCATCGCGACAACAGGGACTTAGACCGCGTCTCGATCCGCATGTCACCCGAGCGGAGGCCTCGATTGAGTAGGGCCCGAAGCTGCTTCATGCGAGCGGCGAACTGCCAGCCTGGATTCGGGGTGTCAGGGGGACTCTGGCGCATCCAAGCCAGCTGAATGCTGAACTCGTCTCGGAATCGAACCAGGGCGTTGATCTGGATCCAAATCAACGCATCCAGCTGCTCGCTGGGTGTCGAGTCGCACCGGAGAACGTCGATCCAACCTGTCGCGATCTTCTCTCCAAAGGACTGCATGATCGATGCGAGTAACTCTTCCTTGGACCCCATCGTGCGATACACGGTGCCGGCACCCAAGCCGGCAGCAGCAGCGATGTCGCGAATCGTGGTGAACTCATAGCCCTTCCGGCCGAACTCTTTGCGCGCGGCGGCGCGAACCAGCAGCACTTTGTCGTCGGGGCTGAGGGTCTCGACATGCTGCGCCCAGGAGTCGATCACCCGCTGGGCGATCGTAAAAGCAGCGGAACTATCGAGGGCTTCGTCGAAATAGAGCGGTGCTGACAGTCCTTCTAATAGGACTCGACAGGACAGCGCGGCAACGCTGTCGGTCGAGGCGTTGTTACGGATCACGTCCAACCCGACGTGCAGCATGGTCTGGCAGATTCGATCGGCCAACACCGGCAGGTCCACGTCGGACCGGATGTAGCCGCTCCAGCGTCCTGCGCGCAGCGTTTGCATCATCGCATCCTGAATAGCTGTCGGTCGACGCTGCACCAGCGCGACCAACTCGGGGTTCTCGCTCGGGGCCTCGCGGAATGACATGTGCAATGCGGTCCGATGCCGGACTGCGGTTCGCGCGATCGCCGCGCCCAGGGCATAGATGTTCTCGGCGGCCTGTTCGGGTCTGACGTCGTCCAGCTGGGATTGTGCCGCCTGGGCTACCCGGTCGAGGTCGGCGTGATACCGGCGCAGCAATTCGACGTAGATTGCTTCCTTGGATTCGAAATGGTGATATAGGCTGCCCGCGAGGATGCCGGCGGCATCGGCGATCTCTTGTAGCGATGTGCGCAAGCCCGACGTGGCAAACAAGGCGTCCGCTGTGTGCAGCAGTTCTGTCTTGCGGGTGCGGTCGGGGCCGCCGTCAGCTTCGTCGTCATAGGGTGCGGCAGCGACTCCCAACGAATGTTGGAGTTCCATCACGCCTCCTAGCTGTCCATGGCCGAAAGCCGGTGGGCGCGTTCTTGGCGATACTCCACCCAAATCTGAAACAGATGTTTGATTCTAACGACCAACCCATACGGCGCGGACATCTACGGCGGTGTGTGGGGGAAGATCACACCAGATTGCGGCGCCTGGGAAGGCATCGGGAACGGCTGAAGGCCGCTGCGAGCCGCTCCGGTACGAGCGGACGCTCATGGACGGCGCCGCGAATGGTCGTGCGCCGCACGGTGCCAACTCCTGCGAGCAGGACTATCAACGGTCGGGCGTCTAGAGGTTGTCGATTCCTTTGCTACTCGACGACGAAGAACCAAGACGCGATGCCCTACCGTCCCTCCCGGCGCTCCAGTAGCTGGCACGCCGACTACGATTATGTCGCGTCGGTCGACGTGTGGCCATTGCAGATGGGTCAGGTCGGTGCTTCCCCGATCCGTACCGATCAACGGGAAACACGTCTCAGTGTGTGCGACGTTGCCAGCCAGCTTTGCTGTGATGTCCTGTACGCCTCGCTGGTGGGAGTCGAGGTGGTGTGGTGGGCAAATCCTGATCAGTGAAATAGTCGACGGGGCTGAGGAACTTGACCGCGCGCGGTCGTTCGATCTTGGCGGGGTGCGCCGACCGGGGTGGGGCCGGTAGAGGCGATCCCTTGCTCGCGGGGAACGCAGCAAGTAGTCGTAGGCGAGCGCCGGGTCGATCGTTTCCCGTCAAACGTTTGCACGTCGGCTCCGTCGTGGTCGTGACACATCCCTCGATCGTTGGCTTCTCAGATGGTCGCGCTGGTCCATCTGTCGACAGCGATGACATCGTCGACCGGGCAGCGGGTTCGCACAACCGTACCCACAGGCGGGGCAACTGACGCCTGTGTCACCCTGAGACTATGCACGGGCGTGCCGCGCGGCTACCGCAGGCCCGATCGTGCAACGCTCGCTGGGAATCCCCGCACCGTGGGAACGAGCGACTCCGTCAACCATTGTGCGATAGCCGGTTTCGTCACCATCCGCGCGGGGAGTCGACTCGTAACCACGAGTCGCCGATACCAGGTGCGGCCGGACATGGTCTCGACCAGTCACTGGTCAAGATCGGCGCGCGCCGAGCCGGGCTGCGCGTCAGGCTTGCGCCCCTGGTACGCAGGCCTGGCGCGAATGAGCTGTCCGTTAGGTCGACGCCGTAAGGAGCCATCGGTGCTGATCAAGCCGAGGCGGGTAGCTTCGAAGCGAGATCGAGCACGCTGACGGTGTCGGTTCCCGACTTTTTCAATCGCTCCGACGAGCGGAAGCCGAGATCGACATCGGTCGCCTGCGCCCGTAGTGCGCCTACAGTCAACTGCTCCTTTGGTATGTGGGAGAACATGTCAAAGGAGTACAGCTTCAAGGCATTCGCGTGGGTGATCTTGTTGACTTCGTCGTCGGGAACACCGTCCAGATAGATCTCGAGGGTTTCCGGCGCAAGCGGCCAGGTGGAGTCCGAGTGCGGGTAATCGCACTCCCAGCTGATCTTGTCGATGTTCAACTTGTCGCGGTTTGCTACCCCGAAGTCATCGTCGATGAAGCACAACGCCACGCGGTCGAGGAAGACTTCGCTCGGCAATTTGTCGCCGAAATCTTGGTGCGTCCAGGCGCGGTGCATTTTGTAGACACGGTCGATGCGCTCCAGGAAGTAGGGCACCCAGCCGATGCCACCCTCGGACAGTGCGAACGTCAGATCGGGGAATTTGCGCAGCATAGGAGACCAGGCCAGATCCGCGGCGGCCTGCACAATGCTCATGGGCTGCAACGTGATCATGGTGTCTACCGGTGCGTCGAGCGAGGTGACGACCACGCTTGACGACGACCCGATGTGGAGGTTCACCACCGTGTTCGTATCGCTACAGGCCTGCCAGAACGGATCCCAGTGGCTGTCGTGGAGCGATGGATAGTCAATCTTGGTGGGGTTCTCCGAGAAAGAGACAGCGTGGCAGCCTTTCGCAGCGACGCGCCGGATTTCGTCGGCCATCAGCTGCGGATCCCAGATCGGCGGTAGGGATTGGGGGATCATCCGTCCTGGATAGGCACCACACCACTCGTCGATGTGCCAATCGTTGTAGGCGCGCAGCACGGCAAGGCCCAGGTCTTTGTCCTGTGCGCGAGCGAAGTACTGGCCGCAGAACTGCGGGAACGATGGGAAATTCAGTGCGGCGGCGACGCCGTTGGCATTCATGTCGTCGATACGTTGGTCGATGTTGTAGCAGCCCTCGCGGATCTCCGACAGTTTGGTCGGCTCGGCGCCGTACTCGTCTGGTGGTCGGCCGGCGACGGCGTTGAGTCCGACGTTGGTGGCTTCTTGGCCTTCGAATACCCAGGCGTCGGTGCCATCTTCGCGTTGGATCAGTTTGGGAACGTCGTTCTTGTATTTGGCGGGGATGTGGTTGTCGAATAGTCCCGGGGGTTCAACGAGGTGGTCGTCAACCGAAACGAGAACGAAATCGTCTTTCTTCATGGTTCACTCCTGAACATTGTCGGGATATTACGGATTGGCCGGGTGCGGTCGCCCCGGGCCTGGTTCACGTCGTGGCGCACGCGTTGGGCCTGTCAAGACTGTGTCCTGGCCGCGGTGGCGATGGCTATGTGGTTGTTGATTAATCATTGGACGTAATGCCTTCCGGGTCATGGACTGGCTGCCATCGACCGAGCCAGGTGTGCACCGATCTCCTCGAGGTACCTATCCGGACTGCCGGCCACTTCGCTGAAGCCCAGCAGCCGTTTGAGATACAGGTGAGCGTCGTGATCCCACGTGTAACCGATTCCGCCAAGGATCTGGATGGCAGTGTCCGCAACACTCACTAGCTGCGACGCGAATCCCTTGGTGCGCAACGCCGCCAGATGGTGCCCGATGCGATCGCCCGCGTCCGCCTCCGACAGGGCGTGCATGACGCCGCCACGGGCCAACTCGACAGTCTCGTACATGTCGGCGCACAAGTGTTGCACCGCTTGGAAGGATCCGATTGGCTTGCCGAACTGGTGGCGTACCTTGGCGTAGGCGACCGCGAGCTCCATAACGGCCCGTGCGGCGCCGAGAGCATCGGCGGCGGATGCGATGAGGACGTCGTCGCCGATAGCTTGGACGGTCTTGGGCGCGGCCGCTGCGATCCGCTGTGCCGCAGCCTCGTTCAGCGTTAGGCTGTAGAGCCGTGTAGTGGGATCGATGAATTCCGTTGGCTCGCAGCGCGCGCCGGGAGATGTTGTCGCGACCATGAAGATTGCTTGGCCACCCGGCTCGTCGCCGAGAACCAAGGCGATATCGGCGGTTCCCAAGTCGCGCACGCAGTCGACCGCGCCGTCGAGCGTTGTCCGCCCGTCCCGATCCGTCGCAACCGGGCGCGGACCGTCGCCGAGGATTCCCGCGACTGCGGCGGTTATCGAACCGGCGGCAATGTCTGCCAGCAGCGAGTCGCCAACCTCGGAGGTGTCGAGTCTGGTGAGCGTCCGGACGGCGGCGATACTGGTTGACAGCCAGGGGCCGGGGTAGAGGGCGGCGCCGAATTCTTCAGCGGCGACTCCTGCTTCCGCCATCGTGAGGCCGGCGCCGCCAAGATCCGCGGGTACGAGCAGGCCTGCGGCTCCGAGTTCTGCCAGGCTTTTCCAGACCTCGCGGTTCTGCTCGGCGGGTTCATTGAGCAGTGGACGTACGTAAGCCTCTGCAGAAGCGTGCTCAAGGAGGAATCGGCGCAGGGTCTCGCGCAAGTCGCTCTCTTCAACCGTCAGTTCAAGATTCATGCGCGTGGCAATCCCAGGATGCGCTGAGCGGTGATGGTCTTGTTGATCTGGGTGGTGCCACCGGCGATGGTGAGTGCACGCGCCGTCAGCCGGTAGTCGGCCCACCGACCGCCGGCGCCACGCGAACCGACTACATCGAACGCCAGTGCTGCCAGTTGTTGGCCGATCTCTCCCCAAACCGACTTGGCGAGACTGGCCGAGCCGAACGCATCGCCGCCGTGCAGTGCCGCCGATATCGAGCGCAGGCAGAGCACTTCCAGGTACTTGATACGAACTTCGAGCTCGCCGAGCCTGCGCAAGGTGGTCGGGTCCTGCAGCGCCGGACGGCCGGCGATCTCGGTGTCGGCCAGGTCGGTGACGAGGTCTTGCAGCCGCAGCTGCATCTCGGCGTAGAGACGGGCTGCGCCCGCCCGTTCGTGGCTGAGTGTCGTAGTGGCCACCTGCCATCCCGAATTCAGTTCGCCGAGAAGGGCATTGCTGGGAACGCGTACGTCGGTGAAGAACACTTCTGCGAAGTCCGCGTTGCCGTTGAGGGTGACCAGCGGACGCACGTCGATACCCGGGGTTGACATAGCGACGATGAGGCAGGAGATCCCGCTGTGCTTTGGCGCGGCGGGGTCGGTGCGGACGTAGAGCTGACACCAATCGGCGCGATGTCCCAAAGACGTCCAGATCTTTTGGCCATTGATGACGAAGGTGTCGCCGTTCAATACGGCCCGAGTGCGGAGGGACGCGAGATCCGAGCCGGCCTCCGGCTCGGACATGCCCTGACACCAGATGTCATCGGCACGCATCATGCGCGGCAGCAGTGTGCGCTTCTGCGCTTCAGTACCGTACTCCATGATGGCCGGCGCGATATTATTCATACCGATCACGTTGAGCGAGTGTGGCATTCGTGCACGCGTAGTCTCTTCGGCGTATACCAGCTGTTCCAGTACGGTGGCGCCCCGACCGCCGTATTCCTCGGGCCACGACACCGCCGCCCACCCCGCGTCGGCGAGTTTCGCATTCCAGGTGCGCAACGTCTCGACGTTCGCCTCGCTGTCACCCCTAGACTCGCCGGCGCGCACCACGTCGTCGGTGAGATTGGCCGACAGCCACGCGCGCAGCTCCTTGCGAAACTGTTCCGCTTCTGCTGGATATGTGAAATCCACGTTTCTCTGACAACCTCGTTTGGTTCACTGTGATTGATGGAAACTCTACGCCGGAACAGATATTTGGTCAACAAAGCTTCGTGTTACCCGGAGGGGGTTCCGTGCTGAATGACGATGACGAGGCTGGGCTCCACGACCTCTGCATGTTGGCGTCGGCAGTCGCCGGCCGTGCGGTGGTCGTCACCGCGGCCGAAGCAGGTGAACCGCCCTGGACCGACGGGCACACGATATTCGTCGACCCCGCAGGTCTTGGCTGCGCGTTGACTGAAGCCATTGTTGTTCAGTCCTGCTTGATCTCGGCGGGTAGCTTGCGCCCGGACATCGTCCGGACCATGATTCGCCGGCCCGGCGTTGCTAGGCGTTACCTCGGTCTTGAGGGTCATCGCGCCCTGGCTGCAAACGTGGATCTGTTGCCGAGAACATTCCGGCAGCTAATCGATGCCGAAGTGGCCGCTACCGTGGCTACCCCCGCGGCTGCCCTGCTCGCTGCGTTGAGCGAGGCTCCGATCAACGATCCGCCCGTCGCTTTCGGCACTATCCGCGCCAAGAGCGTGCTGGCCGCAGCGGACCGGGAGGAAGCCAAACAAGCGGATCACGGCGCGCCCGGACATGTTCCACGACGCAAGCGTCAGCAGGAGCTGGACGACCTTGATCATGCGCATGCCGAGCAGGGCGCCAACTACCCCGACCCGTTCAGCAGTCCGGTTGGCGGCGGAGGATTCATCGGCAAGTGGTTGAAGCGGCTGCTATCTTCGACCCGTCAGAACGGCAGCGGCGGGCCGCCAGGTGCCGATTCGCCGAGTCACCGAACGAATTCCGCCAACCGGGGTGCCTACGCGGTGTCCTCAACGGCGTCGCCGCCGGCTGAGATGACCGCCGGCCCGGCCCGGCACGGCACCAAGTACCCGGAATGGGATGTCGGTCGTCATCAGTACCGCGCCGAGTGGTGCACGGTGCGCGAAGTCGAGGCCGAGGTGGACAACGCTGCGTCGGCGGCGATCTACGATGCGATCGGTGTGCGCCGGCCACTGGCGCGCCTCGGGATGGGACTGCACCGACGCCACCGGCAGTTTCAGGGCGACGATGTCGACATCGACGCCGCGATCGAAGCACGCGTCGAGGTGCGAGCGGGGTCGGTTCCAGACGAGGCGGTCTACCTCGACAGCCTCCGCCGCAGGCGTGACCTGTCGGTGCTGATCTTGCTGGACGTATCGGGCTCAACAGCGGAGGCGGGCACTGGCGGACGGTCAGTTCATCAGCAGCAGCAAGAGGTGGTCGCGGCACTCGCCGTCGCGCTGCATGACCTCGGTGACCGAATATCGGTCTATGCCTATTACTCGCAGGGCCGTTCGGCGGTGACCATGCTGCCAATCAAGGATTTCGATGAAGGACTCGATGCCCGAGTGATCAAGCGGCTCAATAGCCTCCGTCCTGGCGCATATTCGCGTCTGGGTGCGGCCATTCGGCACGGTTCGGCCGTTCTCGAATCCCGTGGCGGAACATCGCGGCGACTACTCGTCGTCGTCTCCGATGGCCTTGCCTACGACCACGGTTACGAGCGCCCCTATGGTGCGGCCGATGCGCGTCGGGCGCTCACCGAGGCGCGACGTCGGGGCACCGGTTGTGTGTGCCTGACCGTGGGCGCCAGCACTGACGCCGATTCGTTGCGGCGGGTGTTCGGTACCGCCGCCCACGCCATCATCGGCACTCCCGACCGTCTTATCTCTGTGGTCGGACCGTTGTTCCGGTCCGCGCTGCGATCAGCCGAAGTTCGCCGGAGAGTGTCGTGACTCGAATATCGGCGTTAGTTGAACCAAAGATCTGGTCCACGCTAGTGTGGTCGAAATCCCGTCGGACCCATGAAGGGGAAGTATGTCTGGTGCCCGATCGCGTGGCACGAGGTCGATTTTGGGGGCATGCCTATGACTGAGACCGTCACGTCCACCAACGGTGCCATCACCGCACGAGCCGCGGAGACACGACCATTTTACGTACCCGTCGCCAACGAAGAGGCGGTGTTCAAGGCCGCCTACAACAAGGGTCTCTCGCTGCTGCTGAAGGGGCCGACGGGCTGCGGGAAGACGCGTTTTGTTGAGGCGATGGCACATGACCTTGACCGACCGCTGATCACCGTCGCGTGCCACGACGACCTCACCACCGCCGATCTCGTGGGAAGGTATCTCCTGCGCGGAGATGAGACCGTCTGGATTGACGGGCCGTTGACCAGAGCGGTCCGCGAAGGTGCGATCTGCTATCTCGACGAGATTGTCGAAGCGCGACAAGACACGACGGTCGTCTTGCACCCACTTGCCGACTACCGCCGGCAGCTGCCCATCGAACGCCTGGGTATCACGTTGGACGCAGCGCCGGGCTTCGGCCTGGTGGTGTCCTACAACCCGGGTTACCAGAGCGTGCTCAAGGATCTGAAGGACTCGACGCGACAACGCATGGTGGCGATTGAATTCGCCTTCCCGGCCCCCGAGGTGGAGGAGGGCATCGTCGCCCGCGAGGCCGGCGTAGACCCGGCGACCGCAGCGGAACTAGTGCGGCTGGGTCAGGCCATTCGTCGACTCGAGACCGGCGGGCTGCGAGAGGTCGCCTCCAGCCGTGTGCTCGTCGCGGCAGGCAGGCTGGCCGCAGCCGGCCTGAGTCTTCGCGAGGCAGCGCAAGCCGCGATCGTCGGCCCGCTGACCGACGACGCGAACGTCACACGCGGTCTCACCGAGTTGATCTCGGTGTACCTCGACGATCAGCCGAGCAGTCCGACACTGCGGTGATTGACGGCCGAGACCCCTCGGCACTATTGTCAGAACAAATTTTTGGTTGCATCGCGAGTCGATGTGCCATGGAGGTGAAATGTCCTACGAAAGCACTGCTGAGCCGATCAAGATCGGGTATCTCATGGACTTCACGCTCTCCCGCCGGGATTCCCGGAGGAGTTGTTGTCGTCCTTTACTCGGTGCTTCGACCTGGTCTTCGAGGAGGCCGTCGAGCAGGGCGTGATGGATCGGCCGGTGCAGATGATCTACAAAGAGGTCGAGGGACTTCCCAAAGGCTCGGTAAAGGCTGTCATCGACGCGTACGGCGAACTTGTCGACGAGGGATGTCTGGTGGTGTTCGGGCCAAATATCACCGACAACTGCGTTCCCGTCCGCGAGGCCATCGAGGAGCGCTTCAAGGTCCCGGCTATCAGCGTCACCGGAACCGACGACTGGCTGGGGGAATGGACCTTCTCATTCCCGCAGGGATCGATGACCGACGAGCCGATCTTCGTCGCCGACCTCGTCGCCAAGCGTGGGTTGACCGAGATCGGCGTGCTCGCCGAACAAAGTCTCGTCGGCCAGAGTTATCTCAAGAATCTGCGAAGCGCGTGCAGCCGCAAGGGCATTCGCATTGTTGCTGAAGTCGAGATCGCCCAGACCGCTCAGGACATCAACGCTGCGGTCCAGACGCTGCACGAGGCGAAGGCCCAGGCGATTGTCCACCTGGGGTTCGGCTTCGGGATCGTCTTCATCAACCCGGCGCTGGAGGCGCTCGGCTGGGATCCGCCGCGATTCACCACCACCGCATTCCAGAACGCGTGGGTCAACCCGATCATGTGGAAGGCGTTCATGGGCTGGATCGGCGTCGACCAGTACGACGAGGCAAATCCGATCGGTCAGGCCTTCCTGGATCGCTACGCCGAGAAATACAACGGCAGCCGCCCCGAGTTCTGCGTCACGGTGGTCAACCGTGACGTGGCGGCCACGCTGGTGCGTGCGTTCACCGACGCGCATCCGCTGAGTCCGCGTGGAGTCAAGGAGGCGCTGGAGCGGGTGAAGATGATGCCCGCCGCGTCGGGGGCGCCCGGAACATTTGTCTCCCTGGGTAAGTGGACCCGGCGCGCCTGGATGGGTGCCGGATACCTCGTCGCCAGAACCCTTGATGCAGATGGCGTCAACTCACATCTCGTAGATCGCTTCGGATCGGAAGGCTGACCGATGACTACCCAGGAATCCACACCACCTGATACACAGGCTGATTCACCGGGCTCGGCGCGCACCGGACCTAACTGGGGCCGATGGATTGCGTTGCTTGCGTGGCTTGGGTTCCTCGGGTTGTTCGTCGCCGTTGGGCGGACGGATGTCGACCCGCGGGTGGCCAACCCCAATGTCGAGGGGAGGCCTCGCCCTGTCGAGTTCTTGACCGGCTGGGATCACTGGCAGCTCATCCCGCAGATCGGCGCCGCGATTATGGTCGTGGCGCTGACGGTCGTCTTCATCGTTGGCTGGCGTAAGAACCCCGGCAGTCCGGTGCTGATGATGGTGCTGTGCACGACGCTGATCGTGTGGCAGGACCCGATCATGAACTGGTCGCCATATGCGGTGTACAACCCAATGTTGTTGCACTGGCCGGAATCCTGGTACCTGATCATGATGTCGCCGACGGTCGAACCCTTCATCGTCTTCGGCTATGTGACCTTCTACTTCGGGCCGTACTTCCCGGCCATCTGGATCCTGCGCAAACTCCAGGCCAAGAACGGACCCAGCGCGTTCGTGACGCGCCACCCGCTGATCAGCTTGGGCTTGTTGACCTTAGTGATCGGGTTCATTTTCGATGCCATTCTGGAAGTCAGTCTGGTCCGGTCGGGGTTGTACATCTATTCGCAGACGATCCCGTTTGGCACCTTGTTCCCCGGCTCCACTTTCCAGTTCCCCCTGATCTGGGAGTCGTTGTCTGTGACATTCGTGATGATCCCGGCATCCATCCTGGTCTACCGCGACGACACGGGAAAATCAGTGGCCGAGAAACTCGCCGCGAGGGCCAAGATCTTTCCGAAGAAGCCGGTACTTGGCACGTTTCTGGTGATGTTCGCGATCATCAACGTGTCGTACTTCGTTTACGGGGGGTGGTTCTGGGCGATCAAGGCCAGTGGATTGGCGACGTCGGTCGCCTGTCCGTGGCCGTACCCCGAGGCCAAGGTGTTCGACCCGCAGGGCTACTACGAGAAGGCCGGGGCACAGGGACCGTTCTCGGTGGGCAAGTGGTCCACGTGGCAATACAACCTGCCCGACGGGCGGCCCCACGTCGATCCGCCACCGCCGGGTGAAGGTGCCTGCGCCGCGGTGAACCAGCATGACTGAGCCGCGGACTGTGGTCATAACTGGCTCGTCGCGTGGTCTGGGACTGGCCTCGGCGGTGCGCCTTTACCGCGAAGGCTGGCGCGTCGTGGCAGCTATGCGCACCCCGGATCGTGGCATGCCGTTGCTGCGCGCGGCGACCGGCGCCAGCGAAGACGACGACCGGCTGATCGGTGTGACACTCGACCTGATCGACCCCGCGTCGATCGAAGCCGCGGCCAAGGCCATCATCGAGGCGGTCGGGGCGCCCGACGCGCTGGTCCATAACGCCGGCATCTCCGCCGCTGGAATGGTGGAGGAAACGAGTATGGACCTATGGCAGACGATGTTCACAACGCACGTGCTAGGTCCGGTGGCGCTGACTCAGGCGCTGTTGCCGTGCATGCGGGCCGCCGGGCGAGGCCGAATCGTGTTGGTATCCAGCGCAGGAGGGGTGCGCGGACAGCCTGGGATAGCTGCGTACTGCGCGGCGAAGGGTGCGCTCGAGCGGTTCGGTGAGTCGATGGCCGGCGAGATCGCCCCGTTCGGCTTGGGGGTCACGATTCTCGTGGCCGGCACCTACGATACCGACATCATCACAGATGCCGGCACCACCGACGATCGGGATTTCGACGGACCCTACGGGCGGCTCCACAACACCATGCACAGTCGGGGTAACTTCGCTGTCAGTTTCGCTCGACCGCCCGAACGATTCACGGATGGCTTGGTTAAGGCACTCGAGGGCAGCGCCGCCTTCCGTCGATATGGGGTGGGTCCGGACGCCCTCGTGCTGATGGCGTCCAACAGATTTCTTCCGTCCTCGGGGATGCATCACATGTCCCGGATCGCGATGGGGATCCCGCGACAAGGAAAGTTGCTGCGGGCCGACCCAGCACCATTGACATTGGGTCAACGGCTATTGATCCGCGCAGCGGCGGTACTTCCAGCGCCGGTGATGCAGCGCATCGGGATGCTCCTGATGAAGTTCACCCCCGCCGCGGAGTCAAAAGCCACTACGCCCGGCGCCGACACCACTCTAGGCGTCCCCGCGCGGCGGGAGGAGCACCATGGCTGAGTCCAGCCCAGTCGTCTACGAGTCACGAATGTTGATTGACGGCAAGCTTGTTGACGGCGAGTCGGGCTCATTCACCAACATCAACCCGGCCACTGAAGAGGTGCTCGGTGAGGTCGCCGACGCGTCGACGGCTGATATGCGCAGGGCGATCGACGCGGCGCGGCGCGCCTTCGACGACACGGACTGGTCTACGAACCATCAGTTCCGCAAGCATTGTCTACTGCAGCTTCACGAAGCGTTGGTCGGAGAGCAAGAGCAGTTGCGGGAGGAGCTGATTCGCGAGGCAGGTTGCCCTCGGGCGATCACCCACGGTCCGCAGCTGGACGCACCGTTGTCGGATGCGCTCACGTATCCCGCCGGTCTCATTGATTGCTATCCATGGGAGACCGACCTCGGCGATGCCTTCATCGCACTGACCGGCCGGATGACCCGTCGCAAGGTGTGGCGCGAAGCGGTCGGCGTCGTGGGCGCGATCGTGCCTTGGAACTTCCCGTTCGAGGTCACCATTCACAAAGTCGCGCAAGCGTTGGCGACCGGTAACACGATCGTGGTGAAACCTGCTCCTGACACGCCTTTCAATGCGACCCGCTTGGGTCGTCTCATCGCGGAGTCGACCGACATACCACCCGGAGTTGTCAATGTCGTCCCCTCCTCCGACCACTTGGTGGGGGAGGAACTCACCCTGTCACCTAAGGTCGATCTCGTCTCGTTCACCGGATCGACGCTCGTCGGCCAGCGGATCATGGAGAAGGGCGCCGCGACCATGAAGCGGCTGTTCCTCGAACTCGGCGGCAAGTCGGCCACGATTGTCCTTGACGACGCCGACTTGGCCACTGCCTGCCTGATCGGGATCGCCCCCTGCATGCACGCCGGGCAGGGCTGCGCGAATCCCACCAGGTTGCTGCTGCCACGTTCGCGCTACGACGAGGGCATCGCGATCCTTAAAGGAATCTACGACAACGTGGCTCCCGGCGATCCGCAGGATCCGTCGACGCTGTGTGGCCCGGTAGTCTCGGCCAGGCAGCGTGACCGAGTACTGGGTTATATCCAGCAGGGCATCGCCGAAGGAGCCACCCTGGTTGCTGGCGGCGTAGAGGTGCCAGCCGGGTTCGACCGGGGATTCTGGGTCAAGCCAACGCTTTTCGCCGATGTCGACAACATGATGACGATCGCGCAGGAGGAGATTTTCGGTCCAGTTCTGGCCGTGATCCCGTACGACGACGAAGCCGACGCCATCCGGATCGCAAACGAGAGCAAATATGGGCTGGCGGGCAACGTCATGTCGGCTTCCCTTGAACGCTCACTGGCCGTGGCACGCCGGATCCGAGCCGGGTTCATCGGCCTCAACGGCACCGCGGGGTACGGCGCCGACACGCCCTTCGGCGGATGTAAGGCCAGTGGTATCGGCAGGCAGAACGGCACTGCCGGGTTCGACCAGTACACCGAGATCAAGTCAGTCGCCTACCCAGTCGACTGAAGAACTGAGGGAGTCACCAATGGAACAACTCTTCGATGATCTCGAAGATTTCGGGGCTTTCGACGATGCCGTGTCAGGCAACGTGCGGGATCCCTACCCGGAGTTGGCGCGGCTACGCCGGGAAGAGCCGATCCAGCGGATCGATATGTCCACCATGCCCGGCGAAGAGGGCAAACCCGTCTTCATCGTGTACCGCTACGAAGAAGCTCAGCAGATGCTGCGCGACAACGAAACGTTCTCGTCGTCGGGGGTCATCGCGGCCTTCGGCCCTGTGCTAGGCGAACGCGTGATGCTCGGCATGGACGAGCCGGTGCACGGCCGCTTGCGCTCATTGGTGTCAAAAGCATTCTCACAAAAGGCTCTAGAACGGTGGCAGGATGAGCTTGTCGGCCGCGTCGGCAACGACCTGATCGACAAATTCGCGGCAAGCGGCGAGGCCGATCTGGTGAAGGCGTTCACATTCGCCTATCCCAGCAGGATCATTGCCGGCCTGTTGGGTTTGCCCGAAGAGGATTTCCCACAGTTCCAGCGCTGGTCTATTTCACTGCTCAGCTGGATGATGAATCCCGAACGTGGACTGGCGGCCTCGGCTGCGCTGTGTGAGTATTTCGCGCCTATCCTGGAGGCCCGTCGCGTCGATCCAAAGGACGACCTGATCAGCGCGCTCGCACAAGCTGAAATCGACGGCGAGAAGCTGGCTGACGAAGAGATCTTCTCGTTCCTGCGTCTGCTCCTCCCCGCCGGGGTGGAGACCACGTATCGGTCGCTGGGCAACCTCCTCTTTGCGTTGCTGTCGGATCCCGCACAGCTCGAGGCGATCCGCGCTGACCGCACGCTCCTGCCGCAGGCCATCGAAGAGGCGGTGCGATGGGAATCCCCACTACTCACGATCACCCGAGTTGCCACCCGCGACACCGAACTCGGTGGGGTACAGATCCCTGCGGGATCATCCGTCATGCCCATGCTGGGTGCCGCGAACCGACAGGAAGACCGGTATCCGGATCCGGATCGGTTCAACATCTTCCGCGCGGCCAAGGGAAATCTCGGCTGGGGATACGGCGTGCACGTCTGTCTGGGAATGCACTTGGCGCGCTTGGAGATCCGCACCGCAGTCAATCTGCTACTCGACCGACTTCCCAACCTCCGCATGAACCCCTCGGCTGAAGACCCGCACATCCGTGGTCATGTTTTCCGCTCACCGACGGCGCTGCCAGTATTATTCGACGCGCCGACTGCCTAGCTGCACCGTAAACCGATGGCGCAGTTGCGGCTCGACGATCGCGTCGTGGGGCGGTCACCGGGTGGCAGCGGAATCGGGCAGCGTCAAGAGCTGGGCTCGGCGTCGACGGGGCGCAGGGCGGCATCGATGAACTATGTTGCCGGGCATCGATGGCGCTGCACCCTCGGCTCGACTCGTGGGCGATCACACCGCAGCATCATGACTGCACGACGAAGCATCGCTGGATAGCACGTCCGGAAAACACGCGTGGCGCTCAAGGAGTTGCCCAAAACGCTGGGCCGGTTCAAACGTCGACTACCTACAGCAGCCCGGCCAAAGTGAATACCGGCAGCATCCGCGCCTTCGGCTCACGGCGAAATAGGCAATACGATGCGCTCCGGCTAGCGACGCTGGGTAACTCCCCGCAACATGGTGTCGCGGGACAGATCGAGCGCGGCGGGCATGCCGATCGCCCGCTGAATATTCTCCGGCATCCACAGGGCATCCATCACGCACCTCGTCAAAATGTCCTTCGTCGGGCTGTTGATGCGGATGCTGCCGGTTAACAGTCCGTCGGACAGCACGGACTTGACCTGCTTGACGCGCGTAGTGAACAGAAACGCGATATCGGAGGTGTCGGGCGGCGACTGGCGCATCCAGGCAAGCTGGATCCGGAACTCGTCGCTAAACTGATCAAGTGCGTTGATGTCTAACCATGCCAACGCATCAAGCTTCTCCACTGGAGTGCCCCTGCAGCGCAGGATCTGCTCCCATCCTTCGCCGATGCGCTTACTGAAGGACATCATGATGGACGCGAGCAGCGCCTCCTTTGAGCCGATGAGCCGGTAGACCGTACCGACGCCCAGGCCCGCCGCAGAGGCGATATCGCGCACGGTGGTGACTTCGTATCCTTTGCGGCCGAACTCTTTTCGTGCCACCGCGCGGATATGCGTTGCTCTGTCATCGACATCCTGGTCAGAGTCGTCTGCCCACGTCAGGATAAGCTCGTTGGCCAGTGCCTTGGCCGGCGAGCGGTCCAGTTTGGTATCGGTCGGCATCCGGCTGGCGAGGCCATCGAGGATGATGCGGCACGAGACCGTGGCCACCCGTGCTGGACGAGCCCGATGACGAATCACATCGAGCCCCACGTGCAACATCGTCTGACAGATCCGGTCAGCCAAGATCGTGAGATCGAGGTCGGGCCGGATGTATCCGCTCCGGCCCGCAGCTCGCAAGATTTGCGTCATAGCCCGTTGGATAGCTAACGGTGGCCTATGCAATAGCTCAACCAGTTCAGGATTGGAACTAGGCGCCTCATAAAACGACATGTGCAGTGCTGCTCGATGTTCGACTGCACACTGCGCGATCTCAGCAGCCAGTGCGACGATGTTGTCGTCCACCGGCTGTCCATTTGTCTCGTCCAACCGTGCTAGAGCGCGTCCGGCGATGCGATCAAGATCGGCGTGATATCGGCGCACTAGCTCGACGAGGATGGCTTCCTTGGACTCGAAGTGGTGATACAGGCTGCCTGGCAGTATTCCGGCCGCATCTGCGATGTCCTGCAAGGAAGTACGAAAGCCCGACGTGGCGATCAATGCCGCGGCGGTCCGTAGAATCTCGTTCCTGCGGGTGACGTCGGCCCGCGAGGCACTTGTGGTCGCGACCCTTGGCTGCGGCGCCGCCAGCCCGCGACGGGCGATCCGTCCCTGTGAAGGGGGCTGACGCTTCAATCCGCCTCCAATTTGCCGCCGTCTGCCGGGCAGGCTACCAGACGGATGTCCCGAATCTGGCATGCGAACTGGGTTTATGCGCCGATGCCGAGCGCTGATCAGCTGCTCCGTCGCGGCCGCACGCCATTGCAGAGGGTGCCGCGCCGGACCGATTGAGCCCTGGTGCGTCCGGCCAAGCACGCCTTCACAGTGAGCCCGCCGCTGCACACCCGCGCCCTGCGTCAACCAAAAGGATCAGAGCACTGCAGCCCTGCGAGAACGCAAGACTACCTGTGGCGGATATTCGGCGCGCCACTCGATCAGTCCAGGCAAATCCGAAGTGCGAGTTGATCAATGACCCCAGTTATCGCGCCATGCTAAGTGAGGAAGTCATATCGGTGCTCCAGAGTGAGGCGAATTGACGGCCCCGCCGGGTCCAGCGCGTCCGTCGACGACGCGGACGCGGCCCGTCGGCATTCGTACCCGAACGGCTTCGATGGCGTGGCCAGTAAACAGAGATTTGGTTATTACTCCAGATTGGGGCAGCCACCAGGCCGACCCCAGGGAGTCCCCAGACTGGACTGTAAGGGCCGCGTTCGCGTCCCGCAAAACTGCTTTGATCTGCGGCGCAATGGTGGTGGCCATGCTTTGATGCACGCCCATGGACATCGGTCTGAGTCGCGTTGCCGTAGATCCCCACAACCTGACTCATTGACCAAATATCTGTTCTACGATACGTTTTGCGGGCCGGAGTTGCAGCCAAACGCAGCTTCTCAGCGGGAGGTCACCACGTCCGTCTCAGCGAGGACGTCCTCATCGGACGCACTCAATCAGGGCGTGGGTCGCTGGCGACGGAGTCCAACGACTGCTCCTGTTGGACAACGCTTTACCAGGATGGGGGGTGCCAATGAATCCGCTCCGCCCCGTAATCGGCCTAGTGACAGTGGCCTCGATTACCGCCACGATCGTGCTCGCAGCGCTGCTCTTCCGGGGCAGCTTCGCCGACACCTCTTCGGTGACCGTGATGACCGATCGCGCCGGCCTCGTGATGAATCCTGACGCGAAGGTCAAACTCCGCGGGGTCCAGGTGGGCAAGGTCGCGTCGATAGAAGACGTGCCGGGCGGGATGGCAGCTATCCACTTGTCCATGGATCGATCCACGCTGGAGCTGATTCCGGATAACGTTCGTGTCGACATCTCGGCGTCCACGGTCTTCGGCGCCAAATCCGTGCAATTGGTTCTTCCCGCGGACCCATCGCCCGAGACCCTGACAGCAGGGGCGGTATTGGCCTCTGACCACGTCACGGTCGAAGTCAACACACTCTTCCAGCAGCTGACATCGGTGCTGTCGAGCATCCAGCCAGAGAAGCTCAACGAAACCCTGGGTGCACTGGCGACCGCACTGCACGGGCGCGGCCAAAAGTTGGGCGACACGATCAGTAATTTCGACATCCTTCTGACCAAGTTGCAGCCCAGCCTGCCGACCCTGAACCACGACCTTGAGGTCATGCCAGCTGTCCTCAACGCCTATGCCGACGCGGCCCCCGATCTGATCAGGACCGCCGACAACAGCAACCGCATCAGCGAAACGATCGTCGACAAGCAGAAGGAGCTCGATGAGCTGCTAGTCAGCGTGATCGGGCTCGGAGACTTGGGTACCGAAGTCCTGGACGAGAACCGCACACCGTTGGCCGATACCCTGCGGCTCCTGGTGCCTCTCACCGATCTGACCAAGGACTACCGGGAAGCGCTGTACTGCGGCGTGGCTGGGCTGTTGCCGCTGGCGTTCAATCCGGCCCTGAAGAACCCGGGCGCCGAAGTGCTGACCGGCTTCCTCTGGGCACAGGATCGGTGGCGGTATCCGGACGACCTGCCGAAGGTTGCTGCGTCGGGTGGGCCGCAGTGCACATACATGCCTCGCGTGCCCTACGGGGCGAAGCCCCCTTACGTCGTCACCGACACCGGGGCCAATCCGTGGGAACGCGGCAACCCCGGCAACCTGATCAATTCCGCCGGTCTCAAGGAAATGTTGTTCGGTCCGCAGAGCGGCCCTCCCCGGAACAGCGCACAGATCGGTCAGCCCGGATGAGCGGTACCCGTCGAAATGCGGTTAAGTTCGGCACCTTCGCCGCCGTCATGGTGGTGTTGACCGCATTCCTGTTCGTCATCTTCGGCCAGTACAGCGGCCGGTCCACCGTTGCGTACTCGGCAGTATTCAGCGATGCGTCCAGTCTGCGCGCCGGCGACTCGGTACGGGTGTCTGGCATACGAGTCGGTACCATCGAGGACGTCCACCTGACGGCGGCGAAGAACGCGCTCGTCACTTTCGACGCGGACCGCAGCGTCGTGTTGACCGCCGGAACCACTGCCGCGGTCCGCTATCTCAACCTGGTCGGTGACCGATACCTGGAGTTGGCAGACGGCCCGGGATCGCCCAAGAAAATGCCTCCGGGATCGCAAATTCCGATCGACCGGACTAAACCTGCGCTAGACCTCGACCTCTTACTCGGCGGACTCAAACCAGTCATCCAGGGCTTGAATCCCGAAGAAGTGAACGCACTCTCGAATTCGCTCATCCAGATTATGCAGGGCCAGGGCGGCACCATCGAGTCGCTGCTGTCTAGGACGTCGTCGTTCACCAACGCGGTGGCGGACAACGGCGCTGTCGTCGAGCAGCTGATCGATCACCTCAACGCCGCCATGGCGACACTAGCCAAGGATGGCGACAAGTTCTCCGCTGCGATCGATGGCCTGGAGCGATTGATCACGGGGCTGTCGCAGGAGCGTGAACCGATTGGCGCCGCAATCGAATCGCTGAGTAACGGTACGGCGTCGCTGGCCGATCTGCTGTCCGAGGCCCGACCACCACTAGCCACGACTGTCGAGCAACTCGCTCGCCTGGCGCCGAACCTCGACGCTAAGAAGGACCGACTCGACACCGCTCTGCAGAAGGCGCCGAACAATTTCCGCAAGCTTGTCCGACTCGGCTCGTACGGAAGCTTCATCAACTACTACATCTGTTCGATCGCCGTCCGGGTCAGCGATCTGCAGAACCAGACGGCCGAGTTTTCGGTGTTCAAGCAGCAGGGTGGGAGGTGCGCTGAACCATCATGATCAAGTATCGGGGACGCAACATCATCCGCGCCGGGATCATCGGCATAGTCCTGGCAGTCTTGATTGTCGCCATCGGGCTGCGCCCGGAACTCATACAGAACTGGGCGACCACGATCAGGTACCAGGCGCTGTTCAGTGAGGCCGGTGGGCTGACGGCTGGCGCCGAGGTGAAAATTGCAGGCATCAAAGTCGGATCCGTTTCGAACGTGACGTTGAAGCGCGGTGACGCGCTGGTCGACTTCACCGTGGACAGCGGGGTACCTCTTGGGTCGCAGACCACCGCGCATATTCGTACCGGAACACTCCTCGGCCAGAGAATTCTGACGCTGGAGTCCTCGGGTAGCGAGACAATGCACCCACTCGATGTCATCCCGATATCTCGGACGGCATCGCCCTACTCATTGACAGAGGCAGTCAGCGACCTGACGGTGAACACGGGGGGTACCGACATCACGTCGCTGAATCAGTCACTGGACACCCTCAGTGCGACCATCGATCAGATTGCGCCTCAGCTCGGGCCGACCTTCGACGGGCTGACCCGGCTGTCGAGGTCAATCAACAGCCGAAACGACGTCGTTGGCGAATTGCTCAAGCACACTGCAGATGTCACCGGCATACTCGCCCAGCGGAGCCAGCAGATCAACTCCCTGCTGCTCAACGGAGACGACCTGCTCTCTGTGCTCGTAGCGCGTAGACATGCGATCGTCAATCTTCTGAACGACACGTCGGCGTTGGCCAAACAATTGAGCGGCCTGGTCGCGGACAACGAGAAGCAGCTCGCGCCGACATTGGCGAAGTTGAATTCCGTGGCGGCGATCCTGGAGAAGGATCGAGATCTCATCGCCGCGGCACTGCCCGGTTTAGCGAAGTACGAGACCACTCTGGGCGAAACGGTCGCCAACGGTCCCGGATACAACGCACTGGTTGCCAATCTCGATCTGGCGGAGACGATTCAGCCGTTCGTGGACTACATGTTCGGGTTCCGACGCGGAACTGACGCGGGCCGACCTCCAGATAACGCCGGACCGCGGTCCGAATTGCCCATTCCGTACAACAACATTCCCCCGGGGCCGCACTGATGACACGTCGCCGGTTCGTTGCCTCACTCGTCGCGATGTTGGTAATCCTGCTCATCGGCGGCGCCGGCGTCGTAGTCCGTGCACGGTATTTCGGACCCCTGACCATCACCGCTTATTTCGCCAACGCCACCGGCATATACCCGGGCGACGAGGTCCGCGTCTCCGGAGTCAAAGTGGGGACGATCACCGCGATCGATCCGGACGTGACACAGGCGAGACTGCAGTTGAAGGTCGACCGAGGTGTGTCGATTCCTGCGGACGCCAAAGCGGTGATTGTCGCGCAAAATCTCATCTCGGCGCGCTATGTGCAACTCGCACCCGCATACCGTGACCAGGGACCAACGATGCCAGACGGAAGCGTGATTCCGCTGGACCGTACTGCGATCCCGATCGAATGGGACCAAGTCAAAGACCAATTGACCAGACTTGCGACGGAGCTGGGCCCAAAGGACGACACGTCGGGAACCTCGGTTTCACGCTTCATCGACAGCACCGCCAACGCACTAGGCGGTGGCAACGGAGATAAGCTCAGACAGACCTTGAGCCAATTGGCTGGCTTGGGGCGAATCCTGTCGCAGGGCAGCGGGAACCTCACCGATACCGTGAAGAATCTCGCGACATTCATTGGGGCTCTTCGGGACAGTAATGCGCAGATCGTGCAGTTCCAGGGTCATCTTGCAACGTTGACGAGCGTGATCGACGGCAGTCGTTCCGATCTGGATTCAGCACTGCGCAACGTGTCTGAGGCCGTCGGCGAGGTGCAGCGATTCGTCAGGGGCACAAGGGATCAAACCGCAGAGCAGATCCAGCGACTGGCGAATGTCACACAGAACCTCGTCGATCACCGCAAAGACCTGGAACAGGTACTTCATGTCGCCCCAACAGCCTTCGCGAACCAGTACAACATATTCGACCCACGCACCGGCGGCGCCACCGGAGTCTTCACTCTGAGCAATCTCGCGAATCCGACGATGCTCCTGTGCGGCATGATCGGGGCGATCGAGAACACGACTGCAACCGAGTCCGGCAAACTGTGTGCGCAGTACCTTTCACCCGCATTGAACTCGGTAAATCTGAATTACCAGCCGTTCCCCTTAAGTCCGCTGTTGACATCAGTACCTCCGCCGGAGGACCTGATCTATTCGGAACCGGGATTGGCTCCGGGGGGAACCGGTGGCAAGCCGGGCCCGCCAGACAACCCGCCCGCGGTATCGGCGTTCACCGGGGCCGGTGATGTCGCCCCGCCGCCCGGATACAGTTCGCCACCACGTAGCCTGCCCAATCTCATCCTGCCACCTGTGGACACTGTGCAGGCTCCGACTCCTGCTCCGTTGCCTGCGGAGGCTGCTCCACCTCCGGGCGGCATGCAGCCGGTCGGGCCCCCCACCGAAGGGACACCGCCTGCATGATCGGAATACGTTCCGCCCGAAAACTATCCGCGATCGCAGTGGTTCTCGTCACGAGCAGCACCGGCTGCTCATTCGGCGGCATCAACTCTCTGCCGCTGCCGGGAACCGTGGGTCGCGGACCCGGGGCGACGACGTACCATATCGAGCTAGCCAGTGTCGGCACACTGGAATCGAACTCGCCGGTACTGATCGATGATGTCGTCGTCGGGACCGTGGGGCCGATGAGGGTGCGGAACTGGCATGCCGAAGTGGATGTGTCGGTGCGCCCCGAAGTAGTTGTGCCTGCCAACGCGATCGCAACCGTCGGTCAGACGAGCCTGCTCGGATCGATGCACATCGCGTTGGGTCCGCCGCTGGGCGAGGCGCCCCGCGGTCGCTTGCAGCCGGGTTCCACTATCTCACTTGCTCAATCATTCTCGTACCCGTCGACCGAACAGACGCTGTCCACGTTGTCCACCGTCGTCAACGCGGGCGGATTGGGTCAGATCGGCGATGTGGTTCGCGGCTTCAACATCGCACTGGCCGGACACGAAGTGGAGGCTCGAGATGTGCTGAGCCGCCTCAATGAATTTGTCGGCGTGTTCGATCAGCAGCGCGGGAACGTCATCGCCTCACTGAAGGCGCTGGACCGGCTGGCGGGGACGCTGGCGAACCAGAACTCTGTGCTCGCCGCCACTTTGCAGAAGCTTCCGCCGGCGATCGAGGTGCTCAACCGTGAGCGACCCCGGATCACGACGGCGTTGGCGAAACTCCGCACCCTGAGCGACTCCGCCACAAGCCTGGTCAACGACACGCAAGCCGACCTGGTGCGAAATCTTACGAACCTGGGCCCCACCTTGCAGGCCCTGGCCGACGTCGGTCCTGACATCGATGACGCGCTTGCGTTCTCGACGGTGTATCCGTTCGGACAGAGCATCATCGATCGTGGGGTGCGCGGCGACTACATGAACCTGTTCGTCACCATCGATCTCACGAGGAACCGGATCAAGAGAACGCTGGCGCTGGGCACACGATGGGGAGATGAGAACTCGCCATTCGTCCCCGCTCCCGGCGATCCCGGCTACGAGGCTTACTACACGACGAATCCGCTGGGAGTCGCGCTCGACCAGCCGCCGTCGCCACCTGTACACGCCCCCCTCCCCAGCGGTCCAGAGATTTCTCTACCGCCCGGCAGTCCGGCGCATCAGTTCCCGACCGGCGCCGGGTGGGGCTGATGCTCACCAGATTCGTCCGAATCCAGCTCGTGATCTTCACTGTCCTGTCGATCGTCGGCGTCGCCACTATGGCCTGGGTCTACCTGCGGGCTCCTGTACTGCTCGGTATCGGCCGAATCACCGTGTCGATGGAACTACCCGCGACGGGCGGGTTGTATCGGTTCTCCAATGTGAGCTATCGCGGAGTCCAGATCGGTACGGTCACGTCCGTCCATCTGACGCGTACCGCAGCCGTTGCCACGATGTCGATCGACTCGTCACCGAGGATCTCGACCGACCTGGTCGCCTACGTGCGCAGCACGTCGGCCGTCGGTGAGCAATACGTTGACCTGCAGCCCCGCACCGACGCGGCGCCCTACCTTGAGGACGGATCGGTCATCCCGGCCCGCAATACCAGCATCCCCCAACCCGTGGGCCCGATGTTGGATCGTGTCAATGCGCTCATCGGCAGCCTTCCCAAGGACAAGCTCAACGATTTGCTCGACGAGGCATTCAACGGCCTCAATGGCGCTGGCGACGACCTGGGGTCCGTGATCGACTCGGGTGCGAAATTGTCGCATGACTTCAACGCTGCCGCGGATCAGTCACGGTCCTTGATCGATGACAGCGGTCCACTACTCGACGGGCTGAGCGAATCCGCCGATGACACTCGAGTCTGGGCGCATAGCCTGGCCGGAATCACCGAGCAGTTCAAGCAGAACGACCCCCAAGTGCGAAACATTCTTCAAACCGGACCCGGTCTGGCGGACGATGTTTCGCGGCTACTGAACCAGGTCAAGCCGACCCTGCCGGTACTGTTGGCGAACCTCGCGAGCCTCGCTCAGGTGGGGGTGACATACCGGCCCGGGCTTGAGCAACTGCTCGTCCTGCTGCCGCCGTCCACGGCTTACTACCAGGCGGAACGACCTATCAACAACCCCACCGGCCAGCCCATCGGGGACTTTCGAGTCGCAATCGACGATCCGCCAGCGTGCACCGTCGGCTTCCTCCCTGCGTCGCAATGGCGCTCTCCGGCCGACACGTCCGAAGCGGATACACCCGACGGCCTGTACTGCAAACTGCCGCAGGACTCGCCCATCGCGGTGCGAGGAGCCAGGAACATTCCGTGCATGGGGCATCCGGGGAAGCGGGCGCCGACAGTCGAGATCTGCGACAGCGACAAACCTTTCGAACCGCTGGCGATGCGCCAACACGCAGTCGGCCCGCCTCCGATCGATCCCAACCTGATTGCCCAAGGCGTCCCTCTGGACGCCCGCGTACCAGGACAGCAGGAGATCTTCGGCCCACTCGCCGGAACGCCACTTCCGCCCGGAACGCCTCCACCGCCAGGTTCTGCAGTGCCCGATCCCTCGATACTGGCACCGACAGACACACCTGACGGCGTGCCCGGCCCGCAGACCGCATCGTCGACGGCGCCGAGTTCTTACCGGGGAGCCACATCGGCCGGCCCGTCTGTCGCGGTCGCCCAGTACGACCCGCGCACCGGACGGTTCCTGACACCCGACGGTGTTGCGCTGACCCAGACCGATCTCGTTGCGGAAAGGCCGCGAAGCTGGCAGGACCTAGTCATGCGAGCTGCTCCTTAAATGAGAGGGAGCGGATGTCTTTGGTAAGCAAGATGACTGGCATGGCGTGCGTGGTCACAGCAGCGATCAGCTCCGTTGCAGTCAGCCCACTGGTGCAGGCCGACGTCAGCAACTTGGAGTTGCACGGTACCTTCGCCGCGTTCTCTGATGGCCAGAACGCGCGGACGAATGATCGTTTCCACGACGAGGCGTCCGTCACCAGCACCTGGACTATTGACTCTGTGTGCCAGAATTTTTTGGACTGCTCAGGGCGGGTGGTCAGCGACCAAGGCTGGACCGCAGATCTCAAACGCACCGCCGGAGTCTGGCGCGCCAGTCATGTTGTGGCGGACTGGGAAAAATGCGCGGACGGCACCACCGTCGCGGGCGAGCAGGTTTTCACGTTCTTTCCAGACCCGGCGAAACCCTCGCGGTTCATCGGCTGGGACAAAACTCTTGGACCCAGCGGAGCCTGCGGCAAGAATGCGTGGCTCGTTATCGAGATGCCGTTCGTGCTCACTCCGGCGACCTGACGGCTGCGGTGCGGACCACCGGCGTCGGCCGATGCGTGGACATGGCCCATTCAGCGCAACCAAGCAGATCCGATCAGTCAGCAATCTGTGGGCCTCGGTCAGTCGATGCGGACGACCCGTCTGAGCACGTTCTCGGCGTGCCGCATCAACGCGGCGTCAACGAGCTTGCCCTCGCGCCCGATCGCACCGAGTCCCGCGGCCTCGGCGTTGCGGTAGTCCGAGACAATCTGATGCGCCTCGGCAACCTCGGCGTCCGACGGGCTGAACACCTCGTTGGCGACCGAGACCTGGGCGGGATGGATCGCCCACTTGCCGTCGAAGCCAAGCAGACTCGCGTGCGTCGCGGCCCGGCGGAATCCGTCTTCGTCCTGATAGCCGGGATACGGCGCGTCGATTGCCGCGACGCCGGCCGCCCGGGCGGCGGCCAACACCCCCAGTCGAACCGCGTGCCAGAAGTCGCCCGGATAGTCGCTGACCGGTTGGAAGTTGCCATCCACCCGGGATCGCAACGAGGCGGACAGATCACCCGCCCCGAAGATGATCGCCTCGAGTCTGGTACTGGATCGGGCAATCTCCTGTGCGTTGAGCAGTCCTTCGGCCTCCTCGATGAGGGCCTCAAGGGCAATGGGGTGCGCCAATTCCAGTTGTTCCTCTAGCTGGGTCAGAAGTACGTCAACCCACCAGACCTCGCGCGCGGTAAGCACTTTCGGCACGATGATCACATCAAGTGCGTCGCGTGCCCCGGTGACGACCTCGACGATGTCTCGGTAGCACCACTTGGTGTCAAGCCCGTTGATCCTGATTGCGCGGATAGTGTCACCCCAGTCGAGCTGCGTCAGCGCGGCGACAGCGGTTGCGCGGGCCGATTCCTTCGCTGCCGGGGCGCAGGCGTCCTCGAGGTCGAGGAAGACCATATCGGCCCCGGCGCGTGCTGCGACCTCACACATGTGTTCGTCGCTCGCGGGGGTTGCGAGTTCGCTACGGCGGGGGCGACCTCGGGTCGGCTCGCGCATGGGTTGCTCCGTTCGGGCTTAGATGATTCCTGCCGCGCGCAACGCTGACAGGCGCGCGGCGTCGAGGCCGAGCAGGTCACGGTAGACGGTGTCGTTATCGGCACCGAGAGATCGGCCCAGGTGCGCGATGTGCGCCGGGGTTTCGCTCAAACGGGCGACGGGGGACTGGACCGTCATCGGGCCAAGATCGGGATCATCGAAACTCACCCAGGTGCCCCGTGCTCGAAGGTGCTCATCGGCCAGCAGCTGCTGCGCGTCGTAGACGGCCGCTGCGGCCACCCCTTCGGCGTGAAATACCTTCATCGCCACGTCCAGCGGTCGCGCTCTGATCCACTCCGCGACGAGCCTGTCGATCTCGGCCGAACGGGCTTGGCGGGGAACGGGGTCCACGTATTCTGGGCGGGCGGCAAGGTCTGGGCGGTCGATTGCGCGATACACGTTGGCCGCGATGCTCGACGACGCGCTCGAGATCGCGATCCACCTGTCGTCGGATGTGCGGTAGGCGTTTCGCGGCGCACTCGCGTCGACACGGTTTCCCGTCCGGCCGGGGATTTCCCCGAGCTGGTCGTAGGCCAGGGTGGACTGCTCCACCAGCCGGGCCAGCGGCTCGATGAGACTGATGTCCACCAGTTGCCCTGTGCCACCTCGGACATCGCGATGGTAGAGCGCCGTCATCACTGCTGTGGCCGCGGTCAGCGCAGCCACCCCGTCGGCCAGCATGAACGGGGGAAGCGTCGGCGGGCCGTCGGGCTGCCCGGTGATATGCGCGAAGCCGCTCATGGCCTCGGCCAGGGTGCCGAATCCGGGGCGATCACTCGCCGGTCCACCAGCTCCGAAGCCGGTGACATGTAGCATCACCAGCTTCGGATGGCGGGCATGGATCATCTCGTAGTCAAGCCCCCATCGCGCCAGCGTGCTTGGCCGGGTGTTGATTACGAACACATCGCTGGTGGCGAGCAGATCATGGAGAAGGTCCCGGCCTGGCTCCTGCCGCAGATCCAGAGTTACGCAACGCTTGTTGCGGCTGACGCTCTTCCAGATCAAACCGATGTCGGTGCGGCGGGCACCCCACGTCCGCAACGGGTCCCCGACCCCGGGCTGCTCGACCTTGATGATATCGGCACCGAACTCGCCCAGCGCGGTTGCCACCAGTGGTCCTGCCGCCAGCGTGGCTGCGTCGACTACCCGCAGCCCCGCCAGCGGGAGCGATTTCGCTCGGTCCATCAGACCGCCGGTTCGGCAACCATGCCGAAGAATGCCGCTCCAGAATCGGGAATCCGGTTCTGCTTGAAGATGTTCACCGCGTACGACACCAGAATGAAGGAGTAGAGCAGGTGCAGTAGTCGGGTCGCGTCTTCGGGTAAGGCGTTGAGGCTCAGCCCGTCGAGGTAGGTGATGGCCTCCTCCGCACGCGGGGCCACCGCGTCGTAGAAGACGACCAGGTCGTCGAACGGACGATCCAGTCGGGCCGCGTACCGATCGGCCCGCTTCGCCAGTGCCCAGTCGGCGACGTACGGTTCAAGCTCCGAGAAGCCCTCCGGCAGTGAGGTTCCCATCATGACTCCTTCTTCTCGCCGGCCTGGTAGGCGGCTACGGTTTCGCGGATGACCGAGTGGAATTGTCGGATCAGCAGCTCCTGGTCGCTGAGGAAGAACGTGTCCTGTGCGCGCGTCTTCAGTGCCGAGTGCGTGGCCTCGATCGTGTTGACGTCCTGCATCGCGAACTCGATGGTGCTGTCCACCACGAGTTCCTGAGCGAGGCGCTCGTGTGCATTGGCCGGCGGCACGAAGTACATGTCGATCTCGTAGATGTGCGAGTCGACGGTCTCAGGCCAGTAGGTGTACGTGATGTAGAAGTTGCGTGCCCACATCTGAATGGAGATATTCGGGAACACCCAGTACTGGTCGTTGCCCCACGACGCGATATTGCCGCGGTTCAAGAACTCGGGCATCGGGCCGATGTCGGGGACGTCGTCGGGTCCGAAGAGTCCCGCACGGAACAACCGGTACACCCACTTCTGCTCCTGGCGCGCCTCGCCGGCGGTTCCAAGCTCGCGCGGCGGGAGTTGCGGGGGGCCCGGGACAGACGTCAGCATGTGCGGACGGAATAGGTCGTAGTGATACGAGTCGATCGGCGGCACCAACTGCTCGGCCTTCGCGACGTCCGGATCGATGAACCGACCGTGCACGTACGGCGGGTGATACCACTCGCATACCGAGTCGACCGCCAGCTTCCAATTGCCCTTGATCCGCGTCGAGAAGCCGTACCGCTGTGTCATCAGATGGAACGGGTACTGCTCCAAGTCAAGCAACCCATCGCTGAGGAAGGTGCGCAACGGCACCGGATCCTTGGACAGGTTGATGAAGATGAATCCCGCCCACTCCTCGACGTGTACGGGGGGCATCTGCAGCTTGCTCTTGTCAAGGTCGAAGAACTCGCCCTCGTTCGTCACGTGGCTCACACCACCGTCGAGCCCGTACCGCCAGCCGTGGTACTTACACGAGAACTGCCGGCAGGTGCCCGAAAGCTCGTCCTGCGGATGTTCCTGCCATACCACCTTGTTCCCACGGTGCGCGCAGACATTGTGGAACGCGTAGACGTTGTCGTCGAGGCCTCGCGCGACGACGATCGACGCCAGTCCGCCGGGAAGCTCGCGGGTGAAGAAGGAACCCTGCTTCGGCAGCCGCTCGCTGCGACCGATGCAGAGCCAGTTGTTCTCGAAGACTGCCTTGCGCTCGGCCTGGAAGAACTCCTCGGAGATCGAATCCTCGTAGTTCACCGGTCCGGTGCCGAGGTCGGGATACTCCGGGGTGTACTTGCCTCGCCCTGTGGCGAGTTTCTGCTGAATTCCCGTCATGATCGGGCTCCTTCGTTGGTGAGTTGTCCATTGGTCCAGGGTTGTTGATCCCACGGGCGGTCGAGTGGTTCCATCTCGCCGCCGAAGGGAAAGAACGCGCGCTGCGCGTAGGTCTCACGGCCGAGACCGTGTCCGAGCTCGTCGATGAACGCGCGCTTCATCGGGTTGGTGAACAGCTGACGTGTGTAGCGCAGGGTCAGCGGCGGCCGCTTGACCAACTCGCGGGCCAGTTCCCACGCGCGGTCGAGCACTTGCTCTTTAGGTAGCACCTCGTTGACCACACCCCACTCCTTAGCCTCGGCCGCACCAAGTTTCTGGCCGGTGAGCAAGAAGTAGCGAGCCCTCGTGTGGCCGGCCAGGAAGCTCCAGATGACGTGCTGTCCGTCGCCGGGCACCTGACCGCGGGGGAAATGCGACGCATCCTGGAAGTAGGCGTCCTCGGACGCCAGCACGATGTCGCCCATCAGCGGAACTTCAGAATGCATGTTGCACGGACCGTTGACCGCGCTGATCATCGGTACGTCGACATCGAGCACGTTGAAGATCAGATGGCGTGCATACCAGGCTTTCTCATCGAGTTTGTTCAACCCGCGGATATTCGGCATCGCCTGATAGATGGGCTGTTCTGGTGGTTCCCCGTTTGGCAGCCTGCCCCAGTTCGCGTTGTAGTTGTCGCCCGTCCCGGTGTGAATCAACACCTTGATCTCGCGGTCGCCCGCGATGTCGGCGAACGCATCCGACATCTCGTCGTGCGATTCCCAGCTCCACACCAGGGGACCGCCGTTGGTGTGACACTGCATCAGCAGGATGCCGTCGTCGGTCAGTTCGAACCGATAGTTGGCATAACTGTTCTGATACTCGCTGAATCGTGTGCGTTTCGCCATATTGCTCCTCTTCTATGATCGATCGTGATTCGTGTGTCAGGTGTGTTAGACGCCGGTGAGGCGCGCCACTACGGGCGCAAAACGTTCAACCTGCGACTGCTGCACCGTGATGTAGTTGACGCCCAGTGTGTCTCGGCGGGCTTGAAGAATGTCGGCGATTGCATCGGGCGCACCGGTCAAGACATTGGGGTGGTCGGCCAGGACGTCGATGTCGAACCCGGTCTTAGCCGATAATCGCTCAAGAGCATCCTGTGCTGATCCGTAGCCGATGGACACGAAGTAGGGTGAACTCTCAATTTCGATGTCGCGGAAGCGCTCTCCCGCAGCCGTGCGGACATATTCGAGTCGGCGCACGGCCTCTTCCTCAGGTGTCAAGCCGTCTTCATTCCGCGCCAGGAAGGGCACCGTATTGATGCTGACGATATCGGCCGTGCGCCCGGCGTAGGACAGAACGCGTCGCCCTCCTCCGCCGATCATGATCGGCGGATGCGGCTGCTGGACCGGGGGCGGTGTGCCTTCGTACCCGACCGCCTTCGCGTACTCGCCGACGAAATTCATTTCGACACCCGAACAGTGGGCTTTGACCAGACCCACAACTTCTTTCAAGCGGGCAATCCGTGTACCGGGAGAGTCGAACGTCAAGCCAATCGCGTCGTACTCGACAGAGCTCCAGCCGGCGCCTATTCCGAACTCGAGACGGCCTCTGGACAGCAGATCCAGAGTCGCGACTTCCTTCGCCAGAACGGCCGGCACGTGGTAGTCGATACAGAACACCCGGCACCCCACCCGCAAGGTCTTGGTGTACGCCGCCGCCGAGGCGATCGCGGCAATCGGAGCGAGATCTTGCCGCGGCGTGTTGGCGTCGCGTTGTGCTGGGCCAGGGCCCAGGTAGTGGTCAGCGAGGAACAAAGTGGAGTACCCCATGTCCTCCACTTTCCTTGTGAATCGCTTCCATTCACGGCCAGACGACGCGTTGGTCGCCTGAACCGCAAATCGGAACAGCTTTTTGTTCACGCTGACCATGGTAGCGGCAATCTGGACGAAAGTATACAAATCTGCATACTTCTTTCCTCGGCACCACAATCTCGCGCCCGGTGCATCGGCAGGCTTGACAGAAGTATGCAACCATGGATACTTTCACGAAGTCGGAGCGACGGCACTCGATGTGACCGCTACTGATCGCCGCGGGCGACGCCGGCATTACGGGACGAAAGGTGTTCTGATGAGCAAGGCGAGCATCTGTCATGTCGGGTAGAGCACGGGAACGCCAACAAGAATCCACGTATCGCATGAATTATGTTGTGGAACTTCATGACCCAGTCGGAGGTGGATCGTTGTGAGGACCGCCCTGGTAACAGGAGGGTCGTCTGGTATTGGGCAGGCCATTGCCGAACGGCTGCGCAAGGACGGTCATCGGGTGGCTACGATCGACGTGACAGCGTCCGATACCGAGCACAGCTTCTGCGCCGACGTGACCGATCCTGCCCGAGTCCAAGCGGTGCACGCTGCGATCCATGACGCGCTCGGCCCGGTCACCATCCTGGTGAACGCGGCTGGCATGACGGGATTCGAGCGATTCAGCAGCTTGAGCTTCGAAACCTGGTCTCGTGTCATCGATGTCAACCTCAATGGGGTATTTCATTGCACGCAGGCAGTCCTTCCCGACATGCTCGCTGCGGGGTGGGGGCGTATCGTCAACATCTCGTCGTCGAGCACGCATTCCGGCGAGCCGTTCATGGCGCATTATGTGGCCGCCAAGTCCGCCGTCAACGGGCTCACCAAGAGCCTGGCGCTGGAATACGGGCCGCGGGGCATCACGGCCAACGTGGTGCCCCCGGGGTTCATTGACACACCCATGCTGCGCAAGGCCGAAAGCGACGGCCTCCTCGGCGGCACCGTCGATGATCACGCCAAGCGAACCCCGGTGCGCAGGGTCGGACGGCCCGAGGACATCGCCGCGGCATGCGCATTCCTGGTCTCGGAAGAAGCCGGGTACATCACCGGGCAGATCCTTGGCGTCAACGGAGGGCGTTGTACGTGAACAGCTCTCGTCACCAGCGGTGCCGCGCTGTCGATTGCTCAATGACTTCCCGCCTCGCCTAGTTCGTCAATCTGGGCGTGGATATTCAGGTCAACCCGTAAGGAGTGCGATGATCACCCGAGGCGAGCTGTTCATCGGAGGGCGGTGGTGCGCACCGAGTTCGAACACTCTTCTCGCGGTGATGTCACCGCACACCGAATTGGTGATCGGCACTGTCGTGTCCGCGGCGCCTGCCGATGTTGATCGCGCAGTGGAGGCCGCGCGTGTCGCGTTCGACTCCGGGCCGTGGCCGAGGATGGCACCACAGGAACGTATCGCCGCCGTTCGGCGACTCGCGGAGCTCTATAAGGAAGCCCGTGGCGCGATGGCGGAGCTGATCACTGCCGAGATTGGTGCTCCCATAACGTTTTCCAAGCGGGCCCAAGTCCGTTTGGCGCTGACGACGATGTCAGCATTCTGCGATGTCGCGGAGGAGTACACCTGGCAGGAGCCGCGCCAGGGCCTCTATGGCACCGACCTCCGCGTCCACAAACAGCCCGTCGGTGTCGTCGCAGCGGTCGTGCCGTGGAACATGCCTCAGTTTTTGACGATCACCAAGGTGATCCCCGCTCTGCTTGCCGGTTGTTGTGTAGTCGTCAAGCCGTCCCCGGAGTCATCACTGAATGCGCAATTCTTCGCGGACCTGGTCGAACAAGCCCAGCTACCACCGGGGGTGGTGAATGTCGTGACCGGGGGCGCCCAGGTGGGAGCCCACCTCGTCGCCCATCCGGGCATCGACAAGGTGTCCTTCACCGGCTCGACCACAACGGGGCGCGAGGTGGCGCTTGCGTGCGCTGCGGGGCTCAGGCAGGTGAGCTTGGAGTTGGGTGGAAAGTCAGCGGCCATTGTGCTTGATGACGCCGACCCCGCCGCCGTGGCCCATGCCGTGCAGCTGGCCAGCCTCGCCAACAGCGGCCAGGTCTGCAACGCGTTGAGCCGAATCCTGGTGCCGGCGGGGCGTTCCGACGTCTATGTCGATGCGCTGGCCGCAGAGTTGGACGCGCTGGTCGTTGGTGACCCGGCGGACCCCGCCACTCAGATCGGTCCGCTGGCTGCTCAGCGCCAACAAACAAGGGTCAGGGCCTACATCGAAGACGGTGTCCGCGAAGGCGCCCGCTTGGTGACCGGAGGCAGCGATCTGCCTGCCGGTCTAGGCGGTGGCTGGTATGTACGACCCACTTTGTTCAGCGAGGCGCACAACGGGATGCGCATCGCCCGGGAGGAAATCTTCGGGCCGGTCCTGACGGTCATCGCGTACGGCGACGAAGAAGAGGCGGTGGCGATAGCCAACGACTCCGACTACGGTTTGGCAGGCGCTGTTTTCACAGCGGACACGGACCGGGGCCTCGGCGTCGCGGCACGGATCCGTAGCGGCTCGTTTGGGGTTAACGAGGGTTACATCATGGACCCACTGGCCCCGTATGGCGGCGTCAAAGCGAGCGGTTACGGTCGTGAACTCGGCCGCGAAGGGCTGGAGAGTTATCTTGTCAGCCAATCTATCTCGTGTGCTGCCAGCCCGGCGTGATTCACCTCTGCAGTCCACGCTCGGGGGGTGTCATGATGCCGTGCAGGAACAATTCGACCGCCTGATGCAGGTGGCGCTCGTGCTGCTCCTTGGTGCGGTGGATGCCGAAATCGGCGAGACGGCCAGGGACGGCCTCGACCATGGCGAGGAAGTGTTCCGCCGCCAGCTCGACATCGTCGACTCTGATATTGCCCTCAGCGTGGTGGCGGCGCAGGAGCTCTGTCAGAGCCCGCTGGCGGCCGGCCCACATCATCGAATCCGCGGTGACGGCGAACTCGGGGAATCGTGCCGATTCATTCAGCGCAACGCGTTTCAAGCGCACGTTGTCGGGATCAACGGCACGTGCGATCGCTATGCGTCCCAGGGAAGTAAGCGCTGCCGCCAAGTCATCCCCGTCGATGTCGTCGATCGACTCGCTGTCGACGTAACGCGTCAGCGCCCAAGGGATCACGTCGACGAAGACCGCGCGCTTATCGGCGTATCTGGCGTAGAGCGATCGCCGTGTAATGCCCGCGGTGCGGGCGATAGCGTCCATACTCGTCCCGTCGTAACCGAACTCCAAGAACGTCGAGACGGCAGCCTGACGGATCGTATGGTCGAGTACTTTCGCCTCGGCCTGAGTGGGCCTCCCACGCCGTGTTGCCACACCGGAAGTGTACGTCCAATGCCGGCCTGCACCCGAGACCACAGGCCAACTACAGCCTCCCAAGCTCACACAGGCCAATCCACGCCGCAACGAAGGGTGATTCACTCATGACAGAACTACGTTTCGACGGCCAGGTGGCCGTCATCACCGGAGCGGGGCGAGGGCTGGGCGCGGAGTACGCCCGGCTGCTGGCCGCTCGCGGCGCGCAGGTGGTCGTTAACGATCTCGGCGGATCGGTCACGGGTGAGGGAGCTTCGACCGGTGCCGCGGAATCCGCCGCGCAGCAGATACGCGACTGCGGAGGCGCCGCGATCGCGGACACCCACTCCGTGACGACGCCCGAGGGCGGGCGGGCCATTATCGACACGGCGTTGCAGAAGTGGGGCCGCATAGACATTCTCGTCAACAACGCTGGGACCGTACTTGATACGCCCTTCGCGGACATGTCGGCTGACCGTCTGGAGCCTCTCATCGACGTCCACCTCAAGGGAGCCTTCTTTGTCACCCGTCCCGCGTGGAATGTCATGCGCGACCAGGGTTATGGCCGCGTGGTGAACACCTGCTCAGCGGCGGGCATCCTAGGCTCAGCATCCATGAGCAACTATGGGGCGGCGAAGACCGGCCTGATCGGCTTGACGCGGGTGCTGGCTGCTGAAGGCGCTGAATTCAACATCAAGGTCAACGCCATTGCTCCGATTGCTGCGACAAGGATGCTCGAACGGGCAATGGCGGGTATCGATCAGCAGCGCGACGCCGACGCCCAGGCGGCCACCGAAGCTTTGATGCGCCCGTTTCTCGAGAAACTCGACCCGGCACGAGTGGCGCCTGTCGTGGCTTACCTAGCGCATACGGATTGCCCGGTTAGCGGTGAATTCTACTCCGCCGGCGCCGGACAGGTCTCCCGATTCTTCATCGGAAGGACGAAAGGCGTTTTCTATCCAGATCTTTCGGTCGAGGACGTGGCAGAGCACTTCGCTGAGATCCGCGACGAGACCGATTACACCGTGCCGTCAGGGGTTGCCGATGAGATGGCCGAGCTGTTCGCCGACATCATGAAGGGCTAGGGGTGCCTGCGGCGCGATCATGCCCGGGCGATCTCACGAAACGACGATGCGCAGCCGATCCCAGCCGCGGACGGTCGATGTCGGTGCCAACTGCATGGTGTCGTAGTCGATGTCCCAATCGGGGAATCGGTTGAGCAGTTCATCGAGTGCAACCCGGCCCTCCATGCGGGCTAGGTTTGCGCCGAGGCAATAGTGCAGTCCCTTACCAAATGTCAGGTGGGAGATGTTGCCGCGGTGGATGTCGAACGTGTCGGGGTTCTCGAAGCGCTCAGGGTCACGGTTGGCCGCGCCGAACAAGAGCAGCATAGCGCTTCCCGCGGGCACAGTGGTTCCGTAGCAGTCGAAGTCGCGCGTGACGTAGCGGGCGACATGCGGACCGGTCGGCTCGAATCGTAGTGTCTCATCAACGACGCTGTTGAGCAGCGAACGGTCCTCATGGACTTGACGCCGCTGATCAGGATGCTCGGCGAGGACCTTGGCCAGCCAGCCGATCAACCGCCCGGTGGTCTCGTTGCCCGCCCCGGCTACGACCTGCGTGTAGTGGAGAACCTCGGTGCGGGTCAGCTTGCGCATTACGCCATGCTGGTCTTCGAATTCGACGTTGAGCAGCGCCGTCATCAGATCGTCCGAGGGATTCTTGGACCGCCACTCGACGTAATCGGCGAACATGCGTCCGTCGGCGATCGCGTCCGACTTGGCGACTTTCATCGGCGTGCCGGGGCGGGTGCGCAGGTTGGCGTCTTGTTTCTCGCGGAAGCCAACCTGCTGGTCCTCAGGTATGCCCAACAGCATTCCGATCACGCGCATCGGCATCATCGACGCGAGTTCGGTGATGATGTCGAAGCTGCCCGATCCGACGAGCGGGTCCAGGCACCCGATGCAATAGCGTCGGATCTGATCCTCGATGGCTGCCACTCGGCGTGGTGTGAAAACCCGCGACATGAGTCCACGCAGCATCGTGTGCATGGGTGGGTCGGCGAACATCATCACCCCGGGCGGCATGTCGAAATCAGACTGCATCAATTCCAGGATGTCACTGCGGGCGTTGGAGAAGGTCTCCCAATTTGCCAGCGCAGCAGCGACATCAGCGTGCCGGGACAGCGCCCAGAAGTCGTACCGTTCGTTGTAGTACAGGGGCGCCTCTTCCCGCAGCCGGCTGAAGGTCGGGTAGGGATCCGCTGTGATATCGACGTCATAGGGGTCGTAGTAGACGGCCGAACCGTTTCCGACGGTATTCGCGATCGACATGGGTTCCTCTATTTCAGTAAGCTGCCGGCGTCGACCGGGAGGGTGATACCGGTGATGTAGCGGGCTTCATCAGAAGCCAGGAACAGCACGGCGTTGCTGACATCTGCTGGTTCGACCCACGGGATTGGCAGGAAGTGAAACGACTGGCAGATGGGGGCGAGGTCCTCGGGGCCGGGGTCCTCCAGATCGGGCCGGAAAAGCCGGTAGGTCGGCTCGTTCATCAGCAATGGACTGCTGACGTGAGTGGGGTGGACGGTATTGACCCGGATCGAATCTTGACCCAATTCGACGGCGAAGGTGCGCATGAGACCGACCACACCATGTTTGGCGGTCACGTAGTGACCGACTTGCGGGTAGGCCTTCAATCCGCCGACCGAGCTTGTGATGATGATCGACCCGCCACGCTTGCCGGACTTCAGATGGGGGACACCGGCCTTGACAGTTTTCCACACTCCGGCGAGGTTGACGTCGATCGTCTCTTGCCAGGCCGCCTCGCTGAGCTTATGCAGCTTGACCCCGGTCGTCCCGATGCCCGCGTTGGCCACGATGATGTCGAGCCGGTCCAGCTCCTCGACACCGCTGTCCAGTGCGGCCTTCAGTGCCTCGTAGTCCCGCACATCGACTTCGGCGGTCACGATGCGTCGATCAAGATTCTTGACCATGTCGGCGGTCTCGGCGAGGTCGTCCGGAGTGGATCCGGGCGCTGGTGAGTCTTCGAAAGGCTTGCAGATGTCTACTGCGATGATGTCGGCGCCTTCTTGGGCCAACCGAACCGCATGGCTGCGGCCTTGTCCCCGGGCTGCCCCCGTGATGAACGCGACCTTGCCCGCTACACGTCCAGCCATCTCCGCCCTCATTATCTCGATGCCGCTTCGTATGTGCTGCAATGCCAGGGGGCCGACCACGGAGTTGAAAGGGCCCTGATCGGCAACGGCAGATCCATTGACCAAATATCTGTTCCACTGTAGTGTCCGGGTGAGCGCATAGTCAATCGTATGTGTAGAGAGATTTGGCTCTCGGGTCGGCACTTCGGAGTGTTGGCTACTGACGAGAATCGCCCTACCACAGCACGATCCCTGCGAAGGAGAGCCATGTCTGTTACCACAAGCGCCATCACTCCGGCCGTCGGCCTCGAGATCAGCGGCATGACATCCAGCGACTTAGCTCAGGCCGATGCGGCCGATATCGCCCGACGCGCGCTCGAGCAGCATGGAGTCGTCGTGTATCGGGAAGTAAATGTCAGCGACGCCGATTTGGTCACGTTCGCTCGCCGCCTAGGGACCCTGGTGGTCCAGCCCACCGGAGAACACGAGTATCCCGAGATTCAGACCATCACTATGGATCCCGCCAAGACCAACGCGATTATGGCTTCCTACCGGCAGGGGAACTTCCATTGGCACATTGACGGTTTGATGGACCCGATCCCGCAGAAGGCGACCCTGCTGACAGCGCGGGCGGTAGATCCCGCCGGTGGGGATACCGAGTTCGCCAACACCTACGCGGCGTATAACGCCCTGTCCGAGGAGGAGCGCGCCGAACTCGCCGATCTGCGCGTCTTGCATAGCTTCGCGCATGCCCAGTCGCTCGCCAACCCGGAGCCCACCGACAAGGAGCGCGCAGCGTGGGAGCGGATCCCCACCCAGGTTCATCCGTTGGTATGGAAACGTCGTGACGGCCGTACGTCGCTGTTGGTGGGTTCCACCGCTACTGAGATTGTGGGATGGCCCAAGGTCCGGGGACGCGACCTACTAGATCGATTGTTGGACTGGGCAACTCAGCCGCAGTTCACGCTACGCCAACAGTGGCGCGTCGGCGATCTTGTTATCTGGGACAACACAGGCATGTTGCACCGCGCACTTCCCTTCGCGCCCACGTCGGTACGTCTGCTGCACCGCACGACACTTGTGGGTGAAGAGGCTATCGGTGAATTCGTGTAGCCCGCTTGGGCGCTGATCGCGGGTGCGGATGCCACACAGCAGCGGCCTCGGTGGCTGTAGCCAAGACTTATCGACACAGCGTGTCGGCGCCGACCCGGGGCTGGCACGCGATGATCTCAGTCGGAGTATCGGGCCTGCTGAGCCGCGCTCGACGTTCAGCGCTGACCACCGAGAAGGTCTGCACCACCGGGCCGGACGAGTCGTTGAGCGCGACGTATCCGGAGTATTCGGCGCGGCGCAGTCGCTTCGCGAATACGGTTGCCTACAAACATGTTCCAGATCATGTAGGAAGCTAGCTGCGGGTGCGGTATACGGATTCGCAGACAGAATTGACAACCCGAATGCAAGCATCCTAACGTTGCGGAACAGATCTTTGGTACTGCGAAAGCATTGGTAGCAACATGACGAAGGTGTTCGAGTTTGGCCAACCTGGACCGGCCGGCTTGTGACGGACACATCCGAGCGGCCCGCATTTCGGCTCGTCTCAGCACCGCCCCCCGAAGCCATCCCCTTCTGGACGGGGGGTGAGCAGGGCCGCCTGCTCATCATGCGGTGCCACTCTTGCCGCCGGTACTTCCACCCTCCTGCCCCGGTCTGCTGGCGATGCCGCAGCTTCGATGTCAGCCCAGAGGCTGTCTCGGGCAAGGCCACGGTCGCGGCGTACACCATCAATAGGCAACCGTGGATCCCAGGATTCGACCCGCCCTACATTGTCGCGATGGTGGAGATCGACGAGCAGCCCGACCTGCGGTTGATCACGAACGTCATTGGCGTCGACATCGACCATGTCGCGATCGGCATGCCCGTCGAAGTGGACTTCGAAGCGTGGCCTGTCACCGGTGAGGGCACCACGGTGTGGGTGCCCCTATTTCGGCCCCTCTGTGTTGACGTGACATCGTGAACCGCGGGCCATTCGACGGCAAGGCAGTCATCAGTGGAGCCGGCAAGTCCGCGGTGGGCCGCCGACTGGGGCGCACCGGCATGGAGCTGACGCTGGAGGCAGCTACTCGAGCGGTCGCTGACGCTGGCCTCAATTTCGACGACATCGATGGAATAGCAAGCTATCCCGGTTCCGCGGGAGCGGCGATGGCCGGGTTCTCCGGCGCCGACATCACCGACATCCGCAACGCGCTCGGTCTACGCAGTCGCTGGTACATGTCCGGGCTCGAGACGGCAGGCCAGATCGGACCGGTCATCGAGGCGTGTATGGCGGTGACCCTCGGATTGGCAAACCATGTTCTGGTGTTCCGTTCCGTCTGGGAGTCGACGGCAGCGCAACAGGCTGGCGGAGGACGAGCCTCCACTGTGCTGGGTGACGGCAAGTTGCCGCCGCAACTAGCATGGGTTGCCCCCTATGGCGCGGTATCCGCGGTCAACTGGTTGGCCATGCCCGCAACGCGGTATATGTGTGAATTCGGTATGACGCGACGTCAGCTCGCTGCCATCGCGCTCAATGCGCGACGCAACGCGATGCTGAATCCCGATGCGGTGTACCGCGACCCGATGTCAATGGATGACTATCTTGGCGCACGGATGATCTCCGACCCCTTTTGCCTGTATGACTGTGATGCACCGTGTGACGGCGCAACAGCAGTCATTGTCTCGAATCGCACAGCGGCCAAGGGCTTGCCGAAGCACCCACTGACCGTCGAGTCGGTCGGACCGGCCATGTTCGAGCGGGCGACCTGGGATCAGCGCGGCGACCTCGCCACGATGGCCGCCCACGATTCCGCGGCGACTCTGTGGGACAACACTTCACTGACACCGCACGATGTCGATATGGCCCAGCTCTACGACGGCTTCAGCTTTCTGACGATCATGTGGCTGGAAGCGTTGGGATTCTGCGGACGCGGCGAGGCCGGCAAGTTCATCGAAGGCGGTGAACACATCGCGCGCGAGGGGACACTACCGCTGAATACCAGCGGGGGTCAGCTGTCGGGAGGGCGCTTGCACGGAATGGGATTCCTTCACGAAGCGTGCGTGCAACTGTGGGGCGAAGGTGGCGACCGTCAGGTGTCACGCGTGCCGCAGATCGTGGCCGTCGGCGTCGGTGGCGGACCGGTCGCCGGGTCGATGCTGGTTAGCTCGCGATGACACAGCGGAGTTGGCACAGGAATGAGGCGCGAGGACATCGGATCTGGATGACCAGCAGCCAGGATCCCACCGGCAGATCGCCGGTACCTGCGTGGACACCGACGGGCCTCGCCAGCGGCTCTACCGTGCTGGTGCATCACCATTTACACTCGCGGCGAGGTGTATGAGGATTGGCCCGCGCTCAATGTCGGCCCCGCTCGACAGAGCCGACGTCACTATCAATCACGCTCTGGGCGTGGCAATTTCGCGCATGGTGGGCGGCGGTGTCGAGCCCGCGCGGCGATGCGGCCTGCCGCTGGGCTCCAGAGGAATTGCCCGTTCCGCATCTGGCACGGCTGTCTTGCGCCCGACCGGCTCCGACGATGGTGATGCTGTCATCGGGGGAATCCGTTTCCGAGGCCCCGCAACGTCATCCGAACTCATCCGCAGGTGCGGATCTTCACGTCGTCGAGTCATGAGTGTGCTCGGTACCAGCGTATCGAGCGCTTCGCCGGTGAAAGGGAATTGGGAATGATATTGCAGTCGGTGTTAGACGAGATTCGTGAGCGCCCGGGCACAGGTGAGGTGATTCCGATCATCGATCCGGTGACCGAGGAGCAGCTCACCGAGTTCACAGACGCTGGCCAGGAGGCGGTCAACGAGGCGGTCGCGCGGGCGAAGGCTGCGTACGAGGCGGGAGTGTGGGTCGATCTGCCGGGGCGCGAGCGAGCCAAAGTCCTGTGGCGCATCGCAGATTTGATCGAGGATCACGCGGCGGAGCTCGCACAGATCGACTCGGCCAACACAGGTATGCCGTTGATGCAGGCGCAGTTGGGAATCCCGACATGTGCGGAGTTCTTCCGCTACTACGCGGGGTGGTGTACCAAGGTTAACGGCACCGCCTACGACGTGAAGACGACAGGCATCGCGACGGACACATTTGTCAACATGCACGCCTATACGCTCAAGGAGCCCTATGGCGTGGTGGGACTGATCTTCCCGTGGAACGGACCGGTATTCAACGCGTGCGCCAAGCTCGCTCCCGCGCTGGCGGCCGGATGCAGCATGGTCGTCAAACCTGCGGAGGAGACACCGCTATCGGCGTTGCTGCTGGTCCGGCTGATCGCCGAAGCAGGTGTTCCGGACGGTGTGGTTAATCTGGTGACCGGGTACGGACAAACCGTTGGCGCGGCCATCACTGCGCATCCCGACGTCGAGAAGGTCGCCTTCACCGGGTCGACGGAGGTCGGTAAGGAGATCGTGCGAGCATCGGCGGCCAACCTCAAGAAGGTCGCGCTGGAGCTCGGTGGTAAGTCGCCGGTGTTGATCTACGAGGATGCCGAGCTGAAGAAGGCCACCTTCATGGCGGCGATGGGCATCTTCGTGCACTCGGGCCAAGGCTGTGTCTGCGGTTCACGGATCTTCGTCCAGCGCGGGGTGTACGATCGCGTGGTCGAGGGCATCGCAGGAGTGGCGAACTCCATGAAGCTGGGCGGTCCCAACGAAGAGGGCGTGATGAGCGGACCGCTCATCAGTGCCAAGCAACTCTCGCGTGTGATGGGCTTCATCGAGGAGGGCAAGGCCGACGGTGTCGAGGTGGTCGCCGGCGGCTATCGCCTAGACCGGAGGGGCTACTTTGTCCACCCGACCGTGCTCACCAACGTCGATCCCACCACCAGCAGGCTCTATCAACAAGAGATCTTCGGTCCAGTAGTGACGATCCTGCCGTTCGACGACGACGACCAAGCCGTCGCCATGGCCAACGACACGACCTATGGGCTAGCGGCTACCGCGTGGACGACGAATCTGAGTCGCGCCCACACTCTCGGAAAACGGCTGCAGGCTGGCACCGTTACGATCAACTGCCAGTTAGTCTTCGACCACGCGGTGCCCTTCGGGGGATACAAGCAGTCTGGCTGGGGCCACGAGTTCGGTCGCGAGGGTATCGAGGCCTACATGAAGACGAAGTCGGTCTGGGCCCAGCTTTAACGGTGTTGGGGGAGCACGCTTTGGCACTTCCGGTTGAGCACCTCATGTGCGGCAGGATCGCCGAATCCGGCCACGGTGGCCTAGCCCGGGCTGGACAACCGCTAGTTCTCAGATGGCGGCGGTTGTGGTTCGTAGGGGTGGTACCACTTCCATTGGGCGCGTTCGCCGATGGGCCCGGGACAGGGTGGGACGTTGGGTGGTGGATGGTTGGGTGGTCGTGCTAGTGATGCTGAGGTGAGGGGGTCGCCGTCGCTGTCGGTGACGGTGAGACGGTCGGCGGGTCCGGTGATGGTGATGTCGCCGCGGTGGTGTGCCCGGTGGTGATACGGGCAGAGCAGCACTAGATTGTGCAGTTCGGTGGGGCCGCCGTCTTCCCAGTGCTGGATGTGGTGGGCGTGCAGTCCACGGGTGGCCCCGCAGCCGGGGACCGCGCAGGTGGCGTCGCGGTGTTCCAGTGCACGGCGCAGTCGCCGGTTGATGGTGCGGGTGGCCCGCCCGGCGCCGATGGGCTGGCCGTCACGTTCGAACCACACCTCACAGGTGGCATCACAGGTCAGATACTGGCGGTCGCCGTCGGAGAGCAGCGGACCCACATGCAATGCTGCGATCCGCTGTTCGACATCAACGTGCATCACGACGGTGGTGCGCTGCCCGTGCGGGCGGCGGGCCACCTCGGTGTCCCAGCCGGCCTCGACCAGCCGCATGAACGCATCCACCGTGTTGGGGAACGGTGGTGGGTTCTCGGAGCGCTCGGTGTCGTGGTCGTTTTTGTATTCAGTGACCAGTGCATCCTTGTGGGACTGCAGTGCCGCGTCGAAGGTCGCGGCCTCGTCGTGGGGCAGGGTGATCCGCCAGCTGGTCGAGTCGGCGCCATGTGACTTGGTGATCGAGCGTGGCGGATCCGGTTGGGGACCGTGGTCGGGCTTCGGGCGGGGCTCGAGTTTGATCGCTTTGCGCAGCTGGCTGACTGTGGCCACCGACGCCAGTTGGGCGTAGTGCTCATCAGAACCCTCGGCGGCGCGTTCGGCGATGACCCCGACCTGATCCACCGACAACCGACCCTCGCGCAGAGCGCTGTTGCAGCGGGGAAAGTCCGCAACCCGGTGCGCGACTGCGGCGATAGTGTTGGCGTTCGTGGAGGAGATGCCGAGTTTCCACGCCACTATTGCGGAGACAGAGCGTGCGCCGGTAGCACCCCAGATCCCGTCGTGATCGATCTCGGCGACGATCTCCACGATGCGTCCGTCGATCGCATTGCGTTGACCTGCCAGCTCGGCCAGCTCCTCGAACAACACCTCAAGGCGCTCCTTCGAGCTCAGCACGGCGGTCGAGGACATGACCACATCATCGCACCGGGGTACGACAAGAATGCTCCCTCACAAATGCGCCAACACCCGCTCCGCGAACACCTCCGGGTGTTCGCGATGCATGAAATGTCCGCCGGGCACTTCTTCAATGATGTACTCGCCCTTGAACTTCCGCGCCGCACGGCGGTAGTCCGCCAGCCCGGCGACCGGATCGTCCAGCCCGGCGAAGACGACGGTCGGCACGGTGATCGTGGCCTTCAGTGACGCCGACGGCAGTGGGGAGAGCTTTCGGTAGTAGCCGAATGCCGCGTCCAGACTCCCTGGGCTCGCGAAGCACTCCCGGACTGGGTCGAATTCCGAACCAGGCGGATGCCACGTCGGCGACCACCGCCGATAGATCGCGGGCAATGCCTCGAAGTCGTTGCGGGCGAAGCGCTCCGCGGCTTTCGGCAGCTTGTACGCCACGAAATGACGAGCACCCCAGAGCTTCCGCGGAGAGGGCAGCAACGTCGCAGGATGCGGGATGGCAAGAGTGATCAGCTTGGAAACCCGCTCCGGCCCCAGCCCCGCCGCGCCGTACGCCGCCGACGCGCCCCAGTCGTGCCCGATCACGACCGCCTCAGAAGCCCCCAGCGCTTGGATCAACGCAAGGACATCGCGTGCCAGCGTCTCCTGATCGGGATCCGCGCCCGGCACCGCCGTCGGGTGATATCCGCGCATGAACGGAGAGACGGCACGATAGCCGCGATCGGCGATCCGGGGACGCAGGTCGTCCCACGTGTGCGCTGTGTCAGGGAAGCCGTGAAGCAACAAGACCAGTGGGCCGGAGCCCTCCTCGATATAGGCGAACGTCAGCCCGTTCGCCTCGGCGAATCCCGTCGTACCAGCCACCCCTGTGGACAGTACTCCCGCCACGTCGCCGGAAGCGGCCACACTCAAACCATGCTCGACCTCATCCTCCCGCTCGAATGCGGAGGGTGCGGCGCGCCCTCAACCAGGTGGTGCGACACCTGCGCCGCAGCGTTGACGGTCCACACCGACGAACCCCACCTCGTGGCCCCACGCATCGACCCGGGCGTGCCCGTGTTCGCCCTCGGCCGCTACGCCGGCCCCCGTCGGTCGGCCATCGTCGCGGTCAAGGAACACGGTCGCCGCGATCTCGTCGCCCCGCTGGCCCGCGCCCTGGCGCTGGGCATCCACCAGCTCACCGGCTGGGGCGTCCTCGACACCCCGTTCACCATCGTCCCGGCCCCGACCCGAGCGCTGGCTGCCCGCCGGCGCGGCGGTGACCCGGTCACCCGCATCGCCACGCACGCCACCCGACAGCACCCCGACATCACCGTCACCCAGGCGCTGCGGACCCGTTCCCTGGTCCGCGACTCCGTCGGCCTCACCATCGCCGACCGTGAACGTAATCTCGCCGGCCGCATCAAGATCACCCGATCGGTCGCAGGGGACATCCTGCTCGTCGACGACATCGTCACCACCGGTGCCACGGCCCGCGAAGCGATCCGAGTACTGCAGAAAACTGGCGCAAAAGTTAGGGCTCTTCTAACACTTGCGCAGGCTTGACCAGGTCGGGCCGCCGGTCCTTGTAACAGAGGTCGAAAGAACTGAAAACAGGTGCGCAAAAAGGTGGCACCGGGGCGTGAACAACGACTACCTTCGGAGCCAACACACCGTGAACTCATCACGGGGGCGGCCTAGACCCACAGGCCCGCCACTTCGCCGATAGCGGTAGGAGGTGAGGTTCCTCGACCCCTGGCGCGCGGCGGGTGAAATCTCGTGCCAAACCTGTCGGCGCAGCTACCGAAGACAGGCCGGCACGCCAGAGTGCGTGCAACGCGTAACAGAAACGAGTTGTCAAGCATGTCAATCGAATCCGTGAACACCGGTCAATTGCTCGCCGACGAAGACGACCTTGCCGAAGCCGACGCCAATGCCGAGGTGCAGGTGTGCGGCCGCAATGTCGAGATTCCCGATCATTACCGTGTCTACGTCGCGCAGAAACTCGCTCGCCTCGAACGGTTCGACCGTTCGATCTACCGCTTCGACGTCGAGCTCGAACATGAACGCAACCGTCGCCAACGCAAGAACTGTCAGCACGTAGAGATCACCGCGCGGGGGCGCGGGCCGGTCGTCCGTGGTGAAGCCTGCGCCGACAGCTTCTACGGCGCCTTCGAGGCCGCCGTTCACAAACTCGAAAATCGGCTGCGGCGCACCAAGGACCGGCGCAAGGTCCACTACGGCGACAAGACCCCGGTATCGCTGCACCAGGCCACCTCCGCGACGCCGCTGATCGACGCGGCCGCGGCCTTCAAGCCCGAGCAGCCCGCGGTCCAGGAGGCGCCGCTCGACGACCACGAACCTGGCCGGATTGTGCGGACCAAGGAGCATCCGGCCAAGCCGATGACCGTGGACGACGCGCTTTACGAGATGGAGCTCGTCGGCCATGACTTCTTCCTGTTCCAGGACAAGGAGACCGATCGGCCCAGCGTCGTCTATCGCCGGCACGCCTATGACTACGGGTTGATCCGCCTGAGCTGATTGCCGATGCCCGAGCTCCACCAGCGCGTCACCTAGGATGGAGAACGCTTAAGCCTCCAATCCACAGGGGAAGATGTGCTCTCTAAGTTGCTGCGCCTTGGTGAAGGTCGCATGGTCAAGCGCCTCAAGGGGGTGGCCGACTATGTCAACACCTTGTCCGACGACGTAGAGAAGCTCTCCGACGGCGAGCTGCGGGCCAAGACCGACGAGTTCAAGAAGCGCGTCGCTGACGGCGAAAGCCTCGATGACCTGTTGCCCGAGGCTTTCGCCGTCGCACGTGAGGCCGCCTGGCGAGTGCTCTCGCAGCGCCACTTCGACGTCCAGGTGATGGGCGGCGCCGCCCTGCACTTCGGCAACGTCGCGGAGATGAAGACCGGTGAGGGCAAGACCCTGACCTGTGTGCTTCCCGCCTACCTGAACGCGCTGTCCGGGGACGGCGTCCACGTCGTCACCGTCAACGACTACCTGGCCAAGCGCGACAGCGAGTGGATGGGCCGCGTGCACCGCTTCCTCGGACTCGAGGTCGGCGTGATCCTCTCGGGCCTGACCCCTGACGAACGCCGGGCGGCGTACCACGCGGACATCACCTACGGCACCAACAACGAGTTCGGGTTCGACTACCTGCGCGACAACATGGCGCACTCGGTCGAGGAGATGGTGCAGCGCGGCCACAACTACGCCATCGTCGACGAGGTCGACTCGATCCTCATCGACGAGGCCCGCACCCCGTTGATCATCTCCGGCCCGGCCGACGGCGCCTCGCACTGGTATTCCGAGTTCGCCCGGCTGGCCCCATTGATGAAGAAGGACACCCACTACGAGGTCGACATCAAGAAGCGCACCATCGGCGTGCACGAGCTGGGTGTCGAGTTCGTCGAGGACCAGCTCGGCATCGACAACCTCTACGAGGCCGCCAACTCGCCGCTGGTCAGCTACCTCAACAACGCGCTCAAGGCCAAGGAACTCTTCGAGCGCGACAAGGAGTACATCGTCCGCAACGGCGAGGTGCTCATCGTCGACGAGTTCACCGGCCGCGTGCTGATCGGCCGACGCTACAACGAGGGCATGCACCAGGCCATCGAGGCCAAGGAGAATGTCGAGATCAAGGCCGAGAACCAGACCCTGGCCACGATCACGCTGCAGAACTACTTCCGTCTCTACGACAAGCTGGCCGGCATGACCGGCACCGCCGAGACCGAGGCCGCCGAGCTGCACGAGATCTACAAGCTCGGCGTGGTCCCGATCCCGACGAACCGGCCGATGGTCCGTAAGGACCAGACCGACCTGATCTACAAGACCGAGGAAGCCAAGTACATCGCCGTCGTCGACGATGTCCAGGAGCGTTACGAGAAGGGTCAGCCGGTCCTGATCGGCACCACCAGCGTCGAGCGTTCCGAGTACCTGTCGCGTCAGTTCACCAAGCGCCGTGTGCCGCACAACGTGCTCAACGCGAAGTTCCACGAGCAGGAGGCCGGCATCATCGCCGAGGCCGGGCGGCGCGGGGCCATCACGGTGGCCACCAACATGGCCGGCCGCGGCACCGACGTCGTGCTCGGCGGCAACGTCGACTTCCTGGTGGACCAACGTCTGCGTGAGCGGGGCCTGGATCCGGTCGAGACCCCCGACGAGTACGAGGCCGCCTGGCAGGAAGAGCTGCCCAAGGTCAAGGCGCAAGCCGCCGAGGAGGCCAAGCACGTCATCGAGGTCGGTGGCCTCTACGTGCTGGGCACCGAGCGACACGAGTCGCGCCGTATCGACAACCAGCTGCGCGGGCGATCGGGTCGCCAGGGCGATCCGGGCGAGTCCCGCTTCTACCTGTCGCTGGGTGACGAGCTCATGCGGCGCTTCAACGGGGCCACGCTGGAGAGCCTGTTGACCCGGCTCAACCTGCCCGATGATGTGCCGATCGAGGCCAAGATGGTCACCCGCGCGATCAAGAGCGCGCAGACCCAGGTCGAGCAGCAGAATTTCGAGATCCGCAAGAACGTCCTCAAGTATGACGAGGTGATGAACCAGCAGCGCAAGGTCATCTACGAGGAGCGCCGCCGGATTCTCGAGGGCGAGAACCTGGCCGAGCAGGCGCACGACATGCTCGTCGACGTCATCACCGCCTACGTCAACGGCGCTACATCCGAGGGTTACGCCGAAGACTGGGATCTCGAGCAGCTGTGGACCGCGCTGCGGCAGCTCTACCCGGTGGGCATCGACCATCACGACCTGGTGGACACCGACGCCGTCGGCGAGGCCGGTGAGCTGACCCGCGAGGAACTGCTCGACGCGCTGGTCCAGGACGCTGAAAAGGCTTATGCCGCACGGGAAGCGGAAATCACCGCGATGGCCGGCGAGGGCGCCATGCGCCAACTGGAGCGCAACGTGCTGCTCAACGTCATCGACCGCAAGTGGCGCGAGCACCTCTACGAGATGGACTACCTCAAGGAAGGCATCGGTCTGCGGGCCATGGCGCAGCGCGACCCGCTGGTCGAGTACCAGCGCGAGGGCTACGACATGTTCGTCGGCATGCTCGACGGCCTCAAGGAGGAGTCGGTCGGCTTCCTGTTCAACGTTCAGGTGGAGGCGGCGCCAGCGCCCGCGGTAGCCCCTGTCGATACCCCGCAGGGGTTGGCCGACCTGGCTGCCCGGCAGCAGGAACCCGCTCCGGCGGCGTTGCACGCCAAGGGAATCGACGACGAGGACTCGCGTCAACTGACCTACTCCGGCCCCGCCGAAGACGGGTCCGCCGAGCTGCAGCGCAACGGCGGCGCCAAGCGCGCGGCACCCGCGGAAGGCACCACGCGCAAGGAACGTCGCGAGGCTGCTCGTAAGCAGGCCAAGGAAGGCCGGTCGCTGCGCCGGGGCTAGGCGCCTCAACCGATGTGCAGCGCCACCACCTGCCACCGAACCCCGGCGGCAGTCGGCACCTGTTCGACCCGGCAGGCGATGGCATGGGTGCGGCCGTCTCGGCTGTAGGCGGCCGCCACCTCCGCGGCTGAACCGTCGGTCCCGACCGGTTGAACCCGCAACCGGCGCAGCTGTGCCGCGCCGCGGCCCTCCTGACGCGCGATCGCGGGCAGTAGCGAGTCGACCAAGCCGGCGGCCAGTAGTGGCTTCAGCTGCGCCAGTGACCGACGCCGGTCGATGACCTCCAGCACCCGGCGCAGTGCGGCGTCGGCGAACCCGGCGGCGGCGCGTAGCGGAGCGGCCTGGGTCGGGGCAGGTGGGGGCCGGCGCGGCACCGCCCCGGCACGCGGACGCAGCGGACGCACCCGTTCGGGGGCGGAGTGCAGGACGGGCGGCTCGTAGTCGACGACGGGGACGACGCAGGACATGGGCACTCTCCGGTGATCGGGCGGTAAGGCCGGCGGCCGGAGAGGGGCAAGCCGATGGCGACATGATGGCACACTCGCCGCAGCGGGGTATGCACCCGCAATGCGGCGACCCTTGACAGCCGGTTACCGTGTCGAGACGGAGTGGGCGGGGGAGTAGCCGATGAGGGGAATGTCGCGACGATGGTGACCCGGTTGTCAACATCCGACGCGTCGTTCTACCACCTGGAGAACACCTCGACCCCGATGTATGTCGGCTCACTGTCGATCCTGCGCAAGCCCCGCTCCGGTCTCAGCTACGAAACCCTGTTGGAGACCGTCGAACGCCGGCTGCCCCAGATCCCGCGCTACCGCCAGAAGGTCCGCGAGGTCACTCTCGGCCTGGCGCGCCCGGTGTGGGTCGACGACCCCGACTTCGACATCACCTATCACGTACGGCGTTCGGCGCTGCCGTCGCCGGGAAGCGACGCGCAGCTGCACGAACTCATCGCTCGGCTGGGGTCTCGTCCGCTGGACCGCTCCCGCCCGCTGTGGGAGATGTACCTCATCGAGGGCCTGGCCAAGAACCGCCTTGCCATCTACACCAAGTCTCACCAAGCTCTCGTCAACGGGATGACGGCACTGGAGGTCGGTCACGTCATCGCCGACCGCACCCAGAAGCCGCCGACGTTTGGTGAGGACATCTGGATCCCGGGTCGCGAGCCGACCAACAACCAACTCCTGATCAGTGCGGTCGGGGAGTGGCTGGCCCGGCCGCGGGTACAGATGCAGGCGGTCACTTCGGCGATCGGCGAGCTCGCCCGCAACAGTGGCGAAGTGGTCGATCTCGCCCGGCGGCTGACCGACGTCGCCCGCACCGTGGCGCGCGGCACCGCGCCCAACAGCCCGCTGAACACCAAGGTTTCGCGCAACCGCCGATTCACCGTGGCCACCGGTTCGCTGGCGGACTACCGGCTGGTGCGCTCGCGCTACGAGTGCGACGTGAACGACGTGGTGCTGGCCGTGATCGCGGGTGCCTTGCGGAACTGGCTGCTCTCGCGCGGCGAGCCGGTCACCACGAGCTCCACGGTGCGGGCGATGGCACCGACGTCGGTGTACCCCGAGGCGGTGCTCGAGACGTCGGGCCCGGGGCAGGCCATCAGCGAGGTCGCGCCGTTCCTTGTCGACCTGCCGGTGGGCGAGGGCAACGCAGTGGTGCGGCTGTCCCAGATCGCCCACGCCACCGAATCGCATTCGGCCGCGGCCACTCTGGTGGATGCCCGCACGATCGTGACGCTGTCCGGGTTCGCGCCGCCGACGCTGCACGCGATGGGCACCCGGGTGGCCACGCAGTTCAACGCGCGCCAGTTCAACCTGTTGATCACCAACGTGCCCGGGCCGCAATCGCAGATGTACCTGGCCGGGGCCAAGGTGCTGGAGACGTTCGCGGTGCCGCCACTACTGCACAACCAGGTGCTGGCGATCGGCGTCACGTCGTACTGCGGGATGCTGTATTTCGGCATCAACGCCGACCGCGACGCGATGACCGACGTCGACGTGCTGCCGACGCTGCTGGCTGAATCGCTCGACGAACTGCTCGAAGCTGCTCAGTAACCTAGTATTCGGCGATGGGCAAGCGCGAAAAGGGTGGAACGTCTTCGGTCAAGAACGTCAACCGCAAGATTCCCAAAGACATCTATGAAGCCGAATTATTCCGGCTCCAAACGGAATTGGTGAAGCTTCAGGAGTGGGTCAAGGCTACCGGCGCCCGGGTCGTGGTGGTGTTCGAGGGGCGGGACGCGGCCGGCAAGGGCGGAACCATCAAGCGTGTCACCGAATACCTCAGCCCGCGGATCGCGCGCATCGCCGCCTTGCCCGCGCCCACCGAACGCGAGCGCGGCCAGTGGTACTTCCAGCGCTACATCGAGCACTTACCTGCCCGCGGCGAGATCGTGCTGTTCGACCGGTCCTGGTACAACCGTGCCGGAGTCGAGCGGGTCATGGGATTTTGCACACCCGAGGAGCACGCGCTGTTCCTGCGGCAGTGCCCGATCTTCGAGCAGATGCTGATCGACGACGGAATCATCTTGCGCAAGTACTGGTTCTCGGTGTCCGACGACGAGCAGCTGCGCCGATTCAAGTCCCGCCGCAAGGACCCGCTGCGGCGCTGGAAGCTCAGCCCGATGGACCTCGAGTCGGTGTACCGCTGGGAGGACTACTCGCGCGCCAAGGACGAAATGATGGTGCACACCGACCTGCCGCCGGACCGCCGGTGGATCGTCGTCGAGTCCGACGACAAGAAGCACGCACGGCTGAACATGATGGCCGACCTATTGGCCGGCATTGACTATCGGGAGGTTGACCATCCCAAGGTCGAACTGCCCAAACGGCCGGTCATGGGCGGCTATGTCCGGCCCGCGCGCGAGCTGGCTCACTACGTCCCCGACCATGTGTCGACCCTGCTCGGCGACCGCGAGGACGACGGCTAATCTGCCGTAGTGCGGGTCTACATTCCGGCCACGTTGGCCATGCTTCAGCAGCTGGTCGCCGACGATTCTTTTCAGCCGTTGAGCGGAACCGCGTTCGCCGTCACGCCGACCCTGCGGGAGTCCTACGCCGAGGGCGACGACGAGGAGCTGGCCGAGGTAGCCATCGGCGAGGCCGCGCTGGCGTCGCTGCGGCTCTTGGCCGCTGAGGCAGGCCATGCCGATGGCGGGCTGCCGCTGCGTCGCGTGGTCGTCATCGCCGACGCGGAGGCGACCGCCCGGCCCGATTTGGACGACGCCGTGGTGCGGGTCAGCGGCCGGGTGAACCGCAATCAGGTGGTTGCCGCCTACGTCGACAATGCCGACGCCGAACCCGCGGTGCGGGCCGCGATCGCCGTCATCGACGAGGCCGACCTGGGGGACGAGGACGCCGAGTTCATCGTGAGCGACGCGCAGGACCACGCGCTGGCCTGGTATGCCACCCAGGAGCTGCCGTTTCTGCTCGATTTGCTCTGACGCCTGGATACGGAACCGTAAGTTACGGTACCGTAGGTTCGAGCCGGTAGGAGGTTCGTGATGGCGAAGAGCCAGGTCAAGATCAGTGCCAATGTGGTCGACACGGTTCGGCCGACGGTGGCCGGTGAGGGCCGCAACCCCGCGATCGACGCGGTTCGGGCCCTGGTCGGGCGGATCACCACGCCGTTGCTTCCGGACGATTATCTGAAGCTCGCCAACCCGTTGTGGTCGGCGCGGGAACTGCGCGGACGGGTGCTCGAGGTCCGCCGCGAGACCGAGGATTCGGCGACGCTGGTGATCAAACCCGGCTGGGGCTTCACCTTCGACTACCAGCCCGGCCAGTACGTCGGCATCGGTCTGCTGGTCGACGGGCGCTGGCGGTGGCGGTCGTACTCGCTGACGTCAAGCCCGCACCGAGACGGTTTCGGCCGCTCGCGGACCATCACGATCACGGTCAAGGCGATGCCCGAGGGATTCTTGTCCACCCACCTGGTCGGCGGAGTCACGCCGGGCACGATCGTCCGGCTGGCCGCGCCGCAGGGCAACTTCGTCATGCCCGATCCGGCGCCGGCGTCGGTGCTGTTCTTGACCGGCGGCTCGGGCATCACCCCCGTGATGTCGATGTTGCGGACGCTGGAACGTCGCGACCAGATCGGCGATATCGTCCACATCCATTCCGCCCCAACCGAATCCGATGTCATGTTCGCCGCTGAGCTCGCTGGGCTGGCACGCGAACACGACAGCTACCGGCTGACCGTGCGCGCCACCCGCGCGCAGGGGCGACTGGATCTGCGGCAGCTCGATGACGTGGTCGGAGACTGGCGGCAGCGCCAGACCTGGGCGTGCGGCCCGGAAGGGATGCTCGCCGAGGCCGAGAAGGTGTGGCAGGCGGCCGGGATCGGCGAGCAATTGCACCTCGAGCGGTTTGCCGCGTCGCGGGCGGCCACGCACGGACAGGGCGGGACGGTGACATTCGGTCGCAGCGGCAAGACCGTGGCAGCCGATGCCGCGACGTCACTGATGGAGGCCGGCGAGCAGGCCGGGTTGCGGATGCCGTTCGGCTGCCGGATGGGCATCTGCCAGTCCTGTGTGGTGCCCCTGGTCGACGGCCACGTCCGCGACCTGCGCACCGGCGCCGAGCACGAACCGGGTACCCGGATCCAAACGTGCGTTTCGGCCGCATCGGGTGACTGTGTCGTCGACGTCTGAGGTTTACTGGCTAGTAACCTACGGATACGTAGGTTACGGTAGCGTAGGCACGAGAAGGGAGGCGTGACTTATGGCTATTACCGACGTTGATGCGTTTGCGCATCTGACCGACGCCGATATTGAAAGCCTGGCGGTCGAGCTCGACTCCATCCGCCAGGACATCGAGGATTCCCGGGGCGAGCGCGATGCGCGCTATATCCGCCGCACCATCGCCGCCCAGCGCGGGCTGGAGATCGCCGGGCGGCTGATCCTGACCGCCAGCTCCAAACGATCTGCCTGGTGGGCGGGCACCGTGACCCTGGGCGTGGCCAAGATCATCGAGAACATGGAGATCGGCCACAACGTCATGCACGGGCAGTGGGATTGGATGAACGATCCCGAGATTCACTCCTCGTCGTGGGAGTGGGACATGAGCGGCTCGTCCAAGCACTGGCGGTTCACCCACAACTTCATGCACCACAAGTACACCAACATCCTGGGCATGGACGATGACGTCGGCTACGGCGTCATCCGGATCACCCGCGATCAACGCTGGAAGCCGTTCAACTTGTACGGCAACCTGCTGTTCAACACCCTGCTGGCAATCGGCTTCGAATGGGGCGTCGGCCTGCAGCACCTGGAGCTCGGCAAGATCTGGAGGGGCCGCGACGACCGCAAGGCCACCCTGATCCGGGTACGCGAGTTCGGTGTCAAGGCCGGCCGGCAGCTCCTCAAGGACTACGTCGCTTACCCGGCGCTGACGTCGTTGTCCCCGGGCGCCACCTACCGCTCGACGGCAACTGCCAACGCCGTGGCCAACGTGATCCGCAACGTGTGGGCCAACGCGGTGATCTTCTGCGGCCACTTCCCTGATGGCGCAGAGAAATTCACCAAGACCGACATGGTGGGTGAGAGCAAGGGCCAGTGGTACCTGCGCCAGATGCTGGGCAGCGCCAACATCGAGGGCAGCCGAGCCTTGGACTTCATGACCGGAAACCTGTCGTACCAGATCGAGCACCACCTGTATCCCGATCTGCCGAGCAATCGGCTGGCCGAGATCTCGGTGCGGGTGCGCCAGGTCTGCGACAAGTACGACCTGCCCTACACCACCGGGCCGTTCCTGGTGCAGTACGCCAAGACGTGGCGCACTATTGCCAAGCTGTCGCTGCCGGACAAGTACCTGCGTGATACCGCCGACGACGCACCCGAGACTCGCAGCGAGCGGATGTTCGCCGAGCTGGGCGACGAACCGCGCCGCGGGTTGAAGTCCGCCATCGCGGCCGTGCGGGCCAAGCGTCGGGTGAAGCGCGCGGCCAAAGCCGCGTAGGGCTCGATGTGGCAGCTGCGAACGGGTAGTGCCGACGATCTCGACATCGTCGAACCCTTGTGGGTGGCTGTGCATCACCGGCACGCCGAGACGATGCCGGAACTGCGGCCGTACGTCAGTGACGACGACCGGGTGGTCGTCGAGGACACCTGGGTCGCCGACACCTGCGCCACCGGCTCCCGGATCGGCGAGATCGAATCCCTTTGGGTGCTACCGGAATTCCGCGGATCGGGGCTCGGAAGCGAGCTGCTGACCCGGCTGGAAGAGCACCTGCGGGCATCCAGTGTCGACGACCTCGTCCTCGGTGTACTGCCGGGCAACCGGGACGCCCTTTGGCTCTACGAACGCCTCGGTTACCGGCCGACCTGGCTCTATCTGTCGAAGTTCGCCGGCCGGGACTGACACCGGCGCCAACAGGCCGAATCGGCTCACCACCGCTATCGTGTGAACGATTGGTGACCGTTCGGCGAACACAGCCTCTCGCCGCTGGCCATCGGGAGGCGCTGTTATCGGAAAGTATGTCGGCTACGTCCGCCGTGACGACCGGCTGCATGGTTTTCTCGGCGGCATCTGCCGGGACCACCTCGGCGTGCACACCTCATCGCCGGCGTTTCGGGCTTTCCGGCTGCATGGCAGTAACGAGGTGTATGCCTACGAGGAGAAGCGAACTCGGGCCAGGATCATCTGCAAGTTCTACGGCGCACGGTACGGATCGGATCGTGCCAGCGGTATGGCATACCGGGAGTTCGACAGCCTGCAGCGCCTGCGCGGCTACGACCTGGTCGGGTCGCCACACCACGTGATCCGTCCCCTGGGGGTCGACCCCGACATCAATGGCGTGATCGCGCTCGAGTTCTATCCCGGCGAGGAGTTCAGTCAGGCGATCACCCGCTGCATTCAGGACAACGACAGCGCGCATCTGTTCTGGCGGTTGAAGGCGCTCGGATATTTCCTTGCCACCCAACATAATCGGACCGCCAACGGCAAGACGGTGGACTTCGACGACGACTGCCGCTATTTCGGTGAGCTGGTGAGCAAGCTGTATCGGATCCGGCGAATCGGCCAGTGGGATGTCGATGAACTGCTGTGGCTTCAGGCGCTGTGGCATGAGCGTCCGGCGATGTGGCAGGACCGGCAGGTCTGGCTACATGGCGACGCGACGCCGGCCAACTTCTTGTTCGGCCACGGACTCGATGTCGCCGCGATCGACCTCGAACGGATGCGGCGGGGCGACCGGATGTTTGACGTCGGGCGGGTCGCCGGGGAGCTGCAGCACGCGTTCATGCTCGGCACCGGATCGAGCAAACGGGCCGAGCCCTTCCTTGGCCACTTCCTCTGGGAGTACAGCTGCCACTTCCCGGACCGGCGGCAGGCATTCGACTCGATCACCGCACGGCTGCCGTATTACATGGCCCTGAACCTGCTCAGAATCGCTCGCAACGACTACATTTCACAGGAATACGGCGAGAGGCTCATCCGCAAGGCCAAGCGGCTTCTGCAGGCCTCATAGCTCAGTCCGCTCGACGTTAGGATGCCGCGCATCACCATGGAAGTCGCCGCCATCGCCTTCGACGTGAACGGCACGCTGATCCACATTCGCACCGACGACAACCGTGAGGACGCGTTTCGCGCGGTAGGTCATTTCTTGACCTACCAAGGAATCGACTTGCGACGAAACCAAATCCGCGATCTGTACTTCCAGCGTCTCAAGGACCAGCAACGCCACAGTCGCCAGGCGCATCCCGAGTTCGACGGCCCCGGGATCTGGAGGTCGATCGTCGACGAATTCGCCAGCGACTACACCCGAACCCTGTCCCCACAGCGGCTCGCCGAATTGCCGCTGACGCTGGCCGAGATCTATCGCGGGGTCACCAGGCGAAAGCTGAAGCTGTACCCGCACGTACGTTCCACGCTGCGGGCGCTGCGTGAGCACTTCCCGCTGGCGATCGTCAGCGATGGGCAGAGCAGTTACGCCCGCGGAGAATTGCACAAGGTCGGGTTGACCGACTTCTTCCACCCGATCGTCGTCTCCGGCGATCACGGATTCCGCAAGCCCGATCGGCGGTTGTTCCAGTTCGCTCTCGACGGGATGGGAGTGCCGCCGGAGAAGGCGCTCTACGTCGGCAACGACATGCATCGTGACATCTTCGGTGCCCGCGAGGCGGGTATGCGCACCGTGATGTACGACTCCGATCAGGGCACCAAGCACCACGAAAACTGCGAGCCCGACTTCCGGATCACCGACTTCCGCGATCTGCTCGCGATTGTCGGACGCTGAATCAGTCCGGGATCCAGTTGAAGTCGTCGGGGTTGGGGCCTCGGCGTCCCGCCTCGCCCTTGTCGAGGGCGGTGATGGCGTCGATGTCCTCGTCGCTCAGCTCGAAGTCGAAGATCTCGAGGTTCTCTTTGATCCGTTCCGTGGTAACGGATTTGGGGAAGACTATGTCGCCGCGCTCGATGTGCCAGCGCAGCGTGACCTGAGCCGGGCTCTTGCCGAGACGTTCGGCGATCGCGCCGATCACCGGGTCGCCGAGCACCGCGCCCTGAGCGATCGGGGACCATGCCTCGGTGAGGATGCTGTGGTCGGTGCCGTACTCGCGCAGCACGTCGTTGGCGAAGTAGGGATGCACCTCGATCTGGTTGACTGCGGGCACCGTCTCGGTGTCGCGCGCGAGCTGCTCGAGGTGATGGATCTGAAAGTTCGACACCCCGATGCTGCGGGCCCGGCCGTCGTTCTTGAAGTCCTCCAACGTCTTCCACGTGGAGACGAAGTCGCCGTCGTAGAGACCCGGCAGTGGCCAGTGAATCAAGAAGAGGTCGACGTAGTCGAAGCCCAGTGCCTCGATCGTCGCGTCGAAGGCCCGCCGCGCGTCGTCGGGCTTGTGGAATCCGTTGTTCAGCTTGCTGGTGATGTACACCGCGCCGCGGTCGATCCCGGCATCCCGGATACCCTCGCCGACCCCCTTTTCGTTCTGGTACATCTCGGCGGTGTCGATGTGCCGGTAGCCGATCTCCAGCGCGGTGCGCACCGCGGCCGCGGTCTCGTCAGGCGGGATCTGGAAGACACCGAACCCGAGTTGAGGGATCGAAGTGCCGTCGTTCAGTGTCGAGCTCGGAATGGTGCTCATGTGTGCGGCGTGCCCTCTCGGTTGGTGTTGCAAACAATTATCAATGCGCTGCGCCTTCTGACAACGCCGCCAGCAGCCGCCGGGCTGCGGCCACGCGTCGCGCGGGTGCACCGCTCAGCGCGTCGAGCGCGCATTCCGGGTCCGCCGGCGGTCCCATGTGACCGCAGCCGCGCGGGCAGTCGGCGATGACGCCGGCCAGATCCGAAAACGACCGCAGCACATCGTCGGGCTCGATGTGGGCCAAGCCGAACGATCGGATGCCCGGGGTGTCGACCACCCAGCCGCCGCCCGGCAGCGGCAGCGCCACCGACTGAGTCGACGTGTGCTTGCCCTTGCCCACCCCCGACACCTCGCCGGTGGCGCGGTCTGCATGCGGCACAAGGCGATTCACCAGTGTCGATTTGCCGACGCCGGAATGGCCGAGCAGCACGGTGACTTTCCCGGTGAGCAGCCGCTGCACCTCGTCGATCGGGTCGCCCCGGCCGGCGGTCAGGACGGTGAGCTCCAGATCGGCGAAGTTCTCGGCGAACGGCCCGGCCGGCGCGAGGTCGGTTTTCGTCAGGCAGAGAATCGGCCGGATCCCGCCGGCGTAGGCCGCGATCAGTGCCCGGTCGACAAGTCCGGTTCGCGGCGGCGGGTCGGCCAGGGCAATCACCATGAGCAACTGGTCGGCGTTGGCGACGACCACGCGTTCGGTGGGATCGGTGTCATCGGCCGTGCGGCGCAACACCGTTCGCCGTTCACGTCGGCGCACGATCCGGGCCAGGGTGTCCGGCCGCCCGGACAGGTCCCCGACGACGTCGACATGGTCGCCCACGACGATCGGCGTGCGGCCCAGTTCACGGGCGCGCATCGCGGTGACCTGCCGGTCCGGATCACCCTCCAGGACACAGCCCCACCGGCCGCGGTCGACGGTGACCACCATGGCCGACACCGCGTCGGCGTGTTCGGGACGGGTCTTGGTGCGGGGCCGCGAGCCACGGCCCGACCGGATCTTGACGTCGGACTCGTCGTACTCGCGTGGGCTCAACCGCGGCCCACCATCTCGGTCCACAGTGCCGGGAAGTCCGGCAGCGTCTTGGCGGTGGTGCCGATGTCCTCGACCTCGACGCCGGGCACCCGCAGCCCGACGATCGCGCCGGCCATCGCCATCCGGTGGTCGGCGTAGGAATGCCAGGTGCCGGGGTGCAGTGCAGTTGCGGTGATCACCAGGCCGTCGTCGGTTTCGGTGCAATCACCGCCCAGGCCGGTGATTTCGGCGCGTAGCGCGGCCAACCGGTCGGTCTCGTGGCCGCGAAGATGCGCGATGCCGGTCAGTCGCGACACCGAGCCCGGTTCGGCCAGCGCGGCCAGGGCCGCGACCGCCGGAGCCAGCTCGCCGACATCGTGCAGGTCGACGTCAAAGCCACCGTAGGAGCGCGGCCCCCGCACCTCGAGGTGTGAATCTGCTTGGTGCACAGTCGATCCGAGAAGTTTCAGGATGCCCAGGATGGCATCGTCCGGTTGCACGCTGACCGACGGCCAGCCGGTGATCCCCACCGTGCCGCCGGTCACCACCGCCGCGGCCAGGAACGGCACCGAATTGGACAGGTCAGGCTCGACGTCCCAGTGCCGAGCCGAGATCGGTCCCGGTTTCACCCGCCACTGGTTGGCGCCGCCGTCGTCGACGTCGACGCCGGCCTCGCGCAGCATCGCCACCGTCATCGCGATATGCGGTGCCGACGGCACCGACGTGCCGGTGTGCTCGACCGTCAGACCGTCGGTGAACGCAGCGCCGGACAACAACAAGCCCGAGACGAACTGCGAAGAACCGGAGGCATCGATCTGGACCGTGCCGCCCTTGACCGCGCCCCGGCCGTGCACTCCGAACGGTAGCCCGGTGCCGTCGATGTCGACCCCCAGCCCGCGCAGCGCGTCGAGCAGGGGAGCGATCGGCCGCGTTCTGGCCTGCTCGTCACCGTCGAACTCGACGACCGCGGTGCTCAGCGCCGCCAGCGGCGGAACGAACCGCAGCACGGTGCCGGCGAGCCCGCAGTCGATACGCGCCCGAGGCGCGGGCGCCAGCGCTCCGCCGACCACCAACTCAGCGCCCTCGCCGGTGACCTCGACGCCGAGCGTCTGCAGGGCCCCGATCATCAGGTTGGTGTCGCGGCTGCGCAACGCGCCGCTGATCGTGGAGTCGCCCTGACCCTGGGCGGCGGCCAGGGCCGCGAGCACGAGGGTGCGGTTGGTCTGCGATTTCGAGCCGGGCACCGTCACGCGGGCGTGCACGGGCGTCGAGGTCGACGGTGCTGCCCACAGCTCGGTGCTCACGGCTATACATCCTGCCTTGTCCGAACCTTGCGTCACCATGGAGTCATGTGCGGACGATTCGCGGTGACCACCGACCCGGCCCTGCTCGCCGAAAAGATCCAGGCCATCGACGAGGCTACCGAGGCGGCCAAGGAGGCCAGGGGGCCCAACTACAACGTCGCCCCGACGGCCACGATCGCCACGGTGGTCAGCCGCCACACCGAACCCGACGACACCCCGACCAGGCGGGTGCGGCTGATGCGCTGGGGCTTGGTGCCACCGTGGGTGAAGGCGACCGCCGACGGCACACCGGAGACCAAGGGCCCCTTGCTGATCAACGCGCGCGCCGAGAAGATCACCAGCTCGCCGGCGTTTCGGGCATCGGCCAAGAGCAAGCGCTGCCTGGTCCCGATGGACGGCTACTACGAGTGGAAGCCCAACCCGGACACCCCGGCCGGCAAGAAGGCCCGCAAGACGCCGTTCTACATGCACCGCGCCGATGACGAGCCGCTGTTCATGGCCGGGCTGTGGTCGGTCTGGAGACCAGGGAACGCGACTGACGACACTGTCCCACTGCTGACCTGCACGATCATCACCACCGACGCGGTCGGGGAGCTTGCCGACATCCACGACCGCATGCCGCTGATCGTCGCCGAGCGGGATTGGGACCGCTGGCTGAACCCCGACCAGCCCGCCGACGCTGACTTGCTCAGCACGCCGCCGGATATCGCCGGTATCGATATGCGCGAGGTCTCCACCCTGGTCAACGCCGTCCGCAACAACGGACCGGAGCTCATCGAGCCCGTTGATCCGCACAACCAACCGGTTGGCCTGTTCTAGCGCCTCGGCTGAGGTTAGGCTCACAGGCGAGATCCGATCAGCGAGAGGAACCGCCATGACCGCGGTCGAGCCGAAGGCCGATCAGGCCACCATCACCGTGCACAACCCCGCCGACGGCCGGGTCGTCGGTACCGTCCCGGTCGAGAGCCCGGACGCCGTCGCCGCCAAGGCCAGAGAGCTGCGGCTGTTCCAGACCGAGTGGGAGTCCATCGGCCCCCGCGGGCGCAAGGTCTGGATGTACAAGTGGCAGGACTGGATCCTCGACAACGCCGACCACCTGATCGAGGTGTTGATGTCGGAAAGCGGGAAGTCGCACGGTGACGCCAGCCTCGAACCGGTGGCGCTGGCCGACTCCATCAAGTACTGGGCCGGCAACGCCGAGGTGTTCCTCGCCGACGCGCACCCCAAGCCGCACACACTGATCTACCAGGTCAAGAAACTGACCACCGTCTACCGCCCCTATCCACTGGTCGGAATCATCGAGCCGTGGAACTTCCCGCTGGCGATGCTGGCGCTCGACGTGGTGCCTGCGCTGGCTGCCGGCGCCGCGGTGTTGCTGAAACCGTCTGAGGTGACTCCGCTTTCGGCCGTCGAGTTCGCGCGCGGCTGGACCGAGATCGGGGCGCCGCCGGTGCTCGGGCTGGCCACCGGGTATGGCACGACCGGCGCGGCGGTGATCGAGAACTCCGACTACGTCCACTTCACCGGATCGACGGCCACCGGCCGCAAGGTCGCGGTCGCATGTGCCGAGCGGTTGACCCCGTTCAGCCTCGAGCTGGGCGGCAAAGACCCGGCGATCGTGCTGGCCGACGCCGACATCGACCGCGCTGCCAACGGCATCGCCTGGGGCGGGATGTTCAACTCCGGGCAGGTGTGCATCTCGGTGGAGCGGGTCTACGTAGAGGCTCCGGTGTATGACGAGTTCATCGGCAAACTCACCGAGAGTGTCCGCAATATCGCTCAGGGCCAAGAAGATTCGGGCTACAAATACGACACCGGTGCGATGGCCACCGCGGCGCAGCGCGATATCGTCGACCGCCACGTCCAGGAGGCCGTCGAGGCCGGGGCGCGGGTGCTCGCGGGCGGAAAGCCCACCGGGGTCGGCACGTTCTTCCAGCCGACGGTGCTGGCCGACGTCACCCCGACGATGTCCTGCATCGCCGAGGAGACCTTCGGGCCGACGCTGCCGGTGGTCAAGGTCGCCGATGAGGAAGAAGCCATCCGGTTGGCCAACGACTCCAAATACGGCCTGTCGGCGACGGTTTGGACCGGCGACCTCGAACGCGGCGAGCGGATCGCCCGTCGGCTGGAGTGCGGCGCGGTCAACATCAACGACGCACTGACCAACGTGTTCTGCCCGTCGCTCCCGATGGGCGGCTGGAAGGACTCCGGCATGGGCTACCGGGCCGGCGGTGCGAGTGGCCTGATCAAGTTCTGCCGCCAGCAGGCGATCACCGCCCCGCGGATCCCGACTCAGAAATCCGAGCTGGTGTGGTACTCGTCGTCGCGGCGGCAGGGCCGGATCGCGCTGGCGGCGATGCGTGCCTTCGCCGGAAACGGTGTGCGGCGCTTCGGGTTCAAGCCCCGCTGAGGCTCACGGGTTCTGGTAGCCGGGCGGGTTGGGAGTGTCGACCCACAGGTCGACCCCCAACTCGGAGCCCGGAATGCAGTCGTAGACGGACAGATCGGTGACGCCGGAGTCCAGCAGGACGTCCTCGCACAACAGTGACTGCCCGGTGTATTCGCCGGCCGGCCTGCTCAGCACCGCGTAGGCGGCGTCGGCGTAGACCTCGGGCTTGCGGGCGCGGGCCATCGCCTCGTCGCCGCCCAGCAGGTTCTGCACCGCAGCGGTGGCGACCAGAGTGCGCGGCCACAGCGTGTTGGAGGCGATCCCGGCGCTGCGCATCTCTTCGGCAATACCCAACGCGCACAGGGTCATTCCGAACTTCGCCATCATGTACGGTGTGGGCTTCAGCCACTGCGACTCCAGCCGGATCGGCGGCGAGAGCGTCAGGATGTGGGGATTGTCCCGGCCCTTCATGTGCGGGATGCACGCTTGCGAGACGGCGTAGGTGCCACGCACCTGGATACCGTTCATCAGATCGAAGCGCTTCAGCGGTACTTCCTCGATCGAGCCGAGGTTGATCGCCGAGGCGTTGTTGACACAGATGTCGATACCGCCGAACTGCTCGACGGCCTTGGCCACGGCGGCGTCCACCGAGTCGCCGTCGCGGACGTCGCCGACAATCGGCAGGGCCTGGCCGCCGGCGTCCTCGATCTCCTTGGCGGCGGTGTAGATGGTGCCTGGCAGTTTGGGGTGGGGCTCGGTGGTCTTGGCCACCAGTGCGATATTGGCCCCGTCGGCCGCGACGCGTTTGGCGATGGCCAACCCGATTCCGCGGCTCGCGCCGGAGATGAACATGGTCTTGCCGGAGAAAATGCTTGCCACCCGTGTCACCTTAGACCGCCCGGATGTCGGTGGTCACCGCCCCCGTCAGCCGTACCAGGTCCTGCGGCGCCAGCGCCACATCCCAGCCGCGCTTACCCGCGCTGCACAACACCCGCTCGAAGCCCAGCGCCGAGCTGTCGACCACCGTCGGCAGTCGCTTGCGCTGGCCCAACGGGGAGATGCCGCCCAAAACGTAGCCCGTCGCCCGTTCGGCAGCCGCCTGATCGGCCACCGCCACCTTGGCCAGCCCCAACGCCGAAGCCGCGGCCTTCAGTGACAGCTTCCACGGCACCGGCAACACCGCTACCGCCAGCACCGATCCCGACGCGATGATCAGCGTCTTGAAGATCTGCTCTGCCACCAGCGAGTCACCCGCCAGCGCTGCGACCGCCTCGTCGCCATAGGACTGTGAGCGCGGATCGTGGTGGTAGCGCAGCACCTCATGGGGCGCACCGGCCCCCACCAGGGTGGCGATCGCCGGAGTTGCTGCACGACTCACCGGCACAGTTAACCGCGGGAAATAGCCTGGTGAGAAATCCTGTTGTGGACAGTGGTCGCTGCTATCAGGGACGGCGATCCAAAAACTTGTTGGTCACAGCCTTAGGATTGGAAGGAGAGAAGTCCGGTGTCAGCTGCAGTTGCCATGATGTCGCAAGAGCAGGCACCCGCATTTCTCATCCGTCCGATACCGCTGCCGGAGTTCGTCTGGAGCACCGCGGCAGAAGGGACTGTGTCACCCACGATGACCGATATCGACACCGAGGCACCTCAGCGCGAGGAGTCCGATGCGGAGTTGACCGCGCGCTTCGAGCGCGACGCGATTCCGCTGCTGGACCAGCTGTACGGCGGCGCGCTGCGGATGACCCGCAATCCGGCCGACGCCGAAGATCTGCTGCAAGAAACCATGGTCAAGGCCTACGCAGGGTTCCGTTCGTTCCGCGAGGGCACCAATCTCAAAGCGTGGCTGTACCGCATTCTGACGAATACCTACATCAACAGCTATCGCAAGAAGCAGCGCCAGCCGGCTGAATATCCGACCGAGGAGATCACCGACTGGCAGTTGGCGGCCAACGCCGAGCACACCTCAACGGGACTGCGCTCTGCCGAGGTCGAGGCACTCGAGTTGCTGCCCGACACCGAAATCAAAGAAGCCCTTCAGGCATTGCCGGAAGAGTTCCGGATGGCGGTGTACTACGCGGACGTCGAGGGCTTCCCGTACAAGGAGATCGCCGAAATCATGGATACCCCGATCGGGACGGTGATGTCCCGGCTGCACCGAGGCAGGCGCCAGCTGCGCTCTCTGCTGGCCGATGTGGCCAAGGAACGCGGGTTTAACCGCGGCCAGGTGGAGGACACGCCGGAGGAGGTCGTCTCATGAGCGACGAGAACGTATCCGGTGAGATGGAATGGCGCCCGCCGGTCGGGCCGGTGGACCCGGCCCATCCGGAGTGCGCTGCGGTGATCGCCGAGGTCTGGACGCTGCTCGACGGCGAGTGCACGGCGGAGACGAAAGACCGCCTGCGTCACCACCTCGAGGAGTGCCCGACGTGCCTTCAGTACTACGGGGTCGAAGAGCGGATCAAGAAGCTGGTCGCGTCGCGGTGCAGCGGAGACAAGGCGCCCAAGCACCTGTTGGAGCGGGTGCGCCTGCAGATCAGTCAGACCACCATCATCAGGCGTGGATAGCAGCGCAGAACAAAGTGCCCGGCGATTGCCGGGCACTTTGTGTATCAGGCGTTGGGACGCCTGCCGTGGTTCGCTTTGCTGTGCTTGCGGTCACGCTTCTTGCGGCCACGCTTGGCCATGATGTACCTCCGTGTGATTTGACGCTGCATGGTTTAGCCCTGAATAGAGTGTCTCACGGCCCCATCGCACCTTTGACCACCCGGTGTTGTGGTTCGATAGAGCCGCTAGACGAGCGAAGAGTGAGGGTGAAGATGGCCGAGGATGTTCGCGCCGAGATCGTGGCCAGTGTGCTCGAGGTCGTGGTCAGCAAGGGAGACCAGATCGGCGCGGGCGACACCCTGGTGCTTCTGGAGTCGATGAAGATGGAGATCCCGGTGCTGGCCGAAGTCGGCGGCACGGTCACTGAGGTCAGCGTTGCGGTGGGCGATGTCATCCAGGCCGGCGACCTCATTGCCGTGATCGACTAGCTTCGTGTCCACCCTCGGTGACCTACTCGCCGAGCACACGGTGCTGCCGGGCAGTGCCGTGGACCACCTACACGCGGTGGTCGGCGAATGGCAGCTTCTGGCGGACCTCTCGTTCGCCGATTACCTGATGTGGGTGCGCCGCGACGACGGCGCCCTGGTTTGCGTGGCCCAGTGCCGGCCCAACACCGCACCGACCGTCCTGCTCAAGGACGCCGTCGGCACCGTCGTCGCCGAGGGCGACCTGCCCCTGGTGACCTCGGCATTCGCCTCAGGTGCGATCGGCCGCGGCGACAGCGACCCGAAGCTGCGCGAAACCGATATCGACGTCGAAGCCGTCCCGGTCCGCTACAGCAACCACGTCGTGGCCGTCCTGACCCATCAGACCGCGCTGGCCGAGCGCCGCACGTCCTCACCGCTGGAGCGGGCCTACCTGGACTGCGCGGGCAACCTGCTGCACATGCTGACCGAGGGCACCTTCCCCAACGTCGGCGATCTGGCGCTGTCCCGGTCGAGCCCCCGCGTCGGCGACGGATTCATCCGCCTCGACGTCGACGGTGTCGTCGTCTACGCCAGCCCCAACGCGTTGTCGGCCTACCACCGCATGGGGCTGGCCGCCGAGCTCGAGGGGCACAACCTGGTCGCGATCACCCGGCCGCTGATCTCCGATCCGTTCGAGGCGCTGGAAATGGCCGAGCACGTGCGCGACTCGCTGGCCGGCGGGTCGAGCATGCGCCTCGAGGTCGACGCCGGCGGAGCCGCGGTGCTGATGCGCACACTGCCGCTCGTGGTCCACGGCGCCGCAGCCGGGGCGGCGGTGCTGATCCGGGACGTCACCGAGGTGAAGCGACGCGACCGGGCCCTGCTGTCCAAGGATGCGACGATCCGCGAAATTCACCACCGAGTCAAGAACAACCTGCAGACCGTCGCCGCGCTGCTGCGCCTTCAGTCCCGCCGCACCAGCAATGAGGAAGCCCGCGAGGCGCTGATGGAGTCGGTGCGCCGGGTGGCCTCGATCGCCCAGGTGCACGAGGCGCTGTCGATGTCGGTGGACGAGGAGGTCAACCTCGACGAGGTGATCGACCGGATCCTCCCGATCATGAACGACGTGGCCCGTGTCGATACCCCGATCCGGATCAACCGGGACGGCGCGCTGGGCGTGCTGGACGCCGACCGGGCGACCGCCCTGGTGATGGTGGTGACCGAACTGGTCCAGAACGCCATCGAGCACGCCTTCGAGCCGTCGGCCAAACAGGGCTGCGTGACCATCCGCGCCGAGCGCTCCGCCCGGTGGCTCGACGTCGTCGTGCACGACGACGGACGTGGGCTGCCCGACGGCTTCAGCCTGGAGAAGTCCGACCGGCTGGGCCTGCAGATCGTCCGCACCTTGGTCACCGCGGAGCTGGACGGCTCGCTGGGAATGCACGACGTTCCCGGCGGCGGGACCGATGTGGTGTTACGTGTGCCACTTGGCCGCCGTTCGGGCGCGCGAGTTCCGCAATAGCAAATGTGACGGACACGACATTACAAAATAAAAACCGCGGCCCCTGGCATTTGCCGGGGCCGCGATTCTTATGAACGGTGAATGCGGCTTAGACGCTGCTGCGCGCGCGGGTGCGGGCGTTGCGACGCTTGAGCGCGCGGCGCTCGTCCTCGCTCATGCCGCCCCAGACGCCGGCATCCTGACCGGAGTCCAAAGCCCAGCTCAAGCACTCAGTCGTGACGGGGCACCGGTTGCAGACGAGCTTCGCATCGGCAATCTGGGCGAGTGCCGGACCGCTGTTCCCCACCGGGAAGAACAGTTCCGGATCCTCGTCACGACAAACTGCCTTGTGCCGCCAATCCATTTGTCGCTACTCCTTACTAAGTGCGCGACGAAGCGCGCTCGCTTTTCTTCGGCTGTTAACGCGTGCACACAAATGTTTCTGTGCTGTTGCATACGATCGTTTCACAGCCTCGACGGATGTCAATAGGACTCAGTTAACACGTGGGCAATGTCACTACAACCTCAGGCTGGGGGTGGGTTACCGAACCCTCTACCCGGTTGTACTACACTCAACCCAGCTGCGCCCTCAAGCCGACCGCGTGACGGTATTACCGCTGGTCAGAGGGGTGGGGCACGGGCGGAGCGACCACGCTAAGCACCTCAGGAACCGCACGGAACGTCATTTCCTCGCGCAGTCCGAGAAAATCTCCGTCGATCTGGCTGGCGACCGGCTCGGACGACTTGATCCGCACCCAGGCCACGTTGTCGTCGCGGATCAGGTGCTTGGCCTTGATGTTGTGCTTCGCCGACACCATGCGTCGCACCAGCATCAGGTTTTTCCAGACGTTCATGCTGGTCACGGCAAAAATGCCCAGGCCGGTCTCGAATGTGGTGTCCGGGTTGGTCCAGACCGGCCGGGTGTTGGCATAGGTCCAGGGGCTGGAGTTGGAGATGAACGCGAAGTAGACGCCGTCGACCGGCTCTCGGTCGGGCAATTCCAGGGTCAGGAGGGGCTCTTTGCGGGCACTGGACAGCATCTCGCGTACCGCCACCCGGATATAGCGGCCCGCAGTTACTTTGCGGCCCTTGGCCCGCTGCGCCTCGACCGCCGCCACGACATCGCCGTCGACGCCCATTCCCGCGGTGAACACCGCCCAGCGCTCACCGCAGTCCATGAGACCGATCCGCCGCCACGATGCACCGTTGCGGCGCGCGCTGAGCAGGTCGACAAGCTGATTGGTGGCCTCGATCGGGTCAGGGCTGATGCCCAGCGCGCGTGCGAAGACGTTCGCCGACCCGCCGGGCACGACGGCCACGGCGGGCATGGCGTCCGACAGCGGCTCGTGGCGGCTAGGCCTGCCCATCAGCCCATTGACCACCTCGTTCACCGTGCCGTCGCCGCCGTGAACGATGATCACGTCGATGCCGTCCTGCCTGGCGGCCGCGGCGATCTCGATGGCATGGCCGCGGTGATCGGTGTGGACCACGGTCAGGTCCACGCGACTTTCCAGCGCATGGGCGAGCAGGTCGCGGCCGGCTGCCGTGGTGGAGGTGGCATTCGGGTTGACGATCAGGACGGCACGCACGAGCCATGAGCCTATCGGCGTGTGGCACCTGAATTCGAAGTGTTTGCCTGCGCATCACCAAGGGGTCAGCTGCCGGTGGCATGCTCGCGGCGTGGTGGTGGGGTCGGAGCAGGGGTCGGTCAGCGCGCTCGGATGGTTCCACCGGGCCTGTGAAGCGGTCGCCGACCGTCTCCCGTTCGGTCTGAATTCCTTTGTGGCGCCGACATTTCTGGGGTTTGTGGTAATCAATTCCGGCACCTTCGCGCTGGACCTGTTGGTCCTCACGCTGCTGCACGGCGTCCTGCATGTCTCGTTCGGGCTTGCGGTGACGGTCGCCTACGCATGTGCTTTCGCCGCGAGCTACGTCCTCAACCGGGTGGTGAATTTCCAGTCGCACGGTGCGGTCGGACCGCAGGTGGCCGTCTACGTCGTCGTCGTCGTGATCAACTACCTGGCCTTCATCCTCGGGGTTTCCAGCGCGCTGCGTGCCCTCGGTATCGAGTACCACGTGGCCCGGATTGCGGCCGGCGCCTGCGAGGGGATCTACATGTACTGCGCGATGCGGTGGGTGGTGTTCCGCCGCTGATTCACCGGGCGGGGGAGATGACGCGGGAAGCCGCCTCGACTGCCGCCGCCCGCCGGTGCGCCAGTACGGCATCGGAGGTGGTCGCGGCCGTGGGGTCGGGAAAATGAGCCCAGGCCAGGGCAATGCCGAACAGGGTGACCAGCAGGTCGTGCGGATCCCAGGACGGATCGACGTACCCGGCGGCCTGGGCCTCGGCGATCGTGGTGATGGCCAGTTCGGGCAAGGGTTGGCCGTCGGCGGTGGGCTCTTCGAGGGTGAGTCCCTCGAGATGAGCCCACGCGACCATCCGGTGATGCTCGGGCCGGCGCACATTCACGTCGAAGACGTCGCCGACGAATTCGGGGACCGCGTCCGGCCGCATCCGGACCGCCTGGAAGAACTCGGCGACGTCGACGGCCAGCACCGCGCGGAAAAGCGCCTCCTTGTCGCCGAAGTGCGCATAGAGCCGCTCCTTGCTGGCGCTGGCCGCTGAGGCGATGCGGTCGATGCGCCCGCCCGCGAACCCGTACCGCGCGAACTCGGTGCGGGCGGCGGCCAGAATCTCCTCGCGCAGCTCTGAGGTGTTTCTCATGAGTCTGGAGTATAAAGAACGAACTAGTTCGTTTTGTACAGCCGAGGAGTCGACATGGGTAGCCGAGCAGAGGTCGATCTGGCCGCTGTCATGGATCATCCACCGCGGGTGCGTGCCCTCAAGCGGGTAATGGGAGCCGTCGCCGACGGCATCGACCCGGTGATCGACCTGTGGCGCCCGTATATCGACGGGCTGGGCAATCTGCCCGCCGACGGTCGATTCCTGTTGGTGGGCAACCACACTCAAACGGGCGGTGCCGAGTCCTTCCTGATCCCTTATGCCGTGCGCCGGGAGCTCGGAGTGCGGGTGCGACCGCTGGCGGATCGTCAGTTCGGGCAGATGCGCGGACTGCCCGGCGACCTGCTGGCGGCGTTCGGTGGCGTGGTCGGCGCGCCCGAGACCGCGCGCGAGCTCATGCGGCACGACGAGACCGTGCTGGTGTTTCCCGGCGGCGGTCGGGAGATTCCGAAATTCAAGGGGGAGGAGTACACCCTGCGCTGGCAGGGTCGGTCGGGGTTCGCGCGGATCGCCGTCGAAACGGGCTATCCCATCGTGCCGGTCGGGCTCGTCGGCGGTGACGACGTCTATCGCAGCCTCACTTCCCGCGACAGCGCCTGGGGTCGCTTCAGCCAAGCCGTGAGCAGCCGGTTGGGCGGCCGCGACGATATGGCGATGCCGTTGATCCGTGGCGTCGGGCCGACGCTCATTCCCCGCCCGGAGCGGATGTATCTGCGGTTCGGCGCGCCCATCGACACCACGACGCCCGTGGGAATCGACGCGACGGGTTGGGCCGACGAGGTCAAGCGGCGCACGCAGGCAGAACTGGAACAGATTCTGGACGACTTGCTGGTGTTGCGGGAGTCCGATCCGTATCGCGGGCTCAACCCGCTGGCGTGGTTCCGCGCCGCGCGCCCGGACCCGGCAGCGGCCGGAATCGGCACGGCGCGACGGGCTACCTTACGGGGGTGACCCAACCTGCCCTCCCGTCCGTGGTCCGCTACGCCGGTTTCGTGGCGGCCGCCCAAGGTGCGGTGGCCATCGCCGTGGCCGTCGTGCTGGTGGTGCGCGGGGTTTCCGGCGCCGACCAGCACATCGTCAACGGGTACGGGACGGCCGGCTGGTTCGCAGTCATGGGGGCCGCCGTCCTGGCCGCGGGCTGGGCGCTGATCACCGGGCGGCGTTGGGGCAGAGGGATCGCGGTGTTCGCCAACCTGCTGCTGGTGCCGGTGGCCTGGTACATCGTCCAAGCGCACCAGCCGGTGTTTGCCCTCGCACTCGGTGGGGTGGCGATCGCGGTACTGGTACTGCTGTTCAGCCCGCCCGCGGTGCGCTGGGCGTCGCGGGCCGACGATTAGACCTCCGCGGCCAGCGCGTGGAGTTCGGGGCCGCTCACCCGGTAGTTGAGCCATTCCGACATCTGTTTGCCGCCGACGGCGTCGTAGAGCGCGATCGCGTTGACGTTCCAGTCCAGCACTTCCCACGCCAGACGGGTGTAACCGTTGTCGACGCATTCCTTGGCCAGCGTCGCGAGCAGCGCACGGGCCAGCCCGCGGCGGCGGAACTTGTCGCGAACGAACAGATCTTCCAGATAGATTCCGGCCACGCCATCCCAGGTGGAGAAGGTGCGAAACCACAGCGCCACCGCGGCGGCTTCGCCGTCGACCTCCACGAGATGGCACGCCCCCACCGGGTTGTCGCCGAAAAGTGCTGTGGTGATCTGGCTTTCGGTCACCGTGCACTGGTCGGCCGCATGCTCGAACTCGGCGAGTTCGCGGATCATCGTCACAATGTCGGCCTCGTCGCCAGGGCGGGCCAAACGGATCACGGTCATTGCTGCACCCCTAACGCCGACAAGATGGTCCTGAATTTCGTTGTGGTTTCCGCGACTTCGTCATCCGCGTCGGACTCGGCGACGATACCGCCGCCGGCTTGCGCCAGCGCTTCACGGCGATCGGCGGACAATTGCGCGCCGCGGATCGCCACTACCCAGCGGCCGTCGCCGCGGGCATCGCACCAACCTACCGCGCCCGCGTAGAAGCCGCGGTCGCCTTCCAGTTCCGCGATCAGATCGACGGCGTCCTGTGTGGGCACACCGCCCACCGCCGGGGTGGGATGCAGCGCGAGCGCCAAATCGATTGCGGTGATGGCGGTATCGCGCAGCCGCCCCCGGATCGGGGTGGACAGGTGCCACAGCGCCGCGGTGTGGCTCAGCTGCGGGTGTGCCGCCACGTCGAGCTCGGCGCACAGCGGCGTCAACGCGGCGCGCATCGTGTCGACGACCAGCTGGTGCTCGTGGCGGTTCTTGCCCGACTCGGCCAGCGCCGCGCCGTTGGCGGCGTCGGTCTGCGGGTCGGCCGAGCGTGGCGCCGACCCGGCGAACGGCTGGCAGGTGACCAGGTCACCGGAGCGGGCGACCAGCAACTCGGGGCTGGCGCCCACCAGCACGCAGCCGGTGTAGTCACCGCCGGCGGGGGACAGGTCGGCCAGGTATGCGGTGGCTTCGGCGTCGGCCGCCAACTGCTGCAGGATCGCTCGCTCGTCCAGCGGGTCGTCGGCGACCAGACGCAGCGCGCGCGCCAAAACGACCTTCTGCAAACCACTTTCGGGATCAGTCAGGCGCCCAAGAGCGGTGCGGATGCGGGCACGGTGTTCCTCGGGCGAGGGGAGGGCTTCCGCGATCCGGACCGGCGCCGGCGCCGCCGTCGGCCAGGCGGGCAACTTGTCGGTGAACGTCACCGAGGTTGGTGACAGCAGTGCGGCCTTGCCCCGGATGTCGAAGGGAAGCGCACCGACCACCACGTCGGCCGACCCGTCGGCCAGTGCGGTGGCAGCCGCCGCGACGTCGTCGTACCCCGTCTGGATCCCGTCGGCGACGACCGTCCCGGCAGGCCCGCTGAGCACAAAGGAAGGCTGTGCCATCACGTCCCGGGGACCGGCTCGCGGTGACTGGTCAATCCCAGCGCCGAGAGCTGTCGGAGGCCGTACTCGAAACCGCACACGGCAACCGAGGCCGCCCCGAACCCGTACCGCGCGCCTTCGCGCAGCGGCTGCTCCACCCAGCGGGTGACCACCGAGCGGGAGAAGTGGCCGTGGCCGACGAACACCACGTCCCGCTCGACCATGTTCTCCAGCGCGTAAGACACCGCCTGGTCGGCGCGCATGCTCACCTGGTCGACGCTTTCCCCGCCCGGGCAGCCGTAGGTCCACAGCAGCCAGCCGGGCGTGTCGGTGCGAATCTGGTGAGTGGTCAGGCCCTCGTAGTCGCCGTAGTCCCACTCGGAGAGCAGCGGGGACACCTCGTCGACGGTCAGCCCGGCCAGCTCGGCGGTGGCCAGCGCGCGCTTACGCGGGCTGCTGACCACCAGCGGGTTGTCCAGTGCGAGGTGGTCGAGCGTGAGGGCGGCGAGCGTGGCCTGGGAGCGCCCGTGCTCGGTCAGGTCGAGGTCGGTGGTACTGGTGTGCTGTCCGCTCTTGGACCATTCGGTTTCGCCGTGTCGAAGCAAGACCAGGCGATGCGTTCCGACACTCACGGTGATTGATTCTGCCCGATGACCAGGTGCGCCGTGACAGCCGGGACGCAACGGCGGCGAACCTGCAAGGATGGTCGGCGTGACCCGAGTATTGGCGGTGGCCAACCAGAAGGGTGGGGTGGCCAAGACAACCACGGTCGCATCTCTGGGGGCGGCTTTCGTTGATGCGGGTAAGCGTGTCCTGCTCATCGATCTCGACCCGCAGGGCTGTCTGACCTTCTCGCTGGGCACCGATCCGGACAAGTTGCCGGTGTCGGTGCATGAGGTGCTGCTCGGCGATGTCGAGCCCAGTGCCGCGCTGGTGGAAACGGCCGAGGGCATGACGCTGCTGCCGGCCAACATCGACCTCGCCGGCGCCGAGGCCATGCTGCTGATGCGGGCAGGGCGCGAGTACGCCCTCAAACGCGCATTGGACAAGCTCGACCAGTTCGACGTGGTGATCATCGACTGTCCACCGTCGCTCGGGGTGCTGACCCTCAACGGCCTGACCGCGGCCGACGAGGTGATCGTGCCCCTGCAGTGCGAGACGCTGGCGCACCGCGGCGTCGGCCAGTTCCTGCGCACGGTGGACGATGTGCAGCAGATCACCAACCCCAACCTCAAGCTGCTGGGCGCGCTGCCCACGCTGTACGACTCGCGCACGACGCACAGCCGCGACGTCCTCCTGGATGTCGCCGACCGATACGGCCTGCCGGTGCTGGCCCCGCCGATCCCGCGGACCGTGCGCTTCGCCGAGGCCAGCGCGTCCGGGTCTTCGGTGCTGGCGGGTCGAAAGAGCAAGGGCGGCACCGCTTATCGTGATCTGGCGAGCTCGCTGCTGAAGCACTGGAAGTCCGGCAAGGCGCTGCCGACCTTCACCCCTGAGGTCTAGGGATTCACACCGAAGGCGACCAGCGCCGGACCCCGCTGCTCGATCACCTTCGAATCGGTGACCGTGGGGACCACCGGTCCTGAGCCGTCCGGGTGGGTGACGGCGATGACGCGCTCGTAGGCGCCGCTGGTCGGGTCGTACACCCCGATGCCGTTGGTCAGCGGAATGAGCAACTTGCCGGCCATCATCGCGCCCGGACCCAGCGGGCCCACCGCCTCGGATGCGTGGATGGCGTAGCGATAGGACAGCCGGCTGTCGAAGACCTCGACGCTGTCGCCGGTCCACCAGGTGAACAGGTCACCGGCCCGGGTGACGGCCTGGGCCGGATTCGCAAGCACCGGAGCCTTTTTCAGCAGCCAGCTGGCGACCTTGACGCCGGTGTCGTCGTAGACGGCCATCTGGGGCTGCGGCGCGGGCAGGTACACCAATGTCGTGGTGCCCGACACGGCCACCACCCGCGCTTCGGAATCGGCGCCGACGTCGGGCAGCGGCACATTCTTGGTGTCGGGTTCGTCTTCCTCTTTCGCCGGTTTCAACAGCGTCAGGCGAAGGTCCTTCTGGTCCCGACAGGCTTCCAGCACCGACACCGCCTCGTCGCTGGCCGCCGCCGACATCAGCGTGCAGCCGGTGCCGACACCCTGGTTGACCGGCTTGACCCTGGCGTCGATCTCGCCGTAGGACAGCATCCGCACCAGGTCCGAGCGCCACAGTTCCAGCCGGGTGGGGCCGGCCGAGAGGACGGCGCTGCCGTTGGAGCTGAGCACCACCTGCTTGTCGGCGTAGGCGGTACGGGTCGGGCCGCGGCGACCGGTGCCGCCGTTGATGCCGCTGACCTGCCCGCAGCCGCGGACGTCGGGGTACACGGCGACGGCCAGGTCGTAGACGTAGGAGACCCCGCACAGATTGGTGTCACGGGCGTAGGTCCAGCGGACCTGGCCGGTCTGCGGGTCGCGGCCCTCGACGGTGGTGCCGTCGCCGGTCACCACGGTGCCGGCCACCACGATCGGGCTCAGGGTGCGCGGGCTGACCGCCGTCCACAGTTGACGCAGGGTGTCCGGAACCACCCGCGCCGGAACCGGATTGGGCGCCGCTGAGGTGGCGGGCCTGCTGATCGTGGCCCGGGCCGAGCTGTTCCACCAGAACAGGCCGGCGACCACGGCCACGACAAGCGCGATCGTCGCCGCCGCGATGAGATCGCCCTTCGTACGGCGCTCGGGTCTGACCATCTAGGCGACGATAGCGGTCGTCAGCTTGCTGTTGCGGGGGCCTCGGCGGCGTTGCGCGGCCGGCGCCGGCGCCGGCGCTTACGGGCCGGGCTGTCGTCGCCGCCGTCGGCTGCCTTGGTCGTGTCGTCAGAGCCCGGGGCGGTGGCGTCAGACGCCTCGACGTGACCACTGGCTCCCTGGCCGCCGCGGGTGCGACGACGGGACCGGTTGCGGCTGGGCCGCTCCCGATTGGAGTCCGTCGAGCTGATCCGGGTGCCGTCCTGCTTCTTGGCGGTCTGCGCCGACTTGCGCGGGCCGCCGATCGTGCCGCCGGCCTCGGTCGGGATGTTCAGTTCCTCGTAGAGGTGCGGAGAGTTGGAGTAGGTCTCCGCCGGATCCGGGCAGTCGAGCTTGAGGGCCTTGTCGATCATCGACCAGCGCTCGAGCTCGTCCCAGTCGACCAGCGTGATCGCGATACCGGTCTTGCCGGCCCGGCCGGTGCGCCCGATGCGGTGCACGTAGGCCTGCTCGTCTTCGGGGATCTGGTAGTTGATCACGTGGGTGATGTCGTCGATGTCGATACCGCGAGCGGCGACGTCGGTGGCGACCAGTACGTCGACGTCACCGGTGCGGAACGCCTTGAGCGCCTTCTCGCGGGCGATCTGGCCCAGGTCGCCGTGCACGGCGCCGACCTTGAAACCGCGCTCGCCGAGTTCGTCGGCGACCTTCTGCGCGGTGCGCTTGGTGCGGGTGAAGATCATCGTCGCGCCGCGGCCCTGCGCCTGCAGGATTCGGCTGACCATCTCGACCTTGTCCAGCGCGTGGGCGCGGTAGACGAACTGCTCGGTGGTGTCGTGGGTGGCCGCCCCCTGCACGCCTTCGGCCCGGATGTGGGTCGGCTGGTTCATGAACGTGCGGGCCAGCGTGATGATCGGGTCCGGCATGGTCGCCGAGAACAGCATGGCCTGCCGCTTCTCGGGGATCTGCTTGAGGATGCGCTCGATATCGGGCAGGAAGCCCAGGTCGAGCATCTCGTCGGCCTCGTCGAGCACCAGGACCGACAGGCCGCCGAGCTGCAGGTGCCCCTGCTGGGCCAGGTCGAGGAGCCGGCCCGGGGTGCCGACGACGACGTCGACGCCCTTTTGCAGCGCCTCGATCTGCGGCTCGTAGGGGCGCCCGCCGTAGATCGCGGTGACGGTCAGCTTGCGGGATTCGTCGGCCTGCAGGTACTTCGCTGCGGCGACGAGGTCGCCGTGTACCTGGAGGCAGAGCTCGCGGGTCGGTACCACGACCAGCGCGCGCGGGATGCCGCTCAGCGGGCGCTCGGTGTCGGTGGTGATGCGGTGCAGCAGCGGCACACCGAACGCCAGGGTCTTGCCCATGCCGGTGCGGGCCTGGCCGATGAGGTCGTCGCCGGCCAGCGCCATCGGCAGCGTCTGCTCCTGGATGGCGAAGGCGTATTCCTTGCCTTCTTCGGCGAGCGCCCGGACGATTTCGTCACGCACTCCGAGCTGGGCAAATGAAAGCTGGGGATGGGTTGTCAAAGGGGTCATGTGGTGGCGTTGTGCCTTCCGTAGTCGTTCCTCGTTGCTGTGTCCAGCGCGCACGAGTTCTGACTATCGGAATGGAGTCGGCGTCGTCATATCGATACCGATTCGCCGGGCCCTGCACTGAGGGAGGCGGGCCCACTGCGTGCACGCACATTTCCTTGACCACGCCTCACGGCGCGAGTCGGCTCCCATTGTAGCTGGTCGCGCTCGCCGAGACTGATCGCAGCCCCGGCCGGGACTACAGTGTCGGCCATGACCGCCCCGCAGCCATCCGCCGAATCGGCGGCGCGCATCTCCGCCGATCACCCCGGCGTCAACGAGTTGTTCGCGCTGTTGGCCTACGGCGAGGTCGCGGCGTTCTACCGGCTCACCGACGAAGCGCGGATGGCGCCGGACCTGCGCGGCCGGATCAACCTGGCCAGCATGGCTGCCGCCGAGATGGCCCACTACGACCTGCTCCGCGACGCCTTAGAGGCGCGCGGTGTCGACGTCGTCCCGGCGATGTCGCGCTACGCCTCGGCACTGGAGAACTACCACCGGCTGACCACGCCGAGCACGTGGTTGGAGGCCTTGGTCAAGACCTATGTCGGCGATGCGCTGGCCGCGGACTTCTACCTCGAGATCGCCGACGTGCTGCCCGACGAGGTGGCGTCGGTGGTGCGCGGGGTGCTCTCCGAGACCGGCCACTCGCAGTTCGTGGTCGCCGAGGTTCGCGCGGCGGTGACCACCAGCGGGCGGCAGCGCAGCCGGCTGGCGTTGTGGTCGCGCCGGCTGCTCGGTGAGGCGATCACGCAGGCCCAGTACGTGCTGGCCGACCATGACGAGCTCGTCGACCTGGTGTTGGCCGGTCCGGGCGGGCTGGGTCAGGTGGCCGATTTCTTCGACCGGTTGCAGCGCACCCACGACGACCGGATGCGCCAGCTCGGCCTGGCCTAGCGGTTGCAGGTCGCGGATATCCCGTTGTCGGTCTGCGCGGCGACGGTCGCGCCGCGGGCATCGGTGATCCAGCAGTTCAGCTGGCTTCCGTTGCTGCTGGCGGTGATGTAGTTGACCGGGACATTCGGTGTGACGGTCAGCTGCCAGGGCAGGCTCACGTTCTCTGCCGTCCGCAACGCCCCGTTCTCGTCGGCGTAGGTGACGGTCACCGAATCGTCGGGCCGCTGATTGCCGGCGACGGTGTAGACGACCTGGTTCGGATCGATCAGGCTCTGCGCCATCGGGGCCGCCGCCGGGGCGGTGGTCTGGGTGACCATGACCGGCGTCTCCAGCGGCAGGCCGGGGACCGTGACGGTGACCGGAGCGGGCGGCGGCGTCGACGTGCGGGGTCCGGGGATGGCCACGACGGTTCGGGTCGGGGTGGCGCCGCCGAATTCCGGCGTGGTGGTGGCCGCGTCATCGGTGCGCACCACCAACGTCGTCGCCGAGGCGGCGACCAGCACGCCCGCGGTGGTCAGGGCCACCCGCGGCCACTGAATCAGCCGCTGTCGGCGCTTCTTGTCGCTCACGAGGCCAGGTTATGGACGTCCAGGCCGCGTTGCGGCGCGCCGCGCCTGTCCGTTGCCATGCTGTTATCCCAGCTTGACGCCCTATTCGCTAACCGCGAACGGCTGCCGTCAACCGCGTCGGCGGGCGTCCACTAGCCTTCTGGGTAACGCGCAGACGACAGAAAAGGGGCCAGCGTGGAGGTCAAGATCGGTGTCACGGATAGCCCGCGCGAGCTCGTGTTCCAGAGCTCCCAGACGCCCGCCGAGGTGGAAGAGCTGGTGACCGCGGCGTTCTCGAAGGACGGCTCGGACGTGCTGAGCCTGACCGATGACAAGGGCCGCCGCTTCCTGGTGCAGACCGCCAAGATCAGCTATGTCGAGATCGGTGTCGCCGACGTGCGTCGGGTCGGCTTCGGGATCGCCGCGGGACCTGCCGGCGCGTGAGCGTCAGCCGCGGGTGAGCGGGACGTGTGACAGTCCGCCCCAGGCGAACTGCACCGTCCCGTCGACCGCGGCCTCTTTCGAGATCGGGCGGTCTGCGTGTAGCCAGTAGCGCGCGCAGTCGACACTGAGGGCCACCAATCCGACCGCGATCATCCGGGCGCGGTGCGGATCCAGCCCGGAATCCCGACTGATCAGGTCGAACACCGCGTCGGTGCACGATTCGGTGGCCACCTTCACCTGGGACGCGACCTGCGGTTCGGTGATGTAGTCATTCTCGAAGATCAGCCGATAGCCCTGGCCGTCGTGCTCGATGAAATCGAAGAAGGCCTGGACCGAGGCGCGCAGCCGCTGCCTGTTGTCGGTGGTGGTGCGCAAGGCTTGCCGCACACCGGACACCAGATTCTCGACGTGCCGGTTGAGGACAGCCAGATACAGCTCAAGCTTGCTCGAGAAGTGTTGATACAGAACAGGTTTGCTCACGCCGGCGCGGTCGGCGATCTCGTCCATGCCGGCGGCGTGATAACCGCGGTCGACGAAGACCTCGCTGGCCGCCACCAGCAACTGGCCCCGTCGTTCATCACGCGGAAGGCGGCTGCCGCGCCGAGGAGCGGTGGCGGCAGGACGGTCGCCATTGGCCGATCGAGCGGACTTCCGCTCGGCCGTGTCGGCGAGATCGCTCATCGAGTCCTCAATCTGTGTGTGGGGCTGGCAGCATTGCCCCCGCGCTCGCAGCCCCGTCGCACCGACATTACTACTCGGTGCTGGTTACTCGCCCGTAGCGCGCGCGTGGCAGGTACGGGCGCGCCGGGAGTCTCGCATACCGCTGTTGTGCCATCCTGGGTCGGTGACCTACGACCCGGGGCACCGCGGCGGCGGTCGTGCGCCCGTGCTGCGCAACGAGTGGCGTGAGCCGCTGCGCGCCCTGCGCGACCCGTTGGCAGACGAGCGGGGCCGGGTCAGAGCCAACCGCGATCAGCGTCGTCAATGGCGCAAACAGAGCTGGTTGGGCCGGTTCATCTCGACCTACGGCTGGCGTGCCTATGCGCTGCCGGTGCTGGTCGTGGTCACCGGAGTGGTGCTGTATCAGACCATCACCGGAACCGCGGCTCCGGCCACCGAACCAACCGTCGCCCACGGCGCCGTCGAAGGCCCGCCCACGATCGGGTCGAGCGGCACCGCGATCATCGGCGCGCCACCGCGCGGGCTGACCGAGTTCGACGCCAACCTGCCCACCGGGATCCTGCCCGAGGGCGGGGCGTTCACCGAGGCGGGCGCCAAGACGTGGCACGTCGTGCCGGGCACCGCGCCCAAGGTCGGCGAGGGCACGGCCAAGACCTTCACCTACACCGTCGAGATCGAGGACGGCGTCGATACCGGGTCGTTCGGCGGTGACGAGGGATTCGCGCGGATGGTCACCGAGACGCTGAGCAACCCCAAGAGCTGGATTCACAATCCGCAGTTCGCGTTCGAGCGGATCGACGACAGCAGCCCGGGCGTCAAGCCGGACTTCCGGGTGTCGCTGACGTCGCCGATGACGGTGCGCGAGGGCTGCGGGTACGAGATCCCGCTGGAATCGTCCTGCTACAACCCGGCCTATGGGCCCGACGCCCAGCCGAGGGTGTTCATCAACGAGGCGCGGTGGGTGCGCGGTGCGGTGCCGTTCCAGGGCGATGTCGGCTCCTACCGCCAGTACCTGATCAACCACGAGGTGGGCCATGCGATCGGCTACCAGCATCACGAGCCGTGTGACGAGAATGGTGGCCTGGCGCCGGTGATGATGCAGCAGACGTTCTCCACCGCTGACGACGACGCGTCGCGCTTCGACCCGGAGTACGTCAAGGCCGACGGGAAAACGTGTCGGTTCAACCCCTGGCCGTATCCGATCGCCTGACGACGATGCGGGGCGAGGTACGAGCCCTGAGGAGGAGTCAGGCAATTGGGCAGCGCCTGACGACGATGCGGGGCGAGGTACGAGCCCTGAGGACGATGCGCCGCGAGCGTGCGCGGAATGCACACCGTAGCGGCGTGTCCGTGTGCCGACACGCACCGTCGGCATAGGTCGCGGGAAGCATTTGCAGCTGTTTGCCGTTGCTCTGGCCAGCTGCTGAGATGGATGGTGAACGTCCGTCGGGCCCTGCCAATTCAAGGAGTGCCGGTGTCACCGTTGCCGCCGCTGGTCGAACCAGCCGCCGAGCTCACCCGCGAGGAGGTTGCGCGCTACAGCCGCCACCTGATCATCCCGGACCTGGGCGTGGACGGGCAGAAACGTCTGAAGAACGCCAAGGTGCTGGTGATCGGCGCGGGCGGCCTCGGTTCGCCCACCCTGCTCTACTTGGCCGCGGCCGGCGTCGGCACGATCGGCATCGTCGAGTTCGACCGGGTCGACGAGTCCAACCTGCAGCGGCAGATCATCCACGGCCAGTCCGATATCGGCCGGTCCAAGGCCGAAAGCGCCCGCGATTCCGTCCTCGAGGTCAACCCGCTGGTCACCGTGAACCTGCACGAGCTGCGGCTGGAACCCGACAACGCGGTGCAGCTGTTCGAGCGGTACGACCTGATCCTCGACGGCACCGACAACTTCGCCACCCGCTACCTGGTCAATGACGCCGCGGTGCTGGCGCACAAGCCCTACGTGTGGGGCTCGATCTACCGGTTCGAGGGGCAGGCGTCGGTGTTCTGGGAGGACGCCCCCGACGGTCTGGGCTTGAACTATCGCGACCTCTACCCGGAGCCCCCGCCGCCAGGCATGGTCCCGTCCTGCGCCGAGGGCGGCGTCCTGGGCATCCTGTGCGCGTCGATCGCTTCGATCATGGGCACCGAGGCCATCAAGCTGATCACCGGAATCGGTGACACCCTGCTGGGCCGGCTGATGATCTACGACGCGCTGGACATGACCTACCGGACGATCCGGATCCGCAAGGATCCGCAGACGCCGAAGATCACCGAGCTCATCGACTACGAGTCGTTCTGCGGGGTGGTGTCCGACGCCGCGGCCGACGCCGCACAGGATTCCACGGTGACCCCCCGCGAGCTTCGTGACCTGCTTGATTCCGGCCGGAAGCTGGCCCTGATCGACGTTCGTGAGCGGGTGGAATGGGAGATCAACCACATCGCCGGCGCCGAACTCATCCCGAAATCGGTGATCGAATCCGGCGAAGGGCTGTCCAAGTTGCCGCATGACCGTGTCCCGGTGCTCTACTGCAAGACCGGTGTGCGCTCCGCCGAGGCGCTGGCCGTGGTGAAAAAGGCCGGTTTCTCCGACGCATTGCACCTGCAGGGCGGGATCGTGGCCTGGGGGAAGCAAATCGAACCCGACATGGTCATGTACTGACGGCTACTTTGCGTCGCGACAATTTAGGCTGTCGGGGTGGACGGGGTGACTGATGAGCGCCCGCCTGATCATGTTCTGGCGACCTTCGGGCTGAAGGGCCAGGATCCTGAACCGCTCGGTGCGGGCTGGGAAGGCGGCTTCAAGTGCGGCGAGGTAGTGCTGTCGGTGATTGCCGACCACGCCAGGGCCGCCTGGTCGGCGAAGGCCCGCGAGACGTTGTTCATCGACGGGGTCCGGCTGGCCCGGCCGGTGCGGTCGACTGACGGCCGCTACGTGGTGTCGGGTTGGCGGGCAGACACATTCGTCGCCGGTACGCCCGAACCCCGGCACGACGAGGTCGTCTCGGCCGGAGTGCGCCTGCACGAGGCCACCGCCAAGCTGGAACGGCCGCGCTTTTTGACCCAGGCGCCGGTCGCGCCGTGGAGCGATGTCGACGTGTTCATCGCCGCGGACCGCGCGGCCTGGGAGGAGCGTCCGCTGCACTCGTTGCCGCCCGGGGCGGTGGTGGCGCCCGGCACGGCCGACGGCGAGCGCTCGGTGGACCTGATCAATCAGCTGGCCGGTTTGCGCAAGCCGACCAAGAGTCCCAACCAGCTTGTCCACGGCGACCTGTACGGCACCGTCCTGTTCGCGGGGGCGGCCGCGCCGGGCATCACTGACATCACGCCGTACTGGCGGCCGGCATCGTGGGCGGCCGGGGTTGTCGTCGTCGACGCACTGGCGTGGGGCGAGGCCGACGACGGCTTGATCGAACGCTGGGATGCGCTGCCGGAGTGGCCGCAGATGTTGTTGCGCGCCTTGATGTTCCGCCTCGCCGTGCATGCACTGCATCCGCGCTCGACGGCGGCGGCGTTCCCGGGTTTGGCCCGCACCGCCGCGCTGATCAGATTGGTTCTCTAGAACTCGTGCCGGGCGTGTGTCAGGTTCACCCGGCCGTCCTTGGCCAGGACACCTTCGGCGCGTAGCAGTTCCAGCTGACGTGTCACCAGGTGCGCGGCCGGCCGGCCCGATGCGGTGATCACCCGATGCCAGGGCAGATCCGAAGAATCGGTGCGCATGATCCAGCCGACGATGCGAGGACTGGAAAGCTCTGCCGCCGTTGCGATGTCGCCGTAGGTGGCGACCCGGCCCGCAGGTATGGACGCCACCAGCCGACGCACCCGTTCGACCTGGTCGTCGGTCACCGGGGCCATCGCTGGTCCCCTCCGAGCAGGTCCCGGATCACTTTGGCGGTCTCTTCCGGCTTGGCGTGCGCAACCATGTGCTGGCAGGCGAAGTCGACGAGAGTGAAGTCGGTGCCGAGCCGGTCGGACAGTCCGTCGAGAAGCTCGTCGCTGACGTATGGCGGATCCGTCCACTGCGCCCGAACCAGGGTTGTCGGAGTTCCGGTGCGGGGCAGCACAATATCGCGGGCCAGCTCACTCCAATACGACATCATCGCCGGCACGCAGATCCGCCAGCCGTAGCGGCCGTTCGGCAGCGCGATCAGATGTTCGTCGAGATCTTCGTCGAGCTCGGCCGGATCCACGTCGGCCCACGACCCGCTGAACTTTTCGGCGCGGGCCTCGTCGCGGTCGGGGTAGTCCGGCGATGCCAGCATGGACTCGGAGATCTCGTGCATCCACTGCCCGTCCAGGCCGATCGCCGGGTCCAGCAGTACCAGCCCGGACACCAGATCGGGGCACGCCGCGGCGAGATTGAGGGCGATCGCGCCGCCGAAGGAATGTCCCACCACCAGGACTGGGCCCTCGGCCTCGTTCTCCACCAGTGTTGCCAGCGCGGTGATGTTGGCTTCGATCGTCCACGGCGCCGCATACGAGGAGCGGCCGTGACCGATCAGATCGGGTGCGGCCACGGTGAATTCGGGCAAGTGCTCGGTCGCCAGCCGGCGCCAGCGATAGCCGTGGCCGGTCAGGCCGTGGATCGCCAGTACCTGGACGGGTCCGGCGGGGCCGAAGCGATGGACGTGGAGGTCGTGGGTCACGGCTTCATGCTGCCAGTTCGCAGAAGTTGTCGGTGCCCTCTGGTGTCATTCCCCGCATGCCGACCGCCCTGCTGGCCCCGGTGATCGAGCCGGCCGATGTGCTGCGCCCGGAACTGCGGGGCACGGTGCGGGTCGTCGGCGGGCCGGGGACCGGCAAGACCAGCCTGCTGGTGGCGGCGGCCGCTGCGCACATCGCTGCCGGGACCGACCCGGAATCGGTTCTGCTGCTGACGGGTTCGGGACGGCTGGCGGCCGCCACCCGTGGCAAGCTGACCGCCGAGTTGCTCGCGGCGCGCTCGTGCGAACCGTGCCGTGCGGTGGTGCGTGAGCCGCTGGTCCGCTCGCTGCACAGCTACGCGTTCGCGGTGCTGCGGCAGGCCGCGGCCCGTGCGGGTGATCCGCCGCCGCGCCTGGTCACCGGGGCCGAGCAGGACGGCATCATTCGCGAGCTACTCGCCGGCGACCTCGACGACGGGGACGCATCGGCATCGCGATGGCCGCAGCTGCTGCGCCCCGCACTGACCACGGCCGGATTCGCCACCGAACTGCGCGATCTGCTGGCCCGCTGTGCCGAGCGCGGGGTCGATCCGCTGGCGCTGCAACGCATCGGCCGGCTGTCCGGGCGGCAGGAGTGGGCAGCCGCGGGCCGGTTCGCCCAGCAGTACGAACAGGTGATGCTGCTGCGCGCGGCCGTCGGTACCGCCGCGCCGCAGGCCACCGTGCCCGCGCTGGGCGCGGCCGAGCTGGTCGGCGCCGCATTGGAAGCGCTGGCGTCCGACGCCGAGCTGCTGTCCACCGAACGGTCCCGGGTCCGGCTGCTGCTGGTCGACGACGCCCAGCACCTCGATCCGCAGGCCGCGCGGCTGGTCCGGGTGCTCGCCGCCGGTGCCGAGCTCACGCTGCTGGCCGGGGATCCCAACCAGGCGGTCTTCGGTTTCCGTGGCGCCGATCCGACGATCCTGACCGGCGCCGACACCCCGATGGTTCAGCTGACCCGCTCACACCGGTGCGCACCCGCGGTGGCGGCGGCAATCAGTGGGATCGCCGCCGGGCTGCCCGGCAACACGGCGTGGCGGGGGCTGGACGGCAACTCCGCTGACGACGGATCGGTACGCGTGCGGGTGGCCGGCTCGGCGCACGCCGAGGCGGCGCTGATCGCGGACACGCTGCGTCGCGCTCACCTCGTCGACGGGGTGCCGTGGTCCCAGCTGGCGGTGATCGTCCGCTCACCCTCGGCGGCCGCGGCGCTGCCCAGGGCCTTGGCCGGCGCCGGTGTCCCGGTCGGCGCGGCACAGGTGGCCGGCTCGATCGCCGACCAGCCCGCGGCGCGGGCGCTGCTGTCGGTATTGGCCGCGACCGCCGGCGGTCTCGACGGCGAGCAGGCGGTGTCGCTGCTGACCGGTCCGATCGGCCGGGTCGATCCGGTGACGCTGCGTCAGCTGCGTCGGGCGCTGCGCCGTAACTCCTCCGGTGAGTTCGGTGAGCAACTGGTGGCGGCCCTGACCGCGGGTCCGGTGGACCTGCCGGCAACACTGGCCCGCCCGGTCAACCGGGTGCGGGCGGTGCTGGCGGCGGCCGGCCGCGGGCACCGGCGTCATCGCGACCCGCGCTACACGTTGTGGCAGGCCTGGGAGCGTAGCGGGCTGCAGCGGCGTTGGCTGACGGCGGCCGAGCACGGCGGTACCGAGGGCGCGCTGGCCGACCGCAACCTCGAAGCCGTCACCGCGCTGTTCGACATCGCCGACGATTACGTCTCGCGCACCACCGGCGCGTCACTGAGCGGGCTGCTCGATCATGTTGGGGGACTTCAGCTTCCATCGGTCAGTGCTGATTCCCCGACGGCCGAGGCAGTCGCGGTGCTCAGCCCGCACGCGGCGCTGGACCGGGACTGGGACCTGGTGGTCATCGCCGGGCTGCAGGACGGGTTGTGGCCCAACACGACACCGCGCGGCGGGGTGCTGGGCACCCAGCGGCTGCTCGACGTGCTCGACGGCTTGGGTGACGACGTGTCGGCACGGGCTCCGCTGCTGGCCGAGGAACGCCGGCTGCTCATCGCCGCGATGGGCCGCGCGCGGCGCGGCCTGCTGATCACCGCGGTCGACAGCGACGCCGGCGACGACGCTGCGCTGCCGTCGCCGTTCGTCGCTGAGCTCGCGGAGTATGCCACCGCCGATGTACAGCCTGCCGTGCCGGCCGTCGCGCCGCCGGTGCTCGCACCGGCGGCGGTCGTCGGCCGGCTGCGCACGGTCGTCTGCGCCCCGGCCGGTACCGTATCCGACGGTGAACGTGCCACGGCAGCACAACAATTGGCACGTCTTGCGGCCGACGGAGTTGCGGGAGCCGACCCGGCGCAGTGGTATGGCATGACGGCCGTCAGCACGGCCGAACCGCTGTGGAGCGGTGCCGAGCACACCGTCACGCTCAGCCCGTCGACCCTGCAGACGCTCACCGACTGCCCGCTGCGCTGGCTGGCCGAACGGCACGGCGGCACCGACGCCAAGGACTTGCGCTCCACCCTCGGCTCGGTGGTGCACGCGCTGATCGCCGATTCGGCGAGCAGCGCCGAGCAGCTGTTTGCCAAGCTCGAAACACTATGGAGCACACTCCCATTCGACTCGCCGTGGTACGCCGACAACGAGCTGGCCCGGCACCGGGCCATGCTCGCGGCGTTCGTGGCGTGGCGGGCGGGCACCCGCCACGAACTGACCGAGATCGGCACCGAGATCGACATCGACGGCGTGATCGCCACCCCCGAAGGGGACCTGCCCGGTGTTCGAGTGCGCGGTCGGGTCGACCGGCTCGAGCGCGACGCGCAGGGCCGGCTGGTGATCGTCGACGTCAAGACCGGCAAGAGCCCGGTGACCAAGGATGAGGCGCAACGCCACGCCCAGCTCAAGCTCTACCAGTTGGCGGTCGCCGAAGGAGCGCTCGCCGACGGCGACCGCCCCGGCGGTGGGCGGCTGGTGTACGTCGCCAAGCCGAATGCGTCGGGCGCGACCGAGCGCGAGCAGTCGGCGTTGACTGCGGAGAGCACCGGCCAGTGGCGGCAGACCGTGCAGCAGGCGGCGGGAGCCACCGCGGGCCCGCAGTTCGTGGCCCGCGTCAACGACGGGTGCACGCATTGCCCGATGCGCGCGGCCTGCCCCGCCCACACCGCACCGCGAACGGAGCAGCCATGACCTACAGCCCCACGGAATTGGCTCAGGCCCTTGGTCTTCCGACCCCCACCGACGAGCAGGCCGCGGTCATCGCCGCACCGCCGGGGCCGCTTGTCGTCATCGCCGGTGCCGGTGCGGGCAAGACCGAGACCATGGCCGCCCGGGTGGTGTGGTTGGTGGCCAACGGATTCGCCGATCCCGGCCAGGTCCTCGGCCTGACCTTCACCCGTAAGGCGGCCGGGCAGCTGCTGCGCAGGGTGCGGTCCCGATTGGCCCGGCTGGCCGGCCATCTCGGCGGTACCGCCCAGCAGGGTGCGCCGACGGTCAGCACCTATCACGCCTTCGCCGGCACGCTGCTGCGCGAGTTCGGCCCGCTGCTGCCGGTGGAGCCCGACGCCCGGCTGCTCAGCGAAACCGAGTTGTGGCAGCTGGCCTTCGAGGTGGTCAGCGGCTACCCGGGTCCGCTGGACACCGAGAAGGATCCCGCGGGCGTCACGGCGATGGTGCTCAAGCTCTCCGGTGAGTTGGCCGAGCACCTCGTCGACACCGACCAACTGCTGGACACCCACCTAGAACTCGAGCGCCTGGTCCATCACCTGCCGGCCGGGCGCTACCAGCGTGACCGCGGCCCCAGTCAGTGGCTGTTGGCCATGCTGGCCACGCAGACCGAACGCACCGCGCTGGTGCCGCTGATCGACGCGCTGCACGCCCGGATGCGCGCGGACAAGGTGATGGATTTCGGCTCGCAGATGTCGGCGGCGGCGCGGCTGGCCTCGGCCTGCCCGCAGGTGGGGGAGCAGCTGCGGGCCCGATTCCGGGTCGTCTTGCTCGACGAGTACCAGGACACCGGCCACGCCCAGCGGATCGCGCTGTCCTCGCTGTTCGGTGCCGGCGCCGACGAGGGTCTGGCACTGACCGCCGTCGGTGATCCGATCCAGTCCATCTACGGCTGGCGCGGGGCGTCGGCAACCAACCTGCCGCGCTTCACCACCGACTTCCCGCAACCCGACGGTTCACCGGCGCCCACCCTCGAACTGCGGACCAGCTGGCGCAACCCGCCGAGCACACTGCATGTCGCCAATGCCGTGTCGGCCGAAGCCCGCCGCCGGTCGGTGGCAGTGCGCGCGCTCAAGGCGCGCCCCGGTGCCGACCCGGGCACGGTGCGGTGCGCCCTGCTCAACAACGTTGCCGCCGAACGTGACTGGATCGCCGACCACATTGCCGAGCGGTACGCGGCGGCCGCGGCCGCCGGTGACGAGCCGCCGACCGCCGCGGTTCTGGTGCGCCGCAACGCCGATGCCGGCCCGATCGCCGAGGCGTTGACCGCACGCGGTGTTCCGGTGGAAGTGGTCGGTCTGGCCGGGCTGTTGTCCATTCCGGAGGTCGCCGACGTGGTCGCGATGGTCCGGCTGGTCGCCGACCCGGCCGCCGGGGCGGCGGCCATGCGGGTGCTGACCGGCCCGCGCTGGCAGCTCGGCGCGCGTGACCTCGCGGCGCTATGGCGCCGCGCGGTCACGCTCGACGGCGCGCGGCCGGCGTCCGCCAGTGCCGAGCAGATCATCGCCTCGGCCGCGCCGGACGCCGACACCGCGAGCCTGGCCGACGCACTGGCCGATCCGGGCCCCGCGACGGCCTACTCGGTACAGGGTCATCGGCGCATCGTCGATCTGGCGGGCGAACTGGCAAGGCTGAGAATGCTTTTGGGTCACCCGGTCACCGAACTCGTCGGCGAGGTGCGTCGCGCCCTCGGCGTCGACGTCGAGGTTCGGGCCGCGCGGCCCGTCGCCGCCGGCTGGGCCGGTGCCGAGCACCTGGACCGCTTCGCCGACGTCGTCGCCGACTACGCGGCGCGCCCGCGCGCATCTGTCGAAGGCCTGCTGGCCTATCTCGACGCGGCCGAGGTCGTGGAGAACGGGTTGGCCCCCGCCGAAGTCAGCGTGGCGACCGGCCGGGTGCAGGTGTTGACCGTCCACTCCGCGAAAGGGCTGGAGTGGCAGGTGGTGGCCGTTCCGCACTTGTCCGCCAGGGTTTTTCCGTCGACCGCCGCCAAGCGCAGCTGGCTCACCGATCCCGCCGATCTGCCGCCGCTGCTGCGCGGTGACCGGGCGGCCGAAGGTCTGCATGGGGTTCCGGTCCTCGATACCACACAAGTCAACGATCGAAAAGCACTGTCCGACACCATCATGGCGCACCGCAATCAGCTCGAGCAGCGCCGCCTCGACGAGGAACGCAGGCTGCTGTACGTGGCGATCACCCGCGCCGAGGACACCTTGCTGCTGTCCGGTCACCATTGGGGCGCCAGCGAAAGCAAACCCCGCGGGCCGTCGGACTTCCTGCACGAGATCAAAGACATCATCGACCGCGCGGCGAGCGCCGGTGAACCCTGCGGCGAAGTCGAACAGTGGGCCCCGCCCCCCGCCGACGGCGAGCGGAACCCGTTGCACGACAGCGTCCGTGAGGCGATCTGGCCCGCCGACCCGCTCGGTAGGCGCCGCGCCGACATCGAGAACGGTGCCGCGCTGGTGCGCAATGCACTCGCCGGTGAGATCGAAGACACCGGCGAGGATCCCGAGTGCTGGACGGCCGACGTCGACGCGCTGCTGGCCGAAAGGTCCCGCATCGCCACACCGCCGCCGGCTGAACTGCCCGGCCAGCTGTCGGTCAGCGCGCTGGTCGAACTCGACCGCGACCCCACCGCGCTGCGCCGGCTGACCCGGCGGCTGCCGTCGCGCCCGGACCCGCACGCGATGCTGGGCACCGCCTTCCACGAGTGGGTGCAGCGGTTCTACGGTGCGGAGCGGCTCTTCGACCTCGACGACCTGCCCGGTGCCGTCGACGGCACGACCGGCGACACCGAAGAACTCGCCGATCTGCAAACCGCCTTCACCCGATCAGAATGGTCGGCGCGCACCCCGGTGGATGTGGAGGTGCCGTTCGAGATGGCGATCGGCGACACCGTCGTGCGCGGCCGCATCGACGCGGTGTTCGCCGACCCCGGTGGCGGTATGACCGTGGTCGACTGGAAGACGGGCGAACCACCGGCCGACGAGGACGCGAAACGGCATGCCGCCGTCCAGCTGGCGGTGTACCGGCTGGCCTGGGCGGCGCTCAAGGGCTGCCCGCCGGCAGAGGTGCGTGCGGCGTTCCACTATGTGCGGGCGAACACCACCGTGAGGCCGGAAAACCTGCCTGGCCCAGACGAATTGGTGGCGCTGCTGGCCCGCTCTAGTACTTCGGAGCGTTGCGCCTGATCGCGATGGCCTGGGTGATCATCGGCACCTGCAGCGGCAGCCGGGCCAGCGCGAGGAGCTTCATCGGCAACGGCTTGTCCTTCCACAGCCGGACCATGTTGACGTTGGCGGGGAACACCGCCAGAAACAGCGCGATCGCGAACAGAGCGCCGGCGCGTCGGGTCCGCGGCAGCAGCAGCATGGTGCCGATGCCGACCTCGGCCACGCCGGAGGCGTAGGTGTAGAACCGGGCGTCGCCGGGAAGTTCGGCGGGCACGATGTCATCGAAGGGCTTGGGCGCCACAAAATGCCCGACACCGATGCCGATGAGCATCAGTGCGGTCCGGTAGGCGGGCAGCTGGCTGGCCCTGCGTGGGGGTTCGAGTTCGGTAGTCGTCGTCGGCATGGGTACATAATGCTGGAGTGGTGGCGCTCAAGACGAGAGGGTTGGCACCCCAGGCGACAGGGTGCACGATGACGGAGTCGCGTGGCCAAGGGTAGGTTGCGGCGCAGGCTCGAGGCGATCGACGAGAACCTGGCGGCCAAGCCGGACAGCGCGCTCGTCGACTATCTGCATATCCCGGAGAAGTTCGTCAGCCCGGGCCGTCGCATCGCCCGCCGGCTGATCTACGCCCTGACGGCGCTGTTCGCCGCGGTGATCATCGTCTACCTCGACCGGGACGGCTATCGCGACGTCCGCGACGGGCCGCTGACCTTCCTGGACTGCCTGTACTACGCCACGGTGTCGCTGTCGACCACCGGCTACGGCGACATCACGCCCTACACCGAGACCGCACGCCTGGTGAACGTCCTGGTCATCACGCCGTTGCGGGTGGCGTTCCTGATCGTGTTGGTCGGTACCACCGTCGAAACCCTGACCACGGCGTCGCGGCAGGCTCTCAAGATCCAGCGTTGGAGGAACAGCGTGCGCAACCACACCGTCGTCATCGGTTACGGGACGAAGGGCAGGACGGCGGTGGCCGCGATGATCGGCGACGGCGTCGCGCCCGCCGACATCGTCGTCGTCGACACCGACCAGGCCTCACTGGACCGGGCCAACGCCGCCGGACTGGTCACCGTGCGCGGTGACGCCAACAAGTCCGATGTACTGCGGCTGGCCGGCGCCCAGCACGCCAATTCGATCATCGTCGCCACCAACAGCGACCCGACCGCGGTGCTGGTCACCTTGACCGCGCGGGAGCTGGCGCCGAAAGCCAAGATCATCGCCTCGGTCCGGGAGGCCGAGAACCAGCACCTGCTGCGCCAGTCGGGCGCCGATTCAGTGGTGGTGTCCTCGGAGACCGCGGGCCGTCTGCTCGGCATCGCCACCAGCGCCCCCAGCGTGGTGGAAATGATCGAGGACCTGCTGACACCGGACGCCGGTTTCGCGATCGCCGAGCGGGAGGTCGAGCACAAGGAGGTCGGCGGTTCCCCGCGGCACCTGCCCGACATCGTCCTGGGGGTGATGCGCGACGGCAAGCTGCTGCGCGTCGACGACCCCATTGTCGACGCGCTGGAGACCACCGACCGGCTGCTCTACGTCCGCAGCGCCGGAGACTGACGGCGTGACATTCCGACTGCGCAACGTTCCGCTGCTGTCCCGGGTGGGCGCCGACCGTGCCGACCATCTGCGCACCGACGTCGACGCCGCGATCGCCGGCTGGGCCGATGCCGCGGTGCTGCGAGTCGACCACCGCAACCAGGTGATGATCGCCGGCGGCCGGGTGCTGCTGGGGCCGGCGGCCAAGCTCGGCGACAAGCCGCCGCGCGATGCGGTGTTCCTGGGCCGGCTGGCCGACGACCGCCACGTGTGGGCGGTGCGTGCCGCGCTGGAAGCCCCCGAGGACGGCGCCGAGGCCGAGGTTTCCGATCTGCGCCGCGGCGGCCAGGTGTTCGACGACGTCAGTGCCCAGCTGGTGGCCTCGGCGCTGGCCCTGCTGAACTGGCACGACCAATCCCGGTACAGCCCACTCGACGGCTCGCCGACCAAGCCGGCCAAGGGCGGCTGGTCGCGGGTGAACCCGCTGACCGCCCACGAGGAATTCCCGCGCATCGATCCGGCCATCATCGTGTTGATTCACGACGGCCATGACCGCGCGGTGCTGGCCCGCCAGACGGTGTGGCCGCAGCGGCTGTTCTCGTTGCTCGCCGGATTCGTCGAGGCGGGGGAGTCGTTCGAGTCGTGCGTGGTGCGCGAGGTCGCCGAGGAGGTCGGCCTGTCCGTCACCGACGTCGAATACCTGGGCAGTCAGCCGTGGCCGTTCCCGCGATCATTGATGGTCGGTTTCCACGCGATCGGCGATCCCGAGCAGGAGTTCGTCTTTCACGACGGCGAGATCGCCGAGGCGGCCTGGTTCACCCGGGCCGAGGTGCGCGAGGCACTCGAACACGGCGACTGGAACAGCGAGTCGTCGTCGCGGCTGCTGCTGCCGGGATCGATCTCGATCGCCCGGGAGATCATCGAGTCCTGGGCCCATTCCTGATCGCGCCCAAACCGACATACGGCAGAGAAGCGCGAGAAGAACTCGACATTTCGTCGACCTCGGCGCGCGCTTACGGACGTGACCAGGGTGCTGACCCACGACTCCGGTGACGTGGTCGAGTTCAACGAACTGGCGCAATTCCTGGGGCCGATTCGGCTCGGCGCGATGCCTCCTGGGCCAGGTGTAGGCGCGAAGCCAGGCCGAGCTTCGTGTACACGTGCGTCAGGTGCGTCTGCACCGTGCGATGCGACACGAACAGCCGTGCGGCGATGTCTTTGTTTCCCAAGCCTTCCCCCACCAACCGCACCACGTTGAGTTCGGTCGGTGTCAGCGAGGCCCACCCGCTCGGGGGTCGTTTGCGCGTTCCCCGGCCGCGCTGTGCATAGGCAATCGCCTCTGCGATGGGCATCGCGGCGCCTTCGGCCCATGCTGCGTCAAAGTCGTTATCACCCAATCCATCACGCAACGCAACCACATTCGCCTCATGGTCAGCGTCGTAGATCTTGAACCGCACGGCCCCGGTTCTGCCACGCGCGGCTTCGGCTGCTCCGCAGAGCCTTGTCGCCTCGCGTTGGCTGCCATCCGCGCCCAGCACACGTGCGAGGCATTCCAGCACGTCGGGCACCACCAGGTGTGCCTGCACCTCTGCCGCAGAGCCGAGCGCCCCGTGGGCATACCGTTCGGCCGCACTGACGTTCATTTCTGCCAGGGCAACCCGAGCGCGCGTCATCAGCGCCTGGGCCAGCCCCCAGCCGGTGGTCATCGACGCGGCTGTCTCGGACCACTGGTGCGCCTCCGCCAGCTCGCCTCGGCCCAGCGCGGCCTCGGCCATCGGGTAATACGCCCAATGCGCCATGAGCTGCGGCGGCGCGAACGTCAACTGTTCTCGCGCGGTGGCGCCGGATTCAGCTGCCGACTCCAACTCGGCAAAGGACAGACCACCCACGGCAATACCGCCTATACGCAGGCCGGAGTAAAAGCTTCCCAATTCGTCGGCAAGCCCTTCGCTGGCTTTTGTCGTTGCGCGGTAACCGGTTTCATCGCCCTGGTAGCTCATCGCGAAGGTGAGTCCGAGCAAACTGGTCAATCGGAAGGTGAGGTCGCCGGTATCCTCGGCCTCGGATCGGACCGCCTTCAGCAGCGACGTCGCCACCTTCAGATCACCCTTGAGCAGGTACGCCCAGCCAAGCCATGCGTTACACGCGCGCGCGACGAACCGGTCGCCGATCGACTCGGCGATGTTGCGTCCTTCTTCGGCGGCAGCGCCGGCTCGCACGGGGTCGCCTGTCACGTTCGCGATGTATGCCTGCCAAGCCAGCATCTGAGCGTGCAGCCAGCCATGGCCGAGTTCACGCGCGAGTTCGGATGCCTCGGAGAAGTACGGCTGCGCGGCGTTCTCGTCGAACCCCACGACGATGGCTCGCGCCACCAGCGCCCTGACCAACAAGGCTGGATCCCCAAGCTCACGCGCGGTCGCCAGGGCGTGATCCACCTCAGCGACCCGGCCGGGGAGGCCGGCCCAGAACTCGAGGAAGGCGCGGTCGGCTACCGCACGCACACCCACCATCGGTGCCACATCCGACCCGTGATCCCTCTGGTCGTCCGATACGGCTTCGAACCATGCGAGGGCCTCCTTGATGTGGCCGCGGGCCAGCCAAAATCGACACAACGCCGAGGCCAACGTCAGAGCGCCGGTGGTATCAGAACGCTCGCGGCTCCAGGTGAAGGCCGAACGAAAGTTGTCGATGTCTCGGTCTGTGCGTACGAGAACATCCCCCTGGTCAGTTCGCGTCGCATCCTCGCACTCGGCGGCCATCGCCGTGAAATGGTTCTGGTGGCGGGTGCGCACAGCGTTAGCCTCCGAGGAGTCGCCGAGCTTCTCCAACCCGTACTGGCGCACCGTCTCCAGCATCCGGTATCGCGTACGGTCACCCATCTCTTCAGCCACGACGAGCGACTTGTCCACCAGCAGGGTGAGTAGGTCGAGGATCTGGTGTCGCTCCAGGGTCTCGTCGCTGCACACCGTCTGAACGGCGGCGAGGTCGAATCCCCCGACGAACACCGCGAGGCGGCGAAAGAGCACCCGCTCAGGCTCGGTCAGCAGTGCGTGAGACCAGTCGACCGATGCACGCAGTGTCTGCTGTCGGCGCACCGCGGTGCGCGAACCCCCGGTGAGCAGGCGGAACCGGTCATGGAGGCTCTCGCTGATTTCGGCGATCGATAATGCCCGTGTTCGCGCCGCCGCCAGCTCGATCGCCAGCGGCATGCCGTCGAGCCGGCGGCAGATCTCGGTCACCGCAGCGGCGTTGTCGTCGGTCATCCGAAAATCAGGCCGCACCAGGCGGGCGCGGTCGACGAAAAGCTCGATCGCCTCGTCGGTCAGCGACAGCGACGGGATCCGCCACGTCACCTCTCCCGCCAGCCCGATCGGCTCCCGGCTGGTGGCCAACGTCGTCACCGCGGGGCAGCCGTCGACCACGGCGTGGGTCAATGCCGCGCACGCGTCGAGGAGGTGCTCGCAGTTGTCGAGCACGATCAACAGGCGGCGCTCACCGAGGTATCGGACGATCGTGTCCGTCGCCGAGCGGTCGGGCTGGTCCGGCAGGCCCAGCACGCGAGCCAAGGCAACCGAAACCAGCTCAGGGTCGGTGATCGGTGCGAGGTCGACATACCGGACGTCGTAACCAAGTTCGCCGGCGACTTGGATCGCCAGCCGTGTCTTACCCGAACCACCGGCACCGGTGAGGGTCACCAGACGGTTGCTCGCAACGATGTCGCGCAGCTCGTCGATCTGTCCTCGACGCCCGACAAAGCTCGTTAACTGCGCCGGAAGGCGCTGCACGCCAGGGGTTGTCGATGTTCGCAACGGTGGGAACTCGCTGCGTACGTCGGGGTGACACAGCTGCACCACCCGCTCTGGTCGCGGCAGCCCTCGCAATGCATGCGGGCCAAGGTCGCTCAACCACGCACCGTCGGGCAGATGGTCGACGACCATAGCCTCGGTCACCCCCGACAGCACGGTCTGCCCCCCATGCGCCAGATCACGCAGCCGCGCCGTCCGGTTGATGGTCGGTCCGATGTAGTTGCCTTCGTCACGCAATTGAATCTCGCCGGTATGCAGGCCGATCCGCAGCCGGATCGGCACCAGCGTGGCGCGCTGCAAGTCCAACGCACAGTTCACCGCTTCGCTGGCGCGCGCGAATGCCAACACAAAACTGTCGCCCTCACCCTGCTCGACCGGACGCACACCGCTGTGGATGGCACTGACGTCCGCGAGCACCGAATCCAGCCGGGCGATCGCAGCCGTCATCTCCTCAGGCTGGTTCTCCCATAACTGCGTCGAGCGCTCGACGTCGGCCAACAACAACGTCACCGTGCCAGTCGGCAATTCGCTCACGCCAGGCTCGCTTCGCTCAGTTCGGATCATGTTAGCCAGCGTGCAGCTACCGCGTAGGTCAAAACATCAGCGCATGCGCGTATTTCTACGACCCCCACACCGGATAGATGCGTGCTGCGACCGATGGTCTGGCGCCAGCACCGACGGATAGTCGACTCAACCCGATAGGAGGAACACCATGGTCCAGACAGCCGAGGACATCACCGTAAGGGAGCTACCCCTGGCGCCGTTGAACCCGCTGCCGTATCGACAACAGGTCCGGGCGATCAGGACTTTCCACGCCGGCGTGGAAACGCTGCGCAACGTGGGTGGACCGGTAACACGGCTCAGGCTTGGACCCCAATGGCTGATGCCGGCGGTGGTCGTCGCGAGCTCACCCCAAGCGGCCCGCGACATCCTGGGCCACAGTGGAGAGCGTGCCGACCGGGCGCGTGTGCACCACGAGACACGCAATCTGTTCGGCCCGAGCCTGTTCGACCTCGCCCATGAACCTTGGCTGCCGCGCCGACGCACTCTGCAGCCGATCTTCACCAAACAGCACGTCCGCGAATTCGGCGGACACATGGCCCAAGCCGCACAGTCAGTCATCGGCGACTGGGCCGACGGTACCCAAATCGACCTCGACACTGAATGCCGGCGGTTGACCCTGCGGGCGCTCGGCCGGTCGGTGCTCGGACTCGACCTCGACGAGCACGCCGACACCCTCGCCGCACCGGTGCGCAACGCCCTGGAATACGTGGCCGATCGAGCGCTCCGGCCTTTGCGCGCGCCGCGATGGTTGCCCACCCCGGCCCGCCGGCGAGCGTGCGCCGCCAGCGGTGACCTGCATCGACTCGCAGGTGAGATCCTGTGGTCCTGCCGCGCCGACCCGACCCGTGAGGCACCTCTTGTGCATGCGCTCATAGCCGCCCGCGATCCCGCCACCGGACGGGCGCTGTCCGACGACGAAATCCGCACCGAACTCGTTTCGTTTATGGTGGCCGGCCACGACACCACCGCCACCACGTTGGCCTACGCCCTATGGGCGCTGGGCCATCACCCTGAAATGCAGGACAAGGTCCGTGCCGAGGCCGTCCGCATCGGGGATCGCGAACTGACGCCCGACGACGCGTCCGACCTCAGATACACCGTTCAGGTGCTGCACGAGGCGCTGCGGCTGTGCCCACCCGCGGCCGCGACCACAAGGACAGCACTGTGCGACTTCGAGGTCGGCGGCTACCGCGTCGAGGCCGGCACCATGCTGGTCGTTGGCATCTACGCGCTTCATCGTGACCCCGCTCTGTGGGAGCACCCGCCGATCTTCGACCCCGACCGGTTCAATCCACAGAACTCCGCGGGCCGCGACCGCTGGCAATACCTGCCCTTCGGCGCCGGCCCGCGCTCCTGCATCGGTGACCATTTCGCGATGCTCGAAGCTACGCTTGCGTTGGCCACCATCGTCCGAGGTATCCAGATCCGATCCAGCGACCCGGAGTTCCCGATGATCGTGCCCTTCACCACCATCGCCGCAGCTCCGATCCGCGCCGAAGTGAAGGTCATCAACGAGCGCTAAGAGGCCAGCTTGGCCTGGACTTCTTTGAGGCTGGGGTTGGTCAGCGCGCTGCCGTCAGCGAACTTCAGCGTCGGGACGGTCTGGTTGCCGTTGTTCACCGACATCACGAATTGAGCGGCGGCCGGGTCGTGCTCGATGTCGACCTCGGCGAAGGAGATCCCTGCTGACTTCAGTGCGGTCTTCAGGCGCTTGCAGTAGCCGCACCACACGGTGGAGTACATGGTGAGCTGGGGATCGTTGCCACTCATGAGAGACGAACCTAGCGGAGCGCCGACATGCAATGTCCCCACCCCCTGCCAAGATGGACCGCATGCCGGTGACCGTCGATCATCTGACCGGCCTCGACGACGAACAGCGCGAAGCCGTGCTGGCCGCTCGCGGGCCGTTGTGTGTGCTCGCCGGTGCCGGCACCGGTAAGACGCGCACCATCACCCACCGCATCGCGCACCTGGTCGCCAACGGTCACGTCGCCGCCGGCCAGGTGCTGGCGGTGACGTTCACGTCCCGTGCCGCCGGTGAGATGCGGGCGCGGTTGCGTGCCATGGATGCCGGTGGCGACGGAGTCGCGGTCGGCTCCGTGCAGGCGCTGACGTTCCACGCCGCGGCCCGCCGTCAGCTGCAGTACTTCTGGCCGCGGGTGGTCGGCGACACCCGCTGGGAGCTGCTGGACACCAAGTTCTCCGTCGTCGCGCAGGCCGCCAGCCGCAACCGGCTGCAGGTCAGCACCGACGACGTTCGCGATCTCGCGGGCGAAATCGAGTGGGCCAAAGCCTCGTTGATCAGTCCTGAGGGGTATGCCGCGGCGGTCGCGAAGGTTCAGCGAGACATTCCGCTGGACGCCGACAAGGTCGCCACCGTTTACGCCGGGTACGAAAAACTGAAGGCCAACCGCGACGGGGTCGCGCTGCTCGATTTCGACGACCTGCTGCTGCACACCGCTGGAGCGATCGAGAACGACTCGGCGGTGGCGGCCGAATTCCGGGACCGTTACCGGTGTTTCGTCGTCGACGAGTACCAGGACGTCACCCCGCTGCAGCAGCGCGTGCTCGACGCGTGGCTGGGCAACCGGGACGACCTGACCGTCGTCGGTGACGCCAACCAGACCATTTACTCGTTCACCGGTGCCTCGCCGCGCTTTCTGCTCGACTTCTCCCGGCAGTTCCCGGAGGCGACGGTGGTGCGCCTGGAGCGCGACTACCGCTCCACGCCGCAGGTGGTGTCGCTGGCCAACCGGGTGATCGCCGCCGCGCGGGGTCGGGTCGCCGGTAGCAAACTGCATCTGATCGGTCAGCGCGAGCCCGGCCCGTCGCCGACCTTCCGTGAGCACCCCGACGAGGTCGCCGAGGCGACGGCTGTCGCGCGTTCGATCAAGCGGCTCGTCGAATCCGGAACGGCCCCAGCCGAAATCGCGGTGCTCTATCGCATCAACGCCCAATCCGAGGCGTACGAAGAGGCGCTGACGGAGGCCGGCATCCCGTTCCAGGTGCGTGGCGGTGAGGGGTTCTTCAGCCGCCAGGAGATCCGCCAGTCTCTGGTGGCGCTGCAACGCGCCGCGGAACGCCAAACCGAGGGCCCGCTGCCCGAGATCGTGCGACAGATCCTCGAACCGCTCGGGCTGACCGGCGAACCACCGGCCGGCACCAAGGCGCGTGAGCGGTGGGAGGCGCTGACCGCGCTGGCCGAACTGGTCGACGACGAGGTGGCCGCCCGCCCCCAGTTGGACCTGCCCGCGTTGGTGGCTGAACTGAGAGTGCGTGCCGATGCTCGGCATCCTCCCGTGGTGCAGGGTGTGACATTGGCATCGCTGCATGCCGCCAAGGGTTTGGAATGGGATGCGGTGTACCTGGTTGGTCTGGCCGATGGCACGCTGCCGATCTCGCACGCGCTGGCCCACGGCCCGGACAGCGAGGCGGTGGAGGAGGAGCGACGCCTGCTGTATGTCGGAATCACCCGGGCCCGAGTGCATTTGGAGCTCAGCTGGGCGCTGGCCCGCACGCCGGGTGGGCGGCAGGGCCGGCGTCCGTCGCGGTTCCTCAACGGCATCGCGCCGCAGGCCCAGTCCGAGCCGACGCCGAACAAGCCGCGCCGCCAGAAGGGTGCCACCCCGCGCTGCCGGGTGTGCAATGCGGTGTTGACCACGGCGCCGTCAATCATGTTGCGGCGCTGCGAAACATGCTCGGTCGACGTCGACGACGAACTGCTGGCCCAGCTCAAGGACTGGCGCCTGCGCACCGCCAAGGAACTGAAAGTTCCTGCCTACGTGGTCTTCACCGACAACACGCTGATCGCGATCGCCGAGTCGTTACCGTCGGACGACGCGGCGCTGGTGGCGATCCCCGGCATCGGAGCCCGCAAGCTCGAGCAGTTCGGCCCGGACGTGCTCGACCTGGTGCGCGCCCGCCAATAGTGGGCCGGTCAGGTCAGGGATGGCCGGGGCCGTAGTTCACCGTCCTGGTGGTCGAGTTGGTCCCGTTATCGGCGATTCCGGGAGTTCCCCCGCCGGTGTAGCTGCTGACGTCGCCGACGCCGAGGCTCGCCGTGCCGCCCGGGTTGTTGACTGTGGCGCCGCCGGTGTAGCTCGACGGCCCCCCGACTCCGACCGAAGCGTTTGCGCAGATGTTGGCCGGGAAAGCGCCTGCCGCTGTCGGCGACTCGCTGCACAGGTTGTTCGACGTCGAACCCCCCGTGTAACTGGACGCGTCGCCGACGCCGGCGGTGGGCCCGAAGCCGGCACCAGTCACCGCCCCGGATTCGCCGTCGGCCCACGCCGCCGCCTGGGGTAGCCCGGCGAGTGAGATCACGACGGACCCAGCTGCCAGCCCGATGGTTCGAACAATTTGGCGTGTGTTCATTGTTCAGCACCCCTTCGTTCACCGTTTGTTCACTCAGGGTAGCCCCGTGTACGCCTAACCGAGTGCAAACGGGCGGCGAAGGAGGCGATCACGCAACCGCCGCAGTCAATGCGACAAACCGACCCTCGCCAGTAGCCGGCTGCGGTGATGAATCAGATTCTGTTTGACGTCATTCGGACCGCCTGGCGCATTCGTCGAGACGGGCCACGGAGTCCAGAAGTAGGGCGCGCGACGTCACCGCACAAGGATGCGGTATCGGCATCCCTGTGCGGTGTCGTCCGCTTGGGTCAGCCCAGGGCGGCCAGCGCCGCGTCGTAGTTGGGCTCTTGGCCGATCTCGGGAACCAGTTCGGTGTAGGCGACCTTGCCGTCGGCACCGACGACGACGACGGCCCGGCCGAGCAGGCCCGCCATCGGACCGTCGGTGATCGTGATGCCGTAGTCCTCACCGAAGCTGCTGCGGAACGCCGACGCCGACACGACGTTCTCGATGCCCTCGGCACCACAGAACCGCTTCTGCGCGAACGGCAGATCCTTCGACACGTTCACCACCGGCGCACCGGTGGCCGCCGCACGCTCGTTGAACGTCCGCACGCTGGTGGCGCACACCGGGGTGTCGACCGACGGGAAGATGTTGAGCACCACGGCTTTTCCGTCGAACTGGCCGCTGCTCACGGAGCCGAGGTCGGTGCCGGTCAGGTCGAAGGCGGGGGCCTGGGCGCCGACGGCGGGCAGGTCTCCAATGGTGTTGATCGGGTTTCCACGCAGGGTTATCTGTGCCATGGCAATCAGTTTGTCAGGGCCGGTGGGCCGGCCGCTGGCCGGGTCATTCGCCGAAGTGCGATCCCGGCGCTCCCAACGGCCAGGCCGAACCGCAAAACCGCAGGTCAGAAAATCGCTTGTGCCGAAATCGTGTTAGGGTTTAGCCTCGATTCATCAATCCTGTGCCGATCGATGGCTACAGGGCGGCGTGAGGAAAGGAGGGGCCTGAAGATGAGCACCACAACCGCTGAATTCGGCGTAGCTGGCATGGCGCATCGCGCATGGTCCTACCTGGCCGTCGCGTTGAACCCCTCGCATACCGCTCATGCCGCCGGCGCAGCTGCCGCCATTGCGGCGCAGCGTAAGCGTCGCGCCAACGCCGCCCCGACGATCGCGTCCGTGGACAGGAGCTTCATTTAGGAAAGCTCCCAGACGAGAGCCTCTGGCCACGGACCCGATGTCAACGGATCCGTGGCCTTTCTGATTTCAGCAGAAACCTGGTCCCGGATCCCTCTCAACAGAGATAGAGCCATTCGACCAGGAAGCAGGTGAGCGAGACATGTCGGCATCGACAGTCCGCCAGGAGAAGCTGCCGGTGTTGCCGTGCCACGTCGGGAATCCCGACTTGTGGTTCGCCGAGAACCCGATGGACCTGGAGCGCGCCAAGGTGCTCTGCGGGGAATGTCCGATCCGGCGGCAGTGCCTTGCCGCCGCACTGGATCGCGGTGAGCCCTGGGGTGTCTGGGGCGGCGAGATCTTCGAACGGGGCAGCGTCGTGGAGCGCAAGCGGCCGCGCGGGCGGCCACGCAAGGACGTGATCGCGGCCTGAGGTGTCGTCGGTCCCGAACCCGTTTAGTGCACGGGTTCGGGTTCGACGAAACCTGGCACCAACTCGGCGGCGAGGGCACGGGTCGGGACGTGGGCGTCGAGCTGGCAGGAGATCGCCACGGTCGACGCGATCACCCGCAGCGGGATCGCCAGCTTCGCGGGCAGATCCATCGACCGGGCGGTCCTGATTTGCGCGGCCGAGACATTCATATTCGCCGCTGCCATCTTCTGCAGCCATCGGCGGGTGTAGTGGAAGACCTCGACCTCGATCGGTTCCACGTATTGGCGCAGCATGTCGTCGATTTCGCTGGCCGACACCTGCTCACCCTTCTGGATGAAGCCGACCCGCTCCATCGTGGGCAGCAGTTCGTCGTAATTCTTGTCGCGGGCCAGGCAGATGATCTGGCCGATCTCGACGGGCAGTCCGTCCGGCAGCGGACCCACCGCGCCGAAGTCGATGACGCCCATCCGGCCGTCGGGCAGCATCATGAAATTCCCGGGATGCGCGTCGCCGTGCATCATGCCGAGCCGTGACGGGGCATCGAAGGTGAGCTCGATAAGCCTTGTGCCGCAAAGGTCTCGCTCGTCGGGAGTGCCGTCGCGGATGATGTGCGCCATCGGCACGCCGTCGATCCACTCGGTGATCATCACCTTGGGTGCGCTGGCCACCACGTGCGGCACGACGAAGTGCGGATGCCCCTCGTAGGCCTTGGCGAAGGCGCGCTGGTTGTCGGCTTCGAGCCGGTAGTCGAGCTCCATCTCGGTGCGCTCGATCAGCTCATCGACCACGCCCTGCACGTCGGCGCCGGGGGCGAGCTGCTTGAACACACTGACCAAGCGCTGCATGGTCTTCAGGTCGGCGCGCAGAGCCTCGTCGGCGCCGGGGTATTGGATCTTGACTGCGACCTCGCGACCGTCCGACCACACGCCCTTGTGCACCTGGCCGATGCTGGCCGACGCGACCGGGGTGTCGTCGAACGAGCTGAACCGCTCACGCCATTTGGTGCCGAGCTGGCCGTCGAGCACCCGGTGCACCTTGGCCGCGGGCAGCGGCGGGGCGTCCTTCTGCAGCTTGGTCAATGCCTCGCGGTAGGGCTCGCCGAACTCGGCGGGGATCGCGGCTTCCATCACCGACAGCGCCTGGCCGACCTTCATGGCGCCGCCCTTGAGCTCACCGAGCACGGTGAACAACTGGTTGGCGGCCTTCTCCAACAGCTCGGCCTGGACCTCGTCTTTCGACTTGCCGGTCAGTCGTTTGCCAAAGCCCAGCGCCGCCCGGCCGGCAAAGCCGACCGGGATGGACGCCAGCTTGACGTTGCGGGCCGCTCGGCCGCGCTTGATATCTGCCACGCCCCCATCATCCCTGACGAACATCTCCTGGCAACCACCGATATCAGCATTGGCAGTTCGGATGCCGCGACCAGCGACGAGCCGAGATCGTGTTGCTGTTCACGTCGACCTGCAGGGTGGTGTTGAGCGTGGCCGGGGGCGCTCCGGCGGCCTCCTGCCCGCGAACCGCGGTGATGATTTGCTGCAGCTGGGCCAGCGCCACGGCCGCGGTCGCCAGCACGGTCGGGCGGTCGGCGCTGCCGATCACGTCCCGTAGCTGTGCGGCCACCGCCGGCCAGGCCCCGTCGCGGTCGGTGCGGTGCAGGTCCGCGCATGCCAGGCAGCTCGTCACACCGGGGATCACCAGCGGCCCGACCAACCCGGCGCCGTCGCGCACCCGCACCGGCAGGTGCGGCACCCCGGCGCCGTGCAGATCCCGGACCAGCCGGGGGTCGGCGACCAGATAGTCGCTGAGCACCACCATGTCCGCGGTCGACGCCGACACCGAGGCGTTGGCGTGGCTGGTGTGCGCGAGCCGTGCCCCGGAGCGCCGCAACGCCTCGACCATCAGGTCGGTCAGCGGGCCGCGGCCGTGGACCCGGATCGACAGCGCCCGGGCCGCGGGCTGACGGGCCCGGCCGCGGACCACGCCCCGGTTCACCAGGGCTTTCAGGATCTGTTCGATGTGGCCGGCCAGTCCGTGGGTGGCGGCCAGCCGGTGCAGTTCGGTGATGCCGAGCGGAACCTGCATGCCGCGCAGCAGCGCGGCCAGCGCGGCGGGTGTCGCACCGTCAGGCGGGCGGACCAGCACGGCGCGGCGGGGATCCCAGCCCACCTGGACCGCGCCGTCGGGTCGCAATAGCACCGGCATCGCCGGGTCGAGTGCGTAGAGCACCTGCCGACTGTGGCACCACAAGGGTGCCGGGCGGCTCAGCTATCCACAGGCCCGTCGGAGTCGGGCTTCGTGTCGTCCTCGGTGGACTTCTGGAATTCCTCGATCGCGGCGTCGATGTCGATCCCGCTGGTGTCACCGCCGATGATCCGGTCGATGAACCCGGCCGGCTCGTCGAGGTCCGCCGAGTTCGGCAGCAGGTCGGGGTGTTGCCAGACGGCGTCGCGCGCGTCGATGCCGACGGCGTCGGTCAGCCGCTCCCACAGCACGGCGGCTTCGCGCATCTTGCGGGGTCGTAGTTCCAGGCCGACGAGTGTCGCGAAGGTCTGCTCGGCCGGTCCGGCGGTGGCCCGCCGGCGCCGCAGCATCTCCGACAGCGCTGCGGTGCCGGGGATACGGTCGCCGAGCGCGCCGGTGACCACGGTCTGCACCCAGCCCTCGATCAACGCGAGAAGGGTTTCCAGCCGCTCCAGCGCGGCCGTCTGCTCCGGGGTGGCCTTGGGCTCGAACATGCCCTGGCTCAGCAGCTGTTCCATCGCGGCGGGGTCGGCCAGGGCGGCCGGGTTGAAGCCCTGCGCCAGCTCCTCGATGCCGCTCATGTCGATCTTCATGCCCTTGGCGTAGGCCTCGACGGCGTTGAGCAGCTGGGTGGACAGCCACGGAACATGGCTGTACAGCCGGTGATGGGCGGCCTCGCGGGCGGCCAGGAAGGTCAGGATCTCGCTGCGCGGCTGCTCGAGCCCCTCGGAGAGCGCTTCGATGGCCTCGGGCATCAGCGCGGCAACGCCCTTGGGGCCCAGCGGCAGCCCGATGTCGGTCGAGGTGAGCACTTCGCGGGACAGCTTCCCGAGCGCCTGGCCCAGCTGCGAGCCGAAGGCCATGCCGCCCATCTGGGTCATCATCGCCATGAGCGGACCGGCCATCGCCTTGGCTTCCTCGGGCAACGACGACGCCCACACCGAGCCGATCTGCTCGGCCATCGGGTCGCACAGCCGCTTCCAGGTGTCCAGCGTGCCGTCCACCCAGTCGTTCGGTGTCCACGCGACGGCCTTCGTGGCCCCGGCGGGCAGCGCGGTCGCGCCGTCGAGCCAGGTGTCGGCAAGGTGCACGGCATCGGAGATGGCCGAGCTGGTGGCCGCCGGGATCGGCGCGACGAAACCGATGGAGCTAGAGGCCAGCTGCCGGGCCAGGTCGTAGTTCACCGGGCCCGACGAACCGCCGCCCATCATGCTGCCGGTGCCGCTGAACATCTGGCCGAGCTTGGTGAAGATCTGGCCGAGGTCAGCCATGTTGAACTCGCCGCCGCCGAAGCCGAAGGGGTCGGCAGGGCCCGAGTCGGGGTCCTTTTTCGGCTTGTCTCGGTCGGGGTCGTCTCCCGCGGAGAAGCCGAAGGGCAGGTCAGCCATGCCTCAACCGTACTCACCCCGCGTCGGGGTGGGCCAATTGGCGATCACGCTGTCAGTGAACCGGGTCCACCGGATCTAGTGTGGGCGGCGTGAACAGGCGGATTCTGACGCTGATGACGGCCCTGGTACCGATCGTCGTCTTCGGCGTGCTGCTGGCGGTCGTGACGGTGCCCTTTGTCTCGCTGGGGCCCGGGCCGACCTTCAACACCCTCGGCGAGGTCGACGGCAAGCAGGTGGTGGCCATCAACGGCACCGACACCCACCCCACCTCGGGTCACCTGAACATGACCACCGTCGCCCAGCGCGACGGCCTGACGCTGGGCCAGGCCCTGACGCTGTGGGTGTCGGGCCGCGAGCAGCTGGTTCCGCGCGATCTGGTGTTCCCACCGGATAAATCGCGCGAGGAGGTCGAGAAGGATCAGGACTCTGACTTCAAGCGCTCCGAGGACAGTGCCGAGTACGCGGCGTTGGGTTTCCTGAAGTACCCCGAGGCGGTGCGGGTCGAGAACGTCAGCGATCCGGGGCCGTCGGCAGGGAAGTTGCAAGCCGGGGATGCCATCGACGCCGTCGACGGTAAGTCGGTAGCGAACATCGCGGAGTTCACCGCGTTGCTCAAGGCCACCAAGCCGGGCCAGGAAATCGTCCTCGACTACCGCCGCAAGAACGCCCCGCCCGGCAGCGCGCGGATCACGTTGGGCACCAATGCCGACCGCGACTACGGCTATCTCGGGGTGGCCGTGCTCGACGCGCCGTGGGCACCGTTCAGCATCGACTTCAACCTGGCCAACATCGGCGGCCCGTCGGCGGGTTTGATGTTCAGCCTGGCCGTCATCGACAAACTCACCACCGGTGACCTCAACGGATCGAAGTTCATCGCGGGCACCGGATCGATCAACGCGGACGGCAAGGTCGGCCCGATCGGGGGCATCACCCACAAGATGCTGGCCGCCCAGGAAGCCGGGGCCTCGGTGTTCCTGGTGCCCGCCGAGAACTGCGACGAGGCCCGCTCGTTGCGCGACGACGACATGGAGCTGGTCAAGGTGGACACCTTGGCCGGAGCCGTCGACTCGCTGCACACGCTGACCTCCGGCGGGCGTCCGCCCAGCTGCTAGCCCGTCGCCGCAGGACAGCACCCGTGTCGGGGTGCGTAGAGTTGTGGCCGTATTGCTGCAACGGCGCGGCGCGGCCGCCCGACAAGACCCAGGAGCCTGACAGGTGAGTATGCGGCCCGGTGCCCGGATGCCGAAGCTGACCCGGCGCAGCCGGATTCTTATCGGCGTAGCGCTTGCGGTTGTGTTGCTGTTGTTGGTCGGGCCACGGGTGATCGACGCCTACGTGGACTGGTTGTGGTTCGGCGAGCTGGGGTACCGCTCGGTGTTCACCACGGTGCTGCTGACCCGCATCGTCGTTTTCCTGGTGGCTGCCGTGCTGGTCGGGGCGATCGTCTTCGCCGGACTGGCGCTGGCCTACCGGACCAGGCCGGTGTTCGTTCCGACCGCGGGGCCCAACGATCCGGTGGCGCGGTACCGCACGGCGGTGATGGCGCGGCTCAAGCTGTTCGGCATCGGGGTGCCCGTGGTGATCGGCATCTTCTCCGGTGCTATCGCACAGAGCTACTGGCCGCGGGTGCAGATGTTCCTGCACGGCGGCGACTTCGGGATCACCGACCCGCAGTTCGGCAAGGACCTCGGCTTCTACGCGTTTGATCTGCCGTTCTACCGGCTGGTGCTGTCGTATCTGTTTGCCGCGGTGTTCCTGGCGTTCCTGGCGAACCTGGTCAGCCACTACATCTTCGGCGGCATCCGGCTGGCCGGCCGCAGCGGCGCGCTGAGCCGCCCGGCGCGCATCCAGCTGGTCGCTCTGGTCGGGACGCTGGTGGTGCTCAAGGCCGTCGCCTACTGGTTCGACCGCTACGAACTGTTGAGCCATACCCGCGGCGGCAAGCCGTTCACCGGCGCCGGCTACACCGACATCAACGCGGTGCTACCGGCCAAGCTGATCCTGATGGCCATCGCGCTGATCTGCGCGGCCGCGGTGTTCTCCGCTCTCGTGTTGCGCGACTTGCGCATTCCCGCGATCGGTCTGGTGCTGTTGCTGCTCAGCTCGCTGATCGTCGGGGCGGGCTGGCCGCTGGTCGTCGAGCAGATCAGCGTCAAGCCCAATGCGGCGCAGAAGGAAAGCGAATACATCAGTCGCAGTATCGCCGCGACCAGACAGGCCTACGGGCTGACCAACGACCACGTTACCTACCGTGACTACAGCGGGACGGCGCCGACCACCGCGCAGCAGGTGGCCGCCGATCGGGCGACCACGTCGAACATCCGGGTCCTGGATCCCACGATCATCAGCCCGGCGTTCACCCAGTTCCAGCAGGGCAAGAACTTCTACTACTTCCCCGACCAGCTGTCGATCGACCGCTACCAGGGCCCCGACGGGGACCTGCGCGACTACGTCGTCGCCGCGCGCGAACTCAACCCGGACCGGCTGATCGACAACCAACGGGACTGGATCAACCGGCATACCGTCTACACCCACGGCAACGGGTTCATCGCCTCGCCGGCCAACACGGTGCGCGGAATTGCCAACGACCCCAACCAGAATGGCGGCTACCCGGAGTTCCTGGCCAGCGTCGTCGGCGCCAACGGCACTGTCGTCTCCCCGGGTCCCGCCCCGCTGGATCAGCCGCGCGTCTACTACGGCCCGGTCATCTCCAACACCTCGGCCGACTACGCGATCGTGGGCAAGACCGGCAATGACCGCGAGTACGACTACGAGACCAACACCGAGACCAAGAACTACACCTACACCGGCAGCGGTGGTGTCCCGGTGGGCAATTGGCTGGCCCGCACGGTGTTCGCCGCCAAGTTCGCCGAGCGGAACTTCTTGTTCTCCAACGTGATCGGTTCCAACAGTAAGATCCTGTTCAACCGGGATCCCGCGCAGCGGGTGGAGGCGGTGGCGCCGTGGCTGACCACCGACAGCAGCGTGTATCCGGCGATCGTGAACAAGAAGATGGTGTGGGTCATCGACGGCTACACCACGCTGGACAACTATCCGTACTCGGAGCTGACGTCGCTGTCGTCGGCCACCGCGGACTCCACCGAGGTGGCGGTCAACCGGCTGGCCCCGGACAAGCAGGTGTCCTACATCCGTAACTCGGTCAAGGCCACCGTCGACGCCTACGACGGCACCGTGACGCTGTACGCCCAGGACGAGGGCGATCCGGTGCTGAAGGCGTGGATGGCGGTGTTCCCGGGCACGGTGAAGCCGAAGAGTGAGATCTCGCCGGATCTCGCTGCGCACCTGCGCTATCCGGAGGATCTGTTCAAGGTCCAACGCATGCTGCTGGCGAAATACCATGTCGACGACCCGGTGACGTTCTTCTCCACCTCGGACTTCTGGGACGTGCCGCTGGATCCCAACCCGACCGCCAGCAGCTACCAGCCGCCGTACTACATCGTCGCCAAAAATATTGCACGCAACGATAATTCGGCGTCATTCCAGCTGACCTCCGCGATGAACCGGTTCCGCCGAGACTTCTTGGCGGCCTACATCAGCGCGAGCTCTGATCCCGACACCTACGGCCGCATCACGGTGTTGACGATCCCCGGTCAGGTCAACGGTCCGAAGCTGGCGTTCAACGCGATCAGTACCGATACCGCGGTCAGCCAGGACCTCGGTGTGATCGGTCGCGACAACCAGAACCGAATACGGTGGGGCAATCTGTTGACTCTGCCGGTCGGGCAGGGCGGCCTGATCTACGTCTCGCCGGTGTATGCCTCGCCGGGCAGTAGCGATGCCGCATCGTCGTATCCGCGGTTGATCCGCGTGGCGATGATGTACAACGACAAGGTCGGCTACGGTCCGACCGTGAGTGCGGCGCTGGACGGCATCTTCGGTGCCGGCGCGGGTGCCACGGCGACCGGTCCCGCCCCGGCAACCCCGCCGGGCGGTCAGCCGCCGGGCACCCGTCCGCCGGCGGCGGCTCCCGCCCCGGTGCCGGGCAGCGCACCGGAGGTTCCGACGCCGATCGCGGCGGTGCCTCCTGGGGGCGTGGCGACAACGCTGTCGGGGCCCAAGGCGGCGGCGCTGCAGGATGTCGAAACCGCGCTGGGTGCCGTGCAGGAAGCCCAAAAGAACGGCAACTTCGCCGAATACGGCGATGCCCTACAGCGTCTCGACGATGCGATGAAGAAGTACGAGGCGGCCAAGTAGCTCGCCATGCGTGAGTTGGTCGTGCTCGGCACCGCAAGTCAGGTGCCGACGCGCTACCGCAACCACAACGGCTATCTGCTGCGCTGGGACGACGAGGGGCTGCTGTTTGACCCCGGCGAGGGAACGCAGCGGCAGATGACGCTGGCCGGAGTGGCCAGCAGTGCGGTAAACCGGCTGTGCCTCACGCACTTTCACGGCGACCACTGCCTCGGGGTGCCGGGCGTCATCCAGCGGGCGTCGTTGGACCGGGTGGATCATCCGATCGTCGCGCACTTTCCGGCGTCGGGCGCTGAGTATTTCGCCCGGCTGCGGCACGCCTCGATCTTTTGGGACCACGTCGACGTCCGGGAGGAGCCAGTTGCCGCTTCGGGGACGGTCGCGGTCGGTGCGTTCGGAGTGCTCGAGGCGCGGGCGCTGGAGCATTCGACTGATGTGTTCGGCTACCGGCTGGTCGAGCCCGATGGCCGTCGGTTCGTGCCGGAGTTGTTGTCTCACTTCGGGATCAGCGGCGCGCAAGTCGGGGAGCTGGACCGTGCTGGGGCCCTGCGCGTGGGGGACCGGATGGTCGAGGTGGGGCAGGTCAGCGAGTCACGGCGCGGGCAGCGGTTTGCGTTCGTGATGGACACCCGGCTGTGTCGTGGCGTGTACGAGTTGGCCGACGGCGCCGACATGTTGGTGATCGAGGCGACCTTCTTGTCCGAGGACGAGGACCTGGCGCGGCAGTACGGGCATCTGACGGCTCGGCAGGCGGCGCAGGTGGCGGCCGACTCACGCGTGCGCACGTTGGTGCTGACGCACTTCTCGCAGCGGTATCAGGAGGCTTCTGGGCGATATGCCGACGAGGCCGCCGCGGTGTTCTCCGGCGACATCGTGGTGGCCGAGGATCTGATGCGGGTGCCGGTGCCCGCGCGCCGTTAAGGGGTGGTGGGCAGGCCCACGCGCAACGCGATGGCCTGCTTCTGGCCGACGTTGGTGACGAAATCGGCGGCTGCGGGCTGGCCCGGTAGGCCGTCGAACTCGATCCGCGCGAGCGCAGAGCCCTGGGTGAACAGCAGCACGGTCACCGACTTCGCACCGTCGGGGGAGTTGCCGGAGACCACGGTGCCGCCGGTGCCGACGATGGAGGGCTGCGGCGGGCCGGGGGTCACCGACTTGGCCAGGCTGGCCTGCGCCTCGGCGAGGGCGGAGGGTCCGGCGGCCGGGTTGTCGAGCGCGACGAGCAGGATGCTGACGGCCCTGGTCTGGTCCTGGTTGACGAACAGCACTTCAGCGCCGGGGCGGCTGTCGGGGTTGGCAGCCGCGGGCTGGGCTTCGTAGGCGTCGCCCGTCGGCGAGATGTCGCGGGCCTCCAGCAGCAGCCGGGTGTAGTCGGTCGTGGCGGCGACGGGTTTGGTGCTCGTTGTCGTGGTCGCGGGCACCGACACACCGGGCAGCGCGGGGATCGAGGCGGCGGGTTTGCCTGTGTTGACGCCGGATTCGTTGTCGCAGCTGCTGAGCCCTAGGGCGGCGGTGGCGATCATGGCGATCGCGGCGGCGCGGGTGGCGTGTTGTCGTTTCATCTCAAAACGAGCCTGTCGACTTCTCTTGTAAGAAGCAAGTGAATAGCCCGCAGATGTGACGAACATCCGGTGTGATTGTGGCCTTGAGCTGCCGATTTGGAGGCGCCGCTCGACGACCGGTAACGTTGCGTTCACCAACGCGGGGTGGAGCAGCTCGGTAGCTCGCTGGGCTCATAACCCAGAGGTCGCAGGTTCGAATCCTGTCCCCGCTACTAGGCAGAATGGCCCTCAGAGAAGTCTCTGGGGGCCATTCTCATGCCCGATGGGAACACTTTTGGGAACATTCGCGAAGCTAACGAGTTCGTGGGAACGGATTGGGAACGCGGCGTAACCGACGTGTCTTCCAGCCCGCAGGGCTTCTGCTGGCGTCGTGAGGTGCCTTGTGGGGCGGAAAGACTGCCTGGGCCATAGCCGTCGAGCGAGCGCGCTGGATCAGGCGGCCGAGGCCAAGTACTTAATCCGCGCGATGATGCACCTGAGTTGTCGCCATAGTCGCGCAACAAGCCATCGTGCGGAAATCGGTGCGCCCGATCCAGTTGTGCCCGTTCGGCCCCGCAGTTCAACGTCCTGCTGGTTGCAACGCAGGGTCGGGCCGTGTGTGGGGGATTCGGCATGAATCGACGCGGAACCTCTTAGAGTGTCAAATCGCAGATTCCGGGATCCGGAGCAGCGGGGGACCGCAGAAGGAAGTGAACGCTTTGCATTGCGTGAAAATCGCATTTGAGGGTTACAAGCGCCTCGCGAACACTAGCTGCAACACCGACGGACACATACTTGCTTTCGTTGGCTCTAACGAAGCGGGGAAATCGAGTCTCTTGGAAGGCCTTGAGTGGCTGACGGCGATCGAAGACTCGCACCTGCCAACCCACTACAGGAGCAGATCGCACGCGATAACTGATCAGACCTTCGTCGTTCGAGCTGATTATGAGCTAGACAAGGATGATTTGGCCGCCTTGAGCGACCTCAACTTGTTTGAGCCTCCACGAATTTATCGCTTTAGCCGCCAGGCGGACGGTACACGGGTACACGAAGTGCTCCCGCGCCCGCAAAGAGACCCCGCCCCCTTCAAGTTGGCTGCGGCAAGAATTGAAACTGCGCGACGAAAGCTGGCCAGACAGTTCTCGGAAGCCGATGCTGCCGCAGAGGGTCTCGACACTTCGGGCCCATCTGCAAGTGCGGACAGGGTCATCGAGGCTCTTGGCGAACCCGAGCGAGAATGGTCAGACGAGCTAAGAGTGGAAGCCCAATTCTTCATTGAGTGGCTGGAGGAACCAGCGACGGCTAAAAGTACGCGACCTCGGGATGGCGCGGCCGCAGAGGCGCTGCGCGCCGCTAGGGATGCGAGCCGAATCGAGAGCCCCAACGGAACTGTGCTGGAGCGACTTCACGATCGCTTACCAAGGTTCGTCATGTTTCGTGACGACGATCGAGTTTTGAACACGGTTTATCCGATCAGCGATGAGGCCTATCGGCAGAAGCCTCATCCAGCGCTTGGAAATCTCCTCCGCGTGGCAGGCGTTGATCTAGACGATCTATGGCGCTTGGTTGAGTCTGGCGACGGTAGTAGCCGTGAAAGTTATATCGAAGCGGCGAACGAGAGGCTCACTGACTTCTTTACCCAGGCATGGAATCAGTCAAGCATCGCGGTACGTCTTAAGATCTCCGAATCTAATTTGGAAGTGTGGCTGAAGGAGTTGAGTGAAACCGGAGTCGTCACGAATATTGAAGAGCGCAGCGACGGGCTTCGCACTTTCGTTGCTCTCGCCACGTTTCTTGCGTCGCAGCACCTGGCAATTCCGCCTATCCTGCTGATCGATGAGGCCGAAAGTCACCTACACCTTGACGCGCAGGCAGATCTGGTCGGGGTACTTCTGAAGCAAGTCGATGCCACTCAAGTGTTCTACAGCACTCATTCCCCAGGGTGCTTGCCCAGTGATCTTGGTACCGGAATTCGACTTTTGAGGAGGTGTGCCGAAGATCGGCGGGCCAGCGAGATTCGCCATGACTTCTGGACGAACGAAGAGCCGGGTTTCGCTCCTCTACTTTACGCAATGGGCGCGTCAGCCGCAGCATTTTCTGCGTGTCGACGCGCGGTGCTTGCCGAAGGCGCCGCCGACATGATTCTGCTGCCCACGCTTATTCGTAAGGCCGTCGGTGTAGACGATCTCACCTATCAGGTGGCTCCTGGTTTGGCCAACGCCAACGCCTTCGGAATGCGGGTTGAAGAGGTCGCCGCGAAGGTCGTCTATCTCACGGACGGAGACGGAACAGGGAAGGATTACGCCAAACAGCTGCGGGAAGCTGGTGTTCGCGGCGATCACCTCTTCAGTCTTCCCGACGATTGGGCGGCAGAGGATTTGATCGATCGTCGCCACTTCGTCGAGGTCGTCAACACACTGCTTCCAGCCGGCAAGGCGGTGAGTGCTTCCGATTTGGTGACAGGGCAACCTGTCGTGAAGTCGTTGGACGACTGGGGAAAAGCCAATCGAGTCCGGATTCCAGGCCACGTGGCGATCGCCTACGGATTAGTGAACACGGCAGATAAATTGGTCTTGTCGGCCCGAGCTGTAAAAGTACTGCGCGAACTACATAAGAAGTTCCTACACGCGTTTGAGCAGTGATGATCCAGACATCCGGGCAATCTGGAAGTGTTTGCGCGGAAGCTTCGAAGAACGTCTGGTGTGGGTTAGAAGGTGCCAATTCAACTTGCGCTATGGCGCTGTCAGGCAACCGAATTGAGTGTCAGGGGTAGTCCGTCCGTAGCCCAATCATCTGACCGGGTCGGAGGCCGACTCGCGCCCAGTCAGCTCCACGGTCCTCTCGCCAAACTCGGCGACAACCCTGAGACTCCCGCCGAGCGCTGCCACGTACGACTGCAGCGTGCCCAACTCGGTATGCGATAGGTCGCCGCTCTCCAGCTTCGACACCCAAGCTTGCGAGACCCCCATGAGTTCAGCGACGTCGGCCTGACGGGCGTGATGAGCCTTGCGGATATCAGCGAGGCGCTGCGCCTGGACGGCGTCGTGCATTTCCTTGCGTGCGGCGTCAACGCGCGCGGGGTCGGCGCGCCCCGACGCGACAGCCTCAGCGCGGATTTCGCGCCAGTGTCGTGCCATCGGCATCACCTCCCGCCAACCAGTTCTCGTATCGCCGCTCAGCGATGGGAATGTTCTTGTCGTACCAGCTCTTCCAACGCCCGGCCTTGTTTCCGCCGAGTAGCAGAATCGCCTGCCTTCGCGGATCGAAGATGAACAGGATCCGGATGCTGGTGCCCGCCGGCCGCAGCTCCTTCATGCTGTGAAACTTCGATCCCTTCACTCTGTCCGCCGTCGGTCGGCCTAACGCCGGGCCTTCGATTTCGAGCAGATCGATGACTCCCGTCACAGCAGTCATCTCGTCGTCATCGAGTGCGAAGAACCAGCGTTCGACCTCGTCCAGCAGAACCACGTCCCAGGTGGTCGACACAAGTATAACCTCAGAGTTATATTAGTCCAGATCGGAAATTGGGGGTGGAGCGTCGGAGTCGGCTCCGTCGGATGCCCACGCGTCCCCGAGCAAAAATCCAGCGGCCTGCTCGGCCGCGTCACGGTCATCGTTGGCCAGCACGTGCGCGTAGGTCTCCAGGAAGAAGCCGACGTTAGCGTGCCCGATGCGCTCGCTGATCACTTTCGGATTCACCCCAGCACGCAAGGCGCCCGTCGCGTAGGAGTGCCTCAGGTCGTGGAAAGTGATGCGCGGCAACTTCGCTGCGACCGCGAGTCGGTCGAAGCGCTGTCGAATGGTGTCAGGGTGTAGTGGCCGGCCGTCCTGATGGGTGAACACATAGTCGGCCGAGGGGTAGTCGCTGCCGAAGAAGTCACGTTCGCTGTCCTGAACTTGGCGCCACTCGCGTAACGCCGCTGTGGTGGTCCGGTCGAGCGAGATCGTCTGATCAGCGTTGCGGGTCTTGCCGCCCGCCTTATCGAGCGCTTGGCCGCCCACCACCACGCGGTTGTCGTGCACCGTCACGGTCGCAGAATCCAGGTCTACCGATGACCACCGCAGGCCGCAGATCTGCCCGCGCCGGATGCCGGTGGTGAGTTCCAGGAGAAACAGTGCTGCGAAGCGGTCGCGCCGGACAGCGGTCAGAAAAGTTTGTATCTCGGCGGCGTCCCACACGACCCGCCGAACCCGCGGTCTCCGTGGAGGTTTGACGTTACTTGCCGGATTGTCTGTCCGGTACTTCCAAGCGACGGCATCGACGAGGGCGCGATGCAGGAAGGCATGCACGTTGCGTACCGTCTTGGGGGCCAGGCCTGGTGGTCGTTCCTTCGGGACGATGCCCGATCGGTAGCGACGCACCGCTGTGCGTGCCGCGTGGATGGTGGTACCGCAGGCGGCGGAGAGTTCGCGCGGCTTGGGTTCCTTGTCGTTGTCTGCATGTTTGGCCCAGTAGGCGTACATCACTGAGTCGTTGTCCTTCTTCACCCGCCCTTCGCTGAGCAGCTTTGCGTAGAGCTGCAGCAGTTGCGGTTCGTCGAGGCGTTGGAGTCTTTCGGCGCCGATGTGGGGGATGACGTAGGCCCGGGAGAAGTCGCTCCAGTTGCGCCAGGTGGTCGCATCGAGCGTCGGTTGCACCGCCGCCAGCCACTCAGTGAGGAACTGCTCCACTGTCCGAGCCGAGGGCTTGACGATGCGGCCGCGGTCGCCGTCGCGCATGGCTTCCCGGCAAGCCTTCTAGGCCTCGCGCTCAGTATCAAAGCCGCCCTTACTGATCCACGGGTAGCGCCCAGTCGCTGGATCCTTCTGTGGCATTCGGAACTTGTAGTACCAGCTTGCGCCGCGCTGGTACACGTGTCCCTTCATCAGGCCACCACGTCCCGCAGTCGGGCCGTCACGATATACACGCGGCCGCCGAGCCGACGTACTGGCAGTTCGCCGGAGTCCACCAGTCGGTGAGCCGCGGCGCGGCTAATTCCCAGGAGTTCTGCTGCACGCGGGACCGCCAGGAGAAGAGGAAGATTGTCGAACACGCTGTCTTCCAATTTGATTCACCACCCTTCGAAAGTGGTCCTGCGATCGATGAAAATACGATGACCGGTCAGGCGCTGTGTTTGATTGATGCCCGAGCGGCGGGTGCCGCGGAGAGCGGATCATCGCCTCGCTGTCGTATCCATCGAGCCGACTACCCCAATTTTAAGTCTCCCCACCGACACTTCCTGCACAGATTTTGTCGTAGCGTCCCGAGGCCGGGTGGGCGGTCGCGTGGCCGACGGGGGATCTCAGCGGCCACGCGCCATCCAGCCTCCACCGCGTCATCCAAAGCATCTATCCAACTACTCCCGCCAACATCCTCTTCTGTCTCAACACGTCCCAAAACCCTTCCACGCGTTACACTTTCACCGCCCAATTACGCACCGTCTCAACCCCCAAATTGGTGCCCTGGCACATTTGCACATTTGCACAGTGTGCGAGAATGGTTGTGGCGCAGTAAGCGTCGAAGCCACGAGGTTGTTAGTAGGTTCCTGGTTGTTGACGCTTTCGAAGCTCAAGCGGTGGTCGATCAACTACTACATCGACACCGCCAAAACCGCTTCGCGCGCGACGGCTGATCTGCGGCGCGCGAATGGTGGTCTGGGGGAGTATTACTCAGAACACGAGACTCGGACGCCGGTGTGGGTATGCGCCGGCGACGCCCACACTGCGGCGAGGCTAGTGGGACTGTCGGATGTGCAGCGCGCGGGCGGGGAAGCGGACGCGGTGGTCGTGGCGCGCTGGCTTGATGAGGTGTCGCGCCCAACGGTGCGCGGGGACGCGCGTTTGGTGCCCGGGGTGTACACGGTTTCGATTTGACGTTCGCCGCGCCCAAGAGCGTTTCGTTGGTGCGCGCGCTGCGTGGAGATGATGCCGCGCAGAAAGCCATCGCTGCCGCGCACAGCGCTGCGTTGGGTGAGGCGATGGAGTATCTCGCCGTCCATGCCGGCTACACCCGAGTGCACAACTCGGTCACGGGGGACAAGGATCTGGTGCGGTTACCGGGGTTGGTGGCGGTGGCCTATCAGCATGAGACGTCGCGGTGCGGGGATCCGCATCTGCATACCCATGTGATTGTGCCGAATCGCCAAGCCCGCGCCGATGGAGTGTTGGTGTCCATCGACGGCACCTCGCTGTATCACGAGGCCCGCGCTGCGGGGGTCATCTATCAGGCCACCTTGCGCCGAGAACTCTTCGGATCGCTGGGGATCGAATGGGAACCCGTCGACCCCGCAACCGGGGTGGCGGAGATAGCAGGGATCACCCGGGACAGCATCCTGGCGTGGTCGCGGCGCTCATCACAGCTGCGGGAGTGGGCGGCACACAACCTGGCCTCGGTGGACGGTCCACTGAGCGCGGCGCAGCTCGCGGCGGCGCAGAAAGCCACCCGGCCGGCCAAACCGGAGGAGTTGGCCTGGAGCCAGCTGCAGGAACAGTGGCGCGCCGACGCGCGCGGTCTCGCGGTAGACCGCGGCGCGTTTACCCAAGCGCGCCAGGCGCGCCGCGCTGCCGCGCCAGCCGCGTTTAGCCGCGCTCGGCTCGCCGCGGCTGCGGAGAAGATCGAGAAGGCGGTGTTCACGCGCGCGGATTTGGTCGAGATTGTCGGCGCGCAACTTCCGGTGGATGGGGATCAGTCACCGCGGGCAGTGGTTGAGGCCGCGGTCGATGAGCTCGGGATGCGGTTGAGCGCGCCACGCGCTGCGCACCAACGCGAAGGGCACGAGCGCTTCACCCTGGCGCGGATTCTGGCCGACGAGGCCGCGGTGCTCGATCTGGTTGACGCGCAGAACCCGCGCGCCATGCTGTGGGTACGCGACGAGGACACCGCCGGCCTAACCCCGGATCAGAAGACCGCGGTGGAGAACATCGGCCGCTCACCGTGGTTGGTACAACCACTGAGCGCGCCCGCGGGAGCGGGCAAGACCACCTCGCTGCGGGCGTTGGCCGGGCCGGTGCACAAACGCTTCGGCGGACGAGTTCTCGTCGTGGCGCCGACCGGTCAGGCCGTCGATGTCGCGATGCGCGAAGGCGCTGGCGACGACGGCATGACGATCGCCAAAGCGCTGCTCTCGTTGCGTAACAACACGTTGAAACTGGAACCCGCGACGTTGGTGGTCGTGGATGAGGCCGGCATGGTCGGCACCGGTGATCTACGGGAGCTGCTGACTGCAACCACCCAAGCCGGCGCCAAGACGGTGCTGGTGGGGGATGCCCACCAGCTGGCACCGGTCAAAGCCCGCGGCGGCATGTTCGCCCAACTCTGCACCGACCTACCGTGGACTCAGCAGCTGTCCGAAGTGTGGCGGATGACCGACCCGGAAGAACGCCACGCGTCGTTGGCGCTGCGCGACGGCGAGCAGAAAGCCGTTCGCGACGCAGTGAATTGGTATCGCCGACACGACCGACTGCACTGCGGCGACGAAATCGCAATGGCCTCTGACGCTCTCGCCGTTTACACGGCCGACACGAAGCTGGGCCGCGACGCGCTGTTGGTGTGTGACACCACCGAAATGGTCGACGCCTTGAACCTGCGCATCCACAACGACCGCATCGACCCGAACGCGGCCACTCTCACCGTGGCCCGAGGGCAGAAGGTGGCTGTCGGGGACGTGATTATCAGCCGACGCAACGACGTCACGATCGAAATCCGGCCCGGCAGTCGACATGCTGAACCGCCCACATCAGTGCGCAACGGAAACCGCTGGCGCGTAGCCACCATCGACACCGACAGAAATGTCATTGGTGCCGAACGCCTCGACGACAACGCCCGCGCCGTGTTCGACCAGAAGTACTTCCGCGAGCACGTCAGCCTGGGCTACGCCGTCACCGTGCACTCTTCCCAGGGAGTCACCGCCGACGCCAGTCTCGCCGTCCTGCGCGAGGACACCAGCCGAAACATGCTCTACGTCGCCATGACCCGCGGGCGCCACGCCAACCACGCCCACATCTACGAACGCGCCACCGAAGCAAGCGAATTCAGCCACCGCGAACCCACTTCAACTCACATCGCTCAACGTGGGGACGACCTCGATGCCGCTGCCCTCCTTCGCGCCATCCTCGCCAACGACGAACCCAGCAGCGCCGCACACGATTACGCTGCGCACAACCCTGATGAAGTACTACCCGAACGCGTCCGCGGCCTTCTAGCCATCCGCGCCACCGCCACCCAACACCGCATTGAGAGTTACGAAACTTGGAAGACCCAGCGGCAAGAACACGTGCGCGAGATGGCAGAGGCCCGCGAGCAACTCATCGACAGGAGCCAGCACCGCAGCATCGATTACGGACTCGAGCTCTGATCAGATGTCCGCAGCCCGCCGCGGGCGGCCCGCGGTGAGGATTTTCTTTACCGGGATCAAGGCATTGTCATCTCTTCCCGCAACGCCAAGTAGTGAGACCGTTACTCGCTCAGGAATGGCTACTTCTGTTATGGCTTTCCGGCCAAAGACGTCATAATCTATTGTGGATGCCTGCTTTTCAATACGATCGCGACGTAAGGGACGATGAGTTCATTGCTCGGGTTCGGCGGCACGCTCCCTCCTCATTGGTGCCGCTCGTCGCGCAGGTAGCAGCACAGTATTGGGAGCCCCATTCCTGGCTGAGGGGCGACTACAGGGATTACAAAAAGTTCACGCCTTGGGCGCTCGCTGACATCGCCCGGATCAGCCTGGTTTCGGGTAATGAGTCCCGTAAGCCCGCGACCCGGGATGACTTGCTCAGATGCGCAGGTGCCTACGCTGCCCAGGTTGACCTAAAACCCTCAGAAGGCGGTGAGGATGATCCGCTCGTCGGATTCCTGCTTCGGATAGGCCACGAACAACTCGTATACAACCAATCCCGCTACCACGACCTTGGGCGATCTGCCGCAATTTTCGATCAGACCGCACCTACAAAGCCGCTGCAGGTGCTCGACGGGAACTGGATAGAGGATCTGTTGGGATGCAGTATCTCCCAGTTCGTCGGCATTGGCTTTGTCGCTCATACGGCCGCCGTGAAGAACAACGGTCGATTCCTTGAAGATTGGCTCGACGATCCCGCGCTATCAGCACTCACGTCGAAAATTCCGATTCAACTCATGCGCGACGTGGTCGAGGGAAAGTTTGTCGGAGATCTACCGTTCTTCCAGGCGGAGCGTCCGGTCTTCCGTCCGTCAAAACAACGCCGGTACACGTTTAATCCGCTTCTAGACAAACCAATCGTGTCCGGCATCGGCGAGAGCCGTCTAGTGCCGGTACCCGGCATGATTGATCGAAAGATCAGCCCGTTGGGGTTGTGGTACATGGGTTTCGAAAAATGGGGCACTCCTTTTGCCGACGACGTCGGGGAGTTATTCGAGCAGTACGTTGGCCGCCAGCTCAAGCTGATTCCGGATGTCGTCGTACATCCAGAGATTGTCTACAACAACCAGCAGAATCGATCTGTGGACTGGATTGTCGTCGGAGAGCACGCCGTAGTGCTAGTAGAGGTCAAGTCGACCCGACCCACTGAACCGATCCGGCTCGGTGCCTCCACGGCATTTAGCGCCCTGGGCAAGAAGCTCGGGAAAGCCTACGGGCAGATCGAGACGTCGAATGACAAAATTGCACAGAGGGATTCGGCATTCAACGCCATTCCGGATACGTTGCCTCGAATCGGGCTGATAGTCACCATGGAGGATTTTCCAATCGCTAACACTCCAATGATCCGAGGAGCTCTCAATATTTCTCCGAGTATTCCGATTTGTGTCTGCTCAAGCGAAGAGCTCGAGATACTCGTAACTATCACCGATGAGCCTGTCGACAAATTTTTGCTGGATTTTCTTAACGATCCGAACAAACCGGGGTGGAGTCTTACCAACGATGTCCGTGAGCCCAAGCATGCTCATCGAAGCAACGAGGTCTTGGCTGATGCCTGGAAAAGCTACGGGTGGGGGATCCGTCCACAAGACGACGAACAAGCAGCGTCCGGTGAGTTCGAGACGAGTGAGTAACAGGTAAGCAGCTCGCCCGCGTCCGCAACCGTCCGCCGGTCCGGGCTGGGCCGTTGAGACAGCACGAGTGCGATTTTGTGGGTTTGTCGGAGGGTTGGCATACCATCGACCGAATGGCAGGAATGAGTGCGACCGACCAGCGCAACACAGTGTCGGAAGGCATGGCGTTCGGATTGTGCATGCTCGAGCGCTACGAATTTCCTTTCCCGAAGATGAGGATCGACTTCGCATTCGAACACGCGTGGCGGAATTGGCCGGACCGCTACCGTAGCCAGTTTTCGCAAGTCAGTACCGATCTACGTAACGGACTCGGTGGATCTCTCGTGATGACCCGCGCGACCGAGAAGAAACGGACGTTCGCGTTCTTCTGGGATCGCGACTACCCGTCGACGATCTGTGCGCGTCAACAAGATTGGGATTCCGACGACCCTGATGACGTTGACTTCGCGCTCAAGGTGATCGGCGGCGATGTGCATCAGGCGGGCTGGGTCTCGCTGGCGGAGGACTTCCTCAAGGACCTCGACCGCTGATGACAAATGACCCGCCCACCTATGTCGAGAATCTATTGAACCAGCTAGATGGCATTGCAAAGTCCTACGGTGAAGTCGTCGCCGCTAGCGGAATCGACTACGTGAATCCAAATAGACACGACACCGACATCATGTTTTTGGGCTGGGCCGATTGGGGTTGGTCACCGAGTGACAACAACCTTGAATCGTCGAGGATGGCATTGCTTCGCCGACTGCGTGATTGGGTGCCATGCTTCCGACTCTTGTTTCCCCACCCCACGCCAGAGGTGGCAAACAGACTAGACGAGGGCATCGGCCATTTGGAGCGGTGGCTCGTTCGTGACGGCCGCAGCGACCACGACATTCCGTCAACGATCGAGGAAGCTCAGCATAAGCTCGCGGTAACCCTCGCCGATTTGCGTGGCCTGACCAAGCTCCTGCCGAGTGACGATTACTCGGTTCGGCTTGTGGTCGACACGAATGCACTTCTCGACAACCCCGACCTCGCGGCGTACGTAGGCACTCTTGGGCGCAAGTACGTCGTACATCTTTTGCCTGTCGTCTTGGGGGAGATCGATGACCTCAAACGCGGTGGCCGGAATGAGATCGTGCGCGATGCCGCTAAGCGGGCGGACCGGAGACTGAAAGGGATCCGAACGAATGGCGATGTCGGCAAAGGTGTCCGCGTTGCGGGTGATGTGATTGTCAAGTTCGAGCACATCGAACCGCGGTCACAGGATCTGCCGGCGTGGCTGGACATGACGGTGCCCGATGACAGATTCGTCGCCTCGACGCTCCTGCTGCAATCCGAGCACCCAGGGTCGGCACTATATGCGGGCACAAGCGATATCAACTTGCAAACCAAGCTGGCGGCGACGGGTCTCCCGCACGTTGAACCGCCGCCGGAGATCCAGTAGCGCGTCTCCGGGTGAACGGCTGCCTTGTCCCAACCTTGTGTCAGACGGCGTGCGGCGAGCGCTCTGCGGGGTTCGATAGCTCTCCGTTGCGGCGCACGTTTTGAGCCCACGGTGCCGAGGACGTTCCCGTGGATCGAGATGACCTGACACGCAGCATAATTGGCGTAGAAGCCCACATCGAATGGTGTCGACTCCAAGTGGTCAGCCGACGTATTCGTACGGGATCCGGCTGTAGTACTGGTCGAATCGGTCGCCGCTTTCGAGGTGGTCAAGGATTCGGGCGACGACGTAGTCGTACCTCGTGATCCGAAGTCCTTGGTGTCCTTCGCCAATCGGTAGAAGACACCGATGCCCATCGACGCTGATGTAGTCGACCCGGTCGACAAGCGCTCCTCGCCAGAAGATGTCGGCGAGGTGGGTTGTTATCTCAGGGTCGGGGAACTTGGCCCACTTGAAGCTGGGGTTTTCGACCGCTCCGGGCGCTCGCATGCCGAAGGCAATGGTGAGATCGATGTCGGGTTCGAAGACTGCAACTTCTGAGTGGCTGTGGACTTCGATGCCCGACGTTTTGTCAGCGGGACTTTCCCAGGCGACGAAGCGATCTCGGTAGGTAGGGCCTTGCACCGGAACCCGCTTCCAGTCAGTGAGGCTTGAGTCGAGGATGGTGGAACGTAGTTCGGACATGTTCACGGTGCTCCCTGGAGATACGTGCCGGTCGGCTATGTAGTACGAGTGTAATACAGTCATGTCATCGAGAGTAGCGGCAACGCAGCCTGAGGGAGAGCGCCATGCGAAAGATGAGGTTGGGCGGGCTGAACAATGGCCCTCCGCCGGGGCAGTTGACGGTGAGTCGGCCGAATCAGGCGAGGTCGAAGGTGCTGCAGGTCCGGCTGAGTCCGGAGGAGTTCGATGCAGTCGAGCGGGCGGCCGAGCGGCGGGGACTGCCCGCGTCGACGGTGGCGCGGGAGCGTCTGCTGAAGATGCTAAGCGAGGATGCGGCGCCAGCATGGACCCGAACTCAGCAGCTTAATGCGCTGAACGCCGTTGCGATCGTACGGGCGGTGATCGGCAGTGGCGACCCGGCGCAAAATGTAACGGCGGCCATGACTGCGGTCGCGGAGTTGGTTCCAAGTGGTGCGAATGCGTCGGACGCAGCGTTCGGTCAGGTGGCTCCCGACATCATCACCGGGTTGGTCAACGTTGCCGCGACGCTCATTGAACACTCTGCGGCCAGGAGTGGCCTTTCGGCAGAACAGGTGATCGCGGACGTGGTTGATGGTGTGCGGACGGTGAGGATCGTCGACTAATTGGATGTCAGGCAGTGCTGAAGGGGCGCACCAGGTCGCGTTGGCGCACGGCTGAGTGCGGCCGCAGCGGTACGATCTGCGTCGTGAAGTCGTCAGGAGTCCAACGTGCTCCGCGGTTCTCGGAAGATCTATTACGACTCAACGCAGTGTGCCCGTACTACACGATGTTTCCGCTGGATTTCCCTTTCGCGCAGCTGGCTGCGCACGGCTCGACGACGAGAGTGCTCGATCCGTTTTGCGGTAGGGGCACCACGCTGTTCGCGGCGCGAACCGTCGGCATTCCGTCGGTGGGAATCGACGTCAATCCGGTCGCCGTTGCCATCGCTCAGGCCAAGGTGGTGCAGGTCAGCGTCGCAGCAGTCGTGCGCCTCGCGGGTCAGATCTTGCATAATGGCTCGGAGTCGACAGCGCCGGAGGGTGAGTTCTGGCAGTTGTGCTACGACAGCGAAACGTTGCGAGAAATCACCACGATGCGTGCGGCCTTGCTAAACCTGAATTCGCCGACCGCCGCGGTGCTGAGGGCGATCATGCTGGGCATTCTCCACGGACCTCGCAACAAAGGTGTGCCGTCATACTTGTCGAATCAGATGCCGCGAACGTATGCATCCAAACCTGGTTATGCGGTCAAGTTCTGGAAGGCTCGGGCGCTGCAGCCCGTACGAGTGGATACTCTCGACCTAATAACGCGACGTGCGGCGAGACTACTTGAGGCACAACCCCCCTCGGCTGGCGGGAAGGTATATCTGGGCGATTCAGCGACGGTCTTGAAGTCCTTGCGCTCTGGTTTCGATTTGGTCGTCACCTCCCCGCCCTACTACGGAATGCGGACCTATCTACCGGACCAATGGCTGCGCTCCTGGTTTGTCGGCGGAGCACCTGAGGTGCCCTATGGGTCGGTGGGTCAGATCGCTCGGCAGCCGAGCCAAGCTGCTTTCGTGGCTGCGCTCGCCGACGTGTGGCGCGCAACAGCACTCCGGTGTCATCCCCAGGCCCGCTTGGCCGTTCGCTTCGGCGCCCTGCCGTCCGCACGGACCGACCCGACTCGGTTGCTGCTGGATTCCATTGAGCAGGCGGCGTCGGGATGGGTCGTCAGCGAGGTCCGGCCAGCCGGTAGGTCGCCCAACCAAGCTAGGCAGGCCGAACAGTTTGTGAAAGCGGGCTCTGCGGTGGACGAGATCGATGTCGTTGCCGAACTTCGCTGACTTTGAGTTGCGGTGGATATCGCAGCGGATCCGTAAACGCTTGACGTGACGATGGAAGGATAAGGGCGACGTGAAAGTTCCGCTGCTTCCAGGCGAAGCCATTAACGACTTGAAACGCAAAGACGCGCCACTCGTAAGCGACGCTGATCTTAACCGGCGCTACCTCAAGGAGGGCGTCCGCATAGTGATCGAGCAGGCTCGCTATCCGTTGAATCAGATACTTGGCATGTTCACCGACACCTTCGTGACCGAGTCGGGTCAAACTGAGGCGAAGTACAAGCGAGATCCTGAATACCAGCGTCGCCACCGCTGGGACGAGGGGCGGCAGTCACGTCTGATCGAGTCGTTCCTTATGAACGTGCCTGTCCCGCCAGTATTCCTGTACGAGTACGAGCTGGCACGATTCGAGGTCATGGACGGCCGGCAGCGTCTGACTGCATTGATGGATTTTTATCAGGGCAGGCTTGAATTGACCGGACTGCAGCACTGGCCCGAATTGAACGGAAGAACGTATGCAGCGTTGCCAAGTTCTATACGAGACGGGATCGATCGCAGATATCTTTCGTCAATCATTCTGCTGAACGAGACGGCAGCAGATCCTGAACAAGCCGCCTTCCTCAAGAAACTCGTTTTTGAGCGGCTGAACTCCGGAGGAGTGCGACTCAGTGGTCAGGAGACAAGAAACGCTGTCTACGACGGGCCACTTAATGACCTCTGCCTCAGGTTGTCTCGAATCACTGAACTGAGATCGGTCCTCGGCACGCCGTTGGATCCGGTCGGGTCCCTGGATCCGGATGCTGACGACGAAACTGAAGACAGTGGCCTGCAGTTGGGTCGCGATGCTCAGGGCGTTGAAGTGACCGCCACCGGGCTGAGGTTCTACAGGTCGATGGAAGACGTCGAAATTGTGCTGCGGTTCTTTGCCTACCGACACTTCGACAAATTCACACAGGGGCTAAACAAGATCGGTGAGTTTCTCGACGAATTCCTGGTTCGCGGCAATCGCTTCGACAAGCCCACGCTGGACGAGTACGAGCAGATATTCGTAGACAACATCGGTTTCTGGCATTCGATAGGCGGTTCGGTCGCGTTTCAGGTCAAGGGTAGCAATCGGCATTTCAGCAAGATCGCTTATGACGCATTGATGTACGCGAGCTCGGCGCTGAGCGCAGAACAACGAGCGGCTTTGCTGACCCGGCCGTCGCTCGTGACGGATGCGATCGAGTCGATGTACGAGCAGCACTCCGTCGAATTTGGTGGCCGCAAAACCAATGCTGCCGATGCGCGCAAGCGAAATGACCGCGCATACGAGGCGTTGAGCGCCGCCTTGAAACAGGTCGAAGGTTAGGTACGGGCAGCCTTGATTCCCAAGTACGACGTGCTTGCGGCGGATCTGGATCTCATCAGGCGCTATCTCGATACCGTCTCAGGAACTCAGCAGACCACCGACCAACGCCGCTTCGCTTACATTGCCACTATTTCGGCCCTCTACGCCTCGTTTGAGAGCTTCGCTGAGCAGCTTGCATTCCGATTCGGCCAGTTGATGCTCAGCGCGCCTGAGCATCTGTCTGCCCAGCAATTAGAGAGTCTGCGTAGCAAGTACGTGCAGAATGCATCAGCCCTACTGAGCAAGAACCTCGGAGTGGGTCGGTACAAGGAAATCGATGAACTCGACATTGCCAAGAGCTTGGCCTCCTGTCTGGATGATTCGCACCCTTACGACCTTCGCCTTGAAGTGATTGCGCTCCACCACTCGAATCTTCGTTGGGACACCATGGCCGACCTTTTTCGCTGGGCCGTGCCCGACTTGCCGAGTCGCATCCGCCACGCCGATGCGGTTCGCAGCTGGCAGATGAAATCAGGTTATGGCGATGGCGTCGCCACATTGCCGACCGAGCTGCTCGCGAGGGAGCTCGCAGATCTCGTGGAGCGACGAAACGAAGTGTCACACCGGGCGATACCCGACGAAATAGTCTCCCCAGAACAGCTGCTGGCCAAAGTCGACTTCATCGAGGCCATGAGCCTCGGACTAGTGGCCAGCCTGTCCTGTCTGGTGCTAGAGGCGTCTCGAGACCGACATGAGAGCGAAGTGCTGGGCGTCCCGACCGAGTATTTTCAGCGAGGTCGCATCGTTGTTCTGCCGACCCTCAGTGCGGCAGTGGCGGTAGGCGATATCGTCTGGGCCTCAAATGGCCGTATTGCTCGCTGGGGTCGGCTCCAAGAACTACAGCTGGACGGCAACAGTGTTCCCAGGGTGGATCCAGGCATCGAGACCGGCATGAAGCTGGACTTTGCTATGCCCAGACAGAGTGCACTGCACGTGTGGCGTACGCCCGACGCGGACTTCATAGACCCACCCGCCGGCATTTTTGGCGACCGAGGCCCGCTAGTGACCGATCCGGTCACGGTCAATAACTAATTGGGGGACCGACGGCTTCCGGAGACCATGAGGATCATCCCGGAATCATCGGTTGGTCGGCACCGTCCATCCCATTTCGATGACTTGGCGAGACCGTACAACCGGCCGACGATTTCGGGGTTTAGATTGTTCTCCGCGTAGTGCTACACCTCTCGGTCATGAGTGCAACGGAGTCGAGTTCAGGTGGCCCTAGGGCGGCCAAATTTGGGAACATTTTTGGGAACACAACGCTGCGAAACACCCCCAAAAGCATGGGACCCAACGGTACTGAGCGGACCTACGCAACGCATTGACCAGCACGTTTGGAATTCGGCGTGCCGACGAAAACGCCCGGTGCCTGTCTCATAACCCAGAGGTCGCAGGTTCGAATCCTGTCCCCGCTACCAGCGGAAATGGCCCTCAGAGACCTCTCTGAGGGCCATTTTCATGCCGCCTGGGAACATAAGGCTGTCTAACTATGGGTGCGGAGCAGCCCAAAGGGCGGTCAACGAACGTTGAATTAGGGCTCCTGGGTGCGAGTCGGTTGTTTGCTCACGGCGGGCGGTCCGTCGGCGTCCGTTACGTGCCGGATCAGTTCCCCATCCCATCCAGGATGTTCGACTCCATCGGCGGTTGACTCGCCAGGCCTGCAGAGGCGTCGCGGCGCTAGCGCGCGAGGTCATCTGCCTGCCGACGGGTATGAATAGCTGCCGGTCAAGCCGCGATGACTCGTATTGCGGCACGGCGTTGTGAGTCATATGGTGGCCCTTTGTAGGGGTGGGCGAACGCCTTCAGCAACACCGCCAACGTCTGTCAGTGATTCTCGGAAGAAGTCTCAAACCCTGTTCCGTTAGCGAATTTCGCACTGTTCGAAGGACTTTCGGTCGGCTTTCCCCAAATCGTCGGAGGTAACAGAGTTGATGCTTCTCCTCGCGCGCGTCGTGCTCGGATTGATGTTCACTCTGGCTGTGGTCACCAAATTTCGCGATCGCGACGGTCGCCGACAAGCCGTCGCCGCGTTCGGAGTGCCTGCCCGCATTGCCGACGGGGTTGGGTGGATGCTGCTGGCCGGGGAAGTTGGCATCGTCCTTGCGCTGGTATACGCCCCGACTGCGCCGATAGGCGCTGTTGCGGCGGTCGGGCTGCTGGTGGTGTTCAGTGCCGCGATCGCCGTCAACTTGGCACGCGGACGCTCTCCGCAGTGCCATTGCTTCGGCCGGTTATCGTCTGGCCCGATCGGCTGGCGCAGTGTCGCGAGAAACGGCACGTTCGCGACGATCGCGGTGTTCATCGCAGTGGGCGGTCGATCGGGATGGCTGCTCGGTGCTATCGGGATTGCGTTGGCCGCCCTGTGGGTCGGGCCGACCTGGCGGCGGCTGTGGACAAATCGATTGGGCGCTCCGGCGGCGGATTTCGCGCTGGCCGATGCGGGCGGAGAATCCCTTAGCTTGGATTCGCTTCTCGGTCGCGGGGTGCCGCTGGTCCTGGTGTTCACTCAGGCCGGATGCGCCGCATGCGACGCCCTGCTGCCTGATGTCGCCCGGTGGCAGCGTCTACTGCTCCAGAATCTCACCGTTGCTGTGATCAATGGTGGATCGGCCGCGCACAGTTACCGCAGCGCGCACGAGCACGAACTGGTTCACGTCATCGCCGACGAACGGCGTGAGGTCCTGGCTGCCTATGGCGTCACCGCGACGCCGAGCGCCATCCTGATCGATCCTCAAAAGCGACTCGCCGGGCCGCTCGCCCAAGGCGCCAAGGAGATCCACGAACTGATAGCACAGTCAGTCGCGGCCTCCGAAGGGCAGCGCGATCTGTCCCGCCGCCGTGTGCTGAGCCGGGTCGCCGTTGGTGCCGCCTCCGTTGCGGTGTTTCCGGTGGTGTCGGCGATCGGCCCGAAGAAGGCGGCAGCCAACACAAACCCCGATGCCCTCGAGGTCGACGGCGCGTGGTTGTGCAACCAGACGTTCGCCCTGTGCACCACCGCGCCGTGTGAACCGTCGCCGACCGATCCGGGCGTAGCGGTGTGTCGTTGCGTCGTGGAAAACGGTTACTCGGTCGGGTTCAAGACATGCACCGAGCGCACTCAGTCCGGTCACAAGGTCGTGTCGAACTTCTCCACGATCAACGTCAACCCAAATTTCGCTGTGTTGTCCTGTGCGCCGGGCATACCGTGGGCGAATTGTCTGGACATGCCTTGCGAAGTCGATCCGCTCAATCCTGCCCTCGCCAACTGCCAGTGCCAGGTCGTGACTACCGGCGAATCCCTGACCTTTGGTGGCGGGTGCGACACCGCGACGTGTACCTCGACTATCTGGTCCGCCGCAACCCCTGACCTACCCGGTTCGACCCAGTACAAGAAAGGAATGAAGCAGCTCAATCAAGCGGTGACGTTCCCACAAACTTGTCCGAAACCCTAACGCGGACAACGTGTTGCGGAAACGCTTCGACGGGCGCGCCCACGCCACCGCTCTCGACATAGGGGTCCTCGAGTCAGCGATCGCGAGCAGTGCTGGTGCAGCGCCAAAGTGAGGCGCGTTCCCTGCGACGAAATTGCTAACGAACCCGGGGTCGAGGTTGTGCGAGCTCGGCCGACCAGCCCTCGCACGTCGCGGTCAGCATTCGGAGTGCGCTTGGGTCGACGTTCAATTCGCCCGCGCCGTGAGTATGCCGTGAGGTATATGGGGCGGCGCAAGAGCCCCGCAGAGTCACTGGCGCCCGATAGCGTCAGCTGTCGCTGCCAGTGGGACGCACCTGTGCCGAGTTCTCGGCCGAGGGCCGCATGACAGCCCACGCCTCCCATCCGTGCTGATATCGGCAACAGCCCCACGAGGTAGAGAAATGGCGTACAACAGCAGAGCTCCGGCCTGTCGTCTTGTCGTCATCAGCGCCTAACAGCGGGGCCAGGGCGTGGGCGTTGCGCACCCGCACGGTGATCTGCTCGGGGAGTAGCTCGACGTCGACCTCGAGTTCGCGGGCCTTTTTGCGGATGCTCTCGGTGACGAGTTCGCTCACGACCAGCGCCGCGTCGTCGACGAGCCGGTCCGATGCCTTCATCCGATCGCCGAGTTCGTGGACGATCTTGCGGGCGACCCGCGGCGCAAACACGGTGGGGCGCAGGCGAACACAACTTCTGGCGCCAACGCTGCCATCGGTCAGGGCTTCGACACTCATCGGCACTCCTTGTCACGCAGCTGACACGAGAGATAGGCCCAGCGCAGCCAGGCCTATCTCGACGGTCAACGGTCTGCTACTTCTGTTCGCCGTCAGACTTGGTGAGAGCTCGGTCGGCCGTCTTGAGCAGACTGCGATGGAACTTGTACTGGGCATTCACCAGGTCGTCAGCCAATTCCAGAGCGGCCTCGACCAGCTTTTCGCGCAGGGGCTGAACCGAGTCCGGAATCGCCTCATCGACGGTATCGCGGAACTTGCGCAGGGCCCGGCCCGCAGCGTGCTGTCCAGCCTTGGCCGACTCGCGGATCTCCTCAGCGAGATCGGTCGCCGCTGATTCGACGGTGGTGGTTTCGACGGTTTTGGTCATATCAGTTCTCCTGTTCGGTAGTTCGGGTTATGACGCCCACGCTATTAGGGGTCACGCCGGGTCCCTACTGCCGAAAGTCCCAGACTCGAAAGTCGATAGTCCGTCATTGGGAGGGACGCGCCCGCCGGTACACCGACGGGTGTCACATAGTGCCGGAAGGCCGTCCGAAATGACGTTGGCGCGCAAGGGCAAGAAGGTGCACTCCGGTTGCCGAACGGTGATCTTCGGGCTAGGAACAGGGACCTAAGTCTCTAAACGCGTCACTCGGATTAGGCCACACTTGGCCGAATGAATGCTTGGCGTGGTTCAACTGGCGCCGATCGTGACTCGGTGCAACATCAGGCATCGCTGCGTGATGAAGAGGTGGAAGTCGTGGCCGGATCGGCCACCGTGGCCGGACACCTGACAGTTCCACAGCACCCCAGGGGCGTCGTCGTATTCGCCCACGGAAGTGGCAGCAGCAGGTTCAGTGCGCGCAATATCTACGTCGCAGATGTTCTGAATCAGTCCGGCATTGCCACCCTGCTATTCGACCTTCTCACGCCCGCCGAGGAGCGCAACCGCGCAAACGTTTTCGACATCAGGCTGCTGGCAAGCCGTCTGATCGCCGTCACCAACTGGTTGGCCACCCAATCTGACACCGCACCACTGCCGGTCGGCTACTTCGGCGCCAGCACGGGAGCCGGCGCGGCACTGACCGCAGCCGCGGAGTCCACCGTGCCTATCGACGCAGTGGTCTCCCGCGGCGGCCGGCCCGATTTGGCGGGCGGGTCCTTGAAGCACGTCGATTCGCCGACTTTGCTGATCGTCGGTGGGCTGGATGATGTTGTGCTGAAGCTGAATAGACAGGCGCAGGCCGTGATACCCGGCGAGTGCGAACTGGTGGTCGTACCCGGCGCCACTCACCTATTCGAGGAACCGGGGACCTTGGAGAAGGTTGCCGAGTTGGCTCGCGATTGGTTTACCGACCATTTCAGCGCGGCCCGCAGTACGAGTTCTCCTACCCGGCAACCATGAGAAGGACGACGACCGGCTTGATCAGCGGGTTGTAACCGCGGCCCGAACGTGGACATCGACAGCCTGGGTGATTACGACCTGGTCGGTTTCGGGTCAGGTGTCTATCTCATGGCAGTGCACCCGCGGCTGTGGAGGTTGGTGGCCCGGTTGCCGCGAGGCGACGGCCGGAAGGTGTTCGCCTTTTCACCAGCGGAGGGCCCAAGTTGCCGTTACTGGGTTGCAGTCGCCGGATTCGTCAGGCGCTGACCTCCAAGGGTTTTGATGTGGTCGTGCCGCGGACTGGACACGGTGGGGCCACCCCACCGGACGTTGACGGGGATATCCGCGTTTAAGTGAATTCAGACGCAGCGGCTTCCGCTCAGTAGCGCTGAATCCGACCCCTCCGGGGGTCGGAGCGTTGTCCCAACACGGGTTGTCGTCACTGGCGCCCCTCTGCCCTTTGCTGGTATCCATAAGCCAGCAGGTCTGAAGGGGGACGAGATGTCGCTTCGAGTCACGTCGGCATGACTCTGACCGTTCTCGACATCGAGCGCTGGAACGCCGGAGATGTGCGTGAGGTGTTCCACGCCGCGATCAGCCGTGCCCAGGCTGCCAAGGACGCCGCCGACGGCTTGGCGACGCTGCCCGCATTCGCGACGTGGGGCGGTGAAGCGGCCGAAGCCGCCAAGGAGGCGATCGGCCAGACCCGCAAGGATCTCGACGCACAGGGCAACGAGGCACTGGCCGTGGCGAACGCGGCACGCCATGCTGCGGACGAGATCGAGCGGATCAAATCGGACCTGGCGACGCTCAAAGCAGACGCGGAATCACTCGGTATGGAAATTGATCCAGTATCGGGGACTGTGCTGCCGGGCCCATCGGTACGCAACCCGATGGAAGCCGAACTCAAGCAAGCCCAGTTGCAACCCCGGCTGGACAAGATCGTGGCCGAAGCCAACATGGTCGACATGGCACTGGCCAACGCGATCAACATGGCGGGCGGCAAGACGCCGATCCCGGCGACACCCCACGACAATCGACCGGAAATTCAAGACGCGCTCAACAAGCCTTTGCCGGAGGACCCGAACGAATTCCACGATCTGTGGTCGAAACTGACTGCCGAGGAAAGGGACTGGCTGTACAGCCGAGACCACAACATCGGCAACCACCCTGGGATGCCATGGGCCGACGACGCAAATGGCGGCGGGAAGAACCATTACAACCAGATGCACCTCCCGGAGCTGCAGCAGGATGCGCAAGCTCAGGTCGATCAGCTGGCCCGTGACCACCCGACTTGGGCTGCCGGCCATGTGCCCAATCCCAAGGGCGACATGCGTGTCTATCGCCAGTGGCAGGACTGGAAAGAGAAGTGGAACAACGCAAACCATGCGCTCGATGGCTATAAGTCCGTGAGTTCCACGCTAACGTCCAAGGATGGCATCCCGCGCCTTCTTGGCCTCATCGACGATCAAGGGCATGCAGTCGTCTCGATGGGTGATCCCGACCATGCCTCGCATACTGCGACACTGGTTCCTGGCACCGGGCAGGATCTCACCGCATTCCAGGGGGCCACTGACAAATCGGCGGCCATGTACAACGCTGCGGTGCAAGCGGACAAGTCGCTCAAGGGCGATCTGGCGGTCATGACCTGGATGGGCTACGACCGGCCGATGGATCTCGGCCAGGCGGCCGACGACGTCTACGCGCGCGGTGGCGCCGGGGCGCTCGACAGCTTCCTGGCGGGCAACCAGGCGTCTCATGTTGGCCCTACGTCAATCGATACCGTTGTCGGGCATAGCTATGGCTCAACACTCGTCGGTGCCGCCGGTGTCGACGGGCATCACCTGGCAGCCGAGAACGTGATCGCGGTTGGCAGCCCAGGCATGCTGGTGGGCAATGCACACGAACTCAGTCTCGATCCAGGCGGCAATGTATACGCCGCCAGAGCCCAGCACGACATCATCCACCTCGTCTCGGGTGCGGCATTGGGGCCGAACCCAACCTGGGATGGCTTCGGAGCCATCGAAATTGCGGCGGCACCCGGTCCCGCCACCGGCCCGGACATCCTCAACTTGCCCTCGGTCGCGGCTCACAGCAGTTACTGGGACCCTGGGAATGTGGCGCTGCGCAACATGGGAGCAATCATTGCCGGTCAGCCACCGCCGGAGATCGTGCCGAATGGATAGGAATGCCGTGCAGCCGATGACGTCGCGATTTGTTCCCCCTGCGCGAATCGTCGCCGCGCTATGCCTTGCAAGCGCACTCACTGCGGGATGCGGCGGCTCGCTTGGCCCACCCGTACCTACTGGCGCTACGGAAATAGGAGGTCCGCCAATGACATCAGCACCGCCACCCCCACCGGGGTGGTCACTGAAAGAGGTTGTGCCGCAGAGCCAACAGGAGGCCCAGGACACCGTCCTCGGCTACCTCAGGCGAACACTTGCGGTCTTGCCGCCAGGGACAGTCATGGATAGCCATGGTTACGTCAATCCGGGACAGGCCGCGTGGTGTGAGGACGAGCCCAAGGATCCCAAGAACGCGCCGGTGCACGTGCAGACCCTTGGTGACGTCAAAGTTCCCGGCGACATGGACGCCAAGACGCTGATCGCCAAAGTTGGTGATGTCTGGCGCAGTTGGGGCTGGTACGTGTTCGAGCGCGACGGCTTCAACAGGCCCAACCAGTTCGGTTATGGTCCCGATGGCTACCGGCTACAGATTGAAATGGCGAACCCGCCAAGCTATCCGCCGACCCTGACGGCGATATCGCCATGTTTTGCGGGCAACCTCGTCCGAGATGGAGCATCCTTCCCGATGGTCGTCGGTGCGCAGTGATCAGAGTCGTTAACGGCCCGGCGTCTTGCATCGATTTGTCCGCGCGGGACTGTACCCGGTCGACTGCAAAGGACCGGGCGGTGCATTCCTCAAGTTCTTGCACAAAGGCAACATGGTCGTCCTGCCTACACCGGGTGCCGGCTGACGTAAAGCCAACCCGGCTAGAGGGAGCGCGTCAACCGGTCGGCCAGCAGTCCCGCGAATCTGGCCGGATCGGTGAGCGTACCGCCCTCGGCCAGAAGTGCTGTGCCGTAGAGAAGTTCAGCCGTCTCGGCCAACCCGGCGTCACCACCACGCGAGGTGAACGCGTCACGCAACCCGGCGATCAACGGATTGCCCGGGTTGAGTTCGAGGATGCGTTTCTCCATGGGCACCGTCTGCCCGGAGGCCTGCAGCATCCGCGCGAGCGCCGGCGTGATCCCCAAGCTGTCGGTGACCAGACACGCCGGCGACTCCGTGAGCCGGGTCGACAACCGCACCTCTTTGACGTGATCAGACAGCGTCTCTTGCAGCCATTCCAGCAGACCACCGAACTCCTGCTGAAGCTGTGACCGTTCGGCCTCGCTCTGGTCCTCCGCGGGATCCAGGTCCACCTCACCCTTGGCCACCGACTGCAGCCGCTTGCCGTCGAACTCGGGCACCATATCGACCCAGACCTCGTCGACCGGTTCGGTGAGGAGCAGCACCTCATAGCCCTTGACCTTGAACGCCTCCAGATGTGGTGAACTCAGCAGCTGCTGACGCGATTCGCCGGTGGCATAGAAGATCTGCTCCTGACCGTCCTTCATCCGCGCGACGTACTCGGCCAGCGTGGTGGGCTCCTCGTCGCTGTGCGTCGAGGCGAACGAGGACACCGCCAGCAGCGTGTCCTTGTTGTCGGCGTCGGAGAGCAGACCCTCCTTGACCACCCTGCCGAACTGACTCCAGAACGTGCGGTACTCGTCTGGCCGCTCTTTCTGCATCTCGGCGATCGTCGAGAGCACCTTCTTGGTGAGCCGGCGGCGGATCGCCTTGATCTGCCGGTCCTGCTGCAGGATTTCGCGAGAAACGTTGAGCGACATGTCCGCCGCGTCGACGACTCCCTTGACGAACCGCAGGTACGGTGGCAGCAGGTCCTCACAGTCGGCCATGATGAACACCCGCCGCACGTACAGCTGCACACCGATCCGGGCGTCGGCGTTGAACAGGTCGAACGGTGCGTGCGACGGGATGAACAGCAGGGCCTGGTATTCGAAATTTCCCTCCGCCTTCATCGGGATGACCTCCAAGGGGTCGTCCCAGGCGTGCGCGATGTGCTTGTAGAACTCGACGTATTCCTCATGGGACACTTCGTCTTTGGGCCGCGCCCACAGGGCCTTCATCGAGTTCACGGTTTCGGTCTCGATGGTGACCTGCTCCTCGCCGCCCTCCTCGCCGCCCTCCTCGGCGGCCGGGCTGCGTCGCTCGACCTGCATCCGGATGGGCCAGGAGATGAAGTCCGAGTACTGCTTGACCAGCGCCCGGATCTTCCATTCGGCGGTGTAGTCGTGCAGCTCGTCCTCGGCATCCTCGGGTTTGAGGTGCAAGGTGACCGACGTGCCCTGCGGGGCATCGTCGACGGCGGCCACGGTGTAGGTGCCCTCGCCGCTGGACTCCCAGCGGGTCGCCGAACTCTCGCCCGCCTTGCGCGTCACCAGGGTGACCTTGTCGGCCACCATGAACGACGAGTAGAAGCCGATCCCGAACTGGCCGATCAGCTCCTCGGACGCAGCGGCGTTCTGCGCTTCGCGCAACTGCTGGCGCAGTTCAGCGGTACCGGACTTGGCCAGGGTGCCGATCAGCCCCACCACCTCGTCGCGGGTCATCCCGATCCCGTTGTCGCGGATGGTCAGCGTGCGCGCGGCCTTGTCGATGTCGATCTCGATGTGCAGATCGGAGGTGTCGACGTCGAGGTCCTTGTTGCGGAACGCTTCGAGGCGCAACTTGTCCAGCGCGTCGGAGGCGTTGGAGATCAGCTCGCGCAGGAAGGAGTCTTTGTTGGAGTAGACGGAGTGAACCATCAGGTCCAGCAACTGGCGGGCTTCGGCCTGGAACTCCAGCTGCTCTACATGTTCGGCCATGGTGAATCCGTTCGACATGACGACAACAGATGACGGCAGGATGATAGCGAGCCCGCCGCGGCGGCTAACCCGTCAACCCCAGCAGCGGCGGCACCAGGTATCGCCGCGCGAACGAGCGTGCCGCGTCATCGTCGCCGAGCGCGACATTCTGTGACGGCGTCAGCACGAACGACACGATCACCCGGACGGTGACTTCGGCGACCTCGAGCAGTTCGATCTGGGTGCGTTTGTCGTCGGGCAGCGCCACCGCCAGCTGATGGGCCAGGAACGACGAGGCCGTCTGGATGACGCTGTCACCCTCGACGGTCAGGAACGGCAGCACGGTTTCGGGCTCGGTGGCGAGCAATCGCTGCAGCAGTGCATGCTCGCGCATCGTCGTCAGGGTGAACACAAACCCCTCGACCAGCTTGTCTTCCGCCGTCGGGTACCCGCCGGCCTCCGCGGCGAGTTCGGACAGGAACCTCTCGAGTTCCCGCACCAGGACCGCCTCGACGATCGCATCCTTGTTCGCGAAGGTCCGATAGAGCGTCACGCGGGCCAGCCCGGAGCGGCGGGTGATGTCCTCCACGGTCGAGCGGCGGATGCCGAACAGTTCGAACTGCTTCAACGCGGCGTCGAGGATCTTCTGGGCGTTGCCCTCCGCCGTCGGCGCCCCGAATCGCTGCACCGCCTTGGCGAGCAGGCCGCTGTGTTTCATCGGAGTCAGTGTAAAGCCTGGCTTGAGGCATTGATACAAACAAACGAAGAATGTATCTTCAGTTCCACCGGCTCGGACACCCTCGATTAGGAGGCTTTCCATGGCTCCTTTGACGTCAACCAGTCGAGAAGAGTTCTCCGATCGGCTGCTCAACGGGTCGGCCAGAAAGTCCTACGCCCCCGTCGTCGACATCGACTGGGACTCGCCGGTCGTGCCGGACAAGTTCTTCCTCCCGCCCCGAGTGGTGTCGCTGTACGGAACGCCGATGTGGGCGGAGATGACCCGCGAACAGCAGATCGAGCTGTCGCGTCAGGAATTCATCAACCTGCTCTCGGCCGGTGTGTGGTTCGAGAACATTCTCAATCAGGCGCTGCTGCGCGGCCTCATGCACGCCGACGTCACCGCGGCGTCCACCCACTACTCGCTGACCGAGCTCGGTGACGAGACCCGCCACATGGTCATGTTCGGCCGCGCCATCAAGGCCGTCGACGGTAAACCCTTCCAGCCCGGCCGCTTTCAGCGGATGATCATCAACGCGCTGCCGCTGGTATTCCAGAAGCAAGTGCTGTGGATCGCCGCGCTGGTGGGGGAGGAGATCTTCGACGCGCTGCAGCGCCAGATCCTCGACGACCCGGAACTGCAGCCGATCGTCAGCCGGATCATGCGGATCCACGTCACCGAGGAGGCGCGACACATCCAGTTCGCCCGCGACGGTGCGCGCCGCGATGTTCCGATGATGAAGCGGCGCAACCGGTTCCTGCTCGCCACGATCCACGGTGCGGGCGGCCCCTTCTACCGCTATCTGTTCACCAACCGCGCCGTGTACCGGCGTGCGGGCCTCGACGGTCGGGACGCTCGCCGCCAGGCCCGCGCCAATCCGTACTTTCACCAGGCCACCCGCGCCGGGTTCGCGCCGCTCGCGGCGTTTCTGGAGGAGATCGGGCTGATGAACCCGATCAGCCGCCGCCTGTGGAAGCGGTGCAACTTCCTGTGACCGCCATCGTCGACGAAAGCGGTGTCTTCGACGGTGCCGCGGAACTGGACGTCGCCGGTGTGGTCTGCGAAGTCCGGGTTCGTCTTGCGGGTCACCTCAGCCCGATCGACGGGCGATACCACTGGCAGGGCCTCGCGTACGGTGCGCCCGACGACCTAGCGGCCGGCCATCATGCCCACCTCAGGATCGGAAACCGCAGCGCCGCAGTGCGACTCGTCGAGAGAATCCCCTCCGGGCAACTCATGCTCAGTGGCGTCGGTGCTCCGCCCTACGACCTGGTGCCCGCCTAGATGTTTGCTGTGCAAATGACTTGGCGTGACTGAAGCCGTCCAGCAGATGAACGCCTGCGCTGGCCACTGCCGGGACCCCGGCGAGCCGGTGGAATAACCGGCCATGACGGTACTCGCGACCCCAGGTCGACCTGATGCGCTGCTCGTAGTTGGTGAAGTCGTCAGGGCCGCCGTTGGTCAGCGCGGCGACGGCGCACTCGCCGGCGGCAAGCCCGGACTGCAGCGCCTTGGATATGCCCGCGCCCGACGCGGGCCGGGCCGCCGCCAACAATCGCCACGTCATATCGCTCCATACCCCGTATTCGGTGCCGTCGGTGCTGCGGACGGGGTGGCGCGGCGCATTCTTTGACCGAAGGTGACTGGCACCATCCTCACCGTTGCTGATATCCATGAGTCAGCAGGTCTGAGGGGTGTGGATATGTCGCTTCGGGTCAATGTCGAAGGTCTGACCGCATCGGGCGTCGCGGTCACCGGTCACGGGGAAGACGTGGCTGTCAAGCATGCCGCGGCGGCGAGCCGGATCGATGCCGCCCAGGCCGGGTGGCAGGGCGCATCGGCGCTCGCGATAACGGCGCTGTCCGAGCAGTGGCTGGCCACCACCGCCACGTTGGTCACCCGCTTGAGTGATCACGCCCAGGGGCTGCACGCCAGTGCCCAGGGATTCACCGAGATGGAGCAGCGCAACAGCCAGGCGCTTCAGGAGATCTCGGCGATTGCCGATGGGGTGTCCAAGTCGCCGTAAGCGTTGGCATAGCGTTGCGCCAACGCGACGGCGACTTCGAGGCGCTGCCACAGCCCACCGCCGCTGCTCGCGGTCGCCAGCCACAGTGCCAGGCCATGGGCGACCGACGCGCGATAGCGCAACCAGATCTCGTCCATGCCGGGCAACTCGTCGGCTGGCAGGCCGAGCGCGTCGCGATACTCCTCCAGCAGTGCGCGTTCGTGTTTCCTGCGGTCCTCGACCGTCAGCGCGCCCTGCAGGAAGTACCCGACATCCAGTGACCAATTGCCGCGACGGGCGACCTGCCAATCCAGGAAGCCGACCTCGCCATCCGGGGTGACATAGGTGTTGCCGATGTGCGGATCGCCGTGCAGCAGCGTCTGCGGCGAGGTGGTCAGCGTCCGGATGTAGGGCTTCCACACGCCTTCCACCAACTGCTCGATCGACATCGACAGCACCTCGGGGGCAGTGCTGGCATCGAGTTGTTCCAGCGCGCTGGGCAGCGGCGCGTACTGAAGGCCGTCGAACGGCTCGAAGGGTTCCAGCCAGCTCAGCGCCGGCTCCTCGATGACGCGCGATCCCCAATACCGGCCGTGCATCCTCCCGAGCCCGCGCATCCCGCTGCGTGCTTCCTGGATTGTCAGGGGCCGCAACGAATCCCGCGGATCGGCGCGACGTGCGGTGAGGTCTTCCATCACCAGGCAGAAGTCGTAGGCGTCCTCGTCGATTGCCGCGGCGTACACGACGGGATGCTCCAGCGGCAGCTCGACCCCGGAACTGAACAGCCGCGGTTCGTGGAACATGCCGCTGGTCATGCGGATGAGTTCCTTGTGGTCGGGGTCGGCGGCCTTGACGAACACGGTCGTCGGGCCTTCGCCCTCCGAGTAGGACAGGCGAAGGCGCGCACGGCGATTGGTGCCGTCGTCACGAAGATCGATGGCGACGTCGCTGACGACGGCGCCGGGATGATGGGCGGCCAGGGCGCGGGTCATCCAGCTTGGCGAGACCTCGGCGAAGTCGGTGGGCACCGACAGGTCGGATGTGCTCATCTGCGGATGCGCTCCTCTGGGCAGGTCCGGGTGCATTACGACACGAGATGTGTCGTAATAGCGGGTAACCTACTGCACCACGAACCCGGTCGGCAATGAATCGACGAAGTTAGGCTCGCGACATGGCACAACCGCTCGGCCGGCCCAGGGACGCCTCGCTGCACGCGGCGATCCTGGACGCCGTTCGCGAACTGCTGGTCGTGTCCAGCTACGCCGAGCTGTCGATGGACGCGGTCGCGGCACGGGCGCAGGTGGGGAAGAAGACCATCTACCGTCGGTGGACCTCGAAGGCACCGCTGGTGGCCGAGGCGGTGTTGGACGCCTACGGACGCGGCGGTTCGTTCGACGTGCCCGATACCGGCAGCCTGCGAGCGGACCTGCTGCGGTGGCTGATCGAGCACGGCGAGTTCATCACCGAACCTGCCAACGCCAAACTCATCCGGGCGCTCGTGGCCGCTGCGGCCGCGAGTTCTGGTGACACCGAAGCACTTTACGAACAGCTCAGCGTCCCGCAGCGCGGCGGGCTCGTCGATCGGGTGCGCCGTGCGGTGGACAGCGGGGCAGTGCGCGACGACGTCGATCCCGACGCGATCGCCAATGCGTTGATGGGCACGTTGCTGCTCCAGGTCATGAGTGCCCCGATTCCGAACGACCACGCTTTCGAACGCTACGGTGCCTTGGTGGATGCGCTGCTGGACGGTGTGAACGCCGAACCCGATGGCTAGGGTCTAGACCGTGCATCTCGAAGAACTGCAGTGGTTCGTGGTGCTGGCCGAAACCGAACACGTCACCGAGGCTGCCGCTGAGTTGGGGGTGAGCCAACCCACGCTCTCGCGCGCCCTGACCCGGATCGAGGAGAAGGCGGGCGCGCCGCTGTTCGATCGCGTCGGGCGCCGGCTGCGCCTCAACGAATACGGCCGCATCATGCTCGAGCATGCCCGCCGCAGCATCGCCGAAATGCAGGCGGCCGTTGACCGTATCGCCGCGTTACGCGATCCCGATACCGGCCGTGTCCGGCTGGCATTCCTGCATTCGTTGGCCAACTGGTATGTGCCCGAGCAACTTCGGCGGTTTCGGGAAGCCGCGCCGCGCATTGCGTTCGAACTCTTCCAAGGCCCGGCGCACGAGGTCGCCCTACGGGTTCGCGACGGCGGGGCCGATATCGCGATCACGTCACCGCGTCCCGACGCTGCGGCCTTTGTATGGCATCGACTGTATGTCGAGCGGCTGTGCCTGGCGGTGCCGGTAGGACACCGCTTCGCGGCACGCAGCCGGGTGAGCCTTTCGGCGGCGGCCGATGAACCCTTCGTCGCCCTCGAGAAGCCCCTCGGGCTGCGGCTGCTCACCGATGACCTGTGGGCCGAGGCGGGCATCGACCCCGAGATCGTGTTCGAGGCCTCCGAAATCCCGACGATGGAAGGGCTGGTTGCGGCGGGATTCGGTGTCGCGGTGGTGCCGGTGCCGCGCGACCGAGCTGATGCGCGGGTGGTCCATGTCCCGTTGTCGAATGCTCGCGCCAAGCGTGAGGTCGGCCTGGCGTGGAGGCGTGACCGTCCACTGGTCCCGCCCGCAGCACGATTCACGGAATTTCTTATCGGCAGCTGACGCGACCCGGCTGGGCGGCTCACGTGCAGTCATACGATGGACGCATGAATTTCAAGTATTTCATGCATTGGACACATCACTAGCCGGTTCCTACCGTCGCTTCCATGACCGTTGACCAGTCCCTGGAACCCGCTTGGACTGGACACACCCGGGGATCGTCGGCCTACGCGCGACTGCTGGCGGCGCTGTTCTGCGCCGGGGTGGCGACGTTCGCGCAGTTGTACTCACCGCAGGCGGTGCTTCCGCTGATTTCGGCGGACCTGGGAGTCGGCGCCGCCAATGCGGCGCTGATGGTTTCGGCGTCCACCGTGGGTCTCGCGATCGGCGTCATCCCCTGGTCGGCACTTGCCGATCGGATGGGCAGGGTGAAGGCGATCACCGTCTCCGTTTCCGGTGCCACCGTCGTGGGGCTGGTGGTGCCGTTCGCGCCGACGTTCGGGATGCTGATGGCCGGCCGGTTCGTCGAGGGCCTGCTGCTCGGCGGCGTCCCTGCGATCGCGGTGGCCTATCTGACTGAAGAGGTCGATCCGGTGCACGCCGCAAGGGCGGCAGGCACATTCGTGGCCGGAACGACCATCGGTGGCCTGCTCGGGCGGCTCGTGTCCAGCCCGGTGGCCGAACTCGCCGGCTGGCGCATCGGGGTCTTCAGCGTGGCGGTGATCTGTGGGCTGGCGGCTATGGCCTTCGTCAAGCTGGCGCCCGAGCCGCGCGGCTTCACACCGGCCTCGCGTCGCGGCACCAACCCGGAAGGTCACCTCGGCCACCGACTGGTCGCCAACCTGCGCACACCGCGCCAACTGGTGCTCTTCGCGCAGGGCTTCCTGTTGATGGGCGGCTTCGTGGCGCTCTACAACTTCCTCGGCTTCCGCCTCACTGCCGCGCCGTTCAATCTGCCGGCATCGGTCGTGAGCCTGGTGTTCCTGGCGTATCTGGCCGGAACGTGGGCGTCGTCGCGCGCCGGTGCGGAGGCCGCGCGTTTCGGGCGCAGACGAGTCCTTCTGGTTTCGGTGGTGGTCATGATGGTCGGGATCGCAAACACCTTGAGTGACAACGTGTTCGCTGTCCTGATCGGCTTGGTCGTTGCCACAGCAGGCTTCTTCGGAGCGCACTCGACGGCGGCGGGCTGGACCGGTCAGGGCGCGCCGGTCGGCAAGGCTCAGGCGTCGTCGCTGTACAACCTGTTCTACTACGGCGGTTCCAGTGCCATTGGATGGCTCGGGGGAGTGGCGTTCGACGCGAGCGGGTGGACGGCCGTCGCCGCCACGATCCTGGTGCTCGCTGCCATCGCGGCGGCATTGGCGGCGCTGGTGCTGCGCGACGCACGGTAGTGGCGGTCGGCCGCGTGCCCTCCGCGTCACGGTGACACGGGGTCGTGTTTGCTGCATCGACATGTGCGCCCACGGCCGACCGACCAACTCAATCTATCATCTGAACATCTGAACAGATAAGCTGACGTTGGCCGCCGATTGACGAGGCCTCCCGCAGGGACGTTGAGAGGGACTGCTGTTGCAGGGACTCTTCTTCGCGCTGTTCGAGCTGCCGCAGTTCGGCATGAACGTGACAACGCTGCTGGTACCGCTGTTCGCCCCGCAATTCGTCTCGGGACAGACCGTCGCCAGCATCGCGACATTCGGCGTCGCTTATATGGCCGTCATCATTGTCGAGCCGCTGGCCGACCTCGGCGTACCCGCCGCGGCGAAGGCACTCCGCCAGATGAAGAACAACCCCATCGTCGAACGGCGGCTGTTCAACCCCGCCCTGTGTCCGGCCGGCCAGGCCGAGGCTTCCCGGCGCTACTTCCTGTCCCACGGAGCTGTGTCGTCCATCTTCCGGTAATACTTCGCCAGATGGCTTTTGACGCGGTCGATATCCGACTTCGGTAGGTCGACGCCACCTCGAGAGCCGTCCATCACCGCAGCGGCGGCCATCACACCCCGCGGCACCGCGGTGAGCCTGCCGTCGATGACATCGGCGATGAGCAGCTTGTAGGCCGTGAAGTTGTTCTGCTTGTCGCTGTCGTACCACACGTGGGCATCGCGGTACTTCGCGTTAGGGGTGTCGGAAACACCTGCCCACTTGCGCACACGTTTGTCGGCCGCGTCGCCGTTCCAGCTCCGGTCGCGGTCGGCGAGGGGTAAGTCTTGGAACGAAGTCACCGTCATAATGCACCTCAGTGGTTGCGGAGCTTGGCCACCAACTTGTCCTTGGTCAGGCCCGAATAGCCAGACATGCCAAGCTCTTTGGCGCGCTTCTTCAATTGGGGCACGGTCCAGTCGTCATAACTTCCCGACTTGCCGCCCTTACGCCCGACGGACGACTTCCCGCGAGCTGCGGCGGCATTGGAGATCCGCGCAGCCTTTTCTTTGGAGTTTCCCTCGCGGCGCAGATCCTCGTACATCTTCTCGTTCTTGATCGACGAGTTGGGCATGACAGCCTCCTGTCCAGTTCACTGCAACATGGTGCTGAGTGCCCACGGCGCCGGTCTTGAAACCCGCCAAGAGGTCAGGCCGGAGATGTTTTTCTGCGTGCGCCGGGGGTGGCAGTCCGCCATGGCGGCTGGACTACACGTCGCTGCGCCCGGTGATGTGCCGGAAAGCGTGATCCAAACGCCGGGTCATGCGTTTCGTGTCTTGCAGGTCCAAGTCGGGCTCGACGTCGGCGAGGTCCCCGACGCCGGCCGCGTAGGTGCCGGAAATCACCGCCGACCAGACCGCGATGGTGCGCACGATCAGGGGGTCATCGAACGTCATGCCGTAGTGCTTCGCCAGAGCGAGCGCCAGCGTCTCCTTGCGTCGAGCCGACACCAAAGTGGCCACATCGGGTGCGGCCATAGCGAGCAGGCCGACCTGCTGCATCCGTTGCAGTGGCACCGCTCCGGTGCCGGCGATGATCTCGCTCAACATCGCTCGATGGGACCGGCTCAGTGCATCGACGAGGTCTTCGTCCTGCTCACCGTCGGCGAGATGCGTGACGACGGCAGCCAGCATGTCGTCGACGACGTCGAGGACCATCGAACTCGTTGTGGGGAAGACCTGCTTGAGGGTCTGCACGGGAATCGCGCTGGCCTCGGCGACGTCGTCGAGCGTCGTTTCCGCGAATCCGCGCGACAAGAACAGTGCGAGCGCGCTATCGAGCACTGCTTCGCGGTCGAACTCAACTGTCGAATACATGGTTAGAGGATCGTAGGCCCGGCGCAGACTGCGTCAATCTCGTGCGAGGCGCCCCTGGACATGCATGACAATGCCGGACGACGTGATTAATGGCCATTCACCTTGATGTTGACCGCCGATCCCGTCGCCACAACGGATAACCACGCGGCTCTCGGACGAACAAGGAGTCCTGACGGTCCGCGCACCAACCCGCAGTCAAGCGGATTTCCACCGGTCGGGGAGTGCGTTTGGCTCGAGATTCCGATGCACGCCCTGTGTAGGGCGCGCGACCCAGGGGATGGCTCCGCGGCTATTCGTCGACGGTTTGACCGATTTATCGAGAGGCGCTAACTTTAGTACTTATTCACTAAACGTGGGAGTGCTCATGTCCTTGGCCGGGGAAGCGGTTGCTGTGTCGCACGGTGTGTCAATCGAACGCGACATGCTTATCGCCAAGAAGCAGACGGTCGCCCGTGGCGTCGTCGCATTGACGCTGACCGATCCCACCGGCGAGGTACTTCCGCAATGGGCTGCGGGTTCCCATATCGATCTCCAGATCTCGCCCGGTGTGGTCCGCCAGTATTCACTGTGCGGCTCGCCCGATGACCAGCACAGTTGGACGATTGCCGTCCTTCGCGAGGATGCGGGCCGTGGCGGATCGCGGCATATTCACGACGAGTTGTCAGAAGGCTCGCTCGTCCGCGTGGTGGCGTTGCGAAACCTCTTCCCGTTGGAGCCTGCCGAACGCTATCTGTTCATCGCCGGCGGTATCGGGATCACCCCGATAATTCCCATGCTGGCCGCGGCCGACGCGGATCACCGGCCGTGGCGGTTGTACTACGGCGGACGAAGCCGCGAGTCGATGGCATTCGCGCACGAGCTGGCGGTGCAGTACGGACCGAACGTCGTGCTTTGGCCCGAAGATGAGCAGGGCATGCTAAATCTCGCCGGAATCTTGGATTCGCCCGCGGATGGGCAACATGTGTACTGCTGCGGCCCCACCGGCCTGATCTCCGCTGTGGAGGACCGGTGCCGCGAGCAATGGCCCGATGGTCACGTACACAGCGAGCGATTCACCGCCGACAACAGCTCCCTCGCCGGCGACACGGCCTTCGAGGTTGTCTTGCGCAGTAGCGGAGAGCGCATCACCATTCCGGCGGACCGCAGCATCCTCGATGTCCTCAACGAGGATTACGGCATGGAATTGATCAGCGGCTGTGAGCAGGGCATCTGTGGAACCTGCGAGACCAATGTCATCGACGGCGTACCCGACCATCGCGATCAGATCCTCAGCGCCGAGGAGCGGGCGCTCAACAAGACGATGATGACCTGCGTCTCGCGCTGCCTCAGCGGCCCGTTGACACTCGACCTCTGATTCCTTGGGTTTCGATTAGCTCGGGGCCTACATGCATCCACGCGCGCACACGGGGGCTGGCGGTGCGTCCTCGGGTGCGAGCATCGCCGGAACTTGGTTCTGCGGCTGTTGGGTGAGGTCGACGTCACCGTCGAGCTCGGGGGCCAAGGGTACGAATTGGCAAAGGAACGTGACGTTGAGCTCGCATGGATTGGTGCCGGGCTCGGCGGCAGCAATCGGCGCCAGAACTACCGTGGTACCCACGGCCAAGGCTGTTGCCACGCAGAGTGCTCCGGCCTTTGAGATGACTGAGCCCACGATCGACACCGCGCAATCCTATCGTGACGACGAGTTCGCCGGACATCGTTGCGTTGGTCCATCCCGCGGATTCCGACAGCCTGATATTAGTTACTGATCATTCATCAAGTGTCCGATCGGACCAGGCGGTCGTGCCGTCGTCGCCGTCGGAGTGAGTCCGCGGATCGCCGCGGCGGGCTGCGCGAGACCCTCGAGGAGGGCGTCGGTCAGGCGGGGCGCTGCGGCGACGACCCATGTTACGCGGTCCGACGATGGTCGCCCCGCGCCATTGGCTCAATCCGAACGAGAACCTATGCGCATCGCGGCGATTGACTGTTGCGCTGAGTTGATAACTTATCGTAAATTAACTTTTGAGCGGAGTGTGTCAACACCATGCAGCCCATCGGTGCACACCCCGCTCGGCTTGACCAGATCGAAGGCGGGTCGACGTGACGATCACCAGCAACAAGGTCGTCCTGTCGGCCAGGCTCGTGTGTGATTGAAATCAGCCCAGCTCGACGACTACGGAGTCCGCATTGACTGATCCGATGACAACAACGCCGGTCGTCGACCGCACCGTCGCCGCAGTGCTCGACAAGGGGGCACAGACCCAGCCCGACAAGCTGGCAGTGCTGGACGAGAGCGGCAAGAGCTTCACCTATCGGGAGCTTCGCGATACCTCGTTGCGAATCGGTTCCGGGCTCCGTGGAGCCGGGGTTGCTCGCCAAGAGCCGGTGTTGATCATGCTGGACAACAACGCCGATCTGGTGACGGTGTGGGCGGGCGCGGGGATGACGTCGATCATCGCGGTACCGATCAACACCGCCTACAAGGGCGAGATGCTGCGGTACGTGATCAACAAGAGCAAGTCCAAGATTGCCGTCATCGAGGCTGGCTACTGCGCGCGACTGTCCGAGATCGTCGACGGACTCACCGAATTGCAGATCGTGTATGTGCGCGGCGAGGGTGGAGAGCTGCCCCCGCGCCTGGAGCGGCGCGACTTCGCCGACCTGAGTGCCACTGAATCCATCGTCGTCGACCGCCCACGGGTGTCCGATATCTCCAATGTCATCTTCACCTCGGGTACCGAGGGTCCGTCGAAAGCGGTGTTGTGTCCGCACGGACATGCCTTCCAGACGTCGGCGTCGTTCACATTCGCGACCGACGAGACCGACGTCGTCTTGGTCGTGCTGCCCTTGTTCCACGCCGGCGGACTGTTCACCGGTGTGCTCAATGCCTTGCGTGGTGGTGCGACGGCGGTGATCCGCACCTTTTCGGTGAGCCGGTTCTGGGACGACGTTCGGGAGTATGGGTGCACCCAGACGGTGCTCATGGGTGCGATGATCGACTTCCTGTGGCGGGCGCCGGCGTCCGACTCCGACAAAGCGCATCCGATGCGCAATCTCACCGTCGTTCCGGCGATGCCGTATGTGCGTGAGTTCGCTGACCGATTCGGTATCTCGGTGGAGAGTGCCTATGGGCAATCCGAAACCGGAACACCGATCATCGCGCCGGCGAAGGACGCCGAACCGTTCCTGTGCGGCACTCCGAGGTCGTTCTTCGAGGTCAGGATCGTCGACGACAACGACGTCGAGGTACCGGTCGGGGCCGCCGGAGAGATCCTGATCCGCTCCAACGAGCCGTGGTCGATGTTCGCCGGATATCTCGACGATATGGCCGCCACTATTCAGGCGACCCGCAACGGCTGGGTCCATACCGGTGACGTGGGCCGCCTGAACGAACGCGGCCAGATCTACTTCGTCGACCGAAAGAAAGACGCCCTGCGCCGTCGTGGCGAGAACATCTCATCGCTCGAGGTGGAGAAGTACCTGGTGGCTCATCCCGACGTTGCGCAGGCCGCGATCGTCTCGGTGCCCAGCGAGCATCTCGAGGACGACATCAAGGCCGTCGTGGTGCTCGACGCCGGTGCGGAATTCGACCCTGAGCATCTCCTGCGCGATCTCTACGAGCGGCTGCCCTACTTCATGGTTCCTCGTTACTACGAGGCGATCGACGCATTGCCGTTGACGCCCACCGGCAAAGTCGCCAAGGCCGAACTCCGCAAGCGCGGGGTCACGGCTACCACATGGGATTGCGAAGCCCATGGATTTACCGTCACCCGTTCAGCCCTGCGAGAAGAAGTGAGATCGTCATGAGAGCGTTTCCCAGCGATATTGTCCCGTCCGGGTGGTACATGGTCGGCTGGTCACTGGATTTCCCCAAAGGTGTTGCCAAGCCGCTGGCGTATTTCGACACGGATCTCGTCGCATACCGCGGTGAATCGGGTGAGGTGATCGTCCTTGACGCCTACTGCAAGCACATGGGTGCCCACCTCGGTCACGGCGGGTGCGTGAAGGGTGATTCGGTTGCTTGCCCCTATCACGGATGGGTGTGGGGGCCTGACGGCAGCAATACCGAGATCCCGTACAGCTCACCGGACAAGATGCCGAAACTGAAGCTGAAAAAGTGGCTGGTGCACGAAGTCGACGACATCGTCTTGGTCTACTACAGCAATGACGGTCGCCCACCTCTCTACGATCCGCCGGAACGGATGATCCGGTTCGACGGCGAGACCTGGCCGGTGAGCGAGGCGACCACCAAGATCTGGCTCGATCAGAAGATATCGCCCCAGTACATGGCCGAAAATGCTGGTGACGCAGCCCATTTCAAGTTTGTCCATAAAGCAGCGGACATCGCCTCCATCAATACCGGTGGCATCGTGGACGGCATCTGGCGGGCGCGTCTCGATCTGACGTTCGGCGGCCATGCCGAAACGACGTGGGCCACCCCCAACGGACCGGTCGATGGCTCGATCATCACGGAGAACTGGGGTTTGGGACTCGGGTGGAGCCGCCTGCAGGGATTCGATGACGTCATCTACTTATTGGGCATTACGCCGATCAACGCGACATCGGTCGACATGCGCTCGACGACCTGGGTGGCTCGCAAACGGGGCGACGGCAGCATCATGACCGATGCCGTCCGCGATCTGTGGGTTGCCCAGCAGAACGATCAGGTCGACGCGGACATGAAGGTCTGGACCCATATGTCCTACATCGAAAATGTGCCCTGGACCCAGTCCGAAACCAGCAGCATGCGAGTCCTGCGCCGGTGGGCGAAGCAGTTCTATGTCGCTGAGGACGCCCAGTCGGAATCGGAGGCCAGCTCGTGAGTACATCGACCGTGATCCTCGGTACGGGTATGACCCGCTTCGGAAAATTTCCCGACGCGTCGCTACGGAGCCTCGCCACCGAGGCCGTCACTGCCGCACTCGCCGATGCGGGGGTCAGCGCCGAGGATGTGGGATTCGTGTTCTGTGGAAACGCCGCCGCCGGTGTTCTCCATGGTCAGGAGATGATCCGCGGACAATCGTCGCTAGCCGGGACGGCGCTTCAGGGTAAGCCCATCGTCAACGTCGAAAATGCTTGTGCCTCTTCATCTTCGGCATTTGCGATGGCTGTCATGGCGGTTCAATCCGGAGCTACGGACGTCGCTGTCGCGCTCGGTGTGGAGAAGCTGACCCACCAGGACAAAGCGAGGTCGGTTACCGCGATCGCTACCGCGGTGGACCTGGAGGACGATCCGGCGGCGCGCCGCTATTTGTCTCGCGCACTGTTCGGCTGGGATATCGAAACGGCGGCGCCCTCGGAAGGCGAACTCGGACAAGGCTCCAAGTTCATGGATGTCTACGCAGTGATGACCAAGAACTACTTTGCGGCAAGCGGGGCGACGCTGCGGGATCTGGCCGAAGTTGCGGCCAAGAACAATGGCAACGGCGCGCTGAACCCCAACGCGCAGTTCCGCAAGGCGGTCACGGTTGACGAAGTGCTGGCCAGCCGCGAAGTTTCGCCGCCACTGCGGCTGTTGATGTGTTCCTCGATCGGCGACGGTGCCGCCGCCGTCGTGGTCACCTCAGCCGACTACGCCAACAAACGAGGTGCTTCGGGCGTGACGGTCGAGGCCGTCGCGTTGTTGTCGGGTCAACCGCAGGTGGCCGACGGCCCCAGCGCCACCACACGTGCCGCGCGACAGGCCTACGAGCAGGCCGGCCTGGGCCCGGAGGATCTCGATGTCGTCGAACTGCACGATGCCGCGGCTACCGGTGAGCTGATCAGTTACGAGGATCTCGCGCTGTGCCCGCGCGGGGATGGGCCGAAGCTCCTGGCCAGCGGCGACACCATGATCGGCGGACGCCTGCCGGTCAATCCCAGCGGTGGGCTGCTCGCCCGTGGCCACCCGATCGGTGCCACCGGCTGCGCACAGCTGGTCGAGTTGGCCGATCAGCTCCGCGGTCGGTGCGGGCCCAGGCAGGTCGACGGCGCGTCGGTTGCGCTCGCGCAGAACGCCGGGGGATATGTCGGCCGCGACGCCGCAGCAGCGGTGGTGACCATCCTCAGTTCTGGAAGGAAATAGGACTCGTGACTTCTGTCAGCGACGAAACAGCACGGGCGTATGAGCCGATGTCGGTCGATGTCAAACAAGACCCGGAGCGCTTCTGGCGCGTGCTGAGGCAGGTCGAGCCGGTTCATCATTATCGGCTGCCCGCCGAGATGGCCAACGTGATCAGCCAGAATCCGTTGGCCGCCAAGCCGACTGAAGAGTTCTGGTCGGTGTTGCGGTACGCCGACGTGAAGCACGTGCTGATGAATCCCAAGGAGTTCTCCAGCCTGGAAGGCCCGGGCCCCGAGCGGATGACGCCGCTCGTGGAGGGTGGTGTCCTGCTGTTCGCTGACGACCCTATTCACCTGCGGCAACGTCGGCTGGCGGCCAAGGCGTTCACGCCCGCGTCGGTGGAGCAGTTGGTGCCTCAGATCCAGGCGACGGTCGATGAACTCATCGACGCCGTGATGGACAAGGGGTCGATGGAGGTCTTGCGCGATCTTTCACTGCCCATGTCGATTCGGACGATTGCGCGCATTGTCGGCGTGCCCATCGAACGGGTGGACGACTTTCGTCGCTGGGGCAATGCCATTGTGGCCGCGTTCGGTGGTGACCCGGAAGCCCTGAACGAAGGGTTCGTCGGTCTTGGTGAACTGTTCGCCTACACCCAGCAGCTTATCGATGCAATCCGGGCCGGTGAGGAGGAATCGATCAGCCCGGATCTGGCCAACGGGGTCCTGGCCGGGCTCGTCCACGCGGAGGTGGACGGTACCCGGCTCACCGATGACGAGCTGCGGCTGTCGGTAATGCAGCTCATCACAGCGGGTTTCGAGACCACCAGCACTGCGACTGCCAACGGCGTCCACCTGCTGTGCACTCACGATGAGCAGCGGGCACTCTTCGAGGCCGGGGACGACGAGGTCGTGCGCATGGCGGTCGAGGAGATCGTGCGGTACATGTCGCCGCTCGAAGGTTTGTTCCGCACCACCAAACACGATGTCGAGCTGGGCAAATGTCCGATCCCAGCCGGCGCCAAAATCCGAGCGGTGTTCGCCGCGGCCAACCGCGATGAAGAGCAATTCACCGATGCGGCTTCATTCCGGATCGACCGCGATCCAACGGAATTACGCAAACACATCGGCTTTGGGCTCGGCCCGCACGCCTGCATCGGCGCCGCACTGGCCCGCGCCGAGCTGCGCATCGTCCTGGAGACGTTGTTCCGGCGCCTGCCCGGAATGCGACTCGATGACAGGCGACCGCCGGTGCGCGCCACCGCGCTGGTGATCAACGGGCTCAACGAACTGCATGTCACCTGGGATCCCGATAAGGCACTTCCGGCACGTTCGCGTTCTGCGGAATCAGCGTGATTCTGACGCTGAGCGACGAACAACAAGAACTCGCCAAGGCGGTTCGCAGTCTGCTGGAACGGCGATTGCCGGAGAGCGAACTTCGAGTGCTGATGGCGACCGAGACCGGCCGCGACGATGGGCTCTGGTCTGCGCTGGTGCAGATGGGATTGCTCGGGCTCACCGTCCCTGAGGAATTCGGCGGGCTGGGCGGCGGTTGGTCCGACGTCGGCGTGGTTCTCGAACAAGCCGGTCGTGCCCTGCTGTGCGTGCCGTATTTCTCGACGGCGGTGCTGGCGACCGCCACGTTGATGGCGTCCGAAGACGCAGCACTACAAGGAAAATGGCTGCCCAGGATCGCGGCGGGAGAGTGCACCGCCACCGCGGCGCTGGGGCCGGATAGCCACCGCCGAACGACGTCCAGCGGGGAACTACAGGCATCCGCCGGCGAAGGCGATCGGTGGACTCTGACGGGAAACCTCAGCCATGTCATCGACGGGCTCACCGCTGATCTTCTGCTGGTTTCGGCCGACACCGGCACCGGCACAGCGCTTTTCGCCGTTGATGGCTCGGCGAGCGGTCTGGTCAAAACCCCGCTGCCGACGCTCGACCTCACTCGCAAGCTGTCCGACCTGCGCTTCGCCAACGTTGAGGCGACCCGAGTGAGCGGTGTCGTCTCGGCTGACGAGGTGGTCGAGACGGTGCTCGACATCGCTTCCATGGGTCTGGCTGCGGAGGCTATCGGCGGAATGGCGGCAGTCCTGGACACCGCAGTCGAGTACGCGAAGACCCGTTATCAGTTCGGCCGGCCGATCGGGTCGTTTCAGGCGATCAAACATCTATGCGCCGACATGCTCGTCGATCTGGAACTGGCCAAGAGTGCGGTCTACCATGCGCTGTGGGCGGCCGACAACTCGCCGGCTGATCTACCGACGGCCAGTTGTCTGGCCAAACTAACCGGATGCGATGCCTATTTCAGGTTGTCCGGCACCAATATTCAGATTCACGGCGGCATCGGCTTCACCTGGGAGCACAGCGCTCATCTGCATCTGAAACGAGCCAAATCCTCGCAGCTGGCGTTCGGTGACAGTGTCGTGCAGCGGCGACGACTCGCTGATTTGATCCCTATTCCCACCGAGGTTGGGCCCGCGTGAGCGCAGAAGTCAGTGTCGGCATCCAGCTACCCACCGTCGACGGATTCGGTTGCGGATACCAGGAATTGCCACCGCTTGTCAAAACCGCCGAGGCTGCGGGGTTCGACTCGGTATGGTTCGGCGATCACCTGCGTCCCAACGTGCCGATCGTGGAGAGCATCGTTGCGGCCTCGGTAGCCGCCGCATGCAGCGAGAGGGTTCGGATCGGCTTTTCGGTCATGCTGCCCGCCCTGCGTCAGCCGGTGTGGTGGGCCAAGCAACTGTCCAGCCTTCAAGTGGTGTCCAAGGGCCGCGTCGAGTTGGGCGTCGGAGTCGGTGGGGAGGTCGCCACCGAATGGGAACTGGCAGGCGTACCGCGTAGCGAGCGGGGTGCCCGCACGGACACGATCCTCGAGGCGCTGCCTGATCTGCTCGAGGGCCGTCCGGCCAGGCTGGGCGCGCCGTGGAATCTCGACGTTCCACCGATGTTGCCGGTAGCGGGCATGCCCCCGCTGTGGGTCGGGGGTCGCAGCGAGGCAGCCTTGAAGCGTGCGGTGCGCTTCGAAGCGGGTTGGCTGGGGTTGTGGGCCGACGAAGCCCGGTTGGCGGCGTCGACGGCGGCGATGAGCGAAATTGCGGCGACCATGGGAAAGCCTGTGCCGCATACTGGCGTCGGGGTAATGGTTCATCCGACCCACGATGTCGAGGAAGGCCGGCTGCGCACGGCTGAATTCATGGAGGCGATCTATCGGATCCCGTTCGAACAGCTCAGCCGATGGATCCTGATCGGCGACGAAGCCGCGATCGCTGAGCGCATCGGCGCACTCGTCCGTGCCGGCGCCCGCACGGTGGTCATGATCCCCGCCATGACCGACTGCGTCGAGCAGATGGCCGCGCTGGGGGCGATCGCCGACACAGTGCGCAAAGACCATCAGATACTTCGAACAGGTTAGGGTTTCCGGTCGGAATGCCAAACGCTGTGCATCACATCCAATTGCTCACTCCCGATCGCGAAGCCATTGTCGAGTTCCTCGAGGCTTCGCTGGGTCTGGTACGGCAGCTAGACATGGACGTCCCACTGGCTGACGTCGGCGAGCTGCTGGGCCTCGACGGCTCCGGCGGTCACGTCCGCTCCGCCCTGTTCGGTAGCGGCAACCGCGGCTTGGTCGAAGTCATCGAATGGGGAGAAGCTCCCTCCCGGTCAGGCGATGACCTCGTCGTAGCCGGCGTCCAGTTGGCTTTCGCCGTCGATGATCTGGAGCGGTGTCTGGCCGATGCGCGACGGCTGGGCGCATCCGCCGTCGTCGGGCCGTCGGCCATGCGCATGATGGGTGTCGAACTCTCAATCGCGACATTCGCGCTCGGCGGAGTCCGGTTTCAGCTTTCTGAACAACCTTCCCACCCGCAGGACCCGTCGGCACCGACCAAGACCCCTGCCGAACCACGAAAGAACTGACACATGACATCACTCATCGAGGTGCAGCGACCCGCTGACCGGGTCACCCGGATCGTGCTGAACCGGCCGGAGATGCGCAACGCCCAGGACACCCACCTGCTGTATCAGCTCAACGAGGCGTTCGACAATGCGGCACGCGACGATGACACGAGCGTGATCGTGTTGGCCGCCAACGGTCCGCACTTCTCGTCGGGGCACGACATGCGCGAACCCAACAAGCTCGAGAACATGGCGCAATACCGCACCGTCGGTACTTGGTGCGGATTCGGCTGTGAGGGTGCCGAGGCGCAGATGGCCCGCGAGAAGGAGCTGTATCTCGGCTTCTGTGAGCGGTGGCGCGGCTTGCCCAAGCCCACCATCGCCGAGGTCCAGGGCAAGGTGGTGGCCGGCGGACTGATGTTGGTATGGCCGTGCGACATCGTGATCGCCGCGGACAATGCCGAGTTCGCCGACAACACGGTGTCGATGGGGGTGTCCGGAGCGGAATTCTTCAACCATCCGTGGGAACTCGGGATCCGAAAAGCCAAGGAAATGCTGTTCACCTCACGGTTTTTCAGTGCCCAGGAAGCCTTGGCGGCCGGGATGGTGAACCATGTCGTGCCCGAAGCTCAACTGTCTACCTTCACCCTCGAGATGGCGAGCATCATCGCGCGTCAACCGTTGTTCGCGCTGCGATTGGCGAAGGAAGCCCTCAACGCCGCGCAGGACGCTCAGGGGCGGGTCAACGCACAGCAGACCGCCTTTGCGTTGCACCAGTTGTGCCACAGCCACAACCAGCAGCTGTACGGCAAGATCGTGGATCCCGAGTTCGCCAAAGGCAAGTGGCAGCCGCCCGTTTTGCCGACTACGACCTCGGCGGGTGGCCAGGAGTGAAGCGAGACCTGTACGGCCCCGACCACGAAGACTTCCGCAAACTCGTCCGCACCTTCTTCGAAACCGAAGTGGCTCCGCAGTTCTCGGACTGGGAGGAGGCCGGCATGCCTCCGCTGGAGTTCTATCGCCGCGCCGGCGAGATCGGCATCGTCGGGCTTCAGGTTCCCGAGCAGTTCGGCGGCGGCGGGGTATCGAGCTTCCTGTTCAACACCGTGGTGACGGAAGAGGCGTTCCGCGCGGGCCTGGGCCTGGGTTCGCTTCGGGTGCACATGGATATCGTCTTGCCGTATCTGCTGCACTATGCCAACGAGGAGCAACAGCAGCGGTGGCTGCCGGGATGTGCCTCGGGCGAGCTCATGACCGCGATCGCGATGACTGAGCCGGGCACGGGTTCCGACCTGGCCGGCATCCGCACCACCGCGACTCGCGATGGTGACACGTATGTCCTCAACGGGGCAAAGACGTTCATCACCGGCGGGGCCAACGCGGGGCTCATCCTTACCGTGGCGCGCACCAGCGCGCCCACGCCGCAGAATCGCCGTTCCGGCTTGAGCATCCTGGTGGTCGAGAAGGAAATGCCGGGCTTCACGGTCGGCACGAACCTGAAAAAGATCGGGTTGAAGGCGCAGGACACCACCGAACTGTTCTACGCCGACGTGCGCGTGCCGGCTGCCAACCTTCTCGGCGAGGAGGGCGCGGCGTTCGACTACCTCACCCGCAACTTGGCCCAGGAACGGCTGACGATTGCGGTGGCCTCGATGTCAGCAGCCGCCACGGCACTCGACCTGACGGTTGCCTACGTCAAGGAACGCCAGGTTTTCGGCAAGCAACTGTCCACGTTTCAGAACACCAAGTTCGTGTTGGCGGAATGCGCCACGAAGGTCGAAGCCGGTCATGCGATGGTGGACCGCGCCCTCGTTGCACACGAGAAATCAGAACTCTCGGTCGCCGATGCCGCCAAGGTGAAGCTATTCGCCACCGAGGTCCAGGGTTACGTCGTCGATGAATGTCTCCAGCTGTTCGGCGGCTACGGCTACATGCTGGAGTACCCCATCGCGCGACTGTATTCCGACGCCCGGGTTACCCGGGTGTATGGCGGGACGAGCGAGGTCATCAAGACGATCATCGCCAAGGACCTAGGCCTGTGACCGGCCGGTCGGCGAAACCTGCACCACTGCAGGGTATTCGGGTCGTCGACCTGACGACGACGTTCATGGGGCCCTATTGCACGCTGCTTCTCGCCCAGATGGGCGCCGATGTCATCAAAGTGGAGGCTCCCGACGGCGACATCGTCCGCTACATCGGACCCGAGCGCAACCACGGTATGGGCACCATCTTCCTCAATGCCAATCAGGGCAAGCGCAGCATCGCACTGGATCTCAAGGACCAGCGCGGAATGGCCGTCATGGAACGGTTACTTGCCGGGGCGGATGTCTTCGTGACGAACATGCGACCACGCGCGGTCGACAAGCTCAATCTCACTGCTGCACGAGTGCGCGAACTCAACGACCGAATCATCTACTGCAGTCTCACCGGGTTTGGCAGCAAGGGGCCCTACCGGGAGAACGCGGCCTATGACGACGTGATTCAGGCGGTGTGCGGCTTGGCCTCTGTGCAAGCCGGCGAGGATTCACCGCCGAGCTACGTCCGGACTCCGGTCGCTGACAAGGTGACCGGCCTGATGGGGGTCGGCGCCATCCTCGCGGCATTGCTGGGGCGGGCCAGTAGTGGCACCGGCCAAACGGTCGAGGTTCCAATGTACGAGACGATGGCCGAGTTTCTTCTGCTCGATCAGCAGGGCGGCATGGTGTTCGACCCGCCGATCGGACCGACCGGATACGCGCGGACGTCCAGCCCATTTCGAAAGCCGTATCGCACCAAGGACGACTACCTCGGTGTCGTCGTGTATACCGACCGGCAGTGGCTCTCGTTTTTCGATCTGATCGGCCAACCCGAACTGGCAGACGACCCGCGGTTCGACACCATCACCGCACGTACCCGGAACATTGACGCTCTGTACCAGATACTGGAAGCGGAGATGTCTACGCGCACCAACGCCGAATGGACAGAAACGCTTGTCCTGCACAATATTCCGTGCACCCCCGTCAATACGGTGGCCGACCTGCTGGTCGACAAGCATTTGGAGAGCGTCGACTTCTTCACCAGCGTCGACCACCCCACCGAAGGGCGCCTGCGGATGCCCAGATTACCGATCACGTTCACCGATGTAGACACCGAGACCCACCGGCCGGCGCCACGCCTCGGCGAACACGGCCCCGACCTGCTGCGCGAACTCGGTTACCCGGCTGAGGAAGTCGCGTCGCTGCTCGGTGCTGGGGTCGTTGGAGGTGCCGGCGATGGGAGCTGATGCGATGACGCACATGGACGGTCGCAGCATCGCCGGCGAGGTCGACTTGACCGGCCGGGTTGCGCTGATCACCGGGGCGGCCGGCGGACTGGGTCGGCGCTTCGCGCACACGCTGGCCGGGCGCGGCGCTGCCGTCGCCGTCGCGGACGTGCGCACCGAGCAGCTGACGACCGTCCAGGAGGAGTTGGAGCGCGGGGGCGCCCGCTCGGTCGCGACATTCCTCGATCTGACGGCGACCGACAGCTTCGCCGACGTCGTCACCCGCGTCGAAGCCGAGCTCGGCCCCGTCGACGTCTTGATCAACAACGCCGGAATCAACGATGCCAATCGACCCCAGCGACTCACGCTGGACACGATTTCGCGGGTCATCGCCACCAACTTGGAAGGCCCGTTCGCGCTGACGTGCGAGGTGGCCAAGCGGCTGATCGAGCGCAAGCAACCTGGCCGCATCGTCAACATGTCCTCGATCAACGCATTCTCCTACAGCCACAGCACGGCTTCGCCGGTGTATTCGATCACCAAGGCCGCGGTGGTCCGCATGACCGAGGTGCTGGCCATCGAGTGGGCGAAGTACGACATCAACGTCAATGCCATAGCGCCGGGATTGTTCATGACCGAGATGACGGCGGGGATGATCGAACGTGTCGGTGATCCGTCCGAAGCCTTCCCGCGCAAGCGGATTGGCAGACCAGACCAATTGGACAGCACGATTCTTTACCTATTGAGCCCGGCCTCCGACTGCGTCACCGGAACGGTGATCAAGATCGATGATGGCCAGAAGCCGCGCTAGCCGGCTTTCGGCTCAGGTTCCCCGAGAGGCTGATATCCGATGACACACCACCAACTCGACGCTGCTTGGGTCGCCGAACAGTGTGCGGCGCTATCCAACTGGGGCCGGTGGGGGGCCGACGACGAACTGGGTTCGTGGAACCTGGTGACCCCCGCCAAGATCGTCGAATCGACCGGGTGCGTGCGTCGGGGTGAGGTGTTCAGCCTGGCGCTGCCGTTCGGGCCGGGCGGACCAGGCGACAAGGCCAGGGCGGGGCGCGGGAACGCCACGTTGTTCGTGTCGATGAGTGGCACCGACATCGAGGCCGGGGCGCTTGATCGCATGCATCCGGGCAGCGGAAAGTTCACCGAGGACTGGGTTACGATGAACTTGTCGTCCTCAACTCAATGGGATGGTTTCGCCCACGCCTTCCACAACGGGATGGGCTACAACGGCGCCCCGGCCGCGACGGTGACTTCGCAGGGTGCTCGGCTCAATTCGATCACCGCGCTGGCCGACCGGATCGTGACGCGTGCGGTGTTGCTCGACATGCCGCGCTGCCTCGAAGTCGACTGGCTTGAACCAGGATTCGCCATCCAGCCCGAACATCTCGACGAAGCAGTCGCGGCTGAACACATCGACATCGGCAGTGGTGATGTGGTCTTGGTGCGCACCGGCCAGCTGGCGCAGGTCCGCGCGGCCGGCGACTGGGGCGAGTACAGCGGACTGGGCCCCGCCCCGGGGCTGGGGGCCCGCTGCGGCGAATGGCTGGCCGCCCGTGACGTCGCCGCCGTCGCGTCCGACACGTGGGGTCTGGAGGTTCTTCCCTACGAGACCCCCGACACCATCGGACCGTTGCACCAGATCATCCTCACGCACTGCGGAATCAGCATCGGGGAGATGTTCGACCTGGAGGCACTTGCCGCCGATAGTGCCGCTACCGGGCAATACGACTGCATGTTCGTCGCGCCGCCGCTGCCGATCAAACGTGCCATCAACAGCGCTGTGAATCCGCTCGCAATCCGCTAGCCGAAACCCAGCAACGTGACTTAATATGAATTAACTTTCTAGGAGGAGTTCGATGGCGAAGTCCGTCTTGGTGGTCGGCGGGACCGGCCCAACAGGTCCCCATATCCTCGAAGGCCTATTGCAACGCGGCTTCGACGTGACGATTTTCCACCGCGGTACTCACGAACCGTCCGATCTGCCTGAGGTTCGGCACATCCACGGCGACCCGCATTTCCGCGAGACGATCGCCGAGAGCCTCGGCGACAAGACGTACGACGTCGTGCTGGCCGCCTACGGCCGCACCAAGTACCTCGCCGAGGCCTTTGCGGGGCGCACCGACCATTTCCTCGCCATCGGTGGCTCCCCGCGCTACGCCGGCTTCAATGAGCCGCAGCTGCTGCGTCCGCAGGGACCCGCCATGCCTCTGCGCGAGGATGCACCATCGGCGCTGATGCTCGACGCCGCTGTGTCCCCGGCGATCAAGTTCGCGCACATGATTGTTCGCACCGAAGAGGCAGTGTTCGAATCACACCCGGATGCAACCTTTTTCATCTATCCGATCGTCTACGGACCGCGGACGGTATGGCCCTGGGAGTGGTCGGTGATCCGTCGTGTCCGTGATGGCCGCGAGCATCTGTTCATTCCTGATGAGGGGCTTGCCCTGCAGGGGCGGGTGGCGGCGCGCAACGCCGCCGAGTTGCTGCTGCGGGCGATCGACCAGCCTGAACGCGCGAAGGGGCAGCGCTACAACGCCGGCGACGAACGCCAATACAGCGTGCGGCAATGGGTAGAACTCCTGCTGGAAGCACTTGGCGCTTCCCCTGAGCTGGTCAGTGTGCCTTCCTCGGTGGTGCCGTGGGTCCGGGCGATGTACCTACCCACTGCGGGCTCGGTCGCCAACCACACCATGCTCGACACCTCCAAGGCCCGATACGAACTCGGGCTGCGCGACGTCATCGGTATTCGAGAGGCGGTGGCGGAGATCGTGGAATGGTACGAGCGCCACCCGGTCGACGAGGCCAACGCACCGGCATTCGTCGACAAATTCGACTATGCACTCGAGGACAGGCTGCTTGCGATCTGGCACGACCGCAGCGCCGATGTCTACACCCAGGCTCGTCAGGAACTACCTGAGGACGAACATCCGATGGCCCACCCCAAAAGTGTTGGTGTGCTTAATGATCAGAAGGGTCGATGATGAGCAATCCCGCGGGCGCCGGCGCGGCAGACTCGCTGAGCGTGCAGACCCTTGATTCCGGCGTCGTCACGATCACCTTCAATCGCCCCGATCGGCTCAACGCCATCGACTGGGACCTTTACCGTGGATTCGTCGAAACCCTGGAGGACATCGCGCGCGACACCTCGATTCCCGCTGTCGTCATTTCCGGTGCGGGGCGGGCGTTCTGCGCTGGGGGAGACATATCGTTCATGCGCCAGATGTATGAACGCGAGATCGACAAGGCCGAAGTCCAGCAGTTGCAGGTGCGGTTCTTCCGAACCCAGATGGGCATGCCGGCCCCCACCATCGCGGTGGTCAACGGGCCCGCCGTTGGGCTCGGGTGCACCTTCGCTCTGAGCTGTGACCTGATCTACGCCAGTGCGCGAGCCAAGTTCTCCGATCCGCACGTCCAGATGGGCTTGGTGCCTGGCGACGGCGGCGCCTTGCTGTGGCCGGCACTTGTCGGACCCGGCAAGGCCAAGGAGCTTCTCTTCACCGGCGACGCATTGACCGCCGAGGAGGCCCATCGCCTGGGGCTGATCAACCACCTATTGCCGGAGGACGAGTTATACAGCGCGGCACTGGCATTCGCCGAACGCCTCGCCCGCGGTCCGCGCGAGACCATCCAAGCGATCAAATCCCTGACCAACCAAGCAACGCGGGCGCTGTCCGAGCACTTCATCCGTGCCGGGCTCGCCATGGAATCGGTGTCCCAAGAATCTGAGTACCACCACCGTGCCGTCGACGCCTTTCTCTCCGGTAAGCCCGTGAGGTTCTGATGACTGCGACGATGTCCCGCGAAGAGCTTGCCGAGGCCGTTGCGACGGCCAACATCCCGGCCCTCATCATGGTGCTGTTCCAGCTCACCGGCGACCGCCGGTGGCTCGGCGAACGGTATCGAGTCCGGCGCGCCCGCGGAGTCAGCGACAACGACTCCGGCGGCCTGCCCACCGAGGTGATCGACGAGGTGCGTTCGGCCGCCGCGGAGGCGATCGACAACTGGCGACGCGGCACGCCGGTGGCGATCGAGACTCCCGACCCGAGCCTGCTCGTCGAGATGCTCTCGATATCGATGGGGGAGACGATTCCGCCGGAGTACGGCGCGATGCTGGCCGAGGAGATCAAGCCGGCCGCGGCGGTGAGTCCTGTCGGCCAGGCGGTGCCCGCGGGCGGCGACCCCGACGTGATCATCATCGGCGCGGGAATATCGGGTCTGTGCGCCGCACACGCCTTGGCGCAGAATGGCTTCTCCTACACGATCATCGAAAGCGCCGACCGCGTCGGAGGGACATGGCGCGACAACCGCTATCCGGCTGCGGCGGTGGATACACCGAGTCACCTGTACTCGTTCTCGTTCGCCCCCAACGACTGGCAGCGCTACTTCGCCTCGAGCGAGGAGATCCAACGCTACCTGGAGAACGTCGCCGAAAAGCTGGGTGTGAACGAACGCACCCGCTTCAACACGCGGGTACTGGAAGCGACTTTCGATGAGCAGACCGACCGCTGGCAGGTTGCAATCGACGGACCCGACGGTGCACCGGCCACCTTGTCGGCGCGCTACGTGATCAGCGGGGTGGGAGCGTTCAATCCGCCCAAGTTCCCCACTATCCCAGGCCTGGACACCTTCGGCCCGGGTGCTTACCACACCGCGCAGTGGCCCGAGGGCGTCGATCTGGTGGACAAAGATGTCGCGGTAATTGGTAACGGAGCCAGCGCAATGCAGCTTGCCCCGGAGATCGCGCCGATCGTCAAGTCGTTGACGATCTTTCAGCGCTCACCGCACTGGGCTGCGCCGTTCGAACGCTTCCAGCAGCAGGTGCCCGAGCCGGTGCGGCGGTTGATGGTCGAGGTCCCGCTCTATGAGCGGTGGTACCGCGCCCGGCTGGGGTGGATGTTCAACGACAAGGTGCACCCGCTGCTGCAGCGAGATCCGCAGTGGCCCCATCCGGAACGAGCCATGAACGCCGGCAGTGATCGCTATCGCGAGACACTCACCGAATACCTCAAGACCGAACTCGACGAGCGAATCGACTTGCTGGACAAGGTGTTGCCGACCTATCCACCCGGCGGTAAGCGGATGCTGCTCGACAACGGGTGGTACCGCATGCTCGGCCGGGACAATGTCGAGCTCGTGTCGGAGACGATCACGAGCATCGAGCCGTCAACGGTGGTGACCGCCGACGGTCGTCGGCATCACGCTGATGTGCTGGTGTTGGCCACCGGTTTCGACGTCGCCAACTTCCTCAGTGACCTTTCGATCCGCGGCCGTGGTGGGCGGTCGTTGCGTGATCAATGGGGCGCCGAGGATGCCAAGGCGTTCATGGGACTGGCCGTTCCCGGCTTCCCTAACTTCTTCTTGCTGTACGGACCGAACACTCAGACCGGACACGGTGGCAGCCTGATTTCGTTGGTAGAAGCCCAGATGCACTACATCATCACGCTGCTCACCACGGCCCGCAGCCACGACATCGCCCGCCTGGAGATTCGTCAGTCGGTGTTCGACGAGTACAACGCGACGATCGAGGGCATGCACGCCGACATGGTGTGGACCCACCCGGGAGTGGCGACCTACTACCGGAACTCGAAGGGGCGTGTCGTGGCGGCGACTCCCTACCGAGTGGTCGATCTCTGGCATCAGAGTCGCAACGCGAACATCGGCGCCTTCACGTCCGCGCCCGACGCTCGCCCGGACGGCGTCAAGGAGTGCACAGCATGACCGAGACACCGCCCACCGATATCGTCGAACGGGTGGACGCGCTGCTGCGTGCGCATCCGCCGGGCGAAACCTCACCAGTGGAATTCTGGGAAGCGCAGTTCGACCTGGGGCTTGCCTGGGTGCGGTTCCCGGTCGAGCGTGGCGGCCTTGGGCAGGATCAACGTTGGCAGCAGTACATCGATCAGCGAATCCGAGATGCCGGCGCTCCCACGGGAAATCGCGACGACAACGTGGTAGGTCTGGCTATGGCGGCGCCGACTCTTGTCGCGCATGCACCTGACGAACTGCAAGCGCGGTTGCTCAAACCGCTCTTCAGCACGCGACAGATCTGGTGCCAGCTGTTCTCCGAACCCGGCGCTGGGTCCGATATCGCCGGGCTGGCAACGGCCGCGGTACGCCACGATGGGCGTTGGATCGTCAACGGCCAGAAGGTGTGGACCACGTTGGCGCACCGGGCCCGTTGGGGTCTGCTCTTGGCGCGAACTGATCCGAATGTGCCCAAGCACAAGGGTTTGACCTATTTTGTGCTCGACATGCAAGCGCCCGGGGTCACCGTGCGACCGCTGTACGAGATCACTGGAGAGGCTGAGTTCAACGAGGTCTACCTCGAGGATGTCGAAATCTCCGACGATTACCGCCTAGGTGCTGAAGGGGACGGCTGGAAGGTGGCCCTCACCACCTTGATGAACGAACGGGCGACGGCCGGGCGGGAGATTGGCCCGCGGGGGTCCGGTTCGATCGGGGTAGCGCTCGAGTTATGGGCCGGCGGCAGTGGTGATTTCGATCCGGTACGACGCAGCCAGCTTGCCGGCCTTTGGGCGGCCAGCGAGGTCCTCCGGTTGACGGAACTACGCGCAGCGGCTGCCGTCGGGCGGGGAGCCCCCGGACCCGAAGGCTCCGTGGCGAAGCTTCGCTGGTCCGAACTGAACCAGTCCATCACCGAGTTCAGTCTGGACTTACTCGGCAGCGCAGGACTGTGCTATCCGGACGGCTACGAATTCACCCGCCCGGACTCCAGTCAAGTGTCGATTCGGCAGCCGCAGAAGGCGTTTCTGCGCTCGCGGGCAAACTCCATCGAGGGTGGTACCAGCCAGATCATGCGCAACATCCTGGCGGAACGGGTGCTGGGCTTGCCAGCCGAGCCAAGAGACGACCGCGACAAGGCGTGGAAGGACATCCCCCGGGGGTAATCCCCGTCGGTGATCCCGGGAGCGGCTATCCGCCCCTGGTCTTTTCGAAGTGGTTCAGTGCAGGTTCAACGAACTTGGCCACGCCACGGGCGTAGACGACGTCGGCGTCCCCTTCGACGCGCATGACACCCTCGATCACCCAGCGCCGGTGCCGCCGCTCGGCCACCCATGCCGTCACCGTGAGGGCGCGCTCGACCGGGACCGGTTTGCGAAACGTCACCTCCAAACTGGCGGTCACGCAGGGCACGTCGAGGGCCGCGGGCAAGCTGCCGAGGACCTCATCGAAGACGCAGGTGATCCAGCCGCCGTGAGCGACGCCCGGTCCACCTTGCCAGCTCGCGGGGCACGCGACCGTCCCGGTTGAGCTTTGGCTGATGCTGTCGACATCGATCCGCTGCACGCCGAGCTTGCAGGTGCGGGAGGACTCCGCCGCGCAGCCCCAGCAGAGCGGAACCCCGTCGTCGGACCGACTGAACGCCGGAAAGGCCGATTCCTTGTCCTTTTCCTTGTCCATCACCACGATCCACCGATGCCGCGGGAATGGATCGTCACGTTCACAACGCTTCGACGATTGTCGCGTTGGCTTGGCCACCGCCTTCGCACATCGTTTGGAGCCCATAGCGAATACCGTTGTGCCGCAGGTGATGTATCAACGAGGTCATGATCCGCGCCCCGGATCCACCGATCGGGTGGCCGAGAGCGATAGCGCCGCCGTTCGGATTGACCAGCTTCATATCCGGCCCGAATTCGGCTGCCCATGCCAGCGGAATGGGCGCAAACGCCTCGTTGACCTCGAAGGCCCCGATGTCGTCTATCCGCAATCCGGCCTTCTTGAGTACCAGGGCAGTAGCCGGAATCGGCGCGGTGAGCATCAGCACCGGGTCGTCGCCCACCACGGCGGCCGCGTGGATCCTGGCCAGCGGCTTCAATCCGAGTTGGGCGGCGCGCTCACTGGTCATCATGAGCAGGGCGGCTGCCCCATCGGAGATTTGCGAGCTGTTGCCGGCGGTGATGATGCCTTCGGCGCCGAATGCCGGCTTGAGTGCGGCGAGTTTCTCCAAGGTGGTGTCTGGCCGCATTCCCTCGTCGCGATCGGCGATGCCGCCGTCAGGAAGGGACACCGCAGCGATCTCGTCGTCGAAATAACCCGACGATTGTGCGGCGATAGCTCTTTGGTGCGACTGCAGCGACAACTCGTCGAGATCGGTTCGCGACAGTTGCCAACGGGCGGCAATCAGCTCCGCCCCTTTGCCCTGGTGAGGTACCTCAGGGAAGCGGGCGCGGAATCGCGGCCCGTACGGGTCGGCATCGAGACGTGAGGAGCCCATCACCACACGAGTCATCGATTCGACACCGCCTGCGACGACTGCGTCGTAGTGTCCCGCCAACAAGCCGGCGGTCGCGAAGTGCACCGCTTGCTGCGACGAGCCGCATTGGCGATCGATGGTGACGCCCGGGATGTGGTCGGGCCAGCCCGCGGCCAGCACTGCGGTCCTGGCGATGTCCATCGACTGTTCGCCGACCTGACTGCCACAGCCCCAGACCACGTCCTCGACGACCGCGGGGTTGACGCCGGTTCGCTCCACCAGGACATTCAGCACATGTGCCGACAGGTCCACCGGGTGGACGCCGGACAACACGCCGTTGCGCTTGCCGATCGGGGTCCGGACGGCTTCGACGATCACGGCATCGCGGGTCATGGGGCCTCTCTTGGGTGGTCGGTCGGTGCGGGGACGGTTCGGCTCGTATTTAGTGAACAACAACTAACGTTAGCGATCGGCCTTTGGTGTGGTCAACCCGCTGAAGCCCATGTCGTGGCGCATGGCTTCACCGAATCGTTGACCTCGTCAAGGCGCAATGCGTAAGTTATCGGTAAGTATCTTTAGCCGCGAGGCCCGCGTGTGGAGAGGACATCCGATGATCGACCATCGTTCGCTGTTCATCGATGGAAAGTGGGTCGAACCCGCACGTGCCGACGTCATCGAGGTCGTGTCGCCGCACTCTGGCGAGGTCGTGGGGCGGGTTCCGCACGCCTGCGAGCACGATGTGGATGCCGCGGTCGACGCTGCTCGGCGGGCATTCGACGCCGGCGAATGGCCACGGCTGACGCCGCTGGATCGCGCCAAGGTCGTCGGCCGCCTTGCCGATGCCTATGAGGCGCGTGTCGAGGACATGGCTCAGGTGATCACCCTGGAGATGGGCTCACCCATCTCGTTCTCCCGCCTCGTCCAGGCCGGGATGCCACTGGGCTTGCTGCGGTACTACGCCGGACTGGCTGCCGAGTTTCCGTTCGAGGAAGAGCGGATCGGGATGATGGGCAATGTTCTTGTCACGCGCGAGCCCATGGGTGTCGTTGCGGCCATCATCCCGTGGAATGTGCCCCAGTGCATCATCATGCAGAAACTCTCGCCGGCTCTCATCGCCGGATGCACCGTGGTGTTGAAGCCCTCGCCGGAAACTCCCCTTGACGCCTACCTGCTGGCCGAATTGGCGGAGGAGGTTGGCCTGCCACCCGGTGTCATCAACGTCGTGCCCGCAGATCGCGGTGTCAGTGAGTATCTCGTCCGGCACCCCGGTGTCGACAAGGTCAGCTTCACCGGTTCCACCGGGGCGGGTCGTCGAATCGCCGCCTTGTGTGGCGAGAACCTGAAGCGCTGCGCGCTGGAGTTGGGCGGCAAGTCGGCGGCCATCGTGCTCGATGACGCCGACCTGGACAATCTCGTCACCGGTCTACGATTCGCGTCGTTGATGAACACCGGTCAGGCGTGTGTCGCGCAGACCCGAATCTTGGCCAGCAAGAAGAGGTACACCGAGGTGTGCGACGCGATTGTCGGTCTCGCGCAGTCTTTGTCGGTTGGGGATCCCTCCGATCCGGCGACCGACGTGGGTCCGCTGGTCAGCTCCCGGCAACGCGACCGGGTCGAAGGGTACATTGCTCGCGGCACAGGGGAGGGCGCCGTCCTGGCCACCGGCGGGCGGCGCCCGGCGGACATGACGACCGGGTGGTACGTCGAGCCTGCGGTCTTCACCGATGTCGGCAATGACATGACCATCGCTCGGGAGGAGATCTTCGGTCCTGTACTGGCAGTGATCCCGTTCGAGGACGAGGCCGATGCGGTGCGGATCGCCAACGACAACGATTACGGTCTTGCCGGGTCGGTGTGGACGCGCGACGTCGCTCACGGTATCGAGATCGCCCGGCGGGTCCGGACGGGCACCTACGGCGTCAACCAGTACAGCGCCGAGTTGTGTGCACCGTTCGGTGGCTACAAGGCCAGCGGCATCGGGCGGGAAATGGGTCCGGAGGGCCTGAGTGCCTACCTGGAATACAAGTCGATCGCCCCGCTGGATCTTGGGTGAGCCGCCGGTTGTCCAGTAGAATTAGCACTAATTAAGTTCTGTCTGGTGGAAGGTGCGTCGGCCATGGGCGTTGCAACTGGGTCGGGAACGGTCGTCTACGACGACTTCACGAGTACTGCGATCGACGGCGACCGGTGGCGTTACCTGACGCTGCCCGCCGCCGACAACCCCGAGGGCGTCGCCTGGACCTGCTTCGAGCCCGCGGCCGACACACAAGTCGGCGAGGGCACGCTCGACATGTATGTCCCGCAGTTTTCGCCCCGGCATCAGAGCATCCAGGTGTACGACAACCTGAAGCACCAGTTGGTTTCCCAGCAGGCGTTCGCGACCGACGTCGGCGTCGTGAGATTCGTGCTCGACATGGCGGCCACCCGCGCCGGCGATGCGCCCACCGACTTTCGGGACGGCTTCGCCTCGTTCATGGTGATTGACATCGAGTCCGGTTGGTCTTTCCGAGTCTGCTCGACGGGGCACCGCACCTTCGGGCTGTATGACTCACTGCGCGTGGCCTATCAAGCGAAAAAGTCGGCCGCAGTGCTCGATTCGCCGGTATCCGCACCGGCGGTGGTCGGTGGGTCGTTGCGCCACGAGATCGTCATCGATCGAAGCGGCGGCACTCTGCAGTGGTCGGTGGACGGACGCTTGGCCGCCCGCATCGATGACCCGGCCATCCCAGCGTCGGTCCACATCGCGCTTGGTCTGGCGACACTCAACTCGGTGGCGCCGGCCCCCGAGAACCTGCCCCGCTCAGCGCCTCCCGGTCTGTCGGTGTCCTTCGGCCCGGTCAGCATCCAGGCCGCTATCGCCGATGCTCCGCGGTGTGGCGACATGAAGTCTGCGTGAAGTTGCACTCGAGACGATAGGAGTAGGCGTGTCAATGGAGATACGAAGCCAGCGGGTGCTGGTGTGGTGGGCACTCCTGGGGACCGTGGTCTACGGCCTCTGCATGTTCTTTCTCTGGCACATGATGCCGCCCCCGTCGCCGCAGTGGTCGGCCGAGCGGATCGCCCAGTTCTATCAGGAGCACAGCACTCAGGTCCGGATCGGCGCGATGATCGCCGGCTGGACGAGCGCCTTCTTCTTGGCCTTGACGGTGGTGATCGCCATCCAGATGCGCCGCATCGAACGAGGACCGGTGTGGACGATGGTCACGCTCGCAGCGGGCGCGCTGACGACTGTCTATCTGACACTTCCGCCGATTTGCTGGGGTGTGGCCGCGTACACGCCCACGCGCAGCCCGGAGATCACCGCAACGTTCCACGAGTTCGGCGTGCTCACCGTCATCACCACCGATCAGTACTTTGTCTTCATGTGGGTGGCGATCATCGTCATCTGCCTCACCCCTACCAAGGTGGCGGCATCTCCCTTCCCCAGGTGGTTCGGCTACTTCAGCGCGTGGTGCTGCCTGATCTTCGAGGCCGGCGCCGTAGCATTCCTCCCCCGCACGGGCCCGTTCGCGTGGAATGGTCTGCTTGCCTTCTGGGTGCCGTTCTCGGTGTTTGGGGCATGGATGATCATTGTCGCCGTCCTGCTACTCAAGGCGTTGAAAGCTCAAGCACAAGAAGAGGAGTCGGTCGATTCCAAACTCATCGACGCCTGAGTGAGCCGGGCCGGAAAGTGCGGGCCCGACCGCTAGAAAGCTGGCACCGCGTCGACATGGCGAGTCTGCGCCCCGGTTCGGCGCGGCCGCACCACGTGCGTCGGCAGTGGCCACTTTGAACATTGTTTGATCCGAACCGTTGGAGGTAGCCGTGCCGGACGCAAGGCCGCCACACTCACTCGTTTTGGCGGCCGATTATCACGTCCCAGATCTCGCTCGGCTCATGGCTCACATTGAGGAGAACGCGGCGCACCTTGCGCCGATCGGAGCTCACCACATCGTGACGTACAGCTCGATCTGGGAGTCGGACAGGATCTTGGTCACCATTGGGCTCCGCCACCATGATTCGATCGCAGACCTCATGCGCTCAGAGGCGCTGTTCGGGTGGTTCGACGAAGCCGGCGTTGAGGACTTTCCTGCGATCTTCTTAGGTGAAGTGCTCGAGAAGGTTGACCTCCGGCCCGAGGGCAGCGGTTCGCGCGCTCCCGGGGTGGTGGTGGCAGCGTTCGCTTCGATCCGCGACATTGCACGACTTCGAGACAACGTCCACCGCGAGTTGGGCACCTTCGCCGCAGCCGGGTGTCGACAGATTTGGATGTATCAAGCGCTCGACGGGTGTTCTGAAGTTCTTATCCTGCAGGAGGTCGACGACGAGGCCACGGCGCGTCGGTGGATCGACCGGTCAGACGTCTCGGCGGAATGGATGCGCGGGGCCGGATTCGGTGCGTACCCAACGGTTTTCGTGGGTCGTTTGGAGCAGGTGGTGAAAGTGGCCCCAACACCTCGGATGCGGTGACCGATGTTCGTGTGCTTGTGCCGTGCGGTGACCAGTGATGTGATCAGCGATGCGGTCGGTCGGGGAGCGCGGACTACTCGTGAGGTGGCCGACGCGTGTGATGCTGGAACGGATTGCGGACGCTGCCGGCGGACTATCCGGGCCATCATCACCGCGATGGAGGGACGCGCGACGAGTCCGAAGGACTTGCGGGCCAATGGTTGCCAGACCATATCTGCGGGCGGACAACCAACGACCTCACCGGCTCCCGGTGACGCTGCATTCGAAGGCTGACAGGTTCGTTTGTGGCGCCGGTAAGCACGACGTGCGCGTTCGTGAACCGGATCCCTATGTCGGTGCGGTGATTTCCTGCCAGATCGCTGGCTCGCCATCATGCAGGGCGGCTCGCCCGACGACTTCCTGCCATTGCCAGGGTAATCCGTCGTCGTCGCGCCACGCCCACAGCGGCCGGGTGGCGCGGTGCAGGTGGTGCTCTTCGGTCGTACCGATCGCACCGTGAAGTTGATGGCCGATGCGCGCAACGTCGCCAGCCGACGATGTCGCCATGACTCGTGCGATCGCCACGGCGGTCAACGCCTGGGCTGGTTCGCGGCTTTCGTAGGCCCGGACGGCCCGGCGCAGCGCTGTCTGCATCTGCAATACAAGCGTCTTGGCCACCGCCAGTTGAGTAGCCACCGCCGGAATTCGGAGCAGTGGAGCGCCGAATTGCTGCCGGTCTCGGACGTGCTGCTTGGTGATGCGGTGCACGGCCGTGGCTGCGCCGAGAAGGGCGGCTGAACGCAAAAGGCCGAGACGGCAACCGATCACGGCTACGTCGATGCGTCCGAGTTCTTCGGCGGCGTGCGCGTCGACGATGAGTGTGTCCCGAGGTTCACCCGCAACGTTGAGCGCGGGTTCAATCGTGACCTTGGTGGTGTCAAGCGCCCATACGGAGCCGACGGCATCGACGACAACCACGCGGGCCGACTGCGATGCCCACGGGACCTCGGTGATGACCTGGGGGTTTTCGTTGTCCCATCCGATGCCGTTGAGGAGTTTGAGGGTGGACCGAGTCGTGAAGTCGACTTCAAGTCCACACTCGTGGAGGACCCACTGTGCACACGACGCGTCGAGCAACGAGGTGCTGATCGCCTGTGCTGCAAACTCTTCCACGATGACGAGAAGGTCGGACAGCGATCCGCCCGATCCGCCGTCGGCCTCCGGGATGCCGATGCCGATGAGTCCGAGGTCGACCAGCTGGTCGTCGATTGCCGATGGTTCCAACCCCGCGAGTGCACCGGCCAGCTCGCGGAGTTCATCCTCACGTTCGTTCATCGGCCGCCTCCTGCCGGGAGATGATGGACAGCAGCACGTCGGCGGCGCCGCCCCTGATGCTGAAGCCGGGCGAGGCAAGCAATGACTGCCCGTACCCCGACTCCAGCGCCCGCGATTCCACATGATCTCGGGCAAATTCGACGACATCGCGTTCGAAGACGTTGCCCAAGTACTTCAGCGTCGCCGACTTCAGCACGGGCGCGCCGCCGGCATCCAACTCGGCGGCGAGGTCCCAGAGCATCTGGCGCAAAGTGGCAAGCCGTGCGACCAACACACCGAGCGTCGCCTCGGCGCCGTGGCCTCGAATGGAGTCGGTCCGGGCCAGCGCCTCGATCAGGAGGGGATAGGTGGACAGGATGCGCTCCGGGCCGCCGCGCTCGAAGGACAGCTGCTCGATGACTTGGCGCCAGCCATTGTTCTCGGTGCCCAGCAGGCGGCGCTCAGGGACGAACACGTCTTCGAGTAGCACCTCGTTGAAGTGATGCTGCCCGGTCATGTCGATAATCGGGGTGACGGTGATTCCTGGTACGCGCATGTCGATGACGAATTCCGACAGCCCCTCATGCTTGCGTTCCGAGGGGGACGTGCGGGCCAGCACGTAGGCGTGTGTGGCCAGATGTGCACCACTGGTCCATTGCTTGCGTCCGCGCAAGACCCATCCACCGTCTACGCGGCGTGCGGACGTCCGCACGGCTGCTAGGTCGGAACCGGCCTCCGGTTCGCTCATGCCGAGACAAAACAGCGCGTCGGCGGTCACGATCGCGGGGAGGATCTCCTCCTGCAGGTCCTCCGATCCATAGCGCAGGATCGCTGGGCCGATCTGCCGGTCCGCGAACCAGTGCGCCGCGACGGGTGCGCCCGCACGAAGCAATTCCTCGGTGACGGCCAGTCGGTCGCGATTCGAATACTCCCCACCTCCGAATCGCTTCGGCCACGTCATGCCGATCAGTCCCCGCTCGGCGAGGGCCTTGCTGAACGCGGCGTCGAAAGATCGGACCCACGAATCGCTACGCGGTTCGTAGCGTCCCTGTGCTTTCCAGCTGTCGGTAAGCGCACGGACAGTGGTCCGAAGCTGCTGTCGGTCAGCGGAATTCACCGGCACCATCGTCGTGGCCGAACTCCTCGGGTGCTCGGTCACCTCATCGCCCTTCGAAACACGGTTCGCGGCCCTCTTTGAACGCCGCGAAGGCTTCGGCCGAGTCACGAGTGGACAGAACCACCGCCTGATGGGAGGCGATCGTGTCCAGCGCGGTCCGTACGTCCATATTCGATGCACCATTGACGGCGCGCTTGATCATCTGCACGGCCAGCGGCGCCCGCGACGTGATCTTTTCTGCCAAGGTTCTTGCGGCGGCATGAATCTCTTCATCCGGATGCACCTCACTGACCAGACCTAGAGTCAGCGCTTCGGTCGCGTTCACGAAGTCGCCGGTCCACAGCATCCGAAGAGCTTGTTCGCGACCGATCAGCTTGGGCAAGTAGTAGCAGCCGCCGTCACCGGGTACCAGTCCGACTCGGACATAGCCTTCGCTGAAACGCGCGGACGTCGAGGCCAGCCGGATATCGCACATCAACGCCATGTCCATCCCGGCACCCACCGCGACGCCGTTCACCGCAGCGATCGCCGGCTTGGACAGGGCGTCCATCGCGAGGGCGACCTGATGCACCCGGTGGGTCAGCAGCTCACGCTCCTCCAGCGGTGTGCGCTCATCGGCCTTGAAATCGTCGAGATCGACCCCCGCGCAGAACGCGTCGCCGGCCCCGGTGAGGATCAATACCCGAACATCGCGGTCAGCTTCGGCTTGCCGCACTGCGTCCGCCCAAGCGTCGAGCATGGCGAACGTGAACGCATTCCGGCGGTGCGGTCGGTTCAGCGTGACTGTGGCGACGTGACCCCGCACGTCGTAGCCGAGCTGATTCACTGTGGCGCTCCCGAACTGCTCAGGTCTCGACCGGGTGGTCGGGAGAGAATTCCCCTATAACTAGTAAGCACAAACTTTTATAACATGTCGGCCAAGCGGCCACTCACGCGTATATCCGCAGTATGAAGTATTAAAACTGGCCCGTGGACGACTGTTGACAAAGATGAACCCTCACTTACTATGATCCTTGGTGTTGAGCGTCGAACGCTGGGGTTTGAGCACGCCCTGCGCTGACTGACGGGAACGAGGCGATCACGGTGGAATCGGTCCAGTTGTTGGCGACGACGTATCGCCCCGGTATTCCCGGGGCGCCGATCGACGCTGCGGTCAATCCGACCGCACAAGCGATCTTCACGGCCATCTGCCTGGTGCCCGCGGTCATCTGCATCGGCCTGGCGATCAAGTCGTTGGTCAAGGATCGTGACACGCTGTGGCCCATCTTTCTGGTCGGCGGAACGATCGGGATGTTCGTCGAGCCGATCCTCGACTACATGGGCGGAGTGTGGTGGCCCGTCCACGGGGATTGGGAAGCGTTCCGGCTGCTCGACGTCAACATCCCGGTGCTCGTGTGCTTCGTGTATCCGTGGCTGCTAGGTGGCCAGGCGTACTACAGCTATCGGTCGTTCCAGCGCGGGATCACCGTCCGCAAGCTGTGGATGTTGGTCGGGATCTTCGCGCTCAACGACATCGTGCTGGAAACCATCGGAATCCGTTTACTCAACGTGTATTCCTACTTCGGTACGCAACCGCTGAATCCGTGGGGCCTTCCCCTCTGGTATGTCCCGTGCAATGCGGTGGGGCCGGTCGTCGCGGCCGCGCTGTTCTACGTATTGCGCGATCAGCTGCGCGGTTGGCGTGTGCTGGCCGGTGTTTGGCTCTTCCCGATGAGTTTTGTGGGCGTGTATGCGGCATCAGGCTGGCCCATGTGGGTGTCGCTGAACTCTGAGTTCGGCATGCTGGCAGCCACCATCGCCAGCGTCCTGGTGTTTGTTCAGGCCGCGCTGATTGTGATGGTGGTCGCGAAAATGGTTGGCGCTGTGCCGAGTACCGCGACGTCGTCGCCGGGTTCGCCGCCGTCCGTTGCGAGCGCAGACTCGCCGGCGTCGCCGGGCGGCGGGATCGCCTCCGGTTCCCGGTGATCAGCGCCACCCGTCGATGAAGGAGAGTCACATCAGTTCAGCCGATCCGCTGCACGGTTCGTCCTGGCCGGAAACCTACTGGAGCACCACGAATGTGGCGGAGGCCATGCCCGGAGTCCAGACGCCACTGGGGTGGACGGTATGGGCGCCGATTTGTGAGCTCGGCATTCGTGGTGCATTCGCGTCGGCCGGTGCGATTCCGCGCTCGGAGGCCGTCGTACCGCAAGACCCGCGCGACCGCACCTACAACATCTTCTTCGGCCGCGCCGTCCTGCAAGTCGATTTCTTCTACAAGATCGGCAACCGCATGCCGGGCACCGATGGTGCCTCGGTGGTGAAGCAGTGGCTGGACCATGTGCCGCCGGAGTTCTCGGCATCCACGTCGGTGCGCCGCTATCCGTTCGTTGCGGCGATGATGCCGACCACCTTTGTTCGGGTTCCAACCGTGGTGCGCCAGCTCAGAGCCGAGAACGAGGCCTGGTATCGCGGTGAGCAGGCACGCATCAGTACGCTTGGCCGAGACGAATCGCAAGCCGCCTTCAGTGCGGCAATCGCCCGACTGGACAAGGCCTTACGCATCCAGGCTCGGACAGTGCTGTGTGGCGTACAGCCAGTTTTCGATCAGCTCGAGCGGCTCATCGAGTCGGTCGGTGGGCCTACGACGGGCCTGTTGCGTGGGTACGGGTCGCATGAGGAGACCCGAATGGTCGAGGACCTGTGGGCGTGCTCGAGAGACGAACTCGATATCGCGGAATTCCTCGGCCGACACGGCTATCACGGTCCCAACTCCGGAGAACTATCGGCCGTGGTGTGGCGCGAGGACCCCGCCCCTGTGCATCGACTCATCGCGTCCTACCGCGAATTGGGCGACGACAAGAACCCGGCGCATGGAGAGCATGAAAAGATCGCGCAGCGTGAGGTTTTGGAGGCGGAGCTGTTGGCCGCCGTGCCGCGCTCCCGTCGGCTCGGGGCCCGCGCGATCCTCGAACTGGCCCACCGATACCTTCCGCTGCGTGGCACTGGGAAGGTGGCGTTCCTACAGGCCCTCGACGTCTCGCGAGCCGCGGCGCGCCAGTACGGCCGTCACCTGACCGACGCGGGTGTTCTCCAGCAACCCGATGACGTGTTCATGCTCACCGCAACCGAGGTCACCAAGGGCTTGCCTGCTGATGTCAGAGCAGTGGTCGAAGAGCGCAGAGCTGAATATGAGCGCTTCCAGACCCTCGACCTGCCTTCCGCTTGGCAAGGTGAGCCGACGCCGATCAAATTGCGGGAGAAGGCTTCTCAGGATCGTGCTGCCGACGAGGCCCGGCTGCTGACCGGCACCGGATGTAGCCCCGGCGTCGTTGAGGGTGTGGTGCGCGTGTGCACGGATCCCGCCGATGAAGACGTCGAAGGTGGCGAGATCCTCGTGACGCGGACGACCGATCCAAGCTGGGCCTCCATCATGTTCCTGTCATCGGCACTGGTTGTGGATATCGGCGGCAAACTCAGCCATGCCGCGATCGTGGCGCGGGAGTTGGGTGTGCCGTGTGTCATGGGGACCGGAAATGCCGTGGAACTACTGCGAACCGGCGACCGGTGTCGTGTCGACGGCAACGCGGGAACGGTGGAGATCTTGCAACGCGCCGGCGGCGTGCTCGCCTGACTGATTGGATATCCCGCATGGCCTACTCTGATCACGTTCTGCCCCAAGATGATCGGTTGCATCCCAAGAATGACGACCCGTACTGGAACGAGAGTTCGTACGTGTCGTTCATCGATCCCGACAGCAGTCTGCAGGGAATGTTCTATTTCTACTTCCGCCCCAACATGAACTTGGCCGTCGGAGGTCCGGTTCTGTGGGATTCGTCCGGACGCGACGCCTATGACTGCCTGCACTACGCCTGGGATCAGACAATGCCCATACCGCCCGGCTCCGATATGTACGATTTCGATCTGCCGAATGGATTCTCGGCCCGTACGGTGCAGCCCCTGAAGGAGATTCACTTCACCTATCGGGCACTCGGCGTCGAAATGGACCTCACCTGGACCGCCATCATGGATCCGTATCTGATGAAGATGGAACGCGAACAGATCAATCGCGGCATCGCCGATTTCCTTGCTCCGGTCGAGGAACTGACGATCGGCCACTACGAGCAGGCGGGGCGGCTCCGCGGGACGATTAACTACCACGGTCGTGTCATCGAAATCGATTGCCCCTCACTACGGGACCACACCTGGGGACCGAGACCTACGTTGACCACGATGGCACGGATGCGTGGGGCGTATCCGTTCGCGGTTGCCGCCGACGATCACCATTTCCATCTCTATGCCATGAGCATGTTGCCCTGTGACGAGGATCCGATCGCTGGAACGACCGAGCAGGTGGTCTCGGGCTGGTACACGCGCGATGGCGTTCAGGCCGACCTGGTGTCGGGCACCCGACGCTGCCTGGAGCGTGCCGCCGATGGCACGTCGTTGTATGAAGTGTTGGACGCCACCGACAGTTTGGGCCGCAGGCTCTACGCCGAAGGTAGGCCGGCGAACTGGTTCAAGTTCACCCTCTACAGCGACTGGTTGGACATCTTCTCGTTGACGCGATGGACATTCGACGGCGTCGAGGTGTGGGGTGAGAGCCAGGACTACTTGCTGTTTCGCCAGTTCCGCAAACTAGTCGCCGGCACCCAACGAGTCTGACACCGCCGCAGTGGCCAGGATCTCGGCGGTGGTCCGCTGCGTGAGCGGGGTGGTAACCAGTAGGTCGATCATGTTCGGCTCGCGTCGGAGGTCACGGCGCTCGACGTGCCGGCCTCGGGCGCGGTGGGGTCGGGCGTCACCGGAGTGGTGATCGACCGCAGGCGTTCGGCGATCCTGCCGAGGGCCGGGAGAGCTTCGATCGTGTCGTGCACAGCAGGGATGAGGACGACGGTTCGGAGTTCGTCGGCGCACAGCGCGCTCAGTCGGGCGGTGACCGTTTCTTCGTCGCCGCCGATGCAGTACCGCTCGAGCTGTTCGTATGGGATGCCATAGATCTGCTGCATGAACTCCGACATCCGCGAGCGCCCCTGGTCGGCGGCGTCGGTGACGTGCACGAGAACCTCGGCACCGACCGGAGGCACGGCGCGTCCGTGCTGCGCCGCGATCTCCCGCAACCGTTTTACCCGGGCGCGCAGTGCGGGCGGGTCCATCCACACCCCGATCCAGCCCGCACCGTGGCGCACGGCGCGCTCCAGCGCGGCGTCCCTGCGGCCGCCGACCCACAGCGGCGGCACCTCGCCGTGCGGGGTGAGCGGTGGTACGGCCGCGTTGAACGGCGGGCCGAGCCGGGCCGGACGACCGGACAGCAGATCGCGCAGAGCGTCCAGCGTCGTCTCGATGCGCTGCCGCCGCTCGGTTACCGGCACACCGAGCGCTTCCCATTCGGCCGCGAACTCGCCGCCGACCCCGAGCCCGAGGATGACCCGGTTGTCTGACACGACCTGCAGCGACGAGATCTGTTTGGCCAGCCAGCCCGGGTGACGCAGCGGGGCGACGAGGACACCGAACCCGATGCGCAGGCGTTCGGTCGCGGCGGCCACGGTCGCGGCGGCGATCATGCTTTCCACGACCGGAGAGGTGAACGAGAAGTGGTCGCCGATCCATGCGCTGTCCAGGCCGGCGTCCTCGGCCGCCCGCCCGACGTCGCGCAGGTCGCGGTAGCCGACTCCGAATCCGTCCGTGGTCGGCAGCTGTACCCCCACCGATACCGGCGCCGCGTTCACGCGGAGTACCACTCGTCGGACCAGGACCGGAACGCGCGCATCGGCTCTGCCTCGATTTTGAGGAATGGCGGCCGTTCGATGTAAGTCTGGTTGCCCCAGATCAATAGGTCGGCCTCAACCTGGCTGTGCTGCTGGCGAATCCATGCGGATCGGACCCGATCAGGCATCGGTTCGCCGTTGCGACGGACCGTGGGCACCCACACCGAGACGCGGACATCTGAGGTCTTCTCGTCGATCGGCGTGACCCCGAGCAGGCTGATGACGTCGTCCACCCCGCCCATGCGGTTCCACAGCAGTCCGAGGCCCGTTGCCTCGGTTGTGATCGTGCCGGCCACCGGCCCGTCCGGAGTGGCGAAGGTGCTCTCGTAGCCGCCGCCGAAGTCCAGCTCGTAGCGGGCATGGAATTGGGCCCCGTCCGCGCGATAATCCGCGAGCACCGGCATGTCGTGAGAGCCATGGATGTGGGTGAAGTGCGCGGCGTCGCACACGTTGTCGGCGGCCGCCTGCGGTGTCATCTGGACCGCCGGCCAGATCTTCGTCGTGTCGCTGAGCGGCCAGCTCGGATGCGGCGAGCGAGCGAAAGATGCCGGCGGCTCGACCGTCGGCGGTTGCGAGTCTGGGTCGAACCAGACCAGCACGACGCCGTCGACCTCAGCCGTAGGCCAGCTGGAAAGACGGATCGCGGTGCTGCCTTCGTCGCCGTAAGGAACCTCGACGTTGATGCCGTCGCTGTCGTACAGCCAGCCGTGGTAGGGGCAGCGGATACAGTCGCCCTCCACCCGGCCACCAAATGCCAGGTGTGCGCCCAGGTGTCGGCAAAAGGCGTCGAGCACCCGCACCCGCCCACACCCCGCGGCGCCGTCCTCTGGCCGGTAGGCCACCAGGTCGCAGTCGAAGTAGCGCAGCGCCACCGGCTTGCCCGCGGCGAAGTCGGAACTCCAGCCGAGCTGGAACCAGCCCCGTGGTATCCCCTTGGCGGGCACTCGGCGACGTAGTGATCGGCGGCGGACCGGTGCGGACATGTGCAACCTCCAGCGAGCTGACGCATCATGGGGAGCGTTCGTGGCGGGCCTGAAAACTGGCCCGTCGAAGACCGCGCGACTGGTTCTGAGATTTGAGCTGATCTTTCAAATCTGAGACTAGCAGTGCCGACGTCGAGTGCAAAGAGTCAGGAGTCTGGAGTGTCTGGACGAGGGGGCGGAGCCACGAAGCCCGGCATCACTCGGAGCAAAGAACGAAAGCGGGACGAGATCGTTGCGGCCGCCACCGAATGCTTCTCGCGGTACGGCGTCGAGCGAAGCCGGATAGAAGATGTCGCCACCGCGGCCGGGATCTCCGGAACCAACTTTTACCACTTCTTCCCCAGTCGCTCCGCCCTGATCGATGCCGTGGTGCTGTCACGTGTCGAGGCGATCGTGACTACCGTTGCGCCCACCATCGACGGGGCGCCCTCGTTCGAGGCGGCGTTGGTCAGCGGTGTGGTGACTACCGTCGAGACCTGTCGAAGCGATCGGATATTCATGGAGCTGCTGCGGCTGACCCGCCAGAAGCGACTCGGTGAGCTGGGCGGGCAACCGTATGCCTTCGGCTACGACATGCTCGAACGGCTCTGGCGACCCGCCCTCGAGCGCGCCCGCCAGGCCCGGGAACTCAGGGAAGACTTGGTCGACGACCAGGACACCATCGTCTGGCTCGGCCGGGTCCTGGTGATGTTGCTGTTGAACGACGAGTTGACGTCGGAAAAGATCGGAAGGACCGTGGCGATGTATGTCGCACCCGCTCTCACCGCAGTCCGATGACGAAACCTCTATCGCCTGACCACCGACCCGGATAACGCCAGCGGGCGAACGCCGCTGGGCGACCGGGATTTAGGGGTGCGCTGACACCTCGAGTCCGATTCACCGCGTCCGTGACGGTCGTGGCGTCGGCGGCCCCGCAGTTTCTCATGTTGCCTCTTGGATGCCGCACCGTCAGCCGCTAGCATTAGTTATTCGTCACTAAATTTTAGCGTTGGTTCAAGTGCGTCGGCGACCAGCCGGGCTTGTATCAGCCGGACGGTTCGGGAGTTGCGATGCTGCAAGAGAAGCCGCTGTGCTCTCTGGTCCTGGCCGCTGGCTATCGCCCCGAGATACCGGGGCGGCTCATGGCCGATGGCCACGGCCAAGGCGGCGGGTCGTGCGGTTCGGAAGTCGCGGTGGGGGCATGACGGCGGCGATTCACCGGGGCCCCTGGGCAGTTGGGGTCAAGGGCCCGATTCTGAAGCACGAGCTTGTCCGAGCAGACCTGATTCGTTACGCGGGCGCGTCAGGTGACTTCTTCCCCCTGCACACCGATGACGGCTATGCCCGTTCGGTTGGCTTCGACGGGGTGTTCGCTCACGGCATGTACCTGGCCGGCTTGCTGGCCACCGCTGTCACCAATTGGGTCGGTATCGGCGCGCTGCGCAGCTATCAGGTTCGATTCACGTCGAAGGCATGGCCTGGCGATGTGCTCGAAAGCCGCCTTGAAGTCATCGACGTCAGCGCCCGGGGAGCGGCACTTCGCCTCGAAATTGATTGCCGCCTAGTCGATTCCGCTGGTGCTATCAGGATTGTCGGACGCGCGGTAGCGGACGTCGAGGGGACCCCGGACACGACACGCACACCCACGGTAGGAGGCCCCACCTGATGGTGTTGACCATGGACAAAGCGTTCGACATGAACGGCCGCAGCGTGATCGTCACCGGCGGTGGCACCGGAATCGGGCGGGCCACTGCCAAGCTGTTCGCTGATCTGGGGGCCGGCGTGACTCTCGCGGGGCGAAAGGCTGATGCCCTCAACAGTGTGAGAGAAGAGATCGAGTCGGCAGGCGGCGCCGCCTACGCGGTCCCCACCGATCTCACGCACCCGGATTCGCTCGCAGCGATGACCGACGATCACCTATCTCGTTTCGGCGGATGTGATGTGTTGGTCAACTGCGCCGGCGGGTCCTACCTGCGTGAGGTCGAGGATTGGGACGTCACGGGCTGGGACAACATGATCAACCTCAACCTGCGCGCGGTATGGCAGACCTGCCAGCGGGTCGGGCCGGTGATGGCACAGGCGGGGACCGGCGCCATCGTCAACGTGTCCTCCTACGCTGTCGTGAACTCGATGGCAGAGGTCGCCCCCTACTCGGCCGCAAAGGCCGGTGTGGAACATCTGACTGAGGTGCTCGCCTCGGCGTGGGGGTCGCGCGGCGTACGGGTGAACTGCGTACGGGTCGGCTCGATCCTCTCCGAGGGCTACGTCCGGTCACTTCTGCGCGCCGGACGCGACCCCCAAGCCATGGGGGCGGAGAAGAACGCGTTGACCCGCGCGGGTCAGCCGGAGGAGGTGGCCATGGTGATCGCGTTCCTGGCAAGTTCCGCCGCGTCCTATGTGACCGGCACCGTGGTCGGATGTAACGGTGGCCGTGAACTGTATCGGCCGCCGGCGTGACCGCCGAATCGCCACGCGTCGTCGTTGGCGCCGGCTGCGGTGAGCACGCGGTCGTGATCGACCGCGCGCCGGTGCAGAATTTCGCAGCCGTCCTCGACGACGTCAGCCCCCTTTATCGTGACTCCCGAGTGGCGCGGGAAGCCGGATTTTCCGATGTCCCGGCGCCGCCTACCTATCCGTTCGTCATGCTGCACTGGGGGATCCGCGACGAACTGCTCGACGAGCATGGTGTCGAAGCCGTTCCGGGTAACCCGTTCACCGGCGTCGCCGACCAGCTCGGCCATGTCGGGCTGGTCATGGCGCAGATGATCGACGAACTGGGTCCCGGTGTCGTGCTCCACGCCGAGCAGGGCTTCGAGTATCACCGGACGCCCGTCGTGGGTGACGTCCTGCGTGGCGCGTCTCGGATCGCGGACGAATACACCAAGGCCTCGCGTCACGGGATTCTCACCTTCGTCGTCATCGAAACGGTCTGGACCGACGCCGTCACCTCGGCCCCGGTGTTGACAACTCGTTTCACCGCCGTCCATCAGCCTCGTAACAACATCGATTCGAAAGCAGGTTCGTCATCGTGAAAACCCGTGCAGCGTTGCTTCTTCAGGCCCCCGGCAAGTACGAGACCATGGAGGTGGAGCTCGACGATCCGCGGCCGAACGAGGTACTGGTGAAAGTTGCCGCCGCTGGCTTGTGCCACTCGGATGACCACATCGCCACCGGCGACATTGCGGTTCCGGTCTTCCCGTTCGCCGGCGGGCATGAAGGCGCCGGCATTGTTGTCGATGTCGGCTCGGCGGTCGCCGGGATCGCAGTCGGTGATCACGTGGTGTTTTCCTTCTTGCCGGGCTGTGGTCGATGCCGCTTCTGTGCCCGTGGGCAGCAGAATCTTTGTGACGATGGAGCTTTGGCGTTGGTCGGCTCACGGGTCGGTGACCCAACCAGCTTCCGTATGCACTTGGCTGGACAGCCCGTTGCGCAGATGTCCGGCGTCTCGGCGTTCGCCGAGCACACTCTCCTGGACCAGAAATCGTGCGTGAAGATTCCGAAGGACATCCCGCTGCAAGCAGCTTGTCTGACTGGCTGTGCGGTGGGTACGGGGTGGGGCTCGGCCGTGCATCTGGCCGATCTCTTTCCCGGCGATACGGCCATCGTCATGGGCATTGGAGGTATCGGCATCAACGCGGTTCAGGGCGCCAAACACAAGGGTGCGCTGAATGTTATCGCGGTGGACCCCATCCCGTTCAAGCGGGACAAGGCGCTCGAACTCGGCGCCACCCACGCCTGCGAATCGATGGACGAGGCAGCGGAACTGGCGAGATCTTTCACCAACGGACAGGGCGCGGACGCGGCCATCATCACCACGGGTGTCACCACCGCCGAGCATGTGGCGCAAGGGTTCGCGGCCATCCGCAAGGGTGGTACCACCGTGGTCACCGGTATGGGGCCGCTTACCGCCGTCGGTATTCCGATCTCTCCTGCGGAGTTGACGTTGTTCCAAAAGCGGTTGCAGGGATCACTTTTCGGAGGGTGTTCGCCGAGCGTGGACATTCCGCGCCAGCTTGAGTTGTACCGCGGCGGACTGCTTCGGCTCGATGAGGAGATCACCACCACCTACACCCTCGACGAGGTCGCCAAGGGATACGAGGACATGCACGCGGGCAGCAATCTGCGCGGTGTGGTGTTGTTCGACTGAGGAGCTGAACGAGCACCATGGCAGGCTTGCGGCCGGAGGAGGCCGAATACAACCCGCTCTCGGCCGAGGCACGCGCTGACCCCGAGCGTCAGTGGGGTGCGCTGCGCCGGACGCAGGCCGTCCATCACTACGTCCTGCCTGAACACGAGATCACCAACATGTCGTCCAACGTATTCGCAGCCGAACCCACAACGGAATTCTGGACGGTTTTGCGACTCGAGCAGGTCGAGGAAGTGTTGGGCAAACCCCAGATGTTCTTGAGCTGTCAGGGACCTGGAATCGATCGCATGGCTCCGGATCCCAACGGTGGGGTGCTCATCTTCGCCGACGGCAAACAGCACCGCCGGCACCGGCAGATCGCCGCGAAGGCGTTCGCGCCTCGTGCGGTCGAGCAGTTGTTGCCGCAGATACAGCGGTCGGTCGATGACCTGATCGACGCGCAGGCGCCGCGTGGGCGGATGGAGCTCATGCAGGCGATCGGGGTTCCGCTCGCGATGGACACCATCCTGAAGATCATGGGGCTACCCGCGGCCATGGCCGGGGATTTCCATCGCTGGGGCGGCGCGATCACGAACGGTCTCGGAGGCGAGCAGGAGGCAATCGAAAGCGGTGGACGGGCATTGGCCGAGATGTTCGCCTACCTTGAACCGCTCATCGATGCCATCCGATCGGGAGCGTCGAACGACGAGCGGCTGGACACCGGAGTGCTGGCCGCCCTGGTGCGCACCGAGCACGAGGGTGCACAGCTCACCGACTACGAGGTGTGCCAGATCGCGATGCAGATTGTCGTGGCCGGGTACGAGACGACCAGCACGGCGCTGCTCAACGGCGTGCACGCACTGTGCACCCACCCCGCTCAGCGGGAGTTGTTCATCTCCGCCGATTCCGAGGGCGTCGCGCTCGCGATCGAGGAGATCCTGCGCTTCGTCGGGCCACAAGCCGGTCTGTTCCGAACCGCCTTGGCAGACACTGAAATTGGCGGCTGTCTGATTCCGAAGGACGGGAAGGTTCGAGTGGCCTTTGCTTCGGCGAACCGGGATGAAACCCTGTACCAGGACGCCTCGGAGTTTCGCATCGACCGTAGCCCGGCAGAAGTACGGCGGCATGTGGCGTTCGGCCGGGGTCCCCACGTATGCATCGGTGCCGCGCTGGCGCGCGCCGAGCTGCGCATCGCGCTGACCACCCTGTTTCGCAGACTGCCTGATCTCGAGTTGCACCCCGAGGGGCGGGCCGTTCGCAACGACTCCCGGCTCACGATCACCGGGTTTCAGGCGCTCGATGTCCGCTGGAATCCCGAGTTGGTGCAGGACCGATCAGACCGCGGAGGAGAAGAGCGTCCGTGATGCGACGTGATCGAAAGGACCCCATGAACGCACCCAGTGACTCCGGCCCGCCGGTGATCGGCGGGCCGCTGCTGGTAAAACTTGACGGCAGTACCTCTTCCCTCTCGCGGGATATATTGGGTAGCAAGGCATTTGGTATCAACGAGATGCGCAGGCACAACCTTCCGGTGCCCCCGGCCTTCTGCCTGACAACAGCGGTCTGCACCGAGTACCTCCGTACCGGTTCCAGCATCCTGGATCGGGTCTGGTCGGATGTGATGGCGATGATGCGGTGGCTGGAGGCTGAAACGGGCCGGACCTTTGGCGCCGGCCCACGGCCCCTCCTTGTCAGCGTCCGTAGCGGCGCGGCGCAGTCGATGCCCGGAATGCTCGACACCGTCCTGAATCTCGGTGTCAACGAGATCGTCGAAACGTCGCTGGCAGCGTCCGCTGGCAGCGACTTCGCCGACGACCTAAGGCGCCGCTTCACCGAGAGCTATCAGCGTATTGTGCTGGGCCAGAACAGTGGTGCCGTGCCGGTTGATCCCCAACGCCAGCTCCGCGGAGCCATCGAGGCCGTGCTCGGGTCCTGGCATTCCGAACGCGCGATCACATATCGCCGTCATCATCGACTTGGCGACGACGGCGGGACGGCGGTTGTCGTGCAAGCGATGGTGTTCGGCAACCTCGGCACCGACTCGGGCACCGGTGTTCTTTTTTCACGCAACCCGGCAACCGGCGATTCAGCTCCGTTCGGAGAGTGGTTGCGTCGCGGACAAGGCGAGGATGTGGTATCCGGGACAAGCGATGTCGCTCCGCTGTCGGCCTTGGCGTCCGAGCTGCCGGCGGTGTACGAGCAGCTGCTGGATCTGGGTGGCGTTCTCGAACGGCTACGTGCCGATCCTCAAGATATCGAGTACACCGTCGAAAATGGCCGGTTGTGGTTATTGCAGACCCGCAGCGCCAAGCGGTCCGCACAAGCAGCCGTGCGGTGGGCGCTGCAGTTGTACGACGAGGGCCACATCACCGCGGCAGAGGCATTGGGCCGGGTGACCAGCGACCACATCGACACCGTGCTCGCTCCGGCGCTTCAGCCTGAAATACGTCTCGCTGCACCGCTTTTGGCCCGTGGGCTGGCGGCGGCGCCCGGGGTGGCCGCCGGGCGTGCGTACGCAGACGTCGATGACGCCATCGACGCTGCCGGGGCCGGCGAGGAAGTCATCCTCGTCCGTGCGGCGACAAGCCCAGACGATATCCATGGAATGATCGCCGCGGCAGGCATTGTCACTGAAACCGGCGGGGCCACGAGCCACGCCGCGGTAGTGAGCCGCGAAATCGGACGCCCTACGGTGGTCGGGTGCGGACCGGGTGTGTCTGACTCGATCGTAGGCCGACTTGTCACAGTGGACGGTGACGCCGGCGAGGTTCGTGAAGGAATTCTCCCGGTATCGGCATGGTCTGAGGACGATCATCCAGACCTTCGGCGATTGCGCGCACTCGTTATGGCGCACACGACGTTTCGGGCACATCATCGCGGAGATTTTCCCGCCCTGCACGACATCGATTCGACAACCGTCGCTGAAGCGCTGGCTTCGGGACATACGGAGGTCGTTTGCTCGCGGCCATTGGCCGCAATGCTCACCGCAGCTCAGTTGAAATTGACCTAGAGGAACCGGAGTGGACATGGACGAACTGACAGTACTGCAGGCCGTGCGGCTCAAAGGCCGGGTAGCCGAATCAGACTTGGCCGCCACCTTGCTGGCGGACCCGACGGCCGTCGGGTCCGCCGTCAGCAACTTGACCGCCCAGGGATTGTTGCAAGGGAGCGGATTACTGCGGTTGACCGATGACGGTCGGCAGCGCCTTGCCGACCTGCTCGCCACCGAGCGGACAGCCCTCGACGCGTCGGTTGTCACTCGCGGATACGAAGACTTCCGGCCGATCAACGCGGCGTTCAAGGGCGTCGTCACCGATTGGCAGATCAGATACGGCGAGATGAATGACCACACCGATGGCGGTTACGACGGCGAGGTCATCACCCGCCTACGTGCGGTGCATGGCGAGGCGATGCCGTTGATTGAGCGCTTGGCCGAGCAATTGCCGCGGTTGCGTCAATACGGCGCAAAATTGGTGACCGCTCTCGACCGGATCGAGGCTGGTGATGCGGCGTGGTTCACCCGGCCAATGGTGGATTCGTACCACACGGTGTGGTTCGAACTGCACGAGGTGCTCATCGAGGCGGCCGGGCTCACGCGCACCCAGGAGGCGGAAGCAGGCCATGCATAGGCAACGCCTACTTGGCCCGTACTGCGCTGAGGGCCATTGCGCGCAGGTGATCCCGTGCGACGTCGGGCTCCCAGGTTTCACCTCGGCGGTTGGAGATGGAGTTGATCATCGCGAGCAGGGCATGAACGGTGATCTCACATTGCAACCTCGGCAGGTCGTGTCGCGCTCTACCCAGTACATCGGTCCACACACTCAGCTGACGTCGATTCTCCGCCCGGAACTGGGCGGCCTCTCGCACCGGCAGATGGCTACCCGCTGAGTTGACGATGCGGATCTTCTCCGGCTCCTCGACCGCGAGGGTCACTTGGAGATCGATCAGCTTCTCGAGTGCTTCCCATGAATCCAATTCCTGGCTGAGGATGGCGCCGATTCCTTCGCTGAATCGCTCGTAAAGGCTCTGGTAGACCGACACGAGCAAGGCTTCCTTGCTGGCAAAGTATCGGTAGATGGCGGGTCCGGTGATACCGGCCGCGATGCCGATCTCGTTGATCGATACCCGGTCGAAGCCGTTCTCGGCGAACAGGCGCGAGGCGTGCTCGAGGATCAGATCCCGCCTCTTTTCGCCCCGCAGCGTCTGTGCCCCCCGGCCGGGGCCCAGCTCTGGCACCGCCTGTTTGACACCCCGCTGCATGTCAGCGCGCCACGGGTGAAGAGGTGTTATAACCATTCGGATGCGGTCGGCCACGCGAGCCGAACAGCACCAAGGGGGCGGAAAGCAACATCTACTTAGTGTAAACTAATGACCTTCGGGGAGTTTGTCCCAGCGGTTGTCAGGCGTGTTCGGTGCGCTGACAGGACGCGTCCGATGCCGACGAGGCCTCCGAATTCTGGCGCTCGATGGCCCGCAGCACAACGAACGAATTGACCAGATACCACGAGCAGAACGCCACCATCGCCATGTAGAAGGACAGCAGCCCGTCCCACGCAAATGGCCCGCTCTTGAATAGGGCGTTGACGCTGCACGCGAAGAACGACAGACCGACCCAGATATTCACGTAGGCAGACCACCGGGGGAGTGTCGGGGCCTCGCCGCGGTCGCGTAGCACGATCAACGCGAAGATGAACGCCTGCAGGATTGCTGTCCCAGTGAGGCCGATAAAGGGCAGCCAGCCAAGGTCATTGAGAAGCTGAATGCCTTCGGGTGCACGATCGGCGCGGAATGCCGCGACCTCCCAAATCAGCAGGCAGAGCAAGAATTCCAAAACGAGGTTGACGCCGAGGATGAGCTGAGTGAGAACGAGAACGGTGGAGCGGGGCTGCACCCTTCGCAGCTGCATCGTGATCGCCGCCACCCACGGACCGGTGAGGGTCGCACCTGCCATGCAGACGATCATGCCGATGATGATCCGGACCTGATGCTCGCGATAGAATGCCGCGACCACTTCCGCGCTCGCGCTCGGCCGCGGCGGCGGGATGAAGCCGGCGATCAACCAAAAGCCGGTCAAGAAGACCGCAACGCAGAGGTAACCCGCTCGGGCGCACCACTTTTCGGCGACGTAGTCGAAATCCATGAGTGATCCTCCCTGCACATCGTTGCGCAATGCGGCCGGGCCTCTTTCGACGTCTATGACCGTCTCGACGGCTCGACGGTAACAGTTATTGCGTCTTCATTAAGGATTTCGGGCGCCGGCGCCGCCCGGGACTGGCCACCTGGCGAGCGCTGGGCAGGGGCACACAAGCCCCAGAAGCGTCTCGTCCGAACGGAATAACGGCTGTTTACCGGCGTCGGGCCCGCAGTTCTCGGGGGCAAGCCGGGCGGTGCCCGTGAGATAGGCGGCCAGTGCCAGCGGTGAGTACCTCGCCAGGGCTTGCGCCCAGACAGTAACTTATCGTAAATTAACTTTCGTGAGCCTCGGCCACGGTTCGAGTGGGCGGATGAGCGGCCGGCGCCTGTGGGATCTACGCGCACCAGCGAATAAGGATGGATGTGAACATGGCTGACTTCGACGTGGTCATCAAGGACGGCATGATCGTCGACGGCACCGGCGCACCGCGCTATCGCAATGACATTGCGATTCGCGATGGACGCATTGCCGACATCGGCAAGATCGACGCGTCCCGTGGCGCCAAGGTAATCGATGCCAGCGGCTATATCGTTGCTCCCGGATTCATCGACGTGCACACCCACTACGACGCTCAGATTTATTGGGATCCCTATTGCACGATGTCGGGTTGGCACGGCGTCACGTCAGTGGTTATCGGGAACTGTGGCTTCGGCTTCGCGCCTTGTGCACCCGACCAACGGGACCGCGCGATGAAAAGCATGACGCGTGTCGAGGCGATTCCGCTGGCCTCGATGGAGGAGGCTTTGCCGTGGGACTGGGTCAGCTACCCCGAGTTCTTGGACAGTCTCGACCGAATTCCGAAGTCGGTCAACGTGTTGCCGTTCGTTCCGCTCGGGCCGATGCTGTTATGGGTGCAGGGGTGGGACGACGCAAAATCCGGCAAAGAGCCTACGCCCGAGCAGCTTTCACAGCTGAAGAAGCTCATGCATGAAGCGCTCGACGCCGGCGGCTGCGGTTGGTCGGCGCAGCGGCTCCCACCCGAGGGCGGAAACGCCACCCAGCGTGACTTCGACGGCACTCCGATGCCTACTGACTGCATGTCGAACGCCACGGCGCTGGAGATGGCAAAGATTCTCGGTGAGCGCAACGACGGCTTCATGATGATGACCCTCAATACCGGTGACCCGAAGGCCGACTGGGCGCACCAAGAAGAGTTGTGCGCCGTCTCGGGCCGCCCCTTGATCTACAACGCGATCGCAGTGAACGACGACAAGCCGAACCGGCACCGCCGTCAGCTGGCCTGGCTCGAAGAGTGCCGTAAGAAGGGCCTGCTGGTCATGGGCCAGGGCATCACGGTCGGGACGTTCACCATCTTCACCTTCGTTGACTGGAACCTGTTCGACGATTCCCAAGATTGGGCGGACGCCACCTGCGGTAGCCACGAGGAGAAGCTGGCCAAGCTCGCTGACCCGGCCCGCCGGTCGGGCTTGATCGAGGGCAGCAAGATCGTCGAGCGCGCACAGACGGTCACTTCGTTCCGCGACATCACCGTGATGAAGCCGATCTCTGAGACGACCCAGAAGTACAAGAGCAGGACCCTTGGCGAGATTGCCGACGAGCTTGGCCGCCATCCAGTGGACGTGATGCTTGACATCGCGGTGGCCGACAACCTCGGCACGGAGTTCTACTTCGAGCCCAAGCAATCTCCCGAACTGCTCAGCGAATTGCTGAACTATCCCTATCTCGTATACGGAGTGTCGGATGGCGGGGCGCACACCAAGTTCGCCACCATCGGCCGCTATCCCACTGAGACGATTGCCAAGCACGTCCGAGAGCTCGGATTGGTCGATCTGGAGCAGGCGCACTGGCACTTGTCGGGTCTGCCGGCGTTCGTGACTGGAATGGACGACCGCGGCATCCTGCGCCGCGGCTGCGCTGCCGACATCGTCATCTATGACTACGACAACCTCGAGGCCCTGCCGTCGGAAGTCGTCCACGATCTGCCGGGCGACGAGTGGCGGCGTATCCAGCGGGCGAAGGGTTACAAGTATGTCCTTGTGAACGGACAGGTGACGCTCCAGGACGACGAGCTGACTGACGTCCCTGCCGGTGAACTGTTGCGCAATGGCAAGGCTGCTGACTCACGATGACTGGTGAGGAGGCGCACAATAGAGCAATCAGTGACACTTTGCTAGATCTGCCTACCGGGCGCACGATAGACAACATGTTACAGCGGTGCTACGCTGCCGGGACGACGCCGAAAGGAGTATCAGTCGCTCGGCGCTAACTATGCGAAGGGGTCGCTACGTGTGCCGTCGGCTACCTGAAGTGGGAAGGCCTCACGGCCTTGTTCGAACGCGTCGCTGGTGTGGATAAGCGGTTGAAGATCCGTCCGCGCCGGTGGATGCGAAGGGGTAGAAGTATGTCCTAGACAGGCGGGGTGCTGCCAACCGCGGCGGGTCGTGTTGGAGCAACTCGACCGACCTATCTTTCGAATTATGTAGTGCGCGTTCAGGATTGTCCGCCACACCACAACTCAGCCGATGAAACCTTCATTGGCGTGGTCAATTCGGCGCATTGGGGCTACGGGCTGTCCGCGCAGGGCTACGCAGAACATACCGAGCCATGCTGTTTCAGCAAACTCAACTTGAAACACTGAACCGGACTTACAAGCGTTCGTCTTCGTGGTGGGCGCGCTTGTAGCTCGCGATTGGAACCTGTAATACGAAGCCAATTTCGCTGTACTCGAACATATTTGGTGGACCGTCTCCATATGCCAGGCGTCCGATGTGCGGATCCATACTGGTACGGAAACAAGGGGACGCGCCGAGTAATTGACGCGATGGCAAAGAATCGATCACGGCGTCGGCAGTGAACCACAATCTGAAGAAAGTTCTTGTGCGCCGTTATCTAATCAGTTTAGGATTGTGATCCAGGCCGCAGGGGGCCCAGCGCGTGATGCACGTCATGCAACGGGCCGCGGGTGGTGGTCGGGCCAGGCGATATCAAGTCGAAAGCAGTGCGGGAGAGGGCAATTGTGAACGCGTCCACGGTGCAGCGAAACTTGGCATTGCCAACCGGCTTTTCCTGTTGCCATGAAGCCGGAATGGTCAACGGTCGGCGCGGAAGGTCAACTCGAGATGACTGAGGAAGTTCTGGAAACGGTGCCCGCCAACGATGGTTCGCCAGATCCAACTGCAGCCAACGAGTCCGTTGCGGGGGAGCGGCCTCGTCGTGCTACGGCACGCACTGCTATGCGGTCTGGCTTGCGGCGCTTGGAGCAGAATCCCCGCCTGGTCACACTGGGCGGATTCTTCGCGATGTCGCTGGACACCTTGTTGCTCCTCGGAAAGCCGCCGTTTGCGTGGCGGGAGTTTATTCTTCAATCCTGGTTTGTCGCACGGGTATCTCTGTTGCCGACGATCATGTTGGCTATCCCGCTGACCGTCATGCTGACGTTCACCTTCAATATTCTGTTGATCGAGCTCGGCGCCGCAGACTTCTCCGGTACCGGCGCAGCATTCGGTGCCGTCACGCAGATCGGACCGGTTGTGACGGTCTTGGTGGTGGCCGGCGCCGGGGCCACGGCAATGTGTGCTGATCTGGGTGCACGAAAGATCCGAGACGAGCTCGATGCCCTGCGCGTGATGGGTATCAATCCGCTTCAAAGTCTGGCATTGCCACGAGTCATGGCCGCCACCCTTGTCGCTACTTTGCTCGCATCTGTTGTCATGGTTACCGGCATCATCGGAAGCTTTTGTTTCGCGGTGTATGTGCAGCACGTGACCCCGGGTGCGTTCATCGGCGGGATGACGCTGCTGACCGATGGCCTCAATGTTGTTGTGTCGCTGGTCAAGGCGGCTTTGTTCGGGATGTCCGCCGGTCTGATCGCGTGTTATCAGGGATTCTCGGCTGGTGGCGGACCGGCGGGCGTGGGAAACGCCGTCAATGAGACGGTCGTGTACACCTTCATGGTTCTGTTCGCCATCAACATCATCGCGACCGCAGTGGGCGTGCAGGTGACGAAATGACGGTCGCCAAGCCCACCCTGCCGCGCCTGCGGAATACCACGACGCGATGGGTTGAAGGGCTCACGCGGATCGGCACACAAGCCGAGTTCTACGGTAGGGCGCTGCGTGAGGTCCCTCAAACGTTTATCAGCTACCGCGCTGAGATGCTGCGGGTCATCGCGGCGATGAGCATGGGAACCGGTGCCTTGGCCGTGATCGGTGGCACCGTTGTCATCGTCGGCTTCCTCACGCTGTCAACGGGCGCCCTCATCGCCGTGCAGGGTTACAACCAGTTCGCCGATGTCGGTGTCGAGGCGCTCACGGGGTTTGCTTCGGCCTTCTTCAATGTGCGCTTGATCGCTCCCTTGACGGCCGGAGTGGGTTTGGCCGCGACGATCGGCGCCGGCGCCACGGCGCAGATAGGCGCGATGCGCATCAACGAGGAGATCGACGCGCTTGAGGTCATGGGCATCCGATCGATCTGCTATCTGGCATCCACGCGCGTCGCGGCCGGGGTGATCGTGGTCATCCCGTTGTACTGTGTCGCGGTACTGATGTCCTTCCTTGCAGCGCGTTTCGGAACCACGTACATCTACGGCCAGTCCACGGGCGTCTACGACCACTACTTCAACACGTTCCTGAACCCAACCGACTTGATCTGGTCGTTCCTTCAGGCCGTCTCGATGGCGGTGGTGGTGATGCTGGTGCACACCTACTACGGGTACACGGCCACCGGCGGGCCGGCCGGTGTCGGCGAGGCCGTCGGCCGAGCTGTCCGAACGTCGCTGATCGCCGTCGTCCTGGTCGTCTTGTTCTTGTCGCTGGCCATTTATGGCCAGCAAGGCAACTTCCACCTCTCGGGATAGGCACATGGAAGCCAATACGAGCGGGCGCCGTATCCATCCCATTTGGTGGGCGCTGGTCATGTTCGCAGTCATCGCAGCGCTGGTCGTCGCGACCTCCATGCTATTCGCGGGCACCCTGCGGACTTTCGTTCCGATAACGCTGATGTCGGACCGGGCGGGCCTGGTGATGGAGTCGGGCGCCAACGTCAAGATGCGCGGTGTGCTCGTCGGGCGCGTCGCGGGTATCGAAGGGGGTAAGACCCCGGTCGCTTTGAAGATCGAGCTTCTGCCGGACGCAGTCCAGCACATACCGGCCAATGTGTCAGCCCAGATCCGCGCCACCACCGCATTCGGTGCGAAGTACGTCGATTTGATCCCGCCCGAACATCCGGACCCGAAGCCGATTGCGGCAGGGGCAATTTTGCAGTCCCGCAATGTCAGCACCGAGGTCAACACCGTCTTCCAGAACGTCGTCTCGGTGTTGAAGAAGATCGATCCTGCCAAGCTGAACGGGATCCTCGAGGCGATTGCCACGGGCGTGCGGGGACAGGGCCAACGCATCGGAGAAGCCACCACGGACGCGAATCAGGTGCTCGCGGCGTTGAACGCGCGCAGCGACACCATTCGCGCGGATTGGCAGTCGGCTAAGGGCTTTTCGGATGCCTACGCTGCCGCGGCCCCCGATATCATCCGAATTTTCGATACCGGCGCCACGGTCGCGACGACGTTCGCCGAACATGCCGATGATCTGGACAGGTTGTTGATCAACGTCGTCGGAATGTCGAACGCCGGCAGCGAGGTGTTCGGAGGTGTGCGAGATTCGCTGCCGCAGGCCATAACTGATCTTGAGCCGACGACGAACCTGTTGTTGAAGTACAGCCCCGAGTACACCTGTCTTCTGGTCGGGACGACGAATTGGCTCAACGAGTCGGGCTACGCGCAGATGGGTGGCAATGGCCGCACTCTGTTGGCCGACGCGGGGCTGCTTTTCGGTGACGATATGTACAAGTATCCCGAGAACCTGCCGATTGTGGCGGCCAAAGGTGGACCCGGCGGTAAGCCGGGCTGCGGCTCGCTGCCTGATGCGTCGAAGAACTTCCCGGTGCGCCAGCTCATTACCAATACCGGTTGGGGCACTGGACTCGACGTGCGGCCCAACCCGGGTATCGGGTCCCCATGGTGGCTGAGTCTGTTCGGAGTCACCAGGGCCGTACCGCAACCACCGAACTTCCGCGGCGACAACGTGCCCGCCATCGGGCCGGTTCCCTACCCTGGTGCGCCGCCCTACGGTGCGCCGCTCTACGGCCCCGGTGGCGTGCCCCTGTGGCCCGGCGTACCACCGGCTGACGCCCCGCCCCCCGGCCCGCCGGCACCAGCACCCGGTGCAGCAGACCCGAGTCAGCCGTAGTGAACAGCAGCACGACGAGGACAGAACTGTGAAAGACAACCTCGGCCAGGCGGCAGTACGTCTGGGCCTATTTGTGACCGGGTGTTCGGTGGCGATCTTCGCCATCTTCATGGTGTTCGCGAACCTGCGTTTCGATCCCCAAGAGCCCTACCGGGCCGAGTTCACCAACGTCACCGGCTTGAAGTCGGGCAGCGTGGTACGCATTGCGGGAGTCGAGGTGGGAAAGGTCAAAGCGATCTCCATCGACCGCAATGCGGTCGCGGTGGTCGAGTTCACCGCCGATGACACCGTGGTGCTGGATGACAACACCAGGGCACTGGTGCGCTACGAGAACCTGATTGGCGACCGATACCTGGAACTTCGCGAAGGCACCGGCAAAGCCAGTCGGCTCAAGCCCGGCCAGACCATCGGGCTGGACCATACCGAACCCGCGCTGGATTTGGATGCCCTCATCGGCGGTTTCCGGCCGTTGTTCCGCGCGTTGGATCCGGGAAAGGTCAACGCCCTGTCGCAGCAGTTGGTCAATGCGTTTCAGGGGCAGGGCGCGACGATCAGCTCATTTCTGACCCAGGCCGCGGCCTTCACCAGCACTCTGGCCGACCGCGATCAGTTGATCGGTGAGGTGATCGTCAATCTCAACACGGTTCTGGATTCCCTTGGCAGCCAAAGCAAGCAACTCGACGAGACCATCACCACATTCGCTGAGTTGGTGAAAGGGCTCGAGGCTCGCCACGACGAATTCGTCAACGGCCTCTCGGCCACCAGCCAGGCCACGGCAATTCTGGCCGGGGCGGTTCAGGACATCCGGGAGCCGCTGCCTGACGTGATCCATCAAATCGACCGCGCGGCAGGCAATATCGTTGCCGATCACGCGTACTTCGACAACCTGCTCGACACGCTTCCGGATGCATACCAAAAGCTGGCCCGGTTTGGGATGTACGGCGACTATTTCAGCTTCTATCTCTGCGATGCGGTACTCAAACTGAACGGCAAAGGTGGACAACCGGTGTACGTCAAGGTCGCTGCCCAAACCACGGGACGGTGTGCCCCCAAATGAGATCCATCAAGTCGTTCTCAGAACGTAGCCCCATCCTTGTCGGCGGGGTCTGCCTCGGTCTGCTGATGGTTGTTGTCGTCGGCGCACTTCAGTACCAGAGTCTGCCGTTCTTCAGTGGGGCCCGTAATTTCAGCGCGGAATTCGTTGAGGCCAGTGACCTTCGCAGTGGCGCCGACGTGCAGGTGGCCGGTCTGCGGGCCGGGCAGGTGGAAGACGTCTCGTTGCGTGGCTCGACGGTCGTGGTCAAGTTTTCCGTCGATGACAACATCTACCTCGGTGACCGAACCGAGGCGGCGATCAAAACGAAGACCTTGCTGGGCTCGAAGTTCCTCGAGTTGATACCGCGCGGTGACGGGCAGCTAACCGGTTCGATACCCCTGGACCGGACTACGCCGGCCTACCAACTCCCCGATGCACTGGGTGATTTGGCAGAGACCATCAACGGACTCAACACCGATGATCTGAACAAGTCGATGGTGACGCTGGCGGAAACCTTCAAAAATACCGCCCCTGACATTCGCGCAGCGGTGGACGGTGTTGGCCGATTCACCCAGACCCTCAATGCCCGCGACGCTGAACTGCGCACTCTATTGGCCAACGCCAACAAGGTGACCACAGTTCTGGCCGACCGCACCGATGACATCGTCGGTTTGGTGCGCAACACCAACGAGTTGCTGGTCCAGATGCGGGCCCAAAGCGCGGCCTTGGACAGCCTGGCGGCCAACGTGGGTGCGCTGAGTCATCAGGTGTCCGGGCTGCTCGGGGAGAACCGCGCCACACTCAAGGCGGCGCTCGACAAACTCAACGGCGTGCTCGCGATCCTCGACAACCGCAAGGAAAAGATCCAGAAGTCGATCAAGATGCTCAACGCATACGCGATGTCGCTGGGTGAGTCCGTCGCATCCGGCCCGTTCTTCAAGGCGTATGTGGTGAATCTGCTTCCGGGGCAGTTTGTTCAGCCGTTCATCGACGCCGCGTTCTCCGACCTCGGGCTCGATCCGTCGGTGCTGGCGCCGTCTGAGCTCACCGACCCGCAGACCGGCCAGCCCGCAACACCTGCCTTGCCGTCCCCGTACCCGCGCACCGGACAGGGCGGCGAGCCGCATCTGAATCTGCCCGACGCCATCACCGGCAAACCCGGCGATCCGCGATATCCCTACCGTGAGCCGCTCCCGGCCCCGCCGCCGGGTGGCCCACCGCCAGGACCGCCGGCGACGACACCGCCGGGGGCGTCCGGGCCGGCACCGGGACCGAGCCCGGTGTATGACTCACAGTCGCAGCCATCTACGGACGGAGGTCGGTGATGAGGTTGCGCCGAAGGTGGCTCGCAGTGGCGCTCGTCGTGGCGGTCGTCGCCGGAGCGGTTGTCGCGGTCTCGCTGTTCAAGTCACGCGACCGAGTGCATTTCACGGCGTATTTCGAGAACAGCAACGGCATGTTCCCCGGTGACGAGGTGCTGATCGTCGGGGTGCCCGTCGGCAAGATCGACACCATCACCCCGGAACCGAAGCGGGTGAAGGTCACCTTTTGGGTCGATCGGCAGTACAAAGTGCCCAGTGAGGTGAAGGCGGTGGTGATGTCGCCGCAGCTCATCACCGCGCGCGCCATCCAACTCACGCCCGTGTACACCGGCGGGCCGGTGCTGGCGGCCAATTCGGTCATCCCGCAGAGCAGAACCCTGGTTCCGGTCGAATGGGACGACGTGCGCCAGCAGTTGGAGAAACTGAGCGACAGCCTGCAACCGACGGGACCCAACGGCGTCAGTCCCCTTGCATCGCTGATCAATACGAGTGCCGACAACCTACGCGGCCAGGGTGCCAGTATCCGTGACACCATCATCAACCTGTCAAAAACCTTCTCGGCACTCGGCGACCACAGCGATGACCTCTTCTCCACCCTGCGCAACCTCTCGATTCTGGTGTCTGCCCTGCATGACAGCGCTGACCTGTTGCGCGCTCTCAACGGCAATCTCGCGGCGGTCAGTGCGTTGTTCGGCAACCAAAGCGACGAGGTCGGACAGATGTTCGCCAATGTCGACGCCGGCTTGAAGGAAGTACGGTCGTTCATCACCGAGAACAAAGAGTCGATCGGGACGACCTTCGACAAGGCGACCAGCATCTCGCAGGCAGTGATCGCCAGCCTCGATGACGTCAAGCAAACCCTGCACGTCGGGCCAACAGCCTTTCAGAACTTCATCAACATCTATCAACCCGCCCAAGCTGGGCTCACCGGCGCCCTGGCGTTCAACAACTTCGCCAACCCGGTGCAGTTCCTCTGCGGTGCCATCCAGGCGGCCTCGCGCCTCAACGCCGAACAATCAGCGAAGCTGTGCGTGCAGTACCTCGCGCCGATCATGAAGAACCGCCAATACAACACCTTGCCGTTCGGAATGAACCCCATCGTCGGTGTACAAGCACGGCCCAATGAGGTGACCTACAGCGAGGACTGGCTGCGACCCGACTTCGTCCCGCCGGCACCGGCACCGGTCCAGTCGCCGGATACCGCACCACCACCACCACCGCTGCCTGCCGAAGCGCCCGGACCGGCGGCGTCGGCCACCGACCCCGGCCAGGGGCTTTCCGGGCTGATGATTCCGCAGGGGGGATCATGACCACCCTATTCAGGCGTGCTGCGGCACTGAGTTCTGTTGTCGCGGTGACGGTCATGCTGGCCGGCTGTGAGTGGCGCGGCGCCAACTCGCTTCCGGTGCCCGGCACCGAAGGCAAGGGGTCCGGTGCGTTCGAGGTGCAGGCGCAGCTGCCCGATGTTCTCAATATCGAACAGAATTCCCGGGTCCGGGTCGGCGACGTCACCGTGGGATCGGTGCGAAAAATCGAACGGCAGGGCTGGCACGCGCTGGTGACGATGCGCCTCAACGGCAACGTCGAGCTGCCGGAGAACGCCACCGCCACAGTCGGGCAGACAAGCCTGCTGGGCACCTTGCACATCGAACTCGCGGCACCCAAAGACGCCAAACCCGTTGGCCGGCTGCACCAGGGTTCACTCATTCCCCTCGAGCACGCGGGCGCGTATCCGACGACCGAGCAGACGCTGGCCTCGGTGTCGGCGTTGCTCAATGGCGGCGGACTTGGCCAGATCCAGGACATCACCGACGCTTTCAGCACCGCGTTCGCCGGGCGGGATCATGACCTGCGCGGGTTGATCGATCAGGTGAACACCTTCACCACCCACCTCAATAACCAGCGGGACGACATCATCCGGGCCAATGAAAGTTTCAACCGGCTCGTGGGTCAGTTCGCGGCCCAGAAACCCGTGCTGGACAAGGCCTTAGAGACCTTCCCGCAGGGAATCAACGCGCTCAACCGGAACAAGGACCAGCTCGCCGAGGCCACCATGACGATCGGGCGGTTCCTGGCCATTCTGGCCGATATGGCCAATCGCAGTAGTGACGCCTTCGTCCGGGAACTGAAGCAACTCGCTCCCACGGTCGAAGCACTTGCCAATGCCGGACCCAGCCTGACCCGCTCCCTGAGTGGCCTGCTCACCTACCCGTGGCCCAAGGAGACCATCGCGAACTGGGTACGAGGCGACTACGCGAACCTGACGGCCATCATCGATCTGACGCTGAGCCGGATCGACTCGTCGATGTTCACCGGAACTCGTTGGGAAGGCGACTTGACCGAGCTCGAAATGCAGTGGGGCCGCACTATCGGTGTGATGCCGAGCCCCTATACCGCGGGTAACCCATTGATCGCTCCCTACCACCTCGACCAGGGGCCGTGACATGCTCAGCAGGCGCGTCAGAATCCAACTGACAATCTTCTCGCTCGTCGCGCTGATCGCGGGCACCGTCATGGTGTTCGGCTATGCAAAGGCACCAGCTCAGTGGTTCGGCATCGGCCAATACACCGTGACGTTGCAACTCCCGGACGCCGGAGGGCTTTACGAGCGGGCCAACGTCACCTACCGGGGAACCCAGGTCGGTCGCGTCGAGGACGTACGTTTGGTGGGCAACGGGGTGGAGGCCACCCTCGCCCTGAATTCCAACGTCAAAATCCCCGCGGACCTGAAGGCCGAGGTGCACAGTGTGTCGGCGATCGGCGAGCAGTACGTCGCACTCCTGCCCAACAGCGGCGACGGGCCTGCCCTGAAGAACGGCGACGTGATTCCGGTGGATCGGACCTCCGTTCCGCCAGATATCAACAGCCTGCTCGATGCCACCAATCGCGGCCTGGAAGCAATACCGCAGGACAACCTCAAGACCGCGATCGACGAGGCGTACACCGCGTTCCATGGTCTCGGTCCCGAAATATCTCGCATCGTCAAAGGTTCCACGGCCCTGGCCATCGATTCCCGGAAGAATCTCGACCCGCTGATCGCACTGATCGACCAGTCGGGTCCAGTCCTGGACAGCCAAGCCGACACCTCGCAATCGATCCGCCAGTGGGCCAGCTACCTCGGCAACCTCAGCGAGTCACTCAAAGACCACAACGATGAAGTGGGCCGCACATTCGCATCGGCCGACGCGATCGACGATGCACGGCAGTTGATCGAACGGTGGAGGCCGACCTTGCCGATTCTGGCGGCGAACTTGGTCAGCGTCGACAAGGTGGGAATCACCTATCAACCGGCCCTTGAGCAACTGCTTGTCATCTTGCCGCAGGGAATTGCCGCCATGCAGGGCACCGGTGTAACGGCGAAAAACACCCCGCCGCAATACAACGGCCTGTTCCTGGACTTCAACCTCAACATCAACCTGCCGCCGCCATGCAATACCGGCTTCCTGCCCACCCAACAACAGCGCACCGCCGCTCTGGTGGATGCGCCCGACCGGCCGGCCGGTGACCTCTACTGCCGCATTCCGCAGGATTCGTGGTTGGCGGTGCGCGGCGCACGCAACTATCCGTGCCTGGAGCGGCCGGGTAAGCGAGCTCCCACCGTCGCGATGTGCGTGAGCGACCAGCAATACGTTCCTCTCAACGACGGGATGAACTGGAAGGGTGATCCCAACGCGACCCTGTCCGGGCAGGGCATTCCGCAGCAGGCGCCAGCACCACCAGCAGCCCCGCCACCGCCTCCGATCGCCGTCGCCAACTATGACCCGGCCACGGGGCAGTATGTCGGCCCCGACGGAAAGACCTACACGCAAACAGATCTCAGCCACAACACGGCGGAGCAGACATGGCAGTCGATGCTGCTGCCACCCGGGAGCTGACGGCCCAGGAGCAATGTTGTGATGCCGGTGTTCGTGAATCAGTCAACGGGGGACCTGATGTTTCGCACAGGGCCCGGCTAGCGGTGGCACGTCCGTCGAAGCCCCGCATCAGCCGAGCAGCGGTGATTCACGCCGCGATAGAGCTTGTCGACGAGGAGGGGCTGGACAGTTTCAATCTCGGCAGGCTAGCCCAGCGTCTTGGGGTCAGCACACCGTCGCTGTACCACCACTTCACGGACCGATCTGAGATCCTCAACGCGGTCGCCCATCACCTGGCGGGCGAGTCGATCACGCAACCGCCGCGCTCGCCGGGACCCGACTGGCCCGAGTACTTCGTCAGCATATGCATGGACTTCCGCACATCGATTCTGCGCCACCGTAATTCGACGCCCATTCTCATCGAATACCTCCCACTTGGCAGCATGGTTGGGACCTTCGAAGACGCGGCACGCTTTCTTTCGGAGTCAGGGGTGCCGGAGGTGCTTCACCTCGAGATCATCGAGGGAATGGAAGCCTTGTGCCTTGGCACGATTCTCCTCGAAGCATTTGGCAACCCGAAAAGCCGCTATCCGGGGTTCGACACCCTGGACAGCCACGATCACCCGTTTCTGACTCGGGCGCTCCAGCAAAATGAATTCACCGCCACGGCGATGTTTGGTGAACGCATTCGGAGCTTCCTGACGGGAGTCATAGTCCGCCAAGGCCTTTAAGGATCTATCGCCTCGGCGCATCGGGCACCTAAGACCCGTCAGCAAGGGTGCGGCGCAGTGCGGCAGCCGCCTCGGATGCCTGTGCCAGGGCAGCGTCGACGACCTCGAGTGTCGACTGCACCGTGCCTGGGATGCCCGTGTTACCGCCACCGCTCAGAGCAGCAGCGATGAATACCCGGAAGCGCCGCACCACCGCCGCTTGGGTCCGATCGGATTGCAGGATAGCCAGATACAGCTGCTCGACAATCCAGCGGACGGCCTCATCGGACGAGACGTCGTTGCGCACATCACCCGCTTGCTGTCCCGCTTCGATGGTCTGACCGAACGCGTCAGAAGCGATCGCGAGGGCCTCTGGACCGAAGTCCGCGCCCGGGGTGAGGATGAAGAGTTCGCGCATGATCGCGTCTTGTCCGAGGGCCTCGGTGAGATAGGTGAACGCTGCCTCGAGCTTGGGTAATGTGCCTTGTCGCGAGTCCATCACGAGCCCACACTTGCGGGCGAAGGCGCGTGCGCGCCAGAGTGCGACGGTGCTGACCATCCGGTCCCGCCCCCCGAAATGACGGAACGCGGTGGAACGGGCAACACCGGCGGCTGCGGCGACCAATTCGATGGTCACGTCATCCACACCCCGGTCGCGCAGGAGTGCGTCGGCCGCACGGATCAATCGGACCGGCACCGCGGCCCGCTCATCCCAGGCGTCATCGAGTGGCATGGACATCAGCGCGATGGTAGCGGCGCAACGAATTCAGTCGACACCATCACCGAACCAGATTGTAGTGATGTAGGTCACACGTTGGTTGGGACTAATTCGGCACAAGTCTCGTGCCCGAGATTTAGACTGCCATTAGTCTGCCCCGAGACCGCGGGTTCGTTCGTCAGAGGAGACGGCATGGACGCAACAACTCATTGCCCAGCGCTTCCACGGATGGATGACCTGCCGTTCGCGCATGATCGCGAGGCGGCATGGAACGAACTCCTGTCCGCGGGCGCTGTAGCGATGTCTGAGGCGGGCGTGTACTTCCTCAGCGGTGCCGATGTCGTCGAGCAGGCCGCGACGAACCCCGAACTCTTCTCGTCCCAAGGCGCATTCGAGAACATCGGTAGCCCCTTTCCAATGGTTCCCATCGCCTTTGACCGGCCCGAGCACACCCGGTATCGACGCACGCTCGACAAGTTCTTCGGGCCGCGCCGGATGGCCGAGCGGGCGCCGGCGCTGCGCGAGCAACTGGGAACGCTCATCGACGACATCAAGGCATCCGGCGACACCTGCGACTTCGTCAGCCAACTGGCGATTCCCTTCCCCTCGCAGGTCTTTCTGACGCTCTTCGGACTCCCGCTTGCTGACCTCGGCCGACTATTGGAGTGGAAAGACGCGATCGTGCAGTTCACCGGAGCCGAAGGCACTGCAGCACGTCCGGAAAACCTTCAGCGTGCGGGTGAAATGGTCGAATACCTGCGCACACGATTCGACGAGCGTCGCGGCGGCGGCGGTGAAGACCTGCTGAGCTTGCTGATCAACGATCCGAGCGAGGACGCCCTCACCGAAGCGGAGGTCATGGGGCTGTGCTTTCTGTTCCTGATCGCCGGCCTCGACACCGTCACGTCCACAGCGGGTTTCGCGCTCTACGAGTTGGCGCGGGACCAAGACCTGCAGAAGCGCCTGCGCTCCGACGAGGCGGCGGTGCCCGCTTTCGTCGAAGAGGCGCTGCGCGTCGGTTCGGCCATTCCCTACGTACCGCGCAAGACGACCGCCGACGTTGACGTCGCGGGGGTCACCATCCCGGCGGGATCGCAATGCTGGCTAGGCTTCGGCGCCGCCAACTGGGATGCGACACGATTCGTTGATCCGTCGGCCATCCATTCGGCCTCGCAGAACCATTTCGCCTTCGGCCGCGGACCACATCGTTGTCTCGGTTCACACTTAGCGCGAATCGAGCTGAAACTCATTGTCGAGGAATGGAACCGGCGAGTTCCTGCCTACTCGCTGGTTGCCGAACCCGTCATCGCGTGGCCCAATGCGTTGCTGCACTTCAAGGACCTTCATCTGCGGCTCAGTGCGTGAGCCTGCGTGCGGCGAGCGCCCAGTGTCACACGATTAGCAAGAAGCAACGTCAGGATTGTGAATCCACGTATGAGGAGATCAGATCCGATTTGCGAATCTTGCCCGCATCGTCGCGAAGAGCGTTGTTGGTGAGTTCATAGGTGCGAGGAGTTTTGTACCGGGCCAGGTGCTGCTCCATATGGCTGCGCAGGTCCTCTTCGGTGACGCCGTCGGCGACCTCGACGATCGCATGCACTCGCTGCCCTAGGTCGTCGTCGGGGAGCCCGACGACGGCGCTGGAGAGTACACCGGCGTGACGTTCCAGCGCTGCTTCCACCTCTGCGGCGAAGACATTCTCCCCGCCAGTGATGATCATGTCGCTGCGACGGTCGGCAATATATACGTATCCGTCGTCGTCCATCCAGCCCAGATCCCCGACCGTGGTCCACCCGTCATCGTGGGGCTGATCGGCTCCAACGACGCGGGCGCGGCTCTGAACGCCGATCGGCGGACGCATCCAGATTTCTCCGATTTCCTTTGGCGGCAGCGTGTTTCCGTCATGGTCGCGGATGCACATCTCGCCGAGGGCGGGGCGGCCGACCGAGCCCGGATGGGCCAGCCACTCCGAGCCGCTGATGATCGCGTTGGCCGGTGAATCCGATGCGCCGTACAACTCGAAGATCCGCTCCGGTCCCAGCCAGTCGATCCACGCCTGCTTCAACCAGACCGGGCACCGCGCCGCCATGTGGAAGACCGTCGTCAACGCGGAGAGGTCCCGATCACGTTGGACGGCAGGGAGTTTCCAGATCCTATTCATCATTGTTGGAACCAGCAGAACGAAGTTGACCTTGTGGCGCTCCAAGAGTTCCATCGTCAGCTGAGCGTCGAAGCGTGACTCGATGATCACGTGGCAGCCGTGGAAGATGGCCAGTAGTGACTGGGCAAAGGGCGCGGTGTGGTACAGCGGTCCGGGGATGAGGACAACGCCCCGCTTGGGCAGTAGGTAGTCGGGCTTGGCGTCGAGGTCGATCAGCGCAGGTGTGGTGGTGATGATCAGCTTCGGCCGACCACTGGTTCCTCCCGACGTCGTGATTTTCCATGTTTCACTGACTACGGTGGGCAGCCGCGGCGCGTCGGCCGTGGGACTGATGTCGAGCTGGCGCACACAGCGCTTGCCGGGATGGTCGGCCGGATCGACGCCGATCACCAAGCTGGGCTCGGTCAAGTCGATGAGTGCCTGCCGCTCGATCAGCGGTAGGCGATGCGATAGCGGTGCAATCGCGGCACCCACCTTCAGGATGGCGATGGCCGCGACAATGAATTCGACCGAGTTCGGCAGTGCCAGGGTGACCCGGTCACCCTGGACGACGCCGAGGCGGAGCAACTCGTGGCCCGCGGTCTCGGTCATGAGGTCGAGTTCGCGGAAAGACAGCGTGCGCTCGTCGACCGTCAACGCCGGATCGTCACCGGCGACGGCTGACCAGTGTCGCACTGCGTCCACCATCGGAATCAGACTCAACGCGAACTCCTACTCTGGGGCCGAGGGGGATTCACCACGAGCGTGAGAACGGGGCGGTGACCAGCAATATGCGCGGCCCCTGAGCGGGCTCGCCGAGCACACTGCGCAATCGATCCGCGGTCGCGACTTGGTGGCTGGAAATCCCGTAGGCGTCAGCCACCAGGGCGAGATCCGGATTCCAGAGTGTCACTCCGAGAGTTCCGTTGTCGCCGATCGCAACTCGGTTGTCGCGAAGCATGCCGTAGGCGTTGTCGACGATGATCATCACGGTGACGGGCAATCGGTACTCGGCGAGTGTCGCCAACTCCGCGATGCTCATCTGGAAGCCGCCGTCACCGACGACCGCCATGGACGGCTGCCCGGTTGCCACGGCCGCCCCAATCGCCATCGGCAGGGCGGTCCCCATGGCCAGGTAGCTGGAGAACAGATGAGCCGACGGCAATCGAGCCGGGAGGTACTTGAGCATCCAAAAGCCGGCCTTGGTCATGTCGAGGCTGACCCAGGACGGCGCAGCGTCGGCAGTGGCTGCCACGCAAGCCATTTCGTCCGGGCCGCGTTGAGTCGCACCGGCGAGAACGGTAGCGCGGATGTCGGTTAGTTGTTGTGGCGCCCAGGACGCGCGAGGGGAGACGGCCTTGGTCAGGCCGGCGGCGATGTCCGCGGCGTCTGCGGTAACGACGCGCACGTGTGGGTAGTGCGGGTGGTGCTCGCCGGCGATGTCAACGCGATACGTTTCGGCGGGCAGCGGCAGCCGCCACTGGGCCGTGCCGGATGCCGACAGCTTGGAGCCGAACACCAACGCCAAATCCGCCTCGGCGAACAGTTCCTGCACGGGCTGTTCCCATCCCCACGGGCCGAGGTACAGGTTGTCACCCCAGGTGGTGATCCCCTTGCCCTGATAGCTCGTCACTATCGGCGCGCCGAGCTTGGTGGCGAGCGCGAGAACGGCGGCACCGCCATCGCCCGCCAGCGCTCCTCCGCCGACGAACACCACCGGGCGAGCTGAGCGGGCCACCGCGGCGGCCAGCGTGTCGACGACCCCGGTGAGTGAACCGGCGTCGGGTGCGGCTTCGGGGGCGGGGCCGACAGGCGCTGCGGCGACGTCGTCATGCCACGTGCCGGCTTCGACCTGAATCGTGACCGGCCCCTTCGGGTGGCGGATCGCCATCTCTATCGCGCGGCGCAGCTGACGGACAGCGTCATCGGTGTTGATATCGACAACCGCCTTGCCGGCGGTCGCGAGCATACGCCCTTGGCCAGGCGTTTCGTGGACGGCACCGGCGAACTCATCGCCGCCGATCCGTGTCGTCAGGTGAATCAGCGGCGTCGACGACCAGCTGGCGTCCTGCAGCGCCGCAGTAACGTTCAAGGCGCCCGGGCCCGTTGACGTGAGCAAAACCGCGGGTTGGCGTGCGGCACGGGCGAATCCGATCGCCATGTAGGCGGCCCCCAGCTCGGTGCGGGCCGCGACAAATTTCACCTCGGGAAATCGTTCCAGTTCGCCGAGAAGGTTCAGGGTGTGAGTACCACCAATGCCGAAAACGGTAGTGATACCGGCGTCGACCAGGCTTTGCACAACGACGTGTGCGAGGGAACCGCTCAACTCGGCGGCCGGGACAGATCGCCGCTGATCATTCATCGTGAGCGCTCCTAATGCCGCCGCTCCAGAGCAGTGCCTGCCCGGAATACCCATCATTCTCACCGCCGACTACGCGAAACGGATGCTGTTGCCCATCACGCAAGCCGCTCAACCCGATGACAGGTTAACCAGGCGACCGAGGATCTGTCTACCGGGCGCCCGATTGACCGATCACTCACCGAGTCCTATGCTTGTGACGTGGGCGACGCCACGATGCGTCGCATAGTGCTGATTGTTAGGGGTGGCCGATGGCGGCAGGGGATGTTGCGGCTGGAAGCCGCCGTTCTGTCTTTCTCACCGGAGCCAGCAGCGGAATTGGCGCGGCCATCGCGCAGGAGCTGGTGAAGCTTGGCTACACGGTGGGCTGCGCCAGTCGCCGGGGCACCGTCCCGTTTTCTTCCGACGGTGTGGTGCCGATCGCCCTGGATGTCACCGCGGACGCCGCTACCCGCGACGCGCTGGAGTCCTTCACGGAGTCGTATGGGCTGGTGGGACTCGTCAACGTGGCAGGGGCCTACACACCCGCGCCCAGCGCCGAGTTGAGCCTTGGCGAATTGCGCAGATCACTCGAGTTGAACCTCGTCTCTTCAGTGCGGCTGGCGCAGCTGGCCCACCCGCATCTCAAGCAGCGCGGGGGCGGCTTTATCGCGAATGTCGGATCCTTCTACGGCAAGTTGGGAATTCCCGGCGGCCTCGCGTACTCGGCCGCCAAAGCGGCCTTGGCCTCGGTGACCAGAACACTGGCTGTGGAGTGGGCCCCGGACGGCATTTCGGTGGTGAACTTCGCGCCGGGTTATGTCGAGACCGAGCTCAATGCCGAGTTCCTCGAAGACCCGCAGAACCGAAGCAGATTGGCGCGCAAGATCCCGGTCGGCCGGATCGGCACCGCAGCCGAGATCGGACGTCTCGTCAGCTCGATTCTGGACGCGCAGTGCGGGTTCCTGACCGGCGAGACCATCACCATTGACGGTGCCCAGAGCATACGACAATGACCGGCACCAGTTCTGCTGGCGGGTAGGGACTCTCAACAAATCGTGTTCGACGACCGTAGTGAGGAAACGTTGGTAGGCGAAGAAATCGTCGTGGTCACGGGCGCTGGCTCGGGGATCGGAGCGGCGGCCGCCCTCGGCTTCGGAAAAGACGGGTATACCGTTGCGGTCGCCGATATCGACCTGGGAATGGCGCAGACCGTCGCGGAGAAGATCGTGGCCGATGGCGGCTCCGCAGCCGCCGTGCGGGTCGATGTCTCCGACACCGATTCGGTGTCCCAGGCTGCGGCGCAGGTGATCGCGCAACTCGGGCAACCCTCGGTTTTGGTCAACTGTGCCGGCTGGGACGAGATGATGCCCTTCGTCGACACCGAACCGGACTTCTGGAAGCGTGTGGTCGCGATCAATCTGGTCGGGGCTATCGCGATGACGCACAGCCTGTTTGGCAGCTTGATCGAAACCAAGGGCCGACTGGTGAACGTGTCCAGCGATGCCGGCCGGGTCGGTAGTTCCGGTGAAACGGTCTACGCAGCGGCCAAGGCGGGCATGATCGGATTCACCAAATCCGTAGCACGCGAGTTCGCCCGCCACGGTGTGACCGCGAACTGCGTCTGCCCGGGTCCGATCAACACTGCATTTCTCGACAAGAATCCGCCCGGATTACGCGAAGCCGTCACGAAGGCGATCCCGATGCGCCGAGTCGGAGAACCAGCCGATGTGTGGAATGCCATTCGCTTCTTCGCTTCTCGCGACTCGTCATACATCACTGGACAGGTACTCAGCGTCAGCGGCGGCCTGACGATGAATGGATAGGAGCGGTTCATGAGTGTCGATGCCGAGTCGTCAGCACCGTCACAGCGACCCGTTGGGCAAGACGAGAAGGTGTCCTACCGGCGTGAGGGGGCTGTCGCCTATGTGACGCTGAACCGGCCCGGCAAGCTCAACGCCCTCGATTTCGACTGCTTGGACTTGCTGGCGCGTCACATCGAAAACGCGGCAGGTGACAATCAGGTTGCGGCGGTCGTTGTTTCTGGAAACGGCCGGTGCTTCTGCGCGGGCGCTGACCTCAAGCTGGTCGAGAATGCCTTGGCAGAAGGCACCTTTGACGATTTTCTGGTGCGCTGGCATGAGGTATTCGGGGTGATCGAGGCATCTCCCAAGCCGACCATCGCCGCCGTGCATGGCTTCGCTCTCGCGGGTGGATTCGAACTGACCCAGGTGTGCGATGCCGTCGTCATCGGTCAGTCCGCTGTGCTGGGCGATCAGCACGCGAATTTCGGGTTGTTCCCAGGCGGGGGGAGCACCCAGCGGCTGCCTCGCCTTATACCGAAACGCACGGCGTTGTGGATGCTGTACACCGGGGAGCCGATCGACCTGCAGCACGCGCTGGCGGCCGGGCTGGTGAACCGAGTGGTGCCCGATGAGGACGTGATCGCCACCGCCACCGAGATGGCCGAGATGCTGGCCGGGCGGAGCTCCGCCGCCACGGCCGCCATCAAAGAGGCGGTCCGTCGGGGCGCGGCGTTGGAACTTGACGATGCCCTGAGGCTGGAGCGCAGCATCGCTGTCGCGCACATGAATTCTACTGATGCGGCACACGGTCTGGCGGCGTTCACCAACAGGACGAAGACCGATTTTCGCGGGCTGCGTGCTGCCCAGATTAGCGGTGGTCCACCCCGGTGAGAATTGATGCGGTGTTGCACACCAAGGACCTACGTAGCGTGGGCCCGCTGGCTGACAACGCCGAAAGGTCCGGCCACCAACGGGTCTGGGTCACTGAGGAGGGCACCGATCCCTTCTTGAGTTCCTACGCTGCGACATTGGCGACTTCGCACGCGGAGGTGGGAACCGCAGTAGCGGTTGCGTTTGCCAGAAGCCCGATGACGGTGGCCATGTCGGCCTGGCAGCTGGCAGACCAATCCGAGGGACGATTCATCCTGGGGCTCGGCAGTCAGGTCAAAGCTCACATCGAACGCCGTTTTTCGATGCCGTGGGGTAAGCCGGTCTTGCAGATGCGCGACTACATCATGGCGTTGCGCGCGATCTGGACGAGTTGGCGCACGGGTGAGCGGCTCGACCATCAGGGACCGTATTACACCCACACCTTGAGCGCCCCGTTCTGGCATCCCGCGATGCACAGCCATCCCATTCCCATCTGGCTTGCCGCAGTGGGGCCGAAGATGGTTGAACTCGCCGGAGAAATGTGCGATGGCCTGCTCCTGCATCCCTTCTCGAATGCCGCCTATGAGAACAGAGTCGTCCTGCCCGCTCTGAGACGCGGCTTGGCGAAGTCGGGGCGAGACATCTCGGCCATCGAGATTTCGCGCCCCACTTTCATGGTGATGGGCGATGACGAGCGGCAACTTCAGACACAGATGAGACAAGCCCGCCGGCAGCTGGCCTTCTATGCCAGCACCGCGGCGTACCTACCGGTGCTCGACGCCATCGGGCGTGCCGAACTCCAACCGGCACTTGCCCGACTCGTCCGAAATGAGAACTGGGACGGTCTCGCAGACTTGATCGATGACGACTTCCTCTCGCATTTCGTTCTTGAGGGCACTCCCGAGGAGATGCCGCAACGGGCGCGCGATCTTCTGCCGGACTTCGTGACCACCACGTCGCCGTACGCGGGCTGGGCGATCGATGATCCGGAGCGGCTCGCGGCCATATTGTCATCCGCAACTCCTGCGGTGGGCGTACGATGAGCTGGTTGAAATATACTCTTACGCAACGGCTTTCCCGCACACGGCGGCATCTGGCATCGAGATCGACCATATCGCCGATGCGATCAGTCTCACCCTCCTGCGATGGCCGAGAGCCGGGGGTGTGTTTCCATTTCAAGGCAGTCCTGCAGGTGCTCTGGCGGGACGAAACAGTGAGGAGTCACTATGTCGAGTGATCTGAAGATTATTTCGGTGGACGACCATGTTCTCGAGCCTCGCAACGTTTGGCAGGACCGGTTGCCGGCCAAGTATCGCGATCGGGGCCCCCGGGTCGAGCGCAAGTTCGGCTATGTATCACTCGAGCCCCGCAAGCAGGGATTCGTCGAAGGAGACGGACCTGGCGCTCGTGAATGCGACGTGTGGCTCTATGACGACCTCGTGCATCCGCACACCGCGGGTTACGCGCAGGCCCGCATTCTGGATCCGAGCCTGAGTCCGCTCGCTCCCATCACCATCGACGAGATGCTGCCCGGCTGTTACGACCAGGCCGCCCGGCTCGAGGACATGGCGGCCAATGACGTCGGCGCCAGCCTGTGCTTCCCGACATTCCCACGATTCTGCGGCCAGACATTCGCCGAACGGGAGGACAAGGAACTCGCCCTGCTGTGCGTCCAGGCGTACAACGACTGGATGATCGACGAGTGGTGCGGCGGTGCAGGTTACGGCAAGCTCATTCCGCTGACCCTCATCCCGTTGTGGGATGCCGAACTGGCTGCAGCAGAGGTACGTCGGTGCGCAGCGAAGGGCTCGCACGCCATTGCGTTCTCCGAGTCACCGGCTGCGCTGGGACTCCCCAGCGTCTACTCGGGAGGGTGGGATCCGCTGCTGGCCGCCTGTGAAGAGACCCAAACGGTGATCAATATGCACATCGGATCGTCGTCCAAGCTGACGACGACGTCCCCGGATGCCCCGGTGAGCCTGCTGTTGACCCTGACGGCCCAAAATGCGATGGGCGCATTCGCGGACTGGCTGCTGTCGGGTGTTCTGGAGCGCTACAAGACGCTCAAGATCGCGCTGAGTGAAGGCCAGGTCGGCTGGGTGCCCTACATCCTTGAGCGGATCGAAAGCATCTGGGAGCGCGCCGATCTCGTCGAGCCGGAGCTGCGCCAGCGACTCCCGGAGCGGCCGAGCAGCTACCTGGCCGGACGCGTCTATGGCTGCGTCGTCGACGATATCCACGGAATGAAGAACCGCGACATCATCGGCATGAATCAGATCATGTTCGAGGTCGACTACCCGCACGCCGACTCGACCTATCCGCATTCCCTGCGCACGGCCGAGAAGCTGATCGAGATCGCGGGTCTCAACGAGCACGAGGCATGGCAGATGCTTCGCGGTAACGCGATCGAATGCTACGGGCTGACGCGCTTCGGGATCGAGAAGTAGTTGCCGACCTCGGCGCGTAGCACGCACCTCGTTGAGGCGAGAATGTGCTACGCGCCGGGGGACGGTCGAGTTTGCTGCGGGCAAGACACATGTCACTAACCTACCGGGCGCCCGCTTGACGAATGCTCCTTGCAGCACATAGACTTTCAAACGGTTGTAGGCCGGTTTCTCCTGGTCGGAACCTGAACTGGGTGCACTGATTCCGGAGGTATCGATTCTCGATTTTCTGGTCCGTACCAAGAACACTCGGCCTTTCTACCGGCTGGTGTCGCACCACTTTGCGCTGGACGATGTCAATGTTGCCTTCCAGCGGTCCGAGTGGGAGAACAGGGATACTCCGATTGTGCGCGGTGATCAAGTCGTGAGCGGCGACCAGTTCTGCACAGTCTTGGCGATTCAAGGAGAGTTTCATGACCCAAATCGGTGAACCCGTCATCAACGAGGACTTGTTCGCGCCGGATATCAACGACGATCCGTACACCTACTTCGGGTACCTGCGTGAGACCGACCCGGTGCACTGGAACGAGCGTTACCAGGTGTGGATCGTGACGCGTTATGACGATGCGAGCTATATCAACATGCATCCGGAGATCTTCTCGTCTTCGGTTCCGCAACGGGATACGCGTCCGCCATACCCCCCGATCAACGAAGCGGACCTCGATGCGTACAACTACGTTCAGCGTAAGCAGATGCAGCGCATCATCACCGCCGATCCGCCGCACCATCGCGACATGCGCAACGCGCTGCATCGGTTCTTTACACCGGCAGCGGTCAAGAGATGGCGGCCACTCATCGAAGACGCAGTCGCCCAGCTGATCTCGAATGTCAAGGGCGACCGTATGGATGTGGTCAACGACTTCGCGATTCCCTTCCCGCTATTGGTCATTTCCGAACTCATGGCGATTCCGGAGAAGGACCGGTTGTACGTCCGCGAGGTTGCCGAGAATCTGTTGATCGGTCCGCGGACGTCGTCGTCGCGGATGCGTGAGATCGCCAACGCGATGGACGCGATGGACGAATACATGTCGCCCATAGTCGAAGAGCGTCTGCAGCATCCGGGTGACGACCTTGTCTCCCAACTGACCAGGGCTGAGTCGTCGGGAGCCTTAACGCACGAAGAGGTCATGCAGAATGTGGCGTTCATCCTCGTCGCCGGTCACGAGACCACAATCAATCTCATTTGCAACGCCATGCTGGCGTTCACCCGCAATCCGGATCAGTGGGCGCTGCTGAAGTCTGATCCCGATCGTTACGCCGGGGGCGCGACGGAGGAGGGGCTGCGCTTTGATCCGCCGGTCAAGAGCCTCGAACGGATCGCGGTCAGTGATGTCGAACTCAACGGCAAGCAGATCCGGGCAGGGGATCGGGTGCGGTGGATTGTTGCTTCGGCAAACCGGGACCCGCGCCGGTTCAGCAATCCCGACACGTTTGACATCACGCGCTCCCCGAACCCCCATGTGTCGTTCGGTCACGGTATTCACACGTGCATGGGCGCCGCGCTGACCAGGCTTGAAGGGCAGGTCACATTCAAGGCGTTTGCCGAGCGGATGGGCGCTAATCTGCGCCTCGAGACGGAATCCATCGAATGGGCCGGCGCGCTGCATCTGCGTTCCTTGAAGGCGCTGACCGTCTCCTGGTCGTCGTAGCTGCAGGCGCTGGCGCCGGCAGGGTGACCGATGGATCATGACCGGTTGGCCGGCGACATCGTTGCAGCGCGGCTTCGGCGCGGTACCCTCGCCAGGGTGTCCGACTTGGACGATTCATTCGACTTGTCGGCCGCCTACGATGTAGCGCAACGTGTTTCGGTGCGCTGGTCCCAACTCGGCCACGCCCGGTGCGGGGTGAAGATCGGGCTCACGAATCGCGGGGTCTGGGCGGTTCTGGGCCTGAACCGTCCGGTGTGGGCACCGATGTATCAGGATGCCGTGGGTGGGGAGACCGACGTGCTTATCGGTGAGTTGGTGGCTCCGCGGATCGAGGCGGAGGTCGTGGTAGGACTGGCCCACGCACTCGGACCGGGCGCAACCAGCGATGAGATCGCACACGCAGTCGGGTGGGCCGCCCTGGGGTTCGAACTCGTCGATTGTCACTATCCCGGCTGGCAGTTGACACCGGCCGATCTGGTTGCCGACTTCGGTTGCCATGCTCGGTTGGTTGTGGGCGAGAAGCGAATCGAGCTGGCGGAAACGGGTACCGGATCGCTTGCGGAGCTGGCGATAACGCTGACGTGTGACGACAAGCCCGTGGCTCACGGCAGGGGAGTCGATGTGTTGGGAGGACCGCTAGCAGCGTTGCGGGAATTGCTTGCCGCCCCGGATGCGCCTCACCTGCTGGCCGGCGAGCTGGTAGCTACTGGTGCTTTGACGGGCGGTGCGCTTCCGGTGACACCAGGACAGCGCTGGCGTGTGATTCCAGAGGACCAAGCACATTTCGCGCCGAGCGAGGTAAGGATGATGGCATGAGTGATACCCACCCGCGGATCAGGCCGCTCGAAGATCCGCCCGCCGAGGTCGAACAGCTTCTCGCGAAAACAGTGCACCACAACGGTCAGCCGCTGAACGCCGCTCGGGTGCTCGCCCACCATCCGCGCCTGTTGAAACGATTCATGTTGTTCGCAGGGATGTTCTTGAGTCAGAGCCTGCTTCCCGATCGGGATCGAGAACTCATCACGCTGCGCTCGGCATATCGCTTTCGCGTCCACTACTACTTTGCCCATCACGTGGAGACGGCGCTGAGCGCCGGCCTCACCGAGGGCGAGATTCGGGCTACGGCGGACGAGTCCTATCAGTGGCAGGGCAACGACCGGCTGATGATCGCGGCCGCTGACGAGATGGCAGCTTCCGCGAATCTTTCCGACGAGACCTGGGCCGCCTTATCAGCGGTGTATTCCGTTGCGCAGCTCGAGGAGATCGTGCTGCTGCCGGGCTTCTACCGGATGATGGCGGGCTTCATCAACACAGTGGGCGTGGAACTCGAACCGGGCGTGGTCAATTGGCCATCCGGCGGCGAGGCCGGTTCGTAGGCCTGGCGCCTGGCCGGAGTTGTTTTCGGATCAGAGATCCCGATTGTTATTTGGTGGTGAAACCGGCGTCGACCAGGCGCCGGGTTCAAGAGCGTATTGGCGACGGGCGGCGGTATCCGCGCACCTGCTGTGAGGGCAACGGATGAGCCGTCCGTATCGGCCGAAGTCGGTCACTTCTGATGTGTGCCTCCAAGATCGACGGCATCGAGCTCGTTGCTCGGGCCACCGCACGTGGGCTACTTTCACGCTTCAAGGCAAGCTGACTACCTGTTTCGTCACCGCGTCATCACCGTCCAACGATCGACTTTCACAGCGTCTGCGCAACCAACACCGCGGAGCATTATGAACAACGGGTTCCTTCCCTTACTAAACCAGTTCCTTCCCTTACTGGTCGTGGCGGTCATGCTTGCTCTTGGGCTGACGCTCACAGTTGCCGATTTCCGGCGCGCCGCTACGCTGCGGCGCCCGCTGGCGATCGCACTGGTCTGCCAAGCCGTACTCCTGCCTGCCCTGTGCGTATTGATTGCCGAAGCCTTTAGCCTTCAGCCGAATTTGGCGGTCGGCCTACTGCTGATGGCCGGTTCGCCAGGCGGACTGTTGGCGAACATCCTCAGCCATTTGGTCAACGGGGACCTCGCGCTCAATCTCACGCTGACGGCGATCAACGCGGTGCTGTCGATCGTCACGTTACCCGCGATATTGGCAGTTGGGATGAGCTGGTTCATGGGAGCAGGAGATCTCATTCCCTTACAGTGGGAGAAGTTCTTCGCTGTGTTCGCCATCGTTCTCATACCGACCGCGATCGGCATGGTCATCCGCCACCGCTTTCCCGTGCTAGCCCAGCGGCTTCAGGCGCCAACCAAAATAGCCGCAGCGGTATTGCTGGTAGTCGCGACCATAGTGACGATCATCGGAGCCCGCGAGATGCTCTGGCACAGCCTTGGCGTGCTGACCGGCGCCGTGGTCTCCTTCTGCGCTACTAGTCTGATAGTCGGTTATCTCGTGCCGCGTTGCATGCACCTTGGTCCACGACAGGCCATCGCTGTCAGCCTGGAGATCGGCATACACAACGGGGTGTTTGCAATGGGCATAGCACTGAGCCCGCAGCTACTAAATAACGCCGAGATGGCGACCCCGGCAGCAACTTACGGTGTTATCGCTCCCTTTATTGCCTTGATGTTCGTCGTTGCAGTGCGCTGTTTGGACCCTGCGTTCGGTGAGGTCTCCCGATCCGCAAAATCTTGAATGAGCCCCATGCCTAGCAGCCTTGCCTGCGCACCTCGTTGTCGGCGGTGTATCCCGTTGCACAGCTCAAAGGAAATCGTGGTGCTGCCGGGTTTCGCTGACGGTAGCTAAAATCATTGCGTCACATGACTTCTGCGGCCCACCAGCGCAACCGGTCGTGCAGGGTCTCGACATCGAGGTCGGGTTCGACGATGACGAGTGTCAACTCCTGCACGCCGAGCCTGGCATAGGCGTCGACCAGAGACCGGATCGCGGCCGGATTCGAGCCTGACCATATCCCGTTTGGATCGTCCTCGGGTCGCAGCCGCACCCTGACACTCGGGATCACTGCCAACTCGCATGGATCACGACCTGCCTGCATACAGAGTTCATTGAGCCGCACGAGTTTCGGCTCGAGTTCATCGGGTGAATGAAAGAGCGGTAGCCATCCTTGCCCAAGGCGGGCGGCCCGGCGCAGGGCGGCATCGCCGCTGCCCCCGATGTAGATCGGGATGTGCGGCTTCTGCTGCGGCTTGGGGCGAAACGCGATGTCGGCGAGATCGTAGTACCGGCCGTGGAAGCTTGGCTGTTCCTCGGTCCAGCACCGTACCATCACCTCGAGATACTCGTCGGTCACCGCGCCCCGGTGCACGAAAGATGTGCCCAGCGCTATGAATTCGCCTTCCATCCAGCCGACGCCGGCGCCGAGCATCAGTCGACCCCGGGATAGCACGTCGATCGAGGCCAGCATCTTGGCGGTGAGTACCGGATTTCGATAGGGGATTACCAGGACGTTGAATCCGAGGCGAATCGTGTGGACCTGACCGGCGAGGTACGCCAGAGTGACCACCGGTTCGAAGACATCGACGACGGTCTTGTCGGCGATCCGCACGGCACCACCTACGTCGCGTTGGTGGGCGGCGTCGTCGACCACGCGTGGGATCACGACGTGATCACCGAGCCAGAATGTGCTGAAACCCAGGCGCTCGGCTTCGGTGACCAACGAGACCAACGCCGGGGGCGACGGCGGAATGTCCACCCCGAGGGTGAGTCCGAACCTCATTGTGAACCAACCGAACCGGGTAGCTCGGGGGTAGGTCCGGCCTCGCGCACCGGGAGTCGATCGAGCCGCTGGCGTGTCAGGCGGGTGACGGCGATGCGCCACCTTCCGTCCTCGCCCCGGCGGTAGTCGTCGCGGTAGTGGCCCCGGCCGATGAAACGCATGCCCGGATCCGTCGGGTGGCTGACCACATCGATCATCGACCATAGGCCGGTTGCGGTGGCAGCGCCGGTCAGTTGGATATCGGGCATGAAACACGCATGGACTGTTGTTGCGCCGACCGTGATTCGCCGGATGCGATCGAGATAATCCTCGGCCGATCCGGCCGCTTGTGTCGGCTCTGCGCCGACTGTGTTCGTGGCGAAGTGCCGGTAGTCGGGCGTGAGTAGGCCGTCCAGTTCTTCCCACTGTTTGGCGTCGACCAGGCGGCAGTACTGCTCGCGCAGGTGCCGGATCTCCTCAAGATCACCTAGCGCGAGCAGTGCTGCTTCGAGGGCGGCGACGCGCGCCGCCAGAGTGCCCACGTGTCCTAGTCGGGCCGGATGGTGCCCAGGTTCAAGATGGTCTGGGTGCACCCCTGCGGGCCCGCTCGCCAGCCGTGGTCGACCGGCGGAAGCACCAGGGAGTCGCCGGTGTTGAGCAGGTGCGGACCGTCATCGAGCAGAACCTCGACGCTGCCGGCGACGATGACGTGCAGATTGATGGTGTCGGTGTAGTGATTGGGATGCTCGATTCCTGCGGGCATCTGGAGTACGCAGATGTCGAGGTGACCGGGTTTGAGCCCAGTCTCGTGGTAGCCGGCTCGGGTCGGGCCGCGCATGGGTGGTGGCGTTTCCCCGAGGTGGAAAACGTCGGTGCGGTGAGAGGGTCCCTCCGCGTGGATATCCCGTTCCTCGATCGGTACCTCGCTGATGAGGCACGAGTGCCCGGCATCGTCAACGCCGGCAATCAGGCTGCGCATGGACGTATTTCCTTTCTGTTGAGTGTCGAGCTTTGTGAAGACTTCTCGCGCGGGACGCATGTGCGTTCCGCCCCAAACTTCAAAATTGTGAGCCCTCGCCGCATGCTCTAACCGCGAATCTTTACGAGGAGTTCAGCATGGCTATCCAACCCTCGTTGGACTTCCTCGGGAGGGCCGGGCGGCAGCCACAACAGGCACCGCCGAACACCGATTTCACGGTACTGCTCAAGCACAGCTCGGTCGGGAGCCGCGCCGAACACCGTGATGGACAGCGGCTCACCGCCGTCGCTGACGGCCTTGGCCTGTACCGCGCGAATATCCCGGGCAAGGATATCGTCCCCGTTAGCGGCGAACGGCATCCATCCGTCCGCATAGGTCATGACGCGATCGAGCATTCTGGGAGCAGTGCCGCCGAGCAAGACCGGAGGGTGCGGTCGTTGGAACGGCTTCGGCCACTGCCAGATGGGGCCGAAATTCACTGTGTCGCCATGGTATTCGGCCACCTCGGATGTCCAGATCGCCCTCATCGCCTGGACATGCTCGCGGAGAACCTGGTATCGCCGTCGCGGGTCCAGGCCGTGGTTCTCCATTTCCTCGGTGAGCCAGCCAGCACCGACGCCCAGGATCACCCGCCCGCCCGACATTACGTCGAGCGTGGCGATCGTTTTGGCGAGAATGATCGGATCACGCTGTGCGGCCAGGCAGATGCCCGTACCAAGGCCGAGGCGGCACGTCGCGGAGGCCACCATGGCCAGCGCCACGAAAGGGTCGAAGATGTACCGGTAGTCCTCGGGTAGATCACCCCCTTTGGGGCGCTCGATCTGCTGCCTCGCCGGAATGTGTGAGTGCTCCGGAAGAAACAGCGACTCGAAGCCCCGCTCTTCGGCTTCCCGTGCGACGTCGACCACGGGCATGGTCGCCTCCGTGGCAAACATGATCAGCCCAATGTCCACCGTCAGCCGGCCACTGTTGAACCCGAGGGCCGTCCTATGAACAGGTTCGGTTCGGTATCACAATCCGTCAATGGATCACCTGAGTGTTGTCGAACGCGGCCCGGTCATGATCGCGCGGCAATCCGATGGTCTTGACCTCCAGAAGTTCGTGCAGGCTCTCAGGGCCGTGTTCGCGTCCGATTCCGGATTGCTTGTAGCCACCGAACGGGAAGGCGAGTCCGTAGCCGAGTGAGTTGACGCCAATCGCTCCGGCCCGAATACGCTGTGCGACAGCCACTCCCCGGGCGTGGTCCTGGGTCAATACCCCGCCGGCCAGTCCGAAGGGAGAGTCGTTGGCGATGCGCACCGCGTCATCGACATCGTCGTAAGGAATGACAACGGCGACGGGGCCAAAAATCTCCTCGCGCGCCACCTGCATGCTGTTGTCCACGTCGGTCAACAGCGTCGGTTCGACGAACCAGCCGCGGTCCAGATGAGCCGGCCGACCACCGCCGAAGGCAATCTTGGCACCTTCGGCGGCGCCGATCTCGATATAGCGTTCGACGGTTTCCCGCTGCTGACGGCTGACCATCGGTCCGAGACCGGTGGCCTCGTCGAGCGGATCGCCGACGACTACTCCGCTGAGGATGTCGCATAGGGCGTCGACGATCTCGGCCTCCCGCGATCGGGGCACCAGGAGCCTGGTCCATGCTGCGCACGCTTCGCCGTTGTTCTGAAGGGCCCCAGCGTTGAGTGCGAGCGGCGCCGCGGTCGCGATATCGGCATCATCGAGAAATATCGCGGCGGATTTTCCACCGAGCTCGAGGCGGACCCGCTTGATTTGTTCGGCGCACAGGGTGCCGATGCGGATACCAGCCTCGGTGCTGCCGACCAGCGCAATGAGGTCGACTCCGGGGTGGCGGACGAGATGTTCGGAGGCCGGCCGGTCGCAGGTCACGACACTGAGCACACCCTCGGGGAGGCCGGCGTCCAAGCATGCCTGGGCGAGGGGGAACGCGTAGAGCGGGGTCTCGCGGGGCGGCTTGATCACGACGGGACAGCCGGCCAGGAGCGCCGGAAGAATGGAGTGCAGCGTCAGCGCCATCGGCGCATTCCAGGGCATGACGGCGGCGACCACGCCGACCGGCTCGTGCACGATCAGCGCGGCAGCGCCGTCAGGAGCGACCCGGTACTCGGGTTTGGGCAGATCGAGGCTGGAGTAGTAATCGAACGCCGGCCCCACATTGCCATGGCGGTAGCGGAAAAGCTGGCCGGTGTCAGAACTGATCAGCCGTGACAAACTGTCGACGTCGTGGCCCAGTGCCCGTCCAAATGCGCGGATCAGGACGCGCCGCTCATCGACGGACATCCGCGGCCACGGGCCCTCATCAAACGCCTTGCGGGCCAAGGAAATCGCCGCGTCGACATCGGCGATTCCGCCGAGCGGCACCGTCGCAATGACATCTTCGGTGGCCGGTGACGTCACTGTCAGCTGCTGGGAGCCGGTTGGCTGAGCCCAGCGGCCTCCAATGAAGAGCTGATCATGCTTGATCAATTCGACCACGCCTTCCTGACCTCGGAACGTCCAATGTTATCAACCGGGCGCCCGATCGGCCAGCGTCACCTTACGACGCCTAGACTAACGGGCGCCCGGTTGACGTTGGTGCGCGATCGGGATATTCTGCTGACACTATTTCGGAGCTGCACTGGCGAGAGGTAGAGCTGCGATGAGCACTATGCCAGTCCGTGCGAACCGGGACGGCGCATGTGACGCGCAGTCCCCAACACTCGCGCCAGCTCGCAACACCGCACGCCGTGGACGAGGGGATACCCGTTGAGCACGCTCTTTTCTGACACCTTGCCGAGCGGCTTGAGTGACGACGAGAACGAATTCGTGTCGTACGTCACCGGGGTTATCCGCGACAAGATCGCCCCTCGCGCTGAGGAATTCGACCAGAGCGGCGAGTTCCCGTGGGACAACATCCGGATTCTGAACGAGTTGGGAATGAACGGTGTCTTCATTCCTGAGGAATACGGCGGATCGCCGCTGTCGTACTGCTGCTACCTGAAGCTTGTCGAAGAGGTCAGCCGAGGCTGCCCCTCCACCGCGATCACTTGGGCCACCACGTTCCACGCGATCTCGCCGGTCGTTGCTTTCGGTACCGAGGATCAGAAGTCCAAGTATTTGCCGAAGATCGCCGCCGGTGGAATTGCTGCGGTCGCGATCACCGAAGGTAGCGGCGGCTCTGATGCGATGGCCATGCAGTCGACGCTAAAGCCCGACGGTGACGACACCTTGGTACTCAACGGGAGCAAAATCTTCATCACCAACGGCGATGTCGCCGACGTCACGCTCGTGTTCGCGAAGTGGCCAGATGGGCCAGAACGCAAGAAACAGATGTCGTGTGTTTTGGTGGATCGTGACACCCCGGGATTCGAAGTGATCCGGCGCGAGTCAAAGCTCGGGCATCGAGCGTCATCGACCGTCGAGCTGAGTTTCACCAACTGCCGCGTGCCGCGCAGCAATCTCCTTGGGGGACAGGGCCGGGGTTTCGAGATCCTGCTCTCGATGCTGAACAAGTCACGGCCCAGCGTCGCCGCCGAGGCGATCGGGATCGCCCGGGCCGCCTTCGACGAATGCCGCGAGTACATCAACGAGCGCAAGCAATTCGGTCAACGGATCCTGGACTTCCAGGGCGTCCAATTCATGCTCGCCGACATGGCGACCAAGATCGTCATGGCCCGGTCGTGGCTGATGGAGGTCGGCCGAATGGTCGATGCCGGCTGCACGGACTTCGATGTCGAAGCGTCGATCCTGAAACTGGCCGCATCGGACGCGGCAATGTCGGTCGCGACGAATGCCGTTCAGCTGCAAGGCGGTTACGGCTACATGACCGGATCGAAGGTTGAGCGGCTGTTCCGCGACGCCAAGCTGACCCAGATCTGGGAAGGCGCCAACGAGCTGCACCGTGCCCGAGTCGGCAAGTCCTTCCTGGACTGAGCCATCACCGAAGTACGGCAACGGGACAACGCATGGAGAGGACGTAGAGCCGTGGGACTACTGGATGGCAAGGTCGCATTCATCAGTGGGGGCGCACGGGGTCAGGGTCGCTCACACGCGGTCCGGCTCGCCGAGGAGGGTGCGGACATCGTTACCTTCGATATCTGCGAGACCATCGCTACGACACTGGGCGCGGGGGCGACCGAGCAGGACCTGGCCCAGACCGTGAAGGAGGTCGAGGCGCTGGGCCGGCGAATCGTTGCCAGGAAGGCCGACGTCCGGGATCAGGCGGCGGTGCAGGAGGTATTCGACGAGGGCCTCGCGGAACTGGGCCGCATCGACATCGTCCTGGCGAACGCCGGAATCCTGCCGATCGCCGGCGAGCGCGGCAACTCGAGGCAGGCCTGGCACGACGCCATCGACGTGATGCTCACCGGTGTTCTGAACACCTGCGAGGCCGCCATCCCGACGCTACTCGAGCAAGGCGACGGTGGATCGATCGTCATCACGAGTTCGCTGGCCGGCCTCAAGGGCCCCACGCGGACCCTCGGCCTCAAGTCGGACGGCATGCTCGGGTACGCCGCCGCCAAACACGGTGTCATCGGCCTGATGCGTTGCTACGCCAATGCTCTAGGCCCGTACAACATCCGAGTGAATACCATCCACCCGACCGGCGTGGACACTCCGATGGTGAGCAATCCGGAGTTCGCTGAGGTTTTCCAGCAAGAACCGACCATAAGCTCGTCACTAAACAACGCGCTACCGGTCCCCATGGTCGAGGCAGTCGACATCTCCAACGCCATCATCTATTTGGCATCCGATATGGGCCGCTACGTTACCGGGACTACGCTGCCCGTCGATGCCGGCGCGATGGTCCGCTGAGCCAGCCGCACATTCCGGACAATCCGGTGATGACCTAACCGGGATATCCGGATCGGTGTGATGCCTTGGCGATCGCGTCGCGGTGCTGAACGCCCGGCGTAGCGGAAGGTGCCGCGAATCAGGGTGAAATGGGCCGCCCACAAACCGGTTGGACGGCACCGCGCCAACCCATCTCTCTCATGACCCGGGGCGATAACAGCGCCCTACTCAGACGATACGGCGCATATCGACTCGAATGAAACCGAGGCCGCCTCAGGATCGCGGTGGCCAGCTTGCGTAAGGCGTTCTCGCGGCGCCTCGATGACTTCGATCCGACGCGACCGTCCTGCCCGACGGATGACTGTCCTGACACGACGAGGCAGACGGGCTGCTATCCGGTCAGACGCTGTAGCCGCCGTCCACGACGAGGGTCTGCCCGGTTATGTAGCTTGCGGCCGGCGACACCAGGAAGCACACCGCAGCGGCAACCTCGGCGCTGAGTCCGAGCCGGCGCAGTGGAATTGAGCGTGCCATGTTCGCCTTCTGCTCTTCAGTGGCGTCGCCCGTTGTGGACAACATGTCCATCATGCCGTCACTGAGTATTCCTGGCGCGACCGCGTTGGCGCGGATACCAAACCGTCCTTCCTCCAAGGCGATCGCTCTCAGGAGCGCCTCGATTCCACCCTTCGGAATGGAGGACAGCGCGTCCTTGGCCGGGAAACGGCGTACCGCCACGGAGGTGACTGCGGTGAGTGAGCCGCGGGATGCCCGCAGGTGTGGAAGGGCGCAGCGTGCTACTTCGAAGAAAGCCACCAGTTCTTGGTCTACGTGGCGACGGAACTGGTCGGAAGTGAAGCTACTCACGTAACGCTGGTCGACGTAGGGGCCACTGCCGTGTACCACGGCGTCGATCCGCCCGAACCGTTCCACTGTCGCGGTGATCAGGCGCTCTACGGCGTCGGCGTCCGCAAGGTCAATTCCCTCCGAATATGTCTTGGCGCCGAGAGCCTCGAGTTTTGTCGACAGGTCGGCGGCCTTCTGCACGTTGGAGCGGTAGGTGAACGCAACGCTGTAGCCATTCTCGGCCAGCGTGCTACTGACGCAGCTGCCGACGCCTCCGGTGCCGCCAGTGACAAGGACGACGGGGCGCTCGCTTACAGATGACATAAGAACCTTTCAATAGACCGGCGAGGCGAAGATGCCAGGGACGTTAGAACGACTCGTCCTGCAAAGCCATGATGTCTTCATTCGCAGGGTATTCGAGGGCCTGCCGCTCGATGCCGAGCATGGGTAGCCGCTCAACGGCGAAGAACCGCGCCGCGGTAACCTTGCCCTCGTAAAAGCTGCGGGCGCTGTCCTCCAGAGGTGATCCGGCAAGGCGCGACGTTGCGATCAGCGCTTGTCGCGAGAGCAGCCAGCCGACCAGAAGCTCGCCCAGCATCATGACAAGGCGGGTTGTCTGCAGTCCGATCAGATAGACCATCTGAGGGTCCTGCTTCGCCTTCGCGGAGTACTCCATGAGCGCGTCCACCGCACTTCTGACATCGACGAGTCCCTGTGCGAGCCGCTGGGATACCAAGACAAGCTCAGAGGCCTTGCCGACTTCAGCTACCTCTGCATCGATCTCATCCAAGAGTGCATTGAGTGCGCTTCTGTTGTCACGCAGGATCTTCCGGAAAAACAGATCAATACCTTGGATCGCGGTGGTTCCCTCGTAGATCGTGTCGATCTTGGAGTCTCGCAGGTACTGTTCGGCCGGGTAGTCGCAGAGATAACCTGATCCGCCGAAAACTTGGAGCGTTTCCGACAATTTGGCATAGCCCTGCTCGGAGCAAAAGCCCTTGACGATAGGAAGAAGAAGGTCCTTGCGGGCAAGTGCCGCGGTGAGATCTTTCCCCTCATGTCGCGCGAGCTCGATATCATCGAGCACTGAGGCTGCAAAACCCAGAAGCGCACGCATGCCTTCGGCATAAGCCTTCTGCAGCATCAAGGATCGGCGTACATCGGGATGCCGGATGATCGGCACGGATGGAGCGCATGGGTCACCCTTGCTGACCAGATCTTGACCTTGCACCCGGGTCTTCGCGTACTCCAAAGCGTTCAGATAGCCAGTCGACAGGGTCGCCATTGCCTTGGTACCGACGAGCATGCGAGCGTATTCCACGATTTCGAACATCTGTGAAATTCCACGGTGCACATCGCCCACGAGCCAACCGACAGCGGGGTCCTTCTGGCCGAACGTGAGCTCGCAGGTCGCCGAGGCCTTGAGCCCCATTTTGTGTTCGACGTTGGTCACGACCGCGCCGTTGCGCTTTCCCAAGTCTCCCGTTTCCGGATCGATATGGAACTTAGGAACTATGAAGAGGCTGAGCCCCTTCGTGCCCGGTCCCCCTGCGCCGGCAGTATCTACCGGCCGAGCGAGAACAAAGTGCACGATGTTCTCAACCATGTCGTAGTCGCCATTGGTGATAAACCTCTTGACGCCCTCAATGTGCCAGCTCCCGTCTGGCTGGGGAATTGCTTTCGTCTTGGCGGACCCGACTGCTGAACCGGCGTCGGGTTCGGTGAGGACCATTGTGGCGCCCCAGTGTCTTTCGATCATCCACGCCGCGATGCGCTTCTGTGCCTCGTTACCCTGCTCGTAAAGAACCTGTGCCAGTGGCCAGCCCTGGGCATAGAAGAGAATCGCCGGGTTCGAACCCATCGTAAATTCGGCCATGGCCCAACGAAGCGATGGCGGCACGGAGATTCCTCCGACAGCCGGATCCACGTCCATCCGCCACCATTCTGCGTCTACGTACTTGGCGTAGGACTTCTTGAATGTGTCCGGGAGGCTTACGGTTCCGGTAGCGGGGTCGAAGGTGATATCGCCCAGCTCGGTGTCGGCGAAGGACTTTGCGAGCTCGGTCGTAGCGAGTTCCGCACCGGCCCCGAGCATGTCGACAGCGGTCTCAACATCGAGGTCGGCCCAAGGCCCAGTGCCGAGTAAGCGATCTCGTCCGAAGACTTCGAAAAAATTGAAGCGGATGTCGGCTAAATTGCTGCGGTAGTGGGTCATTTCGGTCCAATCACGAAAGTCGTTTGCTAACAGGCATTATTAGTGTCAGACGATTGGGCGTATTCCCATGAGTGAGACTATCAATCGTCGGGACGGGCCACATTGGCGCTCTGGAGATCTTTGGCTCACTAGCCGTCGAAGTAGTTTCATCCACCGCAACTTCCGGGTGATCAAGGCACCGTCGGGTCACAGCTTTCTCAGCGCCAGAAATGGCCGGGATCGGCGTCTCGCTTTTCGTTGAAAGAGGTTTGGAGCTCGCGGGCCTCGTCGGTCTCCAGGTAGTCCCGCAGCAGCAGATCGTGTGCCACGCGGGAGAACCCGCCCGCACCACCGGTGCGCGCGGCAAATGACAGCTTCACGGCAGCCAGTGCCTGGCCACCGCGAAGCGCGAGTTTGTCGCATAGTGCCTGAGTTTCGGCGACGAGATCGGCGTCGGCGACCACCGAGTTGACCAGACCCATCTCATAGGCCTGCTCGGCGGTGAACTTCTCGTTGAGGAACCACATCTGCTTGGCGCGTTTGCGCCCGATGATGTCTTCCAGATACCAGGTGCCGAAACCCGCGTCGAAGCTGCCGACGAGCGGACCGACCTGGCGGAACGTCGCTGACGACTTCGCGATCGTCAGATCGCACATCACATGCAGGACGTGTCCGCCGCCGACGGCATAACCGTTGACCGCGGCAACGACAGGCTTGGGCATCTGGTCGATGAACTGGTACAGGTCGACGACTGCCATGACAGTCGAATAGTCCAAATCTTTTGGTGTAGGCGGCTTTTCGCCGCCAATGCAGAAGAACTTATCGCCAGCGCCGGTGATGACCACGACACTCACCGTGCGGTCCGAGCGAGCGTCCTCCAGCGCGCGCCGCAACATGACCAACATGTTCGGGGTGAACTTGTTGCCGTTGTCGGGCCGGTTCATGGTCAGCCAGCGCGTGCTTCCGACGTTGTGGACGAGCAGCTCCGGTTCGGTCGCGGTCATGACGTGGTCTCCTGGTCGATCTGGTCGTCGGATGTCGGGATATCTGTGAGCCATTCCGCGAGAACATCGTCGCGATGAGCCCCGAGGCGTGGTGGTGGCAGGCGGTAGCCGTTTGGCTCACCGTCGAGATGCCAACCGGTGCCGACCTGGGGGAGTCCACCGCCTTCGGTCGGGATGCGAAACAGCATCGAGCGCGCCTGCAGGTGGTCGTCGGCTACGACGTCTTCGACCCGGTTGATCGGCCCGGCCGGGACGTCGACCTGCGAGCACAGGTCAAGCCACTCGCGGGCGGTACGGGTCAGCAGCACCTCTTGGATCTTGGCAACGAGAACCTCCCGCCGGTCTCGCCGGTCACGGTTGGTCGCGTAGTCGGGATCTTCGGCGAGTTGTGGTAGCCCGGCTGCGCCACAAAAGCGTTGAAAGATACCGTCATTGCCCAATGCGAGGACGATCGGATCATCAGCGGTCTGGAACACCTGATACACCGCGATCACCGAATCGCGGCCGCCGGAGCGGCGTTGCAGATCGCCGGATCCCAGGTAGGACACCAGTTTTGGTGTCATGAAGCGTGTCATCGATTCCGCGAGGGACACGTCGATCTGATGACCGCGGCCGGTCTTGTCCCGGTCGAACAGTGCCGCGACGACCGCGAAGGCGGCGTCCATCCCGGCGAGCAGATCGGCGGCGGCTGTTCCGACCTTTTGCGGCGGCGAATCCGGTTCGCCGGTCAGGTCCATCACCGAGCTGAATCCCTCGGCGATCAAATCGTATCCAGGAAGAGCTGCCTTCGGGCCGGTCAGCCCGTAACCGGTGATGCTGCAATGGATTATGTCTGGGCGAAGTTTTCGGGCTTGTTCGAAGCTGACCCCGAGCCGGGCCATCACGTCCTCGCGAAGCGACGTCATCACCACATCGCAGCGTGTGACGAGCGACTGCAGCAGCTGGCGGTCACTGTCGCTCTTGAGGTCGAGGTCGATACTGCGCTTGTTTCGGTTGACGCTGTTGAACCACAGGCCGAAGCCGTCGAGGAACGGCGGACCCCAGGCGCGCGCGTCGTCCCCGGACCCGGCTCGCTCGACCTTCACCACGTCGGCGCCGAGGTCGGCGAGCAGCATGGTTCCGTACGGTCCGGCGATCGAGCTGGTCAGGTCCAGGACGCGTACGCCGGCCAGCAGTTGGTAACCGGCTGAGGGCGCTTGTGCACGAAGTTGATCCTGCGGCAAGCCCAGCGAGGTGTCGGTCATTCCTGGTTGATCCAAACCGATTTGACCTTCAGGTATGCGTCGAGCTGCTGGATGCCGGATTCGCTGCCGTAGCCGCTGAGTTTGTAACCGCCGAAAGGCACCGCCGGGTCCATCGCCTGATAGCCGTTGACCCACACCGAGCCGGCCTTCACCGCATTCGCCATCCGCTGGACCCGGGACACGTCCCGCGTCCAAATGCCTGCGCCGAGCCCGAAATCGGTGTCGTTGGCCCGACGGATGGCTTCGGCCTCATCGTCGAAGGGCAGAGCGACGACGACGGGGCCGAAAATCTCCTCACGGGCGATGCGCATATCGTCGCGCACGCCGTCAAAGATCGTCGGTGCCAAGAAGTAGCCGTTCGCGAGGTCTCCATCGGTCAGACGTTGCCCGCCGCTGACGGCGCGAGCACCGTCGTTGCGGCCACTCTCGACGTATTCCAATACGCGGTCCAACTGCCGACTCGATACCAGCGGGCCGAGCTGGGTTGTCGGATCCAGTGCGTCACCCACCACGAGCTGGGAGGTGAAGGTCACCAGTCGCTCGAGGAATTCGTCGTAGATCTCGCGTTGGACGAACAGCCGCGACCCGGCGCTGCACACCTGGCCGCTGTTTCCAAAGATCGCCATCGCGGCGCCGGGCACCGCCTTGTCCAAATCAGCGTCGGCAAACACGATATCGGGAGACTTGCCGCCGAGCTCGAGGGTCAGGCGCTTCAGGTTGCCGGCCGACGCTCGCACGATTTCTTGCCCGGCGGTCTGCGATCCGGTGAAGGCGATCTTGTCCACTCCCGGATGCGCGGCCAGCGCGGCGCCCGCGGCTGCACCGCCGGGCACCACATTGACGACACCCGGCGGAATGCCGGCCTCGAGACACAGCTGTCCAAGTCGCAGTGCACTGAGAGGGGCTTCCGGCGCAGGCTTGAGAACGATGGTGCAGCCAGTGGCCAGGACAGGTCCCAGCTTCCAGATGGCCGCTGGGATCGGGCCGTTCCAGGGGATGATGCCACCGACCACGCCGACGGGTTCGCGTACCGTATAGGAGAAGAAGTCACCGACGACCGAATTGGGGATCGTCTCGCCGCGCATGTTGACTGCTTGGGACGCATACCAGTGGAGCAGGCTGACCGGCCGGCGTGATATCCGGGTGCGGGCCCATGGCGCTCCCATGGACATGCTGTCCAGCAGGCTCATCTCATCGAAGTCGGCCTCCACCAATTCCGCGAGCTTGATGAGCGCGCGTTGCCGATCGTAGGGCTTCCACTTCGCCCACGGTCCGTCGAGCGCGGCTCTGGCGCTGCTGACGGCAGCATCAATGTCAGCACTTCCGCCGTCGGCGGCGGTGACAAACGGCTGGCCGGTGCCCGGGTTGACAACGGAGATCGTGCCACCGCCGATGGCGTCGCGACCTTCGCCGCCGATGAGAAGCTGCTTTACGTTGCCGTCGAGTGTTTTTGGTACCGGTGCAGAGGTTGTCGCCATCGCAGAATCCTTATCTTCAACCGCCGCTGTTATACACCCAGCGATCTGCCGATGATCTCTTTCATGATCTCGGTAGTGCCGCCATAGATCGTCGGCACCCGACCGTCGCGCCACGCTCGGGCAATCGGGTATTCCTCCATGTAGCCGTACCCACCGTGGAGCTGGAGGCAGCGGTCGAGGACTCGCCATGACATCTCGGTGCACCACCACTTGGCTTTGGCCGCGTCGTCGGCGCTGAGCCTTCCTTCGGTCAGCGCCTGTACCTGCTGGTCAACGTAGACACGGCCGAGATCCAGCTCGGTGCGCATCTCGGCCAGCGTGAAACGATTGGCTTGGAATGACCCGATCGGCTGGCCGAAAGCCTTGCGCGACTTGCAGTACTCCAAAGTACCGTCAAACGCGGCCTCCGCGTGAGCTACCGCGAGTACCGCGATCGAAAGGCGTTCTTGCGGAAGGTGTTTGACCAACTGCTTGAAACCGGTGCCCTCCTCGCCGAGCAGATTCTCCACTGGCACACGGGCATTGACGAACGCCAGTTCGGCGGTGTCCTGGCTATGCTGGCCGATCTTCTTGAGCTTGCGGCCGCGCTCGAAGCCCGCGGTGCCCGCTTCGACCACGATCAGGCTCATGCCCGCGTGGCGCTGGGTGGGGTCGGTCTTGCACGCCACGATGATCAAGTCGGAATTGAGACCATTGGTGATGAAGGTCTTCGTACCGTTGAGGATGTAGTGATCGCCGTCGCGGATCGCCGTCGTCTTGATGGCAGCCAGGTCGGAACCCGCGCCCGGCTCGGTCATCGCAACCGCCGTGACGAATTCACCTGAGCAGATGCCCGGTAGCCAGCGTTTACGCTGCTCCTCGTTGGCTGCGCTCAAGAAGTAGGGCAGGCAGGTGTCGTTGTGGATCAGAATAGAGCTTGCCGACGCCCCGACCTGGGCACGACAGAACTCCTCGGCCATGACCGCATTGAACCGAAAATCCGCGACACCGGCGCCGCCATATTCTTCGGGCACGGGCATCCCGAGAAAGCCTGACTGCCCGGCCTTTTTGAAGGCGGTCTTGTCGACGATGCCAGCATGTTCCCATTCCTCGACGTGCGGAACGATCTCCTTGTGCACAAAGGAACGAAACGACTGGCGGAACAGCTCGTGGGTCTCGTCGTAGAGTGTCCGCTGCATGGCTCAACCCTAAGATGTGGGCTCAACGCCTGTCAACCGGGCGCCTGGTAGGTAAACTGGGGCCGTCGCCTGATGGCGAACGGTGAAGGCCCACCGAACGGCCTGACGTAGCCGGGCTTGCGTCGGCCGGTTTGCGCTGGGGCGCATAGCCTTTCGGAATCGGGCATCGGGGGAGGCTGACGTAATTTACCTACCGGGCGCACGATAGACAGCGTGCCACGCCGGTGCTACGCTCGCCAGCAAGCACTTGCGATCGGGGTCGCTCGGTGTTAAGTCGGCGAAAGGATGGCGGAGTGATCGTCAGGGACAAGCTCTATATCGACGGAGCGTGGGTGGCATCCTCGGGAAACGGGACCATCACCGTCACCTCACCGGTGACCGAGGAGCCCCTTGGCACTGTCCCGGACGGCACTGCCGAAGACATGGACCGGGCCGTCGCGGCCGCGCGGCGAGCCTTCGATGAGGGACCCTGGCGCCGGTTGTCGGTGGACGAACGTGCCGACAAGCTCAGTGCGTTGGCGCGCGTCATTGAAAAGCGGTCGCAGGAGATCGCGTCTCTCATCAGCTCCGAAAACGGCGTCCCGATCATGTTCAGCGCGCCTGGCGAAGCGCTGGGCGCGGTGGCATACATCGATTACGTCGCCGAGATGATCCGCACCTACCGGTTCACGGAGGTGCGCACAGGGCTCGCCGGTAGCGAAGTTGAGGTCACCGAAGTACCGGTCGGTGTTGCGGCGGCGATCGTCCCGTGGAACGCACCGCTGCTGTTGGCGATGCTGAAGGTCATCCCCGCACTGGCCGTGGGCTGTTCGGTCGTCTGGAAGCCCGCGCCGGAGACGCCTCTGGATTCGTATCTGTTCGCCGAGTGCGTCGAGGAGGTTGGTTTCCCAGCCGGTGTCATCAACATCGTGGCCGCTGGACGCGAGGTCGGTGAGCATCTGGTGACGCATCCCGGCGTCGACAAGGTTGCGTTCACCGGTAGTACCGCCGCAGGACGGCGAATCGCCTCCCTGTGCGGAGAATTGTTGCGGCCAGTCACCCTGGAACTGGGTGGCAAGTCGGCGGCGATCATTTGCGAGGATGCCGATCTGTCCACGACGCTGCCGACGCTGTCGGCATTGTCGATGATGTTGAACGGCCAGGCATGTGTCCTCCAAAGCCGGGTTCTCATCCCGCGAGGTATGTACCGGGAATTTGTCGAAGGGCTGGGCAACGCCTATAGCCAATTCCCGGTAGGTGATCCGCTCGATCCAGGCACCTTGATTGGTCCGCTGGTCGCCGAACGTCAACGTGCGCGGGTCGAGTCCTACATCGCCGTTGGGCAAGAGGCGGGGGCGAAGGTCGTCACGGGCGGAGGCCGACCGAAACACCTCGACCGCGGCTGGTTCGTTGAGCCAACCCTTCTCACCGATGTCGACAACAGCATGCGCGTCGCGCGCGAGGAGATCTTCGGACCCGTCGTCTGTGCTATCCCGTACGACGGGATCGACGAGGCGATCGCGATCGCCAACGATTCTGACTACGGCTTGTCCGGTTCGGTGTGGAGTTCTGATATCGAGCGCGCGCGGCAGATCGCCCGGAGGGTCGACACCGGGATGATGACCGTCAATGGCCTGGCCTATGAATTCAACGCTCCGATGGGCGGCATGAAGGCGTCTGGCCTCGGCCGGGAGATGGGACCCGAAGGCTTGCGCGCCTACCTGGAGTACAAGACGGTCAGCCTCCCGGCCGCCCCACCGGGCGTCTAGAAACCGACCTCGGCCGCAAGCACTAGACATCTAGCTACTACGAAGGATTTCACATGAGCGCTGACTTGGACCTGAGCGGCAAGGTGGTTTTCGATCCGCTGTCGGAGGAGTACTTCACCGGCGCGACGGACATCTACCGCCGGTTGCGGGACGAAGCTCCCGTTTCCTACAACAAAGAGCACAACTTCTACGCGTTGTCCCGCTACGCGGATGTGTCTGCCGCATACCGGAATTGGCAGACCTATACCAGTTCGCACGGGATCATGCTCGATCAGATGAGCATTCCCAACTTTGACGGGCAGTCCATTCCGGGCTTCCTCGGCCTCTACGATCCGCCCCTGCACCGTCGGGTCCGGACATTGGCCAGTTCGGGGCTGACCCCGCACAAGGTGGGCGCTATGGAGGAGGCGATTCACGCCGCCGTTGAGAAGGCGTTGGATCGGGTGGCAACCAGCAGCGAGCCCGACTTCATGCTGGATTTCGCATCGAAGTTCCCCGCCCAGGTCGTGTACACCTTGATGGGCATCCCCGCTGACGACTGGATCAAGGTCCACACTTTGTCCCAGACGTTCCTGTCCGCTGGTGACCCGGGTGCGGAGTCATTGTTCAACGAGGCCCGGATGGGCGCGATGCTCGAATTGGTCGGGTATTTTTCCGAGCTGTCGGCGGCAAAGCGGAGCTCCTCTGACGACGACATCATCACCCGCATGGTCCACAGCAGCTATGTCGACGAGGAGGGCGTCGAACAGAAGCTCAGCGATTTGGAGATGGGCGGATATCTGCTTCAGCTAATGGCAGCCAGCGTCGAGAGCACAGCGAAGCTGATGACGGGCGCGTTTGTGCTGCTTCATCGCCTTGGGCTGTGGCAGCGGGTCCTCGACGATCCGTCGTTGCTTCCCTCGGCCTTGTCGGAGGCCGGCCGACTCGAGCCGCCGGTGCAGTTCCTGGGCCGCAAGACGAAGGTGGACGTGACCCTGCACGGGGTGACCATCCCCGCGGGATCGAGCGTGCTTCTGCTGATCGCCTCGGCCAACCGTGACGAACGGGTGTATGAAAATCCCGACACCTTTGTCCTTGGCCGCGAGCTCCCGATGCAGCCGATGACGTTCGGCATGGGCCCACACGCGTGTATGGGCAAGCACCTCGGAGAGTTGGAGGGTCGAATTGGTCTGCAGGAGTTCGGCAAGAGGTTCCCGAACGCCGAGATCATCGAAGAGGGGCTCGTGCGGGCCCGCGCCATCCACGTGTTCGGGTGGGACAAGGTGCCGCTCCGGCTGGGGTGAAGTGACGCCAACCAGAACTGATACATCTCGACGCTGAGAGGTCATACGTGAAGATCCAAGGTGCGCTGCTGTGGGAACCCGGAACACAATCGGGCTGGTCGGTCGAGGAGGTCGAACTCGATCCACCGGCCCCGGGTGAGGTCTTGGTGAAGCTGGCTGCTTCCGGCATCTGTCACACCGACGAGCACTTCGACAAGGGCGATATGCCGGTGCCGTGGGCGCCGGTGCTCGGCGGGCACGAGGGCGCCGGCACTGTCGCCGAGGTGGGCGACGGGGTGACTGGTCTCGCGGTCGGTGACCATGTGGTGCTTTCGATGATGCCGTCATGCGGGAAGTGCACGATGTGCGTGTCAGGACGGCCAGTGTTCTGCGAATTGGGGGCTGGGCTGCTGAGCGGCCGAGCGCTGGATGGCACGCACCGGGTACACGCGCGCGGACAGGGCGTGGGTGCGCTGTGCTTTCTCGGCACGTTCGCCAGCCACGCGGTGGTCCCGGCGGCCTCGGTCATCAAGGTCAACTCCGAAATTCCGCTCGACATCGCCGCGCTGCTGGGATGTGGTGTGCCGACCGGATGGGGGTCGGCGACGATTTCGGCCGAGACGAGCCTTGGCGACACCGTGGTCATTTTCGGAGTTGGCGGCGTCGGAATGAACGCGGTCCAGGGTGCCGTGCAGCGCGGGGCACGCCACATCGTTGCCGTGGACCCCGTGGCGTTCAAGCGGGACTCCGCGATGAAGTTCGGTGCCACTCACGTGGCGGCCGACGCGGCTGAAGCGGCTGCCATCGTGGAAGGGCTGACGAATGGGCAGGGTGCCGAGCGGGTGATTGTGACCGTTGGCGTCGCGACCCCTGAGGTCGTGCAACCGGCCGCGGCGCTGACCCAGCGCGGCGGCGTGCTCGTCGTAACGTCGGCATCGTCTCCGTTCCAGCAACAGATCGACTTCGATCTGTGCACCTTCGTCATGTCGGGTAAACGGCTCCAAGGGAATGTGTTCGGGGGCGCTCGTCCCCGAATCGACATCCCGATCCTGGCGGACATGTATATGGATGGTCGCTACAAGTTGGACGAACTGATCACGCGTCGCTATCCACTGGAGAAGATCAACGATGCGTTCGACGATATGCGCGAGGGGCGAAACATTCGCGGGCTCATCGAATTCGAGTAATCGCGCGCCGTCGCCTGCGTGCTGAGCCTCCAGCGTGGTGCGGTGAAGGCCGTTGGCGCGGCTGAGTTGAGAATGTCGGCAGCTGCCCAAAGCGGTGGTTGTGCTGCTTCGGCGAAAGATATTGTCAGAGTGGGAGAGTCGGAGCAATTATGCGCGAAACGGTGATCTGTGAGCCGGTCCGGACGCCGATCGGGCGCTACGGCGGCATGTTCGCATCGCTGACCGCTGTCGACCTCGGGGTCGCCGCGTTGCGAGGCCTGCTGGACCGCACCGGCGTCGCGCCGGAGGCCGTCGAGGACGTCATCGTCGGGCACTGCTATCCCAACAGCGAAGCACCCGCCATCGGCCGGGTGATCGCCCTGGATGCCGGGCTGCCGGTGACGGTGCCCGGAATGCAGGTCGATCGCCGCTGTGGATCGGGACTGCAGGCCGTCATTCAGGCCCATCTGCAAGTTGCCTCCGGGCAGAACGATCTTGTCGTCGCCGGTGGCGCGGAAAGCATGAGCAACGTTGCGTTCTACTCCACCGACATGCGCTGGGGTGGCGGTCGTACCGGCGTGCGGATCCACGACGGACTAGCCCGCGGGCGCACCACTTCCGGTGGCAAGCATTATCCCGTACCCGGTGGCATGCTGGAAACCGCCGAGAATCTGCGGCGTCAATACGATATCTCTCGGCAGGAGCAGGACGAACTCGCGGTCGCTTCACATCAGCGGGCCGTTGCTGCGCAGAAGAATGGCATTCTGGCCGAGGAGATCATCCCGGTTGCTGTGCGCACTCGGGCCGGTGAGGAACTGATCGCCGTCGATGAACACCCGCGAGCGGACACCACGATAGCCTCCCTGGAAAAGCTCAAACCTATTCTGGGCAAACAGGATCCCGCTGCCACGGTGACCGCGGGCAACTCCAGCGGCCAGAACGATGCCGGGTCGATGTGCATCGTGACCACGCCGCAGAAGGCCGCCGAGTTGGGACTCACGCCGCTGGTGCGGCTGGTCTCCTGGGGCGTCGCCGGGGTGGCGCCGAACGTGATGGGTATCGGGCCGGTGCCGGCCACCGAGGCTGCGCTGCGCAAGGTGGGGTTGGCGCTCAGTGACATTGACCTGATCGAACTCAACGAGGCCTTCGCCGCGCAGGCGCTGGCCTGCATGCGGGAGTGGGGATTTGGCGCCTCCGATCTGGAAAGGACGAACGTCCACGGCTCCGGAATCTCACTAGGTCACCCAGTAGGGGCTACCGGCGGGCGGATGCTCGCGACGCTGGCGCGCGAGCTGCACCGCCGAGACGGCCGCTATGGGCTGGAAACAATGTGCATCGGTGGTGGCCAGGGCCTGGCTGCAATCTTCGAAAGGGTGACCGGATGACGCACAGCGAGAAGCGGAGCGGGATCGCGCATGACTAAGCTGGCGCAGACGCTTGGCTTGACCGAACTCCAAACTGAAATCATCTCGACGGTAAGGCAATTCGTCGACAAGGAGATCATTCCGGTCGCTCAGGAGCTCGAGCATGCCGATACCTATCCCCAGGCGATCATCGACCAGATGCGCGAGATGGGATTATTCGGACTGATGATCCCCGAGGAATACGGCGGGCTAGGGGAGTCACTGCTCACGTACGCGCTGTGCGTCGAAGAGCTGGCCCGCGGCTGGATGAGCGTCTCAGGCGTCATCAACACCCACTTCATCGTGGCGTACCTGATCCGTCAGCACGGCACCGACGCACAGAAGCAGTACCACTTGCCCAAGATGGCCACCGGGGAGTCGCGCGGTGCCTTCTCGATGTCGGAGCCCGAGCTCGGTTCCGACGTGGCCGCCATTCGTACTCGGGCTAAACGTGACGGCGACGGCAACTACACGATCGACGGTCAGAAGATGTGGCTGACCAATGGGGGCAGTTCGACACTGGTCGCGGCATTGGTACGCACCGACGAGGGAGCCGACAAGCCGCATCGCAACTTGACCGCGTTCCTCATCGAAAAGCCGTCGGGCTTTGGCGAAGTGAAGCCGGGGCTGCACATTCCGGGCAAGCTGGACAAGCTCGGGTACAAGGGCATCGACACCACCGAGCTGGTTTTCGACGGTTACCGGGCGAGCGCCGACGATGTGCTGGGTGGCAAGCCCGGACAGGGCTTCTTCCAGATGATGGACGGTGTCGAGGTGGGACGGGTCAACGTCTCAGCCCGCGCGTGCGGGGTCGGGATACGGGCGTTTGAATTGGCCGTCCGGTATGCCCAGCAGCGCAGCACTTTTGGCAAGCCCATCGCCGAGCATCAGGCGATCGCCTTCCAGTTGGCCGAGATGGCCACCAAAGTCGAAGCGGCTCATCTGATGATGGTCAACGCGGCGCGGCTCAAGGATTCCGGCGAACGAAACGATGTGGCGGCGGGGATGGCCAAGTACCTGGCGAGTGAGTTCTGCGCCGAGGTCACCCAGCAGAGCTTCCGGATCCATGGCGGCTACGGCTATTCCAAGGAGTACGAGATCGAGCGCCTGATGCGTGATGCCCCGTTCCTGCTGATCGGTGAGGGCACCAGCGAGATCCAGAAGCAGATCATCTCGAAGCGGTTGCTGGCCGACTACCGCATCTGACTCGCTGAAACTGCGAGCAATACAGGGAGTTTCGCGTTCAACCCGTGCGGGGAACGGGGCACGGAGCAGACAATGTCCACAACCGTTGACGCCGCCGGCCAGTGAGGCCGTGCGCTGATCGTGCGTTACATCGGTTGAACCGTCTGGCCTTCAGGACCCAACCAGAGTCGACCAGCAGATGTCGGTATGGACGGCCGCCAGGAGGAGGAGTTCTTCTTCGTCGCCGTTTCGGGCGACATCGTAAAGGCCGCGCTCGGTCATCCAAATCAACCATGCTGCGGTCCGCGCCGGATCCACTGCGCGCCAATGATGTTTGTTCTGCGCCACAGTGATTCGATCAGCGACGCTTCTCGTGAGGCTGCCCCACATGCGTTCTATCCGTGCTCGTATCCGGGCATCGGAGGCAGCCGAGTCGGCCGAGGCCACCATCACCGTGCGGTGTTTCCAGTAGAAGCGAAACAGGTCTTCGGTGGCTGCCAGCATCGCGTCTTTGGTCATGGCGTCGTCGTCGGCCATCCATTTGAGGGCGTTGGTTTCGAACGTCTCGAAAACATCTTCGGCGAGAGCGCCGACCAGGTCGGTCTTGTCGTCGAAATGGTAATAGAACGTCGAACGGGCCACCCCCGACTGCTCTAGCAAGCGTTCGATGCTGAGCTCGGCGTACGTGCCATCCTCGAGAGCCTGTTCGACAGCGTCGAGGAGACGCCGCTGCAAGCGCGACTTGTTGGCCACCCGCCTGCCGCGACGCGGCTCGAAGGCAGAGACGGTCACGCGGTCAGTGTAGGCATCCGTAGGCAATCGCCTCGGTGCGACGAGGCTGCCGGAGGACGAATTCCCTCGAGTCGATCGATCGCGCATGAACCGACGGTAGCCCCACGCAGAACTTAATAGAACTTCAAGTTCGATCGACGAATTCGAACTTCAAGTTCAACTTTGTCTATATGCTGTCCACCGCGGAGTGATGCGGGCCACCTCGGCAAGGCGGCCGCGGATGGACGAAAGGATGGGCTCAAGACGTGGACACGGATCGCAGAGTGGACCTGCGGATACAGAAAATCGCTGCATGGAGCGGCATGGTCCTGGTCGTGACCTTCATCGGCGGATGGTGGTTGTTGGCGGGATACGTTCCGCCCCCCTCGCCCAAAGCGGGTCCCGATGAGATTGCGGCGTTCTTCGCCGAGAATCCGGTGAGGATCAAGATCGGCCTGATGGCTTGCCTGGTCGGTTCGGCCTTTCTGGCGCCGTTCACCGCCGTAATCAGCACCCAGATCAAGCGAATCGAGGGGCGCCACAAGACCATCAGCTACACCCAGATCGTGGCGGGCACCGGCGTTGCGGTCGGCTTCACGATGGGCCTGATCCTCTGGTACGGAGCCGTCTACCGTCCGCTTGAAGACCCGGCGATCACTCAGCGGCTCAACGACCTCGCGTGGTTCATCTGGGTCAGTTGGGCATATCTGCCAGCCGCTCAAACGATCGCCTTCGGCGTCGCGGTGCTCTTGGACAAGCGCCCCGATCCAGTCTTTCCGCGGTGGCTGGGCTACCTCAGCTTCTCTTGTGCGGTGCTCTACTTACCGGGAGGACTAGCGGTCTTCTTCTTTTCCGGACCGTTCGCGTGGAACGGCCTGATCACGTGGTGGTTCCTTGTCGTCGCTTACCTCGTGTGGGTTCTGGCCACCATTTGGGCTCTGGTCTACCGGGCGATCCCCCACCAGCAACGCGAAGAGGCGGCGCTCTTCGCTGCCACAGCGGGCAATCGACCGCCAAGCGGGCAGGTCGGCCAGCCTCAGCCCACGACGACCTAACTCTCCCTAGGAATTCGAACGCATGACAGATTTCTCTGCACCGGTCAGTAGTCCAGCGGAAACGATCCGCAAGCTAACCACCCCCCAAGGCATCGCCGACCCGCACCCGCTGTACGAGGTTCTGCGTGAACATTCGCCCGTGTACGGCTTGGTTGACTATCCCGTGGGCTCGATTCCGGGCCAGGACGACCCAGTTACCGCGTGGGCGGTGCTCACCCACGAGCAGGTCACCGAGGTGCTGCGGGATCCGGCCACCTACTCCTCGCGCGATCCCAATCAGGATCCCGTCGACGCCCCCAGCATCGTCTTCGGGCGCAACGACCCGCCCGTGCACACCGCCGAACGGAAGCTGGCCAACCAGGCCTTCACCCGCCAACGCGTCAACGCCCTGCGCCCGTGGCTGGAGGAGTACATCGGGGGCCTCGTCGACAGCCTTCCCGTCAACGAGGACGTCGATGTCATGCAGGCGCTCTCGTTCGGAACCCCCAGTGTGGTGATGACGCGATTCTTCGGCACCCCCGTCGCCGATGCGGCACGCTACCGCGGTTGGGCGCAGGCCTTCATGCTCTCCGGGGAGATGACGCCCGAGGAACGGTTCGCCTCGCACATGGAGATGGCGGGCTACTTCTGGGAGCTGGCCGGCGCGCGCCGGGAAGCGGGGACGGTCAAGGGCCCTGACTCCTACGACTTCATCGATGCTCTCGTGCACGCCGAGGACGACGGTGAGCAGCTTCCGTTGCAGGAGATCCTCCGTTACTGCGTCACCGTTCTGGCCGGTGGCGCCGAAACGTCGATGTACCTGATCGGCAACCTGTTGCGCGGCATGGCCGAGCGTCCTGAGATCGCGGCCCAAGTGCGGAAAGACCGCACCCGCGTGTTGCCCTACATCCAGGAGACGATCCGGCTCACCGGCCCCGCGCAACGCCTGTTTCGGGTTACTACCCGCGAGACCATTCTGGGCGGCAAGGTTATCGGAGAAGGGGAGCGGGTCGCCGTGTTTTTCGGGGCGGCCAACATCGATCCGGCTGTCTTCGAGGAGCCGCTGGAGTTTCAGCTCGACCGCGCCAATAGCAACCGACATCTGTCCTTCGGGCTCGGGGCGCACTACTGCCTGGGTGCTCCGCTGGCGCTGCTCACCGGAGAGGTGCTGATGAATGCGGTGCTCGATCGCTTCGACGGTGTCGAGTACGTCGATGAGCTACCCCAGAAGCAGGCTGCCACCTTGCTGATAAACGGCTTCTCGAGACTTCCGTTGCGATTTGCGCGGGCGGAGGTGACAGCGTGACGGTGAGCATTCCGCGGGGCGAGAAGGATCTCGACGACGCCTGGATCAGTGACGTTTTCGGCTCACCCGTGCGGATCACCGCGATGGAGGGTGTCGGCGTGGGAGCCGCTTTCGCCTGCCAGCTGTATCGGCTGTTTCTCGACGGGCCTGATTCGGTCCCAGGTTCGGTGGTGGTGAAGCTGCCCGTCGAAGGCGAGATCCGCGCAGTCGTCGACGGTATCGGCGCGTACGGCCGCGAGGTCGTGTTCTATCGCGAGATCTCAGGTCAGCTGCCGGTTCGAACCCCACGCGCCTACGCAGCGGCGCAGGCGACCGACAACACCGACTTCGTGTTGGTCATCGAGGATCTGACTGACTGCGAACCTGTCGACCAAGTTGACGGACTCACCATGCCGCAAGCCGAAGCCGCCGTGGATGCGCTGGCCCGCTTGCACGCCTGGTCCTGGGGCCGTACGGATCTGCTCGACGGGTACGCCGACCAGTTCTGGCCCATCGACTCCGAACCGGGCACGGCACTGCAAAAGCAGTACGGAGCACTGTTCGCACACGTATGGACGGCGCGTCGCGATGCGTTCAGCGAGTTGCTTGGGCCCGCGGCCCAACGCGTCGGAGATCATTTCGCGCAGTTGCAGCCCGAACTCGTCGCCCAGCTCGCGGCGCCGAGATGTCTGACCCACGGCGAGTTGCGCGCCGACAACATGTTCGTCGACGGCTCAGGTGAGCCGGTGTTCTTCGACTTTCAGGCCGCCCAGCAGGAATGCGGTGTTCGTGAGTTGCAGTACCTGATCGGGACGAGCCTGCCCGAGGACACCCTCGCCAGGGTCGAGGACGTGCTCCTGGAGCGGTACGTCGCCGGCCTGCATGACGCGGGTGTCGACTACGCTGTCGCGGCGGCGCGCGAACAATACTGGGCCGCAACAACATACAATCTAATGTGGCCGGTTATGGCGTGCGTGCGTTGGGATGCTGCCTCAGACCGTGGCAGGGCCACGCTGGAGACGATGACTCGTCGACTGGGCGCCGCAATCGAGCGCCAAGCATGACCGTTCAAGACCTGTCGTCGTTCGAGGCCGCCGTGCGCCAGGCGTACGCCAACGAGGAGAGGTTGGCGGGACCCGTCCACGAGCTTGATCAACTGCCGTTCACTTATGAGAACTTGACAACCCGATGGTTGAGCAACCTGCTCGGTGTACACGTCACGGGGTTTCGAGCCGACGAGGCTGATGATCTCGGCCGGGGCCACACCCGCATCTGGCTGGAGTACGCCGACGGCGTGTCGGGGCCTCCCTCGGTGTTCTGCAAGGACTCTCAACGCCTCAAGCTGCGGATCTTCAACGCGTTCCTGATTTCAGGCGAGGTCCAGTTCTACAACGACATCCAACCGGTACTGGGCGTCGAGACGCCGAAGTGCATCCACGTCGGATACAACGCCGAAACCCACAACTCGCTGCTGATCTTCAGTGACTTGCGCGAACACGGTCTGACGTTCTGTACGGAAAAGGACTACGTATCAAGGGAACTCGCTGAGGGGCAGGTTCGGCACCTTGCGGCTGTTCATGCTCGGTTCTGGAATGTCATGGACTCCGATCCGGTGATGACTGCGCTGCGTCCGTTTCGTAACGTCTTTTATAGCGTCAACGCGATCTTCGCCGATGACTTCGGCTCGGCGGTGATGAACGGGTTTCATGCTGCGGCTGATGCGATCCCAGAGTCGGTGAAAACACGCTCCGATGAGGTCTGGCCGTGTGTACAGCGTGCACTCGAGGCGCAATTCGCGGCCCAGCCCACACTCACCCACAACGATTCGCATATCGACAACTGGTACCCGTCGCCATCTGGCGGGCACCTACGACTGGGGGACTGGCAGATCGTCGCCCGCGGGGATCTCTGTTTCGACCTCGCCCTGACAGTCGCCACCTCGCCGACGGTCGAGGACCGCAGAGCGTGGGAACGCGACTTGATCCGGCTGTACATCGAGGAGCTCGCCGCTGGTGGAGGCCCCCGCTTGACGTTCGACGCGGTGTGGAATCGCTACCGAGCTCAGCTGTTCATGGTGCTGGCCTGGTGGACACCGACGGTCAAATCCGATGTCGACTTCGAATTCCACGATCTCAGTGGAACATTCGACATCATTCGCCGGATCAGCACTGCGATCGACGACCTTGACGCATTCGCCTGAGCGCGCACCACTAGCGTTCCACCAGGTAGGCGTCGACCATCGTGATCAAACCGGCTCGCGATACCGCATCATCGGTCAGCGGCCCGACGATCGCGGCGATCGCCGCATCACGAAGCGACAGACCATTGGCGATCAGGACACCCGCCGATACCAGCGCTCGGGGCGAGGCGACTTCGCGTAGATCCTCATCCTCCAGTCTGCGGATCGCCTGTCCGAGGCGTACCAAGCCCGCGGCGGCGTTCTCGTCGATCCCGGCCTCGTGGCGGATCACCTGCTGCTCCACCTCTGGCGGGGGGAAGCCCAGCTCGATGGCCACCATGCGCTGGCGGGTCGAGACCTTCAGGTCCTTGAGAACGCTCTGGTACCCGGGGTTGTAGGAAACGACGAGGCAGAAGTCCTTGGAGGCGCTGATCCGCACGTCGCCGAGGCGTTCGAGGGAGAGTTCGCGTCGGTGGTCGGCCAGCGAATGGATGGCGACGGTGCTGTCGGCTCGGGCTTCGACAACCTCGTCCAGGTAGCAGATCCCGCCATGGCGGGCCGCCAGCGTGAGCGGACCGTCGACCCACACGGTCTCTCCACCCTGCAACACATACCGCCCCACCAAGTCGGACGCGGTGATGTCCTCATGACAGGACACGCTGAACATGCGCACACCCAGCCGTTCGGCCATGTGCTCGACCAGACGGGTTTTGCCGCACCCGGTCGGTCCCTTGAGCATGATCGGGAGACCCCCACGGAAGGCGGCGGTGAAGACCTCGACCTCGTTGTGCACGGGAAGATAGAACGGATGGGCGCTGTCGATTTCTCGCCACTCGTCGTCCACTGTCGCCGTGGCTCCGAGTTGGTCGTTATTCATTGTGCTTAGTTCCTTACGTTGTCGGATATCAGCGTGCGCGCGCGGTCGTCTGCCTGGATGCCTGAGTCATTGTGGTGCCCAGCGCCGGTGCGATTGGTTGGGCCCACTTTCGGCCAACGGGCAAGCGGGCATGAGTGGCGCTGCTCCATACCCGGTCGAGCGCCTCGGAAGACGTTGATGAAGCGACGGAGAAGCATGCGCATCCAATGCCCGCCGCGCTTGCCTCCTCGAGCGCCATTGCCGTGTCCCGCTCCGAATAGTCGCCTTCGTAGTCGTCGTCGTAGGGAAGGCCGTCGGAGATGACGATGAGGAGCTTGCGCGCTGTCCCCCCTTGCCGGTCCAGCACATGGTGCGCGTGCCGGATGGCTGCCCCCATCCTCGTGAAACCGGCGGGTTCCAGAGCTGAAAGGCGCCGGCGAGCCTTGGCGGCAAACCGGTCCTCGAAGGTCTTGACCCGCAGGAATCGGATTTGGCGTCCATGTGAGTTGAATCCATGCAGTGCAACCCGGACGCCGGCATGCTCGAGGGCACTGACGATGTCGGCCGCGACCTGACGTTCCTGCTCCCAGATCGGGACGCCGCCGCTGGTTTCGGCGCCGGACCCCGAGCAGTCGAGAAGAACGAGTGCGCTCAGGTCGGGGGCGGTCCGCTTTCTGGCCTGAAACACGTTGCCGTTCGGTGACTCGCCGGCCGACCTGGTTACCTGGAAGTCCACCAGGGCGGCCAGGTCCAGCGCGTCGCCGATGATTTCCCGGTTATGTCGCTCATATGTCAGCGCGAGCTTGATCACGCCTCGCGACAACTCACGATCTGCTCGATGCGTAACAGGCTCCAGGTCGGGACGGGGTGCGGGGTCGAGTGGAAGGACCCTGCACCAGTCCGGTCGGTAGGCGCCTGAGCGGAAGTCCCACTCCGGATAGCTGAGGCCGGCGCCGCTGGGTTCACGGGCCTTGACTTTCGGGGCCACCCCACGGACCACCCGAGCGTGCTCGCTGGGCAGCGCTTTGGGGGCGACTGCGCTCTTGACTCCTGAGTCGCCGCCGCCGTCGTCCTCATCGGCTTGGCTCTTGCCGCCGAGAATGCTCTGCATGAGCTTGGACATCGGGTTGTCAAACGGTGCCGCGATGACGGCAGACGTCTTGCTCTTCTTCTTGTTAACGGAGTCCTCGTCGTCGTCAAGCTCGGGTTCGGGCTCCCCGGCCGACGGGTCCTCGTTCAAATCTGATTGCCGCAGCGGCGCCGCGGACGGTTTGGGCACGGCTCGTCTCAGGATTGATCCGAACATCGCGGGTGCTTCGGGTATTGAGGAGTCTTGGGCGGCCAGCAGGGCCGACGCGTCGGAATCCCTGGGTGGGTCGCCATCCCAGTGACGGCAGATCCTGTCGGCCATCTGAGGCGGTACGACGTGACTCTGAACGGCGATCGCCCGCCGGGCTTCGAGAGTCACGTAGCGGCGGAGAACCTCGGGACGGCCAAGGATTCGTCGGAGCTCAGCGGATTCCAGGCTTCCGGCGCCGACCATCGCCGCCTGTACGCACGTGGTCAGCAATTCCTCATCGCCGGGAATGCCCTGCTCCGTGCGAGCGAGGAACAGTGTGGTTCCGTCGGTATAACTGTGCGGCCCGGGTACCTCAGTGACATGCAGCCTTCGGCCGGCCACCGCGCTGGCCAGATATTCGAGCTGCTTTGTGTTCGCGCTGGGGGTGTGGGTGGACCAACCTTGGGTTGGCCCACCCACAACCCCCCGCCGCAGGCGAAAACGCATTCGACGTGGCCGCTTCTTACGGTCCGAATGGCACGGCCGGCTCCACCGGCACGTTGCCCGGCACCGGCTCACCGGCCGGATCGAGGTGCGCCGATTTCGGTCGTGGGATCGGCACTCCCTGGCCGGGGCAGGCGTAGTCGGTGCCGGCGCCGCAGAGCCCGTTCGTGAAGTACGAGCGCTTCAAAGTGTCTTCCGGCCACGAGTCGCCGTGGATGGCGATGGCGTTCGTTCCCACCACGTAGAACAGGAAGAAGATGACGTTGAGCACCCCGTACAGGGCGAAGAAGCGCAGGAATGCCTTTGTTTTCGTGCTGCCCTGGACTTGATCGATGCCCCGTTCGGCCAGCGTCTGGCCCTTGTCATTCTTGAAGTAGCGCAGGCAGGCGAACAGCGCCCAGGTGGTTCCCCAGAAGATCGGCTCCGTGAGGTGGATCCGGTACCAGTCGTCGCCGAAGACGGTCAGGAAGTTCGGCGTGGTGGGGTAAGTCCAGTAGCCGATGCGAATGAAGGTGAGCTCCCAGAACAGATCCCAGACGATGAACAGGCCGATGGTCCATGCGATCAGGCCCCCATTGGACAGCTGTGGCCACCGTTGCTGTGCCTTTTTCATCAGCTTGTTGGCCACCACCACGACGCCGAAGATGCACCACAGGTAGAGCGGACCGGTGAGGAGGTACGGCTCGGGGATGAGGTTCGCGTTCGGCATGAGCACACCCGGTGTGTCCGCCAGCCAGCTGCCCTTGTTCAGCAACCAGGCGTTATAGGTGAACTGCGGGACGATCGCGTCGCCGTAGGGATCCATCCAGTAGATGAGGACGAAGCTAAGGGCGAACATGCCATCGAGGGTGATGTGCCCCTCACGCCGCCACGGCTGGATCAGGAAGTGCCAGATGCACCAGCACCACAGGACGATGCCGATCACGGTCAGACCGGTGAGGCCGACCTTCATGTAGGTGGGGACTTCGGATGGCCCGACGGGTGTCGTTTTGAAGTTGGGACCGGTGAGCCATTTGATGATCACGAACGCCTCGAACGCTGTGATCACCACACCTAGGGCCGCGAGTGGGATAACCGGACGGAACTTTTTCTTCTCGACCGCGGCGCCTCGAGATTCCTCGAACGCCGTGAGCCCAGATTCCTTCAGGGTCATGCGGATCTCCTTTCTAGACAGGCCCGATCTGGGCCGGCATCGATATTTGTGGCCGCTAGGATCGGTGCCAGCTGACCGGCTTGTCGCTCGCGGGTCCGTCCCGCAGAGCCGAGTTACCTAGGCGTTTCAAGCGCGCGTTCGCGGTCGGCGCGATATTGATCGAAGAGTGGGAGGTGCACTGTTAAACGCAATACAGGCGATGATGACCAGTGTCGTCGCGGCTTGGGGGCGTGAAGTATGGACGCCGGTGGTGTCGCTTGGCTGGCCATGTCTTCGCCTCCTCCCGCACCCAGCGCCGCATTTTGTGCGACACTTCGTCGCATAGTATCTCTGCGACGGAGTGTCGCACAAGAGGTTGACGAACAATGACGAAGAGTCGCCGCAGATACGACGCCACCAACGACGCACGGGTCGGACGATCGCGCGCCGCAGCTCTTGCCGCGGCGCGCGAGCTGCTCCTCGGCGAGGGCTTGGCAGCAATGACGCACGCCCGCGTCGCCGAGGTATCGGGGCTCCACCGGGCGACCGTGTACCGGCACTGGCCGAGCATGGTCGCGCTCCTGCTGGACGTGACCAGACACGAGACTGCCGTGACAATTCCGGCCCCGACCGGAGATCTGTGCCATGACCTAAACGCCGGATTGCGCGCCGTTCGGGACGATCTGGTCGATCGTGGATTCGGCCGGTTCCTCGCAGCCCTCATCGACCAGGCCGAGCGGGACGAGGACATCCACGCTGCGAAGGTCTCGATCGTCGCGGTAGGCCTGGGAGCGATACGCGCGGCGCTCGGTGCGGCCATCGAGCGAGGCGAGTTACCTGGTGATCTCGACATCGATGCCGGCGTGTCCCAGCTATTTGGGCCAATCCTGTACCGACGTCTGCTCTCGGCTGAACAGATCCCCGACGAATACATCGGGCAGCTCGTGGACGCCTACCTCGCTGTGCACCGTCGCGGTGATAGCGCCGCGCCCGACAATCGGCAATGCCGCTCCTAGCCGCGTAGTCGTACTGACGGCTGCTGGCCGAGCGTCGCCGCACGGGGTAATCGCCCGTCGCCGAGCACCGAATCATTAGCCGCCAGAGGGGGTTTCAGCGGCGTCGTCGATCAGCGGGGTGAGGTCTTATCCAGCGGCCTCACGGTCGAGCTCGGCGAAGACTTCCTTGGCGGCCCGCATCGCGTTACCGGCCGCGGGAAAACCGGAGTAGAACGCAACGTGAGTAATGACATCAGCGATTTCCTGGCGGGTGGCGCCGATCGCGAGCGCGGCCCGGATGTGCTGTTGGACCTGAGGCCGGCCGGTGGCAATCAGTGCTGAGATCGAGCAAAAGCTCTTGGTCTTGGTATCGAGCTCGCCGCCGACCCATGTCATCGGCCACTGGACGTCACCGGCGATGGCGTTGAACACGTCGAACTCGTCGCCGCTCGGTTCCGGGTACTTCCCCAGACCCATCTGGTCAAATAGTTCGCGCGCTTTCGCCTTGTCGTCTGCACCGCCCGATGTGTCCATCATCGCGACAATCCCTCCATGTAGTTGCTGGTGTTAGCATACCCGACGCCTACCGGGCGACCGGTTGACACAAGTGTTGGCTGGTTTGTAGGTTGTAACTTGGATGTTCAGAGTTCGCGGGCACCAAGGGATGCACTATGACCATCCTCAACCTGGGGTCGATGCGCCCGTAGTTCGGCGGTATTCGCGTCGACGGTCGTCAAAAGGTGTAGTGGGGCAGGAGCATATGAAACTCGAGCAGACCGTCAACCTAGCTGACGTCAGGGAGTTGGCTCGACGACGCCTTCCTCGGATGATCTTCGACATGATCGACGGCGGAGCCGACGATGAGGTCACGATGCGTGCCAACGAGGCTGCATTCGCCGACATCACATTTCGGCCACGAACGCTTGTCGACGTATCTAACCGAACGCTGGAAACCTCCATCGCCGGTATGCGGCTGGCAACACCTATCGTGTTGGCGCCGGCGGCCGGTACGCGGGTGGTGCACCCCGAGGCCGAACGTGCCGTGGCACGGGCGGCGGGCGAGCGGAAAGTGCCCTATATCGTCACTGCGCGCGCTTCGTTCACCATTGAGGAGCTGGCTGCGGTCTCGCCGGGTCCGCTATGGTTTGGAGTCGAGGTAGTTCCTGACGTCGACCTGATGAAGGCGCTGGTGCAGCGAGCCCACGACGCAGACTATTCCGCACTTGTATTCATGGTGGATGCCCCGGTTGCGGGTAGCCTTGAGCGTTCGCTCAAGCGTGCCGCGATTCCTGCGAAGTACACGGCGCGCAACATCCTGGACGCGGCTCGAAAGCCCAAGTGGAGTGCAGGATTCGTGCGAACGGCGCACCTCATCGCGGCCCGAAACCTCGGGGATGCCGATGTGCAACGCCGCTTTCCCCCTCGGCCGGTCGTCCCCGGACAAGCACTCTCCAGTGGGCCGAAGCGGTCCTGGGATGATCTGGCTCGGGTGCGCGACGCATGGGACCGCCCACTGATGGTGAAAGGGATCCTGTCGCCCGAGGACGCCGTACGTTGTGTCGACGGTGGTGCCGATGCGATCGTCGTGTCCAACCATGGCGGCCGGTTGCTCGACGGGGCGCCCGCGACGCTCTCGGTGTTGGGAGAGATTGTCGATGCCGTTGGGGGGCGCTGCGATATTCTGCTCGATGGTGGGATCCGGCGCGGTAGCGATGTGGCAAAAGCCTTGGCGCTGGGCGCTTCCGGGTGCCTAATCGGACGTCCGTACCACTACGGCCTCGCGGCCGCGGGGCAGGCGGGGGTGGGTCGCGTTCTCGACATCCTCGCCGCAGAACTCGATCGCACGCTTGCCTTCCTAGGTTGCACTTCGGTCGCGGAATTGGACGAGTCCCGTGTACGGGTCCCCGGCGCACGCTAGCGGCGCCGCCCCGCTCGCCCCGACGGTGCACGCCAAACGCTCACTTGCACAAGGAGATATCTAACATGTCGCGATCTGCAGTCGTGGTCGGCGGAGGCACCATGGGTGCCGGTATCGCTCAACTGCTCATCTCAACCGGCGTGAATGTCACGATTTGCGAAGTCACTCCTGAAGCCGCGGTGGCGGCGCATGGCCGGGTCGAAGAGGGCTTGCGGAAAGCGGCGTCCCGCGCGGACGCTGTATCCGCAGGCACGACAGGCCAATTGACTGCGGCGTGCGGCTTCGAAGGCGTGGGACCGGTCGACCTTGTTGTCGAAGCCGTACCCGAGATCATCGGGCTGAAGCAGGAAATCCTGCATCGCGCCCAGACTGCGTTCCCTGACGCACTGCTGGCGACCAACACGAGCTCGTTGTCGATCGATGAGCTGGCTTGCGCGCTGGCGGTGCCCTCGGCACTGATCGGAATGCACTTCTTCAACCCGGTTCCCAGCTCGAGTCTCATCGAAATCGTGGTCGGAGTATTGACCGATGCCGGCGTGGTCGAGCGGGCGCGGACGTGGGTCGAGCAGATGGGCAAGCAATCGATCGAGGTCCGGGATTCGCCGGGATTCGCCACCAGCCGCCTCGGACTGGCCATCGGCCTGGAGGCGATGCGAATGCTGGAGGAGGGCGTCGCATCTGCGGCCGACATCGACCGTGCGATGGTGTTGGGATACAAGTATCCGATCGGTCCGCTGGAGTTGACCGATCGCGTGGGATTGGATGTGCGGCTTGCCATTGCGCAACACCTCGAGTCCGAACTCGGGCCGCGGTTTGCGCCGCCGCAGGTACTCATCGACCTGGTCGCCAACGGGCACCTGGGACGTAAGAGCGGCCAAGGTTTCTACAGCTGGCAAGACGGGCGTCCCAGCAGCGGCCGTTCGCCGGTGCGCGCCTGACGTGCCGATAGAACTGTGCCGCCAATCCGAAAGGGTGTCATGAGAAAGAATATTGCGATCTCCGAGCGTAGTCAGATTGCGATCCTGTGGAGTTTCGTGGTTTTCGCCGTGATCTATGGTCTGGCGCTTGGGTTCCTGCTGCGGATGATCCCGCCGCCTGCCGCAACGCAGACAGCCGAACAGATCAAGGACTGGTACCTGAGCAGGCAGACGGGGATCAAGCTCGGAGCCATGGTCGCGTCGTGGACGTCGGCGTTCATGGTGCCGTTCTGGGCGGTGGTCGCGATGCAGATGTCGCGACAGGAGAAGGGTCGTCCCATCTGGACCTCGCTGACACTTGTGTCCGGAGCCTTGATCTCGATTTTCCTGGTGTTGCCGCCGATATTCTTTGGGGCGGCCGCCTTCACGCCTACTCGGGCGCCGGAAGTCACCGCGATCATGCACCAACTCGGGGTGCTCACCCTGGTGACTACCGATCAATACTTCATCTTTTCCTTCATAGCGGTCGTCGTCTTCTGTTTCCTGCCGACCCGAGCCGACCATTCGCCGTTCCCACGTTGGTTCGGCTACTTCACGATCTGGTTCACCTTGATGGGCGAGGCCGGAGCAGTCGCCTTCAACTTTGCTACGGGACCGTTCGCCTGGAACGGGCTGCTGGCCTTCTGGATCCCTTTCGGGGTGTTCGGCCCGTGGCTGGTGATGTTCGTGTATTTGCTTCTGCGAGCCCTGAAGCGGCAAGTCCGTGATGCTGAAATGCATGATGAACAACCCCAGGGCGACAAGCTCTCCGTTTGAGCCGGGCGGGCGAACCTTCACCAAATAGCTTGGGCCCGAGATCATCCCACTGAACTGCGTAGCTCTCGCCAGGGCACGCCGGTGTCGACGCGCGGCTCGGGCGGCAGGCCCAAGACACGTTCGGCGATGATATTGCGCTGGATTTCGTCGGATCCGCCCGCGATCCGGAAACCGGGCGCGCCGAGCAAATGCGACGCCCACGCGTAGGTCCCCGATTCGCCGGTGTCGGCAAGGATATCGGGACCGAGTAACTGTGCCGCCGCGTTGCCGATGGCGGTGAGCCCCTGTGCCCACAGCAGTTTTCCGAGCGAACCTTCGGGCCCCACCTCGCTGCCAATAGCCCGTGCTTGGGCAGCCCGTCGGCGGGTGAGCTCTCGAACCCGCTCATGGATGTAGACGTTGACCAATTCCTGTGCCACGACCGGGTCCGTTGTGCGCTCACGAAGCCGGGCGAGCATCAGCAGCTGCTCCCAGGACCCGCCAACGCCGGCTTTGGAACCGGATTGGTTGCGCTCGAACGCCAACATCGTCAGGGTAACCTGCCAGCCCGCACCCAACGGCCCGAGGCGTCGACCGTCCGGAACACGCACGTCGGTGAAAAAGATTTCGTTGAACGAGGTTCCACCCGACATCTGCCGAATCGGCCTGACTTCCAGTCCCGGGCTGTTCATCGGGACCAGAAATGCGGTCAGCCCGGCGTGCTTGGGCACATCAGGATCAGTGCGGGCGATCAACAGCCCCCAGTCGGCGAACTGTGCCCCGGAGACCCAGACCTTGGAGCCGTTGATGATCCACGAGTTGTCGGTAGCGCGGACGGCTCGGGTCGCAAGCCCGGCGAGGTCTGAACCGGCACCGGGTTCGCTGAACAGCTGGCAGGTGAGTTGGCGACAGCTCAACAAATCCATCATCAGTTGGTCGATCTGAGCGGCGGACCCGTACTTTCGCAAAGTCGGGGCGACCAGATTGGTGGTGATGCGACGAAGCTCGTGGTCGGCAGGAACTTCGAAACCGGCTTCGATCGCACCGAAGAGCCGTGCATGTTCCGCGGTCAAGTCCAGACCGCCGAACTCGGAGGGCCAGTCGATCGCTCCGTACCCTGCCTGCCACTTTTGTGCTTGCCACGCTGCGGCATCCGCGACCAGGCGCGCTTCGTGGTCGTGGGTGAGGTTGTGAAAGACCGCTACATCATCGGGCCCGACCTGCTCCTTGCCGGCAACACGCCGGGGGAGGTGCTGCGCCAGCCAGTCTTCAGCTTGGCGAGCGAAGGATTGAAGATCTGAACTCACAAGATCACCAGCGGATTGATCGGTGAGCCGATGCCCCGGGTGATCTTCAGTGGTGGCGCGGTGAAGAAGAACTCGTAACGTTGAGCGGTCCGGCAGGCAGCCGAAAGAGCTTCGAGGTCAAAGATTTCACCGATCCACAATCCGAGCATCACGATGTACAGAATGTGGACGGGCTGAGCGACGTCGGGTGTCTGGGCGGGCCGCACCTCGACATCCCACGTGTCGGTGGCGATGCCGGCGATCTCGTGTTCGGCGACCCATGCGACACTTTCCAAACCCATGCCAGGCGCGTCCCCACCGGCATAGTCGCCCCAGTCGCCGCGTTGCCGCACCCGGTTGATCGCGCCGGTGCGGATCAGCACGAAGTCGCCCCGACGTACCTCGACGTCGTGGTGGGCACAGGCGCGGTCGAGATCCTCGCCGCTCACGGCGTAGCCGGGCTCAAGAAAGGGCACGCCCAGCGCGGCGGGAACGTCGAGCAGCACACCGCGCCCGGCCATCTGGTCCACCGCGTTGGTGATCGCGTTCCGGCGTGCGCCCGCGCTGGAGACGTTGGCCGCCGAGAAGCCGTTGTACATCCGTTGCTCGAAAAACACGTGCGCCAAGCCATCCCATTGGGTCGCACATTGGGTGGCCAGAAACAGCATGTCGTCGGCGTTCTGCAGGTAGCGGCGCTGTCGATCGCGGTTGGCTGATTCGGCGCCCATGAAATCACGGCCGGTGACGGTCATGACGTGGACCGGGTTGGGCCTGCCGCTGAGGGCGTTTTGTGGGCCCTGATCGTCGAAGGGAATCGACAGTGAGATGACCTCGCCGGTCTGGATCAGCCGCGCAGCCGCCACCCGATCCTGCGGGCTCAGGTGGTTGAGAGTTCCCAGTTGGTCTTGCTCGCCCCACCGGCCCCAGTTCGAATACTTCGCCGCGAGCTGCCGCACCGTGTCGATACTGGCTGTAGCTGAGTTCATTTGGTCACCCCTGCGGTGTATCGATGAGTGAGTTGGCAAGGGCCGCGGCCCACACGTAGTCGGCTTTCCCGGCCGCTGTCCGGTGGACCTCGTCGACGAACACGACGTTCTTGGGCACCTTGAACGCAGCGATGGTCTCGCGGCAGTGCGCACGCAGTTCGGCGCTGGTGATTGACCGGCCTGCGGCGGTGGCGACGATCGCGGTTACGCGCTGTCCCCATTTCGGATCCGCAGCGCCGATGACGACGGCATCCATCACCGCCGGGTGGGCGCGGACCACCTCTTCGACCTCCTCGGGAAATACCTTCTCGCCACCGGTGTTGATGCACTGTGAGCCGCGGCCGAGAAGTCGCAGGCCGCCGTCAGCATCGAGGTGGGCGAAGTCACCGGTCAGCGCGTAACGCCGACCGTCTTTGGTTAAAAAAGTTGCAGTGCTTCTTTTTTCATCGTTGTGGTACCTAATCGGCACTCTGCCGCGGCGGGCAACGAGACCAGCCTGGGTCGAGCCGGCGGGTAGTTCAGCACGGGTGGCCTCATCGAGGATGACGGTGTCGACAACGGCGAAGCGGGTCTTGTCGCTTGAACCGCTGGTATGGACCGACCAGCCGTGTACCCCGGTCTCTGACGAGCCATAGCTGTCCTTGATCGTGAGTTGTGGCAGCGCGGCGGTCAGCTGTGTGCGGGTGCCCGGGCTCAGTGGCGCACCCCCGGTCGCGATCGTGCGCAGACAGGACAGGTCGAGGTTGTCGCACACCGCCAGCGCGTCCACGAGCGGGCGAGCCATTGCGTCGCCGACGATGTTCATCACGGTCACGCGCTCGGCGGCGATCGCCCTCCAGATCTGCTCCGGCGAAAAGTCGGGCAGAAGGACCACTTTGGCACCTGCCAGGAGCCAACGCAGCGTGGTCCACATGCCTGCGGCGTGGATCAGTGGAGCGGCGGGTAGGAAGGCGTAACCGTCCTGGATGCGTTCGACGATTTGGTCGGGCCGGCTGATGGGCCCCAGGCTCGCGGTGGGATCACCGCCTCCGATGCAGGCGAAGAACGCGTCTTCCATCCGCCAGACCACGCCCTTGGGCTTGCCGGTCGTGCCTCCGGTGTACAGCACGTACGGGTCGTCGCCGCTGCGCCCGGCCGACGGGCTCAGTGGCGGGCTCGCGGCGATGGCAGCCTCGTATTCGGCTCCACGGCACAGCGTCCATGACAGATCCGGTGCCGCGGGTAGGACGGTCTGGATTCGGGCGCCCAGATCGCTGTCGTGGACCACGCCGACCAACCCGGAATCGAGGTAGAGGTGAATCAATTCCGCTTCGAGCAGACGGTAATTGATGTTGATGGGTATTGCGCGCAGCTTGTAGGCGGCCAGTGTGGTTTCGACGTATTCGATCGAGTTGCGCATCTGCACGCCGACGAAGGTGCCGGGCCCCACCTCGCGGGCTTTCATCCACGCGGCAAGGCGGGCAGCGCGATCGTCGAGTTCGGCGAAACTGCGGCGCTGCTCACCGCATACGATCGCCGTGCGTTCCGGAAGAGCGGCGCAGACCAGCTCCCATAGGTCGGCAAAGTTGAAGGTCGGTGCGAGCGAGGTGGTTTCGGTCATGATTTGGGAAGATCGCGCCAAGGAAGTTCCTTGTCGACGCGGATGTCGGGTGCCAGGCCGAGGGTGCGCTCGCCGATCAGGTTGCGGGAAATCTCATTGGTGCCGCCCTCGATCGACATGGCGCGGGTTCGGATCACGAACCGGTGCGGTGAGAGGGATCCGAAGTCCTTCGAGACCGCCGAGTCCGGGTTGGCGTCTTCGGCGAACGCGACGTCGTAGTCGGCGTCGACCAGTATGTCCGGGCCGATGATCACCGACATCAGTTCGCTGTAGCGCTGGCTGTGCTCGCTGGCGGCCACTTTGGCGAGCGACCCGAGCACGGCGGCTTCGCGGGGATCAGGTGTGGTGCGCTGGCGCCGGTTCGACAGCGCGATGACGTGCGACTCGATCCACAGCTTGATGACCTCGTCGCGGAGAGCAGGTGCGCTCAGGTGCGCGCGGGCGCGCCAAAGTTCCAGCACGTCTTCGATACGACGAAGGAAAACCCCGCCGGCCCCATCGCGTTCGGTGGTCAAGATGTGCATGCTCAAGGACCAGCCTTGCCCCGGAGCGCCGAGCAGGAAATCGCCAGTGATAGCGACATCGTCGAGGAAAACCTCGCTGAATCGTGCTCCGCCGTCGGCCTGCCGAAGCGGCCGCACCACCACGCCGGGGTCGGACATGTCGACGATGAACAGGCTCATCCCGCGGTGCTTGGGCGCAGCCGGGTCGGTGCGGGCCAGCAGCAATGCGAAGTCGGCGTGATGGGCGTTGCTCGTCCACACTTTCTGTCCGCTGACCCGCCAGCCGGCGCCATCGGGGACCGCGATTGTTGCCACGTTGGCCAGGTCGGAGCCGGCGCCGGGTTCGCTGAACAATTGGCACCACTGGTCCTCGCCGGTGAAGATCCGGCGCAGGAATCGGGTCTTGTGCTCGTCGCTGCCGTAGTCGTGGATCAGGGTGGCAGCCTGATTGAGCCCGACGAATCCGGCGCGGCTGGCGGGAATCCCCGCCTCCCGCAGTCGGTCGCGGACCTGGCGGGTCATGTCGCGGGTTGCACCCAGACCGCCCCAACCGCGTCCGAAGTGTGGCCATGCCAAGCCCGCGTCATATTGCGCACCGAGCACGTTGACAACATCGTCCTCGAGCTTGTGTGCGTCGGCAAGGAATCGCTCCACGACGGCGGAAAGCGACGCGTCGGTCATTGGACCGGCACCGCGCGCGAGGCGGTGACCATCGGAATGACTTCGCTGGCAATGCGTTTGGCCTGTTCGGACCAGCCCTCACCCGGCAAGTAGAAACTCACGTGCCCGACGCCGGCGTCGACGTACTGCGCCACCTGCTCGGCGACCCGTTCCGGTGGCCCGTAGGCGGTATATTTCTCGATCTTGTCCGGATCGAGCTGGAGTCGGCGGATCGCTTCCCGGACGTCGTGGCGGGCGCGGGTGAGGTCGTCGTCGACGTGGGCGAGCAGTTCCAGACCGAAGGTGAATCCCTCGACGTCCCCGGACCTCAGCTCGCTGATCTGGGCACGGATCTGGGTGCACCGCTGCGGGCTCACCCACATGCTCAAGCTCCCATCGCAGCGGGCCGCGCGGCGAACGGCGGCCTCGGCACGCCCACCAACCCAGATGGGCACCCGGCCACCCACCGGCGGCGGGTCGATGGCAAGTCCGGGGCTGGATGCAAACCGGCCGTTGGCCTCTCGTCCCTCCCACAACCAGGCCAGCGTCTCGATCGCCTCGTCGCAACGTGCCCCGCGCTCGCGCGGATTGACTCCGGCGGCGTGCCACTCGGTCTCGAATTCGCCACCGACGCCCACCCCAAGCACTACCCGCCCACCGGTCAGGTGGCTGATCGTGGCGTAGCTCTTGGCCACGTCGATCGGGCGCCGCAGCGGTAGTTGCAGGACGTTGGTGCCGACTTTCACGCGTGACGTCAACGCTCCCAGAACCGACAAGGAGACTGTCGAATCCAGGATGGGGGAGCTGAACATCAGGTGGTCGCCGACCCAGAGCACGTCGAAGTCGTGGCCGTCACCGATCTCGGCTGCCTCCCGCAGGCGGTCCATCCCACACGGTTCGAATTCCATCAGCGTCGGCACCAGCAGCCCGAACCCGACGGTTGGCGCTGCCGGCATCACGGTGCCGAGGAGCTCGGCGCGTACTGCCCCTCGATCCATTGGCGCAAGGCCCGAAACGACTTCACTTCGGTTGCCGCGAAAGGCGGCTTGGCGATGTAGGCCATGTTCTCCCACACCGGGAAATCGGCGGCATGCTGACTGATCTGCTGGCCGGCCCAACGGTCACGGACTGACTCGTCCAGAGGCGTTCCGTCACCGCGTTGCTTGGGCACCCATACGGTCGCCCGATGGTCGGAGGTGTGTTCGTCAACGGGAGTGGTGGCCGCCAGCGTGTAGACCTCGTCGAAGGACTCGATATGCCCTGCGGCCAGGCCCATGCCATAACAGTCGGTGATGATCCGGCCGGGCACCGGGCCGTTCGGGGTGGCCCAGGTGGTCGGCGCGTGGCCGCCGAAAGTGACCCGGAAACTCGTCCGGAACCAGTGCTCGCCGCACTCCCAGTCTTCGACTTCCGGCACGCTGGCCGCGCCGTGCACGTAATGGAAATGTGCGGCGTCGCCACTATTTTCGGTGGCCACCTGCGGGGGGAAGCGAACCCCGGCCCACGCCGTGGAAGTGTCGGGATACACCGCCCAATAGTCGGCGTTGGCGTCCTTGTCCTCGGGAAGGATGCGGGGCGCTTCCCAGGAAGGCTGCTCGCCGTTCGCGCCGTACCACATCAGCGCCAGGCCATCGACCTCCGCGACATCCCACTGCCGGATCCGAAGATTCATCCGCTCGGGATCACTGTAGGGAATGTCGACATTGCGGCCGTCGGCATCCCATTTCCAGCCGTGGAACGGGCACACCAGGCAATCGCCTTCGACGGTGGCGCCGTAACCGAGGTGGGCGCCGAAGTGCAGGCAGAACGCGTCGCTGATATGAAGTTCACCGGATTCGTTGCGGTAGCACACCAGGTCTGTCGCGAAGTACCGCAGTGGTACGACATCGCCGACCGCGAACTGATCGCTCCAGCCCACCTGATACCAGCCGCTGGCGTATCCGTGCGGAAAGCCGTGCACTGTCGCTCCTTAGTCGTCTGGCGGCACACCGTGACCGAGACTGGCCATGCCGCCGGGATCCTCTGACAAACAACAAATTACGTCCGGATGTCAGTCTCGCTCTTGGATCGCCGACCGTCAAGACGGGTCACGATGCCTTGGTGTGCGACCTCCGGTTCATTGACGAACGGACAAAAAATGACATACTGTCAGCAGTGGCGCAAGACTGCAGCGACTAGTTTCCCGGAGCGATCACGGAGGGCACTGATATGGGTTCACTTGAAGGCAAAGTCGCCTTCATCACGGGCGCCGCTCGCGGGCAGGGGCGTTCCCACGCCATCCGGCTGGCGCAAGAAGGCGCCGACATCATCGCCGTCGACATTTGCCATGACGTCGCCTCCAATCCCTATCCGCTGGCTACCGATGCCGATCTCGAGGAAACAGTTCAACAGGTCAAGGCGCTTGATCGGCGAATTGTTGCGCGCCAAGCTGATGTGCGCGACTACGAACAACTTCACACCGTCGTCGGCGAGGCTGTGGCCGAGCTGGGTCGTCTGGACATCGTCATTGCCAACGCAGGCATCTCACCGTTGGTGGTCGAGCCCGAAGACCCGGTGCAGAACTGGCAGGACGTCATCGATACGAACCTGACCGGCGCATTCAACACCGTGCAGGTGTCGGTGCCGCTACTCATCGCGGGCGGCGTCGGCGGCAGCATCGTGCTGACAAGCTCGACCGCCGGGCTCAAGGGCTCCCTGGCATGGAAAACAGTTGGTGGCTACGGGTACACCGCGGCCAAGCATGGATTGGTCGGCCTGATGCGGGCCTTCGCGTTCGACCTTGCCGAGCACTCCATCCGTGTCAATACCGTGCACCCCACGGGTGTCAATACCGACATGGTCAACAACGAGGCCATCGGTGCCCTCCTGATGAGCAATCCGACCGCGGGCGCGGCCCTGCAGAACTTGCTGCCCGTCCAGGTCATCGAGGCCAGCGATGTGAGCAATGCGATCGCCTGGCTGGTGTCCGACCAAGCGCGCTATGTCACCGGCGTCGCGCTGCCGGTGGATGCCGGGTTCACCGGCAAGTAGCGACCGAGATCCTCGACCTGTAAAGGAATCAAACCCTTGACCCTGACCACCCCGCCGCTCGAGGTCCTGCCGGAGCCCGCTCTGTTGATCGGTGAGCAACGTATCCGTGAGAGCACCGGCGGCAGCCACGAGCACATCTATCCCGCGACCGGAAAGATGACCGCGGCATTGCCGGTGGCGGGGCACGCCGAGGTCGACCTCGCGGCAAGGACCGCGCGCTCGGCTTTCGCGCAATGGCGGGTCATCCCTGCCGACCAGCGGCGGCGGCTGTTGCTTCGGTTGGCGGCTCTGGTGCGCGAGCACGCCGACGAACTGGCGACGCTGTCGATGGTGGAGAACGGCACGGCGCATGCATTCGCCCACGCCTACCCCGATCTCGTCGCAGATCTCTTCGAATACAACGCCGGGTGGACCGACAAGATCGGCGGCGAGGTCATCACGACCTGGCCGTTGCGCGCCCTCGATTACACGATCGAGGAGCCTTACGGCGTAGTCGGAATCATCATCCCGTGGAACGGTCCGCTGGGGTCGGCCGCGATGACCATGGGACCGGCTCTTGCCGCGGGTAATTGCGTGGTGGTCAAGCCACCGGAACTGGCGCCGTGGAGCGTCCTACGGCTCGGTGAGCTTGCGCTGGAGGCGGGCTTTCCGCCCGGCGTGATCAACGTGGTGCCGGCCGGTCCGGAAGGCGGCGAGGCGCTCGTACGGCATCCGGAGATCGATTTCGTACATTTCACCGGGAGCGGCAAGACGGCACAACTGGTACTCCGTGCCGCCGCTGACACCCTCAAGCCGGTCGGCCTGGAACTGGGCGGCAAATCGCCGAGGATCCTGTTCGCGGATGCCGACATCGCCGGTGCGGTGCAGGAGACCGTCGGCAACCTCGCGGTGATCTCGGGGCAGGGCTGCATCTATGGCATGCGGGTGCTGGTCGAGGACAGCATCTATGAAGAGGTGCTCGCAACGTTGTCGGCATATGTCGGGTATCTGGTTATCGGTGATCCCTTCGATCCCGGTGTGCAGATGGGCCCGGTGATCAATGAAGCGGCGGCCGTGCGCATTAAGGGAATGATCGAGCGGGCTCATGCTCAGGGTTCTCGGCTGATTGCAGGTGGCGAACGCGCGGGCGGTGACCTCGCCGACGGATTCTTCATCACGCCAACAGTTTTCGCAGATGTCGACCCAGACAGCGAACTCAGCCGGGAAGAAGTGTTCGGGCCTGTCGTCGCGGTCACCAAATTCAGCGACGAGGAAGAAGCCCTTCGGCTAGCCAACGACACGGAATTCGGTCTGGCGGCATACATTTGGACAAATGACATCCGCCGCGCACATTCGGTGGCCGATCGGCTGGTGGCGGGCAACGTGTGGATCAACGGCTTTCTCGGCATACCGCCGTCGGCTCCGTTCGGTGGGCACAAGAACAGCGGCTACGGCCGCTTGGGCGGGCGGGAAGGCATCCGCGAATTCACCCGTACCAAAAACGTCTGGACGCCGTTGGCCGGGTTGCCCCGTTCATGAGCGCCACCGTCGAAGTCGATCCGGGCATCTGCCTGGGATCGAGCATGTGCCAGATGCGCTTCGGTCATTTGTTCAGCATCGGTGAGGACGGGCTCGCGGTGCCCGTTCGCCCCGTCCTCGAGGCGCAGCAAGATATCGATGCCGCGGTCGATGCCATGCACAGCTGCCCCACGGGCGCGATCACGGTCACCGATGAGCACTGAGGCCGATCCGGCCGTGTCCTCGCTGCGAGTTGGGGACACCCAGCTGGTGCCGTCGGAGGATCAGCGTCAGCTCGGCGCGGTGCTGCGCGATTTCCTCGACCAACGGTCGACCGAAGCGCAGGTGCGGCTGTTCATGGAAACCGAATCCGGCGTCGACGAAGCCACCTGGGCACAGATGGCCGAGCAACTCGGCATCTGTGGCCTGGCGGTGCCCGAGAGTCTCGGCGGTGCGGGCGGCACGTTCGGCGACGTCGCGGTGGTTCTCGAAGAGCTGGGCCGTGCGCTTACCTGCGTTCCCTACTTCTCCAGTGTCGTTCTGGCGCAATCGTTGTTGTTGGCATGCGACGACGAGCCGACGACCGCCGAATCGCTCGCCGGGCTGGCGAGCGGGTCGATCCGGGGCACGGTCGCCTTCGCCGAACCGGGCGCGGCCTGGAACGCGACCGGAATCACGATGGCGGCCAGCGAAACACCGCAGGGATGGCGGCTATCGGGTGTCAAGAGCTACGTCATCGACGGCCACAGCGCCGACGTCGTGTTCGTAGTGGCCCAGGCCGGCGCCGGCTTGTCGGTATTCGCCGTGGACGCTGACGCGCCCGGCCTGCGACGGGTGCCACTGCCGACGATGGACCTGACTCGCAAGCAGTCACGACTGGAGTTTTCCGAGGTCTCTGCCCGGCTGGTAGGGCATCCCGGCCAAGGGCGTCAAGCCTTGGACACGATGCTGGACCTCGCTGTTGTCGCGCTGTGCGCCGAGTCGGTCGGTGGTGCGCAACGCGTCCTCGAAATGTCGGTCGACTACGCCAAGTCTCGGTATCAATTCGGTCGTCCCATCGGTAGCTTTCAGGCAATCAAGCACAAGTGCGCCGACATGTTGCTGGCGGTGGAATCGGCGCGATCGGCGGCGTACTACGCGCGGACCGTCGCCGCCAACGGTTGGTCGACCGAGCTGCCGATAGCTGCCTCGATGGCCAAATCAGTCTGCGGGGACGCTTACTTCGCCTGTGCCGCCGAGAATATTCAGGTCCACGGCGGAATCGGATTCACCTGGGAACATCCCGCCCACCTGTACTTCAAGCGAGCCAAAGCCGACGAGTTGATGTTCGGCGATCCGGTGTCGCATCGGTCCCGGCTCGCCGATCTCCTCGAGCTCTAATCGTGTTGACGGACAGACAAAAGACGTCATGATGTCAGTAGACAATCGCCCACCGGCGCCGGGAATGCAGGAGGCGGGATACATGGGATCGCTGTCCGGCAAGGTCGCGCTCGTCACCGGGGCGGCGCGCGGACAGGGACGGTCACACTGCCTGCGGCTGGCCCAGGACGGCGCCGACATCATCGCCCTTGATCGGTGCACGGACCTGGAGACGGTGCCCTACCCGCTCGGCACTGCCGCCGAGTTGAGTGAGACGGCCGAACGGGTCCGGGCACTGGGCCGCCGGATCGTCACCTGCGAGGTCGATGTACGTGACCAGCCTGCGATGCAGGAATGCGTCGCCGACGCGGTGAACACCCTGGGGCGCCTGGACATCGTCATCGCCAATGCCGGCATTGCTCCGCTCGAAATCGAACCGGCCGATCCCATGCAGTGTTGGACCGACGTCATCGACACCAACCTGACGGGGGCCTTCAATACCGCGCAGGTGTGCATTCCCGCCCTCCTGACCGGCGACGCGGCAGGGCGCAGCATCGTCTTCATCAACTCCACCGCCGGTCTCAAAGGCAGCCTGGCGATGGGCACCGTCGGCGGCTACGCCTACACCGCGGCCAAGCACGCGCTGGTTGGCCTGACTCGGGCGTTCGCGTTCGACCTCGCCGAACATGGGATCCGGGTCAACACCATTCATCCAGCCGGGGTGGATACCCCGATGGTGAACAACGAGTCGATGGCCGCACTGATGGCTGACCGAGACGTGTCGGCTTGGACGAACCTGCTGCCGGTCGGCCGGATGGAGCCCTCGGACATCAGCGCGGCCGTCAGCTGGATCGTTTCTGAGCAGGCACGTTTCGTGACCGGGGTCTCGTTACCGGTCGACGCCGGATTCACCAGCAAATAGCCGGCACACACATCGACAATTCACTGGTCCCAGGAGGCTCAAGCAATGACAGACACAGCGGCCCACGAGTCGGACACCCCACCGGGTCATGAGACGGTTGAGTTCTTTCCGCTCGACCCGGCCGTGCACGACGATTTCTGGCAGACCAACACCAGCCTGCGCGAGCGCTGCCCAGTTGGATGGAACAACTCCATCTGGAGTATGACCGCGCCGCCCGGCGAATGGATCGTCAACGACTACGAACACGCGATGGAGGCTGCGACGCAATGGGAAACGTTCAGCAGCGCTGACGGTGTCTCGGCCGTGCAGATCCCGCTGGACATGGTGAGACTGATACCGGTCGAACTGGATCCCCCCAAGCACCGAGAGATCCGCAAGCACCTCAATCCGTTCTTCACTCCCGCCGCGCTGGCCGCCAATGACGGCGAGATCGCGACGATCGTTGCTGATCTCATGGAGCGATGCCTCGCCGAGCCGGGCCCGGTGGACTTCGTGGCCGAATTCACCGCCCAGCTACCGCCGATCGTCTTCCTGAGTCGGGGTTTCCTCGATCAAGAGGCCGATCAGGCGGAGGTGCTGCTGTCGCTGGTCAAGATCTTGTTGACCAATCCCGAGCTGACGTTGGAGGCGGCACCAAAGCTGCTGGCATGGTGCGGCGAGCTGCTCGAGGCCCGGCGCGGAGAGGGCCGTACGGACGATTTGGCCGGCGTCATCGCGCACATGGGTTTCGGCGAGGACGGCCTGGTGATGACCGAGCGCGAGCGTGTCGAGACCCTCAATCTCGCGGTGATGGCCGGCATGGAGACGACCATGGGTGGGCTCGGCGCAGTGGCGTGGCAGATGGCGATCAGACCAGATCTGCGCGCAGAACTTCGCGATGCCGACGAACGGGGCCTTGATCGTGCCATCGAAGAGTTCATCCGGTTTTCCTCGCCAGTGCCCAGCGAGGGCAGGACGGTGACCCGCGACGTCGAGTTCGGCGGATGCCCGATGAAGTCCGGCGACCGGGTATTGCTGAACTTCGCGGCTGCCAACCTGGACCCGAAGCAGTTTCCAGACCCCCTCACGATCGACATCCATCGACCGAATGTGGCATCCCATCTTGCGTTTGGTGCCGGTATCCACCGCTGCCTCGGAGCCCATCTGGCTCGACGCGAAATCAAGGCCAGCCTGAAGGCGATCTGCGCGTTGTCCCAATTCGAACTGGAAGCCGGCCACGAGATGCAATGGCGTGCTGCCTTCGCTCGCGGCCCGGTCTCTCTTCCCGTGCGACTCGCGCGGTAACGCGCAAGATCCGCGGGATCGTTTGAATCCTCTCCCACAGAAACTTGAGATCTCTTGACTGACAACGTATCGCCGGCCAACACCGGTAGTCCGGATCGGGCCGGCATGCTCGATGCAGCAGTTGCGAAAGCCAATATCCCGACACTGTTGATGGTGCTTGTGCAACTCACCGGAGATCTGCACTGGCTGGAACCTCCCTATTGCATCAGCCGGACGAAAGGCATGGCCGACAACGATTCCGGTGGCCTGTCCGACGACTTGCAGGCTCAGGTGCGCAGTGCCGCACTCGCTGCGATCAAGGCGTGGCGCGCCGGTGCCCCCGTCGCCCTCCCGCAACCGTCACCGGAGCTCATGGCCCGCATGCTCAGTGTCTCGATGGGCGAAAACGTCCCGAGCGAGTACGGAGACGTGTTGGCCCAAGAATTGGCCGCCGGCGTCGGTAACGCACCCGAGCCGCATCCGGTCAATGTGCCCGAAGGGTTTCGGGCGGTCATCATCGGTGCCGGAATATCAGGCATCGCGGCGGCGATCAGGATGGCCGCGATGAACATCCCCTTTGTCGTCCTCGAAAAGAACGCCGAAGTCGGTGGAGTCTGGTTGGAGAACACCTACCCGGGCGCCGGGGTGGATACGCCCAGCCACTTGTACTCGTACTCGTTCGCCCCCGGCGACTGGCCGCACTACTTTGCCAGTCGAGACGAAGTCCAGGACTACTTGGCACGGGTGACCGACGACTTCGCGCTGCGCAAGCATATTCGCTTCGAAAGCGAGGTGCTGCGAGCCGATTTCGACGAGGCCCAGCAGGTGTGGACCGTGCAGGTGCGCGACCGGGACGGCGCTACCACCGCGGAACGGGCCGACGTGATCATCAGCTGCGTCGGAGCATTCAACCCCCCTGTCGTGCCGCCGCTACCCGGACTGCAGACCTTCGCCGGACCGGCTTTTCACACGGCGCGCTGGCCCAGCGACCTGGTGATCGAAGGCAAGAAGGTCGCCGTCGTGGGCAACGGCGCGTCGGCGATGCAAGTAGTTCCGGCGATCGCCGACGTAGTGGACGAGCTGACGATCTTCCAACGGTCACCACAGTGGGTCCAGCCGTTCGACAAGTTCAAGACGAGGGTCCCGGAATCCATGCGCCTGCTCTTCGACGAAGTGCCGCTGTTTCGGGCCTGGTACCGGCTGCGGCTGAGCTGGATTTACCACGACAAGCTTTACGGCGCGCTGCAGCGCGACCCGGCATGGGCGGACTCCGATGTGGCCATCAACTCCGCCAACGACGGTCATCGCAAGTATTTCACCGACTACATCAAGTCCAAACTTCCCGGCCGAGATGACCTGTGGGACAAAACGATTCCCAATTATCCGCCCTTCGGTAAGCGAATGCTGCAAGACAATGGCTGGTTCACGACGTTGTTACGGCCCAACGTTCATCTGGTCACCGACGCGATCACCGAAATCCGGCCCGCGGGCGTAGTGACTGAGTCCGGCGACTGCTATGACGCCGATGTACTGGTGTTGGCCACCGGTTTCGATGTCGTGCGATTCTTGTCGTCCTTCGAAGTTCGCGGGCGGGGTGGTCGGCTGCTGAGCGACGTATGGAACGGTGATGACGGTCGTGCTTACCTTGGGCTGACCATCCCGGGCTTCCCGAACTTCTTCACGTTGTATGGACCCAACACACAGACGGGACACGGCGGCAGCCTGATCCACACGGTCGAATGCCAGTTGCAATACCTCGACGGTCTGCTGCGGATGATGTTCGGGGAGGGTCTGGCCACGGTGGAATGCCGCGAGGAGGTCTACGACCAGTACGCGGCGACCGTCGATGAGATGCATGAGCAGATGATCTGGACGCACCCGGCGATGAGTACGTATTACCGCAACGCGCGTGGGCGCGTGGTGGTGATCAACCCGTTCCGTAACGTCGATTTCTGGCGGATGACACGGCATCCGGACCTCGACGACTATCTAGTCGAGTATCGAGATGAGCCGGCCCAAATGACGACCGCACAGTGACACCGCGATCCGCCCCCAGGCTCGTTGGGTAAGAAAGAAGCAGACCATGACCGATCTTGACGGCAACACAGACCAGGCGCAGACCTTCGGTACACCGGAGTACAACGCCTGCCCCTATGCGTTCTACGACAGAGCGAGAATTGCCGCACCGGCCTACGAGATCCCGGACGTGGGAGCATTTCTCGTCACCCGGTATGACGCTGTGCTGGAGGCGGCGAAAACCCCGGAGGCGTTCTCCAGCCATCGCCCGAAGTTCGGGGCGGGAGATCCCGAGCTCGAGGCCATCATGGCCGAGGGCTACCCTTCGGTTGCGGCCCTGGTTACCGCCGATCCGCCTGAACACACCCGGTACCGCAAACTCGTCGCGAAGCCGTTCACCGCGCGCGCCGTAACCCGCCACGAAGCCCTCATCCGCAACACCGTCACAGAACTGATCGACAACTTCATCGACACAGGGGAATTCGAGCTGCTCGCCGACTTCGCAGTGCAGCTTCCGATCCGGGTCATCGGGCCCATCATGGGCGTGCCAGATGCGGATCAACCCAATTTCGGCAGATGGGCGGATGTCATCGCCGAGTCGGTTTCGGGGTACCTGCCCCGGGAGCGCTCCCTGGAATGCGCTCGGCAGCTGGTTCAGATGCAGCATTATTTCGCCGCGCTGATCGAGGAGCGGCGAGCCAACCCAGGCGACGACCTCATCAGCGAACTCCTCACCGCGGAAGAGGACGCCGAGCGCCCACTCGATGTCCCGGAAATACTCGAGCTGATTCGCATCTTCCTCGCCGGCGGTACCGAGAGCACCGCGAGCCTGCTCGGGTCGGCGTTCTATCTTCTGCTCACCCATCCTGAGCAATTCGCACAGGTTCGGGCCGATCACACGTTGATTCCCGCGATGCTCGAGGAGACGCTCCGCCTCGAGTCGCCGGTTCAATGGAACCCGCGGATGGTGGAGAATCCCGACGTCCGCCTTCACGGTGTCGAGGTGCCGGTCGGCTCCCGGGTGCTCCTGAGTTGGGGCGCAGCCAACCGCGATCCAGCGCAGTTTGGTCCCGATGCCGACGAGTTCAATATTCACCGCCCCCGCACCCCGCACGTCGCGTTCGGACATGCGTTCCATTTCTGTCTGGGAGCGCCACTGGCCCGACTCGAGGCGAAAATCGCCTGCGAACAGCTGCTGACCCGACTCGGCGACATCGAACTGGCCGTTCCCGCTGAGGAATTGGCATTCGTCGGACACGGGGTGGTACGCCGGGTGGCCAGCCTGCCGTTGCGCTTCAGGCTGCCAGGGGTGGCCCGATGACCTACGTCATCACCCAGTCATGCTGCAGCGACGCGTCATGCGTGCCCACCTGCCCGGTCGACTGCATCCATCCCACACCCGACGAACCCGGCTACATGAACGCCGAGCTGCTCTACATCGATCCCGACACGTGCATCGATTGCTCGGCGTGTGTGCAGGCATGTCCGGTGGACGCCATCGTCTCCGACGACGAACTCGCCCCGGACATGCAGTCATTTCTTCGCCTCAACGAGGACTACTACCAACGGCGCCCACGCCTGACGGTGTCCGCCGTCCGCGGCGGGTCCCCACACGTGTGGCCGGGCCTGGCAGGAGCGCGGATCGCCGTCGTCGGCTCCGGCGCGGCCGGCAGCTACGCGGCGGCCATGCTCCTGGAGAGCGGAGCCCAAGTGGACGTCTACGAGCGGTTGCTGACGCCGCTGGGCCTGATCCGCTTTGGCGTGGCCCCCGACCACGCATCGACCAAAGCCGTCAGTTCAGTGTTTCCCTATCAAGGGCAAAAGCCCGGTCTGACACTGCATCTCGGTGTCGAGGTCGGCAAGCACATCAGTCACGCCGAGCTGCTCCAGCATCACCACGCGGTGCTCTACGCGGTCGGGGCCAGCTCTGACCGTCGGCTCGACATCGCCGGAGAGAACCTTCCCGGAAGTCACTCGGCCACCGACTTCGTGGCCTGGTACAACGGGCACCCCGACGCCAGCGGACTGACGTTCGACCTGTCGTCGGAGCGGGCAGTGGTCGTCGGTAACGGCAATGTGGCACTGGACGTGGCTCGCATCCTCGTTACCGATCCAGACATGCTGGCGCACACCGACATTGCCGACCATGCCCTCGAGGCGTTGCGGAAATCAGCGGTTCGTGAGGTGGTGGTCCTCGGCCGGCGCGGACCGGTTCAGGCTGCCTATTCGACGCCGGAACTCATGGGGCTGTTGTCCAACCCCGGCTTCGACGTCGTGGCACTGCCCGATGAGGTGGCGCTCGACGTGCACAGCCGTGCTTCTTTGGATCGCGCTGACACCGAAGCGGACCTTCGGCGCAAGGCTGAACTGGCCGAGCAGCTGGCCGCCATGCACCCCGCACCCGGTCGTCGTCGCATCGTTCTGCGGTACTTGCTCTCGCCGATCGAACTGCGGGGAACCGACCGCGTCGAAGAGGTGCGGGTGGTCCACAACCGGATCGTGGTGGGAGACGGCGAGTCGCTGACGGCCGAGCCCACCGATCGGGTGACCAGCCTGCGGGCAGGGTTGGTGCTGCGGTCAGTGGGATACCGCGGCGAACCGATCGCCGACCTACCGTTCGATGCTGCCAGTGCCACCATTCCGAATGAGTTCGGCAGGGTGATGGGGATGGCCGGCACCTATGTGGCGGGCTGGATCAAACGGGGTCCCAGCGGGATGATCGGCACCAACAAGCAGTGCGCCGCGGACACCATTACCCGCCTCGCCGAGGATTTCAGCGCCGGCCGCCTCTCTGCGCCGACCGGCGACGCGCAGGCGCTGGCGGCGCTGTTGGCCGGGCGCTGTGGATATCAGGCCGGACTCGCCGGGTGGAACCGCATCGATGCGGCCGAGCGAGCTGCCGGTGCTGCAACGGGCCGCCCCCGCGTCAAGATCGTCGATCCTGCAGAACTGTTGGCGCTGGCCGAGGAATCGGCGATCCTGGCAGTCAGCAAGGGATAACCGCGACTTTCCACGGAGGATGGCATGGACCTGGAGACGCCGCTGCCGCGGTTGATTCGTGCTGCAGCCGAGCATGACCCGAGTGCGGTCTTTGTCGAGGAGGCCGGCACCGATGTCACGCAGACCTACGGACAGTTCGATGCCGCGGTGATGCAGTGGGCCGATGCGTTCCACGTCATCGGTGCGCGCGCCGAGTCGTTTGTGGCGACGATGCTGCCCACCTCGTTGGCTTCGTACTATGCCTGGCTGGGCCTGGCCTGGTTGCGAGCGGTCGAGGTGCCGATCAACCCCGAGTTCGTCGGTCAGACGATGATCTATCCGCTGAATAATTCCAAGGCAGAGACTTTGGTCATTGCAGCGGAATACGTGGATCGTCTTGCCGCCATCTCGACAAGCCTGAATCACCTGAAAACCGTTGTGGTGGTGAACGCCAGTGAGTCGCTCCCCGACCTTCCCTGGCGGGTGGTCAGCGTGGAACAGTTCCTCGCCGAGGGCCGGCCCGCTCCCTACGCCGTCCCCCGGTACGACGATAGTCACGCCGTCATCTACACCTCCGGCACCACTGGTCCGTCCAAAGGTGTCCTGCAACCCTGGGTCAATCTGCACGGCATGGCCCAGGGAATCTTCCCGGACGAGCAGCCCGGAGAAACCAGCGGGGGAGCGGTGTACACGTGCTGGCCGACGTTCCACAGCAGCGGCAAATTCGGCATGTGCATCGCTCCGCTGTTCGGCCTGCGGATGGTGTTCCGCCCGAAGTTCAGCCTGAGCCACTTTTGGTCGGATGTTCGGCGGCACGGTGTCACCCACGCGCCGCTGCTGGTCGTCAGCGGACTGCTCATGGCGCAGCCGCCCCTTCCGGACGACCTCGACAATCCGCTGTTGAAGGTTGGCATGTACCCGCTGATCCCGGAATTCGAGGAATTCGGGCGGCGGTTCGGGGTGCGGGTCAGCGCTGGTTACGGGACCACAGAATCCGGGTGGGCGGTTACCACGGTGTCGCCGGCGAACCACCGGACCAATGGTCGGCCCAGTCCTGGATATCAGATCCGGATCGTCAACGAACATGGTGAAAGCCTGCCGCCCAATGAGGTGGGCGAGATCGTCGTGCGTCACGAGCTGCCGTGGCGGTTGAACAAGGGCTACTTGGGCATGCCCGAAGCCACCGCGGAGGCCTGGCGCGACGGGTGGTTCCACACCGGGGACGCCGGCAGGTTCGATGACGACGGCAACTTCTATTTCGTTGACAGGCTCAAAGACAGCTTGCGATGCCGCGGTCACAACGTCTCCTCATTCGAGGTGGAGGCCGAGGTATTGGCGCATCCTCAAGTCGCGGAGTGCGCATGCGTCGGCGTCCCGTCGGGGATCGCCTCCGACGACGACGCGGTGAAAGACGACGACATCAAGATCTTCGTCATCACGACACCGTCGGCCAGCCTCACCGCGCCGGAACTGATCGAGTTTCTCCGGCCCCGGATGGCGAAGTTCATGTTGCCCCGCTACGTCGAATTCATCGATAAGTTTCCGACGACGAGCAACGGCAAGGTCCGCAAGGCCGAGCTGCGGCAGCGGCCGGTTGGCAACTGCTGGGACAGAGGGGATGAGCGGACTCAGCGGTAGGGCTTTGCCGTGCCCAATCCGGCTATTTCTGGGCGGCGCGCCGTTTGCCCGGCGATGGGGCCACGGCGTCGGGCCGAAACGCGGGCACCACCAGAGCGCGAATCATCTCCCGGTACATGGCCGTGGCGCCCTTGTCCTTGTTGAGAAGCGACATGAACATCAGGCCCAAGTTGGCCAGCCAGATGTGCAGCTGCCGCCGATCAAGCCCCGTTCGCATCTGACCTGTGCGCTCGGCTTCGTCGAGCAGCGGATCCCAAAACTCAGCGCTCAGCTCGGCCGCGGTGTCGGTCGAGCCGATGCGCAACGCAAAATCTGCTTCCTGGGGTGCCACCAAAAACCGGGTGAAGGGATCGCGATTTCCGTGCTCGGCCAGGTAGAGCAGCCCTTCGACCAGCGCATCCTCGAAATTTTCCTGCCGGGCCAGGAATTTGTGGGTTCTCGCGGTGAGCGCGCGCGAGTGTTCTTCGGTCAGCGCGACGAGCAATTCCTCCCGGTCGGCAAAGAACCGGTAGATGCTCGGCCGCGAGATCCCTGCTTCACGGGCGATGTCATCCATCGTCGTCTTGCGGATGCCGTGGCGTTGGATACACCGCTCGGCAGCACGCATCACGGCTTGTCGGCTGTGTTCAGCTGTTGATCCAGCCTTGCCTCGCCGAGGCCCCGCGCTGCGGATAGTTGTCACCGTCCTAGGTTACAAGACAACAAAGTCTGTCCGCTATATGACAACCGTGAGCTGTCCTCGTCCGCTCCCGGCTTCCAGCGAGTAGCCCGGTCGGCGGTCGGAAGGGGGCGAATTGGGCTATCGCCCTTGCCCTTTCAACATAGCTGCGACGTGCTTTGGATCACGCATTTGTGATCGGAATGCTGACAAACGGACAAAAAACGTTTGATATAGTGACGTTAAGAGCTGTCGCGGTCATGCCTGCTCGCTTCCCTGGAGGAGGTATCGATGGTCGATCGATTTCCGATGGTTGATGCCTGGATCAACCCGAACTTCCCGACCCGAGTCGTCGATCAGACCGTCGCCAAACTGTTTCCCGGCCTTGAGGAACGCCGTCGACGGGGGACCTCCTTGGCCCAGTTGGTCGAAGAGATGGACGAGGCCGGGGTTGAGCGGGGTGTGTTGTGCGCCGGCTACCGTGGCGCCGACAACTATGGGTGGGTGGTGGACGCGATCGCCGCGCACCCTTCCCGCTTTGCTGGGTCGCTTGTTCTAGACCCTCGAAACGGCATGGATGCTGTCCGGGCGATCACCCGGGCCGTGCGCGATGACGGCTTCAAAATGGCGCGCGTCATGGCTTTGGAATGCCAACTGCCCTATGACCATTCCTACTACTTCCCGATCTACGCCAAGTGCGCCGAACTTGGCGTGCCGATCAGTGTGAACGTCGGAATCCCCGGGCCGCGGGTGCCCGGCCGCCATCAGGATCCGATCGCTTTGGACGAAGTGTGCTACTTCTTTCCCGAGCTGACGATCATCATGTCCCACGGGGGTGACCCATGGTCCGAGGTCTGCGTCAAGCTCATGTCAAAGTGGGAGAACCTCTACTACATGACATCGGCGTACGCGCCGAGCAGGATCCCGGCCCCGGTGTTGCAGTATGCCGATGGGCGCGGTTCACACAAGGTGATGTGGGCCAGCGATTACCCGATACTCGAGTTCAACAGGTGCCGATCAAGCATTGCCAAGATGCCGTTTTCCGATGAAAGTCGCCGCGCCGACTTCGCCTACCGCAATGCGTTGCGCGTTGTCTTCGGTGAGTCCTCGCCCGCCACGCTCACCGCGAGCGCATGACGGCGGGCACCGAGATGATGCCCCCGATCGACGGGTTCGAGGCGCTGGGTGTGCGGCCGGCGATCGAACCCGAGATGGAAGCATTCTGGGAGGCGGCCGCCAACGGCACCGTAGTGGTCGAACAGTGCAATGCCTGCGGTCTGCATGTCTTCCCGCTGCGCGGGCTGTGCCGACGGTGCCGGGGCCGATCGATGTCGTTGGTCGTCGTCGAACCGCCCGCCATCTTGTACTCCTACACGGTCAATCACCACCCGTGGGCGCCGGGGATGGAACCGTATCCACTCGGCATCGTCGAGGTCCCGGGGCTGGACGGCATCCGATTCGTCGGACTTCTGGCCGGCTTCGATAACGAGCTAGAAATTGGACAGCCGGTCGGATTCGCCTTCCACAAGAGCAGCGCCATCGGCGGCCTGACCCGCTTGCACTTCACGCCATGGGAGCGTCGATGAGTCGCCGGTCAGCCTGGGCCCGCCCGATTATCTCCGGACTCGGATTCTCGGACGTCGGGCGACGACTGGGCCGCTCGAAGTATCAGCTGACCGTCGACGCGATCCTCGCCGCGGTCGACGACGCGGGCCTGCAACTTGCCGACATCGACGGTATCGCGTGCTTTCCGAGTTCCGCGGTCGAGCTCAATCCCGGATTCAACGGCCCCGACCTCTACGAGGTCATGGACGGGTTGGGCCTTGAAGTCAATTGGCATCTCGGCACCTCGCAAGGACCAGCCCAATTCATGTCTGTCATCGCCGCGGCCACAGCGGTGTCCGCGGGGCTGTGCCGCCACGCCGTCGTCTTCCGCACCACCACCGAGGCGACCGCGCAAGGCGGCGGGCGGAGAGGCGGCCTCGGCACCCAAGGTGCGCAGACGGAGGGCGTGCTCTCCTCGCTGCTCGCGTCCGGAGCGGTGTCAGCAGCGAACTGGACGGCCTTCTATCTCAGACGGCACATGCATGAATATGGTACAAAGCGCGAACATCTCGGGGCGATCGCGGTTACCGAGCGGGCCTATGCCGCGTTGAACCCGCGGGCAGTGCTCCGCTCGGCACTGACCATGGACGACTATCTCGACGCCAGGGTCATTTCGTCGCCGCTGTGCCTGTTCGACTGCGACCTTCCGGTCGACGGTTCGGTAGCCGTCGTCGTGTCTGCGCCCGAAACCGCTGCCGACGTGCGGCATTCGGCGACGATCGAAGCCGTCGGCACGGCAATGCGCCATCGCCCATACTGGGAGCATTGGCCCGACCTGACTTCGATGGCCACCCATGATGCGGCAGAACACATGTGGTCCCAAACCGACTTACGGCCAGGCGATGTCGACGTCGCCCAAATCTATGACGCGTTCAGCCCATTCGTCATCTTCTGGTTGGAAGCACTCGGCTTCTGCGGCCGCGGTGAGGGTGGTTCATTCGTGGAAGGCGGCGCGCGCATCGGGCCGGGTGGGTGCTTGCCGACGAATACCTGGGGCGGTCAGCTCTCCGGCGGACGGCTGCACGGCTGGGGCTTCCTCGCCGAGGCGCTGCACCAACTGTGGGGCAGCGCCGATGCCCGGCAGGTCGACGGCACCGAGGTCGTCGTGGTCGGAGTCGGTGGCGGGGCATCGGCCAGCTCGATGCTGTTGACCCGGGGATCGTGATATCGCGGGTGCCTCAACCCGTTTCGCCGGCCCCCATCGCGTATTGACACGAGTCTTGACAAGACTCACTGGGCACTCGATGCTGACACAAGTACAAATGTCGTCACAACGTCACATCGCCGAATTGGTTCAAAGGAGGCCTGGTGGTCAACGCGACGATTCAGCGCATGTGCACGTGGGCGGCGCCGGCTTGCACGGTGATCTTCTTTTTCGGTTTCATCGTGTCCGGTTTCATCGTGCCGCCGCATCCAACGGCTGGTGCCGAGCAGATCGCGAGCTTCTACTCGGAGAACACCACCGCGATTCGCGCGGGCCTGGTGATCATGTGTTTTGCCGGTCCACTATGGATCATCTGGAGCGCGGTGATGAGCGTTCAGATGATGCGGATAGAGGGGCGATTCGCGCCGATGGCACTCGCTCAGTTGGGTTTGGGCGCCTGCGCGTGCATCGAATTCATCATGCCGGTCTACTTCTGGCTGACAGCGTCTTATCGAAACCGCTCGCCCGAACTCCAACTGATGCTGAGCGACATGGGCTGGCTGCCGTTCGACGGTTTCGTCTGGACCATCATTTTCCAGAATATTTTGATCGGTATCGCGGTGCTCATCGACAAGCGTGCTGTGCCGATATTTCCCCGCTGGTACGCCTACCTCAGTTTTTGGGCCGCGGTGCTGTACATCCCGTCGGGCACCAATGTGTTCTTCAAGTCCGGACCCATCGCGTGGAATGGTGCAATCTCGTGGTGGGTGCTGCTTACGGCGATTTTCGGCTGGCTGATGGCCACCACGTATCTGTTGCTCGTCGCCATCAAACGGCAGGAGGCCGAAGCGATTTCGGCCGTGCCAGTGCCGTCGTCCGGAACTGATGATGTTCACGACAGACTGGCCTCCGTCGAGGCGCAGCTCGCCGCACTCATCCGAGTTAGCCGGTGACTTCACGCCCGCTGCACGAACGACTGCGATGGTAGGCGGGGCTGGTACAAATCAATGCCATGCCAGGAGAAGGCTGCAACCAACGTCCATGGCGAACCCGGCAGATCCTGCTAACTGCCTGTCGCTTGGCGCACGCGCGGGTCGCCGACGGGTTGCAGGCCGCCGCGCAGAACCGGACCGAAGTGCGTGTGTACGTCGTCGATCGTGTCTGCATCTGCCGGGCCGGCGAATTCGCTGAGGTCTGGATGCGTCATGACGACGAGCTTGTCGCCGCGCCGCTGAATCACCTGCCCGGTGACATCGGCAGAGAGGTCACTGAGCAGATAGCCGACGATTGGCGCATTCTGCTCGGGAGTTGGTATGCCGCTCAATGGGATTGGGCTGCCCACGGTCATCGCGGTCTCGGCGACGGGTGAGTAGGCGTTGACGCGAACCCCATGGTCGCGTAGGTCGATGGCCCAGCTGTAGGTCAGCGACGAAAGCGCACCCTTGGTCGCGCCATACACCCCAAGCTGAGTCAGCCCCAGCTGCGCCGACGACGTGATGTTGACGATACTGCCGTGACGCTTGTCGACCATTCTTTTCATCGCCTGAACGCCGACGAACGCGCTGCCCATCAGATTCACGGTGACGATCGAGCGGATCGTGTCCTCGTCGGTCAGCCACGGCTGTTCAACACGGTGCACGCCCGCATTGTTCACCAGGCCGTCGATTCCGCCAAAGCTGTTGACGCACAGCTCCACAATGCTGGTGGCAGCGTCCCAGTCCGCTACCGAGCAGCCGATCGAAACTGCGGAGCCGCCGGCTGAGGTGATGTCGTCGGCCACCGCGGCCGCCGCGGTGGGATCGAGGTCGTTGACGACGACGTCGGCCCCGTTGGCTCCGGCGTAGACCGCATAAGCACGGCCGAGTCCGGCACCTGCGCCGGTCACGACAATACGTTTGCCGGCCAGCGGGAGTGTTAGCCGTCCGGCCTGTGCGTCGATCATCGTCTCGTCAGTCTTCGTCGATCCAAATGGCTTGAGCGGGGCAGAACTCCACCGCCTCTTCGATGATCTTCCGCTCGCTCTCGGGCGGATTCTCGTCGACCACTTCTACAATGCCGCTGTTCTCGTCTTGGTCGAAGACGGCGGGCGCCAACGCTGCGCAGGTTCCAGCCCCGACGCACTTCGCCGGGTTCGAGCGGATCCGCATGCTGATCCCGTCCTTTCTCGATTCTTGCTGGTTACCAGGTGATGGGGAGGTGATGCAGGCCGTAGACGGCGTTGTCACTCTTGAATTCGAGTTGATCAATCGGGACTGCTACGGCGATGTTGGGCATCCGGTTGATGAGCGCGTTGTAGACGATGTCCAGTTCGAGACGGGCCAACGTCGCACCTAGGCAGGAATGTACGCCGAAACCGAACGCCAGGTGGGCGCGGTTCTCGCGACGAAGGTCAAGTGTGTTCGGCTCGTCGAACTGCGCGGGATCGCGGTTGGCTATGTTGAGTGCGACGACGACACCTTCTCCGGCGCGAATGACGTGGCCCTCGAACTCGAAGTCCTCGGTGGCGGCTCGATGCCGACCGAGGTGGGGAACAGTGAGGAAGCGGAGGAGCTCCTCAATGGCACTGGACATCAACGTCCGGTCGTCGCGGAGTGCTGCGAACTGGTCGGGATGCTCCATCAAGGTGAGCATCCCCAGGCTGATCATGTTCGTCGTGGTGTCGAAACCGGCTGCCAGCAGCAGTTCTGCGAACCCGACGAGCTGCTCTTCCTCCAATTGGCCGGTCTCGACGTATTCGTGGACAACACGGCTGAGCAGATCTTCGTCACCGTTGGTGTGCTTGGCGCGGATCATCTCCCGGAGCAGATCTCGTAGGCCGGCGCGGCCCGCGGCAATTTGTTCGGGCGAAGCCTTTCCGCCCAGGAACTGATCGACGCATCCAACGAAATAGTCGCGCTTCTCGTAGGGCACACCTAGCAACGCACAGGTGACGAGCGCGGGCACTGCAAGCGCCAACCCGTCGACCATATCGACACCGGGCCCTGCCGCCATCATCCCGTCGATGAGCTTGTCAACCATGTCGGCGATGCCCGATTTGAGTTCGTCGATTCGCCTGACGGTGAATTCCGGGGCGAGCATGCGCCGGTAGACGTCATGCTCGGGCGGGTCCATGTGATTGAGCTGACCAGCGGCGAAGTGGCTCAGGGTCGGATGGACGCGGGGATAGCCCGGAGTCTGAAAATCGGCGCTGAATGCGGGGCTGCGAAGCACGCGGCGACAGGCGTCGTAACCCAACACGATCGCGGCTTCTTCGCCGCCGAAGAGGCGGATTCGCCCGATCGGTGCCTGCCGCTGCATTTCGGCGAGCGCCGGAGGGGGATCCAGCGGCGAGGTGCGGGCCATCGGAAACAGCGGGGGTGCTGCCAGAGACGTCATGTCTACCGCCTATTTCTGTTGAGAGTCAGCGCATTCGCACCTGAATGCGGTACTCGTTGACCGCCACTTAGCTGGGTGTGAGCCTAACAACGCTGATACCAGGAGTCAACCGGGCGCCCGGTATAGGCCAACAAGATCGACCGACCGGGTCGAGTCGACGGAAAGGCTGGCTGACGCCCGGAATTTCACCGGCGAGCGGAGCTTCGGCTGGTCGGTTTCATGTCATGAGTTGAAGGAACTCGACGGGGACGCCGTCGGGATCATGCACATAGAAGCTCTTCATGACGGGTGTGATGTCGATGATCGGTGAGACCGGCTCGATCCCGGGAAGGGCAAGTATCTCTTCGTACTTCGCTGCCACGTCGTCGACGAACACGCTCAGATGCGGGCTGCCGGCCCGATTGTGGTTGAGTTCGAGCGCGGGGCCGCCGGCTTCGATGTACTCGATGAGCTGCAGGACGAAGCTATCCGGCAATTCCAGGTGGACGTATTTGAAGACTGATCCCGGGTTGTCGGTGAGCGTGTCGAACGCTTCGCTCTGGATGCCGAGGAATGTCGCGTCACCGCTCGAAGATGTTGTTTCAGTCCGATCTGGATTGTGTGTGCCGAGTGCCGCGTCTTGGTCCCAGAGCCGCATGCCGACGACATCTCGGTAGAAGCGGTAGGACGCCTCGATATCGCGAACGGTGATTCCTATGTGGTGGAAGCGGTTCATCTAGCGCAACTCTCCTTGCCGGCTGCAGTTATCGACTGGGCGCCCGGTAGTCTATCGCAGCGGCGGGCTTGGGGCCATGGCCGAGTTGGTTCAGGGGCGCCGTTCCCGCGGACGAACGGCCGTCGTTCGGTTCGGGATGCGGGGGATTGTCAGGTGCGGGGCGTGAGCCGCCGCCGGTCAGGACGGACGGGCTTGGCCGGGTCCGAAGGTCTGGCTCACTTGTCGTACTCGCGCTGCGATCGCGTCACTGCTGATGACCGCATCGACGCCGACAGAAACAAAGCAGCCTTGGTAGGGCGGCAGGTCAGGCGAACCCGCAGGATCGAGGGCGATACCGATCCCGTGTTCTTTGCACCCGTCATAGATGCGCCGGTGGGCGGCCTCGAGCTGGGAGCGGTCAAAATCGGCTCTGATCAGGAAATCGCCCCAGCCGAAAATCACCGCGTGTGGGCGTCCTGCTTCGAGAATGCTGTCGAGGTTTGCGACACCCTCGGGACTTTCGATCATGAAAATGGATGCCAGACTCGCATTCGCCGCGAGCGTGAATTCGGAGCTGAGCAAACCTGGACCAAGCGAGGCGAGCTCGCTGCCGCACCACTTCACGTGACGAGCATGCGCACCCGCCCAGCCGCGTCGTCCGGCCGGCGGATAGTGCATCGACTCGCGTGCCAGGGCAGCCTCTTCGGCGGTGGAGATCATCGGGAACACCACTCCGCCGGCCCCAGCGTCCAGGATGCGTCCCACGAGATGTGGGTCGACGTGTGGTACCCGCACCAACGCCGTCATCCCACTGCGCTCGGCGGCCACGATCATGAGCTGGGCGTCGCGCAAACCGTCGGGGGTGTGTTCGAGATCGATGATGCCCGCATCGATTCCGTGCAGTCCGGCCATTTCCACGACATTCGGTGACTGCAATGTCAGCCAGATGGTGGTGGGCAGGCCATCCCCGGTGGACAGGGCGGCGAGGAAGCGATTTGTCGTCGGCCACCAACGCGGTTTCACGTCTGCGTTATCGTCGGTCAACAGATATCCTTCCTTTCGCATTTACCCTACATCGCCGGGCGGGCGCCCGGTCGGACTCCAGGCAGTGCTGGTCGGGTCCGCGTCTGGTGCCAAATCTAAGCTAGGATCGGTGGAAATCGACCGGTCGCCCGTCAGGTTGAGACAAGTTGAGGATGGCAATGACCAACGTTCGCAACGCTTCTCAGAAAACGGCGTCCAAGCCGCCAGCAAAGGCTGGCGCCAAGAAGGCTCCGGAGAAAGTCCCGACGTCGAGCCGGGTGATTTCCGACGGGGCCCGGCTGTTCCGCGAGCAGGGTTATGCGGTGAGCACTACGCGAGAGCTGTCTGCGCGCCTCGGTATCACCAAAGCGTCCCTCTACTACCACATTGCTAGCAAAGAGGATCTACTGCGACTGATCTGCTTGGAGTCGCTTCACCGGGTCACCGAGTCGGTGACGGCTGCCGTCGAGGCGGAAACCGATCCGCTCGCCAAGGTGCGAGCGGTGTTGTCGGCACACCTCGAGTCGGTGCTCGGGGATCTGGATCTTCACGCGACGATGTTGCAAGAGCTGCGATCGCTGACTGGCGCTTATCGAGATCAGGTACAGCTAGCTCGCGATGCATACGAAAATCTGGTCGTCGATGTGATCACCGAAGCCCAGGCGGCCGGCGCACTACGGTCGGATCTGACAGTCAAAGTTCTGGCCTTCGGACTGCTCAGCCTGCTCAATTGGACCATCTCCTGGTATCGCCCCGGTGGTGGCCTGACGCCCAGCGAACTCGCGGACAATTTCTGGGCGCTGTACCTGGGCGGCGCGCAAGCTCCCGCTTAGGCGCCACTGACGTATCATCTACCGGGCGCACGGTCGGTATGGTAACCTGGCCGACGACAGCCCTCCTTTCGCGATGGCGCACCGTCTCGCCGGTGCTCAGCGATGTCATTGGGCAACGACCACACAAGCAACCCGATGGGGAGATGTGACGATGTATGACTTGAGCGGCGAGGTCGCCCTCGTAACGGGTGCGGCGTCCGGGCTTGGCCGGGCGATCGCCGAACGATTGGCTCGTGAAGGCGCGGCCGTCGCTCTCGTGGACACCGACGAAGCGGGCCTGGCGCGGGTGCTCGAAGAGTTCAAGAGCTTCGGAGCGACAGCGTGCACCGCGTTGTGCGATGTCAGCCAGCCGGCGGCAGTCGAAGCAGCCGTCGCATCCGCGCGAAGCGCCCTCGGGCCTATCAGTGTCCTGGTCAACAACGCCGGCATCACGATTCAAAAGCCGTACATCGAGCATTCTGACGAGGATCTCGATCGTCAGATCGCGGTCAACTTGCGGGGCACGCATCTGTTCATGAGCCGGACTCTGCCGGCGATGGTCAGCGCCGGTAAGGGCGCGGTTGTCAACATCGCTTCGGTTGCAGCACTCCACTACACCGTTCCGCATGCCGCGTACGCAGCATCCAAGGCGGGCATCATCGCCCTGTCGCGCGACACCGCTTTTGAAGTCGCGTCTCGCGGTGTCCGGGTGAACTGTGTTGCTCCAGGCCTGATCGCCGTACCGAGAAGCAGCACGAAGGTCCCGTCGCTGCAAACTCAAACGGCGTCTAGCGGCCGGGATCTCGAGCAGTCCACCAGCACCAGACCGCTTGGTTACGGCCGCCCTTCCGATATCGCCTCTGTCGTGGCTTTCCTCGTTTCCGATCAGGCGCGGTTTGTCATCGGTCAGACGATCAGTGTGGCCGGCGGAACGGATCTCCAGGTGAGCATGGCCTATCCGGGCGAGTAGAGCGTCAGCGATTCAGGCCGCAGCGAATCTCCCGCACAGCGGGATGACCAGATTGGAGTTTCGTGATGACGCTTGGCGCGCAACGTGTCGCGGTTGTCACCGGTGCAGCGCGGGGAATCGGTGCGGCCGTGGCGCATCGGCTGGCCGCCGACGGCCTCGCCGTTGCGGTGCTCGACCGTGATGGTGAAGGTGCACAGGCCGTCGCTTCCTCGATTGGTGGCTCCGGGGGCCGGGCGATGGCGGTCACTGCCGACATCACGTCGGCCGAGCAAATCGAGGAAGCCATCGCGTCGGTCTGCTCGGGGCTGGGTGATCCGACGGTGCTCGTCAACAATGCGGGAGTGACCCGTGACAATCTTCTGTTCCGGATGACACGGGAAGATTGGGACACGGTGATCGCAGTTCACCTCACGGGTGCGTACCTGATGACGGCGGCCGTCCAGCGGTTCATGGTGGCAGCCGGGTTCGGACGGATCGTCAATCTGTCGAGCGTGGCGGCGCTGGGCAACCGCGGCCAGACCAACTACTCGGCCGCCAAAGCTGGATTGATCGGCATGGCCAAGACCCTCGCGATCGAGCTGGGCAAGTTCGGTGTCACGGCGAATGCGATAGCGCCGGGGTTCATTTCAACCGAGATGACGGCGGCCACCGCGGCGCGGCTGGGAATGTCGTTGGAGGAGCTGGCCGCCCAATACGTTGTGGACATTCCCGTTGGTCGCCCTGGGGTTCCGGATGACATCGCGAACGTGGTGTCCTTCTTTGTCGACGAGCGAAGCGGTTTCGTGTCGGGCCAGGTGATCTACGTCGCCGGTGGGCCGAAGGCGTGAGCGATTCCAGTCAAGGCGCCCTTGGCAGGCCGACCGCGATGAATCTCCCGGCCGAGTCTGCCCGAAGCCTGTTATTTGTTCCCGCTGACCGGCCAGACCGGTTCGACAAGGCTGCGGGGTGCGGCGCCGATGGCCTCATCCTGGATCTCGAGGACGGGGTTGCCCCCGCGGCCAAGGACGATGCTCGGCGCCACGTCGCCTCCTGGATGGGCCGCGGCGCGGCAATGCTACGGCTCAACGCGGCCGATACGCCATGGTTTGAAGACGACGTTGCGCTGGTGTGTGCCATCGAGTGTGCCGTGATGATCCCAAAGGTGCAGTCTGCCAAGCAGATTGCAGACATTCTGCAGCGGCTGCCTCCAGTGCCGGCCCTCGTGTTGCTCGAAACTGCCGCTGGCATCGCCAACGCCGCAGAGATCTGCGCAGTGCCCGGCGTGGCGCGCGCGGCGTTCGGAAGCGTTGATTTGGGTGCTGAACTGGGCGTCGATCCGGCCGAGCGCCAAGCGATGGCCTACGCGCGAGGCGCCGTCGTAATCGCATCAGCGGCCAATCATTTGCCGCCACCACTCGACGGCGTCTGTGTCGACGTCGTAGATGCTGGTGCTGTCCAGGAAGAAGCTCAATACGCTGCAGCGTTGGGATTCGGGGGGAAGCTCGGCATCCATCCACGACAAGTGGCCACCATCAACCGTGCATTTTCTCCTTCGGCCGACGAAATTAGCTGGGCACGAAAGATTCTGGAGGCCGACGACGGCGATGGAGTCACCGTCGTGGACGGCAAGATGGTGGATAGGCCGGTCCTGACCCGTGCTCGCCGGCTGCTGCATCAAGCTGGCAAGACCGAATGATTCTCGTCTGCTATCCCAGCAGGCGGGTACTTTGACTTGATGGTGGGGCGCTTGAACATCACGGCAATGGTCGTGTCGAAACGCGAGACAAGCGCTAGTTTGCCGGTTCTGGATCCTCCTCGTTGAGGGAGGATGCGACACCGCTGAGGCCGTCGGCCACGGCGGAGCTGCCTCGGCCCGTCCCCGTGGACCGACGTTCTTCAGGCCGTGGACTGACGCCGAACAGTCGTAGGCGATGCCGCATAGCGGCCTGGCCGGTCATGCGACGGCACGCTGCGTGACACGCGAGTCAAGCACGCTGGTGGACACCAGGAGTGACTCCGATGGCGCGACCGTTGCATGAATGCACCGACGCAGGAAGGTGAGGTCAATCTGGTGTTTCGGCAATCCAATCGGAGAATGGAAACCCCGGACTGGTTCCTCACAGCGGTCGGAAATGAACCGGAACATCTCGACGTCGATGTGGACGGATGCCGGATTCACGTGCGGGCCTGGGGCGAACCGGCAAATCCTCCGCTGGTACTTGTGCATGGCGGTGGCGCCGACTCAGCCTGGTGGGATCACATTGGACCATTCTTCACGCCTACTCACCGGGTGATCGCACCAGACCTCAGCGGTCACGGTGATAGCGATACCCGCAGCGTGTATGGCTGGGACATGTGGGCGCGCGAGGTGCTTGCGGCCGCGGATGCCGCGAGTGTCTCCGGCACCGTGAGGATTGCGGGACACAGCATCGGCGGACAGGTGGCCGCGACGGTGGCGTTGGAGTACGGCAACCAAGTCGACAGCATCGTGGTGATCGATTCACCCTTGCGTGGCCGAGATGCTGAGATCAGTCGGACTATCGAGCGGTGCAGTCCGGTTGCCGCTCAGGAAATCGTGTTGCCTTATGTCAGTGCACACATCGTCGCACAGTCTCTGCGCAAGGCCTCTAATGGAAGGCGCTGGGAATCCGGTGCGGGTGACGTTGACGGCTTGCTCGCTGAGGGGGTGCCCGAAGAATTGGAAGTCATGGAAACGATGATGGCGCAAATGCCGTGCCGCGTAGCGTACGTACACTGTGAAGCCGGATTGGTGCCCCCTGCCATGGCAACCCAAATTCAGTCGATTATGCAACTTCGCGGGCCGTTCATCGAACTGGCGCTGGCGGGACATCATCCAATGCTTGATCAGCCGCTGCCGCTGATCGCGACGCTACGCACGCTCCTGGAGGTCTGGTCGATCACATAACGGCTCGGACTCCCGACACGTCGCGACGCATTCAACCCGAAGCGAAAGCGAGCGAAGGCGCCCCGCGAATTTCCATGTAATGCGAAGGTATAGGCGATGCATGGAGGAACGTTCGGCTTGCCGCTCGCGGCCATCACGGTCCTGGTGAGCCTGGCGGCCTCGCCCGTGGCGGCGGCCGGCGATGACGACTGCAGCCTGTTGCTGCCGGCCGCGGATCAGCTGGAGGCCGTGTTCAACGAGATCGCGCCTACCGGTACTCCGTCGTGGGTGGCGCCCCGCGTCCGCGCCCCGTTGAGCCCGTTGCACAACCTGAGCAGCCCGCCCGGCATCGACCTTCGGATTCGGTCGAACATGGTGGCGTCCCAGATCGACAACAACGACCCGTACCGGCCGGCGACCCCAGAACGACTCGCGAGCGATCTGGCCAAGGCCAGGGGCCTGCTGGTCGCGGTCCGCGATTGGTGCGCGCCCTAGCGCTCAGGCCCGATTGCCCGACTCCTCCTCATCGCTCGTTCCTCGCTCTGCATCGTCGTCGGGCTAGTTTCCGAACACGCCCCAACGCTTGATCTGCACCCGGTTTGCGTCAGGCCAAATAGCCCTGGCGGCAGGCGAATTGCAGAAGTAGTCCTCGGCCTGGCGGATGCTCATGTCGACTGCGTGCAGGCCGTCTTCCTGGTGGGCGCGACAGTTCACGGTCAAGGCCTGGTGGGTGGCCGGATCGGCCTCCAAGACCTCGATGGTCAACACCACCACGAGCGTGTACCCCGCTCCGGTCGGCAGATAGAAGGTCAGATCCCGGCTCGCCAAGCCGCCGCCGTTGGTGACCAGATAGCCGTCACCGCTGGGATAGGCGGCCTGCCCGACCATTTGGGTGCGCTCGTAATGCCGGCTGTCGCCGTGCGCCCGCCATACCGCGAACCGGGTGTTGGGGTTGCCGCCGTTGAGCAGATTCTGGGAGATCGGGATGATCAGCTCGTCCCGGCCGTCACCGTCGATGTCCTGCATACCAACACCACTCGGCGTCGACGGCTCCAACAGCTCGTCGATCGTCTGCACCACCGCGCCCGTCTGGTCGGTCACGGTCACCTTCACCGCCCTGGGCCGAGGCAATTCGGGCACACTCCAGTACTTCACGGCGAAATCGAGATCACCGGAGTGCAGCGTGCAATCCACCAAAGGTGAAGTCCCCGATGGCGTGATCACCGGGTTCGATTGCGGGCACGTCGGCAGCGATGTGTCAGCGACGGCGCGGGGCAGCACCGCAGCAGCGGCCGCCGTCAGCACGACGGCGACCAGCGCTGACAACCACTTCACGGGGAATCGCTACCGCGGCTTGGCCGGCGGGGGCGGCGGACCGGCGCCGGGAGCAGGGGGAGGCCCAGCCGGCGCAGCACCCGGGATCTGTTGCTCTTCGGCGGCTTTGGTGCCGGTCTTGGGGCCGATGTCGGTGACCTGCCAGCCGTTGCCGACCTTGTTGACAGTCACCCGCAACAGGATGATCGACACCTTCGGTGTCGGGTTCTGCAGATTGCGGGTGGTCTGATGCGCCGACACCACTACTTCGTAGGTGCCGTCGGGCTGAAGAACCGGATCGACGGCCAGCACCTCACCGGAGGACGTCACCTGCGCTTGCAACATCACGGCCTTGAGCAGGTCAGTTGCGTTGACGTACTTGTCTTTGAGCTGCTGTGACACACCGTCTTCGACGGCCCGGAAGAACGCATCCGGGTCCTCGAAGGTGTAGGTCAGCGACTTCATCGCATAGTCACGGGCGAGCTGAGCAGCGGCCTCGCGGTCGGCTTGGGCCTGACGCAGTTCAGTGAGCTGGCCGGTCACGTCGCGGTACTTGATGAACCCGAATGCGCCGCCGCCGAGCAGTAGTACCACCAAGACGACGGCGACCCAGAAGCTGCGGCTCCGAGATCCTGGTTGCGGTGCCGGGGTCGGATCGGCCGGGGCGGCATCCACGGCAGGGTCGGCCTCGACCGCGTCGACCTTCTCGTCTTCGGCGGCAGTTGCTTTGGTCATGTCCGAACTTTCCTCGTTGCTCTCGTCGGCGGTCATTGGTGCCACTCGGGAACGTTGAGTTGCACCCGCACACCGCCGGTGTCGTTGAATGTCGATTCCCAGAAGTCGAGCCAGTGCCCGGCATCTATCTTGATGTCATGCAGCGGTGCCATCGCCGGCTGCAGGATGGTGGCGAAGGTGCCCAGCGGTCCGGCCAGCATATCGAGCCATTCGCCGAACTTGGCCACTAGGATCCCGACCGGATCCTGCGGGCCGATCACGCCGATGCCGGTGTGTGACAGAATCTCGATCTCATGGATCAGCTGCAGGAAGGCCGGCACCGATTTCGGCAGCATCTTGCCTGTCTCGCTGATGATTTCGCCGGCATGGAGTTCGCCCAGGTTGGTGGTGAACTCCGAGACGTTGCTGAAGAGCGTGGCCAGCAGTTCCTTGTCGTCCCGAATGACCTTGGCGGTCAACCCGGCCGTGACGGCGAGAGAGTCGATGGCATCGTCGTTGCCGGCGAAAGCCGCCGACATGTCTTTGACGATGCCCTGAATCTGGTCGAGGTTGAGCGCGGTGAACAGCACGTTGGCCTTGGTGAGTAGGTCGCTGGCGGTCACGATCGGTGCGACTCGATCCGCAGGGATCACCGCGCCATCGGTGAAGTACGGCGGCGCAATGACTTTCGGCCGGAAATCGATGTATTGTTCGCCAGCCGCGGAGAGGTTCTCCACGCTGATTGTGCTGTCGGCCGGGACCTGATACTTGCGGTCGACGTCCATCGACACGGCCAACCCGCTGTTGGTGGTCTGGATCCCGGTCACCCGGCCGACCTTGATGCCGCGCATCGTCACGTCCGATGTGGGCATCAGCCCACCGGAGCTGTTGAGCAACAGCGTGAGTCGGTCGACCTGCTTGGTCGGTCCCATGTCGAGCACGCCGAACGACATATACGCCGCGCCGGCCAGCGTCATCACCACCAGGATGGCCAGCGTGGTCCGTGCACCGAATTTCATGGCACCAATCCCATCGTCTGCATCGCTTGTACTGCCGCGTCAGCCTTGTCGGCGGGATCGACGCCCTCACGTCCGGTGGGTGCGTGGAGCTCGGTGATGGTGTACTTCGGGCCCCCGTCGCGGAACCACCCGAGCAGCTTGTAGCGCAGTAGCGCGACGAACTTGTCGGCGATCACCGGGATCGTGGTGTCGACGGTCGCCATCGTGTGGATCATCGGCGTGATGTAGGACAGGATCTGCATCAGATCACCGGCGATCGGGTTGATGAGATCGCCACCGAGGTTGCCGACATCCTTGGAGGCGCCGACCACGTTCAGGATGGCGATCGTGACCGCCGACAGGCCCTGGAGTTTTGCCGGGCCTTCGGTGACCAGCCGGTTGAACACCGCAGTGTTGTCCGCGAACCCGGAGGTGATGTTGGCCATCCCGTCGAGCATCTGGTCGATGGTGTCCTGATTGGCGGCGAGGTCGCTGAGCACACCGGCCACGGTTTTCTGCATCCGGTGAAGCTCGCCAGGATCTTGCGGGAACGCCTTGTTGACATTGACGACGGTGGTTTGCAGCGTACCGATCGCGCCACCGGCCACCAGGTTCGACATCGACCGCAACAGGTCTTCGACGTTGTCCGCCGGCGAGGTGTTGCGCAGCGGAATGGTGTCGCCGTCGCGCAATATCGGTCCGGACTTGTCTTCGGGGGGCAGCAGCGCGATGTAGATGTCGCCGAGCGGGGTGGCCTGGCGGAGCTCGGCACGGGTATTGGCGGAAAGCTTTGTATCGCCGGCTATCTCGACGTAGGTGACGGCCGTGGTGCCCTCGAGTTCGACGCGATCGAGCACGCCGATCTGCACGCCACCGGAATCCACCTTGGCCCGGGCGGGCAGATTGAGCACGCTGGCGAACTCGATCTTGATCTTGTACGCGTGGCTCGGCAGGTAGGCGCCCGGTACCGGCAGGCGGGTGGGGTCCAGCGAGCAGGCCGCCGTGAGACCCAGGGTCAGGGTCGCCAGCAGTGCGCAGAACGTGCGTATCGATCGTCGGGTCATGGTGACAGCGCCGCCCCCAGCACGAGATTGGTCAGCCCGAGGGTAATCGGGTCACTCGGAGTTCCCGACGTGCACGCCGCGGCAGCACCGGGGATGTTGCGATCCTTGAGTCCCTCGCAGATGGCGCCGGCCTGCGTCGGTGCGATCGATACTTGCGGCGGTATGTAGGTGACATTGTGGGTGCCCCAGGCCGGTTCGTAGATGTCGGCCATCCAGTGGCTGAACTGCGGCCACGAATTGATCATTGCGGTGATGGCCGGGATGTGCCGGTTCAGGAGGTCACGGAACCCGCCGAACCGAGCATCGAACTTGTCGTAGAACCGTGGCCCGAATCGGTTGATCGCCTCGATCAAGGTCGGCAGCAGGTGCGAGACATATGCCATCGCAGCGCCGAAGTTGTCCGACAGGCCCTCCATCAGCTGGGCCGTCACCGGAAGTGTTCGGATCACCGAGGCGAAGCTGTCCCAGTTCTTCAGGAAGTCGGAGGACAGGATTTCGCCGTTCTCGAACAGCTGCCGATAGTCGGCGTCGGCCTTGTACGGGTCGGCGAGCATGGTGACCAGATTGCGCATCGTCTTGTTGATGCCGGGCCCGGTGCCCTGCAACGAATTGCTGGCCGCGGTCAGGCTGTCATTGATGGCTTGCACGCCCGGCGCCTTGGACGGGTCCCGTCCCGGCTCGGATCCCAAGATCGTATCGGTGAGATTGCCGATCGCAGAGAAGGTTTCGCTGACGCTGATCGGGGTTTTGGTGGACTTGAGCTTGATGCACCCGGGGCCGGCGAATTTCGGGCCGCCGGTGTAGGCCTTGGTGAGTTCGATATGGCGGTCGGTGACGATCGACTGCGAGTAGGTGACCGCGCCGACGTCGGCGGGTAGAACGAGGTCGGCGGGCACGGTGAAGTCGACCTCGACGTGGTCGGGCTTGTTGACGATCGCACTCATCGAACCGATCTCGATGCCCAGCAGCGCGACCTTGTTGCCGGGGTACAGCCCGACTGCGTCGGTGAATTCGGCACACATCGCCCGGGTCGGATTGATCTTGGGTGTCAGGACCTTGATGCCGACGACGACGGCAACCGCGACGACGGCGACGATCGCGACGACCACAGCGATGACCCGCCGCGACCGCAGCCGTGATCCGAAAGCCGATGCGCCGGCCACGTCAGCAGGCCTTCATGATGTTGGGCAGACACAGGTCCTGGCCGGGCACCAGCCGGTTGTGCTGGTCGAAGGTGACGCCGTTGCCGCTGAGCATGGGGCCGATGATGTTGAGCGTCTGGCCAAGGCCGTCGAGTGCCATGCCCCACCGCTCGGGATGGGCTGCCAGGGTATCGCTGATGTCTTCGATTCCCTCGGCGATGGGCATGACATCCTTGCCGTACCACATCGTGAGCCGGTCGAGGACGCGGGTCAATTCCTTGATCAGAGCGAAGAATTCGACGATGTCGACAGCTTTCGAGGTGTACATCTTGCCGAGGATGTCGAACTGCTCGAACAGCGCGATGAGCTGTCCGCGTCCGGCCGTCATGGCCCGTAGACCGTCGTTGACGAAGTCCAGGCCGCGGTGAAAGTCGGCGGTGGACTTGCTCATCGATTCGGTCAGTGTGTCCGCGGATGCGAGCAGGTTACGGATCGCGTCGGGATATCTGTTGGCCGCCTTGGCCACCTCGGCGAAGGTGTCGTGGATGACTTGGCCGTCGACCTCTTTGACCACCGGGGTGGCCGCCTGAATGATGTCGTTGACCTCGAAGGGCAGGGTGACGCGGCTCGGCGGAATTCCGTTGCGGCCCAGCGGTGCCGAGCCTTTCGGGTCGAGCGCCACATAGTGGCCGCCCAGCGGGGTCAGCAACTTGATGTCCAGGGTGGAATCCGAGCCGACCCTGACCGAGTTCTCGACGTCGAACGTCATCTCGACCAGGGCGCCGTCGAGGCGAACGCCGGTGACCTTGCCCACGGCGATGCCCGCCACCCGGACCTGGTCGCCGGCACGCAGACCCGCGGAGTTGGGCATGTGTGCGGTATAGCCGGCCTCGTCCGCCGGATTCAGGTAGGCCATCGCGGTGCCGGCCAGTGAGGCGATGATGACGGCGACGCCGATGATGCCGTTTCGCCGGTTGCGCTTGGCGGTCTCGCGCTCGTCTCGCGAGCCTTGCCGCCCGCCGATTTTCGCGCGCAGTGTGGTGAGGTGCTTGTCGAGTTCCATTACCGGCACACCACCAGGTTCTGCTGTGCGAACGAGACCTCGCCGATCCCGGGCAGGGTGACCTCACCGCGTGAGCAGGAAAACGTCGGTGTGGCGGGCTGTTCGTCAACCAGCCAGTTCCGCATGCCCTGGATCAACGACGGGGCCAGCGACAGGCCCGCGATGATCGTCGGTGTCTGCGGCCACATCCGGCTGCTCAGGTCGAACAGCGGGCCCGTCGTTCCGTCGAAGGTGTGCTCGAAATATTGCATGACATGGGTGGTGCTGCGCAGGACCGGCAGACCGCTGTCCAGGGCGGAGCGAAATTCCTCAGCCTTGGAACCGAATTGCGCGAGCACCACGTTGAGCTGGGAGATGAGCTCAAACAGCTGTCCGGACTTCCCGCCCAGATCCTGGGATATCGCGCTGAGATTGCGGATCATGGTGGTGATCACCACCTGGCGGTCGACCGCCAGCTTGGAAATTTCGTCGAGGTTGTGCAGGAACGGGCCGATACCGGATTCGTCGCCCTGGATCAGCCGCAGCAGGTTTTCGCCCAACAGGTTGAACTGGGCGGGGTCGAGAGTCTGGAACATCGGCTGAAACCCGTTGAACAGCTTGGCGACATCGAACGACGGGATCGTCTGCCCAATCGGAATGGTGCCCCCGTCCGGCAGCTTGTGGGCCGGCTTGGCCGGCTGGACGAGTTCCACATACCGCTGACCGATCAGGGTCTGATAGCGCACCGCGGCAACGGTGTTGGCATACACCGGGTGGTCGGCCTGCGCGGTGAAATCCACCTTGGCGACCCGCCCGTCGAGCCGGATGGTCGCGACCTTGCCGACCTGGACGCCGGAGATGCGGACGTCGTCACCGACGTAGAGCCCCGACACATCGGAGAAGGTGGCCGTGTAGCGGGACAGCGACCCGGTGACCGGACTACGCAGGGCTGTCAGCACGATCAGCGTGCAGACCACCGCGACCGCGGTGAACACCGTCAGCCAGAACACCGATTTGGTGACACTCCTCATCGGCCGCCGCCTTGCGGTGGAGCAGGAGCAGGTGCGGGGGCCACCGAGTCTGCGGCGGGCAGCGCCGCCGCCAGCCCGGGCATGGTGTCCAGGGTGAGTTCGAGATTGAGCCGGACCTTGCCGTTGATGATCGGAAACGCCGTACTGGTGCGGTCCAATAGCCCGGAGATCCGGTCATAGGCCGGCGACATACTTCCGTACATGTAGGCGTAGGGCACCAAAACGCTCATGATCCCGCCGAACAGCGGGACGAGCCAGCTCATGTGCTTGGCGAAGATTCCGTCAGTGGTGAACAGCAGCTTCGACAACTGGTCCATGATCAGGTTCATCCGATCCACCCCGTCGGGGTGTGCCAGGAACTCCATCCCGTTGAGCAGGTCATAGGCCAGGCTGACCAGCGGTACGGCGTCGCTGACCCCGTTGACCACCGAGGCGAGCACCGAAAGTGACTGTGAGAAGGGCACTTTCTGCGAGTCGGTGAGCATCTTGATCAGATCGAAGTACGACCGGGTGACCGGCTCGGTGAGGTCGGCATGCTTGCGCACGATCCTGATGATGTGTTCGATATCGGGGGAGTCCATGATCCGGCCGAATCTCTGGCCCTGCCGCAGCAGTCCGGTGATGGACGCCGACTTCACATTGGTGTCGACGACCAGCGTCTGGTTCGAGGCCAGCCGCGGGCCCGATCCGCTGCTGACCAGTTCGACCGCGGCGAGCCCAAAGGTGTTGGAGGACGTGAAGTTCGCCGTCGTGTCGACCGCCAAGGCAGCCGCCTGGCGCGGCTCGAGTTCGAGGGTGATCTTCTGCTTGTTGAACCCCGCTGACTGCAGCGTCTTCACCGAACCGATCGTCAGGCCGCGGAATTTCACTTCGGCGCCGGGCGTCAGGCCTTCGCCCAGCTTGTCGGCCATCACCGTGAGTTTGAACGTGTCGGCGTAGCCGCCGGTGCCGGCTTGGTAGAGCACGGTGCCCGCGACCGCCAGCACCACCGCGGCGATGAGTCCGCGGATCCGCAGTGCGCGAGAACTCGGCCTGCGGCCCCCTTGGTCGGCAGATGCGAACATGCCCTATCCCGAGATCCGAATCCCGGGGCTGTTACCCCAGAAGATCAGCGTCAGCACCATATCGGCGGCGACCACGGTGACGATGCTGGCCCGGATGGCGCGTCCCGAGGCCCGCCCGACGCCTTCGGGACCGCCGACCGCGTAGTAGCCCTGATAGCCGTGGATGGCGATGATCAGCGTCACGAAAATGACGGCCTTCAGCACCGAGAACACGATGTCCGAGGGCTGAATGAACGAGTCGAAGTAGTGGTAGTAGGTGCCTGATGACTGGCCGTGCAGCACGTTGACCACCAGCGCGCACGACACATAACTCAGAGCCAGCGTCACCACGTACAGCGGGATGATCGTCAGCATCCCGGCGATCACCCGGGTGGTGACCACGAACGGGATCGACCGGATTCCCAGCGCCTCGAGCGCGTCGATTTCCTCGGAGATCCGCATCGCACCGATCTCGGCGGTCATGCGGCAGCCGGCCTGGGCGGCGAAGCCGATGCCGGCGATCATCGGTGCCATCTCCCGGGTGTTCGCATACGCGGAGACGAATCCGGTCAGCGGGCCCATCCCGACCATGTCCAGTGCGCCGTAGCCTTCGATGCCCACCGCTCCGCCGACCGCGGCGCCCATGAACACCAGGACGCCGATGGTGCCGCCGCCGACGATGAGTGAACCGTTGCCCCACATGACGTCGACCAGCAGTACGCCGGTCTGGTGCCGGTAGTGCTTGAGCGTGTGCGGGATCGCGCCGAGCACCTGGGCCAGAAAGCTGACCTGATGTCCGAGGCGCTGGAAGACCGAGTCACCCTGCTCGGCGATCCACAGCGGCGCGCGGACGACGCCGGGAGTGTGCCGTGACGGAGTCGCCATCACCCCATCCTCAGCGGCATCGACATCGACACACCCTGCGTGATGATGAGGTTGAGAATGAACACGGCGACGACGCCGATGACGACGGAGGCGTTGACCGCGTCGGCCACGCCGCGGGCGCCGCCCTTGGCCTCCAGACCGCGCTGGCAGGACACCAGGATCACGATCACACCGAACAGCCAGGTCTTGAGCATGGCGACGACGACATCGCTGACGCTGGCGAACGATGCGAACGATGCAATGTAGCTGCCGGGTGTGCCGGACTGGAAGCCGACGTTGATGGCGTAGCCGGCCGCCAGTCCCATGAAGATGATGAAGGCGCACAGCACCGGCGCCACAAACACGATTGCTGCCAGTCGCGGGGTGACCAGCCGCTGCACGGGGTCAACGCCCATCACCCGCAGCGCGTCGACCTCCTCGCGGATGGTACGGGCGCCCAGGTCGGTCGCCACTGCCGAACCCGCTGCGCCGCCCAGCAACAGTGCGGCCACCATCGGTGCGCCCTGCCGGATTACGCCGAGGCCGCCCGCGGCGCCCGAGACCGACGATGCGCCGACCTGCTGGATGAAGTTGCCGACCTGCACCGCCACGATCACCCCGAATGGGATGGACACCAGCAAGGCGGGTATCGCGGTGACGCTGATGATGAACCAGGCCTGGTTGACGGTGTCGCGCCAGGGGTGGCGCAGTCGGATCAGATCCGTGATGAGGAAGCCGAACGCCTGAGCCCCCAGGCCGAAGAAGCGGCCCAGTGTCTGCAGCGACGAATCCATCTGGCCGAGAACATGTCTAAGCGGCTTGCTCAGTATCGCGACGACTTCGCGGCCGGTCGACGGCTGCGTGACGGGCTCCTGATGAGGGCCGGTTTCTACCGGCACCTCATCGGCAACGATGTCGCCGTTGATGGTGATCGTCGCGTCGACGTCGACGCAGGCAAGATCGATGCCTTCTGGTTGGGTCGCTGCTTGGGCCGCAGTCGCGTCATGGACACCTGCGGTCAACGGCAGGCACCTCCTTAATCGCCGGCACGGCTACTCCCCCCAGCAAAGTTCGAGCGTGGTTGTCGTGCGTTTACCAGCGGTACGAGTACGTGCGTTGTACCAGCGGCACAGTGCGTGTGTTCACGGAAAGAAGTTCAGTGTGATGTACGCCACAAACGAACGTCAAGCGCTGTCGGGGCTTTGCCCGGCCGCCTGAACCGAACCAAGAGTTGCGGCAAGGTCAATAACGTGCGACGACGCGCGCTCAGGGCGTCGGCGGCCGTAAGTTCCCTGGCTCGGCGCTACTTCGTGTCCGCCGACGACAGTTTTCGGCCTCGGGTTACGGCCCGAAGCGGAGGGTGAATGCACAGGCAATTGACAGATAGGCCAATTTGTGGCGGCACGGAAAATCCAACCGCGCCCGATCGTGGCTGCGGGCGCCGAAGTCAGGCCCGTCGCCGGGGACGGTTACCGCACACCGCTGTGTTCACATTTCGCGTATGAGGGGCCGCGCGCCGTTCGGGCAAATACCGCTACGAGCCGGTGCGATTGTCTATGAGATCGTCAAAGCCCGACGAACGGCTGCGCATCTGCACTAGGGTTCGGGCGAGTTGGACAGACGAGGCGGGGGTCATGGCGAGCGCAGTGTGCGGGTACGTGCCGGGGGCGACCGCGCTCGAACGTCATGCCGGTCAGCTCTGAGCGCATCGGCGCGGGGGCGGGGCGCACGCGAGTAGTCGACTACATCGTCGAACACCTGACCCGGCGCGGCGTCCGTCACCTGTTCGGGGTGGACGGCGCCAACATCGAGGACCTCTACGACGCCGCATACGCCTGCGCCGATATCACCGCGGTGGTGGCCAAGCACGAGTTCTCGGCGGCCGCCATGGCAGATGCCTACCGCCGGGCCGGGGGCAATATCGGCGTCGTCGCCGCGACATCCGGCGGCGGCGCCCTCAACACCATCGCCGGCCTGGGGGAGTCCTACGCCAGCCGGGTGCCGGTGCTGGCGTTGATCGGCCAGCCGCCGACGACGACGGACGGTCTCGGATCGTTTCAGGACACCAGCGGCCGAAGCGGCGCACTGGATGGGGAGGCGGTGTTCTCGGCGGTGTCGGTGTTCTGCCGGCGGGTGCTGAGCCCGGCCGGCATCGCGACCGCGTTGCCGCAGGCACTGTCGGCCGCGACCACCCTTGGCGGGCCTGCGGTGTTGTTGCTGCCCAAAGATATTCAGCAGGCCTTGCTCGAGGGCCCGGTAGACGACGATTCCGATGTCCCGGCGCGCCACGTCGGGGAGCTCGGCGCACTGGTCGAGCTGCTGCGCGGCGTGGACGGCTCGGTGACGATCATCGCCGGCGAGCAGGTGGCCCGCGACGATGCCCGCGCCGAACTGGAACACCTGCGTTCGGTCCTGCGGGCGGGAATTGCCGCGGTGCCCGACGCGAAAGATGTGGTCGCGGCCCCATCTCCCTTGGGCGTGACCGGGGTGATGGGGCATCCCGCGGTGAGTGCCGCACTGGCTCAGAGCGCGGCATGCCTGCTTGTGGGCACCCGCCTGCCGCTGATGGCGCGCGCAGGCCTGGAGGAGGTGCTGGGCTCACGGCCGATCGCGTCACTCGGGTCAGCGTCGCCCTACCTGCCGGCCACCCACGTCGACAGTGACGACCTGCGCACCTCCCTGGGCCGGCTCGCCGCCGCGTTGGGCGACAACGATTGGCCGGATCCAGCGCCTGTGTCATCCGGTGAGCTGACGCCGCCGGCCCACACCGGGGCGGGGGTGCGGTACCGCGAGGCGATGCTCGCACTGGACGAGCTGCTGCCGGAGGCCACCGACATCGTGGTCGACGCGGGCAATATCGGCGCGGCCGCGATTCACTGGCTGCCGGCCCGCCGCGACGGCCGCTTTCTGGTGGCCCTCGGGATGGGCGGCATGGGGTACAGCTTCGGCGCCGGCATCGGGATGACGATGGCACGGGGACGCCGCACCGTGGTCATCGCCGGTGACGGATCGTTCTATATGCACGGCATGGAGATTCACACCGCACTGCACTACCGGCTTCCGGTCACCTTCGTGCTGTTCGACAACCACGCCCACGCGATGTGCGTCACCCGTGAACAGCTGTTTTTCGGTGACCGCTACAGCTACAACAGGTTTGGCCCCAGCCGGCTCGGGGCCGGGCTGGCCGCGATGTTCCCGGCACTGCCGTCGATCGATGTCAGCGACATCGGCGAACTGCGCGTGGCGATCAAGGCCGGGCTGGACGTCGAGGGTCCGTCCGTGGTGGCGGTCGACTGCTCGGCGGACGAAATTCCGCCGTTCACAGCATTTCTGGCGAAGACGAAGGACGACTGATGACACTGCCCGCGCTCGAGGACATCACCACTCACCACGGTGGCACCGATCCGATTCCCGGGCTGATGCGCATCGAGACGTCGCCCCGCGAGAAGGCCACGCCGGTCCTCATGGAGATGATCCACGCGGTCTACCCGCATGACGACGTGTTCGGCGAGTACTGCACGGTCAACGACTTCATCGACTGCCCGCCCGATGAGCTGTTCGACTACCTGTCTGACACCCGTTCGCTGGAGGAGTGGACGTACAGCCTGCGTGGGTTCACGCCCACCGACTCCGACGGCCTGTGGCTCGCCTATGACCGCTTGGGCAGTGAGACCGAGATCTACACGCGCACAGTCGCCAACCGCGAGGCCCGCACCGTCGACTATCACTGCGCCTGGGACCAAGGGCGGCACCTGTGGATGATCTATCTGATGCGCGTGGTGGACGCGCAGCTGGTGCTCAACAAGCCCGGCTCGGTGGTGCTGTGGACGAATTGCCACCATCCGTTCTACGACAATAATCCGTATCCCGAGACCGCCCCGCCGGAGCGCCCGGTCTGGGTTGGTGACTTCTGGGAGATGTTCGGTGCGGGCCATCTCCTGGAACTGAAGAATCTCAAGGCAATTGCCGAATACCGGCACCACAACGGGCTGCCCGTCACACCGGACTGGATGCGGACATCATGAGCCCGGCCGGCGCCCAGCCCACCGTCAGCCTGATCGACGTCGCCACCTACCTGCCCGAAAACCGGGTTCCCGCGCAGTGGTACACGCAGTTCAGCGACAGCGACGATCTGCGCGACAACCCGATGTTCCGGCCGCCGGACTTCCGGCATCACGCCGCCGACGACGAATCCAACGTCGACATGATCGAACGCGCCGTAGCCGAACTGGTAGCCCGCCACGGGGCCGATGTGCTGGACGAGGTCGACGTGCTGTTGACGCACTCGCAGCTGCCCGATCTGCCCATCCTCGGCGCGGGCGGCGAGGTCGCGAAGCGAATCGGCATCAGTCCCGAATGGATCGTCGACGTCCACAACGGCGGGTGCGCCGCATTTGTGTTGATGCTCAAGCTTGCTCGTCAGCTGCTGACCAGCGGAGCGGGCCGCACGGCGCTGATCGCCGTCGCGCAGAACGCCGCAGGCAAGATCTTCGAACAGGATCAGGTACGCAAGCTGGCCCAGGCGCCGGTGCCCGGTGACGGCGCGGCGGTGGGGTTGGTCACGCTGTCGGACAGCTCACCGGTGCTCGATATCGAATGCCGGTATTTCGGTGAGAACGCCACCGACATGACCCTGGCGGCCGACCCCGCACGGCGCTGGTGGGAAGCCGGGCCGGGGCAGGGCTACGTCGGATTCAACGAAGGCAAGATCATCAAGGTGCTCGCCCGCGGCAATCGGCAGGTGCCCTCGGTGGTCCGCGCGGTGTGCGACCGCATCGGGGTGAAGCCGGGTGACCTCGACCTGCTGGTCACCAATCAGCCCAACCGGCTCTTGTTGCGCAACTGGACTGAGGCGCTGAGCATCTCACCAGAGCGGCACCGCGACACGTTCCACGAGTGCGGCAACCTGTTCGCGGTCGCCATCCCGGTCAATTTCGAGGCCGCGATTCTCGACGGCCGGATCGGCGCCGGTGACATCGTGATGATGGCGGGGTTTGCGCACGCGGGCGACTTCGCGGGCGCGGCCGCTATCCAATGGGGTGCAACGCGCAGATGACGGCGACGTTGGCTGGGGTGACCCGAGAGCTCATCGAGCTCATCGAGTCCGAATCCGATGGTGCTGCAGTCACTCTCACCGCCGACTCGGGCCTGCAGGACGCCGGCATGGATTCGGCCCGGGTGCTGTCGCTGGTCTTCCGGATCGAAGCCCGCTACGACATCGACCTGGACGCCGAGGACGGCGACGACCTGCGGACCATCGGCGAGCTGGCCCGGCTGGTGCTGCGCCGCATCCAGGAACGGTCATGACCCCCGCGCCGATCCGGCCCAAGTTCGGGTCGCTGACCGAGATGCTCGATGCCGCAGCGCAAACCGAACACAGCCTGATCTTCGTCGACCGCAATGAGAACGACACCGAAGTTCCGATGGCTGAGGTCCGCCGGCGGGCGCGCGAACTCGCCGGCGGTGTGCGGGCGGCCGGTGTTAAGGCGGGCGATCGCGTCGCGCTGGTGCTGCCGACCGGTCCGGACTTCGTCGCCGCCTTCTTCGGCGTGCTGTACGCCGGCGCCGTCCCGGTACCGTTGTACCCTCCGGTGCGGCTGGGCAGGCTCGACGAGTACCGCGACCGGACCGCGGCGATGTTACGTGCGGTTCAAGCTGCGCTGGTGATCACCGAAGACCGGATCCGCCCGCTGCTCGAGTCGGACGAGGCCGGCTGTCGCACCGCAGCCGAATTGAGTGGCGCTTGCGGCGACGACGTCGCGCTCACCGCAACCGATCTCGCGCTGATCCAGTTTTCCTCGGGCACCACGCATGACCCCAAACCCGTCGCCCTCACCCACGAAAACCTACTGTCCAACATGGCCGCGATTGCCGACTATTTCGCCCGCGCGGGCATGCCGGAACAGGTGGGCGTCACGTGGCTGCCGCTCTACCACGACATGGGGTTGATCGGAAACCTGCTGACGGCGTTCTATCTTGCGCGGCCCTTGGTGTTGTTGCCGCCGGAACTCTTTCTTGCCGTACCCGCGGCGTGGTTGCGTGCCATCTCTCGGCACCGCGGCACGATCACCGCCGCACCCAACTTCGCTTTCGGCCTGTGCCTGAAGCGGATTCGCGACGAGGACCTCGACGGCGTCGACTTGCGGTCCTGGCGGCTGTGCCTCAACGGCGCTGAGCTGGCCAGTGCCGAGGTTCAGCGCCGATTCAGTGAACGCTTTGGACACTGGGGGTTCGACGCGCAGGCGTTCACCCCCGTCTACGGCCTGGCCGAAGCGTCGTTGGCGGTCACCTTCAAGCCGCCGGGCAGCCCGGTCAAGGTGTTCGAGCTCGACAACAAGGAGGTGGTGAGCACCGGTCGTCCCCTGGCCGGCGTCGAGGTCGAGGTCCGCGCGGACGATTCCCGGCCATTGCCCGAGGGGGAAGTGGGCAACATCTTCGTTCGGGGGCCGAGCGTGATGGCCGGCTACTTCGGCCGCGGCGACCTCACTCCCCACGTGTTACATGACGGCTGGCTGGACTGCGGTGACCTCGGATTCGTCCATGACGGTGAGCTTTTCGTCTGCGGACGCACCAAGGAGACCGTGATCATCCGCGGAGCCAACCACGCACCGCAGGATTTCGAGGCGGCACTGGACGGGCTGGCCGGTGTTCGCACCGGATGTGCGGTGGCCGTCGGGTACCGGCTCGTCGACGCGGACGACGAGGCGCTGGCCATGCTCGTCGAGACCACCGCCGACGCCCCCGACAGCCTGGCGGTCGATGTGGCCACCCGGGTGTTGCAGCGCACCGGCATCGCCGTCGGGCACGTCGAACTGGTGACGCCAGGCACGTTGCCGCGGACGTCCAGTGGAAAGCTGCGTCGGCTCGAGGCGCGCACACAGTGGCTGGCGGGAACGCTGACACCGTGTTAGCGGGCATCGCCGCACTCGCGATTCGCGCTCCCCGACGGATGATCGCAATCGCGCTGCTCGCCCTGATTGCGACAGCTGCATTCGGTGTTCCGGTGGCCGGCAAGCTTTCCGCGGGTGGACTCACCGATCCCGGCGCGCAGTCGTCACAGGCGAGGACCGTGCTGGCCGGTACCTTCGGGCAGGGTGACATGCCGCTGCTGATCACCGTCAGCTCGCCGGCCGGCGCCAACTCGGCCGCGGCGCGTGCGGTGGGTACCGAGATCGTGCAGACGCTGAGCCAGTCGCCCAGCGTGGCGACCGTGAGCTCGCCGTGGACCGCGCCGCCGTCCGCCGCCGGATCCCTGATCAGCAAGGACGGCACGATCGGCGTCATCGTGGCCGGTATCTCCGGCGGCGACAACGGCGCGCCCAAGAACGCCGGGGTACTGATCGACAAGGTGGTGCACGACCGCGACGGTGTGACCGTGCGGGCCGGCGGTGAGGCGGCCATGATGCTCCAGATCACCCAGCAGAGTGAAAAGGATCTGAAGATCATGGAAGGCGTCGCGATTCCGCTGAGCTTCCTGGTTCTGGTCTGGGTGTTCGGCGGTCTGGTTGCCGCCTCGCTGCCGCTGGCGGTGGGCGCCGTCGCGATCTTCGGGGCGATGGCGGTGTTGCACGTCGTCACGTTCGCCACCGACGTCTCGATCTTCGCGCTGAATCTCGCTGTGGCACTGGGGCTGGCGCTGGCCATCGACTACACGCTGTTGTTGCTGAGCCGGTTCCGGGACGAACTGGCAGCCGGCGCGCAGCGTGACGATGCGCTGATACACACCATGGTGTCCGCGGGCCGAACGGTGTTGTTCTCCGCGATGACGGTCGCGCTGTCGATGTCGGCCATGGTGCTGTTCCCGATCTATGCACTCAAGTCGTTCGGCTACGCGGGCGTCGCCGTGGTCGCATTCGCCTCTCTCGCAGCCATTTTCGTGACGCCGGCGGCCATCGTGTTACTCGGTGACCGTCTGGACTCGCTGGATCTTCGCCGGTGGTTGCGGCGTCCGGTCGCCGCAGCACGCCCGGTGGAGGAAAGCCCCTGGTACCGGCTGGCGATGTTCTCGATGCGCGGGGCGGTGCCGGTCGGGGTGGCGATCGTTGCGTTGTTGGTGCTGCTCGGCGCGCCATTCCTGGGCGCCAGATGGGGGGTGCCCGACGACCGGGTCCTGCCGACCTCGAGTTCGGCCCACGTCGTCGGCGACCAGATGCGTACACAGTTCGCCGCCGACCTGGAAAAGAACCTGACCATCGTCATACCGGATGTCAAGAATCTCAGTGCGGCCGAACTCGACACCTACGCGGCCGCGCTGTCGCAGGTGTCCGACGTGTCGTCCGTCTCGGCCGCGGGCGCCACCTTCGTCAACGGCGCGTCCGTGGGGCCGCCGACGGCGGCGACCGCGATCACGAACGGCAGCGCATTCCTCACCGTCACCAGCACCGCACCGCTGTACTCCCAAGCATCCGAGACCCAACTCGACCGGCTGCAGGCAGTTCGGCCACCCGCGGGGCGGCAGGTCCTGATCGGTGGGACCCCGCAGATCAACCGGGACACCGCCAGCGCCATCGCATCCCGGCTGGGGGCGGTTCTGGCGATCATCGCCGGCGTCACCTTCGTACTGCTCTTCATGATGACCGGCAGCGTCGTCGTGCCACTGAAGGCGTTGATACTCAACGTATTATCGCTGTCCGCCGCGTTCGGTGCGCTGGTGTGGATCTTCCAGGACGGTCACCTCGGCGCCCTCGGCACCACGTCGACCGGAACACTTGCGATCAGCATCCCCGTCCTGCTGTTCTGCATCGCGTTCGGATTGTCGATGGACTACGAGGTGTTCCTGGTGGCGCGCATTCGCGAATTCTGGCTGGCGAGCGCCAAGACGGCCGCCGACAACGACAGGAGCGTCGCGCTCGGGCTGGCCCGCACCGCCCGGGTGATCACGGCCGCCGCGCTCATCATGGCCATCACCTTCGCGGCGTTGTCCGGTGCGCAGGTGTCATTCCTGCGGATGCTGGGCGTTGGACTGACGTTGGCGATCCTGGCCGACGCCACTCTCGTCCGGGTTCTGCTCGTTCCCGCCTTCATGCACCTGATGGGCCGATTCAACTGGTGGGCCCCGACATCATTGGCGCGCCTGCATCAACGGGTCGGAATCCGGGAGGCACCGAATGTCTAAGGCCGCCAAGGTGCCGCCCGCCTGGCTCGCCCGCGGAGTCGAGTGGGCACGCCATCACCTGCTGCTGGTGCATCAACGAATGCTGCCAGCGCCCATGGCGATGATGGAGCTGGTCGTCTCGGGATGGCCCGCGCAGGCGATCACCACGGCCGCGCAACTCGGAATCGCCGATGCGCTCGCGGACGGGCCACTGCCCATCGACGAGCTGGCCGAGCGGGTGGGCGCCAACCCCGACGCGCTGCGAAGGCTGATGCGTGCATTGATCGGCCGGGGCATCTTCCGATGCCGCCGCGACGGCCGCTACGCGCTGAATTCCCTTGCAGCCACCCTTCGTTCGGACGCACCGATTTCGCTCAAAGGGGCCGCGATGTTCCAGGGTTCGCAAGAGCAGCGTGAACGCTGGACGCTGCTCACCGACTCGGTGCGCACGGGTGAATCGATCGTGCCGGCATTGCGTGGCATGGACGGGTTCGATTACCTCGTCCACATTCCCGAACACGCGGACCTTTTCGACCAGACGATGACGAGCCTGGCGCGAATGACGCTGGCTGTCGTGGTGGCCGGCTACGATTTCGGCGCGCATCACACCATCGTCGACGTCGGCGGGGGACAGGGTGCGATGCTGGCCGCCATCCTGAGGTCGACGCCGGGATCGAAAGGCGTTCTCTACGACGTTCCGCGGGTGGTGGCGGGCGCACCGGAGTTGTTGCGCGCCAACCATGTCGCCGACCGCATCGACATCGTGGAAGGGTCGTTTTTCGAGCATGTTCCCAGCGGGGGAGATGCCTATCTGCTGAAGAACGTCATCCACGACTGGCCGGACGAGAAGGCACTGCAGATCCTGCGCAATGTTCGGGCGGCGGCGGAGTCCGGTGCCACGCTGCTGCTGGTCGAGATGGTCGTTCGAGAGAACGGCCGCGACGGCCCGGAGAACTGGGTGGATCTGGAGATGCTGCTGAACCTCGGCTCCCGTGAGCGCACGGCGCAGGAGTACCGAAATCTGTTGGCGAAAGCCGGGTTCCGGATGACCCGCGTGGTCCCGACTGCTTCCCCGCTCAGTGTGGTCGTGGCGATCGCCGACGACGTGTCACCCGGCTAGACAGCGGAGCCTCTGATGGACATTGCCACCATGCCCCGCGGCGGGTTCGACGCCACCTGGCTGGACCGACGCCTGCAGACCGACCGTCCGGAGTACCTGGATCGAGACGATGTGGACGACCGCATCAAACGGCAGGTGATCTGGTCACTGGACTGGATGGGCCGGATCCTGCGCGATCACGAGCATCTCGCCGCCCGAGCCCTGCCCCTCGTCGCAGATCTGTCCGCCCCGAAGATCCTGGAACTGGGGGCGGGCCATGGCGCCCTGTCCCGCACAGTGCTGAGGATGCATCCCACCGCTGCGCTCACGGTCACCGACATCGACCCGGTCTCAGTGTCGAATATCGCCGCGGGCGACCTGGGCAGCCACCCGCGTGCCGTCGTGCGCCAAGTCGACGCCACCGCTATCGACGCGCCCGACCGCTCTTACGATCTCGCGTTGTTCGCGCTGTCGTTTCACCATCTGCCGCCGGTTCAGGCCGCGCGGGTGCTGACCGAGGGAACCCGGGTGGCGGACAAGCTGGTCGTGTGCGATCTGCGCCGCCCGCCGGCGCTGGTGCACATACTCCGATTGGCGTCGATGCTGCCGTTCGTGTTTCTACCGTTTGCCCACGACGGGCTGATCAGTTCGCTGCGCGCCTACAGTCCCTCGGCGTTTCAGGCGTTGGCCGCGCAGGCCGACCCGGCGATCACCCTCGAGTTCAGCAGGCTGGGACGCAACCAGGTCGTCGTGGCGTCGAGGGCGACGTGAACGCGCTGGCAGCACTCGGCCGCGCGGCCTGGGCCGGCTTCGACCCGGAAGGGTTCTTCCGGCGTCACGCGGCCGACCCTAAGCCCTTCCCCGTGCGGTTTCCTGGACTCGGCGAGGTCCTGTTCTTCGCGACCCCCGACGGCGCGCGCGATATCCTCACCGCCCCCGGCACGCATTGCCGTGCCCCGCTGCCGAACCCGATCGAACCCGTCGTCGGACCGAACTCACTGATCCTGCTGTCGGGCGAGGCCCACCGGCGGGCCCGAAGCGTCCTGACACCGCCATTTCGCGGTGAACTCATGCGCAACTACGTCGATCTGATCGCGGAGGTTACCGCCGACCAGATCGCCGATCTGCGGCCGGGCGACCGATTGTTGGTCGGCCAGGCGGCCCAGAACATCACTCTCGATGTGGTGATCCGCGTCGTGTTCGGGGTGACGGACCGTGGGCGTCGCCGTGAGTATGCCCGGGTGACAACGCAATTGCTGCGGTCCGGCAGCGCGACGTTGATGCTGGTGCCCTGGCTGCGCCGCGATATCGCCGGGCGCGGGCCGTGGGCCCGCCTGGTCGCCTTTCGGGCCGAGCTCGACGCGCTGCTGTCAGACCAGATCGAAGAGCGAAGGGGCCGAGGCGAACACGGCAGTGATGTCCTCGGGCTGATCCTTGACGCCACCGACGACGAGGGCAAGGTCCTTGGCGTTGACGTTCTGCGGGACCAGCTTCGGACGATGCTCGCCGCCGGGCACGAAACCAGTTCGACATCGCTCACGTGGGCGCTGCACCACATCCACCGCGACGACAACATTCGCGCGCGCGTCATCGACGAACTGGCGGCCGCGGACACGCCGGCCGAGATCGCCGCGCTGCCCTACCTCGGTGCGGTGATCTCCGAGACGCTGCGTGTGCATCCGACGGTGCCGATCGTATTGCGCAGACTCACCGCTGGGCTCACCGTCGATGCCGTCGCGTGTTCAACTGGTGACATAGTCGGAATCGCGCTTCCCGCATTGCATTTCAATCCCGATGTGTGGCAGGATCCTGAGTCGTTTTGCCCCGAACGATTCCTCGACGCCAGGCCGTCACCGTTTCAGTACGCCCCGTTCGGTGGCGGGTACCGTCGTTGCATCGGCGCGGCGTTCGCACACAACGAACTGGCGGTAGCGCTCGGTACCATCATGAAGACCGTCGAACTGCGGGCCCGCGACAATGGGCGTCCGCCCCGCGCGGTGCCCCGCGGTATTGCCACCAAACCCGGCCGCGAGATCGCGTTGGACGTGATCGCGCGGCGTTAGTCACATGCGCCGGGCGTGGGGGCTTACGGTGGTCGTCGCGCCGATCCTCACCAAGATCCCGCACTCTCGGCGCCTGGTCACTGGCGATAGGTCGCCAGGAACTGCCCGATTCGCTCGATGGTGGATTCCAGCTCGTCGGCTTGCGGCAGGGTGACGATCCGGATGTGGTCGGGCTCAGGCCAACTCAGGCCCGTGCCGGGAATGATGTGGATCCTCTCCTGCAGCAACAGATCCAGGACGAACTGCTCGTCGTCGCGGATCGGGTACACACTGAGGTCGATCTTGGGGAACGCGTACAACGCGCCCCTGGGCTTGACACACGAGACGCCTGGAATCGCATTCAAGGCGACCCACGCGCGGTCCCGCTGTTCGTGCAATCGCTCGGCGGGCAACGTCAGATCGCACCCTGAGTGGTCGGCATCCAGGGCAGCCCGCACCGCTTGCTGGGCAGGCACATTCGCGCAGCGGCGCAGCCCCGCCACGGTCGTCAGCCCGCCGAGATAGCTGGTGGCGTGATCGGTCGGCCCGGACACAGCGAGCCAACCGGCCCGAAAACCCGCGCAGCGGTAGGCCTTGGACAGGCCGTTGAACGTCAGGCAGAGCAGATCCGGCGCCAGCGACGCCGTCACGATGTGGGTGGCGTCGTCGTAGAGGATCTTGTCGTAGATCTCGTCCGAGCAGACGATGAGATTGTGTTCTCGGGCGATCTCGAGGATGCCGGTCAGCACCTGGGGCGGGTACACCGCGCCGGTCGGATTGTTGGGGTTGATGATGACGATCGCCCGCGTGCGCGCGGTCACCTTCGCCGCGATATCGGCGATGTCGGGGTACCAATCCGATGCTTCGTCGCACCGGTAATGCACGGCCCGGCCGCCGTTGACGTTGACCGCCGCGGTCCACACCGGAAAGTCGGGAGCGGGCACCAGGACCTCATCGCGGTCTTCGAGAAGTGCCGTCATCGCCATCGTGATCAACTCGGAGGCGCCGTTGCCGAGGTACACGTTCTCGGCGTCGACGTCGGGGACTCCGCGCGAGGCGTAGTACTGCGCGACGGCAGTGCGCGCGGTGAGCAGTCCCTTGGGCGAGGTGTATCCGGCCGAGCGGGGCAAGGTGTCGGCGATCTCGCGGATCAGTTCGGCGGGTGCTTGGAAGCCGAACTGATAGGGATCGCCCGCATCGAGTCGCATGACGTGATGTCCTGCCGCCTCGAGCCGGGCCACCTCTTCGGTGATCGGCCCCGGGGTTTCATGCGACAGGTTGGACAGCCTGCTCGACTGGGCGAACTTCATGCGGTTCCTTTCACCCGTCAATCCGCAGGTCACCCCGGTTCGCGGGCTGCGTATTGACAGGTGCGTCAAAGCCTAGCGTTCAGCAGCGGCCTGACCGAGCGATCAGGTGACAGCACGATGGAGGCGATGGATTTACCGTCATCGCCGGCTCTTTCGCCGACGACGGTCGCCCGCCGCCCAGTCCGGTTGTCGCACCGCCGGGGACTTGGGCAGGGCGACAAGAAACGCGGGTAGTCGCGGGGTGTGGTTCGGGTTCCATTGGTCGGTAATCGCCGGTCAGCGCCCACCCGGCGCTAGTATCGATTCGCTACACCGGGACCGTGCGCCGCACGGATGAGCCGTACTAGGGGAAGGCGGCCTGCCAATTGGAGTGGCCGTTCGTCGCCCGCTCGGCAGAGATCAATCAGGCGATCGACGCCGTCGACAACTCGTCGTTCAACGGCGTGATCTTCGTCGGGGAAGCCGGAGTTGGTAAGACAGCACTGGCGCGCCAGGTAGCCGAACGATTCAGCAGCCGCGGGATGCGCACTCACTTCGTGCTGGGCACCCAGACCTCACGGGACGTTCCGCTGGCCGCCTTCGCCGGGATCGTGCAGATCCCGGGCGCGCTGGAGCCGATCCGCTTGCTCGCCGCCGCGCACGATGCACTCGACAGCGTGGCGAACCTACTGCTGGTGGTCGACGACGCGCATTTGCTCGATCCGCTGTCGGCAATTGTCGTTCACCAGCTGGCCGTGCGTGGGGCAGCGACGCTGATCGTCACCATGCGGTCCGAAACCGAGGTTCCCGACGCCATCACCGCGCTGTGGAAAGACCAGTACCTGCGCCGCATCGAGGTGGGCACGTTCTCGCACGGCGATACCGGGCGGCTGCTCGCCGAAACACTCGGCGGCCCTGTCGCCGGAACGGTCGTCGACCAGCTTCACGAATTGTCTGCGGGCAGTCCGCTGCTGCTGCGCGGCCTGCTGGACACCGCGGTGGACGACGGCGCCCTCACCGACGACACGGGACGGTGGCGGCTCACCCATTCACCGCGCCTGGGCTCCGACATCGAGCAACTCCTCGAGTCGCGTGTCCGCGGGCTGCCCCCGAACGAACGCGATGTCCTCGAAATCGTGGCAGCGGCAGAGGTTCTGGACTGGAATGCGCTTCGCGCGATGTGCGATATCGACTCGATCAGCGACGCCGAACGGCATGCGGTCATCCACGTGATCAGCGACCCGCTGCGCATGCGTGTCCAGGTGGCCCACCCGGTGCTGGCCGACGTCGTGCGCAGGGGCTGCGGGGTGGCCAGACTGCGGCAGATCAATACCTCGCTCGCACAGAGATTTTGGTCGCTGGTGGGCGATCTGGATCCGAATGCGACCAGGGATCCGCGGCTGGTCATCGAACTCGCCCGGCTGATGATGAACAGCGACGCGACCCCGGACATCAACCTGATCATCGACGCCGCCGAGAGTGCGATGACGATGTCCAGCCTGACACTCGCCGAGCAATTGGCCCGGTTCGCCTACGAGAACGGCGGGGAACTGCGCGCTGCGATCGCGCTCGCGGATGCGCTGGCCTGGCAGGGTTTCAACGATCAGGCCGAGGAGCTCTTGGCCACGTTCGATCCGCGCGATGAGGTGATGCTCGTCCGCTGGGGGTGCCTGCGGGCGACAAACCTGTTCTTCGGCTGCGGGCAGCGCGCGCTGGCAGAGGAGGTTCTGGGCACGGTCCGGTCTCGTGTCACGATGCCCGCTCTGCGCAGCTATGCGCTGGCGGTCGAGGCATCGATCGCGTACTTCGCTGCTGATCTGGACACCGCGGACGCCGCGAGCGCGGCCGTGATCGCGGATCCGGATGCGATGCCGATGGCGGTCCTGTGGGCGGCGGTTCCGGCTGCCGCGTCGGCGAACCTGCGCGGGCGGCCCGAGGTGTTGGCGGCCGCGGCCAGCCGGGGTGCTGACGCGGCACTTCACTGTGCGTCCGGACCGCAGCAGTATGCGATCGCGTTGTCGGAGGCGCTGTCGGCGCTCAACCACGGCGATATCGCCGGCGCCCAGGCCATCGTTGACCGGCAGCAGGCCGGGGCGCACGGGGCCCCGCACGCGGAGGCGATCGTGGCGGCGATGGCCGGCCGTGTCGAGCTCGCGGCGGGGCGCCCGCAGGCGGCCTGCGACTGGCTGCAGCGCGCACTATCGGCGATGGTGTCGACCCTGTCGGGGGGATGGGTGCCTCTGGTCGCCGTCTGGACCGTTCAGGCTGAAGTCCTGCGCGGTGACAGCGGTGCGGCCGCACGGGCGCTGAGCGTGGCCGAAAATGCGTGGGGACCGGCGGTGGAGGTGGTCCGGCCGTCGCTCGAGGTGGCCAGGGCGTATCACAGCGCGGCCACCGGCGCGATCGCCGAGGCCCATGGTGCAATCGAACGGGCCGCCGAGGCCGCCCGCCGCTGCGGTAACACCACCGGCGAGATGGAGGCCCTGTACACCGGCCTGCGGTTCGCAATGGAACCCGATGTGGCTCGTATCAAAGCCCTTGCAGACCAACTGGATTCTCCGATCGCGGCCCTTGCCGCCGCCCACGCCGAAGCGCTGGTCGCCGGCGATGGTGACAGCCTGGACCGGGTGGCCGCCGAGTGGGAATCACTGGGCATGGCGGCGCACGCGGCGGACGCGTTCGCCGCGGCGGCGGTGGCACACCGACGGACGGGCACTCGGCTGCCCGGGCTGCAGTCCTCGACGCGGGCGCATTGGCTGGTCAGCACCTACGGATTGCACACTCCAGCGACGGCGACCGGCGGAGTTCCGTTGCCGCTCAGCGGTCGTGAGCGGGAGATCGCCACGCTGGTCGCCAGCGGCTGGTCGAACCGGCAGATCGCCGAACACCTGGTTGTGTCGGTCCGCACGGTGGAGGGACACCTGTACCGGATCTACAAACAACTGGGAATCAACGAACGCGAACAACTGATCCGTCTCATGCGCAACGCTGATCCCGAGGCGCGCTAGGACGGGTGCGAGAACTCCGGGTTTCCGACCGGTGTCTGCGATTGGTCGTCGTCTGACGATGCGGCGGGCTGGTCCTCGACCGGATGAGAGAACAGGGAATCCACGGAGTTTCCTTTCACGCGCAGGCCGATTCGAACTCGCCATCGGCTGTCATTGGTAATTCGCAGAGTGGATCGCCCATGCCGATGACACGCGAGACGCAGTGCGAAGGTTCGATGATCCACGTGACGTTTGCTCTGCGGCACCGCTCATCGATGTAGTAGAGAGCTGAAATGCCAGCGCAGTCAAAGAAACTCACCCGGGTCATGTCGACGGTCAGGCGCTTGCAGTTGCCCGCGCGGCCGAGGACGTAGTGACTCAATTGGTGCGCTGTGCACATGTCGACGTTGCCGGCGACGGTGATCCGAACGTCGGTGGGCGAAAGCCATTCTGTGAAGAGTTGCAACGGGTTTCGGGTTTCGCCATCCATGGGCGACCCGGAAAGAGGAGAAAACACTGGACGGCTCCAATGGGCACTAGAAGGGAAAAACAAGTCTGGGTGGGACGCGCCCGAGAGGCTCGCACAGCGGGTGCAACGCACACCGCATGCCTGCGACGAATACCGCGGCTGGACAATCAACCTTTCACGAGCCTACACCTACGGGAAGCTTATTGCGGGCACCACGTGGTGTTCGGCCGGGTCAGGAGCAGGGAGAATCGCCGGGCGTGTAGTAGGGGACACCGTCGTTGGTGAGGCACGGCGGCCGTCCGGCAGCGGCTTGAGCTGCGGCATCGAAGGCATCTGCGACCGGTACCGCGCCGGCCGGCTCCGGGTCGGCGATCCCGGGGCCGACTTCGACGTCGGGACCGACGACGATGTTGGGACCGACGACGACGTCGGCGTGTGCGACGGGCGCCAGCAACAGTGCTGTGGCCGCGGCCGCGGCGGCGAACAGGGTCTTCATCCTTGTGGTTTTACTCGCAATGGCTGAGTTTGGTGACATTACGTCGCAAACTTTCCGCTGATTTCGTGGGCGATGGCATCACCCAGATGTGGCTGGGCGTCATTTGCGGTATATCTATCCACATGGCACTGAAGGCGGTTTCGCTGGCATCAGTTCTTCTGGCGGGTGCCGCAGCTGTCGCGATCGTGGCCGCTCCGCAGGCCGCCGCTGACCCGGGCTGTGTCAACCCCGATGGCAGCCCGTGTTCGTTCGGCACGGCAGGCCCGAATGGCGCATCGGGCAGCATTCCCGGCGGGCCGGGCGGCACGGCCGGTCCCGGTGGCGTGAGCGGATCGATTCCGAACGGACCCAGCGGTTCGGCGTGGCCGGGCGGGGCCACCGGTTGTATTCCGTACGTGGGCTGCTACTCGGTCGGTAGATGACGCTTAGTTCCAACGGTTCTCGCTGACGAACTCGGCCAGCGGGCGGCCGAACGTCCACTCGTCGATCTCCAGGGCGGGACGGTCGGGAAAGCCGGGCACCGGTCCGAGGCAGAGAATCGCGACCGGCTCGGCGTCTGCCGGCATCTCGAGTAGTTCGCCGAGGCGCCGTGGATCGAAGATCGACACCCAGCCCATGCCGAGTCCTTCGGCGCGGGCTGCCAGCCAAAGGTTTTGGATGGCGCAGGACACCGACGCCAGATCCATGTGCGGCATCGTGCGTCGGCCGAAGACGTGGCCGTCGCGATCGTCGCCGAGTGCGACCACCAGAAGTTCGGCGCAGTCGAGGATCCCTTCGACCTTCAGCGCCAGGAACTCGGCGGCCCTGGCGCCCAACGCGACCGCGGTCTGCCGACGTTCGTCGTCGACCAGCGCGTGGATCTTCTGGCGCAGACCGTCATCGGTGATCCGCAGGAACCGCCACGGCTGCATCAGACCGACGCTGGGCGCGGCGTGTGCGGCCGCCAGCAGCCGCGCCAGCACCGGCTCGGACACCGTGCTGCCCGGACGGAACCTGCGCATATCGCGCCGCTCGTGGATCACGCGGTAGACGGCGCGGCGCTCCTCGTCAGAGAACGCGTGCTCGGTCACCGGGTCATCCTAGAGAGCGCCACAGAGCGGCGACGACGGCGCGGTCTCACGGTTCGCAGGCGCAGTTCCGGCTAGGCTGATAGCCCCGGTGAGGCAGCGTCGCCGCACCGCCCGAGGGGGAGTGATGTCGGTGTCCCAGGCGGCCGTTCTCGGCGGCCCCACGTTGCCGGCCAGCCATATCGTCGACGTCAAAGCCGCCGACGGCACCCGTCTGCACACCGAGGTCTTCGGGCCCGAGGACGGCTATCCGATCGTGCTGGCGCACGGCATCACCTGCGCCATCAGGGTCTGGCACGAGCAGATCAACGACCTGTCGCGCGACTACCGGGTGATCGCCTACGACCACCGCGGACACGGCCGCAGCGGGCTGGCGCACCGGTCGGCCTACAGCCTCGGGCACCTGGCCGGTGACCTGGATGCCGTCCTGTCGGCCACCCTACGACCGGGGGAGCGGGCCCTCATCGCCGGACATTCGATGGGCGGGATCGCAATCAGCGCGTGGTCCGACCGCCACCGGCATCAGGTCGCGCACCGCGCCGACGCCGTCGCCCTGATCAACACCACCACTGGTGACCTGCTCAAAGAGATCAACCTGCTGCGGGTGCCGCCCCTGCTGGCCGGCGGCCGCTCAGCGGCCGCGCGCCGGATGATCAAGACGTTCGGCGGGGCGCCGCTGGTCCGCGGCGCCCAGCCCGGCAGCCGCTGGTTCGTCGCGATGATGGCCGTCGGCGCCGGGGCAGACCCCGCCGTCGCGCGCCTGATCCACGAGCTGTTCGCCGCGACCCCCGCCGCCGGGCGGGGCGCCTGGGCCCGGGCACTCGTCGACGAGATGGGTCCGCGTCATATCGACCTCACCGGCCTGACCGTGCCGACCCTGGTCATCGGCAGCACGCACGACCGGCTGCTGCCGATGTGCCAGGCCCGCAAGATCGCCGACGCGGCGCCGAACCTGGCCGAACTGGTCGAGGTACCCGGCGGACACTGCGCAATCCTGGAGCATCCCGAGACCGTCAACGCGCATCTGCGCGCGCTGGCCGAATCGGTGAGCGCGCAGCGGCGCATCAGCTCCTAAAGCGTCGCGGCGACTTCGGCTGCCGCGCGCTGACCGGAGCGCACTGCGCCGTCCAGAAAGCCGGTCCACTCGTCAGCTGTCTCGGTGCTGGCCCAATGCAGCGGGCCGATCGGCTCACGCAGAAGCGGGCCGAATTCCGTCCATGCCCCTGGCGGTACCGCTGCCGTCGGCCCGCCGGGTGCGAAAGTCTCTGCGCCCCAACAATGGTCGAGGTACTCGATCGGGTTCTCCGCATCGGGTCCGAACAATGCCGCGAAGCCGGCGAGCGCCTTCTCGCGACGCTGTTCGGGGGCGAGGGCGTCGAACCCGCGGGAGTCGACGAAGCCGAGCAGCACTCCGGGGCCGTCGTCGCCGGGGCTCACATCGAAGGTGATGAACACCGGTCCCTGGTCGGAGAGCGCCTGACCGGACAGCCGTTTGTCCCGCCAGAACGGCCGGGTATAGGCGGCGTAGGCCTTGCTCAGGGCGCCCTGCGGCCAGCGCTGGGCCAGCTGCTGGTGGCCGATCGGCGGGGGCGGCGCGATGTCGATGCCTTGCCGGTGGGCGGGGGGAATCGCCAGGATCGCGCGGCGTCCCTCCACGACGCCGCCCGAGGACGTGACGGCCACCGCGTCGTCGGACCACTCGATCCGGGCGACGACGGAATTGAGCCGGACTCGGTCACCCAGCTCGGCGGCCATCTTGAGCGCGATCTGCTGGGTGCCGCCGGGGAAATGGTCCTGCTGGGCGCCGCCGACCACGTCGAGCATGCGGTCCAGCCCGCCTGCGGCGTTGACGTAGCGCACCGCGTGCAGCATCGAGACCTCGTCGGGTTCGGCGCCCCAGGTCACGCGCGCCATGATGGCCAGCAGATCCCGCGACGACGCGCTGGCGCCCACCGAGTGCAGCCAGCCGCCCAGCGTCGTGCCGTCGAGCTGTTTGGCCTTGGGCGCCGCCCACGGTTTTCGGATGTCGACGGTGCGGGCGAGCCGATCGACCTGCCATTGGATCCTGGCGATGTCGAGCAGTTGGAGCAACCCCAACCGGGGGACGGTGCCGTGGTACGACCGCACCTTGCCCCGCCAGCGGATGAGGTTGGCGCCCTCGCAGTAGGTGGGCTCGGTGGGGCAGTCGAGTTCCTTGGCCAGCGCCAGGACCGCGTCCTGGGTGGGGCCGACGAACGTGCCGCCGAGGTCGACGGGAACTCCGGCCAGCGTCGTGGTGCTCGATCGTCCGCCGACCCGGTCGCGACCCTCGAGCACCACCACGTCGAATCCGTCTTTTACCAGCTCACGTGCGGCAGCCAGACCTGAGAAGCCGGCGCCGATGACCACAACGTCATAACCCACCCCACCCATGGTGCCCGTCCGCTGCGATTTCGGCGCGAAAACCGTCGCTGACCCTCTTTGCCAGGCTGGTTGTGAGTCAATTAGCAGCCAGTTTTGGGAGGGTGTGTGTCGATCACTGCGGGGTTCAGTCCGGCCGAGATTCGTGAGCTCGTCGTTGAGTATCAGTTGGTGCCGCACGGGCAGAAGGGGCCGTGGCTTGCTGCGCAGGGGATCTCGAACCGGCAGTTCAGACGGTGGCAAGCCGCGGTGTTCGACGGTGATCTCGACCTGGGCCTGATTCCGCGAGAGGGTGTCGGTATGACAGTTCCCCCGGCCAAACGCAGAGCGATGGCCAAAGCCGAGGAGGCCCAGCAGCGGCGCGATGAGGCCGAACTGGCTCGGCTACGAGCGCGGGTGCGCCAGCTGGAGGCCACGAATGAGGCGTTGGGAAAAGCTATCGGGCTCTTGCACGAGCTGAACGTGCCCGGGCCCGACACCGCCCCGACGATCACCGATCTCGACGATTCCTCGACCGCGAAAACGGACTCGTCACCGAGCTGACCGCCGCGATCGGATCGCAGCGCCGCGCGTTGGCAATGATCGCGTTGTCACGCTCGAGCTGGCACTACCGGTGGCATCCGCGGACGCGGGTGGCTGATCCGTTGCCGCAAAAGGATCGGGCCTACCCCTCGCGCATCCACGCTGCTGAGCGGGCGGTCATCCAAGCCAAGATCATCGCCGGCTGGCGGGCCGGGGGATCGGTCGACCAGTCGTTCGCCACGGCCTGGGATGACGGTGTGCTGCTGGCCTCGCGCCGGTCGTGGTGGCGCATCGCTGCGGCGATCGAGGATCAAAGTGTCCGTCCAATCGCTCCGACGCGTGCCAAGAACAAGGCGCCCCGTGCGGCACCGGTGCTCAAAGCAACCGCACCACAACAGATCTGGAGTTGGGACATCACCGACCTACGTACCCCGTGGCGAGGTGTGGCCTACAAGGCCTACTCGATCATCGACATCTACTCCCGCAAGATCGTGGGTTGGCGCGTCGAGGAACGCGAATGCGACGAGCTGGGCGTCGACATGTTCACCACGGCGATCGCCACTTACGGCCCACCGGCGGTGGTGCACGCCGATTCCGGGCCGGCGATGCGCTCCACCGACCTCAAGGACCTGCTCGCCGACCTCGGGATCGGTCAGACCCACAACCGGCCCCACGTCAGCAATGACAACCCGTTCTCCGAATCAGAGTTCCGCACCATGAAATACCGGCCCAACTACCCTGGCGTCTTCGACGACCTGCAGGCAGCACGGAACTGGGTCAGCACCTACGTCTCCTGGTACAACACCCACCACCGCCACAGCGGCATCGCCTTATTCACCCCCGACGAGGTCCACAACGGAACATGGACACAGCAGTGGCACCACCGCGACCAGGTTCTACAGGCCTACTACGACACCCACCCCGAACGATTCCGCACACGCCCACACACCAAAAAACCCAGCCCCGTAGTCGGCATCAACCTCCCCACCGAAAACGACACCGACCGACTCCACGCAGCTTGACAACGCCCGTGACCGAACGAAAACGCGCCCAAATCGCGGGTTTTCAGCGAGCCAGTTCGTCGACGATCTCGGCCAGCGTGTCGATCGCGATCGGACCCGGCTGGTAGAGGCAGACGGTGTCGCCGACGCCGTCGACGCGCGCGCGGATATGCGCGGCGATCTGCTTGGGGGTACCGCACGCCGCAATGGTGTGCAGCATCTCGTCGGTGATCAGCCCGGCCATCTCCAGCCATTTGCCTTGTTTGGACATCGAATTCAGCTCGGGCTGCAGATCACCCCAGCCGTGGATGTCCAGCACCGGCCGGTAGGCCGGGGTCGACCCGTAGAACGACAGCAGTCGCCGCGTCGCGTCGTGATCGGCACCGGCTGACAGGATGATCTCGGGTACTACCGCAAAGGACGATTCCGTGCGCCCCGCGGCAGCCAGGCCCGCACGTACCGCGGGCATCGTCGACTCACGCAGGAACTTGGCCGAGCCGAACGGCATGACCAGCAGCCCGTCGGCCACCTCCGCGGTGGCCCTAGTCAGCCGAGGGCCCAGGGCGCCGACGTAAATCGGTGGCGGCCCAAAGGGATTCGGACCCGGATTGAACATCGGCGTCATCAGGGTGTGCCGGTAGTACTCACCGCGGAAGTCCAGACGCTCGCCGGTCTCCCACGTGTGATAGATCGCCCGCAGCGCACGGACGAGCTCACTCATCCGCGCGACCGGCCTGTCGAACGCCGCACCGTAGTGTTTCTCGATCTGCGCGCGCACCTGCGTGCCCAGCCCCAGGATGAACCGGCCCTCGGCGAGCAGTTGGTGATCGTAGGCCTGGTGCGCCAGCTGGATGGGGTTGCGCGGGAACGCGATTGCCACATTGGTCATCAGGTCCAGCCCGCCTACCGTGGAGGCCAGGGTCAGCGGCGCGAACACGTCGTGCGGCCCTTCGAACGTGAAAACGCCGCTGGCGCCGGCCTCGCGCAGCGCGCGCGCACGATCGACCGCATCGGTTGGCCCGAACAGGGCGGTCAGGACTTTCACGGTGTCAGGGTGCCACCGTCAGCCAGTCCGCGAAGCCCGACGGGTCGTGACGGCCCAGGGCGCCGTGCTCGAACAAGCCCCACCCCTCGACCGACGAATTGCCGTCGTGGCAGACCGCGCGTCCGACGTGGTCGATCACGCCGAACGCGGTACGCCCGACGACGCCGGGGTCGTTCATGTCGTAGGTGAGCCGTTCGGTGAACTTCTCGCCCTTCCAGGTGCCGTGGATCCAGTCCGAGTCTCCACCGTAGCCGCCGCCGACGTGAATCGGGACGGGGAGTTTGGACTCAACGTCAAAACGGAGCACCGCACCCGCACCGTCGGTGGCCTCGATGGTGGCGCCGGTGGGAAGGCGTGTGCCGGAACGGTAGTGGATTTTCACCCGCGGCCAGCCCAGCTGCTCGACGCGGCCGTCGCGCCAGACCCGCGTGCAGTCGTTGAGCGAGCGGAAGCCGTCCGGTGCTTCCTGGATGATCAGGACGATCGCGAAGTCGTCGAAGGCCATCGGCACGTACAGCCACCACATGCCCTCGAACGGCGGATCGGCCGGCCGTCCGGCGGGCTCGGCTTCGCCGACCGGGCGGATGCCCCACGACCGGTCCCGGCTGCCGATCCACGCCGACGGATCGACTTTGATCTCCTCGCCGTCGATCGCGATATGCCCTGTCCACGAACCCAATTGGGCGAAGCGTTGGGCATCCAGCGTAACCCGGTTGCCCTGGCGCATGATGTGTGGCTGCTCCTGCACCACCGGGAACAGGCCTTCCCACGTGAGATCAAGGGCCATGCCCTCGGTCTCGTCCATCACGATCCGGATCTTGTGCAGCGGCTCGACGACCTCGAGGCGGTAGCTGTTGACGTGCTGATTGAGGCGATCCTGGTCGATCGCGTCGGACAGGTGCACCGCGGTCTGGGTGTCGCTCGGCCCGATGTCGCCGGCCCCGCGGCTCCGGCGGCGTACCAGGACGTAGGCATCCTTGACCCCGAGGTTGGGGTAGTAGCCCATACCGGTGATCAGGAAGATGTCGCCGGTGCGGTCGTGGGCGTTGAAATAGTTGCGGTCGTAGAAGTTTCGGTCCGAGGAGTTCGGCCAGGCGATCGGCAACGGCGCCTGGTGGACGGGGTATTCGTCGAGCGGTCCGAGCATGCGGGCTTAGGCCTCCTTGTTTTCCCGTGTCGCTTCGCTCCTGCCCGCCGGCTCCGCAATGAGCCTACGAAGCAGGCCGGCGTGGTAGAACGTCGACTCGACGTCCTCGGGCTTCTCGATCTCGCCGAAGTGCACGCGCCGCGCGCCGGTGCGCATGAACACACAGCACCAGATCACTCCGGAGTAGACGTAAAACCAGCGCAGGTCCCCGAGTTTGACACCGGCCAGCTTCTCGTAGGTGGCACGAACGTCCTCTTCGCGCATGACGTCGGGCAGGCCCGGCATCCCGGCCAGCCCGGCGAGTTCCTGGAACACCATGTGCGCGAAGATGATCCACGCGACATCCAGCTCACGCGGGCCGAGTGTCGCCATCTCCCAGTCCAGCACTGCGACAGGCCGGAAATCCTCGTAGAGCACATTGCCGACTCGCGAGTCGCCCCATGCCAGGACCGGCTCGGTCGCCGCGACGTCGGCGGGGAAGTTGTCCTCGAGCCACTGCAGGGCGGTCTCGACCAGCGGGGAGCGACCAATGTCGGGGACGGCGAACTCGTACCAGCCCTTGAGCCAGCTCAATTGACGACGTAGCGGGGTGTCCCCGGCGGGCACGGCTTCGGCCAGGAAGCCGAAGGTCTTGGCCGCGTTGGGGATCGCGTGCAACTTGGCCAGCACCTCGACCGTCGCGTCCTGCAATGCACGCTGCCGTTCGGCGGGCGCGTCGGCGAACCAGTTGTCGCCGAACGTGTAGGGCATCACATCGGGGGGGACGATTCCCGCGACATGATCCATGAGGAAGAAGGGAGCACCGAGCACCGTGCCGGTCGGGTCGATCCAGCGCACCTTCGGCACCGGTACATCCGTCAGCTCTCCGACGAGGCGGATGACGTCGAACTGATGGTCCATCCGGTAGGTGATGAAGACCGGGACGTCCTCGTCGGTGGGCGCCACCCGGGCGACCCACTTCTGTTCGACCTTGGTGCCGTCCTCGTCCCAGCGGCCAGTCAGAATAATCGTCTCCGACGACATGCCGTTCGAGTCGATGCCGCTCTCGACGGTCACCTCCGGCTTCACGCCGCCGGGCATGACGGTGGACAGCCATTCCGACAGCAGCGCGGGAACGGTGCTGACGTCACGACCAGAACGCTGCAACCGATCGAGGTCGGTTTCTACAGTCGGTTGGTTGGTCACCTTTGTCCTCTCCAACCCTATTACGATACGGTGGGTAGCGTTATGAAAGCAGACGCGTCTTCGCTTGACAAGACCGCGGTCCCGGGGAGGCCCCGCGACCCGCGTATCGACGCTGCCATACTGCGTGCGACGGCGGAGCTGCTTGTCGAAATCGGTTATCCGAATCTGACTTTGGCGGCAGTCGCCGAGCGGGCGGGCACGACGAAGACCGCGCTGTACCGCCGCTGGTCCAGCAAGGCCGAGCTGGTTCACGAGGCCGCCTTCCCGACGGCGCCGAGCGCCCTGGCCGCGCCCGCGGGCGATATCGCCGCCGATGTGCGTGCCATGCTGGCCGCCACCCGCGACGTCTTCACCAGCCCGGTGGTGCGCGCCGCGCTGCCGGGTCTGATCGCTGACATGAGCGCCGACGCGGAGCTGAACGCCCGGGTGATGGCGCGGTTCACCGACGTGTTCGCCGCGGTGCGGGACCGTCTCGTGGAGGCGGTGCACTGCCGTGAAGTTCACGCCGACGTCGACCCGGAACGGCTCATCGAACTGATCGGTGGTGCGACGATGATGCGGTTGTTGTTACGCCCCGAGGACGTTCTCGACGCGAGCTGGGTCGCCCAGACGGCGGCGATCCTCGTACATGGGGTGGCGCTCTAGAGAAGAGGATCGCGATGTCTGGACGCTTGGCCGGCCGAACCGCCATCGTCACCGGTGCCAGCCGTGGGCTGGGCCGAGCGACCGCGCTGGCCCTGGCCGCCGAGGGCGCCGCGGTGGCGGTGGTGGCCCGTACCGAACAGCAGTGGGACGACCGTCTGCCGGGCACGATCGGCGAGACCGTCGCCGCCATCGAAGCCGCCGGCGGGAAGGCCGCCCCCATCCAAGCCGACCTGCTCGAGCGCGATGACCTGCCCCGGCTTGTCGACGAAGCCCGCGCCGCGCTGGGTCCCGTCACGATCCTGGTCAACAATGCGGCGTTCACCGCTCCGGGGCGCCCGCCCAAGCCGGATGCAACACCGAAGACGCCGAAGCCCAAGGGTGCACCGGCCGCGGTCAATGCCGACTGGCCCGGATTCCTGGCGATCCCGCCGAATGCCTATCGCAGGCATTTCGAGATCCGGGTGTTCGCCTCCTACGAACTCATCCAGCTGGTCTGCCCGGACATGTTCGCCGCGGGCGTCGGCTCGATCATCAACGTCACCTCGGTGGCCTCCCGGGTGCCCGGGGATGGGCCGTATGAGAACTCCGGCGGCGGAGTGCTGCCCGGCTACGGCGGATCCAAGGCGGCACTGGAGCACCTGACCTGGTGTGCGGCCTACGATCTGCAGCGCCACAACATCGCGGTCAATGCGCTGGCACCGTCGCGGCCGATCCCGACTCCGGGCTTGTCGTACTACCGCAACGAGTTCGCCAGCGTGTCCCCGGATGACGAGTTCGCCCGTGCCGCAGTAGAACTAGCGCTGGTCGACGCCAACGTCGTCACCGGTCGCACGATCGGGCATCTCGAAGTGCTCGACGGCAGCTTCGCCCCGTTCACCAACACCACGTCCGCGTTGGGCTAGTGGTGAGCGATTTCGGCGCGTTTTCGTTCGCTGAGCGGCGTGTGGTGTCTCGGGACATTGCTGACACTTTTGTCGCGGGACATCGCTGACACTCATGGTGCCGGTTTGGGTTCGCGGGTGCGGTAGGTCCGGGTGGATTTGTCGCTGCGTTGGTAGTTGCGGGTGGGGTCTGCGGTGAAGGACCGGACCAGGGTGGTGCCGCTGAGGATGGTGATGTGCTCACCATCGCGAATGACGTCGCAGTCGTGTCCGGCCCAGCACAGGCCGACGTTGACTTTGTAGGGCGCAACGAAGATGTATCCCGAGGTTGCGCCAACGGTGTGGCGGCTGACCACAACTGGGGCCGGCACTGGACGGTCAGCGGGTCGGGCCCTGGCGGTGGCGCCAAACACCTCGGCGGGGGTGGCCCCGCGGTGGGCGCGATGGGGCCGCCGGTGGTTGTAGAAGCTGCGGAACTGTTCGAGCAGGCCGTTGAGCTCGTCGATGGTGGCCGGTGCTGGGCGAGCGCGGAGCCATCTTTTCAGCGTCTGCCAGGACCGTTCGATTTTGCCGCAGGTCTGCGGGTGGTACGGCGCCGAGTTGATGGTGCGCACGCCCAGGGCCCGCAGGTTGGACTCGAACGCTGATACATAGGCGCGGAACCGTCCGGTATACACAAGTCCGTTATCCGACAACGACATTGACGGGATCCCGCATTCATCGATGCCGGCCAGGATCACTTCCCAGACCAGCGCGGCGTCGGCGTCACCGGCACACGCACGCAACCCCACCAGGTAGCGGGAGTGGTCATCGAGACTGCCGGCGATGGCCACCGGGGTGCCGTCGGCCAGCGCCCACCCGGTCCAGTCGGACTGCCAGCACTCGTTGGGCCGATCAAAGACGAACCGCTTGGTCGCTGACTTCGGGCGTTTCTGGGGCTGCGGGGTGATCGCTCCGCGGCGGGTCAGGATGTGCCACACCGTCGACACCGACGGCACCGCGACACCGTCACGCTGCAACGACCACACGATCGACTGGGCGCCGTGATCGCGGCCGTCCTCGATCAACTGCTTGCGCCGCAACACGATCAGATCCTCGACCTCGACCAGAGTCCGCCCCGGCGAGGTCTTCGGGCGCCGGGAGAGCTCCTGCAGTCCCTCGATACCGCTATCACGGAATCGTCGACGGTACTTGTAAAACGTCTCCCGACTGATCTGGTGGTCCCGGCAAAACTGGGCCACGTTCTCGATCTGGCCAGCCAATGCTGCAGCCATCCGAATATCCATCGCCGTCACCTTCTGGGCCATGAACCATGCTGGTCCCAGCCCTACTCAGGTGTCAGCGATGTCCCGAGACATCCAACTGTCAGCGATGTCCCCGAACAGCACAGTTCGCCTAGCGGCGGTTTTCGCGCCGAAATCGCTTGTTGCGCTCGGCGACCTCACGCTGGCGGGCGGCGAGCTGCCCGGTGTCCACCGAAGCCGCCCCGGCCACCGCGCGTTCGGCTTTCAGCGCCGGCCCGGTGATCGCTGCGGTCCCGGTGCGATAGATCTCCTTGAGGCCCGTCATCGTCGGCCCGGGCACCTCCGCGATCTGGCCCGACAGCTCGAGAGCGCGGTCCAGAAGCTGTTGGTGGGCAACGACTTCGGTGACCAGTCCGATCCGCTCGGCCCGGTGCGCATCGACCACCTCCCCGGTCATCGAGAGCCGCCGGGCCATCGCCGAACCCACCAGCCGTGGCAGCCGTGCCGTCATCCCGCCACCGGGCAGGATCCCGACGTGGGCGTGGGTGTCGGCGAAAACCGCATGCTCTGAGGCGATCAGGAAGTCACACGCCAGCGCGATCTCCAAACCACCGGTGAAGGTCGGGCCGTTGATCGCGCCGACGACCGGCTTGCTCAGCTCGACGATGGCGTTCATGCAATTCATCTTGTCGAACCGGCCGAAGTAATCCATCCCGAGGCTCTGTGCCTGCTTGAGATCGACACCCGCGCAGAACGCCGGATCGGTGCCGGTGAGCACCACCGCGCGGACGGAGTCGTCGGCATCGGCCTCACCGAGTGCGGTGTGGAGCGCCTCGAACAATTCGGTGCTCAACGCGTTGCGCACCTCGGGCCGGTTCATCGTCAAGACCCGGACGGCGCCGTGGTCATCGCTGAGAAGGATCATCAGTTCAGGAATCTAGCCGCATGGTCGACCAGGTCGAGCAGTGGCTGGGGTAGTGCGCCGAGCGCGAATGTGATGGCGGCGGTGAGCGTGATCGTCGCGACGCTCAGTGAGCTGGGCGTGACGACTTCCGGGGCGTCCTCGGGCGGGTCGGTGAAGAACATCAGCACGATCACCCGCACGTAGAAGTAGGCGGCGATCGCCGAGGCGATCACGCCCACCACCACCAGCGGGATGGCCCCACCTTGTCCCGCGGCCTTGAACACGGCGAACTTGCTGACGAAGCCGCTGGTGAGTGGGATGCCCGCGAACGCGAGCAGGAACAGCGAGAAGACCACGCCGACAAGGGGATAGCGACGGCCGAGTCCTGCCCAGCGGGCCATATCGGTCTCCTCGACACCGTCGGCGTCGCGGACCACACTGACCACCGCGAACGCGCCAAGGGTGGAGAAGCCGTAGGCGAACAGATAGAACAGCGTTGCCGACAGGCCGGCGGGATTGGCGGCGATCACACCGGTGAGGATGAAACCTGCGTGTGCCACAGCCGAATAGGCGAGCATCCGCTTGACGTCGGTCTGGGTCACCGCGGTGACGGTGCCGACCGCCATGGTGAGGATGGCCACCGCCCACAGGACGGGCCGCCAGTCGTGGTTGAGGCCGGGTAGTGCCACGTAGAAGATGCGCAGCATCGCACCGAACGCGGCGACCTTGGTGGCCGCGGCCATGAAGGCGGTGATGGGCGTCGGTGCGCCTTGATAGACGTCGGGGATCCAGGAGTGGAACGGCACCGCGCCGACTTTGAACAGCACGCCGACGGTGACGAGTGACGCGCCGATGAGTGCCAGCGCGGTGTTGTCGGTGCTGGTCTGGATGGCCCGCGCGATGCCGGTCAGGCTCAAGGTGCCGGCATAGCCGTAGAGCAGGGCGATGCCGTAGAGGAAGAAGGCTGACGAGAACGCGCCGAGCAGAAAGTATTTCAGCGCGGATTCCTGGGACAGCAGCCGCCGGCGGCGGGCCAGGCCGCACATCAGATACAGCGGCAGCGAGAACACTTCCAGCGCAATGAACATGGTCAGCAGGTCGTTGGCCGCGGGGAAGATCATCATGCCGCCGATGGCGAACATGGTCAGCGGGAACACCTCGGTCTGCACCAGTGCGGCCTTGGTGGCGATCTTCTCCGCGACGCTGCCCGGTACGGCCGACGCATCGGGGGTGAACGCGTCCAAACCCGCTGCACTGTCCGCGGATTCGGCGGGCACCCGCCGTTCGGCGATGAGCAGGACGCCGAGGATCCCGATCAGCAGGATGGTGCCCTGCAGGAACAGTGCGGGCGCGTCGACGGCAACGGCACCGACCACGACGGCCTGCCCGACCCCGCCGTGCAGGCCGCGACCCAGCAGCACCACGGCGACGAACGCGGCCACCAGCCCGGCCACGCTCAGGGTGACCTGGGCGGGGTAGCGGGCCTTGCGAGGCGCGAAGGCCTCGACGAGCACCCCGGCGACGGCCACACCGAGGACGATCAACATCGGTGAGAGCTGGCCGTATTCGATGCTGGGTGCGTTCATGGACGTGTTCCCTCCGCGACGGTGGGTGCCGGGTCGGGCTGATGGATCGACGTCAGCGTCGCGGTCACCGCGGGGTTGATGACGTCGAGAGCGATCTTCGGATAGATCCCGAGCCCGATCAGCAGCGCGATCAACGGTGCCACCACGAGCATCTCGCGTGTGCCGAGGTCCCGGATCGTCTCGTTACCGGCCTTGATGGATCCGGTCATCATCCGCTGATACAGCCACAGCACGTAGACCGCCGAGAGCACCAGCGCCGCCGACGCGATGACGGCGAAGGCCGGGTAGCGGGTGAATGTGCCGATGAGAACCAGGAATTCACTGATGAACGGCGCCAGTCCGGGTAACGACAGCGTCGCCAGACCGGCGACCAGGAAGGTGCCGGCGAGCACGGGTGCGACTTTCTGGATTCCGCCGTAGTCGGCGATCACCCGGCTGCCGCGGCGGCTGACCAGGAACCCGGCGATCAAGAACAGTGCGGCCGTGGAGATGCCGTGGTTGACCATGTAGAGCGTCGAGCCGGCCTGGCCCTGGCTGGTCATCACGAAGATGCCGAGGATGATGAAGCCGAAGTGGCTGATCGAGGTGTAGGCGATCAGCCGCATGACGTCGGTCTGGCCGATGGCCAGGATGGCGCCGTAGACGATCCCGATCACCGCCAGCGCGATGATCACCGGCCGGAAATAGGTTGCCGAGTCGGGAAACAACGGCAGGCAGTAGCGCAGCATCCCGAACGTGCCGATCTTGTCCATCACAGCCATCATCAACACCGCCGACGCCGGCGTGGCCTGTACCGCGGCATCCGGCAGCCACCGATGGAACGGCCATAGCGGCGCCTTCACCGCGAACGCGAACATGAAACCGAGGAACAGGGCGTTGGCGACACCGGGGTTCATGGTGAACGCCCCGGTCGCGACGGCATCGGCGATGGCGCGGAAGTCGAACGTGCCGGCGTCGAACGCCGTGCTGGCCGAGGTGACGACGTAGAGCCCGATGACCGCGGCGAGCATGATCAACCCGCCGAACAGGTTGTACAGCAAGAACTTCACCGCCGCCTTGGACCGCTCCACACCGGCTAAGCCGCCGAAGCCGCCGATCAGGAAGTACATCGGGATCAGCATGGCTTCGAAGAACACGTAGAACAGCAGGATGTCCAGCGCGACAAGCGACATCATCACCATGCCCTCGACGGCGAGCATCAGCGCGATGTAACTGTGCGGCGCCCGGCCGGATAACCCGGGCCGGTCGTCGGCGTCGTTCCAGCCCGCGATCAGCAGCAGCGGCATCAGGACGGCGGTGAGCACCACGAGCGCCAGGGCGATGCCGTCGATGCCGAGGATGTAGCCGGTGCCGAATGACGGTATCCACGGGTGGTTTTCGACGAACTGGAACTGCTTGCCCGCCGGATCGAAGCGCACCGCGAGCAGAAGCGACAGCGCCAGCACCGCCAGCGAGACGGCCACGCCGGCGTACTTGGCGAATTGCCGCAGCGAGGCGGGGAGCACGATGATCAGCGCCGCACCGACAACGGGGATCGCCCACAGGATGGTCAGCCAGGGGATGGTTGTCATCGTATTCACCTCCACGCCGTGAAGAGAACGATGGCAACTACCAGTGCCGTGCCGGCCAGCATGGACAGCGCATACGAGCGGGCGAACCCGGTCTGCACCTGACGTAGTCGGTCCGAGATCCAGCCGACCGCGTAGGCGAGCCCCTGCGTCACGCCGTCGACACCCTTCTCGTCAACGACCACAAGGCCTTTCGTCAGCTCCTCGCCGGAGCGCATGAATACCGCCTCGTTGAACGCGTCGCCGTAGAGGTCGTTGCGCGCGGCGACAGTGAGGGCCGAAACGTCGAGCGGGGCGGTCTCGGGCACCTTGTGGTTCGCGTACTGCCGGTAGGCGACGGCGATGCCGATGGCGACGACGCCCAGCGCGGTGACGGTGGTGATCCAGGCCGGGATCAGGTGTTCGGCTTCGTGGGTGCCGGTGACGGGTTCGAGCCAGTGTTGCAGGGTGTTGCCGATGGCGAGGAGGGCTCCGGCGCCGACGGAGCCGATCGCGAGGATGATCATCGGTGCGGTCATGGTGGCCGGGGATTCGTGCGGGTGGGTGGCTTCCTCTTTTTTAGTCCAGCGCTCTCGGCCGAAGAACGTCAGCAGCATGACGCGAGTCATGTAGAAGGCGGTAATGCCTGCGCCGAGTAGTGCGGCCCCACCCAACAGGAAGCCGGTGAGGCCGCCGCTGTTGAGGGCGGCTTCGATGATGGCGTCTTTGGAGAAGTATCCGGCGAACGGCGGGACCCCGATGATCGCGAGATAGCCCAGCCCGAAGGTGACGAACGTGACGGGCAGCAGGGTGCGCAGCCCGCCGTAGCGGCGCATGTCGGTTTCGTCGTCCATGGCGTGCATGACCGAGCCGGCGCCGAGGAACAGTCCGGCTTTGAAGAAGCCGTGGGTTAAGAGGTGCATGATCGCCACCGCATAGCCGGCCGGTCCGAGTCCGGCGGCCAGCACCATGTAGCCGATCTGGGACATGGTCGACGCGGCGAGTGCCTTTTTGATGTCGTCTTTGGCGCAGCCGATGATTGCGCCGAACAACAGCGTGACGGCACCCACGGTGACGACGGCGGCCTGCGCGGCGGGGGCGGCGTTGAAGATCGGGCCCGATCGCACGATGAGGTAGACACCGGCGGTGACCATGGTGGCGGCGTGGATCAGCGCCGAGACCGGGGTGGGGCCTTCCATGGCGTCACCGAGCCAGGACTGCAACGGGACTTGGGCGCTTTTGCCGCAGGCGCCGAGCAGCAGCAGCAGCCCGACGGCGGTGAGTGCGCCTTGGCTCATGTCGGGTACCGCACCGAAGACGGTGCTGTAGGTGACCGAGCCGAGGGTGGCGAACAGCACCATCAGGGCGATGGCCAGGCCCATATCGCCGACCCGGTTGACGATGAACGCTTTCTTGGCCGCGGTCGCTGCGCTGGGTTTGTGGGACCAGAACCCGATCAGCAGATACGACGCGAGTCCGACACCTTCCCAGCCCACGTACAAGCCGAGGTAGTTGTCGGCCACCACGAGCAGCAGCATCGCGGCGACGAACAGGTTGAGGTACGCAAAAAAGCGGCGCCGGTCGGGGTCTTCTTTCATGTAGCCGATCGAGTAGAGGTGGATCAAAGCCCCGACGCCGGTGATCAGCAGCACGAAACACATCGACAGAGCATCCAGCTGCAGCCCGAAATCGACCCGCAGCACCCCGACGGGCACCCAGGAGAACAGCACCTCGTGCACCACCCGGTCGTCGGCGGGCAGACCGAGCAGGTGGGTGAACAGCACCGCGGCGCAGGCGAAGGATCCGATCACCGTGGCGCACCCGAGTAGATGTCCCCACGCGTTCGTGCGTGATCCGCCCACAAGGAGGATCACCGCCCCGGCCAGGGGCAGCGCGATGGTCAACCACACCAGTGTCGCCATGTCAGTGCCGCAGCAGATGAGCGTCGTCGACGTTCGCCGAACGTCGGGTGCGGAAGATCGTCATGATGATCGCCAAACCGACCACCACCTCACAGGCGGCCACCACCATCGTGAAGAACGCCACCACCTGACCATCCAGATGGCCGTGCATCCGGGAGAACGTCACGAACGCCAAATTGCAGGCATTCAACATCAACTCCACACACATGAACATCACGATCGCATTGCGCCGCAACAACACCCCCGCCGCACCAATCGTGAACAACAACGCCGACAAATACAGATAATTATCCGGATTCATCGCTGACCGTTCCCGTTGTCGGACCGCTCGAGGATCGTGCTCACCGACGATTCCTCCTTCGTGCCATCGGGTAGCCGGGCGAGGGTGTTGACGGCGTTGTGCCGGGCGTAGACTCCCGGGTTGGGCAGCGGGGTGGCACGGGCGCCGGTTGCGAACCGTTCGATGACCAACTCGCGCTGCGTCTTTCGCCGCTCGAACCGCTCCCGATGAGCCAGCACCATCGCGCCCAATGCCGCGGTGATCAACAGTGCACTTGTCAACTCAAAGGCCCACAGATCCCGGGTGAAGATCAGCACCGCCAGACCCTGCACATTGCCGCCCGCATTGGCCTCCGTCAGCCCCACGAATCCCGTGGTCGCTACGCTGCCGATCCCGGCGATCAGCAGAATGCCGAAACCCAGGCCGGCTGCGATGGCCGCAATGCGTTGGCCGCGAATGGTTTCCACGAGCGACTCCGACGAATCGACGCCGATCAGCATGAGGACGAACAGGAAGAGCATCATCACCGCGCCGGTGTAGACCACCACCTGAACGACACCGAGGAACAGCGCGTCCTGCGCGACGTACATCACCGCCAGCGCGATCATTGTCGTGGCCAGGAAGATCGCCGAGTAGACGGCCTTGGGTGCGGCGACCACGCCGACCGCGCCGGCGATCGAGATCACGGCCAGGATCCAGAACGCCACTGCTTCGGTTGTGGATGTGCGGGTGAGGGTTTCGGCCGCGAGCAGCGTCGTCGTCATCGCGTGGCCTCGTGATCGCCCGCTGCATAGATCCCCCGGTCGCTTCGCTCCAGCCCGCCGACCCTACCCAGGTAATAGTCATCGTCGGTCGTGCCCGGTGCCATGGCGTGTGGTGGTGGTTGCATGCCGGGCTGCAGCGGAGCCAGGAGTTTATCCTTGCCATAGATCAGGTCGGAGCGGTTGTCGTCGGCCATTTCGTAGACGTTGGTCATGGTCAGCGCGCGGGTGGGGCAGGCTTCGATGCACAGCCCGCAGCCGATGCAGCGCAGGTAGTTGATCTGGTAGACCCGCCCGTAGCGTTCGCCGGGGGAAAAGCGTTCGTCCTCGGTGTTGTCGGCACCTTCGACATAGATGGCATCGGCAGGGCAGGCCCAGGCGCACAGTTCGCAGCCGATGCACTTCTCCAGGCCGTCGGGGTAGCGGTTGAGCTGATGGCGGCCGTGATAGCGCGGCGCGACCGGGCCGGGTTTCTCCGGATACTCCTCGGTGATAGGACGTTTGAACATCGTCGAGAAGGTCACGCCGAAACCCTTGACCGCATCGAGGAACTTAGGCATCAGATTTCTCCTTGCGTGACATCGGCGTACCGGGCAGCGGAGGGATCGGGAACGCCCCGGCATCCGCGGCCGGCGGTGGGGGTGCGGTATTGCGCTGAGCGGTCTTCTGCCGCAGTGAGTTCGCGGCCAGCAAGGCGAGAAGCAGTACGGCGGCGGCGATGAGGTTTTCGATGATGCCGGTGTGGCCGATGCTGTGCAGGACGGCGACGATCATGATCCAGATCAGGGAGGTCGGGATGAGCAGTTTCCAGCCCAGTGCCATGAACTGGTCGTAGCGCAGCCTGGGCAGGGTGGCGCGCAGCCACATGAAGATGAACAGGAACGTCCACACCTTGGCCACGAACCAGATCAGCGGCCACCACCCGGTGTTGGCGCCGTCGATCAGGCTGATCGGCCAGGGGGCGTGCCAGCCGCCCAGGAACAGCGTGGTGGCCAGCGCTGAGACGGTGGTCATGTTGACGTATTCGGCGAGCATGAACATCGCGAACTTCAGCGAGGAGTATTCGGTGTGAAACCCGCCCACCAGTTCGCCTTCGGCCTCGGGCAGGTCGAACGGGGCCCGGTTGGTTTCGCCGACCATCGCCGTCACGTACACCGCGAACGAGGGCAGCAGCAGGAACACGTACCAGGTGTGTTCCTGGGCCGCGACGATGCCCGAGGTGGACATGGTGCCCGCGTAGAGGAACACCGCCGCGAACGACAGGGCCATCGCGATCTCATAGGAGATCACCTGCGCGCTGGAACGCAACCCGCCCAACAGCGGGTAGGTGGAGCCCGAGGACCAGCCCGCCAACACGATGCCGTACACCCCGATCGAGGTGACCGCCAGGATGTAGAGCACCGCGACCGGGAGATCGGTGAGCTGCAACGGGGTTCGGTGCCCGAACACCGAGACGACCGGGCCCAGTGGGATCACCGCGAACGCCATGATCGCCGGGATCACCGAAATCACCGGCGCCATCAGATAAATGGGCTTGTCGACCCCGGCCGGCGTCAGCCCCTCTTTCAGGGCGAGTTTGATGCCGTCGGCCAGCGATTGCAGGATGCCGAACGGGCCGACCCGGTTGGGGCCGTACCGCATTTGCATGCGGCCCAGAATTTTGCGTTCCAGCAGGATCGCCACCAAGACGGTCAGCAGCAGGAACGCGAAGATTGCGACGGCCTTGATCAGTATCAGCCACCACGGATCCTGGCCGAACACCGTCAGATCCGGGTAACTCATGCGCTCGCCTCCCGCTCGATGCACACGACCGCACCCGTCGTCACGCCGAGTTGTTCGTGCACCGCACTACCCGGCGAGTTCAACGGCAGCCACACCACCCCATCAGGCATCTCGGTGACCGCCAACGGCACACGGATCGCACCCCGCCCCGTCGACACCGCAACCACATCCCCGTCGGCCGCCCCGATCCCTGCCGCCGTCACCGCCGACAACCGCACCACCACCGGTCGCGCCGTACCCGCCAGAAACGGCTCCCCATCCTGTAATCGGCCGTCATCCAACAACAACCGCCAGCCGGCCAGCACCGCCTCGCCGGGCTCTAGCGGCGTCAAGTCTTTCGGCGCGACGGCTGGGGGAGCGGGGGGTTCGCCGTCCCACGATCCCAGCGCCGCGATCTCGCTGCGGGCTTCCTCGGCGGTGCGGAATCCCAGGTCCACCCCGAGTTCGTCGGCCATGATCTGCAGCACCCGGAGATCGGGGAACGAGTTGGCAGGCAGGGCAGGGTCGAACGGCCGAATGCGGCCCTCCCAGTTCAGGAATGATCCGGCCTTCTCGGCGACGGGTGCGATCGGGAACACCACGTCGGCGAGCGCGGTCACGGCGGACTCCCGCAGTTCCAGGCTGACGACGAAGCCAGTCGACTCGATGGCCGCCAGCGTGGCATGCGGCTCGGGCAGGTCGGTCGGGTCGACCCCGCCGATGAGCAGTGCGTCGAGATCGCCGTCGGCCGCGGCGGCAAGGATCGCGGTGGTATCGCGGCCCGGTGTCGCGGGAAGCTCGTCGACATGCCATGCGGCCGTGAGTTGGTGGCGCGCAATGGCATCGGCAACCGGCCGGCCGCCGGGCAAGAGGTTGGGCAGGCAGCCGGTGTCCAGGGCGCCGCGATCACCGGCGCGGCGCGGGATCCAGGCCAACCGTGCGCTGCTGCGTTGCGCCAACCGGGCCGCCGCCGAGAACGCGCCGCGGCTGGTGGCCAGCCGTTCCCCGGCCAAGATGATCGCGTCCGGCGGCAGTTCGTCGGTGAGCCCGTCAAGGGCCAGTGCCTCCTGGCCCGGCTCGGTCGGCACCAGTCGGGCGGCCAGCTTGACCGATCCCGGCGAGGCGAACGGTGCGATCGTCACCACCCGCAGGCCGTGCTTGCGGACCGCCTTGCGCAGCCGCAGGAACACGATCGGCGACTCGTCCTCGGGTTCGAACCCGGCCAGCACCACCATGGGGGCGGCCTGCAGGTCGGCGTAGCTCACGTCGCGGCGGCCGGCCACCGCGGCAGCCAGGAATTCCTGTTCCTCCACCGAGTGTGGCCGGGAACGGAAGTCGATATCATTGGTGCCCAGCGCGATCCGGGCGAATTTGGCGTAGGCATAGGCGTCTTCCACGCTGACCCGGCCGCCCACCAACACACCGGCCTTACCCGATGACAATCCCGCGGCGGCCACCGCGATCGCCTCCGACCAGGACGCCGGGCGCAACGCACCGTTCTCGTCGCGCACCAGTGGCGTGGTGATGCGGTCGCCGACGCGCGGGTAGGTAAACGCCCAGCGGCCCTTGTCGCAGTTCCACTCCTCGTTGACCTCCGGGTCGTCACCAGCCAACCGGCGCAGCACTACACCGCGGCGATGATCGGTGCGCTGAGCACATCCGGAGGCGCAGTGCTCGCAGACGCTGGGGCTGGACACCAGGTCGAACGGGCGGGCCCGGAACCGGTAGGCGGCCCCGGTCAAGGCTCCGACCGGGCAGATCTGCACCGTGTTACCGCTGAAATAGGAATCGAACGGCTCACCGGGGGCGATGCCGACCTGTTGCAGCGCCCCGCGTTCGAGCAGCGAGATGAACGGATCGCCGGCGATCTGCTCAGAAAACCGCGTGCAGCGGGCACACAACACACAGCGTTCCCGGTCCAGCAGCACCTGGCTCGACAGGTTGATCGGTTTGGGGAACGTGCGTTTGATGTCGGTGAACCGCGTCTCGACCCGGCCGTTGGACATCGCTTGGTTCTGCAGCGGGCATTCCCCGCCCTTGTCGCACACCGGGCAGTCCAGCGGGTGGTTGATCAGCAGCAGTTCCATCACGCCGTGCTGCGCCTTGTCGGCGGCTTCGGAGGTGTACTGCGTGCGCACCACCATGCCCTCGGACACCGTGGTGGTGCAGCTGGCCATCGGTTTGCGCTGGCCTTCGACCTCGACCAGGCATTGCCGGCACGCGCCGACCGGGTCCAATAGCGGGTGATCGCAGAACCGCGGGATCTGCACGCCCATCAATTCCGCGGCGCGAATCACCAAGGTGCCCTTGGGCACCGCGACCTCGACGTCGTCGATGACGAGATTGACCATCTCCACGGCGGGGGCTTCGTGTGCATCCCTATCTGAAACTTGGGTCACCAGCCACCCACTCCCTTTTCCCCGCGAACAGACACAAACTCGCCTGTTTTCCCGGCGTGTCGGGGAAGTTTGTGTCTGCTCGCGGGAGAAACCGTCACGCCCCCACCCCCTCCGGTGCGGCCAGCATCGAGGCATACGGGTCGAACGGGCAGCTGCCGTTCAGGTGGGCCTCGTACTCGGCGCGGAAATACTTGATCGACGAGATGATCGGCGATGCGGCACCATCGCCCAACGCGCAGAATGACTTTCCGAAAATGGTATCGGAGATGTCGAGCAGCTTGCCGATGTCCTCTTCGGTGCCCCGCCCGGTCTCGAGTCGTTCGTAGATCTGGCTGAGCCAGTAGGTTCCTTCGCGGCATGGCGTGCACTTGCCACACGACTCGTGGGCGTAGAACTGGGTCCAGCGTCGCACCGCCCGCACCACACAGGTGGTCTCGTCGAAGATCTGCAGCGCCTTGGTGCCCAGCATCGACCCGACCGAGGCCATACCTTCGTAATCCAGTGGCACATCGAGATGTTCGGTAGTCAGCAGCGGCGTTGACGACCCGCCGGGAGTCCAGAACTTCAGCTCGTGCCCGGCTCGCACCCCGCCGGCGTACTCGAGCAACTCACGCAACGTGATACCCAGTGGTGCCTCGTACTGTCCGGGGGTGGTGACGTGCCCCGACAGCGAATACAGCGTGAAGCCAGGCGATTTCTCCGACCCCATCTCCTTGAACCAGTCCACCCCGTTCAGCAGGATCGGCGGCACGCTGGCGATGGACTCGACGTTGTTGACCACGGTCGGGCAGGCATACAGACCGGCGACCGCAGGGAACGGCGGTCGCAGTCGCGGCTGGCCACGCCGGCCTTCCAGCGAGTCCAGCAGTGCGGTCTCCTCACCGCAGATATAGGCTCCGGCCCCGGCGTGCACGATGAGATCCAGATCGAATCCCGAACCCTGGATATCGGTTCCCAGGTAACCCGCCGCGTACGCCTCGGCCACCGCGGCCTGCAGCCGCCGCAACACCGGCACCACCTCACCGCGCACATAGATGAAGGCGTGGCGGGCCCGGATCGCGTACGCCGCGATGATCGCACCCTCCACCAGAAAGTGCGGGGTGGTCAGCATCAGCGGAATGTCTTTACACGTACCGGGTTCCGACTCGTCGGCATTCACCACCAGATATTTCGGCTTGGCGCCGGCTCCGGTCGCATCCTGCGGGATGAACGACCACTTGGTTCCGGTCGGGAAGCCCGCACCACCACGCCCACGCAGGCCGGACTCCTTGACCGTCGCGATGACGTCGTCGGGTTTCATGCTCAGCGCGGTGCGCAGTGCCTGATAACCCTCATGGCGCACATACGTTTCCAGCGTCCACGGTTCGGGTTCGTCCCAGAACCGGCTCAGCACCGGCGTCAGCGGTGTCGCAGGTGACATCACACCTCACTCTCGGGAATCGGGGGTGCAGCCATGCCGAGTTCGCGGGCGACCCGAACACCGGCCAGCGTCGCCGCGCCCGGTGCGCCACCACCGGACTCGCCGTCCCAGGCGAGCCCGGCGAGGGTGCGTGCGGTGCCGCGGAAGGGGCATAGTTGGGTGCCGCGGGTGGGGTGTGGGGGTTGGCCGGTGCGGATCTGTTCGATGAGTTGTCGTGCGGTGGTGGGGGTTTGGTTGTCGAAGAATTCCCAGTTGACCATGATGACGGGGGCGTAATCGCAGGCGGCGTTGCATTCGATGTGCTCTAAGGTGATGGCGCCGTCGGCGGTGGTGTCTCCGGCGTGGACGCCGAGTTCGGATTCGAGGGTGTCCAGGATGACGTCGCCGCCCATGATGGCGCACAGGGTGTTGGTGCATACCCCGACCAGATAGTCACCGGTGGGGGTGCGCCGGTACATGGAGTAGAAGGTGGCCACCGCGGCGACGTCGGCCTCGGTCAGGTCGAGTTGACGTGCACAGAAGCCGATCCCGGCTGCGGTGATGTAACCGTCTTCGGATTGCACCAGATGCAGCAGCGGCAACAAAGCGGATCGCGGCTGGGGGTAGCGGGCGATGATGGTGGCCGCGTCACCGGCCAACCGCTGCTGCACCTCGGCCGGGTAGTGGGTGGGTCCGCCGATCGGGGGGCCGGGTTCGTCGGGGCGGGGCCCCAACACCAGATCGATGCTCACCTGTCGACACCTCCCATGACCGGATCAATGGAGGCGACGGCGGCGATGACGTCGGCGACCATGCCGCCCTCGCTCATCGCGGCGACGGCCTGCAGGTTGGTGAAGCTGGGGTCGCGGTAGTGCACCCGGTAGGGGCGGGTGCCGCCATCAGAGACCATGTGCACACCCAACTCGCCGCGGGGGGACTCCACCGCGACATACACCTGCCCGGCCGGCACCCGGATGCCCTCGGTGACCAGTTTGAAGTGGTGGATCAGGCCTTCCATCGAGGTGCCCATGATCTTGGCGATATGGGCAGGGCTATTGCCCAACCCGTCGGGCCCCACCTGCAGGTCGGCGGGCCAGGCCAGTTTCTTGTCGGCGATCATCACCGGTCCCGGCTCCAACCGGTCCAGACACTGTTCGACGATGCGCAGCGATTGGTGCATTTCCCCGACCCGGATCAGGTAGCGGCCATAGCAGTCCGCGCCGGTGTCGGTGACGACGTCGAAGTCGTAGGTCTCATAACCGCAATAGGGTTGGGTTTTACGCAGATCGTGCGGCAGGCCGGTGGAACGCAGCACCGGGCCGGTGATACCCAGCGCCATGCAGCCGGTCAGATCCAGATAGCCGATGCCCTGGGTGCGGGCCTTCCAGATGTAGCTTTCGGTCAACAGGTCTTCGAGTTCACCCAACCGGCCCGGCAAAATCGTCAACAAGTCGGCGACGCGTTGCGGTCCGTCGTCGGGCAGGTCGGCGGCCAAGCCGCCGGGGCGGATGTAGGCGTTGTTCATCCGCAGCCCGGTGATCGCCTCGAACACACTCAGGATCAACTCGCGTTCGCGGAAACCGAAGAACATCGGGGTCATCGCCCCCAACTCCATCCCGCCGGTGGCCAACGCCACCAAATGACTCGAGATGCGGTTGAGTTCCATCAACATCACCCGCACCACGCTCGCGCGGACCGGGATGTCGTCGGTGATGCCCAACAGTTGTTCCACGCCAAGGCAGTACGCGGTCTCATTGAAGAACGGCGACAGATAATCCATCCGGGTCACGAACGTCACACCCTGGATCCAGGTGCGATACTCCAGATTCTTCTCGATCCCGGTATGCAAATAGCCGATCCCGCACCGAGCCTCGGTGACCGTTTCCCCCTCGATCTCCAAGATCAACCGCAACACCCCATGGGTCGACGGATGCTGCGGCCCCATGTTGACCACGATCCGTTCGCCGGCTTCGCCCTTGCGGGCGGCGGCGACGATGTCCTCCCAGTCCTGGCCGCCCAGGACGATCACGTTCTCTTCTGTGCTCATCAGTGATACGACCTGCGTTCGTCGGGCGGGGGTATCTGGGCGCCGTGGTATTCGACCGGAACGCCACCGAGCGGGTAGTCCTTGCGCTGCGGATGACCCACCCAGTCATCGGGCATCTCGATACGGGTCAACCCCGGATGGCCGTCGAACACGATGCCGAAGAAGTCATAGGTCTCCCGTTCGTGCCAGTCGACCGTCGGATACACCGAAAACAGCGACGGCACATGCGGATCCGCGTCTGGACAGGCCACCTCGACCTGCACCCGCCGATTGTGTGTGATCGACATCAACGGATAAAACGCATGCAACTCACGACCCGCATCATCCGGATAATGCACACCCGAAACACCACAACACAATTCGAACCGCAATTGCTCGTCGTCGCGCAACGCTCGCGCGACGGACAACAGGTGTTCGCGCCGAATCTCCAGGGTCAGCTGGCCCCGGAAGACGACGATGCGCTCGACCGCCGCGCCGAACACGTCGGGAGTCAACACTTCGGCCAATCTGTCGACCAGCTCGTCGAAATAGCCGCCGTAGGGCCGTGGTGTGCTGCCGGGCAACGCAACTTCGCGGACGAGGCGGCCGTAGCCCGAGGTGTCACCGCTACCGCTGATGCCGAACATGCCATGCCGAACACCGATGACCTCACCGGCTCCCGGGTCTTGATCGCTCACCGCAGCAGCCCCTTGAGTTCCAGGGTGGTGGGGGCGGCCAGTGCGGCTTTCTCGGCCGCCGCGATGGCCTCGGCGCGGTGCACCCCCAACGGCATCTCGGCGATCTTGGCATGCAACGCCAGAATCGCGTTCAACAACATCTCCGGACGCGGCGGACAACCGGGCAGATAAATATCCACCGGCACCACATGATCCACACCCTGGACCACCGCATAGTTGTTGAACATCCCCCCACTGGAAGCACACACCCCCATCGCCAACACCCACTTCGGTTCGGCCATCTGGTCATAGACCTGCCGCAACACCGGCGCCATCTTCTGCGACACGCGCCCGGCCACGATCATCAGATCCGCCTGCCGCGGAGTCGCCGAAAACCGCTCCATCCCAAACCGGGCAATATCAAACCGGGGCGAAGCCGTCGCCATCATCTCGATCGCGCAGCACGCCAACCCGAATGTCGCCGGCCACAGCGATCCCTTGCGGACGAACCCGGCCACCTTCTCCACCGTCGACAACAAGATGCCGCCCGGCAGCGCCTCTTCTAATCCCATTCCAGCCCACCCCGGCGCCACACATACCCGTACGCCACGAACACCGTGCCCATGAAAATCAGCATCTCCACCAGCGCGAACGTCCCCAACGCGTCGAACGAGACCGCCCACGGATACAGAAACACGATCTCGATGTCGAACACGATGAACAACATCGCCGTCAGGTAGTACTTGATCGGGAACCGCTGACCGGCCGCCTCCCCGACCACCGGCTCGATCCCGCACTCATACGCCTCGAGCTTGGCTCGGTTGAAACGCCGCGGACCGATCACCAACGCGATCACCACCGACACGATCGCGAACGCCGCGGCAATAACCCCCAACACCAAGATGGGTGTGTAGAGACTCATATGGCTGTGTCACTCCTCGCTGGGCTGGAGATGTGAGCTAAGACACAGCCTAGCGATCTTGAGACGTGCTGTCGCGATTTCGTTAGGATGGCTTCAATAGCTGAGCGCGGCCCATCTCGGTCCGAGAGGGTAAGGGCGACAGCGTATTTGGCGTTTAGTTCACTGCACTGGGGTGCGCAGCAAATCGACGACCGCCTCGCCAAGGCGGATCGGGTCGATGGGGTGCGGCACGGCGGCTTCCGCGCGCGACCAGTTGGCCAGCCACGCGTCGTCGGGCCGGCCGGTCAGGACCAGTACCGGCGGGCAGTCGTCGATCTCGTCCTTGAGCTGTTTGGCAATGCCCATCCCGCCGACCGGTGCGGCCTCGCCGTCGAGGATGACCAGATCGAATCCGCCGCCGTCCATCAGCTGAATCACCATCGGGCCGGTGGCGACGTCGGTGTAGGTCAGCTCCGGCAGTTCGGGGTGGACGCGCTTGCCGAGGGCCAGGCGCACGTGTTCCCGAGTGCGGGCATTGCTGCTGTACACCAGAACATGAAGTGGTTGTGCAGCTGGACGGGACACGCCGCCGATGCTACTGCGAAAATGCCTGCCGCCTAGGGCGTTCGGCAGGTTCTACTCCGCCTTGGCAAAGACGACGTCCGCCAGCACGGTGGTGGTCGCGGGCATCATGCCGACCATGTTGCCGCTGACGCCCAGCGCGGTGCGGTCGATCGTCGTCTGCGCGGTGAGTTGCACCGTGCGGTCGCCCAGCAGGGCGACGGTGGCCGACAGCGGCAGCGGTTGGGTATTGCCTCGCACGGTCAGGGTGGCCTGCACGGCGGCCGTGTTCGCCCCGCTGGGCTGCACATCCGTCACCTCGACGCGGATGACCGGGTGCTCGTCGACGTTGAAGAAGTCGGCCGAGCGCAGGTGCTCGTCGCGTTTCCTGATTCCGGTCTTCAGCGACGACGCCTGGATGTCGAGCCCGCCGGAGACCGCGCCGTTCGCGCCGACCTCGCCGGCGCCGCGTACGTCGGTGAATTCGCCGGTGACGGTGGCCAGGCCCCAGAAGGTCTTGTTCTTGAACCGCAGCGAGGACTTGGCCGGCACCAGTTCCCAACGTCCGGCCGTGTCGGGGTCGACGAGGATCGCATTCAGTTCGGACATGTGGTCGCCTTCCGTCAGCCCAGCAATGGGCCCAATTCGGCGGGGTCGAAGTATTCGTCGATCCGCCGGATGAGGCCGTCTTCTCCCAACTTCACCACCAGGCATACCCGCGTTGTGACGTTTTCGCCGCCGGTGGTCGTGGAATGAAGGAGGTGCTGCTGGACGAAGCCGCCGTCGAACACTTGCCGGTCGAGCACTTCGTAGTGCCGGTACGTGGTGGCGCCGACGTACCACCGGATGACTTTGAGGGCACGCGCTTTGTCGTTGTCGCGCTCATCGCCCGAGTGCCACACGGTGACGTCGTCGGACCACAGCGCTGTCACCGTGTCGATGTCGCCCTCCGAGATGGCCGCGAACAATTGGTCGGCAGCTTCGATGATCTGGCCGTGGGTGGGCATCAGCGCGGCGCTCCTTCGGGGCGGTCGTAGCCGGGATGGGAGATCGCCAGCCGGTGGGCGACCAGCGTCCGCAGGGTTGCCATGAGCTCGGTCCCGCGAACGTCGAGGTCGCCGGCGCGGATCGCCGCGGCGAGTGCGTCTTCGCTCGCGTAGCCGAGTTTCTCGAGTGCTGCCACCGCGTCGCCCGAGGTTGCGTCGAGCAGTTCGCGTTCGACGGTGCGCAACACGTTGGCGGCGACGAGTGCGTGGAAGTTGACCGAGCCGCTGGTGTTGGCCCGGACGTCGCCCTCGAGGAACTCGGCGACTGCGGCGACCAGTTCGGCGGCGGTGGGCCGGCCGTTCAGCGCGGTCATGACACACCCTCCAACAGGTCCAGTAGGTCCCATTCGGTTTCGCAGACTCGGCGCCCGATCGCGGCGAGTTCGACCGATCGGGATTGGCCGGACAGGTGGCGTTCGGCCTGGAAGCGGCAGATCACCCCCCAGCGCAGCGTGGCGACCACCAGCCACCAGCGCAGTGCCGCGCGGTCGACGGTGGCACCACCGGCTCGCTCGTAGGCTGCGATGAAATCGTCGATGCTGCCCAGCCCGCCGGCGGCCATGGCGGCCGGGGCGCCGAACCGCCAGGCCCTGATGCAGAACCAGGCGAGGTCTTCATAGATCTCGCCGACGTGGACCAGTTCCCAGTCCAGCACAGCGGCCAGCTCGGACCCGTCGACGATCAGGTTTCCCATCCGGAAGTCGCCGTGGACCAGCCGCAGCGGTGACGGTGGTGGCCGGTGCTCCGCGAGCCACCGGAACGCCCACTCGAATGTTGCTGTGGTATCACCCATTTCGTCGAGACGCAGCCGCCACTGCGCCACGTCGTCGTGCGCGGTCAGCCCCGGGGCGTCGACGGCGCCGCGGTGGATGGCGGCCAATGCCTGGGCGCATTGGCCCAGGAGCTTGGCGCGGCCGACGTCGTCGAGTTGGCGTTGAATGCGCCGGACGATGGTCTCGCCGGGGATCTCGCCGCAGATCAGAAACGGGTTGCCCAGTGTCTCAACGGAGTCGGAGGCGATCAGGATCTCGGGCACCGGTGCGCCCGCCGCCGCAGCCGCCACCTGGACCGCGGCTTCCAACTCCATCCCGGCGTGTACGTCATCCGGCGGGCCGGTACGCAGGATCAGCGCGCGCCGCCGAGATCCGGTCACCGCGTCGAAGGCCCACGTGGTGCGGCTGGCGCCACCGGTCAGCGCCCGGAGGTTGTCGATCTCGGTGTCCGCGCCGAGGATGGGGCGCAGCACCCCGGCCAGATTCACCGACAGGGTCTCGGCGGCCACGTCAGCGAGCCGGCTTGCCGAACTTGAACATCCGCTGCGCGACCCTGCGCATCTGGATCTCCTCGGCACCCTCGGTGATCCGGTAGCGGCGGTGATGGCGGTAGATGTGTTCGAAGGGCTCGTGGCGGCTGTAGCCGATGCCGCCGTGAACCTGCATGGCCCGGTCGGCTGCCTCGCAGACCAGGCGATTGGCGCGGTAGTTCGCCATCGACACCTTGTCGGACACCTCGAGATGGTGGTTGCGGTCCAGCTCCCAGGCGGCGTAGCGGACCAGCAGCCGAACCATCTGCGCCTCGGTCTGCAGTTCCACCAACGGCCACTGCACCGCCTGATTGACCGCCAGCGGCTTTCCGAACGTCACCCGCTTACCGGCGTACTCCACCGCGCGGTCGATACAGTGCTGGGCCGCCCCGAGGCTGCTGGCCGCCTGCCGAATCCTGTTCTCGTGCAGGAACGTCTGTGCGACTTCCAGTCCATGGTCCAACTCACCGAGTACCGCGTCGGCGGGCACCCGCACATCCCGCAGTTCGACCTCGCCATGATCGGTGGGCATGTTGAACGTCCACCAGTAGAACGGCACCTCGAAGCCGGGGGCGTTGCAGGGGACCAGGAAGGCGGTGATACCGCGGGCCTGGCCGGGCTCACCCGAGGTGCGAGCGAACACCAGGTCGTGGGTGGCGCGGTGCACGCCGGTGTTCCAGCGCTTGGACCCGTTGATCACCCAGTGGTCACCATCGCGTTCGGCGCGGGTCTCCAGCCAGGTCGCGTCCGAGCCGTGGTCGGGTTCGGTGAGGCCGAACGCCATCGACCGCTGACCGGTCAGCATCGCCTCGATCCACTCGCTCTTCTGCTCATCGGTGCCGAACCGGTCCATCATGATGACCTGCGGGAAATTGCCGACGATCGACGACTCGTCCTGCAGGTCGTTGTGCAGGCCAAGGCCCTTGTGCGCCAAGTGCTCCCGGATGACGGCCATGTCCACATTCGTGCCGTCGCGCCCACCGAACTTCGAGGGCAGCCCATAGCGCAGCCAACCGGCCGCATCGGCGCGGCGGCGCATCTCGTCGAGCAGATCCTCCCACTCCCGGCGCGGGATACCACCGTTCTCCACGTCGGTGCGGGCGAACTCCCGGCGCTGATCGAAGTACTGCATGTGTTCTCGTTCGAGCGGTTTGATCTCGGCCTCGATGAACGCATCCATTTCGGCCAGGACTGCCGGAAGATGGTCGGGCAGAGTGAAATCCACGTTGATCTCCTTGTGGGGTCAGAAGCCGTAGAGCGTTCTCTTCCAGATGGTGGACAGGGTTGTGATGGCCTCGGCGTCCGACAGTCGCAGACCGAGGCCGGCGCTGTCGGGACGTAGGCACACCGTGGTGAACTGCTCGAAAAGCAGCGCGATGGCCAGCGCGGTGTGTTCGGCCTGCAGGTCGGCCGCGTATCCGTGTTCCTGGGCGCGCAACACCGAGGCAGAGACGATGTCGATGCCGAACTGACGGAACTGATTCTGCAGCGCGGCGAAGCGAGGCTGGGTGTTGGCGAGCTGATCCACGGCGACCATGATCCCGATGCTCTGCTTGAACATGTCCCAATAGGCAGTGACGACGGTGACGAAAAACCGGCTGTCGTCCGGGGATTCGGGCAGATGGAGCCGCAGGCCCGACGGCAGTACGACCTCGTGGAGAAACGAGTCGGCCAGCGCCGCCAACAGATCCTCTTTGTCGTCGAAGTAGCGGTAGAACACCGCCGGTGACCGGCCAGCCGCCGAGGTGATGTCGCCAAGGGTGGTGCCGTGAAAGCCCCGTTCGGCGAACAGTTTCCGTGCCGCGTCCTCGATCGCCCGGCGGGTCTGCCGACCCTTGGAGCTCAGTGTGCGCGGGCCGTCGCCGGCCGCATCCGCCTTCTGCGGACGGTTGGACGGCTCCATGGCTGGCCCCCGTGATCGCGGTGTAAAACTAAAGTTAACGTTACTTTTTGTTCTGGTGGTTGGCAAGGGCTCGCCGGTGTCGGGAATTCGTCTTGACCTGCCGTTACGCAGTCTGGCAATGGCTCACAACAACGATGGGTATTCTTGACCGAGGTCGGGGAGGCTCTTGAGCAGTAGGAGCTACGCACTACACAGCCCAACGTCGAAGGCCTTCCCTTGTTACCAGCACCGAGCAACACATCTGCCCTGAAGCCGCACTTCGAGGACGTTCAGTCGCACTACGACCTGTCCGACGAATTCTTCCGGCTGTTCCTGGATCCGACGCAGACGTACAGCTGCGCGTTTTTCGAGCGCGACAATATGACGCTTCACGAAGCGCAGCTCGCGAAGATCGATTTGTCGCTGGGCAAGTTGGGCCTGCAGCCCGGCATGACCTTGCTTGATGTCGGCTGCGGCTGGGGCGCCACGATGCGCCGGGCGATCGAGAAGTACGACGTCAACGTCATCGGGCTGACGCTGAGCCGCAATCAGCAGGCGCATGCGGAACGCGCATTCGCCGAGATGGACACCACGCGGACCCGCCGTGTCCTGCTCGGGGGCTGGGAGCAGTTCAGTGAGCCAGTGGACCGCATCGTGTCGATCGGCGCGTTCGAACACTTCGGGGCGGACCGCTACAACGCGTTCTTCGACTTCGCCTATGACGTCCTGCCCGACGACGGCGTGATGATGCTGCACTCGATCATGCAGATTCCGCGGTCCGAGATGGAGGCGCGTGGGCTGCCGCTCACGATGAGCCTGTTGCGGTTCTTCAAGTTCATTTCGGTGGAGATCTTCCCCGGCGGCCACCTGCCGACCCGTGATCTGGTTGTGGAACTGTCCGGAAAGGCCGGATTCACAACGCATCTCGTCCAATCGCTGGAACAGCACTACGCGCGGACCCTCGACCTTTGGGCGGCCGCACTCGCGTCGCGCCGGGATGAGGCGATCGCGATCCAGTCCGTAGAGGTCTACGACCGCTACATGAAGTACCTGACCGGGTGCGCGGACCTGTTCCGCAACCGTTACACCGACGTCTGCCAGTTCACGCTGAGGAAGTAGGCGGCCGTCAGCTCACCGCTGGCTCGCGCGCCACTTCTCCAGGGCCCGGCGTTCGCGCTTGGTCGGCCGGCCCGCGCCGCAATCGCGGGCGGCGACCGGCACCGCTGGAACACTGGGCGGCGTGGGCGTGTGGTCCAGATAGCAGGTGACGGCGTCGGCCGCGCCAACCCGCTTCGCTATCACCCGCACCACCTCGACCACGCGCGTCGTGTCACCCACTCGGGCGCGCACCTCGTCCCCGGGTGACACCGACGTCGAGGGCTTGGCCAGTCGGTCGTTGACGCGGACGTGGCCGCCGCGGCAGGCCGCTGCGGCGTCCGGCCGGGTCTTCGTCAGCCGGACCGCCCACAACCACCGATCAACCCGAGTCGAGTCCACGACGCCTGATTAGTTCAGGAGCCGGTCGCCGGCCCGCAGCAGTGCACTGGGCAGCTCGTGACCGACCACCGCCCTGGCGACGCCGGCGGCGCGGATCGCGGTGTCCAGATCGACATCGACACCGATTCCGCTGTCGCGCAGCAGGTACACCAGGTCTTCGGTGGCGATGTTGCCGCTGGCGCCGGGTGCGAACGGGCAACCACCAAGGCCGCCGACCGACGAGTCGAGCCGCGTCACCCCGGCGGCCACCGCAGCGTAGGCGCTGGCCAGTCCGGAACCGCGGGTGTTGTGGAAATGCGCGCCCAGCGGCAGGTCGCCGATGCGGGGCTTCACCTGGTTCATCAGGGAGGTGACCCGGCCGGGCGTGGTGGTGCCGATGGTGTCGGCGATCGCCAGCCGGTCCGCGCCGAATTCGCATGCGGCGTCGACGATGTCGAGCACCCGTTGCGGCGGGGTCGGGCCGTCGAAGGGGCAATCCCAGGCGGTGGCGATGATGACCTCGACGCTGACACCGGAGTCGTGGGCGATGGCGACGATCTCGGCGATCTGCGCGGTGGCCTCCGCACTGCTGCGTCCGACGTTGGCCCGGCTGTGAGCGTCGGCGGCCGACACGACGTATTCGAGGGAATGCAGCCCGGCGGCGATGGCGCGCTTGGCGCCGTTGGGACTGGCGACCAGTGCCGAGAATTCGATGTCGGGATAGTCGCCGAGGTGGGCGGCGAACTCGGGTGCGTCGGCCAGGGCGGGGACCTTCGACGGGGAGACGAACGCCGTCGCCTCCACTTCGCGGACACCGGTGGCGGCGATGGCGGCCAGTAGTTCCAGCTTGGCCGACAACGGGATTGGCTCTTCGATCTGCAGGCCGTCGCGCAGGGCGACTTCGCGGATCGTTACGTGTTCTCCCAGCTCGCTCATAACACCCCCTTGGACTCGAGGTCGGCGATCTCGTCGGCCGGTAGGCCCAGCAGCTCGGCGTAGATCTCGTCGTTGTGCTGACCGGGCCGCGACGATCCCGCCGACCGGATGGTTCCCGGCGACTCGGAGAGCACCGGCACCACGCCCGGCCCCTTGACGTTGCGGCCGATGCGCTCATCCCAGTGGTCGGCGATCATTCCGCGCGACAGCAGCTGCGGGTCGGTGACGACCTCGGCGACGGTGTTGATCGGGCCGCTGATGACACCCGCCGCGCTGAGGGTCTCGATGATGTCGGCGGGCTCGCGAGCCGCGGCCCAGTCGCCGATGATCTTGTCCAGCTCGTCCTGATTGCGGCCGCGCGCAACATGATTGACGAATCGGTCGTCATCGGCCAGCTCGGGTTGGTCCATCGCCGCGCACAGCCGCCGGAACACGGTGTCCTGGTTGGCGGCGATCACCACCCAACTGCCGTCCGCACTGCGATAGATATTGGACGGGGCGATCCCTTCCAGCCGGGTGCCCGACGGCCCGCGGACCACACCGCCGACGTCGTAATCGGGGATCGTCGACTCCTGCACTGCCAGACAGGATTCGGTCAGGGCGGCGTCGACGATCTGGCCCTCGCCGGTGACGGTGCGGCGGTACAGCGCGGCCAGTGCGCCCTGGGCGGCGAACATCCCGGCCAGGCTGTCGCCGAGCGAGAGAGCCAGTCGGGGCGGGGGGCCGCCGGGGAAACCGTTCATGTGTCGCAGGCCGCTGGCCGCCTCGGCGACCGAGGCGTAGCCGGCCTTCTGGGCCTCCGGGCCGGTCTGCCCGTAGCCGGAGACCCGGACCAGGATGATGCCCCGATTGCGTTCGCGCAGAACGTCGTAACCGAGGCCCCACTTCTCCAGTGTGCCGGGCCGGAAGTTCTCGACGATGATGTCGGAGTGCTCGACCAGATCGAGGAACAGGTCGCGGCCGCGAGATTCCCGCAGGTTGAGGGTGACGGCTTTCTTGTTCCGGGCATGCACCGTCCAGAAGAAGTGGTGACCGTCGAGTTCGGCCTGCCCCCAGGTGCGCAGCGGATCCGGGGCGCCGGGCGGTTCGATCTTGACCACCTCGGCGCCCATATCGCCGAGCAGCCGGCCCGCGAACGGTCCCGAGATCAGCGTGCCGACCTCGATGACCCGAATGCCGTCGAGCGGTCCTGTGGCAGTCACGTCGTCACCTTTCCACCGCGAGCAGACGCAGACTCGCATGAAATCGGGTGAAAAAGGGCGATTTTGTGTCTGCTCGCGACATCAATCCGCCTTCGCGAAGTCGTGCCGAACCAGCCAGTCGGTGACGATGCCGACCGCTTGGCGCAGCGTGTCCTTCTGATCGTGGCCGGAGTAGTAGTGGTTGGCGCCGGGGATCTCGTGCATCTCCTTGTCGGGATGCCCGATCGCCTCGAACAGCCGCCGGGTGTGACTGGGTGTGCAGGCGTCATCGGCGAGGTTGCCGATCACCAGCGCGGGCACGGCGATGTCCGGGCCCGCCTTCACGGCGTCACCGTTGGCGTCGTCATAGCTCCACTGTGACAGCCAGCTGCGCAGCGTGCAGAACCTTGCCAGTCCGACCGGGCTCATGTTGACCACCTGCGGATCGCCGAGGTAGCAGGTGCCGGGGGCGCGCTCGTTGGGGTCGACGGTCGGGTCGAGCCAGCGCGGGTCGGCCATGGTGCCGTGCACGACGAAACAGAACTCGTCGTCGGGCCGGCCGTTCGCCCGCAGTTCGGCCAGTTTTTCCTTGACCCACTTCGTGATCCGCCGGTTGCGGGCGATCTGCGCCTCGTGGTAGCGCGCCAGGAACTCACTCGTGTAGGGCGGCTGGTTGGGGTTGTCCGGGTTGTACAGGTCGAGTTCGGGATCCCGCTTGGTCGGGTCGTTCTCGTCCAGGATCGAAGCGTCCATCCACTCGGTCATCGTGCCGTGCCTGCTGATGTGCGCGGCCAGCAACATGATGCCGTCGGCGGGCAGCAGACCGAGTTTGGTCAGATCGGGACCGTCGCCCGACGGGCTGGCCGTGATCGTCGGGTGCTGCGCCTGCTGCTGGTAGAACACCGACAGCGAGCCGCCGCCGCTCCAGCCCGCCAGCACCACCTTGGCGTAGCCCTGCCGGTTCTTGGCGTCCTTGATGCATTCGCCGAGATCCTCGACTACCTTCTCCATCAGCAGTGCGGAGTCGGTGCCACGGAAGCGGCTGTTGCAGTAGATGACGTGATGGCCCGCGCGCGCGAGCGCGTTGATCATCGGCAGGTAGGCGCCGCCGCCGATCGGGTGCATGAACACCAGCACCGTGTCGGACGGGGTGGTCGGCTTGAGCAGGTAGCTTTCCAGAACGACCAGCTCGGCCACGCCGCCGTACACATCGCGGACGGCCGAATTGTTCTGGTAGGCAATCAGATACGGAATGCGCTCGTAGGCCCGCTTGACCGGGGTGACCATCAGTGTTGCCCCAGATCGTTGGCCAGGACTTCCGGCGAGGGAACCAGTCTCCTTCGGGTGTCGATGGCGATCACCTGCCAATCCACGCTGGAGAAGTCGTCGAACTTGCGCCTGGCCCGCTCGCGCGCCTTCTCGGGTGCACCGTGGTGCACGCCCTGCGGCGCATGACTGATCAGCCCCGGCGGCATCGGGATGCCGTAGAGGGAGCCGCCGTGGAAGAACGCGATCTCGTCGAAGTCGACGTTGCGGTGATACCAGGGCGTGCGTTCGGTCCCCGGAACGGATTCGGCCGGCTTGGGCAGGAAGTTGCAGACATAGACGCCGGTGGCCTCCATGAAGAGGTGGACCATCGGCGGCAGGTGCACGCTGTCGGATGTGATCACGTTGTAGTCGGCCACATTGAAGGTGAACGCATAGTTGTCGCCCCGCCAGCCCTCGACGTCGATCGGATTGTGCGGATAGATCAGCGTCGTCGTCTCGACGCCGTCGATCGGCCGGTGATACAGCCGCACCTCGTATTCGCCGTCGTTGTGCGGGCCTTCGCCGTCGGCCGTCGGTTCCGGGTCGGGGATGACGGCCTGCGACGGGTCGAACGGCCAGTGCCGGCCGAGCGGGCCCGCCGGTGGCACCCGGAACTCGTCGGTGGCCTCGATCATCAGCCAGGCGCCCTCTGAGGAGGGCGTCTGGCGCCAGGTGCAGGCCTTCGGGAGGTAGATCCAGTCCCCGGTGCGGTAGGAGAGTGGGCCGAACTCGGTTTCCAGGCGTCCGGTGCCCTGATGGACGAAGCACAGCAGGTCGCCGTCGACATAACGGACATAGAACGGCATGGCGGCCTCGCGCCGGCTCAGTGAGATGCGGCAATCAGGGTTGGAGAACAGCAACAGCGGCGCCCCGGCGGGGTCGGTCAGATCACCCGGTTTGAGCTCGCTGGACAGCACGTCGAGCGGCCGCAACGGGCCGGTGGCCCGAAATCTGGTCGGATCGTTGCGCCGATAGATGTTGGCGGTCCGGCCGGTGAATCCACCCCGGCCCAGCTCGTCGTCCTTGAGGCCGTCGAGGTCAGCGTGCAGGCGCCGTGGGGTAGTGCCTTTACGCAGGTGAGTGAAGGATTCCATGACATCTCCCAAGATCAGCGCGGAGGGTACTGCCGGTCAAAAACTAAAAGTGACATTAGTTTTCCTTTCGCCCACTGACAAGGCCTGAAGCACCAAGGTGTAACGTGGCGGACTTTCACAGGTTCGAGACGACATGTTTTACTCAACTCTGAAATCCGACTACCGGGGTCCATAGAAAGCTGGGTGGATTTGTGACTTCCTTGTTCGACAAGGTGCGCGGATGGTCGCGCCGATTCGCGGTCGCCGCAGTCGTGACGGCGGCCCTTCCGGGCCTGATCGGCTTGGTCGGCGGTACCGCGACGGCGGGCGCGTTCTCGCGCCCGGGCCTGCCCGTGGAATACCTGATGGTCCCGTCGCCCTCGATGGGCCACGACATCAAGATCCAGTTCCAGAGCGGCGGTCCGAACTCTCCCGCGGTCTATCTGCTCGACGGTTTGCGCGCTCAGGACGACTTCAACGGCTGGGACATCAACACCCAGGCGTTCGAGTGGTACTACCAGTCCGGTCTGTCGATCGTCATGCCGGTCGGCGGACAGTCGAGCTTCTACGCCGACTGGTACTCGCCGGCGTGCAGCAAGACCGGTTGCCAGACCTACAAGTGGGAGACCTTCCTGACCTCGGAGCTGCCGCAGTGGCTGTCCGCGAACCGGGACGTCAAGCCCACCGGCAGCGCGGCGATCGGTCTGTCGATGGCCGGCTCGGCCTCGCTGATCATGTCGGTGTACCACCCGCAGCAGTTCGTCTACGCAGGTTCGATGTCCGGCTTCCTCAATCCGTCCGAGGGTTCGTGGCCGTTCCTGATCAACCTGTCCATGGGTGACGCCGGCGGCTTCAAGGCCAACGACATGTGGGGCCCGACGCAGGACCCGAACAGCGGCTGGAAGCGCAACGACCCGATGGTGCAGATTCCTGCGATCGTCGCCAACGGAACCCGTATCTGGATCTACTGCGGTAACGGCCAGCCCAACGAGCTCGGTGGTGGCGACCTGCCTGCCACCTTCCTCGAGGGCCTGACCATTCGCACCAACGAGACCTTCCGCGACAACTACATTGCCGCAGGCGGTAAGAACGGTGTGTTCAACTTCCCCAACAACGGCACCCACAACTGGGCCTACTGGGGTCGCGAGCTTCAGGCGATGAAGCCCGATCTCATCAGCCACCTGGGAGCCACTCCGCAGTCCTGACGTAGCAGTCGACAAAGCGGGCCACCGGTGAAAACCGGTGGCCCGCTTTGTTGTTGTGCTCAGAACCCGCCTGCGACCCGCACCACCGCGCGGCCCGAGTACTTACCCGCCCGCACCTGGTCGATCACCGCGAGCACATCCTTGACATCGACCTCATGGGTGACGTCGTCGAGGTGGCGTGGCTTCAGCCGGCCACCCAGGCGCTCCCACAGCGCGCGGCGCCGGGCGATCGGCAACTGCACCGAGTCGATGCCCAGCAGCGAGACACCACGCAGGATGAACGGCATCACCGTCGTACTGAGACCAGGGCCGCCGGTCAGCCCGCTGGCCGCCACCGCCCCGCCGTACTTCAGCGTGCTGATGACATCGGCCAGCGTGGCCCCGCCGACGCAGTCCACCGCACCGGCCCAGCGCGTCTTGCCCAGCGGGCGCGGCGTGGCGTCGGGATCCTCGGGCAGGCGGCCGATGACGTCGGCGGCTCCGAGAGCCTTGAGATGCTGCGCGGCCTCGGCCTTGCCGGTGGAGGCCACCACCTCGTAGCCGGCCGCGGCGAGGATGTCGACGCTGACCGATCCGACCCCGCCGGTCGCGCCGGTCACCACAATCGGACCGTCCTGCGGCGTGATGCCATGGGAGATCAGCGCTTCGACGCTCATCGCGGCGGTGAAGCCGGCGGTTCCGATCGCTGCGCCTTCGCGCGGAGTCAGCGAGCCCAGTGCGACGACGTGTTCGGCGGGCAGCCGGATGTACTCGGCGTAGCCGCCGTGGTGGCCGGTGCCAATCGCGTAGCCGTGCGCCAGAACCTGTTCTCCCACAGCGAATTCCGGAGACTGGGACTCCACCACCTCGCCGGTGAGATCGATGCCCGGCACGATCGGATAGTCCCGGACGACGCCGCCGCGCGGGGTCAGTGCGAGTGCGTCCTTGTAGTTGACGCTGGAATAGGCCACGCGGATCGTGACATCGCCCGGCGGAAGTTCAGCGGCGTCGAGCATCTCGATCGAAGCGGTGACCTTGTCGCCGTCTTGGCGGGCTAGCAGTGCCTTGAAGGAATCCATAGCCAAGACGGTAGCGCTCCGGGCTCGGGCTACCCTCGGGTCGCCTCATAGCCGGTCGTGAACCACCGGACCGTTCGTTCGATGGTGGGCAGGATGTCGGTGATGGCGATCTCGCCGGCGGTGAAGCGGCCCGACAATCCGAACACCAAGGTGGCCAATACCGTGTCGAGGTCGGCGACGAAGTTCTCGTCGACGCCGTCGAGCACCTCCATCGCGGCGGGGACGACCATGTCGAGGCCACGGTTCAAGACAAGTTCACGCCCGGTGGACGACCGCGAGCGGTAGTAGGCCTTGAGCATTTCGGGATGCCGCTCCCACGGCTCGAAGATGGTGCCGAAGAGGCGCATCAACCCGTCATAGACCGACTCGTCGGGCGCATGGTGTTGCTGGGCCAGGCCCGCATAGCGGTGCTCGTCCATCCAGGACTCGAGCGCGGCGAGGATCAAGTGGTCCCGGGTGGGGTAGCGCTTGTAGATCGTGGCCAGCGACGTGCGCGACCGCCGGGCGACTTCGCGCAGCTGAACCGCGTCGTAACCCTCGCTTTCCAGGATGTCGACGACGATGTCGAGGATCCGGTCGCGGGCGTCGACCGCGGTACTGGTCGTCGTCTCGGCGTTGTCCACGAATGCCCTTGCCCTCGGTGAGTAACGCGGTTACTGTACCGCAGTAACACGGTTACTGCACGCAACGAAGGCGGGACACATGGGCTCTCTGAACGGCAAGGTCGCGTTCATCACCGGAGTTGCGCGCGGTCAGGGCCGAAGTCACGCCGTTCGGCTGGCCGCCGACGGCGCCGACATCATCGGGGTAGACATCTGCGCGGACATCGCCTCCAACGGCTATCCGATGGCCAGCCGTGCGGAGCTGGACGAAACCGTCGAAGTCGTGGAGGCCAAGGGCGGCAAGATGGTGGCCTCCGTCGCCGATGTCCGTGACTTCCACGCAGTGCAGGCCGCTCTGGACAGCGGGGTCGAGCACTTCGGCCGTCTCGACATCGTGTGTGCCAACGCAGGCATCGCGGCCATGGCCTTCCGCGAGCTGACCATCGACGAAGAGCTCGAGCAGTGGAACGACGTCCTGGGCGTGAACCTCGTCGGTGCATTCCACACCGCCAAGGCCGCGATCCCGCATCTGATCGCCGGCGGACGCGGCGGGTCGATCGTCTTCACCAGCTCGACGGCGGGGCTGCGCGGATTCGGCGGGCTGCAAGGCGGCGGGCTGGGCTACGCGGCGTCCAAACACGGCCTGGTCGGCCTGATGCGGACGCTGGCGAATGCGCTTGCCTCGGAGAGCATTCGGGTCAACACCGTGCACCCGACAGCAGTGCGCACCATGATGGCCGTCAACCCCGCGATGGTCGCCTTCCTGGAGAACTATCCCGGTGGTGGTCCACACCTGCAGAACCCGATGCCGGTCGACATGCTCGAACCCGAGGACATCAGCGCCGCGATCGCCTATCTGGTCAGCGACGAAGCCAGATTCGTCACCGGGGTGACCTTTCCGGTCGACGCCGGCTTCTGCAACAAGCTCTAGGAGAGACATGACGCAACCGACGGGTCGGGTGGCCGGCAAACGGGTCCTGATCACCGGGGCCGCCCGGGGGATGGGCCGCAGCCACGCCGTGCGGCTGGCCGAAGAAGGCGCCGACCTGATCCTGGTGGACATCTGCGAATCGCTGCCGGAGGTCGAGTATCCGCTGGCGACGCGCGAAGAGCTCGACGAGACGGTCGCCCTGGTGGAAAAGCAGGGCCGGCGCGCGGTGAGGTATGTCGTGGACGTCCGCGACGCCACGGCCCTGGCCGAGGCGGTGAACTATGGCGTCGAGCAACTCGGCGGCCTGGATGCGGCCGTGTCCAATGCTGGGGTTCTCACGGTGGGGGCGTGGGACGCCACGACCCCCGATCAGTGGCGAACAGTGTTGGACGTCAATCTCATTGGCACGTGGAACACCTGCGCCGCGGCTCTGCCGCACCTTGTCACCCACGGCGGGAGCCTGGTCAACATCAGCTCGGCGGCCGGGCTGAAGGGCACGCCGCTGCATCTGCCCTACACGGCGGCCAAACACGGTGTCGTCGGGCTGAGCCGAGCGCTGGCCAATGAGCTTGCCGCAGTGAGTGTTCGGGTCAACACTGTGCATCCGACCGGTGTCGAGACGGGCATGCGGCCCGAGTCGTTGCACCAAGTGCTCGGTGAGGGCCGGCCCGATCTCGTGCCGATCTTCCTCAACGCGCTGCCCGTTGTGATGGTCGACGCGGTCGACATCAGCAATGCGGTGCTCTACCTGATCTCCGACGAATCCCGCTACGTGACAGGCACTGAACTCAAGGTCGACGCCGGGGTCACCATCCGATGACCGCGATCGAGAGCGACCGCCGCGAACGGGGCAGGCAGGCGTTCGCCGATGTGATGACGTTCCCCGCGCCGCAGGATGACACGCCGGCGGGCAGGGGACTGATCGAGTTCGTGTACGGCGAGATCTGGTCGCGTCCGGCGCTGAGCCGCCGCGACCGGCGGTTCGTCACCCTGGCGTGCGTGGCGGCGGCCGACGCCGAGGCACCGCTGCGCGACCACGTGTACGCCGCTCTCAACAGCGGTGATGTCTCCATCACTGAGATGCGGGAGACGGTACTGCATTTCGCGGTGTACGCGGGGTGGCCCAAAGCGTCGTGGTTCAACATGCTCGTCGACGAGCAGTGGGAACGGATCCATAGCGACCGCGGGCAGAGTCCACCAGAACCGGAGCCGCTACTGCCATTGATCACGCCGAGCGACCCGGAGGGCCGGCTGTTGGTCGGCGAGCGGTCGTTCAAGGACATCAACTGCATCCCGTATGCCCCGATCCGGGACAACCCCTACTCCGGCGCTGGAATCCTGAACTTCGTCTTCGGTGAGATGTGGCTTCGCCCCGGCCTGGGCATGAAGGAGCGCCGGCTCATCACGGTGGCGTGCGTGGCGTTCCAGGACACGCTGATCCCGATCATCAGTCATGTGTATGCCGCGCTGAAGAGCCGCGATGTCTCCTTCGACGAGATGGAAGAATTGGCTTTGCATTTCGCGGCCTACTACGGCTGGCCCAAGGCGTCGCATCTCAATCAGGTCATCGCCGAGCAGCAACAACGCGTTCTCGAGGAGTGGCGCACCGAATCGGGCGACTCGTGATCACACCGGCCGGTCTGCTGATCGGTGGTGAGCGGATCGCACAATCGTCGGCGGGAAGCCACGACCACATCTATCCCGCCACCGGGCAGCCGAATGTCGTTGTCTCGCTGGCCGGCCCGCAGGAGATCGATCGTGCGGTGGCCAGCGGTTGGCAGGCGCACAAGGCCTGGATGTCGTTGACCGTGGACCGCCGCCGAGACCTGCTCGTCGAGGTGGCCGACCTGGTGCACGAGCATCTCGCCGAACTCGCCGAACTCAATGTCCACGACTATGCCGTACCGATCTCCTACGCCGGAACCGCCGTGCTGCTCGAACGATTCCTGCGCCACTACGCCGGTTACGTCGACAAGCCGCACGGCGCCAGCACGCCGGTCAACGGCTCGTTCGACATCAACCTGATCGAACGCGAGCCCTACGGTGTCGTCGCCGTCATCGCACCGTGGAACGGTGCACTGGCGGTGGCGGCCTCATGCGTGGCGCCAGCACTGGCTGCCGGAAACGCGGTCGTGTTCAAACCCTCTGAGCTGGCACCGCTGGCCGCCCTGCGGTTCGGCGAACTGTGCGTTGCGGCGGGGCTGCCGCCCGGCTTGGTGAACGTGGTCCCGGCGGGAGCCGAGGGTGGTGATGCGCTGGCCCGCCACCCCGGCATCCGCAAGGTCCACTTCACCGGTGGGGGAGTCACCGCCCGTAAGGTCATCGCCGCGGCCACAACGAATCTCACGCCGGTGGTGGCGGAGCTGGGCGGCAAGTCCGCCAACGTCGTGTTCGACGATGCCGACCTGCAGACCGCCGCCACCCTCGCGGCTCATCAGGGTCCGCTGATGCAGTCGGGGCAGAGCTGTGCCTGCGCCAGTCGGATCCTGGTCCAGGACGACGTCTACGACGAATTCGTCGACACATTCCTGGCCCGGATCGCCGAGGCGAGGGTCGGCGATCCGCTGGACCCTGTCGTCACTGTCGGACCGGTGATCGCGCAGAGCGCGGTCGATCGCATCCTGGCGGCCATCGGTGATGCCGTCGGGCACGGGGCTGGGGAATTGCTGACCGGGGGTCGACGTCTCGGTGGGGAGCTGGCGTCGGGCTACTACATCGAGCCGACGGTGTTCGGCAATGTCGACAACGCTTCGGAGCTGGCCCAGATCGAGACGTTCGGCCCGGTGGTGTCGGTGATCAGATTCCGCGATGTCGACGAGGCGGTGTCGATCGCCAACGACAGCGCCTACGGGCTCAACGCATTTGTGCACACCCGCGATCTCGGTCGCGCTCACGGCATCGCACGGCGACTGGAGTCGGGATCGGTGTGGGTCAACACGTTCAGCGACATGGCGCCGCAGGGCCCGTATGGCGGCTACAAACAGAGCGGCTTCGGCCGCACGGGTGGGCTGGAGGGTCTGCACGAGTTTCTCCAAGTCAAGAACATCCGTATCGCGATGCGCTGACCTTGACACAAGCCAGGCTCTGCTGCCACAGTATTGATCGATCGATCAAATTATTTGATCGACCCGTTGTCATCAGGCGCCGTACGCGCGTCAGGTCTCCCGAGACGAGGGTTTTCATGGCTGGAAGAGTCGAAGGCAAGGTCGCTTTCATCACCGGTGCCGCCCGCGGCCAGGGCCGCAGTCACGCGCTCCGGTTGGCCCAGGAGGGCGCCGACATCATCGCCGTCGATGTCTGCAAACGCATCAGCAGCAATGACGACATCCCCGCGCCCACCCCGGATGACCTGGCTGAGACCGCGGACCTGGTCAAGGGCCTCAACCGCAGGGTCGTGACCGCCGAGGTCGACGTCCGCGACTACGCCGCGCTGAAGGCCGCCGTCGACAGCGGGGTCGAGCAACTGGGCCGTCTCGACATCATCGTGGCCAACGCAGGTATCGGCAACGGCGGCCAGACCCTGGATCATGTCAGCGAGTCGGACTGGACCGACATGATCGACGTCAATCTGTCCGGTGTCTGGAAGAGTGTGAAAGCGGCAGTGCCGCACCTGATCTCGGCGGGTCGCGGCGGGTCGATCATCCTGACCAGCTCTGTCGGCGGGCTGAAGGCCTACCCGCACACCGGGCATTACATCGCCGCCAAGCACGGCGTGGTCGGGTTGATGCGCACGTTCGCCGTCGAGCTCGGACACCACTCCATCCGAGTTAATTCGGTGCACCCCACCAACGTCAACACCCCGCTGTTCATGAACGAGGGCACGATGAAGCTGTTCCGTCCGGACCTGGAGAACCCGGGCCCCGACGATATGGCCGTGGTCGCCCAGATGATGCATGTGCTGCCGGTCGGCTGGGTCGAGCCGGTCGACATCAGTAATGCCGTGCTGTTCTTGGCTTCTGACGAGGCTCGCTACGTCACCGGCCTGACGATGACCGTCGACGCCGGAAGCATGCTCAAGTAGCTTGCGCCTGCTCGGTGGAGGCGAACCGATTCAGGAAGCGCTCCACCAGCTCTCGCATCTCCTCGTGGCCTTCGGTCATCCCGATGGCGCTCTCGTTGCACAGACTGCGCGCGATTTGTGCAACGAGCATCGAGATCGCAACCGGTGGATATTCGGTGAGGTCCAGCCCGTGCGCGCGCATGGCGACTGTGGCAGCGGCGGTTTCGATATCGCGAACGCGTTCAGCGTAGGTCTTGAGCTCGGCGCTGATGGCCTTGCGATGGTTGGCCAGCGCGACGAACTCGGTGTACAGACCCGTCCAGCGCGGGTCGGTGTTGATGGACCACAGGGCCCGCAACGGTTCATCGGCGGTGATGGCCTGACGCATCCGCGCCAGCGATGCGTCAGAGCCGGACCGTAGCACCGCGACGAACAGATCGTCCATCGTCGGAAAGTAGTAGTACACCAGCGCGGACCGGACCCCGGCGCGTGCCGACACGCGGCGAGACGTCGCGGCGGCGTAGCCATCTTCGAGCATGATCTGAGCGGTCGCCTCCATCAGGCGTTCGCGCGCGCCGGCGTCTTTGTCTTTGGTCTTGGGAGTCGACGCCATGGCGGCCATCCTCTCAGGACTGTTCCTCGCTTGGCTAGACGATGCCCCGGCCGCGGCTCTTGACCGGTTATTTCCGGGCGTGGTTAAGTATGTCCAACGCAGAATTTGATCGATCGATCAAACTTTGCCGAACGACCGATAGGAGAGCGCGATGACTGCGGCTCGTTGGCATGTGCAGGTCGACCGGGACCTGTGCGAGGGCCATGCCCTGTGTGTCGAGTTGGCCGCCGAGGTCTTCGACGTTGGATCCGACGACCTGGCGACCTGTCTCGAGTCGCCCCCCGACGAGCTGCGTGAGCAGGTCGAGGCCGCCGTGGCCGCCTGTCCGCGCCAAGCCATCAGTATCGTGAAAGGGCTCCAAGAATGACCGATTTGGCAACAGCCGATTACTTCTCCGACCAGGACATCGCCCAGGACCCCTACGCGTACCTGGACTACCTGCGTGGCCAAAACCCGGTGTTCCGCGAGCCCAACTACGGCGTCGTCGCGGTCACCGGCTACGACGAAGCCGTTGCGGCGTTCAAAGACTACGAGACGTTTTCGGCCGTGAACGCCATCGGCGGGCCGTTCCCGCCGCTGCCGTTCGTGCCCGAGGGCGACGACATCTCCGAGCAGATCGAGGAGCACCGGCACCTGTTTCCCATCAACGAAATGATGGTGGTGATGGATCCGCCGGCGCACACGCGGGCGCGGTCCCTGCTCAGCCGCCTGCTCACCCCCGCGCGGCTCAAGGAGAACGAAGACTTCATGTGGGAGTTGGCCGATCGTCAGTTCGACGAATTCATCGCCGATGGGCGCTGCGAACTCCTGGGCCAGTACGGCAAGCCCTTCGCCACGCTGGTGATCGCCGACCTGCTGGGCGTACCGGACGAGGATCGCGCGGAGTTCCGGCAGAGCCTGGGTGCGGGCAAGGAGCCCGGAAGCGCGGTCGGCGCCCTGGATCACACGCCCGTCGCGGTCAACCCGCTGGAATGGCTGGACGGCAGGTTCACCGGCTACATCGAGAACAAGCGTCGGCATCCCCGCGAGGATGTGCTGAGTTCCCTTGCGGCAGCGACGTATCCGGACGGCACGACGCCCGCTGTCGTCGACGTGGTCCGGGCGGCGACCTTCCTGTTCGCCGCGGGGCAGGAGACCGTCGTCAAGCTGCTGAGCGCGTCGACGCGCGTGCTGGCCGAACGGCCGGACCTTCAGGAGAAGTTGCGGGCGGACCGCAGCCTGATCGGTAACTTCATCGAGGAGTCGCTGCGCATCGAGAGCCCGACCAAGGTCGACTTCCGGTTGGCGCGCAAGACCACCACGCTGGGCGGTGTCGATGTCAAGGCCGGCACGGTTCTGATGTTGTGCCTCGGCGCCGCCAACCGCGATCCGCGTAAGTTCGAGCAGCCCGACGAATTCCTGCTCGACCGCAAGAACGTTCGTGAGCACATCACGTTCGGCCGCGGCATTCACACCTGCGCCGGGGCGCCCCTGGCGCGGGTCGAAGCGAAGGTCACCCTGAATCGGCTGTTGGACCGCATGACCGATATCGCCATCGACGAGACGCAACACGGGCCGGCCGGGGACCGGCGCTACCGCTATGAGCCCACATTCCTGTTGCGGGGCCTGAGCGAGCTGCACCTCACCTACACGCCCGTCGCCTGAGATCAGAGGAGACTGATGACGCTGCAGACCGTCCTGGACGACATCGCCGCGCGCCCGGGCGCCGGTGCACAAAGCTCGAAGGCATCGCCCACGATGCGCAGTAGACGGGCGGCATCACGGGCGCGTTCTCCAATATGCACGTCTAACGCGCAGCTCTGAAAACGGCTTGCCTGCTTGGTGCAAGATTGAGCATGCTCATCCATCCCTGGGACGCCGCGCAGAGCGCCGGCGAATGGCGCGACTGGCTGGCGTCCACCGACCGGTTCGGTGTGCTCGCGGTCAACAACGTGGATCCGGCCCAAGCTCCGTTGCTGCTGCCCACCCACTTCACCCTGGCCGGCGACGAGCTGCTGATCCATCTGGCCCGGCCCAACCCGGTCTGGCCGCATCTGGAAGCCGCGACCGAGGTAAGGCTGGCCGCGATCGGCGACTACGCCTACATCCCCACCTACTGGCGGGCCAAGGCCGGCGGCCCCGACGAGGACGGTGTGCCGACCAGCTACTACTCCTCGGTCCAATTCGTCTGCCGTCCAACGATTGTCGACGATCCGCAGGGCAAGGTCGAGATCCTGGCGAGCCAGCTCGGCGACTTCCAGCCTGAGGGTCGCCACGGCGAGGTCGCCGTCGGAGAGGACCCGTACGGCCGAATGCTGCCCGGTATCCGCGGCGTCCGGCTCGCGGTGGTGCGGGTGGAGGCCAAGTTCAAATACGACGACGCCAACCCCGTCGAACACCGAGAGCGGGTCGTGGGCTACCTCGAGGAGCGCGGCCGCTCCCTCGACGCCGGGGCGGCCGTCCAGCAGCGGCGCCGCCTGTCGGCGATCGGAGACTGGCGCACCCGCTGAGCCGCCTCAGTCGTCTATCGAGTCCGTCAGGCGCTGTAGCAGTTCGGTGAGCGCCAGCTGCTCCTTGCCCGACAGGATGGAAAACAGCTCCTGCGCGGCGGCGGTGTAGGCGCTCGCCCAGGTCTCGGCCTGGCGGCGGCCTGTGGCGGTGGTCTGCAGCAGGGTGACCCGTCGATCGGACTCGTCGGCGAAGCGTTCGATCAAGCCCTCGCGGACGAGCGCGTCGGTCAGGGTGGAGGCAGTGCCCTGCGTGATGCCGACCGTCCTTGCCAGGTCGGTCAGCCGGACCGGACCGCACCGGTTCACTTCGAAGAGCACCTTGGAACGTGGGGTGGACACGCCATGGTCACCGAGCCGCTCGTCGAGGGCGCGGACGAGTGTCTTGCCGGCGCGGCCGAACGCGTCCGCGAGGGCGACGGCGCGCTGGCGGGAATCGGCGTCGTGTGCTGAGCGTGGAATGTGGCTTCACCTCCCTGGGTTGACAGGAAGCGTAGCGCGCCAGCAATATAGTTTGACATCAAACAATCCGACCTCAATGCGAATGGATCATCGATGACACGCTTTCCGCTTGCCGGCTACCACGTCCACCGCGTCGGATTCGGCGCCATGCAGCTTCCCGGCCCGGGTGTGTTCGGGCCGCCGCGCGACCACGACCAGGCACTGGCTGTGCTTCGCCGCGCCGTCGACGCGGGCGTCGACCACATCGACACCTCGCAGTTCTACGGCCCCGATGTGGCCAACGAACTGATCCGCGAGGCGCTTTACCCCTATCCCGAGAACCTGGCCCTGGTCAGCAAGGTCGGCGCCCGCCGTGACGACCAGGGGGGATGGCTGCCCTACAACCAGCCTGACGAATTGCGGGCCGGCATCGAGGAGAACCTGCAGACCCTCGGCGTCGACCGGCTGGCCGCGGTCAACCTGCGGGTGATGGAGAACGAGGCCGACGCCCTGTTCACCAACCAGCTCGGCGCCATGATCACCGCCCGTGACGAGGGGTTGATCGCAGGCATCGGGCTGAGCAACGTCAGCCACGAGCAGCTGCTGCATGCCTTGGAGCTCACCGACATCGTGTGCGTGCAGAACCCCTTCAACCTGGTGGACCGCGCGTCGCAGCCCGTCCTCGACGAGTGCATCGCCCGCGGTATCGCGTTCGTGCCGTTCTTCCCGCTCGGGTCGGCGTTCCACGAGGTGAATCCGGTCCTGACGCACCACCTCGTCGAGGGTGCGGCCACGCGACTGGGCTACACCCCGGCGCAGATTGCGCTGGCGTGGACGCTTGGCGTCGCCGACAACGTCCTGCTCATCCCGGGCACCTCCTCGCTGGGGCACCTCGAGGAGAACCTCGCCGTCGCCGATATCGAACTCGACGACGAGACCCAGCGGGAGCTGACCGCTGTCGCCTAACTACTTCAGCTCGGTCGACGACAGCCCGAGCAGCCGGCGGGCCACTACCAGCTGCTGGATCTGCTGGGTACCTTCGAAGATGTCGAGGATCTTCGAGTCGCGGGCCCACTTCTCTAGCAGGGTCTGCTCGGAATAGCCTGCAGTCCCGGCCAATTCGACTGCCTTGAGGGTGATGTCGCTGGCCACCCGGGCGGCCTTCGCCTTGCCCATCGAGGCTTCCTTGGAGTTCGGGATCGCGTTGTCGGCCTGCCACGCCGAGCGCACGGTCAGCAGGTAGCCGGCCTCCCAGTCCGCCTCCATGCGAAGGAATTCCGCGGCCGGCGCGCTCTGGGCGTGAGCGGGCTTGTCGTAGGAGATCTCCACGCCGGCTTCGGTCAGGATGGTGCGGAGCTCCTCCAGGGCGGCGCGAGCCACTCCCACGGCCATCGCCGCCACGATCGGGCGGGTGTTGTCGAAGGTCTCCATGACCCCGGCAAAACCCTTCTCCACGTGGATCTCCGGGTCGCCGAGCAGGTTCTCCTTCGGGATGCGCGCATTGTCGAACCGAATCACTGCGGTGTCGGAGGCCTTGATGCCGAGCTTGTGTTCGAGCCGTTCGACGGTGACACCGGGATGCTCGCGGGGCACGATGAACGACTTGATGGCCGCACGGCCCAGCGCTTTGTCCAACGTCGCCCACACCACGATGTGGGTGGCCCGGGATCCGGCGGTGACGAAGATCTTCTCACCGTTGATCACGTACTCGTCGCCGTCGAGCACCGCCGTCGTGGACACCGCCGCGGAGTCGGACCCGAAGGACGGTTCGGTGATCGCCATCGCGGCCCAGACGTTCTTGCCCAGCCGCTCGAGCTGCTCGTCGGTGGCCACGCCCGAGATCGCGGCGTTGCCCAGGCCCTGGCGGGGGACCGACAGCAGCAGCGCGATGTCACCCCAGGAGATCTCCAGGGCGTTGAGCAACGCGGACATGTTGCCGCCGTTGATGTTTCCCTTCGGCCCGTCATCGCTGTCGCGGAACGCTTCGGCGCCGGCGAAGGAGATCGTGTTCGCCTCCGAGATGCCCTCGAACAGTGTGGCCAGGGTGTCCAGCTCGACGGGGTAGGCGTGTTCGGCGACGTCGTACTTGCGTGAGATCGGCCGCAACATCTCCGCGGCACCCTGGTGCGCCTTCTCGATCACGGCTTCCAGCTTGCGCGGCATTTCGAGATTGATTGCCATGACTGTGTTTTCCGTTCGTTGACCCGAGATGCTTACAGGACGACAACACCCTCGGCGACGCCGATGGCCCGCAGATCGCGGTACCAGCGCTCGACGGGGTGTTCCTTGGTGTAGCCGTGACCGCCGAGTAACTGCACACCGTCCAAGCCGATCTGCATACCCTTGTCGGTGCCCAGCTTCTTGGCTAGCGCGGCCTCGCGCGCGAACGGGAGGCCACGTTCCGCGCGGGCGGCGCCGCGCCAGGTGATCAGCCGCAAGCCATCGAGTTCGATGGCGATGTTGGCGCACATGAACGCGACAGCCTGTCGGCGAGCGATCGGCTCGCCGAATGCTTCGCGTTCCTTGACGTAGGGGATCACGTAGTCCAGCACGGCATGGGAGGTGCCGACCGCCAGTGCGGCCCAGCCCAAGCGGGCCAACGCAATTGCTTCGGAGTAGTCCGCGTCGCCGGCACCGTCTTCGCCGAGGCGCGCCGACAACGGCACCGACACCTTGTCCAGCTCCACCCGGCCCAGTGCGGCCGCGCGGATGCCCATGCTGGGATCGGCCTTCACCGACACGCCGGGCGTAGACGCCTCGACGATGAACAGCGCCGGCTTGCCGTTGAGCTGTGCGGCCACAATGAACAATTCGGCGTCGGCGGCGGCAGGAACCAATGACTTGACGCCGTCGAGGCGAAAGCCGCTCGGGGTGCGCACCGCGGTGGTCTTCAACGCGGTGGGATCGAACAGGGCGTGCGGCTCGGCGATCGCCACGCAGGCCTGCGGCACGTTCTCGCCGGCGAAGTCATTGAGATACGTCGCCTGCTGATCGGCGCTGCCCCAGTGCGTCAGCGCCGACGCGACACCGCCGGGCGCCAGGATCGGTAGTGCCAGGCCCATGTCGCCGTAGGCCAGCGCCTCGGCCACCAAGGCGTTGGTGACGGTGGTGCGGTGCTCGGCGATGCCGTCGAAGTCCTCGGGAACGTTGATGGCGGTGATCCCGAGCTCGGCGGCCTTGGCGATCAGGTCGGCCGGATAGGCCGCGGCCTCGTCGGCGTCGTGAGCGGCCGGACGCAAAATCTCCTCGGCGAACTCGTCGACCGTCGCAACGATCATCTTCTGGTCGTCGTCGGGGGTGAGATCGAAATAGTCTGCGCCGCTGGGCCGCAGCCGGGTCGGCTCCTTGCCGATGCCCTGGACTCTCTTGAACTGACGGGTGACTGCCCCACCCGTCGAGAACGCTTGCCTGACACCGTATTTCAGGCCGCGGTTGAGCGGATCGCGCAGGTGGTAACGGTCCAGGAAGTCCTGGCCGACCAGCGGCGTGATGATCGCCAGTCCGATGTCGGTGATGGACCGCTTGTGCTTGAACTGCCCGACCGCGCTGTCGCGGGCCCGGGCGCTCGGTGTTGTGGGCGGAAGTGTGTTGGTCATTTTCGTCAGCCTCGTCGACGGTGGGCGGTGCTGGTCAGAACGCGCTGGCACCTATCTTACTCCAAAGTAAGGTAGGTGGCGGAACCCTTGACGACCCGCGGGTTTTGTTGAGTAGGTCACACCGTCTGGAAATGGGGTAGTGGTCTACTCGCATCCGCGCCCCGACTGCGTTCAAGACTCGATCTGGGAGTTATTCGAGCAGGTCCGGGGGCCGAAATGACCATTACCATCGACACACCGCAATGGCCCAGTGTGTTCGACGCCGGCTTGCCGGCCATCGACTACGACACAGCGACGAATCCCGATGAGGCGCTGGCGATGCTGATGCGGGCGCGCCGGCAGGCCCCGATCGCGATCGGCCCGCACGGACCGGAATTCCTGAGCTACGAGATCGTCCACGACGCGTCGCGCGATCGCAGATTTCGCGTGCCGCAAGGGATGTTCCTCGCGTCCCAGGGCATCACGTCGGGTCCGTTGTGGGACAGGGTCGTCGCCACGATCATCAACATGGACGGTGACGAGCACCATCGGCTGCGGCGCCTGGTCTGCAAGGCCTTCACGCCCAGGGCGACCTCACGACTGCGCGCCACCGTCACTGACGTCATCAACGGATTGGTCGACCGGTGCGCTTCCGGCGGACGCTGCGACGTCGTGACCGACATCGCCCGGCACTATCCGATCCCGATCATCTGTGCACTCCTGGGCGTTCCGGACGGCGACTGGGAACAGTTCGCGACGTGGACCGACGAGTTCTTCAAGGCGTTCAGCTGGAATGTCGCCGAGTCGGTACCGTCGATCCTGGCCGCATGGGACGAGCTGGACAGCTATGTCGACGACATGGTCGCCGAGCGACGGCACCGCCTCACCGACGATCTGGTCTCGGATCTGATCCGGGCCGAGGTCGAAGGTGACCGGCTCACCCTCGCCGAACTGCGGATGCTGGTGGCCGGGCTGCTGATGGCCGGCACCGACACCACGCGCAATCAACTCGCCGCGTCGGTGTCGGTGCTGTGTGACCACCCCGACCAGTGGGCGCTGTTGGCGCGTCAGCCGGCTCTTGCCGCCAACGCGGTCGAGGAGACCATGCGCCACTCGCCGATCGTGTTCGGCACGCTGCGCACCACGGTCGAGGGCGTCGAGGTCGCCGGATACGCCATCCCGGCCGGCACGCTCGTGATCCTCAATTCTGCTGCCGCCAACCGTGATTCGAGTGTCTGCGACCAGCCGGATCGCCTGGACATCACCCGCACCGCTGCGTTACCGATGCAAACGTTCGGCGGCGGCGTGCACTACTGCCTCGGTGCCAACCTCGCTCGCCTCGAACTGACCGAGGCGCTCACGGTGATGGCGCGGCGGATGCCGAACATCCGTCGCACCGGGCCCGCGCCGTGGAAACCGCTCAGCGGACTGAGTGGGCCGGCGACCCTGCCCGTGGAATTCGACCCCGGCTACTGACGCGCGGCCAGGCGCGCCAATGTCGCGTCATGCAGTAGTCCGTTGGTGGCTACGGCGTGCCCGCCGTGCGGGCCGGGCCGGCCCTCGAGGTTCGTGAAGGTGCCGCCGGCCTCGCGCACCAGGATGTCCAGCGGGGCCAGATCCCACAGCTTGACCTCCGGTTCGGCGGCGATGTCGACGGCTCCTTCGGCGACCAGGCAGTAAGAGAAGAAATCGCCATAGGCGCGCACCCGCCAGACCGCGTCGGTCAGGTCGATGAACTGCTCGCGCAGGCCCAGGTCGGCCCAGCCGGACAGGCTGGAGAACGACAGGCTGGCCGAGTCCAGGTCGGCCACGCCCGAGACGGCCAGCGTGCGCGTCGGCCCGCCCCCGGTGCTGGCGAAGGCGCCCAGTCCGCGGCCGGCCCACCACCGCCGGTTCAGTGCGGGGGCGCTGACCACACCGACCACCGGCACACCGTCCTCGAGCAGCGCGATCAGGCTGGCCCAGACCGGCACGCCGCGGACGAAGTTCTTGGTTCCGTCGATCGGATCGATCACCCACTGCCTGCCACTGAAGACGGCCGTCCCGCCGTATTCCTCGCCGAGAACGTCGTCGCCCGGGAGCTCGTGGGACAGGATCGCCCGCAGGTCGGCCTCGACGGCTTCGTCGGCGTCGGTGACCGGGGTCAGGTCAGGTTTGGTCTCGATGCGCAGATCCAGTGCCCCGAACCGGTCGAGGGTGATCGCATCGGCCTGGTTGGCCAGCTCCATCGCCACCGAGAGGTCCGCCTGTACATCGCGGCCGCTCACTCGGCCCCCTCGCAGGCTCGGGTGCCGCATGTCTGCCGTCGATTCGCTCCGCAAGCGTCGCCCATGGCTGCAGTCCTACCATGGCCGAATGTGGGAGTTCTTCGTGATACTGCTCATCGTCGGCGCGCTGGTCCTGGTGTTGGGTCCGCGCTTGATGCGTCGCGGTCCGCGGGGCGAGGTCGCCCAGGGCACGCTGCTGGTGACCGGGGTGAGCCCGCGCCCGGACGTCACCGGCGAGCAGTACGTCACGATCAGTGGGGTCATCAATGGTCCCACCGTCAACGAGCACGTGGTCTACCAGCGGATGGCGGTCGACGTGAACAGCTGGCCGACGATGGGACAGCTCATTCCGGTGGTGTATTCGCCCAAGAATCCGGACAACTGGTCTTTCGCGCCGCCGGAGGTCTAACTTCGGTCCCGCCGGGCCGATCTCCACTGATCAAGCGGCTCCAACATTAGGTGATCCGCGCTGGCGGAATGCTGGCGGGCATCCCGCCGGGCGGCAGATATCAGGATGCGGCGCCTCCCGCGCCAGCCGCATTGGCAAATCGCGAACGGCAGATGGTAGCGGTCCCGCCAGATCGAGACAGTTTTGTCGCGTGGCGGTTGAGGCCGCTGTGGCGTGGCGTAATCCACGGGATCACGCCGTCAATTTCTGATTGATCTTCCGTGTCTTATCGCGGGATTCACGTAAGTTGAAAAGCAGCTCGAACGGGACATCGAGGACCTCGGCAATGCGTCGCCCGAGCTGGGCTGAGCACGACGGTTTGGCGCCGGAACACAGACCGTGCACGAATGCCTTGCTGCACCCTGCATGCCGTGCTACCTGGCCCATTGAGTAACCGCGCTGGCGTATGAGCGCCCGCAGAGTGTCGCCGGATTGCAGCTGCATTTCTCTCCTCCCGACCGCGGTTGCGGATTTGTCGACCGCGCCGCAGCTTACCCGAGAATGTCCGGTAATTCTTGATGTAATGTCCTGTATAGGTTGACGATCTGGAGTGTCGGCGATCCCAGGGAGCTGTGCTGCCTGCGGAAACGACGGAGGAGAACGCCTATTGTTTGGTGAACGTCCCCTGCCGGATGACGATGTGTCGTGCGAGGGCGATCAACAAAGAGGTGGTGCGTGGTCCTATGCGGCAGCTGATCGCGATCGTCCAGGCACACATGGACGAATACGGCGTCTCGGAGGCCGAGGTCGCTCGTCGCATCGGAGCTACGCCGCAAACGGTCAACAGCTGGCGCAATGGCGAGATGAAGCAGCTTCCCCGGCAGCGGTACCTACGCGCGCTGGCCGAAGTGACCCACACCGATTACGCGGGCGTGTTGACGGCTGCCCTGGCCGACACCGGGTATCTAGCTGAGCCGATCCGCGCCGACATCAACTTGGGGGTGCTGATTCTCTCCCTGGCAGTCGATGCCGACGATCTCAAACTTGCCCGATCCGAGGTTGATGTCGCCGTCGACCCGTCGGACACCGAAGCGGTCAAGGACACCTTGACCGCCGTCAAGAACGTCCTCAACGAGGTGGACGCAGTGTGCGACACGATTCGAGCTGCGGCGTCCAGGGTGGTAGGCGACGACGAGCGACGGCTGCGCCATCTCAAACGGGAGATTCGACGGTATCGGCGCGAGCAGACTGACTTGCGGCGCTTTGATATCTCTTTTGGCGCGGACGCCGATATCTCAACCGACGCCGCGGAGCCCGCGGTTGGTCGTACTAAGCCCGCGGTGCGTCCACGCACTGGTCGATGATGCGGTCGATCACCGCGAGCAGTCCCTCATCGAGCGGGGTCCGCGGTTGGCCACCGAGCGCACTGGACATCGCGTGGTGGTAGAGCCCGTCGCCGATCAGCTTGATCGTGCGCGCCACGTCACGGTCGCCGAGCGCCTCGGTGAGCACGCTCAGCCACTGGTCCGAGATCATCTCGATCGCCGCGCGCGCCCTGGGATCGCCGGCCTGCTGTAGCCGGGCGACCGCGACCAGCGTGCGGTCCAGTGGGGTGTTCGCGTAGTGCGAGGTGCGGATGTAATGCCGTGCGGGTCCGTCGGGGGCAGTGCGCATCATCTGGACATCGTCGGCGGCCAGGGCGATCAAGCGATCGCAGAGCGCCTCGGCGAGCTGATCCTTGGCGGGGAAGTGGTAGAGCAGCCCGCCTTTGGATACCCCGGCCTTGGCCGCCACCGCGTCCAGCGTGGCGTGGCGCTCCCCATCGACGGCCAACGCGTCGGCATACGCATCGAGAATGCGTTCACGCGAGGTCGTCATCGGCCGAGTTTATCGACTTTCGCACTGTACCGTCTGGACGGTACAGTTGCAGAGGCATCTGGAGAAGTAGAACCAATTGATGGAGTGATAACCGTGCGCGCCTATGTCGAGCTCATTCGAGTTCCAGGCGTGGTCAACGTGACCGCCTCGCAGCTGTTTGCGCGGCTCCCGCTGGGGATGCTGTCGCTGGCGATCCTGCTGCACGTACAGGCCCGGACCGGGTCCTACGCAGTGGCGGGAGCAGTGGTGGCAGCCACCAGCATCGGAGAAGCAGTGGCGATGCCCATGACGGCGCGCCTGCTCGGCCGGATCGGCATGGTGCCGACCTTGGTGTCCGCCGCCGTGATCAACGGCATCTGCATGCTGGCGCTGGCTTTCGTCCACGTCCCCGCGACCGCCCTCATGGTGTTGGGGTTCGGAATCGGCGCCTCGGTGCCGCCGCTGTTGCCTGCGGTCCGCGCGCTGTACCCCCAGATGGTTCCCGGCGACGGGCTGCGGGCCCTGTTCGCGCTCGACACCGCGGCGCAGGAACTCATCTGGGTGATCGGGCCGGTCGCCGCGACGTTCCTGGCGTCGGCGATCTCGACCGCGATCCCGCTGCTGTTCAGCGCCGCCGTCACCGTGGTGGGGACGGTCTGGTTCCTGCTCAGCGCCCGCCGGCTGCGGCCCACGATCGTGCCCAATACGGTCGCATTCGGCCGGGTCCTGGCGAACCCCGCGGTGATCTTGGCCATGGTGGCCAGCCTCGCGCTGGTCGCCTCGTTCATGGCCCTCGAGGTCGGCGTGCTCGCCCTCTTCGGCAACCACAATCTCTCGGCCGGCGTGGCTTTGGGTGTGGCCAGCCTCGGGTCGCTGATCGGCGGCGTGCTGTTCGGGCATCGCCGACTGGGCGTGCGCGGTCTGGCGATCTCGATGACGGTCGTCGCCACGGGCACCGCAGTGTTCGGGCTGGTCGATGGCTACGGTCTGCAGCTGACCGCGCTGTTCGCGTCCGGGCTCGGCTTCGCGCCCGCGCTGGCCGCGCTGTACGTGATGGTGTCGCACGAGATCGCCGAGCACTCCACTGCCGAGGCGTTCGGGTGGCTCAACAGCGGCGCGCTCGTCGGCGGTGCCATGGGCACCGCGCTCGGCGGCGTGATCGCCGACAGCTACAGCACGTTCGCGGTGATCATGGTCTCGGCCGGGCTGGCCCTGGCCGCGGCATGCACGCCGCTCATCGCGCGCACGACCGGTCCGGTCGGCGGGCTGTCCCGCGAGCGGGAGACCTGCGAGGTCTGACCCCTAGCCGTGCTGGATTGGCTGACTCCTCAACGCTCGTGCCTCGCTTGATCGTCGTCAGCCGTGCTGGATTGGCTGACTCCTCAACGCTCGTGCCTCGCTTGATCGTCGTCAGCCGTGCCCGATGCGCAGTAGCTCCGCGACGCTCGTCAGCTTCACCCGCGGACGGCCGTGCGGCTCGCCGGCGCCGCGCTCGTGCGCGTCTATCAGCTTCCAGTGGTCGTCGGTGATCAGCTTGGGCTGACGGATGAGCAGCCACTCGACGAGCGTCTGGCCGTGGTCGTCGCCGACATCGCGGAGCTCGCGGCCCTCGAGGTCGGCCAGCAGCGTGGCGACGGTGTCCGCCGAGTCCTTCTTGTTGCTGCCGATGACCCCGGACGGGCCGCGCTTGATCCAGCCGACGACGTACTCATTGGCACTGCCGTCGACGCGGCCGTCGGTGTGCGGGATGGTGCCCGAGCGGTCGTCGAACGGCAGACCCGGTGTCGCGATGCCGCGGTAGCCGACCGCACGCACCACCAGCTGGGCGGGCAACTCCTCGCGCGCCCCGGTGTCCTTGGCGACGATGCGGCCCCCCTCATCGACCAGCTCGTTGCGGCCGAGCACCACCGCCTCGACACGACCGTCGCCCTTGATCTCGACGGGCGAGGTCTGGAAGCGGAACACGATGCGGCGCTTGGCCCCTCGCGGTGGGGTCTCGGCATAGCCGCGCAGCACCTTGACGTTCAGCTTCACGGTCTTGCCCGCAGCCTCGAGCTGATCGTCGGTGATGGAGTCGAAGTCCGCGGGGTCGACGATGACGTCGACGTCGGCCATGGCCTCCAGGTCGCCCAGCTCGCGCAACTCCATCGTGGTGAAGGTCGCCTGAAGCGGGCCACGGCGGCCGATGACGACGACCTCCTCGACGCCCTTTGCGTGTAGCAGGTCGAGCGCGTGGTCGGCGATGTCGGACTTGGCGAGTTCGCGGGGGTCGCTGACGAGGATGCGCGCGACGTCGAGTGCCACGTTGCCGTTGCCGACCACGATGGCGCGCCCGGACGACAGGTCCGGCGCCATCTCCTCGAAGTGGGGGTGGGCGTTGTACCAGCCGACGAAGTCGACGGCGGCCACGCTGCCCGCCAGCTCCTCACCGGGGATGCCGAGCGGGCGGTCCGACTGCGCCCCGATCGCGTACACGACGGCGTCGTAGCGCTGCGCAAGCTCCTCGGCCTGCACGTGCTCGCCGACGCGGATGTTGCCGAAGAACCGGAACCGCGCGTCGAGTGAGATCTTCTCGAACTGGGCGCTGATGGTCTTGATCTTCGGATGGTCCGGCGCGACTCCGGAGCGCACCAACCCCCACGGGGTGGGCAGCATCTCGAGCATGTCGACGTGAACATCCGGTCCGCCGCCGGCAACCGAGCTGTCGGCGAACTTCAGCAGCGCTGCCGCCGCGAAGTATCCCGAGGGTCCCGCACCGACGATCGCGACATAGTAAGGACGCATTCCCGCGCTTTCTGTCCGGACCCGGCCGCGCGCAAGGGGCTGTCGCGTCGCAGTCGAGAAGCACCGCTATGGGCTGCGCGGTGCCACATCCTGGTTACGGATGTGATGTTAGACGCGCGACCGGACCAAGCACCCCAGAAGTCTCCGGAGCCGCCGTGGATCACAACGTGTCGTGGCGCCGGTACCCTGAGGACCCGTGGACCTCGATCGTCAGTCAAATATCGCCGCCCTCGATTCCACCTTGACGACGGTGGAACGAGTGCTCGACGTCGACGGTCTGCGCGCCAAGATCGAGAAGCTCGAGCACGAAGCCGCCGATCCGAATCTGTGGAACGACCAGAGCCACGCGCAGAAGGTCACCAGCGAGCTGTCCCATGCCCAGGGTGAGCTGCGCCGCGTCGAGGAGCTCCGCCAGCGCGTCGAGGACCTTCCGGTGCTCTACGAGCTCGCCGCCGAGGAAGACGGAGCAGGTGGCGCCGAAGCTCTCGCCGAGGCCGACGCGGAGCTGACCAAGCTGCGCGAGGACGTCGAGGCCATGGAAGTCCGCACCCTGCTGTCCGGGGAGTACGACGAGCGCGAGGCCGTCGTCACGATCCGGTCCGGCGCCGGCGGCGTCGACGCCGCGGACTGGGCCGAGATGCTGATGCGGATGTACATCCGCTGGGCCGAGGCGCACAAGTATCCCGTCGAGGTGTTCGACACGTCGTACGCCGAAGAAGCCGGCATCAAGAGCGCCACCTTCGCCGTGCATGCCCCGTACGCCTACGGCACCCTCTCGGTCGAGCAGGGCACTCACCGGCTGGTGCGGATCAGCCCGTTCGACAACCAGAACCGGCGGCAGACGTCGTTCGCCGATGTCGAGGTGCTGCCGGTCGTCGAGACGACCGATCACATCGAGATCCCCGAAGGCGATCTGCGGGTCGACGTGTACCGCTCCAGCGGCCCCGGCGGACAGTCGGTCAACACCACCGACTCCGCGGTTCGGCTCACGCACATTCCCACCGGTATCGTCGTCACCTGCCAGAACGAGAAGTCGCAGCTACAGAACAAGGTTTCGGCGATGCGCGTCCTGCAGGCCAAGCTCCTGGAACGCAAACGCCTCGAAGAGCGCGCCGAGCTCGACGCCCTCAAGGGCGATGGCGGGAGCTCCTGGGGCAATCAGATGCGCTCCTACGTTCTGCACCCCTACCAAATGGTCAAGGATCTGCGGACCGATTACGAGGTCGGCAGCCCCGCGGCGGTACTGGATGGGGACATCGACGGGTTCCTGGAGGCGGGAATCCGATGGCGCAACCGGCGAGATGACGACTAACTTTCAGGCGATCCAGTTCGCCAACGGCTGGCATGACTTTTGGCATGGCACCGTCGGCGAGTGGATCCTGAGCAAGGGTCTGCGGATCACCTTGCTGATCCTCGGCGGCCTGTTAATGGCCCGGTTCATCAACTGGTCGGCCCAGAAGATCTCCCGGCGCATCGACGCCGACTTTCGGGAAAGCGACGCGCTGGTCCGCTCGGAGAGCGCCAAGCACCGCCAGGCGGTGGCTTCGGTCATCTCGTATGTGGCGATCGCCCTGCTCGGCGTCATGGTGGTGGTCGAGGCCACTGACATCCTCGCGGTTCCGGTCAGCTCGCTGGTCGCTCCCGCGGCGGTCCTGGGTGCGGCGCTGGGCTTCGGTGCGCAGCGCATCGTGCAGGACCTGCTGTCCGGGTTCTTCATCATCACCGAAAAGCAGTACGGCTTCGGCGATCTGGTGTCGCTGACGGTGGCCGGTATCGCCAAGGAGGCGACCGGCACCGTCGAGGACGTCACGCTGCGGGTGACCAAGCTGCGGTCGTCGGAGGGCGAGGTGTTGACGATCCCGAACGGGCAGATCGTCAAAACCCAGAACCTGTCCAAGGACTGGGCGCGCGCCGTCATCGACATTCCGGTGCCGGCCACCGCGGACCTGAACCAGGTCAACGACGTGCTGCATGGGGTGTCCGAGAAGGCGATCGCCGACCCGGGGCTGAAGGACCTGCTACTGGACGCCCCCCAGCTGATGGGAGTGGAAAGCATCGAACTCGACACCGTGAACCTGCGCATGGTGGCGCGCACGCTGCCCGGTAAACAGTTCGAAGTCGGCCGCAAACTGCGCGTGCTGGTGATCGCCGCACTGATGCGGGCCGGCATCGCCAGCCCCGCCGACAGCTCGCCGGTGGTCGAGGCCATCGTTCACCCGGCGACCGCCGGCGGTGCCGAAGAGAGCCAGGGGCCGGTGACGTCGAAGTGAAGTTGATGCCGACGCGCAGGGAAGGCCGCGGCTGGCCCCATTACATCCTGTGGGGACGGGTCCGCACGTCCACGGCCGTGCTGTTGTCCGCCTTCATCGCGGTCTGGTGGCTGTATGCGACCTACCAGCCGGCTCCGGAACCCCCGGCCACGCAGGTGGTGCCGCCAGGCTTCATCCCCGACCCGTCCTATACCTGGGTGCCGCGCACCGACGTCCGGGATCGCACCACGACCACCAGGACGACCACAACCACGACGACGACGCCGACGACCACCTCGACGACGGAGACGACCGAGCCCACGACATCGGAGACGTCCCCGACATCGCCGACGTCGCCGACCTCACCCACGTCGACGCCACCTGCGCCGTTCCAGATACCCGGGCTACCCACGCCGACGCCCACACCCACGCCGATTCCGTCACCGGCGCCGGGGCAGGGGCCCATGCTCACGCCCGCGGCTCCGACGCAGTAATGCGGCGTCCGGCTACACTGGCGTGCCGTGATGATCACCCTTGACCATGTCAGCAAGCAGTACAAGTCGTCGGCGCGGCCCGCCCTCGACAATGTCAGCGTCAAGATCGACAAGGGTGAGTTCGTCTTCCTCATCGGCCCGTCAGGGTCGGGTAAGTCGACGTTCATGCGTCTGCTGCTGGCCGAGGAGACGCCCACGTCGGGCGAGCTGCAGGTGTCGAAGTTCCACGTCAACAAACTTTCCGGCCGGCACATCCCCAAACTGCGCCAGGTGATCGGCTGCGTCTTCCAGGACTTCCGGCTGTTGCAGCAGAAGACCGTGTTCGAGAACGTGGCCTTCGCGCTGGAGGTGATCGGCAAGAAGCCCGACACCATCAACCGGGTGGTGCCCGATGTGCTGGAGATGGTGGGCCTGTCGGGCAAGTCCAACCGGCTGCCTGCCGAGCTGTCCGGCGGCGAGCAGCAGCGCGTGGCGATCGCGCGGGCGTTCGTCAACCGCCCGCTCGTTCTGCTCGCCGACGAGCCGACCGGAAACCTGGACCCCGAAACCAGCAGCGACATCATGGATCTGCTCGAACGGATCAACCGGACGGGCACCACCGTCGTCATGGCCACCCACGACCACCACATCGTCGACTCCATGCGCCAGCGCGTGGTGGAGCTCTCCCTGGGCAGACTCGTCCGCGATGAGCAGCGTGGCATTTACGGAATGGATCGTTAAGTGCGCTTCGGCTTCCTGATCAACGAGGTCTACACCGGACTTCGCCGCAACGTCACCATGACAGTGGCGATGATCCTGACGACGGCGATCTCGCTCGGTCTGTTCGGCGGTGGTCTGCTCGTGCTGCGGATGGCCGACCAGTCGCGCCACATCTACCTCGACCGTGTCGAGAGTGAAGTGTTTCTGACCGACGACATCTCGGCCAACGACCTGACGTGCGACGGTGACCTGTGTAAGGCGTTGCGCGCCAAGATCGAGGCACGTAGTGACGTCAAGTCGGTGCGATTCCTGAACAAGACGGACGCATACAACTTTGCGTTGCAAAAGCTGCCGCAGCTCGCGAAGGACGCCACCCCGGATACGTTCCCGGCGTCGTTCATCGTCAAGCTCGACAACCCCGACCAGCACGTCGAATTCGAGAAGGCGATGCAAGGTCAGCCCGGGGTGCGCGGCACACTCAACCAGAAGGTTTTGATCGACCGCCTGTTCGCGGTGCTCGACGCGATGTCCAAGGTCACGTTCGCGATCGCGGTGGTGCAGGCTATTGGCGCGATTCTATTGATCGCCAACATGGTTCAAGTCGCGGCTTACACCAGACGTACCGAGATCGGCATCATGCGGATGGTGGGTGCGACCCGCTGGTACACCCAGCTGCCGTTCCTGTTGGAGGCGATGCTGGCGGCGTTCATCGGTGTCGTGATCGCGGTCGTCGGGCTGGTCGTGGTTCAGGTGCTGTTCTTGAACGACGCACTGGCCCAGTTCTACGCGGTGAATCTGATCGCCCGTGTCGATTGGCAGGACATCCTTTTCATTGTGGCGCCCTGGATGCTCGGAGTGGGTCTCGCGATGTCCGGGCTCACGGCATACGTCACGCTGCGCTTGTATGTACGGAAGTAGCCGTGGCCAAAAATCCGGACAAGAAGCCCGATCGCAAAGTCATTGCCACCAATCGCAAGGCACGGCACAACTATTCGATCCTCGACACCTACGAGGCCGGCGTCGTGCTGCAGGGCACCGAGGTCAAGAGCCTGCGTGAGGGCCACGCGTCGTTGGCCGACGCGTTCGCGACCGTCGACGACGGCGAGATCTGGCTGCGCAATCTTCACATTCCCGAGTATCACCACGGCACCTGGACCAATCATGCGCCGCGGCGCAACCGCAAGCTGCTGTTGCACCGCAGCCAGATCGACACGCTGGTCGGCAAGATCCGCGACGGCAACCTGACCTTGGTGCCGCTGTCGCTGTACTTCAACGACGGCAAGGTGAAGGTCGAGCTGGCGCTGGCGCGCGGTAAGCAGGCCCACGACAAGCGGCAGGACCTCGCCCGCCGAGATGCCGAGCGCGAGGTGATCCGCGAGCTCGGCCGGCGGGCCAAGGGCAAGCTCTGATCGGGGTCCTGCTCGCGCTGGCATCGGCAATCGGTTACGGCGTCAGCGATTTCGTCGGCGGTATCGCGGCGCGGCGGGTCGCGGCCCTGCGGGTCGTGTTGGTGTCCTACCCGCTGGCGATGGTCATGCTCGGGATCCTGGCAGCCGGTGTCGGCGGCACTGTGTCCGAGCCGGCGGTGGTGTGGGGTCTGCTGTGCGGGGTGAGTCAGGCGTTCGGTGTCTGGTGGTTCTATGCCGCGCTGGGCACGGGCCCGATCTCGGTCGTCTCGCCGCTGACCGCGGTCCTGGTCGCGGCTGTGCCGGTCAGCGTGGGACTGGCGATGGGGGAGCGGCCCGGCATCATCGCGGGAATCGGAACGGTGTTGGCCTTGATCGCCGTCGTCCTGGTCAGCCGCGAAGCCACCGATGAAGATGTGCGCCCGCACCGATTCACCCTGACGGTGGCGTGGCTGACTGTCGGCTCGGGTCTGGCGTTCGGGCTCAACTTCGTGCTGCTGCACCAGGCCCCGACCGATGCCGGGTTGTGGCCGTTGTTCTTCGCGCGGGTGTCGGCGACGGCCATCGTGTTCGTGGTGGCCGCGCTCAGCGGCAACTTCCAGGTGCCGGGCGGACTTCCGCTGAAGCTGGCGGTGGTGGCGGCGCTGCTGGACACCGGCGCGAACGTCGCGACGCTGCTGGCGCTACAGGCCTCGATGCTGTCGCTGGCCAGCGTGCTGATGTCGCTCTACCCGGCGGCGACGGTGCTGCTGGCCATCGTGGTGCTCCGTGAGCGAGTCACCCGCTGGCAGGTGCTGGGGATGGTGCTGGCGCTGATTGCAGTCGGGATGATCGCCGCCCGCTAGCGCAAAGTCTCGCTGGGCACGTTGAAGCGCTCCTGGTAGGCGCGGACCTTCTCGCGGAGCTCGGCGGCGTCGAGTCCGGTATCGGCCCAGGTGTACCGATTGCCGCCGCCGTCGCCGGGATTCTCCGAAAGGTGGTCGCGCATGCGCTGTTCGGCAACCGGCGTCAGTTCTCGGCCCAGCCGGCCGTAGATCGTCCCGATCGTGGCGAACGGGTCACTCATGAAATCGGCGAACTGCACGTCGATGATCCGGTCCTGCGCGATCACGCCGTCGTCGATCATCTTCATGGTCCGTTCGAGCCCCAACAGGGTGTCGGAACTGCACAGCTCGGCGGCACGCTGGACCGATGCGCTGTCGCTGGCGAGCTTTTGCAGGTGCGCGATCAGGGCGCTGATCGAGGAGATGACCACCAGCGGATCACGGTGTGTCTGAACCAGAATCGCATCGGGATATTCGGCGAGCAGCTTGTCCAGCTGCCAGGTGTGGGCCGGACTCTTGAGCAGCCACTGGCCGGGCACACCGGATTGCAGGTGCTGCAGGTAGGTGCGGTGATAGCGGTAGGCGGCGCTGTGGTCGGCCTCGTAGTTGAGCCAATGGGCGTAGTTGGGCAGCCGGTACTGCGTGTTGAAGATCATGCTGCAGAACGTGCCCGCGGTGATCCGGACGCATTCCTGGCCGCCGCGCGCGCTCATCGGATGGAACTTCATGAATCCGGGCATCAGCTGTTCGATCATCTCCAGCTGCGCCTGGGTTTCGGCGATCCGCGGGTCGGTCTCGTAGGTCTCGGGCTGGGGGACCGGGAAGGGGTTGTCGACCTCCCAGGTGAGCGGCGCCCGCAGGTCGGGATCCTGGGTGAGCAGGTCGTAGAGGATCGTTGTGCCGGTGCGTGGTTGGCCGAGGATGAAGATCGGCTGCTCGATCCGTTCGTCGGCGATCTCGGGATGTTCGTTGCGCCAGTTGGTGATCTGCAGTCGGTTGCGCAGCGGCACGAGGATGTCGGCCGCGGCGATCTCCACACCCAGCGGGGACAGGTCGGCCGCGGCGACGAAGTCGTCCACCAGCCGGGCCAGGTTCTCCCGCCAACCGTCGTCGGCGCCGAAGTCGTCACTGCCGGCCAACTCACAGGCCTGCTCGATCATCTTGTCCGGATCAAGCCGGGCCTGCACCGCACTGGTCATCGCTGAACCTCCTTCTCCAGCAGGCGAACTGTCACGTCGGGGGCGTTCGGGTTGTCCAGCCAGCGCACGATCACGAATCCGCGTCCGCGTCCGCCGGTGTCCAGCCAGTGGCCGTCGCCGATGTCCTCGGCGCCGATCGTCAGTCGGACAAAGCCGTCCGGGTCGGCGCTGACGCCCTTGTTGGTCACCGAGCTGTTGCGCACCAGAGGTTCGAGGCATTCGTGCCAGATGCTCTCCAAAGTGACTGACCAATAACGGGTTTCGGGTGGCTGGAAGGTCAGTTGCAGGCTCTGGTTCGGCTCGAGGTCGAACATCCCGAGCATGTAGAGGTTGTCCGGGGTGGTGTTCTCGCCGCCCAGATTCTCCGCGCCCGAGGTGATCAGGATGTTGGGGGTGTCCAACAGGTCGGGCCGCACGGTGCGATGCAGGGTGGTGAGTTTGACGATGGTCCAGCCCATCGCGGTGAGCTGACCGGCCAGCACCTCGTCGCTCAGGGGGGCCGGCGGTGGCGCCTCGCCGAGAAGTGAAATTTCCAGCTGGACCGGGATTTCGGTGGTCGGATCGGCGATGTAGTCGCGCACCACGATCGAGGTGGCGTCCTGCGGGATCTCGATGAACTGGGCGCCGGCCAGGTCGCTGTCGGCCGGGCGGGTGGCGGCGAAGACGACGTCGAACCGGCCGTCGAGATCGAGATCGAGATCGCGGTCGGAGAGGTAATTGCTCATCCGGCGCGGGTTCATCCCGGTGCCGGCCAGCACCTGCAGGCCCAGGTAGGTGGAGGTGCCGCGGGTACCGGTGACCCGATAGGCGCGGTCACCGCTGATCATCGCCAGCGGGTACGCGCCGTGCGGATTGGGTCCGCCGACGAAGCGGAATGGGGTGCACATGTCGACGAAGCGCGGATAGTCGGGGTCGACGTCGACGGACAGTTCGGTGCACAGGGCGCTTACCCGGTTGAGGACGCGCAGCCCCTCGAGCAGCTCGCGTTCGTCGCGGGCGTCCTCGGCGATCTGGCCGGTCAGGTCGTCGAGGACCTTGCGGACGAATCCCCATGCCTCCAGCGACTTTTCGCCACTCATGTGTCTCTCACTCCTTGTGTGTGCGCGGGGCCATCGAGTTGACCGCGCGGGAGATCCGGTCCGACAGCGATCCGCCGTCGCGTAACCAGTCGTCGATGGAGATCCGGACCGATGCCATCGCCAAAGCGCCGATCAGCCGGGGGCGGGGGTCGTCGACGGTCAGATCTGGCAGCCGGGGGGCGATCGCCTCGGCAATGGCCGTCTCGAAGTTCAAGTAGCACAACAGCGTCCAGGCACGCAGGCTCAGCGAGTCGCGGGTCTGGCGTTCGATCTCGGCGATGTTGTCTTCGACGAGCGCGAACCCCGGGGTGAGTTCGGCGAACGCGGCGGTGAGCGCCTCGTTGACGGAGAGCTCGGCGGGCTGGCGGAGCAGGGCATCGGTGATCGCGGCAATCCAGGTCGAGGTGAACCCCTCCGCGACGGCGTACTCCTTGGACTCGAAGTACCGGAAGAACGTCGCGCGGGCGACGTCGGCTGCTTCGGCGATCTGGTCGGCAGTGGTGGCGCTCAGCCCGTTCTGCATGACGAGGTGGGCGGCCGCGGCGGCGATCTGTTCCCGGGTTCGCTGCCGCTTCCGGACCCGCAAGCTTTCAGACACCGTCTCACTGTAGACAGAGTCTCATTTTCTGGTGTGCATTTTCGCCCAAGCCGACACATCGCCGAAGAAGTCCCAGGACGTGGCCCGCAGAACATCGACCTTGACGCACGGATTAATCCACTTCAGTCCGGGGTTGTAACTCGCGTACCATTGGATGTCCGGTCGAACCTCGGCCGGGGTGCGAGGGGCTGAACGGTTTCGACTTCGCGCATCGAATCAAGGGAAGCGTGCCGGTGCAGGCAAAGACCACCGTAAGCGTCGTTGCAACCAATTAAGCGCCGATTCCAATCAGCGCGATTACGCTCTCGCTGCCTAAGCGAAGCTAATCCGTCAGACCGGGAGAGCCCTCGACCCGGACCCTGGCGTCATCTAGAGGGACCCACCCACGGGTTCGGTCGCGGAATCCGTGGGGACATCAAACAGCGACTGGGATCGTCATCCCGGCGAGTCCGCGAGACCGGGAGATCCAAGTAGAGGCATAGCGGACTGCGCACGGAGAAGCCTTGAGGGAATGCCGTAGGACCCGGGTTCAATTCCCGGCAGCTCCACTGTTTGACCAGCACAAACAAATATAGATACAAAGGCCGTCAGCACGGCGTCAGCACAATTGACGCTAGTATCCGCTGATGGCCTTTGTTCGTGAACGCAAGCGCAACGACGGAACGCCCTACTTTTCGGTGACCTACCGCCTCGGTGGACGGGGGTCACGACAGTCGTCAACGTCGTTCCCAGACCAGAAGCAGGCCGACAGGTTTTGCGCCCTGGTGGACGCGTATGGGCCAGAACGGGCGATGGAGCTTGCCGGCATTTCGGACACTCCACAGGGCGGAACGGCGGCTCTGACGGTGGCCGAATTCCTTACTCAGCACATCGACGGTCTGTCCGGTGTAGAACGCAAAACGGTCACCGAGTATCGGCGATACGTTCGCAACGACATCGGCCCCGCGCTCGGGGCGCTGCCACTGGGCAAGCTGACGCGCGCCGACATTGCCGCGTGGGTCAACGCCATGCAAGAGGCGGGCGCCAAGACGGGCACCATGCAGAACAAGCACGGGTTTCTATCCGGCGCGCTAAAGCAGGCCGTTAAGGACGGTGATCTGGCCGCGAACCCGTGCGACGGCGTGAAGCTGCCGAGGACCGAGGAGCGCCAGACCGTGTTCCTGACCCGTGACGAGTTTCAGATACTCAAGGGATCGTTCACTGAGCACTATCAACCGTTGGTTGAGTTCCTGGTGGCGTCGGGCTGCCGATTCAATGAGGCGGTAGCGCTCAGGCCATCGGACGTGGACCGCAAGGCGGGGACGGTGCGGATCGCGCGTGCATGGAAACAAGACGGCACGCGTTACGAGATGGGTCCACCCAAGACCCAGAAGTCGAACCGCACGATCAACGTGCCCAAAACGGTCCTCGATCAGCTCGATTACACGCGCGAGTGGCTGTTCACGACCACCAAGGGCGAGCCGATCCGCCTGTCTACGTGGCGTACGAACGTCTGGAACAAATCACGCGCCAAGGCGCAAGCAAAGGACGAGGGTAGCCCGGACACCCTGGTGCTTGGGAAGTCGCCCACGCCGCACGATATGCGCCACACGTGCGCGAGCTGGATGATTCAGGCGGGGGTGCCGCTGCCTGTCATTCAGGCGCATCTAGGCCACGAGTCCATCACTACGACGGTAGACCGCTACGGGCACTTGGACCGGACGAGTCACGCGGCTGCCGCTGACGCGATTGCGAAAATGCTTGAGTGACATCGCTAGTGGCAGCGAGAGGCCGCCGGTAGCCTTATGACCCGGTAGGTTCGGGGGCGAACGGGGCTACTTTCGGAATGGCGCGCAATGGGTGCGTCAGCAGCATTCGCTAGAAAGACACCACCGCGTGTCCGGTTCACATCTCATGAGTTACGCCGACGTGGAAGCAGAGTTCGGCATCCCCATCAACACCCAGAAAGACTGGCGGGCCAAGAGCAAAGGCCCACGATCCGGCGTCATTGCGGGACATGTGAAATACCGGCGATCCGACGTACTGGAATGGCTCGACGGAGAGCTGTCCAGGACGGCCAAGGGTGGCATCGCCAAGCCTGTTGTCGATTTCTCGCCATTGGGCAATCGGTCGCTAGCTAAGGTCTAGGACGATTTTGCGGCTTGACCAGCCACTTTACGGGCGCCCGTAAAGTGATGACCTGCAATTTTATTGGCGCCAGTAATTTTCTCTCGTGGCCCCACGAAAGTTGCACGCTCCGCTCAAAGTCTGGTGAAGACTTCTAAAGTCGTTTTGTTATTATAAAAAATGTGGGGGAGAGGTCTACCCAAAATCAGAAAGGGGGGATAATGAGCATTGATCTTATGAGCCTAAATGAAGCTGCGGATTACCTCGGTTTGACGCCAGCGGCACTGCTCGCTAAGCGGCACCGAGACACTGGCCCAGTTTCGCACAAGCTGGCTGGTCGCGTTGTTTATGAAAAGGCAGCTTTGGACGATTATATCTTTTCGGAGTTGAGGCGCACGCGGCGCGGCGGCGCCTAAGCATTGGCATTTACTGGCGCCCGTAAACACGCTGGTAAAAGCGGTTTCGCGGGAGCAATGGGGGCGCGCATAGGGCGTGCAGCAAAGGGATTCGAGTTGGGGAGTTTTAGCAAGCTGCAATGGATGGATGCGGTTCGGCGGTGTGCTGAGATCACCGCAGAGCGGCGCATTGTCATCCTGCATATCGGCGCTACGGCAGGCCCGGACGGCACCGACGCGTGGCGCAGCAATCAGCAGGTTGCCGCCGAGGTCGGGGTGTCTGTGGACACCGTTGCGCGGGCACGGCGAGACGGAATCAAGCGCGGCTTATGGGTTGAAACGCGGTCCTCGCGTGGTGGGCGTGGGGAAGCGGGTCGCTCGGCTGAGTACCGGCTAACGATGCCCGAAAAGGGCCGCACGCGTGCGGATGATTTAGGCGAAAAGGGCCGCACCACTGCGGAAAAAGGGCCGCAGGAGAGCACGGAAAAGGGCCGCACCGCTGCGGCCCCCTTCGGTTCTTCTTCGGTTATCTCTTCGGTTGACCCGTGGGGACCACTTAACGACGAGGCCAAGGGCAACGTCGATGACATTTTTGCAAGGGGAGCGTAAGCAGTGAGGCTGAAGAACGATCACGTGGACAACCGGCACCGGATCAGCATCAACCAACGCCGAGACAAAGACGGCAACCCGACTGACGGGCTAGTCATCACCCAGGCGCGCGGATTCATCCTCATGAGCCGCGAGGAATGGCTAGAGCTACGGGAACGCGGAGACGCCATCCTTGGCATCGACCAGCCGACACCACGCAAAAGGTACTTAATGGTCTAAATAGGCCCTAGAAGCCACACAGACTGACGAACCCCGGCGCCTCGCCACCATCCTGTAGGCGCCGGGGTATTCGTCATTTACGGAACAAATCAGGGGGTAATGCGCGCATGGCAGTAACGGTGCTTACGAAAAGCGTTCGGATAACACGCGACGACGAAATAGATAGGAGCGGTGTGCCCGCTCCGGCGGCGAGCGAAATGCCTTCATCACTACTGAGGGAGCCCGTCAAATGCTACGCGCCACGGCATGAATGCGAATGCTGCCCACGCTGATGGCAACCCTAGACATACAAGCGGAGCGTGGTAAGCCTTACCGCGTTAGTCGGGGTGTAGACGGCGTATTTCACGTAGGCCGCGAGTCCAGAAAGGGTTACTTCAATAGGGTGTCATTCACCAAGCAGGACGTTGTGAATGTCACGAACGCGCTAATCGACTTAATTGAGGCAACCCCGTGAACCGGCCATGTATCGGCTGCGGCTGCCTGATCCCTAGCGGCTCGCGTTGCGCCGACTGCCAACGCCCGCTAAACAACCATTACCAACGCGGACGCAAGGGGCGCACTGCCTCGGACTGGCGGTGGCGCAAGCTAAGCGAAAAGCTAAGGCGGCTTAGCCCGTTCTGTGAAAAGTGCTTAGCGACAACCGATCTAACCGTCGACAAGATCATCCCACTAAGTGAGCGGCCCGACCTCGCGCACGAGGAACTGAACCTAAGGGTGCTGTGTCGAACCTGCAACTCAGCGCGCGGCAACACATGTACCGACGCCGAACGCCAACACGTGTTAGACGTAATCGCCAAACGCGCTAGCCGTCAGTCCTCGGTGTCGTCGTAGTACCCAGCAGGACGAACAGGGTGATTGGCGCAGTCCACGTTTGGGCACCGACAATTCGTCACCTGCAACACCTTGGAAGTGGACTCCTCAAGGAATCTGCCGCACAGGTAGCAATGCTGTGAAGTGGTTTCCCACATGGGTTGCTCCTGTCTCCGGGGGTGATTACAGATCGTCGGGCGGTACGAACTGATCACTCGCCGGATCGCACTTCGGGCAGCACCGCTCCTGGCGCTTGTCGTAATGACGAGTCGTGCCACGGGAGTCCTCATAAGTGGTTCGAACGGTGCGCTCCATAATCCGCTCGCCGAACTCGCAAACAGAATCAGTCGGCAGCCAGGCGTGCGCGTGTACCTGCTTAGTGTCCATAGACGGGACGGTACGCCGCAGGGGTGACAAAACGCGCTAAGCGGGTACGCGCTACTCGTCGTAGAACTCGGCGGGGTTCCATTGCCAGTTGTTGTCGCACTCTCGACCAGGGCATTTAAAAAGCCAGTACCCCTCGAAAAAGTTATCTTTCGGCGGTACCCACATGGTCAGCATCCTTGTTCCGCATTTAGGACATGAGACAACTGGCGGATTAGGTACGGACATGTCTTGATTCCTACTCAACTGGCAGCGTCCATCGATGTTTCTTGAAGAACCGATTCGGAATCAACTTCCGTCCCGCCTGTGTCTTCTTGAGGAGATCAACGACCGTCTCAATATCAGCGGGCGTCATACCAAGCTCGCTAAGCCTTTCCCGAACTAGTGGAACGGGTGCGCGCTCAGACGACCAACGGTGCCGAACATTCATCATGTCGGCCTTGAACTGCGCAACCTGGTGCGCTTGCAGACGGTTGCCGTAACCGTGCGCTGTCTGGGCAACGAGATCGAGAATCTTCTCAAGATCATCGGGCAACTTCTCGCCCACGCTCTAACGCCCTGATTCAGCCGCACACGCGGCACAACACCAACGCGTAACCGGGGTGCTGCTCGTCGGCTCGCGACCCTGAAACTCAAGACGATCAAACACCCGCGCGCCACGCTGGCAGTAGCCACCAGTCGCCCGCCGCCGCAATCGAACTGTCATGACCCAAACGCTACGACGACGGTCTGACAAAAGCCGCACCACCACGCCGAACGCGCTTACAGGCGCCCGTAAGCGCATCCGCTGGGGGGAGCCCCGATCGGCTCGCGTCCCTCTTCTCGTACGGCCAGCGCATACGCGTTCGTTAAAGCCGTTTCCGCAGCTTAAGCGCCAAAACCTAACCGACTTCACTGCCAAACCGGTCTGATCCAACTTTGCGCGATCCCGCAAAGTGGTCCTGACCTGCACAAATACAACTTCATAGGGGGTGACCCGTGCGGCTTAAGCCTGTTGATGACAGTCCGCTACCGTGGCGCCCGCGCGGTCTACCGAGTGAGCGATTCGCGCAGTTCTGCAAGCGTTTCCTGCGCGTTCCGAAGGGCTTCGGGCGCGGGCAGCCGGTGGCTCTGCGGGGCTGGCAGGTCGAACTTGTCGGTTCTGTGATCGACGCCGATCCTCAGCCGCGTTTGGCCGGTTGGATGATCGGACGCGGTAACGGTAAGAGCAGCTTGCTTGCCATGTGGGCGGTGTTCCACCTATTCACGTACGGCCAGGGGGCCAGCGTCGTCGTCTGTGCGCGCAGCCAGGAACAGGCGCGCATCATTTTCAACATCGCGCGGACGTTGGTCGAGCAGTCGCCGGAGCTTAAGGCGCGGGTTCAGATCGCCAAAGAGCGCATGTACATCCCGGCGGCGTACAGCAGTTTCGATTGCCTCGTTTCTGAGCCGCAGTCGCTAGAGGGCTTGGACTTCAGTCTTTGTCTGGTTGACGAGATCGGCGTGACGCCATCGGAGACGGTGGACGTGCTGATGCTGGCTCAGGGAAAGCGGCCTACATCCACGTTGGTAGGCATTGGGACGCCACCGGCTGATCCTGAGGGCGGCGTGCTTCATACGTGGCGGGCGCTTTACCGGGAGTTGGGCGACGACTTCATTGTGTGGCGTGAGTTCTCGGCTGACGAGTTCCAGCATCACGACATGCTTTGCGAGCACTGCATCCGGCTCGCGAACCCCGCGTACGGCGACTTCTTGGCGATGGACGCGTTCGTTACGGCGGCTAAGACTGCCACGAGCGAGGCCGCTTACCGGCGGGCGCGCCTGTGCCAACTGATCGCTAGCAATGAGCACCCGTTCATCAATGCGGATACATGGGATTCCCTCACTAGTAGCGAAGGCATTCCGGACGGTGCCGATGTGGCTATCGCCCTGGACGGCAGCCTCAAAGACGACTCGACGGCTCTTGTCATCGGAACCGTGGCCCTCAAGCCACATTTCGACAAGGCCGGTGTGTGGGAGAAACCCGCAGACGACGACGGTTGGCGCGTACCTGTGGTGGCCGTCGAGGACGCTATTCGGCAGGCTGCCAAGCGGTGGCGTGTCCGCGAAGTAGCTTTTGACCCGTACTTGTGGACGCGATCGGCTCAAATCTTGCAGGCAGAAGGCCTGCCAATGGTGGAGTTTCGCCAGTCACCGGCCCGGCAGACTGCCGCAACCAATGACTTGCACAGCGCGGCGGTAAACGGACGGTTCACGCATTCGGGTGATACCGATCTAAGGCGGCACGTGCTAAACGCGACGGTGTTGGAGTCCGATAGGGGCATCCGCATCGCCAAGACTTCGCGGTCTAGAACCGCCGGCAAAATCGACCTCTGCACAAGCCTGATGATGGCGCACTCTCGCGCTACTTGGCTTGCCTCTCAACAGAAACCGCGTAGGCGAACGGTGTCGTTCGCAGCTTAGACGTGGAGAAAGACAACTGAATATATGAGTTCCGATTTGTTGGTCGAGCTTCTACAGGCTTTGGACGGGCCGCAGCACCGCTATGCGGAGCTGGACCGGTATGCGTCTGGTCGGCAGGCGCTCGCTTACTTGAGCCCGGAGGCGCGGATTGCGCTACCGGCGCTGAATCGCATCGTCTCGAACATTCCCGGCCTTGCCGTTACCTCGCTCGCGGAACGCCTGGTGGTTACTGGGTTTCGCGGGGCTGATGTGTGGGACGACTGGCTAGCGAACGACCTGGATCAGCTGAGCACCGTGTTGCACCGGGAGGCACTAACTTTCGGTGACTCTTACGCGATCTGTTGGGCTAAGCCTGGTGGCTCACCGCTGGTAACTGTTGAAAGTCCGCAGCAGGTCGCGGTCATTAAAGACCCGGCCACGCGGGAGGTCCAAAGCGCCGTTAAGCGCTGGCGGACCAAGACGCAGACATTTGCAATGGTGTACTTGCCAGACCGGATCGAGCGGTGGCGCGCGAACACTGCTGGCGCGGCTACGTCAGCATTCGGGCTTGTCGAGACGTTGCCCAATCCGCTTGGCGTTGTGCCGGTTGTCGACTTTTGCAATGCGGCGCGCATCCTCGGGTGTGGACGCTCTGAGCTAGACGACTTGATTCCGCTATGCGACGGGTTGAATGCGACCCTTGCCGGTCTTGCTGTGGCTCAAGAGTTCACGGCGCGGCCTCGGCGCTGGGCTACGGGTATCGAGCTGGTAGAGGTTCCTAAGCTCGACGCTGACGGTAACCCGGTGCTCGACGGCAACGGCAATCCCGTGATGGAGACGGTTAATCCGATCCCCGAAGGCAACCGGGCCATGCTGGCTGAGAGCGACCAAGCGAAGTTCGGGCAGCTTCCCGGCGCAGACCTTGCGGGCTACGAGGCGGCTACTCGCATCTGGCTACAGCAGATCATGGCCGTGAGTGCTCTACCGGCCCATATGGTCGGGATTACCACCGAGAACCCGAGTAGCTCAGAGGCTATTCGCGCGAGTGAAAGCGCTTTAACTGCGCGTGCTGAGCAGCGCCAGGCGGTGTTTGGTCGCGGCTGGGAACAGGTTGCGCGGCTGATGGTCGCTATCCGTGATCACGTTGACGTTGATTTGGTGACGGTCAAGGTGCAGTGGCGTGACCCGTCGAGCGCATCTGTCGCTGCTGAAGCCGACGCGGTTAGCAAGCTGTTGACGCTGAACGCGATCTCCAAGAGCGAGGCGCTTCGCCGGTTGGGCTATTCCGATGATCGGATTTTGGCGATTCGAGACGAGATCTACAACGAAATGCAATCGGAGTCTCACGCCAAGGCAGACCCGGCCCTCATGGAATACAACTCACAATTCTCGGCTGATGCCCAATTCAGAAAAGGTGTCAGTGAATTTATGAAGGAAGCGGCATGAGCGGCGTAATTTCGGGGCTAGGAGCCCCGCAGGTTGACGAAACGACCGAGACTAATCCCGGCACCGTGGACAAGCCCGATGATGCGCCAGGCGCGCAGCTAGGCGATACGGATAAGCCAACTGACGGCGATACCTTTCCGCGTTCCTACGTGGAAGACCTTCGCAAAGAGAACGCCGACTACCGCAATCGTGCCAAGGTCGCTGAAGACCAGGCCGACAAGCTGGCACGCAGGCTTCACACGGCACTAGTGACAGCCACGAATCGACTCGAAAATGCTGCTGATCTCGCCTATGACGCCACGCATTTGGACGACGAGGCACAGCTTAAGGCGGCGCTTGATGCGCTGCTGGTCGATCGGCCCTACATGGCCAAGCGTGCCGTTAGGGGTGACGCGGGTCAGGGCAATCGCGGCGGCGCCGATGGCGGTGTGAATCTGCTGGAAATGCTAAAGGGTGTCCGCTAGGCGCCCGGCGCGCTAAATATTTTCACCCCGCCCTGGTGGCGGGTAATAACTGAAACCCAAAATCGAATAAGGAATAACTTAATATGGCTATTGAAGTCACTAGTGGTAATACCACTCTATTGCAGTCGCAGGTCGCAGATATTCTCGTTAATCCGCTCGCGCAGGAATCAACGTTTCTGGCGGCGGGTCCGCAGATTTTCGACACCAGCGACCAGTTGCGAATCCCGCGCGTCGCGTCCGGTGTCACTGCTGGCTTTGTCGGTGAGGGCGCGCAGATCACCGATGGTGACGTGAGCTTTGATGAGGTCACGTTGCTGCCGTCCACGCTTAAGAGCCTTAAGGTGCTGGTCCGTTTCTCTAACGAGATGGCGCGGCAGTCTGTTGTGGCTCTCGACGCAACGCTTAAGACGACACTTGTCACCAACGTTGCCGAGGCGCTGGACGCAGCACTGTGGGACGGCGCGGGCACGTCGAACACGATCAAGGGCATTTTCCGTCAGTCGGGTATCGCTACCGGCACGCTGGACTTGACCGACGCTGACAGCCTCATTGACGGCATGGCGACGGCACAGGGCAATCACGTCAGCCCAACGCATTGGGTGATGACCGCAGCCAGTTTCGCCAAGCTGCGCAAGCTTAAGGTTGGCACGAGCGATGCCCGGTACATTTTCGACCCGTCCACCATTCAGGACGGATCAGCGTTCCGGCTGTTCGGGTTGCCGGTGATCATCACCGATAACATTCCTGCGGTATCGACGAAGAATCGCGTTGCCCTGGTGGACTTTTCCAAGGTTGCCGTGGCCCGCGATCTAGACGCCGAGGTCAAGATTCTGGATCAGACGTGGGGCGACTACGACAGCGTGGGTATCCGTGTTGTCACCCGTTACGACGTAGGCCTGTTGCAGGCTAAGGCCGTCACACTGCTAACCGAGGCCTAAGCGATGGCAGCGCCGACAGCAGATGATCTGGCGGCGTTCATGGGCCGGGAAATCAACGCAGACCAGGCCGGGGCAGTCCTACAGATTGTCTCGGCGCTGGCCGCGAGCTACACCCGTGGGGTTGGGTTCACGGCGGGGGAACCGGATAGCGACGATATCCGGGCCGTGATCCTGACCGCTGCGGCACGGCGGCTCACCGACCCAACGCAAACCGTCACAGATCGCACAATGGGACCGTTCCGTACGTCTTACCAAACCGTTGACGGGTGGACGACATGGGAGCTTTGCGTTCTCAATCGCTACAGGGTTAGAGCGCTGTAGCGCATAGGTTTACACCCGGTTCGCCGGGTGGGCCGAGCGGTTTTTTGGACTGCGCGGTAGTGGTATGGGCACCCTGGTAGTCAAACTCTCCAAGGGGTGAAACGGCCATTAGCTAAGCCGGGGTGCACCTGCCAAACGTGTCGGGCAATCATGCCCGGCGCGCAAGTAAATCAACGACTGATCCCTATGGGCAGTGACCGTTGACAAGCTTGCAGCTTGACGAAGTATGTGACAGGCGGGGCCGTGTGCTGGGGGTAGTTGCCCGGCGTCATGCGCGGCCAGCGGTTCGGTCCCGGTGAGACCTTAGGAAGCCTCACCGGGCCGACCCGTGCCGAAACCTTCGATACCTTCGCCCGGTTCATACTCGTTTTCTAGCCAGGCCTCGTACGCTGCCGCCTCTTCTGGTGTCGGATTAGTGTCGCTCACCAGGAAATTTTACCACCTTCCCGGTAGTGGGAAAGTGGTCAACATACATCCTATGTACTCTAAATCAACTGTGTAACAACAGTTTTCGAGTGCTCCATGCTTGACCGGGCGCCCTGGACGTGCCAACATCTCAGGCCATGACAACTGCGCTACGACTCGTACACTCCGCAGGCCACAACGACCAACCACTCGACGCCCTAGAACGCTACGAGCTGTACATGCGCGGACGCGGACTGTCCGAACGCACCATCGCGGAAAGCCTGCAATGCCTGGCGCGACTGCAATTACACGCCGCGTACCCCGTTGCCAGCGTGACGGCGCTAGACATCGTTCGATTCCTCGGACAGCGGCAACTCGGTGCAGCGTCCAAGAACACTTACTACGGCTATCTGTGGCGGTTCTACTCGTGGCTATCAGTGACTGACGACGTACCTAACCCAATGGGCGCACCCACCCGATGAGCCGATGGGGGCCGCACTAGCCAGCTTCGCTTTCCCTTCGAGCTTGCGTCATCTGCCATTGGTCGTAAAGCCACGGATCTGCGCCCACGGTACAAGTTGCGCAAGGCCTCTCTCCGCATACGCAATCTTTCTCATATGGGACGCGGCGATGGTGAAGCGCCGTTGCCTGTTTTAGCAGGCCCAACGCTCGGTCAAGATCACGTTCCAGGCTCACAACCCGACGATTGAGTCGGAGGTTTTCGGTGTTGCGCGCCGCCAAGGCCCGGTTTGCACCCACAAGGCGTCGCTTGAACTCGGCGGCGTGCTCGGTCCAGCACTTCACGTCGTTGTCTTTGTGGCCCTCGCACATCACACACAGGTCGGGTGCGAATGGAACCAAAGCGGGCAAGCCCGGAGCGTATTCGTGAAGTTCTGGGCCTTCACAGTTCAGGTCGCAGCATTTGCAAGTAAACGAGACGTTGACCATGTTGTCGGACTTCCGTTTGGCCAGCCGGGTGTTGTCACGCGGCCTATTGACTCAAGCGTAAGAGCACCCCCCGACAAGTCCTCACTACTTCGCTCGTGCGTCGCCCATGCGTGCTGACGGCGGTCAGCACATTCTCATTTTCAGTCGTGTTTTCCCATGTCGCGCCGTGCTGACGCATCACCCATATCCGCAGGTCAGGCGCGTTATCTGCGGCTTCAATTCCCGGCAGCTCCACCGAAGAGATGCAGGTCAGGACGAAAGTTCTGACCTGTATCTTTTTCCATCAAGCAATGCTCACCGTGGTCGCCCACACGTGGCTGGTACCGCGACCCCATGCAGCCAAGGTCAATGCCATCAGGTAGGACGCCGCCGAGGCTTACCTGGCGGATAGGAAACCCTCCCCGTCAGCCAGGGGATTCTGGCCATCCGGCCATTACCCCGGCCCTTCGCTGAGCACGACGATTGCAGCAGCGGGAAATAGCCGAGTACGGGCCGAAGATTCGGCCAAGACACATACGAACCCGCAATGAAATGCCAAACGACCAAACCGCGCCCAACGCAAGGGGCAGCGACTACTTCAGGAGAAATCATGACAACCACTAACCAGGTCTGTACCCGCTGGCGAGGCCGGACCAACGCCGCCATCCTGCTGGCTGCGGCCGCGACCGCCGTCGGCATGGGCGTTACACCGGCACCGGCGCATGCGGCCGACCAGTACATCGCGCTGGCCCTCGGATATGTCAACGAGAATCCACCCGTCACGATGGCAGGAGGCTCGGCAATCGCCGCCACCCAAGATGCGGCCGCCCAGGGAGCGCTGACCAACTGTGTGAACAACGGCGGCGGCCACTGCGTGACAGTGGTCATCGGCACCAACGAGTGCGCTGCAGCAGCGTCGAACGACTACGGCGAAGAGGTCGGGGCGAAGGGCGCATCGGTTGCCGCCGCCTCGAGCAGCGCCAAAGCCCTACTGCAGAACCAGACGGGCGCGAAGGTCATCGTGTCGGGCTGCGCTAATGGCTCCACCCCGCCGCCGCCGAACGATCCGCCTCCACCACCCGCGCCGAAGCAGGGTCCGACGGTCTCGTTCAACACGGTCCTGGGTGGCCTGGAGGCACACATCACCGACCGCAGTGGAGTGTCGTCGCAGTGCACGTACGCGACCGACAACTACAACCGCAGCTTCGCGCTGCCGGCGAACTCCAAGTACGACCTGAGGATCGTCCCGGCCGTTCCACGTTTCCGGAACTGGACCATCACGATCACCTGTGACAACGGCACGAGTACGACAGCGACGACGTACTTCTGAGTCCCGAACGGAAGAAGGGCCAGGACGAGAGTCCTGGCCCTTCTTGTGTCGGCGCCTGGGTCAACGAATGCGCCGACAGTCAGCCGTACTTCACGAACAGGGCCATTGCGTCGTCGATCTTCTGGCGGACGAACTCGTTGTCGTGCCCGCGCATGGCCAGGCCGGCGCTGTAGCCGGTCAGCCGAACGACCAGGTCGACGGGGTTGTCGACCTCCAGGAGCGCGGTACGAAGCCCCACTTCCCAGGGGCCGTCGAGTTTCGCACCGTCGATGCGGCGCTTCACTTCGTCGTAGAGGGTGTTCCACGCGCGGTCGCGATCACTCGGAACGGTCATCGCGCGAGCCTAGGTAGTGCACTACCTAGTAGTCATGCGTAGTCGACCACTCTAAATTTTTTGACGGAGTGATCTCCGGCACAAAAGTTTGCCCCTGCTGTTGACGGGGTAGAGACGGGAATGCCGTCTCGCTGCACACGTGGTTTTCGCGCGGGCATCGCGCGATCTCCCCGACGTTGGCTCGGCCTCGGCGCTTCGGCACTTGTGACCGCCGGCGTCCTGCTCGTCGCCCCGACCGCGGCGCCGGTCGCCTCAGCCGCCGACTGTCCCGACGTGGAGGTCATCTTCGCGCGCGGCACCGATGAGCCCGTCGGCATGGGCCGGGTCGGTGATGCGCTCGTCGACTCGCTGCGCAAACAGACGGGCGGCCTGAACATCGACACCTACGCGGTGAACTACAAGGCCAGCAAGTTGCAGCTCCACGGCGGCGACGGCGCCAAAGACACCATCGCCCACATCAAGTCCACGGTCTCGGCCTGCCCCGACACCAAGATCGTGCTGGGCGGTTACTCACAAGGCGCAAGCGTGATGGACATCGTGGCCGGCGTTCCGGTGGGCGGCATCTCCTGGGGTGATCCGCTGCCGCCGCAGTACGCGACCAACATCGCAGCGGTCGCGACCTTCGGTGACGTCGCCACGCGCACCGGCCAAGCGCTGCCGACCACGAGCACGCTGCTCGGCGCCAAGGCGATCGATCTGTGCAACCCGGCCGACCCGATCTGTCACGCCGGTCCGGGCAACGAATGGGCCGGCCACACGCAGGGTTACGTGCCCGGATACACCGACCAGGCGGCGGCGTTCGTCGCGGCCAAGTTGTTGGCCGGCTACACCCAGCATCTGCCCGGTTACGGGCCGCCGCCGGGAACCGGCTCGGCAACGGTGGGATATGGCCCCGCGATCATGGGGACCGACCCCGACACCGCGATGCACGGTCCGTCAAACGGATACACCGCCGAGACGCCCGCCTACGGTCCGCAGGCGCCGGGGCCCAGCCCATCGGCGGTCGGGCCAAGTCCGTCGACGGTCACGCCGACGTCGCCGTCGTCGCAAACCCCGTTGGCCGCCGAGGCCCGCTGACCAGGCCGCCCTAGCGCGCCGCCTTCTTCGCTTCCTGTTCGGCGGCATGGTCTTCGATCGCCTTGCCGATGGCGTGCGCGGCGCGATCCACGAACTCCGTCCCGCTGCCGGTCACCCAGTCGCGCGATGCCTCCGGCCCCTCGAGTTGGCCGGTGAAATGCGGCATCACGTACTGCGCGAACAATTCGTAGCTGTGCAGCTTGGCCGCCGGCGGTGCCCAGTCGTGATCGAAGAGCAGGAACGCACCGAAGCCGCCGTTGCTCGCCTCGACCAGTTCGGAGATCTTGGCGACGGCGTCCTCGGGCGTACCGATGACCGCGAAGCCCGATTCGCGGTTGTTGGCGATGATCTCGGCGGCGGTGTCGCCCTGCACCGGACCCGCGGGCAGGATGTGGCTGAAGTAGCGGGAGAACTCCGCGATGCCGTACTCGACGTCACGCTCGGCCTGCTCGCGGGTGTCAGCGAGGTGCATCGGCCCGACGAGCCGCCACTTCGAGCGGTCGGCGACATGGCCATTCTCGCGCGCCACGTCCTCCCATGTCGCCCAGTGGTGGGCCAGCAGGTCCATGCCCTGCTTCGCGGTCGCCGCGATCGACAGCATGCCGATGCCGTGCTTGCCGGCGCCGCGCGGCCCGGTGGGCGAAAAGGACGCTGCGACAGCAACATCGAAACACGGATCGCTGTAGGGCTTCAGCTGAAGGCGCGCGTCTTGGAGGGTGAACCCGTCGGTGTGCATGGTCACGGTCTCGCCGCGCAGCAGCCGCATGATCGCGTCGAGACACTGTTCCATGCGCGGGCGCTGCTCGTCGGCGGGGATGCCGAGCATGTGCGCGTCCGACGTCAGCTGTCCCGGACCGCAGCCCAGCATCGCCCGGCCGCGGGTGAGGTGATCGAGCAGCACCATGCGGTCGGCCAGCATCAACGGATTGTGGTAGGGCAGTGAGCTCACGCCGGTGCCGAGCTTGATGTGCTTGGTGCGCTCCGCGGCAACGGCGATCACGACCTCGGGTGAGGCGATGATCTCGAATCCCGCCGAGTGATGCTCGCCGATCCAGGCTTCCTCGAATCCCAGGCGATCCATCGCCACGATCAGGTCGAGGTCCCGCTCGATCGCCAGTGTGGGGTTCTGCCCCGTCGGGTGGAAGGGGGCCATGAAGCTACCGAAGCGCATACGCCCGCACGCTACCGGGTGAGCACCGAATTCAGGCCTCGTCGAAGCTGCACGGGCCTTTCTCGATGCAGGACTTACGTCATGTACGCCCTATTCTTCCGTGGTGAGCGCGATCGACCCGGACAAGCTGAGCATCTGCCTGCAGGTGCTGTCCGACGTCGAATCGTTGCCGCCTGAGCACCCCGATGTCGTCGCCGTGCGTCGGGCAACAGCGGCCATGTTCAAGTCGGTCAAGAAAGCCCGCCGCGCCGCCAGGCGCGACGAGGTGTCGGCCGCCGACCGCGCCGTCATCGCCGCGACGGCCACCGGGGCCCCCGGACGTATCGATGACGAAACCGCTGGCCTGCCCCTGGTGTCCAACGTGGCCGGGGCCAGTGCGGGAACGCTGATCCGCTCGCGCGCCTGCTACATCTGCAAAAACCACCACACGGTGGTCGACGCGTTCTATCACCAACTCTGCCCAGGCTGCGCCGCGCTCAACCGCGCGAAACGCGACGCTCGCACCGACTTGACCGGGCGGCGGGCTCTGCTCACCGGTGGCCGCGCCAAGATCGGCATGTACATCGCGCTGCGGCTGCTTCGCGACGGCGCCCACACGACGATCACCACCCGTTTTCCGAACGACGCCGTGCGCCGCTTCGCTGCGATGCCCGACTCGGCGGACTGGCTGCACCGGCTGCGGATCGTCGGGATCGACCTGCGCGACCCCGCTCAGGTCGTGGCGCTCGCGGACACCGTGGCCGCGCAGGGCCCGCTGGACATCCTGATCAACAACGCCGCTCAGACAGTGCGCCGGGCACCCGGCTCCTATTCGGCACTCGTCGAGGCGGAGCGAACCCCGGCGCCGGAACTCGTCGACGTGGTCACCTTCGACCGGATGAGCGACGCCCATCCGGCAGCCCTCGCCGGCAGCCTCGCCGAGCACCAAAGTCCCCACGCTCCATCAATTCCCGGGTCGCTTCGCTCCTGCCCGCCGGTCACAGAACTCGCCCTCACCGCCGGCAGCGCCTCCCCAGAGCGGATCGCCGCGGGCATCGCGATCGACGCGGGTGGTCTGCTGCCCGACACCGCGCCAATCAACAGCTGGACACAACGCGTGGACGAGGTCGACGCGATGGAACTGCTCGAGGTTCAGCTGTGCAATCAGACCGCGCCGTTCATTCTGGTGGGCCGTCTGCGTGCCGCGATGGCCGCATCGCCCGCGCGTCGCAAGTACGTCGTGAACGTGTCGGCCATGGAGGGGCAGTTCAGCCGGGCGTACAAGGGCCCGGGGCATCCACATACCAATATGGCCAAGGCCGCCCTGAACATGCTCACTCGCACCAGCGCCGGTGAAATGCTCGAGAAGGACGGCATTCTCATGACCGCCGTCGACACCGGCTGGATCACCGACGAGCGCCCGCACCCGACCAAGCTGCGGCTCGCTGACGAGGGTTTCCATGCCCCGCTCGACCTTGTCGATGGGGCCGCCCGCGTGTACGACCCGATTGTCCGGGGCGAGTTGGGCGAAGACCTGCGCGGGTGTTTCCTGAAGGACTACTCACCGAGCCCCTGGTAGCTTCCGGCGAAGCTGCAAGGCCGCGACGGTGAGCGGATTGTCCAACCGCTGGGGGAGGACGAGCCTGCGCGCAACGGTCCGGCCCAGCCGGTGGCGCAGCACCGAGGCGCCGACGAAGCCGGTGACGACGCCGAGGGCGAAGTATCGACGCGCATGGTGCTCTCGCCGTTGACGCACGACGCCCGCGACGTATCCACCCACAGCGGCCAGCGCGGCGATCGCGATCAGCAGGCAGCACAGAGCTCCGACCGGATCCACGTCTGCGATCACACCACCCTCTGGACCAAATCTGCAGTGCCCACGAAAGGTCGTGACCGAACCGAGGACGCAGCGTTACCGTCAACGGGGAAGAGACTCCATCCGGGCCTCGTCCCAACTATGTGCGATTGACTCGTTTCGCCAGGTCATGTTGCTAGGCTCCGCATGGCAAGCAACGCCAACTGACGTCTTACGAGTTCGATTCGGAGCAGACGACTGTGGCAAACATTGTCATCATCAATCCCCGGTTCGAGGTGTCCTACTGGGGCCTGGAACATGCGTTGGCGCTGCTCGGCAAGAAATGCAACGTCCCGACGGCCTGCCTGCCGCTGCTGGCGGCGTTGACCCCCGCCGAACACCACGTGACGCTCATCGACGAGAACGTCGAGGAGATCGACTTCGAGAAAGTCGCCAAGGCCGACATCGTCGGGCTGACCGGCATGATCGTTCAGCGCCAGCGGATGCGCGAGATCCTGCGCGAGCTCAGAGCCCGTGGCGTTTTCGTCGTCGTCGGCGGTCCATGGGTCAGTGTGCAGGAGGACTACTTCGACGGCCTGGCCGACGCCATCTTCGTCGGCGAAGCCGAGACCACCTGGCCGCAGTTCCTCGACGACTGGGCGCACGGCCGGCACCAGTACCGCTACGAGCAGCCCGACCGCACCGACATGACGCAGGTCCCGGTGCCGCGCTACGACCTGCTCAAGACCAAGAACTACGTCTTCGGCAGCATCCAGTTCAGCCGCGGCTGTCCGTTCCAGTGCGAGTTCTGCGACATCATCGTCACATTCGGCCGCAAGCCCAGGTTGAAGACCAGTGCTCAGGTGATCGCCGAACTCGAAGCGATGCGCAAGGCGAACCTGTCGATCGGCTTCATCGTCGACGACAACCTGATCGGTAACAAAGCCGCCGTGAAGGTGCTGCTGGCCGATGTCCACGACTGGCAGGAGCGCGAAGGATATCCGCTGCAGTTCTTCACCGAGGCGTCACTGAACCTCGCCGAAGACGACGAGCTGATGGAGTTGATGGTCGCCGCCAACATCACGGTGGTGTTCATCGGCATCGAGAGCCCGAACGAAGAATCGCTGAAAGAGGCGAAGAAGTACCAGAACGTGAAGAAGGGCGGCACGATCGTCGACCGCGTCCGCAAGGTGCAGGACTCCGGGCTGGAAGTCTGGTGCGGCATGATCGTCGGCTTCGACAACGACGATGCCCGAATCTTCAAGGAACAAGCCGAATTCATCAACCAGACCGACATCATGCACGCGATGGTCGGCATGCTCGCGGCCATCCCGAAGACGCCGTTGCACGCGCGCCTGAAGAACGAGGGCCGCCTCGATCTCGACGATGAACAGACATTCGGCACCAACGTGATTCCACTGAAGATGAGCCGAGATGAGTTGCGCGACGGCTACATCGCCCTGATGCGCGACCTATACGATCCCGATTCGTACTTCGAGCGGCTCGAAAATCTTTATCTCACACGCAAATTCGACTTCGGGCGAGCCCGCAATGCGTACCTGCGCGAGCATCCATGGCGCCGCAGAAAAGCGCAATTGCTGGACGGCGGACGGGCTTTCGGCCTGTTTGTGCTGCTGATGAAGAACGTGCCGGATCCATACCTGCGGCAGGTCTACCGGCGTCGGATGTGGAAGATGCTCCGGAACCGGCCGGATCCGGGCGTCCTGTTCGTCAGCGTGGTCAAGTGCGCGACGCACTACCACCACTACACGATGTCGCGGGAGATGTCCGAGCGCCGAACGCTGGTCAACACCTTCTAATTCTGCTCGCCGTTGCTGCCGGTGACCTTGTCCAGGAAATCCACGGCGAGAACACGAACGGGCACGTTCGTGGCCTGACTCTGCACACGCAGCACATCGAACGCCTCGTCGGCATCGATGCCGCGCATCGCCATCAGCACACCCTTGGCCTGCTCGATCGGCGCCCTGGTCTGCAGCACCCGCTGGATCGACTCCGCGGTGTCCTGCGCGGATTTGAACCGCGCGAAGTCGCCGATCGCCCGGGACACCGCGGTGGTCAGCAGATCGAGGATCTCGGCGTCCAGGCTGTCGAAGGCATGAAAGTCCCGCCCGTACAGATTGAACGCCCCGAGCGTCTGGCCGTCGGTGAAGAGCGGCGCGGCCAGGAAGCTGTTGACGCCCTCCGCGCGTGCGGCCGCGGCGAACGCCGGCCAACGCTGCATCGCTTCGTCGGACCCGAGCAACACGATGCTGCGGGTGCGCGCGGCATGCAGGCACGGCCCGTCGCCGGCCTCGTACTGATCGCTGTCGATGCGCAGGGTGCGCTCGTCGGTATGCACCGCGGTGTACGTCAGGCCCCCGAGGTCGATCGTGATGCCTGTGTAGTCGGCGCCGTCGATCGCCTCGTGCGCGATACCCGCGACGTGTTGCAACAAGGTCAACAGGTCGTCTTCGTCATCGACGCTGCGGCCGGCGTCGACGAGCACCCGGCCCAGTGCTGCCGGGGAGATGGTTTTGCGGACGGCGGCGTCGACGACGATCTCGGCCGCCTGTTCGGTTTCGGCTCCATCCAGGACCTCGGTCGGGATGGAGTCTTCGACGCGTCGGTCGCTGGTGTCGTCCATGACCCTGAGTGTCCCACCGCTGGGCCGATTGGGGGGTAATTGGGCAGTCAGGGGAGCACGGTATGCATCAGCATCACGTTGTAGGCCGACCACAGCGAGAGGTTGTAGTACAGCTCCCGGCCCGTCGACCACGGGTGCAGGAACGGCGCGTAGATGCCGCCCGGGATCTGCATGGACGACACCAGCATCTGCTCGGGTCCCCACGGCCCTTGCGGCGCCGGCGCCGTGCGCATCACCACGTCGTTGTTTCCGTTGCAGTACAGCACCAAGTACTGCTTCAGATAGGTGTTGAACTGGGCCGACATCTCGCCGACCGGACCCGGTATCACCGGAGTCGCCGCCGCCGGGCTACCGGCCACCCACGAGTTGGTGTCGGCGTTCCAGTACTCGTACGTCGCCAGGTCCGGGATGGTCGCCGGGTTCACCCGTGCCACGTAGGCCGATCCGCCGCGCCCGTTGGGCGTTCCGAACGAGTAGATGTACGGGTCACCCGGGCCGGGCTTGAGGAACGCGCCCATCTGGAAATTCTCGTTGCCGTTGGTCGGCTGGCGGACGGTGTTGGGGTAGACGCCCCAGGTCTCACCGTTGTCGGACGACACCGCGACGGCCGAGTAGTTCGTCGTCCACGCGCCGTAGTTGTCCCAGCTCTTGATGGACATGAAGTTCATGAACTGTTGCGACCCGACGGCGACGCCGGAGGTCGGGATGATGCCCGTCTCTTCCGGTGCGCGGTTGATGCTGTTGACGACCTGCTTGGCGATACCGGGCCGCCACACCGGCGAGCCGGAGTACTTGTTGCCGACGGCGCCGTCGGGCACCGCGACGGTGCTGGCCAGCGAGCCGTCGGTACTGCGCATCAGCACGTTGTAGCGCCACTGCTTGCCAGGGATCTGACAGAAACCGTTCGTATCGCCGAACGCCATCAGAACCTGGCGGTGTGCGGGATCGCCGTTGTCCCACATGATTCCGAGGTCGGTGCCGGTGATCGCGAATTTCTGGATGGTCTGGTTCGGGCTGTCCGGGCCGGTTACCCAGCCGACGACCGAGGTACCGGCCGGCGCGGTCGACGGCGCCGGCGTCGCCGCGGCCGGTGCCGGTTGCGGCTGGGCGGGGGCGGGTTTGGGCGACGGAGCGACGGCGGCCTGCTTCTGCACCTGCCCCGCGTTCGGGATGAACGCATTGATCAGCATCTTGCCCAAAGCCGGCAGTGGCGCTTGGTCATTCGCGCCGGCGGGCTTGTGCCCGATCGGGCGGTCGAAGGGTGCGATCGCCGATGGCTGCGGAATCTGGAACGCCTGGTTCGCGGCGGGTTGCGCTGCGGCAGACGCGCCCTCGCACGGGTCCGCATTCGCCACCGGGGGTGTGACGCCTGTCGACCCGCACAGTCCGACGACAAGCGCCGAGGCCAGTGACAGCGAAGGAATGCGGGGACGCGGCGACACGACACACCTTTCGGGGCGGGACGTCGCTGTGACGTCTGTTATCCCATGTGACGATAGGGAGCCGTGAGCCCCTTGTGACCGGTCCTGTATCGATAGGTATCCATCCGTGACCGTGTCGCAACCTGGAAGGTCCCAGGTGGGCTACTGTGCCCATGACACCAGAGGGGGACCCATGAGACGTGGAGTATCTGCGATAGCGGCCGTTGCCGTGGTGATCGGATTGACCGGCACGGCTTGCAGTAACTCTGACTCCAAATCGGGCACCGGCTCGGCGTCGACGGCCGCCAGCGCGGCCCCGGTCGCGACCGACAAGCTCCCCGGCCTGGTGCCGACGCCGGCCAACAGCCAGGAGACCAAGGGGCCGGACAATATCGGCGACAACGGAATCCACATGAACTTCAAAGTCGACGGGTCACCCGGCGACGTCATGAATGCCTACAAGGCGGCGTTGAAGGACAAGGGCTGGACGGTCACCACGATCGTCACCTCGACCGGCGAAGGCGGCGGTGGCGCCACCTACACCGGAACCAACGGGAGCGCCTACGGCGTGTTCGACGGCGGCGGCTTCAACACCACGACCTTCATCAACGTCTGCGCATGGCCGGCCAAGCCGGCCGACCCCAACTGCACGCGCAGCTAGACGGGTCTCGACGCGCAAGCGAGGGCGCGGGGAAAAACGAAAAAATGAAGGACCGAAAGCCACAGCCTCTGTGGTCCTTCGGGAAAGCCGCACTAGGCGGGGTCCGCGCACTCATAGGCATTGAATCGCATGCCGGTGCTCATGGCAAGGCCTTCACCGTTCGTTGCGCAGGTTGACCAACGACACCAAGCGCATCTCGCCTCGGAGTGCCGCCGGGGGCACCACCCGAAAGCCCAGTACTCCCGGCCGCCCCGTGGCGGCCTGCACAATCTTGCGAGCGATGCGAAAGTCCAAGTCTTTCAACGTCCCTCGATCTGTTGTGCTGTCGAGCAAGGATGGCAGGCCGGCAACCGCAAAGGGGCTCGCCACATCCAGCATCACATTCGTGGCGGCGACGAGCTGACGTGCTCGCTCGGTGGGCGGCAGCCGGCGGAGTCCGGCCGCAACCCCGTCGATTCGGGTGGCAACCCGCGCGACGAAGCGGCGCAGCCGGTGGGGGCCTACGGCCAGGGTGCCGGCGTGACTGACCGAGAGACCAAGTGAGTCGATGCGCCCGCGCCCGCGATAGGCGGGATCGTCGGCGCACGCCCGGCCCGTCGCGCTCAGCGCGGTTCGCAGTTCCTTCGTGAGCTTGCGTTTGACGCCCAGTTCATCCAGCAACGCGTCGATTCGCGCGTCCGCCTCGTGCAGTGCGGTCAGATCCGGGTGGGCGATCAGGAAGTCGTCATTGTATCGGGCATAGAAAATGCCGTCGATGTCCAAGATTGCCTTGTCCATCGGTACGACGGCGAGGTCTGCCAGCATCGGGACGAGCGGAGTCCCCATGGCCACACCATGTAGCCGGGTGAATTGTGCGCCGTCCTGGTCGCGAACGACCGGGCGGGCCAGGCTGAGGATGAGATTCCAAACATGGTGCGATACAGCTCCATTCGAGCTGCCAAGCCCCACCACCTCGCGCAGGATCGGCCACAGTGCGGCGTCGGGGCCGACCGGAAGATTGTCGCCGTAGTGTTCGAAATCGGATTGCAGAACGTAAAGCGGCGGCCCCTTGTCGCCGACGTTCGCGCGGTGGGCACGGACAAAGGCGGCGAGGGATCGCATCGCTGTCACGTTGGTCTTGCCGGGTAAATACGAGTAGACACCGGGAAGGCCGTAGCAGCAGGCGTTGTGCGAGATGAGCTGGAACAGTGCTGATCCGACGACGTGGTCGGTGAACGTCGGCATGTGTGCCGCGCGCTGTTTCCCCTTACTGTCGAGGATCCACAGATCCACCGGCTGAGGCCGATATTGGTCGGTGGCCACGCTGCGGGCGATCACCCGGGCCAGCGTTCGCCGGTTGGTGGCCGTGTCGAAGTAGGTCACACCGTTGTCGTCGACCTCGCCGAACGTCATCCCGCGCTGGCGCTTCTTCGTGAAGATCCGAAGGATGGTGTCTTCGTACGTCTTCGGGTCGGCCAGGCGCCGTTCGATGTCTACGGGATCAGCCATCGCCGACTCGCTTTGCGGCCCCGCCGATCTGCGAGTTACGGACAATCGCGGCCAACTCCCTCGCGCGGTCTCTGTCGGGATCGGGCGGGGACACCAGCAGAACCCGGAGCACGCCCTGGCGATAGATCGGAGTGAACCTGCGGTCGGACAACACGACGGTGGCGACGCCGTCGTCTAGGCTCCGCGTGACAGCCGGCAAGGCCCTCACGAGGGTATCCGCGTCGAGGTGACGCATCTCGTCCGCGCCATCGAGGGTTACCAGATCGAAGACGATTCCATCCGGGAAGAGTGAACGGAACTCGTGCGTCAGAGTCGCCAGATCCGTTGGGGCGGTGGCCAGGTCGATGTCTGGAATCCATTGGTGGAAGGCGTTGCGCCCGTCGTCGATCGGCGCCTGCGAGCAGGTACCGCGGTTGACCGCGCCTCCGCTGAGGGTTTGCAGCAGCAGGTGGGGCGGTGGGCCGCACGAAGCCTGCGACGCACGTTCGTAGTAGGCCAGTTTCCTCGGCGAACGGAACGTCACATGCCCTTTGCCGTCAAATGATTGACGCAACAGCTGTACGGCGGCCGATCGTTGCTTGGTAGTGCACGATTCGGGGACCGCGATCTCGCCGACGCGCACCGGGCCGGGTTCGAGGGCCAGTTGGTGGAGCCAGTCGCCCAGGCTGAGCAGTGTGGGCAATGCGGGGTGCCGGCGGTCGCGCAGATGCTGCAGATTGATCAGCAGGATGAGCTGCAAGATCAACGCTGCGGTGACCTGGATCAGGTCGGAGGCGGGATTCGGCTTTATCCAGACCAGCCACAACAGCACGACCAGGAACAAGATGGTCGCCAGGTGGGTGCCGAACCGCCCATCGGCGAACAGACGGATCTGGTAGATGCCGATCACGCTGTGCACCACGAAAAGTGGGACGAGCGCGATCAGAAATGATATCGGAACATCCTGCAGGACAAGCAGTCCGAGCGAAGCCGACAGCGCCCAGTAGTACAGCGAGACCATCGGCGTCATCCACAGCAGGTGGTGAAAGAACACCCGTCGGAGCTCGTGCAAGGCTGAGACACTGCGTAGCCGTACGAGGTCGAAGTAGAAGATGCCGGCACTGTCGTACGTGCCGCGAAACAGCGGCAGCACCAGATAGAAGAACTGGAAGGCGTCGACCTGCCGCCACGACGAGACGGCGGCGGTGAGATCGAAGGACCGCGTGCTGGTGCCGTAAATGCCGACGATCGCGAGAACCAGGACGGCGTCCAGCCGTAGCCCGAGACCGGACAACGTCGTCTTGATGCCCAGCAGCGGCGGGATTTTCGGAAGCGACCGCCAGAACCGCTGCCACGGCGCCCGCAGGCTGGGGCGCAGGCCGATCACCCGATAGGTCTCCAGCGAGTAGTGGGTCGTGATCGCGATGGCGATGGCGTTCGACACGATGATCGCGACGATGACGGCGACCGCGGGGTAGTAGTAGAAGCCCAGGCTGATCACCCCCAACTGCACGACGGGGGACAGGAAGATCGACCAACGTGGTCGATAGACGCGCCGTGTGGCGTATACGCCGGAATGCAGCGCCCGAACCGGGAAATTGATGGCGAGCTCCGCCACGATGAGGAAGGCATACAGATGGGCGACGGGATCATGGCCCGAAGGATGTAACAACGCCAGGGCAAGAGCTCCGCCGATGGTCACGACCACCGTCATGATCACCGCCAGGACAAGCCAGCTGCCGATTTCGTATCCGGCCGCATCCCGTTCCCCTAATCGAGAGAACATGCGTAGTCGCTCGCGCATGACCTCCAGGAGTCCCCACCACGCGCCACCCACGATCAGGCTGCCGACCCTCAGCATCATCACGGTGAAGGCCGCCATGCCGCCGAGGCTGGAAAGGATGAGGAAGAACTCGGCGACGTGGACGGCGAACTGTGCGGTGGCGAGCAGCAGCGGATAGCGCAGTCGGTACGCCAAGTAGGTGAAGATCTTGCCGGTGAGGAGGCTGGCGTACAGCGAGGGCACCCGGTTGCGTCTGCCGGCCGTGCGTTCGAACCAGCGATCGATATCGTTCATCGCTGGGCACACCTCGGCAGCGGCACCTGCATGGCGACCTTTCGCAATCCGTCAACGTTGACGGGTGGTCGTGACAAGCTGTACCGCATGCGGCGAGGGGACGTGGCCGTATTGTCCATATCGGCCGCGCTGGGGGCGGTGGTGGTCGCGGCCGTCGTCGTCAGCGTGTTGGTCGTCGACCGCCCGCGCGAGCCATCCAAGAAGGAGGCGGCCACCAGCAGCTCGAGCTTGCTCGTGGTCACCTGGGGGCCAAGCCTGTGCAAAGTCGATCCGGCCAACCCGGGTTGCCGAAGCGGGCACGTCGGCGCGTTGGGGCCGGCGTTGATCCTGCACGGCTTATGGCCCCAGCCCCCGACCCAACAGTTCTGCGGAGTATCGAAGGATGGTCAGCCCCCTGACTTATCGGCGCTGCAACTACCGGCAGCCGTGCAGACGAACCTGCAGTCGATGATGTCGGACGCCTCGGTGATGGCGCCCCACGAATGGTCCGCGCACGGCACCTGCTCGGGTTTGCCGCCGCCGGACTACTTCAGCATCGCCACCACGCTCGCCGCCCAGGTGACCGCCGTCCTCGACCCGGTGTTCCAGGGTGCCCGGGGCGGCCATGTCTCTCTGAGCGCGGTGCGCGACCGGTTGGACAGCGAATTCGGCCGGGACGCCGGACAGCGAGTCGGTATGACCTGCCGCGAGGTCGGCGGTACCGGAATGCTCGCTTATGAAGTGCACCTTTCGCTTCCGCCGATCGCCGACTTGCGATCGGCTTCCGGCGACGTGTCGCTCGGTGAGCTGCTCGACAAGGGGCCGACGGTTTTCGCCGGCTGCCGGCGCGGGTTTGTGCCGTGAGCCGGCGGCTCGCGCGTTGTCGGCGACGTGACCAATAGGTGGCCGGCGCAGGACGCGTCCGCGATCCATCGTGGCCTACCGCCGGTTACAGTGCAGACTGCTTCTTGTGCTCCGGCGTGTGATAGCAATCGTTGCTGCCTTCCTGTTCGTTTTCGCGGTTCCGGCCGCGCAGGCGCCCGCCAGTCCCGATCCGCCCGGTGCCATGACATTCGGTGGGATCCAGCGCACCTATCTCCTGCATGTGCCTGCGGGACTTGAGCATCCGAACGGATTGGTGCTGAACCTGCACGGTGGCAACCAGACCGGGCCCAAGCAGTCGGCGCAGACCAACTTCAACGCCGTCGCCGACCGACACGGTTTCGTCGTGGCCTACCCCAACGGCATTGATCTCAGTTGGGCCGACGGACGGGGTGCGTCGAAGCCCGATCGGCAAGGTGTCGACGACGTCGGGTTCCTGGCTGCGCTCATCGGGCGGCTCACCCGCGACTACCGCATCCCGCCCGGCCGGGTCTTCGTCACCGGAATGTCCGCGGGTGCGTTCATGACCAATCGGTTGGCCTGCGAACGCGCCGACCTCGTGGCCGCGATCGCACCGGTGGCGGGCACGCTGGGCAGCGGTGTGCAGTGCAATCCGTCGAAACCCGTTGCAGTGCTGGCGGTTCACGGCACCGGCGACTCGGTGGTGCGTTATACCGGCGGCCGGATGATCGGCCGCGGCGGAGCCAGCACCGTCGTGGCGGCGCCGACGATGGCCGACCGCTGGCTGGCCTTCGACCATTGCCCACCCGCGGTGCAGGCGCCCATCCCCGGCGGGGAACGCCTCTCCACCACCGGCTGCGCCGCCGGTACCGAAGTCGCTTTTGTCACGATCGACGGGTGGGGCCACACCTGGCCGGTCGCCCCGAAAGCCAGATTCGACGCATCGGCGGCCATCGGGCAGTTCTTCGCCGCCCACAGCCGCTGAGCTACACCAGGTCTGCGGCTTCGGTGATCTGTTCGGGGCTGCGGGCGCCGATGACCATCATGGTGACGCCGGCGGCTTCCCAGGCGGCGATCTGTTTGCGGACGTAGTCGATGTCGCCGACGATCGCCGAGTCGTCGACGAGTTCGTCGGGAACGGCCTTGGCTGCTAGTTCTTTTCCGTGCTTATGATCACTGCGGAACAGTCGGGTGACTTCGTCGACGACGTCGGCGTAGCCCATGCGGCGGTAGACATCGGCGTGGAAGTTGGTGTCCTCGGCACCCATGCCGCCCATGTAGAGGGCCAGGTGCGGCTTGATCAGATCCAGGATCGAGGAGCGGTCATCGGTGATCACCACCTGCGCGGTGGCGCAGATCTCGAAGTCCTCGCGGGACCGCCGGGCACCGGGGCGGGCGAAGCCTTCGTCGAGCCACTCGTTGTACATCGGGGCCAGCCGGGGTGAGTAGAAGATCGGCAGCCAGCCATCACAGATCTCGGCGGCCAGCGCGACGTTCTTGGGGCCCTCGGCGCCGAGCATGATCGGGATGTCGGCGCGCAGCGGGTGCACGATCGGCTTGAGCGGCTTACCCAATCCGGTGGTGCCCTGCCCGCTCAACGGCAGCGGGTAGTGCGGGCCTGCGCTGGTGACCGGGGCCTGGCGGGCCCAGACCTGCCGGATGATGTCGATGTATTCGCGGGTGCGGGCCAGTGGCTTGGGGAAGCGAGCCCCGTACCAGCCCTCCACCACCTGCGGCCCGGACACGCCCAAACCGAGGATGTGGCGGCCGCCGGAGAGGTGGTCCAGCGTCAGCGAGGCCATCGCGCACGCGGTGGGGGTGCGGGCCGAGAGCTGCACGACCGAGGTGCCCAGCCGCATCCGGGTGGTTTCGCGGCCCCACCACGCCAGCGGGGTGAACGCATCCGAACCCCAGGATTCGGCGGTGAACACCGTGTCATACCCGGCCTCTTCGGCCACAGCCACCAGTTCCGCATGGTTGGTCGGAGGTTGTGCACTCCAATAGCCAAGCTGCAGACCCAGCTTCATACCGTCCTCAATACGATCGGGGTAGCGCCAGGGTGTGCTGCGCCACGTAGTTCAGGATCATCTCGCGGCTGACCGGGGCGATCTGCAGCAGGCGAGCGAGCCCCCATTGCGGCAGCAGACCGTACTCCGTCGCCAAGCCGTTGCCGCCGTGCACCTGGATGACGTGATCCACCGCCTCCACCGCGGCTTCGGCGGCCGCATACTTGGCCATGTTGGACGCTTCGCCCGCTGGCAGTCCCTGATCGAAGAGCCACGCCGCCTTGGCGGTCATCATTGCAGCGAGATCCACGTTGATCCTCGCTTTCGCCAGCGGATGGGCGATGGCTTGATAGGAACCGATCGGTGGACCCCAGACGGTTCGGGTGCGGGCGTATTCGGCGCCCTGTTCGACCGCGTGCCGCCCGACCCCCACGCACACCGCGGCGCCGGTGATGCGCTCCGGGTTCAGGCCGTCGAAGACCTGACGAAAACCGTCGTGCTCGGTGCCGACCAGATTCGACGCCGGCACCCGCACGTTGTCGAAGTGCAGCGTGAATTGCTTTTCGGGGACACTGATTCCGACCGGGAGCCGATGCTTGACCAAACCCGGCGCATCGGTCGGGACCAGGAACAGTGACAATCGCTCCGGCGCGGAGCGGGTGACGACGATCAACGCGCCGGCCTCGTCCACACCGGATATGTAGTACTTGGTGCCGTTCAACAGGAAGTCGCCACCGTCACGGACGGCGGTGGTGCTGATCTGGCGGCTGTTGGATCCGGCGTCCGGCTCGGTGATGGCGAATACGACCTTGGTTTCACCGGATGCCATCCGCGGCAACCACTCTCGACGGTGCGCCTCGCTGCCGTAGCGGCTCAGCAGCTCACCCGAGATGGCGCTGGAGACGAGCAACAGCAACAGTGGGCAGCCGTGGGCGGCGGTCTCCTCGCATACGATCGCGAGCTCGGCCATCCCGGCGCCTCCGCCGCCGTACTGTTCGGGAAAGTTGATCCCGATGAATCCGTGGGCGCCGAGGTCCTGCCACAGCTCGGTAGTGGGTTCCCCGGCCGCTGCCCGCTCGGTGAAATAGCTTGCGCCGTAGCGGGCGGTGACCGCGGCGACGGCCTTGCGCAGGTCCTGGTGTTCGTCAGGCTCGGTGAAGTCCATCAGTGCATCGCCCGACGGCTGGGAGCACCGGCGAATGCCTGCGCGATATCCAGCCAGCCCTGAGCTACGGGGCCGACGGCTCTGAGCCCGGTCTCCGTCCAATGCCGACGCTGGGTGACCGTCAGCACGAAATCCTCGGCTGTGCCGTGCACTTGGTTGGTTGAATAGCCCGGTCCCCAAGTCCACTCGTCTCCGTCGGGGGAGTGCAGAACGACCCGGATGGCTTCCTCAGGTACGGCCATCCCGTTGAGCGTATGGGCGAAGGCGAACGTCGCCACACCGAGATGGGCGATGCTCCGGAGGCCGGGACTGGGCGGATGCGCGATTCCGATCGCGTCGTACACGTCCTGGCCGTGCGCCCACGTCTCCATCAGCCGTGCCGTGGCCGACGATGCCACGCTCATGTCGGGTCCGAACCACGGCAGTCTGCGTTTGGGATCGTCGCCGCCGAAGGCGGCGACGAGCTGGCTGCGAGCCGTGGTGAACCACTCCAGCTGCCGCTCGGGTGTCACGTCGCGATACCGGGCTGCGATACGGTCGGGGAAATCCATTCCGCCGCTGATGAGTTGGTCGGCTTCAGCTCGGAAGGCAATGGGATCGGTCGAAGCCAACCGTGTGGCGTCGTCGAAGAAGGCCAAGTGGGAAACCTGGTCGTTGATGCTCCATCCCGCTGCCGGTGTAGCCAGCGTCCACTGATCGGCGTCAAGTCCCCGCAACGCGGCGATGAGGTTGTCGGACTCTGTCCTGAGGTCGGCCAGCAATCCCGGGTAGTCGAGGCCCATCACGCCGACTCATCCGAGCTGACCACCGCCAGGACTTGCCCGGATTCCACCTGGTCACCCGCGGTCACCGAGATCGTCGAAACCACACCATCGGCGGGAGCTCGGACGGTGTGCTCCATCTTCATCGCCTCGAGCACCACGATCGGGGTGCCGGCCTCGACCCGGGTTCCCTGGATGACCTCGATACGAACGACCGCGCCGGGCATGGGCGCCACCAGCGAGCCGGCCTCGGCCATCGTCGTCGGATCGGGGAACCGTTCGATTTCCCGAAGCGATGTCGAGCCCAGCGAGCTGTCGACATAGTGATCCAGGCCATCTCGGACCACCCGGTACCGCCGGCGCACCCCGTCGATCTCGGCATCGACGAGATCGGCTGAGGCACTGTGCAACCGGACCGCAAAATCGGTTCCCGACACCGACGCGTCGACGGTTCCGCGGGTGAAGCGGTACGCCACGTCGATCTCGGCCTCGCCCGCGGTGAAGCTGACCCGCTGGTCGGCACACGGCAGGGTCCGCCATCCGGATGGCAGGCCGGGCAGCACCGATGCGCTGGCACGGCGGTCGGCTTGGGCGGCCAGTGCGGCGATCACAGCATGAATCTCCGAGGTGCCGGACCCGGCCGAATCGGCGGTCAAGCCGGCCGGGTCGTGCCGGTCCAGGTACCCGGTGTCGATGGCGCCACAGAGGAACTCCGGTTCGCGCAGGATGCCGATCAGCAGGTCACGGTTGGTCGCAACGCCGTGCACGCGCGTTTCGGCGAGCGCTCGCGCCACCCGCGCGCAGGCCTCCTCGCGGGTGTTGCCGTAGCCGATGACCTTGGCCAGCATCGGGTCGTAGAAGGTACTGATCACCGATCCCGACTCGAATCCGGCGTCGATCCGGATGCCTGGGGAGTCGGGAAACTCCAGTGTCTTCAACGTGCCCGATACCGGAATGAAGCCGGCCGCAACATCTTCGGCATAGAGCCGAACCTCGACGGCGTGTCCGCGCGGTGCGGAGTCCAGCATGTCGGGTGGCAGCGGTTGACCACTGGCCACGAGGAGCTGGGCGCGAACCAGGTCGATACCTGTGACCAGTTCGGTCACCGGATGCTCCACCTGCAGTCGGGTGTTGACCTCGAGGAAATAGAACGATCCGTCCGGTGCCATCACGAACTCGACGGTGCCGGCACCCTCATAAGCCAATGCCTGGCCCGCGGCCACCGCTGCTCGGCCCAACTCGGCGCGCAACGTGGCGTCGACGGCGGTCGAGGGCGCCTCTTCGATGATCTTCTGATAGCGGCGCTGGATCGAGCATTCGCGTTCGCCGAGATGCACGACGCTGCCGTGACTGTCGCCGAAGATCTGCACTTCGATGTGCCTCGGGGATTCGACGAACTTCTCCAGAAACACGGTGCCGTCGCCGAACGCCGAGGCGGCCTCCCGGCGCGCGCTCTGCACTGCCTCGACGAGAGCGCTGGCGTCGGTGACGATCCGCATCCCGCGTCCGCCGCCGCCGAACGCGGCCTTGACGAGGATCGGGTAGCCGATGGCGCGCGCAGCCGCGGCGAGGTGCTCAGGATCGAGATCTTCGGCGCTTTGGACGGTCGCCCCGGGCAGCACCGGGACTCCGGCAGCGGCCATGAGTTCTTTTGCGGCGATCTTGGAGCCCATCGCGGTGATCGCACCGGGGCTGGGGCCGACGAACACGATGCCCGCCGCCGCGCATGCGGCGGCGAAATCGGCGTTCTCCGAGAGGAATCCGTATCCTGGATGGATCGCATCGGCTGCGGTGCGGGCCGCTGCGTCGAGTACCAGATCCGCGCGCAGGTACGTGTCACCCGGTGCGGTGCCGGGCAGATGAACCGACTCGTCGGCGGCCGCGACATAAGGCATGTTGCGGTCGGCGTCGGAGTACAGCGCGACGGTCGCGATGTCCATATCGCGAGCGGTGCGGATGATGCGGGTGGCGATCTCTCCGCGATTGGCGATCAGCAGTTTGTGGAACACGGTCCTCACATCCTGAAGACGCCGAAGCCACGGCGTCCCTCGATGACGTTGGAATGGGCTGCGGACAAGGCCATCCCGAGCGCAGAACGGGTGTCCCGGGGGTCGATCACGCCGTCGTCATAGATTCGCGCCGAGACGTAGAACGCGTGCGACTCCCGCTCGATCTGTTCCTCGATCTCAGCAGTCCGGCGGGCGTCTGCCTCGGCATCGAATTCGCGGCCCGCGGCTGCCGCCGAGGCCTTTCCGACGATCGACAAGACTCCGGCGAGATGTTGGGCGCCCATGACGGCCAGTTTGGCGCTGGGCCAGCTGAACATGAAGCGCGGATCGTAGGCGCGGCCGGACATCCCGTAGTTGCCCGCGCCGAACGAGCCACCCATGTTCACGGTGATGTGCGGGACCGTGCTGTTGGTGACGGCGTTGATCATCTTGGCGCCGTCCTTGATGATGCCGCCCTGCTCGTATTCAGTGCCGACCATATAGCCGGTGACGTTCTGCAGGAAGATCAGCGGCGTGTCGGTCTGGTTGGCGAGCAGAATGAATTCGGTTGCCTTCTTGGACTCTTCGGAAAACAACACGCCGCGGGTGTTGGCCAGGATGCCGACCGGGAAGCCGTGGATCGACGCCCACCCCGTCGCGATGCTGGTGCCCCAGCGCGGCTTGTACTCGGAGAACCGCGAACCGTCGACGACCCGGGCGATGACTTCTCGTGGATCGAACGGCACCCGGGAATCGCCTGAGGCGATACCGAGCAATTCCTCAGCGCTGTAGAGGGGTTCGTCGGCCGGCAGGCTCGGTCCGGGGCCGTGCTTGCGCCAGTTGAGATGCGTGACGATATCGCGTCCGATCCGGATCGCGTCGACTTCGTCGACGGCGAAGTAGTCACCAAGGCCGGAGACGCGGGTGTGCATGTCGGCGCCACCGAGTTGTTCGTCGTCGGCATCCTCGCCGGTCGCCATCTTCACCAGGGGAGGCCCGCCCAGGAACACCTTCGCCTGGCGGTCGACGAGCACGGCGTAGTCGCACATGCCCGGCACGTACGCCCCGCCCGCGGTGGAATTGCCGAACACCAATGCGACGCTGGGGATACCCATCGCCGACAGCTCGGTGAGCTCGTGGAAGATCCGCCCAGCGGGGACGAACAGCTCGGCCTGGGTGGGCAGGTCGGCGCCGCCGGACTCGACCAGGTAGACCACGGGCAATCGGTTGATCCGGGCGATCTCCAACGCCCGCAGGTTCTTTCGCAAGGTGTACGGGTTCATCGTGCCGCCGCGCACGGTGGGGTCGTGAGCGATGATCATGCACTCGGTGCCGCTGATCACGCCGATCCCGGTCACGATGGCCGCACCGACGTTGAATTCGGTGCCCCAGGCTGCCAACGCGGACAACTCCATGAACGGACCGTCGCGATCCACCAGCAGTTCGATGCGTTCGCGCGCCAGCAGCCGACCGCGCTCGTGGTGCCGTCGGACATAACGCGGTCCGCCGCCGGCGGCAACGAGTTCGAGCTGGTCGTTGAGTGCGGCAACGGCGGCCGACTGGGCTTCGAGGTTGCTCAGGTAGGTGGGTGAAGTAGTGTCGACTTCGGTGCTCAGGGCCGGCATCAGGATTCCTTGTCGCGGCGGCAGCGTCGGAAGGGCCGCAGTCCGATAGTGAACGATGAAACACTAAGTGTGCGTGGGCGGATTTCAAACGGAATTCCGATAGTCACCTCTATCTGGTGATACAGACGATCCAGCAGGGGTACGCGATCGGCGGCTGAGCTAGTCATTGATCACTAGACCTGCCGAATCTCTGCGGGCGGCGGTGTATTCGCCGACAAGGGTGGCAATCAATTCGGCCGCGGACATCACGCTCCCGACGCCGGACACGCTGTGGCCGGCACTCCAGGCGGTGCTGTTGGACAGCAACCGATCCTGGTCGAACCCCACGTCATCTACCGGCTCTGCCCGATCCGCCCTCTCGAGCCAACTGGCCAGCAGGCTGGCGGGGATCCCGCCGACCCGGGTCGACAGCCTGACGTCGTCCAGGGCGGCGGCGACCAGCGCGGTCCGGTAGTCGTCGTCGGCCTGACTTTCGTGAGTGGCGATGAACCTGGTGCCCAGGTACACGAGATCGGCGCCGAGTATTTCTGCGGCGAGGATCGATCGGCCGTCGGTGATGCCGCCGGCGAGCACTACCGGTCCGGCGTAGAACTCGCGGACTGCGCGTACGAACGCGAACGGATTGGCCCATCCCGTCTGCCCGCCCGCGCCGGCGGTCAGCAGGATGAGCCCGTCGACTCCCGCCGCCAGCGCGCGCCGGGCATGTCCGACGCTGGCGACGTCGGCATACACCTGCGTTCCCACGTCGTGGAGGGGCTCGATGACCGGCTCCGGCGATCCGACGCTGGTGATGACCAATTCGACGCCGTGCCGCTGGAGCGTCGCGACATCCGCAGACAGACGCCGGTTGGTCCGATGGACCACCAGGTTTGCGGCCACGGGAGCCGAGTCGGGTGTCAATGACGCGCGAATCTGGCTGAGCCAGTCATCGAGTGCGGCCGAGCTGGGGGCGTTGTGGGTCGGGAAGGCGCCGATCACGCCCGCCTGACATGCGGCCACGACAAGTTCTGGCCCAGAGACCGCGGTCATCGGGGCTGCGATCGCGGGCAGGGCGAGTCGCGTCCGCCACGGTCGGGGAATGGGCAACCTTGACCCTCGTCTCAGACAGTGAGTTAGTGAATTGAGAATAACTAGCGCGTCAAGTCGGATGATGCGGTCGATCTGGTAGGTGAGGCCGGTCGACCCCTAATCGCGGGCCTATTTGCCCGTGAAAGGGGAGTTGACAAGAGTGATGCAGCTCACGAATGATGTCAGGACTAGTTAATCCCGAGCCGCATTGCCTCGGGAGAGTGCAAGGAGCGCCCTATCGACACCGATGTTTGGTCCGAGACACTGGGTGCGGCTCAGCTCGCTGATCGGCTGGCCGAGGTCAGCGCGTCGCGCCTGACGTCGGTCCAGCAGTCCAGCGACCGATCGACCGTGGCGCTCAGTGCCGTGCTCGACGCACTGGAGCGGGTGCGCCGGGAGTCCACGACCGGCGCAGTGTTGGACGCTGCGCCTCGCCGGTTGTGTGCCAGCGGGGCGTTCGACCGGGTGATGTTGTCCGCGATTCGCGGATCGTTGTGGATACCGCAGGCGCTCTACGTCAGGACCCCGGGCGGGGACGTGAACCTGCAGATCGATGTCGACATCGAGGGTCTCGAGATCGCGTTGGCCTCACCCCTGGTGGAGGCCGAGGTGGTCCGCCGCCGGGTGCCGGCACTGGTCAACGACGCGATGAACGAGCCACGTGCGCATCAGGCACTGGTCCAGCGGACCGGGAGCCGTGACTACGTCGTGGCGCCCGTCATCGCGATGTCGACGGTCGTGGGATTGCTGCACGCGGATCGTCTCGCAGGACCTCCGGTAGGCCAGCTCGATCGCGATCTGCTGCGGATGTACACAGACGGCGTCGGCGTGGCCTACGAGCGCGCAGTCCTGGCCGACCGGGCCGATCAACAACGTCGCAGCGTCGCCGACGTTTGTGACGCGGCGATTCGCGCGCTGGCCGAGATCGATGAAACGCCCAGCCTTGCTCTTGATGCGTCGCAGCGACCCGCGGCGAGTCGCGTTGCGATGGCGGCGGTTTGGGACCGGGCTGAAGGGCGAGGATCGGACAGGTTGTCCCGGCTGACCGCCCGTGAGCGTGAGGTCTTGGCTCTGCTGGCTCACGGGGCCACCAACGCGCAGCTGGCCGATCGCCTCACGGTCGCCGAAAGCACGGTGAAGTCCCATGTCAAACACATCCTGCACAAGCTTGGTGCCGGCAATCGAGCTGCCGCCATCGCCTGCTATCTGCGTGAGGCTCGAACCGATGAACGGCGGCAGCGATGAGTGTTTCCCTGGCCAGTGACGGAACGCGTTCCAATACGGCACGATCGAGGACCGAATGGTGGTCCCGCGAGGTAGAGCTCGTCGAGCGGCTACGGGTTGCCAGCGAGCACACCCAGGCGACCCTCGAGACCCAACTCCCGCTGCCCGCGGTCGAATGGGACGTCCCGTGGCGGGCCGCCGAGTTGATTTCCGTGTTGACGCACGCCTGCATAGACCGGTTGCGCCACATTTCCGACACCGAGGTGGTGGCCGCTCGGGAGTTATGTGATCAGATCCTGAACCTGCAACAACTCGCGATGGACTGGTACCTGCACGACACGGCGATGCGCGGGCAGCGGTTATCTGATTGCGCGGCCGGTTTGGCCCGGTTGCGGGGTCTGCCCAGTTCGACGGCCCTGGTCGACAGCGCGTGCGAAGAATTGGTGCTGCGCTGCGGCTTTCACCGCGCTGTGCTGTCCAAGGTGGAGAGCCGCAGCTGGAAACCACTGATCCTGCACGAGCGTGGGGACAGCACCAATGCGTCCTGGTTCAGCGATTGGATCAACCAGAGCGTGCCGCTTTCCGAGACGGCTCCGGAGGCGGAGATGTTGTCCAGGCGGCGCCCCTCGCTTGTCTACGATACGGCGAATGCGCCGGTGTATCGCCCGCTGATCGTCGCTGCAGGACGGTCACGTTCCTATGTCGTGGCACCACTGGTTCTCGGCAGCGACGTCGTTGGCTTTCTGCACACCGACCACCATCCGCTACCGCGCCGAGTGGATGAGTCCGACCGAGATGTGTTGTGGGCATTCGCCGACGGCTTCAGCCATATCTATGAACGTGCGATGCTTCTCGAGCGGCTGCGGGCGCAGCGGGACAGCGTCCGAGAGTTGTTCTTCGGCACTGTCGACCGGATCGATCAGCTTTGCGAAGCCGGTATGGAGTCGGCTCGGGCGTCCGGCGAGGCCGAGACCGAGTCACCTGGCGGAGCTTCGGGGCCCGTACCGTTGACCGAGCGTGAAGCCGAGGTCCTGGACCTGATGGTCACGGGTGCGACCAATCAGGCCATCGCCGATCGCCTTGTCATCACCGAGGGCACGGTGAAATCACACGTCAAGCACATTCTGCGGAAGTACGGCGCGGTCAATCGCGCACAGGCGATCGCCTGGGCGTTGCGGGATCGCTGATCTTCTCAGGCGGGCCGAGCCTCGGGGGCGGATCCGGGTAGCCGCAACATGGTGTCGAGTAAGGGCAGGACGGCGTCGCGAACGAGTTCGGCCGTCCCGGCCGCTTTCGGAATCAACACGGCACCGTCGGCGATTCCGAGGGCATGGATATCGGCGATCAATCCGGCCAGTCCGGACGGTGTTCCGACGTAAAGCATGGCGCCCTCGGTACCGTCGACATCCGTGCTGCCCATCAGGGACCGTGCCGTGCGCGCGTCGGCAGCGATGACGATCTCGATGTCGGCAACGATGTCGACGTCGGGGCGATCACGGCGCAGTCGAGCCGACCTGCGCCAGATGTCACCGAGATCAGCTGCCCGGATCCGCTCGGCGGCAATGTCGTTGTCCCACAAGACTCCATCGGCCAGTGCCAGCCCCAACCGCAGTGGCCGATTCTGGGTGATGTCGATATCGATACCGACCATGGCTAGCCGACAGCCGGATCGATGACGATCGCGAAGGCCTTGTTCTCGATCCCCCCGGAGCGATCGAGCGCGATGAACTTCTCCTCGACGTATTCGTCGATGGCGTGCGGGCCGCCCTCGCGACCCAGCCCGCTCTCCTTGTATCCGCCGAACGGATAGGCCGGGTGGATGATATGCCAGTTGTTGATCCACACCGACCCGGCTTCGAGCCGCCGGGCAACGGCGAGCGCTCGCTCGTCGCTGCCCCAAACACCGGCGGATAGACCGTATTTGGTGTCATTGGCGATGGCGACCGCTTCGTCGACCGAGTCGTAGCTCAGGACCACCAGCACCGGGCCGAAGACCTCTTCGCGCGCGATACGCATGTCGTTGGTGACATCGACGAAGATCGTCGGCTCGATCCAGTACCCCTTCTCGAATTCCGGACCGCAGGGTGCTCGCCCACCGATCGCCGTTGTCGCCCCTTCGTCGGCGGCGATACGGAAGTAGTCGAGAATGCGGTCGCGCTGCGTCGCCGAGATGATCGGCCCGACATGCGTTGTCGGCTCCAGCGGATTGCCGAGCTTCAGGGTGGCGGCCCGCTGCACCAGCTTGCCGACGATTTCGTCCTTCCGGCTGGCCGGGACCAATAGGCGGGTGCCGGCCTCGCACGCCTCGCCGTTGTTGGCCATGCAGGCGAACAGCGCGCCGTCGACAGCCATGTCGATATCGGCATCGTCGAGAATGATGTTGGCGCCCTTACCGCCGAGCTCGAGGGTGACCTGCCGGACCGAGTCGGCGGACTGCCTCAGGATGCTCTTGCCCACCGCGGTGGAGCCGGTGAAGGCGACCTTGCGCACCAGCGGATGGCCCGACAAGTGAGCGCCTACCGGTTCACCGTCACCGGTGACCACGTTCAGCACGCCGGGCGGAAGTCCGGCAGCCTCGAACTCGCGAGCCAGTTCCAGCGCCAGTAAAGGTGCGTGCTCGTCCGGCTTGAGAACAACCGAATTGCCGGCCACCAGTGCGGGCCCGACCTTCCACACCGTCGTCAGCAATGGGATGTTCCACGGCACGATCGCCGCGACGACCCCGATCGGTTCGCGTACGACGATGCCGTCGGCCGCGATCGGCTCGATGGCCGGACCGGCCGTCTCCCACTGATACTGCTCAGCGATCGCCGCCAGGTATTGCAGCTGGCCGACCGAGAGGCCGACGTGCAGCGCTCCGGTGATGCGGATCGTGGCCCCGTTCTCCTGCGTCTGCAACGCGGCCAGTTCGTCGGATCGGGCGGCGAGCTTCTCGGCGACGGTATTGATGAGCGCCGCGCGCTCGGCCGGCGGCGTACGCCGCCAGGTACCGTCGTCGAAGGCATCCTTGGCCGCGGCGACGGCGGCGTCGACATGGTCGACGCTGCCCTTGGCCACCGTTGCGATGAGCTCTTCGGTTGCCGGGCTGCGGATCTCGTAGAGTTCGTCGGCTTCGACCCATTTGCCGTCGATGTACATCGAGTAGTGGTTGGTCATGACAGCTCCTCTGTGTCAACCAATTTGGCGGGCTTGGCCCTGCCAATACGGCTTGCGGATGGCTTTCTTGTCGACCTTGCCGGCCGGGTTCAGGGGAAGTTCGTCGGTGAACAGCACAGTTTTCGGTGCCGGGACCGATCCGAGTGCGGCCTTCACGTGTTGGATCAGTTCCCTCTCGAGATCCGGGCCGGTGATCTCACCGCTCCTGGCCACCACGACGGCCAGGACGGACTCACCCCATTTCGGGTGCGGGACACCGATGACGGCGCTCTGCGATACTGCCGGATGCGCGGTCAGGACGTCCTCGACCTGGCGCGGAAAGACATTGAATCCACCGCTGACCACCATGTCCTTCTTGCGGTCGACGATGAAAAGGAAGCCGTTCTCGTCGAGGTAGCCGATATCGCCGGTGTGCACCCAACCGTCGCGCAGCGTCTCGGCATTGCGTTCCGGGTCGAGGTAGCTCAGCATCTGGCCGAGCTGGCGTGAACAGATCTCGCCGGTCTCACCGCAGGGCAGCGGACGATCGTCCTCGTCCTGGATGCTGATCTGCACCGGAAACATCGGCCTGCCCGCCGAAGCGAGCCGTGCGGTCCACTGATCGTCGTCGATGCGGTGTTCGTTCTTGCGAAGGCATGACACGTACCCCTGCTCGGTGCCCGCATAGGTCTGGATGAAGATGGGGCCGAACACCGCAAGTGCCTCGCGAAGGCGCTCGGGTGCGATCGGGGCACCGGCGTAGACCACGGTTCGCAACGAACTCAGGTCGAAGTCGCCTCGGCCACCGTGGTCCAGCAGCAGGTAGATGATTGTCGGCACCAATGCGGTGGCTGTGATGCGGTGCCGTTGGATGCTGGCCATCAGCCCATCGGCTTCCAGCCCGGGAAGCATCACATTGGTGCCACCACGGACGAACGTGGGCATCACAAAGATCTGCGAGAAGTGGGTCAGTGGCGCACCGTGTGCGAACACCTCACCGAAGGCGATGTCACCGATCTCCAGACCAGCGGAGATGCTGTAGTAGCTCCACGTGAAGTGAGAATTGACAACACCTTTCGGCTCACCGGTGCTCCCGGAGGTGAACAGCACGTAGGCCTCGTCATCCTCGTCGATGGCGACCTCGGGCCGGGTGGTGGAGCGTTCGTCGACGAGTTCGTCGAAGTCGAGTGCCTCGACCGCGAGCTGATCCGGGGTACCGAGGCGGATCAGCGTGTTCAGCTTGGGCAGGTCGGCTTTGATCGCCGCAACCGCGCTCTCGAACTTGGCGTGATAAATCAGCGTGGTCGCATCTGCCGACGCGAGGTTGGAGCGGAATCCGTCGGCGGCCGCGCGGGTCGGCATCTGCACCAGCACCGCGCCCGCCGCCCAAATACCGTGCTGGATGGGGATGAATTCCAGGCAGTTGGGCATCAACAGGCCGACCCGCTCGCCCTTCTGAACCCCGCAGTCGATGAGGGCGCGCGCGATTTGATTGCGCCACTGCAGCAGTCGCCGATAGCTGATCCTGCGATCCGCGTCGATGATCGCGGTCTGGTCGGCGTAGTAGGTGCATGCCCGATCGAGGACATCGGGCAGCACCCCCCACATGCCGTGGTGTTCTCGGCTCACTGCGGCGCCAGCGAGGCCGGGTCGAATCCCTCGACCCAGTACTCCGGCGTGATGATCGGCAGGCCCAGCTCCTGCAGCACCGGTGTGTCGTTCCAGTAGGTCGTCTCGCGCTCGATCTTGCCGTCACCGTCGAGCTGATGCCAGGTGATTCCGCGGGTGCGCAGCGTTTTGCCCTCGGTCGGTACACCGCGGTAGGTGGCCAGGCCTTCGCCGGCCCAGTCCCACAGGATGACGACGGCCGGGTTACCGTTCACCCCGGCGAGCTGGAACGCCTCGGTGGCGCTGAACCGGTGCAGCCCCACACCGTTGCCGCTGTTGGTGTTGGCGAAGGGAGCCAGCCGCGGCTCCAGCTCGGCCTTGGTGATCGCGGTGTCGATGACGTGATCGGAATCGGCGTGGTCGTCGTAGACCAGATCGTCGGCATAGAGATCGACCGCAGCAGCAGTGTCCGATGTCAATGCGGTGACCCAGCGGTTAGCGTGGTCGGTGGCCAGGCTCATGTGAAGTGTTCCTCTCAGACCAGGGCCGGCGACTTGGCGACGGCGGTGGGGTCGACGGGCAATCCGAGGTCGCGCACCGCGGTGGCGACGTCCCAGAAGCTCTCTTCGCGCTTGATGCGCCCATCGGCGTCATAGATGTGGAAGGTGATGCCGCGGGCCCCGGGCACAGTGCCGTTCGTGGGTACACCGACGAACGCGCCCGCGGTCGGTGCCTGCCAGGTCCAGCGGTAGATAGCCGCCGAGGCGTCACCGACGACCTCGTCGATGCGGAAGTTGTTGATGCCGATGCCGTTCTCGGTGTCGGCGTTGGCATAGGGCGCGAACACGCGCAGGAGCTCGTCCCTGGAGGTGATGGACTGGCCGAGGATCGGGTCCTCGAACAGGAAGTCGTCGGCGTAGAGGGCGACGACGGCTTCGGCGCTCTCCCGAAACGCTTTCAGCCATTTGACGGCAAATGCGTGGCTCATGAACGGTTCTCCTTGCGCTGGGTGGAACGACCCTTTCGACGCTAGGCATCGCGCGTGGCGGCGGCGACTACCACCGGGAGGAAACCGACCGCCCCAACGGGGGAGGGGTTCCCCTGTCGTTGGAGCGAGTTACCCCCAGTGAGGGGTGTGCGCACCCTCGCTGTGGAGCAGCATCGGCGTCACTCAGCGGAATCAGATATGGAGAAAGTGATGCTCAACCAGGACATGACGGACGAGGAGTTCGCCCCCTACTTCGCCAAGGCTCAGGAGGTATCCCAGTTCTTCCGCGAGATCGGCCCGAAGTACGACCAGGAGAACACCTTCGCCTACCCGTCGATCGAGGTGTTCAAGAAGTCGGGCCTGGGTGCGCTACCCGTGCCTAAAGAATTCGGTGGAGCGGGTGGCAACATCCTGCACGTGTCAAAGGTGGTCTCCGAGATGTCGCGCGGCGACTCCGCCATCACCCTGGCCTACAACATGCACTACATCATGGTCGGCATCGCGGGGAACCTGATGACCGAGGAGCAGAACAAATATTGGATGGGGCGGGTCGCCGACGGTGAGCTGATCTTCGGCCCGTTCTCCGAGAAACGGGCTGGGTTCTCCGGCCTGGCCGACATGCGGGCGGTGCCCCAGCCTGGCGGCGGGTGGAAGCTCTACGGCAAGAAGACATGGGGGACGTTGAGCGAGGCCGCCGATATCATCACCACCAACGCCACCGAGACCGACGCCGACGGAAATCTGCCGGACACGTTCGAGGACCGGGTTGCCGCCGAGAAGCTGTTCATCGGCGACTTCAAGGTCGACGAGAACGGAATCGGTGACGGCGTGCGTATCGAGAAGACTTGGGACGCTTTGGGTATGCACGCCACGGGTACCCAGGTCATTCACTTCGACGGCTTCTTCATCCCTGAGGACGGCTTCGTGTCGGTGTGGCGCGCAGGGGCGTTCGGTGTCCTGGAGTGGGCGTCGCTGATGTTCGCCAGCATCTACCTCGGCATGCAGTACCGGATCCTCGAGGAGTCGGTCGCGAAACTGTCCAAGAAACACCTGGGCGCCACCTTCGGCGCAATCGTGGCCGCCGATACCGAGGTCAAGAACGTCGGGCACATCATCGACGGGATCGGCGACATGGCCACCCGGGTGCAGCTGTCCAAGCGGGTCGTCTACCAGACGTGCGAGGACCTGATCAACGGGCGCGACAAGGATTGGCAACCGGAACTGCGTTTCCCGTATCTCGGCATCGCCAAGACCTTCACCTCCGAGAACGTCCTGCACATGTCGCGAAAGGCGATGAGCCTGGTCGGCGGCGAATCATTCCGCAAGGGAACCATTTTCGAGCGGCTGTACCGGGATTCTGCTGCGTCGATGTTCCAGCCGCTCAACGCCGACCAGACTCAGACCTACATCGGCGAATTCCTGTTGAACACCGCCGCGGCGGCCAATCAGGGCTGATCGGCACGCTTGATCCCCTCGACGACGGTCGCGCGAGTGGCCTCGTCGAGGGGATAGGGCGTGTACACGGTGAATCGGTCTACGAGTCCGGCGAAACGGCGCACGATCTCAGCACCGACCTGCTTCGGTTCACCGCAGACGGCGAAGGTGGACAACACCTCGTCATTGATCAGCTGGGTCATCGTGGTCCAGTCGCCGGCCTTGGACAGCCGGTGCAACTCGGTGTGCAACTCGCTCCAGCCGTGGAGATCCAGCACCGCCCGGTAGGCGGGGGTGGCACCGTAGAAGGCGATCTGCCGGCGGACGTGGTGCAGCGCATCGGCATAACCGCGTTCGTCGTCGGCCGTGACGATCAAACCCGGGTAGCAGACGCTGAAATCGGAGCGTCGGCGCGCCGATGACTGCAACCCCTCCTCGATCACCGGGTGTGTCACCTCCCGCAGGTAACGCGCGGTGGTGAACCCGTGTACCAGAAGGCCGTCGGCCAGCTCGGCCGCCACCGCTGTCATCTTCGGTCCCACGGCGGCCAGGACGACTCGGGGGATGCCGAACGGGTTGGGTTCCGGGCTGAACATCGGCGTCATCAGTGTGTGCTGGTAGTGCTCACCGCGGAAGTCCAACTTCTCGTGGTTCTGCCAGCTGGCCCAAATCGCTTGGAGCGCTTGGATGTACTCCCGCATTTTCGCTGCCGGGGCCGACCACGGCATGCTGAAGCGTCGCTCGATGTGAGCTTGGATCTGGGAACCGAGGCCGAGCACGAATCGCCCCCGGCTGAAGGTGTTCAGGTCGTTGGCGACGGCGGCCGTGGTCATCGGGCTACGTGCGAACGCCACCGCTACCGCGGTGCCGATCTGCATAGCCGGAGCTTTCTGGGCGGCAACGACCAAGGGTAAGAAGGGGTCTCTGCTCACTTCGGTCGACCACAGCCCATCGAAGCCGCTCCGCTGCGCCTGCTCGACCTGCTCGGTCAGGACGCCGAACTCGCCGCCGCCGGTTCCGTCGACACCGCCGCCGATATTGCTGTCCACATACACGCTCGCAGCCTGGCATGGGCCCACCGACGGTGTCGTGCTCCTTACCCCCGAGTGGGGAGGCAAATCCTCTCTGTGGATGTGTGGTGCCGGCGGTCGTGGTCATAGCTTATTGGGAACATCCACCAAGGAGCTGTCGAAATGGGCCGAACGCCGACCGACGTGATGCAGCACGAGCTCAGCCTCTTGTGGCAGAACGTATTCACGTGGGCCAGTTGGGTGATCGTCCTTGCCATGCTGGTGATCGCAGCGTGGATGGGGATCAGGCAGCGTACCCCGTTCTACCTGATTGCCTGTCTGGCGGCCGGTGTGGCCGCCTTCGCGGAACCGCTGTACGACGTTGCCTTCGACCTCTGGTTCTACGACGCGCATTCCGACGGGACGCCGGGCGCCGGCCTCGTACATTTCTCTGCTTTCGCTGTGCCTCAACCAAACTGGACACACAGTGGCTATGTCATCCTGTACGCCACAGCCTGCCTGTATGCGGGACGGCTCATCTATGAGGGTAGGGTGGGTCGGCGCGGGCTGTTCGCCGTGTGGGGGATCGAGATCGCCGCCTCGTGCGTCTTCGAGGTCACCGGAACCGCTACGAACGTCTACACCTACTACGGACCGTACCTGGGGCGGATCTGGAACTACCCCTTGGTGATTGGCGTCCTCGAAGGAACCCAGGTCGTGCTGTTCACCGTTGTCGCGGTTCTCGTGTGGCGCAAGGTTGCGACGAACTGGGGCTTGCTGGGGTTGTTCATCGTCTTCCCGATGACCTTCTTCGGCGCGAACTTCGGTCTCGGCGCTCCGGTGATCATCGCGCTCCATCTCGACGACGGCTTGGCGACCCGCACCGTGATCGGCCTTGCCACGCTCGTGTCGATCGTGCTCTGCGCCGTTGTCGTCAACGGCCTGAGCAAGTTCCTTCCCGAGCCGGCGTCAGTCGCTGATGCCCAGCACAGCCCGGGCGGATTCGGTGAGCAACGTCCGCAAGCGGTCCTCGGCTAGTCCGACGCCGTGGAACAGCGTTGACTGGATGGCTCCGATCGCTGCATGCACGACGGTCCGTGCCTCGGCGTCGTTGACGTCGTCGCGCAATTCGTCGACCAGGTGCACCCACTCCTCGAGATAGAGGCGTTGCTTGCGTCGAAGCCTGCGCTGGTCCTCTTCGGGGAGGTTGTTGATCTCGTTGTGATAGACCTGCGCCAATTCCCGGTCGCCGACCACGAATTCGACCTGGCCGGCGATCAATTGGCTCAACGCGTCCCCCAGGTCGGTCGTCGCGTCCAGGATGTCCTGCTCGTCGCGGAGTAGGTCGTCGATCACCCGGTCGAACAACGCCACCAGGACGGCCGACTTGCTGTCGAAATGGCGATAGACCCCGGAGCCGGTGATTCCGGCGGCAGCGCCGATCTCGGCGATGGATACCGCGTGGTAGCCCTTACGGGCGACCAGGTCTGCCGCCGCCGTCAAGATCCGGTTCTTGCGTTCTGGATCGCGAGTGCGGACGTGGGCGGGCGCTTCGCCCCGCGAGTCGGTGACGATCGTCCCCACCTCCCAATGTGTATGCGGATTTATTATGCATTGTTTCTCACCTGAACTTTTCCAGCTGCGTTAGTGAATTTCTACCAGGCATCCATGACCATCGCCCCCGACGGGGCAACGATGGGCGACGCTGGACATGCCCGCGGTGCCATCGACGCGCAGGAGGTTCGGATGCCCATCCTGCCCTATGACCATCCCCTGAACCTGGTCATGCAGACCGTCTTCACAGTCGTGCTGTGGGCCGGCGCCGCGGTGGCGTTGTCCTTCGTTTTCGATGAGTTGGCAGCCGACAGCCGGACGCCTCAGCACGCGCTGCAGCACCCGCCCGCGGCTGAGACTAGGACCGCTTCTTCTCCGGCGTCCAGGTGGCGGGCAGTCGCTTCACCCCGTTCATGAAGTTTGACAACAGCAGGTCGGGTTCGCCCACCTCGAGATTCTGCATGCGGTGGTAGATCTCGCGCATCTCGGCCTTGATGACCTCACGGCCAAGGATGTGGCCGAGGCAGTAATGCGGGCCACCGGCGCCGAATGACTGGTGCGGGTTGTGCTTGTCGTCGCGGCTGATGTCCATCGTGTCGGGGTCTTGGAATACTTCCTCGTCGCGGTTGCTCGCGATATACCACAACACCACCTTGTCGCCTTCTTTGATGGTGACGTCGTCGAGCCGGTAGTCCTGTGTTGCGGTGCGGCGGAAGTGCATCAGCGGAGGTTCCATCCGTAGCGCCTCGTTGACCGCGTTGTCGGCCCGGCCCTCGAAATCCGCCATCAGGTAGTCCAGCTGATCGGGGTGCTCCTGGAACAGGTTCAGGCAATGGGCCATTGCGTGCCGGGTGGTGTCGTTCGCGCCGGCGGCCAACAGTGCGAAGAAGACTCCGACTTCCTGCTGGGACAGCTTGTGGCCTTCGTACTGCGCCTCGGCGACCCACGTCAGCAGGTCGTCGCCGGGATTCTTGACACGGTCCGGTACCAGTTCGTTGGCGAGGGTGGCCAGCTTCATCGACGCGTCGGCAAAGACCATCAGCGGAGAGCCGATGTGGGCGTACTCCGGGTCGTTCCAACAGGCGAACTGTTCGGCGGCATCCATCGTGTACTGAATCTGGTCGTTGTCCGTGATTCCGAGCATGCTGCAGAAGACGCGGCCGGGAACCTCCTTGGTGATGAGCTCGCACAAGTCCCCTTCGCCGCGGTATGCCACGTCATCGACGATGCCGCTGACGATGTCGCCGATCTTGTCCGACATCTTGCGGATGTTGCGCGGGGTGAACGCCACCGTGACGATGTTGCGCATCTCGGTGTGCCGCGGCGGGTCGGTCACGATGAACGACAACATGTCCTCCAACTGCGGGAAGTCGTCGATGAAGACGCCCTCAGCCGAACTGAACACCTCGACATTCCGCGAGACCTCGCGTAGGTGGCGGTGCTTGACCAGCGACCAGAAGCCTTTGGCGTTCTGAAGATTCGGGTCGAGGGAGTCTGGCGCGTCGTTCCAGCTGATCGGTTGGTTGTTGCGCAGCCATGTGAACGCCTCGTGGCGATAGGCCCGCGGCTTGGCCCAGAATTCCAGCGAGTTCAGCCTGGTGTCGATGCCCTCGGCGGCAGTGCTCATGAAGTGTCCCTCAGCTGTCCGTCATCCCGGCCATGAATTGGGAGCCGGTGTGGCGATGCTAAGTCCGCTGTGACCGCGAACACATCCACTAATGGGGTCAATGTTTCTACGGCAGAGGGGGGATCCCGCGTGATTGTTGGTAGCGGGCAACAGCATCCGTGCGGTTGCCCGCCTCGAGTTTCTGCATGATGTGCCGGACGTGAGATTTGACGGTTCCTTCGGAGACGAACAGACGTGCGGCGATCTGGGCATTGGTCCTACCGGCCGACATCAGCACCAGCACCTGCTGCTCCCGGTGTGTCAGATGCCCGGTGCTGTCATCGGCGGCCCGCACATCGGGCGTGCCGCTGGCGGTGAGGTACTCAGTCAAATCGATGACGTCATCGAAAGCCTCTGTCAAGGAATACATTTCATCTGCATGAGCTTTCGACGCGGTGCGCAGCGACTGCATCCGTTCCATCACGATGTTGCGCTCCATGATCGTGCCGAGACCCTCGGCGAACAGTCCCAACAGATCTCGGTCCTCGGTGCCGACATCGCCGGACTCCGACGGCGCGTCGGCGTGCAACAGCCCCACTGGTGTCTGCCAGACATAGATGGGCGCGGCGATGTACACCTCGGGCTTGACGACCGCTACCAGGTCGGTGTTGACGTGTGGATCGGATTGGGGGTCGGTCACAAGGATCGGTGCTTTGTCGCGCACCATCGTGCTTTCGGGCAACGGTGCGCACAGTCGCCGCGGATGCGCCCGGCCGACTCGCAACAAGGTCTCGGTGAGGTCGGGGTCCCCGGCGGCGTGGGCGGAGCGCACCATCCACATATTGCGCTGGATGCGGGAGAACAGCACGCGGCCGAAGCCGGCCCTGCACAATTCGAGCGGCAGGCGATCGGCGAGAACGGTGTTGGTGGATAGCCGCCGCAGGCGCGCCAAGGCCTCGGTGGCCGCCGTTGGTCTGCCATCCGGTGCTACCGCGGAAGGGCCATCGGCGTCTACCGAGCGCACAACCCGGTATGGAGGTGCCACCCCATTGACGCTATGAAGATGACGTTGTCGGCACATCTCCCAAGAGGAGGAGGTGCTCTACCTCCCGCGGGCCCGGTGATACTTGGCGACGGCTTCGGTTCGGTTGGATGCGCCCATCTTGCGCAGGATGTGCTTGACGTGGGATTTGATCGTTCCCTCCGTGACATAGAGCGACGCGGCAATCTGGGCGTTGGTCTTACCGGCCGCGATGGCGCGAAGAACTTCCGCTTCGCGCGAGGTCAGGCCGGACAACGGTGCGGCGGCAGCGTCGTCACCGCCGGCCGAAGCCCGGCCGACGACGTCATCCGCCCAGGACAGCGCGGGTCCAGCCGAGTCGATGACGTCCAGGGTGAGGTCGTCGGCCAGCGCGCCGGCCAGGCGCGCGTGCTCCTGTGCGGCGCGGCGCATCGCCCTGAGCCGCCCGATCATCAGGTTGCGCTCGAAGGCCAGTCCGAGGCCTGCGGCGAACATCCCGAGCACATCCCGATCGAACTCGGTGACGCGCGCCGCCCCGGCTTGGCGGTCGGCGTGTACGAGCCCGATGGGCTTGCCCCAGCTGAACACCGGTGCCGCCACGTACGCCGGGGTCTGAACCGCCTCGAGAAGTTCGGGATGGACACCGGGGTGGGTCTGCGGGTCGGTCACCAGGATTGGAGCACCGTGGCGGACCATCTCTGACTCCAACAGTGGGCCGGCCAGTTGCCGTGGGTGGGCCAGGCCCGCCTCGACCATTTTCGACGCCATCTCCAGATCTGCCCCGGCGAAGGCAGAGCAGGTCAGCCACATTCCGTTCTGAATCCGGGAGAACAGCACCCGGGAGAAGCCCATCCGGTAGACCTCGGTTGGGATGCGCTCGACCAGGGCGGCCGCAGTGGTCGCACCGCGGAGTCCGTTGATCGCGTTCTGCACACTTTCCAGGCGCACGCGCTGGGTTCCCAGGAGCATGTCCTTGAGTGCGACCTGGGCCTGTTCGGCTCGAAGCGCCAGTGCAGCCAGCGAAGCCTGGTCGCGGAACTTCCTCGAGACGCTGGTCAGTTCGAGGCGTCGGGTCAAGGCGTGGCGGGCAGCCGATAAGGCGGCGTCGGTGGCTTGCGGGTCGGCACCGGGTCCGGCGGGACACAGATCGTCAACCCCGACGATCTCTTCGGTCATGCGAACGATGTCCCACGCCTGCTGGAGGAAGTCGGTTGCGTCGGTTCCCGACTGTGCATGGTGGCTCATCTCGCCTCCTCCCGCGCTCGTCCCATGGGTGCGACCAGCGCGGTCAGGACGCCGGCGGCCGTGTGGGGACAAGTATGTGACGTGCGCCACTTGCCGTCAAAGACTGCAGTATAGCCCGAATAGTTATTATGGTCAGACCATACCGGAATTCGGTGAGGTGGGTTTTGCCGTGGGGTCAGGCGTCGACGATCTGGATGGATTGAGTCGGACAGTTGCTGGCGGCTTTCTCCAACTCCTCTCGACGTGAACCGTCGGCGGTCTCGTGAAGTACGACGACCTGTCCGTCGCCATCGTCGGGGATGCTGAAGAAATCCGGTGCGGTCATCTCGCACAGCCCGATCGTGGCGCACTTGGAACGGTCGAAGACAATCCGGCAGCGGCTGCTCATCAGCCCTCTCCTCCTTGATGGACGACGTTCCTCATCACAGCACCGGGATGCTGACCGCGTCAGTCCCCGAAAGAGGAGTTTCTCCGGGACCAGAAGAGGTATCTGCGCCCGGCCCGAGCAACCGATTGCAGCGGAATACTCCAGGCGGACCGGGAAGGTATGACGCAGTCCACTTCCGCCAGCCGTCGGCATGGGGCACGCTGCCCCCGATGCGAAGCCGATGCACGAAGTCACCGGCGTCGGTTGCGGTGCAGATGATTTCATCCAGCAGAGTGTCGCGGACAGCGTCCTTCGACATATCGCTGGGCAGAAAGATCTCGACCGATTTCCAGATGTCCGACACCTCGCACCTCCCGGCTGTGCCCGGTAGCAACTACGATCGACGCTAGTTCGGCGGTGCTCGCCCGACGAGTCCCAGGCGGGCGAACTTTCATCCCCCAAAAGAGGGGACTGCCGCCAGGTCGAAACCCTCGCAACGAATCTGGGCCTATGTTCGCACCGTGACTGACAACCCGTTCGACCCGTCGCTGTGGGTGCCCGTCGAGGGCTTCGAGGATCTCACCGACATCACCTATCACCGGCACATGCTCGACGGCGTCGGACAGCCGACGGTCCGAGTGGCATTCAATCGTCCAGAAGTGCGAAATGCCTTCCGCCCCCGATCCGTCGACGAACTTTATCGAGTGCTCGATCACGCCCGGATGTCGCCGGATGTCGGAGTGGTACTGCTGACCGGGAACGGGCCGTCGCCCAAGGACGGTGGGTGGGCGTTCTGCTCCGGTGGCGATCAACGGATCCGTGGCCGAAGCGGATATCAGTACGCGTCAGGGGAGACCGCCGACACCGTTGACGTCGCGCGTGCCGGACGGCTCCACATCATGGAGGTGCAGCGACTGATCAGGTTCATGCCGAAGGTGGTGGTCTGCCTGGTCAACGGATGGGCTGCCGGTGGCGGACACAGCCTGCATGTGACGTGTGACCTGACCTTGGCCAGTCGCGAGCATGCCAGGTTCAAGCAGACCGATGCCGACGTCGGATCCTTCGACGGCGGCTACGGCAGCGCGTACCTGGCCAAGCAAGTCGGTCAGAAGTTCGCTCGCGAGATCTTCTTCCTCGGTGAGGCGTACACCGCTCAGCAGATGCATGAGATGGGTGCGGTCAACCGCGTTGTCGACCATGCCGAACTGGAGAACGTCGGTCTGCAATGGGCCGCGGCCATCAACGGCAAATCCCCTCAGGCTCAACGCATGCTGAAGTTCGCGTTCAACCTTCTCGATGACGGTCTGGTTGGTCAGCAGATCTTCGCCAGCGAGGCCACCCGACTGGCTTACATGACCGACGAGGCCGTCGAGGGGCGCGACGCGTTCCTGGAGAAGCGCACACCTGATTGGAGCCGGTTTCCGCGCTACTTCTAGGGCGATTCGGTACAGCCAACCCAAAGCGGACACCAAATACACCCCTTCAGGGAGATGCCTCCCTGCCGTCGTCGGGGTGACGATGGCCTCACGAAGTCCCGGTATTGAGTCGAAAGGTGCGCCGTGCGGACGAAGGCTGCGGTCCTGTGGGGAACTGGGGAGAAGTGGCAGGTCGAGGAGGTCGAGCTCGATCCGCCCAAGGAAGGCGAGGTTCTGATCAAACTGGTCGCCAGCGGTCTGTGCCACTCGGATTACCACCTGGTCACCGGCGACATCCCGGTTCCGCTGCCCTACGTCGGCGGCCATGAGGGCGCCGGCATCGTGGCCGACGTCGGTCCCGGCGTCACCGACGTCGCCGTGGGCGACTCGGTGGTCCTGAGCTTTCTGCCCGCATGCGGGAAGTGCTCGCACTGTGCGCGGGGCATGACCAATCTGTGTGACCTTGGTGCGCACATCATCCAGGGCCCGCAGCTCGACGGAACGTACCGATTCCATGCCCGCGGACAAGGCCTTGGCCAGATGTGTCTGCTCGGAACCTTCTCGGAGTACACCGTCGTGCCGATGGCTTCGGTGGTCAAGGTCGACGCGGGCAGCCCGCTGGACCGCGCCGCGGTAATCGGCTGCTGCGTTCCCACCGGGTACGGCAGCGTCGTGAACACAGCCGGCGTGCGTCCCGGTGACGCCGTCGTGATCATGGGTATCGGCGGCATCGGGGCCAATGCGGTGCAAGGCGCCAAGGGTGCCGGCGCGCGCTACATCGTGGCCGTCGACCCCGTCGAATACAAGCGCGCCAAGTCCCTCGAGTTCGGTGCCACCCACACCGCCGCCAATGTCGCTGAGGCGCAGGCACTCATCACCGACCTGACGCGTGGTGTGATGGCCGACGCCTGCGTCATCACGACCGACACCGCCGAGGGTGCGTATGTCGCTGAGGCACTGAGCCTCGTGGGTCGGCGCGGGAAGGTGATCGTCACCGCCATCGGTCATCCCACCGAGCTGACCATGGACGGATCGCTGTTCGAACTCACGCTCTACGAGAAGTCCATCCACGGCTCACTGTTCGGTTCGTCGAACCCCCGCCACGACATCCCCAGGTATCTGGAGATGTACACCCTCGGTGACTTGAAGCTCGACGAGCTGATCACCACCGAGTACACGCTCGACGACATCAACCAGGGCTACGAGGACATGTTGGCGGGCCGCAATATTCGCGGAGTGATCCGGTTCTAGTAGATATGCGTGCGCGTGACTAACCGGCCTTGGCGGGGCCAGCGGCCGAGGTGAGTCGGTGATACCGAGCCACCGCCTCAGTCCGGTTGGTGGCGCCCAGCTTCCGCAGAATGTGCTTGACGTGGGACTTGACTGTGCCTTCGGTGACGAACAGGCCGACGGCTATCTGGGCATTTGTCTTGCCGGAAGCCAGGTTCCGCAGCACGTCCCATTCGCGTGGCGTCAGACGCTCCCCGCGTTCGTCGGACAGCATCGACCCCTGGCCCCTGCCGGCCTCGGCGGGGGGTTCGAGACTGAGTTCGGCGCTCTCGAGGACGTCGGCGGTGAAGTCGTCGGCGATGGCGTTGACTCCGGACAGGTAATCGGCAGTGGCTCGCCGCACCGCCTGCAGCCGCTCCATGAGCTGGGCGCGCTCGATCGCCATGCCCAGGCCCTCGGCGTATGTTCCCAATATGTAGCGGTCGAATTCATCTACTGCGCAATCAATGTCGCGATCCGCGTGCATCATCGCAACGGGAACGCCCCACGCGGTGATCGGTGCGGCCACGTAGCCGATGGTGCCGGTGTATCGGATGAACTCGGTATGCACCCGCGGGTTCGACTGCGGATCACAGACGACCACCGGAGTGCATCGACGCACCATCTCGCTTTCGATCAGCGGTCCGTTGAGCTGACGGGGATTCGCGCGCCCGATGGCGACGATCTCCTCGCCGAATTCCGGATCATCGACGGCGAACGCCGTCCTGGCCATCCAGGTGCCCTGCTCGATCTTGGAGAACAGCGCCCTTCGGAAGCCGATCCGTCGTGCTTCGATAGGCGCACGCTCGGCAAGCACCCCGGCCGAAGGTGCGTTTCGCAGCGCGGACAACGCATCCCGCACTCCGAGTGCGACTTCGGCGCGCTGCTGGATGAGCGCGTCCTTGACGTCCGACTCGACGGAGACAGTGCCCAGCGCCAGGGCAGCGGCTTTGGCTCTGGGCACGCCGGTGGATTCCTCGGCCCCGCCCTCCAGGGCGTGTAGTAGTGCCTGGCGGGTGGTCTTCAGTGCGGTGTTGCTGGCCTGAAGATCGCCGTCGGCAGGCAGTGGGCACAGATCATCGATCGACAGCAAATCGCTTGTAGCACTGACAATCTCGCGGGTTCGCTCGACCTCGTGCGTGGTGTCTGCAGACATGGTGTCCTCTATTCCTAGGCCGGTGCCAAGTAGATCGATTTGTAGACCTGGAATGCGGCCAGTCCCTCGGGCCCCATTTCGCGGCCCATGCCGCTCTCCTTGATGCCGCCGAAGGGGGCTACCGGCTCGTTGACGTAGTGGTTGACCCCGATGGTCCCCGAGCGCACTTTGCGGGCAATATCCGTCGCGCGCTCGGTGTCGGCCGACCATACCGTCCCGCCGAGACCGTAATTGGAGTCATTGGCGATCGCGACCGCCTCGCTCTCGTCGCCGTATGGGATCACCGACAGCACCGGCCCGAAGATCTCCTCGCGAGAGATCGTGGCGTTGTTGTCGACGTCGGCGAACACTGTGGGCTCCACGAACCAGCCCTGGTCCAGCCCCGCGGGCCGGGAACCACCTGTGGTCAACCGTCCTTCTTCTTTGCCTTTGGCGATGTAGCCTTCCACCCGCTCGCGTTGCCGACTCGACACCAGCGGGCCGATCTTGGTCTCGGGGTCCAGCGGATCCCCGATGGTCAGTGATCGGGCCAGATCGGTGATGGTGTCGACGATTTCGGTGTAGCGGCTGCGCGGTGCCAGGACCCTGGTGTTCAACCAGCAGATCTGGCCGTTGTTGAGCAACGTGGCGCCGAAGAACGCCTCGATCGATGCGCCGAGGTCGGCGTCGTCGAGCACGATGGCCGCGGACTTCCCGCCCAGTTCCAGTGTCACCGGACGGAGAAGGCGTCCGCACGTCTCGGCGATGGCACGGCCCGCGGCGGTGGAACCGGTGAACGACACCTTGTCGATGCCTGGGTGTGACACCAGGTAGGCGCCGAGGTCGCGGCCCCCCGGGACGACGTTGAGGACGCCGGGTGGCAGCCCGGCCGCAACTGCCGCCTCGGCCATCAGGAAGGCATCGAGGACCGTCTCCTCCGCCGGCTTGAGCACCATCGTGCAGCCGGCCGCGAGCGCGGGTGCAATTTTCAGGAACGAAATGCCCTGCGGGACATTCCACGGCACGATCGCACCGACGACACCCACCGGCTGACGCGACACCAGGGAGGTGCCACCGAGCATGCCCTGGCGTTCCTCCTCGATCGGGGCACTGTTCATCACGTCGCTGTAGTACCGGAGCAGCAGGGGAGGAAAGGCCGTCTCGAATTGGTGGGCCAGCCAGATGGGCATTCCGTTTTGCATCGACACCCGGGCGGCGGTCTCGGCGCCACGCGCGTCGAGCTCGGCGGCGAACTGCTCCAGCGCCTCGCCACGCTGCTTGGGGTGCCACGAGGCCCAGCCATCGGGATCGTCGAATGCCCCCCTCGCGGCCGCGACCGCGGTGTCGACGTCGGCGTCGCTCCCGCGCGGGACCGAACCGATCAACTCTTCTGTGGTGGGGGAATGGACGTCGATTGTGGCCGAGGTTGCCGGATCGGTCCACTGACCTCCGAGGTAGAGCTGGTGGTAGTCGATCGCTGGCATCAAATTCCTCCTGACAGTGATGCCGCCGGGGCTGCGGCATGGCCTGTGGTCGCCGTCACCTTTAGGGTGCAGCGGCGCCGCCTCAAGTTCAATTGTTATTATGGTCAGACCAAAAATTTCACCCCATTGGGGTACCTCCGAAGGGGGAGGAGGCGATTTGGAATTGGGCCCGGCAGTCGAACCGTGACGTCGGCGGCGACGGCCAGAGATGTGCTCTGTCACACGAGGACGTCGCGATACGTCACCCGCGTAGCCGCTCACCGATCGACAGGTTCATGTGTGCGCACCTGGCGCACGACGTCCGCGGCGGCGGCCTTCGGGTTATCCGCAAACGCGGCCATGTCGGTGTCCACAAGACCCACGTAAACGCCCACCATCTGCACGCCGCGCGACCCCAGTTCGAGCCTCCGTGCGTCGTCTTTCTGATGTGACCGTAGGGCTTCGCTCAGCAACAAGGCGGTGGGGGCCGGCGGCCGTCATTTCGACGTGGTCGCCGCTGCCAGAATCGCATCGTTCACCGCGGTCGGCGTGATTGCGATGACAGCTTTCTGGGTCCGACTCACCAAATCCAACAGGTAGCGACGTTTGGGGCGCCCCGATGTCAGCGCGTGATCAACTGCCTTGGTAACCCTCTTGGGATCGGCGGCAAGCTTCTGCATACGTCCCAACAACTTCCGGCTCCCGGTCAGGTGCGACGTATACAGCTGGCGATGCTCGTCACTGAGTTGGGCGGTCATGCGGTCGTAGTCATCGAGCACGTCGGCCCACATATCGGTACGGATCGGTCCCGGCTCGATGAGCGAAACGCGAATCCGCCACGGACGCAATTCCATCCGGAGTGCATCGGCCAGCGATTCGATCGCGTACTTCGAAGCGGTGTAGGCGCCGGTACCTGGCGTGGTGATCAACCCGCTGACCGAAGACATGAACACCACCCGACCTCCAGCTGCCCGAATGCTTGGCAGTACTGCCTGTGTGACCGCGATCTGCGAGATCACATTGACGTCGAGTTGTCGAGTCAGATTGTCGAGCGACAGTCCCTCGACCGGCCCGTTGACGATGATGCCGGCATTGTTGACGACGCCGTCCAGTTCAGCGGGAAGCTGGTCCGGGAGTGCTGCGATCGCCGACCGGTCGGTGATGTCGAGCGCAATCGGGTGGACATTCGGCAAGCGGCCGAGGCTGCCCAGGGCGGCGTCGGATCGAGCGGTCGCGTAGACGTCCCAGCCTCGCCGGCTCATGTGCTCGGTGATCGCCAGACCGATTCCTCTGCCCGCGCCGGTAACCAGTACGGAAGGCATGTGCTCACACCGCCTTGGCGGATTGGCGCCGCTGCCAGGTGAGCAGGATCGGCACTCCGATGGTCTCAAGAGCGATCGCCCCCACGATGGCGGGATGCGGCCGGCCGCTTTGCTTCCAGGAGAGGATCCTCACCAGTCCACCGACTGCGACGGTGGACAACGCGAATGCGGCGGCCGAGGGTGTGATGAGTGGTGGTCACGGTGGGGTCTCCTGGTACCTAATGCATCCGGATATAAACCGATTGGTGTACTTCTGTAGTCGACGCTACACGGCCGCGGCGAAAAGGTAAACCTATCGGTATGCTCGGGTCATGAACGCAGACGTCGCGGAACGTAAAACTCCTCAACGGGCCGGTGCTCGCGGCGGCCGGGGGGCTCGCCAGCGCATCGTGACGGCAGCGCTGAAATTGTTCTACCGCGAGGGCATCAACGCCACCGGTGTCGAGCGACTGGCCACCGAGGCCGCTGTATCTAAACGCACTCTCTACCAGCACTTTCCAAGCAAAGATGCGGTGGTCGAGGAGTATCTGAGGTTCCTCCAGCAGCACGTGGGTGATCCGCTGCAACCCCGGCCGGACGATCTGCGGCGGACTCCGCGTGCGCGCATCCTGGCCCTGTTCGAAACGCCGTCACCGGATGGACAGATGCGGGGTTGCCCGTTTCACAATGCGGCTGTCGAGGCAGCCGAAAACATGCCGGAGATCCACGAGATCGTGAAAGAGCACAAGCGCAACTACATCGATGGTGTGGCGCGACTGGCCAAGGAGGCCGGAGCCGGCAATCCCAAGCTGCTGGCCAATCAACTCGCCGTGCTCTACGAAGGTGCGGCCGCCCTGTCGACGTCCCTGGATGATCCGGCGCCCTGGACGCACGCGCGCAAGGCCGCGCGGACGCTCATCGACCTGGCTGTTGCTTCACAGTGATGACGACCTTGCCCTTTGCCCGTCCGGTTTCCACGTAGGCCAACGCCTCGTTGGTCGCCTCGAAATCGAAGACCTTGTCCACCAGTGGCCGGATGACACCCGATTCGATCAGGCCGGTGATCTTCTGCAGCTGCTCGCCGTCGGCCCTCATGAACAGGAACGAGTACCGCACTCCCAGCCGCTTTGCCTGGGCTAGCACTCCCCGGCTCAACGCACGCAGCACGAGTCCGAAGAACCATGGCGCTCCGACCTGTTGGGCGAAGGCGGGCTCGGGCGGCCCAACAATGGAGACGAGGATTCCGCCGCGTTTCAGAGTCCGAAGCGACTTCTTGAGTGCTGCGGTGTCCTGGCTGTGCAACACGACGTCGTAGCCGCTCAGTTCGGTCTCGAAGTCTTGTGACTTGTAATCGATGACCACATCGGCGCCGAGTCCCCGGACCAAGTCGAAGCTGGCCGCGCTGCAGGTTGTGGCCACCGTTGCGCCAAGATGCTTGGCGAGCTGAATCGCCACCGTTCCGACGCCACCGGAGCCGGCTTGGATGAAGACCTTCTGGCCCGCGGTGAGGTGTGCAGTCTCGACGAGTGCCTGCCATGCGGTCAATGCAACGAGCGGTATGGAGGCTGCCTCTTCCATTGTGAGGTTGGCCGGCGCGAGGGCGACGTCGCGCTCGTGCATGGCAATCGACTCGGCGAATGTGCCGATCCGGCCCGTGTCCGGCCGGGCATAGACCGCGTCGCCGGGCTTGAATGCGGATACCCGCGAACCGACCTGCGTCACAACACCGGCGACATCGCTGCCCATGATGAGCGGGAATTTGTACGGCAGAATGAGTTTGAACTCGCCGTCGCGGATCTTTGCGTCTACGAGATTCACCCCGGCGGCATAGATGTCCACGAGTACGTCGTGGTCGCCTACCTTTGGAGTATCGACATCAGTCAGCGTCAGTCGGCCGTGCTTGCGGTAGCGGTCGAGGACAAAGGCCTTCACGGTTGACTCTTCTCGTTTCAGGTAGACCGAATGGTGTATCTGAACGCTACGCCGGCTTCCGGAAAAAGTAAACCGATCGGTGTTATCTGGTCGTGCGACGGTGGCGAGGGACTTGGTCGCATTGATCCGGCATCGTGCGCCGGTCATGGTTCCACTGGCCTGCCCCCGGGACGCCGGCCACTTTGCCTTCTATCTCGGCGAGCCGTTTGAACAACTGGTGGGGGATCAGGCTGAGTTCCTCACCGGAACGCTCGAGCCGTGACGCTGTCAGGCGGCCGGTTCGGCCACTGCAGGGCCAACCGGCGCGCGCTTGAGCTCCTTGAGCATGAAGAAGGTCGTCACCGTGATGTAGGTGCCCCAGACCGCGACGGGCATGTAGAAAGCCAGCAACCCGTGGTAGGCGAACGGCCCGCTCTTGAAAAATGCCGGACCCGCCGCGGTGAAGATCGCCAGTGCACCGGCCAGGGTGAGCCAGGTGAACCAACGCGGGATCATCGGTTCCGGCCGGTCATCCATCAGCTCCACGATTCCGGTCGCGGCCATCTCGATGGCCAGATAGATCCAGCCCAGCAGGAAGGCGAACCACGCCCAGTCGTACCACGCCTGGATGACGTCGGCGCCGAACTCCGGCCGGTAGGCGGCCACGATCCACGCGCAGCAATTGAAAAAGACGATCAGCGAGATGAACACTCCGCACACCGCGGTGGTGTAGGACCACAGCGGATGGCGCCCTTCGATTTTCGACAGCATGATGCCGAACGCGATGGAGCCGGGTGTGAGTATCCCGGCCGCGACATAGAACAGCGTGCAGCCGACGATCACGCCCCACCGGTGTGTCTCGGTGAACCACACCTTGGTGGCTTCCAGTCCCAGATCCGCCCTTGCCGGGGCGAAGAAGTGGGCGATGCCCAGCCAGCCGATGGCGGTGAGGGCGACGAAGATCCAGTTGCACCACAGCCCGATCTTCAGTGACGTCGTTCTCTGTGTGTTCACGACTACACCTTTCTCATAGGATGTTTGGGGCCAGAAACCACAAGCCGAGAATCAGGGCGACGACCACGGCGAGCCAGCCTTCGAAGGCGATCCGCACCTTGACCGCAGCGATGAGGAATGTCCCGGCCACGGCGACGGCGGGAGTGAACAGATCTGTGGACAGCCCCCAGGTCGCGCGATGGTGCCCGAGGCGGATCGGCACGCCGCCCAGCCGTACCTCGCGAATTCCATTGCGCCGCCTGTTTTCCGCTTTGTTCGGGGTCAGGCTGCCGAGATGCCGCCGTTGACGCTGATCGCCTGTCCGGTCAGCCGCGATGCTGCGGGGCTGCACACGAAGACCGCCAGGGCCGCGATATCGTCGGCGTCCGGCACCCCGAGGGCAGCCTGTTTGGCGGCGCTGGCGAACAGTTTCGCGCTGAACCCGTCGGTGGTGATCCGTTCGGTGGACGCTGTGCCGTGCACCAGCGACGGGGTCAGCGCGTTGGCCCGGATGCCGTGGCGCTTTTCCTCGATCGCGATGGTGCGGGTGAACATCACGATCGCGGCCTTGGCCGCCCCGATCATGGCCTCACCCGGGGTCGCGGTCTTGGCGGCGTCGGAGGCGACGTTGACGATGATGCCGCCGCGCCGGGCCCGCATCCCGGGCAGCACCGCGCTGGCCATGTGCATCGACGGCGTGGCCAGTTCGGTGAGGATGCGGCTGATGTCGGTGTTCGGGATGTCTTTGAACAGCTCCGGTCTGACGTCGGCGGCGGTGGTGCACATCAGGATGTCGATCCCGTCGAGCAGCTTGTCGGCCTCGGCGGCCACGGTCGACGCGGAGGAAGAGTCGGTGGCATCGCCGGCCAGGAAGTGCGCGTCGGTCCCGAGGGCGCGCAGTTCGGCGGCGGCTTGCTGACCCCGTTCGCAGTTGCGCCCGACGATGACGATCCGAGGCACTCCGGCCTCGGCGAGGCCGCGGGCGGTGGCCAGCCCGATACCGGCCGTGCCGCCGACGATCAGTGCGCCGCACTCAGCCAGGCTCTTGGCCGGTGGGAGTTCGTTCTCAATGGTCATTGGTTGCCTCCGTTGCGCTACAGGGTGGTTCGGCAGACCGCTTGGCTGCGGTTCTCCAGTTCGAGGGCGGCGAGGAACGAGTCGATCTCCGCGTTGCGGATCAGGGAATTCTTCGTCGCGCGGATGCCCTCGGCGCCGTTCTCGGCGATCGCCTCGGCCAGTTCCAGCGCCGCGGCCACAACATCGCGGCCGCCGCCGGCGACGATCCGGTTCGCCAGGCCCATCCGCACGGCCTCCTCGGCCTTGACCGTGCGCCCGGTGAACGCGATCTCCGCCGCGCGGGCCGGACCGACGACCCGAGAAAGGTGCCAGGACGCGCCCAGTTCGCCGATGGACAGGCCGACACGGACGAAACCGGCGCTGAAGCTGGCCGAGCCGGCGGCTATCCGGATGTCGGCCGCCAGTGCCAGTGACAGTCCGCCGCCGGCGACAGGGCCGCTGATCGCGGCGATCACGGGGCAGGGCAGAGCCCGCAGGCCCGAGGTGCCCGCCGAGGCGGTGTCGACGAGCTCGTTGAACTCAGGGACGGTCATCCTGGCGATGACGGCCACTTCCTCCAGGTCGAAACCGGTGCAGAACGTCGCCCCGCCGGCCCCCGTGATGACCAGGGCCCGCAGCGGCGCTTTCCGCAGAGTGTGGGCATACCAGGCGATCTCGCCGAACATCTCAATCGTCTGGGAGTTGCCCCGATCGGGCCGATTGACCGACATCACGGCGATGCCGGGACGCGGTTCGGCGATGGTCAGGGTCTTGGCCTGACCCAGCTCGTCGAGGATCTCGCCCATCGGTCGGGTGGACACCCGATTCCATCCGGTCGGCATCGGTCTCAGGCGCCCGTGAAGTGGGGAGCGCGCTTCTCCCGGAACGCGGCCAGCGCTTCGGGCATGTCGGCGCAGCGAGTGAGCAGTGCCTGCCCGCGGCTCTCCAGTTCAAGGGCGGCGGCGAACGAGGGGATCTCGAGGTTGGACTGCAGCGCGCGTTTGGAGAGTTTGATCCCGCCGGGGGAGTTGGCGCAGATCTGGCCGGCCATCGCCAGGGCGCGATCGAGCAGATCGTCGGGACCGGTGACCGCGTTGAGCAGGCCGAGTCGCTCGGCCTCTTCGGCGCCGACGGTCCGTCCGGTGAAGGCGATCTCGGCGGCGTGCGCAGGTCCGATCAGCCGGGGCAGCAGCCATGAGGCGCCCAAATCCCCTGCGGACAGCCCGATCTTGACGAACGCGGCGTTGAACTTCGCGGTGGGTGCGCCGAGCCGGATGTCGGCCATCAGGCTCAGCGAGAACCCGCCGCCGGCTGCGGCACCGTTGACGGCGGCGATCACCGGCACCGGGATGGCCCGAACCGCGGCCAGTGCGCGTGCGGCGCGGTTCTGCTGGTCGAACATGCCCAGCGCGGAGAGGTCCGGCAGGCGCTCGGCATCGTCGAGGTCGTATCCGGCGCAGAACCCCGCACCTGCGCCGGTGAGGATCACCACCCGAATGTCGTTGTCGTCGCTCAGCTTTCGGGCTACGGTTTCCAGCTCCTCGAACATCGTGTTGGTCATCGCATTGAGCCGATCGGGCCGGTTCAGTGTGACCAGCGTGATCCCCGGGGCCGGTTGGGTAACCAGCAGGGTCCCGTACTCCGCGGACTTCTCTGTCATCGTGGTGCTCCTTGACTCTGCCGGCCTCGTCAGGTGAAGTTCGGCTTTCGCTTTTCGACGAACGCCCGCAGCCCTTCGGCCGCCTCGCCGTTTTCGAACAACTGCTGAATCTGTTCGACCTCGTAGCGCAGGCCGTCATCGAGTGGCAGGGCGTCGGCGGCATCGACGGTGCGGACGACTGCCTGCTGCGCGGGGGCCGACGCGGCGCACAGCTCGGCGGCCAACTCGCGCGCGGCGGACACCGCGGTGCCCGGGTCCACCAGCCGGTCGATCAGGCCGATCCGCAACGCGTCAGCGGCGTCGATCTGCCGGCCGGTCAGCATCAGATCCAGTGCCGGACCGCGGCCGACGAGCCGGGGCAACCGCTGCGTTCCGCCGGCACCGGGAATCAAACCGAGTTTGACTTCAGGCAGTCCCAGCTTCGACGCCGATCCCGCCACCCTCATCGTGCAGGCCATCGCCAGTTCCAGTCCGCCACCGAGAGCGAGTCCGTCGATCGCGGCCACCGAAAGGGCGGGGTGGCGCGCCAGCCGGTCCAGGCCTGAACGCAGGCCGTCGCCGTAGGCCTTGAACGAGGTGGCGTCCACGGTCGTCATGTGCTTGATGTCGGCGCCCGCGGCGAAGAAGCCGGCCACATCCGAGGACACCAGCAGCACCTTGGGGTGTGATGCGTCGGCGACGTCGAGGGCGGCGTGCAACCCGTCGACGATCGCCGGTCCCAGGGCGTTCGCGGGCGGCCGATTCAGCGCGATGTGCAGTATCGGTCCCTCGGCAGACCAGGTGACGGCACTCATTTGCTCGCTCAAGCCATCGTCAATCCGCCGCTGACCGACAGGGTCTGGCCAGTGATGTAGCTTGCGGCGTCGGAGGCGAAAAATGCTACGGCCGCGGCGATGTCGGCCGGATCGGCGAGGCGCTTCATGGGCACCGATCGGGTCATCCCGCCGATCACCTTGTCGGCTTCCTGCCCGGAGGCATCGGCGAACTTGCGCAGCGCAGGGGTATCCGTCGGCCCGGGGCACACGGTGTTGACGGTGACGCCCTTGGTGGCGACCTCGCGGGCCAGGGTCTTGCTGAACGCGATGATGCCGCCCTTGGCGCCGGAGTAGACGGCTTCCAGCGACGACCCCACGCGGCCGGCGTCGGAGCCGATGTTGACCACCCGGCCGAAGCCCCGTTCCACCATGCCGGGTACGACGGCCTGGCTGACCCGCAGCGCGCCTTTGAAGTTGATGTCGAGGATGCGGTCCCAGAAGTCCTCGGTGGTTTTCAGGAACGGCATGAAGTCATCCCATCCGGCGTTGTTGACCGCGATCTCGACCTCGCCGAGTTCGGCGGCGACGGTCTTGACGGCCGATCGCACCGATTCGGTGTCGGTGACGTCGACATGCACGGCGATCGCCGTGCCGCCGGCTTCGACGATGCGCTCGGCGGTGCCCTGTGCGACCTCGAGGTTGAGGTCCACTACGGCGACCCGGAAGCCGTTGGCGCCCAACGTCTGCGAGATCCCGGCGCCTATTCCTTGGGCACCGCCGGTGACGAATGCGACTCGTGCTGTCATGAACTGCCTTTCAGTTTGTCGATGCCGTGTTATCGGCAGCTGGGTGCGGAGGCGTCGGGATGCCAGTCGACCGGGCCGGCGACGATACAGTGGCTGGTCAGCTTGCGGCCGAGGATCTCTTGGGCGGCGCGGGCGGCGTCGATGACGGCAGTCAGGCTCACGCCGGTGAGCACACCCATTTCGTGGAACATGTTGATCAGGTCCTCGGTGGCGATGTTTCCGGTCGAGCCGGCAGGAACCGGGCAGCCGCCGAGTTCGCCGAAGCTCGATTCGAAGCTCGTGCAGCCGGCTTGCAGGGCCGCATAGGCGTTGGCGATACCCTGCCCGCGGGTGTTGTGGAAATGCGCCGTGATCTCGATGCCGGGCAGCCGCTCGATGGCCGCGGAGAAGATGTCGAAAACATAAGCGGGGTGCGCCATTCCGGTGGTGTCGCCGAAGCCGATCTCGCGGCAGCCCGCCTCGGCGAACTGTTCGGCGAGGTCCAGGGTGCGTTGCATCGGGACCTTTCCCTCGAACGGGCACCCGAACGCGGTGGCGATCACGGCGGTGGGACGCAGGTCCTCGGCGTCGATGCGCTTGGCCACGATCGCGTTGTCGGCCATTGATTCGTCGATGGTGCGGTTGACGTTGCGCTTGTTGTGGGTCTCCGACGCGCTGACGAACATCGCGACTTCGTGGAAGCGCTCTCGGACCTTCAGCGCGTTGTCCAGTCCGCGGTTGTTGGGAACCAGAATCGTCAGCGACACGTGCTCGGGGATGTCCACGCCGTTGAGGACCTCGACGGCGTCGGCTAGTTGCGGGATGACGTCGGGGCGCACGAAGCTGGCGACCTCGATGCGGTCCAGGCCGGTGCGCGCCAGTTGGTTGATGAGGGCGATCTTGTCCGACGTGGCGATGACCTCGGGCTCGTTCTGAAAGCCGTCGCGGGGCCCGACTTCTCGTATCCTCGCGGCCGCAGGCAGGGTGGGACTCATAAGCTAGTGATCTCCTTCTCCAGTTGTTCGCGGAAGTTCGGTGCGGCGATAGCCGCCAATCTGCGGGCGCGCTCGCCGATACTGCAGCCCCGCAGATGCGCCGCGCCGTGTTCGGTGACGACGACGTCGACGTCGGAGCGCGCGGTGGTCACGATCCCGCCGTCGAGGCGGGCTTTTATCGTCGAGCGGCCCCGGAATGCCGAGTGCAGCGCGATGATCGAGCGTTTCCCGGTCAGCGCGGCGGCGCGGGTGAAGTCGACCTGACCGCCCACTGCGCCGACGTAGACTCCGCCGCTGAGCTCTGCGCCGACCTGTCCGGACAGATCCACCTCGACGGCGAAGTTGATCGATACCAGCGAGGCCAGCTGGGAAAGCACCTGTGGGGTATGGGTGTAACTGGTGGGTAGGAACCTCGTCGGCAGATCCGGTATGCGCCGATACAGTTCGGCCGAGCCGAGGGCAGTGCCGACAACGACAAGGCCGGGGTCGACTTCCTTGTGTCGGCCGGTGGCAACGCCCTTGTCCACCAGGCGCATCAGTCCGTCAGTGATCATGCCGGTGTGAAAGCCGAGATCCTGATGCCCCGCGAGCGCATCGAGGACGGCCGCGCCCAGCGATCCGACGCCGAGCTGCACGGTATCGCCGTCGTCGACCAGCGCCGCGATATGGGCGGCGATCTGGCGGTCCACCGGGCCCGGCGCGCGGGTCGGGTCCTCGGGCAGTGCCCGGCTGGTGGTGACGGTGGCGGCGAAGCGTTCGAGAGGGATCGGTGTGGATCCGATGGTGGCCGGCATCTGGTCGTTGATCTCGGCGATGAGCACCGGGGTGTGAGCGACGGCGTCGGCCACGTAGTCCACACCGACCCCCAGCGAGCAGCAGCCGTCGGGGTCGGGCGGGGCGACCTGCACCAGCCCGACATCGCACGGGAGCCGTCGTTCGGCGAACATTCTCGGCAACGCCGAGTAGTGGCAGGGGACGACCTCGAGGCGTCCACTGCGGCTGAGCTCTCGAAGCTCGCCCAGCCCGCCGTAGGAAACCATCGACATGCGCTGTGGCATGGTCACCGCGAGCTGGTCGTTCCAGGACAGGCCGGTGAACGTCCGAATGGGGCCGATGCGCGCGCTCTGCGCGATCAGCCCCTCCACCAGGGGACGGGGCTCGGCGGCCGCCTGGCCCCACCACACCCCGTCGCCTCGGCTGAGGAACTCGGTGAAATCGATCAAGACGGCACCCGCTGGATGATGGTGCCGGTGCCCAGGCCGCCGCCGCAGCACATGGTCACCAGGCCGAGATTGGCCTGGCGGCGCTCGAGTTCGGCGACCAGCGTGGCGATGAGCCGTGCTCCGGTGGCGCCCACAGCGTGGCCGAGTGCGATCGCCCCGCCGTTGACGTTGACCCGTTCGGGATCCGCCTTCAGTTCGCGCTGCCAGGCCAGGACGACTGAGGCGAAGGCTTCGTTGACCTCGAAGAGGTCGATGTCGCCGACCGAAAGGTTGTTGCGCTCCAACAGTTTTCGGGTGGCCGGGATGGGTCCGGTGAGCATGATGATCGGGTCGACCCCGACGGTGGTCTGGTCAACGATGCGGGCCCGGATGCGCAGACCGTGCTCTCGTGCCGCGCCGAGCGAGCACAGCAGCACTGCCGCCGCGCCGTCCGAGATCGGCGATGAGGTGCCCGCCGTGATCCGCCCGTCGTCCTTGCGGAACGCTGGCCGCAACCCGGCCAGGGTGTCCGCAGTGGTCTCCGGACGCACGCATTGGTCACTGCTGCGAACCTCGCCGTCCAGCGTCAGCGGCACCATCTCGGCGTCGAAGCGGTGCTCGGCGATCGCGGTGGCCGCCGATCGATGTGATCCGGCCGCGAACTCGTCCATCTCGGCCCGGCCGATACCCCAGCGGTCGGCGATGAGCTCGGCGCTCTCGCCCTGGTGCACGAAACTGTATTGCTCACGCAGTTCGGCCGGCCACGGGTCGCCGTACATCGTGCTGATCTTGGCGGGGGAGTCGATCGGGATGTGCCCCATGTGTTCGACACCGCCGGCGATGACGATGTCGTGGGTGCCCGATGCCACCAGCGCGGCGCCCATCTCGACTGCGGTCTGCGCTGAACCACAGCGCCGGTCCAGCGTCGTGGCCGGGACCTCCGGTGGAAAGCCGGCCTGTAGCCAGGCATTTCGCCCGATGTTGCGGGACTGCTCCCCGAACGGGGCGGTACAGCCGATGATCAGGTCGTCGACAACCGCCGGGTCCAGGCCGGTGCGGGCGATCAGGTCGGTGTAGCAGGCCGCCAGCATCGTGTTGGGATGCGTGTCGCGGTACCAGCCGCGTTCGGGATGCGATTTGCCGATGGGCGTACGAATCGCCTCGGCGATGAACACGGGCCGCCCGGCGCGGGTGAACGGACCATTGACCGGCGCGACCATTCAGATCACCGTCCCACCGTCGACGGGCAGGACCTGGCCGGTGATGTAGGAACCGGCGTCGGACGCCAGGAACAGGAAGCTCGGCGCAATCTCTTCCGGGGTGGCCCACCGTCCCAACGGGATACGGGCCAGCGTCTTGGCGGCCAGCTTCTCGTTCGACCGGATGTTCGCGGTCATCGCAGTGGCCGCCAGCGGCGCGACTGCGTTCACCGTCACCGACGTGCGAGCCAGTTCGCGGGCAAGGGACTTTGTGAGCCCGATGATTCCAGCCTTGGCTGCGCCGTAGTTGGCCTGCCCGACCGTCCCGGTCAACCCGGCTGCCGACGTGACGTTGATGATCCGGCCCCGGCCGTCGTCGGGTAGAAGGGCTTGCGCGGCATGGCTACACAGAAAACTGCCGACGAGATGGATGTCGACGATCCGGCGGAAGGTCTCCTCGGTTTGGTCGGCGAACATCGCCGGGGCGATGGCGCCCGCATTGTTGACCAGGATGTGCAGCGTGCCGCCCGCCAGGGCGGCAGCGCGCTCGGCGGCCTCGGTCGCCGCCGCCGCGTCACGCACGTCGAAGCCGAACGAATCGGCGCTGCCCCCGTCGGCCTGGATCGCATCGGCGACTGCCGTGGCGGCATCCTTGTCGATATCGGCGACCAGTACAGCCGCGCCGGCCCGGGCGAAGGTGTGCGCAACCGCCGCGCCGACACCGCCGCCGGCTCCGGTCACCAGGGCTGACCGCCCGTCGAGCCGGAACACCTCAGCCAATTCCCGCGTCATCAGTAGCTCCGCGGAAGGCCGAGGACGTGTGAGCCCAGGAAGTTGAGGATCATCTCTTGACTGATCGGTGCGATCCGCGTCAGGCGCGCTTCCCGGAAGTACCGGGCCACGTGATATTCCTCGGAGTAACCCATGCCGCCGTGGGTTTGCAGCGCGCGATCGGCGGCCTGGAATCCAGCGTCGGCACACAGGTACTTGGCGGTATTGGCCTCGCGCCCACACGGTTTGCCGTTGTCGTAGAGCCAGGTCGCCTTGCGTAGCATCAACTCCGCGGCGTCAAGCTGCGCGAGTGAGTCGGCCAGCGGGAACTGGATGCCCTGGTTCATTCCGATCGGTCGGCCGAAGACCTCGCGTTCGCTGCCGTAGCGAACGGCCGCGCGCAGGGCGGCTCGCCCGATACCGAGCGCTTCGGCGGCGATCAGGCAGCGTTCCGGGTTCAGGCCGTCGAGGATGTACTGAAAACCCTTGCCCTCCTCGCCGACCCGGTCCTCGAGGGGGATCTCCAGGCCGTCGATGAACAGCTCGTTCGAGGTCACCGCGTTGCGGCCCATCTTGGGGATGGGCCGGATGTCGACCTTGTCGCGGTCGAGGTCGGTCAGAAACAGCGTCAGCCCGTCGGTCTTTCGGCTGACGTCCTCGAACTTGGTTGTGCGGGTGAGCAGCAGAATCTTTTCGGATTCCACCGCTTTGGAGATCCACACCTTGCGGCCGTTGACCACATAACGGTCGCCCTCGCGACGCGCGAACGTGGTGATGCGGGTGGTATCCAGGCCCGCGCCAGGCTCGGTGACCCCGAAGCAGACGTGTAGATCACCGGTGACGATGCGGGGAAGCGTGCGGCGCTTGAGTTCGTCGGATCCGTGCACGATCACCGGGTGCATGCCGAAAATCGACATGTGGATCGAACTGGCGCCGTTCATCCCGGCACCGGACGCGGCGACCTCCTCTAGGAGCAGGGATGCCTCGGTGATCCCGTAGCCGTGGCCGCCGTACTCCTCGGGAGTGGTGATGCCGAGCCAACCACCGCTGGCGAAGGCGTCGTAGAACTCGCTGGGAAATTCGTGGTCGTGATCCTTGGCCATCCAGTAGTGGTCGTCGAACTTGCCGGCGAGCTCTGCTACCGCGGACCGGATCGTCCGCTGATCGTCGCTCAGTTCGAAGTCCACGCTGGTCTCCCTTCGGAAGTGCTTGAGGTTATAAATATACTAATGGACAGACCAAAACTGAACCCTGTGTTCTAGGCCACCGACGGCATGATCGGCAGCATCGACGCGATCTGCTCGTTCCAGGCGGTCGGCGATCCGAACAGGACCCGGTTGAGCTTGGCGCGCTTGTAGAACAGCTGCAGGTCGTATTCCCACGTGTAACCGATGGCGCCATGCACGGTCAGTGCCGAGTCGGCGAGCGTTGCGCACTGGGCGGACACCTGGGCCTTGGCTGCTGCCGCGTGCAGGCCGGCATCTGGTCCGTTGTCCTGTACCGACGCGGCAGCGAACATCGCCACGGAATAGCCGGCCTCAATGGTGACCAGCATCTGAGCGCACGCATGCTTGACTGCCTGGAACGCGGCCACTGGTTTGCCGAATTGCTTGCGCTGCTTGGCATATTCGACGGACAAGTCAAGCATGCGTTCGGCGGCGCCGAGCGCATCGGCGGCTACCAGAACTGCTGCCCGGCTAGCGCTCCTCCTCAGCACCTCGCGCGCGTCGACGTCGACCACGACGGACTCGGCCGCATCGAACGCCACGTCGCCGACCGAGCGCGATCGATCGAGCAAGTGCCGTGGGCGTACGTCGACCCCGTCGCTCTCGCGTTCGACCAAGTACAGCCGGCATATGCCGTCCGGCGTCGTCGCAGGAACCAGGAAGCGGGCTGATTCGCCCGCCGCGAGGACGCCCGGAACCTGACCACTGATCCGGCCGTCCAGCCATGTCGCGCCCGCGCTCGTTCCGGGAATCCGATCGCCGGGCACCGCCACCGTGGTCAGCTCACCCCCCTCCAGCGCCGCCCGCGTCAGCGCCGGCACGTCGACGACTGCACGGGCCAGCCAGCGTGCCGACGGTGCGCTTGCGCGGCCCAGCTCGCGGGCGGTGAGGGCCAGCTCGAGCAAACCGCCACCCTGTCCGCCGAGTTCCTCGCCGAAACCCACACCGGCCCAGCCGTCCTCGATGAGAACCTCGTCGAAGGCGCGTTGATCGCCGGTGTCGAGCCACGTGCGTACCTGCGCCGGACCCGCGCGGGCGGTCAGCCATTCCCGCAGGGAATCCGCATAGAGGGTCTGCTCGTCAGATAACTCCCAGTGCATTACGTTTCTCCAGACGGTAATTGCCGTCGACTCGAGAGGTTGCCGACACGGCCGAGCCTTGAGTGGTAACTTAGGTCTGACCATAAGTCCATTGAGGAGGCGTTATGGAGGGTGGCGACGCGCGGCCTGCGATCACGCTCGGGCCGGTGGACGTACCCAAGGCCCCCGACGTCCTGGCCCGCGAGCTCAGGGAGCGGATTCTGTCCGGGGAACTCGTGGAGGGCACCGCGCTGCCGGCCGAACGCGAGTTGGTCAAGCAAACCCAGATGAGCCGAGCGACCGTACGGGAAGCGTTGCGGATTCTCGAGGTTCAGAATCTGGTGCGGGTGAAGGCCGGCAGAGCCGGCGGCGCGTTCGTGCAGCGTCCCAGCACTGCTTCGATGGCCAACTCGGTCAGCATGTTGATTCGGGGCAGGCAGATCAAGCTGGCCGACTTGATGGAGACGCGTGAGGCGCTCGAACCGTTCTGTGCAGAACTCGCGGCCGCCAAGCGCACGGAGGCCGACCTTGCGACGCTGGATCGGGCGAACGATGCCATCGCCGATCCTGGCGCCGATCTGTCCCGATTCCTGCAGGCCAACCTGGATTGGCATGTGGGGGTGGCGATTGCGAGTCATAACGAACTCCTGATCGGGTTCATGACGGCGCTCTCGCAGGCGATCTACACCGGCACGGCGAACGCGTCGTTCGTCGACACTTCGGTGCGTGCGGTGACCGCGCGGGCCCACAAGTCCATCACCAAAGCCATCCGCGACAAAGATGCTGAGGCGGCCGGGCGCAGGATGCGCAGGCACGTGCACAGCTATGCGGCAGCGGCGCTCAAGGTGGATCAACGTGACTCCATCACTGTCGATGACTGAGTCGCCGCAACAACAACGTCGCGTATCGCGTTGACGGCATCGGGGTTCTCGGCGCCCGAGAGGTCGCCGGGATCGGTGCCGAGTGCGGCGGCTCGGATCGCGCGCCGCATGATCTTTGCCGATCTGGTCTTGGGCAGGGCGTCGACTCGCCAGATCTTCGACGGTGCGAACGGCTTCCCCAGCTGAGTGCTGACCAAGGCCTTCAGCTCGGCGGCGACAGTGGATTCTTCGGGATCGCTACCGGGGCGCGCAACCCAAAATGCCCAAACGGTCTCGCCTTTCACCGGATCAGGCACGCCTATTGCAGCAGTCTCACTGACGGCAGGATGGGTCGACAGTGCCGACTCGACCTCGGCAGGCGCGAGCCGCTTACCCGCCACGTTCATGACGTCGTCGGAGCGGCCGAGGATGAACCACTGACCGTCCTCGTCCACCATCGCGAAATCGCCGTGAGTCCACATGCCGGGGAAACGTGACCAATACGCGTCGAGGTAGCGCTGATCGTCCTTCCACACGCTGCGGGTCATCGACGGCCATGGCTGCCGGCACACCAGCTCGCCCACCTGCCCGCGAATGGAACGGCCGTCGTTGTCGACGACGTCGACGTCCATGCCCAGTGACGGCCCGCCCAGCGAGCAACTGCGGATCGGTTCGACCGGATAGGGCGCCAGGAACGAACCACCGACCTCGGTTCCTCCCGAGAAGTTGATGATCGGTACCCGCGCGCCGAACACCTCGCGGCCCAGCCAGTCGTAGGAATCCGGATCCCAGGGCTCGCCGGTCGAACCGAGGACGTGCACCGAGGACAGATCGCGGGTGTGGATCTGGTCGAGATCGGAACCCTTCAACGTGCGGATGAGAGTGGGTGAGACACCGAGCATCGAAATCTTGTGCCGAGCAACGAGATCCCAGATCCGGTAGTTGTCCGGGAAATCGGGGGATCCCTCGTAGAGCATCAGTGCTGCCCCATTGGCATGCGTCCCGATGATCGACAGCGGACCCATGATCCAGCCCATGTCGGTGATCCAGCAGAACACGCCGTCCCGGCTCATGTCGAAGGAATAGGCCACCTCGCTCGCGGTCTTCACGAGGAAACCGGCATGGGTGTGCACCGCGCCCTTCGGGCGCCCCGTGGTGCCCGAGGTGTAGCCGAGCAGCAGAGGGTGCATCGACGGAACAACCTCGGTGACGAGCTCGGCCTGCGTGCCGGTCAGGTCCGACCAGCGCGTGACCGTCGCGTTGACGTCGGGTTCGGTTGCAGTGCCGACGTTGTCGACGACGATGAGGTGGTCCACAGTAGGGCAGTCCGACACGGCTGCGGCCAGTTGCGGGAGCATCGCCACTTCGCGGCCGCGCCGGATCGTGCCGTCGGCCACCACGACGGCCTTGACGTCGGCGTCGGTGAGCCGGGAGGTGATGGCTGCCGCGGCGAACCCGGAAAACAGCGGAACCAGTACGGCGCCAAGCGCCGCCACCGCGTAGACCGCGACGACCGCCTCCGGGATCATCGGCATATACAGTGCGACCGCGTCACCGCGCTTGATCCCGATACGCCTCAATCCAGCTGCGGCCCTGGCGACTTCATCGGCCAATTGACCGTAGGTCAAAACAGTCGTCCGGCCGTCCTCGGTCTCGTGTCGCACGGCGACCTGGTGCGGGTCATTGTCACACCAGCGACGTAGGCAGGAGTCCACGACATTGAGCTCGCCGCCGACGAACCAGTCGGGATGTTCGATGCCCCGGCTCAGGTCGAGGAGCACGACATCGGGTACGGCGAAGGTGATCCCGAGGTCCTCGACCACCGCATCCCAGTACCACGCTGGGTGCGCGACGGAGCGATCCCGCAGTTCGTCGATACCGTCGAGTTTGTGCGCCCGGGCCAGTCGGGTGACGTTGGCGTTCTCGACGTAGTCCGGCGAGGGCAGCCATTGGTAGTCGCTCATGTCTGTCACTCTCTCGGCATGCCGAGGATCCGCTCGGCGACGATATTGCGCTGGATGAACGTAGATCCGCCCGCGATCGCTGTGCCGCGCGCTTGATTGGCCAGCCGCAGCCACCGTTCACCGGCGACGTCGTCGGTGGGGGAGTCTTTCTCCGGAAGTGCGAATTGGCCGTCCAGCCTCGACAGTGACAGTCCGAAGTCGGCTATGTCCTCTACCAGTGGGCAGAAGAACAGCTTGCCGATGGAGGTGACGGGCCCCGGCGGGCCGCCGCCGGCGGCGCCGGTGATGACCCGCTGACTGATGAGGTAGTGCGTCAGCGCCCGCCCGTAGAGATCCGCGATTCGTTGGCGTACCAGTGCATCGGTGCCCAACGGCCGTCCGTCGTCGCGGGTGTGTCCCGCAATCTCAGCGCACAGATCCGCGACCGCGCCAGTGGTGTTGACCCGGCCCGTCGCTATGCCGACGCGCTCGAAGGCCAGCGTGCCCATGGCGACACGCCACCCGTCGTCGATGTCGCCGACGACATCCTCGTCGCCGATGAAGACGTCATCGAGAAATACTTCGTTGAATTCGGCCTCGCCGAGCATGTGGTCGAGCGGCCGGATTCGGACCCCGGGCGAGGTCATGTTCAAGAGGAAGTAGGTGATTCCCCGATGCCGGGGTCCGCCGCCCGTGCGCGCCAACAGGATTGCGTAGGCGGCGAGCTGAGCGCGGCTGGTCCAGATCTTCTGACCGGTAATTCGCCAGCCGCCTTCGACTTTCACCGCAGCCGTCCGCAATGATGCAAGATCCGATCCGGCTTCTGGTTCGGAGAACAACTGGCACCAAATGTGTTCGCCGGTCAGGATCGGCCGCAGGTACCGCTGTTGTTGTGCGGCAGTGCCGAACGCGATGATCGTCGGGCCGGCGAAGTCCTCGCCGATGATGTTGAGCCGCTCCGGTGCCTTGGCCCGGTCGAGCTCTTCGGTGAAGACCGCCTTCAGCTTGGCGTTGGCGCCGCCGCCGCCGAACTCCTGTGGCCACGACAATCCGGCGAACCCGGCATCGAACTGCATTCGCTGCCAGCGGGTCCAGTAGTCGCGCTTTTCGTCAAGACGATGAGGCTCCGCGCCGCCGAGCTTCGGCAACGTGTCTGAGAGCCAAGACCGGATGCGCGCGCGGAATTCGGCTTCGGCAGTGCTGTCTTTGAGGTCCACTGTTCGTCCTACCTGCGCACGCCGACGCGGTCGTTCTCGACGATGCGGGCGGCTTCCTCACGAAGCAGATGCTTCTGGACTTTGCCCGTCGCGGTCATCGGCAGGCTCGGGGTAGCGAACACCCGCTCCGGCGTCTTCTGGATCGCGACGCCGTGCCGGGTCAGATAGTCCCGCAGTTCTTCGACGGTCGGCTCGGTTTCGCCCTGCCGGGTGACGACGAAGACGCCGACCCGCTCGCCGAGCCGATCGTCGGGAAAGCCGACGACAGCGGACGCGGCCAGTGCCGGATGGGATACCAGGTGGTCTTCGACCTCGCGCGCGCTGATGTTCATCCCGCCGCGGATGATGATGTCCTTCACACGTCCGGTCACTCGGACGAAACCGTCCTCGTCCATCACGCCGAGGTCGCCCGACCGCGACAAGCCGTCCGGTGTGAACAGATCGGCGGTCTCCTGCGGGTTGCCCAGGTAGCCGATCATGTGCGACGGGCCTTGGTAGGCGATGTCTCCTTCGGTCCCGCGCGGAACCTCCCGGCCATCCTCGCCGACGATGGCGACGTGGTGGCCCTCCAGCGCGGCACCGTCAGAGTTGAGCGCCCGGTCAGGCTCGTCGGCGACGGTACAGCTTGTGGTGCAGAGATTCTCACTACGTCCGTACAGGCTGAGCACCTTCAGATGGGGCAACGTCCGGGTCGCGCGTTCGACCACTGCGCGGGGGATCGGCGCTCCTGCACACACCCACAGCCGCAGCGTGCTCAGGTCGTCGCGCTCGGGGTCGAAGGACTCCAGCAGCATCTGCAGGAACGTTGTGGCGGTCACCGCCTGGGTGCAGCCGAATTCGGCGATCTCGGCCGCACCGCGAGTCGGCTCCCATTCGGCCATCACATGGGTGGACGCCCCATTGAGCAGCGGTACCAGGACGCTGGTGACGAGCCCGGTGGTGTGAGTGATGGGGGAAGGGCCGAACTGGACGTCGCTGTCGGTGTAGGCGAACGCCTTGGTGAGGCTGCGGGCACCGGAGCAGTAGGTGTTGAAGGTGTGCACGCAGCCCTTGGGGCGCGAGGTCGTCCCCGACGTGTAGACGATCACGAAGGGGTCATCGGCGCTGGGCTGGGCGGGCAGATCTTTGGCGGTCGTGGCCGAATCTGCGCGGGTTTCATCGAGAAGAGCGATACCACTGTCCTTTTCGGCCGCAAGCTCACGCGCGGCGTCGTCGGGACGGGCGATCAGAATGTCGAGGTCGCGCAGCTCGTCTCGGACATCGCGATACATGGCCAGGTAGTCGAAGTTCTTGAACGTTGCCGGCGCGATGACCCCGCGCAACTCGGCGTGGCCCGCCACGTAGCCGACCTCGTCGCGCCGGTAGATCGGCATGATCGGAACGGCGACCACGCCGATCCGGGACAGTGCGGCGACCACCTCGATGAACTCGACCCAGTTCGGCAGTTGGACCGCCACGGTGTCACCCGCCCGCCAACCCCGGGCGTGGAAACCGGCCGCCAGGCGCAGAACCGAAGCGTGGAGCTCGCGGTAGGTGAGTGACCGCCGGCCGTCGGTGACGAAGATCTTGTGCGGACGTTGTTCGGCCTGCCGTTCCAGCAGATCGAACAGAGTGTCGTCGCTCCAGAGGCCCGCGTCGCGATACCCGCGGACGACGTCTGCGGCGTATCGGTCGGTGTACTTCCCGGGCTTCATCTGTTCCGTCTCTCGAGCAGTTGGTGAAACATTATTATGGTCAGACCAAAATGGCAAGAAGGGAGTCTGTCATGCGTTCCGCCAGATCGGTGCTCGCTTCTCCTTGAAGGCGCGGACGCCTTCGGGTAGGTCCTCGGTGGTGAAGGCCAGCGCGAGCTGGGCCTGGAGATAATCGAGAGCGGCATCAAGCGGAAGATCGCGCGTGGCTGCCAGCGCCTTCTTGCCCAATCCCAGGAGCAGCGGGGATTTCTCGGCCACCGTAGCCACCCAGCTGCGCACCGCGTCGTCGAAATCCTCGTCCGGTACGACGCGGTTGACCAGACCCGCGTCGGCGGCCTCCGTCGCCGTCAACAAGCGGCCGGTCATCATCAACTCATTGGCGGTCAGCCGGCCGGTGGCGCGGAAGATCAGTGCCGAGATCATGAACGGGAAGGCGCCGACATTGATCTCGGGGCATCCCAATCGCGCGGATTCCTTGGCGATCACCAGATCGCACGCCAGCGCGATGCCCAGTGCGCCGGCGAGCACATCACCGTTGGCCGCGCATAGCACTGGTTTGCCGATCGCAGTCAGCGTCCGGAAGAGATCCGGAAAGCGGTTCAGGCCGGCATATTTGGTGATTGTCGGCCGGGTGTCGGCGAATGCGTCCAGGTTGCCGCCGGACGAGAACACCCTATCGTGTGACGACGTCAGGACGATCACGCGAACTTCCGGATCGTCGGCCGCGCGGGACAAGGAAGCCATCAGCTGATCCAGCAGTGTGTCGGACAGCGCGTTGCGCCGGTCGGGGTCGTCGAGGATCAGATACGCGGCCATCGGCGCATCAGGATCGGCGTGGACGGGACGGCGATCGTAGGCGACGAGGGGTCTGTCGGTCATGCATGCTCCAGTACGGTCTTGCCGAATCCGCTTGAGGTTTCGAGGTGTTTGTGGGCTTGGGCAGCGTCGTCCAGCCGGAAGACCCGGTCGATGACGGGCGGCGGGATCCGGCGCTCCGACAACAGGCGCAGCAGCCCCGCGAAGTCACCGGTGTTGCCCATCGTGGTGCCGAGCAGGTCGTATTGCCCGAAGTAGAAGCCGCGCACGTCCATCGCGGCGTGGTCGGATGCGTTGGCACCGAGGACGACCAGCCGCCCGCCCGGACGCAGAGCACGAACCGATTCTGGCCAGCGGCCGACGGGATCCAGCACGAGATCGAATCCGGCTGCAGACGGGGACAGTGCCCGGGCCTGCTCAGGCCAGTCCGAATCGGTGTGCAGCACTCCGGCCGTGGCGCCCTCGGAGACCGCGCGCGTGATCTTCTCCTCGGACGAGGAAGTCACCATGATCGAGGCGCCGATATGGGACGCCAATTGCACTGCCATGGTGGCGATTCCGCCACCGGCACCCACGACCAACATAGTCTCTCCCGCGTGAAGCCGGCCCCGGCTGAACAGCGCGCGGTAGGTTGTCAGCCCTACCAGCGGAAGGGCAGCGGCCTGAAGCCAGTTGTATCCGTCCGGCTTTGGGGCGAGGCATTCCGCTGGAACGCTGACGAGTTCGGCGTAGGTGCCTGGTATGTGATCGCCGAGGATCGTCCAGCCGGGTGCGGGTGCATCGTCGCGCGGACCCCAGTTGAGGGACGGGACAATGACGACGGGTTCACCGGTGTCTCGCCGGACTCCCGCGCCGTCGGCACCGATAACATGGGGTAGTGGCGACTGGTATCGACCCTGACGGACCAGGACGTCGTGCCAATTCAGTGCTGCGGCACGCAGTTCGACTGTCACCCAGCCGGCCCTGTCTTCGGGGCTGGGGAACGGCGCCGGTTGCAGGACTTCGGGTTCACCGAACTCGCGGATCACTACCGCGTGCATTCTGCCCCCTCGACGACTCGTCCGCGAATGTCGTTCAGACCAGACCGAGTTGGGCCAGAAGGGTCGCGACGTTCCAATAGGCGTGCACCGACACCGCGCGGCCGTGGTCGTCGAGTTGCCAGACGTCGACTCCGGTGACGTCGAAGGAGCGGTGGGTGGCCGGCACACCCGGCGGGAATCCTTCACCGGTGTGGGTGCCAACCATTCGCCATTCCTGCGTGATCCGCTGATTGGTCACGTCGATCAGGGGCTCGCCTACCGGAATGAACGCCAGGTCAGGAAAGCCGCTCCACGCGGCGGTGAAGAAGCCCGCAGCGCCCTCGCGGTCGGTGATCGGAGTGGATAGGGAGGGATCGTGCCAGTCGACGGTCTCGGCGATCACGTTCAGCGCCACGGCGAGGTCGCGCTGGTTCCAGGCCGCGAAGTATCGGGCCGGATAACCGGCGAGATCGGTGGTCGCGGTGGTCATCGGCGAACGTCCTTCCGCGCCGCAAGGACTACGGCGTGGCGCCTACCGTAATGCTGCCCCCGGCCCCGTTTCGTCCCCCAAACGAGAGGTTTTCAGGGTTCGCTCGCGAGATCAGATCGAGCGCCACATCGTCGATCATGTCCTCTTGGCCACCGACGAGCTGCCGGCGCCCCACTTCGATGAGGATGTCGCGGACGTCGAGACCGTATTGGGTAGCGGCCCGTTCGGCATGGCGCAGGAAGCTCGAGTAGACGCCGGCGTAGCCCAAGGTCAGAGTCTCGCGGTCGACCCGCACGGGACGGTCCTGAATCGGGCGGACCAAGGTCTCGGCGGCGTCCTGGAGTGCGAACAGGTCGCAGCCGTGCGCCCAGCCGTAGAGGTCAGCCACCGCGACGAAGGCCTCGATCGGACAGTTCCCGGCGCCAGCTCCGTGTCCGCACAAGGAGGCGTCGACCCGAGAAGCGCCTTCCTCGACGGCGATGACGGAGTTGGCCACTGACATCGAGAGGTTCTCGTGAGCGTGGATACCGATCTGGGTTTGTGGTTCGAGAACGTCTTGGTAGGCCCGCACCCGATCGCGGACGTCGCGCATCGTCAGGCGGCCACCGGAATCGGTCACGTACACGCAGTGCGCTCCGGCATCCTGCATCAACTTTGCCTGGGCGGCAAGGACACTCGGCTCGGCCATATGAGACATCATCAGAAATCCCGATACATCCATGCCAAGCTCACGAGCCTTCTGGATGTGCTGGCCGGAGATATCCGCTTCGGTGGCGTGCGTGGCGATACGCACGGAGGTGACGCCGAGATCATTGGCGCGGACCAGATCGTGCACGGTGGCGATACCCGGCAGTAGCAATGTCGTGAGCCGGGCCCGCGTCACCACGTCGGCGGCGGCGGCGATCCATTCCCAGTCCGTCGCGCTTCCCGGCCCATAGGTGAGGCTGGATCCGGCCAGTCCGTCGCCGTGGGACACCTCGATGGCGGCGACCCCGGCCGAATCGAGCGCCGCGGCGATCCGACGAAGTTGATCGATCGGCATCCGGTGCCGGATCGCGTGCATGCCGTCCCGCAGAGTGACGTCCTGGATGTATAGCTGGGTCATGAGGCACACGCTCCCCGACGTTCCGACAGGGTCTCGCCGACGCGCAGTGCCGCCGAGGTCATGATGTCGAGATTCCCGGCGTACGCGGGAAGGTAGTGGGCGGCTCCCTCGACCTCGAGGAAAACCGACACCTGCCAGCGTGGGGTGCCGTCCCTGTGGTCCACCAGATCCCGCGCCGTGGAGTGGTCGTCGAGCTCGCGGACCTGCACTTGCTGTTTGAGTCGATAACCCGGCACGTAGGCGGCCACCGAGTCGGCCATCGCGGTCACCGACTGTTCCACGGCATCGAGATCGGCGTCACCGATCAGGCAGTGCACGGTGTCGCGCATGATGAGTGGTGGCTCTGCGGGGTTCAGCACGATGATGGCCTTGGCTCGTCGGGCTCCGCCTACCACTTCCAGCGCCCGCGATGTGGTCTCGGTGAATTCGTCGATGTTGGCACGAGTTCCCGGCCCTGCCGAACGCGACGAGATGGAGGCGACGATCTCGGCATAAAGGACGTCGGTGACGGTGCTGACTGCCGCCACGATCGGGATGGTGGCCTGGCCGCCGCAGGTCACCATGTTGACGTTGCGCTTGTCCAGATGCTCGGTGAGGTTGACCGGCGGCACCACGAATGGTCCGATCGCGGCGGGCGTCAGATCTACTAGGGTCCTGCCAGTCGGCCCCAGCAACGCCGCGTTGGCGATGTGCCCTGACGCCGACGTCGCGTCGAACACCATCGAAATATCGTCGAATTCGGGCATCTTCATCAGACCACGGACACCGTCCGCAGTGATCGGCACGCCCAACCTCTTGGCGCGACTCAGCCCGTCGGAATCCGGGTCGATACCGACCAGCGCGCCCATCGCGAGCCGATCAGACGTTCGCAGCATCTTGATCATCAGATCGGTACCGATGTTGCCTGAACCGATAACCGCGACTGTGGTCGTCACTGCGCGTCCTTCGTGAAAGTGACTTCGGCAGAGCCGATTCCGTCGACCATGGCCACGTAGGTGCTGCCGGGGCGCACCGGCACCATGGGGCCGAGCGCGCCGGAGAGCACGATATGCCCCGCGCGCAGTGGTGTCCCGTTGTCGCGGGCCGCCTTGGCCAGCCACCGCAGCGCGACGAGCGGACTGCCAAGGCAGTCCGAGCCGCGGCCCCGCGATACTTCGAGGCCATCTTCAGTCAGTCGCATGGTGGTGGCTTCGACGTCGATCTCCGCCGCGGAGACGGCCGGTTCGCCCAGCACGAACAGCGCCGAGGATCCATTGTCGGCGATGGTGTCGACGATGCTGATCGACCAGTCTTGAATTCGGGAGTCGACGATCTCGATGGCCGGTACCGCGATGCCTGCGGCCAACCGGATGGTCTGGTCGGACAGGTCGTCGTCGAGGTCGCCTGACAGGATGAACGCGATCTCGGCTTCTATCTTGGGCTGCAGCAATCCGCCGTAGGGAATGGTGGATCGGTGTGCAATCTTCATGTCGTCGAAGAGGACTCCCGAGTCGGGTTGGTCGACGCCGAGTTGGCGTTGCACCGCCGGCGACGTCAGGCCGATCTTGTGACCGACGATCGTGCGTCCCCGCGCGATGTAGTCCTCGGTGATCAGACGCTGGACCTGGTACGCCGCCGCGATGTCCAGGTCGCCGATGAGGTCGCGGATGGGCTCGCACTGCGTGGGTGCGGCGGCCGCGGTGATCAGCCGATCGGCAGCGTCGAGCACTGCCCTGGGGTTTTCAGCCATGAAGTGTTCCTCAGATGTGAGTGCGGCGGGCCTCAGCCCATGCTGGAGCCGCCGTTGACGTAGAGGGTTTGACCCGTGACAAAACGGCTATCCTCGCCGGCTAGGAACGCGACGGTGGCCGCGACCTCGGCGGGCTGACCCGGGCGTCCCAACGGGACGATGGCAGTACCTTGCTCAACCACCCGCTGCAGGCGGGCCGGCGCCTCGTCGGATTCGAGCAACGCGGCCAATTCCGGTGTGAGCACATAGCACGGGGCGACGGTGTTTGCGGTGATCCCGGATTGCCCGAACTCGCGGGCCAGACCGGTGACCATTGCATGCACGCCGCCCTTGGCGGCGTTGTAGATCGCGTGGTCCATCAGGCCGGTGCGGACCGAGTCGGCACCGATGTTGATGATCCGTCCGTGCTGGCGCGAAATCATATGCGGCAGAACCGCTCGGGTACACCGGATGGTGGTCCACAGGTTGTTGTCGACAGTCGCTTGCAGACTCTCCTCGGTGTGCTCCAGGGTCGGTCGGATCACCCCGCCGCCTGCGTTGTTCACCAGGATGTCGATGTGCCCGAGCGCTTCGAGTGCCGCTGCCACCAGATCGTCGGCGACGCCGGGCTTTTGCAACTCGCCGACGAACCCTGCGGCGATCGATGTATGGCGCTGTACGCGAGCGAGGTCCTCGGCGCTGCGGGCGGCGGCGACCACTCGCGCCCCGTCGGTGACGAGACGTTCGGTGATGCCGAGTCCGATTCCGGACGCCGCACCGGTGATGATCGCGGTGCGCCCCGACAGGTCAGCGCTCACAGCACGATCGCCACGTCGGCCACCTGCCGCAGATCGGTCATGTCCAGCTCGACTCGCTTATAGGCGATTCGGAAGCCGTCGGTCGTGGTCCGTAATCGATAGCGGTAGCGACCCACATACGTGCTGGACCGTCCCCCGCGGAAGCGCCACACGGTGAAGGACGCGGTAACGCCCAGCTCGTCGCCCGCGGACTGCACGTGCACGTTGAACACCTGGTGGTTTGTCCGGGAGTGGGGGTATTCGCGGTGCGCACGCCGATTGTTGAGACGCTCCACCCGCGCCTGCATCCGACGGTGGTCGTCGTCGATCAGCATCAGATCGCGAGCCGGATCGCCGTCACGCCGGTCGTTGCACGGCATCTCGTACTTTGCGTCGGGGTCGAACAATGCCAACCAGCCGTCCAGATCCCACGAATCGAGCAGGGCGGCTTCCCGGTAGAGGAAGTCCTCGACCTCAGCACGGGTGACGGTGTCCGCGGTGGTCATCGAACACCCGCCCGGTCCGTCGTGGTACCCATCTGCTGCTGCCAGCGCCGCCAGAATTCGCGCATCTGCTCCTCGTCGTTGGCCATCGCTCCACGGCCCATGCCCCGGGAGATGTCATTCCATTCGACGCCCCCGCCTTCGAACCCCTGCTGACAGGACTCGAGTGCTTCGATGTCATCAGGAGTGGCGAATCCGCCGGGCCCAAGGAAAGTCAGGAAGCTGTCCAGACGCCGCTCGCGCAGGCTGGCCGGCTCGTCGGTCGGGGCCAGCTCCCAGGCCGTCACGTCAACACGGTTGGGTGCCGGCGAGAACATCGTCCGGACAGTGACTGCCATGATGTCGTTGATGATCAGATTGGGATAGATGATCAGGTTCCGGTTCACCTCGGCCATCTTGTGGGCCCGCTCTTCGCCGTAGCGCTCGGCGAGTTCGGCACGGATACGGTCTATGTCGACGCGGGCGTCGTCACCGAAGAGCGGTTCCCACTTCGCCACCGGGCGCCCCCAGGGGGAGGAGTACTCGATGACAGCGTGCCCATTGCCGAGCTTGACCGCCTGGCCGACGACTCCGCCCTGCATATCGGTGCCCAGGGAAACGAGGTATTTGAAGTAGGTGTCGTGCGTGGAGGCCGCGTGGTAGCCGTCGGCGCTGTTCTCCACCAGCAGCTTCCAGTTCGCATCGAAGCTGTATTCGTTGGTGCCCTTGACGATCTCGACCGACCCGCCGCAGCCGTCCACCACCAGATCGATGTAGTCCTTGGCGCCGGCGAGGTAGCTCGGCAGGTCCATGATGTCGGGGTCGAAACTGGCGAACACGAATCCGCGGTAGGACTCCACCCGGGCTACCCGGGCCAGCCCCAACTCCTGGTAGTCCAATCCGTTCGAGTAACCCTCACGGTCCGGTACACCGTTGAGCCGCCCCTCGCTGTCGAACGTCCAGGCATGGTAGAAGCATTGGAAGACCTTGGCGTTTCCGGAATCTCGCCGACAAACCAGGGCGCCGCGGTGGGTACAGGAATTGTGAAAGACGTTGATATTGCCGCTCTTCGCCCCGCGCACCATGAACAGCGGCCGGCCCGCCACCTTCCGCCGCACGAAGTCGCCGGGGTTGGGAATCTCGGAGTCGTGACCGACGTACAGCCACGACTTGCCGAAGATCCGTTCCACTTCGGCGCGGTGAAGCTCGGCCGACGTCATCGCCGAGCGGTGCACCCGAAACACCTGGCGGTCCTGGTCATCGACGACAAGCGGTTCGATCGTGGTCATGAGCGATCCAGATAATCGCTCACGAGCGAGGAGAATTCGTCGGCCCGCTCGATCTGGGTCCAGTGTCCGCATCGGCTGAACACGTGCAGGTCGGCGTTGGGCAGCAGGTCCAGCATCGCCACCGATACGGCCAGCGGCACGACCTTGTCCTCGCGGCCATGTACCAGCAGCGTTGGGGTGCCGATCTGTCGCACTTCTTCGGCGGTGATGCCGAGTTCGGACCCTTTGTGCCGCGGGTCGGCGAACATGGCGCGATACGCGTCGAAGGCGCCGTCGGCGATGCTCGCCTCGTAGCGGATCTCGACCAGTTCGTCGGTGATCAGTTCAGGATCGACCGCGAAGTAGGTGCGCAACAGAGTGCGCATCGCCTCATGGGATGGTTCGTATGCGCGCAGCGCGGCGAGCCCGTCGGTCGGGGTCATGCCGACCCCCGGAGATCCCATCAGCACCATTCGCCTGATTCGTTCGGGGTGATCGGTGGCCATCTGCAGGGCGATACGACCGCCGAGCGAGTTGCCGACGACCGAGGCCGCTTCGATGCCGTGCGCGTCGAGAAACGCCCAGACGTGGTCGGTCCAACTCCGCAGCGAGTAGACGATGTCCTCGGGCCGCTCGGTCGCACCGAAGCCGACGATGTCCGGCGCCAGCACGTGAAAGCTCTCGGCCAAGGGTCCGATGTTGTACTGCCAGTTGGCCGTTGCAGATACCCCAGGTCCGGAGCCATGCAACATGATCACCGCCTGACCGGATCCCGCCTCCAGGTAGCTGGTCTTGATGCCGCCGGCATCGATGGTGTGTGACTGTGTCACGAGGGTCGTCATCCTTGCTTTCCTTCCTGGAAGACCGCGAAACACTTGTTGGAGTTGAAGACATCGGTGAGGACCAGCTCGGACCAAGCGAGTTCGAGGCCCAGCTCGGCCACCGCTCCGGTCATGCAGAACCAGTTGAGGAGTTCCTGCTGTCCGGATTCGAGGAGTGCGTCCGTGGTGGTAGTCCGCCACGTGTCGTAATCGCCGTTCCGCAATGACTCGTACAACCGCAGATCGGCCTCGGTGTCGGGGCAGATGTGCCAGTTCTTGTCGACCAGGAACGCGTGTGACCAACTCGACGAGGCGACGAGGGCGACTCGCAGGTCGGTGTCGGCGAACACCTGGGCCACCGCTCTGCCGAGGGCGAAGCAACGTGCCGGCGACGGACCTACCGGGTCGGTCTGCTCGCCAACGATGTCGGCGAACCGCACCAGACCGCCGCGCCGGGCGATCACGTGCGGGCCGTAGCAATTCACCGTGATCGCGATCACCGGGTACGGGAATTCTGCTCCCGCAGAGGGATAGTCGAGGAAGAGCTGGGTGTTGACGATCGCGTGCGGGAAGGCCGAGTCCTTGCGCCTCTCGTATGAGTAGGCCATGTCGAAATCGCGCTGGAGCAATCCGTTGGTGAGCCTGCGAGCGATCGCGGGGGCGCCGTGCAACGTGATGGTGGTGTCGTCGGGAAGGCCCCAGGCGTTCGGGCTGCCGCGTTCGGTCATGAGCTCGAACGGCTCCGCTTCGACATCGCCGTACGCCAGGACGCAGAACGGCGGGACGACTTCCTCCCGAAAATTCTCGTATTGATCGTCACCCCACACCACGACGACATCCGGTCTGAAGTCGTCGAGTGCCCTTCTGCACCGGGCGAGGTTGTCCACCAGAACTTTTCGGTGATGCGCGGCGGCCGTGACCCCTTGATCGTCACCCCACTCGTCGCGCATCGCGGCCGGCCAACCAGCGGGGTCTTTCCGCTCCGGCGGGATGTCGGGGTCGGTCAGCGTCCAGCGCAACAGGCTGGCCATGTGTTCGTCAGTGCCGGCCAGCAGCGGATAGTGGGTGAGTCCGAGTCCCAGGAATTGGGCCATAGTGTTCCTCCACGTTGGTTCTGGTGATTCGCTGCCGGAGCTCGGCGGGTAGATCGGTGACGATGTCGTCGAGGGGGCTCGGCATTGCGGGGAAGGGGTAGTCGGAGCCGAATACGACGTGGCTCGCTCCGACCAGCTCCACGACAGCGAGCAGGGCCTGCCGGTTGTAGGTCAAGGAGTCGCTCCACAGCGATGTCGCGCAGCGACTGGGCAGGTTCGGCGAGTCCGGAGGGACGCCGGCGATCAATGCCCCTTTGTCGAGCCGTCCGATGAGGGCGGGCAGTGCCCCCATTCCGTGTGCCAGGCACAGTCGTGCGCCCGGTCGGCGGGCCAGGGCGCCGCTGGTGACCAGCGCCGCGGCAGCCAAACCTGTCTCGATCGGCATTCCCGCACCGAAGCCGATGCCGATCGACGTGGTACGCGTCAGCAGATCCTGATCGCTCGGGTGGACCAGAACCAGGGCACCCAGTTCGTGGGCGACCTCGAAGAACCGGTCGAACCGCTCGTCCGACAGCTCCATACCCCGGACCTGCGTGCCGATCTCCACGCCGAGGAATCCTGGACGCGCCATGCAGCGTCGCAGCTCCTCGACGGCCAGGTCGGGGTCCTGCAGGGCAACCGCACCCAACGCGGCGAACCTGGTGGGTTCAGCGCTGATCATGCGGGCGAAGAACTCATTCTGTGATGCCGCAAGCTCCGCGGCGGCCGCGGCGTCACCCTGGTAGCAGAAGGTCACCGGGATCGGCGAAACAACCTGCACTGCAACGTGTTCGCGGTCCATATCCGCCAGCCGGCGGCTGGGTGACCAGCACCTGTCGTCGATGTGCCGATAGCGCTTGCCGTCGAAGCGCAGCCATGCGTCGGCATCGTCAAGACGCTCCACCGACGGCCACGGATGACCGGGGAACCGGTGGCCGAGATCGGGCAGATCGGGGTCGACGGCGTGGGTGTGCACGTCGATGAGCCCATGGTGGGTGCGTGGTGAAGCGGTGATGATCGTGCCTCCGTGCGCATGGTCGCGTCCGACGCATCACACGATAAACAATGTGCATACACAATTCAAGATTATGGATGCATAATGTTGTGGATCACATTTGGGAGGTGATAGAACTGGGTACGTGCACCCACCAGTGGGCCCCGCAGCCGCGCAACGGCTTTGGGGACGTGCGCGAAGTACCGGCGCTCAGACCGTCAAGGGCGTTGCGGGGTGTTCGGCGTCCGGTCCGGATCCTCGGCACGAATCAGGTCGCGGTCGTGACGATTGATCGCCTCGACGAAGGAGGCCTGATCGTGGACGGATATGGCCGCGACGATATCGTCGTGAACGTCGAGGCTGGCTGCCAGAAGCGGCTCGTGGTGCTCGACGAACATCACCCGGCTCAGCACCGTCTTGATGCTCGTGACGATCAACTGATGCATCCCCTCGAGCACCGGAATGTGCGCGGCGGCGGCGACGACGCTGTGGAATGCCAGCACGGCGTCGAAGAACTCGGGAGCCGTTGTGCCGGCGCGCATCGTGACCATGGCCGCGCGCATAGCGCTGATGTCCTCGGCCGTGGCGCGCTCGAACGCGGCCTTGGTCAACCCGAATTCGAGATAGAGCCGGGCTTCGAAGAGATCCAGCGGATGCGGGTTGGAGGGCTGGAACCACATATCCAGTGCTCCGGTACGAACCTGCGGGGGAGCGGTGGCCACGGTGATGCCGCCACCGGGACCGGGCCGCACAGACACCAGATCCCGATCGCGCAGGATCCGCAGCGTCTCGTTCATCACGGTGGGGCTGATACCGAACCGGTCCATGATTTCCGACCGGCGTCCGAGATGGGCGCCGACGGGCAGCCGCTCGGACAGAATCTCATGTTCGAGATCGGCGGCGACCCGCTCGGCCCGCGACGATCGCACCGCGGGTTCACGACGCGCCATGCGCAGCCTCCTTCGGATCGCGCCCGGCAGCGGCGATGCACCTCCGGAACGCTCCAGGAGATATTAACGTCCGACCTGACCGGGTCCCGGAAGCAAACCAAGATGAGGAGCCGATAGTGCCCGAACAGACACCTGGCGCCGTTGCCTTCCGCAAGGCCCGTGACCTACTGGTCGAACGCCGTGCGGATTACGACTTCGCCTCCTCCGCCTTCGAGTGGCCCGATGTGACACCGTCTTTCAACTGGGCGATCGACTGGTTCGATATTGTCGCCGATGGGAACTCCGCGACCGCGCTGCGGATTGTCGGGGACGATGGCTCCGACGAGTCGTACTCGTTCGCCGACATGGCCGACAGATCGAATCGGGTGGCAACCTGGCTTGCCCAGACCGGCGTGTCTGCAGGTGATCGGGTGATGCTCATGCTGGGCAATCAGGTCGAGCTGTGGGAGTCGATGCTTGCCGTGATGAAGCTCGGGGCGGTGATCCTTCCGGCAACGACCGCGCTGGGGGCAGGCGATCTCGTCGACCGGTTACACCGTGGTGGTGTGCGTCATGTGATCACCAATGCCGATCAGGTCGACAAGTTCGCGAGTGTCCCTGGTGACTACGGACGCATCGCGGTCGGTGATGCGCCGGCGCCGTGGCGTCTATACCGCGAGTCGGATGCCATTGGTGGGGCCGGCAGCTTCACGACCACGACCGCGGCGAATGATCCGATGCTCATCTACTTCACGTCGGGCACAACCAGTCATCCGAAACTCGTTGAACACACCCACCGCTCGTATCCGGTGGGGCACTTGTCCACGATGTACTTCATCGGACTGAGGCCGGGCGACGTACATCTGAACATCAGCTCGCCCGGGTGGGCCAAGCATGCGTGGAGTTCGTTCTTCGCGCCGTGGATTGCCGAGGCAACGATCGTTGCCTACAACTACCCGAGATTCGACGCGGCGAGGTTCCTCTCGATGTTGCAGCATGTGGCGGTGACGTCGCTGTGCGCGCCGCCAACGGTGTGGCGCATGCTCATTCAGGCCGACCTCGGAGACCGGCCGCGGGCCCTGCGTGAAGCGGTGGGCGCCGGCGAGCCCTTGAATCCGGAGGTGATCGATCAGGTGCGCACGCGGTGGGGGCTGACGATCCGAGACGGCTTCGGGCAGACCGAGACCACTGCGCTGATTGGCAATACGCCGGGAGCGACGGTGAAGCCGGGGTCGATGGGCCGTCCGTTACCGGGCATCCCGGTCGAAATCGTCGACCCGGTCACCGGCGAGCCGGCCGACGAAGGTGAGATCTGCCTCCGTCTGAGCCAGACTCCGGTGAACCTGATGACCGGCTATCTCGGCGATCCCGACCGCAATGCCGAGGTCACCGCGGGCGGTTACTACCACACCGGTGATGTCGCGAGTCGCGACGAGCACGGCTACATCACGTATATCGGCCGCACTGACGACGTGTTCAAGGCATCCGATTACAAGATCTCACCCTTCGAACTGGAGAGCGCACTGATCGAGCATCCCGCTGTCGCGGAGGCTGCGGTCGTCCCCGCCCCCGACGCCGTGCGGCTCGCCGTGCCGAAGGCCTACATCACACTCGCGTCCGGCTGGGCGCCCGACCGGGCGACCGCTGAGGCGATCTTCGCGCACGCACGTGCCAACCTCGCTCCGTACCAGCGCATCCGCCGTATCGAATTCACCGCCGAGCTCCCGAAGACGATCTCCGGCAAGATCCGCCGCGTCGAATTGCGTAACCGGGAGCGGCAAGCCGGCTCGTTGCCCGACGAGTTCCACGAGACCTGATTCTCCGCGGACTGCCTCCACCGGGGGACGAAATTTCCACCTGTAGGGGTGCGACGGCGCCCTGAATTTGTTGCAGGGTTGCCCTCGGGGCATGAGTTCTTGGTGCCTATAGGTTTTGGTATTATGGTATGACCAAAAGGCCACACGGATGCGAGATGCCGACGGCTCTCAAAGATGAAGGGCGACAGAATGACTGACTTCACCGACATCACCTACGCAGTCGACAACGGACTGGCCTGGATCACCATCAATCGTCCGGAACGCTACAACTCCTTCCGCGCCCGGACCGTCGATGAGCTCATCAAGGCATTCAAGCTGGCGTGGGGTAGCGCAGAGGTCGGCGCCATCTGCCTGACGGGCGCCGGTGAGAAAGCCTTCTGCACCGGTGGGGACCAAAAACAACGCGCCGAAACCGGCGACTACGGGCCCTCCGATAGCGGATTGTTCGAAGTTGACGCGTTGCACAGGGTAATTCGTGATGTACCAAAGCCGGTTATCGCGGCGGTCAACGGCTTCGCGATCGGCGGTGGCCACGTGTTGCACGTGCTCTGCGACTTGACAATTGCCTCCGACACTGCGGTTTTCGGCCAGAACGGACCACGTGTGGGGTCCTTCGACGCTGGCTTCGGTACCGGATATCTGGCCCGGGTGGTTGGCGAGAAACGGGCCCGCGAGATCTGGTTCCTGTGCCGCAGGTACTCCGCGCAGCAGGCCTACGAGTGGGGCCTGGTGAACAAGGTGGTGCCGGGCGATCAGCTCGTCGCCGAAGTGCGTGCTTGGGCTGACGAGATCCTGCAGCTGTCGCCGACGTCTCTGAAAGTGCTCAAGCAGTCGTTCAACACAGATACCGAACAGTTCGCTTCGCTGGGTCAGATGGCGTACTCGAATCTGAAGCTCTTCGGCGAAACGCCGGAGGCCCACGAGGGTATTGCGGCGTTCAACGAGAAGCGGGTGCCGGACTTCGCCCCGTACCGAGGTAATTGAGCGACGTGTTCACCGCTGAGCAACTCGATTTCGCCAACGCCATCGAGCAATTCTGCTCGGAGAGGTGTGGCAGCGTGGACCAACGCCGCGAGCTGACCGATGAAGGGCGGCTCTCCAATAGTCCGGAACTGCTGCTGCGGCTGGCGGATCTGGGCTGGCTCGGTGTCTCGCTGCCCGCCGAATATGGCGGCGGCGGAGCGGGAATGGTCGAGGAGTGCATCTTCCTCGAGGAGACCGCGCGGGGGCTGGCGCCCATCCACGCCTACGGAACGGGATTGACCGCAGCTCAGACCTATCTACGGCACGGGACCGAAGAACAGAAGAAGGAAGTCCTGAGCAACCTGTGTAGCGGACGATTCGAAGCGATCGCGCTCTCCGAGCCCGGTGCCGGCTCCGACCTCGGCTCGGTGCGCACCCGTGCGATCCGCGACGGTGACCGGTTTGTCGTCAATGGTCAGAAAACCTGGATCACCGCAGCCCATCTCGCCGATCACATCCTGGTGCTGACTCGCACGTCGACCGAGGGAAGCAAGCACCAGGGACTCACCCTGATGTACCTCGGCACCGACACCCCCGGCCTCGAGATCAAACCGATCATCACGATGGACGGTCACACCGTGAACGAGGTCTTTTTCACCGACGTCGCCGTCCCCGTCGCCAATGTGGTCGGCGGTATCGGCGACGCCTGGCACCGGTTGATGCGTGGACTGAATGTGGAGCGGCTGATCATCGCTGCGATGTCGATCGGGTCGGCGCGGCGCTCGCTCGAGGACACCATCAACTACGTCCGCCAGCGTGAGCAGTTCGGCCGGTCAATTGGGACCTTCCAGGCGGTTCGGCATCGACTGGCCGATCTGGTTGCGGAGATCGACTGCTGCCGGGCGTATGTGTATCAGGTTGCCGCGCAGATCGATGCCGGTCTCGAGGACCAACTGGCCCGCGAGGGGTCGATCGCCAAGCTCAAATGCACCGAGGTAGCCAAGCGTGCGGCGCTGGAAGGCGTGCAACTGATGGGGGGTAACGGCTACACCGTGGAGTACGGCATGGAACTCCAGGTGCGAAAAGCGCTCGCCCCGCCGATCTACGGCGGCGCCAACGAGATTCAGCGCGAGATCATCGGAAAGAGCCTCGGACTGTGAATCCCCGCAGCATCTTCACGCCCGACGCCCTGGCGGGTAAACGGATTCTGATCACCGGCGGTGGCACCGGGCTGGGCCGTGGGGTGGCTGCGCGGCTCGTTGCACACGGTGCGCAGGTGCACATTTGGGGACGGCGCGAAGCGGTGCTCGCAGAGGCGGCCGCGGAGATCGCGGCGGACAGGCCAGGAGCGGCCCACTGTCAAGCGGTCAACGTTCGCGATTTCGAAGCCGTTTCAGCGGCGGTCGCCGAGATCTGGGAACGGCACGGCCCGTTGACCGGGGTATTGAACAACGCCGCGGCCAACTTCATCGCACCTACCGTGTCACTGAGTCCGCGTGCGTTCGAAGCGGTCACCGCGACCGTGATGACCGGCTCGTTCAACACCACCCTCGCGGTCGGAAAGCGCTGGATCGCTGAGGGATTGCCGGGTGCCGTGCTGTCGAACCTCACCACCTGGGTCTGGAGTGGATCGGCCTTCGTTGTTCCCTCCGCCATGGCCAAGGCGGCCGTGCACGCGATGACGATGTCGCTCGCGGTGGAATGGGGCCGCTACGGCATCAGGCTCAACGCCTTCGCGCCTGGGCCGATTCCCACCGAATATGCCTGGGAGATGCTGAATCCCACAGAAGAGAGCTCCGCGGGCGCGACCCAGGCCGATCAGATTCCTCTTGGTCGAACGGGAACCATCGACGAACTGGCCAACTTGACGATCTTTGCCTTCTCAGACGCCTGTGACTACCTCACGGGCGAGACCATCGCAATGGACGGCGGCCAGCGGCTTGCGGGCCCGAACACGTTCGCCTCCTTGACGGCGATGACCGACCAGGACTGGGCCAACGCGCGCGAGCGCAGTCAAGCGGCCTCGGCCGCGGCCAAGGCCGCGCGAACGGTGTAGGTGGCGGCCATGAGAGTCATCGCATCCATCGACGACGCACAGACCGCGGCAGGCACCGAGCTGGGAGTCAGTGATTGGCTCACGGTCGACCAGGCGCGCATCGACGCCTTCGCGGCAGCGACCGGTGATGATCAGTGGATCCACGTCGACCGGCAACGAGCTGAGGCCGAAAGCCCCTATGGCACAACGATCGCCCATGGGCTGTTGACGCTGTCACTGGTGCCGGCGCTGAGCAAGCAGTGCTTCGTCGTCGACAACGCCAAGATGGGCGTCAATTATGGCCTCAACACAGTGCGGTTCGTCGCTCCGGTGCCCGCGGGTTCCCGCGTCCGGGTCCGATCGCGGCTGGTCGGTGTCGCACCGGTCAGCGATACGACCGTACATCTGACCATCCGGCACACGGTTGAGATGGCGGGTTCTGACAAGCCGGCCGCTGTGGCAGAGATGATCGGCCGCTATGTCTTCTGAGCGCGCTCTCGTGCCTTAGCGCTGTACCGAGTGTACGACTTCATACGCACGCGGTGGCGTGTCGCGCACGAAACCGCACAATCGGCATCCGCCTGTCGTCACGATCCGGGCGGCAACAGCAATGACTGCCACGAGTTGTCCTTCTTGGTGGTCTCGGCCAGGTCGGACTGGGTGTATTCGCGCCCATTCGGTGCGACATATGTGCCGGTGGCCGGGTCGTATTCGGCAACACCCAGCAGAGCCGGCGGTGGGGGAGCCGTGGGCATGGCTGCTTCGGGAGGTGTTGCACCCGGCGGCAATTGAGGGATGTCTTGTCCGGAGAGGGTGGCGTTGGGGTCGCCCTTCCAGTTGTATCCGTCGTTGAGTGGCACGTACTGCTCGTTGCTCTCGCACAACTTCACCGTCGGTGCCCGCTTGCCCGGCACGGTCTCGCACGGAATGTTTCGGGCACCGCGGACATTGAACGGCGAGTCTTGCGGAGTGCGGCAGTACAGGTCGCCAGGCATTCGATCGGGATAGTCGGTCAGAGTAGGGACCCGGGCCTGCTGGGTCGGCAGGAAGCCGGTCGTACATGCCGGCGGGAGGTTGATATTGAGATTGAACGACAGGTATTCACCCCGGTATGCCTGCGTGGTATTCGCATTGGCGACAAACGTGCCCTGCCCGACGGCCACCGCGTGTGGCAGTAACACCAGCAGCTGCTCGATGTCGTTCTGATAGGCGATGGCGACCTGTCCGACGCTGGAGAGGTTGTTCAGCAGAATCGGAAGGGTGGGCTTCAATCGTTCTATCAGTTTTCGCGCCTCTTGTGAGGCCACGATGATGCCTTCTTTGTCGATGAATCCGGCGACCGCGTCGTTCTTTCTCTGGAGATCGCCGGTGACCGTGGCCAGGTGGGACGCCCATGCGCGGATGTCGGCGGACGTATTCACCTGGGAATCCAAGACGGGCTTGGCGTTGTCGATGAGGTCGATCAGCGGATCGAGGTTCTTGCGCGCGTCGATCGCCAGTGTCGTCGAACCCTTGACGATGTCGGACAACTGCGGGCCCAGGCCGCCGACGGCCGTGTACGCCTCGTCGACCGCGGTCTTGAGGTTGTCGTGTGGAATCGCCTTCAGGCCGGAGTTCGCGGCGTCGAGCAGTTCGTTGATGTCCGGGGGTATCGACGTCTCGGATCGCGGGATCACGTCGCCGTCACGCAACGGCCGGGACGTCCCGTTGCGGGGCATCAGCTCGACGTATTGTTCGCCGATTGCTGATTGACTGTGCACCGCGGCGTTGAGATCGGAGGGGATGGCGATACCCGACTTCAGCGACAACTCGGCCTCCACACCGGTATCGGTGAGATGGACCGATTGCACCCGGCCAACCTCGACGCCGCGGTAGGTGACGTTGCCGATGCTGTAGAGTCCACCGGTTTCTGGCAGCTCCATGGTCACGCTGTAGCGGCCGACGCCGAACAGCTTCGCCGGCAGCTTGAGAAAATGTAGCCCCATCACTGCGACCGCCGTCACCGCGATCACAGCGAAGATGGCCAGCTGGATGAGCATTCGTCGGTTCAGGTGCATATCACGGTCCCTGATCGAAGCGATACGGCGCGACCAAGGGGTTGACCTTGGTGTACGGGCTCGGGAATTGTCCGATCGTGCGGCCCCACTGCATTTCGAGTTCGGTGAGGTTGCCCTCCCAACGGGTACCGGTGAAGATGCCCTGATCGATCCGGCTCAGGGTGAGGTCGACGACGCCGGTCATGTTCGCGTAGTCGCCACGCTGCCATTTCTCGATCGTTTCGTTGGGGAACGGGAACGTGAGGATGAGGCTCAATGCGCGGGTCATGCTGGGCCCCGCGTTGGCCAGCGACTCCAGCACCGGCCCAATGTCTTTGAGTTCTTTGATGAGATTCTGCTTGCTTCCGTCTACGGTCGTGACCACCAAGTCCGCGAACTTGCCGAGCTGGTCGGCGGCCTCGGCGAGGTTGTCGCGCTCGTTGTTCAGTACGGCCAGTGCTTCCGGCACCGTTGCCAGCGCCTTGTCCAGCACGGGCTGGTTGGCGGCGAACGTCTTGGCCAGCGTGTTGAGGCTTTCGGTAGCGGCGATGATGTCGTCGGTCTGGTCGTTGAGGTTGCCGGTGAACCTGTCGATCTCGCTGATGATGCCGCGCAGGTCCTGCTCACGCCCACGGAACGCGGTGCTGAACGCCTCGGTGATGTCCTGGATCTGGGCGAGGCCGCCGCCATTGAGCACGGTGGACACCGCAGCGAGAGTCTGCTCGACGGTGGGATAAGACGCCGAATGTGACAGCGGGATAAGCGATCCTTGGCGCAGGCGGCCCTGCGCCGGTGCATCTGTTGGCGGACTCAGTTCGATGTGCTGAGAGCCGAGAATCGACGTCAGGCCGATCTTGGCCGTTGAGTTGGCGGGCAGCGTGACGTCCCCATTGAGGCGCATGGTGACCAGTGCATGCCAGCCCTGGAGTTCGATCTTGGTGATGTGGCCGACGGTCGCATCACCGACCCGGACCCGTGAGTTGGGCTGAATGTTGTTGATATCGGGCATTTCTGCCTCGATCGTGAATGAACCTGGGCCGTTGCCTTCGGTGCCCGGCAGGGACAACGAATTCAGCCCCTGCCAGTTCTGCAGGCCACAACCGGAGGAGGCGACCGCGGTGAGGGCGAGTATCACTGCGACCGTGAATCCCCGGCGACACACGTGCTTCATGATCCGCCTCCGGCAGGGGGAGCCATCATCCCGGTCAGACCCGCATGGGGATCGGTTGCGACGGTCGTCCCGTCCGCGGGTGCGGCCTCGGCGGCCATCGGGGCCGGCGGGGGCGCGGGTGCTGCAGGGGCAGCAGCAGGCGGTACGTAGTCCGGGCGAAGCCAATCTTCGCTATAGGTGACCTCGTTGGGCCGGGCTTGCGTGCCGACGAGGAAGTTCTCGCCGATCGGCAGGAAGTTGTACTGCCGGTTCTTGATGATCGGCGCCAAGTACTGCACGCACAGCTTCGCCGACTGTTCGGCGCCGAGGCGTGAAGCCGCCTGAATGGCACCGCACAGGAACGAAATCGGGTTCGCGAAGTTGTTGACCGCCAGTGCGCCGGTGAACGCACCGTTCGACGCCTCGTAGATATTGGTGAAGTTGGCGATCGTCGACGGCGCGATGTGCAGCGTCTGTTTGATGTCGTCAAGACTCTCGTTGAGGGCGGTGCTGATCGAGGCGAGCTTCTCCGACGTTGTGCCGATGGTGTCGCCGGTCTCGTCGACGAAGGTCTTGACGTCGCCGATAACCGCATTCATGTCCGTGAACGCATCACCGATCTTGGTCGGGTCGTCGGCAAGCAGACCTGTCACCGACGCCAGGTTCTGGTTGAGCGTACCGAGCAGATCACTGCTTCCTCGCAAGGCCGTGATCAGTATCGACAGATTCTTGAACGTCGCGAAGATGTCTCCGCTGTGGTCACCGAGCACCGAAATCGCCTGGGACAGTTTGATGATCGTGTCCCGAATGTTGCCACCCTCACCGCGCAGGTTGTCCGCGGCGGTGTTGATGAACGACCCCAGCGTGCTCACCCCGCCGGGGGCGGTCGGCTTGAGCAGCTCGGTGAGGCGCTGCAATTGAACCCGTACCTGATCCCACTCGACCGGCACCGCGGTGCGATCGCGGGGAATGACCGCATCGTCTCCCATCGCGGGTCCGCCGGTGTAAACCGGGGTCAGTTGGATGGCGCGACCGGTGACCAACATCGGTGACAGGATCGCGGCCTTCGCGTCGGCAGGGACCTTGTACTTCCGGTCGAACCAGAACGAGATCTTCACTCCGTCAGGTTGCGGTTCGACGTTCGCCACCTGGCCGACGGGCACACCGAGGATGCGGACGTCGTCCCCCGGGAACAGCGCGGTGCTGTTGTCGAAGTAACCGACAACCTCGACCCGGTCGGCCCGGTTGTAAGCGCGGAGAGCGAGAAAGCCACCTGCGACAAGGGACACCACCAGCACGGCGGCCAGAATCGTACGCGGACGACGCAACCTGTTCACTGCTGTCCTCCTGTCGCTCCGCCGGGGGTCGGCTCACCGGGCGCCGGTACGAAGAACGGTGCCTGTGTCGGGTCGGGGACCGACGCGATCTGGGGCGGCGACGCGGCCGGCGGACCTGGTGGCGGTCCACCCGGTGGCGGTGCGGGCAATGGCTCGCGATACGGGTAACAGCCGGTGGGGCCGGGCAGTGGCAGGCCCGGTGGGCCGCAACCCGGGTCGCCTGGGTTGCCGGTGATCGCGTCCGGCAGGTTCTGACGCGGCTCGCCGCCCTGGCCGGTGCGGGGGTAGGGCACCGGCAGTGCCGGGGTACCGGGCTGTCCGATCTGAGGGTCCGTGCGCAGGGACGGCAGCAGGGTGGCCGGGTCGACGCCGAGATCGGAGAAGGCCGCGTCGATGAACGGCTGGACGAACTGGCCAGGGAAGAGGTTGGCGACATACGCCTTGAAGAACGGCCCCGACGAGACGGACTCACCCAACGACATGGCATAGCTGTTGAGTCGTTTGATGGCGTCCTGCACCTTGGCTTTGCGGTCATCGACGATCGTCAACACACCGTTGAGCTTTTCCAGAGCCGGTTTCAACGTCGTGCGGTTCTCGGCGATGAAACTCTTGAGTTGTTGCGAGACCGCCGAGATGTTGCGCCAGATCCGGTCGAGTGAATCGCCTTGTGCCTGTAGGGCGATCAACAGCGCGTTGGTCTGTCGCACCAATTGCACGATCTGATCGGTTCGCTTGGCCAATACGTCGGTGGTCTTGGCCGCGTTGGCCAGCAGGTCGCGTAGTCGCTCATCCTGCTTGTTGAGAGTGTCCGCGAATCTGGCGACGCCGATGACCGCGTCGTGCAGATCCGGCGCGGTGTTGGCAAATGTCTGCGCCACCGTGGCAAGGGAGTCCGACAGCTGGTCGGTATTCAACCCGCTGATGGTGCTGGTCAGGTCGCCGAGTGCATCGGGAAGCTGGTAGGGCGAGGTGGTGCGGTCGAGCGGGATCGGGCCCGTCAGCTCGCCGTCACCGCGTGGGATGACATCGAGCATCTTGGTTCCCAGCAGACCCTTGGTCTTGATCGCTGCGATGGTCCGATCGCCAAGGTGCACATCGCCGTTGATCCGGAACGTCACCAGAACCTGACCGCCGTCGAGTTCGATATCCGACACCTTGCCCACGGGCAGACCCGACACTTCCACGCCTGCGCCGGTGAACAAGCCGCCTGCGTCGGCGAAGTGGGCAGAGTAGTTGTGACCCGGGTTGAGGAACGGCACTTTCTGCCAATTCAGCGCTGCCATCACGATACCGGCGATGACGACAGCACCGATGGTGCCCATGATGACGGGATTGCGTTCGGAGAAGGACTTCATTTCGGTGTGCACCGTCCGGTGTCCTGACCGGCAACCTTGACGTAAACAGGTTGTCCGCCTTTGCCGTTCAGCTTCAGCACGAGATCACAAATATAGAAACTGAAGAAGTCGCCGTACATGCCCTGCCGGCCCAGCGCGCGGTACTTGTCGGGCAAGGTGTCGATCAGCTGCTCCAGATATTCATGATCGGCAACGGCGATCGCAGCGGCTCGGTCGGTTTCGTGGATCACCTTCTGGAACGGCCCGCGGGCCTGGGTCAGCAAGTCCGCAACCGTGCCGGCAGCCGCGTTGGTGCTGGCGAACGCGTTGGCGATATCGGTTCGGCGGGCGTGCAGCGCGTCGACCAGTCCTGCGAGGTTCGTGACAGCCTTGTCGAGCTGGGCGCTCTGGCTACCGAGGGACCCCAAGACCGCGTTGAGGTTGGTGATCACTTCGTTGATCAGTTGGTCGCGGTCAGCCAGGGTGTTCGTGAACACAGCGGCTTGACTCAAGAACGAGCCGATGGTCGCGCCCTGCCCCTGCAGCGCCTGATTCAGTTGGCCGCTCAAGGCGTTGACCTGGTCGGGGCTCAGCGCACGGAACAGGGGCTTGAAACCGCCGATGACCGAGTCCAGATCCAGGGCAGGCGCAGTGCGGTCCACCGGAATCGTCTGTCCGGGTTCCAGCCGCTTGACCCCGCCGGTACCTTCGTCGAGAGCCAGAAATCGGCCGCCGATCACGTTGTCGTAGCGAATGATTGCGCGGGTTCCCTCGGTGAGAATGACGGCGTCCCTGGCCGAGAACGTCACCCGCACTGTCGCGTCGCGGTTGATCACGATGTCTTCGACCTTGCCGACCTCGACCCCCGCAACGCGGACGAAGTCACCGGACTTCAATCCGGTCACGTTGGTGAAGACGGCGTTGTAGGTCTTACCTTCGCCGAACCTGAACTGTGCGAACACCGCAAGGAGGGCGAAGGCGCCGAACAGGCAGACCGTCAGGAAGATACCGAGCCGCCATACGGTGCCCCTCAGGTTGTCCTTCACGGTGTTACCTCCCGTCGGCGGTCGATGGTCATGGGGTCGGTGGTGGCGCGGCTGGGTCGGGCGCCGGCGTGGCTGGGGCAGGGGCCGGCGGCACGCCCGGCCACAGGGGGACCCCGTCCGGTCCGTACCAGGACGCCCCGAACGGCGGCATTCCTGGCGGCACGACCGGCCCTGGAGCCGGGCCGGGCAGGCACTGGCGGATGCTGGGCGGCTTCGGGTTCGCGCGGGTGACCGGGAACCAGTCGGCCCAGCACGGGTGCCCGAGGCCGGGGTTGGGGCGCAGGTCCAGGCCGGTGCCCCAGCCGGTGTTGGTGACCAACTGGCGGACGGGGAAGTTCTTGGTGGCATCGGGCAGCGAACCGCAGCTGGGTTTGCCGCCCGGGCCGCCCTTGGCTGCCACGATCGGCAGGTTGTCCGGGTACTGGTAGGGGTCGTTGCCGAGGAGCAGGGCGACGTCGAACACCGCCGACTTCCCGTCTTTGCCACCCCAGGCGTCGTACGCGCCGTGATCGAGCGTCCAGGTCGCGCCCTGCAGCCAGCAGGTATAAACCGGGTTGTACTTCATCAGCAGGGCGGTCGTCGGTTCCAGGACGTTCACGGCGTTGACCAGCTTGTCGCCGCTCGTCTCGAGCAGATCTCTGCCGGACTGGGAGAATCCGATTGTGTTCAGCAACAACGCATCCAGAGCCGAAGACCGGTCGGCGATCGTCTTGCTGACGGTGCTGCCGGCGTTGAGGATCGCGACGATGTCCGGTGCGGCCGCGGCATAGGTGTCGTTGAACTCCTTGAACGAACGCCAGTCATCGCGGATGGTGTCGCTGCGATCATTGAGTGCCTTCAACACCTGATTGAGATCGGTGGTGGCCTCTCCCATCCGGGGACCTTGGCCGCGGACCCCGTCGGCCACAGCGGTCAGCACGGCGTTCAGTTTTGCCGGGTCGACCATGTCCAGAAGGTTGACCACGTTCTCGAAGACCGTGTTGACCTCGGTGGTGACGTTGGCCGACTTCAAGACCGCGCCCGCGGCGAGCCGCGCTGCGCTGGGGTCCGGGGGATAAACCAGGTCGACGAACTTTGCGCCGAACGCGCTGGTGGAGCTGATCTGGGCGCCGACGTTCGCGGGGATGTAGCGGACCTGATCGGGGTCGATTTCCAGGCGCAGACTCGCCGGGCCCTGCCCACCGCTGATGTCACCGACGCGGCCGACCTGCACCCCTCGCATCTTGACCTTCGCGCCGGATTCCATGACCAGTCCGGAGCGGTCCGAGGTGAGGGTGACCGGGACGTAGGACCGGAACGTGCCGGCGAACGCCGTCGTGGTCACGAAGAAGAACAGCGCGATCGCCAGCAGAAGGACGACCGTCCACCAGCCGTCGCGAAGACGGTTCTCACCAGTTCGGGCTTCCACGTGCTACCCGGCGAGGTTGAAGTTGCCGGACTGGCCGTATACGGCCAGCGAGATCATCACGATTTCGACCGCCGCGACCACCATCGAGGTGCGTACCGCGCGTCCCACCGCTTCACCGACGCCTGCCGGACCGCCTTTTGCGGTGAATCCGTAATAGGTGTGCACCAGCATGATCACGATGGTCATGGCGACCGACTGCATGAACGACCAGATCACGTCGGTGGGGTTGAGGAAGGTATTGAAGTAGTGGTCGTAGACGCCGGAACCCTGGCCGTAGATCGCGACGGTGCCGGTCCGGGCGGCCAGAAACGCCATCATGACTGCGATGCAGTACAGGGGGATCACCACGATGACGCCGGCCAGCACTCTGGTCGCGGCCAGATAGGTGACGGCCCGGATGCCGATGACTTCCAGCGCGTCGATCTCCTCGTTGATGCGCATCGCGCCGAGCTGCGCGGTCGCCCCGGCGCCGATGGTGGCCGACAGCGCGACGGACACCGTTCCGGGAACGATGAGCCGGACATTGAAGAAAGCCGAAGCGAAGCCTGTCAACGCCTCGAACCCGACCGACGCCAATTGGTTGTAGCCCTGTACGGCGACCAGCGCTCCGGTGGTCATCGTCAAGAAACCCACGATCGCGACGGTTCCGCCGACCACGGCCAGAGCTCCCGCGCCCAGCCCCATCTGCGCGATGAGCCGAAGGAGTTCCTTGTGGTAGCGGGTCACCGCGTCGGGGATCGCCGCCAGCGTCGTGACGTAGAACCGGGTCTGCGCGCCGATCCGGTTCCAGCCCTCGGCGACGCCCTGCAGGCTGCCAAGCAGCTTGGGGTGCAGTCTGCTCGGCGTGCTGACGCTCACGTGTCGGCCCTCACGAGACGGTGAACTGGATGCCGACGGCCGTCACGATCACATTGATCGCGAACAGCACCATGAATGTGAAGACCACCGTTTCGTTGACGGCGTTGCCGACGCCGGCCGGGCCGCCGCCGACGGAGATGCCCTTGTAACAGGCAATCAGGCCGGCGGCCAAACCGAATAGCGTGGCCTTGGTCAGGGATACCACCACGTCACCCATACCGGTCAGCAGTGTCATCCCGGCGGCGAATGCGCCTGGCGAGACGTGCTGGATGTAGACGCAAAAGATGTACGCCCCTGCCAGTCCGGTCAGAATCACCGTCGCGGACAGGGCCAACGCGACCGTCGTGGCGGCGAGCACTCGCGGAACCACCAGTGCCTGAATGGGATTGATACCCATGACCCGCAGCGCGTCGAGTTCTTCGCGGATGGTGCGGGCGCCCAGGTCGGCGCACATGGCAGTCGCGCCTGCGCCGGAGACCACCAACACCGTGACGATCGGGCCGATCTGGTTCACCGTCCCGATCGCCGCGCCGGTACCCGAGAAGTCGGCCGCACCGAACTCGCCCAGCAAGATATTGAAGGTGAACACCAGCAGCACCGAATAGGGCAGCGTCAGCATCAGCGCAGGGAGCACCGAAACCCTGGCGACGAACCAGGTTTGCAACAGGTACTCACGCCATGCGAACGGCGGGCGGAACATCTGTACCAACGTGTCCAACGACATGCCGATGAAGCCGCCGAACGCTCGCACCGGCTTGGCAAGGGTGTTCGTCATTGTCACGACGAGGCCCCCGAAAGGGGCATCAAGGCAGCCCGGCCGCTTTTGCTGGCAACGTCAATATCTGCGCAAAAACCGTCCCGGATCGCCACCGAAATTGTCGGCAGCCTGGGTTCAACGATGACGACCGACGGCATGGCGGAACGCTATCGTGAGCGTTGCTGTGGTTGCTGCTCCTCAATGGGGGCTATTTTCTACCCCCAAAGAGTTAGGAGTGCAGGCCCCGCAGACGGCCGGTCATCAGCGGATCGGTAAACCGCGCTCATTGGCGATCATGGTGGCGACGATGCTGCGCGCCCGCATGACCGGTACGTCGGCCTGAAACTCTACCCCGGCTTGCCATCTGTCGTAACCCGAGTGGTTCGATGCCACTTCCAGCACTGAGTTGTCTCGCCCTGCAACACCTTCCAGGAACCTGTGCAGTCGATCCGTGACGGCGGGTTCGCCCAGACGATAATTGCGAGCGCCGATCATGAATACTTTCGTCGTTGTGGCGGCGGCGGGGGTGATTCCGTGAATCCTGCTGGTGGACAGGATGCTTCCGCTCGGAGCGTGAACATCCCAGCGCTGAAGATGCAGGGCTGGCGATGCGAACGTCCCCATCTCGCGACGTCGATAGCGAACATTGCGCGGCAGTCCCGTTGCTTCGGCTTCCCAATCGGTGAGCGGCGCAGGCGGGAGATCCCGCGCGTAGGACACCGTGGTTTCGGTGACCTCGACGGCACCGGCCGGGGGCATTGCCTGGATCCGATCCGGTATGTCGCCGGCATGGACGATCGGGGCGTAGCTGAAGTCGAGGTAGTGCTCATGCACCATCAGGTAGTTGGCGTCGACGGTCCAGGTGGATGTGAACACCTCCCACTCCGGTTCTGCTACCCACGGGAGCGTCGGAGGCATGCTGCCGGCGGCCGATCGCGGTGGGCCCAGCCAGGCCCAGACGAATGGCGCCATCTCGACTACCGGAAACGTTCGAAGGCGCATTCCCGCCGGTACGCGGCTCTGCGCCGGAACGGCCACGCAGATCCCGTCCGGATCGTAGGTACAGCCGTGGTATCCGCATACCAGACGGTCGCCGTTGACTGTTCCGTGTGACAGGGGGAAAGCCCTATGTGCACAACGGTTTTCGAACGCAACCGGTCGTCCATCGGCGCGACGCCACAGCATGACGTCCTCGCCGAGCAGCCTGCGAGCGACCGGCGAATCGGCCACCTCGTCGGAGGTTGCGGCGACGTACCAGCAATTCGTCGGCCAGTTGGTCACAGGTCCAGCACCAGGCGTTGGCTGCGTGATCGCGATACGCACACGAGCATGACCTCACCGGATTCCTTCTGCTCGTCGTTCAGCACCGAGTCGCGATGATCCGGCACTCCGTCGAGCACCCGCGCCTCGCAGGTACCGCACACCCCTTCGTAGCAGCTCGTCGTGATCGGAATTCCGGCTTCCTCAATGAGTTCCAAGATCGACTGATCGGGCGTCACTTCCAGGGTTATGCCCGAACGCTGGCATACCACCTCGAACTGGTCGAACGCCGCCGTATCGTCGGTTGTGGCCGCCGTTCTGGCGGCGAAGCGTTCCACGTGGAGGCTGCCGCCCGGCCAGCGTGCACAGCGCTGCTCGACGGCGGTGAGCAACGCTTCGGGCCCGCAGCAATAGACCGCCGTACCGTCTTCGGGATCCCCGAGTAGCGAGTCGAGATCGAGAAGACCACATTCGTCTTGTGGCCATATCGTCACTCGATCGGGATAGCGCTGGACGAGATCAGCGGCGAATGCCATGGAATCTCTGCTCCGCCCGCCGTACAGCAGCGTCCAGTCTTTCCCGACGCGATGGGAGGTCTCGAGCATTGCCAGTATCGGCGTGATGCCGATGCCGCCGGCGATGAAGCGATAGCGGCGGGCGTCGGCGAGCGGGAAGTGATTTCGAGGGCCGCGCACCCGCACGACGGAGCCCTCGTGGAGGTTGTCGTGCACGTAGCGCGAGCCTCCGCGGCTGTGGGGTTCCAGCAACACACCGACGCGCCAGAGGGCCGAATCCAGCGGGTCGCCGCACAGTGAGTATTGGCGGATCAGGCCATCCCCGAGAACGAGATCGATATGGGCCCCGGGCTGCCACCGTGGGAGCTCCCTGCCATCCGGAGCGGCGAGGGTCAACACGACGACATCGTTCGCCGCAACGTAGCGGTGCAGGACGGTCAGGTCCGCGGTGAACTCGTGAACGCTGGCGTTCGACATCGTCAACGCGGTATGCAACGCCCGCTCACACTACGGTCACCCGCGCGGGCAGGTGCTTGAGGCCGCCGACGAAGTTCGTGTGCGTCACGCTGCCTGGGCCGAGCACCTCGATTGCGTCGAGGCGGGGCAGGAGCTGCTCGAACATCACCCGAAGTTCCAGCTTGGCCAGATGCTGGCCCACGCAGGTGTGTCCGCCGAAGCCGAATGCCATGTGGTTGTTGGGTTTCCGATCGATATTGAAGTCGTCGGGGTCGGTGAACAGATCCTCGTCGCGGCATGCGGACTGAAACAGCGGCATCACCCGGTCGCCGGCCTTGATGAGCTGACCGTTCAGTTCATAGTCGGCGTCGGCGCGGCGCATGAAGTGCTTGACCGGCGCGACGTACCGCAAGCCCTCCTGAATCAGGTTGGGTACCAAGGTCATGTCGGCCCTGATCCTGGCCAGCACATCAGGATGCAGCGCAAGCTGTTGCAACGTGCCCGCCAACGTCGCCGAGGTGGTGTCGTGTCCGGCGGTGCAGATCGCCATGAACCAGCCGTAGGCGTAGGCGGTCGGCCAGTAGTCCCCGTCGGGGGTGGTGGCCACCGAGATGAGTGTCGCAAGGTCGTCGCGGGGATTGGCCCGGCGATCTTCGATCAGTGTGTCGAAGTAGCCATAGAAGTCCTGGACGGTGTTTGCGAATTGCTGTGCCATCGCTTCTGGGCTGAGCGGTTCGACGTCGTCGCGCTGGTGCTCGGGGTCGGCGGTGCCGAAGAACTCCTGGGTCAGCGCCATCATCCGCGGTTCGTCTTCGGCAGGCACCCCGAACAGCGTCATCACGACATGAAGCGGGAAGCCGAGCGCCCAGTCGTCGACGAGATCGATTTGTTTGTCACCCGCGGAGACGCCTTTGAGCTTGTCGATGGACTCGTTGGCCAGTGCGCGGATCTGGTCCTCCCACTTCTTGAGCTGGATGGGCTTGAACCAGTCGAACGCGATGTTCTTGACCGTCGTGTGCTCCGGCGGGTCGAGGAAGGGCAGGGCGTCCATCAGGCGCAGGCTGCCGCCGAGGAGTTGCTTGGTGAACTCGTCGCCGGCCTGGTTCGTCAGGATGGGATTGTGTGAACCTGGCTTGGCGCCTCCGCCGGCGCTGAAGATCTCCGGCTGGCCCTCGACTTCCTGGATGTCCGCGTACTTGCTGACCAGCCACAGCGGGTCATACCCCGCCACAACGGCTTTGCCGACCGGCATGTTGTGGCGCATCCACTTGTACGCCTCGTGCAGCGCGGCGAGGTCGGCGTGGCCCTCGGGAAGCACGATCCGCCGTGCTATCTCCTCGGGGAGGATCGCAGTATCTGCCTGCTGGGTGGTGGTCACGGCTTCCTCCTGCTGTCGTGCTTGAGCTGCGTCGAGTGCGGTAGTCCGGTGCGGACGGCATCTGTGACTCAGTCTCGTCACGGGCGCCCCCGCATTCGCCCCCACTAGGGGGTTTTATCGCTACCGCGTTGGGGGGAGAACGGGCCTCACTGTTCCGGGCAGCCGTCGTCGATCCACCCCACGATCCGCGCGATCGAATCTTCCGGGATCAGGGGAAGATACGCGGGCATCGCTGGTATCAGAGCGCCAGCGGGCGGCTGGGGCAGATCGGAGCCGAACGGCGGCTGGCCCCTCAGCGATTTCACCAAGTTGGAGTTGTCGCCGTCGCCGGGGATGACGAGAGGGCGACCACCGATCTTCATCGTGATGAATCTGTCGCGGGTGATACCGCGCCAAAAAGGTCCATGGGACGCTACGTCCGCGTCGGGCCCGCCGACCGAGTCATCGAGGATGGCGATGACGTCGATGAAGTTCACGGCTGTTCGTTCCTCCTGCGCGGAGGCCACTCGCCGTCCGCTGCAGCACAGTGTGGTCGGCTGCTCCGCCCGCCGCGTCACCACGACGGGGGTCGATTGCTCTTGCTTTGGAGGGATTTGACCGGGGGCGGAAGGTCAGCCGGCGCGGCGCTCCTGAACATGGGTGTTCAGCCTCCCCAGCCCGTCCTGGCCTGGTGGAATACCGATATTCGGCCTGCTGGTCGTGTGTATTCTCGTGCGATGGGTCACACTGCTGCGCGGTCTTCGGCTGCGGCGCGGACCGCCGACGAGGAGCGGCTGCGCGCGGTCCTCGACGGCTTGCGTGCGATTGCCGACGCGGACGACCCGCAGTGGAAGCCGCGTCCCGCCGATGCGCGCGCGGTACTCGACGGCGCCTGGTCGGCGCTTGCCGATCTGCTCGACGAGCGACCCCACGCGGGCGCCGTGTTGGAGATGTTGCGCAGGCTCACTCTCGCTGATGACGCATTGGCCCGGGCGACGGCCGTACCCCGCCAACTCGGTGAGGCACTGGGCCGGCTGGAATCTGCGCCGTCGAGGGTGGCAGATCTGGTGCGCCTGGCGCCTCAACTGACTCGATACCTCGGATTCGACCGCGCGATACTCTCGCGGATCGTTGACGGCCTATGGATTTCGCAGGCGGTTTACATTGCCGACGATCCCCGTTGGGCCGACGAAATCAATCAGGTCGGCCAGCGCAGTCCCCAACCGCTCTTCCCGGGTCTTTACGAGACTGAGATCGCCCGGCGGCGCGAGGCGATGATCGTGACCGACGTTCAGAGTGATGCGCGGGTCCACCGGCCGATCGCGGACGCCTCGCGATCGCAGTCCTACGTTGCGGCTCCGATCGTTTCCGGAAATCGTGTCGTCGGCTTGTTGCATGCCGATTGTTATCTGCAGGGCCGCCAGACCGGTGGGACCGACTGCGAATCGCTGGCCGCCTATGCCAAGGGGCTGCAGGTGGCGCTCAGTAGGGCGCACCTGGCCGAAGGACTGCAGGCGGTGAGCTCTGTCCTGAGAAACACCGCGAACGACAGCCAGGACCGGGCCGACGCGGCCGGCGAGTTCGTGCTGGACGAGCCGGCCCCGGACGTCGCCGAGGGCCCGCATATCGCGCTGGCCACCCGGGTCACGCGACGGGCACTTCGTTCGGTGCGCGACGTCCTGACCGCCCGTGAGGTGCAGATCCTCGAGCTCATGGCCGAGGGACGGAGCAATGCGGCGATCGCCACCCAGCTGGTCATCTCCGAAGGCACCGTCAAACAACACGTGAAGCACATCTTGCGAAAGTTGCGTGCCGCCAACCGGGTGGAGGCAGTGTCGATGCTCTACCAGTCAGACGGTGCGTGAGCGAGGGCCCCGACCGGGATCGATCGGCATGCTCACCACACCGCGAATGAAGTTGGTCCGCACTAACGTCGGCGTTCCGGTGCTGAAATCAGGCATTTGGGAATGCAATTCACGGAACAGAGACCTCAGCATTGTTCGGGCGAGTTGGCTGCCAAGGCAGAAGTGAATACCGCCCCCGCCGAATGCGATGTGCGGATTGCGTTCTCGGGCCAGGTTGAGTTCGTTCGGCTTGTCGAAGACCGTGTCATCGCGATTGCCCGAGGAGTACATCATCACGACCTTGTCGCCGGGCAAGATCTTCTGTCCGCCCAGTTCGTACTCGGTGACGCAGGTCCGCCGGAAGGTCTGCACGACTGAGCCCCAACGCAGGAATTCTTCTACTGCCGTGCCGATGCGCCCGTCGAAGTCAGCCCACAGCCACGCCCGTTGGCCCGGATGGTCGTCGAGCGCCTTTGCGCCGAAACTTGCGGTGTGGCGGGTGGTGTCGGTTGCCGCAACGGCGAAGAGAACCATCGTCGCACCGATCTCGAAGTCACTGAGACGCTCGCCGTCGATCTCGGCCTGAACCAGGCTTGTCAGCAGATCTTCGGTCGGGTGGGCGCGCCGTTGCGCGATCAATTCCTCGGTGAGGTCGTGGATCACCAGTGCGGCCTCGACCTGAACCTCAGCGGGATCGCGGCCGGCAAGAAGATCGGGGTCGGCCCACGCCTGGGTCTCGTCGGCGGCATGTGAGAACCGTTGTCGCAGATCAGCGGGGACGCCGAACATATCGCCGAACATCTCGACGGGTAGATGCTTGGAGATGTCCTCGACAAAATCGATCGCCGCACCGTCGGCGGCTTTCGACGCCGCAGCAGCAACGATTCGCTGTGCGCGCGAGGCGATGTCGTGCTCGATCCGTTGAATCTGGCGCGCCGTGAACGCCGAACTCACCAGCCGGCGCACCTTCTGGTGCTGGGGGTTGTCCATGGCCAGAAAGGACATTGCCATCTCGAGGAACACCGCGGGCAGCGTGTCGAACATGACTCCATAGCGGGATACGAACACCTCAGAGTTCTGGCTCACTTCGGTGATGTCCTTGTGCCGCACCACGGCCCAGAAACCGGGATCGTCGGGGTCGGGTGAGACCGCGGTCTCGATCGGCGGCTGCCAGCTGACCGGTCGGCTGTGCCGCAACTCGGCGAAGAGCGGGTCACGCTCGGGTAGGTCGAGATCCCAGAACGCGTCGCTGGAAACATTCAGCGCATCGAACGATCGGGTGGCGGCGACGTCATTCGTCGGAGCCAGGTCGACATCGCTGTCGTCGTCGAAGGACAGCTCGGAATCTTCGAAGGTGGTCATGGTGATCCTCTCTGGGCTAGCTCAGACCCAAGGGTCGAGCACGATTTTGGTGGCCTCGCGGGCTTCGAAGAGGCGATAGGCGTCGGCGGCCTCCGACAGGCCCATCCGGTGGGACACGATCCTGCCGGGGTTCAACTTCCCGGCAGCCGACAGTGCGAGCACCTCGTCGATGTACTCGATGATGTGGGCGACGCCCATGTGCAGCGTCACGCCCTTGAGGTAGAGCTCACCGAACGGAATCGACACGGATTCTTCGGTGTAGACCCCTGGGATGGACAGCGTGCCGCCCGCGCGGACCAGCGAGATCGCCGACACGAGAACCGATTCGTGACCGACCGCATCGACGACGACGTCGGCCCCGCGCCAGCCGGTCAGGTCGAGCACCGCATCGGCCGGATCATCCTCCGATGCGTTGATCGCCTGCGCGCCAAGGCTTTCAGCCTCTTTGAGCCGTGTGTCGATCTTGTCCACGATGACGACCTGAGCCGCCCCCAGAACGGTTGCGGCCATCGCGGCGCAGAGTCCCACCGGTCCGGCACCGACAATCGCGACAGTGTCGCCGGGGCGCATTGCGCGCGCGACTGCCTCGTAGCCGGTCGTCATGATGTCGCCCGCAAAGAGGATGTCGTCATCGGTCGCGGCGCCGTCGGGGATGATGCGTGCGGTCAGGTCGGCGTTCGGGATCACGACATATTCGGCCTGGCCACCGTCAAGGTCACCCAAGGCCAGACCGAGACCGAAAATTCTTGATCCAGCACAATTTCCAGGCTGGTGGCGACGGCACTGATAACACGCGCCGCAACTGACGACACACGAACTGACCACGCGGTCACCGGTGCTCATCTGACTGACGGCATCGCCGGCAGCTTCGACGGTGCCCAGAAACTCGTGACCAAGGATGATGTCCGGCTCGGCTTCGAGCCGGCCCTCGTAGGGGTGAAGGTCCGTGCCGCAGATCGCGGTTCGCTCGACCCGCACGAGAATGTCCGTCGGGTTGGCGATCACCGGTTTCGGTACCTCCATGACTTCGACGCGGTGTGGCGCACGCAAGACCGCGGCCCGCATCGTCTCAGGCACTCGCGTCGTCCTTCTTGGCGATCCTCTCGCGGTACATCGGGAACAGCGGTTTGGTGAGGGGGACTAGCTTGAGGATCTTGTTGACTGGACCTTTGGCCTTGACCTGACCCTTCGCCAAGCCGACGGCGAGGTTGTAGTCGCCGCGCCAGAATTGGTCTGCGGTATCGCCGCGCATCAGCAGGGTGATGTCGGGCTTGACGTCGTTGGGGCCGGAAATGACTTGGTAGTCATCGTGAAAGACCATGGTCATCTCGAAGTCGGGATCGGTGTAGATGACCCGCATGACGATGTTGGCTGCTTTGAGCTTCGGCCCCGATTCGGGATGATCACCCGCTTCGCGGAACACCCCGCCGATGTACTCGTCGAGTTCGTCGGCGTCCTTGAAAAAACCCATGGCGATCGTGCTCCTGGCTTGACGGTGAGTTCGATCACCATGCAAGCACCGTGGCGTCGATTCGATCAGACCCCGCCGGGATGTATTGCTACCCCCGAAGGGATAGTCGGTTGTTGACCGTGGCTAGCGGGGCTGGCCGCCCGGCAACCGGACCACCTGGACGAAGAATTCGTCGATCTGGCGGACCGCACCCATGAACCGGTCGAGGTCGACCGGCTTGGTCACGTAGGCATTGGCGTGCAGCTTGTAGCTGCGCAGGATGTCCTCTTCGGCGGACGAGGTGGTGAGCACCACGACCGGGATGCTGCGCAGGTCGTCGTCGGACTTGATCTTCTCGAGGAGCTGGCGGCCGTCGTACTTCGGCAGGTTCAGGTCGAGCAGGATGAGGTCAGGCCGCGGTGCGTCGGCGAACGGGCCGCGCCGATAGAGATAGTCCAGACCCTCCTCGCCGTCATGCACGACATGCAGGGTGTTCTTGAGCTTGTTGTGCTCGAACGCCTCCGGGTGATCAGCTCGTCCCCGGGATCGTCCTCGATGAGCAGGACGTCGATCGCGCGACCGTTGTCGGTCATGAAGCGGTTCCTTCCAATTGGGGCTGGTGCTCGGGTGTGGTGATGGCGGGCAGCGTGAACCGGAATCGGGTTCCGTCGTCATAGGACGTGTCGATCCAGATGGTCCCACCGTGGTGCTCGACGATCTTCTTGACCAACGCCAGGCCGATTCCGGTGCCTGCGTCGGCATCCCGGCCGTGAAGACGTTGGAAGATCACGAACACCTTGTCGACGAACTCGTCGGCGATGCCGATTCCGTTGTCGGCGAAGGTGAACATCCATTGTCCTTCGTGGTCGTCCGAACCGGCCTCGGAGGTGATGGCAACGCGGGGAGCCTGGCCCTCACGGCGGAACTTGACGGCGTTGCTGACGAGGTTCTGCCACAGCATGATCAGCAGGGTCGGATCGCCCAACACCTTCGGCAGCGGTCCGGACCGGGTGATCTCGGCGCCGGTCTCCGCGATCGAGGTCGCCACGTTGGCAATCGCCTCGTCCAGCACGGCATCGAGATTGACCTCCACCAACGTGGCGTTGAGCCGGCCGACTCGGGAGAACGTCAACAGGTCGTTGATCAGGATCTGCATGCGCTTGGCGCCGTCGACGGCGAAATCGAGGTACTGCTGCCCGCGTTCGTCGAACTGGTCGCCGTAGCGCTTCTCCAGCAGCTGGCAGAACGAGGCCACCTTGCGCAGCGGCTCCTGCAGATCGTGGGAGGCGACGTAGGCGAATTGTTCGAGCTCGGCGTTGGAGCGCAGCAGCTCGGCTGCTTGTTCGTCCAGCTCTGCGCGTGCCGCACTGGACGCGTCGAGTTCGTCGACGATGCGTTGGCGCATGTCCTCGACATCGGCGGCGATCGAGCGAATATCCTTGGGCCCCTGGGGAACGATGTGCTGACCGAAGCTGCCGTTGGTGATCCGCCTGCAGGCCGCGGCCAGCGCCTCCAGCGGCCGGGTGACCGCATTGCGAACCAGGATCGTGATCACGAGCCCCGTGATGAGGAAGGCGGCGATCACCACACCCAAGGCCCGGTCGCGCCAGGCCTGAGCCGTGCGGAGCTGATCGACAGCATCGGTGCGCGCGCTCGCCAGATGCTGGTTCTGGATATCGAAAAGGGCTCTCAGAGAATCGAATTTCGACTTGCCGGCTTCGGCGTTCGCTCTGGTCACCACGCTCGGCTGCCCCGGCGTCATGCTGGCGATCAGCGGCTCAGCATATCCGCTCCGCCACGCCGCCGCGGCTTGTTCGATCGCATCCAGATCACCGATCAGTTCCGGCCTTCCGGCGAGTTGCTCTCGAATAGCCTGCGCGGCAGCCTGTTCCGCTTTCTGGCCGTCGTAGTACGGCGCAAGGAACTGTTTGTCGGCTCCGATGACGTACCCGCGAACCGCGGTCTCCTGGTCACGTAGTGCGGCCTGGAGCCGATAGGCGCCAACCCGGGCGGGCTGGATGTTGTCGATCAGCTGCCGGCTCGTCTCGTCGGTCCGGTTGAGCAATACGGCCGCGACAAGCGCGCCGCCGAGCACCACGAGGCCCACCACCGCGAGTACCAGACTGAGCCAGCCCCGCACCGTCATACCGGACAGCCGGGTGCCCTCCACTTCTTTCATCAGCGAGTGCGCTCCACCCGCAGTACCGCGATGTCGTCGCTGATCCCGCCGTGCGACTGGGCACATGCTTCGGCCGCTTCGATGAGCGACTTCACGAAATCGGCTCCGGGCAACGTCGCGAGTGTCCGGGCCAGCTCCAACAGGCCTTCCTCGCCTAAGCGCTCGTTGCCGACGCCCGAATACCCCTCGAATAGCCCGTCGGTGAGCAGTACCAGCGCGTGGCCTTCAGGCAGCTCCAACTCGTTCTGCGGCCATTGCTGGGCGCCCAGGCCCAGCGCGGGTCCGGCGGGCGGTTCGAGCCAGTCGACGGTGCCCGGTCCGTGCAGGAGCATTCCCGGGTGGCCGGCGCGCACCGCGGTGAAGCCCCGTCCGTCGGGCCAGAGCGCCACGCTGAGCACCGTCGCGAAGATTCCCGAGCCGGCCCGCTCCGCCCGCAGGATCTGTTCGAGGCGGCGCATCCTTTCGTTGCCGCGGAGTCCGGCAAAAGTAAAGGCGCGCCAGGCAATTCGCAACGCGGCGCCGAGCGCGGCCTCGTCGGGCCCGTGGCCGGCCACGTCGCCGACCATGACGTGCACGGTGCCGTCCGGGGTTTGAACCATGTCGTAGAAGTCACCGCCGAGCAGCGCGTTTTCCCGGCTGGGCCGGTACTGCGTGACGATCTCGACGCCGGGGTCCTCGTTGAGCAGCGGAAGGGGCAGCAGCGCGCGCTCCAGCCGGGCGTTTTCCTGGGCGCGCACCTGCGTGGTGTGCAGGTCGACCGCGGTCAGCTCCGCCCGCTTGCGTTCGATCGCGTAGAGCAGGGAGCGGTGCAGCGTCTCGGGTTCGACGTGGCCCTTGACGAGGTAGTCCTGCGCGCCGGACGCCATCGCCGACATCCCGAAGTGTTCGTCGTTGAGACCGGTGAGCACCACGATCGGCAGCGTGGCATCGAGTTTGGTGACGCGGTCGACGGCGGAGATGCCGTTCGCGTCCGGAAGATTGAGATCCAACAGGACGCAATCCGGCCGGGCGCCGGCCAGCGTTTCTTCAGCAACGGCGATGGACGGAGCCCACTGCACTGTGATGTCGGCGCCTGCGTCGCCGATCAGCTCTTCGACCAGGATGGCGTCGCCGCGATCGTCCTCGATCAGCAGCAGCGAGATTGGTCGTTTGTTGGCGCCGGCAAAGCCGGCAGGGTTCAATCCCCGGGGGTCATAGGGTGCGCGCATGGCCATCAGATCCTTGTATTCAGGTTGGCCGCGCTTTGACCGTTGTATTCACTCGACAACACCTCAACCCTACCGGCTGGAATCGACTCGTGTCGGCAGCGGGGTCTCATCAGCGGTGCGCCGTGCCGGTCAGCGGCTTCCCGTCGGCGCTCTGCAGCAGGCAGATCACTGTGCTCGGGTACGGGTTGTCGGATGTCCGGTCCTGGTCAGAGTCGATGAGGTAGGTGGTGGTGTATCCGCCCGCGGCCTGCTCACCGCCGGTGTAGCGCTGGAATCCGGTCGTGCACGCACCGGTGGCGATATCGGCCAGGGCCGCATTCACCGGGATCGGCGCGCGCAGATAGGTCTCGGCCAGATGGGGACCCCACAGTCGACGACGCTGACCGTCACCACCGCCGGATCGGTCGGTGGCGGGTCGGCCAGGCACTCGCCGGCTTTGAGGTCCACCCACTTGACGGTCTGGGGTTGCGCGGTCGGAGTGATCGCCGCCGTGGTCGTCGTCGTGGCGGAGATGTTTGTGGTGGTCAGCGTGGGTGTGGTGTAGCTGGTTCCACCGCAGCCGGTCAACGCGGCGGCGGCAAGTCCGGGCAGCGCGCCCCAAGCCATGGTGCGCATGTTCATGTGTTTACCGGACCCGGTGGACCGGGTACAGGGGTTCTCGCTATGACGCTCACAATGACTTCCAAGCTGGCGGTCGCGGCCGTTGTCTCCGCTGTGGCGTTGGGTGCCGGAGCGGGTGTGGCTCGGGCCGATCCGCACCCGCCGCCAGGGCCGCCGTGGGTTCCCGGCGGGCCGGGTAACCCGTTGCCGCCGGGACAGGGCTATCTGCCCCCGCCTGGCCACCGTGCCGACTACGACAACGTGGTGCCCGTCTGGGCGCCACCCGCACCGCCGCCGCCCCCGTGGGCGCCGTGGCTTCCGGTGGTCTGGAACGCCGACCTGCCGGCCTGGGGTGTCTGGTGGAACGGCGGCTTCATCCAGCTCTAGAAGCTGGCGTCGCGATCGCGCACGAAGTCCAGCAGCGCCGGGTCGGCTGAGGTGAATCTGTCGACCTCCTCGCCACCGTCACAGCGATACAGACCGACGGTCACCGAATCGGCGTGCCGGTCGATCACGGCCCAGTGCGCACCGGCGTCCTCCCATCGCTGCAGCGTTGCTACCTGGTCATCGTCCATAGCGACCATCATGGCGCGTGCGATGATGCGCAGTATGCGACTCGGGTTGCACGCCCTGGGTATCGGCACTGGCGCTGAACCCGCGGTGATCCAAGCGGTCGCCGTTGCCGCCGAACAGAGCGGCTTCGCGACGTTGTGGGCCGGCGAGCATGTCGTGATGGTCGACGACCCCGCGTCGCGCTACCCCTATGCCGACGACGGCAAGATCGCAGTGTCGGCTGACGCGGACTGGATCGACCCGATGATCGGCTTGTCGTTCGCCGCGGCCGCCACGACGACGATCGGGCTCGCAACCGGCGTACTGCTGCTGCCCGAGCACAATCCGGTGATCGTGGCCAAGCAGGCCGCGAGCCTGGACAAGCTCAGTGGTGGCCGACTCTCGCTGGGCATCGGAATCGGTTGGTCCCGTGAGGAATTCGATGCTCTGGGTATTCCGTTCGAGCGACGATCTGCCCGCACCGCCGAATACGTGGCCGCGATGCGGACCATCTGGTGCAACGATATTGCCTCTTACGCAGGCGAATTCATTGATTTCGAGGCGATCCGGGTCAACCCCAAACCGCGCGCGCGGGCGATCCCGATCCTGTGCGGTGGCAACAGTGATGCGGCTTTGCGCCGGGTCGCGCAGTGGGGTGACGGCTGGTACGGCTTCAACTTGCTCGATGTCGACGACATCGCGGCGAGGGTGGGGACATTGCGTCGACTCTGCGCCGACGCGGGGCGCGACCCGGCGCAACTGCGGGTGGCTGTCGCGCTGCGCCAACCGGACCCATCGGAGGCGAGCCGTCTGGCAGAGTTAGGCGTCGACGAGCTCGTCCTGGTCGCGTCGCCGCCGCGAGACCCGGCGCTCGCCGGGGCCTGGGTGGCCGAGCTGGCCGGGGATTGGCGATAGGAGGGGCTATGCAGCACTGGACTGCTGTCGCGGTGGCGGCGGTATTCGTGTGGCTGGGCATGGTTCTGGCCATCTCATTTCTGGAGGCGCCACTGAAGTTTCGCGCTCCCGGGGTCACCATCCCGCTCGGCCTGGGTATCGGCCGGCTCGTCTTCCGTGCGCTCAACGCCTGCGAAGCGGTGCTGGCTGCGGTGATCGTCGTCGCCCTGGTGATCGGCACGCCCAGCGCGGGCGTCATCGCCGCCGCCCTGGTGGCGATCGCTGCGCTGCTGGTTCAGGTGATCGGCGTGCGCCCGTGCCTGACACGGCGCTCCGATGCGGTGCTGGCCGACCCGCGCGCGGCAGAGGCCGGGAGGTCGCGCGCACATTACGTCTACGTCGTGGTCGAAGTTGTCAAGGTGGTGGCGCTGCTCGTGAGTGGCGTTCTGCTGCTGAGTTTTTGAGGACTGGAGGATGTCATGGATTCGGTTTCGTTGTCCCAGCTCGCTGACGAGCACCTGGCCGCGGCCCGCGCGTCGAACAGTGGGCGCGCCGCACACACCGTGCATGGCGGCCACGATCATCAGCTGCGCCAGACGTTGATCGCCCTGGCCGGCGGCCGCGATCTGAGCGAGCATCACAGCCCGGGGGAGACCACGCTGCAGGTGCTGCGCGGCAATGTCCGGCTGACCACCGCGGACGAGACCTGGGAGGGCTCCGAAGGCGACCTGCTGGTCGTTCCGAGGGAACGGCACGGCCTGCACGCCGTCGACGACTCGGTGATCCTGCTGACGGTCCTCGCCGACAGCTGATCACTCAGTACTGGTAGTCGGCCAGATCGGTCGCGCCCCGGCGTACGTCGCCGTCGAGTATCAGCAGCGCGGGCACCATCTCGGAGGTGACCAGACCGTGGCGGCCGGTCACCTCGTCGATCATGTCGAAACACTGCGCGATGACCTCTGGGGTGTCGACGACGATCGTTGTCACCGGCACCTGGCGACCGTATTGAATCAGCTTGTCGCCGTGGGGCTTATGGTCCCCGTGGAAGCCCCAGATGCCGCGCAGCACGGTAGCGCCGCCGACGGTCTGCGACTCCCATAGTCGGCGCACCAGCGCACGGTGAACGGGCGCCCCGTCGTAGTGGGTGGCGGCGTCGGTGTGGATCGTCAGCTTCTGACGCAGTTCGCGGCCGTGGGCATCGACGGCGGGCAGTGCCGGCGGCCGGGCCAAGAGTCGGCCGTCGCGCTTGCACACCTGGATGCGTTCGACCGTCACCAGCGGCTCGTCCATCAACGCTTCGAGTTCAGGCAACGCGCGTCGCGCCTGCTCGGCATTGCCGATCGCGACGACCATGATCGGGACGTCGGTATTGCCGCTGAAGAAGCGCGCGCGGCGTCGTCGACCGTCGGCGGTGCCGTCCACACCGAGGTACACCGTCGCGCCCGCGAAGTGATGACGGTGCAGCAGGTCGCACACCGCATAGAAGGCGGCCGCGCCGTTGATGCGGCGCCGGCGGCCGACGTAGATGGTGAGTTTGACCCCGTCGTCGCCCTGGGGCAGGTCACCGCCGTAGCGCCGGGCCCGTTCCAGGGTGATCAGGCCGCGCGGGGTGATGGCGACGACGTCGTCGATCAACCCGCCGATCGTCTCGGCGGTGTCGATGGCGGCGATCGCGATCGGCGGATCCTCGGACAGTGTCAGCGACTCGTCGCTGCGGATGATGTGCCGCGGGCCGAAGCTGGCGATGCCGCGCAGCATCACGCTGTCGGCCACTTGGTGCTCGGCATAGAGGTCGAGCAGCGCCTCGGCCAGGAATCGGGAGCCCGCGCGCTGGCGCTCGCCGAAGAAGGCGGTCAGTTTCAGGTAGTTGTCGCTCACAGCTGGCTCGCAATCCACTGGCCGAGCATCGCTGCGGCGACGCCCAGGACGACGCTGGCGACGAGGTTGACGACCGCGGGCCAGATCTGGCGCTCCTCGGTCAACCGCTGAGTCTCCAGCATCCAGGTCGAGAATGTGGTGTAGGCGCCGACGAAGGCGGTGCCGGCCAGCAGCGCGGCATGGTGGCTCAGCGTCAGCCCGGAGACGAAGCCCAGAAGCACCGCACCACTGATGTTGACGGCCAGCGTGCCGAACGGGAAGGACCGCGCGGCCCGGCGGGCGACCGCGCGGTCGACCATGAACCGTGCGACCGAGCCGAGTCCGCCGATCATCATCACCCCGGCCCAGATCGCGACGCTCACGCGCGGATCCTGACCCGGCGCACCAGAACCGTCGCGATGTAAACCGCCAGCAGACCCGCGGCGATGCTGACCACGGTGTAGGCCGCCGCAAGTCCGTAATGGTGGTGCTCGATCATCTTCAGCGTCTCGACCTGCATGGTGGAGAACGTCGTCAGCCCGCCGCACAACCCGGTGCCCAGCAGGGGGCGCCGGTAGCTCGACAGCGGCAGCCGCTCGAGCAGGCGGGTGGTGAAGTAGCCCAGCAGGAATGCGCCCACGATGTTGACGCCGAACGTCGCCCACGGCCACCGCGCCGGATCGTCGACGAACACCGTCGCCAGGACCGCGCGCGCGAGAGTTCCTATCGCGCCGCCGACGAACACGGCCGCCAGCTCCCGGTTGTCATGGCCGAACAAGGGCATCCCCCTTAACCGTGGATGAATCCGCGAGCAAGTATCGCTCGTGGGAAGGCAGAATTGGCGACATGGCGGCTAACCCCCGCGCCGGTCAGCCGGCGCTCCCCGAAGACCTCGTCGATCTGCCCCATCTGGTCACCGCGTACTACACGGTGAACCCCGACCCGGACGATATCGACCAGCAGGTCGTGTTCGGTACGTCGGGGCATCGGGGCTCCAGTCTGGACGGGGCGTTCAACGAGGCGCACATCCTGGCCACCACTCAGGCGATTGTGGAGTACCGAGCTGGGCAGGGCACCACCGGGCCGTTGTTCATCGGCCGTGACACCCACGGGCTGTCCGAGCCGGCCTGGGTGTCGGCGCTGGAGGTGCTGGCCGCCAATGACGTTGTGGCCATGATCGATTCGGCTGACCGCTACACGCCGACACCGGCGGTCAGCCACGCCATCCTGACGTTCAACCGCGGCCTGACCTCTGGGTTGTCCGACGGCATCGTCGTCACCCCGTCGCACAACCCGCCGCGCGACGGCGGGTTCAAGTACAACCCGCCCAACGGCGGACCGGCCGACACCGATGCCACCGGGGCGATCGCCAAGCGCGCCAACGAAATTCTGCGCGGCGGGCTCAAGGACGTGAAGCGGGTTCCGCTGGCCCGGGCCCTTTCACATGCTCAGCGGCACGACTACATGGATGCCTACGTCTCGGATCTGCCCAATGTCGTGGACATCCACGCGATCCGGGCTCAGAAGATCCGCATCGGCGCCGACCCGCTGGGCGGGGCCAGCGTGGACTATTGGGCAGCCATCGCCGAACGGCACGACCTCGATCTGACCGTGGTCAATCCGCTGGTCGATGCGACGTGGCGGTTCATGACCCTGGACACCGACGGCAAGATCCGGATGGACTGCAGCTCACCGAACGCGATGGCGTCACTGATCGCCAACCGTGACTCCTATCAGATCGCCACCGGCAACGATGCCGACTCCGATCGGCACGGCATCGTCACCCTGGACGCCGGCTTGATGAACCCGAACCACTACCTGGCGGTGGCGATCGACTACCTCTATTCGCACCGGCCGGAGTGGCCGGCCAGCGTTGCGGTCGGCAAGACGGCCGTCAGCTCGTCGATCATCGACCGGGTGGTGGCGGGCCTGGGGCGCAAGTTGATCGAGGTGCCGGTCGGCTTCAAGTGGTTCGTCGACGGATTGATCAGCGGCACAATCGGTTTCGGTGGCGAAGAGTCGGCGGGCGCGTCGTTCCTGCGTCGTGACGGTTCGGTGTGGACCACCGACAAGGATGGCATCATCATGGCGCTACTGGCCTCGGAGATCCTGGCGGTCACGGGTTCGTCGCCGTCGCAGCGCTACGCCGAGCTGGCCGCCACGTACGGTGCGCCGATTTACGCCCGGGTCGACGCCCCGGCCAACCGGGAGCAGAAGGCGCGGCTGGCCAAGCTGTCGCCGGAGCAGGTGACCGCCACCGAACTGGCCGGCGAGCCGATCACCGCCAAGCTGACCACCGCGCCGGGCAACGGTGCATCGCTGGGCGGGCTGAAGGTGACAACTGCCGACGGCTGGTTCGCTGCGCGGCCGTCGGGCACCGAGGACGTCTACAAGATCTACGCCGAGTCGTTCAAGGGCCCCGAGCATCTGGCGGAGGTGCAGGAAGCCGCCCGTGAGGTGGTGAATACAGTCATCTCGTGAGTTCCGTCGCCGAAGGTGACTGTTCCTCGGAAGCGCAGGCCAAGCTTCCGCGGGAGGTCTGGGTTCTGATCGCCGCCAACGCGGTGATCGCCCTCGGTTACGGCGTGGTCGCACCGGTGCTTCCGCAGTTCGCCCGCAACTTCGGGGTCAGCATCAGCGCTGCGACCTTCGTGATCACCGCCTTCGCGGTGATGCGACTGGTCTTCGCGCCCGCATCGGGCATGTTGGTGCAGCGGCTGGGGGAGCGGCGCATCTATGTCAGCGGCCTGCTCATCGTGGCGCTGTCCACCGGCGCGTGCGCATTCGCCCACACCTACTGGCAGCTGCTGGTGTTCCGGGCGCTGGGCGGGATCGGGTCGACGATGTTCTTCGTCTCCGCGCTGGGGTTGATGATCCGGATCAGCCCGCACGATGCGCGCGGCCGGGTGGCGGGGATGTTCTCCAGCGCGTTCCTGGTGGGCTCGGTGGCCGGCCCGCTCATGGGCAGCCTGACCGCCGGGCTGGGCCTCGCTGCTCCGTTCCTCATCTACGGGGTCGCGCTGCTGATCGCCGCCGCCGTGGTGTTCATCAGCTTGCGGCATTCGCATCTGGCGGCACCGGCTCCGGCCGACGAGCTGACGGTGACGCTGCGGGTTGCGTTGCGCCACCGGGCCTATCGCGCGGCGTTGTTGTCCAACTTCGCCACCGGGTGGTCGGCGTTCGGGCTGCGGGTTGCGCTGGTGCCGCTGTTCATCACCGAGGCGTTGCATCGCGGGCCGGGGGTCGCGGGCGCGGCACTGGCCACGTTCGCGGCCGGGAACGTCGCGGCGGTCATTCCGTCCGGGCGGCTGTCCGATCGGACGGGACGCCGGCCGTTGCTGATCGTCGGGCTGGCGGCCTCCGGGCTGACGACGGCGGTGGTCGGGGCGGCGACGTCGCTGCCGGTGTTCCTGGTGGGCGCGTTCATCGCGGGCGTGGGTACCGGGGTGTTCACCTCACCGCAGCAGGCCGCGGTGGCCGACATCATCGGGAAGGCGCGCGGCGGGACGGCTGTGGCGACGTTCCAGATGATGTCCGATCTGGGCTCGATCGTGGGCTCCCTCGGCGTCGGCGAGATCGCCCAGCATTTCTCCTTCGAGTGGGCGTTCGCGATCAGCGGCGCGATCCTGGTCATGGCATCGGTCGGGTGGCTGCTGGCGCCGGAAACGCGGGATGCCCCGCCGCTGGAGCACACCCCGCCGCGGCCGCTGGGCCCGGAGGCCGCGGGCGAGCTGCCCTGACCAGCGATTTTGAAGCGCAGGTGCCGGTGGTGTAACTTCGGTGGGCACACCTGGGGCTATGGCGCAGCTGGTAGCGCACCACACTGGCAGTGTGGGGGTCAGGGGTTCGAGTCCCCTTAGCTCCACAGATGAAAACCCGCTTCGACTTCGGTCGGGGTGGGTTTTTCGGTTTGCTGATTGGCTTGGGCTGGTTGAGTTTGACGACAATCGCGAGCCCCATTGATGAACTGCGTCGACCTTCCGTGTTCCCCACATTGAGGTATCGGGATCATGGTGGCGCCGCCGCGGCGGCTTGGTTTCGGGTGATGGACGCTCAGGCGGTCCGGCATTTGGGGTGGCAGAGCCTGCTAATTGATTGATTCAAGACCTGCTATATGACTGATTCAATCGATGCTAACTGTATGATTAGCTGGTGCGGTACACCAGGCGCATCATCGATGACGAGCTTGATGCACTGTTCGGACAGATACCCGCGATCGCGATCGACGGCCCGAAGGCAGTGGGGAAGACCACGACGGCCGAGCAGCGAGTGGTCGGCCTCCTCAAACTCGATGCAAAGCCCAACCTGGAGGCAGTGCACGCCGACCCGGGTCTGCTGTTGAGTCGACCGCGACCACTGCTCATTGACGAGTGGCAAAAGGTTCCAGAGGTTTGGGATGTCGTGCGGCGTGCCGTCGATGACGATCCGACTGGTGGTCAATTCCTGCTCGCCGGGAGCGCTACACCCCCCCACGGGGCGACGGCTCACTCGGGGGCCGGACGTATCGGGCGCGTGCGCATGCGTCCGATGACATTGTCCGAGCGGGGGATAGTGTCACCGACGGTCAGTCTCGGCGAATTGCTCACTGGCTCCAGGCCGCCCCTCGACGGGGTGGCGGACGTTCGGCTAGCCGACTACGCGCATGAGATCGTCGCTTCGGGTTTTCCGGGCATGCGGACTCTTGGTGCGCGGGCGCTGAAGTTTCAGCTTGATTCATACCTGCGCAATGCCGTTGATCGAGACGTGCCCGAGCAAGGGCTCGCGGTTCGTAAGCCTGATGCGATGTTGGGGTGGTTGCGCGCCTACGCCGCAGCCACATCCACCACAGCCAGCTACACCGCAGTGCTCGACGCGGCCACGGCGGGAGTCAGTGACAAGCCGGCGCGTTCAACGACTGTCGCGTACCGAGACGTGCTCACCCAGCTATGGTTGCTGGATCCGGTGCCTGCTTGGGGGCCAGCGGGAAACCCCTTGGCGCGCTTGGCTCAATCGCCGAAACATCACCTCGCCGATCCAGCGCTGGCGGCACGTCTACTCGGCTTGTCCGTGGATTCGCTCCTCAGTGGTGAAGGCAAGCCGATCGGGCCTCAGGCTGGTGGCATGCTCGGGCATCTGTTCGAATCCTTGGTCACACTTTGTGTCCGTGTCGCGGCGCAGGCCGCCGACGCCAGTGTTGGTCATCTGCGGACACGCAACGGCGACCACGAGATAGATCTGGTGTTAGTGCGCGACGACGGCAGAGTGCTCGCCGTCGAGGTGAAACTTGCCGCAACGGTCGAAGATCGAGACGTCGCACACTTGCGCTGGTTTGGCAACCACCTGGGCGCGGACCTGCTCGACGCGGTCATCGTCAACACGGGGCCGAACGCATACCGTCGCCCCGACGGCGTCGGCGTGATCCCACTAGCGCTGCTGGGTCCGTAGCGGATCGAAGCTCCGAAGGGTTTTCGATCAAGACCAGCCGACCGCAATGCCGAGACGGCCGTTGTTCTTTGCCGACCTGTGTGGAAGTCGCGCCGTGACGACCGCTTGACGACAACGCTGACGACAGTGACTACTGCCCACGACGTCATCTACGGACCGAATTGGTCATTGACTACCTGGTCCTGGAGCCTGCCCGGTCCTGGCAGTGTGGGGGTCAGGGGTTCGAGTCCCCTTAGCGCCACCAGGCACGACAGTGTTGACTCGGACGGTGAGCTGGCCGTTGACGACAGTTCCATCAGTAGGGTCTGTGTGCCGATTAGGGCCACCTCGTCGTGCGGCTGCTGATCTGGACACCGTGGATCGGCGGCGTGTCGCCGAGGCCGGGCCGCTCATCGCCACGAAGCTGCAATCACTGATGGACCGCGGTGCAGCCAAGGAGGCCAGCGACCTAACTGGACATCGTACGATTGACACTCGATCCGATCGCTAGTATCGCTGCACAACAACAACTTTCAGTCGCAGATTCACAGTTGCGGACCGATTACCTTCTCCACGTGCAGCTTTGGCTGGTTAGCTATGCCGCATTAGCAGCATCCCGAAAGGCCGAGTCGTCGCTCTTCGACGTCGAGCTGACCAACCCCCCGCCAAGCACGGTAGCCAACGTATCCCGGCCTGAATACCGCAGACGATCGGCAGCGTCGGGGATCGGTGAGTTCCGCACAAACCGCATCAGCCCACTTATGTTGTGAGCGAACGATGGCCGCGATCTTGATGGTGTTCCCCTGGGCCCAGCGGTCCACGTGCCGGTGGTGGCCGGGCGGCTTTCTTCTTCCGCTGCAATTTGGCCTCCTGGGATTGGGCGGGGCTCTACGGTCATGCTGAGCGGACTATCCGGGCAGCACGGGGGATCGGGCGATGACGGCTAACAGAGGTTCTCGACGCTTCTCGCGGATCGGCGAACGCCGTGGTGGGGGACTGCCACTGATGCGCTGGCTGCAGGCCGGGTCGGCGTCGGCCGGGCTGGCCGTGGTGTTGGTCACCACCCTCCTGCACCCGGCGGCAGCCTTCGCACAACCAACCGATAACGGTGCGTGTGATCCGCTGGGCCCGGAGTCGTCGAATTCGTGTGTGGGCAAGCCCGAGCAGGAGTGGCCGGTGGCGCAGGGTGACTTCACTGATCCGGACGATCCTGGTTGGGTCTTCTTCAAGCCGTTCTTCGGCCCGGAGGGCCTGAGCGGGCCCAAGGCTGACAGCCTGCGGGCCGTGCAGTACGGCTGTGGGATCGGACCCGACGGCACGGTCGGCTGCGACACCGTCCCCAGTTCGCAGTCGCTGTCCAGCCCAGCCGCCTCCTTCGATTGCGGTGACTTGCGTTGTCCGGTGCCGCCGCCGGGAACCACTCAAACCGTGGCCGGTCCGAACCAACCCGGCGAGTATGTTCGATCCGACACCTTGGCCTTCACCCGCGACGTCGGGGACGTGTCCGAAGGACACCGAATCGTTAACGGCGATGCGTGGTGTGCCGTGGGCTACCAGGGATCAGTGAGCTGCACCAGCGGAGCCAATGGCTTCACGCTCGCACCGTGGGGCGGCACCCTGAAGCAGTGAGCTGCGCCGACTGCACCGACGACGGGTGCGGTTCACCGTTAGAGCGCTCGGCAGTTGTCCAAGTAGGTCCACGTGAGAAACCCGGAGTCAGATGACTTCGGGTTTTTTGCTGGGGCGGGGCCGCGGAGAAGCTCTTCCAACGCGATCACCGCGCCGCATGAGCTGATCTGACCGGCCAGCGTTCGCACTCCCCGCCGGGGTGGTCCCGCCAGGCCCTGGCCGTAACCCACGAGTACCGGGTCGCGTAGGTTCTTGGAGAATCACTCCCGAGAACCCAACGCAGCGTTGAACGAAAGTCATCATGACCGAGGACCAGATCCCAGACGTTCCACCGAATCACCTCTCCATCGACCCGCGCAGCCCCTTCTATGACGAAGAGGTGCTCCTGCGCGACGTGGGTATTCGCTTCAATGGCTCCGAGAAAACCAATGTCGTCGAATACGACGTGGCCGAGGGTTGGGTGCGTGTTGAAGTCCCTACCGCGAAGGATCGCCGCGGAAATCCGATGGTCGTCAAGCTCAGCGGCACGGTTGAACCGTATTTCCGCCCAGCGGAATAGCGGCCGCCCCGGGCCACTGGCGCGACGGTGTACGACCGCTTAGGCATTCACCGTTTCAGCAGGCCTGCCGCTGTGTCGGCGATGGTGTCGACAGCCGCACCGATTGCCTGGTTCAGCGACGGATCGCGGACTGTGTCGGCGAGCGTCGAGAACGACCACGCAGTTGCCGCGAACGCCGGGACGATGTCGACCAATTCGTTCGGTCGCGGTGGCCGTGGCGGATCGTAGGGCCACAGCGGCGGGAAGAAGAGTTTCCGCGGGATCTTGCCGGTGCCATCACCGTCGTCAACCCGCACCCACTCGCCGACCGATCGTTTGATCACGGCGGCGCCGTCACCCCCTTGTGCGCTGACGGCGGCTGCGGCCTCCACGATCCGCCGCGTGACATCGCGAGCCGCGAGTTGAACCTGTAACTGGATGTCGCTCCACGGATCTGGAATCGGACCATGGCCCTTACCCACCCAGGGCGGTTGCGGTGGAAACAGCACCTCCCACAGCCGCGGATCGATGCCCGCAAGCAGCCGCATCAACGTAGAACTTTCTCTTGCCATCACAGCCCCCGATCCGGTCACTTGAGGCCAATGTAGAGCGATAGCCGCCGACCGCTGCGAGTACGGCTCTACTCGACCTGAACATGGACGGCGCTCAGGGCAACGAGTAGACCCTCAATGGTGCAGCGAGCGTTCGGCTCTGCTGAGAATCGTGTCGATGGCGTGGTGGATGGCTTTGTTGAGTGATGGATCGCGGACGGTTTCGGCGATCACCAAGAACGACCAGGCTGCCGCCGCGAGGGCAGGAACCAGCTCGACGAGGTCGTTGGACCGCGACGGCCGGGGAAGGTCGACCCACCACTGCGGCGGGAAGAAGAGTTTGACCGGTACCAGCCCGATGCCCTCACCGTCGTCGACACTCACCCACTCGTCGACCACGTTGGCGATCACCGCGGCACCATCGAGACCCTGCGAGCTGGTGGCAGCGGCGGCATCGACGATCCGCCGGGTCAGGTCGCGAACCGCGATCTGAACCTGCAGTTGGAAGTCACTACGTTCGGCGCCCCAGGGCTCGGAGAGAGTTCCGGTCGGGCCATTCGGCGCGACCTCGCCCCACTGCGGTGGTGGCGGAAACAGAACATCCCATAGCCGGGGATCGATGCTGGCAAGCATCCTCAGATGCGTCACACTCTCCGTGGCTATAGGGGCACCTCGTCGTGTCGCCAGACCGGTTTCCCCCCGCGCGTGACCGTACAGTCGCGGCCGCCACAAGAAACGAGTAGTCGACTACTCTAAATTTTCCCGCTCGTCGGAAGGCCAATGCTGCACCGACGGATAAAGGCCGTTGCCGGCTCGTCATTCCCGGTCATGGTGACAGACGGCCTCCAGCATCAAACCGAACGGATCGAGCCAGAACATCGCGAAGTAGGGCGGCGGATACTGCGGAAAGACCTGGGGCTCATGCAATACCTCGCCGCCGAGTTCCGTCACCAGTCGATGAACGCGTCTGACCGCCGAGCGTGACTTGACCATGAAGGCCAAGTGCTGCAATCCGGTGCGATCGCGCGAGTACGGGGCCGCCTCGCCGGCGGGGTAGAAGAACAGGTAGGTTCCGGGCTTGCCCTCTGCCGGCCGGAAGGCGAACTGGTCGTGATCGTTCAGGAACGGCTCAAACCCAAGGACGGGCATCAGCGCGTTGTAGTAGGTCCTGGCTGCCGCCAGATCAGTGACGTTGATCCCCATATGCCCGAGCATGGGTCATAGTGCAACCCATCCCGATGCTGGTGCAACCGGGCAGGCGGACCCACGGCGGTTGTGCCGCAAACACGAGCCATCGATGTGCCGGAAATTGACTCCACCGCTGTATGGGTCCCGTATACACAAATCTATGAACGCATCTGCTCATATCGGCCGGGTCGGCGGTTTGGCCATCGCACTGGGCATCGGTGCAGCGCTGGCCTCAGCAAACGCGGTGGCGTGGGCAGACGCGGATGACTCAGGCTCAGGTCGCTCCGCCGCAGCATCGGCGGGCGGGCACGCCGCCCCCCGAGCCACGAAGGCAACTGCCGGCGCCAAGCCCCGGCCGTCGGTTCAGAAGTCGATGACATCGAAGTCGACGACCCGGCCCGCGTCGCGTTCGAGGGGCGTCACCGCTGCGTCGGCGGTGTCGACACCGGCGTCCGCCGTGGCCGCGCAGATCACCGCACCTCCGAATCTGACCGCGGTGGTCCAGCATGTCGTGTACACCCCGCTGCACGCCGTCGTGCAGGCGTGGATCCTCAGCGAGGTTGGGCGTCAGGTCGATGACTTCATCAACACGGCGGCCGGGTCCTACGTGATCGGCAACGGCAGGTCGGGCACCGAAGACCACCCCGACGGCGGTGCCGCGGGGTGGCTCCTCGGTGATGGCGGTGCCGGCTGGACCAGCACGATGGCCGGTGTCGTCGGCGGCAACGGTGGAGCGGCCGGAATGCTCGGCAATGGCGGTGCCGGTGGCGGGGGTGGTGCCTGCGCCGCTGGAGGCGACGGCGGTGCCGGTGGCCGATTGATGGGCATCGGCGGGAACGGCGGTGCCGGTGGCGCAGGCTCTGCGGGTGCGGCCGGCGGTATCGGAGGTGCAGGCGGCGACGGCACCGGGTTGGTCTTCGGCATCGGCGGCCACGGCGGTGCCGGTGGTGAGGGTTCCGACGGTGGCCGAGGCGGCAACGGTGGTAACGGCGCGGCGTTCCTGGGCAGCGGGGGCGACGGCGGCGACGCAGGCAAGAGCAACGTCGGCGGTGTCGCCACGGGACTGCCCGCACTCGGCGGCGCCGGCGGGACCGCGGGCTGGCTCGGCAGCCACGGTGCTGCCGGGAACGCGGGGGCCACGGCCGCCGTGACGCAGCCCAGCGGAACGCTGCCGCCACTGTCCAACGTCGGGACCTGGATCACCACCAGCGACGGGCAGGTCGTCATCCTGCACGGCTTCAACGAGGTGTACAAACTCGCGCCGTACGAACCGTCCGCCAGCGGCTTCGACGAGGAGGACGCACAATTCCTGGCGGACAACGGTTTCAACGTCGTGCGGTTGGGCGTGATCTGGGCGGGTATCGAGCCCCAGCCCGGGGTGATCGACACCGCCTACCTCGACTCGATCCAGCAGACCGTGCAGATGTTGGCCGACCACGGGATCTACACCATCATCGACATGCATCAGGATCTCTACAGCACCACCTTCTACGGCGAAGGCGCCCCCGAGTGGGCGTCCTATGGCGGCGGCCGGCCCAACAAGAACGCCGGATTCCCCGGCAACTACTACGTCAACCCCGCCCTGCACCATGCCTGGGACGCGTTCTGGGGTAACGCTGATGCACCCAACGGCATTGGGCTGCAGGACAATTACGCACTTGTTTGGCAGCACGTCGCAAGCTACTTCAGTGGCAACTCGGCTGTCATCGGCTACGACATCATGAATGAGCCGATGGCGGGCTCGACCTACCCGGTAGCTCTCTTTGGTGGCTCGTTCTTCGCCACCCAACAGCTGACTCCGATGTACAACCAGGTGGCTGCCGCCATCAGGTCCGTCGATGCGAACACCGCGCTGTACCTGGAACCGCCGAACCCGGCGGTGACCGAAGTTCCCACGCTGCTCGGTCTGCCGGTCGCTCTGCTGGGTCACTACACCGACCCGAATGTCGTCCTGGCCTTCCACAACTACTGTGGCCCCATCGGTGGTGCGCTGTGCACCAAGATCGTCAATACCCTTGCCGTGCAAGCTGAGAACTACTCCAAGCGACACAACATCCCGGCATTGATGAACGAGTTCGGTGCCACGAGCGATGCCGCCACGCTGATCGACACCATGCGGTCCGCGGACCGGTATTTAATGGGCTGGGCCGAGTGGGCGTACACCGGTGTCGGTGACATCACCGGATCGCCGGATGTCGAAGGGCTGGTGCACGACCCGGCGCTACCGCCCGTCGGTGACAATGTCAACACCGGCAATCTGGCGATACTGTCCGCGCCGTACCCGCAGGTGGTGTCCGGCACTCCGAACGCCTGGTCCTTCAAGGACGGTACCTTCGAATTCGGTTATTCCACAGCGAAGGTCGACGGCTCGGGTGCTTTCGCCGATGGTGCCCTGAGCACGATCTCGGTTCCTGTCGTCCAGTATCCGAACGGCTATCAGGTGACTGTCACGGGCGGACATGTCGTCTCGGCAGCCAACGCGGCCCAGCTGGTCATCGCATCGGACCCGGGTGCGACGGCCGTCCACGTCGTCGTTGATCCCGCCCCTTAACTGCCGATGCCGGAGCGCATCAATCCGGCCGGATCGTACTGTTGGCGAATGGTGTTGAACCACTGCAGGTTCGGTCCCAGGTAGCGGGCCAGCGGATCGCCGATCTCGGGGTAGTTGATATAGCCGCCCACCGAGGCCGACGCTACCGCGTGGTGGGCGGAAGTCAGCCAGCCGCTCGCCGCACCGGAGGTCGCCTCGGTGTACCACTGAACCGACGCCGCCTGTCGCCGCCACGGGAAGGCGCTGCCCGCGGGATCGATGTCACCGACCGCGCCCGACAGCGACTCGACCACCGCGGTCGCTGAACCCGCCGACTGCGGCCAGGCCGACATCGCGGCAACGACGGAATCAGCTGCCGCCGAGGTCATCTCACCGATGATGTCCGAGCCGGCGACGAATGCCCGAGGGACCCTGGCGGCATCGCCGCCCTCGAAATAGTGGATGAACTCGATGCGGTTCAGCGTGCGGGTGCGGCTCGACGACGCCGACAATCCCGTCGCGGCAAGCATGTTGCCGGCGACCGAGGATCCGGTTCCCGGCGGTGTCGCGAGGATGACGGTGCAGCGGCCCGGGCCGTCGCCGACGGTGAGGTTGACCATGCCCCAGATGTCCCGCGCGGCGGCGCTCAACCAGCTGTGCCAGCCGATTAGCACCGTCGCGGCCGACTCCATCGGGAACGTCATGGTGACCACGTCGCGATCGGTGGCCGGAAAGGTGCGAAGCGTCAGCGAGGTCACCACGCCGATGTTGCCGCCGCCACCGCCGCGCAGCGCCCAGAACACGTCGTCGTGGTCGTCGGCGGATGCGGTCACCACCGCACCGTCGGGTAACACCACCGCTGCCGACACCACGGCGTCACACGTGAGCCCGCACCGCCGCGCGTCCGACCCCAGTCCGCCGCCCAACGTCAGGCCCGCGACGCCGACCGTCGGGCAGCTCCCCGACGGGATCGACAGCCCGCGCGCCGCGAGTTGGGTTTGCACCGTGTCCAGATCCGTCGCGGGCGGCACTGTCACCACACCGCGTCCCGCATCGACGTCGATCCCGCCGGGAAGTCCGCGGAGATCGACCACCATCGTCCGGTCGAGAGCCGATGCACCGATGTAGGAATGCCCGCCACCGCGTGCGCTGATCCCGATGCGGTTCGTCGAGGCGAACACCACCGCCTTCTGCACATCGGCGACCGAGGCAACGGCGACGACAGCCGTCGGAGTGGCACCGCTGAAGCGGGAGTTGAAGACGCCTTTGGCCGAGGCGTAACCGGGGGAGGACGGCATGACCAGACGACCGTGCAACTGCCCGGCCAGTGCATCCCAGTCCGGCGGGGCCGGGCTCGACACCGCGTTCGGCGTCACCGACCGGCACGAGCCGAGGAGAGCTGCGCCTGCCAGTCCGCCGAGTGCTTGTCGCACGAACGCCTGGCGGGAAATCTCCCCGGACATGCGCTGAATGCTAGTGCTACTCCAGCACGAAAACCGGGATCAACCGGTCGGTCTTGGTCTGGTACTCCGCGTAGGGCGGGTAGGCCGCAACGGCCAAGTCCCACCAGTGCGCCCGCTCGTCGCCGGACACCTCGCGCGCGGTCAGGGTCACGACTTTGTCGCCGTCCTGCGCGGTGACGGTCGGATTGGCTTTGACGTTGAAATACCAGGACGGATGCTCCGGATCGCCGCCCTTCGACGCGACCATGGCGTAGCGGCCGTTCTCCTCGACCCGCATCAGCGGCACGTAGCGCTTCTTGCCGGACTTGGCGCCGGTGGTGGTGAACAGGACGACCGGGCGGTCCATGATCTGGACCCCGTCGGTGGTGCCCTGCTTCAGAATCTGTTCGGTCTGTTCGCGCACCCAGTCAGTGGGGCTCAGTTCGGCATGCTCAGTCATGGACCGCTCAACTCCTCTTGTGCTCGGACTATTCCCGCGACTTCGGCGCGCTAACCGCCGCTGAGCGTACGAAAGCGCGCCGAAGTCACAACGGCGGGCCCGTGCAGTAGGTCCGCGGCGGCGTGGTCCAGATGCGCTGATGCGATCCCACGGGGCATAGGTCGTAGTCGGCCTTGTCGAAGCGCTGCAGCACCTTGAAGTCCGCCGACGCGTCGCTGCACGCGACGGGTTTGATCGTATCGGTGCGGGTGCGATCGGCGACCGGGTGTTTGACGGTGGCGTAGCACTGGTCGACCAACAGATTCGGTATGAGGCATAACGTGGCCGAGTCGTTGGTCCAGCGCGCGAAATCGGTTTCCTCTCGACCTCCGTCGGGGCATCGTGCATCCCTGGGGCCGGTGCTGACAACCTCGAAGACCCCGGCCGGTTGGGTGCAGTCGACGACGTCGCGACGCGCGATCACCCCCGACGCTATCGCCTCACTGGTGATGCATTGGCCCATTTTGGCTGGGGGAGCGCTATTTTCGGCTGCCTTGTGCTCGCCGGCCGAGTTGGCCACCCGGCCGACCGCCGCCACGAGGCTGACGGCGATGAGGATCGTGCCCGCAATGATCAAACCGCGGCCCGCCGTCGGCGTCGGCGGCGGTCTCGGCGGGTAGCCGGGTGGCGGGTAGCCGACGGGGTAGCTCGGCGGTGGATAGGGCGGGTACCCGGGATAGCCCGGCGGGTAGGGCTGCTGCGCGCGGCGGGCCTTCGACCGTTCACGCAGGCCGAGTACCAGCGTCAGGACGCCGATCGCCGGGATCAGCACCACCTCGCCGACAATCAACCACGGCCTGCCGTCGGCAAGCAGCGCGGCTGAGGCGGCGTAGCTGCGGTGTCATCAGATCGTTGACTCTAGCGTCGATCGGATTAGCCTGCGGACATGACCATTGACCGAAATCCCTGCCGAGCAGACACAAAATCGCACAAAATGCGGGCAGCTTGTGCGATTTTGTGTCTGCTCGCGCACAAGGTGATCGCGTGACGCGGATCCAGGTGGCGGTCCTCGACGACTACCAGAACGTCGCGTGGGAGATGGCCGACTGGTCGGCGGTGGCCGAACGCGCCGACATCACGGTCTTCAGCGACCACGTCTTCGACGCCGACCAACTGGTCACGCGGCTGACTCCCTTCGACGTGGTGTTCGTGATGCGGGAACGAACCCCATTGCCGCGCAGCATCATCGAACGCCTTCCGCGGCTGAAGATGATCGCCTCGACCGGACCGTTCAACGCCTCCATCGACATGGCGGCCGCCGAGGAACGCGGCATTCACGTCGGCACCACCGGCGGCACCGTGGCATCGACGGTGGAGCTCACCTGGGCGCTGATTCTCGCCGGCGCGCGGAACCTTGTCGCAGAAAGCAACTCGATCCGCGACGGTGGCTGGCAGGTATCGGTCGGACGCGAGCTGTCCGGACGTGTGCTCGGCGTTCTGGGCCTCGGCCGCATCGGCGCCAGGGTCGCCCGGATCGGCGAGGCCTTCGGTATGGAGGTGATCGCCTGGAGCCAGAACCTCACCCCGGAGGCGGCCGCCGAAGCGGGAGCGACCTACGTCGGCAAAGACGAGCTGTTCGGCCGTTCCGATGTGCTGACCATCCACATGAAGCTCAGCGAGCGATCCGCCGGCTTGGTCGGTGCCGACGAACTCGCCCTGATGAAACCGACTGCGGTGCTGGTCAACACCTCTCGCGGACCGCTCATCGACGAGGCCGCATTGGTCGAGGCCCTGAAAGCCAAGCGTATCCGGGTGGCGGCGCTCGACGTCTTCGACACCGAGCCGCTGCCGGCCGGTCATCCGCTGCGCACCCTGGACAACGTGATCGCCACACCGCACATCGGCTATGTCGCCGACCGCCCTTACCGCATTTTCTACCGGGATGCGGTCGCCGCTATCGCGGAATGGCTCGACCGGCAGTGATCAGAAGGCGTTCGGATCTTGTTGGACTGCCACGGGCACCGGGTGCTGGTAGAGCCGGGAGGCGTTCTCCCACGTCACTTTCCGGATGATCTCATCGGGCAGGCCGTGGATCTGCTCGCGGATGGTGCGCTGCGTGTGCGGCCACGTCGAGTCACAGTGCGGGTAGTCGGCCTCGAGCAGGATGTTGTCGGCGCCGATCCGCTCGTACTGGACGAACGACGACTGGTCTTCGACAGCGCAGAACCAGAAGTTCCGGCTGAAGACTTCGGCCGGGGTCAGGGTTTCGCCCAGAGCCTTCCAGGTTCCGTACATCTCGTGATAGCTGAGCATGTGATCGAGGCGGTCCAGAAGTCCTGCCACCCAGCCGATTCCGCCCTCGGACAGGCAGATCTTCAGGTCAGGGTAGCGCGTGCACATACCGGAGTAGAGCCAGTCGACCGCCGCCGAAATCGCGTAGGCGAAGAACAGCACGCCGGCCACATCGGGTGGCGCATCTGCTGACGTCGACGGCGACGTACCCGACGAGCCGATGTGTAGGTTGACCACCGTTCCCGTTTCCGCGCAGGCCGCCATCATCGGTTCCCAATACCCCGAGTGGATGGTCGGAAAGCCCAGCAGCGCCGGGTTTTCGCTGAAGGTCACGGCATGAAAGCCGCGCGAAGCGTTTTCGTAGATCATCTGTGCGCCGACGTCGGGATCGAGTAGCCAGGGCAGCTGGCAGGGGATGATCCGCCCGGGATAGCTACCAGCCCAGGATTCGATGTGCCAGTCGTTCCATGCCCTGACCGACGCCATCGCGAGGTCGCGGTCGGTGGTGACCTGCTGGAGCCGCTGACCGGCGAAGCCGGGCAGGAACGACGGGAAGTTCAGCGAGGCATACACTCCGTTGAGGTCCATATCCGCGACGCGGGCGTGGATATCCCAGGCGCCACGGCGCATTTCGTCGAACCGGGCCGGCTCGAAACCGTACTCCGACACCGGCCGCCCGACGACGGCGTTGAATCCGACATTCGGCAGCGAGTGGCCGTCGTACATCCAGGTCTGCCCGCCGCCGTCGGTCTCGATCACCCGCGGCGCCCGGTCGGCGAACTTGGCCGGCACCCGCCCCTCGAACGTGTCGGGCGGCTCGACGATGTGATCGTCGACCGAGATGACGGTGTAAAAGCGTTCGGCGCGTTCGGGTTCCGGCAGGAACGTCACCGTCCGGTCGGCGCCGGTCTTGGCGGTGGTGAAGTTCAGGTTCGACTGCAGTTCGTCGATGGAAGCCATGGCAGGAGGCCCTTTCAGTCCAGTACGCCGCGGTCGGCCTTGATGGTCATGCGGGCCGCTCCGGCCCAGTACACGTCGGCGGCGCGTTCGATCAGCGAGGCCTGCATGCCGATCATGTCGCCGCGGTTCATTTGCTTATGCGTGCGACCGGTGATCATGACGTCGTAGGCCAGCCGGCACACCCGCTCGATGGACACCGCGCGGTAGACCGCCGCGGCTACATCGTGCCCGGTCGCGATGACGCCGTGGTTGGCCAGGATGATCAGATTGGCCGAACCGATCTGGCCGGCCAGTTCGGCTGCGCGCCAAGGGGCGTCGATCTCGCCGTCGTAGGTCTCGACCAGATACATGTCGTCGAGGAACAGCGCGCCGGTCTGGTGGACCAGGTCGGGCAGGACTCCCAGTGCTGCTATCAGGCTGACGTAATAGGGATGGTTGTGGACCACCACCCTGGCGTCGGGGCGCTGTCGGTGAATCTCGGTGTGAAGATGGATCGCCGGTGTGACATCCCAGCGGCCGCGCACGACGCGGGCGTCCTCGTCGACCACGCAGATATCGGATGCGGTGAGTTCCTGCCACCACAGTCCCCACGGGTTGACGAACATGTCGCTCTGGCCCTCGGGCTGCCAGGTGATGTGCCCGGCCATGTTCTCGGCGAACCCGATGTCGGCGAGGTGACGGAACGCCACCGCCATCGTCTGCTCGTCGGTGAGCTCGACGCCGATCGGCGGCGTCTTCGACGGCGCCCACACGCCCAGCCCGCCCCGGCGCACTTCGGATGTGCTCATGATCGCTCCAGTATCGATCGGATGGTTTCGCGGAGTTGGCCTTTGGCGATCTTCCCGCCTGACGATCGGGGCAGTTCGTCGAGTACCTCGAGACGTTCGGGAAGCAGTTCCTTGGAGACGCCCTGGGCCAGGAGGTGCTCGACGAGGGCGGGTAGCTCCAGTGAGTCGCCGGTGTTCACCAGTTCGGCGAAGACGCAGACGCGTTCCCCGAAAAGCGGATCGGGCATCGCCACGGCGGCGGCCACCGCGACGGCGGGATGGGTGTCGACGACCTCCTCGACGGCAACCGCGCTGATGTTCTTGCCGCCGCGCAGGATGAAGTCGGAGGTCCGCCCGGCCAGAGTCAGATAGCCGTCGTTGTCCAGCTCGCAGATGTCGCCCATCCGCATCCAGCCGTCTTTGGTGTACAGCTTGTCGTGGTCGGTGCCGCCCAGATAGCCCAGACTCAGTGCCGGGCCGCGGCAGGCCGGCTGTCCGCGACCGGATGTCGTGACGTCGTTGTCGCCGTCGAACAGGCGGACCTGCATCTCGGGGACGATCTGCCCGGCGGTTCGGAGCCGGTGGTGCAGCGAGTCCTTGATGGTGGTGGCGCTGAGCATGCCGGTCTCGTTGGAGCCGTAGAACTGGAGGATGGTGACGCCGGTCAGCTCCTCGAACTGCGCGGCCTGCGCATACGGCAACGGCTCGCCGCCGGTGAACACCACCCGCAGGCTGGACAGGTCGTAGTCCCTGGCGGCGGGGTTGGCCACGATCATCATCAATTGCGTACTCACACAGCACAACACCGTGACCCTGTGACGTTCGATGGCTGCACACGTGGCGACAGGGTCGAACCGTTCGATGCGCACGGTCGTGGCGCCCAGATAGATCGGGGTGGTGTGCGAGGTCCAGATCCCGAAGCCGAACGGTGTCGGGATGACCGGGAGGAACACATCGTCGGCATTCAATTCGCCGTTCGCGACCGCCTTTTGGTGAAAGTAGTGCCACCGGTTCTGGGTGTGCACCACGCATTTGGGCAGCCCGGTGGTGCCCGACGTCGAATTGATCAGGAAGGCGTCGTCCGGCCCCAGCGGGGACAGCTCCGCCGTCGGGGCGGGGGCGGTGGTGTCGATGCCGAGCCCGCCGGTTCCGAGGACCACGGCCCGCAACGCAATCTCGGGAACCGCGCGAAGCGCCTCCGCGGCCAGGGCACCCCGGGTGGCGTCGCTGACCACGAGCGACGGCTGTGCGGTCCGGATGATCTGTGCAACTTCCCGCACTCCGGCGCGCGCACCGAGACCGACACTCACCGCGCCGCACCGCTCGATGGCCATCAGCAGAACGTGGATGGCGACACGGTCGCCGTGCCAGATCGCCACCGGGTCGCCGGGCGCCACGCCCAGCCGGTGCAGGCCAAGGGCCAGGTTGGTGGCGGCGTTGTCGAACTCCGCCCAGGTCAGCGCCTGGCCCGGTGCGTCACGTGTGAAGTCGGCGTAGGCCACCTTGTCCGGTGTGACCGCCGCGTTGTGGTGGACGCAGTCGGACAACGTGGTGTCCGACCACCAGCCTGCGGCCCGGTAGCGCGCCGCCTCGGCGCTGGTCGTGACGGCAGCGTCGACAGCCATCACCAAATCATATTAAAATAAGGGGCCGCGTCAATCGTCCCAGTGGCGCACGATCGTGGGGTCGACCGTCCCCGCTGATCCCGGATAGTGCTGGGCGTTGATCAGGTGGGCTGCGGCAAGGTCGTGCGCTCGGCGGGAATCGCCGGCCTCGATGGCGTCGATGACCTGCCGGTGTTCCTCCAGCACGGCCAGCCGCTCGTCGACGGGCACGATACTGTGGTCGCGCACCTGGGTTGACCAGCTCTGTTCGTGGGCGGACCAGAGTGTTTCGAGCGCGCCGGCCAGCATGATCATGGTCTGATTGCCGCACGAGGCGACCAGGGCTTCGTGGTAGCGCCGGCTCGCCGAGATGGCCCGCGGAAAATCGTCGGCGGCGGCGACGGCCTCGGCGTGCAGCTGGCGCAGCACCGGGACCACCGTGCGTTTCCGGTCCGCGCGTTCCGCGCATAGCGCCGCGCAGGCCGGCTCCATCTGCCTCAATGCGCCGCCGACGTCGGCCAGGCTCACCTCCTGGGAGCCCAGCACCAGGCCGATCGTGTAGGCCACGTTCGCCGCATCGGGCCGGCGAACCACGGCACCGCCCAGCTTGCCGCGCCGCACCCGCAGGAGCCCCTCGGCTTCCAGGATGCGCATGGCTTCCCGCAGTGACGGCTTGCTCACCGGGAACTCGCGCAGCAGCTCGTCCTCTTTGGGAAGGATGCTCCCGTCGGCGAGTTCGCCTAGCAGGATGCGCCGTCGCAGTTGGTCGGCGACCTGTTCGGCGAGGCGACGGAATTGAACGGTTGGTTCTGACACGGACCGGGCTTCTATCTGGCTGGCAAGAGACCTGCATCGTACAAGCGATCTCCATCGGATCTCCACGCAATCACCAAGCAGCGAATCCCGGCGCTGACAAGCATGAGTGGTGGCCGTCAGCGCCGTGAAATCGATTAGGACAGGGCTATCTTCATGAACCACGTCACCGAATTCGAACGAGACGTCATGCCATTCACCGCCGAGTTGTATCGACGGGCACTGGGCTACACGATGAACGCCGCCGACGCCGAGGACCTGGTACAGGAGACGATGTTGAAGGCGTACAACGCTTTTGGCAGGCTTGGGGAGGATGCGCACCTGAGGGCATGGCTGTTGCGGATCATGCGCAACACGTGGATCTCGGACTACCGGGCCCGGCTGCGTAGGCCTGACGAGAACTTGGTCGGTGCGGTCGACGAGGCATCCGAGCGCGCAATGTCCGCTGAAAGTCAGGTATTTCGCCACCAGTTGGATCCCGATCTCCGCGCGGCATTGTTGTCGCTGTCGACCGAAATGCGCGAAACGCTCTACTGGGTGGCGGTCGAAGGAATGACGTACCGGGAGACCGCCGACATCATGGGTGTGCCGGAAGGAACCGTGATGTCGCGCATGCACCGCAGCCGGGCCAGCATGCGCCGTTCACTGGGTCACGTCGCGTGAGGACAGAAGTCGTGGAGCAGCCGAGAAACGGCGATGTCCGGGCGGGCCAACCGTGCGCAGGGCAGGCCGGCCGTCGCCGCGGGTAGCGGACTTACTTGTGCGCGGGGCGCTTCAGCAGGTACTGAAGCCAGCGAACGTCGAGCAACATGTGACTCACGCTAGGGCTCAAAAATAAGGTGGCGAGGTCCTAGCGGTAATACGTCGCTAAGAAAATTTGCCAAGACGCCATTATTTTCGAAGGTGCCCGCCACGGCCGGCGGCCAATGCACGGACGGCTGTCGCAGCAATCGGGCTGTTCGGCCGTTACTTCGCCGGTACCGGCTGGTGTTGTTTCGTTCACGTATCGCGGACGCTCGACCAATAGCTGCGTTCCCGGGTTGTCAGCTCGTTGTCGGTGATCGCGCCGAAGTCGGCTGCCTCGCGGGCGAACCGTGCCGGGGCGTCCGGCAGCGGTCCAGCTGTGGTTCCACGCCCGCGGCGTGGGCGAATCTCACCGCGGCCAGATTCATCCGGGTCTTGCGCTGCCCGATCGCCCGGCAGGATTCGATCGCCGCGCGCTGGTCAGCTTCGGCCGGGGCCTGCGGTCCACTGGCCGCCCAGCGTCGGACCCTGCTCGAAGATCGCCGGCTCGAATCCCTGCGACAGCAGCCGGCGCGATACCGCCAGCCCCGCGGGACCGGCCCCGATCACCGCGACCGTTGCCGTCATATGAAGAAACTCTCCCACGTGGGCGTCCGCTCGGTAGCATCTGGTCGATCGAGGGGAGGAGGCCGAGATGGCCACTGGGAAATGGCTTCCGGCGGTTGCGGGCGCGGTTCTGATTGCGGCGGTCGGGCTTGCCGCTCCCGCGGTAGCGGCGCCCCCGCCGACTCCGGGTATGGAGGTCGACGATGAAAGCGGCAGGTGCACGGCCGGTTTCGCGGCACAGGGCAATGACGGCAGTTACTACCTACTGACCAGCGGGCACTGCGACGAGCACGACGGCTCGGATTGGACGTACGGCAGCGACGACACGCTGCTCGGGACGATCAGCGCGAGCGAGGTGAACGGCGACAAGCGCGATGCCGCCATCATCCGCCTCGACCCCGCCGTCGGCGCGCCGAACGGAGACGTCGCCGGCCAGTATCAGGTGCGAGATGTGTTGGGGGCCAGTCAACTCAGTGTTGGCATGCCGTTCTGTAAGGTCGGCGCGGTCACCGGTGAAACCTGCGGCGAGGTCAAGGGGATCGAGGGCGATGTTGTCGAGGCCAACGTCTACAGCCTGGAAGGCGACAGTGGCAGCCCGGGTTTTGTCAAGAATCCCGACGGCACCGTGAGCGCGGTCGGAATTCTGATGTCCTCACCCGACGGTGACGATTACACGACCTACTTCACGTTGGTGCAGCCCCTGCTGGGGCAGTGGGGACTGACGATCCTTCGCTGACGCGCGGGCACCCTCGGCGGAGCCCCTCTGGGTCGGTTGGGGTTGTTGCCCGCCTCAGAGCGACAACTGGCAGGTTTTGGCCCGTACCGCGTGGGATGCCCAGCATCGCGCCATATCGTCCGCATTCAAGGCGGCGACAGCTGCGTTGTCGCTGAGAGGCGGACGGCAACCCTGTTGGTCCGAAGATCTCCCGCCGCGCTGGGTCATCGGCGATGGGGGTCGCCGCCCGTGACCGGCCCACAATATGAATGAATATTCATACTTGAATACTGATTCACTGGACGTTACGCTCCGGGTGCCGATGCATCAGCACTCAAGGAGAGAGAATGTCTGCGCTCGAGTACGTGCTTGCCGCGCCGCCGATACCCGCGCATCCGACCACCCCGATGCCGTTCGTGCCCGAGGTGATCTTCACGATCTTCCTGGGCATCCCGGTGGTCGTCATGGTCTTCTTCGCGGTCAAGCACCTGATCGTCGGCAAGGGGCCGTTGCTGCTGTTCTGCCTGGTCGGCGGTGGTATCGCGTGCTTGTTCGAGCCGATCGTGGACACGCTGGGGTTGTGCTACATCCGCCAGGGCGCGGTGACGATGACCTTCTCCTCGATGGGCCGCGACTTCCCGCTGTTCATCAACTTCGTCTACATCTGGTACGTCGGCGGCCTGGCGTACCTGGCGTACCGCATCTACTCCACCGGGGTGACCCGTAAGCAGATCTTCCAGCTCTACGTGATCGACGTGTTCATCAACATTTTTCTGGAGAGCCCGGGCGTCCTGATGGGCGCCTATGAGTACTACGGGCCGCAGCCGCTGAATTTCTGGGGCTTGCCGTTGTGGTGGGTGTGCGTCAACCCGCTGATGCCGATGACCGCGGGCGCGCTGATCTACCGGATGCGCCAGCACCTGCCGGGCTGGCGATTGGCCCTGGTCATTGCCTTCATCCCGATGTCGGACGGTATCGCCAACGGCGCGGCCGCGTGGCCGATGTGGACGGCGCTGAACCTTGACGCGTCACTGTGGGTCACCCACTTCGCCTGGCTTGTCACCCTCGGTCTGGCGCTCACGTTCGTGTGGGTCTTGTCGTTCGTGGTCGCCCGCCCGGAGGAGGATGTGTTCATCAAATCGAAGGTCGGCATCATCAAAGCGGCGGTCTTCGGTGCCGACGACACCGTCAAGGTCAAAGAGCCGGCGACGGCCTGACCGGTCAACGCTCGAGCTTGGCGACCTTCGTGACGACCATCTTGGCCTCGGATGTGCTCAGTCCCAGCGCGGCAAGGACGAGGCGAGCGAAGGCCCGTTCGGCATGATCGCCATGACGCCCGTCGAGAATCTCGCGGATCAGCGCGAAGGCGCCGCCGATCACCGTCGTCAGCAACACCTCGACGTCGGCGACATCGAAACGGCCGCTGGCGATCCCGCGCTCCACAGCCACCCGGGCATGGGGGTGTACGGCCGCGCCGAACAACGCCTCGGAATGGCCGATGTTGACGATCAGCCGCGCGAAATCCGGTTCGGTGTAGGCCAAGCGGATCACCCGCAGGTTGGCAAGGGCCACGACTTCGGCGGGGTCGGTCGTGTCGTCGACGTTGCTGATGGTCGCCGAGGCCAGATCGGAGAGGCTCTCGGTGATGACCGCTTCGAGAAACTCTTCCTTGGAGGGGAAGTAGTTGTAGAACGAACCCAATGCGATATCGGCCTGCTCGGTGATCTCCTGGATGCGAAGTCCGGGAACACCTTTCGCGGCGATCAGGGTCCGGCCGGCATCCAGCAGTTGCCGGCGGGTTCGTTCGCGCTGGCGTTCGGTCCGCGTCGCGGGCTTTTCGTGTGGCGGCACACGGTGATTCTTCAACATGAATCACTTTTCATACTTGATAGTCCGTTCATCGGGCGTTATGTTAGCGGTTGGGCAGGTTGACGATGAGAGATGGTGCGCAGTGAGTTCGCAGTTGGTTGTACATGCTCCAGACACCGATCTGCTGCTCCCGCTGCCCGGCCCCGACGAGAGCTGGGATCCGCATCTGATCCATACGCACTATTTCGGGTTCTCGGTGCCCGAGGCGGCGATCGGTGCGTTCATCTATATCCGTTATCAGCCGGCGTTCCCGCTGTCGCAGGGCGGCGTGTGCGTGTTCCAGGGCAACGACAACGTGGAACCGACCGACATCGCCTACCACGACTACGAGATGACCATGCCGTGGCCGACCGTGGAAGGAAACACGATCACGACCGACAACGGTCTGTCGATCGAGTTCGTCGAGCCCGGCAGGACGGCCCGGCTGCGTTACCGTGCCGTCGACGACCGCATGTCGTTCGACCTCATCGCCGAGGCGGTGACGCCCCTGCTGGCTCGCGGGCATGTCATGCCCGGCGAGGACGCGCATCATGACGTGGCCCGTCAGCCTGGCGGCAGCGAACAGTTCATGCGCGTCACCGGCAGCCTGCAGTTGGACGGCACAGGCTACGACGTCGACTGCTTCGCTCCGCGGGACCGGTCCTGGCGCCAGATCCGGGTCGAGCGGCGCGGCGCGGTCCCGAGCCCGCCGGTCGGGTGGTCACCCATGTACTTCGGGCCCGACCTGGTCTTCAACCAGATCAGCTTCGAACCGCTGGACACCCATCCGCGCTGGGCGGGCCTGTATCAGGTGGGCGATCGCCCCTCGCACCACTTCGCCTGGGTGCAGCGTGGCGACGAAACCCGGGCCGTCACCGCCGTGCGTCGCGACGTGCTGGAGTATCACCCCACCATCCACCTGGCCACCCGCCAGGAGATCACCGCGCAAGACGATCACGGTGACACCTACCGCTTCCGCGGCGAAGCCATTGCCTCGGCGGCACTTCCCGCCTGGCCCAACGTCTCGTTCCACGACAGCGTCTACCGCTGGGAGGACGACCACGGTCGGGTCACCCACGCCACCTACCAGGAGATCTGGTTCGACACCTACCAGCGCGCGATGCTGGAACATCGCCTGCTACCGACACCGACGGCGTGAGAGGGACACCACGATGGCGTTGAAGAACGAGATCGACACCGAAGAAGCCTCGCGGCGACTGGCGACCTGGATCGAATCGAAAATCGCTGGAGCCCAGCAGGTTCGAGTAACCGATCTGGACGTGCCGGCATCGGCGGGCTTGTCCAACGAAACGGTGCTCTTCACCGCAACGTGGAGCCAGGACGGGCAGGAACACACCCGCGAGATGGTGGCCCGGGTGCAACCGTCCGGGCCGGGCGTGTTCGCCTCCTACGATCTGGGCAAGGAAGCCAGGGTCATCAGCGCGCTGGGCTCGGCGGGAGTGCCGGTGCCCGAGGTGTACTTCTTCGAGCAGGATCCCGCGGTATTCGGCTCGCCCTTCCTGGTGATGCGGCGAGTCGATGGCCGGGTGCCCTCCGACGATCCGCCGTTCACCGCAGGCGGTTGGGTCCTCGACCTGGCTCCCGAGCAGCGAACAACGATGTGGCACAACAGCTTGGCGGTGCTCGCGCAGATCCATGCCGCCGATTGGCAGGCACTCGGCCTGGACTTCCTGGACACCGACGCCAACGGCAGCGGAGTGCACGCGCAGATCGCCAACTGGCGCGAATCGTTCGCCTGGGGGGCCGAGGGCGAACCGAACCCCACCATCGAGCGCGCGCTCGAGTGGCTCGTCGACAACGTACCCGCCACAGCGGCGCCGAAAGTACTGAACTGGGGTGACGCCCGCGTCGGCAACATCATCTTCGGCGACGACCTCTCCGCCGCTGCGGTTCTCGATTGGGAGATGGTGACCCTGGGTAGCCGGGAACTCGACCTCGGCTGGTGGCTGTTCCTGATGCGGCACCACACCGAGGGAATCGGACTGCCACTGCCGGAGGGAATTCCGGACCGTGCGGCCACTCTCGAGTACTACACCTCGATCACCGGCCACGCTCCGGCCGATATCGACTACTACGAGATCCTCGCCGCCACCAAGCTGTCCATCATCATGGTGCGCGCCGCACACATGATGATCGCGATGGGGCTGATGCCTCCGGATTCGCCGATGGCACTGAACAATCCGGCCAGCCAGCTGTTGGCCAAACTGCTTGGCCTCTCCGCTCCGACGGGTGAGACTGCCACGTTCATCGGCAACCGTTGAGCAGCCCGTGCTGACCGACAGTGCTCCCAGCCGAGCGGATTCAGACGCGACCGACGCCGAAGAGCGGCGCGGCGCAGTGTCGCTGTGGGCACTGCTGGGGGTGGGATGGATCCTGTTCGTCGGGCAGGCGTGGACCCGATGGATCCTGTCCGACGCCCAATTCGGCGCGGCGCCCATCCACGGACCGGACACCTTCAACGGCAATGCGCTGCTGGTGCTGCGTGTCATCGAGGTCGTCAGCCTGCTGATCGCCGGCGCAACAATCTGGGTGTTCCTCGTCAAGCCGTTGGTCGCGCAGCGGCGGCTGACGCTGGACGGGATGATCGTCATCGGTTCACTGCTGGCCTCGGGTATCGACCCGCTGATCAACTACTTTCACTACACGTTCGCGTGGAATGCCCACGCGCTCAACGCCGGATCGTGGCTCGCGTTCTTCCCGCTGCACCAGGGCCCGACGCGGTACGCCGAGGGGCTGGCCTGGTTCATCCCGCAGTATCTGTACCTGGGCATCGGCCTGGCCGCCATCGAGTGCCGCATCATCCTCGCGCTGCGGCGCCGCTACCCGGGCATCGCCAACATCCGGTCGTTCAGCATCGCGTTCGTGGCCATCTTCGGTGTCGACATCCTCATCGAGCAGGTGTTCATCCGCACCCGGGTGTACGCGTTTCCGCGCACCTGGGAGGCATTCACCCTGTTCGCCGGCACACCGTATCAATTCCCAATCTACGAAAGCGTCTTCGTGGCGATCTATGCCGCCGGGTTCACCTACCTGCGGATGTCAGCCCATGACAGTACCGACGGCACTCCGTTCCTGCATCGCGGAATCCAGCGCTGGCCCAGCCAGTTCCGCACGCCGGTGAAGCTGCTGGCCGTCATTGGGTTCTGCGCGGTCTGGGCCGCGCTGGCCTATTTCCTTCCCTGGAGCTGGATGTCGGTGAACCCGGACTCGATCATCACCCCGCCGTCCTACATGCTTCCCGGTCCCGCAACACCGTAACTGTCGAGGAGACGCCACCCGTGTCAACCACATCTCTACCTGCCGAGGCCGACTACGTCATCATCGGGGCGGGGCACAACGGGCTGACGGCGGCCTGCTACCTGGCCCGCGCGGGCCACAGCGTCGCGGTCGTCGAAGCCTCACCGACGGTCGGCGGGATGACGTCGACGAATGCCACGCTGCCCAGCGCGCCCGGCCATTTCTTCAACGAAGGCGCCATCCAGCTCACCGGGATCTTCCGCCTGTCTGGAGTCGCCGAAGACCTCGAATTGCACAAGTACGGCCTGCGGGAGATCTCCGTCGACCCCGCCCACGTCCAATTGGCGCCGGACGGAAGCTCATTGGCGATCTGGAAGGATGCCAGCCGAACCGCCGATGAATTGCGGCGGTTCTCGCCAAAGGATGCCCGCGCCTGGTTGGATCTGGCCAATGCCTTGGATCCCGCTATGGATGTGGTGGTGGCCTATATGAAGTCGCACCCGCTGCGGCCCTGGAATGCCGAGATGGGCAAGGCTTTTGCGCGGGCGGCTCGCCACCCCAAGCGGTTGTGGTCGCTGCGGAACATGGCCACCGCATCGCACACCGAGTTTCTGGAAGAGACCTTCGAATCGGAATTGCCCAAGGGTGCGTTGGCCGCGATGGCCGCCTTCTCCCAGATGCGCCTGGACATGACGGCCTGGGCGATGATCTATCTCGGTGTCGTGCAGAAGGTCGCGAATGCGATGCCGGTCGGTGGCACCGGGGCGCTGCCCGCCGCGCTGCATCGTTGCCTGCTCGCCCTCGGTGGCACCGTGCACACCGACAGTCGGGTCCACGAATTCGTCATGGCCGGCGATCGGGTCATCGGTGTCGCGCTCGATACCGGACAGGTCGTCAAGGCGCGCACGGCTGTGATCAGCACCTGCAACCCGCTGATCACGCTCAATGAGCTGCTGCCCCAGGGTGTTTTGGACACCAAGCTCTCCGCGCGTGCCAAGGACATCCCGATCCGCAAGACGCACGCCACCTCGCTGAAGATCAACGTCGCCATCGACGGGGAGGTCTCGATGCGGCGCCACGAGAAGTGGCGGGGCAATGATCTCGACCTGCGCAAGTACCTGGTGGCGTGGCACACCCTGGAGGAGCAGGACGCCGGGTGGAACTCGCTGGTTCGCGGCGAGTGGCCCGACCCGGTGCCGGTGAGTTGCGCGATCATTCCCTCGGCGGTCGACCCCACCCAGGCGCCCCCCGGAAAGAGCAACCTGTGGCTGTGGTCAGGCGTGATCCCCGTGACGCCGCGCGAGCCGTGGGAGGATGTCCGCGACAAGATCGGCGACTCCGTGTTGCGCGACAGTGCGCTGTACTACGAGGGACTCGACAGCCTCGAGATCGACCGGGCGGTGTTGGGCGGCCCGGATATCGAGGAGCGCTTCAATGCGCCTGCCGGCAACGTCTACCACGTGGATCCGTTGATCACCCGGTTCGGACCGCTCAAGCCGGCCGCGGGCCTCGGCGCCTACCGAACCCCGGTGAAGGGGCTCTACCTGAGCGGGGCGGGCACTCATCCGGTCGGGGGCGTGTGCGCGTTGCCCGGAAAGTTGGCCGCGCAGACCGCCCTTCGCGATCACGCCAAGGGCTGACGGGCTCGGCCACCCGTCGCGGCAGCCATGACAGTGGCACCTCATTCTTCCGCATTCGCGCTTACTCCGCGTGTGTCGTGTCTGGACAGCATGACCCAGGCCATCACGAGAATCCACGTGAAGAATGCGGCCGCCGGCAGCCACCAGCACACCAGACCGTTCCATGCCAGTGGACCGGTCTTGAAGAACACGAGCAGCACGCCGGGCAGGTAGAGAATCGCGATCCAGATGTTGAAGTAGCCGACCCACCGCGGCCAGATCGGAGTGGATCGCTTGTCCTGCAGCACGGCAACTGCAATGGCGACGCATTGCATGAAGGGTGGGCCGAAGAGTCCGACGAACGGGATCCACCCGATATCACTCAGCGCCAGTACGGTTTGCGGATCGCGATCGGCACGAAAGTTGGTCGCCTGCAGGTTCATCAACGGGAAGATGAATACGCAGATCGACGCTGTGCCACCGGCCAGCTGGACGTAGGCCATTGGGGAGTAATGCCCTTCGATCCGGCGCAGATATGACGACATCACTGCAACAAAGGGGAAGAACAACGTCGATGAGGCCATGGATATCATCAGCCCAAGTCGGATGCGGAACCGGTTCGACGCGAAGATGTCAGCCACCTGCTGAGCGGTAAAGCTCGGTGCTGGCGGTGGCACCATGCGCGCTACCGCCCAGAATCCGACGGCGAACAGCAGTGTGAACGCCGGACCCGACCATACGCACCACTTCGGTATTCGGGCACGCCGGGAGTGACTGACGGTGTCCACACTGTCGGGATCGGTATGCGTCATGAGACTTGCTGCGGACTGGGCACGGGAAGCGTTGTGTTGTCAGCGGTTTCGGACCCTTCCAGCAGCGCCTCTTGTCGAATGGCCTTCAGCGTCCAGAAGGATGCCACGTTGTACCACAGCGCAAACAGGGTCAGCGGCAGATATAGCGCGAAAACCCCGTTCCACGCCAACGGGCCCGAGTAGAAGAACACAATCGCACTTGCGGGAAACATGCTGAACGCGAACCAGAGGCTCAGATACCCGACCCATCTCGGAATCACGACGGTGCGGTACATCAGCAGGCTGAGTCCGAACGCACCCGCCTGAATGAAGAAGAACGGCCAGCTCACGATCCACGAGATCCACGCGAAGTCGTTGAGCGCCATGGAGATTTCCCCACCATGAGCCGCCCGGTAGGCGATCGTCAGCCAGAGAAACGGTGAAATCGCGAAGAACACCGCGCCAAGCCCCGCCGAGATGACCTGAATCACCGTGAGCGCGGGGAACCGCGCACGCTCAGTGCGGAGCATCTGTCCCGCGATGGCCACTCCCCAGGGGAGGTAGAGCACAGATGCGAAAGCGCAGATTGACATGCCGACCAAGATCCGCGCGTGCCGGCCGCGGAAGAACGCGGCCACGGCTTCGGGTCCCCAACTCGGTGATGGTGGTGGAATGAAGCCGGCAACGACGACGATTCCCAACAGGTACAGCACAAAGAACGCGTATCCGAACGCCAGTGATATCGATTGGTTCTTCGTTGACATGCCGCAACTCCTCGGAACTGGTTGAACCCGTGAATGTCTGCTATCGAATTCGGGGAATCCCTATACAACGGGCACGGATCAGGCGAGCCCGGCGGCGGAAGCCGCGTCAAGGTCGACGGCCATGTCTGCGTATCGCCGGATTTGGTCGATGATCACCAGGTCGCCCCGTTCGGTGGACTCGACTTGGCTCGCCATTCCGACGAAAAGAAACACCCCGTACAGCGCCCCTTCGCGATAAGACTGCCAGCACGCGTCGAAGTCAAACGCCTCCACGCCCGCCGCGACGAGCCGCTCGTGGTATTCCCGGATCAGGTCCGCTTCGATAACGCGTCGTTCCTCGGTCGGAACCGACGAACCGAGGAAGTACGCCGGGTCGAGGCCGGGCGGCCCAAGTCGTATCGTCTGGAAGTCGATGACCGTGACCGGTGACGCACTGGGCGTGGTCCCGAACATGATGTTGTCGCTGCGGAAATCGCCGTGCTGTACGACCGTCGGCGGTGTCCAACTGCGAACCCATTCGCCAGCCCTGGGTAGCACGCGCTGGAACAGCTCGACGTGGGCCGAGTCCAATCCGTGCCCAAATCGCTCGATGAACGGGTCCAGCCCCAACGGGAGAGCGTCGAAGACGCCGAGGGTGCGTCGGGGATCGGCGAGCCAGTCCAACGCGGCGGTCGCCGGCGAGTTCCACAATGGTGCCTGGAATGCGACGAGCTCGGCGAGAACCGCCGAGCACTCGTCGGCCGAGCATCGGGTGAGTACATCACCGGGGCGCGATCCGCAGAGATCCTCGAGCACGAGTGTGAATGCGCCGGTTGAACTTTCGAGCTCAGCTAGGTAACACCGGGGGATACTCATGTTCGTCAACAGGGGTGCAACGTCACGGTAGAAGCGGACCTCGAGTTCGTACATGCCCATGGCGAGTGCGAGGCCCAAGCTGCCCTCATCGTCGGTCGGATATTTGACGACGACGGACGCGGGGCCGACCTCGCCGTCCTCGTAGCCGAGAGTCGCTCGCGTCGTTCGGGCCATCAGCCCGCCGCTGACCGGCTCGAGATCGACGTGGTTCACTCTGGCTCTGAGGACCTGGCTGAGCCACTGGGTTGTCAGCCCTTCGGCGGAGGTGACGATCTGGCGTGTTAGCACGGCACTTTCCTTCTGTAGTTCTGGCTCAACAGGTTTCGATGTCGACGGTGCGTTCGGTGAGGCCATAGCCGATCTCGCCGTCCCAGGTGAAGCGGCTGAAAGCGTCGATGTAGTGGTGGTTGACGGCTGGGGCGGCGTGGGTGCCGAGCACCAGCTCGGCGGAGCCTGCACACGCCGCGCGAAGCGGTCGTAACACCTCGACCGAGATTTCCGCCTCACTATCGAGCCCATCTCGCAGGGCGAACCGAAACGCCGAGCTGGTGTCCTCGAGCGTGGTCGCTTGCGGCAGGGCATCGGCTTGGAGATGGCGCACCGACGCGCTGTCCGTGATCGTCGCTACGGAGAACGGCGGTCGCGGCGGGCGCCCGGTTACCAGAACTGCCATGACGGCCCGACCACTCGCAGGGAACTGCGCGTGAAGCCAAGTCGTCGTGCCGATCTCGTGATAGTCCCTCGGTCCCCACGAGTGGTCCCGGAGACCCGTGCCCTCGATCTCGAACCGCTCGTCGCCGATTTCGAGCCAGCCTTCAAGCATGCCGTGCTGCTCGTAGTGGCCGTGACCCCATGCCTGATCCAGATGCTCGGTGCCGAAGTCGAATGGTGGGCTCATAGCGGTATAGGACAGCTCCCAGCGCATCGGTGTGTGTAAGCCGTCGGTGACCGGCCCTGCGCGATAGGTGTCGCCGTCCATCAGGCGCCCCGCACCGACGAACCGCTTCGTCCACCGCTCGTACGGCACTTCGCATGCCATCCGTACGGCCGCAACCCCAAGGCCGCCGCTGTCGCATGGACCGAACGACTTCGCCGTCACGAACCGATCGCCGGGGAGTGCGATGTTGACGACCTCGTCCCAGACTTCGAAAGGTGAAATGCGGCGAGCGAGATGGACGTAGATGCCGACCCCGTTTTCGGGTGACCACACGTAGGAGAGGTAGTTCTCAGACCAGGTCGGCGGGCTGTCCGGTTCGCCGGGGTGGGGGAGTTCATCATCGGCGGTGAGCCACGCCGGCCGTCCGTCGGATGCGGTCACCGACGTGCCCCGAAACACGAGGCAAGCGGTGGCCCGCACCGCCTGCGACCGGTCATGGCCGTCCTCCTCGATGGCTGATCCCTACCGCTTTCGACGGTATAGACATAGTGTTCGAGCATCACGTCTATGTCAAGTAACCCCCGGCCGAGCAGCGGCTGTTCTGCCCCGATCGCATATGCTCGGACCAGTGAGTACCGCTGCAACCACCGACGAAAGCGCTGTCACCGAACGACGGGCAGCGCTCGGCCGGAAGCTGTTACCAGCGCTGGAGGAGTTGCTCGAAGAGGAGTCGTTCATCGAGATCAGCGTCGAACGACTGGTGCAGAAAGCCGGGGTCTCGCGCTCGGGGTTCTATGTGCATTTCTCCGACAAGGGAGATCTGCTGCAAACCCTTGCCGCAGAGGTCCTTACGGATCTGTTCGACTCTGCGCGCGGCTGGTGGGAGCTGTCAGCCGGCGCGTCGAAAGCTCAGCTGCGAGAGGGCCTCGACGAGGTCATCCGGGCCTACCTACCGCACAACAAACTGATCGCCGCCATCGTCGAGGCTTCTTCATACGAAAACGCGGTGGCCGAGCAGTTCAACATGCTTATGCGCGAAGCGGCCCACCACGTCGCCGCTTACATCAGACGCAGCCAGGAAAGCGGTGATGCACGCAACGACATCGACGTCGAGCCGGTGTCCGAGTGGATCACGTGGATGATCGAGCGTGGCCTGTACCAATTGGTCGCCAACGCGGATACGCAAGAGCGGGAAGACCTGACCACCGCCGCGACAGACATCATCTGGCGGGCTCTGTACATGCGGGGTCGGTGATATGCGCTCGGTTACCCGACGGACGCAGAGCACCAAGGAAATTCGCCGCCGGGAGGCGTACGACGCCATCCTCGATGGTTTGCAGCACGCTCTCGGTGAGGGCGTGACACTGCATCAGCTCAGCGTCGGAGAGCTCGCCAAGCGCGCCGGGATCAGCCGGTCCCGGTTCTATGCTCACTTCCGCGACAAGGGCGAGTTCCTGTGCGCTTGGCTCGACGACGTGCGTGACGAAATAGCCACAGCGTCGGCGGCCTGGACGGAACTCGGGCCGGCCCCGACTATCAACGAGCTCCACGAGGCGCTGAGCGCGATGGTCAACGCCTACCAACCCTATGCGCAGATGATGGCTGCCCTGTTCGACGCCGCGGTCTACGACGACAGGGTGCACGACCACCTCAGCCGGATCACCGACCAGAATGTGGCCGCGCTGACCCGCCACATCCAACGCGGGCAACGCCAGGGCTGGATCGACGCCGAACTGCTGGCCGGGCCGACCGCAGCGTGGCTGACGTGGATGGCCGAACGCGCGCAATCCCAGATCCTCAAGGGGGCGTCCGAGCGCGAAATCGAGCGCCATGTCGACGCTTTCAGCCAGCTGGTGTGGTACGCGCTCTACGTATCCTCCACCGACGATCCCTCAACCGCTGCCAGGTCCGATCCCGCGTCCGTCTGAGTCGGGTAGGTATACGTCGGCGACGTGGTCGAGGGCAGCTGCAACGGGCCGCGGCGTGCTCTCGTACTGGTTGTCAGGTTTGGGTTTCATCGCTCGCTCCTGCCGAAGCGTTCGGCCAGGGCCTTGGCGGCCCGCTCGCCGGAGACCAGCGCGGAGTTGGTCGTCGACCCGCCCAGGTAGTCCCCGGCGAACCGTACCCGCGTGGTATCGGGAGTCAGGGCGTGGAAGCGAGCCAGGGCGCTCCAGGTGCCCGGGCGTCCCATGAGCAAGCCGGGCTTCCCGCGGCTGATGTGGAAGAACTCGACGTGGTTCTCGATGCCGGGCAGCAGCAGGTTCAGGCCCTTGATCGACTCCATGGCCACCGCCTCGTCGTCGAGGTGGCTGTGCTTCTCGTACCACTCGGTCAGCCACAGACTGTTGAGCAGGCCCTTGCCCTTCGGCGCCCGCCCCGGGCACTTGTTGTGTTCGAACACCGCGGTGGTCATGTCCGGATGCTCACTGGTCGGAACTTGCACGAACACCGCGGACTCGGCCGGCACGGTGTCCACCGCGAGCGACCAGTCAGGTCAGCTAGCGCTCGCCGAGCCCGTCGCTAAGCGCGCCGCGCCTGTGGCGGCGGCCTGGCCTGCTTCATCGGCGTCGGCTTCACGATTGATCGCGACAATCAACAGGTAGGTCATGATCACGATCCAGACGAAGAAGATGACCAACGGAATCCAGTAAGCGAGCACGCCGTCGTAGGCGAGGGGGCCGCCCTTGAAGAAGATCACGAAGCCAGCCAATATGTCCAGGAAGGCGCACCAGAAGTTGAGGTAGGCCGCCCACCGCGGGAACGACGGTACCTCGCGCTTGTCCTTCATGATTGCGACACCGATCGCGACGCACCAGACAGCGAACGGCGGCCAGTCGAACAGGAACAAGAACCAGGCAATGTCGTTGACTGTCGTGGTCACATCCGGCGAGACCTCGCCAGGCCGGAACGCCGCGACACCGATCATCAGCGAAAAGAGCACCCCGACGAAGATCGCCGTCCCAAGCATCGCGACCTGGGTGTACGCCAAGACCGGCCGGTCACCCTCCGACGGGCGCAGGCGCGAGGCGATCTCAGCCCCCCACGGCCCGTAAAGCGTGAAGCCGATCACGGCGATGAACATGCCGATACGGATCTGATCCTTGTCCTCCACGTACCGCGCGGCAATGGTATTCACGCTGTTGTCCGGATGCGGCGGAGGGATCAGCCCGGCGATCAACAGACCAGTCAGGCAGACCGCTGTGCATGCCAGGCCGCACCACGCGCACACCAAATGCAATGTTCGTTTCGACATGTTGAAGGACTGCACCTCGGCTCCTTTGTCGTGAATCACCGGCCGCGCACACCCAACTGTGTGCCGGGTCCAGTCGGATATCATATCGAATTTACCATTCGTAGATTATGCTCGCGCCGAAAGCGAGCAGTCGTGGTTCTCCAGCACGATCATCGCCGAGCTGTCGGAGTCGAATTCGCTGAACACTTCGCCGATGCGCTTGGCGGCCAGCAGTGACGGCGAGCCCCGCGGGCTCAGTGACACGTTGTGCGATTCGGCGACGGTCTCTGGCTGCGGCACGAACACCTTTGCCCGAGATAATTCAGCCGGGCCAAAGCCGCGGTCCGAAAGTGCGGCAATTCAGCATATTTCGATTAATCTCTAACCGGTAGATAACTCTGCTGGCGGTGGGCAGCCTGCGATGCGACCGCTGGCCCCATAACCCATGCCGTCGCCATACAGCTGAAAGCTCGTGTGGCACAGCGGCGACATGGGCGGAGGGGGAGGTTTGGCGGATCAAGTCCCCATGCTGATCGGCGGCAGGGTCGTATCACGCGATAGCACCTCGCTGGGTTACCTGGCTATCGCGCGCTTGCCACCGGTATCGACTGGCTGCAGGTCGCGCGTCGACTCGCCGGACAGTACCGATTCGTCCTCATGGATCGGCGCGGCCATGGCTTCAGCGACATCGGAGTCGAGGGCAACAATCTTGGTCTTGAGATCTAGGACTTGCGCGCTGTGATAGGGCATGTGGGTCCGGTGCGTGCAGTGCTGGCGCACTCGTTCGGCGCAGTCTTCGTCCTGCATGGGATGCTCAGGGCCGATATCGCAGCGCAGGTTGGTGCGTTGGTGGTCTACGATCCGCCGCTGATGTTGGACCCAGCGGAGGCCCGACACCAGGTGGCCACAGCCGGGGCTCTGGTAGGCGCAGGCGAATACGAACGAGGTGTGACCGAGGCGGTCAAATTGATGCTCAGTCTCGACGAGCCGGAGCTAAATCAGTTGCGCCGCAACGCTCGTAGCTGGGCCACCACCGTATCAATGGCACCAGCGCTGATGGTCCAAGCCGCCACGATGGCAGATCTCGGCAGATTAGTGGCGCCGTTCAAAGATGTAGACCACCCCACGCTGTTGGTACATGGTCAATTCAGCCGCGACGTGTTCGCCGAGTCGATCGACGCGTTAGCCCACGTTATGCCGAACACCTGCCGGCTGGAGCTGCAGGGGCAGGGTCACGGTGGCCTGTCCGGAAGCCCAGACGTGTTGGCCAGCGCCATCGGAACGTTTCTTGCCGGCCTGCAACCCTGAGTTCTCGCGGCTGTTCAGGTACGCCCTAGTCCAACCGCGGCAGTGACCGGCCTGACGACGCCCCGGGTCTATCGGCTCTGCGCCGCTGAGAGCTGCGCCAGTGTGGCACGAATCGCTGCGACCTCGTCCGCAAGCGGGCCGATGTGGGTGACACTCTTCTCCACCTCCGCCATGTCGGTCGAGCGCCGGATGCACGAGTGGCATCGGTGATTGGGCGCCGGCTCCGGTCCGGGTCAGCAGGTAGAGCACTACTGACCAGGGCACCAGGAGCGCGGAGCCGAACATGCACAGGATCACTCCGACCTGGATCCTGGTGCGATTCTCGTGGAAGAGGGCGGCAATGCTCTCTGCCCCAAGCTCTGGTGAGGGCGGCACGATGAAACCGGCGATGGCGAATCCGGTGAGGAAGAGTGCGATCATGATGAATCCGGTGGCGGCACAGAAGCGCTGGGTGGAGCGGGTCATTCGACATCGCCCTTCGTCAAGGTGTCGCCGATTCGGCGATCGGCGGCCAATCCGTGGCATTTCCCGGGCCGTTCGAGCAGCATCGCTGTCACTGGAACTCTGAACCCTCGTGATTTATCTACTATTTGAAGATAATTTGTTCGGCCAGTTGTCGGTCAAGGCGCCGCGTCTCTTCCCGCGCTTCTCGTCGGCTTCGCGCCGCACCGAACCGCTTGCGCCCAAACCAACAGTTGGCCGCGAAAGTGTAATTAACCCATGTCATTTCGTCGATCTCAGCCAAACGGCCGGTGGAAACTGGCTATTGTGCAGTCATTTCAAACACGGACGTATCGTGTGGGGCCCGCACACGTTGTTCATCAAATAGGATTTATCCCCGATGGCATCAGGGATATGCGGTGGGTAGATGCCGTAGTACACCGCGACAGGTAGGTGGTATCCGACCACCATGATCACGTGGTACGCCGCGAAGATGGCCAAGAATCGCAGCGCAGTAGTCTTCCATGAGGTTGGAGAACCGCCTTCGAGCCCACGCTCCACGATCGTCCGGCCGCGATCATCGCGAAAGTAGCAGAAGCAAGCCAGCATCGTGCCGATGATCGGCATGCAGATCACGTTGTGCCACGGAAGTTGATAGTAGGTCCCGGAATTCAGGAAACCGGTGCCGCCTTCGGCGTACCAGCCGAGACGGACCGTGATCATGCCTTCGACCACTATGTCGAATACGAAGAAGAAGACCAAGAGCCCGATGAGCGCAATCGGGAGCGGAAGACGGGGCCAGCGGCTCCTCATGACGCCGAGCACCTTGACTCCCAGCCAGGCCAAGCCTGGGAACAGGAGGACGTAGAGCGGCGGGAGGAAGAAGATTGCCCATGCGTTCATTGCGCCGGGCTCAGCGAAGGACCGCCACCCCGGGATCCCGCCGGGCAGTGGTGAACCGAAGTTGATGAAGTAGGAGTTGTAGCCTCCCCAGGTGTTGAAGTAAAAGCTCAGCGGATCGATGATTGATCCGAACAAGGATGCGACGGCCAACAAACCATAGTGAGAGATCGGCTCACCACGTCGCCAAGGCCTTACGACGAGTCGATACAGCACGAAAACAGCTGCCGCACAGAGGATCGGCTGAATCGCGTAGACGCCCATCTTCATCCACGTCGGAATCGGTGAAGGGCCCGGACGCACCGGTTCGAAGTTCGGACCCGCCACCCATTTGACCAGCAGGTACGCCTCGAACGCGAGAACGACCAAGCCGAACCCGGCAGCGATGTGAACCACTCTGATCTTCCTGCTGCCCGAGCGCCGATCGACGACGCGCACGCGCCGCGGCGCGCTCTCGGACTGGCTGTCAGGTGTGGGTTTCATCGCTCGCTGCTGCCGAGGCGTTCGGCCAGGGCCTTGGCGGCCCGCTCGCCGGAGACCAGCGCGGAGTTGGTCGTCGACCCGCCCAGGTAGTCTCCGGCGAACCGTACCCGCGTGGTGTCGGGAGTCAGGGCGTGGAAGCGAGCCAGGGCGCTCCAGGTGCCCGGGCGTCCCATGAGCAAGCCGGGCTTCCAGCGGCTGATGTGGAAGAACTCGACGTGGTTCTCGATGCCGGGCAGCAGCAGGTTCAGGCCCTTGATCGACTCCATGGCCACCGCCTCGTCGTCGAGGTGGCTGTGCTTCTCGTACCACTCGGTCAGCCACAGACTGTTGAGCAGGCCCTTGCCCTTCGGCGCCCGCCCCGGGCACTTGTTGTGTTCGAACACCGCCGTGGTCATGTCCGGATGCTCACTGGTCGGAACCTGCACGAACACCGCGGTCTCGGCGGGCACGGTGTCCACCGCGAGGCTGATCGACCACAGGGTCGAGTACTGCAACCCGGTGACGATGTCACGCTGCTCGGTCGACAGCTGCGGGTAGATCCGCGACATCGCGTGCGCGGTGACCGCGATGACGCACACGTCCGCGCGCTCGACGTGCTCGTCTTCCCCCGCGCGCTCCCAGGCGACGCTCACCCCGGCCGCGGTCTGCTCGACCCCGGTCACCACGGCCGACAGCTGGACGTCGAGCCGGTCGGCCAGGGCTCGCACCAGGAAGTCGATGCCCCGCTCGGCGTTCACCAGGCCGGTACCCAGGAAGTTCTTGATCAGGAACATCAGCTCCATGCTGCACAGCTCGTCGAGCGTGCCGCCGTAGAGCGAACGGATGGTCGGGTCGATCACGAAGTCCCGCACCTCGGCGTTCACCCGACGGTCGGCGTACTGCCGCAGGGTCTCACCGTCGAGCCCGGCCACCTTGCTCATGTTGCCGGTGTCGACCCGGCGGGCCACCCGGGCGGCGTCGACCAGCAGCTTGCCGGCCGCCAGCTTCGAGCGCGGCGACAACAGTCCGGTGCGCACCAGGTCCAGCTTCGCGTGCGCGCGGACGCGGTGGATATGTCCGTCGCGGTAAAAACCCATCTCGTCGTGGGTGCCGAGCAGTTGGTCAGCCACACCGACCTCGGCCGCCAGCCGTGCCATTTCCTGGTAGCGCCGGGAGAGCAGGCTGGCTCCCTGGTCGATGACGAACCCGTCGCGGTGCACCGTCGACATTCGGCCGCCGACAAAGTCCGCCGACTCCAACACCCGCACTTCGAACCCGGCTTGTTGGAGCCGGTACCCGGCCGCCAGCCCCGCGATGCCCGCCCCCACCACGACCGCTTTCATCCCAACCTCCAGCTCCCCGTCAACGCCCGAGCACTGCTGTACAGGCCGAGTTACCCGTTGACCCACTTTCCAACTATTTGTGCACTTGGCTGTTGGTATCGACAGCCACGGCATACCGCGCGCGCAGGGCCTTCTTATCGATCTTTCCGATCGACGTCAGGGGCAGCGCATCGGCAATCTCGATGCGCTGAGGCAACTGCCATCGCGGAAATCCCGCATCCTCGAGGTGAGTCCGGACGGCTTCGATATCAACTGTGATTTCACCGGCCGGCACCACGATGGGCAGGGGTCTCTCGTCCCAACGGTCGTCGGGGACGGCAATCACTGCCGCCTGCGACACCGCAGCCATACTGCATATCGCGTTCTCCATGTCGACCGACGAGATCCATTCACCACCGGACTTGACCAAATCCTTGCTGCGATCGGCCATCTTGAAATAACCACTTGGTGAACCGATGGCGATATCACCGGTGCTGAACCAGGAATTGTTGAACTGCTCAGGCGACACGCCATTGAGGTACTCGTCGGCGATCCACGGGCCGCGCACGTGCACGCTACCCATCGTCGCACCGTCCCACGCGATCGGTGCGCCATCGTCGTCGCGCAGGTCCAGCGACACTAACGGCAACGGGAGCCCGGACTGCGTCAAGGCATGCTCGTCGACCCTGGCGCGGTCCCAGTCCCGCATGTAGTGTTTCGGCCACGCAACGGCTACCGTCGGGGATGCCTCGGTCATTCCATAGGCCTGAATCATGTTGATGCCGAGCTCATCTCGGAACTTGGCCGCCAACGACGCCGGCGGACGGGCGCCAGCAGTGATGATGTGCCGCAGGTCGTCCAGGCGAAGTCCCCGCTTCTCAATGTCGGCTGCGACGGCATGCCAGATCGTGGGGACTGCCGCGCTGAATGTCGCCTGCTCGCTGATAAGGAGGTCGACGAAAGCCGACGGGTCGAACGTGCCGGCGTAAAAGACCTGCGCTGCGCCGACCGCCGCGGCGGCGTGAGGCAGGCCGAAACAGTTGGCGTGAAACATCGGTACCATCGCGCAGGTGCAATCGGACGGCCCTAGCGACATTCCGGCTCCGGTAGCGATTGTCAATGCGTGCAGGACCGTCGACCGGTGAGTGTAGGTCACCCCTTTGGGCCGGCCCGTCGTCCCGGTGGTGAAGCAGATTCCCAGCGGGCTTCGCTCATCGAACTCGCTGGGGGAGTAGATATCTGGATACTGTGACAGTAACTGTTCATAGCTGATCGCGTCGGGCAACACCGTATCGGGAACCGTATCGCTCAGCACCACAATGGCACGCACGCCTGTGAGTCGATCCGCTATGGGCTCCAGCAACCCGATCATTTCGGGATCCACGAAGATGGCGCGATCCTGCGCGACCTCGATGGCGTACGCCAAGTCGTCGGGCGAGAACCGTGGATTCAAGGTATGCAGCACTCGACCAGCGCACGGGACTGCGAAATAGGCCTCCAGGTGCCGGTCTGAATTCGCCGCCAAAGTGGCCACGACCTCGCCGGGCTTGATGCCTAGGCCTGGCAATGCATTGATCAATTGGGCTGTGCGTGAACCGAATTGCTCGTAGTTGTAGCGGCGAAGCGAGCCGTCGGCTACGCGGGTCACGATCGGCACCTCAGGAGCAAAGCGTATTGCGTGCTCAAAGAGCTGGTTGAGGGTCAACGAGTCGTGAAGTGATGACACCGGCGTTCCTCTCATCCCTCGCGTGCAGCGGCTACATGTCCCGTCGCGTCACGGACCTCCGGTTCGGTGACGCGCGCGCGGCCGTCACCGAAGACGGTGTCACGTTCGGCGAGTGCCGATTTCAGCCCGTTCTTGTTGATTGAGCCGAGGAACTTGTGCGTGCTGTCGGACAAGTGGGCTCGGGTGTCCATCTCTGAAGCGAGTCGCTGCAATGTCTGCGCCCCCATGAGTTCCAAGCCGAGATTGACGATGCGCTTGTTGGCTGACAGCAGGTCAATATCAACCAGGGCGAGCCGGTCAGCAAGTCCTTCGACCTCGGCGCGTAGCAGGTGAGCCGGAACGGCCTTCATGACCAGACCAAGATGTGCCGCGTCGGCACCGCTGATGGTGTCGCCGGTGAGCATGAGACGCTTGGTCCATTGCGGGCCGGCGTGATAGAGCCACATTTGGTTCGGTAGTGTGCCGGCGCGGGCCGCCGGAAATCCGATATTGGCGTCCTCCGCCGCGATGACCATGTCGCAGAACATGGCGATCCCGGTTCCACCGGCCAGGCAGTGACCGTGAACTTCGGCGATCACCGGCTTGTGCATGTCGTGGAAGACCCGCAGCGGCCGCTGCATCTGCTCGAGCTTCCATGCACGATCATCGAAGTCGGCTTGGCCCCGGTGTGCGCCCCGCTTCTCAGAATGGTCGCCGTATGCGTCGAGGTCATATCCGGAGCAGAACGACGGACCCGCGCCCCGCAGGATGACGGAGTGAACGGTGGTGTCGTCGTCGGCGGTCCAGAGGGCGGCCTCGATCTCCTGGGTCATCTGGCCGGTGATCGCATTGTGGCGTTGCGGTCGGTTCAATGTCACGCGCGCCCGGCCGGCCTCGACCTCATAGAGGATGTGCTCGTAGTTCATCGGCATGCCTTTCAGTCGTCAGCGACGTTGTGCGGCAAGGAACTTGTCCACTGCAGCCGCATATTGTGGGGTGTCGAGGGTGCGTCGTTCGATCGCCAGGCTGGTAGCCAGCACGGTATTGGCGGCATCGCGCAAGAGAGCATTTACGGCAGTCTTGGTGCCCTGCACGGCCATTGGCGAGTGTGCGGCGATGCGTCGAGCCAGCGCGTGTGCAACGTCTTTGACTTCGCTGGCCGGGACTACCCGGTTCACCAGTCCGAGCTCAAGAGCGCGGACCGCATCCAGACTGTCACCGGTGAAGAGGAACTCCTTGGCGCGGTTGACTCCCAGTAGCCACGGCCAGATGATGGCACCGCCGTCGCCGGCGACCATGCCAAGCGCGACGTGCGGATCGGCGATGATGGCGTTGTCCGCAGCGATGACGATATCGCTGAACAGTGCGACAGTGGCGCCCAGGCCGACGGCGGGCCCGTTGACAGCCGCGATGATCGGTTGTGGAACCTCGAGCATGTCGATGACGATGCGGCGCCCTTCGGCGATCGCGATGTCCTTTTCCTCGGCGTCCATGCCGGCGAACCAGCTCATCTCGCCGCCGGCGCTGAACGCACGCCCGCCTGCACCGGTGAGAACCACCGCGGTGGTTTGTCTGTCGAGACGGATCTGCGACCAGATTTCGGACAATTCGCGATGCAGGGTCCCGTCAATGAGGTTCATTGACGTTGTCCCCTTGATCTCGACGGTCAGTACGGCACCGTCGCGGGAGATGTCGAACCGCTCATATGGGCTGTATCCAGTTGGCAGATTCACGCGCGGCCTCCCAGCCAGTGTCCGTAGAGCAACTTGTGAAAGTAGGCGATGGGGGCTTCCTGGTACCCCGACAGCACCAGTGGGCGATCCTTGAGTGCTGCGAGCCCGGCTTGGACGGCCGGGATATTGGACATGTCCTGGTCGAGCAATGCGTAGTCGGCCAGACGCTCATCGGAACTCCACCCCTGCCCTTCGGGGATCCAGGTCACCTCGGGAACTGGCGGTGGTTCGGCACCGGGTTTGGGTGGCATGAGGCCGAAGATCTCCATGATGCACCGGTCAGGGCCGGCAGGCCGGAAGCGGAACGCCGTAGCGCGGGGGGCGCCCAACACCAGGAAGTTGGGGAACAGCCAATACGTTTGGAGATCCGTCATCTCCGCATCACTGAACTCTCCGTCGAAGCCGGCGCGATGCATGCGGCCGCGTTGAATGTCGGCGAACATGTCTCGGGCGCGGGTGCCCTCGGGAACCTCGACAACCCTGGAGCCCGTCGACTTGCGGCCCATCATTCCGTCCATCTTGCGTTGCTCGGTTGGTGGCGGTTCGGTGTGGACCATCACGCTAGGGACGCCGAACGGCGTGATGATGCGAACGGAGTTATCGAATATGTCGTATTGGCTGTTGCACGGGTCGGTGCCGGTCAGAGTTTGGGGGTGGGTGGCTATGACGTGAGACGCTTCGATGAAGGCTTCCAGCGCGACCTTCCAGTTCGCCTCCACCACCTGCGCGGCGTGCACCGCGGTGCGCCACGAGTGCAGCGGTAACCGCTGGAAGTGGCTGTCGAGTCCCCCCACGTAACTCTCCAGCGGTTCACAGTCGGGGTCGGCGTTGACGAATACGAATCCTTGCCACACTCCGACCGCGATCTCCGGCAGTCGCATGCAGTCGGGGTCCACGCGGTCGCCGAAGTCCCAGGCGGTGGGTACCGACGCCAGTTGACCGTCCAGATTCCAGGCGAATCCGTGATACGGGCAACGTAGTCGGCCTACCCTTCCGCCGCCGTCTCGCAGGCGACGACCACGGTGAAGGCACGTATTCGGATAGGCCTTGATCGTGTCGGCGTCGACGCGTGCCACGATGTACTCACGGCCGTTGATTTCGTAGATGATCGAATCGCCCGGTTTCTCCAAATGTTCCGTGCGGCAGGCCATCTGCCACGTGCGGCTCCACATGTAGGTCTCTTCTAGCTGATGAATCTCGGGAGATAGGTAGCGCTCGCGGGGCACCTCAAAACACAGGTCTTCCGGCCACGGCGCACGCTCACGCAGGTAGTCGGGCACGGTGAAGCGGTCTGAGTCGAGAAGGTCTGCATACGTCGGGCCGGGGACGTTGTGCAGGGTGATGTCATCTTCCACGGTCATGATTACATTGCCTTCCACTGGATGGGGTTGCCGCCGTTGTTGAAAGCTGTGAATGCGCGATCGACGTCACCGGCCATGTGGGTCATGATCTGGGTCCGGTTTTCCATGTCGATGGCGTGGCGGTAGCTGGGGGCGTCAAGCGTCTGCCACATGGTCTCCTTGGTGATCCACACCTGAAATGCGCCGTGGGCGGCGATCGTAGAAGCAAGGTCGTGGCTGCGGTCTAGCAACTCATCGGGCGCGACGAGGTGAGTGGCTATGCCGATGCGGTGGGCCTCCTCGCCACCGATGAACCGTCCCGTGAGCAGGATTTCGGCCGATCGCGCCGCGCCGACGAAACGCGGCAGCAGGTAACTGATCCCCAAGTCTGAGTTGGCGGCTCCGATGGCCATGAATACGGCGCCGAATTTCGCCTCATAGGTGACCACCCGGATATCGCACGCCAGCGCGATGGCGAACCCGCCGCCGGTGGCCGCTCCGTTCACTGCGGCGATGAACGGCTTGGGTGCACCGTGGATTTTCTCCAGCAAGTCAGTAAAGCGCTTCTGAAGCAATAAGAGTCGCGGCACTTCGGCCATGCCTTCGGTGCCGGGGAACTCGAAGTGGCCTTCTTTCAGATCGAGTCCGGCGGAGAATCCGCGGCCCGCACCGGTGAGGATGACCACCCGCACGTCGCGGTTGGCCGAAAGGTCGTCGACCACATCGTGCAACGTCCACAACTGATCTTTGTCGAAGGCATTGAGGCGGTCCGGTCGGTTCAGCGTCACCACGGCGATTCCGCCGTCGTGGTACTCGACGCGCACCGTGCTGCTCGACGCGGTTTCAAGAGAAGAGGGCATCAGACCGCCTTCGTTGAATGGTGGACCTGAGTGTGAGGACAGCGATACGCCGGTGTCTGAACCGCGCGGCTGCGCCGCAGCCGGTTGTCAACGGAACATAGATTATGAAGCCGAGAATACGCCGCAGGACCGGCAGACCGGAGATCAGTCATCGACGATCTCGATCGCCATCTCCGGACACATGTCGACGCCTTCGCGGGCGTAGTGTTCGCGTCCCGATGGCACTGCCGCATCGCCTTCGATCGCGATGAGCCCGTCCTCGAGGGGGAACATCTCCTGGTCGACGATGTAGCACAATCCGTGACCCTTGCAGCGTGAACGGTCAGCCCGTAGCTTCATCGTCTCCTCCTTTGTTCTTGTTCTCCCACGGCCGACGGGCCGAAGGTGCTACCGATGGCCTTCACGCGCTACTGCGGCGGGCCGTCATCGTGTCACTATATCTACCATGCGTAGATAAATCTAGTCTGCGACGTGTCTAGTTCGAGCGCGTATCCCGGAAGGCTTGCCCGATGTGGAGGGCAAGGTCGATATGGCCGCGAGGCGGCAGGTCACCAACAAGTTGCTAGGTCAGTACCGCAGGGCATCGAAGCTGGGTAGGGGCAAGATCTTGGATTGGGTTCACTTCACTGCCAGGGCAATCAACCGGATGCCAGACGAGACTCCCGCGTAGGTAGGTGCACCACAGTTTCAATAGTCGTCGAACCGGGTGGTCCTCAAGTCGATACCGGTGCTCTTGAACTCCTTTCAAGCGGTGATGTGAACGTACCGATTCGAGAACCATCTGTTAGCGGCGAAGCGTATGTGCGGCTTACACTCCGGCCGCACCAGCATAGTGAGGGCAATACTCGGCAATGGCTAGAGCGAAGAATTGGCGGGCTTGATCCGGCTCGACCCTGGTGTATCGGATGATGCGTTCCAGTACTTGTCCGGGATCCCTTTTTCGACTAAGGAAATAGCACACCGATCGGCCAGTCAGGATCAAGTTTGACGGGCCGTGTACAAATCCCAGCGCTTGTGCGGCGCTCACGAAGCTGGCATCGTCTGCGGTTGCCACCGGCGATCCAGACAGCGTGAGCGTCGCCGCAATCAGGACGCCGGCGATGATCCGTGGACACGTTCGCATTGGAAGTCCGTTCTGTCTGTACAGACTGCATTAATTCGGGCAAAGGTAAATGAATGCCAGTTGGGTGAGGACGGGAGGCACAAGCGTTGACCCGTGCCCGAGGTAGCCCCGGGACCGCATGTCACAGGCATATCGACCGCTCACCAGCAGATCCCCGTCACTGCGAAATGCCACGGGGTCACGGACCACTGCAAATATGCGGCGGGCCTGGTCGAGGTACTGGAGCTCGCCCGGCGTCAGCGGGGTCAACGGCTCGGCCTGAGCGGGGTGGGCACCGGCCATGTTGAGGGCCGTGGCCACGAGTAATCCCGCCCACAGCCACTTTTGACTGCTCAATCCGGTCTCCCTCCAATGTGTGCTTCAAAGCGCTGCGCGTTTGATTCCGGCCCGACGACTTGTTTTGGTGTCCTCGAAAGGAGCGTCACGCGCTATCGCCGAGGCGGCACTGACGCCGTTGCACAGACGCCGATTATCGTCACGAAGTCTGCGTGACGCCCCTCTGCACGATTGAGGGACCGAAGTGTTCGTCACGGCGGGCTCAACCAAGTCCGGGTCGGCGTGACAAAGAACCTGAACGGCCCGTGCGCGCAGTAGGTGCTTGAATCTGCCATCGTCGTACAAGTCGTTCCGTTGTACTCAATGTAATGACGCGGGGGCAAATCCCGCTCCGCCCTACCAGAGGGAAACTGAACCCCCAACAGCCAGTCGTAGCGGGTGACGATGTTCCCGTTGACCCACCCGATGTTTGTCGTACCCGGCGGTGCACCGCGGATGTCGCCCGTACAGCCGAAACTTCCCCGGTCCCAGATTCCGCAGTTGAGACCAAGCGGGGTTGAAAACCACACGCCGCCAGCGCTAGCGGTGAAGTAGTCGGCGTATGGCACGCTGTCGTAGTACCTGAGGATGAAGTAGGCCGCCGGGTAGGGGCTCTCCGGCGAGCCGCTATTTGGCTCTGCCTGCCCCGTCGGCGAGGTGACGAGAAGTCCTCCCGCCCAAAGGATTACCGCCAACAAGCGACGAACGCGTATAGCCGCGCCCCTATGCCGTCCGGTCATGGCAAATTCCCCGGCGTCGATTCGTTCTCCGCTGTGTGCGGCACGCTCCCGTAGCACGTGGCATTTCCAACATCAAGGATGCTTTCGCAGAGCACGTCGCTTCCCCTGGAAATGCGGACCGTCACGAATTGTCCTTGTAGAACCCGTCCTACGGTGGCAGCCGTGCGATATCTTGGTCGCCAATCGGCTCGCAGTTCGGCGCCGCGGTCTGTCGGGCTCGTCGCATCGACCACCGGCACAGTTAGTGTCCAGGGCAGCGGAACCTCTTGCAGCAAGTGCTTACCGGACGTGTCGCGATATTCGACCCCGGCCAATTCGCCGACCGAGTCGGAAAAGATGTCGTAGGTGACGGTGTCCTCTGCACGCGCTAACGGTGCCTGAACCAAGAGCGCGACGACAACGCTCATCACCGCCCCCGTCGAAATTGTCCGCTTCACGGAGCTCCTTTCAGCGGCAAAACGCTGAGAACATCGAGTTGGATAGCACGGGCCTATGCAGCCAGGACAACCGTGGTCAAGATGAGGTCCTTCTTCGCGTTGTATAAGGCACTTACGCCGAAATCGGTGTAAGTGCAATCCTGGATTTTGGCAAACCCCTGCAGCAATAACGCCTTTATCGAGTCGCTGTCGGATTTCGCGGCACCCGACAATATTGTCGACTTGCTGCCGGCATAGCCGAGGTCCTTCAGCAGCGGTAGCGCATCGGTCTCCGGAACAGCCCGCGACGCGTTGTTGATCCACACGTCGGTGGTGTTGTTGACTTTCTCGGCCACTTGATCTGCTACCGCGTCAGAGCGTAGCGGGTTGCATACCGTCGCTCGGGTTGCCATCACCGCGGCCCGTAGGTTGTCGGCGGTACCGGCCCGAGCAGGGGCCGCCATCGAGACGCTTGCGATTGTCAATGCGGTTGCGGTCAGGCATGTCCCAAGCTGTGCGCGGCGGTTGGGTGCTGCGTGGCCCCGGAAAAAGGGGAGGGCGGGCATAACGGATCGCTGCGTCGTCATCTTTTCTCCACTTCGCATGAGCGTCTCACTGTTCGCACACATGCGAGCGGTGGATGTCGCTGCCCCAGCGCTTCGCCTTCTGCACCGACGGCCCGGTGAACCAAGCGGGTTGATGCGCTAGAACTCCGTTGTTGACGTTGAACAGCTGCTCCCACAATTTGAAGAACGCCTCGCCCTCGTAGATGGGAAAGTAATTGTCGCCGTATGGATTCTGCGCTTGGGTCAGAGACAGGACTCGCGGCGTCAGAAAGTCAACCGCTTGACGGATATTGTCGGAGACGATGTCGACCTGCTGCTGAATATCGTCGCGGGTGTAGTCGAAATCCTTGCCGTCAGGGCCGATCCGGTTGTACTGCAGCCTGTCGATTTGAGCACGGAGCGTGGCGTACTGAGCGTTGTACCACTGACACATTTCACTCATCGCTCTTATGTCGGAATCGGTGACCTTATTCCTCGTTTGGTCATACGGAAACGGGAATTTCGGGGACCACGTCGAGGCTGTCGGTGTGATGACGGGGAGCGGCCGGATCAAGGAACTGTCGGAAGGCGGGCTAGGAAGGGGGACTGGGTCGTCCGGTTCAGCATCTGACGGTGGTCCCATCACGACGCCCACAGCCAACAACATCACTGCGCAGCCCGCTGCGGCGGCACCGCGGCGAACCATACGAGTCGTCGCCAGTGCCCCTTTCTCTAGGCGCCCAACACGTATCACTTCGGCTCCATCGCTGAACCAATTCCGCCGACGTCGGTGATCTGCCAACCATTGTTGCTATCGATTGTGGTGCTGTACGTGGCCGTGGACTGCAGAGCCTCCGGCGCCTGCACCGTCTTCGTCTGCACGCTGACGAAGCTGTCAACGACGTAAACGCCACCCGTGCTCGATCTGACCTTGGCCACCAAGGGTTTCGCAGTCGAACTCCATTCCAGCGGCACTAAAACCTGTTCCATGGATGTACCCGCATCGGAGAGCTTTTTGTTGAGCTCCGGGCTGGTTCCTGCAACGAGTTTGACCTTCCAGCCCTGAAGATCCTTGAAATCCATCGTCGCGGCGTTCACAGCGTAGTCGAGGGCGATCTTCTCGGCGTGCGCATCATCCTTTGATTGTGTGTTCAGGGCGTTGATTTGTTGGCGCGCATCGAAGTACAACCAACCCATGCTGGCTACTGCAACCACCAGTGCCACGAGCAGCGCAGTGAGGATCAGACCCCGCACACTCACCGAAACCGACTTCGGTCGGCGGGGTAGCTTCACGCCGTCGGCTGTGTCCGTAACCTCCGCCTCGGATAGATGGACCGGCTTCAGGTCGGTTGTATCCGGTTGGGAGGCAGTTGTATCGACCGCTGTGCCGCGGTCGAGCGCTCCCGTTGCTGCTGTTCCATTGTCGGTCATTGTGTAGCCTTTCTCGATTTGCGCCCCGACGGGCACCCCATCGCCGTCACGGCCGCACACGCAGCGTGATGGCCCCCTCGGCCGGCACCTGCTGCAGGAAGTGGTCCAGGATCTGGCCGGTGTCGAAGTTCATCAGAACCGCGGCGATGGTGTTGAGCTTGGGTTGAAACGCCTCACCCAGCACTTTGAGGTCACCGCCACGATCATCCAAAAGGGTCTGAACGCGTGCAAGGAGATTGTTGAGATTTGTGACGCCTTCCGGCTCGTCACGAGATACGAGTACTACGAATTGCTTGTAGTAGTCTTGCCAGCGCTCGCCGATTGCCACGGCAGTCGGCGTGAGGCTCGTCAAATTGGAACTCACCCATTCGGCATTCTGGAGCAGCGTCTGGAAATTGCTTAGCAGTGCTCGCCCTTGACCGTTCATGCTGCTGGCCATGTTGTTGACGAGGGTGCTGGCGCGCGAGAGGTTGGGAAGTACGTTGACTGGATCTGGTAGTGCGGCACGGGACTCGCCGATGATGCGTGCGAGAGCGTCCGGGTGGAGCTGATCGAGTACTCGGACGACGCTTGTCGCCAATTCAGAGATCGATGGCGGCTGGACCACCGATTTCGTTGAGATACGTTGATTATTCTCCAGTGTCGGTCCACCGTCGCTGCGAGGCAGCAGTTGAATGTAAGACTCGCCGAGTGCGGATAAGTTCTGAAGTTGCACCTCCGTGTCGACCGGAATCCGGTATTGACCATCGACGTAAAAATCGATGGACGCCGCGTCGATGGACGTCGTGATGTCGGTCACCTCGCCCACGGGCACACCACGCAGTAGGACTCTCGCGCCGGTGGCGACACCGTTGAGCTCGGGAACGTCCATGGACAGGTTGGTTCGGTGAGAAGGCGGGCTGACCCGGAGTCCGAGCGTCGCGAAGTAGGCCAATACGATGGCGATGATGACGCCAAAAGTCACGTAGGAGATGACGTCGCGCAATCTGACGGCGTTCACGGCGTTGCCCCCAAAATCCTGAGCACCTCTTGGACGTTCCCCGACAATTCCCGGCCGTCAGGCCCAATTATCGAAGTGATGTTGATTGCCGGATACTTATCAACAGGGAGGAAAAAGTCAGTAAACAACTGGCGGTACTTCGGTATTTCGGCTTCACCGGCCACTTTCGACTGCTGCAGTGCGCCTACGGAATTGGCCAGTGAATTAAGGAACGGAATCAACCAGTATCCACCGAGGGTGATGCTGCCAATGCCGGGAAGGATTGTGGATGTGTAATTCGTGATGAAAACGAACCTTTCGTACCCACGTTGCCCCGTCGGCGAGAACACGTATTGCAACTCCGGGATATGGCCGTTCACGACCTCTGCAGTCTTTGAAACTCCGTCGAGCAGTTGGTCAACCTGGTCGATGTTCGCCGATAGAGCAGAGAGGTCGGTTGTGACCCGACTCGTCAGCGTTCGTACCTCGTCGCTGGACGGCACTACTCGGTTGACGCGAACAATGGTGTTCTGCGCTCTTTGGATGGACCCGCTGGAGATGAAGTTCGCGAGGCTCGCGATGGTGTCCTCTAGCTGTGGTGGGGACGTGGTTTGGTCTACGGGGATGATCGAGCCCGGAGCGAGCGCAGGTGCCGGCGCACCACCTATCGACGGTCGCTCTAGAGCGACGTAAATGTCGCCCAGCACGGTCGCCTGCTGCAACACCGGATGAATGTCCGATGGGACGACGACACCGGGACCGATACGTGCGGTGACATTGACCTCCTTGCTTGCCAGGGCCACCTTGGAGACCACTCCCACGGGCACGCCGTCGAGCACTACCTTTGCGCGTTCTGGCAAATTCAGGATGCTGTCGAATTGCATGATGACGTCGTATCCGCCGCTATATGACGGGCCCGGCTGCGGTAACGCGTTGACGTCGAGGGAGGTACAGGATGACACCGTGAGGACACCGGCCGTCGCGACGGCTATGGCGACTGGCCGGAATCGCACCGTCATCGGTTAGCTGCCTGAGTCAGAACGTACTGGAGCAGCGCAACGTCTATTGCGTATGGCGTTCCCTTCACATTCGCGCAACTGCCCGGCATCGACGCATTCATGAGGTTGCACTGAAGGACACCATCGGGTGTGCGGAGCCGATACAGCGGCGGCCGATAGTGCAGAGTGAAGTCTTGACTATTCGCAAGGTTTACCAGTCCGTTGAGCACGCGTGGCGTCACATTCAATAGGCTTGCGTAGAAGGGGGCGCGTGGGGTGGCCTTCCTGACAACGACCGATAGCGCATCGAGCAATTGCTGTATTTGCGGACCCAATTCCTTCTCAATGGCGGAGGCGGCATCGAGGACGGGAATGAGCCCGTCGAATGCTTCATCCCCTCCTAAGAGAGTTTCGCTAAGGTCTCGTGCGACAGAATGGACAGCATCGCCGAATACTCCTTTTAGCGTCGGCTCGATCTCAACCAACATGGCCGTCAATTGGTTGAGATTGGTGGTGATGGAGCCCAGGTCACCAATCGCCTGGTCGGGTGAGTCCACTACTGAGGACGTGGTGGTCAGCAGCTTGTTGGCGTTTGGCCCCTGATTGCGGAGCGCCTGGTCCACACCATTGACGACTGCACCCATATTGTCCGAACCGGGTGGGCTGATCGCATTGATGAAGTCGGTATTCGACCCAATTACTTCGGACAGACTCTTCGGGGTCAACGACCGGCTCAGAGGAATGCAACTCCCCGGAGCGAGGTGGGGCCCCGCGTCGTCATAGGTGCCGACGAGTTCCAATGCTCTGTTGGCGAGAATTGAGGTAGACCTGGTGACCGCCTTCGCCTCCGCCGGCACCAGCTGCCCGCCGTCGATGGTGAAATCAACGCGGACGGACTGCGTCGACGGAGTTATGGCAGCGACCTTGCCGATCGGGTAACCCATGTGAGTGACCGGGTTGTCCACATATAGTCCGACGCTGTCGGGCATGATCGCGCAGTAGCTAATAGCCTGTGCCTTGGTAGATGTCGCGCACGAGGCGGAGCAGAGCGCGACGGTCAGGACGACGACTGCGGACGACGCCCGCCGGAACACACGTGGCGCGGCCATCAGCACGGGCTCCCCGGGACGGGCATGCAAAGGTCGGTCGCGAGCAGTCCAGGTTCTGCGTTCTGTGCGTCGAGAATCCGGTCGAACAAATTCTGAACTCGCCTAAGGGCACGTATCGTCAACCCGTTGCGTTCTACGAATAACTTACCCCTGTCCAGAAAGGTCCGTACTCGCTCAATAAACTCAAGACGGTGGCTTTCAAAGAAATCGCCGAGGGGCTTGAGCGCGAGGAGGACATCGCCAAGACCTTGGACCATGCTGGACACGCCACCCTCATAAATGACCAACGTTTGAGTCAAGATCGAAACTTTCCTCACAAGTTGGGCGAATTTGTCGCGGTAATTGGACATCGCCTGGATGTACTCGTCCGACGTATTGAGAATGTTCGTCACCTGGTCCCGCTGTCTATCGATCGTTGACATCAATTTGTTGCCAGCGTCGATGACGGTCGAGACGACCTGGACGTTCGTCCCGGTCAAGCCGTGTGAGATTTGATCGAGCGACTCCTTGATAGGTGCGGTGTTGACATTGTCGGTGATCTTCGTGGTGTCGGTCAGAGCGCGGATTAGGCTGTACGGCATCGTCACGCGTGAATGCGGAATGATTTGCTTGCCTAACGGGGTGCTACCCATCGAAGCAAGATTGACGTAGTACCCGCCGACCACGGTGAGCATCCGAACCTCGATTTGCGACTGATCGCCAACGAAGGCGTCGTCCTCGATCTTTGCGGTGACCAACACCTGGTTTGGTTCCAGTTTCAGCCCTGTCACGGTGCCTACTTTGATGCCGGCCATTCGCACCTCATCTCCGGTACGGATCGCGGCTGCGTCGTCTGTGTAGAACGAGACACTCTGGCTGATACCCGGAGTGTTGTAGTACACGTACGTCAGAACCAGCGCCACTATGGTCGCGACCACCATCGCCCCGAGACCCCAGGTGATTGGGTTGCGCAGAAGGTTCGTCGATTTCAGCGATTGCATAGCACCACCCGTTGACCGTTCAATAACACGTCCATCGTCTCTGGCAGTTGAAAGTTGCCGTGTGAACACGGCTCCACGGCGGTTTCGTCGTTACCCGGCGGCGGGACGTTCTCGTTGATCACGGGCACCAATTTGAACGCGTCGAAGAAGTTGTCAAGATTGCTCGAAGCTCGGTCAAGTGCTTCGTCGACGTTGATTCCATTTCTGAATCCAGCGTTGTGCAGTAGACGCACAACCGGATCGAAGAAATCTTTACCGTAGAGAAAGTCTTTGCGAAACTCATCTAGAACCGTGTTGGCCCGGTCGATTGGTTGACCTAATTGGTCAATGATGTGGATGAATTTCTCGGACGTTCCCCCGATTGCGTCGGCTATATCTGATAAGTTCCGCATCAGTGTCGCTATCACCTGTTGGCGGTCCGCCACCAATTCGGTCAGCCTTCGAATGCTTTTCAGAAGTGGCGCCAACCCACTGCCGTCCCCGGTCAAGAAAGATGCCGCATTGGCGGTGAAGGTGTTTATCTCGTCGGGGCTCAAGGTGGCAAGCACGGGTTGCAGGCCATTGAAGAGTGCGGTCACGTCGAAGGATGGCTGTGTCATCGAGGTGGGCACTTGCGTCACCAAGTCAGCCGGACGGTATCCCTCTGCAGCGTTCGTCACATCGACGTAGCGAACACCGGTCAAGGCCTGAAATTTGATTGCGAGCCTCGTGTCCTTTACGACACCGTATTTCTGGTCCAGAGTGAACCTGACTTGGGCGACGTTTTGTCCATTGATGCGTGCGAGGTCGAGGTTCTCGATCTTTCCTACGCGAACGCCGCGGACACGCACGTCGCCGTCGGGATGAAGCCCGGACGCGTCCGTGAATTCCGCTATGTAGGTCCGGGTTTCGATCGCCACAGGATTTTTGAGGGTGTTTGCGAGTAAGGCGAAGAGTACGGCCGAGATAGCGATGGCCACACCGATACGCCACAGGGTGGCTGTCGGCTTCATGGCCGGTTCCCGGTGGCGATACCGAGCGGCGCCGCCACCCCGGGGATGCTGTCCAAAAGGATTTGAACCGAAATTGCGCGCTGTTCACCGTTGCCGGCATAGAGCCTCTCGAATCGGGAACGCAATTCGGCGAGTTTTTGAGCGATGTCCTCAGGTCGCAATAACACGGGTCCCGTGTCGGTAATGGCCTTGAGTCCAGAAATCAGCGGCATGAGATCATCGACATGACTGCTGACGAGTTGACCCACGGAGGCAAAGAGCCCTTTCTGGATTACATCCAAGGTCGGAGGGTAGCTTTTCTGAAAGTGCGCCTCCGACATGTCGCCCAGACTTTGGGTCTGTGCGTGTTGTAGATAGGGAAACTCGTACCTCGGGCCGCTCGACGCTGCATCCACGGTGACCCCGGGGTAGTAGTTGTAATCGATCAGTCGCCTAGCCCCTACCAACGCCGCGTCAGTGAACGGCGGGAACGCTGCGACCGCTGACGACAGGTTCGTCAGCAGCCGCTCGGTGGGTACCGTCTGTACCGCCTCGACCGCCCGTGTGACCGTCACCGCGGTTTCGAACAGAGGGTTGAGTCCGTCGGTGTAGCGGGTCACTCGATCGATGACGGTGATGAGCTGTGGCGTCAAAGAACTCTCGGTGACATTCCCGAGCTGATAAAGCAACTCTGAAAGAGTGAAGTTTCCCGTCGGCACCAGGTTGAGCTGAGCGCCATCGCGAAGTGGTTGGCCACCCGAAACCGGGATCACATTGATACCCGGCACACCAAAGTAGTTGATGGGCCGGAAATCGATATTCATGGCGTCGGTAAGGCCGCGAACCGGCAGGCTCTGTAGCTCAGTGAAGAGCTTGACGCCGCCCGCGGTATTGGTCACGTTAGTGACGTGGCCAACTTTGACGCCGTGCAGGACGAGTGCTGTTCCCGCCTCAACGCCTTGTCCCACATACGGCGTGGTGATCGCAACGGAGAATACGCCTTTGGGTCGCCCGCCGAACGGGTTGATCACGATCAGGCAGGCAACCACGGCGAGGCATAGCACCATGGCAGCGCCGATAGCGGTCAAGACGTGGTCCTGGCGCTGAGACGATCCTTTTAACATCGAATACTCACTACCCTTTGAATACGAATTCGGGCCTGATACCCCACAACAGCACGGTCGTCATAAAATCCAAGACGACGATTGTGACCAGACTTGCGCGCACGGCTCGGCCCGAGGCCATGCCGACACCGACCGGGCCACCCGACGCGAAATATCCGTAGTAGCAATGGATCAACGTCACCGCAACGCAGTAGATACTCAACTTGAGAGTTGAGTAAGCGAGGTCGATCGGGTTCAGGAACTGGACGAAGTAGTGGTTGTACGTACCGCCGGGTTCGCCATTGAAGAGGACTACCACCATCTCAATCGTGTAGAAGACTCCCATGACTGTCAGGAGGTAGCCGGGGACTACGCACGTTAGTGCGCCAATCAGGCGAGTGCCGACGACGAAGGGGATGGGCCGCAAACCAATTGCCTCGACGGCGTCAATCTCTTCCGAGATGCGCATCGCACCGATCTCTGCGGTCATTCGCGTACCCGCTTGCGACATGAACGCGATCCCAGCGACGATCGGCCCAAGAACGCGAACCGCCCCGATTCCGCCGATGATGCCCGACAGCGATCCGAAACCCAGAATATTCAATACTGCGAGTGCCTCGATGCCCAATGAAGCGCCAGTCGCCACGCCGAGGAGAAGCAAGACGCTGATGGTGCCGCCGTCGACGATCAGCGACCCTCGGCCCCAGGCCATGTTGATCGTCGCTGCCAAGGTCTGCCGGGAGTATCGACGGATGGTGAGTGGCAGATACCAGAACACCTGGCCGATGAACAAGGTCCACTGCCCGAACCCGCGCAGCGGCTTTTGGAATGCCTTTACGGACGCTGAGCGTGCGCGTCCGTAAACGGAAGGAGACGCGATCACGCGACCGCCGTCGGAAAGAACATCGTTGATATCTGAGTGATGATGAGGTTCGCGAAGAGGATGAGGATGACGTTGATCACGACGGCGGCATTCACGGCATCGGCGACACCTCGCGGACCACCCTTCGCTTCCATCCCGCGCATCGACGAGATGACCGCAACGATGGCGGCGAAGACGAGGCCCTTTCCGATCGCAAAGTAGACATCAGTCATCTTTGCGAACGTCCCGAATGAAGCCCAGAAGCTTCCGGGTGCCACTCCGCTGACCGTGACCGAAAGAAGGAACGCCGAAGCCGTGCCCGACACGATGATGACCAGGGTCAGCATGGGGGCGATCAACAGCAGTGCCATGAACCGCGGCACTACCAGTCGCCGCACCGGGTCTACGCCGAGTACACGCATTGCCTCGAGTTCCTCGCGGATGGCCCTCGCCCCGAAGTCCGACGCGATGGCCGAGGCTGCGGCCCCACCCATCAACAACCCCGCGGTGACGGGCGCGCCCTGCCGAAGGACGCCCACCCCACTAGCCGCGCCTAGGAGCGCCGTCGCCCCCACTTGAGCGACCAGTCCCGACACCACGACCGTAACGATCCCGCCGATCGGGATGGCCATCAACACTGCCGGCGTCGCCGTTACCTTCAGCAGATTCCAAGCTTGCCAAAGGAATTCGCCGGCCGGCAGTCGCAGTGTCAGGGTGTCTTGGACGGCGTAGCGAACCACGGAAACCCCAAGCTGGATGGCGCGACCCGTGGTACCCGCGGCTTGCACCGGCACGGCGCCGAGCTTCGAAACCTTCCGGCCGGCCGTACTTCGTAGGGCAGACCCTCGCGGCAGCCTCTGACCGCCGGGCCGATGTGAAATCGTGGGACTGTCTGCGATTCCTACCATCCGGCGACTGCCGAAGTGGCAAGTGGCGAAAGGCCGGGAAGGCGGCGACCTGGCACGGATGTCCCGCGGCCGGCGTCGATATCCAGTGGGAACATCTCCTGGTCCACGATGAAGCACGCACCGTGACCGTTGCAGCGCGAACGGTCAGCTCGTAGATTCATCGACTCCTCCTCGTCCCCCGACGGGCTGAAGGTGCGATCGACGTCACTCGCCATTGCCGTGAGTCGTCATCGTCACAGTATCTACTGTACGTAGATAAATCTAGTCTGTTGACGCTGGCATCCATAATATCTACGATCCGTTGATATTATGGATGCGATGCAGAGCCTGCTTGAGGGCGTACATGTGGTCGAGTTCGCACAATTGATGGCCGGCCCGCTGTGCGCCGTCACGCTTGCTGACCTTGGTGCCACTGTCACCAAAGTTGAGTCACCGCACGGGGACTACACCAGAACTTGGGCTCGACCGGGTGAAGAGAGCGGCATCTTCCATATGCTCAACCGCGGCAAGCGCGGGGTTGTTCTCGATCCTCGATCTGCTGCGGACAAGCTGGCGGCACGTGACCTCGCCCTAAGTGCCGACGTCATAGTGGAGAGTCACGGCGACTCAATGGCGCAGGTTTACGGATTCGGATACGACGACATCGCAGCGGAGCGGCCGAACGTGGTCTGGTGCTCAATCTCCGGGCTTGGTCAAGGGGCCGGCGGCCGCGCCATCGATATGACTCTGCAAGCCATCATGGGCATGACTGCACTCACCGGGACTGCCGACGGTCCGCCGCTGCGGGGGGCCATGCCATTTGTCGACATCACCACTGCCCTCTACGGGGCGCAGGCGGTGACCGCTGCCTTGATGCAGGTTCAGCGCGGCCGAGGTGGGCGGTTCCTCGACTGCGCGATGCTCGACGCCGCAGCCGCCCTGACAGCGGCGCCCGCCGCTTTGGCGCTGAGCGGGTTCTCTCAGCCGCGGCGGATGGGCTCCGAAAGTGACCTCTTCGTTCCATCAAAGGTATTCGATACTGCGGACGGTCAGTACATCCACGTGGTGGCGCTTAGCGCCGCGCACTGGCGCGCGATCTGTACCACGATTGCGCGTGAGGATCTGCTCGGTGATCAGCGGTTCGCGTCGAATAGCGACCGCCTAGGTCATCGAGAGTTCCTTCACGGCGAACTGGCACGCGAGTTCCGACGCGAATCAGCCCAATTCTGGTGCGACCGCATCACCGAGGCGGGTGGATTTTGCGCTCGGGTTCGAGAAATCGACGAGGCTTGGACCGATCCGGCGCTACTGAGCCGCGGACGGTTGATGCACATCGACGGACTCGACTTTGCGATACCGCTGGCGACACTGGTTCCCGGAGAGCCCCGGGCGGTTCGGGGACCCCGCCTAGGTGAGCACAATGCGGAGCTGGCGGAGAACGCCCGCCGAATCTGAACCGTTCGGCGATTAGCACCGACCGGTCCGACATGGCCAGAGCCAATCAAGTGCAGCGCGTTGTACGTTGGCGGCTTCTAGGATTGCCGGGTGAGCGGCGAACAGACATGGCCCCAACCAAGTATGCGCCGCGGGCCGGGACGTCCGCCGCAGGTGACTCAACAAACGGGCCGCACCACCCGCGAGACAGTCGTCGACGTTGCCGTCGAGCTATTTGCCGCGCGCGGGTTTCATGCGACCAGCGTGGCCGAACTCGGCCAGGGAGCCGGCTTGGCGCCAGGGGCGCTGTACCACCACATCGGTTCGAAGGAGGAGCTGTTATGGCAGATACTCCACACATATACTTCCGAAGCGCTCGCGGGTGCCCGTCGGATTGCGGACGCGGCTGGCGATCCTGTCGACAAGCTCCGTGATTTGATCGGATTTCATGTCGAGACTATCGCTACTCACCGGCGCGAGGTCTTGATTCAGATGCGCGACGCCGAGGCGCTGACCGGGGATCGTGCCGTCGAACTGCAAGAAATGCGCAGGCGGGTACAGGACTGCTGGCAAGCGGTTCTGGATCAGGGACACCAAGCCAGCCGAATACGCAGTAGCGATCGGGTCGTCGTCAACTCGATCCTCGCGATGGTCAACATGGTGGCGACATGGTATCGGCCCGATCGTGGTGACACACCTCAGTCGGTGGCGGAGCAGATCTGTGCGATGGTGATCGATGGATTGGCCATTGACCACGGGCGCCCGACCACGCGCGCGTCGGGCGCCGGGCGCCGCTAGCTCGTGGTGCTTTGCAGGAGCGCGGCGAAGCGAGCTTGGGCCGCCTCCCGGCGGGTAGGGACGTGCTCGCTGGGCAATCCGCTGGTCGGCGGCTGGTAGTCGCGCAGGATCAGCCGGGCCACCGTGTCGCGGTGTACTTCATCCGGTCCGTCGTAGAAGCGTGCCGCGCGGGCTGCCCGGTACATCGATTCGAGCGGCAAGTCGGTGCAGTAGCCGAGAGATCCGTGAATCTGCAAAGCCCGGTCGATAACGTCGTGCAGGACTTTGGCTCCGAAGAACTTGATCAGCGCGATCTCCTTCCTCGCTGCCGACGCTCCGTGCTGGTCAATGGTCCAGGCTGCGTGCATGGTCATCAGCCGGGCGGCCTGGATCTCGGCAGCCGAGTCAGCGATCCAGTTACGCACCGTCTGTTTTTCCCCTAAGACACTGCCGTGCGCGTATCGATACGTTGCTCGTTCACAGAGCATGTCGAAGGCGCGGTTGGCTTGCCCCACCCATCGCATACAGTGATGGATTCGTCCCGGGCCCAGTCGCTTCTGCGCGATCAGAAATCCGTCGCCCGGCTGTCCGAGCAATGCTTCGTCTCCCACGCGAACATCCTCGAGGAATACCTCGGCGTGCGATGGATACGGCTGCGAGGCGCGATGTTCCAGGGAGTCCATCGTCGTGATGTCGCGGGCCACGCGTACGCCTGGGCTATCCATGGGCACGATGAATTGAGAAGTGCGCCGGTGACGTTCGGCGTTGGGGTCAGTCACAGCGACGACGATCATGAAGTCGGCGATGGAGGCGTTGGTGATGAACCACTTGTGGCCGTTGATGACCCAGTCTTTTCCATCGCGAACCGCTGTCGACGCCAGGTTCGACGGGTCGGCTCCAGCATTGTCGCGCTCAGTCAATGCGAATGCTGAGGTGAGGTCCCCGGCCAATAGCGGCTCGAGCCATCGGAGCTTCTGCTCGGCGCTTCCGGCTTCGGCAAGGATCTCGGTATTTCCCGAGTCGGGCGCCTGGTTTCCGAAAACCAGTGGCGCATAGGGCGACATTCCGAGACGCTCATGGATCAAACCAAGCTTGACCTGACCGTATCCTTGGCCGCCGAGTTCAGGACTCAAATGTGCGGCCCACAGCGCACGCTGTTTCACTTCCTGTTGCAGAGGAGCCACTGCAGATTGCAGTTGAGGCCAATCAAGGTCGAGCGTCTCCAGTGGGAAGATCTCCGAACGTACGAAGTCCTCGATCCAGTCCAACTGAGCCTGAAATTCAGGATCAGTCTCGAAATCCCATGCCATGGGTCTTCCTTTCAGATCAGCTGCGCGCCATCGACCAACATCGAGGCCCGAGTAAGGAGTTGCTCGGCAAGCCCGTGAAGGTACTCGCCCACGCCAGGTTCTGCGGCGCCAGCGCACGCGCGTGCGTATGTGCCTTCCAACAAGATGCCCAGCTTGAAACACGCCAAAGTGGTGTACCAGCCGATCGCCGAGACATCGCGGCCACTGTTGTCGGCGTACCGCTCGACGAGTTCGCGCGGTGAGGCCAGGTTCCCAGCGCGTGCCAATGCACTGTCACCGATTCCCGCTGGCTGATCAGCGTACGGCCAGGTGGCCAGCATCCACCCGACGTCGACCAAGGGATCGCCGATCGTGCACATCTCCCAATCGACGACAGCTGCCACCTCTGGTCCGTCAACCTCGAACATCACGTTTGCCACGTGGAAATCGCCATGCATGACCCCAGGTTCCCCGCTTTCTGGGGTATTTGCCGTCAGCCACCGTGCGACAGAGTCGATCTCAGGGAGCGGTGCCCCCGGGTAACCTTCGTGTCGCTTGTAACCTTCGAGTTCTGTGAGCCAGCGCGTGACCTGGCGTTGAAGAAACCCGTCTGGTCTGCCAAGGTCGGCCAGGCCGATCGCACGATAGTCCACGCCGCTCAACGCGGCGACGGCATCGATCATCGCGAGACCCATGTGGTGGCGTATTGCGGCGCTGCCGCGGTGCAAGGAGGGTAGTTCGGTGGCGGCGTTGAAGCCCTCGATCGGCTCCATCAAATAGAACGCGGACCCGTCCATCAGCGGCTCTTCATCGCTGCCTGCGATGAACCGGGGCAGCGGGACACCGCTGCCCTGTAGTGCTTTCAGGATGCGCATCTCGCGGTTCAGTGCCGCATTGGTGGTCGTCCGCAAATGCCGTGGACCACGGCGTAGTACGAACGAGCGGCCACCCCGCTCGAAGCGGAGCATCACATTCTGCGTGCCGCCGCCGATACGGCGAAACCCTTCTAGCGGGCCACTTTCCAGACGGTGTGCGTCCATCCATGACCGCAAGACTTCGACATCGGCAATCCCGCTGAGGTTGACAGCTGGTGCCGGGCTGCCAGCACTTGACGCGGATCCCACGCCGCCTACTATATCGAGTGACCACTCTATTATTCAAGCGTTGGGAGGATCGATGCCCAAGTTGCGGGGCGAGGTCGCCGTCGTCACCGGGGGGAGCCGGGGCATCGGTGAAGCCATCGTGCGCGCGTTTGCCCGAGAGGGCGCCGACGTTCTCATCGCCAGCAGGAAGATCGAAAACTGTCAGCGCTTAGCTGATGCGGTGACCGCAGAGTTCGGTGTGCGGGCAGTCCCGGTACGGTGCAATGTCAGCAATTGGGCCGACTGTGACGCTCTCGTCGACGCGGCATATCAAGCCTTCGGCCGGGTCGACATCCTCGTCAACAATGCTGGGCTTTCGCCCATCTACTCGTCCTTGGAGAACGTGTCGGAAGAGCTATTCGACAAGGTAATCGGCGTGAATCTGAAAGGGCCGTTTCGCCTCTCGGCGCTGTTGTGTACACGTATGGCAGCCGCCGGCGGCGGTCGTGTCATCAACATCAGCTCGATTTCCGCGATACGTCCGGATGGACACGCGTTGCCGTATTCCGCGGCCAAGGCAGGGCTCAATGCGCTGACCGAAGGACTGGCCCAAGCCTTCGGCCCCTCCGTGCGGGTCAACGCGATTCAGTGCGGACCGTTTCTGACCGATGTTGCCTCAGCCTGGACACCGGAAATCCGTGCAGAGGCCGAAGCCCGAATGGCCCTGCGGCGTTGCGGCCAGCCTGACGAGGTCGCCGGCGCTGCCGTGTACTTCGCATCCGACGATTCATCGTTCTGCACCGGTGCGATCCTGCGAATGGACGGCGGCCCGGCCTGACTGTCGACAGTGACCAGACATGATGCATCAGACCAACGCGGCATCACCTCTTGTGGACCGGCGCAGAGGTGCCTAGGATTACCTTCCGGCGGTAGATACCCTAGCGGGGGCGGTATCTCTTGTTGCTTGACGACCGTGTCTCTTCGTCATCGCGAACGGATGTCGCTTGCCGACGCGGCCTCGGGGCCGATGGTTCCCGGGCGCGACCATCCAACAATCCCGGCCGGTAGGGGAGTGTTCTCATGACTGCTGTAGTCAACCGCGACAGTGATGCATCGAGTTCTGGCCCGCCCGTGGAGCTGCCGAGCGACAGGCGGCCATTGCTATATTGCGCATGGTCGGGGGTTGCGGCCAGCGCGCTGATCCTGATCGGACTGGTCGGAATCGCCAAATTCATTCCGACCCAGCCAGCTTCGGAAACGGCGCAGCAGGTCGTTGCTTACTACGCGCACAATCTCATCCGTATCGAGATCGGTATGTTCGTCGCGATGATCGGCTGCACGTTGTTCATCCCTTTCGGAGTCGCTATCGCTCTGCAAACCCGTCGAATTGAACGACGGCCGGTCCTGACTTACATCCAGGTAGCCTGTGTCGCGATAGCTTCGGTGTTGGGCGTGATGTGCATGGTTATCTGGGGTACCGCCGCGTTCCGTGCCGGTACGATTAGTCCTGAGATCACTCAGCTCATGCATGACTTCGGTTGGTTTGCCTTCCTGTTCGACGTCACACCATTCACCTTGTGGCTGTGGGCGATCGGTGTGGCGATCGTTCGCGACCCGCGACCCACCCCGATATTTCCGCGTTGGCTGGGATGGCTCAACTTCTGGATCGGATCCATGTTTCTGCCCGCGGAGTTGATGGCAGTCTTCAAGACCGGGCCGTTTGCCTACGACGGACTGCTGGCGCTCTACATTCCTGCCGGTTTGTTCTTCGCGTGGCTGGTCATGATGACCCCCTTCGTGGTCCGCGCGGTCAAGGCCGAACCCGGAATATGATGGCGCGTACGCTGTATCGTGGCCGTCGACCAGCCCAAGTATGAACCTGCGCAGACCCCTACGAACCCTGCACAGGGTCGCAGGGCGCAGGCGTGCTTCCAAAGACGGGGCGACGCTTCTCTCGAAACGCGGCCACTCCCTCGGCGAAGTCGTCGGTATCGAACAGCTGTGCCTGGTAATCAGCTTCCCGGTCGAGGATGTCAAAAGGTCGTTGTGACCCAGGATCGGCCAGCATCATCTTAATGATCCCCAGTGCGATCGGCGGCCCGGCGGCTAAGCGACGCGCATCCCGGGTAGCTTCAGTTAGCGCTTCTCCCTCACCGACGACGACGTCGACCAGCCCTATCTCCAGCGCGCGCGCCGCGTCGATGGGCTCGGGCAACATCAGAAACTGTCTGGCTCGCGCAGGCCCAACCCGGGCTGGTAGTGAAACGAACGTGCCCATATCGCCGCATAATCCGATGCTGGTGAAGGTGAAGGCAAATCGGGCGGTCTGGGCTGCAACCACGCGATCGCATGCGGCAGCTAGAGCGGCACCGGCGCCGATCGCGGGCCCTTCGACGGCGGCCACCACTGGTTTGCGGGTTCGCCATATGGATGCGATTACACGCTTGGCCAAGTCCGCCCGTTCGCGGGCCTCGTCGGCGGGCATCCGCCGCATTGAGGCGACGTCTCCGCCTGCGCAGAACGCGGATCCGGCAGCCGTCAGCACGATCGCGCGCACGCCGGCATCGGCGTCGGCGGCATCGATGGCCGCGATGAGCGCAACCCGAAGCTCCATATCGATGGCATTGCGCTTCTCAGGTCGATTCAGGGTGATCGTGCGCACCGCATCGCGAGTAGAGACGAGCACAGGTTCGGTGGTCGTCATCGGTCTATCTCGCTTTCGCCGACCATTGTCAGCTGACGGCAACACTTTTCATGAAGGAGGTGCGCGGCCCCTCCTCCCGGGTACTAGTCTAATCTACGCATAGAAGAATATTATTTAGCCACGGTGAAAGCAAAACCGTCGATGCTGTCGTCAGGTTCGCACGCCGGAGGTCTAGTTGGGTAGGAGTTGAAGTGGAGCGGACGCTCTTTGATGATGAACATCACCAGTTCCGTGCAATGGCACGCGACTTCCTCCGCACCCACTGCACACCCAACATCGAACGGTGGGAGCACGAGGGGCTTGTGGACCGTGATATCTGGCTACAAGCCGGCGCTCTCGGACTACTCGGGTGGGAGGCGCCGGCACAGTTCGGCGGGCTAGGTATCAGCGACTATCGCTATAACGCCATACTGGCCGAGGAGTGCATCGACGCCGGTTGCGGCAGCCTGGGCAGTGGGATCTGCCTGCACAATGACACCCTGGCCCATTATCTGCTTGAGCTGACCAACGATGAGCAGAAGCAGCGGTGGTTGCCCGGCTGGTGCAGCGGGGACCTGGTCACCGCGGTAGCAATGACCGAGCCGGCGGCCGGATCGGATCTGCGAGCGATCCGCACGACGGCACGTCGGGATGGTGACCACTACATCGTGAACGGCTCAAAGACATTTATCACCAATGGCATAAGCGCGGATCTGGTCGTGACTGCCGTGAAAACCGACCCGGCTGCAGGACACCGAGGCATGAGCCTGCTGGTTCTCGAGCGGGGGATGGAGGGATTCCGCCGCGGCCGCAATCTGGACAAGGTCGGGCAAAAATCCCAAGACACCGCTGAGTTGTTCTTCGACGATGTGCGGGTGCCGATTGCGAATCTCCTCGGTGAAGAGGGGCGAGGTTTCTACTACCTGATGGGTGGACTGCCGCAAGAGCGACTGGGCGTCGCGGTGGCCGCAGTTGCCATGATGCGGCGGGCCATCGAGCTCACCATCGAACACGTCCGGTCACGAGAAGTATTCGGCGGACGGCTGGGTGCGCTTCAGCACGTACGATTCGAACTCGCCGAGATGCACACGAGTTTGCAATCCTGCCAGGCGTATCTCGATCATGCGATCGAGCTGCACCTGCGCCACAAACTCACTGCCGAAGATGCCGCTGGGCTCAAGCAATGGACGACCGATCGCCAATGCGAAGTACTCGACCGGTGCCTGCAACTGCACGGCGGGTACGGCTACATGAACGAATACGAGATCGCACGGTTGTGGCGGGACGGCCGGGTGGCCCGCATCTACGGGGGAGCCAACGAGGTGTTGAAGGAAGTAGTCGGGCGGGCGCTTCGGCTGGACGCGCCCACCGCGAGCTGACACCGTCGGGTAACGCGCCACTAGACCAGGCCATCCACCGGAAAGGAATCCAATTCTATGACCGAGCCAGTCCGCGTGGAATGCCAACGTGCGACGATGACGATCGTCATCGATCGGCCCGACGCGCGCAATGCGGTGGACGCATCAGTAGCAACGGGGATCGCAGCTGCCATCGATGAATTGGAGGCTCGGCAAGATCTCGCTGTCGCCGTGTTGACTGGCGCAGGCGGAACATTCTGCGCCGGTATGGATCTCAAAGCCTTCGTGCGTGGCGAATCGGCTTCGATCTCCGGAAGGGGGTTCGCCGGCCTCACCGAGAGCCCACCGACAAAGCCGCTCATTGCCGCAGTGGAAGGCTGGGCCCTTGCCGGCGGATGCGAACTAGCGCTCGCCGCTGACATCGTGGTTGCTGCCACGAATGCGTCGTTCGGGCTGCCCGAAGTTAAGCGTGGGCTGGTTGCCGCTGGCGGCGGACTGCTGCGACTGCCGAAGGCGTTGCCCTATTCGCGGGCGATGCTCATAGCGCTGACCGGTGAACCGATCTCTGCCGTCGACGCGTACAGCCACGGTTTGGTGACACTTCTGGCCGAGCCTGGCGAGGCGCTGGTGATAGCGCAGGACATCGCGCAGCGCATCGCGCAGAACGGACCGCTGGCAGTGCGCGCCACCAAACGCATCATTGCCGAGCAAACCGCCTGGAACGACATTGACGCATTCCAACGCCAACGCGCCATCACCGTACCGGTGATGACCTCCGCCGACGCCAAAGAGGGTGCCACGGCCTTCGCCGAGAAACGCAGCCCGCAGTGGCTCGGACGATGACTCGATGCGGTAGCGCAAAAGGCGATGTGCACCAAGAGGTTGCGGCATAGGTTCTCCGCCTCTGGTTGTCGTTGTCAGAGATCAACGCCATTATCTTGACACCGTCAAGTATCTCCATACCTTAGATTAAGCGGCTTTGGTCGAAGGGTCACGTGATGAGTTACCGATCTCAGCTTCTCTGCATTTGGTGTGGGCCGGTGATGGCGTTGGGGTTCTTTGTCGGTCTGGCGCCGCTTGCGGGGTTCATCCCGCCGCCGTCTCCGACCGAGAGTGCTCAGCAGATCGCGGAGATGTTCGCCGCTGATCCGACGAAGATCCGGATCGGCCTGTTCGTCGCCATGTTGTCCACCGGCATGCTCTGCCCCTTCTACGCCGCCATCGCCGTGCAGATGAAGCGCGTGGAGGGCGGCTCGAGACCCTTGACATACGCGCAGATGATCGCCGGTGCGGTGACAGTGGTCGCGATCATCCTTCCGTTGATGATCTGGCAGGCCGCCGCCTTCCGGCCGGAGCGCGATCCTGCGAGCACTCAGCTGCTCAACGATGTCGCGTGGATCATGTTCGTCGCAACCACCGCCACTGTGATCATTCAGAACATCGTGATCGGAGCGGCTGTGCTGCAGGATAAGCGGGTGGTCCCGATCCTGCCGCGTTGGTTCGGCTACCTGAACTTCTGGGTGGCGTTGGGAGTCATGCCGGCTACCCCTGCCCCGATTTTCAAGACGGGGCCCCTCGCTTGGAACGGCATCTTGGCCTGGTGGATGGGCGTCATCTCGTTTTTCATCTTCGTCCTGAGCGCAACCATCGTCCTACACCGCTCCGTCCGGACTCAACGCGCTGAAGAGCCGGCTGAACGCTCGGTGGGCAGCATCGCGGCGAGAGGCACGATCGACTGATCGGTACCGACCATGGACGAGCCAGGACGCCGTAGCGGTGGTTATCACGAGGCGCCCGTGCCGCGGTAGCGCAGAAGGCGATGTGCACCAAGAGGTTGCGGCGCCTCATCACGCTGTCAGCTGATGCAGCTACCGGGAGCGATCGCTGCCGGTGTGATCCGGTCGGCGTAGTGAAAACCCGAGCAACAGATGAGCCAGCAGGCGCTGCTCGACAACCGAGCTCACCAATGCCGACACCACCGCGCGGCGGGCGCCCAATCGCTCTATCGTCAGTTCGACGTCCACCTCGCCGACGCGCCCTCCGTGCAGGAGCTGCACGCCCATGTCGGTGGTGTAAGCGTCGCTTCCCGCCGGCAGGTGGGCGATTAGGAGCAACCAAGCCAGTCCGTCAGCCAAAATGATCGGCGTCGGCCCGGGAATTGTTCCCCCGGGCCGTGTATGGCGGTCGGGACACGCGCGAGCGCGTAATCGGCCGTCGCGGCATTCGCGCAGTTGGGCTGGGTAGCCCAGGCCGTTTGTTGCGGCTACGCCTTCGTCGTAGCGTCGTTGCAACACCGTCAGATCAACATCGGTGGACGGCACAGGTCACAGCCCCAGCGTTTTGCTGACGATGGAGCGCAGCACTTCGCTTGTGCCGCCCAGAATGCGGTTGACCCTGGCGTCGGCATAGAGACGTGCGATGGGGTATTCCATGATGTAGCCGTAGCCGCCGTGTAGTTGTAGGCATCGATCGACCACGCGGGCTTGGACTTCGGTGCAGAATAGTTTGATTCGCGCCGCATCAGGGCCGCTGAGCTCACCCTCGACGATCTCGTGGATACCGCGATCGACCATCGCCTGGGCGGCTTCGATCTCGGTGTCCATGGACGCCAATTCAAATTTTGTGTTCTGCATGGCGGCGACGGTGGTGCCGAAGATGTTGCGGCTCTTGACATAGTCGACGGTCAACGCCATTGCTGCCCGGCATTGGGCTACTGCGCCGACGGCGATCGCCAGGCGTTCTTGGGCGAGGTTGTGCCCGAGGTATTTGAATGCTTCGCCTTCTTCTGCCAACCGGTTGGCAACGGGTACTCGTGCGTTGTCGAAGGACAGCTCAACGGTGTCTTGGACTTTGAGGCCCAGCTTGTTGAGGCGTCGGCCTTTGGTGAAGCCTGCGGTTTCGGCTTCGACTGCGATCAGGCTGAGTCCGGTGCGACGGTCACCGTTGAGTGGTTCGGCGGTGCGCGCGAGGACCACAACGAGATCGGCGAGTTCGCCCCCTGTGATGAAGGTTTTCGCGCCGTTGATGATGTAGTGGTCGCCGTCGCGCACGGCCGTTGTCTTGACTCCGGCGAGATCAGATCCTGTGCCTGGTTCGGTCATCGCGATTGCCAAGAACAGGTCACCGCTGGCTAATCCGGGAAACCAGCGCTGGCGCTGCTCGTGGTTGGCGTAGGCCAACAGATACGGCATCACGATGTCGAGGTGTGTGCGCAGGGTGCCCAGTGTGACATTTGCTCGTGCTGCTTCTTCGTGCACGACCACGTTATAGCGGTAATCGTTGAGGCCGGCGCCGCCGTATTCTTCTGGTATTGACACGCCCATCACGCCGATATCGCCCAACCGGCGGTACAGCTGTCGCGGTACTACGCCGTCGTCGTTCCACTGATCGTGAAACGGTACGACCTCGCGGGTGATGAAATCGCGGACAAGGGTCCGGAAGTCGTCGTGGTCCTGCTCGAATAGCAGACGCCTCACGTGATTTCGCTCCTAGTTGCTTGGTGTCTACGTCAGGCCGGGGTCAAGGTGACGGGCAGATCGTAGACACCACGCGAGAAGGCGTCGCGGATGTAGGAAATCTCCCCGGCGGGCTGGATGTCTTTGGTGCGTTGAAGTAGTTCCTCGAAGAGGATCTTCATTTCCATGTTGGCGACGTGTTTGCCCAGGCACTGGTGTGGTCCTCGGCCGTAGCCGACGTGGGGGTTCTTCTCCCGAGTTAGGTCGAAGGTGTTGGGATTGTCGAATGCTCGGTCGTCGAAGTTGCCGGCGGCGAACAGCATGATCACCAGATCGCCTTCTTTGATCTGCTTGCCGTGCAGTTCGTGGTCGCGGGTTGCGGTGCGCGCCATGTGCGTGAACGGGGAAGCGATGCGCACGATTTCCTGAATGGCGGTCGCCGGGATGTCGTGGGCGTGGGCGCGCATGAATGCCATCTGATCTGGCTGGCGCATGAGCTCGTGAATCCCATGTGACAACGCCGCACGGGTACTCTCGGCGGCGCCGCCGGCGAGCATAATGACGTTGCCTTGCAACTCATCTTGGCTCACCAGCCCGTCTTCTGCTTCGACCAGCTTGCTGACCAGGTCAACCCCAGGCTCGCGGCGGCGCAGTTCGGCCAATTCGAGAGCGTATTCGAGCATCTTGACGCCGGAGATCATCGCATGCTCAAACGACGGCGTGATCCGGGTGTCCAACGGCGCGGCGATGCTGTCGATCCATTCGAATACTTTCGGCCGGTCCTCCCGGGGCACGCCCAGCACATCACCGAGGGCTTCGACCGGCATGGCGTGCGCGATGTCGCTGACGAAGTTCACTGTGCCCTTCTCCAGGGCAGCATCGACGATATCGGCCGCGTATTCACGGAAACGCTGCTCGAGCTTATTGACCCCGTTGGGAGTCAGCGGTCGGGTCATCAGACCCCGTTGGCTGCGATGCTTACGGCCGTCCATGGTCAACAGCGCCTGTTTGCCGCCGATCGTTGGATCGATCGGACTGTAGCGCCAGATGTTGTTGGGCCCTCGGTCGGCTGCATAGAGCTCGGGGTCACGGTCAACGGCCCAGATGTCTTCCAACCGGGTGACCACCCAGGCTCGCTCAATGAGAATTGGATGATCAAGCACTTCCAGGTGGCACGGATCGTGATCGCGCAGATACGCGTATTGGTCCAATGGCAACCCGAACGTCGATGGGTCGCCATTGGCGTAGGTATCGGCGTCCAGGACGCCAATGTCAGGGACTGTACCTGTCATTCGTTGTCTTCCTTAATGCAGTCTGTCTAGATCGAAAGCCTGGCCCGACACCAACACCCGACTCATTCGTACCTCGATGGAGAATATCTACGATGAGTAGATTCTATCGAGGTGTGCGTGCGCCCACAAGTCCCCGGCCGGAGCCAACCCTCGGGAACCGGCTCTTGAGCTAGACTGCGTAGATATGCCTCGCCCTAAAAAGTCGCTGCTGTCGATGCAGAAGATTCTGGATACCGCTCTGGAAGTGATCGACGAAGTCGGGATCGATAAGTTCAGCGTTCACCGGGTGGCGCGCGAGCTCGGCGTGCAGGGGCCATCGATCTACTACTACTTCGCCGATCGTGAGGTCCTTATCGCGTCGGTGTGTCTTCGCCTACTGCAAGAAGTCCATGTTCCGCGGCGTCGCCCCGGCGATTGGGGAGCCCGTTTGATCCAAGACGCCTTGCTGTATTACCGCGCGCTGCGTGAGCATCCGAACCTCGCGACCGCGTTGCTGGTCGAACGAAAGACACGTGCCGGGGCGGCGGCTCGGTTCGAGGATGCGTTAGCGCAACTCTCGGCAGTCGGCATCTCACCTACCGAAGGCCTCGCACTCATCGATGTGCTCGAGGGGATCGCTTTGAGCTGGATCACCTTCCAGCACGCAGCGTCGGTCGCGATTGACCGGACTTCCTTCCCTACGCTGGCGATGGCGGTGCAGCGCGAGAAGTTTGACGAGGCCAGCCTCAAACGCATCATCACCGCGCTGATCGACGGGGTGCGGTTACAGCATGAGAACCGATCCGCATCACAGCCAGCTGAGTCCAAGCCGCGCGCTACTGCCTGAGGTGCTCATCGCACGCCGCAACACGACCCTGCGCTACGTACCTCTTCGGCTCAGTGCGAACGACTCTTCCCTCGAAGGAAGATGTGAGTCAAACCCGGGGACGTTCACCAACCGCCGAGGTGCGAGCCGTGGCGATTCAGCAGATTTCGATTAATCTCTAGATAGTAGTTAATTCTGCTGGCGGCGTGCGCACCCGCGACGCGGCCGTTGGCCCGATAGCACATACCGTGGGCATGCAGCTGAAAGCTCGTGCAGCACAGCGGCGATATGGACGGAGGGGACGTTTGGCCGATCAAGACTCCATGCTGACTGGCGGCAGGGTCGTATCACGCGATAGCACCTCGCTGGGTTACCTGGCGATAGGGCACGGTCCGACGGTGCTTTGCATTCATGGCGCGCTTGCCACCGGTATCGACTGGCTGCCGGTTGCGCGCCGACTCGCCACGCAGTACCGGTTCGTCCTAGTGGATCGGCGCGGCCATGGCTCCAGCGACATCGGAGTCGAGGGCAACAATCTTGACCTCGAGATCGAGGACTTGCGCGCTGTGATCGGGCATGTGGGTCCGGTGCGCGCAGTGCTGGCGCACTCCTTCGGCGCAGTCTTCATCCTGCATGGGATGCTCAGGGCCGATATCGCAGCACAAATTGGCGCGTTGGTGGTCTACGATCCGCCGCTGATGTTGGACCCAGCGGAGGCCCGACACCAGGTGGCCACAGCCGGGGCTCTGGTAGCCGCAGGCGAATACGAACGAGGTGTGACCGAGGCGGTCAAATTGATGCTCAGTCTCGACGAGCCGGAGCTAAATCAGTTGCGCCGCAACGCTCGTAGCTGGGCCACCACCGTATCAATGGCACCAGCGCTGATGGTCCAAGCCGCCACGATGGCAGATCTCGGCAGAGTAGTGGCCCCGTTCAAACAGATCGACCACCCCACGCTGCTGGTACACGGAGAATTCAGCCGCGACGTGTTCGCCGAGTCGATCGACGCGTTAGCCCACGCTATGCCGAACACCTGCCGCATGAAGTTGCAGGGGCAGGGCCACGGTGGCCTGTCCGGAAGTCCGGACGTGTTGGCCAGCGCCATCGGAATATTTCTTGCCGACCCGCAAACCTGAAGTGGCGACGAGCCGACAGGTCGATTCAGCCGGCGATCCGCACTACAGCGATCCAAACTACGCGCGCCGGCCGGCGACGCCTACCTCGTCAACGAATCAAAGACGTTCATATTCCAAGGTAAATAACAGCCGATTGGTCGGATGCGCAGTCAAGACAGATACTGCCGCCGGGCATCGGGGGATGCGACTGCTGGTCCTTGAGTGGGGGATGGGAGGCGTCGCGGTCGCAACCTCGACAAGGTGCGCTAGAAGTCGAAGGACACCAAACGAAGCCTGCGATTTCCTTGCCTCCTATATCTAGGTCAGATAGATTTTGCGCAATGGCACCCGACCATCGTTTCGGCTTCTGTAGTCGTTGGTGCGACGACGGCAGGGTTTACCGGGCGTTTCGTCAGATATTCAATACCGCAGCGGGAGAGCTCATTCCACCGTCGGCGGTCGCCTTCCGGTCGACTTTTTTGCTGCTCATTGGGGCATCGGCGAAAGTACGTTTGGTCGAGCGAACTCTTCGGCAGCTCTGCGCCGAACCCTGACTTTCATGTTCGATAAGGAGGCTCGATGAATCGACGCAACCAGCTCATGTCAGTACACGTCATGGGCGTCTTCGTGGTGGTACTCGGTGGTGGGCTTCTCCTAGCCGGGTGGGTTCCCCCGCCGTCGCCGAACCTGAGTGACTCTGAGATAGCAGCTATTTTTCGCGTCGGGAACGGTGATGTCACTCGGATGGTCTTTGCCGCGTGGTTCTTCTTCGCGCCCTGCTTCGCCATTCCGATGGTCGCCGTCGCTAACCAGATGCGCCGGATTGAGGGGCCCAGCGCGGCCCTGGCTACCAATGTGTTGCTGATGGCGCCTGTGGGCGTGCTGGGGCTTCAGATTCCCGCCGCACTTTGGCTGGCTGCTGGCTATCGCCCCGGTCTGTCCGATGCGGCCATCGTCACTATGAACGACATCGCTTGGTTCTTTATCCTTGGCGCTGTTGGACCGGGCATCGTGCAGATGTTGTCGGTTGTGCTATGCATCCTGCAAGGCGACGGCTCCATTTATCCTCGCTGGCTCGGCTACACCATTCTGTGGTTGGCACCGTTGGAATTGGCTTCGGCTGTGATCATGTTCTTCAAGACTGGCCCCCTCGCGTGGGACGGTCTGCTCAGCTTCTGGGTAGTGGCTGCAGGATTCTTCGCCTGGGCCGTGCTGATTTGGATCTTCACCGCCAGGGCAATCAACCGGATGCCCGACGAGACTCCCGCGCAGGTAACCGCACCACAGTTCCAATAATTGTCGAAGGTCGTCAGTTCAGGTGTCCTACGGCGGCAACCGCTACTCGGTGCCACCAGAGCCGCCCGCCGCGTAGGTGACGGACGGTCAGCCATCCCGTCGGTGCCGAGCGCCTCGATGCCGCCACCTGATGACCGCGCCGCCGCAATGAACGGACGCCGAGCCGTCGACCGTGGCGGCGAGCCGCTATCAACAACTGCGCACACTCTGGCCGATCTCAAGCTCTCCGCCGCGGAACCCCTACCGGCGGTCTTGGACCAGGCCACCGCCGATGCGCTTGCGCCGAGGGTGACTCTGGAGCGACTATTGGCCGTAAGGGTCGATGCCAGTACCGCTCGTCGGCTGGCTGGCCGGCCCGTTGCGGTTCGCGTGCCTGCTCACCCCAGCCACGCTGGCCGACTTCAACGTTAATTCGGCCGGTATCGAGAATCTTCGGCATCGACAGCGGCGGCTTTTTAGGGCGGGGCATATCTACGCGGTCCAGCGTAAGAGCCCGTTTCGAGGGTTCGCTCCGGCCGGGGACTTGTGGGCGCGCTCACACCTAGATAGAATCTACCAATCGTAGATATTCCCCATGAGGTTCGGAAGTAGGTCACCTGAGCTCGACGACCAGTCGAATTTCATCGGGTACGAATGAGTTCGGAGTTGATGTCGGCCCAGCGCCCTGGTGTATACCAGCTTCCGGTGACGATTACAGGAGCGTGATATCGGATGCGGATCATTGTTGACAGTGATCTGTGCCAGCTGCACGGGGAGTGCATGGTCGCCGCGCCTGAAGTGTTCGACATCGGAGATGACGACGACGTTGTCACGGTGCTCAACGCCGAGCCCGGCGAGCATCTGCGCACCGCGGTGGAGCAGGCCGTGATGATGTGTCCACTCGGCGCGATCAGAATCGAGGGTTGAAAACGTGACTACCATCAAGGATCCCGCCGACACCGGGACCGTTGTCGAGGTGCACAATCCGGCCGACGGCTCGGTGGTCGGAGTGGTGCCCGATATGAGCGCCGATGCCGTCGCCGCACTGGCAGACCGCCTTCGTGCCGCGCAACCGGCGTGGGCGGCGATGACACCGGCTGCGCGTGCCGTACACCTGCGTCGCTGGCTGGATTGGATCGTCGACAATCAGGACCGCATTCTGGGGCTGGTCCACCGCGAGGCGGGCAAGTCCTGGGGTGATGCGCAGATCGAGCTTCTGATGTGCATGGAGGTCATCAACTACTACACCAAGCACGGTGCTGGCTTCCTCGCCGACGAAATGCGCCGGCCGCACGGTCCGGCGTCGCTGACCAAGAATCTCCGAATCCGTTACCAGCCTTATCAACTCATTGGCGTCATCACACCGTGGAACTACCCGCTTGCAATGCCGATGATGGACATCCCCGGCGCTCTGATGGCCGGCGCCGCAGTGCTGAGCAAGCCGTCAGAGGAGACGCCGCTGGCGTGGGCCGAGGTGGTCCGGGGATGGAACGAGGAGATCGGCGCACCACCGGTGCTCGGCTGTGTGACCGGGCGGGGCGGCACTGGGGCCGCGGTCGTCGACGCCGTCGACATGGTGCAGTTCACCGGGTCGACGGCGACCGGGCGGCGGATCGGTATGCGTTGTGCCGAGCGCCTTATCCCGGTCAGCCTCGAACTCGGTGGCAAGGACGCGATGATCGTGCTCTCCGATGCGCCGCTGCAGCGCGCCATTGGCGGTGCGATCTGGGGTGGGCTGTTCAACGCGGGGCAGTCCTGCGTTGCCGTCGAACGCGTCTATGTCGAATCGCCGATCTACGACGAGTTCGTCGCCGGATTGGTGGAACAGGTCAACACCTTGCGCCAGGGGCACGACGCGCAGGGCAGCTTCACCACGGAGTTCGGTGCGATGGCGACCGAGAACCAGTTGCAGATCGTCGAGCGTCACGTCGCCGACGCGGTGGCCAAGGGTGCCAGGGTGCTGACCGGGGGCCGACGGGCTGATCATGGATTGTTCTATCCGCCAACTGTTCTCGTCGACGTCGATCACACGATGCTGTGCATGCGCGAGGAGACGTTTGGCCCGTTGCTGCCGATCATGAAGGTCCGCGACCAGGACGAGGCCGTGCGCCTGGCCAATGACAGCCCGTACGGGTTGGCCAGTAGCGTGTGGACCTCGTCGCCACAGCGGGCCGAGAGCGTCGGTACCCGCATTGAAGCGGGCGGGGTGAACATCAACAACGCGATGATCAATGTCTTCCAGTTCCCGTTGCCCATGGGTGGCTGGAAGCAGTCCGGACTCGGACATCGCTTCGGCGGTCCGAACGGTGTGCGCAAATTCTGCCGGCAGCAGGCGTTCGTCAGCGAAAAGGTACACCTCGAAAACGAAACCCACTGGTATCCCTATTCACGTCGCAAAGCGCGCGTGACGGCCGCGGTACTTCGACTGGTCGAGATGAACGACTGGCGGCGGCGGCTCGGGCTGCGCCCGCGGTGACGGGGGGCAACGGAGGACCCCTATCGGGGATTCGGGTCATCGAATTGGCCGGTATCGGCCCCGGCCCCTATGCGGCGCCGCTGTTGGCCGACCTCGGCGCAGAGGTGGCTCGCGTGGAGCGGCCCGGACCGATTTCCATCCAGCTCGTCCTTGGCGCGATCGGAGGACGAGAGCCATCACATCAATACGAACACCAGATACGGTGCCCAATTATCTACAGCAAGAAGATTAGACTGTGTTTGCCACGGTCAGGTATGCCTGCGCTTTGGGTCCTAGCGCTGCCGACGCGGGTCTTCGGGGCTGCCGCAAATAAAACTTGGTAGTTGCTCGAACGGTCTAGGAGTGGTCGTATTCCCGATAGTCACCTCGGCGCGTCGGCGTATCCTTGCCAGTACCAGCAATTCCGTAAGGCTGTCGTCGTCGATCGGAGTGATGTCGCCGTCTCCCACGCGCTCACTCTTGCGCGGGTCGATGTCGACCTGTTTGGCGTAAGTCTGCCGGCTATCTCGCCGGCTTGTCGGCGCGTGACTAGAGCTCTTGCCAGGTTCCGGAAGGCAGGGCTACTTGACGCGGTTTCAAGTGCTTATTAATCTTCGTATCGAAGATTTTTGCGCGATCGAGGACGTGGAGTTTCACCATGATGGACATTGAGCTCAGCCTGTGGCTCTTATTGGATCGCGCACGGGAACAGGTTGCGGGACTCGACGTGGTCACCTACGACGCTCATGGTCGACGCGAATACACCTATGGCGATCTTGCTCGTCGCGCTATGCAACTCATGCACTCCCTCGACCGGCTCGAGGTCGCAGAAGGCGATCGGATCGCCACACTGGCCGGCAACTCGGATCGGCACCTGGAAGCATTTTTCGGAATTCCGTGCTCCGGTCGCGTCATCCATCCACTGAACCCACGGATGTCTGCTGACGAACTCGCCTACGTGATCAACGATGCCGACGACAAAGTGATCATGGCTGACGCTGCCTACCTCCCGTTGATCGAGTCGGTCCGCGACCGGATTCCAGGAGTGAAAGATGTGATCTCGTTTACGGAATCGCCGGCATCCGCCGCGCTTCCGAATTTGCTGACCTATGACGAACTCCTTGCCGCGGAGCCCACTGACTATCCGCGGAAGGCTATCGAGGAACGTTCTCCACTGGGGATCTGCTACACAACCGGAACTACCGGCCGACCTAAAGGCGTGGTCTACACGCACAGGTCGACGATGCTTCAGGCGTTCGCGGCGTCCACCGGCGCTGCGTTGGCTATCGGGCCGGGCGACTGCTTGGCCGCGCAGGTGCCAATGTTTCACGCCAACGCCGGGGCCATACCCCATGCTGCAACCCTGGTCGGCGTCAAGCAAGTGCTCTTCGGCGGGTCCTTTGATGCCGCAGCCTTCCTCACAAGCCTCAAGGATGAGCGGGCGACTGTCAGCATGGCGGTTCCCACGATATGGCTGGCGGTCGCAGACCAACTCGCTGCAACAGGAACACGCCTGCCGTATCTGCGCCACGTCATCAGTGGGGGGTCGCGTCCCCAGCGGGCACTGATCGAGCGTTACCGCGATGAGTTCGGTATCACCATGATTCAAGGCATGGGTATCACTGAAGGATCCGGCTTTGTGGCGGCGGGTTGGCCCCAGGAACGTATGCGGGATTGGAAACCCGACGAGGTGCTCGACGAAGTTCAGATGAAGGCGGGCCTTCCGATACCCGGCGTGCGCGTCAAACTGTTGGACGACGACGGGGTCGCTGTCCCGCATGACGGCTCTTCCATGGGCCACTTGTATCTGCGTGGACCCTGGATCGCGGATGAATACCTCAACGGCCAAAGCCCGGACAGCTTTACCGAGGACGGCTGGTTTCGCACGGGTGACATCGCCACCTGCACCGAATCTGGATATCTCGCTCTCGCGGACCGCTCCAAGGACCTGATCAAGTCAGGTGGCGAATGGATCTCGTCAATCGACATGGAGAATTCGCTCGTTGCGATGACATCGGTCGCCGAGGCGGCGGTGATCGCCGTACCTGACCCGATGTGGGCGGAGCGCCCGCTGGCCTGTATCAAGTCAACGGACGGTCAGGTTCCCAGTCTGGAGGAACTACATCAGCACCTCTTAGGCGCAGGGTTTCCAAAGTGGCAATTGCCTGACCGAGTTGAGTATCTGTCGGAGATCCCAAAGACCACGGTGGGTAAGACAGACAAGAAAGCACTGCGCGCAATGTTCGCCGGCTGACTCAGAGCCGGTCTCAAGTATTACTACCGAATAGGGGTTTGTGGTGGACTCGCTCATTGTTCAGGACGCTGGCGACGGGATCACTGTGATCACGTTGAACCGTCCTGAGAGACTCAATGCGTTGAATCGCGACATCGTCGGGAAGCTGCACGACGCGATCAGCACCCTCAACCATCAACACGACTGCCGCGCAGTGATTCTCACTGGGGCAGGTGCCGGATTCTGCGCCGGGCTCGATTTGCAGGACGGTGAGTTGTCGCTCCCGGATACCGATCATCTCAGCGGTGTCAACCGACTGATGCTGATGCAGGAACACATCATATCGCTCATGGAAGCGCTCCATCGGTGCAGAAAGCCGATCATCGCCGCGGTCAATGGACCTGCGGTAGGCGGGGGTTTCGGAATCGCGGTTGCCGCCGACATCCGCATTGTTTCTGAAAGCGCACGTTTCGGAGTCGTCTTTATGAAGCTCGGGGCATCCAACTGCGACATGGGCATCAGCTACCTTCTACCCCGCCTCATCGGCGGATCCCGAGCAGCCGAACTGTTTCTCACCGGCCGTATCATCGACGCCGACGAAGCGTACCGGATAGGACTTGTGCACGACGTCGTGCCCGACGAGGACCTATTTGACCGCGCCATGGTAACGGCGCGCGAAGTTGCCGCGCACGGGGCATTCCAGCTCTGGATGACAAAGGAAACGATGTGGGGGTCGATAGATGCTCCCAGCATGCGTTATGCGATCGACCTTGAGAATCGCACTCAGATCATGTGCACCCAAACCGGTGAATTCGAGGCCAATGTGGCCGCGTATCAGGCCCGGAGCCGAAACGGCGCCTAGCGTTGGTGTTTAGCGCTTATCCTTGGGCTTGGCGCAGGGGCGGGCATCGAGGGAGTTGAAACCTTTTGTCTTGGTGAGAGTCTGGTCGAATCAGTCGGCATAGCGAGACGCCGCTACGCGGTATTCGACGCGCTGACCACGAAGAGCACCCGTTTCGGACTCGGGCGTTCGATCAGAACGAGTTCACTGCCGCGGTGATGTTTGGTGAACGCATTCCCTGCCGGACGAGATGTCACTGCGCACGTCGCCCTCTTGCCTCCCGGCCTCGATGGTCCCACCGAATTTATGGGTGCGCGCTTGCGGGCGAATGTGCGTGCGCACCATAGTGTTTCGCCGGTGATCATCCGGCCCGGCCTCCGAAGTGACGGAACGCGCGCAAGTCGTGCGGGTCGCAAATTCATTCGGGCATAATGGTTCTCAGTCTCGTGAGTGCGATATATACTCCAATGAGTCCGCAGAAGTAATACGGTTCGCTCGCTCAGAGGAGACGGCATGGACTCGAAAGCTCACTGCCCAGCGCTACCGCGGCTGGAAGATCTGCCATTCGCACACGATCGCGAGGCTGCCTGGAACGAACTGTTGACCGCGGGGCCGGTGGCGGTGTCCGAGGCCGGTGTGTACTTCCTCAGCGGCGCTGACGTCGTCGAGCAGGCCGCGACGAACACCGAAATTTTCTCGTCCCAAGGGGCGGGGTTCGACAAGGTGGGCAGTCCGTTTCCGCTGGTGCCCATCGCCTTTGACCGGCCCGAGCACACCCGGTATCGGCGTACGTTGGACAAGTTCTTTGGGCCCCGCCGGATGGCCGAACGGGAACCGGTGCTGCGGGATCAGGTGGGTGCGCTGATCGATGCCATCAAGGTGTCCGGCGGCACCTGCGATGTCGTCAGCGAGCTGGCGATTCCATTCCCTTCGCAGGTATTTCTGACGCTGTTTGGACTTCCGCTTGATGACCTCGGCCAGCTTCTGGAGTGGAAAGACGCGATCTTGCAGTTCAGCGCGGCTGAAGGCAATGAGGCAAGTCCGGAGACCCTCGAGCGCGCGGGCGCAATGGTCCAGTACCTGCAGACGCGATTCGAGGAGCGCCGCGGCGGCGGCGGCGAAGACCTGTTGAGCCTGTTGATCAATGACCCGGGCGAGGACGCCCTTACGGAACTGGAGGTCATTGGACTGTGCTTTTTGTTCGTGATCGCTGGCCTCGACACCGTCACGTCGGCGGTGGGTTTCGCGCTCTACGAGTTGGCTCGCGACCAAGTGCTGCAGCAGCGTCTGCGCTCAGATGAGGCGGCGATACCTGCGTTCGTCGAAGAGGTGCTACGGGTCGGTTCGAGCATTCCGTACGCGCCGCGCAGGACTACCGCGGACGTCGAGGTCGCAGGGGTGACAATCCCGGCAGGGTCTCCATGCTGGCTAGGCTTCGGCGCCGCCAACTGGGATGCCAGAAGGTTCGCTGATCCGTCGACAATTCATTCAGCCGCGCAGAATCATTTCGCCTTTGGCCGCGGACCACATCGTTGTCTCGGTTCGCACCTGGCACGGATCGAGTTGAAACTCATCGTCGAAGAATGGAACCGGCGCATTCCTGCCTACTCGCTGGTCGCCGAACCCGTCATCGAGTGGCCGCATGCGTTGTTGCGTTACAAGGAACTTCATCTGCGCCTTGATTCGTGAGTGCGTGCTGAACAGCCTGCAAGGCAGGGAGGCAAACTAGGGTTTTCCGTGGGAAGTCCTCCGGGATGGGCCGCTCTTGAACAAGGCACTGATACCCCTTAAGCCGTGGCGCAGTGTCCGACGAGCATGTGCTCACAGCTGTGGGTCAACTCCTGCCAACGGGCGTAGACATCGTCGGTTAGCCCAGTCCGCCCAAGACAACCCGGCAACGAGAAGCCCAGTCACCGCGATGACCGAAGCAATGAACATGCTGCCTGCTCATCTGCGCCGTACCGTCACCTGGGACCGCGGCAGCGAGATGGCCGGCTGGCAAGACATCAGCCAGCAGTTGCTGTGCCCCTGGTCTACTGTTGCGATCCCGTGCCCTTTCCGCATTCACCGTGGCAGCGCCGGTACCAACGAGAACAACCGGCTGCTGGGGTTCTGGTTCGAAAAAGGCTCGGATTTAACCGGCTTACACCAACACCGACCTCAACCGCGTCCAAGATAAGCTCAAGACCCGGCAACGCCCAACCCTGGATCCCTGTCGACTTGAGGTCTAGCGTCGTAGAGTTCCGCGAGTGCGCTCTGGTGCACCGCCGCAAGTCGACTTCGTTCGGGTAGGTGAAAAGTTCGTTGCTGCGAACGTATTTGGGAATGAATCGATTTCGCGTCAAGATGCGACAACTACGGCGGAGGTGCTGTCGACCGTTCACTCGAAGACGATCACACCGCGAGCGATGCGGCCCGCCGCCATATCAGCGAAGACCTCAGGGGCCTGCTCCAACGAGTACTTCTTCGAGATCAATCGGTCGAGTGGCAAGGTTCCGTCCATGAAACGGTCCACGGTTTCGGGTATGTCAACGTGCGGATCGATCGAGCCCCCATAGGTCCCGGTCAGCCGTTTCTGAAACAGCAGACCGAAGACGTCGACCGTGACCGTTGCAGTGACATCAGTTAATCCGATCGCCACCACCTCCCCGCCGGTGTGCACCAGCCCGAAGGCTGTTTCGAGCGTGGTGCCCACCCCGACTGCGTCGAAAGCGAAATCGGCTCCCCACCCTGTTATCTCCATCGTTTCGGCAATCGGATCCTGCCGCGCTGAATTGATTGTGTGGGTGGCGCCGAAATTCTTTGCCATCTGCAGCTTGTCGTCGAGAATGTCGATCGCGATGATCGTGGTCGCTCCTGCAGCTTTGGCGCCCATCACCGCTGACAGGCCGACGCCGCCAACCCCTATCACGACGACGCTGGCTCCCGCGGGTACCTTCGCTCGACGGGTAACGGCGCCGATGCCCGTCATCACACCACATCCAAGCAGTGCCGCTGTCTCCAACGGGGCATCCTTGCGGATCGGCACGACGGCCGCGGCGGGCACCACCGCATATTCGGCAAATGACGACTGAGAGAAGAATGAATGGATCGTCTCCTGCCCGCGGCGTAGCGGGGTTGACCCATCGATTAGTGCGCCGCTGAACGCGCTCTGCATATTGGTCAGGCACAACTCTCGCGTGCCACGGGCGCAGTGAGGGCACGACTGACAGCCGATGACGATTGAGATGACGACATGGTCGCCGACAACGATCCCGTCGACGTCGGTGCCGACTTTATCGACGACGCCGGCACCTTCATGGCCCAATACGATCGGCAGGGGCGTCGGCAAACCGCCATGAAGCACAGTAGCGTCGGAATGGCACACACCACTGGCGACGATCCGCACCCGAACGTCCGTCGGCCCAGGCTCAGGCACGTCCAGATCCTCGACACCAATTTCATCTACCCCACGCATGACCAGCGCCTTCACAGAGCTCACCCTTCTTTTCGGCATCGCGGTTCGCACCCGAGACTAGAATCTACGTATCGTAGATTAGCAATTTTGCAAGCCGAAGCCTAGTCATTCGCGTCACCGATCTACTGTTCGTAGGTTATGGAACCGGGCGAGCTTCCCGGCCCACGCGAACATTTCGGTTGCTCGGCCACCGCAAGATCGCATGTCTCCGCTGCTGATTCCCATCGCAGCTCGGCCAGACCCTCAACCGCTTGTTTCGAAGATTATCTAAGAGTCGTAGATGTAACATTGTCGGCAACTGTGTGACGCGGATTGCATCAGCTGCTACGGGATTCGGCCACTCACCGATAGGAGGAATGATCTTGACCAAGAGGAAGATCGCTACGGGTGTGCACGTCCCCCTGGATCGCTACAGCCCGCCTCAGGCGTACCCCGCATACGCGCAGGCTGCGCGAGATAGCGGGTCCATCGACTGGTTGCTGCTGCCGGACCAAATGACCAGCTGGTGGCCCACGGCCCTGTGGACGGAGGAGAACACGCCCATTGCCGCGATGGCCCCCGACTGCGATTCCTGGCCGGACGCGGTTGCCATGGCGGCGTACAGTGCCGCGACCGTTTCCGATGTCGGCTTCTGTGTCAGTGCGGACGCCGTTCGGCGCGGCCCGGCGGAGCTGTATCAGTCGATGCTCACTCTGTCCAATGTGACTGGCGGTCGGGCGATGTTGCAGATCGGTGCAGGAGAGCTGAAGCAGGCAAAGCCGTTCGGGCACAAACGGTCCCAGGGATTGGCGCGTCTCGAGGATCTCTTCAAGGCGTGGGACCACTGGGCCACTAAGCCGAACGAGCCGTTGACTATGGAGGGCAATTACTGGAACTTGACCAATGCCTCCCTTGGTGGGCAGCGTGAGTTCCGTCCGGAGATTTGGGCACTCGGTGGTGGACCCAAGCTCGTCGATCTCGCGACGACGTACGCCGATGGCTTCTCGACGATGTCGCCGTTCGCCTGGCCCGATGCCGAGATCATCGCGGAGAGAATCGGGGCGATGAAGCTGGACCTGGAGAAGAAGGGCCGCGATCCCGAGGCATTTGGGTTCGGCACCTGGGTGCTCTGTCAGGTGCACGAGGATGACGACGTAGTCGCGCAGGCATTGGATAATCCGTTGTCGCGGTGGATGACCGCTGCTTTCGGCAGAACTCATCAGCCTGACTGGCGCCGCGAGGGACTAGAACCAATCTTCCCGGACGACTGGCACTATGCTACGAAGCTGCTTCCCGTCGAGTACGACGCAGCGAGGTCAAAGAGCATCATCGATCGGGTAACCCCGGAGATGGGTCGTAAAGCGTGGCTGCACGGCAGCCCGAAGAAGGTTGCGACGGAGATCCAGAGCTACATCGACGCCGGGATGAACTGGATCTTGGTCGGTGACTTTCTGCCCGCAGTTCGTCCACCCGAGGACCCTACGGGCGCACTCGCCAACTCCGCTGAGGTGTGCTCGCTAATCAAAGCCAACAACCCTGCGTGACGACGGACTTGGTGCGGACCCGGCGAGGTCCGCACCGAGTTTCATCGCGGGTTGTGTTGGCCTAGTGTCGGAGCCGGCGTCACGGCGCTAGGTTGCTGGGCCAGCGACGTGACGGGGATGGATAACTCGACGCCCACCAGGTCTAACAATCGGCCCCGATCCCGTAGCGCCGGATCGGACCATGCCTCGGCGATTGAGCGGACGCGTGCACAGAACCCACCCATCGCGGTGATCTGCTCGCACCAATCGTCGCTGGCCAGTTTGAACGAGTCGCCTGCGCGACAGTGTCGATTGCCTGTAGTGGGTCACAGACATCAACTGTGCCGAATGCTGTGCTAACTCATGCGTTTTCGGCGACCTCGTTGCTTCCCGATGAGCTATACCGGCGTTGTTGACCCGGGGCCGTGCAGTCGCCGGCGAGTCGATGCACTGTCGCGCATCATGGGACGAGCTTTCCTGGCGATGGCCGCGCGCAGTCCTGCAAAACATCGTCCACTGATGTTGACGGCCGATGTCAGAGGTATTTGACGCCTGTGACATCGGCCGTATCGCCGGCTAGCACTGTCAAGGGGCTTGAGGTGCCCCTGGTTCGCTGCGTTCAGTGACCACTTCGCTTGCGCCATCTACCGCTCAATTTTCGGGCAGGTGCGGCCGCTTCGGGGTCAGTCAGCATCAGCCTGTTCGACGAAGCGCTCGATCACTTCGGAGTACTCGGTGATCATGTCGAGCAGCACCTGTTGGCAGGTCGTTGGGCGATTCAGCCGCCCGACAACCTGGCCTACGAAGTAGTTGGCCAGTTGCCGCGGACCGTCTTGTTTACCCGCGTGGGTGATCCGCATCTGCGCCTCGGCCACCAGCGCACTCTGCAGTGGTACCGGCAGGGTGGCTGGGGCCTTCTCGTCGGACCATTCGTCGGTCCACGCGCTGCGCAGCATCCGCGCCGGCTTGCCGGTCAGCGAACGCGATTTGATGGCGTCACGAGAGGTTGCCTGGTAGAACTTCTCCCGGACCACCGGCTCAGTTTCAGCCTCTTCAGTGGTCAGCCAGACAGATCCGCACCAAGCGCCTTGGGCTCCTAGGGCGAGAGCGGCGGCCAACTGACGCCCGGTGGCGATTCCTCCGGCGGCCAGTACCGGGACGGGAGTCACGGCATCGACGACGTCGGGCACCAGCACCATCGTGGCGATATCACCGGTGTGGCCCCCGGCCTCGGTTCCCTGGGCGACGATGAGCTGCGCCCCATGCTCGACGTGACGGCGTGCATGTTCAACGGTTCCGGCGAGCGCCGCCACCACGCAGTGCTCGGCGGCTGCGGCTCGGGCAACCAGGCTCGGTGGCGGGGATCCCAATGCGCTGGCGATCAGCCGAATCGGATGCGCGAACGCGACATCCAGGAGTGGCTCGTAACCGAGCGGACTGACCGGACTCATATCGAGCCGACCAAACCGATCGGCCCCCTCGGGCAGCTCAGGTACGTGGTAACGCTGCATCACGTCTTCCACGAAGGCGACATGAGCAGCAGGCAAGCGCGCCGCAATCGCCTCCCGCCCGAGGCCACCTTCATCAGCACCTTCGTACTTTGCAGGCAGCAGCAGATCGACCCCATACGGCCGCCCCTTGACCTGGTCGTCAATCCAGGACAACTCCATCTCGAGGTGCTCGGGAGAGTGTGTACCAGCACCCAGCACCCCCAGGCCACCGGCGTTAGTCACAGCAGCCACCACATCGCGGCAGTGGCTAAAGGCCACAACCGGGATGTCAATCCCCAGCAAATCGCACACCGAAGTACGCACGGCACCTCCCAAATATCTACGGGTAGAAGATTAGGCATCGCCGGCCGCATTCACAACCCCTACTTCACGGCCACGCGGCTCCTCCCCGCCAACGTTAATCTACGAGCCAGAGATAAATGCAATCGGGAGTCGCCCGATCTCCCTCGCGCCGATTCGCGGCCTCAAGTGAGCCCTGAGACTGCATAGCGGGGTGCGCGTACCGGGCCCCACCGCCCGCCCCCACATCGCCGCTCATCAAAATGCGTTGCTATCCGCGCGGCGCGCAAGGCCCGATCCGCGCCGCCAAGTGGTAGGGCGACGCCGGCGTCTTGCCCAATGCCATGAGCCACTGTGGGTCCTATACGTGCTTTACATCACGTTCTACGGACGGTAGATTTACATCACACCTTAGTTCGAATGTCGCCGCGATCACGGCTCCACCAGCCGGGGTGACGTCGCCGCCAATTCGAGGGCTATCGCGTCGTGTTGTTGAGTTCTGCTTGTCGGGATATATCTGCTCGGGTAGGAGGAAATAATGAATCGTTTCGTCCACAAGTTCTGCGCATGGAGCGGCACTTTGTGTCTGGTGGTCATGGCCATCGGATTCGTGGCCATCGCCGGTTTCGTTCCGCCCCCTTCTCCTGGTCAAACTGGCATGGAGACAGCACAATTCATCATCGATAACCGCACCCGGATCCGGTGGGGCATGATCGTCACCATGTTCGCCTCATCGCTGTTGATGACGTATGCGGTATCGATGGCGACTCACATGCGACGTATCGAAGGCCGGTTTCCGGCTCTGGCGATGATCCAGTTCGGGCTGGGCGCCATCTTTGTGCTTGAGTTCATCTATCTGCTGTTCTTCTGGCAGGCAGCAACTTTCCGGGTGGATCGGGCGCCTGAACTGATCCAGTTGCTCAACGATATGGCATGGATACCGTTCGTCGGCCTGACGTCGACCGCCGTGGTTCAGGTCGCCTGCTTCGGTATCGCGGTGCTCCTGGACCGGCGAGCGAAGCCGATCTTCCCGCGGTGGCTTGGCTACTACAACCTGTGGGTGGCAATGATGTTCTTGCCGGGTACGTTCAACGTGTTCTTCAAGGACGGGCCGCTGGCCTGGAACGGAATCATCGCGTGGTACCTGCCATTGGCGATGTTTTCGACCTGGCTCATCATCAATCCGATCTACCTATCCAGGGCTGTCGACACGATGACCGATGACGCACCACCGGAACTCGACCGCATGCGCGCCGATCTCGACCGATTGCTTGCAGCCGAACTCAACGCGACCCACTGACGAGCGAACGACTCAATCGTCTGGCGAGCCGCGGTGCGCGATCCCGTGCAAAAGCGTCTGCCTGAGCTCATCGATCTGTCGCTTCCGGCTGGGGCGACTGTCCCTTGACGGTAAGAGCTAATCATCAAGCAGCAGAATGGATATGACTGCCATCGCGCTGACCGCGACGGTCAGCGCGGGATTTAGATCCGCAGAGTTTCGCGTTTCGCTAAACCGGCACCGATGCGCCGTCCACATGGATGGTGCGGATACGTAAGGAAGTGCCGCCAGCGCTGATATTGCAAGTGGCACTTGCTAATACGCGGCAAACTCCTTACTCTAATTATGACGTGATGCGTGTCACAAAGCGGTGGCGCGGGGTGTGGATGGAGGCAAGCGATGATCAAACAGATCGAGATGGACAAAGGTGTCGCGAAGGTGTTCACCTGGTCGTCGGCGGTGGTGATTGTCGGACTTCTTGTGGCGCAGGGCTTCCTGATGCATTTTATACCCGCTCCAGATCCCACCCTCAGCGCCGAGGAACTGCGACAGATCTTCATCGACCGTCGGTGGCAGATTCAAGTCGGCTCCGTGATCCAGATCGTCGCGTGGAGCTTCTGGGTGACATGGGGCATCGTGGTGACCACGTTCATGCGAAGGATGGAGCGCGGCTACCCGTTTCTGACGTACGCCTCGATTGCCTTGGTCGGCGGCGGGTACGTCTTCTTTGTCCTCATTCCGATGACATGGGCGGTGTGTGCGTACCGAGCCGACGAGATGGATCCGCAGATCATCCAGTTCGCCAACGACTGGGTGTGGTTCGACTGGCTCTTCACGTGGCCGCCGTTCGCGATCTGGTTCTTCGTCATCGCAGTAGCGATCTTCAAGGACCACAATGTCCCGACCATCTATCCGCGCTGGGTCGGGTACTTCAATCTGTGGTGCGGCTTCCTGATCTTTCCGGCCGCGTTGATCGTGTTCTGGAAGGACGGCCCATTCGCTTACAACGGCATTCTCGCGTTCTGGTTCCCGGTCTTCATCTTCTTCGGCGAAGTCATCGTGATGATCGTGATGTCGCTGAAGGTGATCAATCAGCAAGCAGCCAAGTTGCAGGCTGACGCCGAGGCTGGCGTGCCGGGCGTCGCGTCGGTCGACGCCGACGACGCACGCGACCGACCCGCATTCACCAACCCCTAATGGCGACGCAACGTGATAACGATCAACCGGGTCGCATCACGAAGGTGGGCAGTCCCGCACACGCCAGGTGAAGACGGAACATGGACCTTCATCTCGGGCGACATGACCGTTGTGGTGGTTCATCGTTTGGCGATCTCCCCGGGGGGCAGGTGTTGGTGAAATAAGGCGTGCGGGGGGATGGGGGCCGGTAGATCAATTCGGTACTTGAAACGGTGTCAAGCAGCACTGCCCCAGACAAGGCTTGTCCTGCGGTCGCGAGGGCGCCGGCAGACTAGGCCGAGAAAGAGGTGGCGTTCCTTATTCCGCGCCCAAGTCAGGGCTTGATGTGGCGGTCCAACAGTTCATCGGGTTCCTCGCCAAGAGAATCCGGGCGGTGAGGGTGCGGGCCCGAAGTCGCTCGGCGCCAATAAATCTACTACTCGTAGATGATGTTATCATCCGCCGATGGGTGCAAAGCCATCAGCGGTCGTAATCGGTTCGGGCCTTAGCGGTTTGGCGGCCGCGTACCACCTACAACGTGATGGCTGGAATACCATCATTCTTGAAAGCGAACCCGTGCCGGGCGGACGTGTGCAGACCTTGCGGGCACAGGGCTACGTGGTCGACCTCGGCGCAACTGCAGTGGGCGCGGGCTATGACGCTTACCTGGGGCTAGCCCGGCAACTGGGGTTGGAGATGGTTGTCAGCCCGCCGTGGATCGGCGTCGCACGCGATGGCACGGTTCACGAGTTGCGCGTCGACCAGTTGCTCCGCTCGGGAGTTTCCACTCAACTGCTCTCTGCAGCGAGCAAACTGCGGATGACGCGGCTTGCATTCGGCGTCGCGATCGCCAAGTTGCGTGGGCGCCTTGACTACACCGACCTCAGCAAAGCCGCACCAATCGACACCGAGACCGCCTACACCTACGCAATACGCACACTTGGTGCAGAGGCGGCCGAATATGCGGTAGCACCATTGACGCGCACCATGGTGATCGTCGACCCCCAACGTACAAGCAAAGTTGAGTTGTTCTCAGGTGTTGCCAACGCCCTTGGTGGAGAGTGGCAGTCGCCGGCCGGCGGAGCGGCAAGCATCGTCGATGCTCTGGTCCAACAACTCGACGTGCGGCTCGGCTGCCCCGCCCGGTGTGTGACCGAGACACCTCAGGGGGTGCTGGTGGAATATGCCGAGCCTGAGGGCCATCGCGCTGAACTGGTCGTAGACGCGTGTGTGGTCGCTTGCCCACTGCCGGCTGCGGTGGCTATCTGCCCAGAGCGGCGCGACGTTCTAGAGCCTTTGCACGCGGCGTTGCCTTACACGAAGACGATTTGCGTGGCCGTTGGTACCACCCGCCAGCCACCCTGCCGGGCATTCATGGTGATGCTGCCGCCCGCGGAATCGCGTGAGATCGCGTTGTTCTTTCAGGACCATCACAAAGACCCGGCTCGAGTCCTAGCCGGGCATGGTCTGTTCAGTCTGTATTTCGAGCTGGCCGCCGCCGAGGCCTTGTTCGATGCGCCCGACGAGGCGGTGATCGAGATCGCCGTGGACACGCTGTTGCGGCTGTGGCCGGAGCTGAGGGACACCATCGATTTCACCCATGTGCATCGGTGGGCTCAGGCCCTGCCGCACCCGAAGGTCGGCACCTATCAGCGTATCGCCGAGTTCAATGCCGCACTCGATCCCACCGACCGCATCCAGTTCGCCGCCGACTACATGTCCGAGGCCGGTCAGAACACCGCTGTGGTGGTCGGCAACCGGGCTGCGAGAAACCTGCAGCGCCATTACTCAGCGGCTGGACGCGGATGAATCGGCCGGAAGAACCAGAAGGCTACGCCGACGTCACTGAAACGGAGAGTGAACAAATCACTGGCTGAGTCCTTGGCTCGTGAGATCTGAAGCGATGGCGTGTGCCCGGAGGCGTCCGGCCTGCCCGGCACCTTCGATGCCGAAACTCATGGTCGGTGTTGACCCGTCGCCGGCGAAGTACAGGCCGGGAATCTCCGCACACCGCCCAGGCAGCTTAGGCCCGTGGGTACTGGGATTGAGCCAACCGTAGGGATGAACCTGCGTCGCGAGTTCGATTGTGGCGGATTCCAATCCGGGAAAGAGCTGTTCTTGTAATGCCAGGAGGTATTGCACCGCGCCGTCGTGCCCGCCGATGGCGTCATACTCTTCGGGCATATGTTGGGACTGTGCAGCCAACAAAAACCTTCCCGGTTCCGTGGACCCGGGGGACACGGCGTGCATCGGGAACACGTAGCCGCGGTTGGCGCCCGTCTCGTCAGAAACCATGGTGATATTGCCCAGGCCCCGTGTGACATCGGTATCCAACAGCGAGTAGGTGCAGCAATCGAAACCTTTGACGGAGTTGGCATGGTCAACGGCCGCGCGGACCCGGTCAGGCATCCGGTCGCCGAGTAGGCGCGCCACCCGGGGGGTCGCGGTAGCCAGCGCGACTGCGGGGGCGCGCACCTCGCGGCCCGAGGCCAGAGCGACACCGACCGCCCGATCCCTGTCGAGGAGCAGGTCGGTCATCTTGTCGCCACGCAGGATGGTGCATCCCGCAGCCTCCAGCGCCCGGGCGATCGGCAAGACCATCCCCTCCCACGGGTCAGGTGCCGGTGACGTGCAGAAGGCTTCCCCAAAAAGGAGGGTGCGGATCTTGGTCAGGATGCCGTAGGCGTTGAGAATCTGTTCAGCGACCTCGAGCGGGATCTCGCTGATCTTGGCAGCCAAGCCGCACATTATCTTGGAGACCGCCATGTCCGCGCCGCGGTCCTGCAGCCACGCCGACAGCGGAACCTCGCTGAGCGCAGAAATCTCTGTCCAACTCATCTTCTGGACCTGGCCCATGAGTTTTTCCAGCCCGTCGCGCTGGTCCTCGATCGGGACAGGGGAGATCTTGGCGAAGGTATCGACGATCGCTGCCGACGAGGTGGACACACTGAGTGTCACCGTGGACTTGTCCGCCATCCGGTGGATTTGAAGTGGCGGAGAGACATCGAAATTGACCGGTGCGCCCAGGTAACGGGCGGCCGAATACCACGAACCGCCGTTCAGGGTCGGCTGCCAGACCGGATGTTGGACAAACCCCCGACTGTTGCCAACCTTCACCGCCCGTAGAGACCACCCAACCTCAGGTGTTTCACATACCAGGACAGGGCGCAGGCCAAGCTCCAGCAAGGAAGCTGCACAACACAATCCGGCGATACCTGCGCCGACAACGACTACGTCCGCATCGTTGTGCATTGAACCCACTTCCGAATCCCCAGGAAATTATCTACGGTGAGTAGAATCTATCGAGGTGTGAGTGCGCCCACAAGCCCCGACGGATCAACGCCTCGAAAACGGGCTCTTGAGCTAGACTGCGTAGATATGCCCCGCCCTAAAAAGTCGCTGCTGTCGATGCAGAAGATTCTGGATACCGCTCTGGAAGTGATCGACGAAGTCGGGATCGATAAGTTCAGCGTTCACCGGGTGGCGCGCGAGCTCGGCGTGCAGGGGCCATCGATCTACTACTACTTCGCCGATCGTGAGGTCCTCATCGCGTCGGTCTGTCTGCGCCTACTGCAAGAAGTCCATGTTCCGCGGCGTCGCCCCGGCGATTGGGGAGCCCGTTTGATCCAAGACGCCTTGCTGTATTATCGCGCGCTGCGTGAGCATCCGAACCTCGCGACCGCGTTGCTGGTCGAACGAAAGACACGTGCCGGGGCGGCGGCTCGGTTCGAGGATGCGTTAGCGCAACTCTCGGAAGCCGGCATCTCGCCCACCGAAGGCCTCGCACTCATCGATGGGATCGAGGGGATCGCTTTGAGCTGGATCACCTTCCAGCACGCAGCGTCGGTCGCGATTGACCGGAGTTCCTTCCCTACGCTGGCGATGGCGGTGCAGCGCGAGAAGTTCGACGAGGCCAGCCTCAAACGCATCATCACCGCCCTAGTCGACGGCGTGCGATTGCAGTATGAGAACAGATCGGCATCAGAGTCGGCCGAACCCAAAAGGCGCGCTACTGCCTGAGGTGCTCATCGCAGACACCGATCGCTTCCTGACCGCGAATGACCAATGCCTTCAGGCGCTAGCCCGTTCTTGTGTGATGTGATCAGGTACTAGCGTTGTGAATCTACGATTCGTAGATTGATGCGGTATAGGCATCCTCCACAGAAGGCCCCTCAACCGTTGCCCGGTTGGATCCCGCGTCGGTCTGAGCTGGGCAGGTATACGTCGGCGACGCGGTCAAGGGCAGCTGCGAGCGCCAGGTCGTCGGTCAGCGTGTCGATGATCGCGGCCCGGACGGCATCCTTCGGCTTCAGCCCGCCCCCGATGAGCTTCGCCGCGTCCACGAGCAGCCGCGTCGACGGGACCTCGCGCAGCCCTGCGTCGTCAACTCCCCGGAGTGCTTGACCGAGGCGCACCATCGCGTCGGCGATTCCGGGTGGCACGTTCCCTTCGATGCTGACTATCTGGCGTTCGATCTCCGCGGTGGGGTAGCTCAGGGTGATTGAGACCATCCGCTGTCGGGTCGAGGTCTTGAGGTCCTTCAGCACGCTCTGATACCCGGGGTTGTAGGAGACGACCAGGCAAAAAGTATCTGGCGCAGAGAGTTTCACCCCGCCGAGCCGCTCGATGAACAACTGGCGGCGGTGGTCTGTCAGAGAATGAATGGCGACCGTTGCATCCTGGCGCGCCTCCACGATCTCGTCGAGATAGCAGATCCCACCTTCGCGCACCGCACGCGTGAGCGGACCGTCGATCCAGACCGTTTCGCCGCCGACGAGCACGTGCTTCCCGATCAGATCAGCGGACGTGATGTCTTCGTGGCAGGACACCGTGTACAGCGGCACATCCAGCTGCTCGGCCATGTGCTCGACGAGTCTGGTCTTGCCGCACCCGGTTGGGCCCTTCAGCAGGACCGCCAAGCGTTGCTCGAATGCGGTGCGGAAGATGTCAACCTCGCTGCCGGCAGGCAGGTAGGCGGTGACGTTGGCGGTGTTCGTGCTCGTCATCAGGTGGTTTGTCCTTTAGTTATTCGGTCGCCCTCAGGCGATGGTTCGACATTGGCCGTGCGACGCATCCAATGCGCTGCGCAGAGCGGCGCGAAACAGCGGCTCACAACGCGCGGCGAGGGTGCTCGGGTGGTCCATGTAGAGGTGATTGAAACCGCCCCAAATGCGGTCGAGTGATTCGGTGCTCTGGGTCGACCCGACGCTCAGGCAGACGCAGCCGACTCCGCTCACGACGGTCTCGTTCAGTGCGTGCCGGACGTCTGCTTCGGCGTAGAGCCCCTGGTAATCGTCCTCGTAGGGCAGACCATCTGACACTACGACCAGCAGTTGGCGACTCGTGCCGGACTCCTCGCGTGCGAGGAGGGCGCCGTGGCGGACCGCGGTACCCAGCCGCGTGTAACCCGCGGGCTCGAGCGCAGCCAATCGTCGGCGGGCGGCGTGGTCGAAGCGGTCGTCGAAGTGTTTGACGTGAAGGAACCGGACATCTCGTCGCCCGTGGGAGCGAAACGCGTAGAGGGCGACCCGGTCGCCGGATTGCTCGAGCGCATCGGCGAGGCAGGCGGCGAGGTTGCGCTGCTCGTCCCAGATCACGCCGCCGGCGCTGCGAGCGTCCCTCGTGGAACCCGATGCGTCGAGGACCACGACCACGCCAAGGTCGTGGGCGGTGGGTCGCCATGTCTCGTAGATGCGCGGGTCCTGCTGCACTCCCGCGGCGCGGTCTACCGAGAAGTCCACGAGGGCTCGCAGGTCGAGGGCATCCCCGTCAGTGAGGCGACTGTGACGCTCAAGGGCGAGCCCGATGCGGGCGATCGCGCGGCGTAGCGCAGGGTCGTCGGCCACCGCCGGCACCTGTGATGTCGCCGCTGGTGCGGGGTCGAGGTGGTGGACCGTGCAGTGCCGGGGCCGATATCGCTGACGCCCCTCGTCCCACTCGTCGTGCTCGGTTCCGGCCGAGACGTCGCCCTCGGCTGCGCCTAGCTGTGGCGAGTGTGTGGTCACCCGACCCTGGCCGCTCATCTCACGGACTTGGGCCGTCGCTCCGGCGGCAAACTCCCCGCCATCCGAATGCCCACTCCGCGAAGACATCTCGCTGCCCAGCAGGTCACGCATCAGTCGCGACAGGGGGCTCTTGCTGAACATCTTTGTGAGCCTGTCGCGGACCGAGGCCGATTCCTGGTCATCGGCTTCGGCAAGGTCGTTGGTGACATCGCGTAACCGGTCCAGACGAACGTCTGAAGAGACCCCCTCGCCTGCACCGGTGGCTCGCGCCCGCAACACAGCCGAGGGGCTGATGACTCCGACGATGTCGGGTGCGGGAGCGACCGCCTCCTGGCCGAGTGCCCGGGTGAGCGATTCGCCGGCCGAGGCGGGAATCGGTGCGACCCCGAGGTTTTGGAGCGCGTCCTCCGCTGCGGGCGGCAGAACGGTGCCGAGTAGCAGGGGGAGTCGGCTGGCCTCGAGCACGGCATACCGCGCGCAGGCCGAGTGCCGCCCGACCAGCCGAGCCATCATGCGGGGGTGCAGGCTCCCCGCCGCCACGAATCCTGCTTGAGCAACCAAGGGGACTAGCGGCGGCTCGGACTCGGCGAGCCAGAGTGTCTCCCCGTCGGTGGACGCGACCTGGTCCGGCCGGTACACGACCCGCAGATGTCGACGCGCTAACGCGGACGCGAGCAGCGCGTACGCATCGTGCATATCAGTGCTTGCCGGTCAGCACCGGGAAGCTCTCGGGTAGCTGCGTGCCGTTCGGTATTACGAGCTGTCCGTCGGAGTCAACGAATGCGGAGTCTGGCCGCGAGTTAGGGATGGCAGGCGAGTAGCAGGCGCGGTCGGTCCCTTCGCCGCACACCCCGTTGAGGAAGTACGACCGCTCCTGCACAGACTTCGGCCACTCCGCCTGGTGGAGCCCGACGTGGTAGGCGTAGATGTTGTAGCAGAAGAAGTAAATGGCGTGAGCGACGGCGACCAAGGCCAAGAACCGCAACAAGACTTTGACATTTTTCCCGACCCGCAGGTTGTCGACGCCACGTTCGACGATGGTGTAGCCCTTGTCGTCCTTGTAGTAGCGCAGCAACGCATACGGGGTGAGAAGGAAACCGATCAGGATCGCCTCGACAAACGGGAACGCCATGTACGAACCCTCAAACAGTTTCGGTCCCGGAGCTCCCGGATAGGCGTAGAACCCTGTCTTCATCCAGATGAAACCCTCGATGACGATATCGAAGAGCACGCAAGCCACATAGGCGGCAACGAGGCCCCCGACGACACCGAAGCGGGGGAAACGCTTCATCGTGGTCTTGAGCGTCCAGAATGCGACAGCCACGCCGATCAGCCAGAAGTAAACGTAGCCCGACCCCATGCCGAAGATCGGTTCGACGAGCATGTTCCCTGGCTCGCCCGGAGGGGCGTTGAAGAAGGGGATGTACGGCGCCCACGATCCCCGGTTGAACATCGTGGCGTTGTACGTGAACCAATAACCGCCACCGAGCGAAACCGGATCCTGGATGTACAGCGTGGCGTATGCCGCGACGAGTAGGCCTTCCGAGGTCGGTTTGCCATCGCGCCGCCACGGTTTCACCAGGAAATGCCAGAGGCAGAAGATGGCCGCCACCGTGCCGCCGATCTGAATGACGAGCAGGCTGTAGTGCTGCCAGTCAGGGATCTGGGTGGGGCCGGGGTCGACCGCCTTGAAGTACGGCCCGGTGATCCACCGCAACAGGATGTACCCGATTAGGGCGAGCACCAGTGCGCCGGCAATCGCCCACCAGACCACCGGCTGGACTTTTTTCGCCTCGATGTCTGCTTCGCTGCGCGTTCCCCGAAGCGGTGTCTGTGCTGTCACGAGTGCCTCTCTTCGTTGAGTAGTGCGGTATGGATCCCGCGATAGCGACTGCCGTGGAGCGATGGCCCGGTGAGCGCGCGGAGAACCCGTTGTACGTTCTGCTCGAACATACTGTCCATCGGCTGTGTCGCCATGTCAAGAGGGTGGGTTGACATCCATGCCGGATGGCAGCAGCATTGGACATAGTGTTCGAGCACAGCGTTCAAACTTGAATTGAGAGCATTGAGGAAACCGATGAGCATCACTATCCCCACCGAGCTGTTGATCGATTTTGACCATCACGCGCTCGAGACCTCGCACCATCGCGAGCAGGTCCTCGATCGTGTGCGCGAGCATCCGCTGTTCTATACCGAGGCAAACGGTGGGTATTGGGTGGCTACGTCACACGCGCTCGTCAAGCAGGTCCTGCGCAATCCAGATACGTACTCCTCGGAAAAGCATGCCGATGGCAGCGGCGGAGTGACGATCCCAACGGTGGTCGGGCCGCGGCTCATTCCGGCGGAAGCCGACGGCCTCTACCACCGTGAACTGCGCCGTCTCCTCACTCCGAAGTTCAACAAAGCCACCGTGGATGCAATGACGCCGACGGTTGACGCGTTTATTGTGTCGACGATCGACCGCGTGATCGAGCTCGGCGACTTCGATGTCGTCCATGACATCGCCGACGTGATACCCGCCGGTGTCATGGTCCGGTACCTGGGCTTTCCCGACGAGACACGCAAGCCTTTCATCGCGTCGATCCAGGCGGCGCTGTCGGTGATCCCGAAGGCGTCCAGCGGCCAGATGACGCCTGAGCTCGAGGCCGGCATGGCGGCCTTCGGTAGCGCGGTGCAGACCATCCAAGAGCTTGTTGCCGAACGCCGGGCAAACCCGACCGACGATGTCGTCAGCTACCTGTGCGGCCAGCGGCTCTCCGATGACGAACTGCTGTGGCTCGTCTTCACCCTGATGGTCGGGGGGTTCGAGAACCCGGCCGCGCTCATTTCGAACATGCTGCTCCGGCTTGCCGAGGCTCCGGCGCTGCGTGCGAAATTGGCGGCGAACCCCGAGCTCATCCCCGCGGCCGTCGATGAATTCCTGCGCATGATCAGCGCCGGTGTGTCGCTTGCGCGCAATGTCCGCGTCGACACCGAACTCGGCGGCCAGCAGCTTCGAGCCGGCGAACGGATCCTGCTGTGGCTGCCGGCAGCAAATCACGACCGCGCGGTCTTCGAGGACGCGGACACGTTCAAACTCGATCGCGGTCGCTGTCCGCACGTCGCGTTCGGTGATGGCCCCCATATCTGCATCGGTGACAAGCTTGCCCGGCTGCAGTTCCACGTACTCCTGCGTGAAGTGCTTTCACGCATGCCCGAGTACACCATCGACCTGTCCCGAGCCGAGCGTTTCGACGATGCGGCGACGATGTACGGGTGGCGAACAATGCCGGCGCGCACGAACGCCTAGCGGTGCTTTGGTCGAGGGCGAGCGATCGACTGCGTTCGGCGTCATTCACGATCTGAACGCTGCCGCGTTTGATGACGAGTGCTTACCCCCCGGCGATCACGCCAAGGGCTGACGGGGCTCGGTCGCCCGTCGCGGCCGCCAGGACAGTGGCACCCAGGGCGGGAGCAAGCGGGTGACGAGCAGGCCGCCGAGGGCAAGTGCGACAACGGCGACTCCGCTCAGTCCGCATGTCCGCTGAATTAACTTGCGCGCCTTCATATCGTTTCCTTCTGCGACGGCTCCGTCGCATCGACGTTTCGTTGGAGCTGCAATTCGCGGGTTCGGGCGTAGATCCAGCGGGCCATGGCGTCCAGCAGGACCATCCCGATCGCGCACGAAGCCAGCGCACCGCCCCACGTGACCCACGCCGGTGCGCCCGGGGTGTGCAACGCGTTGTAGACCGGCAGGCCGACCGCGGCGCTACAGGCGGTGTCGGTGACGAGGGGAAGGACCACGACGAGTGGCGCCCGCCAGCCGCGAAAGTAGTTCGGTGCGGCAAACAGAATGGCGGCGGTCAGAATGGGCCCGGTGGTGTTGATGAACAACCAGTACAGCGGGAAACCGCCGACCGACATGGGGACATCGCCGTAGCCGAAGTACGTGTAGAGCCGAAAGTGCAGTAGTGGCACCTCGATCAGGAGGTCGGCGATGAACGTGATGGCGATACCGGTCCAGAACGCCTTCGGCGTGAACGTCAGCTTTCGCAGTTCGGCCAGCAGCACGTAGGCAATACCGCCGAAGAAGATGACGTAGGTGGGCAACCCCCACTGCGGGATCGGCCCCATCGTCTCGAAGAGCACGTGTTGACCCGGCCGTGGATGATGAACCAGCCCGAGGATGTCGTCGAGCGGCTCGTTCAACAGGGCGATACCGCCACCGGCCAGCAAGACCAGGCCCAGTGCTGAACCGGTTCGGCGCCACTCTCGTACGGCGTAGATCACGAGGCCCGCGACGACGAGCCACAAAACTACTTCGGCAGCGATCTGGGGTGCCTGCGGAAAAACCATCGCCGGCGGGGCCGGGATGTTGAATTGCCCAGTCGCGAAAAACATGATCACCCGCGCCGCAGAGCCGCGAGCAGTTCCCGGGCGGCACGCTCACCGGCTGTCGTCGCAGTGTTGACGTTGCCCGAGGAGTTGTACGAACCCGCGAGGTGGATGCGGCTGCCCCGATCTCGGCTGGCATGGAATGCGCCGAGCTTCTTGTAGAGACCGGGATGGCTGTACACCAGGACCGGGTACCAGCGGTTGACGCGGGTGAATTCGATGTCTGCACCCAGCCCCGGCAGCGCCTTCTCTGCTTCACGCAGCGCGTCGGCGACGATGTCCTCGTCGGAGGCGTCCATGTGGTCGATCGCCCACTGGTTCATCATGAATAGCGAGACCAGTCCCTTGCCGTCGGGCGCGCGCCCGGCAACTTTGTTGTGCTCGAGGATGATCGCGAACAGCCCTTCGGATACCGGCCGGGGCACGACGATGAACGATGCCGCGCAGTCGGGAACGTGGCTGAGCGCCAGGTTGATTGACATGGTCGACGTGTAGTTGAGCTTGCGCAGGAAGTCGGCCCGGTCCGGGTCGAGCCGGGGGAGCAGGTCGGGGACCTCGTTGCCCATGCTGGAGACGATCGCCCCGGCGCCGGTCTCGGTGTGAACCCCGCGGGCGTCCTCGTAGGTGATGGTCACCCCGTCGTCGTCCTCGACGACCGTGCGCACCCGTGTGTTCAGTCGTACGTCGGACAGCTTGTCCGCCAGGCGTTGTGGGAATGAGGAATAGCCGTCGCGAAAGGCGAACAACCTCGTGCCGAGCACCTTCTGCCAGAGGAAGAAGAACTCCACGACCGAGATGACGTCGCCGGGGACGCCCGCCCCGCCGCGCACCGTCGGCTCGATCAGATAGTCGTAGAGCTCACCGTCCAGCCCGCGGCGACGGCAGTAATCCTCGGGCGTCTCGACGTCGTAGTCGGCCGCGATCGACAGATCTTCGTAGCTCAGTAACTTGCGCAGCCGGAAGGAATCCAGGGCAAGCTTGGCGACTTTCACCTTCGAGCGCAGCGATAGCAGCTTGGTACGCGCGGCATCGAGGATCAGGTGGTTGGACCGCATCAGATGCAACTCGTTGCCCCGCATGAAGCCCATCAGTGAGTTCGCCGGTACCAGGTCGTTGGTCATTCCGATGTCGTGGACCAGACCCATCACGCTGTCATAGGCCTCGGGCAGGATCGTGGTGCCCGCCTCCATCAAGAAGCCGTCGCGCCGGACCGACAACAGTTGCCCGCCAACGCGGTCGCGAGATTCGAAGACCACCACATCACGACCGGCCTCCCGAAGTCGCCATGCGGCGGCCAGCCCCGAGGGGCCGGCTCCCACCACGAAAATCTTCGAACGGTCGTTCACGGTAGTACCGTATCGGACACTCTGTATGGTGGTCCATACAATCTGTTCGATTCACCGATAATCAGTACACTGACTCCCGTGGAACCCGCCCCGCCTCGCCCGCTGCAGCTGTCGCATTCACAGCGGCGCGGCATGTTGAGCAGGCACTTCGTTGGAGTTGTGGAGAAACTGGTCGAAGGCGGCGCGATGTATGCCGACCTGAGCGTCGAGGCCATCATCACCGCGGGCGGCATCTCGCGATCCACGTTCTACGTCTATTTCAATGACAAGGGCGACCTACTGGTCGCGATGGCGGCCGACGTGATCAGGGATCTGGTGTCGACCGGATCCTCCTGGTGGGAGCTTCCCCCGGATGCAACCAGGGCAGCTCTGCATGAGGCGCTGCGGACCCCCATCGAGACCTATCGCGAGCATCGCACGATTCTGGGCACCGTCGTCGAGACCGCGGCCTACGACCCGCGGGTGAGAGAACAGCACCAGTCGCTCATCAATCAAGTGGTGCCCGCCCTCGCGGATTACATCGCCCGAGCCCAGAATGCCGGCACCGCAGATCCCGAACTGGATGCCGAACGCACCGCGCGATGGCTGGTCTGGATGATCGAGCGCGGCCTCTATCAGCTTGTCGGCTCGGCCGACGACGACGAGGTCGACCGCGAGCTCGACGCGCTCACCGACATCGTGTGGCGCGTCGTGTATCGCCGCACGGCGGACTAGGGTTTGACCAGCAGGTCGAGGACTACCAGCGCGACGAACACCACCAGCACGTAGCCCTCGAACAGAACCCGCAGAGCTGTCGGCGCAACCCGAACATCCATGAAATGCAAGCCGATCAGACGCACCTTCAGCAGGGCGATCCCGATGATCGCGATCGCGGCCGCTCCGGCGAAATCGGCGCTCTGCTCGATGCCGACGACAAACGACCCGAAGGTCAACGCCAGCAGCACAGCCCAGACCAAGGTCAACCGACGCGTGGCCGACATCGTCACCTCACCAGGTAGAAGAGCGCGAACAGGACCACCCAGAGCAGATCCACCATGTGCCAAAAGATTCCACCGGTCTCACACAGCCGCTGTTGCTTGCCGTCGAGAGTGGGCCGACGCGTCAGGGCGATGAGTCGCCCGAGAATCGCCAGACCGATCAGCACGTGCATCAGGTGGATGCCGGTGAATACGAAGTAGTAGGAGAAGTATTCACCACTGCCGACGCCCTTGCCCGCGCTGAACAGCTGCGTCCACTCGATGGCTTTGACGGCGACGAAGCCGGCGCCACATCCGAGCGCACCGGTGAACAGCCGGGTGGCATCCTTATGCCGATCGCCGAGCACCCGCTGCACACCGATGGCGACGAGCAATGAACTGCTCAGCAGCAGAACGGTGTTCACTGTGCCCAGTGCGACGTGAAGTTCGGAGTGCCCTGCAGCGAAGGATTGTGGGTTCTTGCCCCGCGAGTACATGAAGGTCGCAAAGAACAGTGCGAAGACCGTCATGTCACCGAGGACGAAGACCCAGATGCCTTCCTCGCCGGGAATCCGCCGCTCGGTCGCCCGTACCGGTTCGACGTCGTCCAGCACTGTCATGAGGCCAATGCGTCCTGCGCCGTGCGGGTTTCGTCGTCACTCGGCGCGGTGATCCACAGCTGCCACGACATCACCAGGAACCACACCCCGAAGAACACCGCAACCAGCCAGAAGGCCAGCAGCCCGTTCCACGCGAAGACGCCGTCCTTGAACAGCACCACCAGCCCGCCGGCGGCGAAGATGAAGGCGCACCACACGTTGAAGTAACCCAGCCACCGTGGCCAGACCATGGTCTTGGCGCCGAAGATCGCGAATCCGATGACCAGACACTGGATAGTGGCGGCCGGCCAGTTCATCACGAACGGCAGCCACCCCAGATCGTTGAGCGCCTGGGTGATCTCGGGATCGCGTTCCGGACGGTAGGACGCGGCGGCGAAGGCGAAGGTCGGCATGAGAATGGCGACGACCGCAAGACCGGTGCCGACCAGTTGGGTGTAGGCCAGTGCGGAATACCGGCTGCCTTCCATCTGCCGGATGCGGACCGCCATCAGAGCGCCGAAGGGTGCCTGTAATCCCGCTGCTGCCAGCATGATCACCAGCCCCATCCGCTTGAGGCCGGTGTTGGTCGACCAGAACTGCGCCACCTGGTCTGCCGTCCGCAGTGGTGATATCGGCGGTAGCAGGCCGATCATGATGATGGACGGGAACAGCAGCAGGACGAATGCCGCACCGCAGATCGCCATGGTGCGTTGGACTTCGCGCGTCATCGGCCCGGGAAGGGGTCGTTGGGCCCGCTCGTGTACGGGTTCTCGGTGAGCGCAGCGCGCCGGCGTTCGCGCCGCAGTCGGTCTCTGAGAGCGCCGAGGCGTCCGCCCTGATCCTCCAGCCGGAACTGCTTGAGCATGGTGCGCGCGGCGTTCTGGCCCGGCATACCGCTGATCCCGGCGACCGGGTGGGTGCCCGACCCGGTCAGGAACAGTCCTTCGACCGGGGTGCGGTAGCCGGCGAATCCGCTCACCGGCTTGTTGGGCCCGAATCGGCTGATCGTCGGATCGACGTGGTAGACCGAACCGTCGATGGCCCAGAACCGTTCTTCGATGTCGGGCAACACCAGCGGACGCACCGCGACCTGCAGATCTTCGACGCCCTTGTAGTACTGGTCGGCGTCTTTGATGATGCTGTCGGTGATCTTCTTGCGCGCCACGTCCCAGCCCTCTTCGGGGAACGACGGAGTCAGCCCGGTCCAGAACCACCACAAATCCTTGCCGGGCGGCGACATCGAGGGATCGAACGCGTTGGTCACCTGTGCCAGACCGGGGATCGCGTCGGGCACCTGGCCGCGGACGCACGCCTTGGCGGCTTCCTTGGCCTGTTCGTAGGTGTGGTAGCAGTTGCAGGCCAGCCGAAGGTCGATGCCGTCGCCACGCCACTTCTCGTGCTTGGACATGTCGACTCGTCCCGATAGCGCGACATTGACTTTCGCGTCTGCGATACCGCGCTTGCGGGTCGGGATGTGATCGGCGGCGACCTGCTTCTTGTGCTCGAGAATTCCGCGGGGGAGCAGCCGGGTCAGCGTGGTCTTAGGGCTGCAGGCGGTCAAAACTCCACGGCGGGCCCGGATCTCGCTGCCGCCACGGACGCGGACACCGACGCAGCGGTTGGACTCGACGATGAGTTCCTCGACCGGCGAGCTGGTGATGATGTCGCCGCCGTTGTCCTTGATGACCCCGATCAGCGCCTTCGGTAGCGAGCCGGTTCCCCCGTGGAACATCGCAACGCCGTACTTGGACAGCACGCCCAGGTAAATCAGCGACCAGCCGGACAGGTCGGCGTCGAAGGGCATGAACGGCAGCGAGGTCAGCAACGGCGCCCGGATCATGTCGTGCTCAAAGCTCTCCTCTACCGCTTCGGTCTGGGAACTGGCCATCCAGCGCCCGATCGCACTGAGTTGTTTGCGATTCTTCGCAACGCCTTTGGCGGCCTTCAGAATTGCCGAGATATCGGGTGTCACCACATTGGTCTGCATCATCGGCAGGCCGATTTCCACCGCCGCGTCGATCACTTCGTACAGTTCGAGCAGCGCGCGAGCATCCTTGCGGGAGAAGTGCTCCAGCTCGGAGGCGGTCTTGCGCGGATCGCGCCAGAGCCCCAGTGAACTCCCGTCGGCAGCGAGCTGGAAGTGCGCGGGATCGATGACCGTCTGGCGCAGGCCGTAGCGGGTCGACAGTTCCAGATCGTCGTTGATGGTGGTGGTGCGAAACAGCGACGCCTGGATGGAGGCCTCGTTGATGGTGTATTCCGGTGCTTCCGGTGCGAAGGAGTTCGTCGACGTCATGCCGCCGGCGGTGGCCGCCGCCTCGACGACGAGGACGTTGAGCCCCGCCTTGGCCAGGTAGGCCGCCGCGACGAGACCGTTGTGCCCGGAGCCGACGACGACGACATCGGCTTCACGTGGGGGCTGGGCAGTTGGGGACATGGCAAGAACCTCATCGAGTGTAGGTGGGAAAGACGGAAGGCGATGGGCCGGAACCGGTTTGCACTCGGAACCGGCCCACCGTCTCCGCGGGTCAGGGCGTGGCGGCCGGTTGGCGGTTCTGCTGGCCACCGTTCATGATGATGGTCGGCCCGACCACGATCGCGTGAGCAGGATCCTCGGGATCGACCGCGATTCCGTCACCGGGCTTGACGCCACCTTCCTCGCACATCTTGCGCCACAGGTTCTGGCGGCCGGTGCGGGTCGGGATGAACTTGCCGTAGGCGAACACCCGCCAGAAGGTCCACTTGGGGGCGGGCTGCGAATTCGGCCGGCCGACAAGGCGATGCAGCACGAACATCCAGCCCACCATCATCGCCATCATGACGGCGGCGCCGATCCAGCGCACCGCGGTCGGCAGCGTGGAATTGTGGATCAGGATATGCGGCCAGCCCACACCGAAGTAGGCGACCATCATGCCGAAAGGAGCCACCAGCAACAGCCAGAGCTTGTGCGCGCCTTTGAGTCTCGGGACGGCGAAGGCGAGGATGGCGCCGATCGTGACGAACGAACCACCGTTGATGAAGCCCCACCAGTACGGGAAGTTCAGGAAGCTGAACGGCTGCACACCGTAGTAGAGGTAGGTGCCCAGGTTGATGCCTGCGGTTTCCATGACGGCGTCGGTGACGATTCCCATCCCCAGCAGCATCACGAAGTGGCTGGCGTGGGCGCCGTTGCGGATCACGAAGTAGCAGAAATAGGCCTCCAGCCCCAGGAACGCCACGTAGCACGGCGGGATCAGCAGGGGCACGGTGATGCCGAAGTTGGTGAACGCCGGCATGAGGTTGTTGGCCCAATGCAGATGGCCGAGCAGGTCGAGCATCGGCTCGAGCAAGCTGCAGATCAGCCCACTGGCCATCACGATCAGCGGGATGTAGTTGCGGCTGCGCACCGCGGCCCGGATGGCCCAGGGCAAGGCGAAGACGACGACCAGGGCGCCGGCGATCAGGAAGAAGGCGATCTCCGCGCCCAGGCTGACGCTGAAATCACCGGGGGCCGGCTGGATATTGGGCGGCCAGCCCTGGCCCTGCACCAGGGGGGACCAACTCAGGCTCAACGTGGGACTCATCGATTCGGCCTCTCCTTATGATCGGGTGCCCGCTTGCCCGCTCCACCTGCGGTTTCTCCGCGGCTAGCGGCGCGGCGCCGCCGTCTGGCGACTGTGGACCAGCTCACACTAACATCGTGTCTAGACAATGTGTATACCCTGTTTGAAATTGGATTAAATTTCTCGAACGCGCCGCCTGGAGCGGCGCTGGGCGACGGTAAGGTGGCTGCGATGACTGAGGCGACGCGTCGACCGCGATCGGTTGACCTCAACGGGGTGCCGCCGGTCGATGCCATCTACGCGGCGACGGCCCGGCTGATGGAACGTGAGCCGTTCGCCGATATCAGCGTGGCGCAGATCCTCACTGAGGCGGGCATCTCGCGGGCGACGTTCTACTTCTACTTCTCGTCGAAGTTCTCGGTCCTGTCCGGTCTGCTCGAGGCCGCGATGGAGGACATCTTCGGTACGGTGCAGCCGTTCTTGGAGCGTTCACCCGATGATCCGCCGTCACTGGCGTTGGAGCGCAGTATCCGTGCGGTGACCCACGCGTGGCATCGGCACCGTGCGGTGTTGCAGGCGGCCAATCAGCACTGGCACAGCGAGCGGCCGCTGCGTTCGCTCTGGCTCGCGGTCGTCGAGCGCTTTGTCGCCGCCGGTGCCGTCGAGATCGATAGGGAGCGCGAGGCGGGGCTGATCACGTCGGATCTGCCGAGTCGGACACTGGCGGCCACGCTGTTCTGGAGTACCGAGCGGGTGCTGCACATCGCGGGTATGGGGGTGGATCCTGAACTCACCGACGAAGAGGCCATGGTCGGCCCGCTCGTCGCGATGTGGAACGGCACGCTCTACGGCAAGTGAGGTTGCACGGCGCTGGCCATCGCCAGTGACGTCATCACGAAACGTTCGATCATCGCGCGCTCGTCATCCTGGGGGATGTTGCGGCGCAGGATGATCGACGCATAGACGGTGTGCAGCCAGTCGGACAGATCCCGATTCGACAAGTCGTCGCGAAGCAGGTGCCGCGCGCGGCCGACATCCAGCCAGGGCTGCCAGAACCGCAACGCGCGCTCCACCAGTTCCGGGGACCACAGTGCCTCGTGTGCGGTGATCGGACTGCCGTCGCCGAGGAGCGCTGAGAGCTCGGGGTCGTTGCGCAGGGTTTCGATGATCTGGACGGACAGTTCGACGAACGATTCGGTGAAACTCCCGTCCGGAACGCTGGCACCTGGCGTGGCGGCATCGGCGATCTCGACGATCCGCTCGATGGCGGCGGCCAGCACCAACTCGCGGCGATCGAAGAACACCTTGTACACCATCTGGCGGCTGTAGCCGGCGCCGCGTGCGACATCCGTCATCGTCACCGCCCGTACTCCGTTGGTGCGGAACAACTCCCGCGCCGCAGCGACGACACGGCTGCGGGCGGCGGCGCGTGGGACCGGCGTCATGTCAGCGGACTCCTCGGGTGAAGACGGCGTTGACATCATCGCATATATGGCGTCATTATCACCCTGACGATTACAAAGTGTCCCATTTGTCTACTGGAGGTCGGATGTCGTTGACCACGGGCGCCGATGACGCGGTCGCCGAGAAGCCGGCCGTGAATCCACCGCCGCTCGGGCGGCAGGGTCCCGCGACGTTCCTGGCCCTGATCGGTGTCGTCTGGTTTGTGATCTGTGTCGAAGTCATTGTGCGATGGGTGACTTCGGGTGAGGAGTTCACCCCGGCGCCGAGGATCGGGCCGGATGTCATGGCGGACTGGCGATTGATCGCGCTGCGGATCTTCGAGGCGATCAGTCTGGCGGTGATGGTGGCGTTCATCTGGTATTGCGTGGTGAAGCCGCTGCGCCAGACCGGCTCGCTGAGTCTGGACGGCAAGTTCGTCATCGGCGGCATCATCTGCTTCGTCGCCGATGCCTTCCTCAACGTGCAGCAGTATCTGTTCGCCTGGAACAGCGCCAATGTCAATCGCGGGGTCTGGGTTCGCTTCCTGCCGTTCCACAATCCGGACGCGCCGAGTCGTTATGCGGAGTCGCTGATCTGGGGCCCGCCGATGTACATCTACTTCTGTGCCGGCGTGGCCATCGTGGCCTGTCACGAGGCGCAGCGCGTACGCCGCCGGTGGCCGGCCATGTCGAAGTTCCGCCTGTTTGTCTTCATATTCATTTTCGAATTCATCTTCGATTTTGTGGTGGAGAACATCGTCATCAGGACCACCCACGCGTACGCCTTCGCGAAAACCTATGAACCCCTGACGCTGTGGCCGGGCGAGGTGCATCAGTTCCCCATCTACGAGTCGGTCCTGGTCGCCTTCGTCGGATGTGTCTTCACGTGGGCGCGGATGGAGGCGCAGGAGCGGCCGGTGGGGGAGTCGCCGATCGAGCTCGGCGCGGATCGGTGGCGTCCGTCGCTACGTCCGCACGTCCGGAATTTCGCGGTCCTCGGATTCTGCATGGTCACTTTGGTGTTCGTGTACCACCTGCCGTTCAACTGGCTCGGGCTGATCGGAACGTCGTATGCCAACCTGCCCAGCTATCTGCTGGCCGGCTGATCGGAGGTTGTGATGGCACCTGTGACGACGATGGGAATCGATACGCCCGTCTGGCCGGCCGGCCAGTGGATCGCCACTGTGCTCACGTTCGCGCTGGCGGTCGTGGTGCTCATCTGGGTTGCTCGCCTGTGCCGCCGGGAATCGGTCGTGTGGCCGCTGTTCGTGCTCGCCAGCGGGACGCTCACCTGCCTGATGGAACCGCTATTCGACCACCTGTACGGGTTGTGGTTCCGCGAACAGGGGCAGTGGCACCTCTACACGACATTCGGTAGCCACCAACCGATCTGGGTGCCCGCGGCCTACCTGGCCTTCTACGGGGGCGCCAGCGTCTTCATCGCCCGCACTATCGCTCGCCGTCCGGCGATCCGCACCGTGTGGATGATGTACGCGTTCATCGTGGTGATGGCGATCGCGGCGGAGATGACCTACGTCAGCGTGCTGAAAGTCTATGAGTATCAAGACAGTCAGCCGTTCGTCGTGCTCGGGTACCCGATCTTCCTGGGCTTCACGAATGCGATGTCGGCATTGGTCAGCGGCATCGTCATCTATCGACTCGCACCACTCCTGCGCGGCGCCGCCTACCTCTACCTGATCCCGATCGTGCCCATGGCATTCGCGGCAGGGCTTTTCGGCTCCGGAATCCTGTACCTGTCGGTGCGCCATTCCGTCGACGACCCACCGATGCTCCTCGTCCATCTGGCCGCGTTGACGGTCGTCGGCGGCATCGCCAGCTCGGTGGGGCTGTTGGGCAGGGTGCTGGTCGAACCCAGGCGCGACGTCGCCGAAGCTGTTGTTATCGAGCAGAAGTGCGAGTGAGGGTGTCGATAGCTACAGGCTCGCAGCGTCGCCGAGTGCCGGCGGCGGGCGCCACCAGTGGTTCTGCCGCTTTGGACTTAACTGACCGTCCCAACCTCGCCCAACCAAGGCCGCGAAGGTGCGGTCGAGAGTCTCTGCGTCGCTGTCCTCCTTGATAACCCGGATGACATCCCAACCCAGTCGCGCGACCTGGGGCATCAGTCGTTGATCCCTGACGTACTGCACTCGATTGGTCCGGTGCTGATCGCCGTCGTACTCGGAAGCGACCTTGAACTCCTCCCAGCCCATATCGAGGGTGCGCAGCACCTCCCAGCCCCGCTTGAACACAGCGACCTGCGTGGCAGGTGGCGGAAATCCCGCGTCGAGATACAGCAGCCGCAGCCGCGTCTCCTGCGGCGAGGCGGCGCCCCCGTCGACTATCGGCAGCAATTCGAGCAATTGGCGCGTACCCCGAGCACCCTTGTACCGTGTCGCCAGCCCGAGCACGTCGTCGTTCGCGAAGCCCGTCGCCCGCTTGAGTGCGTCGAGTCGAACGAGTGCCTCGAGCCGTGGAAGGTGACGGCCCAGGTCGTATGCGGTGCGGGCTGCCGTGGTGACTGCGATGCATTGACGCGTGGTCATCTCGTCCGCCTGAAGGCGTTCTGCGCGAGCGATGATCCCTTCCGGGGGCCTGGTGTTATTCCAGATCAGCTCGACCGCAATGTCGTCGTCAACCCAGGAGGCGCCGTGCAGCGCCGATGCGGCGATCCCCGCGACCACGCCTCTGCGGCCGGAACGCAGCCACGCCCCGTCGATGACATCCACCAGATCTGGCGAATATCCTTTGGGCACATAGATATCGCGGTGCATACGCACATACTGGCGGCGCAGCTCGTGTTCGGTCACGGCTCGCGTGAGCCGGGCCTGACTGCCGACGATGAGCTTCCTCATGGCGGCATATTCGCAGCAGATGCCGACAGATCTCGCCCAGACTGGAGTTATCGAGCAGAAGTGCGAGTAGACGTGTCCATAACTACAGTCTCGCGGGAAGCGCTAAGGCATCGTGTAGCCGCCGCTGACCGAGATCAGCTGGCCGGTGACCTGACCGGCGGCCACCGGGGAGGCGAAGAACAGCACCGCGTTGCCGACATCGTGCGCGGTGGTCAGCTGACGCGTCGGGGTGTCCTTGAGCATGAACTCGATCTGCTTGGGGTTGAACACCTCGTCCTGGCCGACGGACCACAGGCTGGCCGCACCCACCGCGTCGGGGCTCTCCGGGATCACCAGACCGGGGCAGACGATGTTGGAGCGGATACCGTGCCTGCCGTGCTCGCGTGCCGTCGTGCGGGCCAGCGCCACCATGGCGGCTTTCGACGCCCCGTAGACGCCCTGGCGGATCTGTCCGAAGGCCGCGTCGCTGGCGATGAAAACGATCGACCCGCCACCACCCTCCTTCATCGGCCCGATCGCGGCCTGAGTCGCGGCAATCGCCGAGAACAGGTTGATCTCGATGGTGCGCTGCCATTTGTCACGGTCGGTGTCGGTCGCGATGAACCCGGGCACGCTCCATCCCGCGTTGTTGACCAGCACATCGATGCCGCCCCAGTGCTTCACCGCGGTGCCGACGGCGACGTCGCCGCCGTCCGCTGTCGTGAGGTCGGCGATCGCCAGTTCGACAGCCGCTGCGCCCAACTCCAGCGCCTCGGCCTTGACCTTCTCGGCCTGCGGTTCGTCGATGTCGTTCAACGCAATCCGCGCACCCTCGGCGGCGAATTGGTGCACGATGCCGCGGCCGATGTTGGATGCGCCGCCGGTGATCACGACGCGGGCGTTGGCTAGTCCCAGATCCACGTTGACCCTTCCTGGTCGGGGCGGACTTGAGGCCGCCCCAGACATTGGTTTAACCTAGATTAGAAATTTCGGTTAGATTTGTCCATATCCGGCTTCCGAGGAGACCCAGATGAGCGTGACGACGTCGCTCGACGGTCACGTTGGGTGGATCACCCTGAATCGTCCGGACCGGATGAACGCGATCACCACCGGTCTGGCACGTGCGCTGCGCGAGGCCATTGAATCCCTCGGTGCCGAGCCTGCGGTCAACGTGATCGTGATCCGGGGCAGCGGCGGAAACTTCTGCGCCGGCGGTGACTTCGAAGAGGTCGAACGACTGCGTGCCCAGGGACCTGTCGCGCTCGCGGAATTGTTCACCGCCTTCCGTGCAGCGTGCGATGCGATCGCCGGTGTCGAGATCCCGGTTGTTGCCGCGGTCGAGGGGTCCGCGGCGGCGGGCGGCTTCGAGCTGATGCAGGCCGCCGACATCGTCCTGGTCAGTGAGACGGCCAAGATCGCCGACAACCACGTCAACTACGGGATGGTTCCCGGCGGGGGCGGCACGGCTCGGCTGCCGCGCATCATCGGCCGCCAGCAGGCGCTGGGCGTACTGCTGTCGGGCGATCGGCTCTCCGGCCTCGACGCGGTGCGACTGGGCTTGGCCTACCGGGCCTTTCCACAGGATGAATTCGACGACGGCGTTGTGCGTTTCGCCTCCCGGCTTGCTGACCGCCGCCGCGACGCGGTGATCACCATCAAACGACTCGTGGCCGTCGGAATCGACGACGGTCTGCGCGCGGGATTGGACGCCGAGATGGATGCGGTGGTCCGCCACATCGCCGGCGACGCGGGATCGGACAGCGTCACGGCATTCCAGAGCAGAGAGGTTCGTGCATGACGACATCGATCGACGCGCCAGTGGTCTTGGAAGTCGGTGACGGTATCGCCCGACTGCGGCTGAACCGCCCCGAGGCGTCCAACGGCCTCAACGTGGAGATTCTCAAGGCGCTGCACGAAGCGATCCTGACCTGCCATGCCGACCCGGCGGTACGCGTCGTCCTCCTCACCGGTGAGGGGCGCAACTTCTGCGCGGGGGGCGACGTCAAGACGTTCGAATCCAAGGGTGCCGATCTCCCCGATTACCTGCGTGAAGCCACGGCGTGGCTGCAGCTGGCGACCGCGGCGCTGATCCAGCTGCGGGTCCCCGTCGTCACCGCCGTGCAGGGCTTTGCCGCCGGCGGCGGAGGACTGGGCCTGGTGTGTGCCTCCGACGTCGTCGTCGCCGCACGGTCGGCGAAATTCTTCTCGGGTGCGGTCCGGGTCGGGATGGCTCCCGACGGCGGCTCGTCGGTGACGCTGACGCAGCTCGTCGGGCTGCGCCAGGCGCTGCGGATACTGCTGACGAATCCCACGCTGTCGGCCGACGAGGCCGTCGAGATCGGGCTCATCACCGAAGTCGTCGACGACGACGCCCTGACGGCACGCGCCGAGGAACTCGCGGCCCAGCTGGTCCAACTCCCCACGGCCGCGCTGTCCGCCACCAAGCGACTGGTGTGGAGCGGGGTCGGGCAGTCGGTGGAACAGCGGTTGGCCGAAGAAGCCCGCACGGTCTCCGAGCTCTCCGGCACGGCGGACGCGTTGGAAGGACTGCGCGCGGTGATCGAACGGCGCCCCCCGAAGTTCGGCGGCCTATGAGCATCCTCATCGACGATGCCGGCCCCGTTCGCACGATCACACTGAACAGGCCGACGGTCCGCAATGCGATCGACCTGCCGCTGCGCATCGCTTTGGCAGAGGCGATCGAGGCGGCCGACGCCGACCCGGGAGTGCGGGTGATCGTGCTGACCGGTGCGGGGGGCTCGTTCTGCTCCGGCGGCGATATCGCGACCATGACCAGGATGTCCGCCGAAGCGGCCCTCGAACGCATCAATCTGGCGCAGAAGGTGATTCGTGCGATCTGGGCCACCCCCAAGCCGGTGCTGGCAGCGGTCGAGGGATCAGCATTCGGTGCGGGTGCCGGACTTGCGGCGGCCTGCGACCGGGTGATCGCCGCCCGCGACGCACGCTTCGCGGCGACCTTCACCAATGTCGGCCTGTCCGGCGACATGGGTACCTACGTCTCGCTGCCGGCCCGAATCGGCGTGGCCCGAACCCGTCAGCTGATCCTGTTTCCCGCGCCGATCAGCGCCACCGATGCGTTTGAGCTGGGGTTGGTCGACAGCCTGGCCGAGCCAGGCGAAGCGCTCGCGGCTGCGGTGGCCGACGCGGCCAGCCTGGCGGAGCGGCCCGCAGAGGCACTCGGCGTCATCAAGGCGATGCTGGCGATCGCCCCGACCATGCACCCGCTGGACGTCCTCGACCGGGAGGCCGCCGAACAGGCGCGCCTGTTCGACAGCGATGACTTCGCCGAGGCGGTCGACGCGTTCGCCGCCAAGCGGAGCCCGGTATTCGGAACCAAACAAGGAGTACGGCAATGACCTCGGTGATCGATCCGGCCGCGGCTACCGCAGGCCGCTACGACCGCTTGATCCGCCACGACAAGGTGCACGGGTCGATGTACACCGACCCGACGATCTTCGCCGAAGAACTGCACAAGATCTGGTACCGCAGTTGGGTATTCGTCGGCCACGAGAGTGAGGTCGCCCGGCCGAACGACTACGTCCGCAAGAAGCTGGGCTTGCAGGACGTGATCATGACGCGGGACCGAGACGGACAGATCCACTTGTTGCTCAACCGGTGCAGCCACCGGGGAAACCAGGTATGCGACGACGCCAAGGGCAACTCGAGCACATTCCGGTGTCCCTTCCACGGCTGGACGTTCCGCAATACCGGTGAGCTGATCGGGTTTCCGTTCTTCAAGGGATACGGGCAACGTCAGCTCGACATGCCGATGGGGCGGGTTCCGCGGATCGACTCCTATCGCGGCTTCGTCTTCGGCAGCTTCGCCCCCGACGGCCCCAGCCTGCTCGAACACCTCGGTGCAGCGGCGGGCGAGATCGACCGTCTGTGCGGGTTGTCGCCGGACGGTGCCGTCGAATTGAACGCCGGATGGTTGCAGCACCAGACCCGCGCCAACTGGAAGCTGGTGGTGGAGAATGAGACCGACGGCTACCACCCGCAGTTCGTGCACGGTGCGATCCTCGGCGTCACACAGTCCACGATCGGCCCGCTCTACAGCGATTCCTCGACCGCGGTGACCCGTGATCTCGGCAACGGCCACAGCGAGAACGACCTGCGTCCGGAGTTCCGCAAGCACGCCACCCCGATGCGCTGGTTCGGCACCACCGAATCGCGGGTCCCCGAATACGTCGCGGCCATGCGGGCACGCCATGGCGAAGCGGCCGAACAGATCCTCATCGAAGGCGCCCCGCACGTGATGATCTTCCCGAACCTGTTCATCGCCGAGATCCAGGTGTTCAACCTGCAGCCGGTGTCGGTCCGGGAGTGCGTGCAGTATTCCACCGCCGTGCAGCTCGTGGGTGCACCCGAGCTCAACAAGCGTTTGGTGTCACAGTGTCTGGCCTCGGTCGGGCCGGCGGGCATGCTGCTGGCCGACGACACCGAGATGTACGAACGCAACCAGGCCGGCCTCGAGGTGCTGAACCCAGAATGGCTCGATGTACGGCGCGGGCTGAATCGCGAGCGGGTCGACGAGCACGGATTCACCATCGGCACGAACACCGACGAGACCGGTATGCGGGCGTTCTGGTCGCACTATAAGCAGTTGATGGAGCAGGACTGACGATGACCGCGACAATGATCGATGAACTTCTCCCCGTACCAACCGAATTCGATCGGTTCGAGGTCGAGCAGTTCTTGTTCCGCGAGGCCCGTTTCGCCGACGAGAACGACTACGACTCGTGGGAAGCGCTGTGGACCGACGACGCGCTCTACTGGGTCCCGGCCAACGGTGCCAGTGCTGCTCAGCCCGGCAACCAGATGGCCGTCATCTGCGACAACCGCAGCCGGATCGCGACGCGGCTCAAGCAGATCCGCACCGGTAAGCGGTACGCCCAGGCGCCCCCGTCCAATATGCGCCGCCTGCTCAGCAACATCGAATTCCTCGGCGGCAGGACCACTTCCGAGGGCTGCGTCGACCTCGAGGTCGGCGCCAACTTTCTGCTGCTGGAATCGCGGGCCCGGGGCACACATCTGTGGGGTGGTCGCACGACCTACCGGCTGCGGCGCACCGACGCTGGCCTGCGCCTGGTGTACAAGAAAGTCGTCCTGGTCGACAACGACCGGCCGCTGCCCACCCTCGGCTTCCTGATCTGAGGCGCGCATGGAACCAGATCAGGCACAACCGGGAGTGGTGGCCAGTGAGTTCGCTCAGGTTTCGGTGACCGTCGACCTCGACGCCAACGGCCCGCGGCTGCGGCTGGAAGACCTGCGCACTCATCGGGTGCGCTACCTCGACGCATTGGAGTTGGAGACCCTCGTGTGGCTGCCCGACGAGCGCCTGACGGCGCTGCTCGACCCTTCGGCGAACCGGTGGCGGGACGAGGGAACGATATGAGACGGGCTGCGATCGTAGCGCCGCAGCGCACCCCGGTCGGCACGTTCGGTGGGGCGCTTCGCCCGCTGCGCGCCGAGGACCTCGCCGCGCAGGTGACCCGTGCCGTCGTCGAGGCCAGCGGTGTCGATCCCGTGCTGATCGAGGATGTCGTCTTCGCCCAGTCCTACGCCAATTCGGAGGCGCCCTGCATCGGCCGCTGGGTGGCGCTGCACGCCGGCCTGCCCGTCACCGTCCCCGGCCTGCAGATCGACCGCCGCTGTGGCGGCGGGTTGCAGGCGGTGGTGACCGCGGCGATGACCGTGCAGACCGGGGCCGCCGACGTAGTGTTGGCCGGCGGCGTCGAATCGATGAGCAACATCGAGCACTACACCACGACTGCGCGCTGGGGCTCGAGGTCGGGCAACCAGACCCTCTACGACCGGCTGGATCGTGGCCGCGAAATGTCCCAGCCGGCATGGCGATTCGGTGCAATCAGCGGGATGATCGAGACTGCCGAGAATTTGGCGCGCGATTACGGTATCGGCCGCGATGCCGCCGACGCGTTCGCCGCCCGCAGCCATCAGCGCGCCGTGGCCGCACAGCAGGCCGGCGCTTTCGACGACGAGATCATCCCGGTGCCGGTACCGCAACGCCGCGGTGAGCCGGTCACGGTCGACCGCGACGAGGGCGTGCGCCCCGACACCACACCCGAGACGCTGGCCCGGCTGCGCACCCTGATGCCGGACGGCACGGTCACCGCAGGCAACTCCAGCCAGCAGAACGACGCCGCCGCGGCGTGCCTGGTGGTGGCCGAGGATCGGCTCGAGGAGCTCGGCCTGGAACCCATCGGCTATCTGGAAGGTTGGGCCGCGGTCGGCTGCGAGCCGTCGCGGATGGGCATCGGTCCCGTCGGGGCGGTCGAAAAGCTCTTCGCCAGAACGGGACTGGGTTTCGACGACCTGGACCTGATCGAGATCAACGAGGCTTTCGCGGTGCAGGTGCTGGCCGTATTGAGCGGATGGGGCGTCAAACTCGACGACGTCGAGGACCGCCTCAATGTGAACGGGTCGGGAATCTCGCTGGGCCATCCGATCGGGGCGACCGGTGTGCGCATCCTGGCCACGATGTTGCACGAACTGCGCCGTCGCGGAGGCGGATTGGCGTTGGAGACCATGTGCATCGGCGGCGGGCAGGGGATCGCCGCGGTGTTCCGGGGAGTGTCGTGACGGCCGGGCTGCTGGCCTACGCGAGCTATGTGCCGCGGTTCCGGCTCGCCGGTGCCGACATCGGGACGCCCAAGCGTGACCGCGTCGTCGCCAGCTACGACGAGGATTCCACCACGATGGCGGTGGCCGCGGCGGGTTCGGCGCTGGGCGAGCAGAGCGCACCGCAGGCGCTCTACTTCGCCACGTCCAGCCCGGCGTACGCCGACAAGACCAACGCCACGGCGATTCACGCTGCGCTGGGCCTGCCGCCCGAGGTGTTCGCCGCCGACTTCTGCGGTTCCGGCCGCAGTGGATTCGCCGCGATCCGTGCCGCGGCGGCGGGCGGCGGACTGGCGGTATGCGCCGATGTCCGCGTCGGTCGTCCCGGCTCGGCCGACGAGAAACTGGGCGGCGACGGGGCGGCAGCACTGCTGTTCGGTGACGGCCCATCGATCGCCGACGTGTTGGCCACCACCGCGCTGACCGACGAATTCCTCGACCGCTGGCGGGTTCCCACCGACATCACCGGGCGGCAATGGGAGGAGCGCTTCGGCTTTCAGCGCTACTCCGCACTCGTGCGCGCCGCCGCCGAGCACGTCCTGGATGCTGCGGGCGTGGTCGAGGCGGACCATGTCGTCATCGCCTGCCCCAACACCGGGATCGTCAAGGGCGCCGCAGCTCTGGTGAAGGGGCGCAAGTCGATCAGGTCCTCACCGGTGGGGCACAGCGGGGCGGCGGATGCGGCAATCGCGCTGTGCGACGCGCTCGATGTCGCCGAGCCGGGCGACACGATCCTGGTGGTCTCGGCGACCGACGGGTGCGACGCGATGGTGCTGCAGACCACCGCGGCGTTGCCCGGTGCGCGTCAACAACGGGCCGTGGCGGCCCAGCGGGCCGACGGCATCCCGGCCGACTACCTGAAGTACCTGTCCTGGCGTGGGCTGGTCGCCTTCGAGCCACCCCGACGCCCTGAACCCGACAAACCGGCGGGACCACCGTCCGCGCGAGCTCAGGAGTGGAAGTTCGGCCTCACCGGAACCCGCTGTGACGGGTGCGGATTCGTCCATCTGCCGCCGCTGCGGGTGTGCCGGGCGTGTGGGTCCACGGAACCGATGAGCATGGTTCGCATCGCCGAACTCGGTGCGACGGTCGTCACCTACACCGTCGATCGGCTCGCCTATTCGCCGTCGCCGCCGATGGTCCAGGCCGTCGTCGACGTCGACGGCGGTGGGAGGTTCACCGTCGAAATGGCCGACGTCGGATCGCGGGAGGTGCAGGTGGGCGACCGGGTCGGCTTCGCGTTCCGCCGCCTGTTCACCGCCGACGGTGTGCACAACTACTTCTGGAAGGCGGTGCTGCGCGATGGGCAGTAACGGAATCGCCGGGCGGGTTGCCGTTGTCTCGATGGGCTGCAGCCACTTCGGCGAGCGCTTCGACGCCTCGACCGAGGACCTGATTCTCGAGGCCTATCAGGAATGCCTGAGCGGGGCGGGCGGGCTGACATCCGCCGACATCGATGCCTACTGGCTGGGGACGCTGAGCTCAGGAATGTCCGGGCTGACGTTGAGCCGCGCCCTCGGCAGCGACGACAAACCCGTCACCCGGGTCGAGAACATGTGCGCCTCGGGATCGGAGGCGTTCCGCAATGCCTGTTATGCGGTGGCGTCCGGTGCCTATGACATCGCGATGGCCGTTGGTGTCGAAAAGCTCAAGGACTCAGGCTATTCCGGACTCCTGCGCCAGGACCCGCCGGCCGACGGTACCGCTGCCGAGCTGTCGATGACGGCACCGGCGGCGTTCTCCCTCCTCGACCCGGCCTACTGCGCCCGATACGGCGTGCACCCCGACGAGATGCGTGCGGCGATGACCCATGTCGCCTGGAAGAACCATGACAACGGCTCCCGTAACCCGAAGGCGCAGTTCCGGAAATCCGTGACCAAGGAAGCCATCGAGGCGGCGCCCACGGTTGCCGGGCGGTTGGGCGTCTTCGACTGTTCGGGTGTGGCCGACGGAGCAGCGTGTGCGTTGATCGTGCCTGCCGAGCGGGCTCACGAATTCACAGACAGCCCAATGTACGTCAATGCATTGTCACTGGTGGCGGGCTCCACCAGGGAGGCGACCGACCCCGGCTACGACTTCACCACATTCCCGGAGGTCGTGAAGTCGGCCAAGGACGCCTACGCCCAGGCCGGTATTGACAACCCGGCTGTGCAGTTGTCACTGGCCGAGGTTCACGACTGTTTCACGCCGACCGAGATCGTCCTGATGGAAGACCTCGGCTTCGCCGAGCGTGGCCAGGCGTGGAAGGACATGCTGGGCGGTGAGTTCGACGCCGATGGCCGGCTGCCGATCAATCCCGACGGCGGGTTGAAGAGCTTCGGTCACCCGGTCGGGGCGAGCGGCCTGCGCATGCTGTATGAAGCGTGGCTGCAATTCCGTGGCGAGGCGGGTGCCCGGCAGCTGTCCGATCCGCATACCGCGCTCACCCACAACCTCGGCGGTCGGCCGGGAGGGTGCGTCTCGTTCATTTCCGTGGTGTCCCGCGAGCCGCGTCGCGGCTCATGACAGTCGACAAGTTCAAGGAGAACAGCTAGTGCCAGGATTGCAGGACCGCGTCGTCGTCGTCACCGGAGCCGGGGGAGGGCTGGGCCGCGCGTACGCGCGATTCCTCGCCGCCAACGGCGCGCTGGTCGTCGTCAACGATCTCGGCGGAGCCAGAGACGGATCGGGATCTTCCACCAGCATGGCCGACGCGGTCGTGGACGAGATCCGTAGCGACGGTGGCCGTGCTGTCGCCAACTACTCGTCGGTGGCCACCGCCGAGGGGGCAGCCGAGATCATCGCCACCGCGCTGGAGGAGTTCGGCGCGGTGCACGGCATCGTCAGCAATGCGGGGATCCTCCGGGACGGCGCATTCCACAAGCTGACACAGGAGAACTGGGATGCGGTTCTTCAGGTGCACCTGCACGGCGGCTACAACGTGATTCGGGCGGCCTGGCCGCATCTGCGCGAGCAGGGGTTCGGCCGGATCGTCGTCGCCACGTCGACCAGCGGGCTGTACGGTAACTTCGGGCAGGCCAACTACGGTGCCGCGAAGGCAGGGCTGGTCGGACTGATCAACACCCTGGCCATCGAAGGGGCCAAGTACGACATCACCGCCAATGCGATTGCGCCGCTGGCCGCCACCCGGATGACCGCGGACATCGCGCCCCAGGAGGTGCTCGACAAGCTCAACCCCGAGCTGGTCGCACCGGCCGTCGGCTACCTGCTCTCCGAACAGAACCACGACACCGGCTCGGTTTTCGTCGTCGGGGGTGGGCTGGTGCAGCGGGTCGCCCAGTTCCAGAACGATGGTGTCACCTTCTCCGCGGCGCCCAGCCTGGATGAGATCACCGAGCGCTGGTCGGAGATCAGCGATATGAGCCAGGCGAAACTGGGCACCAACCCGGTATGACCGTCGGCCCAGCGCGCGCCTACTGGACGGCCGACCGCTCCACCGAGCTCGTCGACCTGACAGTGGGTGAGTTGCTGGCCGAGCGGGCTAGTAGCGACCCGCACCGCACGGCGCTGATCGGAACCTGCCACGGCAGTGCAACTCCCGTCCGACTGAGCTACGGCGAGCTGTTCGTCGAGGCGTGCCGGGTCGCCACCGCACTGGCGCGGCTGGCCGACCGGGGAAGCCACCTCGCCCTGTGGGCCCCGAACGTCGTCGAATGGCCGATCATCCAGTACGGCGCCAGAAATTCCGGCTGGTGGAGCAACTCTAGGGAGGCTGAATGCCCGTCGCTCCCGGCGATCCTGTAGCTGTCGACATCTCCACTCGAATTTCTTGTCGATAGCTACAGCTTCGGCGCAGTCACGGAAGTGGTCCGGCGACTTGAGATTCGGCTTGCTCGGCCTTGATGGCGCGCAGCAACCAGATCACATTGCACACGAACTGGATGACGAAAACCGTTGCCGGGATCCAGAAGACAAAGATCCCATTCCACGCGAACGGCCCCGACTTGAAGAACTGGAGCACGATGCCCGGCGTGAACACGATCGGCGCCCAGATGTTCAGGTAGGCCAGCCACCTGGGGAAGAGTGGTTGCGGACCCTTGTCGGAGAAGATGGCGAACGCGAACGCGAAGTTCTGGACCATGAACGGCGGCCAGGGCATCACCAGGCAGATCCATGACAAGTCGTCGAGCAGCAGGGTGAGTTCCGGTGACCGCTCGGGCCGGAAAGCGGTGACCGCGAAGAACAAAGCCGGCACAAGAAACGTCAGACAGGCGAAGGCGCCCGCGGCCAGCTGGGTGAAGACCACCGTCGGGTGGACACCGCGGATCCGTTGCATCTGTCCCGAGAGCACCGCGGTGTAGGCCGCGTAGAACATCCCGCTGAGCAGCATGATCCCGGCGCCGAGCCGGATGCCGTTGGCATGCTGCTGGAAGTATGCGGCGACCTCGCTCGCACTCATCGATGGCGCTAGCGGCGGGATGAAACCGGCGGCGATGAAGGCTCCGAAGAACATCAGCGGGCAGAGGATGCCACTGATCGCGCAGATGCGCTGAAACGTCATCTGGGGGTTCGTAGGGGCCGCCCCGTCTGGTCGCGACCGCGCCGCAGTTGACATTTGTCTCCTAAAAGGTCAAATTGTGAGCGTACTCATATAGCATGTACTTAACATACAACTATCGGACCCCAAGAAGGAAGACCGGATGTCGCAGCAAGGCTCCCAGCCCGACGTTCTCATCGTTGGTGCAGGTCACAACGGCCTGACAGCAGGGTGCTATCTGGCCCGAGCGGGACTGAGCGTGCTCATCGTCGAGTCATCGCCGTCGGTTGGTGGAATGACCTCGACGAACGCGGTCCTACCCGGTGCGCCGGCGCACCGAATCAACGAGGGCGCGATGGACTCGTCGTTGTGGCGAACAACCACGATTGCCCGCGATCTGGAACTTGCTCGCTACGGGCTGTGTGAACTGGATATCGACACCCCGTATGCGTTCCTCGACTCCGACGGCAGCTCGTTGTGCATACACCGCGATCCGGTACGAACCGCCGAGGAAGTCGGGCGGTTCAACCGGGCCGACGGCCGCGCCTACCTGGAGCTCGCGAACGCCCTCGAGGCGGCGATGAACATCGCGGTGCCGTACATGAACAGCAATCCGCTGCGCCCGGCTCTGCCCGACATCGCCGGGGGACTCGTTCGGTCCGCGCGTCACCCCGGGCGATTCGGGCCGCTGACCGAGTTCTTGACCACGTCTCAAGCGGAGTTCATCGAGAGCCGGTTTTCCGACCATCGCATCAAGTCGCTGTTGGCGGCCGTTCCGTGCTTCGCTCCGATCAGTGATGACGGAACCGCTTGGGTCCTCATCTATTTCGGGCTCATCCACCGGGTCGGCGTCGGCCGGTTCCAAGGCGGGACCGGCGCGATCACGGACGCGCTGGCCCGATGCTTTGCCGATGCAGGCGGCAGCATCCGGCTCGACGCCGCGGTCGAGTCCATCGTGGTTCGCAGCGGTCGGGCATGCGGCGTCCAACTGGAGTCCGGCGAGCAGGTGTTTGCGCGCAACGTGGTGACGACGAACAACGCGGCGACGGTACTCGGCCGGTGGCTACCGGACGGTGCACTGCCGGATCGACTCGCCGAGCGCGTGCCCTACATCCCGACCTCATCCACCCACGCGTCGTCGTTCAAGATCGATGTCGCCCTGAGCGGTCGCGCCGAGCTGTCGACTCATCAGAACAATCGTCGTGATGATGTTGACTTGCGGAAACCGGCGTTGTGCCTGACCACCTTCGACGACCACGTCGCCGCATGGGGCGCCTGCGCGCGCGGCGCCGTCGCCGATCCGCTTCCCGGGTTCGCCATCCTGCCGACCGGCATGGATCCCTCCCAAGCGCCCGATGGTCAGGACACCTTCTGGTTCTGGTCCGGGATCGCGCCGGCACATCCGACTCAGCCCTGGCCGGAGCTGGCCGATGTTACGGCGGCGAACGTCCTCGGTGACGCTGCGAAGTACATCGACGGGCTCGAGAAGCTCGAGATCGACCGCCGGGTGATGACGCCGGAAGATATCGAAGCCCGCTTCCGCGCGCCTGACGGCAACGTGTATCACGTTGATCCGATCGCCACCCGCTTTGGCCCGCTGCGCCCGTTGCGCGGCATCGCCGGTTATCGCACGCCCGTCGATGGCCTGTTCCTCAGTGGAGCCAGCACCCATCCCAGCGCAGGAATCTGCGGCATCCCCGGGCAGCAGGCTGCCCGTGCCGTACTGCGTGCCCAGAAGCGCCGGATCTCCCTGCGGCGCAGATGGTCTCGATGAGTGCAACGACGGTCGCGGAGCCCGCCCCGACCTCCGGCAGAAAAGCGCAGCGGGGTCATGTGCCGGGCGAGGCGGGCATCTGGATCTTCATCTTGGGGGACATGGCGGTGTTCGCTGTGTTGTTCGCAACCTTCCTGGTGTATCGCAGCAAGGAAGTAGCACTGTTCGATAGTTCCCAGCTTCACCTCAACTCCACCTTCGGGCTGGTCAATACGCTTCTGTTGCTGGTGAGCTCGATGCTCGTGGTGCTGGCGGTGTCCGCCGTCCGGCGCGAAACCCCGTGGCCTGCTCCACTATTGATCACCGGGGCAATCGGGTGTGGCCTCGCGTTCTCGGTTCTTAAGGTTGTCGAGTACGTCGGCAAGATCGATGCCGGCATCACACCGCAGACGAACACCTTCTACATGTTCTATTTCCTCTTGACTGGGCTGCACTGGTTCCATCTGCTGCTCGGCCTGGCGGTGCTCAGCTATCTCCTGGTTTCCGCCCGCCGGAAACGTCATGACCCACGCCAACTGGCGTGGTTCGAAGGCGGTGGTTGCTTCTGGCACATGGTCGACTTGCTCTGGATCGCGCTCTTTCCGCTTATCTACCTTCTGAATTGAGTACCTCAATGGATACGATCGCGCCGCTATTGCGGACCCGGACCAGCCTGGTCTGGCTCGCGTTGATCCTCGCGACGCTGTTGACCTGGTCGTTGGGTGGTAGCCACCATGTGCCCGGCCTCGGCGGCGGCAACTCGCTCGCGGGGTTCAGCATTCTCGTCATCGCCTTTGTCAAGATCCGTTTTATCGGAATGTATTTCATGGAGCTTCGCCATGCCCCCGTCCTACTCCGGGTTGCCTTCGAGGGGTATTGCATCGTGACGTGCTCCGTACTCGTCGTCATCTTCGCCATGTCCCAACACATCGTCTGACGTCCCGCCAACCAGAAAGGTGCATCATGTCCACCACCTACCCTGCGGTCAGCGCGGAGGAATCTTCCTCCGCCGCAGCCGCAATCCGGCGCAGAGTGCACTTCGCGTGTATTTGGTCGTGGCCGATCGCCATCGTCGGCTTCGGCGTTCCGTTCGTCTTCCTCGCCGGGTTCTTCCCGCCGCCGTCGCCGGCGGCGAGTGCGGCCGATATCGCCAAGTTCTATCTCGACAATCAGTCGAGCATCCGGGCAGGACTGATCGGTGCACTGTTCGCATCGAGCTTCCTGCTGCCGTTCTATACCGTCATCTCTCGCGAGATGCGCAAGATTGAAGGTCGTCACGCGCTGCTGGCGCCGATTCAGTTCGGCGGGGCCGTCATCCTGGTGGCCTTCTTCCAGATCATCTGCCTGTTCTGGTTGCTGGCGAGCTTCCGGCCGGATATCAGCCCGGAGATCATTCGGGGCTTCAACGATTACGGCTGGCTGGTGTGGACCATGCTGATCCCCACTTACTCGATGCAATACGTGTGCATGGCGATCGCTGGATTCATGGATACTCGGCCGAATCCCACTTGGCCGCGGTGGGCGGCGTACATGAACTTGTGGGTCGCCACGATCGGTGCCGGTGGCGTTCTCGCCGTGTACTTCAAATCCGGACCCTTCTCCTGGGATGGGATTGTCGGGATTTGGCTGCCGACGGTGTTTTTCGCCGTGGGCATGACGGTGAACACCGTATTGCTGTATCGCAGGGCGAAGATTGATTTCGGGACTGTTGCCCGCAGCTGATCTCCGCCGTAGTTCTCGGCTAGGGTCACCTGGCATGACCGCAGTGAAGAAAGCCACCAGCGTGCGTGGCCGCGGGCGACAGTTGTTGCTGGAGGCTGCTCGCGACATCTTCGCCGAGCGCGGTTACAAGGGCACATCCACCCGCGACATCGCCGAACGTGCCGGAGTGACGGAGGTGATGATCTTCCGCCACTTCGGGACAAAGGCCAACCTCTTCCAGGAGGCGGTAGTTACCCCGTTCACATCATTCATCGAGAAGTACATGGCCGACTACAGCAGCCGCCAACACGGCGTCCGCAGTCCCTATCAAGAAGGACTCGATCTCTACACGGGCCTGTTCGAAGTCCTGCACGGCGAACGTGAAGTCCTTCTGGCACTGATGGCTGCCCGCCAATTCGACGACCTCCCAGCCGCGGCGGCGAGCCAGGTAGATCAGGCGTTCGCCGAGGTGCTTACCGTCATCGAGGAGGTCGTTGGTACCGAATCGGTCGAGCGAGGATTCTCCGGCTTCGATCTGCAGCCGACGGTGCGCGCAATGTTCGCGATGGTGTTATCCGTCGCTTTGCACGGCGACTGGATGGGCCTGCCCCACGACGTCGCGTACCGGCAGGTCATCGAGGCGATGACGGCGCTCACCGTCCGCGGTCTTCAGGTGCCCGAGGAGTGATTGCGTTCTGCGCGGCTTCTTTTGCGGCACGGGTGCCGTCGAGCATGACAGCCAGCAGGGTGTCGATCACCTGGCGGTGACTCCACGTCCCGTCGGGCCGGAACCACTCGACGACCGAATCGGTCATGCCGAAGGCAAGGTGGACCATCAGGCCGGCGTCCAGGTCGGTCCTCAGCTTGCCGTTGGCCTGGGCCTGATGGACCAAATCCGAGACCACGTCCTCGAACTTCTGAATCTCGTCGATCGCCCACCGCTCGGTCGGGTTGTTCCCGCGTGAGCGGTGCAGCAGGGTCATCTCGGGCTGAAGGCGTAGCTGTTCGGTCATCAGGCGCTGCATGATGTGGACCAGCCGTGTGACGGCCTCGCCCTCGCTAGATTCTGGCTCCGCGAGGACAGCCCAGTGCGCACTGACAGCACGTTCGAGCGCGCGCTTGAGCAGAGCCTCCTTGCCGCGGACATGGTGGTACAGGCTGGACTGCGAAATATTGGCGGCCTTGGCGATGTGCTCGATGCGCGTCGCGTCGTACCCACGACTGATGAACAGCGGAACCGCGATATCGGTCAGCGAATCGACCGTATAGGGCTGGCGGTCGCTGCGACGCGGGGGTGCCACCGATTCATCCTTGTAGGTCGAAGGTGAGTGTTCTGACCATTAGAGCAGGTTGCCCCCACGGCGACGGCGCGCGATCCGCCCGGGCCGGAGGTCCTTGATAATCTTCTGGGCGCTCAGATAGCCGGGGCCGCCGGTGATCCCGCCTCCGGGATGGCTGCCCGAGGAGCCCAGGTAGAGGCCCTCAACCGGGGTCGAATAGCCGCCAAGCCCACGGGCCGGCCGTAGCGGCCCCGACCTGCTCAGCACCATATCGACGTGAGCGACATTGCCGCCGCTGGCGTGGGTTCGTTGTGCGATGTCGTCGTTGGCCAGGACCTGTCGGCCGACCTCGAGATCGCCCAGGCCGTCGTAATAGAGCCCAGCTGTCTCGAGGACGGTCTCGGCGAGCTTGTCCTTCGCTGCGTCCCAACCGCCGTCAGGGGCGTAGGGGACCACCGCGCAATACAGATACACGGTGTCCTGCCCGGGTGGTGCCTGTGTCGGGTCGAGCGCGGTCGGGATCACCGGCCACAGCGAGAGCTCTTCCGGGTCGGGAAGAAGGCCGGCGGCGGACTTGGCGAAGAGTCGCCGCATGCCGGCTTCGGTGCCGATCATGTGGGATGGTCGGCGGACGTCGAGATCGTCGCGGCGCCACTTCTGGTGGCGCTTCATCGTGACTATGCCGTTGAGGGCCAGGTCGACCTTCGCCTGCCCGCAGTTCAAGTTCGAGACAGGAATGTTCTCGACGGCAGTGATGGTATCGGCTGGTAATACACTGTGCGGCAACAATGTTCCAAGCGCGGTGCGCGGGTCACAGCTGGCAAGGACGGCCTTGCGGGCTTCGATTCGGGTGCCGTCGGCGAGGCGCACCCCCGCTGCGCGGCCGCCCTTGACAACGATCTCCACGACGGTCGAGTCGACCAGCACGCCGCCCTGTTTGACCCGAAGACGTCGCGCCAAGGCGTCGGGAATCGCTTGAACCCCGCCCACCGGTCGCCTGCACGTGAACCGGTGCATGGTGGCCAGCCACAAGAAGGCCACGCCGGTGCCGCTCAGGTCATTCGGGACGGTGGACCCCGAGGACGCGTGCAATGCATCGCGCACCACCGGGTGGCGGAACCGCTCAGCGATGATCTCTGAGACCGAGCTGATCGGAAGGCGGATCAGGTCGCCGATCTGACGGCGGTTCGACATCGCGCGTCGGGCCGCGTATCCAATCGCCGCCGCGTCTGGCCGGACTGGGTTGGTGCGGGCCAACCGCAACATGATATCGGCGAAAGTCCCTAGCATTTCGGTGAATTCGAGGTAGGAGCGGGCATCGGCGGAGGAAAACCGGCGGATGTCGTCTGCGGTGCGAGTGGGGTCGCACCAGAATCCGATCGAGCCACCCTCGGGATGCAAGTACAGATGCCCCGGGTCAATCTCATTGCGGCGCAATCCATATTGTTCAAGACCGAGGTCTCTGGACGCGGGGAACGAGTCCCAGAAGAACGCATCGACCGAGAAGCTGTTGATCAGATGCTGCGGCGCCGCGTCGATCGTCGCACTGGTAGCAGTCATCCCACCGACCGCCGGGTTGCTCTCGCACACCACTACCCGGTGGCCGGCGTCGGCCAGATAGTTCGCCGCGACCAGCCCGTTGTGGCCACCGCCGATGACGACGACGTCGTAGTCGTGCACGCACACCCTACTTTCTACCGAGGATATGCTCGGTCAACCTAGACGGGGCGAGGCAAAATATGTCAGTATCAGCACGTCGTATTTGAACTGCGCGCAGACTTGCGATCAAATTAACCGAGGATACGTTCGGTTGGCAAGGTTTGAGGAGGGCCCCGTGAATCAACCGCTTGATGCCCCAGTCGACATGGTGGTCAACCCGATGTGGCAATGGATTTTCGGTCTGCTGCATTTCGGCGTAGCCGGCTTGACGATCTACCTGGCAGCGCGTAATCCGGTTCGGCACCGCGACTGGTGGGAGCTGTTGTTCCGGATGGTGATCCTCTTCAGCGGGGCATTGGGGGCCGTGCTATTCGAGGGCGCCGTCGACCGGGGCGGCAAGCTCTGGTACGCCGAGATCGGCGCTTGGCGCATGGTGGAATTCTGGGGCACGTATGTTCCGCTGTGGGTCGCGCCGGTGTATCTATGGTTCATCGGCGGTGGGTCGCTGTTCATCATCCAACGCGTTCGCAATGGTTGCCGGCCCCGCGACTTCCTCTATATCTTCGGCGGTATCGCGGTCGCGGATCTGCTGCTCGAGATCCCAATCATCAAGATCGCCAAGCTCTACACCTACTACGGCGACAACCAGCCGTTCTTCAATGAGCACTGGTTCCCGCTGCCGCTGTGGTTCATCAGCACCAACCGTCTCTTCGATCTCGTGCCAGCGTTCTTGATCCTGGTCTTGATGAGCTTCAAGTCGAAGTGGACGATCGCGGCGATTCCGCCGGTCATGTTCGGTTCGATGTACGTCTCGTACGGGTTTGTCAGCTGGCCCACCGTGGCCGCGCTCCATTCGGGAGCCAGCCCGTTGGTCGCGCATCTGGCTGCCACCTACACGATCGTGCTTGGTGTCGCGGCCACGTTCGTTGGCGCACAACTGGCCCCGAAGATGCGCGACATCATGAAGCACCACGATGGTCCGTCGATGTCGGCGAACGGCGAGACAGATGTTGTTGCAACAGCGGGGTCCTCGGGTCGTGGACAGCTGGAGAACGCGTGACTGTGGTGATCAGTGACCGTCGGCTCACAACGTCCAGGTCCGCCACGCTGACTCAGAAAGCAAGTGCGTGGTGCGGACCGGGCGTGATCGTGGTGTGCCTCATCGGTCTTGCTCTGTGTGCTGGGTTTGCGCCGCCGCCGGCCCCGCTCACAAGTCCTGCCGGCATCGCGGCGATCTTCCAGGAGCGCATCTTCGGGATTCGGACCGGCATGATGGTGATGGTTCTGGGGGCAGCGCTACTGGGACCGTTCTTCGCCGTCATCTCGGTCCAGATGCGCCGGATCGAAGGACCCCGCCCCACGCTGGCGTACGCACAGCTGGTGCTCGGGGCCTGCTTCATCTTGGAGATCATCCTTCCGATGATGGCGCTCCAAACCGCGGCATTCCGCCCCGACCGTGATGCTGCCATTCAGCAGACCCTCCACGACATGGGCTGGTTGACGTTCTTCGGTGTGGCTTCAACGGGATTCGTTCAGCTCGTCATCATCGGTGTAGTGATCCTGCAGGACACCCAGCCAGCTCCGGTCATGCCTCGCTGGGCGGGCTACTTCAACATCTGGGTCGGATTCGCCTTCTTCCCGGGAACGGTGATGATCTACTTCAAATCGGGTCCCTTCGCCTGGGATGGCGTCTTCATCTTCTGGATCCCCTTCACAGCATTCTTCTTGTGGCTGCTGATCATGCCGTTCGTGCTGTGCCGCGCCATCGATTCGGAGCAGGCTGCCGACGAGTCGGCTGGCGGGGCCGGAGAACAACTACCCGACACCGCGATTGCGGAATTGCGCGCACAGATGGCGGCGCTGCAAGCCCGGGTGGAGGACTACTCCGCGGGATCCGACAACCGGAGCGCCACCACATCTACGTCATAGGATCGCAAGCGGGTTGAGCGGGCTACCGGAACCGCCGAGGATCTTCAACGGAGCTGCGACGAAAAGGAATTCCGCCGTTTTGTGGCTCGCGAGATCTTCTAGGTTCAGTAACTCGATCAGGTATGTGCCGCAGTCGCGGATCAGCAGTTTGTGGCATTCCGGGGCTACGCTTCCGCCCTCGAAGCGATCATGGGCGGTTTGAACCTCGACCGCCAAGTTGTCCGATCCGACCGCGGCGACCTGTTGTTCGGCCAGCCAGCGTGCCGCCTCGATACCAATACCGGGAGCCGTCGATGCGTATCGGTGTGGGTCACTGTCGAACACCGTGCGCCAGCCGGTTCGAATCAAGACGACATCCCCCGTCCGCACAGTCACCCCGGCCGCATCAGCGCAGGAGATCAGCTCCTCGGGAGAGATCGTGTGAGTGTCGGCGAGGTGTGTCACACCGAGATGGCCTGCGATGTCGAGGAAAACACCTCGGGTTACGAGGTGACCCAGATTTTCGATGCCCAGCCGGGTAGCCCCGTAACTGCGGACCGTCGTCGCCGCGAACCCGTTGTAGAGGCTCTCGTCGTACCAGAGGTGTCCGAGCGCGTCGACGTGTGTGGTGCCCTGACATGCCATGAACAGGTAGTCGTCGGCGACTCCGTGACTGCTGTCGTGGATGTGATAACCGGCCGCGAAATCGCCGCCGTCCAGACTCATCAGGTGGGTGGCCGGGGTACGAGCGGGTGCCACCGGCACCCGGTCTTTGCGGATCTCATCGGAGAGGGCTACGACGATGCCCCGGCGCACGCTGGCCAGGGCCGACAGCAGTACCTCCGGCGTGGCGAAGTTGGCCGCCCCGCGCTCGTCGTCGTCGCCCCATCGTCCCCAGTTCGACTTGGTCATGTTGGCGCCGCCTTCCCTGACGGACGGAATCGGAGCAGGGCGACAGTGTGGCCCTCGCCAGTCTCGACACGGTCGATCACTACGTCGACGTCCAGGCCGATCCGCACCTCCTCGGGTGCATATCCGATGACCTCACCGAGCACCCGCAGGTGGGGCTGTTCGGGCAGCTCCACCCATGCGACGACATATGGTGTGCGCGAGGCGAATACCGGTGAGGTCGCATGGCCGACGACAACGAATGTCTCGATGCGGCCCGACCCGCTGACCGGTTCGAAGTCCAGCTCCATACCGCAACACGTGGAGCACACCGGCGCCGGAAAATGCTGAAATCGGCGACAGTGACGGCATCGCTGGATACGCAGCTCGGCGTTCGCCAGGCCTTCCCAGTAGGGCAGAGTATCGGCGTCCGCGGTGGGGATCGGGATCACCGCGGCAACCCAAGAAGGCGCTCGCTGATGATGTTGCGCTGTATCTGTGCCGTTCCGCCGTAAATGCTCTCGGCGCGCGCATCAATCCAGGCCTTGTACCAATAGTCCTGATCGGTACGTAGTGCCGTCGCAACGAGATAGCCGAACTCCACCAGCCGCTGATGGGTGGCAGCCCACCACAGATGAGCGACCGGCCCCAGGTTCGCGGTCGGCTCGCCGGCGGCCACCAGGCTGACGAACCGATACGACAGGTCCCGAATGGCGGATACTTCGACATAGAGCCTGCCGAGTTGTTCCTGCCAGCTCCCACGTTGCGCGGCAGACGGTTTCGAGGCGCGAATCAGGTCGACGATGCGCTGGAGCTGTGCTCGAAATAGCACATACTTACCGCGCAACGCGTAGCTGCGCTCCGACGACAACGTCGTCATCGCGACCCGCCAGCCGGCTCCGGCTTCGCCGAGCACGTCCTCATCGGGAATGAAGACCCCGTCGAGGTGCAGTTCGTTGAACTCGTCGTCGCCGTTGGCCTGGATGATCGGCGACGGGTGCACGCCGGGACTGCGCATATCCATCAGGAATATGGTCAAGTTGTGGTGGCGGGCCGCGTCGGAGTCGCTGCGCGCCAACAACAGACAACGATCGGAATGCTGTGCCTGGGTGGTCCACAGCTTCGTTCCGGTGATGCGCCAGCCGCCCTCGGTGCGGGTCGCCGACGTCCGGACATTGGCCAGGTCCGATCCCGCATCGGGTTCGCTGAAGCCCTGGCACCAGAGTTCGCCGACCTTCAGCACCGGCGACAGGTACCTGGCACGCTGTTCGTCGGTGCCGTGTGCGATGACAGCAGGCGCCACCATCTGCAAACCGATCCGGGACGGCGACTTGGCCAGTTCGATTCCGGCCAGGGTGGCTTCCTCGTCGAGGATGCAGGCATCGACCAGGGAACGGCTCGGGCCGCCGTAGGCGCTATCCAGCGTCAGCCCGAGAAATCCGCGGTCCGCCAACAGCCGGTCGATCTCCAGCCGCTGCGCGAACGTCGTCGCATTGCGTAATTCGTCGGGGAGGGTCTGGCTGATCCAGCTGCGGACGTTGCTGCGGAAGGTCGCCTCCTCGGGACTGTCGTCGATGTTCACGCGGTCTCCAGCAGGGCGGCGCCGATCGTTGAGGCGGAAGTGGCGGGCGGACCGAGGATCAGCTGCGTGTCGAGTGCGGCTTTGAGGAGCCAGTGCAGCTCGCATTCCCAGGTGAAGCCCATCCCGCCGTGTAGCTGGGCGCCGGTGCGGGCGGCTGACAGCGCGACCTGGGCGGCCTGGTTGGCGGCTTGCTCGACGGCCAGTGCATCGGATTGCCAACTGACAGTGGCATATTGGACGGCGAGCCAGGCGACCTCCAATTCGGCGAGCAGGTCGGCGCACAGGTGTTTGACTGCCTGGAATTGGCCGATCGGGCGGCCGAACTGATGGCGTTCGCCGACGTAGGTGACGGTGCGGTCGAGGATCTCGACGGCCAGTCCCACCGCCGCGGCCGCGCGGAGGATTCGGGTGCCGACCAGGGTGAGTTGTACGTAATCGGGTGTCGCGTGCAACGTAGCGTCGGCGAGCTCACCTCCTGACGAGATGACGCCGGCGATGCTCACCGACAATCCCGCCAGGGCGGCCACCGAGGTGTCGCCGTTTCTCGACCGGTGCAGGCGTTGCCATTCGCCGGCGGATTGTTCTAATTCGTAGCGGTCGAAGCCCGGGTGGGCGCCGAAGGTGAGCTCAGCGTCGGAGTCGGGTAAGTAGCCGGGTGTTTCTTGTTGCGCGGCAAGCCATTCGGCGCTGCGGTCCGCCGGATCGATGGCCGCGCAGAGCCGGGGGATGAGCCATCCGTTCTGGACGAATTCCTCGCCCGCCGCGACCGCACCCGCCTCGCGGGCGATCCCGGCGACCAGAGCGAGATCCGGTTGCGCCTCGTCGTCGGCCAGGCACACGTGCAGCCAACCGTCGTGGCCGATCGCCGCCCAGGGTCCGACTGCCGCGTCACCGGCACTCAGGCGGGCCAGCGGCAGATGTGCCCGCAGGGATTCGCGGGCGTACCGGATGACCTCAACCTGGTCGGGGGTGTAGCGGAAATCCACGGCGTCTCCGGTCGGATGTCAGGGCGGTGCCGCGGTGGCGGCTGCGTGAAAGCCTAGAAGCGAAGTTTCATTTTTGACAAGTGATGTTTGATACAAAGGAGACGGACAACGAGCGGAGGGGTCGTGACAGCTGTGAGTACCGGCATGGCGGGCAAGGTCGTGTTGGTGACCGGCGGCACCCGGGGCCTCGGCCGGGAGATGGCGATGGCGTTCGCCGAGCTCGGGGCGACCGTGATCGTGGCCAGCCGTAAGGCCGACGCCTGTGCGGCGACGGCGGCGGAGATCACCGAGCGCACGGGTGTGCCGGCCCACGGATTCGCCTGCCACGTCGGAAACTGGTCTGCGGTAACCGAGCTCGTCGACGCCATCTACCAGCAGTGCGGCCGTCTCGACGTGGTCGTCAACAACGCCGGCATTTCGCCCACCTACGACACGCTTGGCGACGTCAGTGAGGAGCTGTGGGACAAGACGTTCGCAGTCAACCTCAAAGGCCCGTTCCGGTTGACCGCCCTGGTGGGGGAGCGGATGAAGGCCGCCGGCGGCGGCGCGATCGTCAACATCTCCAGTGTCGCGTCGATCCGCCCGGCCGGCGACTGGTTGCCGTACTCGGCGGCCAAGGCCGGCCTGAACGCCATGACCGAGGCGGCCGCGCAAGCGCTAGGCCCCGAGGTCCGGGTCAACTGCGTCATCAGCGGGGCATTCCTCACCGACATCGCGGACTCGTGGGATGACGAACAGACCTCGGCGCGGATGAAGGCGACGACAGCGCTCGGCCGGGTCGGACGGCCGGCGGAGATCGTGGACGCGGTGCTGTATCTCGCGGGAGATGGTGCGAGTTACACGACCGGCGCGCTGCTGCGGGTGGATGGAGGTCGACGATGAGGGTTCGTACCTTGCCTGGCAAGGCCATTCGTGGCGATGCATCAGGTCCAGCATTACGGCAGATATGCTCGGCCGATGGTTGCCGGGCCTGTTGACCCCACCCCAGCCCGACATCGGAAGGCGTCGGACTGGGTGGTGAGCTGGCTGCGCGATTCGATCATCGCCGGTCGGCTGAAACCGGGTGAACACCTCAAACTCGTGGAGCTCGCCGAGCAGGCCGGGCTGAGTACGACGCCGGTGCGGGAGGCGCTGAGCAGGCTTCGCGAAGAGGGTTTCGTCGACGGGGAACGGACGTTTCGTGTCACCGCACTCGGTCTTGACGAGATCAGTGACTACTACACCATCCACGCCTTTCTGTCCGGAACGATCGCAGAGCGGGCCGCAACCACCCTTTCCGCGTCGAGCCTCGAGGCATTGCGGTCGCTGGAGACTCAGATGCGGGAACGCAGCACGGCTGGTGACCACGCCGCCGTGCACGAGTTGAATCTTGCCTTTCATCGGATCATCAACGAGTCGGCGACGACAGACGTCATGCGCCGATTCATCACCACCACGGCCAGGTTGGTCTCCAGGCGCGCGTTCCCTGAAGTCGAGGGCTGGTCCTACTCGGTCGGTGAACACACCGCGATTCTCGAGGCGCTCGAGAGCCACAACGGCGGCAGAGCCCGTGACGCGATGCATCGCCACATCATGAACGTCGGCGAGGGTGTGATCGCAGATCTGCGCCGCCGGGGCTGGGAATAGCGGCTTGACCGGTCGAGCTGGCCTCCGCTAACGTCTTCATTAATTGATTTTTGATCAAAAATCAGCAAACTGCTGACGGTAAGGCGAGACCGGGAGGTGTGTTGACCGCATTCCGTTCGGTCGCCCCGTCCTTCCTCGGACGGACTGAATCCGGTGGCTGGCAACTGCTGGGCCGCCAGTGCGGGCAGTGCGCCGAGACGGCATTCGGCCGCGATGACGACACCTGTCAGCGCTGCGGAAGTATCGACCTGAGCGACGTCGATCTCGGCGAGCGTGGCACCCTGTGGTCCTTCACGGTGTTGCGCAATCCGCCACCGGGCAACCGGCGGACCAGCAGACCCGAACCGCTCCCGCAACCGTTGGGTCTCGTCGAACTCGACGGTGCGCCGGTCCGGGTGATGGCCCGCGTCGACGTTCCGGTCGAGCGGCTGGTTATCGGGTTGCCGCTGACGCTGACGGCATCGCAGCTCTATACCGACGACGATGGCGCTGCCGTGATCGGGTATTCGTTCGAGGAGTGTTCCGATGAGTGACGATGTCGTTGTCGCCGGCGTCGGAATGCACCCATTCGGCAGGTTCGATGGGATCACCCCGGCGCAGATGGGCCGGCTTGCGGTAACCCGGGCGCTGGCCGACGCCGGAAAGACGTGGCGTGATGTCGACGCCGCCTACGTGGCGAGCATGTACCTGCCCGCCACAGCAGGTGCGCGAACATTGAAGCCCTTGGGCGCCACCGGCATTCCGATCTGTGACGTCGAGGCTGCGTGTGCCAGTGGCGGTGTTGCGCTCAATCAGGCAATGCTGGGTCTGCGATCCGGCGAGTATGACACCGTCGCAGTCCTCGGCGTCGAGAAGATGCCACGTGGCTTCATGGATCCGGCGATGATCTTCGATGCCTGGCAGGTCGAGCTCGGGATGGCCGTCAACCCGAGTTATTGGGCTATGCGCGCTCGCCGGCACATGCACCACTACGGAACCACCGAGACCCAGATCGCGAAGGTCGCGGTCAAGAACCACCGCAACAGCGTCTACAACGAGAACGCGATGTACCGGAAAGCCTTCTCGCTGGAAGAAATCCTCGCCTCCAAACTGGTGTGCGACCCGATCCGGCTGCTCGAGATCTGTGCACCCAACGAAGGTGCGGCTGCGGTGATCCTGACCCGCAGCGGGCAGGCGCCGTCGAATCGGTCGATCCGGGTTGCCGGGTGCGCTCAGGTCCTGGCCGAGTTTTCGGCGGACTGGCGCGCCCCGATGCACTCGCTGAGCGCCCGTGCCGACGATGCGGTTCCCCCCACTACGCGGGCCGCCACGAAAGCCTTCGAGCAGTCGGGACTGGGCATCGACGATATCGACTGCCTGGAAGTTCAGGACACCGATGCCTTTTCGGAACTAGAGGCCTACGAGCATCTTGGACTGTGTGGTGCCGGCGAGAGCGGCCGTTTGATCGACGAGGGTGCGACCGACATCGGCGGTGCGAAGCCGGTGAACGCCAGTGGCGGCCTGATCAGCAAGGGTGAGCCCGTCGGTGCGTCGCACCTGGGTCAAGTCGTTGAAATCGTTCAGCAGTTGCGTGGTGAGGCCGGAGAACGTCAAATCGTGGGTGCCCAAATCGGTTTGGCGCACGTTCTCGGTGCCGCGGGTAACTGCGCCGTGACGATACTGCGTCGCTGACGGTGGGCGAACGGAGGGACTGGCAACGATGACCGATTGGGTTTACGAGATGCAGGTGCCCGACGATGTCGTCGATCCGGACGAGCTCGGCCAATACCGGGAACTCGCCATCGCCACGTGGCATACCGCCGCTGAGGCATCCGGCGGCATGCCCGGCGAGCCGACTGCGGCGCTGGTCGACGTCAGCGCGGCGCATGCCCGCCGCGATCCGGTGACCGGTGAGGTGCCCGCCCGGGCTTGGCGAGTCACCGGGCCGGTAGCTTGACCACCTCCGGGCCGACGGATCCGCTGCGCGATCGGGTTGCGCTGACGGGCGTCGGGGCAACACATTTCAGCCGGAACTCGAGTGTCACGGTCGCGCACCTGGCTGTCGAAGCCTGTTTGGCGGCGATCGCCGATGCCGGACTGAGTCGTGACGACGTCGACGGACTGGTGTGCTTTCACGACAACGACACCAGCCTGACCCGTGATGTGGCGACCGCTTTACGGTTGCCGCGACTGCGCTGGTGGTCGGACGTTTCGGTAGGCGGCAACTTCGCCTGCGGGGCGATTGCGCAGGGCGCGATGGCGATTGCGACCGGAATGGCGCGCCATGTGGTGGTGTACCGGGCGATGAACGGCCGGTCGGGTAAACGGATGGGCCAATTCGGCGGCAGCCGCACCGACGGTGCCTACCAGTTCCTGGCGCCTTACGGTTTCGGTACGCCTGCACAGATCTTCGGCATGTTCGCGCGCCGCCATATGACCCGATTCGGCACCACTCGCGAGGATCTCGGCCGGATCGCGATCACCATGCGCACCCACGCCGAACTCAATGCGCGTGCGGTGCGCCGGGAGCCACTGACGATGGACGAGTATCTGTCCGGCCGAGTGATCGCCGACCCGTTCACCCTGTACGACTGCTGCCAGGAGACCGACGGTGCGGTGGCGATCCTGCTCAGTCCGGCCGAGGCGGCGCGCGACCTACCGCACCGGCCGGTATATCTGCACGCCGCCGTGCACGGCGCCGGCGATTCGCCGCGGCTGCCTTTCGATCGGTGGGACGACTTCAGTACAAGCTGCTTCGGCAGGCTCGCTGACGAACTCTTCGACAAGTCCGAATTCACCCGTGCCGATGTCGATTTCGCATGCCTCTATGACGCTTTCACGTTTGAAATCTTGCATCAGCTGGAAGAGATCGGATTCTGTGGCCGTGGCGAAGGCGCCGGCTTCGTCCGCGACGGCAACATCTCACTCGGCGGCCGCCTACCGGTCAACCCGCACGGCGGATTGCTCAGCGAAGGCTATATCCACGGTCTCAATCACACCCTGGAAGCTGTCGAACAATTGCGCGGCGCCAGCGGCGCCCGGCAGGTGCCCGACGCCCGGGTGGCACTGGTCACGGCCTACGGCTTCGTATCGGGCGGCCTTCTGCTGCTCCGCAACTGACGCAACACGCAGGAAAGGACTCTACTTGATGACGCGGCCGGACTACGTCGAAGAGACTGTCGGTGCATTGTTGGACCGATCGGCCGACGCTGTCCCTGATGGCTTGGCGCTGGCGATCGCCGATCGCAGGCTCACCTATGCTCAGCTTCGCGCCGAAGTCGATGCGGTGGCCGCCGGTCTGTTGGCGGCGGGAGTTCGCCCGGGTGAGCGCATCTGTCTGTTCACTCCCAATCTGCCCGAGTCGTATGTCGCCTTACTTGCCGCGACGAAGATCGGTGCGGTGTTCGTTCCGTTGAACCCGCGATTGACCCCGCGCGAACTCGAGTACACGCTGACCGCTTCGGGCGCCGTCGCTCTGCTTTTCGTGCCGCACTGGCGGGGTATCGACTACGTCGAGCGGCTGCGGGCATTGTGGCCCAACTTGGGCGACGGGGGGCTGGCCGCGGGGGTCGGTGACGTCCGGTTGCTGGTCACCTTGCGCGGCGAGCTGTCCGGCGCCGTCGGCTATGACGAATTGCTCCGGATCGGCCGGCCGGCACCGTGGCCGCAACGACGGATCGACGCGCAGCGTCGTGTTCGTGGCACCGACATCGCGTTGCTCCAATTCACCTCGGGCACCACCTCCACGCCCAAGGGTGTCCTCCTGGCACACGCACCCACCGCCCGGATGGCGGCCGAGCTCGGGGAACGATTCGCGCTCACCGAAGCCGATGACTACTTCGGCTGTCCGCCGATCTGTCATATCGGCGGGACATCATTCTCGTTCCTGGCTGTAATGAGCCGGGGTGCGACATTTTTCACACTTCCGGTCTTCGACGCCGACGACGCGTTGGCCACCATCGACCAGGAGCGGTGTACCGTCCTGCACGGTATCGACAGCCATCTGCATCTCTTGATGTCGGCGAAATCGTTTCAGCCGGCCACACTCGGGCTTCGGCTGGTTTCGGTGTCCGGGGTCGAGCAGACGGTACGATCCGTCGCCGCAGCGTTCCCGGATGCGGTGGTGATCTCGCAGTACGGGTCGACCGAACTGGGCGGCGGGCCGATCTGCTCGGGCGCCACCGATCCGGAGGCAGTGCGGTTGGGTTCGGTCGGCCGTCCGCTTCCCGGGGTCGATATCGTGACCGCCGACAACGGCGAGATCCGGGTTGGGGGTTGGAGCTTGATGGACGGCTACCTCGACCAGCCTGAGGCCACCGCGCAGGTGTTCGACGAGTCCGGCCGGGTCCGCACCGGCGACCTGGGCTACGTCGATGACGATGGATGCGTGCATTTCACCGGCCGGTTGAAGAACATGCTGCGAACCGGGGGAGAGAACGTTTCCGTCGAAGAAGTCGAATCGGTGCTGGGCGGATTTCCCGGCGTCACACTCGCCGTCGTCGTCGGGGTTCCCGATGGTCGCCTCGGTGAGGTTGGCTATGCGTTCCTGTTGGCCGATCCGGCCGCCGCGGCAACCATCGACATCGACGCTGTACGGCGTTACTGCCGTGAACAATTGGCGACCTATAAGGTGCCGAGGCATTTCGAGGTATGCGACTCGGGGCGGTTGGCTGTGACGGCCAGCGGCAAGGTCCAGCGCGCCGAGTTGCGCTCTCTGGCGCAGCAGGCCCTCGACCGCTAGTCCTCCGGCGCGCCCGTCCAGCCCGTCGCCGCGCGGTGGGCAGCTACCGGGCCCCAATCGTAAAACGGTCGCATCTCGACGATCTCATGATCGTCGTTGCAGTCGAAGACGTAGACACCGCGGTTGACGTAGTGGTGTCCGATCGAGAAGTGGGCGTCGGTGGTGCATTCGACCAGAACCGTCGAACCGGAAACCCCGATATGCAATGGGGTGTACGTCAGCTTGCCGGGTTCGGTGCGGGTGCAGTTCTCGGCCAGATAGTCGGTGATGATGTCCCGCCCGGTCAGCCAGTACCGCTCCAGACCGTGTTCCTGCAGGCCGACCGCCCAGTAGCGGCAGTCCTCGGTGAAGCGTGACATCGCGAGTGTGGCGTCCTGGCTGCTCATTCCCCGGTACCAGGTCAGTACGGCTTCCACGTCCGTGCGCTGGTCGATGTAATCGTCGAGCACTGAATTCTTCGTCATGCAGTGTGGACCTTTCTGTCCGATTAGGGGCCGATCCGGACGCCACCGTTGATGTCGATGGTGGTGCCGGTGATATAGCCGGCTTGGGCGCCGGCCAGGAAATGGACGAGCGCGGCCACCTCGGTAGCGTGGCCGAGTCGTTTCAGCGGTACCGACTGGACCAATGCGTCCAGGTCGGCAGGTGTGAAAGCCGATGCGAGCATCGGGGTTTCGATGAAGCCGGGAGCGATGCAATTCGCTGTGATGCCCAACGGTGCACCTTCTTTGGCGGCGCACCGGGTGATGCCCATGACCGCGGCCTTGGACGCCGCGTAAGCGACGTTGGCGCGTACCACCCCGACCTGGGCGCCGATCGAGGTGAAGGTTACGATCCGACCGTCCAGCACCGGCGTGGCGTGCCGGGCCCGCAACATTTCGCGGACGCACAGAAACGTGCCAGATCCGTTGGCGCCCTCGGCTCGCTGCCAGTCAGCCAGGGTCGTGCCGCTGACCGCTGGTTGATCACCTGCCGGCGGAAAGACCCCTGCCGCGGTCACGAGCACGGCGACCGGCCCGATGTCCTGCTCGATCTGGGTGTGGCTCTCGACGACGGACGTCTCCGACGAAACGTCCATTTCGATCACACGGTGCGGGGCCCCGGTGGGTGCCGGTAGGGCAGCCACCACCGATTGTGCCCGTTCAGTATTCAGGTCGGCGGCGACTACGGTGTCACCCGAGGTGGCGAGAGATCGGCATACCTCGGCGCCGATGCCACTGGCAGCACCGGTGACCAGTACGATTCGACCGGTCACCTGGTATCTGCCTGCTGTGCAACAGAATCCGAGACGGTGATCGCCAATTCAGGGCACATCCGGACGACAGCGTTGGCTCGCCGCAGCTGATCCTCGTCGAGGTCATCGGTGGCGGTCACGAATGCATGCCCGATCTCGTCGTCGGCAAAGATGTCCGGTGCTTCGGCGTAACACAGTCCATGACCCTGACAACGGCTCGCATCAACGTGGACTCTCATCATTCTCCTGCCGCGAATACGAGGGGGACGCGGTCGGGACTCATGACGACCGACGGCCACCTGACTTTGTGTTCGTACCCGGCCTCGAGCTCGTAGAAGGGGATCCGGCGGTGGAATTCTTCGAGCACGAAATGTAATTCGCGCCGGGCCAGGTGCGATCCGAGGCAGCGGTGCGTCCCGCCGCCGAAGGTGTAGATATCGCGCCGATTTTCCTGCTCCAGGTCCACCGATGCCGGACACGCGAATGCCTCCGGATCGGAACTGGCTGCACCATAGGCAACGAAGACGTGTGCGCCGGCCGGGATCACGACCCCTTCGACTTCTACGTCCCGTGTGGCCGTCCGGTTGCTGAAGGGCACCGGCGGATCGATACGCAAGATCTCCTCGACGACCGCATCGATGAGTCCGGGATCCGCCCGCACCTTCCGTTGAAGCTCGGGGTCGGCCGCCAGGTGGTAGAAGATGAGCCCGATCGCACCGGTCATGGTGTCGAGGCCGCCCTGCACGACGTTGAAGGCGGTGCCCATCACTTCCGCGTCGGACCACCCCTGCGCCAGGATGTAGCTCACGAAGTCGCTGCGCGGTTCCACACGCCGCTCTGCGAAAAGGTCCGACAGGTAGCGTTCCAGGTTCTCTCTGGCGGACACCGCCCGGGCCATGCCGTCTTCGTCGTAAGCGCCGACCAGGGTTATGTGCACCCAGTCGGCCAGCATCGCCCGATCCTCCAGCGGCAACCCGAATATCTGCATGAACACCTCGACCGGAAAGATCTGCGCGATGTCGGCCATGATCTCGCATCGGCCCGAGTCGGCGAATTCATCGATCAATTCGTTGAGCCTGGCTCGCAGGCCTTCTTCCATCGCGCCAAGCACTTTCGGTGCGAACATGCGATCGATGACCTGGCGATAAGCAAGATGTTTCGGGGGGTCGATGCCGCCGGGGATGTACGGGGTGGGCGCGTTGAGAGTGTCACCGTGGGTGGCGCTCGAGAACAGGTCCGGATTGCGGGTGACGAAGCGGCACGCCTCGGCAGAGGTGACGAACCAGTCGTCGCCGGAACGGAATACCGGTCCGTGACTTCGGACCATGGCCCAGGCCGTCGCCCGGTCCGTGGCGGCTGGTAGATCCTGCATGCGGATTGGGCGTCCAGTGGATGTGTCGGTCATCAATCCTCCGATTTCGGTTCGGGTCCGGTCCGGATGACCGGCTTGATCTCACGGCCGGACGCCATCTGCACGAGCGCATCCGACACGGTGCCAAGGTCGTAGGTTCCCGAGATGAGCAAGCCGAAGTCGAACGAGCTTCGGCTGTCCTGCAGAAACTGCAGCGCCTGCCAGTAGTGGTCTATCCGGGCCGACCAAACCCCGGCGATGGTCAGTTGTTTGGCCGCGATCAAGCCCGCTGAAACAGGTGTTTGATCGGCAGTCACCGCACCAGCGACCACGACTCGACCACCCGGCCGCACCATCTGCAGTGCCTCGCCGAATGCGGTCGCCGCGCCGGAAGCCTCGATGACGAGATCCGCGCCATGGCCGGTGAGTTCACGTACCACGTCGGCACGTTCGGCGGGGTCGGCGTCGTCAATGCCGATCACCTGCTCGGCACCCCATTTCATCGCGATATCCAGACGATTCGGCGGGCCGCCGATCACGATGGTGCGGGTGCCGGCATGCCGGAGCAATGCCAGGGTGCACAACCCGACCGGACCTGCGCCCTGCACGACTGCGACATCCGTGGTGCGGCCGGGGCCGGCACGCTCTATGGCGTGCACGGCGGTACGCAGCGCGCAACTGGCAGCCGACGCCCAGGTCGACGGGATACCGTCGGGCACCAGAACCCGCTCGCTGCGCGGATGGACGTACGCGTACTCGGCGAATGCGCCAGTGGCATAGGGAAATACATCGACGGGCGTGCTCAGTGTCCCTAGCCGGGACGCGCACAGGCCCGGGTGGCGCCAGACAGTGCAAGCCGTGCAGTGCCCGCAGGATGCACCGGTCCATACGATCCGGTCACCGATCTCGAGGCGATTGCCCACGGAATCGATGCCCGCCCCATCACCCAGCAGGACAACCCGGCCGACGCATTCGTGGCCGAGAACGAATCCGCGTTGCACAGGCAAATTCGGCCGGATCGAGCCGTTCCACATGTGGACATCTGTGCCGCAAACCGTGGCGGCGACAACCTGCACCAGCACCGCGCCGGGTTCCAGTTCGGTCGGGACGGGTATCGAGCGGACTTCCGGTGCGGTACCGAAGGCCGTCATCACTGCGGCGTCGCCGCGCTGCGGTATGGCCACGGTCGCGCTCATGGTTTGACGATCACGTGGATCGGGACACGTTCGTGCGCAACGTCGTCGAGGTCACCGAGGGCGCGGATCGCGCTCTCGGCATCGGCCAGATCGAAAATGTGCGTGTGTAGCTCACGGAACGGATAGCTGCCCTCGGCGATGGTCGTGACCGCCCGCTGAACCGAGGACGTTGTCACGCCGGAGACCCCCACCATGGACAACTGTTTGACGCGGAACTGCTCCAGCGGGAACGACCCCGCATCCGCGCCGCGCACCCCGGCCAGCACCAGCCGCCCACCTGGCCGCAGTACCTCCACCGCGGCGTGCAGCGGCGCGACGGCACCAGGAACCGTATCGATGACGAGGTCGACGCCGTGTCCGTCGGTGTACTCCCGGACCGCCTCGACGGTGTCGACCCGGTCGACGTCAAGGCAGTGACTCGCACCGAAGCGTGGTGCCAGGGCAAGTTTCTCCGCGTCACGGGACAAGCCGGTGATCATTACTTGCCCCGCACCGGATTCGCGCGCCGCGACCGCGCAGCACAGGCCGCGCTGTCCACTCCCGAGAATGAGCACCCGATCCTCTGGCTGGACCGCGCCGGCCTCGGCAACCCAGTAATACGCATTGCCCAACGGGTTGAACATCGTCGCGTCGTCGTCGCTGACATGGTCGGGCACCCGGAAGACGTTGGAACCGGCGACCAGAGTCATATAGTCGGCCAGGCCGCCCCACAGCCCAGGGGAGTCGTGCACGCTGACCAGCGAATAGATGATGGGCTGCCGGCATGCGCCAGCACCCGACATACAGTTCGGGCAGCTCCCGCAGCGGGCCTTCGACTCGACGACGATCCGGTCGCCGACTTTCACGCCCCAACGCTGTTCGGCGGATGCGGAGATCTCCACCACCCGGCCGACCGGCTCGTGGCCCGGCACCATCGGGAACGGGGCCGGACGGCCCCCGGGGCGCTGTTGCTCGCCGGACCAGAGGGCCCAGTCGCTGCCGCAGATGCCATTGGCGGTGACCTGAACGACGGCACCGTCCTCGGGACACTTGGGGTACGGCAGTTCGATGAGTTCCATCGATCGGGGTCCGCTCATGACCATTGCGCGAACAGTCATGCGGGCCGGTCCTCGACCAGAGTTTGGGTGGCCAGGTACTGCTCGGCCGCAGGGATCAGCAGGTCGCGGAATTCGTCATGCTGTGGACTGTCGCGGTACTGCTGCCAGCCGGCCTGATCGTCGAAGTCGGCAACCCACATGAACGTTGCGTTGTGTCCCAACTGCTTGGTGAGGCCAAGGTCGCGCCGCAACTCGCTGCGTCGGATCGACTTGACGTGATTGTGCATGTCCGCCAGAACCGCCACGATCGGTTCGGGGTCCGCGTCGTCGCGCAGTTGTGCCAAGATCACGAGCTGAAGCACTACGGGTCACCAATCCTAGGTATTTCGGCGGAGTTCAGTGAATTGGCGGAATGTCCGCCGGGTGGAACTTGAGATGAATGAGTAGCGGTCGGTCGCGCGTTTTGATCGCGTGTGCGACCCGGTTCATGTCGGCGGGCGCGGTCACCGTGATGCCCGTGCCACCCAGTGACGCGGCGACTACCGCGAAGTCCGGCCAGCCGAACATGGTGAGGGCGGTCGGCTCGCCGGCGCGCTCGAGTTGGATGAACTCCGCGCCGTATGCACCGTCGTCGTAGACGACGGCGATCAGATCGACGTGATGTCGCACCGCAGAACTGAACTCGGCGAGGCCACCCATCATGAAGCCGCCGTCGCCGACGAATAACACCACCGGCTGATCGGGACGGCCGACACCGGCCCCGACGGCATTACCGGTACCGAGCCCGATCGAACCGAAATTGCACGTGAAGACGAAGGCAGACGGGTCCGAAACTGTGATGGTGCGTAGGGGTATGCCCATGAACCGGCCTGCGTCGAACACCACCGTTCGTGCGGGTGGCAGTAACTCATCCAGCTGGCGGGTGGCGGCGAGCGGATCGAGCACGCCGGGCCGGGTGGTTGTCCGGGGATCGACGGCAGGAGTTGGGATTGCCGACGCCATGAGATGCTCCAGGTGGCGCGATGGCGCGGTGCCCGCCGATTCGAGCAGCGCGACCATGGCCTCTGCCGTCGCCGCCGCATCCCCGAGCAGTACGGCATCCGGCGTACTGAATCGGCCGAATGCCTGTGCTGTGTTGGCGCATTGGATGATCGCGGCGTTGGCGAATAGGTCCCCGCCGGCGGTGGTGTGCGGGGTCAATGCTGCGCCGAAGGACACCACACAATCGGCCTTGCCGATCACTTCGATTGCGTGGTCATCCGACAGCGTCCCGCAGATGCCGAGATCCGCCGGATGTCCGGCGAACCACCCTTTGGCAAGCAGCGTGGTTGCCACCGGCGCGCCGAGGATGCTCGCCAGCTGAAGCAGGGCGTGCCGGGCACCGGCGGACACCGCTCCGCGTCCGGCCAGCACGACCGGGCGCCGGGCCGACACCAATATCCCCAGAGCTCGGTCGAGGTCGGCGGCCGACGGGACCGCCACCGGGGGATCGGGCATGCGCGCCGGCGGCGCGGACACTCGCTCGGGTGCGGTGACCGTCACCAGATCCGAGCGCAACCCTAGTACCACGGGGCGTTTCTCGTGGATGGCGCGGCGGATGGCCAGGGCGGTGTCCACGGCGGCTGTCTCCGGAGAGCGGACTTCGTCGTAGTGTGCCCCGACCGCTTTGACCAGCTCGCGTTGATCGATGTTCTGGAGGTGAAACCGGTTGGTGGGTGGGGTATCTCCGCACATCAAGAGAAGTGGGGTCCCATTGCGTACGGCCTCGGTCAACGCAGTCAGGGTATTGGTCAGCCCTGGGCCATGGGTGACGCTGGCGACACCGAGCTTGCCGGTGACCCGTGCGTAGCCGTCGGCCATCATCACCGCACCGGCTTCGTGGGCGGCCGAGTGATACGCCACGTCGTGATCCCGAACGAGGGTTTGAACCATGAACAAGTTGGCATCACCCAGTACCCCGAACAGCTGCCGGACGCCATGCTCGACCAGCACCCGAGCGATATGTTGGCGGAGTTGCATGTCGACCTATGCGGTCAGTGCGAGGCTGGGCAGCAGCCGCATGGCTGTCTGGCCGAGGATGTGGGCGCGATCCGCCTCCGATAGTTCATTACTGAGTCGCAGGTAGTCGATCGATTCCCGGTAGCTAAGCGAGTTCCGGTGCTGGTTGATGTCGCTGCCCCACATCATCCGCTCCGCGCCGAAACTGTTGACGTACCGGTGCAGAAGCGGCCAGAGATCATCGAACGGGTAGGGCGACCGGGAAAGCTCCGGCACCGCAGAGCATTTGACCATGATGTTGGAGTGGTGGCTCAGCCGCAACACATCGGTCGCCATGGCGAGGCGGGTGTCGGTTCCGGCGTCAAGCCACAAACCGAGATGGTCGAGCACGAGCGTCACATCGGAAAACCTTTGCGCAGCATCGGCTACCAGGTCGAAGTGCCCCATCGGGCTGATGAAGACCGGCAGCCTTTCCTTGCGGGCTCCGGCGAGTGCGGCGTCGAAGACATCGACCGTCGATACCCCGCTGCGGTGGCGGTCGGAGAACCCGAGAAGTACCCGGATTCCCACAATGTCTGGTTGGAGTCGGAGGGAGGCAACATATTCCGAGACGCCGCTGGCTTGTGACGCGATCGGTGCGATGACTCCGAACCGGCCGGGATGGTCGTCGGCCGCTTGTAGTGAATAGGCGGGGTCGCACCCGTAGAGCCACGGCGAGGTCAGCAGGGCGACATCGACGCCGGCCTCGTCCATCTCGTCGAGTAGGTCGGCGCCGGTGCGGTCGTGGTCGAGATAGGTTTGTGCGCTTTCGACGGGAAGTTCGTCCAGCAGTCCCCGTGCCCAGGGAAACCGCGCGGTCGGACGTCCCCAGATATGTACTTGGGAGTCGATAACGAGGGCGGAGTTCGGCTGTGACATAGGCGGATTCAGCGTGCCCCGACCGGGGTGGGCAGCACGATCTCGGCACGGGCGAGCCAGTCTGCGGGTGGCGGCACGTGGTTGTAGACGCGGACGGCGTTCTGATAGCACGCCTTGTGGATCTGCTCGGCCGACAGGTGCGGCATCTCGCTGCGGATCATCGCCTGACTCTTTGGCCATGTGCTGTCGAAGTGCGGAAAGTCGGTTTCCACCATGATGTTGTCCTCACCGATGAGGTGCAGCATGTGGAACGCCGAGGGATCCTCGATGGAGGTGAAGAAGAAGTTACGACGCACAATTTCCATCGGTGTCGGTTGATCCGATGGCCAGCCCTTGCCGATGCCGGCGGACTGCCGGTAGGCGCGACCCAACCGCTCCAGCGCCATCGGCACCCAGGAGACACCAGCCTCGGACAGCGCGATGCGTAGCCGGGGGAACTTGAACAGGATCCCGGAATACACCCAATCCATCAGGGCTTCCAGACCGCTGACCGGGAACAGCGCCGTCGTGACTTCCTCGGCTGACGCGGTCGACGGTTTGGCCGTTCGGCCCGACGAACCGACGTGGAGATTGACCACCGTATCGGTCTCCTCGCAGGCGCGGAAGAATGGATCCCAGACCGCGTCGTAGATGTGCGGAAAGCCCAGGCCCTCGGGATTCTCGGAGAAGCTGACCGACCGGAATCCGCGCGCGGCGTTGCTGCGGATCTCGTCGGCCGCGATGAGCGGGTCGGCCAGCCACGGCAGCTGGCACGGGATGTAGCGGTCACGATCGGCGGCGCACCATTCGTCGAGCATCCAGTCGTTGTAGGCGCGCAGACAGGCCAGCCCGAGCTCGGGATCGCTCATCTTAGAAAATCTGGTCCCGGCAAAGCCCCAGATCAGTGAACCGAAGCACAGGCTCGACCACACCCCGCCCTGGTCCATGTCGGCCAACCGTGCGCGCGAGTCCCACACGGATCGACGTAGCTCCTCGAATCGTGCTGCGGCGACCGCCCATTCATTCATCGGCCGCCCGGACGCACCGTTCACCAACAGGATCGGCACCTGCGCACCGTCGATGTGCCACCACGGCGCACCGTCGGACTCCTCCCGCACGAACGGTGCCGCATCCCGGAATTTGGCCGGAACCCGATCGGTGAACAGGTCGCTGGGTTCGAGAGCATGGTCGTCGACTGACACGATCGGACAGAACAGGGGCTCTGGCTCGGGTTCGTCGATGAATGTCACCGATCCTCCCCGGCCGTGTTCGCGTACCCGGTCGGCCAAGTAGTCATCCAAAGAAGCCACGGTTGCACCCCTCACGTGTCGATGTGATGGCGATCATAACCCAGAAATCAAATTATGTTTCGAATTAGTTGGAGATCTTCGGGGTCGACCCAGGGGTGACGCCGATGTCGGAACGTTCGACCTCGTGCCCGCGTACGGGCGGGTTTGTGCTGCATAACGGGTGTGGCCGGAGTGGCTGTGACGGGCCGGCGCGTGCGCTGGCCGGGATTGACACGATGACCGCGTCTGGCTAGCCTCCATTCGAATTTGATGCAGAATTAGTACGACGCGCGCACTCCGGAGGATCGCCTATGACGCCCGGCATGACCCTCGCGTTCGGCACGTATGCCGATGCGAAGCGGATGGAGGGCTTCGAGCAGGAGGCCCGGCACGCGGAGGTGCCGGTCAGCCAGGCGATGATCGCGTTCTTCTGCTCGCTGATCGAGGACGGGAACGCCTCCTACTGGGATTCCGACTTCGCCGAGCGGACTTGGGGATCATTGGTCGCGCCGCCGGCGATGGTCAATGTGTGGATGATGCCGCTGCCGTGGCGTCCGCAGGGTGCCGACCTGCGGCCGTCTATCGCCCTGCGTGTGCCTCTGCCGGGCAGTGTGCTGATCAACGTCGGTATTGATGTCGAATACGAGCGTCATGTTCATGTCGGCGACCGCCTGCACTCCATCGAACGGGTGGATCATGTTGGCCCGGAGAAGCGAACCCGGTTGGGTGTAGGACACTTCATCGACTCGAGTGCGCGCTACTACAACCAGGACGGTGAACTCGTCGCGACCTACAAGAACACCTTGTTCAGATACGAACCCCACCCGTCGGTGTCGGGATGACGCAACCAGTGGCAGGTGACGTGACGTTGCCAGGTCAGCTACGAGTCGGCGATCGGCTCCCCGCAGTGACACTCGACGTCACCTACGTGCGGGTCGCGACGCTCGTGGGCGGTACCTGGGACGTCTTCCCTGGGCATCACGACCCGAAATATGCTGTTGCGCAGGGTAATCGCGACATCTACCTGAACACGATGGTGTTGTCGGGGTTCATGGACCGGGTGGTGCTGGATTGGGCGGGCCCGAGCGCGTTCATCAGACGGCGAACGATGCGGATGTCGGACTCGGTGTATCCCGGTGACCAACTGGTCAGCGAAGCAACGATTCTCAGTGCCGAACCAGTGGACGGTGGCCGATGCGACGTTCGCGTCGGCGTCCAGTGCTCAACTGCCCACGGACCGTGCCTTGCAGGCGAGGTCACTGTTCGGGTGCAAATCTGATGCCCGAGCAGGCAAGCGGGCCACTCGCCGGGTTGCAGGTGGTGGAGATGCGTTCCCTGGGTCCGGGACCCTTTGCCGGAATGATGCTTTCGGATCTCGGCGCCACGGTAATCCAGATCGACCGCCCCGCGGGAGGTCACGTTGTCGGCCCCTCCGCGCCGTTCGACCTGATGAACCGTGGTCGTCAGTCATTGGCGCTGGATCTGAAACAACCGGGTGCGGCCGAAGTTGCTCTGCGATTCATCGAGCGGGCCGACATTCTCATCGAGGGCTATCGGCCGGGCGTGATGGAGCGACTGGGGCTGGGCCCGGACGTCTGCCTGGAACACAACCCGCGTCTGCTGTACGGACGGATGACGGGCTGGGGACAGGATGGACCGTGGGCCAACCGGGTCGGCCATGACATCAACTACATCGGGGTGACGGGAGTGCTTCACGCGATGGGCCGCCCGGAATCCCCGCCCGCGCCGCCGCTGAGCCTGGTCGGCGACTTCGGCGGAGGGGCGATGTTGCTGGTGGTCGGATTGTTGGCGGCGCTACAGCATCGTGCCCACACCGGCGTCGGCCAGGTCGTCGATGCGGCGATCACTGACGGCACCTCGGCGATGGCGATGTCACTGCACGGGATGCTGGCCGAGGGCACGTGGACGCGCAATCGTGGCGACAACGTGATCGATTCCGGGGCCCCGTTCTACGACACCTACGCAACGGCCGACGGGGGCTACATCGCGGTGGGAGCGATCGAGCCGCAGTTCTGGGCGGCGTTGGTCCAGGCCTTGCGGTTGCCGGTGGACTGGTTGTCCTGCCAGAACGACCGTTCCCGGTGGCCGGAGATGAAACAACGCTTGGCAGAGTTGTTCTCAAGCCGTACGCGGGATGATCTGGTCGCCGATCTCGGTCACCTGGATGCGTGCGTCACACCGGTCTTCACGGTGCGCGAGGCCACCCAAAGCCCCGTGCTGCAGGCGCGTGACAGCTTCGTCACCATCGACGGTGTCGTTCAGCCGGCACCGGCACCTCGGTTCAGTGCCACTCCGGGTCGTGTTCAAGGTCCGCCGCCGACTCCCGGTGGCCAGGGATATGAGCTGCTGAAAGGAGTCGGCTACAGCAACGACGAGATCGCCGATCTGCAGGCCGCGGGCCTGGCCGTGCTGCACCGCGAACGCAACGCAGCGCGATGACCGACAGGCCGGGGGGAAGGACTGAATCTGTGTAGAATTAGGAAACTTTTTCTTCCGGCCTCAGAGGTGCATCGTTGGCGACTCGCACGCAGCCCGGCCCCAAGGCCGTGGCCACCCGGCGTCGTCTCGTGCTTGCCGCCGCACAGCTCTTGGGCGCCAAGGGCTATGCCGCCACGCGGCTTTCCGACATCGCCGAAGCGGCGGAAATTCAAACCGGCAGTCTGTACTACCACTTCAGTTCCCGTGAAGACCTTGTCCGCGAGGTTCTGACCACAGCGGCCCACAGCATCACCGACCGGGTGATCGCTCGGGTCGACGCACTCGATCCAGCAACTTCGGGGGTGGACCGCATCCGAGTCGCGGTGCTGGCGCACATCGAGGCCGTGCTCGAGTCCAGCGACTACAGCGCGGCAATGTTGCGGCTGATCGGACAGCTGCCCGCGGACATCGAGGCCGACGCACGGCGGGCCAGGCAAACCTACAGCTTGTTCTGGCGCCGCCTGTTCGAATCCGCCCAAGCCGAGGGCGCACTGCGCGACGACCTGAACCTGAAGGCAGTGCGGCAGCTTGTCCTGGGTGGGCTCAACGCGCTGCCGGAGTGGTTTCACCCGGTTGGCGACGGCGGCCGGCTCAGCGAACGTGGTCTGGCCGACCATGTCAGTGGCATCCTGCTGGACGGGCTTGCCACCGAGCAGGGATTGCGGCGTTGGCGCCATGATCGCGAACGGCTACCGGCGTCGCCCAGTCCGACAAATATCCCTGCCGTGCAGACTGATTCGGGCAACGGCGACAGCAAGGCCGCAGCGACCAAGTTACGCATTCTCGATGCGGCTGCCGAGGTGTTCCGCATCCACGGATACGCCGGAGCACGGCTTGCCGACATCGCAGCGGAGGCGCAGCTGCAAACCGGAAGTCTCTACTACCACTTCGACTCTCGCACCGACATTGTCGAACAACTGGTCCGTATCTCCTGGGATAACGCGCACCGGGCGTTCGACGAGGCGCTCGCGTCGTTGCCCCCCGACGCCGCACCGATCACCCGCCTCGGGGCGGTTCTGGACGCCCACGTGCGATCGGTCACCTGCGGTGCCTACACCGCCGGGGTGATGGCCATCCTGAGCCAGTTGCCCGAACCGGTCCGCGAACTGCACCGGCCGTTCCACGAGGCATACCTGCGAAACTTGCACACACTGCTCCAGGACGCCACCGACAGCGGGGATATCAAAGGTGGCCTGGATATTTCGGCGCTGCTGATGTTCACCATCGGTGCGCTCAATCGTTCATTCGAGTGGTACGACGAAGCCCAGCACATCGCGATCGACCAACTCGCAATACAGGTTCAAAAGGTGTACTTCGAGGGAATGCGCGCACAGCGCGACTGAGCGCACCAGCCGAACTCCTTCGCAAGTTTCCAGTCACTGAAAACGGCAAATCACAGACTCTTAATCAAAAACTAATTAGAATAAGGTGGGCGCCGCGGATGGCCCGGCCCATACAAACGCAGGGGATTAATGATGCGAAATCTGAACGGACGAGCCGTGATCGCACTCGTGCTGACCGGTGCGATGGGGTGGGTAGGGTTCGGAATCGGCTGGGCGATCATCGGCGGCTATTTACCCGGCTCAGACCCGACCGCCTCAGCCGAGGCGATCACGAATTTCTACACCGACAATCTCTTACAAATCCGAATCGGCTTGATGCTGGCGGTGTTCTGCCTGACGTTCGTGCTGATGTGGGGAGTGGCCGTAGTCATGGTGAGCCGCCGGATCGAACGCGGCTTCCCGGCCTTCTCCTACCTGCAACTCGCGGCAATGACCCTGAGTAATGGGTTCACCCTCTTGTGCGTCATCGTGTGGTGCGTCGCTTCCTACCGCGCCGGTGAGATCCCAGCGGAGATCACGCGTACCCTGCATGATTTCGCCTGGCTGATGTTCGAGCTGTCCTGGCCGCCATACTTCGTGTGGCTGCTCGCGATAGCTATCGTCATCTTCAGAGATCGGTCGCCTAACCCGCTGTTCCCGCGCTGGGCGGGCTACCTGACGATCGCCGAGGCGATGGTCAATTTCCTGGATTCGTTCCTGCACATCTTCAAGACCGGGCCGCTGGCATACAACGGGATTTATGCCCTCTGGGTGACGGTGTTCGTGTTCTGGGCATGGGCGGTCGTGATGACCGTTCTGGTGATCCGAGCAGCCCAGCGTCCCGAGCTGTCAGCGGCATCGGAGGAAGAGCCGAAATCGGCGGACGGCGGTGTTCTGCAGCCGACTTCCTAGACCGGCCAGTGCGCCCGGCGACGTAGTGGTTGGCGGGCGTGCTGCACCGGATCAGGTTGAGCGGGACTGTATTTCCCGCAACCCGTCGCGGCGGACCTCAAAGCCGTGCGCCTCGCGATCCCAGGTGTTCTCGGAGTTTCCTCGCTGACGTAGTTCGTACTTCTTGACTCGCTGGCTCGGGGTTTTGGGCAGCTCATCGGTCAACTCGAAATACCGCGGCACCATGAAGTGCGCCATTCGATCAGCACACCACCGCAGCAGGGCTTCGAAATCAAGCGCCGCATCCGGTTTCGCGACGATCCAAGCCTTGACCTCATCTTCCACCGTGCCTTCGGGCCGGTGCGGGACGCACGCCGCCTCCGCGATATCCGGGTGGGCACTCAGCTCGGCCTCCAGCTCGGAGGAGGAGATGTTCTCCCCGCGTCGGCGCATGGAGTCCTTCGCGCGGTCCACGAAGAAGTACCGGTCGTCCTCGCGGCGCATCGTGTCGCCGGTGTGAAACCAGCCGTTGCGCCAGGATTCGGCGGTGGCCTCGGGGTTGTCGACATAGCCGCTGGTGATCATCCATGGATGCCCGGCGCGCACGATCAGCTCACCTGGCTGCCCCTCGGGCACCTCGATGTCGTGCGCGTCGACGATCCGGCATTCGAAGCCCTCGCGCAGCCGACCGCAGTAGCCGGCTTCCATCACGTCGCCCACGGCGTGCACCAGCGGCGCCGGCACCTCGGTCAGGCCGTAGCCGGTCGAGGCGTCGCGCAGCCCGAACCGCTGCATGAATTCGCCGATGTTCGGCGGCGGGGGGCTGGCGATCATCGTCCGCAGCCGGTGCTGTCGCTCCGCCGCGCGTACCGGCTGACCGAGCAAAAACGGCACCATGGTGGACAACAGGATTCCCATGGTGGCTTCGGCCTCGCGGGCAACCTCCCAGTAGTTGCGCAGGTCTGGGGCCGACCGTAGCGCGATCCCCAGCCCGGTCACCAGAGACGCGGTGCCTTGCCAGAGGCCGGCCGCGTGGAACAGCGGCAGGTCGATCAGATAGACGTCGTCGCGGCCGATGCTGCGGTCGGTGGCGAACCAGGAGCCACCCAGATACAGCTGGAGCGTGGAATTCACTGCCAGTTTTGACGGGCCGGTGGTACCCGAGGTCATGATCAGCATGGCAGTGTCCCAAATTGCCAGCGGTCGCTCCAGCTCTGGCGGCGCCGCGAAGTGCGCGTCTCCCTGGATGTCCGCAGGCCATAGCCGGGCCGGCCTATCGACCGAACCCGCCAGCGCCGCATCGATTTCCGCGTGCCCGGCATCGTCAGATACGACGACCCGGGGCTTGGCCAGCCGCAACAGATGCGCCAGCAGGTTGCCCCGATACGCCGTATTGATCGGCACCAGCGTGGCGCCCAGAAACAAGGTGCCCCACCACGTGCGGAGGAAATCGGGGCCGTTCCCGAGAAGCACACCGACTCGGTCATCCTGGCGCACCCCGGCGCGACGGAGTTCATGCGCCGCCGCATATGCCTCGCGCACCCCCTGCGCTCGGGTCCAGCTGGTGCCGTCTTCGAATCGGATCAGCGTCTCATCGGGGTATCGGGCTGCGTACCGCTCCAACGCCGGCCGCAGTGCCACGTCCGCCACGTTCGGTGCTGGCCCTCGAGTCATCGGCATTGTGCTCAGGCTCCGACGACGAGGTGCAGCTCCTCGATGCCGCGCACTGGGTACGGTGCAAAGACCGGCTCGTTGTGGGGTGCCAACCGATAGTCGGGCATCAACTCGTGAATGACTTCCATCGCCACGCGCAGCGTCATCCGCGCGAGGTGGGATCCGGTGCAGCGGTGAATTCCGGCGCCGAACGCGAGGTGTCGATTGGGTTGCCGCGTGAGATCAATGGTGTCGGGTTCCGGGAACACCGCCTTGTCCCGACAGGCGGCCGGGGGCACGAGCAGGACGTGTTCACCCTTGCGCATCGTGACGCCTCCGATCTCGACATCCTCGGTGAGCGTACGTCCTGGCGTGACCGGCGCAAACACCCGAAGCATTTCCTCAACGGCAGTCCGAGCGATGGACGGGTCCTCGACGATCCGGCGCCGCTGCTCGGGGTGGGAAGCCAAGTAGCGTGCGGTGAAGCCGAGCTGTCCCTTCGTCGTATCCAGGCCCGCGGCCAGGATGAAGAAGGCGGTGTTGAGGATCTCGAGTTCGTCCAATTTGCGGTTGGCATCGAAGGACGCATTCATGAGGTAGGAGAGCAGATCATCGCCGGGGTTTTTCTTCCGCTCCTCGACAAGACCATTGAGGTACGCGTAGATCTCCATACCCGCCTTGGCGCGCAGTTCCATGCCAGTATCCGGTGCGGTCGGATCGCCGTGGAAGATGACGTTGGCCCAGTCGACCGCGGCCGCCGCGTCGGAAATCGGGACGCCCATCAGGTGGCACCAAATCTCGGCCGGTAGCTGGCAGGCGAACTCGGAGATGAATTCGCAGTGACCACGTTTCACGATGGGTGCCAATAGTTCAGCTGATCGTGTCCGCACGAACGATTCCAGTCCGGCGACCGAGCTCGGGTTGAACGGAGGGGCAAGGATACGGCGGTAGTTGGTGTGGTCGGGCAGGTCGATCTCAATCGGGATCAGCTTGCCCACTGCGCCGAGGCCGCTGCCGTCTTCAGTGGAGTGCGCGGCGGGAATGTTGTTCGGGTATGAGCTGAAAGTCCGGGGGTTTTGGTACGCGTGCATGACGTGGTCATAGCTCGACAAGATCCAGTAACCGTCCCAGACATCGCTGTGCACGACGCCGGATTCGAGCATGGCGCGGCAGACCGGCTCCGGTGCTGCGCTGAGTTCTGGATCGTTGTAACGGAAGGTGGCCCAATCGATATCAGTGTTCATGGTCTCTCCTTGACCTGTTGGTGCTCCGTGCACGGGTGATCAGCCTTTCCGTTTAGTTCTCGCCGTGATGGCGGGCCAGTAGCTCGGCGTATTTCTTCTCCGCGTCCTGGCGGCGGGTCGGGATGTGCTCGGCAGGCCACAGATCCGCATTGCGCTGGTAGTTCTTGAGAATCTGCCGAGACACCGTCCTGCGGTGCACCTCGTCGGGCCCGTCGTAGATTCGGGCGGCTCGGGCCCGGCGGTACATCATGGCCAATGGCAAGTCGTCGGAGTAACCCAGGGCGCCATGGACCTGAAGCGCACGGTCAACCACGTCGTGCAATACCTTGGCCCCGAAGAATTTGATCAGCGAGATGTCGGTACGCGCTGCGGCGACGCCGAATTCGTCCATCCGCCAGGCCGCATGCAGGGTCATCAGCCGGGCCGCCTGCATTTCGGCAGCGGAATCGGCGATCCAGTTCTGTACGGTTTGTTTGTCGGCGAGCGGACCGCCGAACACCTCGCGCTGCAGAGCCCGCTCACACATCATGTCGAAGGCTCGGCGAGCCTGACCGAGCCAGCGCATGCAGTGATGAATGCGGCCAGGCCCCAGACGCGCCTGCGCTAACTTGAAGCCGCCGCCGACCTCGCCGAGCAGGTTCGCTTTGGGGATGCGGCAATCTCGATAGAACACCTCAGATTCGCCGAATTCGAACGGGTGATCGGGGATGTCGTGCAGGTTGGGGATATTGCGTGCGGGGATGAAACCGGGCGTCCCCTTCGGCACGATGAACATCGATGCGCGGCGGTGCGGCTCCGCGTCGGGGTCGGTCACCGCCATCACGATGACGAAGTCGGCGATGTATCCGTGCCCGGTGAACCACTTGTGGCCGTTGATCACCCACTCGTCGCCATCCAGTTCAGCACGGGTGGTCAGCCGCGTCGGATCGGAACCGGCGTTGGGTTCGGTCATCGAAAATCCCGAGTACATCTCGCCACGCAGTGACGGTTCCACCCATTGCCGCTTTTGCTCGTCGGTACCCGCGAGCGCAATCAGCTCGGTGTTGCCTGACTCTGGCGCTTGGTTGCCGAAAACCAAAGGACCCCAGTGGCTGCCGCCGAGAATTTCGTGCATCAGCGCCAGTTTGAGCTGTCCGAAACCGGGGCCGCCCAGCGACGGTGGTAGGTGCGCGGCCCACAACCCGCGCTGTTTTACCTGCGTTTGCAGTCCGCTGATGATCTCAGTGAACACCTCTCGCGGCGCTTGCAGCACTTCGAGGGGATAGACCTCGTCCCGCATAAGGTTGCGCATCCACTCCAGCTGAGGTTCGAAGTCGGGGTCAACGCTGAAATCCACTGGTTCACTTCGCTTTCATGTCAGGATTTCGATGGCACCGTCGATCAAACCGATCACGGTGTCGCCCATCAGGTCATAAATCGGGTCCGGCCGCTTTCCGCGGCGGTGCAGCATGGTGTTGTAACCGACGATCGCCGCGTATTTGTAGTAGCTCAGTGCCACTGTCCATTCGACGGGGCCCGCCGCTCCGTAGGCGTCGATGAGCCACTCGACGGTGGCTCGGATGGCGCCGCTGGGGTTGGGATCGTTGGGGTAGTCGTGCCGTTTTGCGATAACGCACAACGATCCGAGGTCGAGCAGCGGGTTGCCGAGCTGCGCGATCTCCCAATCCAATACCGCCGCGACCGTGCCACCCCGGAACAGCAGATTGCCGTAGGTGAAATCACCATGGACCAGCCGCGCCGGGCCGTGATCGGCCGGCAGCGAGCGCGACAACAGTGCCCGAAGATCGGCTGCCCGCTTCGTCAATTCGTCCGGTGCCTTGGCGATCAGTGCGCTCCACCGGTCGAGCTCATCGGCCAGGCTTCGCGCGGGCTCGGCACCGATCCCGGTGTCGGCGGGATCGACCGCGTGGATCTCGCGCATCACCGCGACGGCCGCTCGAGCGAGTTCGGCGTTGTCCGCCTCGGCGGCCGCTTTGTCGGCGCGGACACCGTCGATCGCCTCCATCAGGATGAAGGGCCGCCCATCGAGAGCACCGGGATCCTCGCTGATGACGTGCACCTCCGGCACCGGCAGGCCGCGGTGGTGGAGCGCGGTCATGATGCGGCCCTGCCGCGCAACGTCCGCCGGCCCCTGCGGCCGCGCACCAGGTGGTGGCAGGCGCAGCACCAGCCGGGCGTGCGGGCCGTCGACGAAGTCGACAAAGTAGGTGAATCCCGAATGTCCCTCCGGAATCCTCTCCAGACGACTGATCGTCAGCTCAGATGCGTCGAACTCGTTGCGGCAGAACGCTTCCAGCCTCTGCCGCACCGCTCCGTCAGACACGATCACCAGCGTTGAGCATCGGGCTATTTCACCCACATCGACGCGGCGTTGACATCGGTGCCTGCGATGGCGCCGTCGAGCCGGCCCTTGATCTGCAATGCGACATAACGGCCGTAGTTGCGGGCATGCGGAATGCCGCCGCCGACGAACCACAGGCCATCGACCGGCGTGGGTCGCCAGGTGTTCCGAATCTCAAGATCGTCACCGAATCCCCAAATCGGGCCGACCTCGTCGGCGATCTGGTCGCCGAACAATTCGCGGACCTGTGCGCTTTGGTTTCCGTAGCCGGTCGCGAAGATGGCGGCATCGGCGGCGACCTGGGTTCCGTCACGCATGGACACACCCGATTCGGTGAACGTGTCGATGTCGGCGAACTGGATGAGCCCGATCCGGCCTTCGATGATCATGCCCGAGCTGCCGACGTCGATGTAGTAGCCGCCGCCGCGCTCCAGAAAGTTCCAGAAGTAACCGGCGTCGTCGATTCCGTTGTCGGTTCGGAAGCCCGCGGATTCCAACCGCTGAATCAGATCGTGGTCGAGGTCAGCGGCGATCTTCGTCATCGCGATGAAGTCGGTCTTGGTGACGTCGTAGCTGTTGGCATTGAAGATCAGATCGACTTCCTCGGCCGCGCGTTCCTCGAAGATCTGCAAATACAGGTTGGCGGTCGGTTGACTGACCACGTTCGTGGGGTTGCGCTGGACCATGGTGGCTGACCCACCGTTCTCGACAAGCTGTGCGGCCAGGTCGTGGGCACTGGTTCCGGTCCCGAAGATCAGGACGTGTTTGCCCTTGAACTGCTCGATGCCACTCACCTCGGAGGAATGCAGAACCTGTCCCCGGAATTGTTCAATCCCGTTGACATGCGGCTTGTTCGGTCGCGCGCAGATTCCTCCGCCGGTTGCGATCACCACGTGGCGTGGGTGCAGAGTCCGGCTGTTTCCGTCTTGGTCGACGCGCAGGCTCCACGTCCCCGAGGCGGCGTCACGATCGCCCCCGATGAAGGTGGTTTTTGTCCACACCGGGAGTTCCATGTTCTCGGCATAGGACTCCAGCCAGCCACCGAACTTGTCCTTGGGCAGGTATTCGGGCCAGGTTGCCGGAAACGGCATATAAGGAAGCTTGTTGACCGACAGCCGATTGTGCAGGACCAGCGAGTGATAGCGATTGCGCCAGTTGTCCCCGACACGGTCGTTCTTTTCCACCAGAAGAACGTCCACACCCATCAACCGCAGTCCGGCCGCCACACACAGACCGCCTTGGCCTGCGCCCACAATGACCACTTCGGGCTCGCGACCGTCGAATGCCGTCAAAGCGTCCATGTGCTCGCGCCAGTTCGGTCCACTGAACCGGTGCGGTACCGCGTGTTCGCGGCGCCGCTCACCGACGGGTTCCTCGAACCCCTTGAACTCCTGCGCCGCGGTCATCAGGCTGACCGCGGTGACACCGAGTTCGTCGTCGGCCGCGACCAGGCGGATGACACCCCTGCCGGTCACATCCTTGGTGTGGAATTCGATGAAGGCTTCGGTCACCTCCTCGCCGCCCCGAATCTGTACCGACGGTGCGCTCAGATCGGTGGCGAGCGTGAATCCGTGCGGCCGGACGCCATCGGCGAGGGCCACAAGCTGCTCAGTCAACTCGTCACGTCCGGCGAACGACCGGATGTGTCCGGTGAAGGCGATCAGATCCCGCCAGTACGCGTCCTGGCGGAAGACCGCCTTGAGCTTGGTTGCATCGCGGGCTTCGAGTGCTTCGGTGAATCGTGCCAGCCAGTCGTTGACGGCCTGCACCGGACTGGTCTCGATCAGTTGTGTCATGGCGTGCAAAGTCCTATCGGTGGGGGTCAGCAGATCTATGCGCCTGCGGTGGCCGGCGGTACCACCAGGGGGTAGGGGCGGTGTGCGTGTGGTGCGAGTGCGACGTTGATGTGCTTGACGTTCAGGTATTCGTCGAAGCCGGCCTCGCCGAGTTCTTTTCCGATCCCGCTGTCTTTGATGCCGCCGAACGGTGCCCCGACGATCAGGGTGTGCCAGTCGTTCACCCACATCGTCCCGGTGCGGACCCGCCGCGCGATCGCCATGCCACGACCGATGTCAGTGGTCCATACTCCGCCCGCAAGCCCGAACGTGCTGTCGTTGGCGATCGCTATGGCTTCGTCCTCGTCGCTGAACGCCATGATCGTGGCCACCGGGCCGAACACTTCTTCCTGACAGATTCGCAAGTGGTTGCCGTCGACCTCCAGCAGCGTCGGTTCGTAGTAGCACCCACGATCGAAACCGGAAGCTCGTCGTCCGCCACAGAGCACCCGGGCGCCGTCGGCGATGGCGCCCTCGACGTGACGGTGGACCGATTCCAGGTGTGCCTTCGATGACAGCGGCCCCACGTCCACGGTGGGGTCGCTGGCCGGTCCGATCTTCATCCGCTTGATCCGCTCCAACAGCCGTCCGACGAAGTCTTCGTAGATGCGGCAGTCCACCAGGATTCGGGTGCCGGATTCGCAACCCTGCCCGGAGCTGAGCAGAAATCCGAATAGGGTGCCGTCGGCTGCGAGGTCGAGGTCGGCATCGGCGCAGACGATATTGGCTGACTTGCCGCCGAGTTCCAAGGACACTCGCTTCAGGGTGCCGGCGGCCGCTGTCATGATCGACTTACCCACGGCGGTGGAGCCGGTGAAGGCGATCTTGTCGACCAGGGGACTGCTCGCCAAAGCATGACCGACGTCGGCGCCGCCGGTCACCACATTGACGACACCATCCGGAATGTCGCTTTCGGCAATGATGTTGGCCAGTTCCAGAGCGGTCAGCGGGGTGTTCGGCGCCGGTTTGAGGACCACGGTGTTGCCCATGGCCAGCGCGGGGCCGACCTTCCAGACAGCCATCAAGAACGGGGCATTCCACGGAACAATTCCCGCAGTGACGCCAACCGGTTCCCGGACCAGATAACTCATCGAGGGAAACGGGACCTCGTTGGGTGGCAGCGCGGTCACGAAACTGCGATTGGCGGCATTGGCGAATTCGGTGAGGTGCATTGCGCCCCAACCGATATGCATGGCCGGCGCGGCGCGCATCGTGATCCCGGCACTGATGCTCTCCAGCTCAGCCAGTGGCATCAACCGCGCCATGACTTCGTTGGATACCTCGAGCATCATCGCCTGCCGGGTGGCCGGGTCCAGCCCGCTCCACCGTCCGTCGTCGAAAGCGCGCCGCGCGGCGCGCACCGCGGCCTCGGCGGTCTGGGCATCACCCATGTCGACCACGCCGAATTGCTCGTCGTTCGAAGGGTCGATCAGACCTAGTTTGTTGCCTGTCTGTACGGGTTTGCCGTCGACCTGACTACACCAGATGCGTTCTGTCATTGATGATTACCTCTCGCTAACGAGATCAGTACCCGCGGGGGAGTTTGAGCACCTTGCCCGCGATGTAGTTGAGCACCATGTCGTTGTTGATCGGAGCGACTCGCAACAGCCGGATGAGCTGGTACATCGACATCAGGTCGTTGTCAGCGTCGAACGCGCTACCGCCGTGGGTCTGTACCGCGGCGTCGTAGGCCTGGTAGGCAGCCTCGGAGGCCAGCAGCTTCGCCGAATTCGCCAGCACACCGGCATTGGCGCCCGAGGCGAACTGGAGTGCGGCGGCCTCGGTCGTGAGCTGCGCGGCCTGCAGCTGCACGAAAGCACGGGCCAACGGATGCTGCACCGCTTGGTAGGTGCCGATCGGGACACCGAACGGCTCGCGTTCCCTAGCGTACTTGGCGCCCTTTTCCAGGACGAAGTGGCCGAGCCCGGTTGCCATGGCAGCGGACAGAATTCGTTCGGGGTTCAATCCGTCGAACAGATAGCGCGATGCCTTACCCTCGGTACCGATCAGCGCATCATCGGGCAGGATCGCGTCATCGAAGTAGACGGCGTATTGCTTCTCCGGTTCGGTCGCCCGGATCTGCATCGGCGTCATGGACACGCCCGCGGTCGGCAGGTTGACGACGAACAGCGACAGACCGTCCGAGGATTTATCTCGATCGAACTGGGTCCGCGCCACCAGCAGCATTTGACCGGATTCGCCGGCAGCAGAGATGAAGACTTTCTGCCCGTTGACTTTCCAACCACCGTCGGTTGTCCGCTCGGCCCTGGTCTCCATTGCGAAGGTGTTGGTTCCGCCCTTGGCCTCGGTCATCGCCCAACACGACTGCATCCGCCCGGTCAGGGTGTTGCCGACGAACGATTTGATTTGCTCGGGTGAGCCATGGTGCAGCACCACCTGCCGGGCAAAATTCGCAATGAGAAAGGTAAACGAGGGAATGCCTGCCCGGCCAAGTGATTCGACCAGAGTCACCTGGTCGAGCAGACTGCCGTCCTGACCGCCGAACTCGGCGGGAACACCGATACCCAGCAGCCCGCTGTCACCAAGTGCTTGATTGAGCTCGTCGGTCTGCACGTCCTGTTGGACACAACGCACCCAGTAGTCCCGGTTGAACTTCTTGGTGATCTCCGCCACGGCGTCGCGGATACCTTGGGTGCGCTCGGCGTCCTGGGCGTCCGGGACAGGGTTGGCTAGCACGGTGATTCACTCCTGGATTGATGACTTGGACGGAACTGGGGAAGCGTGATCGCGCCGCGTTGTTCGAAAGTGACCGAAACCGGCAATCCGACATCCACGCTGTCCGGATCGGTCTCGACGATGTTGCACATCAGTTGGGCTCCTTCACTGAGCCGAACGATCGCGATGACATAAGGGGTGTCCTGCTCGAACGCCTCGTAGGGTGCATGGCTCACCACGGTGTAGGTGAGCACTTCGCCGCGACCGCTAGTGGCCACCCAGGGGACATCGGTGGAACCGCAGGCCGGACACCATTCGCGGGCATGCAGAAAGTGGGTGCCGCAGTCGCGACACCGCTGGCACATGAGCTCGCCGCGAGCCGCGCCGTCCCAGTACGGGCCGCTCAGTTCGCTTGGGGTCGGTACGGGTTTGGCGGTCATGGCTCGCGCCGCCCGAGAAGCAGTGTGGCGTGGCTGGCCATCATCCCGCCATATGTGTGAACCAGCGCGGTCTCGACGTCGGGAACCTGGCGGTCGCCGGCCCGGCCCATCACCTGGTGGACGCCCTCGACCAACACCGACATCCCCGAGGCGTCTCCACCGTGACCGAAGGACAACAATCCACCGTTGGTGTTCAGCGGGAGGCTGCCACCGGGATCGGTTGCCCCGCTCTCCACCAACGCCGGTGCCTCGCCAGCCTCGCAGAAGCCAAGATTCTCCAGCAGCATTAGCGGATTGATCGTGAACGCGTCATAGATTTCTGCGACATCGACTTCCGACGGCGTCATCCCTGCCATCGCGAACGCCTTTGTGGCAGTGTCGATACCGCCGGTGCGGACCAGATCGGGCGCCTGGCTCACATAGCAATGGGTATGCCTTTCGCCGTAGCCGAGCAGATATGCGGGTTGGTCGCAGATCTGACGCGCGCGTTCTGCGGTGGTCACCAGCACAGCGCCGCCACCTTCGCAGGGGACTGAGCAGTCCAGCAGATGGAAGGGGTCGACGATCGGTCGGGAACCCAGTACGTCGTCAACGCTGATCGCTCCCTTCGACCGCATGATCGCCTCGGGATGCATCAGCGCCCACTTCCGCGCGGATACCGCGACTCGGGCCAGATCGGCGGGTTTGGCGCCGTAGGTAGCCATGTACGCGCGTGCGGCCAATGCGTAGATGGCGGGAATGAACACACCGTAGGGCAGTTCGAACTCGATATCGCTGACCAGGCGGGCCTGGGCTTCGCCGCCGCCCGCGCTCACCTTCGGGTACTTTCCGGCGCCGATACACAGCACGGCGTCCGCCTGACCGGCCTGAATCGCGGCCGCCGCGCGCATGACCATCACCGAATACGTTGCGCCGCCGGCATTGACGCACTCGGCGACATTGGCCCGAAGTCCGAGGTCTTCGAGAATGCGTTCGTGGACAAAGGAATCCGGCGTCTCACCCAGCGCTATGCCGCATGGCATGGCGAAGACGCCGTCAATGTCGTGCGGTGTGATACCCCACTCGGCGAACGCTTCCCGAATGACCTTGCGATACATGCCGTACGAACTGACATCGGGATAGCGGCCCGGTGCGAGCTCGAATGCGGCCGCGATCGCGGTGCTGCAGGTCTGCGGCACTACTGCACCATGAAGCCGGCGTCGACCGGCAGGGTTATACCGGTCACGTACCGTGCCGCATCCGACACCAGCCAGGCGATCGCGTTGCTGATGTCGATCGGCTCGACCACCGGCACCGGCATGGGGTTGGCCAGGGTCTGGGCGAGTTCGGGTTTGGCCGCGAACAGTTCACCGATGGTTTCATTCATGATCATCGGTGTGGCTACTCCGGTCGGGTGCACGGAATTTACCCGAATACTGTGCGGAGCAAGGTCTTTGGCGAGACAACGCATGATGCCCACGACACCGTGCTTGGCAGCGGTATACGCTAGTCCGCCTAGGGTGCCTGCGCTTTGCGCTTTCAGGCCGGCGGTCGAACTCGTCAATACAACTGCGCCACCGTTGCCGGCCTCGACCAGCTTTGGCACGGTGACTTCCATGGTGTTCCAGACCCCGGTGAGGTTGACATCGACGACGTCGCGCCAGATCCCTTGGCGGTCATCCTCGTTCACCGACATCGGGGCGATCCCGGCGTTGGCCAGCACGATGTCGAGTCGTCCGAACGCATCGAGCCCCTTGTCGAGTGCCGCGCCGAGTGCGGCCTGATCACGAACATCAGCCTGGATGGCCACAATTCGCGAACCAGTGACTTCGACCTCTTTGACGGTGATCGCCAGGTCTTCCTCGCTGCCCAGCGCATAGGGCACGGTCGGGATATCGCCGCACAGGTCGACGGCGATGATGCTGGCCCCCTCCTCGGCCAGGCGCATCGCATGCGAGCGTCCCTGTCCGCGGGCGGCACCGGTGATGAAGGCGACCTTGCCGGTCAGCGTTCCCATTGAAGTCCTTTCGGATTGGCAGTGACCAATTTCAGCTGTGGCGGTTCACCACTTGAGGTGAAGTTCTCGTGGTCCCCAAATCGGACCGGTGGCCCAGGAGACGGGGGTCAGCCCGTCCAGCTCGAAGTCTGGAATCCTCCTGAGCCATTCCTCCAGAGCGACCCGTACCTCCATGCGGGCGACCGACTGGCCAATGCAACGGTGGGCCCCCAGGCCGAAGGCGAAGTGTCGGTTGTTCGGGCGATCAATGATGAACTTGTCGGCATCCGGGAAGACTTCGGGGTCGCGGTTGGCGGCCGGGAAGCACAACAGCATGAGATCGTCCTTGACCATTTTGGTGCCCTTGTATTCGGTGTCCTCGGTGACGACTCGGCCGAGCACCGCCGGAGCGTAGAACCGCAGGAATTCCTCGACCGCCACCGGCATGAGTTCAGGTTGGGTGATCAACCGATGCCGATCCTCGGGGTTCTGCGCCAAATGCCATAGGGCGCTGCCGATTACACTGTAGGTGGTGTCGATACCGGCGACGACGATAAGGAAAGCTGCAGCGGTGATGCCCTCGAGATCGAGTCGGTCGCCATCGACCTCGGCGTCGAGCATCAGTCCGATGAGATCGTCGGCGGGCTCCAGCTTGTGGCGTTCGATAGCCTCGACCAGGTATTGACCAAGTTCCAGCGCTGCGGCGAATGCGTCCTCCGGATCTTTCCCACCGTCTTCGACGATGCGGCGCAGCAGGGACAAGAAGAGCGCCTCATCCTCAGGTGCGACGCCGAGCATCCTGGCCATCAGCGCGGTTGGGATGTGGCGGGTAAAGGCCTCGGCGGCATCGCAACTGCCTCGCTCGACCAGACCGTCGACGAGGGAGCGTGCATTCTCGCGCACCATCGCCTCCCACTGCGCGACGCTGCGCGGGGTGAACGACGGCAGCATCAATTTGCGGAACTGTCCGTGCGCCGGAGGATCGAGCTGAATGGGCGGCATGATCACCGTGCCGTTGCCGAAGGCATCGATCGGCACACTCACGATGCGGCTGGAGAACAGTTTTGTGTTCATGACCACGTCTTGGAGATCGCGGTAGCGCGCCACCGAGTGGAAGCCACCGTGCCGCACGTTGTGGTTGATCGGACAACCCGTCTTCAGCATCGCCTCGAGCCGGGGGTGTCTTTCATCCACCTGATCCGGGTCATGATGGTCGAAGTTGCTCATGTCGTCTATAGCTGGGCGCTGTGCGGCAGCAGGACCCTGCGAGTTCATCACGATGACCCAATCTCTCTGCGCCTACGCGTTCACCCGTCTCGCAGTGGTACGCGACCACTTCGGCATCGAACGCGGAAACAAAACCTTATTAGAGTTAGAAACTAGATCTGAGTCACATCCGTGTCAATGGCCCGCGCGGATTACAGTCTCGGCACGCAAGGTTTGCCGCCGCTCGCGGTGCCCGCCGCCGGTGCGCGGGCGGTGCGCTGCGACCTGCCCGCGCATCGCTAAAGGGCCTAATAAAACGGCACTTTTATCGACAGCGGTCGAGATATTCGCGGCAACCTCGCGATTGGGGTCGGGCACGCCGGTGATGTCTGCGTACGTCGCCCGTCCTGCCGGTCACGGCTCAGGCGTTCGGGGTCGGAAGTGGATTTTTCGCACTGACTCAAGGCATGGGGAACTAACATCAATTAGATTCTGCCGTCATCTATCTGTCATGAGGAGCTGCCATGCCGTTCGCCGATCTCCGGGGCCAGCGTTTCCGCTACGAGGACACCGGAGCGGGCGATCGCGTGGTGGTGTTCTCTCACGGGATCTTGATGGATCACACCATGTTCGCGCCGCAGGTGGCGGAGTTCAGTTCGGATCACCGTGTGATCACCTGGGATTGGCGGGGCTTCGGAGAAACGATCACCGATGGGAGCCCATTCACCATCTGGGATCAGGTCGATGATCTGCTGGCCCTGCTCGACCGCCTCGGCGTTGAGCGCGCGGTATTCGCGGGGATGAGCCATGGCGGGTACATCACGATGCGAACTCCGCTGGTAGCACCGGATCGGGTCGAGGCCATCATCGCCATGGACACCAACTCGTCGGGCATGTCTGCCGAAGATCAGCAGACTTACCGAACCTTGTTCGATGTCTTCCTGGAACAGGGCCCCACCGACGACATCTGCGCGACGTTCGCCGACATCATCATCGGCGATCCGGTGCTCAACGCGGAATGGATCAAACGCTGGCAAGCCCGGATGGACTGGTCCGGCATCAGGCACCCCATCGACGTCACCATCACTCTCGATGACATCACCGGAAGGTTGCCCGAAATCACCTGTCCAGCTCTGGTTATCCATGGGATCGACGACAAGGCGTTCGATACCGCCCGGGCTGCGAACATCGCCGAGCATCTCGCTAATGCGGGCCCCGCGGTGCTGGTACCCGGCGGGCACGCGGCAAATCTGACCGACCCGGCCGGGGTCAACGCGGCCATTCGTTCATTCCTGCGCGCCCTGTAGGGGACCGCCGCCAGGGCGTCGTGGACTGCTGCATCCGGACTTCGTCGGGCACGCCGCCGAGGGGCTGCCGCTGAACATGGGCGGGAGACATGTCGGGGTAGAGGCGATGTGCGCCAACCTCTGGTGGCGCATCGGTCGGCACTTCACAGCCCGCGCCGTGCCCGGCGACTTCCAGCAACTGGGTGACGGACGTCTGATGGTTGATCGCGCAACTCGGCATCTGTCTGGTGTTCCCGCTGATCGCGTTGATCGCGCTGGCGATGTTGCGCATCGAGGGCCGGACGCCGCTGCTGACCATCATCCAAGTGGTCACCGGCGCCGCGACCGGTATCCTGTTACTTCTACCGATGCTGCTGATGGCGATCATCGCGTTCCGGCCGGACCGAACAGCGGAACTGACGGTCACCCTCAACGACATCGCCTGGTTGCTGTTCTTGACGCCGATCGCGCCGTTCATGATTCAGAACATCGCGATCGGCACCGCGATCTTGACCGACAGCCGCGCGGTGCTGCCGCGTTGGGTGGGCTACCTCAACTTCTGGGCCGCGGCCGCCTTCATCCCCGATGTACTGGCTGTCTTTCTTCTTCCACGCCTACGCCGCGTTCCTCATCGTGATGGGCGTGGTGTTGCGGTCGGCGAACCTGGAGGAAATCCCGGCCCGTGGACGAACGCCGCGGTGAGTTGACCTGCGCCGCCTGAATCTGCGCTGATCCGCGGCGACGGAAGGGGCGCTGCGTAGAATCCGGTGAGTTGGCCAACTCTTCGAGGACGGGCAGGCGTATCGCGCGATGGCAGTGACGGTTCGAAAGGGGAGGGTCAGCCGCGCGACGCGGCGCGAAGAAATCGCTCGCAAGCTGTTCGCGACCGCCGAGGAACTGCTGGCAGAAGGCATCGGATTCGCCGAAATCAGTGTGGAACAGCTCATCACGGGTGCTGAGATCGCACGCTCCACGTTCTACGTGTACTTCGAGGACAAGGGCGCCCTGCTGATGGAGTTGGCCGAACGGGTGACCCAAACAGTCGGCGAGGCTGCCGACGCGTGGTTCAGCTTGCCGCCGGGGTCGACGCCCGACGACTTGAAGGCGGCGCTCAAGCAGATCGCGGACGCCTACACCGACCACCGGTATCTGCTGGCTGCCGTCGTCGAGACCGCCACCTACGATCCGCGGGTACGTGCGCAGTTCGCCGGCGTCATGCAGCGTCGGGCCGAGGATCTGCGGGTCGGGTTCCGCCGCCAGCAAGAGACCGGTTTCATCCCCGCCGACATTGACGTGGCCCTCGTCGCGCCGTGGCTTACCTGGATGATCGAACGCGGACTGTACGAGCTGACGAGCACCGGCGCCGATGTCGATGACAAGCTCGACGGTATGACCACTGTGGTCTGGCGGACCCTGTACGCCCCAATGGGATAACTTCTCAACCGATTTCGGCTGGTTGGCCCGCCGGCCGCACTGCTCGCCACGTAAGAGTGATCATCAGCGCGAAGTAACCGGTGAACATCGCGAACGGAATCCACCACACCAGCAGCCCGTTCCAGGCGAACGGCCCAGTCTTCAGGAACATCGCGCCGAGGGCCGGCAGGAACGAAATGCTCACCCACAGTTGAAGATAGGCCGCCCAGCGTGGGAAGGCAGGGCGAGGTCGTTTGTCGCGGAAGATGGCGATCGCCAAGATCACATACTGAAGGATGAAGGGTGCGATCGGGGTGATGAAGAACAACCAACCGAGATCGACGAGCGCCTGGGTGATTTCTGGGCTTCGTTCCGGGCGGAACGCGGCCGCTGTCCACAGGAATGCAGGCAAGAAGAATGTCATTGCCGAAACCACGCCGGCCGCCAGTTGAGTGCCAGCGAGAAAGATTGACCCGCTTTCAATTTCCTTGATCAGGTCGGAGAGCACCGTGGTCCACGGCAGATAAAACACGGTTCCGATCGTCATCAGCACCATCCCGACCCGGATGGGTACGGATCGTGCCCGGAAGAGTTCGGCGACCTGGTCGGCCGAATCCGACGGGGGAATCGGCGGAATCCACTGAGCAAAGAACACGAATCCGATCAGCCAGAGCAGAAAGAACGCAGCGCCGCTCCATACGCCGAGGATGCGCAGGGTCGAGTTCATGGGCAGGTCTCCGTTCGGGTGATTGACAACACTCAGCAGATCGTACATATTGTTCGAATAAGTTGTTCGATATTGTTTCGACATCCGAGTCCGACGCCTCAATTCCCCGTCCGGTAGGAGCCCCAAGCCGATGAGCAATGCCACTGCGCCACCGATCCTCGAGTCGACGGACCTTATGACGCGCGACTGGTTTCGTGCCGTGCTTGCCGAGGCGGGACTCCTCGCCGAATCCGATCTCGCTGCAGTCGATATCGAGCCGGTGGAAGGCGGGATCATCGCCCGGATGGTGCGAGCCACGTTGACCTACACGAGGCCGACGACCGCGCCCCCGTCGGTCGTGGTGAAGTTCCCCAGTGATGACCTGGGCAGCCGCGGGCTCGCGGTCGCGATGGGCATGTACGAATTAGAGACACTCTTCTACCGTGACATCGCTCCTATGGTGCCCGATTTTTCAGTGGCACAGTGCTATTCGGCCCGGCTTTCGGAGGACGCACAGTCGTTCAACCTGGTCCTCGAGGATCTGGGGACCGAGATGCGTCAAGGCAACGTGCTCGAGGCGGCGACGTTGTCTGAGTGTTCGACGGCACTGGGCGAACTCGTGAAGTTCCAGGCACCGTTGTGGAACAGCGCTGCGTTGACACGCCTGGAGTGGCTCGCCGACCCGCGGCGCACCATCGGGGTATTCGATTCCCTGCCGGCAGGCCTTACGCCCTTCCTGGACCGATTCGGTGACCACCTGGACCCGTCGCATGTGAGGCTGTTCGAGGCGGTAGTACCCCGTGCCGGCGAGTGGGTGCGCAGCTGGAAGCCTCCCACCGTCGTTCAGCACGGGGACTTTCGCAGCGACAACTTGATGTTCAGCACCGATCCGGCGGCCGGGCGAGCTGTCGTCGTCGACTTCCAAACGGTCCGGTTGGGGCCGCCCGGTCTGGACCCCGCGTACTACCTCGGGTCGTCACTGCCCACGGTCGACCGCCGTGCGTCCGAGCGTGAGCTGATCGCCGAATATCATGACCGCCTGCTGTTTTCGGGTGTCGAGGGCTTTGACTTCGACTCGTGTTGGGCCGCCTATCGGGAGGGCGCGATGTACGGGGTGCTGCTGTTTGTCGGTATGGCCAGCCAAGTCGAGTCCAGCGAACGCGGCGACCGGATCATCGTCGATCAGATCCGCCGGTACGCGGACATGGCGCTGGATCTAGATGCTCCGAGCGCCGCAGGGCTGGTGTGACGATGGGATGGACCGACAAGATTGACATCGCCGACGAATACTTCCACGAGCGCAGCGCTGACCCTTACTGGAGTGAGAACAGCCTGTTCGGGTTCACCGTCCCGGAGCGGAACCTCTGCGGCTTCATCTACTTCTACTTCCGGCCGAACATGAACCTGGTGGTGGCTGGGCCGGCGATGTGGGACCACACCGGCGAGGATGTTTACAACTGCCTGTACTACGGGTGGGATCAGCACCTGGCGATACCCGACGGCGCGCAGATGTACGACTTCACCCTGTCGAACTCGTTGAGCTGCCGCATGATCGAGCCACAGCAGGAATACCGGCTCGGCTATGACCGCCACGGGGTCAAGTTCGATCTGACGTGGACTGCGAGCGCCGAGCCGCACTACATGAAGCTCTCCAGCAGCGGCGACGAGGATCCGGGTATCAAGAACTGGGTCAAGAAGGAGGGGGACTTCTCGGTCGGCCACTACGAGCACGCCGGATGGATCAGAGGCACCCTCGAAATCGAGGGGGAGAAAATGGAAATCGATTGCGGTGGCCTGCGTGACCGCGGTTGGGGACCGCGCCATGCCGATGTCTCGGACCCACTCCGCGCCGGTTGGCCCTATGTCTTCGCGTCCCCGCAGAGCGGCTGGCATCTCTACGATCCGCAGACCTCGCTGGCATTCGACGAGGACCCGATCGAGGGGACGACGGAAACCGTCACCACCGGCTTTTACATTCGCGACGGGATCAAGGCGCTGGTCGTCGGGGGTACTCGGCGTGCGCAACGCGGTCGGGACGGGCGAGTGCTCACCCAGGTCATCGACTGCGTAGACGAATTGGGCAGGGAGCTGCACGCCGTTGGTCAGACAATGAACTGGCTGAAATGGCCCATCAACAGCGACATTCTGAACTGGTGGTCGTTGGTGCGCTGGGAGTACGACGGCCAGGTCGCCTACGGCGAGGACCAGGATTTCATGACCTTCCGGCACTACCGCAAGTACTGGAAGCGGCTCCTGGCAGAGGACCCCGGTCTCTTGCAGTGCTTTCCGGATTCGCCCGATTACCCTCCGTACGCCCGACCCGAGGTACGTCCATGACTGAGCAAACCGACACGCAGCCATCGATGATGGAGGTGTTCCGCAGTACCTGGGACACGTGCCCACTGTTCGGACCGCTGCGCGAGCATGCGCCGGTGCTTCATGTGCCCGAGCTCGATGCCTGGGTGGTCAGTCGATACGACGATGTGCTGGCCATTGTCAAAGACATGGACCGATTCGGTTGCATGCCTGATGATCTGGTGGGGGAGGTGCCCGAGGAGTTGAAACAGCTTCTACCCCACGGCTATGCACCGTGGCAACCAGCGCTGATCAACACCGACCCGCCGGAGCACACGCGGATCCGCAAGTTGGCAGCCAAGCCGCTGACACCGGCCGCTGTGAAACAACACGAAGGGGTCATCCGGGCGGCCGCCAATTCTCTGGTGGACGAGTTTGTTGGTGACGGCCGAGCTGACCTGGTGGAACAGTTCGCCACGCCAATGCCTATCGATGTCCTCATCAAAGTCTTGGGTGTGCCCGCCGAGGATCGGCAGAAGTTTCGGGATTGGACGCTCGGTATCACCGAACTGTTTGTCCCGTCGATCTCCGACGCCCGACGTCTGGAGTTGGCGCGCGATCAGGTTGGTTTCAACGAGTACTTGCTGGATGCGATCTCACGACGGCGCGCCGAACCTCATGCCGACCTGATCAGCGGCTTGATCCTCGCCCAGGAACACAGCGAGAAGAGTCTCACCGACCGTGAAATACTAGGCGTAGTAGGACAATTGGTCATCGCGGGATTTGAAACCAGTGCTGGCGGGATCAGCTTTACACTTTACAAACTCAGCCAAGACCGCGACCTGCTCGAACGAGTCCGCAATGATCTGAGTCTGGTGCCGAGGGTTGTCGAAGAGTCGCTGCGCCGGCTCACTCCTGCGCGCGGAATCGTCCGCCATGTCAAGGAGGACGTGGAGATCCGCGGCCATCGGATTCCTAAGGGTGCGAACATCTTTGCGTTGGTCCAATCGGCCAACAATGACGAAGCAGTCTTCGCTTGTCCCGAGCGGTTCGACATCGACCGCCCCGCGGCCGAAATGCGCAAGAGCATGCACTTCGGCACCGGGCCGCACACCTGCATCGGCATCAACATCGCACGTCTCGATATGAAAGTCGCGATCGAGACCGCGATTACCCGATTGCCCAATCTGCGCCTTGTCGATGGTCAGGAGATTCGAGTTCAGGAGGGGATGATCTTTCATCGACCGGAGCGCCTGGAATTCGAATGGGATGTCTAGCGTGAGTGTGAGGGGGCAGCTGGTCTGCTTGTGCAGCGGCTACGCGTTCTTCGTCCTCTATGTGCTCGGAATCGTCGTCGTCGCCGGCTTCATCCCGCCTCCCGCACCGAGCTGGGGCCCAGACGCCGTGGCGGCGTTCTTCAGTGAGCGTCGCGGACGGATTCTGGTCGGCATGTCCATCTGCGCGTTTGCCTCGGCGCTCTACCTGCCATGGGGCGTGGCGATCACCGGTCAGATGCTGCGGATGGAGAAGTCGCGATTCCCTGCGCTTAGCATCCTGCAGGTCATTTCGGCTGGCCTCGGTGGAGTGTTCTTCGCGATCTCACCGCTGCTCTGGCTGGCTATCGCCTACCGATCCGAGCACGCCAGTGACACGGTGCAGATTCTGAACGACTTCGCGTGGATCTCGTGGATTGTCAGCTGGCCGTTCTTCTTTGTGCAAGCCGGAGCGCTGGGCTTGTGCGTATTGATGGCTCCAGGCTCGGAGATTCCACGCTGGGTGGGTTACCTCAGTGTCTGGTTCGCGGTGAGCATGTTTCCCGCCAGCGCGATCGTGTTCTTCTATAGCGGACCGCTCGCGTGGAATGGCGTCTTTGCCCTCTACCTGCCGCTGACGATCTTCGCCGCGTGGTACAACGTGGTGACGTACTACCTGCTGAAGGTCATCAGCAGCGAGGCCAAAGAGCTCGCGACGCACGCGCCGCCGTCCATTAACAGCAGTTAGAAAGTCGGCGCGCGGTACTTCTGCCCCGTCGCAAGGCGTGTGTGACAACCTGGGACTGATTCGGCCGGCGCGGGACCGGCCCTTGTCTTTAATCGCAATTTGATTACTATCCATCTAGGTAGCTGGTGCCCACGCGAGTGCGCAGGGCATGCCGATCTAGGAGGCAGCCGTGACAGCGACGACCGGACGCGTCTCGCCGGAATTGCAGACACATACGAGCACAGATTTCACTCTGCTCCGCGCAGCGCTGTGGTCTGTCTGCATCTACGTGGGGCTCGGGCTGCTGGGCTTCGCGGTGTTCGCCGGCTTCTGGCCGCCCCCAGGTCAGGACCTCGACGCCGCCGCCATCACCGAGTACTTCCAAACCCACGGCACCGCAATCAGAATCGGCATGGTGCTGATGGTCGTCGGCGCGCCCTGCTATTACACGTGGAGCGTGGCGCTGTCCAAGATCATCAGCCGGATGGAAGGTCCGATGGGACCGCTGTCGATGACCGAACTCGTCGGCGGCCTGATGACCGCACTGGTCACAGCGGTGCCCGCCGTCGTGTGGCAGACCGCGACATTCCGGGCCGAAAGTCGTTCTCCGGAAACGGTTCAGACGCTCTATGACTTCGGCTGGCTGTTCTTCGACCTGACGTTCATGTTCTCATTCCTGCAGAGCGTGGCCCTCGGCATCGCCATCCTGATCGACCGCCGCGCCGAACCGCTGTTCCCGCGCTGGGTGGCTTACGTGTGCTTCTTGACCGCAGCGGTCTACATTCCGCTGAGCCTGGTGCCCTTCGTCCGGACCGGACCCTTTGCCTGGCATGGAGTGCTCAACTTTTGGGCGGTTTTCGTGATGTTCTTCGTCCTCATCGCGGTCCTGACGCCCTACGCATTCCGCGCGTTGCGCCGGCTCGAACGCGAGTGATCGTCACCTAACGCGAGCCTGGAGTTACCGACACCGCCACTCGAACTTTCGCTCGGTAACTACAGGCTGGGTGAGGTCGGGGTATCCGCAATCGCCTCGTGACCAAGGGGCCCGCGGCCAGGGCGAAGTCGCGCGTGCCGCCGAGTCGCAGATAGAGCGCGGCACTGACGTCTTTGGATGCGTCGATCCCGAAGAGCCTTCCCGCCGTGATCGGCATCGCCCAACCGCTGGCGCCGATCGCCGCACGAGTGGCCGAGAGCGCTTTCACTGCGGGCATCAAATCTCCCCGAGGTCCTCGTCGGCTTCCTGCTTGATGGCCCGCAAGAGAAACACCGTCATGACCAGATACCAGGTCCCGAAAACGGCTGCGGGAATCCAGAACCCGATGACGCCTGTCCAGGCGAACGGTCCGGACTTGAAGAACAGGATCATGCTGGCCGGCAGTAGTAGCACCGCGACCCACACGTTGTAGTAGCCCAACCAGCGCGGGAACACCGGTTTGGCTCGCCGATCGGTGAACACCGCCATTGCCAGCGCACCCAGCTGGCCGATGAGTGGCGGCCACGGCAGGATCAGCATCTCGTAGGACAAGTCGTTGACGAGCTGGGTCAGTTCAGCCGCGCGCTCGGGGCGAAAGGCATTGCCGGCGAACAACAGGATCGGGATGATCAGCACGACGGTGACGATCAGCCCGGAGGCGAACTGCAGGACGGACAGGATCGGGGTTCGCAGTTCGGTGCGGCGCATCTGCATGCTGATCGCCAGGGCGAACGGCAGAGTCAGAAAGGCGCCTGCCATCGCGATGATCAACCCGATGCGGTGCAGCGTCGGATTGGTGCTGTAGACCGCCGCGACCTCGGCGGCTGAGTCGCCGGGCGGAATCAGCGGGATGAATCCGCCGAGCAGGCCCCAGCCGCCGAACAGGCACAGCACGAACACCGGACCGCACCAGGTGCAGAAGACTTGGATCCGACGCGACTTGTCGATGTCGCCGCGCAGGTCGGGTGGAGTAGTGGCGGTACTCATCGAACGCACTCTACCGCTGAGATGAATAAAAATTCAATGCTGAAATAGCATTCATTAGCTGTGCCTCGGCGTCGACGCAGCGCCTTCCGTGAGTTGACTGGCGGGCGGCGGGATGTGACGATGCGCATATCAGATCCTGTCGATGTTGTACTCTTTGAGGTACAGTTTTGAATCGAAAATAAATTAAGGAGAACGATGGGGTTCACCGACTCTGCCGAGGTGGCAAAGTACATCGGGGGCATCTTCGAGGCCGCATTCGACGACCCTGAGATCGGCCCGAAGCTAGAAGCGACCGGCCTGGTGGTTGCGTTCGACTTCACGGACCCGAAGGCCGTCGTCGTGATCGACATGGCCAACAAGTCGGTCCGTGAAGGCGTGGCAGGGGGTACCGCGCCGATGGCCACCATGTTCATGACCGCCGACACCGGAAACGCCTATTGGCAGGGCAAGGTGAACCTGCCACTTGCCATGGCCAAGAAGAAGATCACCGTCGAGGGCAATGTGGCGAGCCTGCTCAAGCTCGCGCCGCTAGGCAAGAAGCTGTATCCGACCTATATCGCTCGGCTCCAAAGCGACGGCCGCGCCGACCTGATCGTCTAGCGCCATGTATCCCGGAATCCACGCAGCCTCCGCCCCCGACCGGCCGGCGGTGATCATGGCCGGCACCGGTCAGGTCTTGACCTATGGCGAGCTTGACGAACGCTCGTCGCGGCTGGCGTCGGCGTTGCGTGGATTGGGTCTGCGCCCCGGCGATGTGATTGCCGTGCTGAGTAACAATGTTCCCGAAGTGTTCGAAATCTACTGGGCGGCACTGCGATCGGGGCTCTACGTGACCCCGGTCAATCGTCATCTCGCTGCCCCGGAAGTGGCTCACATCTTGGCCGACAGCGGCGCACAAGTGCTGTTCGCCTCAGCGGCCCTCGACGCGTTGGCCGGCAGCGCCGCCGCCGAGGTCCCGGACCTGCAGCACCGCTATGCATTCGGCGGAGCGATCAGTGGTTTCGACTCCTACCGTGAGCTCTACGAATCGGCAGATCGGATATCACTGGAGGAGCAGCCGCGCGGGGCGGAGATGCTGTATTCGTCGGGCACCACGGGCCATCCCAAGGGGATCAAACTCGCCCTGCCCACCGTCTCCGTCGACGAGCCGGGCGCCGACCTGATCGCCATGATGCTTCAGCACGTCTTTGCTGTCACCAGCGCCGACGTCTACCTGTCGCCGGCGCCGATTTACCATGCAGCGCCGCTGAAGTGGTCGGCCGCGGTACACGCCATCGGCGGTACGGTGGTCATGATGGAGAAGTTCGACCCCGCCGCGGCACTGGCGGCCATCGAGCGCTATCAGGTCACCGTCACCCAGATGGTCCCCACGATGTTCGTTCGGCTCCTGCAGTTGCCCGACGATCAGCGGGCGCATTACGACGTCTCCTCGCTGCGGCTGGCCGTCCACGCCGGAGCACCCTGCCCGCCCGAGGTCAAGGATGCGATGATCGCTTGGTGGGGACCGATTTTCACCGAGTATTACGGAGCCACCGAGAGCCACGGCACGACCGTGATGTCGAGCGCCGAATGGCAGAACAAGCGGGGATCGGTGGGCAGGGCCGTGCTCGGCGTCGTGCACATCTGCGATGACGACGGCCACGAATTGCCCTCCGGCGAGATCGGACTGGTCTACTTCGAACGCGATCAACCCTCGTTCAGTTACCACAACGACCCGGAAAAGACCGCGGGGTCGCGGCATCCGGCTCACGAGAACTGGGCCACGGTGGGGGATATGGGCTACCTCGACGAGGACGGCTACCTGTATCTGACCGATCGCAAGTCCTTCATGATCATCTCCGGCGGCGTGAACATCTATCCGCAAGAGGTCGAGAACGTTCTGGCGTTGCACCCCAAGATCTTCGACGCCGCCGTCATCGGGGTACCCGACCCTGAGATGGGCGAACAGGTCAAGGCCGTCGTCCAGTTGCGCGACGGAATCAGTCCGTCCGACGAGCTGGCCGCCGAGATCATCGACTACGTACGGGGTCGCCTTGCGCACTTCAAGGCGCCTCGCTCGGTCGACTTCGTCGACCAGTTACCGCGCTCGGAGACAGGAAAACTCGTGAAGAGAATTTTGAAAGCCCGCTATGTGGAGGCATCAGCATGACCGTCCAGCCCGACACCGCGCCGTCGACCGACACCGGACGGCCGCCGTATGACCCGGTGAGCATTTCGTCGCTGGAGTTCTGGGCGCAGAGTTTCGACGATCGGGAGAAATCGTTCAAGATCCTGCGCGACGAACGTCCGGTCAGCTGGCACCGCCCGATCGAAGGCTCCATGATGGAGCCCGAGATCGACGGTGTCTGGGTGGTCACCCGGCACGAAGACGTCTGCTACGTCAGCAAGAATCCCGAGATCTTCTGCTCCGGGCAGGGCATCACCTTCGAAGCGGTTCCCGAGGAGATGCTGGACGCGACCCAGTCGTTCCTGGGCATGGACGGTGCGGCTCACTCGAGCTTGCGCAGGCTCGTCAGCTCCGTCTTCACTCCGCGTCAGGTCGCCAAGATCAAGGATCAGATCGAGAACCAGGCCCGCTCGATCGTCGACGATCTGCTCACGACCAAAGAGGGTGACTTCGTCGAGCAGGTGTCCAAGCGGCTACCGATGTGGACGATCTACGACATGCTCGGACTGCCCGAAGAGCAGCGCGACCACGCGGCGCAGTTGGCGGAGGGCATGGTGGCCTGGGCCGACCCCGACGTCGCCGCCGGACGCGAACCGGGCGAAGTCCTCACCGATTCACTGGTCGGCCTGCTCGACATCGGTATCAGCCTGGCCCAGGCGCGCCGGGAGAAGCCCGAGAACGACCTGATGACATCGTTGGTGAACGCCGAAGTCGACGGCAGAAAGCTCACCGACGACGAACTTGGCCCGTACTTCGTGCTGCTGTCGGTGGCCGGCAACGACACCACCAAGACCACCACCACCTTCACCACCATCGCGTTGGATCGATTCCCCGAGCAGAAGGCGTTGCTGCAGAACGACTTCGATGGGCACATCAAGGTCGCCATCGAGGAGTTCGTTCGGTGGACCACCCCCGTCATGACGTTTCGACGTACCGCGACGCAAGACACCGAACTGCACGGCCAGCACATCCGCAAGGGTGACTGGGTGACCATGGTCTACTCCTCGGCAAACCGCGACGAACGGGTATTCGTCAACCCCTACGAGTTCGACATCACCCGGTCGCCCAACCCACACGTCGGATTCGGTGGCGGCGGCCCCCACTTCTGCATGGGTGCCTTCATGGGCAAGATGCAATTGGAGTCCATCTTCCGCGAACTCATCTTCCGTGCACCGAATCTGCGGGTCGGTGAACCGGAGTACCTGACCGGCAACTTCATCACCGCCGTCAAGCACCTGCCCTACACCCTCGACTAGGAGACACCGACATGGCTGACTTTTCCGGGCGACGTTACGTCGTCACCGGCGCTGCCTCCGGGATCGGCCACGCCGTCGCCGAACAACTGCTGGCGCTCGGCGCCGAGGTGACGAGCCTGGACCGCAACACCCCGACGGCGGCCGTACAGACTCATATCGAGGTCGATCTGGCCAATCCCGCCAGCATCGACGCCGCGCTTGAACAGTTGGACGGCGAGTACGACGGGCTGATGAACGTGGCCGGAATCCCGGGCACCGCCGCCGGCGAATTGGTCTTCGCGGTCAATTCGCTTGCGGTGCGGCATCTCACCGAGGCATTCTTCGAGCGGCTCACTCCTGGCGGGTCGGTGACAATCGTGTCCTCGACCGCCGGATTCGGCTGGCCCGAGCGTCTGGAGCCGATCCGCGACCTGCTGGCCACCGACACCTTCGAGGAGGGCGCCGCTTGGTTCAAGGCCAACCCGCAGCAGGGCAATGCGTACAACTTCTCCAAGGAAGTCACTACCGTCTACACGCTGTCGATGGGTCTGGCCATGGCGCAGATGGGCTTCCGGATCAACGCTGTCCTGCCCGGTCCTGTGCGCACCCCGATCCTGGTGGACTTCGAGGAGTCGATGGGCAAGGACACCCTCGACGGGCTCGAGGAGCTGCTCGGCCGACACGCCGAACCCGACGACATCGCCGAGGTGGTGCTGTTCCTGGCCTCCGACGCTGCGCGTTGGGTCAACGGGCAGGCGATCGCCGTCGACGGCGGAATCAGCGGAGCGGTCGCCTCCGGCGTCGTTCCCGCACCTGAAATCTGAGTGCGGCCTTGACGATTCACGAAGTAGCACCGCACACCACCGGTCAGGTGCTCACGGATGTCCGCCGTGTCTTTGCCGGCGGGCGCACCCGCTCGCTCGACTGGCGGCTGCGGCAATTGCAGGGCATTGAGCGGCTGTGCGACGAGCGTGAAGCCGATATCGCCGAGGCGCTGGCGGCCGACCTCGGCCGCACCCCGGTGGAAGCGTGGCTGGGTGACGTCGCGTCGACGAAAGCCGAAGCGGCGTTCGCGCGCAAGCACCTGCGGAAATGGATGGCTCGCCAGCGGGTTTCGTTGCCGGTGGCGCAGCTGCCGGGCCGCGCCTGGATCCAGTACGACCCGCTGGGTGTGGTGCTGGTGATCGGACCGTGGAACTATCCGTTCTACCTGCTGATGGGTCCGGTCGTCGCCGCGGTTGCGGCAGGCAACGGTGTTGTCATCAAGCCGTCCGAACTCGCTCCGGCGACCTCTGCTCTGGTCGCGCGTCTGGTGCCGCAATACCTTGATCCAGACGCGATCCGAGTCGTGGAGGGCGACGCCCAGACCACCCAAGATCTGTTGGCCTCGGGGTTCGACCATGCGTTCTTCACCGGTGGCACCGAGATCGGCCGCAAGATCATGGCCGCGGCCGCCTCGACCCTCACCCCGGTCACCCTCGAGTTGGGCGGCAAGAGCCCGGCCATCGTCACAGGCGATGCCGATGTGGACGTCACCGCCCGCCGCCTGGCGTACACCAAGCTGATCAACTCCGGACAAACCTGCATCGCCCCGGACTATGTGCTCGCCGATGCAACCATTGCAGACGAGCTGGTGGCCAAGATCGTCGCCAACATCGCGGAGTTCCGCAATGCGCCGTCGCTACCCATCATCAACGAACGCCAATTCGACCGGCTGACAACGCTGATCGCGACCACCAGCGGCACCGTGGTCGCCGGTGGCGGGTCCGACCGCACCGGGCTGCGCATCGAGCCGACCGTGATCGTTGATCCCTCGCCCGGCGACGCCGTGATGGCCGACGAGATTTTCGGTCCCATCCTGCCGGTCATGCGTGTCGAATCCGTCGATACCGCTGTCGACTTCGTCAACTCGCGTCCGAAGCCGTTGGCGCTGTATGTGTTCACCAAGGACTCGGCGGCGGCGCGTGACATCATCGACCGCACGCCATCGGGCGGAGCCGTGGTCAATCACGCGATGATGCACTGCCTCGTTCCCCAGCTGCCGTTCGGCGGTGTCGGAGCCAGCGGAATGGGTGCCTACCACGGCAAGTGGGGGTTCGAGGCGCTGTCGCACCGGCGCGCGGTGCTCGCCAAACCGAGCCGGCCCGATCCGTCGATCGTGTACCCGCCGTACAGCAATCGCGCGCTCAAACTCATGAGGAAGTTGTTCTGATGCGGGTGCACGTCGACCGGACGAAGTGTTCGGGAATCGGGTTGTGCGAGATGGCCGCCCCGGCGATCTTCGAGATCGGCGACGACGGCCAGTCGCAGGTGATCGATCCCGATCCACCCGAATCCGAACGGAGCGCCGCCGAGGAGGCGGTCTCGAACTGTCCGACCGGAGCCTTGTCGATCGAGAACTGATCGACCCAGTTTTCGCGCACCACCACCCAGGAGTATGTCGTGGCATTCGTGATCACCCAGAACTGCTGCACCGACGCCAGTTGCGTGCCGGCATGTCCCGTCGACTGCATACGTCCGGTGCCCGACCCTTCGGGTGTGGGCAACCAGATGCTGTACATCGATCCCGCCGCATGCGTGGACTGCGGGGCCTGCCTGCAGGTGTGCCCAGTCGGGGCCATCTACTACGAGGACGATCTTCCCGTCGGACAGAAGAAGTTTCAGGACATCAACGCCGAGTTCTTCGACCGGCGGCCACTGGAGACCCGCGCGGCGCCACCGGTGACGAAACGGCCCGCCATCGAGTCCGGTGCGCTCCGGGTCGCGATCGTGGGATCCGGCCCGGCGGCCTGCTACGCCGCTGCCGAACTGTTGGAGAACGACGGCGTCGAGGTGAATGTCTTTGAGCGACTGCCTACCCCGTTCGGGCTCATCAGGTCTGGCGTGGCACCGGACCACCAGCGCACCAAAGAAGTCGTCGGCATCTTCGAACCTGCGCTGGGTGGACCGGGCGCAGGGTGCTACTTCAACGTCGCGGTCGGACCCGACATCAGTCACGACGAACTCTTGGCCCACCACCACGCCGTCATCTACGCCGTCGGCGCCACTGCCAGCAGTAGTCTGGGCATCCCGGGCGAGCAACTGCGGGGTCACCACGCCGCCGCCGACATCGTGGCGTGGTACAACGGCCATCCCGACCACGCCGACGAGGACTTGGACCTCGACTCACCTCGCGTGGTGATCATCGGCAACGGCAACGTGGCACTCGACGTGGCCCGCGTCTTCCTCATGACACCGGATGCCCTTGCGAACACCGATATCGCCGATCACGCGTTGCGCCGCTTGGCTGCTGGATCCATCGAAGAGGTCGTCATCCTCGCCCGTCGCGGGGCCGCCGACGCGGCGTTCTCGGTCGGTGAGTTCTTGGCGCTCGGTGAACTCGAAGGCGTCGACATCGCCGTCGAAGGCGAACTCGGTCATCGTCCCGACGACGACTTCGAGGCTGCGCTCAAATACGACCTGGCTACCGAGTACCGCGACAGGCCGGCCACGTCCGGAAACAAGCGACTGGTCTTCCGGTTCTCCACCACACCCGTCGAGCTCATCGGGACGACGCGCGTGGAGGGCCTGCGTGTGCGGGAGGGGGAGCGCGAGGAGACCATCGACACCTCCCTGGTGCTGCGATCGATCGGCTACCGCGGAACCCCGGTCGCGGACCTGCCATTCGACTCCTCCCGCGGGGTGGTACCCAACGCGGGCGGCCGGGTGGTGACCGACGGGCAGGCGGTGACCGGTGTATACGTCACGGGCTGGATCAAACGCGGACCCCGCGGGGTCATCGGCACCAACCGCGGTTGTGCGCACGAAACGGTCGACGCGTTGTTCGAGGATTTCACCGCCGGCCGGCTCGCGCGGCAGGTCGGCACGAATAGTGACGTGGATGCGCTGTTGGCGACGAGGAACGTCGCCGTCATCGACTGGCGAGGATGGCGGGCCATCGATGCCGCCGAACGAGACCGAGCCGGCGACAGTGGGCGCCCGCGGGTGAAGTATTGCGACCCAGCAGAACTGGTGGCTGTAGCGCGCAGACAGTGATGACGCCCACCCGCAACCTCATGCTGCTGGTCTGGACCGGGCCGGTCGGCATCGGGTTGGTCCTGCTCGGGTGGATGATTCTCGCCGGTTTCCTGCCGCCACCGTCGCCGACGATCACCGGCGTCGGCCTGACCGAGCTGTGGTCAGATCACAGCAACCTCAAGCGCGCAGGCATGGTCTTGTGCATCTGGGGTGGCAGCATGTATGTCCCGTTCACGGTTGCGGTCGGAATTCTGTTGCGTCGCAGTCAGTCCGAGCACGCGGTGCTGGCCACGGCGCAGACGGCCCTCGGCACATTCGGGACGGTGTTCTTCACGCTGAACTTTGTGATCTTGTCCGCGGTCGCCTACCGGCCCGACCTCCCGCCGCAGGTGCTCCAGCCGCTGCACGACCTCGGCTTCATCATGACGTTCTCGCCGGTCGCGCCGTTCACCTTCCAGTACTTCGCCGTTGGTGTGGCAATCCTGCAAGACACCTCGCCGCGACCACTGTTCGCGCGTTGGGTCGGTTACGCCAACCTCTGGGTAGGCCTGCTCTTGATTCCGGCGTGCGCGATCCCGTTCTTCAAGACTGGCCCGATGGCCTGGAACGGGGTACTGGCATTCTGGATCCCGGTGGCGGTCTTCGTGGCCTGGTTCTTCATCATGTTCGCCACGATGCGCCGAGCGGTGAAGGCGGTCAGCGCGTAGAGCCGGCGATCTCGCGGCCGATGATCTCCTTCATGATCTCGGTGGTTCCGCCGTAGATCGTCTTGACCCGGGTGTCCAGATACGCTCGCGCAACCGGGTATTCGGTCATATAGCCATAGCCGCCGTGCAGCTGCAGGCAGCGATCGATCACGCGCTTCTGCAGCTCGCTGACATACCACTTGCCCTTGGCGGCATCCACCGGCGTCAACTCGCCCGCGTTGTAGGCCAGCACCGAAGTGTCGACGTAGGCCGCGACGATGTCGATCTCGGTACCCATCTCGGCCAGTTCGAAGCGCACGTGCTGCTTGTCGGTCAGCGGGCCGCCGAACGCCTGGCGGGATTGGCAGTAGTCCACGGTCAGCTCGAAGATCGCGCGTGTGGTGGCGATGGCCTCCGCGGTCACCCCGAGGCGCTCGCGCGGCAGATGACTCATCAGGTACTGCAAGCCGAGACCGGGCTCGCCGAGCAGGTTGGCCGCCGGCACGACCGCGTCGTGGAAGAACAGCTCCGCGGTGTCCTGTCCGGGCAGGCCGATCTTGTCGAGCTTGCGTCCGCGTTCGAAGCCGGGCGTGTCACGTTCCACCACGAACAGGCTGAAATCGCGGGAGCCGCCGGTGCTATCGGTGCGGGCGGCCACGACGACGACGTCGGCCATGATTCCGCTCGAGATGAACGTCTTCTGGCCGTTGAGGATCCAGTGATCGCCGTCGCGTTGCGCGGTGGTACGGATACCGCGCAGGTCGCTACCCGCACCGGGTTCGGTCATCGCCAGTGCACCGACGATTTCACCGGCGACGAACCCTGGCAGCCAACGCTGCTTCTGCTCGTCGTTGGTGAGGTCGAGCAGGTAGTGCAGCACGAGATCGTCCTGCAGACTGATCGTCACGCCGAAGGACAGGGCGTTGACCCTGGCGATCTCCTCGCACACCACCATGCGGTAGCGGTAGTCGGGTTCGCCGGCTCCGCCGTACTGCTCGCCGATCTGTAGCGCGTAGATGCCGGCCTTGGCGGCACGCGCGAACACCGAACGATCGATCCACCGGTTGTGGTCCCAGTCCTGTTGGTGCGGAACGACTTCGCGGGCCAAGAACTCGCGCACGGTCTCTCGGTAAGCCTCATGGTCGGGGCCGTACAGCGAACGCTGCATGTCAGAGCCGTTCGATGATGGTGACGTTGGCCTGTCCGCCGCCTTCACACATCGTCTGCAGACCGTAGCGACCGCCGGTGCGCTCCAGCTCGTGCAGCAGGGACGTCATCAGTCGTGCGCCGGTGCAGCCGATCGGGTGGCCCAGCGCGATGGCGCCGCCATTGGGATTGACGGTATCGGGGTCGGCCTCGGTCTCGGCCAGCCACGCGAGCACCACCGGTGCGAAAGCCTCGTTGATCTCGACGGCGTCGATGTCGGCGATCGACATTCCGGTGCGCTTCAAGGCATGTTGGGTCGCCGGGATGGGGGCGGTGAGCATCATCACCGGATCCGCACCGCGCACCGACATGTGGTGAATCCGGGCGCGGGGAGTCAGATCGAAGCGGTCGACGGCCGCCTGCGAGGCGATCAGCAGTCCGGCCGCACCGTCGGAGATCTGGCTGGCCACAGCGGCCGTCAGGACGCCGCCTTCGACCAGCGTCGGCAGGCCGGCCATCTTCTCCAGCGAGGTGTCGGCCCGGGGGCCCTCGTCGACGCTGACGCCGGCGTACGGGGTGATTTCCCGCTCGAAACGGCCCTCGGCGATCGCGGCGAGTGCGCGCTGGTGGCTGGCGAAGGCGAAACGCTCGTTATCTTCGCGCGACAGCTTCCAGTGCGCTGCGATCATTTCCGCACCGCGGAACTGGGAGATCTCCTGGTCGCCGTAGCGGTCCAGCCAGCCCTGGCAACCGGTCCAGGGATCCACCGATCCGAACGGCTCACCGGCGCCGAAGGCGCTGAGGATCGGGTACTGGCTCATCTTCTGCACGCCGCCGGCGACAATCAGATCGGCCGTCCCGCTCATCACGCCTTGAGCGGCGAAATGCACTGCCTGCTGGGCGGATCCGCACTGGCGGTCGATCGTCACACCGGGCACGGACTCGGGCAGACCCGCGGCCAGAGCGGCCGTGCGGGCGATGTCGCCGGCCTGGGAGCCGATGTTGTCCAGGCAGCCGAGAATGACGTCGTCGATCGCCGCCGGATCGATGTCGTGACGCCCGACGAGCGTCTTGATCACGTGTGCTGCCATATCGGCTGGGTGCACGCCGGCCAACCCGCCCTTGCGCTTGCCGACAGGGGTACGGACAGCGTCGATGATGTATGCCTCAGTCACCCGATTAATTTAACATAGAATCAAAAAAACCGGAATCGGTTGGCCAGCGTGCGACGTCTCGTCGATAGCTCCACCGATGCCGCCCACGCTCGACCTGCAGCGACTGACCTGCTAGGTGGCCCGGGGCGGGCGCTTGCGCCGAGCGGTGGTTCCAGCCGGCGGACTGATGCCATTGCGCACGATCTCCTGGGCGTTGGCGACGATGGTGTCGAGGGACCCGCGTTTCGGGTCCCACCATTCCGCCGCCCAGTTCAATGCGCCCAGAACAAGACCCCGCACAACCCTCGGATCGAGGTCGGCGCGCATCTCGCCGTCGGCCGTTGCGTCGTCGAATAGTCGCTGCCAGATTCGCCCGTAGGCCGCACTTTCCTTCTCCTGCCGGGCGCGGAGGCGCTCGGGAATCTGACCTGAGTTACGAATCGTGGCCGTCGCATAGTCCGAAAGCTCCAGCTCGTGGCGCAGGTGAGCTTCCACTGCCGCCATGATGCGGTCCAATGGCGGGGTGCCGCCCGGCAACGCGTCGAGGGTCTCCTGAAGATGCCGCCGCATATCGCTGATGCCGCAGAACATCACCTCTTCGATGAGGTCCTCGCGGGAGGTGAAGTAGTAATAGATCGCCGGCGCCTGCAGCTCGGCGTATTCGGCGACGTCGGACAGCCGCGTCCCGGCGAAGCCCTTGACGCTGAGAACGTGCGCCGCGGCGTCGAGAATGCGCTGGCGCGTACGTTGAGACTTCGACTCGCCATCGGAGTCGGCAGATGCAGTCGCCGCGGATTTTCTAGGCATCGTTCAATGATATTGCCCAGGCGTCGGCCCAGTGGAAAGGCCCCGCGTATCCCTTGCTGGACAACACCTGCGCCGCGGGCGGTCGCGTAATCGATCGTTATCAGGCCGGCTGGCCGTAAACCGCCACCAGAACCGAGCGGTCGAGGCTGTTCACCGACCAGACGCCGATCGCGGTGTTCGCGCAGTCGGACATGATCGCGAAATCCGTGGGGTCGTAATACCACTGGTTGATGACGTCGATGTTGTTGATCGCCAGCGCCGGGTTGATGGCCACGGTCTGGGCGACCTTGCCGTTGAAACCGGCTGCGGCAGCGCGGCTCTGCGGGGTGGAGCCGTCGGATCCCAGATCGCCGTCGAGCGTCCGGTTGTTGAGGACGTCATTGGCGTGCCACTCCGCGGCCAGCGTCAGGGCGGGATTCTTCTTGATGTCCGTGGAACACCCGGCCTGGTGCTGGACGGTGTAGACGTTGGCGACCACCCCGTTGTTGAGGCGGGTGTTGTCAGCGTGTGCGGCCGGGGCGCCGGCAACTGCCAGCAGCGTCGTCGCGCCAACGGCGCTCGCGGCTTGGATAGCTTTTCCTACCAACGTCTTTCCTTACTATGTGGACGGTACGTAGCCGGCCGCGGACTGGCGGAGCTGCCAGATCGCGGCGGGGCACAGTTCCTGAGCGGACTGGCTGATCAGATACGACGCCTGGAATTCGTCGCTGGTGTTGAAGTCGGCCTTGATGTTGTTGACCAACTGGCCGTAGCTCACCCCGGAGTTGATCTGATCGCAGACGCCATTGCCGTAGGCCAGCGCGGCGTCGGCATTGGGAAAGTTGTAACCCGGCCGGACGGTGACGTTGATCAGATAGCCGATGTTGTCGGCACGGGCAGGTTGGGCGGTGGTCAGCACGCCCACCGTGCCCACGGCGGCCAAGGTGCCGGCAATCAGCAGGCGGGGTTTTGAGCTAGGCATTCCCATATTGTCCCATGGTTGATCGGCGCAGGTCGGGGAGTACTGGCGATCCGCGCAATATACATCGACGCACCCCCTGGTGATCTAGTATTCGGCCATGATTCGGCCGACCTATGTGGTGTCGATGGCTGTCGCGCTGGCGTTTGCCGGCGTGACCGGAGGCGCGGTTGCGCACGCGGGCCCGCTGCCACCATGCACGTATACACTCTCGCCGCCCCAGGTCGGGCCGAGCGGGGTCACCGCCACCGCAGAACTGGCCGGTTGCGGCCCGGCCGGCGGCGGGTATTCGGCAGTCGCCTGCCTGCTCGGCGCCGACGGGGTCACGCACTGCGCCCAGGCCCGAGGCTCGGATCCCGCCGTGATCTCGATCCCGTACCAGCCCGGCACGACCTACATTGCGACCGGCCGCGGCTGCCCGGTCTGGCTCGGACAGAACGTCGCACCCGACTGCCAGATTCTCGGCCCGCTCAACGCGACTCTCTAGGACGACCATGGCGATCGACAAGGCCGCGGTTGTCGCGGGCGGTATTCGGCTGGCCTCGGGTGTCCACTTCCTCGTGGACCCGATGGGCGCCAACAAACTGTGGGGCGAGCCGAACGACCCCGGTCCGTCGGCGCGGCTGCTGCTGCGGTCGATGGGCTACCGCGACGCGCTGATCGGCGGACTTCTGCTGTCGGCGGGCCTTCGCGGCCGCAATACCCGCGGCTGGTTCCTGGCTTCCGGCGGAGCCGACGCGGCCGACCTGCTGGGCGGGGCGAGCGTGCACAGCGACCTGACTCGCGGGCAGCAGATCATCGGACTCGGCGGTGCGGTGGTGGGCATCGGTGTCGGCCTGTGGGGTGCGACCCGGCGCCGCAAGCCCGCGCCTGAGGTAGCTGCGTAGGTTCGGTCGGTGGCGTTGCATCGGCGCCGGCCGAACCCGCGGTCAAACGGATCGTCCGGCACACCCTGACCAACATCCGATTCACCGAACTGACTCAAGAGCGCGCGCAGGTCTCGTCGTATTTCACGGTGTTCACCGAGGTCGGGCTGGACCACTACGGGCGCTACCGCGACGTCTTCACCCCAGTTGGTGACGCCTGGTTGATCGCCCACCGGTTCGTCTCGACCGACTGGCGTGCCCCGAACTCGACGATGGCGCCGCCATCGGCGGTGTCGTGATCGCTTAGGCCGACAGTCCGGACGCCATGGCCTCGCCGAACGCGACCAGCCCCACCTTGCCGATGCCCAGAATCGCCTCGTCGAAGTCGTTGTTGTCCCGGTAGGACAGCTCCAGCATGCGGTCGGCCATCTCGACGGCCACCAGCATGGCCCGCCGATCGGTGTCGACGGGGATCAGCCCGGCGGCGAGCAGGATGTCGTGCAACCGATCGGCCAGGGTCTGCATCCGGGCGTGGACATGTTTGGTGACAGTCGGTGAGGTGCGCCCACCCATCCACAGCCCGGCTGCACCGGGATGCTTGCGGTAGTAATCGACGTGCAGGTCGAGCTCGTTGTTGAGCAGTTGCGCGATCGAGGTGATCGTCCAGGTCTGCTCGGCTGCCACGCATTGGGCGTCGATCTCGGCGCAGTGCCGCTCCATCAACTCGTCGAGGATGGCGTCGCGATCGGCGAAGAACCGGTACAGCGAGGGATAGGACACCCCGGCCCGGTCGGCGATCGAGCGGGTGGTGACGGCGTCCACGCCGTCCTCGTCGGCGATGGCGGCCGCGGCATCGAGAATGCGGGCCACGGTCTGCCGGCTGCGGGCCTGAACTGGGGCCCGGCGCGGGATCGACGCCGTGGTCATCGCATACCTCCTGAGAAACCTTGACAGCTGTGGGCAAAACTATAACACTATTCACGTTACAGTTTCTGCGCCCGAACCGGAGAATGCCCGATGACCGTGAACTCGCTCAACCAGGCCCGCCCGACCCAGCCGCTGCGCGGCCACGTCGACGTCCTGATCGTCGGTGCCGGAATCTCCGGCCTCGGGATGGGGCACTATCTGGTGACCGGCCAGCCCGGTAAGACCTTCGCGATCGTCGACAGCCGCGAGGCCATCGGTGGTACCTGGGACCTGTTCCGGTATCCCGGCATCCGCTCGGACTCCGACCTGCACACGTTCGGTTACGAGTTCAAGCCGTGGACGTCCGACAACGCGATCGCCGACGCGCACGAGATTCTCGACTACCTGCACGAAGTCATCGACGAGGACGATCTGGCGCGCCGGATCTACCTGCAACACAAGGTGATCCGAGCCGATTTCGACTCCGATGACGCGCAGTGGACCGTCACCCTCGAACGCGCCGGCGAGCAGTTCGAGGTGACGTGCGACTGGCTGTTCGGCGCTACTGGGTACTACGACTATGCCGGCGGGCACCGGCCGGTGTTCGACGGCGAAGAGGATTTCGAAGGGGTGATCGTCCACCCGCAGGCCTGGCCGGAGGACCTCGACTACAAGGGCAAGAAGGTCGTCGTCATCGGTAGCGGCGCGACCGCGGTCACGTTGATTCCCGCAATGGCCGACGACGTCGAACACATCACCATGCTCCAGCGTTCGCCGACCTATGTGATGCCGTTGCCGCGGAAGGATCCGATCGCCAACACGTTGCGAAAGGTGTTGCCGGCCAAGGCTGCATACGCCGCGACCCGCCGCTTCAACATCGGCAAGGGACGGTTCATCTACAACCTGTGCCAGCGGCATCCCAAGCTGGCCAAGCGCATCATCCACTCGATCAACGTCAAGGCGCTGCCGGAGGGCTACGACGTCGATACGCACTTCAAGCCCTCGTACAACCCGTGGGATCAGCGCCTGTGCGCGGTGCCCGACGCCGACCTGTTCCGCTCGGTCGGCCGGGGGAAGGCCGATGTGGTCACCGACCGGATCGCGCGCTTCACCAAGAACGGCATCCTGCTGGAGTCGGGCGCGACGCTCGAGGCCGACATCATTGTCACCGCAACGGGTTTGAAGCTGCTTCCGCTCGGCGGTATCCAGGTCGCGGTCGACGGCGAGGTCAAGGACCTGCACCAGTCGCTGGTCTACAAGAGCTTCATGCTCTCCGGCATCCCGAACCTGGCGTTCGCCTTCGGCTACACCAATTCGTCGTGGACCCTCAAGGTCGGCCTGGTGTGCGAACACCTCTGCCGCATGCTGGGTTATCTGGACCGGCACGGCTACACCACGGTCGTCCCCGTCGTCGACAACCCGCTGATCGAGAAGCGCCCGATGCTGGACTTCTCAGCCGGCTACGTCCAGCGCGCGGTGGACCTGTTCCCGCAACAGGGCACGACCGGGCCGTGGACCGTCGAGATGGACTACTGGTCGGACCACGCCCGGCTGCGCAAGGGTGCCGTGGCCGACCCGGCGCTGCGGTTCAGCACCGCGGTTCCGGTGAAGGCGGTCTCGGGGCTGGTCAGGGCATGACGCGGCCGACCTTCATCGACGTCGAGGGCCGCCGGACGCGGGTTCGGGTCGACGGCGATCCGGACAATCCTCCGGTCCTGCTGGTGCACGGGATCGGGCGCAGTATGGACGACTGGGCGCCCCAGTACGAACGGCTGGCGCCGACGTACCGGACCATCTCCCTCGACGTGCCCGGCTTCGGCTTTTCCGAACGCCCCAGGGAGGCAATCACATTGCCGACCCTGGCGCGCGGAGTCGCCGCCACCCTCGACGCGCTGGGTGAGACCCGGCCGGTCCACCTGGTGGGCAACTCGCTCGGCGGGGCGATCGGTCAGCAGCTGCTGGCCGCGCACCCCGATCGCGTCGCCAGCCTGGCGCTGATCAACAGCGCCGGCTTCGGCAGCGAGGTCACCCCACTGCTGCGGATGCTCACCGTGCCGGTGCTCGGCGCGTTGGGAACTCGCCGGCCCACCCGGATGAGTGCTCGGGCGTTCGAGCGCGCTATCCACGCCGACAAGGCGGTGGCCACCAAGGAGCGCATCGACCACGCGCTCGCCATCGGGGCTCAACCCGGGGTTGGTGCCGCTCTGCGGGAAACCGCGCTCGCCCTGGGCACACCGCGCGGGGTCAAGCCGCAGTGGCGGCGCGAACTTGCCGCCGCGGTGGCGCGAACACCCCGTCCGACGCTGATCATGTGGGGCACGCAGGACCGCATCCTGCCCGCCCGCCACATCGACGAGGCGATGCGGGTGTATCCCCACGCCGAGGTGCATCTACTCAACGGCGTCGGCCACATGCCGCAGATCGAATGCCCGACGCGGTTCGCCGACCTTCTGCTGCCGTTCCTGGCGCGTGCCGCCGGTTGATCTCAGCTCGCGCCGGCCAACCGCGGGAACAGCTCCAGCGCAGTGCCGCGCTCGATGGCCTCGCGCTGCGCGGAGTCCAGGCCGGGGTAGCTCTCCAGTCCAGCGGCGAAGTACTGGCCGACCGCAACCGGCCCGAACGGAAAGTCGGATCCGAAGGTGATGTGCCCGGGTTGGGCGAACGCCAGCAGGGTCGGCAGCGCGGCCGCGCTCGACGACAGGGCGGTGTCGAAATAGAAGCTCGCGAAATCGTCGAGAATGTCGGCGATGCTGCGGCCCGTCTCGCTCATGATCGCCAGCGCCATCCGGTGCGACGCGTAAGGAACGAAACCGCCGCCATGGCTCAGGATGAACCTGATGTTCGGATATTTCCGCCGAATATTGTTGCGCACGAGAAGGTATGCCGCCCGAGAGGTGTCGAGCAAGAAGTCCGTCGCCCACGGCGGGACTCCCGGCACCGTCGGGCCCGGCAGCTCGGCAGGGTGGATGAACACCACAGCCCTGCGCGCGTCGAGTTCGGCGAACAGCTCGTCTTGGCCCTCCCCACCGAGGTAGACACCTGCGTGGTTGGCCAGTAACACCACCCCGTCGGCGTGCAGCTCGTCGAGCGCGCGGACGGCTTCGGCGGCCGCCTGGTCGACGTGCGGCATCGGAAGGGTGGCGAAAAACCCGAATCGGCCTGGGTTTTCCGCGACCACCGAGGCGGTGTAGTCGTTGACGTCACGAGCCAGGGCGCTGGCATCGGGCACCGCGGGCAGAAACGTGGTGCCGGGCGCGGACACCGACAGGATCGCGGTGGAGACGTCCAGTTCGGCCATCGCGGCCAGTGCCGCTTCCGGACTCCACTCGGGCATCTCTCTGCCGCCGGCGTCGCCGACCCCGGCTTTGCGCAACGCCGCGAGGTAATCGGCGGGAATGGCGTGGGCGTGAGTATCGATGCGTGGCAAGGCGGTGTCCTCTTCAGTCGTCGGCAACGCCGGCTCCGGCCAGAGCCGGCACGGTGGTCTCGCGGCGCAGCACCGAGTGCGCTCCGGTCTTGAATCGTCCGAACGTCTCGACGATAGTCTGCCCCTCGGGCGTGTGCCCCCAAATGCTGATGCCTTGGTGAGTGGTTGGCTCCCAGGTTGATTCGTCGACGACGATCGGGTTCCAGCCGACCTCCCATTCGAATCCCGACGGGCTGACGGCGTAGAACGAGAGCTCTTTGTCGTTGGTGTGCTGGCCGATCGATAGCGCCATGTCGAAGCCGAGTTGCTTGACGCGTTGATAGGCGAGCGTCATGTCGTCGAGTTCCGCCATCTGGACGTTGCAGTGTTGGATGCGGGTCCGAATCGGGTTGATCGGCAGCCGGTTCACCGATGCGATCGCAACCGAGTGATGGCGTTCGTTGACCCGCAGGAACCGGATCTTGAACTTCAGCCCGCTGATCGTCTCGTCGATGTAATCAGACAGGCGCGCGTCGAACACGGTGCTGTAATAGCCGCGCATCTGGTGAGGTTTCCTGGTCGCGATGGCGACATGACCCATGCCGTCCACGCCGGTGACGAATCCTCCTGATGTGCTGAGCCGCAACGGCTCGGCTCCGGCACGGGGGTTGACGTAGATCTCCTGAGCCAGTCCATTGGGGCCGGGAAAGCGGATGAACCTCTCGACCCCGCGCAGTGCCGCCTCTTCGGGCGCACCTTGCGTCACGGGGACTCCGTGGCTACGGATGCGTGCCTCGACGGTCTCGAAGGTCCAGTGGTCGTCGACTTCCCAGCCCAACGCCGTTGTGTCCTCGGCCGGACCGCGCTGCAGCAGGAAGCGGCACGCGTTGTCGTCGAGACGGAACCGGAGCACGTCGGGCAGCGCTTCGTCGAGGTGCATGCCGATGGCATCACGACCGAATCTGCGCCAGTCGGCGAACTTTTCGGTCTCCACCACCAGGTAGCCGAGGTGTACCTTGCCGAAGACGTCGGGGATCATGAGATGGCCAGTTTCGACTCGGGGGAGAGGAATTCGGTCACCAGAGCGTTGAACAGGTCTGCTCGCTCCCATTGCATCCAGTGTCCGGTGTGGGAGGTCATCACCAATTCGGCATTGGGCATCAGTGCCGACAGCAGTGGTCCGCCGGCGGGCCGGTTGACCTTGTCGTCGCGCCCCCACAGCACCAGAGTCGGAGTGCCGAGCCGCCGCAGTCTCCGGTCCCGGGTCAGGTCCATCCGCCACAGGGTGCGCAGCCCGGACGGTCGTTGCAGCGGTGGGTTCGCCACCACCTCGGGGTCGATCGAGGCCTGGTAACGCACGTCGATCAATTCCTCGGGCACGGCGGCGCCGTCATAGACCAGGTAGGTGCGGATGAAGCTCGCGAGCTTGTCCCGGCTGGGTCCCGCACCGCCGTAATAGGACAACAGGCTCTTGAGTCCGGGTGTGGGCAGGGCGCGGGTGGTGCCGATGCCGCCCGGTCCCATCAGGACCAGCTTGCCGACGCGCTGCGGGGTGTCCAGGGCCAGGCGCAGCGCGGCGGCGCCACCATAGGAGTTGCCCACCAGATGTGCTGATGGCAGGTCGAGTTCGTCCATCAGAGCGCGAATCGTGTCAGCCAGGTACCCGAACGGGTCGTCGTGATCGACGTACTTGCTCGACCGGCCGTACCCGGGCATGTCGGGCACCACGACGCGGTGGTGACGCGCCAGGGCGTCGACGTTGCGGGAGTAGTTCGACAGCCCGGAGGCGCCGGGCCCGCCGCCGTGCAGCAGCACGACTGCTGGGTCGGTGCCGCCGGTGTCGGCGACGAATACCTCGGCGCCGTTGGCGCGGATGGTGTATTCGGATTGCACTGTGGTCATGCGTGATCCTTCACTCGTGTGGCAGTCGCGGTCAGCCCCGCAGGCGGCGGGGGCAGGGGATGGGTGTCGTCACCGGCCGCGTAGACGAACCCGTCGGGACGCAGGGCGACCACCGATGTCTTCTTCTGTTCGAGCCAGGCGATGAGCTTGCCGTTGCTGTCGACGATGCGGTCGGCGCCTGGAGCGCTGCCCGGTGGGACGATCCGCACGATCGATACGCCGGCCGAGCGCCACGGCTGCCAAGGCGCAGCCGGCCCGGTGTGCAACACCACCCATCTGCCTCCGGCGACGTCGTCGAAACGGACGTGGTCACCCTTTTCGTCGAGGACCCACGGCTGTGGGATGAGCCAGCCGACGGCCCGATTGCCGTTGTGCGCGAGAAGGCCGGTCCGATAGCGTGCGTCGGGCAGCCACCGGTGGTTGCGCAGCCACGTGGTGAAACCCGGGACCTTGCTGGCAGCGCGGAAGAAGCGGTCGCGCACCGCGGCCCGAATCGGGTTGCGTTCGATGATGATTCGCCCGACTTTGACCGCGCGGTCGGTGACCTCGTTGACGTGCGGCAGTCGCTCGGCCTGATAGGTGTCGAGCACCGAATCCGGTAGCGCGCCGGACAATACGGCGTGCAGCTTCCAGCACAGGTTCGCGACGTCGCGCACGCCCGCGCACATGCCTTGGCCGATCCACGGCGGCATGGCATGGGCGGCGTCGCCGGCCAGGAATACTCGGCCGACCCGCCAGCGCTCAGCGAACCTGACGTGGTGGCTGTAGCAGGCGAAGCCGATGATCTCGACGTTGGCCTTCGTGATGCCCTGTTCGGTCAAGACCTTCCAGATGGCGTCCTCGGTCAGTAGGTCTTTCTCGTCCTCGTCGTCACGGACGGGGAACTCCCAACGATGGTGGCCCAGCGGGGTGGGGCAGTCGACGGTGGGCCGCGCTGGGTTGCAATGAAAGCGGAGCCGTTCGTAACCGGGCCACGCGTCGAGAACCTTGGTATCGATGACGATCCAGCGCTCGGAATAGGTCTTGCCGGTGAAACCGACCCCCAGTTGGCCACGGATCGCGCTCGAACCGCCGTCGGCGGCGATGACGTAGGTGGCGCGGATGCGCTTGAACTCGTCGCGGGTGAGGTCGGCAAGCATCAATTCCACACCGTCGGAGTGCTGGATCAGGCGTAGGCACTCGTGTTCGAGCAGAATCGAGACATTCGGGAAACGGTCGACTCCGTTCCGTAGGACCCGGTCCACCGCCGGCTGGTAGATGAACTGTTGCGGGGGATGGCCATTACCGCGATCGGCCGGCAGCAGCTTGACGATCGACATGCCATCGGCGTCAACGAAGTTCGCGCCGGCACCCGGCTGCATGTCGGCGTTGAGTTGGTCGGCGAGCCCGACCTGCTGCCAGATGCGCACCACCTCTTCATCGGTGGAGATCGCCCTGGCCCGGAAGTAGATGTCCGGATCGCGCTCGACCACCACCACGGTGAGGCCCATCTGGCCCAAGTGATTGGCCGCGGTGGCTCCCACCGGGCCGTACCCGACGATCGCCACGTCGTAGGTCGAGGCGTCATTCATAGCTGTCTCTCTTCGTCGGCCGCGTCAGGGGCGTGGCGCTTGTTCTGGAGTGATCGCTACGGTAGTATAGTGATCACTACGGAGTCAAGAGGCAGGGAGAAGAATGGCGACACCGGAGAAGTCGAAACGCCGTACACGCCGGCCCGATGGCGAGCTGTCGCGCGGCAAGATCCTCGATGCCGCCACGGAAATCGCAGCTGAGCGTGGTTATGAAGGGACCAGTATCGGCGCGGTGAGCGCCAAATGCGGGCTGCCGGCCAGCTCGATCTACTGGCATTTCAAGGACAAGGACGACCTCATCGCCGCAGTGATCGAGCGCAGCTTCGAGAACTGGCTCAAGGTGTGGCAGCTCCCCGCCGACGGCATGGCGCGAGACCGCCTACTGGAAGTCGCGGTGCTCACGGCCAAGGCGCTGCTGAACTCACCGGACTTCCTTCGGCTCGGTCTCATGCTGGCGCTGGAGCGCAGGCCCGAAGAACCGCGGGCGCGCGCGATGTTCGTTCAGGTGCGCCAGCAGGCCTTCGACGCCGTGTCGACGAGCATCCGGGAAATGGGACTCGGGCTCACCGCTACCCAAGTCGGTCAACTTGCAACGTATGCGATTGCCGGTGCCGATGGTCTGTTCATCGCCAAGGAAATCGGCGGGGACGCGGTGGATCTCGTGGCCTTGTTCACGGTTCACGCCCACGCGCTGTACGAGACCGCCATGCGGATGGTCGAGGACAACGAGACCCGATGACTCTTCAGGACTCTGAGGTCGAGGACGCCGCAGCCCTGCTCGCGGCCGCCGACGAGAACGCCACTCCGGTCACCCAACTGACGCAACGTTTTCCCGGAATGGATGTCGCGGACGCGTACGCGATCCAGAAGGTGAACTTGGCTCGCCGCCTCGCCGGCGGCCGTGAGGTCGTGGGGCACAAGATCGGCCTGACCTCCGAGCCGATGCAAACCCTGCTCGGCGTCGACGAACCCGACTTCGGCTACCTCCTCGACGACATGGTGCTCGCCAACCACGCGATGGCGGAATGGGCGCGCTTTTGTGCACCGCGAGTCGAGGCGGAAGTGGCATTTCTGCTGCGCGCTCCGCTGCGCGGTCCGAACGTGACCGTCGATGATGTGCGCACCGCGACCGAGGCGGTCGCGGTGGCGCTGGAGATCGTCGACAGCCGAATTCGAGATTGGACGCTGACCCTGCCCGACACGGTTGCCGACAACGCCAGTTCTTGTGCGGTGGTCATCGGGGACTGGGTGCCCTACTCCGAAGACATCGACTTGGCCGCGAGCCGCGCGTCGCTGCGGCTCAACGGACGAGAGGTCGACACCGGGCTGGGGTCAGCGGTGCTCGGTGACCCTGCCGTCGCGGTCGCGTGGCTGGCCAACGCGCTGAGCGGTTTCGGAACCGACGTTGCGGCAGGGCAATTCGTGATGTCGGGTTCGTTCACCACCGCAGCATTCGTCCATCCCGGCGATACCGCGTCGGCCGCAATCAGCGGTCTTGGCGTCGTGTCGCTGAGCTTCACGTGAGGAAAGACATGCCATCACAACGACAGTGGCCCGTCGCCGTCATCGGTTCCGGCAACATCGGCACGGATCTGATGATCAAAGTCCTGCGCAGTGATGGCCCACTGACCATGGGGGCGATGGTCGGCATCGACCCGGACTCCGATGGTTTGGCCCGCGCCAGACGCATGGGGGTTCCGACGACGGCCCGAGGAGTCGAGGGCCTGCTGGCCATGCCGGAGTTCGCCGACATCAAGCTGGTCTTCGACGCTACGTCCGCCGGTGCGCACCGGGCGAATTGGGCCGAACTGGAGCACACCGGCGTGCGGGTCCTGGACCTGACACCGGCGGCGGTCGGACCGTACTGCGTGCCGGTGGTCAACCTCGACGAGCACCTCGATGCGCCCAACCTCAACATGGTCACCTGCGGTGGCCAGGCCACGGTTCCGGTCGTTGCCGCGGTCGCCGCGGTCGGACTGGTCTCCTACGCCGAGATCGTCTCGTCGATATCGTCGAAGTCGGCCGGCCCGGGAACGCGAGCCAATATCGACGAATTCACCGAAACCACTGCGGCGGCACTGCAGGTGGTCGGTGGCGCCCAACGCGGCCGGGCCGTGATGATCCTGAATCCAGCTGATCCGCCGATCATGATGCGCAACACCGTGTATTGCCTGGTCGACGGCGACGCCGAGCATAGCGCGATTGAGCAGTCCATCGAGGCAATGGTCGAGCGGGTCAAGGCGTATGTTCCCGGCTACCGACTCAAGCAGCGCGTGCAGTTCCAGACATTCACCGCCGAGAACCCGCTGTTCATCCCGGAAACGGGCAAGTTCACCGGCACCCGGGTCACCGCGTTACTCGAAGTCACCGGTGCGGCACACTACTTGCCTGCCTACGCCGGCAATCTCGACATCATGACCTCGGCCGCTACGGCGCTTGCCACGCGAATTGCGTTGCACGCCAACCGAACCACCGGAGTAGCGACATGACTCACCATCTGTACATCAGCGACGTGACATTGCGCGACGGGATGCACGCCGTCCGACATCAGTACAGCACCGAACAGGTGGTCGCGATCGCCGCGGCACTCGACCAAGCCGGTGTCGATTCCATCGAGGTGGCCCATGGCGACGGCCTGGCCGGATCTACATGCAATTATGGCTTCGGTGCGCACACCGACCTGGAATGGATCGAGGCCGTCGCATCGGTGGTCACCTCGGCGCGGGTGGCGACGCTGCTGCTGCCCGGGATCGGCACCGTGCGCAACCTGAGAGACGCCCACCGCGCCGGTGCGGCGGTGGTCCGGGTGGCCACCCACTGCACAGAGGCCGATATCGCTGCCGAGCACATCGCCGCGGCCCGGCAGCTGGGCATGGATACCGTCGGGTTCCTGATGATGAGCCATCTCGCGACACCCGCCGTTCTGGCCAGGCAGGCCAAACTGATGGAGGACTACGGCGCCACGTGTGTGTACGTGGTCGACTCCGGGGGTGCGATGGTGATGCGTGATATCGCCGACCGGGTCGACGCGTTGCGCCAGACACTATGCGCCAGTACTGAAATCGGTATACATGCCCACCACAATCTGTCCCTCGGGGTGGCCAACTCCATCGTCGCGGTGGAGCGCGGCGCCCACCGTGTCGACGCCTCACTGGCCGGCATGGGCGCCGGAGCGGGCAACGCTCCGCTGGAGGCGTTCATCGCCGCGGCGACCAAGATGGGCTGGCGTCACGGGTGCGACCTGCATGGGCTCGAAGACGCCGCCGATGATGTGGTGCGTCCCCTGCAGGACCGCCCGGTGCGTGTCGACCGGGAAACCCTGACTCTGGGCTATGCCGGTGTGTACTCCAGTTTCCTGCGGCACGCGGAGGCCGCCGCTGAGCGCTACCACGTGGATGCCCGGACGCTCCTGGAAGAGGCCGGCCGGCGCGGGATGGTCGGCGGTCAGGAAGACATGCTCGTCGACATCGCCCTCGATCTGAGCGGTGGTGCATCGTGAGCCGGCGTCTTCGGGGTCGATGAAGAAGCGGACTGCGGTCAGCCGCGCGCCGCCATCCGGTCGAAGGGACAGCGGACATGACAACAATTGAAATGCCAAATCTGGTCCAGCACATCTGAAAACAGTGCTTGCCTGGGGAGCGTTGACGCTGCTCGTCGGGGTTCTGATCTTGCGGTGGCCCGGGAAGTCGATTCTGGTGGCGTCGATCTTGTTCGGCGCCTACGTGATCGCGTCGGGCATCCCCCAGGCCATCTTTGCCTTCTTGCTGGATACGTCCGGTGGCGAACGGGTGTTGCTGTTCATCAGCGGCGCACTGTCAGTGGTCCTTGGGGCGTTAGCATTTCGTCATTACCAGGCTGGCTGGCCAATTGTGTTGCTCGCCATTTGGATTAGCGTCGGTTCATCTTTCAGGGGATGGCCGAGTCAGGGCTGGCCATCAGCTTTGACGGTGTGCTGAGTGTCCTGGCCGGCATGACGGTGATCGTGTGGCCCGTCGGCTCAACGGCTGAGTCAGCGTCTCAGGCGGCCGAGTCGGATCCGATCAGCTCGTCGAGGTCCGGGAGGGGCAGTCGGCAGATCTCGTCGGCCTCGTCGGGGGGCAGGCCGAGCATGACCAGGACGGCGCGGGTGGTCTGATCGGCGGCTTCCGGACCGTCACGGTCGGGCTGATTCTGCAAGAGCTGGCCGAGGCCCATCAAGGCCCCGGCTGCCATCGAAAGCGCCAGATCGGGATCGGTGATGGTGAACCGTCCGGCCTGGGCGGCGAAGGTGATGTCGCGCATGGCTCGCGGGCCGAGGCCGCGATCGGCGAACATGAGGGTCAGTCCGGTGTTGAGCAGTACCCGAGACGTTTCGGGGCGCTGCCGGAACAGCCGTCCCACCAATCGGAAGCTGCGGGCGAACGTCACCGCAGGGTCTTCTCGATCGACCGCGAGCTTGTCCAGCAGGGCGCCGAGTTGGTCCAGGATGTCGTTGACCGCCGCCTCGAACAGCTGTTCCTTGCTGTCGAAGTGGTTGTAGAACGACCCCATGCCGACATCGGCGGCCTGGGTGATCTCGAGTACGGGCGCATTGAGCTTTCCCGCAGCAATAAAGCTCTGAGCTGCGCGAACAAGAGCTCCGCGGGTGCGCATCTTGCGCCGCTCCAAGCGATTCGCCGTGGTCGCCTCGGCCTCTGCCATGCGGTGATGGTAGCAGTCTGCGTCAATTTTGAGCATTTCGTCAGAAAGTCTTGACTGACTGTGTCCTCGTAAGTGATGATTTCGTCAGTTAAAGAAAGGGGCGTCGTGACCCAACATCTCGACACTCACCGGAACCTGCACAGCGAGCAGGGTGCACTCCGCGGCGAACACCCTGGCCGGTCGCAGAATCCGGTGATCAAAGTCCGCGATCTGGCCTGGCTGGAGTTCGAGAAGCCAGACCTGAGCCGCGCCGAAGCGTTCGCGCGGGCGTTCGGCTTCACCACCGTGCTGCACACCGATGTCGAGCTACATCTGCGAGGCACCGACGCCGGCTCGCCCTGTGTGATCATCCGACGGGGCGCGCGGTCCCGGTTCGTCGGTCCCGCATTCGCCGCGCAGGATTCGGCGGACGTCACGCGACTGGCCACCGCGACCGGGGCGGCCGTCATTGATCTGCCGGACGCCATCGGCGGCGTCTCCGTGCGGCTGACCGATCCCTCCGGCATTCCGGTGCGCGTCGTCGCCGGCATGCACGAGCTGCCCGAACTGCCGACCCAGCAGCCGCAGACCTTCAATTTCGGCCATACCGTGTTGCGCGCCAATAGCACTCAGCGGCCGTCCCGGGAGCCGGCGCGGGTGGAGCGGCTCGGCCACGTGGTGTTGCAGAGCACCAGTTATCGGCGGTCACTCGACTGGTATCTCGACCACTTCGGCTTGATCGTCAGCGACTTCCTGTACTACCCCGGCCAGCGTGAGCGCGGGCCCACCATGAGCTTCATTCGGTGCGACCGCGGATCGACACCCACTGACCATCACACCATGGCGATGGTGCTCGGACCCTCAAACCGCTACGTGCACTCTGCCTTTCAGGTGTGCGATCTCGACGCCATCGCCGCCGGCGGGGAGTACCTGCTCGACCGCGGCTACCACCGATCGTGGGGAATCGGTCGGCACATCCAGGGCAGCCAGATCTTCGACTACTGGCGTGACCCGGACGGCTTCCTGGTCGAGCACTTCAGCGACGGCGACATGTTCGACAGCACCCTCGAGCCCGGGTGGGCGCCGATGACGGCATCCGGCCTCGCACAATGGGGGCCGCCGGCCACCAACGACTTCCTCGGGATCGCTCCCGGCAAGGAATCCCTTCGTGAACTGCGCTCGATGCTGAGCGCAGTCCGCGACGACAACGAATTCGACCTCACCCGCCTGCGCGGACTCCTGAAAGTGGCACGCTCATGACGATTTCCCTCTATCGCACCTCCGAGGCCTGGTGGGCAGGTACCACCGAGACCGTGGCCCGAGTCGACACGACGGCGACGACGACAGCACACCTGCTGGCTGACCGGGCCGCAATCGACGCCGCAGCCACGAGCACCGACACCGTCGCGGTGACGACGCTGGATCTGGTCTCACCGGTGACCGCGCCGTGCCGCGTCGTCGCACAGATGACCAACTTCGCCTCGCACGTCCTCGACACCGGTGGCAACCCGAAATCGGTGCCGCTGACCTTCTTTCGGAAGTCGTCGGGGTCAATTACCGGCCCCACCGATGACATCGTCAAACCCGCCCACGTCCGGCTGCTCGACTACGAGGTCGAGATCGGTTTGGTCGTTGGGCGCGACATTCCGGTGGGCACCACCATCACCTCCGACAACCTCGCCGACTACATCTGCGGAATCGTGGTGACCAACGACGTGTCGGCGCGTGACGTGCAGCTGACCAAAACCCAATTCTACGAAGCCAAGTCGTACCCGGGCTTCACCCCGGTTGGGCCGGCCCTGGTGCTGGTGGACGCCGAGGAGCTCGGCCGTTTCGACGAATTGCGTCTGCAGTTGCGCGTCAACGGTGAACTGCGGCAGAACAGCACCGTCGGCACCGACATGATCTATCGGCCGGTCGCCGCGCTGCAGGCGCTCACCCGCTTCCAGGCCCTGGCCGTGGGTGACCTGGTGCTGACCGGCACACCCGTCGGGACGGCGCTGTCCGCGCCGCCGAAGCCGGTGCAGAAGGTCGTCGGGCTGCTCCCGGACGACCTGAAGTGGAAGCTCTTCTTCACCGGACAGGCCAAGAATCCCAAGTATCTCCACCACGGTGACGTCGTCGAAGCGACCGTCGGCACCGACGACGGCAAGATCGACCTCGGGACCCAGCGCAACCAAGTCAGGTTCACATGACCGGCGCACCGGACTTTGTGCCGGTGGTGATCGTCGGCGCAGGGCCCACCGGCGTCACGGCGGCCACCAAGCTTGCCCAGTACGGCGTCGACTGCCTGATCCTGGACCGCTGGTCCGACGTCTACCCGCAGCCGCGTGCGGTTCACCTCGACGACGAAATATTCCGGCTGCTGGCCGGATTGGGAATCGCCGAGGAGTTCGCGGCGATGTCCCGCCCGGCTCGGGGGTTGCAGCTGCGAGACCGCGGCATGCGGGTGATGGCGGAGTTCCACCGCGAATGTGCGCAGAGCTCCAATGGCTACCCACAGGCGAACATGTTCGACCAGCCGGAGTTCGAAGCGCTACTGCGGACCAATCTGAAGAAGTACCCCCACGCCGTTCTGCGCGGCAACGCCGAAGTGACGGAAGCGGTGCAGATCGGCGCAGAGCGTGCCCGCGTCACCTTCACCGATCGGTTGAGCGGTGAGCACCATACGGTGGAAACCCGCTACCTGCTGGGCTGCGACGGAGCGAATAGTCTGGTGCGCAGCACAATCGGCGCTTGTAGGAAGACCTGGGGTTCCAGCAACGATGGCTGGTGGCCGACGTGGTGACCGACGCCGATCTCGGCCAGTGGGACGGCGTGCACCAGGTGTGCGACCCGCACCGCGCGGCCACCTATATGCGGATCGGGACGGACCGCTACCGGTGGGAGTTCCGGCTGCTGGACGACGAAACCGCCGATGACTATGGCACCCTTTCCGCGCTGTATCCGCTGATTCGGCCGTGGGTGCAGCACGTCGCTGCCGATGCGCTGGAACTGGTCCGGGTCGCGGAATACACCTTCCGTGCTCAGGTCGCCACCCAATGGCGCCGCGACAACCTGTTCATCCTCGGCGACGCCGCGCACCTGACCCCGCCGTTCATCGGTCAAGGACTGTGCGCCGGACTTCGGGATGCGATGAACCTTGCCTGGAAACTGGCCGGTGTGGTCAACGGCTGGCTCCCCGAGTCGGTGCTCGACAGCTACGAGGTGGAACGGAAGCCGCACGCCCGCTACATGATTCGCTTCGCACTGGGGGTCGGCGCGGCGATGACCGCCGGCGGCAGTGCCGGTGATCTGTTGCGCCGGGTGGTGGTGCCTCGGCTCCATCTGATCCCCGGAGTCCGGGAGAAGATCGTCGACAGCACCACGCCGGCGCTGAGCAGCAGCGCATTCGTGGTGCGGTCGCCTGGCCGACGGCAACTGGCCGGACACCTATGCCCCAATCCGATTCTGCTGGACGGTAAACGGTTCGACGAGATCGCCGGACGCCGGTTCGTGGTGGTGACCGCTGTGCCGCTGAATCCGTCCCAGCGCGAGGAACTGCATCGACGCGGCGCGGTTGCCCTGCTGGCCCATCCTGGCACCGAGCTGGAGTTGTGGCTGCGGACCGGACGGGCCAGGACCGCAGTGGTGCGACCGGACCGTACAGTCCTGACCGCGGGCCGCAGCATGGCTGATGTGATCGATGCGGTGCCGGTCTTCGCGCCGCGCGGCGACGGCGCTGATGAGTAAGCCGGTCGGAGTGCCGGCCTACGAGCCGGATCTGTACTCGACGCGCGCCATCCTCGATCCCTACCCGCATTACGCGGAACTGCGTCAACTCGGTCCGATGGTCTGGTTGCCCAAACAAAGGGTGTTCGCCGTTGCGCGTTATGTGCAGTGCAAGGCGGTGTTACGTGACGACGCGACGTTCATTTCGGGCCAAGGGGTAGGGCTGGCCGCCGTGTTCAACCGGATGTCGAGTGGCACGACGTTGAACAGCGACGGTGGCGAGCATGACCGGCGCCGCAAGCTCCTGGCGCATCGGATGCTGCCACGGGCGCTGCGCGAACTCGACGATGTTGTTGCGACTCAGGCCAAGCAACTCGTTGCCGACGCGGTGGACCGGAGCTGTCTCGACGGTGTTGCCGACCTGGCGACCGCACTACCGGTTTCGATCGTGCCGGACCTGGTGGGCTGGCCGAAGGACCGTCGGCAGCACCTACTTCGCTGGGGCGGAGCCACCTTCGACGTTCTGGGCCCGCTGAATCGTACTGCCGTCCGATCGGTGCCCGCCAGTCTGCAGATGTTGCGTTTCGCCCGGAAGGTGGTGCGCCAGGGGGCCGTGCTCCCGGGCAGCATGGGTGACGACATCCTCGCGGCCGCCGATGCCGGAGCCGTGAGCGCTGCAGAGGCCGCGGCCCTGATGGTGGACTATCTCGTTCCCTCACTGGATACCACGATCAGTGGAATCGCCAGTGCGCTGGCATTATTCGCGCGGCACCCCGAACAATGGGACCTCCTGCGCGCCGATCCGACACTGCTGCCCGGTGCTGTCAACGAAGTGCTCAGGTATGAATCGCCGTTGCGTGCGTTCAGCCGCAAGGTGCGCTGCGACACCGCTGTCTGCGATGTTGAGCTGCCCGCGGGGTCTCGGGTGCTCGTGTTGTACGCCTCGGCCAACCGGGACGAGCGCGAATGGGACGAGCCCGATGTGTTCGACATCCGCCGCAATGCCAATCGACATCTGGGGTTCGGGCACGGGGCACACGCGTGCGCGGGGCAGGCGCTCGCCCGACTGGAGATGCAGGCCATGCTCGCGGCGCTGATGGAGAACGTCGCCCGCATCGAGTTGCTCGGCGAACCGACCTGGGCGGTGAACAACATCATCCGCTGCTATCGGCGACTGCCACTGAGGCTGGTCGCGGGATAGCCAGGCGCCCCGTATCGTGATCCGGTGACCGGCGACCGATGGGGTTCGAAATGGATCCTGGCCGCTGTCTCGATCGCTCTGTTCTGCGTTCAGATCGACTACTTCGCGGTGAACCTGGCGCTGCCGCGGATTGCCGCCGATCTGCACGCCGCCACCACAGACCTGCAATGGGTGATCAGCGTGTACATGCTGACCCTCGGTGCGTTCATGGTGCCCGCCGGCCGCATCGGAGACATCTTCGGCCGCCGCCGTGCGCTGCTGGCCGGCGTCGCACTGTTCGGCGCCGCGTCCGTCTGCTGCGCGATCGCCCCGGACGCCGGGGTGCTGATCGCCGCCCGCGCGGCGCAGGGCATCGGTGCGGCGTTGATCTTCCCCGTGTCGGTCAGTGTGCTGACGAATGCCTACTCCGCCGAAGAGTCAAGCCGGGCAATCGGTTTGGCTTACGGAGTCGCCGGTTTGGGGAACGCGGCCGGGCCGGTGGTGGGTGGCATATTGACCGATACCCTGGGCTGGCGGGCGGTGTTCTGGCTCTTGGTCCCGTTCGCCGTGGTGTCACTGATCCTGGGTGTGCTGGCGATTCCCGAGACGTTCGATCACACCGCTGCGCGCCGCCTGGACCTGACCGGTCTCGGGTTGATCGTCACGGGCGTCGGGCTTTTCACGTTGACCGTCGACCGCGCGTCGTCCTGGGGGTGGACGTCGGTGGCCACGATGGGCGGGTTCGCCGCGGCGGTGGCGCTGCTGGCCGTATTCGTCGCCGTCGAGAGGCGCACGCGCTGGCCACTACTGGATCTGTCGCTCCTGGGTAACGGCCGGTTTGTCGTCCTGGTGGCCGCGGGCACCGTGGCCAACGTGGCCTACGCGGTGACGGTGTTCTTGTCGACGCTGAATCTGCAACAGGTCCGCGGACTGACGCCACTGGTTGCGGGTCTATTGTTCCTCGGCCCGTCGGCGGGTGCGGCCCTTGGCGGAGTGCTGTCGGGCCGGCTGGCCACCTCCGATGTCGCCGGCCCGGCGGCTCCGGCTGGTCGTTCTCCGATCGCGGTGATGGGCGCCGGATGCACCGCAGCCGCGCTGGCGCTGGGACTGCTGGCCGCCGCGGGTAATCCGGTGATCTATGTGGTGGCGCTGACCGCCTGCGGATTCACCATGGGTTTTGTCTACGCGTTCACCACGGTCGCGACGCAGGCCGTCGTCCCGCCGGAGCGCGCCGGGGGAGCCGCCGGCGTTACGCTGACGTTCCTCGTCACGATCGCCGGTATCGGGGTGGCGGTGGCGGGGACAGCCCTGGAAGCGTTGCAGGGCAACGGTTTCGGATCGGGAAGTGGGATCGCCACGATCCTGGCGGTCATCGCTGCACCGCTGCTGGTGGCTGGACTGGTGGTGCTGCAGCGTTCGCGGTCGCGGGTCTAGTTGACCGGGACGTCGAGGATCGGGCGTTGGACGCCCGCGCCGGGCCCGTCGAAATGCCACCACTCACCGGAGTAGCCCGTCAGGCCGCCGTCGGCCATCGCGGCCCGCAGCCGCGCGCGGTTGGCCCGGGCGGCGGCGCTCACCCCGTCGGTGGCATAGGCCTGGGCGCGCGGAGAGAAATCGTCGAAATCGGTGCCCATATCGACCAGCCTGCCGCCCTCGGCGATGGTCACGTCGACCGACCGTCCGGCCTCGTGGCTGCGGGCATACGGCCCGGGCTTGGCCACCCACGCCGGGTCGGGCACCGCGTCGAACATCCGTACCTGGACGTCGTGCGGGCGGTAGCAATCCCAGAACACCAGCACATCACCCTGGGTTCGGAGTTCGTCGGCGGCCTTCGCCAGCCCCGGTGCCATCGATTCGTGCACCAGGCAGCGGGCATCGGCGGGATACAGCGGGACGCCGACGAAGTTGTGCGGTGTCGCGTAGCGCAGGTCGATCACCGCGTCGGGCACCACGGTCCGCACGTCGACGAAGTCGGCCGCGGCGGCCTGCGGGCTGACCGGCGGAACGTCACCCGGAGCCGCCGCGACCGGTACCGCCGTGACCGTCATCGCCGCCGCAGCCGCCAGAACGCTGAGGTCAGCCCGCGTTGGTCTCATGCGGGCTAACGATGCGCTGATCGGCGGTCAGCAGCAAGTTGTCGAAGGCCGAGCGGGCGGGCGCCGGCTCGGCCTGGGACAGACCGACGAAGTCGGCGACAACCCGCTCGGCCAGCAACCGAAGCTTGATGTTGGCTTCCTGCGAACGCCAGCGCAACAGGTCGAACGCCGCCTCGGAGTCGACGCCGTAGACGACCATCAACATGCCCTTGGCCTGCTCGATGGTCGCCCGGTTCTCGGCGATCTCGGCGATCGCCTCGCTGAGTTGCTTCTGGGTGCGGTCCTCGTTCGGCGTGACATCGACGTAGAAGCCGCTGGTGCCGATTACCGTCCCGATCTCGTCCTGCAGCGTGTCGGCCACGACGATGACGTGATGGATTCGGCCCGTGGTGTCGATGATGCGATGCCGCGTGCTGAACGCCTGATGCTGCCGCCGGACGTTGTCGAGGGTGGTCGCGACCTGCTGATAGTCGTCGGGATGCTTGTGCGAAAGCACCAATTCGGTGGTCGGCGACACCGTGCCGGGCTGATAGCCGTGCATGATCTGGACCTCGTCTGACCATTCCCAGCGTTCGTCGTCGAAGAAGAACCGAAACCAGCCCACCTGTTCTGGACGCACGCCGGTCGCTCCGTCGCCGTTTCTCAACGCCGGATCCTGGTCCGGAATCATCGACACTCCTCGGCCCTGACAACCTTTCGGTTGTCCACAGTTCATCAGACCGCAGGTACCCGCGACGACGACGAGCGCCATGAAGGCAGAACCCATCGCCGTCCCAGGTTCTGCGGGCAAGAGTTATTTACACCGTCGACCACCGTGTTTTCAAGGGGTATCGCCGACGTCTTCGAGCACATCAGGTCTGCTGTGACTGCAGTGACGGATGTAACGAATTGAGTTCGCCGTCGACATCACCTGTACAGGGCGTTCACGGCTCGGGGACGCCGCCCTGCAACCGCGGAGGACACGACGGTGACGATCACGATGAATGCCCGCCTGGGTCTCGGGATGCTGGCGGTTTCGGCGGCGTTTCTGGCGACACCCACGGCATGGGCCGATCCCGCCGACCCGGCCATCCCGGCACCGGTGACCGCCGATCCCACCATCCCGGCACCGGTGGTCGCACCGGCCCCAGTCCAGCACTTGTCGAGCCCCGACAACCTGCCGCCGGGCACCACGTCGGAGGACACGCCGCCGCAGGGCCGGCTGGGCTATTGGCGCGACCTTCTGCACGCCATGCGCACCCAGGAAGTATCCGGCAGTGATGCGCTGTTGCTGCTCACGCAACGTCCGCTCGACGCCGGTACGGCGCCGCCGACCGGTGTGCCGGCCGGCCCGACCGGGCCGGTCGGAACATCTGCGGTGCCGCCGGCCGTCGACGCGGGAGCACCCGTTCCTGCCGGCTAGGTCTTTTCGACGGCCTCGACCGCGGCGTCGAGGTCGGGTTGGTAGCGACCTTCTGCCTCGAACTCCTGCCACCATTCGGTGCGCTGCACTGTCTGCAATGCCTTGTCCGGTAGCGCACTGACCATCAGCCGTATCCCGGCGCCGGACAGTTCGAGGTCGAGGTCGACCAGAATGTGCAGCACCGTCGACTCCAGCACGGTCTGCCGAACGAGGTCCAGCACCACCGTCGCCGGGTTGGTGTCGGCTCCGAGCGCAGCCGCGCGGACGGCGGCGATGTTCGGGCGCACATTGGCGGCGTAGAGCGGGACGAGGCAGCGCAGCACCAGCGGGTCGGCCGGAATCAGCTCCGCGTTCTCGGGCTGTTCGATCCAGGCGCCGGTCTCATGACGCACGACTTGAACGACGTGCGGGGAGTTCACCACGTGCAGGACCACCAGCAGGGTGACCGCCACCGCGACGGCCACCGCGGGGATGAGTCCGAATGCCAACCCGATCAGTGCCACACCGATGGCGCCGAAACACTCGCGGGGATTGAGGCGGTAGAGGCTGCGCAGCCCGCCGACGTCGACGAGCCGGGTGACCGCGACGACGACGACCGCACCGAGCACCGCCTGGGGCAGCAGGCTCAGCACCGGGGCGACGAACAACGCGACGAGGACAGCGAGGGCCACCAACACCAGACCGCTGATCTGGCTGCGCGCGCCGGAGCGCAGGTTCACCGATGTCTGCGCGAATCCGCCCGCCGGCGGCAGCGAATGGAAGAACGCCCCAGCGACCGACGCGACCCCCAGTGCGGTCAGCTCGCGGTCCGGCTCGATCGGGCTGTCCTCGGCACGCCTCGAGGTCCGGGCCACGGCAATTGTTTCCAGGAACGCCATCACCGCGATGGCGAAGGCGCCCGGAACCAACGACAGCATGTGGCGATCGAGATGGGGCAGCTCGGGTACCGGAAAACCAGACGGTACTGTCGGGATCAACGCCACCCCATGGGTCGGTAGCGCAACGGTGGCGCTGACCGCGATGGCGATGACGATCACGACGAGTGGTCCCGGAACACGGGGTACGAACTTGGTCAGCGAGAACAGCACGGCCAGACACACCGCCGACACCGCGACGGTAGCCGGGTTGGCGTGGGAGATATCCGAGAGCGCGGCCCAGGCCACCTTGAAGAACCCGGTCGTGTGGGGGTGGGGCGCCACGCCGAGCAGCTTCGGTAGCTGTGCGGCCATGACGGTCAGGCCGACGGCGACCTTGATGCCGATGAGCGTCATATCGCTGATGTTGTCGACGAGCATGCCGAGGCGAAACACCCTGGCGGCCAACAGGAACAGGCCCACCAGCAGCGTCAAGGTCACCAGATCGCCGCGTTGATCGTCCGAACCGATGAGAACCCCGCCGGCGAGCATCGTCGAGGCCGTCAGCGTGGAGACCGTCGACGAGGTGGTGACGCTGGCCATCCGGGAACCGCCGATGAAGGCGTACACCATCACCGGGATGATGCAGGTGTACAAGCCCATCTGCACAGGCATGTTGGCCACCGTCGCGTAGGCCATCGCCAACGGGATGACCACGGCCCCGGTGCTCAGGCCGGCCAGTACGTCGGCCCGCAACCAACTCGCGTGATACGGGCGAATTCCCGGGGCCAGCCAGGCGTGCGCGGTGGTGGACACGAGCGGAATTGTGACACCTCAATCGCGCTGGATGCGCGCCTTGTGGGCTCTGCGATAGGGGATCCGCATAGCGGACCATTGCTGTGCCGCGAGCGGCGTCAGCGAATCACCGATCCTCGGCGAGGCCTATCACGACTTCGTTGCGGCGTCGGCACGGCAACGTCCACGGCGGATCGTAGAACCAGGCCAACGGGTCACCGGTTGGTTCGATCCCGTTGCGGTACAAGACGTTCAAGAGCTGCTCGGTGCGCTCGCCGACCGCGGCGGGGCCGATGCTCCCGGTGAACCGGAGGACCGCCACAGTCTCCTCGGGAACTTTCACCAGACGGACCCGGTCGTCGGCGGGCGTCGGCAGCGTGTCCAGTGTGTACTTCGACGGCATGAAGAACCGGATGACCCATTCGCCGGAGGGGCGCCGTTGGGTGGCGACCGGCGCGGTCATCGCGATCTTCTCGCTGGGCTGTTGGGCCACCGGAGCCGTCATGGCGATCTTGTCGCCGCCGGCGTTGGCGCCGAAAATGTAGCGGGCCAGCAGCCTGAATCCCTGATTGCGCGCCGATTCCTCGTCGGCCCCGATCGCCGTCTCGGCTGCGACGCGGGGGCCGTACCGGCGAATTTCAACTCCCCCGATCTGCCGTTCCACCGTGTACGCGGGCTCCTCGGTGCCGAGCCGGATGCCCACGATGTTGCCCACACCTTCGGCGACTTGCACCACCGCGCCGGCGATCGTCCTCAGCATGTGTCAGCCCTCCTTCGTCACCCCATCAGATACCCGTATATCGTCCGGTGATGACTCGGGTTTCGATAATCACAGGTGGTGCGGGCGGCATGGGCCGGGCGACGGCGAAGATCGTTGGTCAGGACCGCACGCTGGTGCTGTGCGACGTCAGGCAAGATCGCTTGGACGCCGCATCGGCCGAGCTGAGCGAGTTGGGGATCACCGCCACGGCGGTCAACTGCGACGTCACCGATCGCGACGCCGTCGGGCGGCTGTTCGAGACGGCGGCCGGCCTCGGACCGATCGCGTCGGTGATCCACACCGCCGGAGTCAGCCCGAGCATGGGCGACGCCGATTACGTGATGACAACCAATGCGATCGGCACGCTCAACGTCAACGAGGAGTTCTTCACCTCGGCCGGCGAAGGCGCCGCGATCGTCAACGTGGCGTCGATGGCCTCGCACATGCTGCCCGAGGAGCTCGTCCCGTCACAGCATTTCGACCTCGCCTTCACCGACCAGAAGCGCTTCCTCGCCGAACTGCTGGCGGCCTGCGATATCGCGGGGGAGGAGATGCGCTCCGGGCTGGCCTACGGCATCAGCAAGACCTTTGTGCGCTGGTACAGCTCGTCGCAGGCCGAACGGTTCAACGGCAAGGGCCTGCGCATCGTCTCGGTCTCCCCGGGGTCGGTCGATACCGAGATGGGTCTGCTGGAAGCCGATGCCGGCGCCGGGGCAATGGTCGCCAACGCCGCGGTCCCGCGCTGGGGAAAGGCCGAGGAGATGGCCGAGTTGTTCGCCTTCTGCGCCAGTGACCGCGCCGGTTATCTGACCGGAACCGACCTCCTCAACGACGGCGGCGTGATCGCCTCGATGCGGGAACGGGCCCGGGTCGCTGAAAACGGCTAAGGGCGAGTCAGTTTCGCATACCGCATGCGGTGGGAGTCGGTGGAACCGAACTCGTACTGCAGCGCGGTGAGCCGCTTGAAGTAGTGACCGATCGCCAGTTCCTCGGTCATGCCCATGCCGCCATGCAGCTGCACGGAGTTCTGGCCCAGGAATCGGGCGGCCCGTCCGATGGTCGCCTTGGCCGCGGAAACCGCTCGGGCCCGGACGTGCGGCTCGGCTTCCAGGTTCAGCACCGCGAGATACACGGCGGCCACGGCCTGTTCGAGTTCCAGGTACATGTCGACCATGCGGTGCTGCAGAACCTGGAAGTTGCCGATCGGCTGCCCGAATTGCTGTCGCTGCTTGCAGTATTCGACAGTGTCGGACAACACCTTTCGCATCGCACCGACCGCCTCTGCGCAGACCGCGGCCGCGCCCTCGTCACTGGCCTGCGCCAACGACGCGGTCGCGTCGTCGGTGAGCAGCGTATCGGCGGGGAGGCGCAGCTGGTCCATCGTCAGGTCGGCGGCACGCCGATCGTCGATGGTGCGGTAGCCGTGTACCTCCAGGCCTGCCGGCGGCGCCGCCGGGTCGAACTCGGTGAGGAACAACGAAACCCCTTGTGAGTCGGGGCTTGTCTTGGCCGTGATCAGCAGATGGGTTGCCAGTGGTGCGGCCGTGACGACGATCTTCTCGCCCGTGAGCACCCAGTCGCCGCCGGTGTGGACCGCCGTGGTCGACACCGAGTGGGCGCCACCGGGCTCGGTGCTCGCCAGGGCGACGATGGCGCTGCCGTCGGCAATGCGCTCCAAAAGTGCCGCGGCAGCCGGGTTGTCGGTCCGCTGCAGCAGGCCACCGGCGACGACGACGGTGTCGATGAACGGTTCGATCACCAGCGCCCGACCGAGCTCTTCGGCGATGACCATGATTTCGACTGGGCCCCCGCCGATTCCGCCGACCGACTCCGGGAACGCGGCGCCGAGGATGCCCAGTTCGTCGGCCAGGCCGCGCCAGATGTCGGGCTGCCAGCCCGGCCCGAGCTTGGCCGCCGTGCGGCTCTTCTCGAGGTCGTAGCGGGTGGCCAGGAACTTGCCGAGCCCGTCGCGCAGGAGCTCTTGTTCTTTGTTCAGGTTGAAGTCCATTACAGCCCCAATGTCGCCTTGGCCAGGATGTTGCGTTGAATCTCGTTGCTGCCCGCGTAGATCGAACCAGCGCGGTCGTTGAAGTAGCGCAGCGCCGCGACCGCCTGCCAGGGCTCGCCGCTGACGTAGCCATCGGCCGGTGGTTCGAAGTCCGAGACCGGACCCCCGGGGTAGGTCGCGTGCGGCTGATACGCCCGGCCGCGGGGTCCGGCGGCCTCCATGGCGAGTTCGGTGATGGCCTGCGAGAGTTCGGTGGACAGGACCTTCAGCATCGATGAGGCGGCGCCGGGGTTTCCACCCTCGGCAACCGTTGTCAGAACCCGGTATTCGAGGATCTCGAGCACGTCGGCGCGGATGCGGATGTCGGCGAGTTTGGCCGCGAACGTCGGATCGTCGATCAGCGCGCCGCCGGCCGGGCCCGGTTGTCCGACCGCCTCGGTAGCGATCGAGCCGGCCAACGCTTGTAGCGCGGGTGCTGTTGCGCCGCCACCGCGTTCGAACTCCAGGAGGTACTTGGCTACCGTCCAGCCGCCGTCGATCTCGCCGATCACATTCGCCTTGGGCACCCGGACGGCGTCGAAGAAGATCTGGTTTTGCACCTTCTCGCCGGAGGTCATCACCAGCGGGCGAATCTCGATACCGGGCGTGCTCATGTCGATGAGGACGAAGGTGATGCCCTGTTGCTTCTTGGCCGAGCGCGACGTGCGCACGAGGGCGAAGATCCAGTTGGCCTCCGTGGCATGGGTGGTCCAGATCTTGCTGCCGGTACAGATGAGGTCGTCACCATCATTGGCCGCCGACATCGTCAGCGCGGCCAGGTCCGAGCCCGCCTCGGGCTCGGAATAGCCCTGGCAGAAGAACACCTCGCCGGTGAGGATGCGCGGCAGGAAGTAGTCCTTCTGCTCTGGCGTGCCGTAGGCGATGATCGCGTGGGCGACCATCCGGATTCCCATCGGCGACAGCGACGGCGCCCCGGCCAACGTGGATTCGCGGCTGAAGATGTAGTGCTGGGTCAGCGTCCAGTCGCAGCCGCCGTGCTCGACCGGCCAGGCCGGCGCGGCCCAGCCGCGTTCGTGCAGGATCGCCTGCCACGCCATGCTGGCCTCGTGGTCGGCGTAGACGCTGGTCATCAGGCGGCCGGCCCGGCGCAGGTCCGGTGTGAGCTTCTCGTCGAGGAACGCCCTGACCTCGGCTTGGAACTCGAGATCCTTCGCCGACCATGACAGGTCCATCTGACGTCCCCTTATCTGCGCACGGCCGTTTTCAGAAGTGACCATAGCCCGTCGGCCGTTGCCGGCCTGCCGAGGGTGTGGTCTGACTTATTCTGCGCGGCCGGGTTTGAGGAGCCAAGGGCTGGGGAATAGTGCTGGAGGCCGCCTGCGGCGGCCCCCAAACGTGACACTGAGAGGCCCGGTCCCTGCACAAGGGACCGGGCCTTTCGTCTGGGGTCAGGCGCTCGGCGGGGCGCCCAGCACGCGCTGGATATCAGGCTTCATGGCCTGCAACTGGCCGCCCCAGTAACCCCAGCTGTGTGTGCCGTTGGACGGGAAGTTGAAGACACCGTTGCGTCCGCCCGCGGCTTCGTAGCGGCTCTGGAACTCGTGGTTGGTCCGATTGGTCAGGCCTTCGAGGAACTGCGCGGAAATCTGCGCGTTGCCCAGGCCGGCGTCGAGGTCGGTCGGGTTTCCGTTGCCGCTGTAGACCCAGATGCGAGTGTTGTTGGCGACCAGCTGTCCGATGTGAAGCATCGGGTCGTTGCGTTGCCACGCCGCTCCACCGAAGACGCCCCACATGTCGAGGGCATTAAATCCACCGGCGTCGGCCATCGCGATCGACACCAGCAGCGGCCAGCTCTGAGCCGACAGGTGCAAGAAGCCCGACAGCGAGCCGGCGTAGACGAACTGTCCGGGATGGTAGGCGGCCAGGATCAGTGCTGCGCTGCCCGACATCGACAGTCCGACCACGGCGTTGCCGCTGGGGCTGATCCCTTTGTTGGCTGAGAGCCAGGCCGGTAGCTCGGAGGTCAGGAAGGTTTCCCACTTGTAGGTCTGGGTGGTGCCGTTGCCGACTGCCGGTCGGTACCAGTCGGTGTAGAAGCTTGACATGCCGCCGACCGGCATGACGACGGAGACACCGGAGTCGTTGAACCACGAGAATGCACCGGTGTTGATGTCCCAGCCGCTGCGGTCGTCCTGGGCGCGCAGGCCATCGAGCAGATACAGCGCCTTGGGGCCGCCGCCCTGGAACTGGACGACGATGTCGCGTCCCATCGACGGCGACGGGACCCTGAGGTACTCGACCTCGGCGGCGTTGGCGGTCGGCGGCGTGGCCGCGATGGCGCCGACCACCAGAAGTGAAGCGAAGGCGGCGGCGGCCGCCCGAATGATCCCCCGACTGCGTATCTTTCGACATGGATTCATAAGAGGCCCTGTTCTGCAGTCATCCCCCGGACCTACCCGACGTATCGGAGGCGGCGAGCCATCAGTTACGACCACGACAGTTCTCTGCGCCTCCTCGCCGATGACGTCGCCGGTCTGCTCTCTCGGGCAGCCGGCCGCGTCGTCGTCGGCATCACCGGACCGCCCGGGGCGGGCAAGTCGACGTCGGCGCAGGCGATGGTGGCGGCATTCGACGGTGCGTCCTATCTGCCGATGGACGGCTTCCATCTGTCGAACGCGGAGCTGGACCGGCTGGGGCGCCGCGGCCGCAAGGGGGCGATCGACACCTTCGATGCCGCGGGTTACGTCGCCGCGCTGGGGCGGGTGCGCGCCGAGTATGCCCGCGGAGATGTGTATGTGCCCGCGTTCGACCGCGGTCTCGACGAGCCTCTCCCGGCCGGGCACGTCATACCCGCCGAGTGCGCGCTGGTGGTCACCGAGGGCAATTACCTGGGGGTGCCCGACGGCCAGTGGGCCGCGGTGCGTCCACTGCTGGACCGGTTGTACTACGTCGACTGCCCGGCGCCGGTGCGGCGAGAACGGTTGGTGGCGCGGCACATTGAGGGTGGTCGTTCACCGGCGACGGCCGGGGCGTGGGCCGACGAGGTCGACGAAGCGAATGCCCGGTTGATCGCTACGACGCGACAGTACTGCGACCGCGTCGTGAACTGCTGAGTCAGCAGCAGCGGGCGGTGGGGTTGGTGTCTTGTTGGTGGTGCCGCATCCGCCAGTACTGTGCCTCGGTGAGCACCGGCTCGCCGGGATGGGTGCGTGCCTGGTGTTCGACGTATCGGCGGTAGTGGTTATCGCCCATCAGTGTGCGGACGTACCAACGGATTTGGCGTGCGACGTGGGTAGTGCGTCCCATTGCTTCTGCACCTCCTTCTCTGCGGAGGTCGAGATCAGGCTGGATGGCCCGAAGATCTTCGAAGGCACCGGCGCGTCCTCGGTCAACTCCCGGCCGCCGCCGCGGATCGCCCGCAGCGCCATGGTCACCCCGGCGAGGAACACGATGATGACCAGGACGGCGAAGACGACTGACAGCGTGCCCTGGATGAATGTGTTGCGGATGACGGCGTGCAATTGGTCGGCGTTCTTGGCTGAGCCGAATGTGGTCTTGCCGGCTTCCGCGGCCGCACGGTAGGCGAAGTGCTGGGTCCAGTAGCCGAGTTTGGGATCGCCGGAGAAGATCTTCTGCCACGACGCGGTCAGCGTGACCGTCAGATCCCATAGCAGCGGAATGCCGGGTATCCACGCCCATTTCAGCAGACCCTTCTTGATCACCACGACGGTGACGACCGTCAGGGCGATCGCGGCCAGCAGCTGGTTGGCGATACCGAACAGCGGGAACAGGGTGTTGATGCCGCCGAGGGGATCGGTGACGCCCATCAGCAGGATGGAACCCCAGCCGGCGACCACCACCAGGCTGCAGATCCAGGCCCCGACCCGCCAGCTCGGGTTGCGCAGCCGCGTCAACGGGCCGCCGAGATTGGCCAGGGCATCGGAGAGCATGAACCGGGCGACGCGGGTTCCGGCGTCGACGGTGGTCAGGATGAACAGTGCCTCGAACATGATCGCGAAGTGGTACCAGAATGCCTTCAGCGAGGCGCCGCCGAACACCTGGTGCAGCACCTCGGACATGCCGAATGCCAGTGTCGGCGCGCCGCCGGTCCGGGACACGATCGACTCCTCGCCGACGCTCTTGGCGGCGTCGGAGATTTCGGCCCCGGTGATCGGGGCGCCCGACAAGCCAAGGCCGTTGACGTATTTGGCGGCGGTCTCGGCGGTGGCGCCGGTCTGGGCCGAGGGTGCGTTGATGGCGAAGTACAGATGTTGGTTGAGGATCGCCGCGGTGACCAACGCCATGATCGCCACGAACGATTCGGTGAGCATGCCGCCGTAACCGATCAGCCGCATCTGGCTTTCCTTCTCCAGCAGCTTGGGCGTGGTGCCCGAGGAGATCAGGGAGTGGAAGCCCGACAGTGCACCGCAGGCGATCGTGATGAACAGGAAGGGGAACAGCGAGCCGGCGAAGACCGGGCCGGAGCCGCTCTCGGCGAACTTCGAGATCGCCGGGGCTTCCATGATCGGCCGGGCCAGCAGGATGCCGAGCGCCAGCAGCGCGATGGTGCCGACCTTCATGAACGTCGACAGGTAGTCGCGCGGCGCGAGCAGGAACCACACCGGCAGCACCGAGGCCGCCAGCCCGTAGACGATGATGCACCACGACAGGGTGACCTTGGACAGCGTGAACCAGTCTGTGCCCCAATCGGTTCCGGCGACCCAGCCGCCACTGGCCACCGCAAGCAGTAGCAGGGCGACGCCGATGAGGGACACCTCGGAGACCCGGCCGGGCCGCAGGAACCGCAGATACAGGCCCATGAAGATCGCGATCGGGATCGTCATCGCGATGGAGAAGACGCCCCATGGGCTTTCGGCGAGCGCGCCGACCACGACCAGCGCCAGCACCGCGAGCAGGATGACCATGATGACCAGCACCGCGACGATGGCGGCGACCCCGCCGACGGCACCGAGCTCGTCGCGGGCCATCTGCCCCAGCGAGCGCCCGCGCCGCCGGGTGGAGATGGACAGCACCAGGTAGTCCTGAACGCAGCCGGCGAACACCGCGCCGACGATGATCCAGATCGTGCCGGGCAGATAGCCCATCTGCATGGCCAGGACCGGGCCGACCAGCGGGCCGGCGCCGGCGATGGCGGCGAAGTGGTGACCGAACAGCACTCGTCGGTCGGTGGGCATGTAGTCGGTGCCGTTCTCGAAGATCTCGGCGGGCGTGGCGTGGTCGTCGCGCGGGCGGACGATCTTCATCTCGATCAGCCGGGCGTAGAACCGGTAGCCGATCACGTAGGTGCAGATCGCCGCGATCACGAACCACACGGCGTTGACGGTCTCGCCGCGGAAGAAGGCGATGACCGCCCACGCGATGGCCCCGACGACGGCGATGGCGCCGAAGATCAGTTTGTGCCGGGTCGTGATGGGCGAGCGGTCGATGATCGCAACCGGCGGCAGGTCCTTCTCGGTGCGGATATAGGTGACGTCGCCCTTGGTTTCCTCGATGTGTTCCGACGGCTCGGCGGTCGGTGCAGCCACGGTGTTTCTCCCTTGACGAGACGTGTCATGTCAGGCGGTGCGGTGATCCTTTCATTCACAGGTTCGCCAGTAAGGGGAACGCGAAACGCCGCGCCGCTATTCAGCGCTGGTCTTAGTGTTACCACAAGTTTCTCTTATTTTTCTTAATTTTGATGTACGGTCGCGGCATGGCCGAACTTGATTCACAGGCGGTGGTTTTGGGGGCGGGGCTTGCGGGGTTGCTGGCGGCCAGGGTGCTTTCGGAGTTCTACGGGTCGGTCACCGTCGTGGAACGTGACGCGTTGCCCGACCACCCCGTGCAGCGGACCGGGGTGCCGCAGGGTCGCCATCTGCACAGTCTGTTGAGCCGCGGTACGCAGGTGATCGGCGAGCTGTTTCCCGGAATCCTGGGTGAGCTCGCCGCGGCGGGCGCCGTTGTCGACGACGGCGACGATCTGTCACGGCTCTACGTGCGCGTCGGACGTCACGAACTGAATCGCACGGGCCGCCTGGCCGACCCGGGATCGCTGGCGGCATATCAATCCAGCCGTCCTTTCCTCGAGTTCCATCTCCGGCGGCGGGTGGGCGCGCTGGAGAACGTCACGATCCTGGACCGCCGGAACATCGTGGCGCCGGTGCTGGCCGGCGACACTGTGACCGGAGTGCGAATCATCAACCGGGACACCGGTATCTCGTCGACCCTCGCGGCCGGGCTGGTAGTCGACGCGACCGGACGTGCCGGGCGCACGGCACACTTCTTGGCCAGTCAGGGCTATGGCGAAGTGCCCGAGGAGCAGGTCGCCTCGATGACCGGCTACAGCAGCCAGTTGTTGCGCATCCCGCCGGGACGCATCCGTGCGCGGATGGCGTTCATCAACCAGGGTCCCCGCGCGCCGGGGGCGCTGCTTGTCGCCTACGAGAATGACACCTGGATGCTGGCGATCTCCCGTCCAACCGAGTTGGGCAGGCCACCAGTCGATTTCACCGAGATGATGGACACGGCTGCACAGCTGCTGCCGGAGGGAATCCTGGCCGGGGTGCGGGATGCGGTACCGGTCGGGGAGATCTCCGTCTCGCGCAGTACCGCCGCCGTCTGGCGACGTTATGACCAGATGCCGCGCCTGCCGTCCGGTCTGGTGATCCTGGGTGACGCGCTGTGCAGCCTCAATCCGCTGTACGGACAAGGCATGACGATGGCAGCCCTGCAAGCACTCGCACTGCGCGACTGCCTGCGCGGCGGTGATGCCGATGTCTCGCGGCGTTTCTTCCTCGCCGCCGCCGAACGCATCGGACCGGTGTGGTCGGCCAACCCGACCAACGATCGGCCACCGTCTGCCGACGACGGGCGCCGGCGGACGGCCGCATGGACTCAGCGTGCGGTGTTGAAAGCCGCGGCAACCGATATCGTTGTGGCCGAGCGGATTATGCGGGTTCGCGGCCTGGTCGATCCGCCCGATCGGCTACGGGACCCGGCGCTGTTCGTGCGGGTCCTGCTGGCCAACCTGCGGCCCGCCCCGCGTGTCACCGCGGCCCCGGTACACTCGACGATCAGCCACGCCGACGAGCGGGCGATCCGCGTGCTGGTCGAGCGCCAGGCTCATCGTCGCAGAGGGCGCACCGAGATCACCCGCCTGCGGTATCTGACGCCCGACGTGGCGCTGATCCAGGCCCGCGCGGCCGTAGCGGGCCGGTTGCACCCGATGACCCGCCGTAACACCAGCGTCGCGGTGCGTACCGACGACGGCTGGCAGCTGGCCTTCTCGCAGAACACCGCGTCGTGGGGGTTCAGCCATGCTTGAGGCGACGTATCGTGCCGCCCGCGCTCGGGTGAGTGAACTCGCCGCCACGCTCAGCGACGAACAGTGTCGAGCGCAGGTGCCCGCGACCCCGCGATGGACGGTGCACGAGCTGCTGGCACACCTCGTCGGCTGTGCGTCCGACGCCATCAGCGGACGCTTGGACGGAGTGACGAGCGATCAGTGGACAGCACGACATGTCCGGGAACGTCGGAGCAACTCGATCGAAGAACTGATGGCGGAATGGGGCCGCACCGGCGCCGCCGCCGACGCCACCTTGAGCGACGAGCAGCTGTACGGCCCCAACCTCGCCATCGACACCATCTGCCACGAGTCGGACTTGCATGAGGCACTGGGACTTCCTCGCGTCGACCGCGAGCACTGGCAACCATTTCTCGACGTGACGATGCGCTACCTCGGCAGGCAGCTGCGGCACAGCACAGCGCTGCACATACGCGACGAGCAGGGACAGCAATGGAGTTGCGGCTCAGGGGAGCCGACGACACAGTTGTCCGCCGACGGCTATGAACTGCTGCGCGCCAACCTGAGTCGCCGCTCCCTGCGCCAGATCGCCGCATGGCAGTGGGCGCCGGCGCCCAGCGAGGAGATGCTGCGCGGATTCGGAGTCTTCGGCACGCGCGTCGATGATCAGCCCGTGCCGGCTCGCTAGTCGCGCTCGTAGAACGCCCGCACAGTATCGACGGTGTCGGCTTCGGCGGGGCCCTTGTCGTCGCGGTAGCGCAGCACCCTCGCGAACCGCAGCGCCATGCCCGCGGGATAGCGGCTGGAGCCCTGTACTCCGTCGAACGCGATCTCCACTACCTGCTCCGGGCGCAGTGGAACGACGTACTGGTCCAGCGGCCCCGTCGCCAGCTCGGTGAACCGCGCCGTCTGCCAATCGAGCATCGCGTCGGTCATGCCCTTGAACGTCTTGCCCAGCATCACGAACCCGCCCGTCTGCGGATCCAGCGCTCCCAGATGGATATTGGACAGCTTGCCGGTGCGCCGCCCCGATCCCCACTCCACGGCCAGCACCACCAGATCCAGGGTGTGCACCGGCTTGACCTTCAGCCAGCCCGCACCCCGGCGGCCCGCCTCGTACGGCGAGGTGGATGATTTGGCCATCACACCCTCGTGGCCGGCCGCCAGGGTCACATCCAGAAAGCCTTGTGCCGCAGCGGCATCAGTGGTGATCAGCCGGTCGACGCGCTGCCCGGCGGGCACGATCGAGTCCAGTGCCGCGAGCCGGGCGTGCGTCGGCTCGTCGAGCAGATCGACACCGTCGAGATGCAGGATGTCGAAGAAGAACACCGAAAGTGGTTGTGCGGCCCGGGCTGCTGCCACGTCGGTGCTCTTGCCGAATCGCGACGCGGTCACCTGGAACCGGTGCGGACGCAGGTCGGGGCGCAGGGCGATGGCCTCGCCGTCGGCGATCAGGGTGGTGACCGGCAGCGCCAGCGCGGCGTCCACCACTTCCGGCAGCCGGGCCGTCACGTCGTCGAGACTGCGGGTGTAGACGGTGACATCATCGCCGTCGCGGTGGATCTGAACTCGGGCACCGTCGAGCTTGGCCTCGAAAATGGCGTCGCCGCTGAGGCGTTCGAGGGCATCGGCCACGCCCGTGGCGGTTTGTGCCAACATCGGCCCGACCGGACGGCCCACCGTCAACGTGAAGGCGCTCAGCGCCTCGGCTCCGCCGGTCAGCGCCGTGGCCGCCACCGCGGGCAGGGCGCCACCGACCATGGCCGCCCGGCGGACCGCCGCGGCGGGCAGGCCGGCCGCCTTGGCGACCGAGTCGGCCATCACCCCGGCCAGCGCCCCTTGGCGCAGTTCGCCGCCCAGCAACCGCCGCAGGAACACCTGCTCGGTATCAGTAGCCGCGCTGAACAGGCCGGCGAGCAGATCGGCACGGCGGGCCTGTGAGCCCTTGCCGGCAACCGCACCGATCTCGGTGAACGTCGTATCGACCTGCGACACCGTCAACGTCGGCCCGGTCGCCGGATCCGGGAGCGAGCGCAACGATGCCCAGCCGACCCCGATCTGGCGCTGCGGCAGCTCGCCGGACAGCCACGACACCACGACAGCCACCAGCTGCGGGTCGTCCACTCCGGTCAGCAGCTCGGCGATCCGTGCCACCTTGGCCAGCCGTGAGGACGTTGCCGACACATCGACCGAGGCCGCCGCAACATCGCCTAGCAACATGACTCCAGGTTGGCATGCCACCGCGGACAAACCGGCCGGTGTCAGGCCACCTCGAACGACACCGACGGCCAACCCGTCGCGCCGTCGGGAGCCGGCGGCGCCTGGTCCTCGGTCTGCACCGCGCCGGTGTTGTCGGTCGCGCGAGCGGTGATGGTGTGGAAACCGCTCTGGGTGGCGGTCCACGGGAAGCTCCACAGCCGCCAGGTGTCGTTGGAGTAGGCCGCCCCGAGCTGGGCGGGCTGCCACGGGCCGTCGTCGATTCGCACCTCGACGGCCTTCACACCGCGGTTCTGCGCCCACGCCACGCCGCCGAAGGTGACCGGACCCTTGGCCACCTTCTGGCCGTCGCGCGGGACGTCGATGCGCGACTCGGTCTTGATCGGGCCGCGCTCGGACCACCCGAGCTTGGTCCAGTAGGCCTGCGCCTGGTCGAAGCGGGTCAGCTCCAGGTCCACCACCCATTTGGTGGCCGACACATAGCCGTACAGCCCGGGCACCACCAGCCGGGCGGGATACCCGTGCTCGACGGGCAGCGGCGTGCCGTTCATCCCGATCGCCAGCATCGATTCGCGGGCGTCGGTGAGCGCCTCCACCGGGGTGCCCGCGGTGAACCCGTCGATGGAGGTGGACAGCACCATGTCGGCGTCGGGGTGGATCCCGCTGGCGCGCAACAGGTCCGCGACCCGGTATCCGGTCCAGCTGGCGTTGGAGATCAGGTCGCCGCCGACGGGGTTGGACACACAGGTCAGCGTGACGACCTTGGTGATCGGCTCGAACTTGGCCAGGTCGTCGAAGGTGTAGGTGACTTCGCGGGCGACCATGCCGTGGATGCGCAGCCGGAAATCGGCGCGCGCGAGCTGCGGGACGCTCAGCGCGGTGTCGATGCGGTAGAACTCGTTGTTGGGCGTGATGAAGCTGGGCAGCTGCACGCCCGCGGGCGTGACGTCGGCGGGAATCGGCGACGGCGGCGGGGCCGACGGCAGGGCGAAGCTCTCGCGGTCGCCGGACACCGAGTGCAGCCGGCGGCTGATCACCGCACCGGCGACGCCGCTCAACAGCCCGAGCCCGCCGATGCCGAACGTCAGCAGCGAGAGCCGGCGTCCCGGATCGACGTCGGCGTCGGCGGTCGTCTCGGTCGCTTCGCTCGCGGCGATCCGGCCGGTGAGGAAACGCAACACCGCGATCCCACACCCGGCGCCGAGCAGGGTCGGGATGATGTCGACCCCGCGCGCACCGGGAATGGCCAACACCGCGGCGCAGCCGGCCACCGCGGCGGCCACGAACGCCAGCGTGCCCACCGGGATGCGGGAGCGTTCCCAGATCGCGGCGACGGCGGCCAGCACGCCGATGACGGCAAGCACGGATACCGACAGGAACAGCTTGTCGGCGGTACCGAAGGTCTGGATCGCCCATTCCTTGACCGGCCCGGGAGTGAGGTTGATGACGGCGGTGCCCACCGCGGTGCGAGCGTCGGCGGCCGGTGAGAAGAAGGCGGCGGTCAGCTCGACGACGCCGACGGCGGCGGCCGCTGCGGCCACCCCGGACCCCATGCGCAGACCGGTGGTGGATCGGGCCATGAGGCCCAACGTACCGCCCGGTGGACACCCTTGGTCATTACCGATTCATGACGGCCGGTAACGTGCGTACCGGCTCGGGCGCCACCGGGGTGTCCGCGAATGGAACAGCGAACTGTAAGCCGCACGGTTAGCGTGCCTGCGGCGTCAACCGACAGGAGTATCGGATGGAGATCTCGGGCAAGAAGGTAGTCGTCGTGGGCGGCGCATCGGGCTTCGGGCGGGCGAGTGCGGAACTGCTGGCCGCCCGTGGGGCTCAGGTGGCGATTCTCGACCGCGAGGGCACCGACGGCCCCGAGGTCGCGGCGGCGGTCGGCGGCCCGTTCATCCCGGTTGACGTCACCGACTTCGCGGGCACCGAGAAGGTGCTGGCCGAAGCCGTCGAGAAGCTGGGGGGCCTGCACGTCGTGCTGACCACCGCCGGCGGCGGTGTCGCGGAGAAGACGTTCGGCAAGAACGGCCCGCACGCGCTGGAGACGTTCCAGAGCACGATCAACCTCAACCTGATCGCCAGCTTCAACATCAGCCGGCTGGCGGCCGCGCATATGGCCAACAACGAGCCCGAGGACGAAGAGCGCGGCGTCATCATCAACACCGCATCGATCGCCGCCTTCGAAGGCCAGATCGGCCAGGTCGCCTACACCGCCGCCAAGGCCGGTATCGCGGGCATGTGCCTGACCATGGCCCGCGATCTGGGTCCGGTCGGGATCCGCGCGCTGGCGATCGCGCCCAGCCTGTTCGCCACCGGCCTGACGAAGGGCATTCCCGACGAGTTCGCCAAGGCGCTGACCAAGGACGCCGCGTTCCCCAAGCGCCTGGGCCGGCCCGAGGAGTTCGCCAAACTGGTGTCCGCGATCGTCGAGAACCCGATGCTCAACGGCCAGTGCATCCGCCTGGACGCCGGACAGCGCTTTGCCCCCAAGTAATCCGTTCTGTGGTAAGGCATTAGAGGAATAGGCACCGCCGCCTCGAGGAGGACCCGATGGGTATCGCACTGACCGACGACCACCGTGAACTCAGCGAGGTAGCGCGCTCGTTCCTGGCTGCGCAGAAGGCCAGGGCGGCAACACGGGACCTCCTCGCCGACGATGCCGAGGAGACCCGCCCGCCGTTCTGGTTGGAGCTGGCCGAACTGGGCTGGCTCGGGCTGCACGTCGACGAGCAATACGGCGGTTCGGGTTTCGGCCTGCCGGAGCTTGTGGTGGTGATCGACGAGCTCGGCCGGGCGATCGCGCCCGGCCTGTTCGTGCCGACCGTCGTCGCCTCCGCCCTGGTGTCTGCGGCCGGTAGCGACGAGCAGAAGGCGCGCCTGTTGCCCGGCCTCGTCGACGGATCAGTCACGGCCGCAGTCGGATTCTCCTGTGACATTACGGTTTCCGGAGATACGGCAAGCGGCGATGCCGGTGTGGTGCTCGGTGCCGGGCTGGCCGATCTGCTGGTACTGGCCAGCGGCGCGGACGTGCTGCTGGTGGAGCGGGGTGCCCACGGGGTGTCGGTCGACGCGCCGGGAAGCCTCGACCGCGCTCGGCGCTCGGCTCGGGTGTCGCTTCGTGACGTGTCGGTGGCCGGCAACGTGCTGGCCGGAGCGCGGTCGGTGGCAGTTGCGTTGGCCCGCACACTATTTGGTGCCGAGGCTGCCGGCGGGGCGTCGGGCTGCGTCGACACCGCCGTCGAATACGCCAAGGTCCGTGAGCAATTCGGTCGCACCATCGCGACGTTCCAGGCGGTCAAGCACCACTGCGCCAACATGATCGTCGCCTCGGAGTCGGCGGTCGCTGTGGTGTGGGATGCCGCCCGTGCGTTCGGGGACGACGAGAAGCAGTTCGAATTGGTTGCCGCTGCTGCGGCGGCGTTGGCCTTCCCCGCCTATGTGGGCAACGCGGAGTTGAACATTCAGGTGCACGGTGGCATCGGGTTCACCTGGGAACACGACGCGCATCTGCACCTGCGGCGGGCGCTGACCGTGCAGGCGCTACTCGGCGGAGACGGCCCGGTCACCGACGTGTTCGACCTGACGCAGTCGGGTGTCAGCAGGGCCAACAGTCTGGACCTGCCGGCTGAGGCCGACGAGCTGCGCACGCAGATCCGAGCCGACGCGCATCAACTCGCCACGCTCGACGAGAAGGCGCAACTCGACGAGCTGATCGCGAGCGGCTACGTCATGCCGCACTGGCCCAAGCCGTGGGGCCGCGCCGCGGGTGCCGTCGAGCAGCTGCTGATCGAAGAGGAATTCGCCGCCGCCGGCGTCAAGCGGCCCGACTACGGCATCACCGGCTGGGTGATCCTGACCCTGATCCAGCACGGAACTCCTTCCCAGATCGAACGATTCGTCGAAAAGGCGTTGCGTAAAGACGAGATCTGGTGCCAGCTGTTCTCCGAACCGTCGGCGGGTTCTGATGCCGCGGCGGTCAAGACCCGCGCGGTTCGGGTGGACGGCGGCTGGAAGATCACCGGGCAGAAGGTGTGGACCAGCGGGGCGCACTACTGCAAGCGCGGGCTGGCCACCGTCCGCACCGATTTCGACGTGCCCAAGCATGCCGGCATCACGACGGTGATCCTGGACATGGCGGCGCCCGGCGTCGAGGTGCGGCCGCTGCGCCAGATCACCGGCGGCGCCGACTTCAACGAGGTGTTCTTCAACGACGTGTTCGTCCCGGACGAAGACGTGGTGGGGGAGCCGAACTCGGGTTGGACCGTCGCGCGGGCCACGCTGGGCAACGAGCGGGTCAGCATCGGCGGCGGCGCAGGCACCATCGCGCCCGCCGCGGCGTGGTTGGTGTCGCTGGCCAAGAAGCACGGTGACCGGCACGCGGGCGCGGTTCAGTGGGTCGGCAAGTTCCTCGCCCGGGACCAGGCGCTGCGACTGTTGAACCTGCGTCGGGTGGTCCGTGCCCTCGAAGGTGCGGGGCCCGGCCCGGAAGGCAACATCACCAAGCTGATCCTGGCGGAGCAGTTCCAGGAGCAGGGCACGATTGCTGCCGCGCTGGTCGGTCCCGATGTCGCGCTCGATGGCGGCGAGGGCGAAATGGCGGGCCGGACGGCACTGGGATCGCGCGCCCTGTCCATCGCCGGCGGCACCTCGGAGATCACCCGCAACCAGATCGCCGAGCGCATCCTGGGCATGCCGCGCGATCCGCTGATCAAGTAGCTCAGCCAGCGTTTGCACAGTTGGCAAACTGTTTCTGAGCTATACACCGCAGGCGCAGCGGTTGTTGGCTAATGTTCGTCCATGCGAACACGAGGTCTGGTAGTGGCTGCGCTGGCCGTCGCCTTGGCGGCCTGCGGCGGCCCGAAGCCCGTCGTCCCCACCCCGACGAATATCGGCAACTCGGGCACCGCCAAACCGGCACCCGGCGACGTCAAGATCACCGGCGATTCGTCCGCGGAGGTCAACAAGCTCGCGATGTCGGCGATCGACGACCTGCAGAAGTACTGGGCCGAGGAATATCCGAAGCTCTACGGCAGCGACTACGAGCCGGTCTCGGGTGGCTTCTACGCGGTAGTCCCGTCGTCGGGTGAGCTGCCGCCGTGCGCCGAAAGCGCCGGCGACATCGAGGGCAACGCCTTCTACTGTGCCAGCAAGGACGTGGTGGCCTGGGACGCGGCGGGGCTGCTGCCCGACTTGCAGTCCAAATTCGGCGATTTCGTCATCCCGATCGTGCTGGCTCATGAGTGGGGGCACGCGATTCAGGCCCGGTCCAACTTCACCGCGCGCACGGTGACCAAGGAACTGCAGGCCGACTGCTTTGCCGGTGGCTGGGCCAAGCACGCCAAGGACGCGGGGGTGTACAAGGTCAATGCCGCCGAGATGGACAACGCCTTGGCGGGCATCTTGGAACTGCGGGATTCCCCGGGTACCAGCAAGATCGATCCCTCGGCGCATGGCAGCGGCTTCGACCGGGTCAGCGCGTTCCAGGACGGTTACGACAACGGGCCCTCCGCGTGCAAGGCGTACCGCGACGACGACCCGGTGGTTCTCGAGCTTCCGTTCCAGAATGCCGAGGACGAGGCCGCCGGCGGCGACATGCCCTACGACGCGATGGTCAACGACGTGCCCTACGACATCGAGGACTATTGGGCCCACGTGTATCCGGAGCTGACCAATGGGGAGCCCTGGGTGCCGGTGAAGGGGCTGGAGCCGTTCGACCCGGCCAACCCGCCGATGTGCGGCGGCACTCGCGCCGAGGGCTACGCGCTGTTCTATTGCGTCCCAGACGATTACATCGGATGGGACAACGTCGACGCGATGCCGACGGTGTACCGCAAGGGCGGCGACTTCGCGGTCGCCACGTTGCTGGCCACGCAGTTCGGGCTGGCCGCGATGACCCGGGCCAATGACGACGCCGACGACAAGACCCAGTCACTGCGCGGGGACTGCTTTGCGGGGGCCTACACGGCCAGCGTCCTGCTGCAGAACCGCAAGGACACCAGCAGCTTCGGCATCTCGCCCGGCGACCTCGACGAGGCCATCACTGCGCTGTTGGTGTTCCGCGGCGACGGTGACGTGGAACGCCAAGGTGCCGGTTTCGAGCGGATCCGCCACTACCGCAACGGCGTCCTCAACGGCGCCGAAGCCTGCGTCAAGGACTGATGCGGGCCATACCGGTCACGATGTTGTATGTCTCGAGATCGACCGTATGGTCGCGATCGAGTCGAATTTCACGACCATGACGTCGATTTCGCGGGCCGCGCCGTCAGCGGGCAGGGATCAGCCGCGGGAACATGTCGTGAAGGCGTTGTCGCACACTGGGTTCACGCTTCGGTGCGGCGGGTGGGGGCACAAGAGTGGAGGCGACGGCCGTCACGCTCCATGAGGTGGGCGGCTGCGCCGAAGGCGACGGGACGGGCGCGGCACTGTGTACCGGCACTGCCGCGGCGGTCGTCGTCGCGGCGGGCCGAGGTTGTCTGACGGGGTGCGCCGACTCGTGGGACATGCTGACGACGGCGGCGACCAGGACACCCAGGGCGCCGATGCCGAGCGCACCCAGAACCGCCGAAAACCAGTTCCGATTCGCGACGGCGGCAGGCCCTCTTGTCGTGTCCATCTCTGTCGGTTGACCTCCGGATTTTCCAGTTCGGCGGCGATCCTAACCACGCTGCCCGAAAGACAGCTGTGAACACTTTGGCAATCTTGTCTTCTCCTTGGTCATCGGGCATGCTGCAGGCGTGGCAGGCACCGACAAACTGGTTCTGGGCGCGAGCGGCTTCCTCGGCTCGCACGTGACACGGCAGCTGGTCGAGCGCGGCGACACGGTGCGGGTCATGTTGCGCCCCAGCAGCTCGACCCTCGGAATCGACGACCTGCCGGTGCAGCGCTTCTACGGCGACATCTTCGACGACGCCGTCCTGAAAGAGGCGATGGACGGCTGCGACGTCGTCTTCTACTGTGTCGTCGACACCCGCGCGCATCTGCGCGACCCCGCACCGCTGTACCGCACCAACGTCGAGGGGTTGCGCCACGTTCTCGACGCCGCGGTGAAGGCCGATCTGCGCCGGTTCGTCTTCACCAGCACCATCGGAACCATCGGGCTCGGTACGGGCGGAGTCGTCGACGAGGACACGCCGTCCGATTGGGGAAGCAAGGCCGGCGGCTACATCAGCTCGCGGGTCGCGGCGGAGAAGCTGGTGCTGGACTACAGCCGCCACAAGGCTCTGCCGGCGGTGGCGCTGTGCGTGTCCAACACCTACGGCGCGCGCGACTGGCAGCCGACTCCCCACGGCTCCCTGGTTGCCGCCGCAGCGGCCGGCAAGCTGCCGTTCTACATGGCCGGGATGGCCACCGAGGTGGTCGGCGTCGAGGACGCCGCCCGGGCGCTGCTGCTGGCCGCCGATCGCGGCCGGGTGGGGGAGCGCTACATCATCTCCGAGCGTTACCTGCCCTACCGCGAGCTCTACGAGACCGCGGCACGCGTCACCGGGCGGTCGGCGCCCCGCTGGGGCATCCCCAAGCCGGTGTTGAAGGGTCTCGGGGTGCTCGGCGGCATCGCCGCGGCGGTCACCCGCCGTGACCTGCTGCTGAACCCGACCACCGTGCGGCTGGTTGACATCATGGCCCCGATGGATCACGGCAAGGCGGTGCGCGAACTGGGTTGGCAGCCGCGCGACGTCCACGAGTCGATTCGGGAGGCGGCCGAATTCTTCGACCGGCGCCAGCGCGACCGCGGTGAGTTTGCTCGCGATACCTGAGAAGCCCGCCGGCTGACCGGCGGGTGGCTACGCTCGTAACGTGCGCGCGGGCCGGTTCATCCACCGATCACGTGGACGGCACTCATGAACGAGCCGAGCGTGCGCGATCGAATCGGATACGCGGCGGGCTTGTTCGGCTGGGTGGCCTTGCCCTATCTGGCCGGCTCGGTGCTGTCGTGGCAGACGTTCGGCGCCGGTATCGGCCCTGCGTTCTTCCCGCCTGCCGGGGTGACCGTCGCGGCCATGCTGCTCAACCGTCGCGCGCTGTGGCCGGTGATCGTGGCCGCGATCGTGGTGGCCGAACTGGCCGTCGACATGCGCTATGGGGCTGCCCTGGGGACGTCGATCGGCTTCGCGGTGGCCAATTCGGTGGAACCTCTGGTCGGCGCATCGCTGGTGCTGGCCTGGTGCAAGGGACCGCCGGACCTGCGTGAGCGAGCCGACCTGGCCCGCTTTGTGGCCGGAGCGATGATCCTCGGCCCGTTGGTCGGTGGCGTCATCGGCGGGGTGACCACCGCGATCACCAATGACGTCTGGTCGATGATCGCGGTATTGCACTGGTGGGCCGGCGACGGGGTCGGTGTGCTGTTGATCGGCGCACCGATTCTGCTGTGGCGCTTCCAATCTCACCTGCTGCGCGACCGGATCTTGGATACCGTCGGGGTACTGGTGGCCATGGGCGGCCTGACGGTGGTGTCGTTCCGCCTCGAATTGCCGCCCGCGTTGTTCCTGTTGCCGGTGATGGCGTGGGCGGCGTTGCGGCTCGACATGATCGGAGCCGTTCTGGGTGGCGGGGTGCTGGCCTTCACCGCCAACGCAATGGCCAACGCCGGGTACACGACGTTCGAGAGTCTGGATCTGCGTGCGCCTGGGCAGCTGGCGATCGGCCAGGTCTTCATCGCCGTCGTGGTGCTGGTCGCAATGTTGACCGCGCAGGAGGCCGCCGGGCGGGTCACCGCTGTGCAACAGCGCCAGGCCGAACGCCGCGAACGGGCCCGGCTGGAGACGCTGTCGAACCTCGGCCAGTTGCTCTCGGGTGCGTTCACCCAGAACCAGATCGGTGATGCCGTCCTCGGTCAGGTGATCAACGATGCTGGTGCGCAAGCACTCGCGGTCGGGCTGGTCAACGACGAGGGCACCGAACTCGAGTGGGTGGCGATGGGCGGATACCCCGAGTTCGTCGAAAATCAGTTCGCCGAGGGGGTGGCGTTGGCTGACGCCACGGCGGCCACCGACACGGTCCGTACCGGGCAGCCCGTGGTGATCCGCACGGTCGCCGAGTATCGCCGGCGATACCCCGACCACGCCAAGTGGATGCTCGCCAGTGGTGGCGCGGCGGTGGCGAGCTGGCCGTTGACCGTGGGCGGCAAGGCAATTGGAGCGCTGGTGCTGGCGTGGGCCGATCCGCAGCCGCTGGATACCGCGCAGCTCGCGTACACCTCGGCCGTCGCCACGATGATCGGCCAGGCGCTGGTCCGCGCCCGGGTGTATGCCGACGAGCACGCCCGTGCGGCGGTGTTGCAGGCGGCGGTGCTGCCGACCAGCCCCACCGTGATCGCCGGCGTGGACGTCGGGGTGAGCTACGAGCCCGCCGATGTGGTGCAGGGGCTCGGTGGTGACTGGTACGACGCACTCGAATTGCCGCGCGGGCATAGGTATTTCGCGGTCGGCGATGTCGTGGGACATGGGTTGCCCGCCGTCGAGGACATGGCCCAGCTGCGCAGCGCCGGACGGGCCTTGGCGTTGCAGGGTCTGCCGCCGGCGCAACTGCTCGTCTCGCTCAACACGTTCACCCGGCATGCCAGCAATGGCAAGTTCGCGACGATGGGTGTCGCGGTGCTGGACCCCGCGTCGGCCACCCTGTCCTACGCGTCGGCCGGTCATCCGCCGCCGTTGCTGCGACGGGCGGCCACCGGGACGGTCATGCGCCTGGCCGGTGCGCACGGCCCGGTGCTGGGCCCGGTCGAGCGGGCCTCCTACAGCGAGGGTCACGTGCAGGTGTGCGAGGGGGACATCCTGGTGATGTACACCGACGGGCTCATCGAACGGCGCGGCCAGGACATCGAATCCGGCATGGCACGCGTGCAGGACCTCGTCGCCGAATGGAGCGGGGACGAATCCCTGCCGCAGGCCTGCCGCGAACTGACCCATACCCTGGCCCCGCCGCCTCGCGACGACGACGTCTGCGTGGTCGCGGTGCGCTTTGGCGCGTTCGCGACCCGAGAGGTGTGCTGAGCGTTGACGCGCGATGACGCTGCGGTGACGGCTGGCCGGGCAGGCGTGACGCGTCAGCGCTGCGGCTGGCCGGCCCGCTCGCAGGTGCACTGCCGGGCGGGCGGCACCTCACGCATCACCTGGTCGACGTGCTCGCCACACCCTGCCCAGGTGGTCTTGTGGCAAGTCGGGCACTCCACGGGATAGCACATATCAACTCCTTTGCGCCTAAAAGCTTATGCGGACGGCGGGGCATGAAACGCGGTCCCCTGCAGTTATACCCCCTAGGGTAAGCTCGACGAATCGACCTGAGGAGGTTTCACCATGGTTGGTGATGAAGACGCCATCGCCGCAGTCCTCAACCGACTGCGCCGCGCACAGGGGCAGTTGGCCGGCGTGATCTCGATGATCGAGCAGGGCCGCGACTGCAAGGACGTCGTCACCCAACTCGCTGCCGTCTCGCGGGCGCTGGACAGGGCCGGCTTCAAGATCGTCGCGACCGGACTGCGGGAGTGCGTCGTCGGTGCCTCCGCCGACGGTGGTGCCCCGATGACCGAGGCCGAGCTGGAGAAGCTGTTCCTGGCGCTCGCATAGCCGGCTAACTCGGTTGCACCGGGTGCTCGGCGAGGTCTAGCATCGCGACCGTGCATCGTGCGCTTGTCGTAGTAGCTACCCGCAGCGGGGTCTGATCCAGACCGACCCCCCGCTGTGGGGTCGAAACTACGACGTCGGTCAGCCTCCGTTCGACGAGAAGACCGATTCATGGCTCCGCACAGCACCACAATCTCTGAATCTTCACCACGTTTCTGCGCGCCGGTGCCCACCGGGCTGCGCCACCATGCCGAAACCATGCCGTGGAGTGTGTTCACCGCGGCGTACAGCCCGACCGGCGGCCCGGTTCGGCTGGGCGCCTGGGAATGCGACGACGTGTCCCGGCGCGGTCCGCAACCGCGCCGCTTCCGCGCCACGCTCGCCGTCGGCGACCGCATCGAGACCGCCACCGCGCACGCCAGCGGCCCGGTCGCCGCATTGACGGCGATGCTCTACGAGCGCGGGATCGGCGTCGAGGTGACCCACTTCCACCAGCTGGGCGCCGGTGCGCACACCGCAACGTTCGTGGAAGGTCAGGGCAGCGACGGTCGGCGCCGGAAATGGGCGATGGGCTGGTCGGAGGACCCGACCGAATCGGCACTGCGCGCCGTCATCGCCTGCGCCAACCGGCTGCTCACCTGAGCCGGCGCCTCAGTGCAGCGGCCGCAGCACGATCGGCATGCCGTCCATCGGCACTGGCATGCCGCCGTAGTCCTGGCGCGGCTCGTAGCCCGGGCGCGGCAGTTCGAGCCGGTAGCGGCGCAGCAGCCGGTGCATGATCGTCTTGATCTCCAGCTGGCCGAACACCATCCCGATGCACTTGTGGGCGCCGCCGCCGAACGGGGTGAACCCGTAGCGGTGCTTTTTGTGCTCGTTGCGCGGCTCGGCGAAGCGGGCCGGGTCGAACGTGTACGGGTCGGGGTAGATCTCCTCGAGCCGGTGGGTCATGCCCGGGTAGTAGATGACGTTGGTGTCCTTGGGCAGGTAGTAGCCCAGCAGCTCGGTGTCCCGCACGGTCCGGCGCATCGCCCACTGCACGGGCGACACCAGCCGGATCGATTCGTTCATGACCAGGTCGAGGGATTCCAGCTTCTCCAGCGCCTCGATATCGAGCGGCCCGTCGCCGAGCCGGTCGGACTCGTCGCGACAACGCTCCTGCCACTCGGGATTGGCGGCCAGGTAGTACGACATCGTCGTCGCCGTCGACGTCGAGGTGTCGTGGGCGGCCATCATCAAGAAGATCATGTGGTTGACGATGTCCTCGTCGGAGAACTTGTTGCCGTCCTCATCCTCGGTCTGGCACAGCACAGACAACAGATCCGAGCCGTCCTTGCCGCGGCGTTCTCTCACCCGCTCCTCGAAGTAGTTCTCGAGGTATTCGCGGGCCTTCAGGCCACGCCACCACGTGAACGGCGGGATGCCGGTGCGGATGATCGCGTTACCGGCCCGGGTGGTGACCGTGAAGGCCTTGTTCACCTTGGTCACCAGTTCGCGGTCGGTGCCCGGCTCATGGCCCATGAACACCATCGAGGCGATATCGAGGGTCAGCTCCTTCATCGCCGGGTAGAGCAGGAACCGCGGGTCGTTGGACACCCAGTCGTTGGCGACGACCTGCGAGACGACCTTGTCGACCTGCTCGGTATAGCCGACCAGCCGACTCCGGACGAACGCCTCCTGCATGATCCGGCGGTGGAACATGTGCTCGTCGAAGTCCATCAGCATCAGGCCGCGGTGGAAGAAGGCCCCGATCATGGGGGTCCAGCCCTGCTGTGAGAAGTCCTTGTTGCGGTTGGAGTAGATCGCCTGCCCGGCGTCGGGCCCCAGTGCCGCGACCGTCGGGATGATCGGCGAGTCGAGCAGCATGACCGGGCCGTGCTTGCGGTATTTCTGCAGCCAGAAGTCGGGCCCGCCGCGGAACATTTCGACCATGTGGCCGATGATCGGCAGCCCGGCGTCACCCATCACGGCTTTGAGGTCGCTGTCGGCGGGCGGCTGGGCCATGGCGTGCTGCGGCCAGTCGCGGGCGTTGAGCCGCCGTTCCAGGACACCCATGCCCGGCAGGGTCAGCATCGGCGACGTGGTGACGCGGCGCTTCGCCTGGTCCAGCAGGTAGTGCGGGGTGCTGATCGTGGGCATCGGCGCTCCTCGGGAACGGGGGGACAGGCATCCGGGCCGGGCCCGGAGTGTGGCCAGGGCCACAGGTTCCTCCATCCTGACCAACTTTCTTGACGCATGTCAAGTTTCGTTTCGGCCCGGGCGTGGTGCAAGGTAAACGGGTGACCGCGCAGCAGGAACCCTTCGAGGCGCCCCGTCGCCGGGGCGACAGGCAGCGGCACGCCATCGTCGCGGCCGTGCGCGAATTGCTCGAAGAAAAACCGTTCGCCGAGCTCTCGGTGAGCACGATCAGCGACCGGGCCGGCGTCGCCCGCTCGGGGTTCTACTTCTACTTCGACTCCAAGTACGCGGTGCTGGCCCACATCGTCGGCGAGGCCGCCCACGAACTCGAGGAGCTCACGCAGTCGTTCGCCCCGCGCGGACCCCAGGAGACACCGACGGCGTTCGCCGAGCGGATGGTGCGCAGCGCGGCGGTGGTCTACGCCCACAACGACCCGGTGATGTCGGCGTGTAACGCCGCGCGCCACACCGATGCCGAGATCCGGGAGATCCTCGACGCCTACAACGAGGCCGTCGTCGACCAGATCGTGCCGATCGTCGAGGCCGAAATCCGCAACCGGACCGCATCCCCGATCAGCGATGACATCCGGGGGTTGGTCCGAACCCTCGCGGCGACAACGGCGTTCACGCTGTCCGGCGATTCGGCGTTCGTCGGCCCCGACCGCAAGATGGACGAGGCAGTGCTGATTCTGGAAAAGCTTTGGCTGCACGCGCTTTGGGGCGGACAGGTCGGCGCCTGATCCATGGCTGACGGCTTCGCGGGCAAGAGGGTGCTCATCACCGGCGCCGCCAGCGGCATCGGCCGGTCCACCGCGCTACGGCTGGCCCGCGACGGTGCCGAACTGTATCTGACCGACGTCAACGCCGACGGGCTGGAGCAGACGGTGGCCGACGCCCGTGCGCTGGGCGCTGTCGTCGGCGAACACCGTGCCCTGGATATCGCCGACTATGACGCGGTCGCCAGGTTCGCCGCCGATGTCCACACCCACCATCCGGCGATGGACATCGTGATGAACATCGCCGGGATTTCGGCGTGGGGCACCGTCGAACAGTTGACCCACCGGCAGTGGCGATCGATGATCGACGTCAACCTGATGGGCCCGATCCACGTCATCGAGACGTTCCTGCCGCCGATGGTCGCCGCGGGCCGTGGCGGTCAGCTGGTCAATGTCTCCTCGGCAGCCGGTCTGGTCGCCCTGCCCTGGCATGCCGCCTACAGTGCGAGTAAGTATGGGCTGCGCGGACTTTCGGAAGTACTACGCTTTGATCTGGCCCGCCACGACATCGGCGTCTCGCTGGTGGTGCCGGGCGCCGTCGACACGCCGCTGGTGAAGACCGTGCAGATCGCCGGCGTCGATCGCGACCATCCGGGGGTGCAGCGTTGGATCGCGCGGTTCAGTGGGCACGCGGTGACGCCCGAGAAGGTCGCTGACGCGATTCTGGCCGGGATCACCAAGAACCGCTTCCTGATCTACACCTCGCCGGATATTCGCGCGCTCTACGCATTCAAGCGATTGGCGTGGTGGCCCTACAGTGTGGCGATGACGCGGGTCAACGTGTTCTTCACGCGCGCGTTGCGACCGCGCAGCGCGACATTTAGCCCGCCGTCCTGAGCGATTTCGGCGCGCTTTCGTTCGCTCAGCGGCGGTTTTCGCGCCCAAATCACAACAATTCGAGGCGCACACCGAGCAGACGCACCGGGCGGTCGAGCTCGAAGAGATCCAGCACCCGCAGCGCCGCGGCCGTGATCACCTCGGCGTCGACGCTCGACTGATCGAGCTTGCGAATCTTGGTCCGCGTATAGAAAGTGTTGGTGCGCACCGTGACTGCAACGCGTGTGACGATGCGCGACTGTGCCACCACGTCTTTGAGGGCTTGTCGGGCGAGATCGACGACGGCGGCGTCCATCTCGGCACGCTCGGTCAGGTCCCGGGGGAAGGTCATCACGTGGCTGCGCGATCGGGGGATCCACGGCTCGGCGCTGACGGTGGCATCTCCGCCGCCCTTGGCCAGCAATAGCAGCCACAGGCCGGTGCGCGGTCCGAAGGTGGCGGTCAGCAGCTCGGCATCGGTGTGTGCGAGCTGTCGAACCGATGTAATGCCCATGCTGTCAAGCTTTTTCGCGGTCTTGGGCCCCACACCCCACAGTGCGTCGACCGGGCGGGAGCCCATCACTTCCATCCAGTTGGCGTCGGTCAGGGTGTAAACCCCGTCGGGCTTGGCGAAGCCGGTCGCCACCTTGGCGCGCTGCTTGTTGTCGCTGATGCCAACCGAACAGGCCAGCCCGGTCTCGGCCGCGATCGTCGTGCGGATCCGTTCGGCCAGCTCGATCGGGTCGGCGACATCGGCGCCGATGTACGCCTCGTCCCAGCCCCACACCTCGACGGGATGGCCAAGATCCCTCAGTAGACCCATCACTTGGTCGGATGCCTCGTCGTAGGCGGCCGGGTCGGACGGCAGGAACGTCGCGTCCGGACACTTGCGCGCGGCGCTGCGCAACGGCATCCCGGCATGCACCCCGAACCCACGAGCCTCATAGGACGCGCACGTCACCACTTTGCGGGGCTCGGTGGGATCGCCACTGCCGCCGACGATCACCGGCAGGCCGACCAACTCGGGGTGGCGGCGCAGCTCGACGGAGGCCAGGAATTGATCGAGGTCCACGTGCAGGACCCAGGGTCGGGATTCGGGGAGGCTCACCGTCCGCACAACTTGCGCGCGACGCTGTCCCAGGCGTCGCCCTGCTCGTCGATGGTACGGCCGCGCTCGACGAGCTGATGGGTGACGTAGTCGGCATCCAGCAGCGCCAGCAGTGCATCGGCCTGCGCGCCGAGATCGCCGGTGGTGCCAGCCGCTTGTAGCAGCACCCGGACGTGGGTGTGCATGACTGCGAAGGGCGCGCTGTAGCGCGAGTCAGGGTCACGGTTGGCGTCGAGCAGTAGGTCGCGGTGGGTCTGCACGAAGCGCAGCCGCTCGCGGCCGAAGGCCAGAAGTCGTTGCAGGGGAGGGGCGTCGGGCCCCAGTGGCGGCGGGCCGAACAGGAAAGCCTGCTGGATGGCGCGCTCGTCCTCGTCGAGCAGGACCATCATCAGGCCGGCGCGGCTGCCGAAGCGGCGGAACAAGGTGCCCTTGCCCACGCCTGCCGCTGCGGCAATATCGTCCATGGAGACGCCGTCGGCGCCGCGTTCGGCAATCAGGGTGCGGGCGGCGTCGAGTAGGAGGAGCCGGTTGCGGGCTGCATCGCCCCGCTCTTGCGGCGCCGAGACCGGCAGCTCATTGGCCGGCCCGATCACGCTCACTCCCATACTTTAGCTCAGCCGGAAATAAACCGGACTGTAGTCCGGTTGTGTCGTGCGAGGATTTTCGGACATTGAAAGGATCGCGGACATGGCGGATATCAACGTGCTGACGCTGGTAGGCAGCTTGCGGGCGGCATCGGTCAATCGTCAGCTGGCCGAGCTTGCGGCAGAGTCGGCGCCCGACGGCGTGACGGTGACCGTCTATGACGGGCTCGGCGACCTGCCGTTCTACAACGAGGACGTCGACACCGACGACGCACCCGCCCCGGTGGTGGCATTGCGGGCAGCCGCCGCACAGGCCGATGCCGCGCTGGTGGTGACGCCCGAATACAACGGCAGCATCCCGGGTGTGCTGAAGAACGCCATCGACTGGTTGTCACGGCCGTACGGCAATAGCGCGCTCAAGGACAAGCCGCTGGCCGTCATCGGGGCCGCGCTCGGACAGTACGGCGGGGTGTGGGCGCACGATGAGACGCGCAAGTCGTTCGGGATCGCCGGGCCGCGGGTGGTCGAGTCGGTGAAGTTGTCATTGCCGGCCAGCGCTCTCGACGGTAAGCATCCGCGGGAGAACGCCGAGGTCACGGCCGCCGTTCGCGATGTGGTCGGCAAGCTCGCCGCCGAGGTGAGCTGAGCGCGTCTGTCCAGCTTGTAAAACCGCTGGTGCGATTGCACCGGCGGTTTTGCTTTCAGCGGGTGCTTGTCGCCGCGCTCGGCCACAGATGTCGGTGCCTGCTGGTAGATCTAGGCGCAACCGGTGTCGGTCGGCGTGTTGTGACATGCGACACGCCGTGCGGGTCGGCATCGTGAGGCTTACGACCAGGGAATTTCAGAATTGTTATTCAGAACATCTTGTATCTCTTCTCGCTGTCGGCCACTAGGTGTAGTGTTCGTGAGGCCGACAGACCCGAGAGTCGCAGGGCCGCCGGAGCGCCGGAACCGAAGCTGAGATGTCGGTCCGAGCGGCCCCGCCGGTCAGGAATTCCACGGTCCGAAAGCTCGCTGAAAGTACATGAGTGCCTGCGCACAGTCCGTCCCGTGACCGTCTTGAGTCCATCGCCATGTTTCGCTGAGGAGCCATACCGAAGATGACCATCACCGTCTACACCAAGCCCGCGTGCGTGCAGTGCAACATGACCTACAAGGCCCTGGACAGGGAAGGGCTGGCCTACGACGTCATCGACATCTCCGAGGACGCGGAGGCTCGCGACTACGTGATGTCGATGGGTTACCTGCAGGCGCCGGTCGTCGTCGCCGGCGGTGATCACTGGTCCGGCTTCCGGCCGGAGCGGATCAAGGCCCTCTCCGGTGCCGTTCTGAGCGCTTAGCGTCCGGGCGCCACGAGGAGCGAGTGATGAATCCGGATGGCAGCCAGGTCGGCCCGGAGCGGTTGGTGTACTTCTCCAGCGTTTCGGAGAACACCCACCGCTTCGTGCAGAAGCTGGGCGTGCCGGCCATCCGGATTCCCCTGCACGAGCGCATCGAGGTAGCGGGGCCTTATGTCCTGCTTCTGCCCACCTATGGCAGGGGGCGAGGGGACAGCCCGACACTCGACGCCAAGGGGTATGTGCCCAAGCAGGTCATCGCGTTTCTGAACAATCCACACAATCGGTCCCACATCCGCGCGGTGGTCGGGGCCGGCAACACACAATTCGGTGCCGAGTACTGCTTTGCGGCCAAACTGGTTTCGCACAAGTGCAAGGTTCGGCTGCTATACCGCTTCGAAATGATGGGAACCGCAGAGGACGTGGAAGCCGTTCGTGCGGAATTGGCGAAATTCTGGGAGGACGAGGACACGTGGCACCTACAGTCACAGCTGCTGAGCCTGTAATGACGTCCGGGCACGCGCTGCCCGGGGAGACCGATTACCACGCGCTCAACGCGATGCTGAATCTGTACGACGCGGACGGCAAGATCCAGTTCGACATGGATGTCCTGGCCGCGCGCCAGTACTTCCTCGAGCACGTCAACCAGAACACGGTGTTCTTTCACAATCAGGACGAGAAGCTCGACTACCTGATTCGCGAGAACTACTACGAGCGTGAGGTTCTCGACCAGTACTCGCGCAACTTCGTCAAGACGTTGACCGACCGCGCCTACGCCAAGAAGTTCCGCTTCCCGACCTTCCTCGGCGCATTCAAGTACTACACCTCCTACACGCTGAAGACGTTCGACGGGAAGCGCTACCTGGAGCGCTTCGAGGACCGCGTGGTGATGGTGGCGCTCACGTTGGCCGCTGGTGACACCATCTTGGCCGAGAAGCTGGTCGACGAGATCATCGACGGGCGCTTCCAGCCGGCCACCCCGACGTTCCTCAACTCGGGCAAGAAGCAGCGCGGCGAGCCGGTCAGCTGCTTCCTGCTGCGCATCGAGGACAACATGGAGTCGATCGGCCGCTCGATCAACTCCGCGCTGCAGCTGTCCAAGCGCGGCGGCGGAGTGGCGTTGCTGCTGACCAACATTCGTGAGCACGGCGCCCCGATCAAGAACATCGAGAACCAGAGCTCGGGCGTCATTCCGATCATGAAGCTGCTGGAGGACTCGTTCTCCTATGCCAACCAGCTTGGTGCCCGGCAGGGTGCGGGTGCGGTCTACCTGCACGCGCATCACCCCGATATCTACCGTTTTCTGGACACCAAGCGGGAGAACGCCGACGAGAAGATCCGCATCAAGACCCTTTCGCTGGGCGTGGTGATTCCCGACATCACGTTCGAGCTGGCGAAGAGGAACGAGGACATGTACCTGTTCTCGCCCTACGACGTCGAGCGGGTGTATGGCGTTCCGTTCGCGGACATTTCGGTCACCGAGAAGTACCACGAGATGGTCAACGACGGCCGGATCCGCAAGACCAAGATCAAGGCCCGCGAGTTCTTCCAGACGCTGGCCGAGTTGCAGTTCGAGTCGGGCTACCCGTACATCATGTTCGAGGACACGGTGAACCGGGCCAACCCGATTGACGGCAAGATCACCCATTCCAACCTGTGCTCGGAGATCCTGCAGGTGTCGACACCCTCGGAGTTCAACGAGGACCTGTCGTATTCCAAGGTGGGCAAGGACATTTCCTGCAACCTCGGTTCGCTGAACATCGCCAAGGCGATGGATTCGCCGGACTTCGCGCAGACCATCGAGGTGGCCATCCGCGGGTTGACCGCGGTGAGTGACCAGACCCACATCTGGTCGGTGCCTTCGATCGAGCAGGGCAACAACGACTCGCATGCGATCGGGCTCGGACAGATGAACCTGCACGGATACCTTGCGCGCGAACGGATCTTCTACGGATCCGAAGAGGGCATCGACTTCACGAACATGTACTTCTACACGGTGCTCTATCACGCGCTGCGGGCGTCGAACAAGATCGCGATCGAGCGCGGGTCGGCGTTCAAGGGCTTCGAGAAGTCGAAGTACGCCTCCGGGGAGTTCTTCGACAAGTACACCGAGCAGGTGTGGGAGCCGGCGACCGAGCGGGTGCGCGAGCTGTTCGCCGAGGCGGGCATTCGCATTCCGACGCAAGAGGATTGGTTGCGGCTCAAGGAGTCGGTGCAGGCCAACGGCATCTACAACCAGAACCTGCAGGCCGTTCCGCCGACCGGGTCGATCTCCTACATCAACCACTCCACCAGCTCGATCCACCCGGTGGCGAGCAAGGTCGAGATCCGCAAGGAAGGCAAGATCGGCCGCGTTTACTACCCGGCGCCCTACATGACCAACGACAACCTGGAGTACTACCAGGACGCGTACGAAATCGGCTACGAGAAGATCATCGACACCTATGCCGCGGCCACCCAGCATGTGGATCAGGGCTTGAGCCTGACGCTGTTCTTCAAGGACACCGCCGATACCCGCGAGGTCAACAAGGCGCAGATCTACGCCTGGCGCAAGGGAATCAAGACGCTGTACTACATCCGCCTTCGCCAGATGGCGCTGGAGGGGACGCAGGTGGAAAATTGCGTCAGCTGCATGCTGTAGCGCATTGACTCAGAATTGAGGGCGAAGATTCCGGGCGCGGAATCTTCGCCCTCAATTCTGAATCGACGGGCCTGGTCATCCGTACATGTCAGTCCCCAGGGATATCGTCGCCGCATGGCTGCTGAGCGTCCGACCGGAGGCGTGATCTATGGGATCAGGCTTCGGTCGGAGTTCGTCTATCGCTATATAGGTCTCACGACGAAGTCCGCGGAAACTCGCCTTCGGCAACATCTGCAAGTTGCTCGTTCGGGTAGAAAGACGCCGTTCTACGATTGGCTGCGGGCGCATGAGGGCGAAGCCATTGATGTTGACCTTCTGGACTGCATAGAAGATCTCGAAGATCTCGGCCAGGCAGAAATCGACTGGATCAAGTCGCTTCGGCGGCAGGGATTTCCGCTACTCAATCTGTCAGAGGGCGGACTTGGCCCCATGGGAATAGAGTGGACGGCCGAGATGCGAGAAGCCGCGCGAATCCGATCGACGGGACGCAAGGGCATCAGCAGATACGCGGCAGACAACCCTTTCTACGGACGGACCCACGCGGCGGAACAACGTGCGAAATGGTCCAAGATTCGAAAGGGGCAGAACGCGGGCCCTGCTAACCCCAACTTCGGAAAGTTCGGAATTGATCACCCCGGTTTCGGTCGGGTCATGTCGCAAGAGGCGCGTGAAGCCCTGGCCGAGCAGCGGCGCGGCGCGGGCAATCCGAATTACGGACGTCGGGCGAGCGATGCGACGCGCGCGAAGATGTCCGCTGTGCGCAAGGGGCGTCCCATGCCGTCAAGTAAACGCAACGCGCACACCCGATACCACACAAATCGGGGGGTCAAGAAAGACAGCTGTCGATACTGCATGGAAGACCCGGGCTAGCTTATCCGGGCCCATGGTGCTGGCATGACTTTCCGGACGGAGTCTTTTAACGGACTGTTCAGACCTTATGCATGTCGAAGGCGTCCAGTCATTGCACTGGTATCGCGAAACCGGCTGCACTAGCAGTGCATTCGTCGGTTGTGCCATCTGATACGCCACATGCGGCGAGTTGCGTATGAAACCGCACGCTCGAGGTCGACTCAACGAGCTTTCTCGGCGCGCGCCGCCTTCAGCCGCCGCTGCTCGGCCAGCACCGCTTGATAGCTCTCGCGCTCGGCAACCAGCCAGTCCGGCTTCTCGGCGAGCAGCGCCTCGATCTGCTCGGTGGTGAGTGCATCCACCACACCACCGCGCGCCAGGCCGGAGATCGACACGCCCAGCTTGGCCGCGACGAGGTTCTTCGGGTGCGGCCCGTTCTTGCGGAGGTCCTTGAGCCACTGCGGCGGGTCCGCCAGCAGGGCGGCCAGCTCGTCGCGGGTGATCGCGTTCGCCTGGAAGTCCTCAGGTGTCGCGGGCAGGTATACGTCCAGCTTCTTTGCCGCCGTCGCGGGTTTCATGGACTGCGCATCAGGCCTGCTCATGCCCATCAGCCTATAGCCTGGGGCGGTGACCCAGTCCTCGCTCACCCTCGGGTACGTCCCCGGGGCGACGCCCGCGAAGTGGGCGCGGATCTGGGCCGAGCGCTACCCCGACGTGCCGCTGACCTTGTGCGTCGTCGCCGCCGCCGACGTGGCCGACCAGATCAGGGCCGGGACCGTCGACGTCGCCTTGCTCCGGTTACCGACCGACACGTCCGCGTTGGCGGTCATCCCGCTCTACGCGGAGACAACGGTGGCGGTGGTGCCCACCGATCACCATCTGGCCGCGGCCGACGAGATCACCTCCGCCGACCTCGACGGTGAGCCGATACTGCTGCCGCTCGACGACGTCGTCGCCTGGACGGGCCCGCCCGGCACCCCGGTCGATCACCGCCCCGAAACCACCGAGGATGCAATAGAACTCGTCGCCGCGGGAATGGGCGCGCTCATCGTTCCGCAGTCGCTGGCCCGGCTCTATCACCGCAAAGACCTCACCTATCGTCCGATCGCCGACGCGCCGACCTGCTCGGTGGCGCTGGCCTTCCCGGAAGGACCGCCGTCGGATCTGGTCGAGGAATTCACCGGCATCGTCCGGGGCCGTAAGCCCGGTTCGTCACGGGGGCAGACCCAGCCGACACCCAAGCGCACCGCACGCGAGAAGACCCTGGCCAAGCAGGCCGCCCGCGCCGCGGCAGGGAAGGTGGCGCGTAAGCCGGCCCGCAGGAGACAACCGTAACGGCTGTGTGACGCTGTTTTACCTGGTCAACACACATGCTCGGCGATACTCGAAGCCATGACCGCGCTGACGCACGTTCCGGCTTCCACGTCGCCGGCCGACCTCGCCGACCACCTCCGCCGCGACGGCTACGTCATCGTCGACGACCTGGTGCCGAACGCGTTGATGGACACCATCAGCGACGAGTTGACGCCCTACCTCGACGCGACGCCCATGGGCTACAACGCGATGATCGGTCGCAAGACCCGGCGCACCGGCGCGCTCGTCGCCCGTTCGCCGGCCTGCCGCACGCTGATTCAGGATCCGACCATCCTCGGCGTGTGCAAGGACTTCCTGGGCCACGCCAGCGCTTTCCAGCTGATGCTGACCCAGGTCATCTCGATCGAACCGGGCGAATCCGATCAGGCGTTGCACCGCGACCAGAACGCCTTCGATTTCTACCCGTTTCCCGACGACTACCACGTGCAGTGCAACACGTTGTGGGCGATGACCGACTACACCGCCGAGATGGGCGCCACCCGTGTCGTTCCGGGAAGTCAGGTCGGCGACAAGAAGCCGACCGACTACGCCGACGACGAGTGCCTGCAGGCCGAGATGTCGCGCGGTTCGGTGCTGCTGTACTCCGGCAAGATCGTGCACAGCGGTGCTGCCAATCGCAGCGACCGGATCCGGCGCGCCATCAACGTCAACTACTGCGTCGGCTGGGTCCGTCAGGAGGAGAACCAATTCCTTTCGGTGCCACCCGAAGTCGCGCGCACCCTCGACGACGACCTGCTGAAGCTGATCGGCTACCAGGAGGGCGCGTGGGCGATGGGCTACTTCCGTGACTTCGAGGACCCGCTGCGCGCGGTCCGCGGCGACGCGGTCGGCTACGGCTTCGACGCGGCCAAGCTCACTGGCAACTCGGGTGCGGCGTTCGCCGACCAGCTCACCCATAGCGAGTAACACTGGAGTCTATGGCCGCACTCATGCCGGCGGCGTTCATCGGCCACGGCAGTCCGATGAACGCCCTGGAGCTCAACCGCTACACCGCGGCGTGGCGGAGTTTCGGCCGGGCGGTGCCGCGTCCCCGCGTCATCCTTGTCATCAGCGCGCACTGGTACATCAACGCGAGCGCCGTCACCGCGATGGCCCTGCCGCGAACCATCCACGACTTCTTCGGTTTTCCCGCCGAACTCTTCGACGTGCAGTACCCGGCGCCGGGGTTGCCGGAGCTCGCCGGGGAGATCGCCGACGTCGTGGAACCGACCTGGGTAGGCGCCGACGTCGACAGCTGGGGAATCGATCACGGCACCTGGTCGGTACTGGTGCACGCTTTCCCGGATGCCTCAGTACCCGTGGTGCAGTTGGCCATCAACGCCTTCGAACCGCTGGAGTACCACTTCGCGCTCGGCGCCAAGCTGGCGGCGCTGCGGGAACGCGGCGTGCTGATCCTCGGCAGCGGCAACGTCGTGCACAACCTGGCCGGCATGGATCCGGCGTTGGCGGACAAGGGCTTCGACTGGGCTCAACGCTTCGACGACGAGGCGAGGGCGCAGCTGGAAAGCGCTCCTGGCGACGTGGTCCGGCTGCGTGAACACGCCGACTACGCCGGAGCGGTGCCGACCCCGGATCACTTCCTGCCACTGCTGTACTTCGCTGGACTGGCCGCCGTCAACGGTGAGGCCGTCGACGTGCTCACCGACGGCTGCACCTACGGATCGCTGTCGATGACGTCCTACACGCTGGGGCTCGACGGCACACCGGCGCGGGTACCCGTTGACGAGACCAACGAGTAGCGGAACCGACACCGCTTCAGAAGAAGTCGTACGACTGGCGCGCAATGGAGAAGCCGCGCCCGGATTGTGCATCCCGGCACGACATCGCCGATGGAGTGCTGGTGCAGCTCAATGTGCCGGCGCTGATCGACTCTCCGTAAGCCAGCGGCGCCCCGCCACCCAGCGCCGTGTCGCCCGCGCACACGAATCTGGCTGCCTGGCCGGGAGCCAACCCGATGCCCTGACCGTAGTCGAACTCGCAGCCGGCGGGCCGGGGTGGTGGCGACCAGTCGCGTTCGAGAATGTCGCAGCGGACATACGACGGTTCGATCATGCAGCCGACATTGCCGGATGGTGACGTGAAGCCGGTGAGCCCGCTCACGACCTGGTCGGCATGCGCCTCGCCCGCGCCGGTCAACGCGATCACGGCCGCAACCAGTGTGGCGCCGGCGATCTTCGGGGCATACCTGGCCTGCATCGCCACCTCCGCAGTGACAAAGGAGTGATCAGGTTTGCGATGGTAGCGGCGCTGGCCGGTTGGCGTCGGGCTTTCGCACACGTTCCCACACCTGTTTTCGAAGATCGTCGTGGAAGGTCACGTCCTGCGTCAGTACACCGGTCGGTGCGTCAGGGCGAGCTAGCCGATCAGATCGGACCAGAACTCCACTGTCGGGATGGGCGGCCGCGACGGGTCGGGCTCGGCGAGTCCGAACTCTTGCTCGATGAAGGCGAAAAGATCAGCGCCACAGCTGCTTACATCGGCCTGGTACACGGATAGCACGGGGTGGCCGTAGGTGTCGCGGCCGGCGGGCAGATAGCGGTTCGCGTATACCGGCACCAGCTGGGGCACTCGCGCGAGGTGATAGTTCGCGCTGCGCAACGCATCTTTCGTCCGAGCCGGTCGGACGCCCCACCCGGCAGCCCAGAACTCCCGCCACTCGACAGCGAAGAGGATTCCATCCGTCGGCAGCTTCAATCGCTGTTGCAAGCTCCGTCGCGGTGCCGACCGCCAGTCCGGCCACGATTCGCCAAGGGGCAGGCCACAGGCCAGAAACGCTCGGTGGTCGTCGGCGAATTCGAAACCGAACTCGCCCTCGATGCGCGTCAGCTCTTCGTCGGTAAGGCCGGGAGCTATCGTCACCGTGCCGTCGTCGGGCATGCGACAAAGCCTAATCCGGAAAGGGCCCGTCATATCGCTGCGCGAACTCGTCGCCCGGGACCGGCCACCGATCGCCGTGCTCGCCGAGCACCAACCATTCGCCGGCCGAGGTGGTTACGCGACCCTCGAGGGTGTCGATCACTTCGCCGTCATGCGCCGGCCGCGCTCTGACCATGCCTCGCCGTCGCCAGATGCGGCCGCCGATGTTCTCGTAGCGAGAGCGGAAGATGTCGTCGCGCACCGACCATGTGTGCCCGGTGGTGATGTCGTGGACGGCCCAGTCGCCGGCGCCGGCCGTCATGGTTTGCCCGGAACGCAGCGTCCACGTCCAGTCTTCGGTCCGCCGTTCGGCGACGACCGTGCCGATACGTCGAAATAGCTGCCATTCATCGTCATTGGAGCCACCAGGAGAGTGCGGGGTGGTGTTCACGCGGCGGTACCGTTCAGACGCGTTTGTGCCAACGATGCAGACCCCACAGAGTGACTGTAATCGGCAGGGCGGTCGGGTCAATGGCGAACGTGGTTGGGCCCGTGTAACGGTCGAACCTGATTCTTTCATCCGAAACTACCGACACGCTGGCCTTTCGTGACATACCGTGACACGATCGTCAATTCGCCGCTGGGGGTGACGCCATGTCCCGCATCTTCCTCAGTCACTCGAGCGTGGACTCCCGCGAAGCGATCGCGTTGAAGCAGTGGCTGATCGAGCGGGATGCTTCGCTGCCCGACGACATCTTTCTCGATGTCGACCATCGCACCGGGTTGAAGGCCGGGACACGGTGGAAGGACGCATTGCGCCAAGCCAATGCGCGCTGTGAAGCCGTTGTGTGCCTGCTGTCGCGAAACTGGGAAGCCTCGCACGAGTGCAAGGTGGAATATCGCACCGCGGAGAACCTGAACAAGCAGATTTTCGTCGCTCGGCTGGAGCCGTCCGCCGGCGACGATCTGACGTTGGAGTGGCAACGGTGTGACCTTTTCGGCGACGGCCCGACGACGCAGATCGATATCGGGTCCGGACCGCCCGTAACATTCGCGACAGATGGACTCGATCGCCTGCGCGAAGGGCTCCGTGGCGCCGGAATCGGAGTCGAGTCATTCGCCTGGCCACCACGCGATGATCCGGGGCGGGCACCGTATCGCGGATGGGAGCCGTTGGAATCCGCCGACGCGGCAGTATTCTTCGGGCGGGACGCGCAAATCGTGCGCGCGCTGGACGCCCTGCGCGGCATGCGCATGTCCGGAGTGAACGCCTGGTTTGTGGTGCTCGGCCCGTCGGGGACGGGCAAGTCGTCCTTCTTGCGCGCCGGTCTGCTGCCTCGTCTGCGACGTGAGGACCGCCGTTTCGCGGTGCTCGACATCGTTCGTCCTGAGCGCAGCGCGTTGACCGGACAGTCCGGCTTGGCCGCGGCGATCTTCGCCGGGCGGCGGTCGTTCGGGCTCGGCAAGCCGAGCCTGGGTGAGATCAAGGCGGCCTGCTCGCGCGGCGATGTCGACCGAGTAGTGGTGTGGCTCAGCGAGATTCGCGATGCGGCCGCAGCGCGGCTACTGGAGCGCGGGGATGCACCCGTAGCGCCGACGCTGTTGCTGCCCTTGGATCAAGCCGAAGAGCTGTTCTCCGCCGATGCCGGCGAGCAGGCCGATACGTTCCTGCGGCTGCTGGAAGGTGTGGGGCGGCAACTGAACACCACACAGACCGGGCTGATTGTTGCGGCCACCATCCGCACCGACCGCTACGAGCTGATGCAGACCCATCCGGCGATGGCCGATGTCGGCACCGTGCTGTTCGACGAACTGAAACCCATGCCTCCCACCGAGTTCAAGGAAGTGATCACCGGGCCGGCGCAACGTTCGAACGATGCGGGCCGGCCGTTGAAGGTGGCCCCGGATCTCGTCGAGCGCTTGCTGCTCGACGCCGCAGATGGCGCGGACACATTGCCCATCCTGGCCTTGACACTGTCGCGGCTCTACTCCGATTACGGTGACACGGGGGAGCTGAGCCTCGAGCACTACCAGGCGCTTGGCGGCATGCACCGAGTGGTGCAAACCGAGATCGACGAGGTGCTGGCCGCGAATCCGCAGCAACAGGAAGAAGAACTCGAAGCGCTGCGTGCGGCGTTCATCCCGTGGCTGGCCACCATCAATCCCAACAATGATCAACCGATGCGCCGGGTGGCACGCTGGTCGGATCTGCCTGAGACAAGCCGCCCCCTGATCGACGCGCTGGTGGCGAAGCGCCTGATGTTGAAGGACACCCGCGACGGGCAGACCGTTGTCGAGGTGGCGCTGGAGAGCCTGCTCCGGCAATGGGACGAACTGGCCGACTGGTTGCGTGAAGAGCGGCAAGACCTCAAGGACGCCGACGACCTTGAACACTATGCCCACGCCTGGGAGGCCAATGATCGCGATCCGGCCTGGCTATTGGAAGGCACCCGGCTGGACGAAGCGGTTGTGCTCTCGGACAAGCCGGGCTTTCACGAGCGTCTTGCCCGCGCCGGCGAATACCTTGCCGCATCAAGCGAACGCGAGGAGCAGCGCCGCGCAGCCGAGGAGCACCAGCGTGAAGCGGAACTGCGCGCAGCGCAGGAACGGGCCGAACACGCACAGGAGAAGCAAGCCATCGCCGAGCAGCATTCTGCGGTGCTGCGCAAGAGATCCCGAGTGCTGCGCGTCGTGGTCGCCTGTACGGCAACCGTTGCGGTGCTCGCGATCGCGGCGTCGGTGTGGGCCACATCGGCACACAGCCAGGCCCAGGCCCGGTTTCGGCAGGCGACAGCAGCCAGATTGGAATCCGAAGCCCAGGCCATGCTCGAGCAGGTGCGACCCGGCGGTGACCAGCGGGCGCTGCAACAGGTGCTCGCCGCTCGACTCATCGACGACGATCCTGATGACGACGCGATCTACAGCGCTGCGGTGAGCCGGCACGACCTGGTCAAGATCATTCCCGCCGGGTCTCCGGTGTACAGCGTGGCCTTCAGCCCCGACGGGAGCCGCGTCGCCAGTGCCAGCGACGACCACCTGGTGCGGATCTGGGACAGGGTGACCGGCACACTCGTCGGACAACCCCTTGCCGGGCTGACGGACTCGGCGTTCAGTGTCACCTACAGTCCAGACGGCCGACGGTTGGCCGCAGCCAGCGAGCAATTCGTTCTGGTCTGGAATGCCGATGCCGATACCGCGTCCGGAAGCGGCGCACCCATGCGGATCGACGCGGTCAACGTCAAGCAGGTGATCTTCAGCCCCGACGGGCGCCGGCTCGCCACCGCGTCCTCGGACGGAACGATCGAGATGTGGGATGCAGGCAGTGGCACACAGCTGGCGCAAGTTCTCGTAGGTCCCGAGGACGCCGTCAATTCGATTGCGTTCAGCCCCGACGGACACCGGATCGCCTCGGGTACCAATGACAAGACGGTTCGGCTGTGGGATGCGAACGCGCTCACGCCGATCGGTGAGCCCATGACCGGGCACAAAGATGCGGTGACGGCTGTGGCCTTCAGCCCCGACGGGCACCGGCTGGCGTCAGGGTCGAAGGACAAGAACGTGTTTCTCTGGGATGCGGATGCCCGCCGGCCGATCGTCGGGCCGATGGTCGGCCACGACGACATCATTCATGAGATCGCCTTCAGCCCCGACGGGCGGATGCTCGCGTCGGCCGGTGGCGACAATGTCGTGTGGATGTGGGATGCCGGAACCGGCACCGCCGTCGGTAAACCGTTGACCGGTCATGAGTTTGACGTCTACAGCCTCGCCTTCAGCCCCGACAGTCGCTACATCGTCACCGGCAGCTACGACCAGACTGTGCGGCTGTGGGATGTCGGCGACATGATTCTGGCCGGGCAGGGCGAGTTGTGGACGGTGGCGCTCAACCCGGACGGCAGACTGATCGCCAGCGGCGGCGACGACGGGTCGGTGCGGCTGTGGGACACCCAGTCCGGAATGATCGTCGGCGCACCGCTGCCCGGCACGCCCAAGCAAGCGGTCGAAGCGGTCGCGTTCAGCCCCGACGGCCGCCGGCTGGCCGAGGGCGGCGACGACAGGACCATCCGCGTCTGGGAGACGGACACCGGAAAGCTGGTGGGCCGCCCACTGATCGGCCACACCGACCTCGTCTGGGCCATCGGATTCAGCCCGGACGGATCCAAGCTGGTATCGGGCAGCGCGGATCGAACGATTCGGATCTGGGACGTCGATTCCGGTGCACCGATCGGCAATCCGATCACCGGACACACCAGTGACGTCTATGGCGTCGCCTTCAGCCCGGACGGGTCACGCATTGTCTCGGGCAGCGTCGACCGCACGATTCGGCTGTGGGATGCCAGCACCGGAGCACCGATCGGGAAACCGATCACGGGGCATACGAACACCGTTGACAGCGTCGCCTTCAGTCCGGATGGGACGCGGATTGTGTCCGGCGCCAGCGACGGCCTCGTACGACTGTGGAATGCCCAGACCGGTGTGCCCATCGGCAAGCCGCTGATCGGTCACACCGACGCCGTCGGTTCCGTCGTGTACGGACAGGACGGCCGGTTGATCGTCTCCGGCGGCTACGAGGGTGATGTGCGCTTGTGGGATGCCACGTCCGGACGCCCTATCGGTGCACCGCTGCAGGGGCACGCCGCCTTGGTCGTGGGTGTCGCGATCAACTCCGAGCACCACCTCGTGGTGTCAGCCGGTGACGACGGAGCTATCCGTTTGTGGTCGACAAAGGCCACCGCGGGAGACCTGTGCTCCAAATTGACCACGAACATGAGCCGCGCCCAGTGGGACGAGTGGGTGTCGCCCGACATCGATTACCGGACAACGTGCCCCGGCCTGCCAATGGCCACGGACCAATAGCGGCCAGGGGCGATCATGGCCTACAAGACCCTCGATGATCATCTGTTCGGCGACGGCCCGAAACGCATGCTTTCCCTGGACGGCGGCGGTGTTCGGGGTGCGCTGAGCCTGGGCTATTTGGCGAGGATCGAAGACATCCTCCGCAAGCGGTTCGGCGACGATCCAGACTTCCGCCTGTGCGACTACTTCGACCTGATCGGAGGAACCTCGACCGGCTCCATCATCGCCGCAGGTCTGGCGACGGGGATGTCCGTGGAGGAACTGATCGAGGTCTACCACACGCTCGGGGTCGAAGTGTTCGAGGAGAGTTTTCTGCGATTCGGGGTGCTCGGCGCGAAGTTTCCCAAAGAGCCACTGATGCGCGCGTTGTCGAGATTTTTCAAGGACGAGACGCTGGGCAGCAAGAAGCTGCGGACCGGCTTGATGGTGATGACCAAGCGCCTCGACACGGGGAGTCCTTGGCTGCTGCATAACAATCCCCGCGGCAAATTCTATGACGGACCTGACGGGGCGGCCGTGTCCGGAAACCGACACTTCCTGCTCCGCAATGTCATCCGTGCCAGTACGGCCGCGCCGCACTATTTCGAGCCGGAGCTGTTGAATGTGGCCCCGCATATCATGGGCGCCTTTGTCGACGGCGGGATCAGCCCGTACAACAATCCGTCGATGCAAGTGCTGATGATGGGTACCTGCAGCGGCTACGGGCTCCAGTGGCCGTTCGGTGAGGACCAACTACTCCTGGTCTCGGTGGGAACAGGATTTCGCCCCGTGTCCGTCCCGGCCGCCGACGTGGTGAAGATGCCTGCGATCAAGCTGGCCGCGGAGTCGGTCGTGTCCATCATGCAGGATGCTAACTGGCTGGGTCAGGCTGTGCTGCAATGGATGTCACGCAGCCCGACCCCCTGGGAGATCGATGCCGAAGTCGGCGATCTGAGCTCTGACGTGCTGGGTGGTGGACCGGCGATGATGTCCTACTTGCGCTACGAGCTTGCCCTGCAACCGCATTGGTTGTCGAAAACCCTCGGCATCGAACGCAGTGACCGCCAATGTGATGCGCTCTACGCGATGGACAACGCGAAGAACCTTCCGGAGCTGACGCGCCTGGGTCGAGCCGCGTCTAAGGTTCAGATTGAACCCGCGCACTTTCCCGCAACCTTCGACATCTAGGCGGCCGAGCCGTCCGGCACGCGCCGCGAAATGTAGCCGAGTTCCCGAAGCTTGGACAGCGTGTCGGCCAGGCTGGCCAGCGCGGTGGACAGAAGGTCCGGATCGGCCGCAATGGTGTCCCAGTCCACCAGCTTGTCGTGAATCTTGTTGGCGTCATTGCGAACGGGCCCGTACTTCCAGCCCGCCGCGCGGTAGTAGCGGCACCAATCCTCATGCTCGGCGCGGGCCATGGCGATAGCGGTGTCCTGGTCGAATCCCATCACCCGCAGCCGCTCCACGGGTGCGAGATCATAAAGTCTCACCGCAGGCACCGACTGTGCGGCATCGCCGAACGTATTCCACGTGTGACCGCCGATGGCTTCCACCATCCAGAGCGCGTTCTGCACTTGGCGTCTGTTGGAACCGCGATAGAACTCGCTGAGCTGATCCCACGGTAGTGTTGCCGCGGAGGGTGTTTCGACGTCCGCGACGTAACGATCGTGAATCAGCCGGGCCGCCCGTTCCCACGTGTCATGTGCCTTGCCCGCGGGCATGTGCATGCTCAGCTGATAGATGTACAGCTGCCCCACCAGTGGCGTCCGGTCATCGGTCGCCTGCGCGTCAGGGTGCCACGCATAGATCGGCGTCTTCGGGTACCGGGCGGCCAACCGGGTGCCCGTGCTGGCCTCGACGTGGACATCGTCGACCAGGATGACCGCGGTGCTGCTCGGTGCGGCGTCGATGAGTGACATCAGCAGTGGCACCGTAGGCTTTTCGGCCATTGTGGCAAGTTCCCGATGCTCGGTTGACGGGCCCAGATGCCGGTGGGCATAGAGATGGTCCTGCTTGAACTCCTCGGCGCTTTCCGCGACCAGTGTCAGCGGAGGCAGCGGCCGACGGTCGGGTGCGGAGTAGTAGTCCCACTCCAGCTGCCGCTGGACCATCTCTGCGCACAGCGCCAGCGTCAGTTGCGATGCGCCGCATACCAGTATGCGGTCGACGGGGGCGGGGCCGAGAACGTCGTCCAGTAGCCGTCGCGCGGTCACCTCGTACTTGCCGACCGTGTCTGCGGCCCAGCGTGTCTCCACACCCCCGAAATGTTGTGCCCGCCAAGCGGCCGCCTGCCACGGGTCGTCGATACGGACGATCAGTGGCAGGCGCTGCCTGCGACTGACCGTCGCGAGCCGCTCGGTGATGAGGGCCAGGCGTCGGATGTTCGCGGACGGATCCGGCGAGAGAAGGTAGAGCTTGTTCAACTTGCGCCACAACGGCAATGCCGTCAACGTTTCGGGCTTCGTGAAGTCCACCGTCACGATGCGCGCACCCATGTTGCGTGCGTCGCGGACGCATTCACGCTCGGGTGAATTCGTGATCACGGCCAGTGTGCTCCGGCCATCCAGCGTTGTCCGAACGGCGTCGACCACCGACGCCGCGTCGTCGTCGATGTCGACCACCGCCGTGACCGAGCGGGCCAGTGAGATCCTCAGCCGGTCCATGCGGGATTGGAACAGCGCCGTCGCAATGCCGACCACGCTGAGAAATATCGCAGCGGTGCCGGTCAGCCGGCCCAAGTCCAAGGCGATGGGGGTGGGGTAGGGGCACACCGTGCCGAAGGCGAGGTCGTGGTCGCCGGTACTTCCCTTGACGAGCCCGGCGGTCCAGAGCAGCGGAGTGAAGATCTTCGGGTTGTCGTCGTCGAAGCAATGCCAGTACGACGCCAGGCCCAACACGGCGGTGATCAGCAGCAGACTCGCGACGATCGCCACTGGCGCGCCAGTCCGCCCGGCGCCCGGTGAATAGAACGCGACCCAGCCCAGCGCCACGAGCACCGCCACCAGAATGAGCAGTGTCTGCCAGGAGCCGGGATTTCCGAACCACTGCCACTGCGTGGGCCACCGCTCGCGGAGTTGCGGCGAGATCGCCAACGCCGCCGTATAGCCCAGCAGCAGCGCCGCGATCACCGAGAGCGATATCCGGGTGAGCGCGCTGTGCACTGGGCACCTCGTCAGGTGTGTTGGGGGCTCTGCGCCTTCTTATACAACGACTTCAGCAGCAGATCACGGAAGGTGTGGTTGTCGAGCAGTTTTAGCCCGGTTTCCGACACCTTCGGGTAGCCGGCCAGCTTGTTGAAGAAGCGTCCGCGCTTGTACTCGCGTCCCCACGCGGCCTCCATGCGCTGCTCGTAGTTGGTGAAGTCGTCGGGTCCGCCGTTCTCCAGCGCCGCGATCGCGCACTCGCCGGCGGCCAGGCCGGATTCCAGTGCCTTGGAAATGCCCGCTCCCGACACCGGCTTGCCGGCACCCAGCGAGTCACCGGCGAACAGGACGCCGGGACGCCACGGCGGCCAGGCGGTGAAGCCCATCGGCAGCCGCCAGGCCCGAACCGTCTTGTTCTTCTTCAGTTCCTCGACCGACGGCAGTTCCCACTCGGCGGGCAGGGTGCGCAGGAAGTCGCCGAAGAAGTGGGTGGCGTTGATGGCCTGCCAGTTCTTGTAGCTGTTGACGTAGCCCAGGCCGATGTTGAACCGGCCGCCGCCCATCGGGAAGATCCAGCCGTAACCCGGCAGTTGGTCGCCCTGGAACAGCAGCTTGAGATAGATCTCGAAGCGGTCGGAGTCCGCGCGGTTGGCGTGCATCTCCGAGCGGATCGCGATCGCCGAGTAGCCGTTGTAGTCCGAGTCGATCTTCAGCGCCCGCTTGATGGGGGAGTAGGCGCCGTCGGCGGCGATCACCGCGTCACCGAGAACCTTCTCGCCGCTCTTGAGCACCACGCCGACGACCCGGCCGCGCTCGTCGAACTCGGGGCCGGCGACCTCGCTGCCCTGGCGGACCACCGCGCCGGCCGACTCGGCGTGTTTGAGCAGCATCGTGTCGAGTTCGGTGCGGCTCGCGGTGCGCCCGTAGTCGGGCATGCCGGGGCGCTTGGGGAAGGACAGCTCCCACTCCGACGGGCTGAAGACGGTCACGCCGCTGATCTTGTGGAACTGCGACACCTCATGGGCCAAGCCCATCTTCTGCAGGTAGCTCACGGCCCGGGCGGTCAGGCCGTCACCGCAGGGTTTATCCCGGGGGAACTCAGCCTTGTCGAGGACCACCACTTTGGCGCCAGTCTGCACGGCCTGCCACGCAGCGGCGGCCCCTGAGGGCCCCCCGCCGGCTATCACCAGGTCGAATCGCTCGGTCACTAGTCTCGTCTCACTTCGGGTAATCGGATCGCCTCGATGCTATCGGAGAACGGTGAATCGCTCGCTGCGGCGCGGGGCGGGTGTGATCGTCCTCGCCGAACGCCGGGCCTGGCCCAGGTACAGTGCTTGACGTGCGCAGAGTGTCCAGATCGAGATCCGGCGCGGAGCCGGGCAAGGTCGACGCGCGCAGTGAGCGCTGGCGCGAGCACCGCAAGAAGGTGCGCGCCGAAATCGTCGACGCCGCGTTCCGCTCGATCGACAAGCACGGGCCCGACGTCAGCCTGCGTGAGATCGCCGAAGAGGCCGGCACCGCTAAGCCGAAGATCTACCGGCACTTCACCGACAAGTCCGACCTGTTCCAGGCGATCGGCAAGCGGCTGCGTGACATGTTGTGGGCCGCCATCTTCTCGAATATCGATGCCGCCACCGACCCCACCCGCGAGGTCGTCCGCCGTGGGGTGGCCGAGTACGTGAACCTCGTCGAACAGCACCCCAATGTGCTGCGGTTCATGCTTCAGGGGCGCTTCGCCGAACAATCGGAGTCCACCCAGCGCGCGCTCAACGAGGGGCGCGAGATCACCATGGCGATGGCCGAGACGTTCAACAACGAGCTGCGCGGGATGGAGCTCGATCCGGCGGCGTTGGAGCTGGCGGCCGCGGCTGCGTTCGGCGCGGCGTCGGCGGCCACCGATTGGTGGCTGGGCCCCGAGCCGGACAGCCAGCGGCGGATGCCGACCGACGAGTTCGTCAACCACCTGACCACGATCATGCTGGGCACGGTCAACGGCACCGCCGACGTCCTGGGCGTCCACCTCGATCCCGACCGGCCGATTCACGACGCCATGCAGCGACGCGCCGCCGCTGGCTGAGCGCCTAATCCCATCTACCCGATACCGGCGGTATTGGGTACTTTGGTGGGATGACTGTTGCCGAACCGACCGTCGCCGACATCACCACCGAGCCCGTCCACACCCGGGCGCTGGTCATCGGCACGGGATTCTCCGGGCTGGGGATGGGGATCGAACTCCAACGCCGCGGCGTCGACTTCCTGATCCTGGAGAAGGCCGACGACGTCGGCGGAACCTGGCGCGACAACAGCTACCCGGGCTGCGCCTGCGACATCCCGGCGCACCTGTACTCCTTCTCCTTCGAGCCCAAGCCGGACTGGACCTACATGTGGTCCCTGCAGCCGGAGATCCTCGACTACCTCAAGGGCGTGACCGACAAGCACGGGCTGCGCCGCTACATCCACTTCGGTGCGCACGTCGACCGCGCCCACTGGGACGACGCCGAGTACCGCTGGCACGTCTTCACCAAGGACGGGCGCGAGTACGTCGCTCAATTCCTGATCTCCGGCGCCGGCGCGCTGCACATCCCTGCCGTGCCCGACATCGAGGGGCTGGCCGAGTTCACCGGCGAGGCGTTTCATTCCGCGCAGTGGGACCACAGCGTCGACCTCACCGGCAAGAAGGTCGCGGTCGTCGGCACCGGCGCAAGCGCCATCCAGATCGTCCCGGAGATCGTCGACAAGGTCGGCGGTCTGCAGCTCTATCAGCGCACCCCGGCGTGGGTGTTGCCGCGGAGCAACAACCCGATCCCGGCGCCGATGCGCGACGCGTTCGAGACGGTCCCCGGCGCCCGCGCGGCGTTGCGCACCGGGATCTACTGGTTCCAGGAGGCACTCGGATTCGCCATGACCCAGCGGCCCGAACTGCTCACGCTGGGGGAGAAAGCCGGGAAGTGGAACATTCGGCGTCAGGTCCGAGACCGTGGCCTGCGGCAACGGCTGACTCCGAAGTATCGGCTGGGCTGCAAGCGAGTCCTGTTCTCCGACAACTACTTCCGTGCCATCGAACGCCCCCACTCGGAGCTGGTCACCGACTCGATCACCCGGATCACCCCGACCGGGATCGTCACCGCGGACGGCACCGAGCGTGCGGTCGACGTCATCGTCTTCGCCACCGGCTTCCACGTCACCGACTCCTACACCTACGTCGCCATCAAGGGCCCCGGCGGCGAGGACCTGGTGGACCGTTGGAACCGTGAGGGCGTGCAGGCTCATCGCGGCATCGCCGTCGCGGACATGCCGAACCTGTTCTTCCTGCTCGGGCCGAACACCGGGCTGGGCCACAACTCGGTGGTGTTCATGATCGAGTCGCAGATCCGCTATGTCGGCCAGGCGATCGAGGCCGTCGACAAGGCCGGAGCGCAGGCGCTGGCACCCAGCCGCTGGGCCCAGGACACCTTCAATGCCGAACTGCAGCAACGGCTTACCCGTGCGGTGTGGAGCACCGGTGGGTGCAGCAGCTGGTATCTGGACGAGCACGGCAAGAACCGCACGCTGTGGAGCGGCATGACATGGCAGTACTGGCTGACCACGCGTTCGCTGAAACGGTCGGAGTACCGCTTCTCCGGAGTGGCGTCTGGGGCGCGGGTCGGGTCGTCGGCGCGGGCCGCGGCCGGCTGATCGCGCCGACACGCCGGGGGTATTTCGACACGCGCGGCGGACCTGTGGGTTCGGTCCGCGCGGAACACAAGTTGTTGTGTTGCGGCGTGTTGTCGGACCCCAGGGGTAGTGTTTTGGTGGTCAGCCGGAAACGGGGCAAACAGCGTGGTGAAGTGGGGTTTCGGTGAGCGATGGAACGAAGCTGATCGACCGGGCGACGGCGATCAACTGGAACCGTGTCATTGACGAAAAGGACGCGGAAGTCTGGGATCGCTTGACCGGTAACTTCTGGCTGCCGGAGAAGGTTCCGGTATCCAACGACATCCCGTCGTGGGGCACGCTGACCGCCGACGAGAAGCAGCTGACCATGCGGGTGTTCACCGGGCTGACGCTGCTGGACACCATCCAGAGCACGGTCGGCTCGGTCAGCATGATCCCCGACGCGCTCACCCCCCACGAAGAAGCGGTGCTGACCAACATCACGTTCATGGAGTCGGTGCACGCCAAGAGCTACAGCTCGATCTTCTCGACGCTGTGCTCGACGACCGAGATCGACGAGGCCTTCCGCTGGTCGGAGGAGAACGTCAACCTGCAGCGCAAGGCGCAGATCATCCTCGACTACTACCGCGGTGACGATCCGCTCAAGCGCAAGATCGCGTCGGTGTTCCTCGAGGCCTTCCTGTTCTACTCCGGTTTCTATCTGCCGATGTACTGGTCGAGCCGGGCCAAACTGACCAACACCGCCGACCTGATCCGGCTGATCATCCGCGACGAGGCCGTGCACGCCTACTACATCGGCTACAAGTTCCAGAAGGGTTATGCGGTCCAGACCGAGGAGCGCAAGCAGGACCTCAAGGACTACGCCTACGAACTGCTGTATGCGTTGTACGAGAACGAGATTGAGTACACCCAGGATCTGTACGACGCGGTCGGGCTGACCGAGGACGTCAAGAAATACCTGCGCTACAACGCGAACAAGGCGTTGATGAACATGGGCTTCGAAGCACTGTTCCCGCGCGACGAGACCGACGTGAATCCCGCGATTCTGTCGGCACTTTCGCCGAACGCCGACGAGAACCACGACTTCTTCTCCGGGTCGGGCTCCAGCTACGTCATCGGCAAGGCCGTCGTCACCGAAGACGAGGACTGGGACTTCTGATCGCGTAGGGGCCTGGCGGCAGCGGCCGCGACGACCTCACGGACAGCGAGTCATCTTGGCGGTTTTGCCGAGGTTCGTGTGCGATTCCATGGTCTGGTCATCAATGACCGTGACGTTGATCTTCAACTCCGGCGCCTCGGTGAAACTGATCGCGCCGTCGGTGTAGGACCAGTTGCCGAACGGACCGTCACTGGTGCCGTCCGCTCGCAGATCTATCGCCAGCGTGCAGTCGCCATCGGTGCCCCATTTTCCGACCAGGAACTCCTTGGTCGGTTGGCCGCCCCCGGCCGGGGCGGCCTGCGGACTTGTCGCGGCCGCAGTCGAGGTGGCTGAGGTCGAGGTCGCCGACGAAGTCGAGGTCGCCGACGATGCGGGCACCTCCGATGCATGTCCATCAGAGGTTGTGCCGGCGCACCCGGCGAGGACAAGCGCCGCTGCGGCACACAGAGCGAGTTCAATCTGCATCGGATCTCCGGTTCGTCATACTCGCCGTGAAAGGGTCATCCGGGCCTTCGAGTTGGCAGCGAACGACTGAGACCATGAACGTAGACGACTTGGGCCGTGGCTGCGAGGGGAAACCCGCCCAGTGGCTTAGCTGGCGAGGTTGAATCGCCCCTGGCTGCCGTAGATCGCCAACGAGATGAGCAGTGTCACCGACACCACGACGACGAGCGAGGTCCGCACGGCGTCACCCGTCGCGACACCGACGCCGGACGGGCCGCCGGAGGCGAAGAATCCAAAATAGGTGTGGATCAGCAGGATTGCCAACGCCATGAGGATGGCCTGGACGAACGACCACAGCAAATCCGTCGGGCTCAGAAACGTCGAAAAATAGTGGTCGTACAGGCCGGCTGACTGGCCGAGCAGGGCCACGGTGGTGAACCGGCTGGCCAGGAACGACAGGATGACCGCGACGGCATACAGCGGCGCGATCGACATCATCCCGGCGACGATCCTGGTGCTCACCAGAAACACCAGTGGTGGAATAGCCATGGCTTCCAGTGCGTCGACTTCCTGGTTGACTCGCATCGCGCCCAGCTGTGCGGTCACGCCGGCACCGAACGTTGCCGCCAAACCGATCCCGGCGACGACCGGCGCCGAGATCCGCACGTTGATGAACGCGGCCAAGAAGCCGGTGAGCGCCTCGATGCCGATGTCACCCAGTGAGCTGTACCCCTGCACCGCCAGCGTTCCGCCGGTCGCGACGGTGAGAAATCCGACGACTACCAACGTCCCGCCGATCATCGCCAAAACCCCTGCGCCCATGCTGATTTCGGCGACCAGTCGGACGATCTCGACGCGGTAGCAGCGCACCGCGGTCGGGATACCCGCGATGGCCCTGGCGTAGAACAGCGCCTGATCGCCGATCCGGCCCAACACGTACCACGGCCGCTCCGCGGCCCGGGCCAGCCGGGGATAGACGCTGCGGTGCGTCACGACGGTTCCCGATTCACCCACTTCAAGGTCCGCGCCTGCCCGACGCGGTTGTAGGGCCCTTTGTCCCACCTATCGACGCCCAAGGGCTTCATTGGGGTGGGACCGGTGCTTTGAGCCGGCGCTCCTATCGCGGATGCTGAATGGCGTGACCACACCCGAACCGTTCAGTGCGCTGGGCGTGGACGGCATCCGCATCGCGGCCGACCGCATCGGCGATCCGGACGCGCCGAGCGTCGTCTTCCTCCACGGCGGCGGCCAGACTCGTCGCTCCGGGGGCCGGGCCGCGACCGCCGTGGCTGCGCGCGGCTGGCAGGCGATCACCGTTGACCTGCGCGGACACGGTGAGTCGGACTGGTCGGAAGAAGGGGACTACCGGGTCGTCAGCTTCGCCGGCGACGTACTGCAACTGATCCGTCAGCTGCCCGCGCGCCCCGTGCTCGTCGGTGCGTCACTGGGCGGGTTCACCGGCATGCTGCTCGCCGGAGAGCTGGAACCGGCGGCGCTGCGTGCGCTGGTACTGGTCGACATCGTCCCCGATATGAACCCGACCGGGGCAGAGCGCATCCACCAATTCATGTACGACCGGATGGAGACGGGCTTCGAGTCCCTCGACGAGGTGGCCGACATGATCCAGGAGTACAACCCGCACCGCAGCCGGCCATCCGATCTTGACGGCCTTCGCACGAACCTGCGCCACCGGGAGGGCCGGTGGTACTGGCACTGGGACCCCAAGTTCATCGACGGGACGGCGGCCAGCCCGCCCATCGAGGTCACCGAGGTCGAGCGCTTCAACGCGGCGGTCGAATCGATCCTGGCGGCCGGTGTGCCGATGCTGCTGGTGCGTGGTCAGATGAGTGACCTTGTCACTCAGGAACGTGCCGACGCATTCCTCGAGCGGTTCCCGCAGATCGAGTTCGTCGACGTCGCCGGGGCCGGACACATGGTCGCCGGTGATCGCAACGACATCTTCGCCGAGGCGGTCGTGGAGTTCCTGGCCAGGTGCCCCGAGCGACGATGAACGTGGTGTGAACCGGCGGCGAACTGTCCTACCGGTGCTGGCGTAGTTTCGGCGCAACCGAGAGACTGGCCAGGTGACCGCTACGTCGCTTCTGCATTCGATCCTCGACTGGCTGCGGGCCGGCTACCCCAACGGTGTTCCCGGCCCAGACCGGGTCCCGCTGCTGGCGCTGCTGCGCTCGACTCCGCTGACCGAGGACCAGATCAAAGAGGTGGTCGCCCATCTCACGGCGAACGACTCACCGGCGCTGGCGGGCGGAATCGACGAGGACGAGATCGCCGAGTTCATCAAGGACGTCAGTCACCACGACGCGGGCCCGGAGAACATTAAGCGCGTCGCGGCCACGCTGGCCGCGGCCGGTTGGCCGCTGGCCGGCGTGACCGAGGACACGGTCAACTAGTCGCTAGGCGCTGCGCAGTGATTCGGTGTCGATGACGAAGCGGTACCGCACGTCGCTGGCCAGCACCCGCTCGTAGGCCTCATTGATGTACTCCGGCGCGATGACCTCGATCTCGGGTGTCACGCCGTGCTCGGCGCAGAAGTCCAGCATCTCCTGCGTTTCGGCGATACCGCCGATCAAGGAGCCGGACAGGCTGTGCCGACCGAAGACCAGGGCCGCAGCCGGCACCGCCATCGGGTGTTCGGGCATACCGAGCTCGACAAGTGTGCCGTCCAGCGCGAGCAGGCCGAGGTACGCCTCGAGGTCGAGGTTGGCCGAGACGGTGTTGAGGATGAGATCGAACTTGCCCTTGAGCTTCGAGAAAGTCGTCGCGTCACTGGTGGCGTAGTACTCATCGGCGCCCAGGCGCAGACCGTCCTCCATCTTCTTCAGAGACTGGCTCAGCACGGTCACATGGGCACCCATCGCCTTCGCGAGCTTCACGCCGACGTGACCAAGACCGCCGAGGCCGATGACGGCAATCTGCTTGTCGGGCCCGGCATTCCAGTGCCGCAACGGCGAGTAGAGCGTGATGCCCGCGCACAGCAGGGGAGCGGCCTCGTCCAGCGCGATGCTGTCCGGGATGCGCAGCACGTAGTTCTCGTCGACGACGATCGCGCCGCTGTAGCCGCCCTGAGTGGGCTGCCCGTCGCTGCCGACACCGTTGTAGGTGCCGACCATGCCCGGGTTGGTGCAGTATTGCTCTACGCCGGCGAGGCAGGCCGCGCACTCGCGGCAGGAATCGACGAAGCAGCCGACGCCAACGCGGTCGCCCACTTTGTATTTCGTGACCTCGGGGCCGACTTCCGTTACCACACCGGCGATTTCATGTCCGGGCACCATCGGGTACTCGACTTCACCCCATTCGCCGCGCACGGTGTGAATGTCGGAGTGACAGATACCCGCGAAGTGGATGTCGAGCATGACGTCGCGGGGGCCGACATCGCGGCGGTTGATGGTGGTCTTGGTCAGGGGATCCTTGGCGGACGTGGCGGCGTAAGCGGTGACTGTGCTCATCGGTGTCCTCGAATTCGCGTTTAGGCAGCACTGATCGGTTCAGCGTTTGGTCATAGGGAGGTGTCGCGACGCTGCGACCAGTGGGTATAACCCGGCGCGGCGGGTGCCTAATCCCGCTTGAGGAGATTTATAACCCGGCGGCGCGAATTGCGCCGTTGAAAGACACCCGCTGATAGGTGGCGACCCCGGCCAGCGTGTAGGGATCGTGGTCGATGATGTCCTGGACGGCTTCGGTATCGATGTCCGCGGTGAACAGCAGGCCACCAGCACCGGACTCCTGACGGCCGGCGATCAGCAGCCGCCCGGCGTCGACCTCGTCCCGCAGCCATGCCAGATGGGCGGGACGGGTCTTCTCGACAACCTCGGCGGGCTGGGTGTACGTGCCGATCAACACATGGAACACGGTGACGAACGCTACACGGGCCGTCGAGTTTCACGTTTTGTCGCGCCGCACTCGCAGTTCTCCTGGAAAACGTGAAATTCGGCGGCAGAGCGCTAGTTGATCGGGGCGTTGAGCCAGCGCAGGTCGTCGACGATGCCGCGCGCGGCGACGATGCCCTGGCCGGTCTGCCACACCTCGTTGTTGACGACAAAGACCCGGTTATCCCGATTGGCCGACAGCGCGCGCCACGCCGGGCCGTCCAGGACGGCCGGGGCGCGGTCCTTGGCCGCCGGCGACGCGAACGACAGATACACGATGTCGCCGTCGGCGGCCGAGAGGTCGGGCGAGCGGTCGAGATCGGCATCGGATATCCCGATCTCGATATACGGCTTGTCGGTAAAACGTTGTGCGGCAGGGCGATCCACCCCGACGTCGGCCAGTACCGAGGCTGGGAAGTTCTCGGCGCCGTATACCCGCATCGTGGTGTCGGTGAACTGAACGATGGACGCCTGGAAGTGCGGGGCGTCGTTGGCCATGCCCTTCTGCTTGGCCAGCTCGGTGAAACCGCCGACCAGATCGTCGGTGGCGTCGGTTCGACCGGTCGCCGCGCCCACGGTGCGCAGGTTGTCCTGCCACTTGGCGCCGGGCGCGTCGGTGAACACCGTCGGGGCGATCGCTGCCAGCGCCGGATAGGACTGCGGCGTCAGCGCCTGCGAGCCGAGGATGAGATCGGGTTTGGCGGCTGCGATCGCGCTCAGGTCGGGTGCGCTGCGGGTCCCTGCGCCGGGCACGTTGTGGATGACCGTGCCCAGATATGACGGCTGGGTGGTCGAACCGTCGGGCAGTGCGGCAGCCACGATCCTCGACTGCAGCCCCAGTGCGCACAACGCGTCGAGCTCGTCACCGGCCAGCACCACGATCCGCTGCGGGTCGGGTCCCCCCGGGTCGAGCCGGGCCGGTTCGGGTGCGCACGATTCGTCGGGCCGGCGCTGATTGCCCAGCACTCCGGCGCCCGCGATCTTGGTGGTGCTCGTGACAACGCTGCGCGCCGCCGGCGCGGGGTCCTTGGACGAGCCGGAGCAACCGCTCGCAACCGTCATGGCGACCGCTGCGAGCACCGCTCCCGCCGCCATCGCGACACCCGAACGCTTCCCGCCGATCAACACGACGCCGACCGTAACATCCGGCCACGAGATGGCCGCTGAGCTGCAGGGCAGGGTATCGAGCTGTCAATTACGACAGAATGTAGGACCCACACCCCATCGGCGCCGGCGGGCGGTTAGGATCAAGAGCACGTTCTCGGGTGCGCTTACTGATTTTGGAGGACCGTTGACTGCCGTTGTGCCTTCGCAGGGAGAACTCGAGGCCACTCGGCCCATGCCTGCACGGATGGGTCCCAAGGGCAATCTGATCTACAAGCTGGTGACCACCACCGATCACAAGCTGATCGGCATCATGTACTGCGTCGCCTGCTTCATCTTCTTCTTCCTCGGCGGCTTGATGGCGCTGTTCATCCGCGCCGAACTGGCCGTGCCCGGCCTGCAGTTCCTGTCCAACGAGCAGTACAACCAGCTGTTCACCATGCACGGCACCGCGATGCTGCTGTTCTACGCGACACCGATCGTGTTCGGTTTCGCCAACCTGGTGCTGCCGCTGCAGATCGGCGCCCCCGACGTCGCCTTCCCCCGGCTGAACGCGCTGTCGTTCTGGCTGTTCGTGTTCGGCGCGATGATCGCGCTGGCCGGCTTCATCACCCCCGGTGGTGCCGCCGACTTCGGCTGGACGGCCTACACCCCGCTCTCGGACGCCATGCACTCACCCGGCGCCGGCGGTGACCTGTGGATCCTGGGCCTGGCCGTCGGTGGTCTGGGCACCATCCTCGGTGGCGTCAACATGATCACCACCGTGGTCTGCATGCGTGCGCCCGGCATGACCATGTTCCGGATGCCGATCTTCACCTGGAACATCTTCGTCACGTCGATCCTGGTGTTGATTGCGTTCCCGCTGCTGACCGCGGCCCTGTTCGGCCTGGCCGCCGACCGCCACCTCGGTGCGCACATCTACGACCCCGCCAACGGCGGCACCATGCTCTTCCAGCACCTGTTCTGGTTCTTCGGGCACCCCGAGGTGTACATCATCGCGCTGCCGTTCTTCGGCATCGTCTCGGAGATCTTCCCGGTGTTCTCCCGCAAGCCGATCTTCGGCTACACCACCTTGATCTACGCCACGATCAGCATCGCGGCGCTCTCGGTCGCGGTCTGGGCGCACCACATGTACGTCACGGGTGCGGTGCTGTTGCCGTTCTTCAGCTTCATGACGTTCCTGATCGCGGTGCCCACCGGCATCAAGTTCTTCAACTGGATCGGCACGATGTGGAAGGGCCGCCTCACGTTCGAGACGCCGATGCTGTTCTCCATCGGGTTCCTGGTGACGTTCCTGCTCGGTGGTCTGTCCGGTGTTCTGCTGGCCAGCCCGCCCATCGACTTCCACGTCAGCGACAGCTACTTCGTGATCGCGCACTTCCACTACGTGCTCTTCGGCACCATCGTCTTCGCGACCTACGCCGGAATCTACTTCTGGTTCCCGAAGATGACCGGGCGCCTCCTCGACGAGCGGCTGGGCAAGGTGCACTTCTGGCTGACCTTCATCGGCTTCCACACCACGTTCCTGGTGCAGCACTGGCTGGGTGACGAGGGAATGCCCCGCCGCTACGCCGACTACCTGCCGTCCGACGGCTTCGAAACCCTGAACATCGTGTCGACCATCGGCGCCTTCATCCTCGGCGTCTCGGTGCTGCCGTTCACCTGGAACGTCTTCAAGAGCTGGCGTTACGGCGAGGTCGTCACGGTCGATGATCCGTGGGGCTACGGCAACTCGCTGGAGTGGGCGACCTCCTGCCCGCCGCCCCGGCACAACTTCACCGAACTGCCCCGGATCCGTTCGGAGCGGCCCGCTTTCGAGCTGCACTACCCGCACATGATCGAGCGGATGCGCAGGGAGGCTCACGTCGGCCGGGCGCACGGTCCCGACGACGGGGACGTCACGCGCCTCGACGACGAGCACGTCCGCACCTAGCGCGGGATAACGCAGTCTTCCTGGTATGACCATGTCCAAGGTGTCGGTGCTGATCACCGTCACCGGTATCGACCAGCCGGGGGTCACCTCAGCGCTCTTCGAAGTGCTGGCCCGTCACGAGGTGGATCTGCTCAACGTCGAGCAGGTGGTGATCCGGGGGCGTCTGACACTGGGTGTGCTGGTTTCCGGCCGTGCCGACGTAGCCGACGGTGTCCAACTACGCGAAGACGTCACCGACGCCATTCACCGGGTCGGGCTCGACGTCACGATCGAGCGCAGCGACGACATGCCGATCATTCGCGAGCCGTCCACCCACACCATCGTGGTGCTCGGGCGGCCCATCACCGCGGCGGCCTTCGGTGTGGTGGCCCGCGGGGCGGCCGCGCTGGGGGTCAACATCGACTTCATCCGCGGTGTCTCCGACTACCCGGTGACGGGTTTGGAGCTGCGGGTGTCGGTGCCCGTGGGTGTCAGCGGTGAACTGCGGACGGTGCTGGCCCGGGTGGCCGCCGAGCAGGGCCTGGACATCGCGGTCGAGAACTACAGCCTGGAGCGACGGGCCAAGCGGCTCATCGTGTTCGACGTCGACTCGACCCTGATCCAGGGCGAGGTCATCGAGATGCTGGCCCACCACGCCGGCGCCGGGGAGGCCGTCGCGGCCATCACCGAGGCGGCCATGCGCGGCGAGCTGGACTTCGCCGAGTCGCTGCACCGCCGGGTGGCCACCCTGGCCGGCTTGCCCGCTGACGTGGTCGACGAGGTCGCCGACCAGATCGAGCTCACTCCCGGCGCACGCACCACCATTCGGACATTGCGCCGCTTGGGTTTTCACTGCGGTGTGGTGTCGGGTGGTTTTCGTCAGGTCATCGATCCGCTGGCGCACGAGCTGATGCTGGACTTCGTGGCCGCCAACGAATTGGAGATCGTCGACGGCAAGTTGACCGGACGGGTGGTCGGCGAGGTGGTGGATCGCGCCGGTAAAGCCAAGGCGCTGCGTGACTTTGCGCGCCAGGCCGGGGTGCCGATGGAGCAGACGGTGGCTGTCGGTGACGGAGCCAACGACATCGACATGCTGGCCGCCGCCGGGCTGGGAGTGGCCTTCAATGCCAAACCCGCACTGCGCGAGGTGGCCGACGCCTCGCTGAGTCATCCCTACCTGGACACGGTGCTGTTCATCCTCGGCATCACCCGCGCCGAGATCGAGGCTGCCGATGCCGTCGACGGCACGCTGCGCCGGGTGGAGATCCCGCCGGAGTAGATTCAGGGATTTCGGCGCGCAAACGTTCGCTCAGCGGCGTGTGGTGTCTCGGGACATTGCTGACACTTTTGTCGCGGGACATCGCTGACACTCATGGTGCCGGTTTGGGTTCGCGGGTGCGGTAGGTCCGGGTGGATTTGTCGCTGCGTTGGTAGTTGCGGGTGGGGTCTGCGGTGAAGGACCGGACCAGGGTGGTGCCGCTGAGGATGGTGATGTGCTCACCATCGCGAATGACGTCGCAGTCGTGTCCGGCCCAGCACAGGCCGACGTTGACTTTGTAGGGCGCAACGAAGATGTATCCCGAGGTTGCGCCAACGGTGTGGCGGCTGACCACAACTGGGGCCGGCACTGGACGGTCAGCGGGTCGGGCCCTGGCGGTGGCGCCAAACACCTCGGCGGGGGTGGCCCCGCGGTGGGCGCGATGGGGCCGCCGGTGGTTGTAGAAGCTGCGGAACTGTTCGAGCAGGCCGTTGAGCTCGTCGATGGTGGCCGGTGCTGGGCGAGCGCGGAGCCATCTTTTCAGCGTCTGCCAGGACCGTTCGATTTTGCCGCAGGTCTGCGGGTGGTACGGCGCCGAGTTGATGGTGCGCACGCCCAGGGCCCGCAGGTTGGACTCGAACGCTGATACATAGGCGCGGAACCGTCCGGTATACACAAGTCCGTTATCCGACAACGACATTGACGGGATCCCGCATTCATCGATGCCGGCCAGGATCACTTCCCAGACCAGCGCGGCGTCGGCGTCACCGGCACACGCACGCAACCCCACCAGGTAGCGGGAGTGGTCATCGAGACTGCCGGCGATGGCCACCGGGGTGCCGTCGGCCAGCGCCCACCCGGTCCAGTCGGACTGCCAGCACTCGTTGGGCCGATCAAAGACGAACCGCTTGGTCGCTGACTTCGGGCGTTTCTGGGGCTGCGGGGTGATCGCTCCGCGGCGGGTCAGGATGTGCCACACCGTCGACACCGACGGCACCGCGACACCGTCACGCTGCAACGACCACACGATCGACTGGGCGCCGTGATCGCGGCCGTCCTCGATCAACTGCTTGCGCCGCAACACGATCAGATCCTCGACCTCGACCAGAGTCCGCCCCGGCGAGGTCTTCGGGCGCCGGGAGAGCTCCTGCAGTCCCTCGATACCGCTATCACGGAATCGTCGACGGTACTTGTAAAACGTCTCCCGACTGATCTGGTGGTCCCGGCAAAACTGGGCCACGTTCTCGATCTGGCCAGCCAATGCTGCAGCCATCCGAATATCCATCGCCGTCACCTTCTGGGCCATGAACCATGCTGGTCCCAGCCCTACTCAGGTGTCAGCGATGTCCCGAGACATCCAACTGTCAGCGATGTCCCCGAACAGCACAGTTCGCTCAGCGGCGGTTTTCGCGCCGAAATCGCTAGATCACCACGGCGGTGGTCTCGGGAATCGCCGACCCGGTGATATTGCGCCACGCCCGGCCGAGCAGCTCGATGGCCTCGGTCAGCTCACTTTCGGGCAGTGCGAACGGAATTCGGACGAATCGCTCGAGTGTGCCGTCGACGCCGAAGCGCGGGCCGGGCGGCAGCTCGACACCCAGCCGGGACGCCGACGCGCACATCGCCGAACTGACCGGCGCGGGCAGCTGCACCCACATCGACATCCCGCCGGTGCCCGGCAACGGACGCCAGTCGGGCAGATGCTTGTCGATCAGTTCCAGTAGTAAAGCCCTCCTGCCCCGCAGGATCTCGCGACGTTCGGGCAGTACATCATCGGCCCGTTCGGTGAGAAGCCATGCGGCAGCGAGCTGTTCGATGACCGACGTGCCCAGATCGATGGACGGGCGAAGCGCTCGGATGGTCGCGAGCACGTTCGGTTCGGCCCGGATCCAGCCGATGCGCATGCCTCCCCAGAACGATTTCGACATCGAACCGATCGTGATCATCAGGTCGGTGCGCGAACCCATCGACGCGGCCACCGGCGGGGGCACCGGCTCGTCGAGCCAGATGTCGGTCATGGTCTCGTCGATCACTGTGCGGGTGCGGGTCTCGGCGACGATGTCGGATAATCGCTTGCGATCAGCGGCCGGCATCGAGAACCCTGTCGGATTGTGGTTATCAGGCACGAGATAGGCCAGGGTCGGGGCGAGTTGGCGCACGGCGGCGTGGACGGCGTCGAGTTCCCAACCCTCCCTTGTCATCGCGACCGGAACCGGCCGGGCGCCCGCGGTGCCGATCGCGGTGAGCACGCCGTGATACGTGGGCTGTTCGACGAGCACGCGATCGCCGGGCTGAACATAGGTGGCCAGGATCAGCGCGATTGCATGCTGTGCACCGCTGGTCACCATGATCTGGTCGGGGGTGGTGGGAAGTCCTCTGGCGCAATAACGTTCGGCGATCGCGGTGCGGAAAGCCAGTACCCCCCGCATGTCATGACCGGTCGCTTGGAGATACGCGGCGGACTGCCTGGCCGCCTCGGTGAACGCCTCCTGTACGGCACTGGCCGGCGCGGCCAGGGCGGCCTCGGCCAGGTTGATCCTGGCCGTCGTATCGCTGGGCACGCTCACCGGTGTGTGGGGGAGCGCGACCGTGCTGCGGGCGCCGCGGCGGGCGTGCAGATAGCCGCTCTCGCCGAGTTCGGTGTACGCCGCGGTGACGGTGGTGCGGGAGACCCGCACCGCCTCGGCCAGCGCGCGTTCACTGGGCAGCCGCGACCCGACCGGCAGCCGGCCGTCGACGATCAGCATTCGCAGCCCGTCGGCCAGTGCCTGATAGGAGGGGCCACTCCGGCTGGAGGTCCGCCAGTTGCCCAGTTCGCGGGCCAAAAGGCCCGGATCCAGCGCCCTGGCCGTCAATGTCGTCGCCATTTGCAAGCCAGTATGCGGCAACTGGCTATTGATGGGCAAGCCAGTTGCCCGAAAGGATGGCTGTCATGAGTACCTGGTTTTCCCGAGTGGCCCACCGGCTGGCGGCGTTGCTGGACGCCGATCACGGCCCGTGGAATCCGACAACGACCGGATGGGATGACGTCGACGCCGATGCCCGTCGGCTGCGTGGTGACCTCGACGCCCTGCGCGTCCGGTTCTCCGACCACCGGTGACGGCGACGCTGCGCGGAACCGCGCTGCTGATCGGACTGGCCTGCTACGGCTTCTCGATGGCCATGATGGTGCGGGCCGGTCTCGGCTTGGACCCGTGGGACGTCTTCCATCAGGGCCTGACGCTGCACACTCCGATGACCATCGGCGTGGCCTCGGCGGTGGTCGGTGTCGTCGTCCTGCTGCTGTGGATTCCGCTGCGGAACTCACCCGGCATCGGGACCCTCGCCAACGTCGTCGTCATCGCGATCACCGTCGACGCCGGCCTCGCGGTGCTCACCGCGCCCGGGTCGATGCCGGCCCGGATCGCCCTGATGCTGGGGGCGGTCCTGCTCAACGCCGTGGCCACCGTGTTGTATGTGGGCGCCGGGCTGGGGCCCGGGCCCCGTGACGGGTTGATGACGGGATTGGTTGCGCGGAGCGGTCTTTCGGTGCGGTTGGTGCGCACCGCGATCGAAGCGACGGTGCTGGGGGCGGGCTGGCTGCTCGGCGGCAGCGTCGGCGTCGGGACCGTCATCTACGCATTCGGGATCGGACCGATGGTTCAGCTGGTGCTGAGGCTGACACCCGCGCCGATCCTGGCCGTCAGCGGCTGGGCGCACATCGTCGGACACACCCGAAATCGCAACGACCCAACACGTGCGGACGAAGACGAATACGGCACGATGGTGCAGTGCCCGACGCCGCCGACGAGGTCGACCCCGACCTGCTGATCGACTTCCGCAGAGTTTCGCTGCGCCGCGGGGGGCAGGTCCTGGTCGGACCCGTCACCTGGCAGGTCGAACTCGACGAACGCTGGGTGGTGATCGGCCCCAACGGCGCCGGAAAGACCTCGCTGCTGCGTATCGCCGCGGCCATGGAACACCCGTCCTCCGGCACCGCCCACGTGCTCGGTGAGCGGCTCGGCCGCACCGACATGTCCGAGCTGCGCCAGCGGGTCGGGCTCAGCAGCTCGGCGCTGTCCCAGCGGGTGCCCGACGGCGAGGTGGTCCGCGATCTGGTCGTCTCGGCCGGCTACGCCGTGCTGGGCCGCTGGCGGGAGAGCTACGAGGACGTCGACTACGAGCGGGTGGTGGACACGCTGGAAAGCGTCGGGGCCGAGCATCTGGCCGAACGCACCTACGGCACCCTCTCGGAAGGCGAACGCAAACGGGTGCTGATCGCACGCTCGCTGATGACCGATCCCGAACTGCTGCTGCTCGACGAACCGGCGGCCGGGCTCGATCTGGGCGGCCGCGAGGAGCTGGTGTCCCGGCTTGCCGATCTTGCCGCCGACGCCGACGCGCCGGCGCTGGTGCTGGTCACCCACCACGTCGAGGAGATCCCGCCCGGCTTCAGCCACTGCCTGATCCTGTCCGAGGGCCAGGTGGTGGCCGGTGGTTTGCTGCATGACACGCTGACATCGGAGAACCTGTCCACCGCGTTCGGGCAATCGATCGCGCTGGACAACATCGATGGCCGCTACTTCGCCCGGCGCGTGCGCAGTCGCGCGGCCCACAGGAGGCGATTGTGAGCGACGACAAACCCGAACCGCTGCCGATCCGACCGGCGGCGACGGTGATGTTGATCCGGGATACGCCAGAGGACGGTGTCGAGGTCTTTCTCATGCGCCGGCATCGCGCGATGGAGTTCGCCGGTGGGGTGATGGTATTTCCCGGCGGCGGGGTGGACGATCGCGACCGCAACTCCGACATCGCCTGGTTCGGGCCCGGCCCCGACTGGTGGGCCCAGCGGTTCGGTATCTCCGAGGACCTCGCCGAGGCGCTGGTGTGCGCCGCCGCGCGCGAAACGTTCGAGGAGTCCGGCGTGTTGTTCGCCGGACCTGCCGACGACCCCGACGGCATCGTCGCGGATGCGTCGGTCTACGCCGAGGTTCGCGCGGCACTGGTCGACCGCAGCCTGTCGTTCTCGGAATTCCTGCACCGGGAGAACCTGGTGCTGCGGGCCGACCTGCTGCGGCCGTGGGCCAACTGGGTCACCCCCGAAGAGGAGCGCACCCGCCGCTACGACACGTACTTCTTCGTCGGCGCCCTCCCCGACGGTCAGCGCGCCGACGGCCACAACACCGAATCCGAGCAGGCGGCATGGACCAGCCCCAAAGCGGCGCTGGAGGATTTCGCCGAGGCCCGCTCATTCCTGTTGCCGCCGACCTGGACCCAGCTGGACTCGCTGGCCGGGCGGACTGTCGGTGAGGTGCTGGCGCTGGACCGCCAGATCGTGGCGATGCAGGCCAAATCTGCTGTCCGCGACGGAAATTGGGAAATCGAGTTCTTCAACAGCGAGCGGTACAACGAGGCTCGAAACCGACGTGCGCCGCAGGGCTACGGCGGGGACTGACGTGCGCGAGTTCGTCAGCATCCACGTCGGCGAGCAGCACCCCGGCGTCGGCGTGCTGCTGGTGTCCCGGCCGCCGACCAATGCGCTGACCCGGCAGACCTACCGGGAGCTGATCTCGGCAACCGCCGAGCTGGCCGAGCGCGCCGACATCACCACCGTCATCCTGTTCGGCGGCCACGAGATCTTCTCCGTGGGCGACGACGTCCCCGAACTGCGCACGCTGAACCGCGCCGAAGCCGAGGCCGCCGACCTGCTGCGCCGCGAGGCGATCGATGCGGTCGCCGCGATCCCCAAGCCGACGGTGGCCGCGATCACCGGCTACGCCCTGGGCGCCGGACTGAGCTTGGCACTGGCCGCCGACTGGCGGGTCAGCGGCGACAACGTCAAGCTCGGCGCCACCGAGATCCTGGCCGGCCTGGTCCCCGGTGGGGGCGGCGCGCAGCGGCTGGCCCGAGTGATCGGCCCGGCCCGGGCCAAGGACCTGGCCTTCAGCGGTCGGTTCGTCGACGCCAAGGAATCGCTGGTGATCGGGCTGATCGACGAGATGGTGGCCCCCGACCACGTCTTCGACGCCGCCGCGGTGTGGACGGGCCGGTTCGTCGACGCCGCCCCGAGCGCGCTGGCCGGCGCCAAGGCGTTGATCGACGGCGGGCTCGATGCCGGTGAGCAGGCGCAACGCTACGGTCAGGTCTTCGCCGCCGGCGATGGCAGTTAGGCTGCCCTGATGACCACGATCGACCCCGCTCCGCAACCGCACGCCACGGCCGAACAGGTCGAGGCCGCGCTGAAGGACAGCAAGCTGGCCCAGATTCTGTACCACGACTGGGAGGCCGAGAGCTACGACGACAAGTGGTCGATCTCCTACGACAAGCGCTGCGTGGACTACGCCCGCAATCTCTTCGATGCCACCGTGCCGCCCGAGGAACTGCGTGAGCTGCCCTACGACCGTGCGCTGGAGCTCGGCTGCGGCAGCGGCTTCTTTCTGCTCAACCTGATCCAGGCCGGAGTGGCCCGGCGCGGTTCGGTCACCGACCTGTCGCCGGGCATGGTCAAGGTCGCGACCCGCAACGGCGAGAACCTGGGCCTGGACATCGACGGTCGGGTCGCCGACGCCGAAGGCGTTCCCTACGAGGACGACACCTTCGACCTGGTCGTCGGTCACGCTGTCCTGCACCACATTCCCGACGTCGAGAAGTCGCTGCGCGAGGTCGTCCGGGTGCTCAAGCCGGGCGGGCGATTCGTGTTCGCCGGCGAGCCGACGACGGTGGGCAACCGGTACGCGCGTGAATTGTCGACGCTGACCTGGCGGGTGGCGACCAACGTCACCAAGCTGCCCGGCCTGGACGGCTGGCGGCGGCCGCAGGCCGAACTCGACGAGTCGTCGCGCGCCGCGGCGCTGGAGGCGGTCGTCGACCTGCACACCTTCGACCCCGACGACCTCGAGCGGATGGCCCGCAGCGCCGGGGCCGTCGACGTGTCGACCACGACGACGGAGTTCACCGCCGCGATGCTGGGCTGGCCGCTGCGCACCTTCGAGGCCGCCGTGCCGCCCGGCAAACTGGGCTGGGGCTATGCCAAGTTCGCGTTCACCAGCTGGATCGGCCTGAGCTGGGTCGACGACAACGTCTGGCGCCGCGTGGTGCCCAAGGGCTGGTACTACAACGTCATGATCACCGGGATCAAACCGTCCTGACGTTCGGGCGCGACGATGTCACCTACCTCGGCAGCGACGCCGGTGCGGCGGCGCTGGCCGAGGTTGCCCGCTACCCCCTGACCGACGCCAGCCGGCTGCAAGATGTCGCCGCCGTCCGCGCCCGGTTCGGCGAGCGTTCTGTTGCCCTGATCGAGACCACCCTGCTGCGCCGCAAGGCCGTCGCCAAGCTCGGCGAGCTGGCTGAGGTGTCCGGGTGGCTGTTCACCGACGACGCGCTGCAGCAGGCGACCGCCGCGCCCGTCGCCCGGCACCGGGCCGTCCGGCTGGCCGGTGCGTCGGTGCACGACGCGACCTGTTCGATCGGTACCGAGCTGGCCGCTCTGCGTTCGACGGTGGCGGTGCTCGTCGGCAGCGATATCGACGAAGTCCGGCTTGCCATGGCCCGCCATAACGTGCCCGACGTGGCGCTGTGCCGTGCCGACGCGCTGTACCCGGTCACCAGGGACACCGTCGTCCTGCTCGACCCGGCGCGCCGATCGGGCGGACGGCGCCGCTTCGACCCGAGCGCCTACGTCCCGCCGCTGGACGGCCTGCTCGACGCCTATCGCGGACGCGCCACCGTCGTGAAATGCGCGCCCGGAATCGATTTCGACGCTGTCCGGCAGTTGGGCTTCGACGGTGAGATCGAGGTGACGTCGGCCGGCGGCTCGGTGCGAGAGGCCTGCCTGTGGTCGGCCGAGTTGGCCACGCCGGGAGTGCACCGCCGAGCCTGTGTGCTCGACCGCGACGAGGTGGTCACCGACGCGGATCCCGACGACTGCCTCGTGGGCCCGGCCGGCCGGTGGATCATCGACCCCGATGGGGCGATCGTGCGGGCCGGGTTGGTGCGGCACTACGCCGCGCGGCATGGACTGTGGCAGCTCGATCCCGACATCGCCTATCTCAGTGGCGATCACGTGCCCGCCGGCGTCCGCGGTTTCGAAGTGCTCGACGAACTGCCGCTGCGCGAGAAGGTCCTGCGTCACGCACTCGCTCACCACGACTGCGGTCAGCTGGAGATCCTGGTGCGCGGTGTGGACGTCGACCCCGATGCGTTGCGGCGGCGGCTGAGGCCCGCGGGGAACACCGCGATATCACTGGTGATCACCCGAATCGGCTCCGGCGCAGGCGAACGCACTGCCGCCTTCCTGTGCCGACCGTCCGCCGCAGCCGGATAGCGCGGGTACGCTGGCGTCGACGGCTACGGTGCCGTCGCACAGCGCGAGGACGATCGGCGAATGCGCATTCTCACCTTGACAGCTCTGGCCGTGGGCGTTCTGCTGGGCGAGCAGACCATGGCCGTCTCCAGCGCCGCGACCGACTGCGCGGCGCTCGGCGGAGCGGTCGAGGCGGACAACATCTGCCATGTGCACAGCACCGGACCGAGCTACACCATGGATTTGCGGTTCCCCACCAACTACGCCGACGAGCAGGCCGTGCTTGACTACCTGGCGCAGAACCGCGACGGATTCACCAACGTCGCCCAGACGCCGGCCGCGCGAAATGCGCCGTACGAAATGGACGTCACCACACAATCATTCACGTCCGGACCGCCCACCGGCGGCACCCAGAGTGTAGTGCTCAAACTCTTCCAGGATGTCGGTGGCGCGCACCCGACGACCTGGTACAAATCGTTCACCTACGATGTGGCGCACCGCAAACCGGTCACCTTCGACACCCTCTTCGCCGCAGAGGCCAATGCCGTCAACGCGATATTCCCCATCGTGCAACGGGATCTGGAGCGTCAGACCGGTCTGACCGGTGTCATTGCCACCAGCGACGGGCTCGACCCGTCGCACTATCAGAACTTCGCTGTCACCAATGACGCGGTGATCTTCTTCTTCAGCCAGGGCGAGTTGCTGCCGTCGGATGCCGGCGCCACATCGGCCTCGGTACCGCGGACGGCGCTGCCCCCGCTGGCCGTGTGATCCCTGCCCGGCTTACTGGCGGGCCGGGCGAAGTCGGCTCGCCAGTTGATGTTTGCTCACCCAGGCTTGGGCAGCCATCTGTATGGCATCCCAGGGTGAGCCAAGCGGCGGGGTGTATGCGAGGTCAAGCTCGCTGAGCGCATCGACGGTCATCGTGTGGAATAGGGCGGTCGCGTAGGTGTCGACGCGTTTGGATACTTCGGCGCTGCGGTGGCCAATGAGTTGGGCGCCGAGTAGTTGGCCGGTGGTGTGGTCGCCGGTGATGCGAATGTGGATGGGCGAGGCGCCGGGGTAGTAAGCCTTGTGGTCGTCAGGTGTAGCAGTGGTGCTGACTGGTATCCAATCGCGTTGTACTGCTCTGGCTTCGTGTTCGCGGAGGCCGGTGCGGGCGGCGACTAGATCAAAGACTTTGACGACTTGGGTGCCGAGGCTACCTGCATAACGAGCGTCGCCGCCGATGGCGTTTTCGCCTGCGACTCGGCCCTGCTTGTGCGCGGTGGTGCCCAGCGGCAGCCAGGTCAGGCCGAGCAGTCGGTGGTGCGTGTGCACGCAGTCTCCGGCGGCGAAGACATCCGCCAGGTTGGTGCGCATGGTGTCATCGACTGCGATGGCCCCTTTCGCGCCGAGCTCGGCTCCAGCGTCGCTGGCCAGTTCCGTATCGGGTCGTACGCCGACGACGACGAGGACGAAATCAACAGTGCGGCGCAAAAGTTCTCCGTCATGCTCAGCTGTGACCGTTATGGCTCCGCTGTCGGTGCGGCTGATGGCGGTCACAGCGGTGTTGGTCAGCACTTCAACACCGTTGCGTTCGAGTTCGCCGCGGACCAGCCAGCCGAGTTCGGGGTCGACGGTCGGTAGCACTTCGGGCAGGGCTTCGACCTGGGTCACGGCGATGCCGCGGATGGTGAGCGCTTCGGCCATCTCCAGACCGATGTACCCGGCGCCGATGATGACCGCGGTGGCCGGATTGCGTTGCTGCAGTGAGTCCATGACAGCGAAGGTGTCACCCATGGAATGCAGCAGGTGCACGCCATCCTCGGCGTCCAGGGCATCGGGTCCGCTCAGTCCGGTGATAGGTGGCCGGGCGCTGACGGCGCCCGTCCCGACCACCAGGGCGTCATAAGCCAGCTGGTCGGGCCGCCCGTCCGGGCTGAGGACATCGAGGGTGTGTTCATCAACATTGATCCGAGTCGCGCGCGTGTCGGTCAGTACGCGCATGCCGGTCGCGGCCAGATCCGCTGCGGTGCGGTGAGCGAGGTTGGTCCAGTGGGTGACCTCGCCTGAGACGTAGTAGGGGATACCGCAGATGGAGAAGTTGGGGTATGCGTCGGCCACCACGACGGTGACCTCAGTGGTGGGGTCGAGTTCGCGGATGCGCAGGGCCGCACTGATGCCGGCGTCGCTGCCGCCGACCGCGATGATATGGCGAGACGCCATGACGGGGCTCCTCGAAACTGGGGTTGGTGTGGGTCAGACGGAGTCGCGGGGGTGGCTGTCGGCGTGGCGGTGGGGAACGACGACGTCGTCGGCGTCGGCGGCAATGTCGGGGTACAGCGTGGCGATGAGCGCCAGACCGATGAGGGCCCCGACGATTTGGGCGATGATGAACCCTGGCGCTGAGCTGGGTGCGATACCGGCGAACGTGTCCGAGAAGATCCGGCCGATGGTCACGGCGGGGTTGGCGAACGACGTCGAGCTGGTAAACCAGTAGGCGGCGCCGATGTAGGCGCCGACGGCGGCGGCGGACATTCCGGCGCGGCCAGTGCGGGCCAGCGCGAAGATCAGCGCGATGAGGCCTGCCGTGGCGACGACTTCGCCGACGAGGTGTCCGGTGGTGATGCGGTCCTTGGTCGCGATCTCGAAGACCCGACGGTCGAACATCAGGTTGGCCAGCCAGGACCCACAGATTGCGCCCGCGATTTGGACAGCGCTGTAGGCGACGGCGTCGCGGGTGCTGATGCCGGTGCCGGCCCTGCGCCCCAGGAGCCAGTCGGACGCGGTGACCACCGGGTTGAAGTGAGCACCGGAGACCGGTCCGAACAGCAGGATCAGGACCGCCAGTCCGAAGACGGTGGCTGTCGAATTCTCCAGGAGCTGCAGCCCCACATCGTCCGGGGACAGCTGCGCGGCGGCGATGCCGGAGCCCACCACGACGGTGACCAGCAGTGCGCTGCCGACGAATTCGGCCACGAGCCGGCGAAGTAGGCCGATGGTTTCCATCAGCCAACCCCGATCAAATCGTCCATGCCGAGCACGGTTGAAAGCTGTTGCAGTGCTTCGGGAATCACTCGGTAGTACACCCACGAGCCACGCCGTTCGCTGTCGATGAGTCCGGCAGTTCGTAGCACCTTGAGGTGGTGGGAGATCGTGGGCTGGCCCACCGCGATACCTTCGGAGATTTCGCAGACGCACGCCTCGCCGCCGATATGGCTGGCGATAATGCTGAGCAGCCGCAGGCGAACCGGATCGGAGAGCGCTTTGAGCATCCCCGCCAGCTCTGCTGCGGCCGCAACGCTGAGCGGCTCTCGCACCAGGGGAACGATCTCGCAGCACCCGGGCTCGGATGACTTCGACACCTATCGATATTGACAGTTATCGAATCAAGCCACAAGGAAACAGCGCGTGAACGAATTCCCGGGGACCAGCTGGCGCGCCGCCGGTCCCCGGGTTTGTGCGGGGCTCAGCAGCAGGACGCTTGAGTCGCGGTAGCGGGTTGTCCGTCGGCAGCGGTGCCGCAGCAGACCGGGGTGTCGTCGGATGCTTCGCCGATCTGTGGGCTGACGCCGAAGGTGTCGGAGTCGGCGAGCTTGGTGTAGACCTCCCAGCGTTCCCCGCCTGGGCCGGTCACCCAGACCTTGTCCTGGGTGGCGAAGCAGCAGGTGGTGCCGATCTCCTCCTCGGTGAACATGCCTTCTTCGCTCAACCGCCCAATCTCGGCGTGGACTTGCTCGCTGGATTCGACCTCGACTCCGAGGTGGTTGAGGCTGCCACCGTGGCCGGGGTTTTCCAGCAGCACGAGCTTCAGTGGCGGTTCGGCGATGGCGAAGTTGGCGTAGCCGGGCTTGACCTTGGCCGGCTCGGTATTGAACAGCTTGGAGTAGAAGGTGATGGCCGCGTCGATGTCATCGACGTTGAGGGCCAGCTGAACACGGGACATGGGATGCCTCCTGAAACCTGTGCGACATATGTCGAACTATTGGGACGACACCCAGGATGCCACCTTTTCGATATATGTCAAGATCTATGGCATCATGGTCTCATGCCCAAGACGTTGCCGTTGATCGATATGTCCTCACCGGTGTGCTGTGCGCCGGTGGCGGCTGGGGCGATGAGTGATGACGACGCCCTGCAGGTCGCGCTTAGGCTCAAAGCGTTAGCCGACCCGGCGCGAGTCAAGATCATGTCGCTGCTATTCGGTTCGGCTGATGGCGAGGAGAACAGCCGGGATCTGGCCGCCGCGGTCGGGGTCAGTGAATCCACGGCCAGCCACCACCTGACCCAGCTACGCAACGCCGGACTGGTCGAGTCGACCCGGCGCGGTATGAACGTCTATCACCGTCCGCACCGGGACGCAGTCGCGGCATTGGTTGCGGTGCTCGACCCGAATTGCTGTTCCTAGGCTGGGTTTTCGGCTTCCGTGGCGTCTGGAACCAGTTCGGCGATGAGTTCTTCGATCCGAGCCTTGATCTGGTCGCGGATGGGTCGCACGGCCGCCACGCCCTTGCCGGCGGGGTCTTCGAGGACCCAGTCGCGATAGCTCTTGCCCGGGAATATCGGGCAGGTGTCCCCGCAGCCCATGGTGATCACCACATCGGAGGCTGCCACGGCGTCGGTGGTCAGAATCTTCGGAGTCTGGTCCGAGATGTCGATTCCGACTTCGGCCATCGCCGCCACAGCGGCAGGGTTGACGGCATCACCGGGAGCGCTGCCGGCCGAACGGACTTCGATGGCCTCGCCGGCCAAGGCTGACAGGAACCCCGCCGCCATCTGTGAACGTCCGGCGTTGTGCACGCAGACGAACAACACGGACGGTTTCGTGCTCATCGGCAGGTCCTCTCCAGGGATTCGGATGTGGTGGCGAAGTGGTGTGCGTCGAGTGCCAGCACCGCGGAAAGCTGGGCGATGGCAGTCGGTATCACCCAGTAGTGCACCCAGGTACCGCGTCGTTCGCAGTCCAAGAGGCCCGCCTCGCGCAGCGTCTTGAGGTGATGGGAAATGGTCGGCTGGGACAGCTCGAAGGAGGGGGAGATGTCGCAAACACAGCACTGGCCGCCCTCATGGCTGGCGATCAGACTCAGCATGCGCAGCCTCACCGGATCTCCCAAGGCTTTGAACATCCGGGCTAACTCGTCGGCCCAGTCTGCTTCAAGCGGCTGATGAGCCAGCGGCGGGCAACAGGCTTCACGTGGGGGTGACGATGCGGCGGGCACATGCCTATATTGATGTCTATCAATACAGCCGTCAAACGGCGGAGGAGGATCACGTGCCCACGATTTCGGTTTTCGAGCCGGCGTTGTGCTGCAATACCGGGGTGTGCGGCGACGATGTCGACGCCAACCTCGTTTCGTTCAGCGCGGACATGGCCTGGCTAAGCGAGAAGGGTGCGGCGGTCACTCGCCACAATCTTGCCAACGATCCGATGGCCTTCGCCCAGGAAGCTGTCGCCAAGCGATTCCTGGAGATCGCCGGCGCGGAGGGACTGCCATTGGTGGCCGTCGATGGGGTGACGGTGCTCACCGGGCGTTACCCAACCCGTGCCGAACTGTCTCGCTGGGCGGGCCTGGAAGTTCCGGCGATCGTTCCGGCCGGGGTCATCGGTCTCGGATTGAGCGACGCCACGGCGGCGGCATGCTGCCCGCCCGGGGAAACAGACTGTTGCTGAACGTCATTCGAGACGCGATCGTCGACAGGTGTGACCATGGCCGGTGACCAACCGAGATTCCTGACCGATCCGCCGCGGTTCGTGTTCTTCACCGGTAAGGGCGGAGTCGGCAAAACGTCCATTGCGTGTGCCTCCGCCGTTGCGTTGGCCCGTTCCGGCAAGGCAGTGCTGCTGGTATCCACCGACCCGGCATCCAACGTCGGCCAAGTATTCGGGGTGCCGATCGGGAACACCATCACCGACATTCCTGCCGTGCCGGGTCTGTCGGCCCTGGAGATCGACCCCGAACAGGCCGCGTCGGCCTATCGCGAACGCATCGTCGGACCGGTGCGCGGTGTGCTGCCCGAGTCGGCTATCGCCTCGATCACCGAACAACTCTCGGGTTCCTGCACTACCGAGGTCGCCTCCTTCGACGAGTTCACCGCGCTGTTGACCGACACTGACGGAGCCGTGTCGCGGTTCGACCATGTGCTGTTCGACACCGCTCCCACCGGGCACACGATCCGGCTGCTACAACTGCCCGGCAACTGGACTGAGTTCCTCGAGGCCGGAAAGGGCGATGCTTCATGCTTGGGGCCGCTGGCAGGACTCGACAAACACAAAACAACCTACGCCGCAGCGGTTGCCGCACTGGCCAACCCTGACCGCACCCGGCTGGTCCTGGTGACCCGCCCGTCACGGTCCGCCCTACGCGAAATCGACCGCACGCGCACCGAATTGGCCGCCCTCGGAATGCATCGGCAGTACGTCGTCGTCAACGCGGTCATGCCACAGCAGCAGAACGACAGCGACCCGCTTGCCGATGCGATCATCCGCCGGGAACAGGCTGCCCTTTCCGGCATGCCCGATGCGTTGCGCGTGCTGCCGCAAGACCGCATCGACCTCAAAGCCACCAACATGGTCGGCGTCGAGGCACTGCAATCCCTATTCGCCCCGACTGCCGGCGTCGACGGTGCGGGTAGCGAGCCCGCTGGAATCGCGCCCGTAGCCGACGCTCCCTTGGTTCGGCTGATCGATGACATCGAGCGCGGCGGAACAGGATTGGTGATGTGCATGGGCAAAGGCGGCGTCGGCAAGACCACGGTCGCCGCCGCCATCGCAGTCGCTCTGGCCAATCGCGGCCACGACGTGCACCTCACCACCACCGACCCGGCGGCTCACCTCGCCGAAACGCTGCAAGGCGGGTTGGCACACCTGCAGGTGTCCCGGATCGATCCTGTCGAAGCGAACTGTGCCTACCGCGAGCGAGTCATGGCCACCAAAGGCGCCAATCTCGACGAGGCGGGCCGCGCCACCCTTGCCGAGGACCTGCGCTCACCCTGCACCGAGGAAGTCGCTGTCTTCCAGGCCTTTTCCAAAGTCATCCACGAGTCCCGCAGTAAGTTCGTCGTGCTCGACACCGCCCCGACCGGGCACACGCTGCTGCTGCTGGACGCCACCGGCTCCTACCACCGTGAAATCGCACGACAAATGGGGGACAGCGGGCACTACACCACCCCGTTGATGCGCCTGCAGGACCCCGAACTCACCAAAGTGCTCCTCGTCACGCTGGCCGAAACGACACCGGTGCTCGAAGCCGCCGAGCTCCAACATGACCTCGAACGCGCCGGCATCACACCGTGGGCGTGGGTCATCAACAACTCAGTGGCCGCGGCCGCACCTACTGACCCGCTCCTGCGACAGCGTGCCGCCGCCGAGGTCGACCAGATCGACACGGTGCGTACCAAGCTTGCGACCCGCTATGCCGTCATCCCGCTCTTGACGTTCGAACCTGTTGGGAGCCCCGCGCTGGAATCCCTTGCAGCACAGGGGATCTGACTCCAGGCTGGTCAGGACACAGCATTGGCCGAAAGGCCCTCGGTGCTAGGCCGGGTCGAAGCTGTACAGCTGACCGGCGCTGGTGGCCACCACCACCCGGCGATCCAGGCCCACGGACACGCCCACCGGGAAGCCGTCGGCCTCTGGCATCGGATAGCTGTTCAGAGTGCGGCCGTTGGCGGTGTCGAACACCAGCAACGACAGGCCCGACGGCGGACCGGCCACCACCGTGTATCCCACCGTCCTGGCCTGACTCGACGAACTCAGCGGGGTGATGTCGTCGCGGCGCCAGCTCGTGTCGGCGTGGTTGCCAGCGTCCTTGATTGCGACGAGATGAGTGCCCGGGCCGCCGCCGACTACGATCCGTCCGTCCGGTGACACCGATGGTGGGGTCTGTGGCAGGAAGTCCAGTGGCACAGACCATTTCACCTTGCCATCGGAGGTGTTCAGCGCCCAGAGTTTTTGGTCGCGGCCGGTGATGTAGACGACTGCGCCGTCGCTCGAGGACACCGGGGCGGCCAGCACTCCGTCGGCGATGGCGTCGCTGGTCCACTCCCGTGTCAGCAGAGGTGTCTGGCCGGGGTGGTATTGCAGGCCGACGAGCGTCGACGCCCTGGCGCCCGGCTGCCACAGACTCACGACGATCATCTGGGTCTTCGCGGCATACGCAGGCGGAGCCGCTACCGGGCACTGGGCCAGTGCGCGGGCACAGTCGGCCAGACCGCGGGTGGAATCGGTGGGGTCGAGCCCTTCGACGAGATCGAGCGGGGTCCCGGTCACGTCGCCGCGATGCGAGTCGAAAACCAGGACCTGACCCAGATGGGTGACCACCAACAGCTGGCCGCCACCGAGAAACCTTGCCGTGGTTGGCATTCCGATGACATTTTGCCGCCAGCGAATCCATTGCGTGGGCGGGTATGCCTGCATCATGCCGGGCTGGCCGATGAACAGATTGTCGAACTGGTCAAACAGAGGGCTGGCGAATCCGCCGCCGAGCACCATGCGGGTGCACCAGCGCTGGCGGCCGTTGTTGTCGTTCTCCCACACCATCAGCGAACAACCGCCGGGTGTCTGGCCGTTCACCGCCAGGTAGCTGCCCTCGCCCAGTGCGGCCCCGGCGCCCAGCTCGCCCTTGACCGACCGGCTCCACGTGAGCCGCAGCGCGGACGCCCCGGCGGTGGAGGTGTAGCTGCTGTTGGCGGCATCGCCGTATTGGGCGGCCCAGCTGTGCGCCGCGGTGGAGTGGACCCAAGAGTCGGTGTTGCCACACCCGGCCAACCCGGTCACGACCAGCGCGGCCGACGCCGACGCCAGCAATCGCCGCAGCACCCGTGCCACCTTTCCGTCACGCAATCCCGCACCGGACAGTACAGGCGAGAGTAACCGCCGCGCCGCTCCGTTAGGCTCTCAGCCCATGACGTCGATGTGGGGCTCGCCGGTCCACAAGAGGTGGAGGGGCTCGCGCTTGCGCGATCCGCGTCAGGCCAGGTTCCTGACCAAGGAATCGCTGCGGTGGGTTATCGCCAATCGGGCGTACACACCCTGGTACCTGGTGCGCTACTGGCGGCTGCTGAAGTTCAAGCTGGCCAACCCGCATGTCATCACCCGCGGCATGGTGTTCCTGGGCAAGAACGTCGAGATCCACGCCACCCCGGAACTGGCGCAGCTGGAGATCGGCCGGTGGGTGCACATCGGCGACAAGAACACCATTCGGGCCCACGAGGGCTCCCTGCGGTTCGGCGACAAGGTGGTGCTCGGGCGCGACAACGTCATCAACTGCTATCTCGACATCGAGCTCGGTGATTCCGCGCTGATGGCCGACTGGTGCTACGTCTGCGACTTCGACCACAAGATGGACAACATCGAGATGCCGATCAAGGACCAGGGCATCGTCAAGAGCCCGGTCCGCATCGGCCCGGATACCTGGATCGCGGCCAAGGTCACCGTGCTGCGGGGCACCACGATCGGGCGCGGATGCGTGCTCGGCGCTCACGCGGTGGTCAAGGGCGATATCCCGGACTTCTCGATCGCCGTCGGCTCGCCGGCGAAGGTGGTCAAGAACCGCAAACTGGCCTGGGACACCTCGGCCGCCCAGCGGGCCGAGCTGGCGGCCGCGCTGGCGGATATCGAGCGCAAGAAGGCCTCTCGTCTAGAGGCTTAGGTCACCACAGGGTGGGCCTTTGGGCACTATGGTCCGGTGTTTGTCTGGAGTTATGCCAGAGGCATCCAATCACGTCTCCTCGGGGAGGGCCCTGTGACGATCTCCAGAAGCATCAAGGCAGTATTGGCCACCGCGGTGAGCATGCTCGTCGTGCTGGCGGCCGCACCGTTTTCCGCGGCGGCCAACTACCCCGTTGTCGGCCGGCTGGGTAGCCCGCTGACGATGACCGACAGTGTCGGCCAGATCTCCCTGACCTGGACGGTCAGCGGCCTCCAGCCATCCAATGACGTCATGCCCGGCTATCCCGTCGCCGGCCGGCTCTGGGAGGCCACGGCCACGGTCAACGCCCTGAACGGCCCCGTCACGCCGGCTATCTCGCAGTTCAACGCGGTCGCCCCGAACGAGGCGGCCTACCGGGTGCTGTGGATGGTCGCGGCGCCGTCCAACATCAGTGGCGCCACCATTCCGCAGGGCGCGACGGCGACGGGCAAGATCCACTTTGACGTCACCGGTCCGCCGCCGACGACGGTCACCATGAACAACGGCATGCAGGACCTGCTGATCTGGACGCCGTGACCTATGAGCGCCCGGGCAGGGCGTGCTCGATGATCGGCCGGCGCGGTAGCGGTTCGCGTTCGTGGCGCTTGGCGGCCAGATAGACCTGCGCGGTTTCGGTGGCCACGGTGTGCCAGTCGAAATCGGATGTCAGCCGTTCCCGCGCGGCGTTCGCCCGCTGTTGTGCGGCAACGGGATCGTCGAGGACGCGCCGCACCGCGTCGGCCAGCGCGCCGACGTCGCGCGGCGGGAACGACACCCCGGTCTCGCCGTCGATCACCGCCTCGCCGAGGCCGCCGACATTCGAGGTGACAAGCGGCGCGCCTGCGGCGGCCGCTTCGAGTGCGGCGATGCCGAACGGTTCGTAGTGGCTGGGCAGCACCGCGGCGTTGGTCTGATGCAGCAGGCGCAGTAGCTGATCGTGGTCGACGCGGCCGACGAACCGAACCGCCTTGAGCACCTTGTGCTTTCGGGCTACCTCGACGAGCCAGTCCTGCTGGGTGCCGTCACCGGCGATCGTCAGTGTGGTTCCGGGGTGGGTGCGCCGGATGCGGGCGAGCGCTGCGATCGCCTCGTGCACACCCTTCTCGTATTCCAGCCGTCCGACGTACAGCAGCTCCGGTGGCCCGGTGCGAGCCCGCCGCGGCGCGAACGGCCAACGGCTGGAGTCGATTCCATTGCGGATCACGACGATCTCGGGCAGGTCGGGGCCGAACAGGTCGGCGATCTCGTCCGACATCGACGCCGAGCAGGAGATCAGCGAATCGGACTCCCGGACGAACCATGACTCCACCGCGTGGACCTGGCGGCTGATCTGCCCGGACACCCAGCCGGAATGCCGGCCCGCCTCCGTGGCGTGCACCGTGGAAACCATTGGCACATCGAAGAATTCGGCTAATGCGATCGCGGGATGGGCGACCAGCCAATCGTGGGCGTGCACGACATCGGGCTGCCAGCCCTTGGCGTGCAGCGTCAGCCCGGCGCGGGTCATGGCGTGGCCCATCGCCAGTGTCCAGGCCATCAGGTCGCGGCCGAAGTCGAACTCGTGCGGGTCCTGCGCGGCGGCGATCACCCGCACGCCCTCGTGGACCTCGTCGGTGGTCGGATGGGTGCTGGGATCGGTCCCGGACGGCCGCCGCGAGAGCACCACCACGTCGTGGCCGTCGGCGGCAAGCGCGGTCGCGAGCTGATAGACGTGGCGGCCCAGCCCGCCGATGATCACCGGCGGGTATTCCCACGACACCATAAGGATTTTCACGCGGTGACCTTCTGTCGCGAACGTGCGCGAACTGCTCGGAAATTCGGCGTGTCAGCGTGCCGACACGCACGCTCGCCGATCAAAGTGCTCATCACGGCAGCCGCCTTGCGTCCAGTGCGCCGAACAAGCCGTCAGCGCGGTTCCAGCCGGCGGCCAGCCGTTCGGCGGCATCACGGCGTCCTGACGCCAGTGCGTCGGAGATCTCCCGTGCGGCGTGGGCGTGCAGATGCGCACGATAGCGCGCGTAATCGGCCGCGGAATCCTTGCTGACCATGAACGGCCAGTCGCTGGACACGGTCAGCAGCGTCTCGCGCAGGATCTGGTCGGCGACGAAATCGCGGGTGGGCGCGCTGTGCGCCAGCGCCTTATCGACGCATCCCAGCGCGGTGTCGACGACCTCGATGTTGAGCTGGACCAGATCGGCCACCTGGTCACCGGACCACACTTGCCAGTCCTTGCCGGATCCCCAGGAGCTGGGCGGCAATTCGACGGGTGCGCCGACGAACCCGGCGCTCAGTGCATCGCGCAGCGTGCCGACTCGGACACCGGCTTCCGGCAGCGCACGCAGCAGCCGCTCCAGCCAAATCGGTCCCTCGTACCACCAGTGCCCGAACAACTCGGTGTCGAAGGCGGCGACCACGTGCGCGGGACGGCCGATGCGTTCCGACTCCGAGATCAGTCGCTGACGCACCAGGCCGACGAAATCCGCGACGTGGGTGTCGATCGCTCTGTCGGCGCGCTGAGGGTCGTACGGCGCCTTGGCGTCTGAGTCGACATTGCGGCCGGTGACCCGCGCCGGCTTGAGCCCGGTCAGGTGGTCGTAGGTGTGGAAATCGCGGTAGGCGGCATGCCCCGGGTAGCCCGATTTAGGTGACCACACCCGGTAGCTGACCTGCAGGTCGCGGCCGAAGGCCACCACGTCCGTCGACCCGACCGGCCGGCCCAGCGCGGTGTCACCGTGCAGCGACGGCCCGTCGACCATGAAGTGGCCGACGCCTGCTGCGGCATAATCGTGTTCCATGCCTGGGGCATACGCACATTCGGGCGCCCAGATGCCCTTCGGCGTGTGGGCGAAACGCTGGCCGGCGTCTGCCAGCCCCTCGCGCAGCGCGAACTCGCGCAGCCGGGGGTTGAGCAGCGGCTGGAATGGGTGGGCCAGCGGGCCGCCGAGTAGCTCCACGGTGCCGGCGTCGATCAGCTGGCGCAGCAGCGGGCTGGCACCGTGGCGCCAGAGGGTGCCGAACTCCTCGAGTGCCCGGCCTGCCTCGTCGTACTCGCGAATGCCGAACTCGCGCAACGCTTCCGGAGTGGTCGCGGTACCAGGCTCGGCGCTGGTCGGGGTGCGCAGGGTGGCGGCCTCCAGCGCGCGCAGCTGCCAGTTGGCCAGCCAGCGCTGCATGCCGTCCAGGCAGTAAGGGTCGTCGAGCTGGGCGGTGACCACCGGTGTCATGCCCAGGGTGAGCACTCCTCGGCGGCCCTCGGCGGCGAGCGTCCGCAGCACCCGCATCAGCGGCAGATAGGCCGCCGACCAGGATTGGTAGAGCCATTCCTCGCCCACCGGCCAGCGGCCGTGATGGGCCAGCCACGGCAGATGGGTGTGCAGGACCAGGGTGAACTGGCCGGGTACTTCGTCCGTCATATGCGCACCGCGATCGCGACCAGATCGAGGCTGTCGTCGATATCCCGCTCGGCCGCGTCCAGCAGGTCGAAGTACGCACAGCTGACCGCAGCCACATCGGCCAGCAGGCTCTCCGGCCAGGCGGCGTCGGCCAGCGCCCGTGCGATCTGGGCGTCGATGATCGAGCCGCCGTGCCGCTCGTCCATCGCGACCAGGCCGGGGCCGTGAAATACCCCGCTCATCGAGCGGATGGCGAAGCCGCCGTCGGTGAGCAGCTCGGCGAGTTCGGCGGCATTGAGTTCACGGGTGTGGAACGGGTTGATCGGGGTGTCGCGACCGGGGGAGAACGTGATGCGGTTGGGGGTCGACATCAACAACAAACCGCCAGGTCGCAGGACTCGCGCGCATTCGGCGACGAACTGTGGCTGATCCCACAGATGTTCGATGACCTGGAAGTTCACCACAACGTCAACCGAAGCGTCGGGCAGCGGAAGAGCGGCCAAATTGCCTGCGAGCATGCTCACCCGGGGGTAGCGCGCCTGAACGTGCGCCACCGTCGCCTCGTCATAGTCCACCGCCACCACCCGGTTGGCCACCGAGGCGATCAGGTCGGCCCCGTAGCCCTCACCGCAACCGGCCTCGAGCACATCACGACCTGCGCAAAGGTCCAACAGGCGGCGATAGACCACCTCATGGCGGCGGAACCAGTAGTTCTCTTCCGCCAGCCCGGGGATGGTCCGCTCGCCGGTCAGCGGTAAACCGCTGTCACCTGCATCAGTCACGAATGCGCTCATTGCTAGGCAGGCTAACCCGAAGTTGGCGGTTCGCGAACTGCTCGGTACCGATGGGCTGCTAATACACAAACTTCGACCAGCTATGGTGTTCCTGCGAACCACGCTAAGTTACCCATCGGTAACATGATGTGAGTTGCGGAATGACCAAAAGTCTTGCGACCTTCCCTGGCCGCAGGACGCCTGCCAGGAGGACGTAGAAGACTCATGACGAACATCGTGGTCCTGATCAAACAGGTCCCAGACACGTGGTCCGAGCGAAAGCTGTCCGACGGAGACTTCACGCTCGATCGCGACGCCGCCGATGCCGTGCTGGACGAGATCAACGAGCGCGCCGTCGAAGAGGCATTGCTGATCAAGGAGAAAGAGGGCGGCGAGGGCACCGTGACCGTGCTGACCGCCGGCCCGGAGCGCGCCACCGAGGCGATCCGCAAGGCGCTGTCGATGGGTGCCGACAAGGCCGTACACCTGCTCGACGCTGGCCTGCACGGCTCCGACATGGTGCAGACCGGCTGGGCTCTGGCCCGCGCGCTGGGCGCCATCGAAGGCACCGAGCTGGTCATCGCCGGCAACGAGGCCACTGACGGCACCGGCGGTGCGGTTCCGGCGATCATCGCCGAGTACCTCGGCCTGCCCCAGCTGACGCACCTGCGCAAGGTGACCGTCGAGGGCGGCAAGATCACCGGCGAGCGGGAGACCGACGAAGGCGTGTTCACCGTCGAGGCAACACTGCCCGCGGTCATCAGCGTCACCGAGAAGATCAACGAGCCGCGCTTCCCGTCCTTCAAGGGCATCATGGCCGCGAAGAAGAAGGAAGTGACCACCCTGACGCTGGCCGAGATCGGCGTCGAGGGCGACGAGGTCGGCCTGGCCAACGCCGGCACGACGGTCACGGCGTCGACGCCGAAGCCGCCGAAGACCGCTGGCGAGAAGATCGCAGACGAGGGCGACGGCGGCACCAAGATCGCCGAGTACCTGGTGTCTCAGAAAATTATCTAGCAGATCATCCCGCTAATCGGACCATTCGAAAGACAAGAGGCTGAACAGCTATGGCTGAAGTACTTGTGCTCGTCGAGCACGCCGAAGGTGCGGTGAAGAAAGTCACCGCCGAACTCATCACCGCCGCCCGCACTCTGGGCGAGCCTGCCGCCGTCGTGATCGGTGCCCCCGGCACCGCCGCGCCGCTGGTCGACGCTCTCACGGAAGCCGGTGCGGCGAAGATCTACGTCGCCGAGTCGGCCGACGCCGAGAGTTACCTGATCACCCCGTTCGTCGACGTCCTGGCGTCGCTGGTGGAGTCGGCCACTCCGGCCGCCGTGCTGCTGGCCGCCAACGCCGACGGCAAGGAGATCGCCGGCCGGCTGGCCGCACGCACCGGTGCGGGCGTGCTGTCCGACGTCGTCGACATCAAAGAGGGCGGCACGGGCGTCCACTCGATCTTCGGTGGCGCCTTCACCGTCGAGGCCAAGGCCAATGGTGACACCCCGGTGATCACCGTGCGTCCCGGTGCCATCGAGGCGTCGCCTGCCGCCGGTGCCGGCGAGCAGGTCAGCGTCGAGGTGCCCGCACAGGCCGAGAACGCCACCAAGATCACCAAGCGGGAGCCCGCCGTCGCCGGCGACCGTCCCGAGCTCACCGAGGCCAGTGTCGTGGTCTCCGGTGGTCGTGGTGTCGGCAGCGCCGAGAAGTTCTCGGTCGTCGAGGACCTGGCGGACTCGCTGGGCGGCGCCGTCGGTGCATCGCGTGCCGCCGTCGACTCGGGCTACTACCCGGGCCAGTTCCAGGTGGGCCAGACCGGAAAGACGGTTTCGCCGCAGCTGTACATCGCGCTGGGCATCTCCGGTGCGATCCAGCACCGGGCCGGTATGCAGACCTCGAAGACGATCATCGCGGTGAACAAGGACGAGGAAGCTCCGATCTTCGAGATCGCCGACTACGGCATCGTCGGCGATCTGTTCAACGTCGCACCGCAGCTGACCGACGCCGTCAAGGCCCGCAAGGGCTAGGTTTCTCTGCGCGAGCAGACACAAACGCCTCCGACACGCCGAGTGTTCGGAGGCGTTTGTGTCTGTTGGCGGTCAATCCCTATTGGTCATCGAGCGTGCACGAACACGTCACGCTGGCGTTGACATCCCGCCGAACGCCTCCGTAACCGTTTCAGCTATGAGCACTGCCTCTGTACTCATAGCTCCTGACCAGAACGAGACCGCCGCCCTGCGCGGCCCCCGCTACTCGCTACTGCTGTCCACCGATCCCACGTTGATCGAGGCGGCGCAGCGGCTGCGTTATCAGGTGTTCACCACCGAGCCCGGTTATGCACTGCCCGCCGACGGCGACGGCCGTGACGCCGACCGGTTCGACGAATTCTGCGACCACCTGCTGGTGCGCGAGGACATCTCGGGCGAGCTGGTCGGGTGCTACCGAATGCTTCCGCCTCCCGGCGCGATCGCCGCTGGAAGTCTCTACACCGCAACGGAATTCGATGTGAGCGCGCTCGACGCGCTGCGGCCGTCGCTGGTGGAGATGGGCCGCGCCGTGGTCCGGGGCGACCACCGCAACGGTGCGGTGGTGCTGCTCATGTGGGCCGGCATCCTGGCCTACCTGGACCGGTGCGGATACGACTACGTCACCGGATGTGTCTCGGTCCCCACGCATTCAGAAGACCCGGCGGGCGCACCTCCAGGTTCCCAGATCCGCGGGGTCCGTGACTTCGTTCTGCGCCGACACGCCGCCGCGCCCGAGCACACGGTGTATCCGTACCGCCCGGTCATCCTCGACGGGGTCGGCCTGGACGACATCGCGCCGCCGGCCAGGCCCACGATTCCGCCCCTGATGCGTGGCTACCTGCGGCTTGGCGCCCGGGTCTGCGGTGAGCCCGCCCACGACCCGGAGTTCGGCGTCGGCGACTTCCCGGCCCTGCTGGACAAGCGCGAGGCCGATACCCGCTACCTGACCCGGCTGCGTTCGGTTTCGGCGGCCAGCGAGATGGCCGGTGGGATGGGGGAGACGGCATGACCGCCCCCGATCACGCCTGGTTGCCCCGGGCGCTGTGCGACGAGAGCTGCGTGCACGCCGGCGGCGCCCCGCCGTCGCGGCGGTTCATCGCCGGGCTGCGGGCGGGAGTGCGCATCACGGCGGCGTTGATGATGTTGCTGATGGTGCCGCTGCTGGCGGTGCCGCTGCCCGGCCGATCACGCGTGCAGCGGCTGTACTGCCGGACCTTCCTGCGCTGCCTCGGCGTGCGAATCACCGTGTCGGGCGGTCCGATTCGCAACCTGCGCGGCGTGCTCGTGGTCAGTGGCCACGTCTCGTGGATCGACATCTTCGTCATCGGCTCGGTGCTGCCGGGCGCGTTCGTCGCGCGGGCCGACCTGATCGACTGGCCCGCCGTGGGGCTGGCCGCGCGCATCATGAAGGTGATCCCGATCGACCGCGGCAGTCTGCGCAGGCTGCCGCAGGTCGTGGCGCAGGTGGCCGGGCGGCTGCGCAACGGGCAGACCGTCGTCGCCTTCCCGGAAGGCACCACCTGGTGCGGGCTGGCCTACGGGCAGTTCCGCCCGGCCATGTTCCAGGCCGCGGTCGATTCCGGCCGCCCGGTCCAGCCGCTGCGGCTGTCCTACCTCCACCGCGACGGCCGGCCCTCGACGGTGACGGCGTTCGTCGGGGACGACACCCTCTGGCAGTCATTGAGCCGCACGGTCCGGACCCGGCTGACCGTCGTCGACGTCGAGGTCGCCTCCCTGGAGCTGCCCGGCACCGACCGTCGCGAACTGGCGTCCCGCTGCGAGGTGGCTGTTCGCGGGCAGATCGCGCCCCGCTTCGAGCACTGCCACGCATTGGCGGGCTGACCGCCCCTTTCGGCGTGGTCAGGGCGACCTGCTCGGGCCGGTATTCTGGACGAGCTATGAGCCCGACCACCGGTCCGGTGTATCTCGACCACGCTGCCACCACCCCGATGCACGCTGCTGCCATCGAGGCGATGACGGCCGCGCTGGCCACCGTCGGTAACGCCTCCTCGTTGCACACCGCCGGCCGCGACGCCCGCCGCCGGATGGAGGAGGCCCGGGAGAGCATCGCGGCGCGGCTGGGCGCCCGCCCGTCCGAGGTGATCTTCACCGCCGGCGGCACCGAGAGCGACAACCTCGCCGTCAAGGGCGTCTACTGGGCCCGCCGCGACGTGGCTGCGGGCCGCCGCCGCATCGTCACCACCGCCGTCGAACACCACGCCGTCCTCGATGCCGTCACCTGGCTGGCCGAGCACGAGGGCGCCGAGGTGACGTTCCTGCCCACCGAACCCGACGGTTCGGTGACCGCCGCCGCCCTGCGCGACATTCTGCAGCAGCACGATGACGTGGCGCTGGTGTCGGTGATGTGGGCCAACAACGAAGTCGGCACGATCATGCCGATCGCCGAATTGGCTGCGGTGGCAGCCGAATTCGATGTGCCGATGCACAGCGACGCGGTGCAGGCCGTCGGCCACATCCCGGTCGACTTCACCGGCTCGGGCCTGTCGGCCATCAGCCTGGCCGCGCACAAGTTCGGTGGACCCACCGGCGTCGGCGCGCTGCTACTGCGCCGCGCCACCGCCTGTGTCCCCCTGCTGCACGGCGGCGGCCAGGAGCGCGACGTCCGTTCCGGCACACCGGATGTCGCGGGAGTGGTAGCGATGGCCGCGGCCGCCGACGTCGCCGTCGAATCTCTCGAGGAGACCGGTGCCCACCTACGTGTCTTGCGCGAGCGGCTCATCGACGGGGTTCTGGATTCCATCGCCGACACCCATCTCAACGGCGCCCTTGGCGATCGGCGGCTGCCGGGCAACACCCACTTCACCTTCCGCGGTTGCGAGGGTGACTCCCTGCTGATGCTGTTGGACGCCAACGGAATCGAATGCTCCACCGGGTCGGCGTGTACGGCCGGTGTGGCTCAGCCGTCCCACGTCCTGCTGGCCATGGGTGCCGACGCCGACGCTTCGCGGGGCTCGCTGCGATTGTCGTTGGGGCACACCAGTACTGAAGCCGACGTCGATGCGGCGCTGCGGGTGCTGCCTGCCGCTGTCGAGCGGGCCCGCCAGGCCGCACTGGCCAGCTCGTCGCTGGGAGTGTTGCGATGAGGGTGCTGGCAGCGATGAGTGGCGGCGTCGACTCGTCGGTGGCCGCCGCCAGAATGGTCGACGCCGGCCACGACGTCGTCGGCGTGCACCTGGCGCTGTCCAAGGCGCCCGGGACCCTGCGCACCGGCTCGCGCGGCTGCTGCTCCAAGGAGGACGCCGGCGACGCCCGCCGGGTTGCCGATGTGCTCGGAATTCCGTTCTACGTCTGGGATTTCGCCGACAAGTTCGCCGAGGATGTCATCGACGACTTCGTCTCGTCCTACGAGCGCGGCGAAACCCCGAACCCGTGCGTGCGGTGCAACGAGAAGATCAAGTTCTCCGCGCTGGCCGCCAAGGCGCTGGCACTGGGCTTCGACGTGGTGGCCACCGGCCACTACGCCCGGCTGTCCGAAGGCCGGCTGCGCCGCGCGGTCGACGCCGACAAGGACCAGTCCTACGTGCTGGGCGTGCTGACCGCACAGCAGCTGCGCCACGCCGCATTCCCGGTCGGAGACACCCCCAAGCCGGCGATCCGCGAGGAAGCCGCCCGCCGGGGACTGTCGGTGGCCGAAAAGCCCGACAGTCACGACATCTGCTTCATCCCCTCCGGGGACACCCAGGCGTTCCTCGGCGCCCGGATCGGGGTGCGTCGCGGCAACGTCGTCGACGATGCCAGCGGTGCCGTCCTCGCCGAGCACGATGGCGTCCACGGCTTCACCATCGGGCAGCGCAAGGGCCTTGGCATCGCCGGGCCGGGACCGGACGGCCTGCCCCGCTACGTCACGGCCATCGACGCCGAATCGCAGACGGTGCGGGTGGGCGCGAAAGCGGATCTCGAGGTGCGGTCACTGGCCGGTGCGAGGCCGGTGTTCACCTCCGGCGTCGCACCGACCGGACTCGTGGAATGCGAGGTTCAGGTGCGCGCCCACGGCGGAGTGGTGCCGGCCGTGGCCGAAGTCGTCGGCGACGAGTTGCGGGTGGCGCTGCGGACCCCGCTGCGCGGTGTCGCCCCGGGCCAGACGATGGTGCTCTACCGGCCCGATCCGGTCGGTGACGAGGTCATCGGCAGCGCGACGATCCTCACCCGCCAGGAATCTTGTTGACGATGTTCGCCATCACGATCTCGGGCACCGACTCGGGATACGTGCAGAAGGTCACCTCGACCAGAACCGACGTCTTCAGCCGGTAGTCGCGGCCGCACCGGCCCGGCCGGGTGTGCAGCGATTCGGTGTCCGCGGTGACCTCGCCGACCAGATATGACCCCATCGGTCCCGCGGCGCAGCGATGCACTGTCGTCGACAGCATGTTGAACGCCTGGCGTGCCGTGTCGTTGTCCCGGTAGGCCGCCGCCCCCTCCGAGATCAGTGCGCGCCGGGCCGGGTGCTGAAAGCTGGTCTTGTGGAAGTCCTCGACATCGGCGCCGAAGGTGTCGGTCTCGGCGAACAGGAAGCGGCAATCGCGTGGCACCGATTCGGCCAGCTGCTGGATGTCAACGGGGGACTTGCCGTCCATGGTCGGAATGATCGTCAGGTCCTGGCCGCCGCCGGTGATCGCCTGCATCTGTGCCTGGGTCAGCAGCACCTGGTCGACATCGACGATGCCCGGCGGGCTGTAGGGCGGCTCGCTCGGGGCGCGCAGCCCCGGCCCGTCGGCCCACTGGGTGCACCCGCCCAGCAACCCCGCCAACGCGCAACAGGCCAGCCCCGCGCGCACCGTCATGACCCCCACGTTATGCCCCCGGCTCTGCGGTGTCGGCGGGCTGTCCAATACGGTTGCCCGGTGAGTGTTTTCGCCGCAGGCACCGGAGTCGGTTCGTGGCCGGGTTCGACGCCGCGGGAGGCCGCCGACATCGTGGTCGGCGAGCTGCACCGGCTGCCGCACCTGGTCGAGCTGCCCGCCCGCGGTCTGGGTGCGGACATGATCGGGCGGGCCGGTGCGCTGCTGGTCGATATCGCGATCGACACCGTCCCGCGGGGCTACCGGATCGTCGCCCGGCCGGGTGCGGTCACCCGTCGGGCCAAAAGCCTGCTCGACGAGGACATCGACGCCATCGAGGAAGCGTGGGAGAAGGCCGGCGGACCCGGTTCGGGGCGGCCGGTCAAGGTCCAGGCGCCGGGGCCGATCACGCTGGCCGCGCAGCTCGAACTACCGAACGGCCACCGCGCTCTCACCGACGCCGGGGCGGTCCGCGACCTGACGTCCTCGCTGGCCGAGGGGGTGGGGCGGCACCGGGCCGAGCTGGCGCGCCGGCTGTCCACGACGGTGGTGGTGCAGTACGACGAGCCGATGCTGTCGGCGGCGCTGGCGGGCCGGTTGACCGGGGTGACGGCATTGAACCCGGTGCATCCGGTCGATGAGGTGGTGGCCATCGGGTTGCTCGACGAGTGTGTGGCCGGTGCGGGTGCCGAGGTCCTGCTGCACAGCTGTGCAGATGTCCCGTGGAATATCCTGCAGCGCAGCGCGATCCATGCGGTTGCCGTGGACGTTGGCACGCTCGGCGACGCCGACTTCGACGGGCTGGGGGAGTTCCTGGACTCGGGTCGCACCGTGGTCTTGGGCCTGGTCCCCGCGAGTGTGCCCGACGCCCGGCCCTCGGCCGAGGAGGTCGCCGCTGCCGCGGTTGAAATCACCGACCGAATTGGTTTCTCCCGCAGTTCGATTCGAGGTCGCGTCGGCATCAGCCCGGTCTGCGGGCTGGCCGGCGCCACCGCGGCCTGGGCGCGTGTCGCGGTCGGCTTGTGCCAGCGCGCCGCCGACGCGGTAACCGAGGACCCCGAAGCGATCTAGCGATATGGCTGTCGCGCAAAAACTCTCGTCGCACTGGTTTCCGCTGTTCCTGGGCGTCGTCGGCGTCGTATACGTCCTCGGCTGCCTGTACTTCGTCAACGTCGAGATCGACGACGTTTTCATCACCCTGCGCTACAGCCACAACCTGCTCGCCGGTGATGGTCCGGTGTTCAACCCCGGCCAGCGGATCGAGGGATACTCGAATCCAACCTGGTTGTTTCTGGTCACTGCCGTGTCGGCGGTCACCGGGCTGACCGGGCATCTCGCTCTGTTCTACCTCGCAAAAGTGCTGTGCATGGTTTTCGGGCTGGCGAATCTGGTTGTGCTGTACCGCCTTGCAAAACTGCACGACAACAGCACTGCCGTAGTCGCACTGTTGGTTCTCGTCGCCGCGGCAAGCCCTTTCCTGAACGTGTACAACATTTCGGGAATGGAGACGTCGCTCGTCGCCTTCCTGCTGACGCTGTCGGTTCTGCTGTATTCCTTGTGGCGCACGCACCGGACGCCGGGCTATGCCGTCGGGTTCGCCGTCACCCTCGGGCTATTGAGCATCTCGCGACCGGAAGCGATCATGTATCCCGTCGCCTTCTACGCCGGCATTTTGGCGATCGGAGCGCGGCGCAAGGATGAGCGGTTGCCGTTCACCGCGATGACCGTGGCCATTGTGGTTGCGATCGTCGTGGCGTTCATCGCTTTCCGGTTCTCCTACTATGGCGAGTTGCTGCCCAATAGCCTGTTCGCCAAGAACAATCCGAGTCTCTCCGCGGTCAAGGAAGGCGCGCGGTACGTCGCCCTGTTCGGCGCCATGACACTGGGCCCCTACGCGCTGCTGGCCCTGCTCAAGAGGTCGCCGCTGCTGCTGCGTGAGCATCTGCCGATCTACCTGGTCATCGTCGCGCAACTGGCGTTCGCTGCCTACGCGGGAGGCGACTGGATGCCCGCCTTCCGGCTGGCGTTGCCGGTGCTGCCGATACTGCTGTTCGTTCTGGTCGACCAGGTCGATCTCGGCGCTCTCCTGGACCAGAAGTTGGTCGCGACGCTGACGATCCTCGTCGTCGCGCTCGGCTGCTCGTGGGCTCTTCAGCGGTATCACGTCAAGACCTACAAACCGTTGAGGTCGGGCTGGCACCTGGAATTCCAGCCGTACAACGAGGATTACTACGACATCGCCCGGAAGTTGGGTGACCTGGCCGCACCTGAGGCGACCGTGCTGCTCGGCGAGGCCGGCGTCATCCCGTATCTCAACGACGGGCTGAGATTCACCGACCTGTACGGGCTCATGGACAAGCACATCGCACGGGACGTTCCGGGAAATCACTTCGCGCGCGTCGACAACGGATATCTTCTGTCCCGCAACTTCGACTTTGTCGTCGCTGTGATCCTGCGAAACAAGCGTCCGGCCGAAGTGGACGGCAAATATGACACCGGGTTCGTCGCGCTGGACGCGTTGCTGAACGATCCTCGTTTCAAGAGCGACTACCTGCCCGTCTATCACGAAAAGCGAGGCATCATCTTCAAGCGGACGGCGAGCCGGTGAGCGTCTGGCCGGTTAGCCGTCGAGCGGGAAGCGATCTGGTCGAAGTCCGCCGCCAACGGGCTGCGGGGTGCTAGAAGCGTAAGCGTGTCAGCTTCGGCAGGGGGGAAGCGTCGGGTCGGGCCCGCGGTCCTGACTGCTGTCCTGGTTGCGGCGTGCGCGGCTCCGGCAGGGGCACCGGAGGTGAAGTCCGCGACCACATTGGCCCCCTGGGGCCCGTGCATCATGACCGAATCGATGCCGGACTCCAACGGCGCTCATCCCGGGGTCGAGTGCTCCACCCTGACCGTGCCGTTCGACTACGCCCAGGCTGACGGGCATACGTTCACGATCCCGGTCATCCGAATCCCCTCGAAGGCCGCGAAGCCGAGGCTGTTGATGACCAACCCGGGTGGCCCGGGCATCGGCGGTGTGCACGACCTGCTCTCGGCCCGTGACTATTTCGAGAACTTCACCGACACCTACACGGTGGTGTCGTTCGACCCACGCGGCGTGGGCGGATCGGTGCCTGCGGTCCAATGCCTCGACGGCCAGCAGCGGCAGGCAATCTTCAACCAGCCGAGTGTTCCGACGGCCCAATCCGACATCGAACGCGCCACCGAACTGGCCGCCGGCATCGGCGAATCCTGCCTACGGCAATTCGGCGATGCCATCAAACACGTCGGTACCGCCAACGTGGCCCGCGACATGGACGAGATCCGCAAGGCGATGGCCTTCGACAAGATCGACTACCTCGGCTACTCGTACGGAACCTTCCTGGGCGCCACCTATGCCGACATGTTCCCCGGAAAGACCGACCGGATCGTGCTCGATTCCGTGATGGATCCCGCCCTGGACTACCCCGGGGTCAGGCTCGGCCAGGCGCAGGGCATGCAGCGCAGTGTCACCGCATTCGTCGAGGACTGCCTGCGTCAGCCGGACTGCCCCTTGACGGGTACGACCGACCAAGCGCTGCACCAGATATCCGGGATCATCGCCCAACTCGACGCGAAGCCGTACGTCGGAGCCGACGGGCAGACGCTGTCGGGAGCCCGGATGCTGGCACTCGTCGAATCCTCCCAGTACTTTCCCAAATCGGGGTGGCCCAGCCTCCGGGAGACGTTGCGGCACGCGGTCGCCGGCCAGTGGCCGGCGGTGACGGAGGCCGCGTATTCGCCTGACCTGATGGTGAATCCGGCCGACTCGGAGTACCTGTCGGTCGTGTGTATCGATTTCCCGACCGCGCGCGACCCCGGTGAACCCCGACGGTTGGCGCCTATCTGGGCGGCGGAGAGTCCCATCAGCGGCGGTAACCGCGCCTGGTCGCTGGCGCCCTGCGAGACGTGGCCGGTATCTCCGGTCCGGCACCCCGGGCCGACGCACGCGGAGGGCGCGGGACCGGTCCTGATCCTCAACACCACGGGTGACCCGGCCACCCCGTTGTCCTGGGCACAGTCGCTGCACGGGCAGATCAAGAATTCCACGCTGGTCGTGGCTCCCGCGGAGGGCCACATCGCCAGCTCTCAGAACGCTTGCGCCGAGAGCGCTCTCACCGCCTTCCTGAAGGACGGCACTCTTCCGCCGGGTCCGGTCTTCACCTGCCCGCCGGACACCTGAGCCTGCCAGGCCTACGGCGCCTGCATCTGATCCAGCCGCCGGACCAACCGGGCCGGCGCTTGCAGCCGAAACGACGCATCCACCAATTCGGCGACTTCCGCCCAGTCGACCTCGGCGGCGTCGAAGTCCAGACCCAGCCAGCCGTATGGACCCAGATAGGCCGGGTAGAAGAAGCGTGGGTCCTGTTGCAGGGCCTGCCGCTCGCTGTCGTCGACCTTCACCAGCAGCGCGTGGTTGTAGCGGATCATCGGGCCGTCGGGGTTCTTGCGGCTGCCGCCGTAGACGGCGAACATTTTCGGCGCGGAGAACGTCGGACGGCCGTGGGAGATCTTCTCGGTCGCCTCGGGCAACGCCAGCGCGATCGTTCGCACCCGGGCCAGGATCGGGTCGGCGTCGTCGAACATGATCGGGTGCCCCATGGCCCCACCCTGCCACGGGCAAAGTCGTCAGCGGGCTCGACTAGCCTGCGAGTGTGGCTTCAGATACGTCCGAACCAGAGGTTGATCCCGTCGATCCGGATGTGCGCCGGCGTTGGCAGGAGCTCGCCGACGAGGTACGCGAGCACCAGTTTCGCTACTACATCAAGGACGCACCGGTCGTCTCGGACGCGGACTTCGACAAGCTCTTCAACGAACTGCTCGGCCTCGAGGACCAGTACCCCGAGTTGCGGGTGGCCGACTCCCCGACCCAGCTGGTCGGTGGCGCCGGATTCGCGACCGACTTCACCGAGGCCGCCCATCTGGAGCGAATGATGTCGCTCGACGACGTCTTCAACACCGACGAGCTGACGGCCTGGTCCAACCGGGTTGAGGCCGAGATCGGCCCCAATCCGCAGTACCTCTGCGAGCTCAAGGTTGATGGGGTCGCCATCGGCCTGGTGTATCGCGGTGGCCGGTTGGAGCGGGCGGCCACCCGCGGTGACGGCCGGGTCGGCGAGGACGTCACCAACAATGCGCGGACCATCGACGACATCCCGGAAACCCTCGCTCCGTCAAAGGAATTCCCGATCCCCGCGGTTCTCGAGGTGCGCGGTGAGGTGTTCTTCCGGCTCACCGATTTCGAGAACCTCAACGCCGGCTTGGTCGAGGAGGGCAAGGCCCCGTTCGCCAATCCGCGCAACAGCGCGGCGGGCTCGCTGCGCCAGAAGAATCCGGCGGTCACCGCCAAGCGCCGCCTGCGGATGATCTGCCACGGCCTCGGCTACACCGAGGGGTTCACCCCGGACACATTGCACGACACCTATTTCGCGTTGAAGGCATGGGGGCTGCCGGTCTCCGACCACACCACGCGGGTGGCCGGGTTGGCCGCCGTCGAGGAGAAGATCACCTACTGGGGCGAGCGCCGCCACGAGATCGAACATGAAATCGACGGCATCGTGGTCAAAGTCGACGATTTCGCGCTGCAACGCCGCCTCGGCGCCACCTCGCGGACTCCCCGCTGGGCGGTCGCCTACAAATACCCGCCCGAGGAAGCCCAGACCAAGCTGCTCGACATCCAGGTCAATGTGGGCCGCACCGGCCGGGTCACCCCGTTCGCGGTCATGGCACCGGTGAAGATCGCCGGATCGACCGTGGAGATGGCCACCCTGCACAACGGTTCGGAGGTCAAGCGCAAGGGGGTGCTGATCGGCGACACGGTGATGATCCGCAAGGCCGGTGACGTCATTCCCGAGGTGCTGGGACCCGTCGTCGACTTGCGCGACGGCACTGAGCGCGAGTTCGAAATGCCCACCCACTGCCCGGAATGTGGCACTCCGCTCGCCCCGGCCAAAGAGGCCGACATCGACATCCGCTGCCCGAATGCCCGGTCGTGTCCCGCGCAGCTGCGCGAGCGTGTCTTCCATCTGGCCGGCCGCGGCGGGCTGGACATCGAAGGGCTGGGCTATGAAGCGGCGACGGCGCTGCTCAATGCGAACGTCATCGGTGACGAGGGAGATCTGTTCAGCCTCACCAGCTCCGACCTGCTCACCTCGGACTTCTTCAAGACCAAGGACGGCGCGCTGTCGGCCAACGGCGCGCGACTGTTGATCAACCTGCAGCAGGCCAAGGAACGCCCGTTGTGGCGGATCCTGGTGTCGCTGTCCATCCGGCACGTGGGACCGACGGCGGCACGGGCGCTGGCCGTCGCGTTCGGCAGCCTCGACGCCATCATGGCCGCCACCGAGGAGCAGCTGGCCGACGTCGAGGGCGTCGGGCCGACCATCGCCGCCTCGCTCGTCGAGTGGTTCGCCGTCGACTGGCACCGCACGATCGTCGACAAGTGGCGCGCGGCCGGCGTCCGGATGGAGGACGTTCGCGACGCCGCGATAACCCCGACACTGCAAGGACTTTCGATCGTGGTCACCGGTTCGCTGCCCGGGTTCTCCCGTGACGAAGCCAAGGAGGCCATCATCACCCGCGGGGGCAAGGCCGTCGGCTCAGTGTCGAAGAAGACCTCGTTCGTCGTGGCGGGGGATTCGCCCGGATCGAAATACGACAAGGCCGTCGAGCTGGGTGTACCGATCCTCGACGAGGACGGCTTCCGCAGGCTGTTGGCCGAAGGGCCGGAAGGCCTTGATTTCTAAGCGCTGGGAATCGCCTGCGGGAAGGCAAATGTCCTTGTCGGATCGTACTTTCGCTTTATCTCGCTGAGTCGGCTGAGGTTGTCTCCGTAATACGCCTGTGCCCAGTCGTGCAGTTCCCCGTCGGGAAAGTTCTGGAACGATCGCCTGGTGCTGAACGGCTCCATCGTCTCGAACGTCTCGTTCACCCATCGGATCGACGACTCTCTGGTGGCGTCGTCGCCGGGCAGCCATGCGGCGGAATACTTCATCAATGCGATCGGACCTCTGTGCACGAATGCGGTTGCGTCCGCAGCGGTATCGCGGATCGCACCGCCCCAGGCGAAGATCGATACATCGCCCCGGTGGTGGGGCTGCTGGTCCAGGCGGTCGGTCAGGATTCCGATAGCGTCCGCGTCCAACCGGTGATCCAAGAAGCGTGACCGGTCGCGAAAAGCATGCGGCGTGGTACTCGACTGACCAAGGAACGCCACCGCGTCCCAATAACTACCTTCTTTGACGTCGTGTGTGATCGGTGCCCTTCCGGCCGCGATCACCGGGGAGAGCACTTCGCGGGTCGCCTCCGCTGAGCCGTACATCTGGCCCCAGGTGCCGCAGAGGGGTTTGTCGGCCGGGGTCGCACCGGGTATGTAGTACCAGATGAGGCCGATTTCGCGGGGCGCGGTCGCCAGCATGGTGAACCAAGCGTCGAGCATGGTGGCGGCGCGGTCGGCGGGGAATTCGATGGCGAAATGTGTGCAGGGCTTCGCCGGATTGGCGGTGTAGGTGAATTCGGTGTTGATTCCGAAGTTGCCGCCTGTGCCGCCGCGCAGGGCCCAGAAGAGGTCGGGATTCTCGGCTGCCGAGGCGGTCACGATATCGCCGTTGGCCAGCACGGCCTGACTGGCGGCCAGGCTGTCGCTGGTGACGCCGAACGAACGCATGCTGAATCCGAGGCCGCCGCCGAGAGTCAGGCCGGCTACCCCTACTGTCGGGCATTGTCCGCCGGGGATCATCACGTTCGCCGGTTTCAGCGCTTTGGCGACATCTTGGTTCCGTGCACCCCCGCCGGTGACGATCGTGTTCGAGCCGGCTTGATGGCGAACGGAATTCATGTCGCGGACCGAGATGACCAACCCGTCGTTGGTCGAATAGCCCATATAGTTGTGTCCTCCGGAACGAGGCACGACGGGCATTTCGTTGTCTCGAGACCACCTCAGCGCGTAGGAAACATCCTCCGGTGTCTTACACGCCGCCACTCCCGCCGGGCGCACAGCGTCGAAATGAACATTGATCGGCAGGGCCAGGGCGTCGAACTCGGCGTCTCCGGGTCGAAGGACGCGGCCGCGCAGATGGGATTGCAGATCTCTCCATGCCGCGTCGGTCGGGGTGGTCGATGGTTTTCGGGCCGAGCATTGGGCGATAGGTAGCGCCGTAGCGGCGGCGACTCCTGTGAGCGCGCCCGCGCGGAGAAACGCCCTGCGGTCCATTCCTCACCCCCCGTTTCGACCTGTGCGGTAGCAGGTCTCACGGGATCTTTCTAGCCTGTCCACGCGTCTCCGCGGGGGTGCTTGGCAGAAGCGGACGACTCAGCGGTCCCCGGCTTTCGGCCCAGGACCGTTGAGGCGATTGGTGTCCCGATTCAGCGCAGGATCGTCGCGACGATGCCGGCCAGATAGCCCAGTCGGGCCACCTCCGAGGGACGGAAGAGCGGACCGCCGGGCCGGCCGAGCATGACCGCGGTGTTGGCATCGCCCAACGGGGCCGCGGCCAGCGTGGTGTCCATATCCCGCCACACCTGTGGCACCCAATCCGCGCCCCCGTCGAGCGCCTCGGCATGCTCCAGCGGCAGCCACGGCGCCGACGTCGCCTGGGTCTCCGGTGCACCAGGACTGCCGACGATGCGCTGCAGACCGGCCTCCGAGATGCGCGCCACCGTGCACCAGCCCACCCGCAGCACCCGCGGTGCCTCGTCGGCGAGCACCTGCAGCTTGTCCTGGCGGTCGGCCGCGGCGATGTGGTCGATCAGTTCCAGCTCGCGGTGGGCCTCCAGCAGGCCGGTGTGCGGCCGGATGGTGTCCACCCGCACACCCTCGAGTCGCTCGGCGGCCGTGATCAGCATGTCGGGCATCGCGCCCGGCGGCAGTTCGACCACCAGATCGTCGATCGCGTATCCGGAACCGCGTTCGACGACGTCGAGCGACAAGATGTCGGCGCCGACCGAGCCCAGGGCGACGGCGAGCGAGCCGAGGCTACCGGGCCGATCGACCAGCTGGACCCGCAGCAGATACGAAGGCACGCCGTCACCCTTTCATAGCCACCTGGACTCAGCATTCCGGCCGGGACCGCCACTCAGCCCCGCACATAGACCGTGCAGGGGGCGGGGCCGCAACCGAAGACAGGCCGAAACCGCAGGTCAGCGCGTGCCAGGCGGCCGGTGACGGAATCGTCGCCGACCATCAGGACCGCGACGTCTGGATCGCTGAGTAAATCCCGTGCCTGCGCTGGTGTGACGTCGTCGGGGATCCGCATCGCCGGGTGCGACAGATTCGGCGGCCAGGCCAGGTAGGGCAGATCCATCGTGGCGTCGAACGCTGTGACGGCCTCGGGCCGCCGGTGGGCCGTCACGGTCAGGAAATCGCCCGGTGGCCCGTCGGCGCCGACCGCCGCGCGCCGCTGTTCGGCGGTCATGTGCGGGTACGCGCTCAGTGGTGGTCCTTCGCCGGTGAGGCCGGGGTAGGAAAGCCACACGCCGTGGGCCGCGACGATCGTGACGACGGCGAACACGACCTGCCGCCAGCGTCTGCCGAGGCGGCCGACGGCGGGCATCGCGAAGGCCAGCACCAAGCCGGCGAAGCCGAGGACGTAGCGGGCCACCGCGGGGTCCGGGGTGGCCAGCGCGGCCGCGAAGCACAGCCAGACCGCAGGCGTACGCGTGCGCAGCGCCCGCACGATAGCGAACGGCAGTGCCACCAGGAACACCAGCCCCAGCCCGCCGATGCGCATGTCGAAGACCGGCAGCGGCGGCACGATCGTCGACCACGACCGGACCACTCGGCTCAGCAGCGGCCCGTCGAGGTGGGGTGAGGCCGCGCCTGAGTGCAGAAGTGTTGAAAGAGCTTGTGTACCAGGCAAATGCAGCGGGCCGGCGTCGATGCGGACCGGCCACACCGGATTGTGATGGCGGGCGACGTTGATCGCGTACGTCGGTGCACCCAGCGCCAGCGCCGCCAGCCACGCCATTGCGACGGTCGAGCGATTTCGGCGCGATTCCCGCCGCTCAGCGGCGTGTGCTGTTCGGGGACATCGCTGACAGTTGGATGTCTCGGGACATCGCTGACACCTGAGTAGGGCTGGGACCAGCATGGTTCATGGCCCAGAAGGTGACGGCGATGGATATTCGGATGGCTGCAGCATTGGCTGGCCAGATCGAGAACGTGGCCCAGTTTTGCCGGGACCACCAGATCAGTCGGGAGACGTTTTACAAGTACCGTCGACGATTCCGTGATAGCGGTATCGAGGGACTGCAGGAGCTCTCCCGGCGCCCGAAGACCTCGCCGGGGCGGACTCTGGTCGAGGTCGAGGATCTGATCGTGTTGCGGCGCAAGCAGTTGATCGAGGACGGCCGCGATCACGGCGCCCAGTCGATCGTGTGGTCGTTGCAGCGTGACGGTGTCGCGGTGCCGTCGGTGTCGACGGTGTGGCACATCCTGACCCGCCGCGGAGCGATCACCCCGCAGCCCCAGAAACGCCCGAAGTCAGCGACCAAGCGGTTCGTCTTTGATCGGCCCAACGAGTGCTGGCAGTCCGACTGGACCGGGTGGGCGCTGGCCGACGGCACCCCGGTGGCCATCGCCGGCAGTCTCGATGACCACTCCCGCTACCTGGTGGGGTTGCGTGCGTGTGCCGGTGACGCCGACGCCGCGCTGGTCTGGGAAGTGATCCTGGCCGGCATCGATGAATGCGGGATCCCGTCAATGTCGTTGTCGGATAACGGACTTGTGTATACCGGACGGTTCCGCGCCTATGAATCGGCGTTCGAGTCCAACCTGCGGGCCCTGGGCGTGCGCACCATCAACTCGGCGCCGTACCACCCGCAGACCTGCGGCAAAATCGAACGGTCCTGGCAGACGCTGAAAAGATGGCTCCGCGCTCGCCCAGCACCGGCCACCATCGACGAGCTCAACGGCCTGCTCGAACAGTTCCGCAGCTTCTACAACCACCGGCGGCCCCATCGCGCCCACCGCGGGGCCACCCCCGCCGAGGTGTTTGGCGCCACCGCCAGGGCCCGACCCGCTGACCGTCCAGTGCCGGCCCCAGTTGTGGTCAGCCGCCACACCGTTGGCGCAACCTCGGGATACATCTTCGTTGCGCCCTACAAAGTCAACGTCGGCCTGTGCTGGGCCGGACACGACTGCGACGTCATTCGCGATGGTGAGCACATCACCATCCTCAGCGGCACCACCCTGGTCCGGTCCTTCACCGCAGACCCCACCCGCAACTACCAACGCAGCGACAAATCCACCCGGACCTACCGCACCCGCGAACCCAAACCGGCACCATGAGTGTCAGCGATGTCCCGCGACAAAAGTGTCAGCAATGTCCCGAGACACCACACGCCGCTCAGCGGCGGAAATCGCGCCGAAATCGCGAGAAGCGCGGACCGTCACCACCACCAGCAGCAGCACACCGGCGACGAGCGCGTTCGGCTTGGAGCCCAGGAACAAGCCGATGGAAACCCCGGCCAGCAGCAGCTGCGGGCGACCCGCCGGCGCCAGCACAAAGACGATGGCAGTCAGCAGCAGCGCGGCCGACGCCACGTCGGTGTAGTTCGACGGCAGCTGCAGGAACACCGCGGGCAGCGTCAGCCAGGCCACCCCGGCGGCCACCGCGTGAGAGGCGCGGGCTCCGTACTGACGGGCGATCGCCGCGATGGCCAGCACACCCAGCAGACCGAACATCACATGGGCCAACTCGACCAGCCGGTCGTCGGGCAGCAGCGCTCGCCACGCGAGGTACGCGTCCTCGACGATGTGCGGATAGCTCGACAGGTAGGCCACATCGGCGGGAATGTCGGCGAACGTGCCGCGCTGCAACGCGAAGTTCACGTACGGCAGGTGATAGCCCAGTGCGTCCCACTGCCATACCGGCACGTAGTAGGCCGCGACCACGGCCAGCGCCACCGCGCCCAGCCCGACCAGCAGCACCGGCAGCGTCTCGACGCTGACGCCGCTGCGCCACGGCAGCTGCCACCACGCGCGACGCCGCGCCACCAGCAGGACGGCCAGCGTTGCCCACGCCAGCACCGCGAGCAGCAGCACCCCGGTCAGCCGGCCCATGGTGCCCAGCCCGACCACGACCACCACCGTGCCGGCCAGCGTCAGCACCGCCCCGGCCAGCACCCGCTGCACCGCGGGCAGGGGCCGGATCAGCGCACCGCCGGCGAGCACCAGCAGCCCGCCCAGCGGCAGGCCGACCGGAAGCAGTCCCCACGGCACGCGATTCACCCTTTCACCTAGGCTTGACGCTCGTGTCCCAGATCTCCCGCGACGACGTCGCCCGGCTGGCCAAACTGGCCCGGCTGGCGCTGACCGACCACGAACTCGACAACTTCGCCGGCCAGCTCGACGCCATCCTGGGCCACGTCAGCGACATCCAATCCGTCGACACCGGCGATGTGAAGCCCACCGGCAACCCGTTGAAAGATGTCAACGTCACCCGGCCCGACGTGGTTCAGCCGTGCCTGACCCAGGAGGAAGCGCTCGCCGAGGCGCCGTCGGCCGTCGAGGGTCGGTTTGCGGTGCCGCAGATCCTGGGGGATGAGCAGTGAGCGAGTTGATTCGTCTCGACGCCGCCACGCTCGGGGAGAGGATCGCCGCCAAGGAGGTCTCCTCGGTTGAGGTGACGCAGGCGTGTCTGGACCAGATCGCCGCGACCGACGAGAAGTACCACGCCTTTCTGCACGTCGCCGCGGACGAGGCGCTGGCCAGTGCCGCGCGCACCGACGCCGCCGTCGCCGCCGGGGAGACGCTGCCGTCGCCGCTGGCCGGTGTTCCGTTGGCACTGAAGGACGTTTTCACCACCACCGACATGCCGACGACGTGCGGGTCGAAGATCCTCGAGGGCTGGGTGTCGCCCTACGACGCGACGGTGACCGCCCGGCTGCGGGCCGCCGGGATCCCGATCCTCGGCAAGACCAACATGGACGAGTTCGCCATGGGGAGCTCGACGGAGAACTCCGCCTATGGCCCGACCCGCAACCCGTGGGACACCGACCGGGTGCCCGGCGGGTCCGGCGGTGGCAGCGCGGCGGCGCTCGCCGCGTTCCAGGCGCCGCTGGCGATGGGCACCGACACCGGCGGCTCGATCCGCCAGCCGGCGGCGCTGACCGCGACCGTCGGGGTCAAGCCGACCTACGGCACGGTGTCGCGCTATGGACTGGTGGCGTGTGCGTCGTCGCTGGATCAGGGCGGGCCGTGCGCGCGCACGGTCCTCGACACCGCACTGCTGCATTCGGTGATCGCCGGGCACGACCCGCGCGACTCGACCTCAGTCGAGGCGCAGATTCCCGACGTGGTGGCCGCGGCGAAGGCCGGGGCTGCCGGCGATCTCTCCGGGGTTCGCGTCGGTGTGGTCAAGCAGCTGCGCAGCGGCGAGGGCTACCAGCCCGGCGTGCTGGCCTCGTTCAACGCCGCCGTCGAGCAGCTGTCGGCGCTGGGTGCCGAGGTCAGCGAGGTCGACTGCCCGCACCTGGACTACTCGCTGTCCTCCTACTACCTGATCCTGCCGTCGGAGGTGTCGAGCAACCTGGCCCGGTTCGACGCCATGCGCTACGGACTGCGCGTCGGCGACGACGGCACCCACAGCGCCGAAGAGGTGATGGCGCTGACGCGCGCCGCGGGCTTTGGTCCAGAAGTCAAGCGCCGCATCATCATTGGCACCTACGCGTTGTCGGCGGGCTACTACGACGCCTACTACAACCAGGCCCAGAAGGTCCGCACCCTGATCGCGGGCGACCTGGACGCGGCGTATGAAAAGGTCGACGTGCTGGTGTCCCCGGCGACCCCGACCACCGCGTTCCGCATCGGTGAGAAGGTCGACGACCCGCTGGCGATGTACCTGTTCGACCTGTGCACGCTGCCGCTGAACCTGGCCGGGCACTGCGGAATGTCGGTGCCATCGGGCCTGTCGCCCGACGACAATCTGCCGGTCGGACTGCAGATCATGGCGCCCGCGCTGGCCGATGATCGGCTCTACCGGGTGGGTGCGGCCTATGAGGTTGCCCGCGGTTCGCTGCCAACTGCGATCTGACGGGGCAGGATAGGGCCCATGCGAATCGGAGTGCTCACCGGCGGCGGTGATTGTCCCGGCCTCAACGCCGTGATCCGTGCTGTTGTCCGGACCTGCGACGCCCGCTACGGCTCCTCGGTGGTGGGCTTCCTCGACGGTTGGCGCGGCCTGCTGGAGGACCGCCGGATCCAGCTGCACAACGACGACCGCAACAACCGGCTGCTGGCCAAGGGCGGCACGATGCTCGGCACTGCCCGCACCAACCCGGACAAGCTTCGCGCCGGCCTCGACGACATCAAGCAGACGTTGGAGGACAACGGGATCGACGTGCTGATCCCGATCGGCGGCGAGGGCACGCTGACCGCGGCGCACTGGCTCTCCGAAGAGGGGGTGCCAGTCGTCGGGGTACCGAAAACCATCGACAACGACATCAATTGCACCGACGTGACCTTCGGCCACGACACTGCGCTGCAGATCGCCACCGACGCGATTGACCGGCTGCACAGCACCGCGGAGTCGCATCAGCGGGTGATGGTCGTCGAGGTGATGGGCCGCCACGCCGGCTGGATCGCACTCAACGCCGGGCTGTCCTCCGGTGCGCACATGACGCTGATCCCCGAGCAGCCCTTCGACGTCGAAGAGGTGTGCCGGCTGGTCAAGAAGCGTTTCCAGCGCGGTGAGTCGAGCTTCATCATCGTGGTCGCCGAGGGCGCCAAGCCCGCCGAGGGCTCGATGCAGCTGCGCCAGGGCGGCACCGACGAGTTCGGTCACGAACGGTTCACCGGGGTCGCCCAGCAGTTGGCTCTCGAGGTGGAGAAGCGGATCAAAAAGGAGGTCCGGGTGACCGTGCTCGGCCACGTGCAGCGCGGGGGCACCCCGACGGCCTACGACCGAGTGCTGGCCACCCGATTCGGGGTCAACGCCGCCGACGCCGCCCACGCCGGCGAGTACGGGATGATGGTGTCGCTGCAGGGCAACGAGATCGGTCGAGTTCCGTTGGCCGACGCGGTACGAGAGCTCAAGCTGGTGCCGCAGAGCCGCTACGACGACGCGGCCGCGTTCTTCGGCTGAGGCTTCTCTCCCGCGCCCAAACCGGCAAGCGGCCGCGAAAGTGCGAGTGCAGACCAACATTTCGTCGATCTCGGCGCGGGGGGTCTCAGTCGTCCAGTCCCGCGGCGATGAAGTCGACGGCAGCGGTCACCGCCTGCGCGGCCGCCGGGCCACTGCCGCTGACCCGCAACTGATCGCCCACCCGGCTGCCGAGGCTGATCAGCATGATCACGCTGTCGGCGGCCACCGGTCCGATCTCACGGGTCAGGTTGGTAATGGTCACTGCGGCGTCGAACCCGCTCAGTTTTGCGACCAGCCTGGCCGCCGGGCGGGCATGAAAACCATTGGCGTTCACCACTTCCACCTCGCGCGACACGTCCGGGGGGTTCGGGACCGGTCCGGCGGTCAGGGCCGGCGCGTCGCCCAGATGTTCCTGTTTGGCGGCCAGCCCGCGCAGCGCCTCGGCGACCACCTCCGGCATCGGGGCACCGGCCGCGGCGGTGACAACCGCCGCCACCAAACCCTCGACCAGTGGCGCCGAGCACAGCGTGACCCGCCCGGCGATATCGCTGTCCAGCAGTTCGGTGGCCAGCTCCGCCGACATCACCGCGCTACCCAGATCCATCAGCACCAGCACGCCATCGGGGCTGTCGGCGCTCTCGATCGCGGCGGCCACCGCGGTGGCGTCCGTTCCGAACGTCGTCTCGTCCAACCCGGCCGCCACGGCCATCACCGGGCCTGCACCCTGCGTCATCTCGGCGGCCAGACCGACCGCCGCCTGCGCCAGCGCGCGGCTGTGCGACACCACGACTACACCGATCACGACAGCGCTGCCGCCGCGCATTCGAGCAACAGGGTGGCGCTCGTCGCCCCCGGATCCTGGTGTCCCGCACTGCGTTCCCCGAGATAACTGGCCCGGCCCTTGCGGGCCACCAGCGGCGTGATCCGGTCGCGCCCCTCGGCCGCGGCGGTGGCGCACGCAGCCAGCGCCGCGCCGAACGCCGTCGCCTCCACCGGGTCGACGTCCTGCAGCGCAGCACCCAACCGCAGGAAGAACGTCCCGTACAGCGGCCCGCTGGCGCCGCCGACGGTACTGACCAGCGTCATACCGACCTTCTTGAACAGGGCGTCGGGCGAGGAGAACGTCGTCTCGTCCAGCAGGGCGACGACGGCGGTCATGCCGCGGTCCATGTTGATGCCGTGATCGGCGTCGCCGATCGCCGCATCCAGCTCGGTCAGCAGCGCGGCGTTGTCATGGACGGCGGCGGCGAACCGACGTAGCCAGTTGCCGAATCGGTCGACCGTCAAGGTCTGCGTCACGTCAGGCACCCCACCGCAGACCAGGAGTGTTCACCGGGGCGTCCCACAGCCGGACCAGTTCGTCATCGACCTTGAGCAGCGTCACCGAGCAGCCCGCCATCTCCAGTGCGGTGATGTAGTTGCCGACCAGCGACCGCGCGATCGTGATCCCCGCGGTGCCGAGCAGCCGCGCGACCTCGTTGTACATCAGATACAGCTCGAGCAGCGGGGTGCCGCCCATGCCGTTGACGAACGCGAGCACCGAATCGCCGCTGCGGAACGGCAGGTCCGCCAGGATCTGGTCGACCAGGAGTGCGGCGATGTCCTTGGCCGGCGCCAGCGGCAATCGGGTGCGGCCCGGTTCGCCGTGAATGCCGATGCCCAGCTCCATTTCCTGCTCGCCGAGCTCGAACGTCGGCTTGCCCGCCGCAGGAACGGTGCACGATGTGAGCGCCATACCCATGCTGCGGCCTTGCGCATTGACCATCCGCGCGATATCGGCCACCGCAGCCAGCGGCCGGCCCTCCTCGGCGGCGGCGCCCGCGATCTTCTCCAGCAGAACCGTCACCCCGACCCCGCGCCTGCCCGCCGTGAAGAGGCTGTCCTGCACGGCCACGTCGTCGTCGGTGACGACCGCCACCACCTCGATTCCCGTTTCGGCAGAGACCATTTCGGCGGCCATCTCGAAATTCATCACGTCGCCGGTGTAGTTCTTCACGATGTGCAGCACGCCGGCGCCACCGTCGACACCCGCTGTGGCGGCAATGATCTGCTCGGGAACCGGCGAGGTGAACACCTCGCCGGCGCACGCGGCGTCGAGCATGCCGAGCCCGACGAAGCCGCCGTGCATGGGCTCGTGGCCCGAACCGCCGCCGGAGACCAGACCGACCTTGCCCGCCACCGGCGCGTCCTTGCGGAACACCACCCGACTGCCGTGGTCCACCCGCAGCCGGTCACCATGGGCGGCCGCGAGGCCGAGAAGTGCTTCCCCGACGACATCGGCAGGGTCATTGATCAGCTTCTTCACGCAGCCCATCTGAGCACGCGGGCACGCGGCTTGTCGCGAACAGACGCAAAGGGGCAAAAATCCCCGGCGTGTCGGGCACTTTTGTGTCTGCTCGCGGGGAAAAAGTGACCCACTAGGATCGATGACATGACCGCTGCAGCGCAGGCCGACCTGCTCGAATACGACGACGTCGTCGCCCGCTTCGACCCGGTGCTCGGCCTGGAGGTGCACGTCGAGCTCTCGACGGCCACCAAGATGTTCTGCCCCTGCTCGACGACCTTCGGCGCCGAGCCCAACACCCAGGTCTGCCCGGTGTGCCTGGGCCTGCCGGGTGCGCTGCCGGTGCTCAATGAAGCCGCGGTCGAGTCCGCCATCCGCATCGGGCTGGCGCTGAACTGCGACATCGCGCCGTGGTCTCGCTTCGCGCGGAAGAACTACTTCTATCCCGACCAGCCCAAGAACTACCAGATCTCGCAGTACGACGAGCCGATCGCGTTCGACGGCTATCTCGACGTGCCTCTGGACGACGGCAGCACCTTCCGCATCGCCATCGAGCGGGCCCACATGGAAGAGGACACCGGCAAGCTCACCCACGTCGGCGGCGACACCGGCCGTATCCACGGTGCGACCACGTCGCTGCTGGACGTCAACCGGGCCGGTGTTCCGCTCATCGAGATCGTCACCAAGCCGATCGAGGGCGCCGGCGAGCGGGCACCCGAGGTCGCCCGCGCCTATGTGACGGCGCTGCGCGATCTGCTGCGCGCACTCGGTGTCTCCGATGTGCGGATGGATCAGGGCTCGTTGCGCTGCGACGCCAACGTGTCGCTGCGCCCGATCGGCCAAGAGAAGTTTGGCACCCGCACCGAGACCAAGAACGTCAACTCGCTCAAGAGCGTCGAGGTGGCGGTCCGCTACGAAATGCGCCGCCAGGCAGCCATTCTCGAGGCGGGCGGCAAGATTCACCAGGAGACTCGGCATTTCAACGAGGACGGCTACACCTCGCCCGGTCGCGACAAGGAGACCGCCGAGGACTACCGGTACTTCCCCGAGCCCGATCTGGAGCCGGTGGCGCCGAGCGCGGAACTGGTGGAGCGGCTGCGCACCACGATTCCCGAGCTTCCGTGGTTGTCACGCAAGCGAATTCAGGAAGAGTGGGGGATCTCCGACGAGGTCATGCGTGACCTGGTCAACGCCGGTGCCATCGACTTGGTGGCCGCCACCGTCGAAGCAGGCGCCGCCAGTGAGGCCGCCCGGGCCTGGTGGGGAAACTTCTTGGTGCAGAAGGCCAATGAGGCTGGCGTCGAACTCGACGCCCTCGCCATCACGCCGGCCCAGGTGGCGAAGGTGATTGTCCTGGTCGACGAGGGCAAGCTGTCCAACAAGCTGGCCCGCCAGGTCATCGAGGGCGTGCTGGCCGGTGAAGGCGAGCCCGAGCAGGTGATGACCGACCGCGGTCTGGCCCTGGTCCGCGACGACTCACTGATCCAGACCGCCGTCAATGAAGCGCTCGAGGCTCATCCCGACATCGCCGAGAAGATCCGCGGCGGCAAGGTGCAAGCCGCCGGTGCGATCGTCGGTGCGGTCATGAAAGCCACCAAGGGTCAGGCCGACGCGGCTCGGGTGCGCGAGCTCGTCATGGCCGCCTGCGGGCAGAGCTAGGCGCTCATCCTCGAGCGACCGATCCACCACTGTTCGTGCAGGCGCCGACAGCGCCCGGCCGACAGCGGCTCGGCGCAGTCGTAGCGGTCCAGGACGGCCGCTGCGCCGAGGAAGTCCAGGTTGCGGCTGCCCAGGGCGGTGACGACGATCGTTGCCAGCCCCGCCGACCGTGCCATCTGAAACCCGGCCTTGGAATGCTCGACCGCCATCACGGCCGCCGGCCCCACACCCAGCTCATACAGCGCCCGCTGGTACACCTCAGGGTCGGGTTTGGGTCGCACGACGTCGTCGCCGGTGATCAGCACCTCGACCACGCCGTCCCCGATCAGTTCCCGCACCATCGGCTCGATCCGCTTGCGGGACCCGGCCGCGGTGATGCCGACCCGGATATCGCCGCAATGCAGGCTCCAGATCAGCTCCCGGAACATGTGGGCGTCGCGTTCGGTTGCCGCCATCGGGGCGTCGAAGTCGAAAATAACGGCCTCGAGTTGGGGCACGTCAGCGTGGGCGCAGCGGGCTCGATCCCACCAGAAGGATCGGCTCCGGCTGATCATGTCCATGGTCAAGGTGGCCACCGTCGAAGTATGGCGTCGGTCACACTCGCGGGGATCCCCCGATCAGGGGAGTGGGGGGTGGATCCCTCACCCGGGTGGTCGGCGGCGGCACTACGGTAAAGCCCATGACGGTGCGAGTGGTGCTGGTCGACGACCACGAAATGGTCATCGAAGGCCTCAAGGCGATGCTCGCCCCGTTCGCCGGCCGGGTCGAGGTGGTCGGCGAGGCGGTCGGGGCGGAGAAGGCCATGCCGGTGATCGCCGAACTGCAGCCCGACATCGTGCTGTGCGACGTCCGAATGCAGGGTGCCAGCGGCCTCGACCTGTGCCGGGAGATCCGGGAGCGCGACCCCGGCGCCAAGGTCATCCTGTTGTCGGTCTACGACGACGAGCAATACCTGTTCCAGGCCATGCGGGTCGGTGCGTCCGGCTACCTGCTCAAGGGCATCAGCAGCGACGAACTGGTCCGCCAGCTGGAGGGCGTTCATGCCGGTTCGACGGCCATCGACGCCGGCCTGGCGGCCCGCGCGGCCGAGACCGCCGCGCGCCTGCAGAGTGACCAGTTCTGGCCCGGTGCCCGGCACGGCCTCACTCAGCGCGAGAGCGAGATCCTGTCGCTGGTGGTGACGGGATTGTCCAATCGGGGTATCGCCGCCAAGCTGGTGATCGGTGAGGAGACCGTCAAGACTCACCTGAGTTCGATCTACCGCAAGCTGGGTGTCAACGATCGCACGAGTGCGGCCGCAACCGCGTTGCGGGAAGGCATCTTTCGATGAATCGCTCGAAGGGTGTCAGTCCGCACGCCGTACATGGGCTCGTCGATGCCGACCGGGAAGTCGCGCTGCTGCTGGACATCATCGCGGCGACGTCGACGGGTCCCGGCGTCGAGCCGATGGCCGCCGCGGTGGCCCGGATGATCACTGCGGCAACCGCATCCGACGTGTGCTTCGTGCACGTTCTTGACGACACCGACCAGTCGTTGACGTTGGCCGGTGCCACACCGCCGTTCGACGAGCAGGTGGGCCGGATCCGGATGCCCTTGGGGTCGGGGGTCTCCGGGTGGGTTGCCAGCCACCGCGAACCGGTGGTGATCGTCAGTGACAAGGAGGCCGACCCGCGCTACGTTCCGATTGCGGCGTTGCGCGGCAAGGACTTCGCGTCGATGGCATCGGTGCCGATGGAAACCGGGCCGGGTGGCTTGGTGGGTGTGCTCAACGTACACACGATTGAGCGACGAGACTTCACCCCCCGCGATATCGAGCTCTTACTCGTCATCGGCAGGCTCATCGCCGGCGCGCTGCATCAGGCACGGCTGCACCGCCAGCTGTCTGCACGCGAACGTGCGCACGAGAACTTCGCCGAGCAGGTGATCGCCGCTCAGGAAAGCGAGCGCCGCCGCCTTGCCGGTGATATCCACGACGGTATCTCTCAGCGGCTCGTCGGGTTGACCTACCGACTCGACGCAGCCGCGCGTGCCGTCGATGACGCGGACCAACCCGCAGCCGCCATTCAGCTGGAAAAGGCCCGGGATCTGGTGGACCTCACGCTCGCTGAGGCGCGCTCGGCGATCAGCGGGTTGCGACCGCCGGTGCTCGACGACCTGGGCTTGGCCGGTGGCCTGGCCAGCTTGGCCACGTCCATCCCAGAAGTCGACCTGGACCTCCATCTCGTCGATGAACGGCTACCCGAGCACATCGAAGTCGCACTGTATCGCATTGCGCAGGAAGGACTTCAGAACGTCGTCAAACACTCCCGCGCGATGGTCGCCACGGTTCGGTTTGCTGTCATCGACGGCGTGGCGCTGCTGGAGGTCGCCGATAACGGTGTGGGTTTTGAGGCGGCCCCTGGGACGCCGTCGTCGGCCGGGTATGGCATGTTGTCGATGGCGGAGCGGGCCGAACTCGTGGGCGGAACGTTGAGTGTCACCTCGTCACCAGGATCGGGAACGACCGTCCGGGTTACGATTCCGCTGGATTAGCGCGACGCGCGACGACGCCGCCGTGATCGGCGCGCTGCGGCGCTAGCGGCGTACCGAGTTCACCAATTCGAGCGTCGCCGTCGTAGCCGCGGCCAGTGCGGTGACCTCCTCCTCATTCAGCTGATCGCATATCCAATCCCAGTGGGCGGCAACGCTATCGCCCGTCGACGGCTGCGGCGCCAACGTCACCCCCTCGCGGCGCCAGCGCACCGTCTCGAATGCCTCGGCGCCGAGGTACAGCCGGTCTCCGTCGAACCGCAGCGGCCGGGAGAGCACGCCAACATGGTCGTCATCGACGGAGTCGACCGTGCCCCAGCGGATCCGGCAAGCCTGAAGAATCCGCAGCGGCGTGGTCGGATCGCCGCCGAGAAACCGTATCCAGGGATAGACGACCAACACGTGAAAGCTGTGGTGAGCCTGGCCGTTGCTGCCGACGCTGTCGAGCAGGCCGGTGGGCTGGTTGGCGAACAGGGTGCGCAGCCGCGCCGTGAAAGCACCGGGATCCACGGTGTCCAGCAGCGGTCCGCCCACCCAGTAGCTACGCACCACCTCGGTGTCCAGCGGATCACCGATACCGGCCGCCGCCGCGATTTCCTCGAGGTACGCCCAGGCGCCGTCGAAACCCTGGGCATGTCCGGCGATGTCGGCACGTCTCTGGCCAGACAGCAGCACCGACGCGTCCGGCGGACCGCAATAGCCGAGCTCGTTGGGTGGGAATGCGAAGCGGGCGAACAACTCCCATCCCTGTGCGTCGACCGGCAGTCGCGCCGTCATGGTCCCTCGTCGAGCCCGCTGCCCATGAGTCGCAGCCCGGTCAGCGCCGCCTCGGCGCCTTGTGCGTCGGTCTTCTCGACCACGAAGCCCATGTGGATGATGACCCAGTCGCCCGGGGCGAACGTCTCCTCGGGCAACATGCCGATGTTGACGCGGCGCAACTCGCCGGCGACATCAGCGAGGACCAGCTGCCCTCCGTAGCCCTCCACCGGGCTGACCACCCGACCGGGTATGCCCAGACACATGGGCTCACACCTCCTGCGCGGTAGATCGTTCGCGCGCCAGCACAATCGCTGCGCGGACAGCGTCCAGCGCCGCGGGGACCGCCGCGCGGACCGGCTCGCTCAGCCCGATCCCGTCGGCAGTGTCAGCGACCTCACATCCGACGACGATGGTGGGGGGCGCCGTCCCGCCCAGGGCCCTCAGGCTGGCAAAGACCGTGCCGGGATCCATACCGTGAGCATCCAGCGCGGCTGTCGAACCGAAGGATTCGTGATCGGCGGCGAACACGTGGAGGGATCCCGGTGAGCCCCGGTCGGGTAGGGCATCGACAAGTACCAGCGCCGACCACGTGTCGAGCAGGTCGTACGCCAAGTGCATGCCACCGATGCCATAGTCGGTGACCCGGACGTCCGGCCCGGCACCATCGGTTGCGCAGAGCAGGCGGACCACTTCTGACCCGAATCCATCGTCGCCGAGGAAGATGTTCCCGATTCCGGCGACCAGAATGCGTGACGGCATCGAATCGCTACATGTGCCGGATCCGGAGGTAGCGCTGGACGTCGGGGATCGAACGAACCCCGATCACCGCGCCGGCCACCACCGCGGCCGCGACCACGCACGTGGCGATCCATCCTATGACTGCCATGTCGAACTCCTTTCCGGATCGGACGGTTGCAGGTCGAGCGGCTCGACCTCGTCAGGAGCGAAGTAGAGGTAGCGTCCGTACCACTCGTGCAGGTCGGCGGCCGGGTCGTCGTCGACCACCACGCCGACATGCGTGTTGCCGTCGACGTCTTCGTGAACAGAGGTGACGCGGGCGGTCCTTCCCGCGACGAAGATGTCCTGGGCGTCGGCGCGGCGGCTGGGCCGGAGCCGGACTCGGCTGCCGCGGGCCACCGGCACGCCACGGATCAGGACGGCGTCGACCTCGGGACGGACCTCCTGGTCCGCCAACGGATCCCACCAGTCGACGCCGTCGGGCACTTCGGGGACCAACCCGGCGGGGTTCGTCCCGGCGCGCGGGTCGCGGAGCACGCCGTGCAGCCGTTGCATCGCTTCGGGCGACATCGCATCACAGCGCTCGATGATCGCGGCCGCCAGCGGGTCAGTGGCCCGTGCTTGCGCCTTCTCCTCGTCGGTCATGGTCATCACTCGCAGAGTCAGGATCTCGTCGATCTCGGTCGAGTCGTAGAGGGCGCCCTCGCTCTGCTCGGCCACCTGCGGATGGTCGTAGAGGATGATCGGCGAGATCAGCAGCAGATCGTCCTCGCCCGGTGCGCCGGCGAGCACGGGAAAGCATCTGTTGTGCCGGCAACGTGCCACGGCGGCGCGTGCGCTCGCCGGCGGCTCGAGCAGCGAGACGAACCGCCCGCCAGCGCATTCGGCGATGACATGGGTGCCGATCATCGAGCCCGCGATCGCCTCGGCAGGATCGGCGGCCGCCGCTGTGGTGTTGCTGACCGAGAGGCTCACCCGGTGCAGACCGTCGTCGCCGACCACGTCGACGGTGACCACAGCAGACAGATCGCGTCGGGTTCGCACCAGCCGGCCTTCGTCGACATCCGCGACAGCGGTGCCACCGGGCACCGTCAACGGCAGTGTCCAGGATCGATTCCTGTCGTCGAGTTCCAGTGTGCCGACGTCGATCTCGCACTCGACCGCCTCATCCCAGCTCAGCCAGTGTCCGCCGGGTGTTACGAGTTCGTCGACAGGAACCCAGCTCCCGTCCGCGAGATGCTCGGCCTGACGGTGCTGCAGTTGGAGGAACCGCACGACCAGCCTGATCCTGCCGCCGTCCGCGATCAGGAACTGGCTGTCCAGCGATCGTTCTTCGCCGATTCCGGCTTCCGCGGCGCCGGGCGGCCCGAGAACGCCGAACTGCCAGCGGCACTGGTTCTTTCGCGACGATGCCCGGTAGGGGTAGAGCAGATACCCCTCGTAAAGCACCGCGTCGGCGACGGCGCGGGCCCGGTCCCAGCCGGTGCTCACGGCTTCTCCGAACCGGATCCGTTGGTGCACAACGTGGGCTGCCCGGTTCCCGTCAGCAGCGCGCCGACGGCCTCGTCGACGCTGAGCAGGCCGCGCGCCGACTTGTACGAACACAGCTCGGCGATGGTGTCGTTCGACAGGCGTACCCAGCCGGCGTCAGGATAGTGCTGCGTCACGAGGGCATGCCACACCGCGACCGGCATGTCGAAGGAGTCCTCACATTCCCAGGAGACCTGCCGCACCCTCAGCGATCGCTCGCTGGCATCGAAAATTGTTCCGCTGAAGAGGAATTGCAGCGGAATCGTGCCGTCGCGCAGGGCGTGGAAGTACTTGGCCCCGGTGACCTCGACATCGTAGGTGCACGCCAGTGGCAGTGTCGCCTGGGTGCTGCCGACGAAACCGGGCACCATGGCCGCCGTGTGCAGCCACAGAAAGCTGCGCTGGGTGGTGGCCCAGCGCTCGCGAGGGCCGAACAAATCGAGGAGGCCGCCTGCTTCTTCGTCGGTATACGACCTGCGCAGCGGCTCGATACGGACCTGGCACCGAAGCGCGATGGCCTGGATCGGGGTGTCACCGGATGTGCTGATGCCGATCTCGGCAGCCAGGATCGGAGTCACCGCGTAACGTTCGGGCGTCACGTCGAGCACCTGGAACGTCACGTCGGCCGTCACGGCAGTTGCACCACGCTGCGCTCGGTGACCCGAGCGAAAAAGCCGTCGATGAACTCTCTGGCCTGTGTTCCACCGTCGAATCCCCGCCAGAGCAGGCGGAGTCCACCGACGAATTCGTAGCAGGCGTCGATGGGCACGAGGAAGCAGTCCGGAGGGTCTCCGGAATCGGGTGCCCGCACCAGCAGTGCTTCGACATCGTCGGCCAGAAGCGCCACCCGCGGATCGTCGCTCACCGCGGCCCACGCCGCCATGTCCAGTTCGGATTCGCATGCCCCGGCAGGCCCCGGATAGAAGGCTACGGTGCGGCCCAGCCCGGAGTTGCGGAAGAAGAACGCGAAGCCGACGGGAATCTGCAGGGCCTCCCACTCCGTACGGCCCAGCGCGAACTCCGGGAAAGACAGATAGCGGTCGGGCACCGCGCGGTAGCGAAGTGTGGCCCCGGCGTCGGTGAACAGCAGATAGCACCCCCGGCACACGCACATCAGCTGGCGCGCAGCGACGTTCACCACATGCTGATGCTGATCGGCAATGGGGTCGGCGCACATTTCGCACCGCTCCTCGGCCGATTCCGACGGCGGCCGCGCGGTCCGGATCCTGGCCAGCACCTCCGTCGGTGACATCGTCATGCCGGCGCTCCGATCGGTTCGCCGGTGATTGCGAGTGACAGCACACCTTCGCGGATCAGCACCGGCACGGGATCGAGATGTTCTGCGGTACCGGCGATTCCAATGCCGGCGTGGACCACGTCATAGCGCGCGTGACAGCGTGGGCAGCGCAAGACATCGCCGGACAAGGCGGCCCCGGCGAGCGACCCGGCACAGGCCGGGCAGCGATCGAGATAGGCCAATACGTCCGCACCGGCGCGGCAGGCCAGCACGACAGTGCCGTCGACCGCGAAGCCCGCCACCTCGCCCGGCGCCAGCTCGGCGAGCTCGGGCACCGGGTACCAGGTCACCGAGGGACGGGCGGATTCTTGGATCCGCGACATCAGTGCGTCGACCGGGATGACCGTCGCGCTGGCCGCCGGATCGGCGGGGACGACCTCGATGGCGACGATCTCGGGCGCGGCGGCTCGAACCGCGTCGTGCACCGCGAGTTCGAGGGTGACCGTCGACGACGGGCAGCTCTTGCAGCTTCCCGAAAATGCCAGTCGGACAACGCCGTCGGTGATGTCCACCAGCCGAACATCGCCACCGTGCGAACCCAGGTAGGGACGGACGGTGTCCAGGGCGTGCGACACCCGCCGCACCACGTCGTGCGGGTGCAGACCGTGGACCAGCAGCAGGCTGGCGATCAGATCGTCGGCGGCGAGCCGGTCGGTCGCGGCGGCGCCGAGAAGCTCGACGACCCGGGTCAGCGCAGCCCCATACAGGTCGACGACTTCCCGCACCAGCTGTTCGGCGCGTGCCGCAGCGACCCGACCGCCGACCGCACTGGCGTCCAGCAGGTTCTGTATCCGCTCACCTGCCGATCGCCAGTGCGAGTCGTGGTCCACCCCTCACTCCCCGGTCAGTGACTGCGTCGGCGTGTGCAGTTTGTCCAGTGATTTCCCCTCGCCCAGATACATGTGCACGCCACAGGGGAGACAGGGGTCGAAACTGCGCACCGTGCGCATGATGTCGATGCCCTTGAAGTTCTCCCGATCGTTCTCCTCGAAGATCGGCTGGCCCTGCACCGCGTCCTCGTACGGCCCGGGTGTGCCATAGCTGTCGCGCGGATTGGCGTTCCACGGCGTCGGGGGATAGGGGTGGTAGTTGGCGATCTTGCCGTCCCGAATCACCATGTGGTGGCTCAGCACACCGCGGACCGCCTCGGTGAACCCACATCCGATGCCTTCGTTGGGAACGTCGAACTTCTCCCAGGTCTTCGTCCGGCCGGCCCGGATCTCGGCGAGAGCCATCTCCGCGAAATGGAGGGCGCACGCCGCGGCGTACGCCTGGAAGTAGGTGCGCGCCCGATTCCGCTCGATGGTGTTGCTGCCGTGCACCGGAATCTTCCACTCGAACTCGACGGGACCCTTCAGCGCCGTCTTGGGCAGGTTGATCTGAACGCTGGTGCCGGTGGCCTTGACGTAGCCGACATCGACCAGTCCGGCCAGCGCGGTGGCCCACAGCCGGGCCAACGGACCGCCACCGGTATCGAGGGCCAGATGATCGGTGCCGTCGAACCAGCGGGGTGACATCACCCAGCTGTAGTTCTCGTCGAAGTCGCGCTTCTGCGGGCGCGGGTTCGTGTGCTGGTTCCACGGGTGCCGACGATCCACCGGGTTGCCCAGCGGGTCGGTCCTGACAAACATCTCCTGGTCGTTCCAGTCGTCATAGTAGGAGTGGCCCAACAGGATTCGGATACCGAGGTTGATGTCGACCAGCGAGGTGGTGACCAGTTTGCCGTCGACCACCACGCCAGGGGTGACGAACATCGCCCGGCCCCAGTCCTCCATGTCCCGGTAGGCGAAGTTGCACACCTCGGGATCTTGGAACGAGCCCCAGCAGCCCAACAGCGTCCGGCGCAGGCCGACCTTCTCGTAGCCGGGCAGCGCCTCGTAGAAGAAGTCGAACAGGTCGTCGTGCATCGGTACGACCTTCTTCATGAACTCGACGTAGCGCATCAGCCGCGTCATGTAGTCGGTCATCAGCTGGATGGTGGCGGTCGTGCCGATCCCGCCGGGATACAGTGTCGACGGGTGTACATGCCTGCCCTCCATGAGGCAGAACATCTCCCGGGTGTAGCGGCTGACCTGCAGAGCCTCCCGGTAGAACTCGCCGGTGAAGGGGTTCAGTGCCCGCATGATGTCGGCGATGGTGCGGTGGCCGTGCATGTCGGCGTGCGGGGCAGCGGTGTTCTCGGCCTTGGCGAGCACACTCGGATTGGTCTCGGAGACCATCTTCTCGCAGTAGTCGACTCCTACCAGATTCTCCTGAAAGATGTTGTGGTCGAACATGTATTCCGCGGCCTCGCCGAGGTTGATCAGCCATTCGCCGAGGTGGGGTGGCTTGACCCCGTAGGCCATGTTCTGGCAGTAGCAGGAGCAGGTGGCGTGATTGTCGCCGCAGATGCCGCAGATCCGGCTGGTGATGAAGTGGGCGTCGCGCGGATCCTTGCCCTTCATGAACAGCGAGTAGCCGCGGAAGATCGACGAGGTGCTGTGGCACTCGACGACCTCGCGGTTCTCGAAGTCGATCTTGGTGTAGATACCGAGGCTGCCGACGATCCGGGTGATGGGGTCCCACGCCATTTCGACAAGGGAGCCGGGTTCGTTCTTGATTTGTGACGGTTCGGGAATGATCGTTGTCATCGAACAACTACCTTCGATCGGGTGATTACCAGGTGCGCCGGGCGCCGGTGGTGAGTTCCTTGCCTTTGTGCCGCCAGCGCGGCTCTTTGTCGACGGTGCGGCCGGTGATTTCGCGCAAGTTGCGGATCACCGATCCGTAAAGCCCGGAGGCCGTTGTGGACAACTTGCCGCCTGGGGGCTCGTCCATGAACGGCATGAACTTGTCCGGGAAACCCGGCATGGTGCACCCGATGCAGATGCCGCCGACGTTCGGACATCCGCCTACACCGTTGATCCAACCACGTTTGGGCACATTGCATTTCACGACCGGACCCCAGCACCCGAGCTTGACGATGCACTTGGGTGAGCCGTATTCCGTTGCGAAATCGCCCTGTTCGTAGTAACCGGCCCTGTCGCATCCCTCATGAACAGTCTTGCCGAACAGCCATTGCGGTCTCAACGCGTCGTCGAGCGGGATCATCGGCGCTTGTCCGGTAGCCATGTAGAGCAGATAGGTGAGCGTCTCGGAGAGGTTGTCGGGATGGATCGGGCAACCCGGTACGCACACGATCGGGATGCCGGCCTTGCTCTTCCAGTCCCAGCCCAGATAGTCCGGAACTCCCATGGCGCCGGTGGGGTTTCCGGCCATCGCGTGGATCCCGCCGTAGGTGGCGCAGGTGCCCACCGCCACCACCGCGGTGGCCTTGGGCGTCAGTCTGTCGAGCCACGCGCTGGTCGTCATCGGCTGACCGGTTGCCGGGTCGTTGCCGAACCCGCACCAATACCCCTCGGTGTGCAGCTGTTCGTTGGGGATCGAGCCCTCCACGACGAGCACGAACGGTTCCAACTCGCCGCGCTCGGCGCGGAAGAACCACGCCAGGAAATCGTCGGCGCCACCGCTGGGCCCGCACTCGAAGTCGATCAGCGGCCAGTGCACCGCAACCTTGGGCAGACCCGGTAACGCCCCGAGAGCGATCTCCTCGATGCTGGGTTGGGTGGCGGCAGTCAACGCCACCGAATCACCATCGCAACTGAGGCCTGCATTGATCCACAGAACGTGGATCAGAGTTTCTTCCGCTTTGACTGCTGCTTCCGTCGGCATGCTCGCAGCTTCCCGGGACGGGAGCTGACCGTCCCTTGCGCCGCCGGAGTCGACCGTCGGCCCTCTTGCGCGGCGTTGTTTCTGGGTCTACTCCCGGGCCACGGCGTTGTCAACGCCTGCGATGTGGTTGGAAAGAGGCTGGCCGGATGCTGTCGGAAATCTGGTAGACCGGGTATGGCGGTCATCCGCGAAATGCACAGCACGCACGTTATTTTGAACGTCGCGTCTGGGTCAGTGCTTTGTCGCCGAAGTGAAGTTACGGAGCCAATCGAACCAGTTGGGCATGCCCTCGCCGGTGCGTGCGCTCACCGGCAGGATCGTTGCACGCGGATTCACTTCACGGACCCGGGCTATGTAGGTGTCGACATCGACATCGAGGTGGGGCACCAGGTCGATCTTGTTCAGCAACACCACATCGACCGAGCGGAACATCACCGGATACTTGAGTGGCTTGTCTTCGCCCTCGGTCACCGAATACACCATCGCCTTGGCGTGCTCGCCGACGTCGAACTCCGCGGGACACACCAGGTTCCCCACATTCTCGATGATCACGAGATCAAGCACCGGAAGGTCGAGCCCCTGCAGTGCGCGGTTGACCATCGGGGCATCCAGGTGGCATTCCCCGCCGAAACCGTTGTTGGTGTTGAGCAGGGAGATCTGGGCGCCGCGGCCACCGAGCTTGGCTGCGTCCAGATCGGTGGCGATGTCACCCTCGATCACGCCGACGGCGAGGTCGTTCGCCAGCTCGTCGAGAGTGGCGGCCAGCACCGTCGTCTTTCCCGAACCCGGTGAACTCATCAGGTTCAGTGCGCGGATTCCGTTGCTCTCGAAGGCTGCCCGGTTGATGTCGGCGCGGCTGTCGTTCTCGGCGAAGATGTGCTCGAGTACCTCGATGCGCTCCGAGCCGGTTGCATAACCACTGTGGTCGCCGTGGTCGTGCGAGTGGTGCTCATGATCATCGTGTTCGTGGCTGTGCACCGTGCCGTCGTCGTGACGATGAAACCTACCCATGCCGAGACCTTTCGCTTCGCAGGCTACGTCACGTCGAGTGAGGTGACCAAGAACTCGTTACCCCGCACCACCTCGACGTCGACGCTCTCGCAGTGTGGGCACGACACCGTCCAGCGGGAGGCGATCTCCGAGTGCTGTCCGCAGCTGTGACAGTCCACCTCCGCGGCGACGAGTTCGAGCTCCAACTCGGCATCGGGCATGTTCTCGTGATCGCGGACCAGCGTCCAGCAGAACGACAATGAGTCGGGCACGACCTGACGCAGCGCGCCGATCTGTACCCGCACCACATCAACACGGCGGCCGGCCGCGTACGGCTTCACCACCCCGGCAATCGCGTGGCACAGGGACAATTCGTGCACTGTCGGTCTTTCCGTCATCCGAGTCGGGCAGGCCTGCACCCTACAACGCCCCGCTGGCGCAGCCGAGAGCCTTCTGGACGGAAAGACGCAGACTTTCGCTGCGAAATTGTGATTGTGGTCATAGCACCGCGGGACTAGCGTGGTTTTCACCTGCCCCGTGCGAACAGCCCATCGCCTCGGGTGGTTGTCTTCTGCTCAGGAGGTCCATGAGCACCTATTTGCGCCCGCGTTCGGCGGGCTGAGGCGACGGCGATCCGATGAATGTGAGGGTGCGCCTCGACATCACCGGTGTGGTGCAGGGCGTCGGGTTCCGCCCGGCGGTCGCGCGGATCGCTGCTGAGTGGGGTCTCGGCGGCTTCGTGTACAACGACGCCGGGTCGGTTCATTGCGAACTGGAGGGCCCGACCGCCGACGTCGAGGCCGCGATCGCGGCGATCCGACATCGGCCACCGCCGATGGCACGTATTGATGCGTTGCACAGTCGGGCTTTGGAACCCAACGGCGACAACAGTTTTGACATCATCGGTAGCCGCAGTGGGGACGACTCACGGACGCTGATTCCGCCGGACATCGCGGTCTGCGACGATTGTCTGCGCGAAATGCGCGACTCGGCCGACCGGCGCCACGGCCATGCCTTCATCACCTGCACCAACTGCGGGCCGCGCTACACCGTCATCACCGATCTGCCCTACGACCGGCCGGCGACCACCATGGCCGGTTTCCCGATGTGTGCGGCATGCGCGGCGGAGTACCACGATCCGCTGGATCGTCGCTATCACGCCCAGACCATCGCGTGCCCGGATTGCGGTCCCCGGCTGAGCTGGCAGGCCGCGGGCGTCGGACATCTCACCGACGACCCGGTCGGCGCGGCAACGGCCGCGCTGCGGGCCGGGCGAATCGTCGCGGTCAAGGGAATCGGCGGCTTCCACCTGGCCTGCCGCGCCGATGATGCGTCTGTGGTCGCCGAACTGCGCTGGCGGAAAAGCCGTCCGGCCAAGCCGTTCGCGGTGATGGTCGCCGACCTGGCCGCCGCCGACGACATCGTGGTTCTCGACGACGCGACCGCTGCCGCGTTGGCCTCGCCTTCGGCGCCGATCGTGCTCGTCGCCCGCCGGTCCGGCGGGGTTGCCGACGGCGTGGCGCCCGGGCTGGCCGACCTCGGCGTGATGCTGGCCTACTCTCCGCTGCACCACCAGTTGTTCGACCGGCTGGGGCGCTCGACAGCACTGGTGATGACCTCTGCCAATCGGGGCGGGTCACCCATCGTGTTCCGCGATGAACAGCTGGGGTGGATCGACGGGCTCGCCGACGCGGTTCTCACCCATGACCGGCCCATTCACGTGCCGTGCGAGGATTCGGTGATCATCATCGACGAGCGCGGCGCGCAGGTGCCGTTGCGGCGCTCGCGCGGGTACGCCCCGCTCCCGGTATCGGTGCCCGATCCGGGGCCGGAGCGCGTCATTCTCGCCACCGGCGGCGACCTGAAGACCACGTTCTGCCTGATGGGGACCGACGGGCACGCACATATGTCCGCCCATCTCGGCGACATGGCCGACCCGCGGACACAGAGCTGCTTCGAATCGGCCCTGGATCACCTGGCTTTCATGACCGATCGCACACCCGATGTGATCGCCTGCGACATGCACCCCGGGTACGCCACCACTGCGTGGGCGCAACGCCACGCCCTGGGGCGGCGGGTCATCGCTGTCCAACACCATCACGCTCATGCGGTCTCGCTGCTCGCCGAACATCGACGTCTGGGCACACCGGTCATCGCCGTCACCTATGACGGCACCGGCTACGGCACCGACGGCACCATCTGGGGCGGCGAGCTGCTGGCGATCACCGATGCGACTCGGTTCACCCGGGTCGGCCACCTCCGGGAGTTCGCATTGCCCGGCGGCGATGGCGCGGTTCGTCACCCGGCCCGTATCGCTCTGGATCTCCTGCACCGTGCCGGCATCGACTGGGCCGCCGATCTGCCGCCGGTTGCCGCGCTCGACAAGACTGGGCTGAGTATCCTGCGCCAGCAGATCCCGCGGGGGCTCGGGTGTGTACCGACCACCAGCATGGGCCGTCTCTTCGACGCGGTGGCCAGCCTGCTCGGCGTGTGCCAGGAGGCCAGCTACGAGGGCCAGGCCGCGGTGGAGTTGGAGCACCTGGCCAGACGCGGGACGCCGAGTGGATTGGATTTCGGTGTCGCCGATGGCGTGTTGGATCCCGGGCCGGTGATCGCCGGAATCGTCGCGGGCCTTCGTGACGGCACGCCCGTCGCCGACCTGGCCGCCGGTTTCCACCAGGCAGTCGTCCGTGCGACGACCGCAGCGGCCACCGAATGTGCTCGGGCGGCCGGGATCTCGGTCGTCGGGTTGACCGGCGGCGTCTTCGCCAATCGTCTTCTGCTGCAGAGTCTTCGGCGCGCGCTCGGTGAGCGCGGGTTCGAGGTCCTCACTCACCGAACAGTGCCATGTAACGACGGCGGACTGGCGCTGGGCCAGGCCACCATCGCCGCCGCCACGCTCATCGAGGCGGGGCCGGCGGCTGTACCGGAAAGGAACGGCGTATGTGCCTCGGAATCCCCGGCAAGGTGATCGAAATATGGGAGGAGGCCGGCACCCGGATGTCGACTGTCGACTTCGGCGGCACTACCAAGACGGTGTGCCTGGCGTACCTGCCGGACATGCAGATCGGCGAATACACCATCGTGCATGCGGGTTTCGCGATCGCCCGGCTCGACGAAGCGTCGGCCAACGAGACGTTGAAGATGTTCGAAGACCTGGGCGTCCTTGCGGAAGAACTCGGCGGCACCGAAGGACAGGGTAGGAGGGAACCGGCATGAAGTATCTCGACGAATTCCGTGATCCCGCCGCGGCCAAGAACCTGGTCGAGGCGATTCAGCGGCGCGCCACCCGTACCTGGACCATCATGGAAGTCTGTGGTGGGCAGACACATTCGATCATCAGAAACGGCGTCGATCAGCTGCTCGACGGGGCCGTGGACTTCATCCACGGACCCGGCTGTCCGGTGTGCGTCACACCGCTGGAGATGATCGACCGGGCACTGGAGATCGCCGCCCGCGACGACGTCATCTTCTGCTCGTTCGGTGACATGCTGCGGGTGCCCGGCAGTCGCCACGACCTGTTCAGTGTGCGCGCCCGTGGCGGCGATGTCCGCATCGTCTACTCGCCGCTGGACGCCACCCGGATCGCTGCCGACAACCCGGACAAAGAGGTGGTGTTCTTCGGTGTCGGGTTCGAGACCACCGCGCCGGCCAACGCCATGTCGGTGCTGCACGCCAAGCGGCTGGGGCTGACCAATTTCTCGGTGCTGATCTCCCACGTGCTGGTTCCCCCCGCGATGACGGCCATCCTGAGCTCGCCCACCAACCGGGTAGAGGGCTTCCTCGCCGCCGGTCACGTCTGCACCGTGATGGGCACCGCGGAATACGGGCCGCTCGTCGAGCAGTTCAAGGTGCCCATTGTGGTGACGGGATTCGAACCGCTTGACCTGCTCGAAGGGGTGCGTCAGGTCGTTGATCTGCTCGAATCGGGCAAGGTGGAGTTGCGAAACGCGTATCCGCGGGCGGTCAGCGACGTTGGCAACACCGTCGCGCAGGAGGCGCTGGCCGATGTGTTCTCGGTGGTCGATCGCCAGTGGCGGGGCATCGGCATGATCCCCAAGTCGGGCTGGGCGCTCTCGCCGCGTTATGCCGAATTCGACGCCGAGCTCAAGTTCGGGGTGGGGCATTTGCAGGTGCAGGAGTCCTCGGAATGCCACAGCGGTGAGGTCTTGCAGGGCCTGCTCAAGCCCAACCAGTGTCCGGCGTTCGGCACGACCTGCACGCCGCGCACACCGTTGGGAGCCACCATGGTCTCCAGCGAGGGAGCGTGCGCGGCTTACTACCAGTTCCGCAGGCTCGAAACCGCCGCCCATGTCTGATTCGGCGGGAATCGATCCATCGGATTGGGTGTGCCCGCTACCGCTACGCGAGACCAGCCGGATCGTGCTGGGGCACGGCGGCGGCGGGATCCTGTCCGAAGAGCTGATCGAGAATCTGTTCCTGCCGGCGTTCGGGTCGGCGGGTGGGCCTGCCCGCGACTCCGCGGTGTTGAATGTTCCCGGTGGGCGCATCGCGCTGACCACCGATTCCTACGTCGTCAACCCGTTGTTCTTCCCGGGCGGCAACATTGGTGATCTGGCCGTCAATGGCACCATCAACGATCTCGCGTGCAGTGGCGCGCAGCCGCTCGGGCTGACCGCCGGCTTCATCATCGAGGAGGGCCTGGAGCTCGAGGTGCTGGGCGCCATCGCTCAGACGATGGGTAAGGCCGCCGCCGAGGCAGGCGTGAATATCGTCACCGGCGACACCAAGGTCGTCGGAAAGGGCAGTGCGGACGGGCTTTTCGTCAATACCGCCGGCGTTGGCGTAGTGCCCGACGGGGTGCGGATCGGACCCGAGCAGGCCCGCCCCGGCGACCATGTCATCGTGTCGGGCAACATCGGCGAGCACGGCGTGGCGATCATGAGTGTGCGCGAGGGTATCGACTTCGGGACGACGGTGACCACCGACAGCGCCCCATTGCATCTGCTGGTGGCCGCAATGCTGGCGGCGGCGCCCGACGCAGGCGCGATCCACGTGCTGCGCGATCCGACCCGGGGCGGGCTGGTCGCGTCGGCGGTCGAGATCGCCCGCACCTCCGGTGTCGGTGTCGAACTCGACGAGCAACTCATCCCGGTGCCGGACACGGTGGCGTCGGCCTGCAGTTTCCTCGGACTCGATCCGCTGCAGGTGGCCAACGAGGGCAAGCTGGTGGCATTCGTCGACCCGGCGTACAGCGAAGCGGTATTGGCGGCCATGCGATCCCGGCCCGAGGGAACGGGGGCGGTGGTCATCGGCCGCGCGGTCGAGGAGCACCCGGGAATGGTCGTCGGCCGCACCGCGTTCGGCACCACCCGAGTGATCGAACGTGAACTGGGTGAGCAGCTTCCGCGAATCTGCTGACACGTGACCAATGACCGGACGGCGCACCGGGTCAGTCGTCGATCGGCAAGTCCCTCTGACCGTCAGGGCTGGTCGGCCCAGAACCGTGGCCGCGCGGCGTGCTGGTCGTGTCGGGTGCCATCGCTGGGCGCCGTGGCCGACCACGCGGTGCCTTCGCAGATCAGGTCGTGCGGCAACGGAATCTGGTCGGGCAGCAGCTGTCCGCCGGGTATCGCGTCGACGATCGCCTGCACTGGAAGCGGCGGCGCCAACGCCGCGGTATCGGGCAGTGTGGTGAGCGCGGACGGAATTGGCGGGCTGGGCGCGGCCGGGGGAGCGGCGACGACGGGCACCGGCGCACCCAGCGGCATCGGAACTGGTGGCACCACGACAGGGACCGCCGGTGCCGGAGCCGGGAGGGCGAGTGCGGCGTCTTCGACGGGCGCGGCCATCGGCACGGCGGCGGTCACGTCGGGAACGGCTTCGACCGCCGGCGGTGCCGGCACGGCGCCGGCTTCCGGCGTGAGCGAGAACAGCTCTCCTGCCGGTGTCACCGGGATCTCCGGAGCTGAGGCGACCGGCGCGCCCGGCGGTGCGGGTTCGACAGGTGCCACCGGGGGAGTCGCGGCGGCTTCCACGGCTGGTGCGGCTTCCTGGACAGGTGCGGCGATCGGCGCAGCGGGCGAGATGTCGGCCACCGGTACGACATCGGTCACCGGTGCCGCGACGGGCGGAGCGGCGACCGCAACCGGCGCGGGGGCTTCGGCGGGCACAGCGATGGGCGCCGGCGCAGCCGCAGGTACCGGGGCGGCGGGCACGACCACGGGGGCGGGAACGACGGGAACCGGCAGGGCAGCCACCGGAACGACGGGCACCGCGGCCGGAGCTGCCGGGACCAGCGCACTGTCGGTCACCGGCGCGGCGACGACGGGAGCCGCTGCCACAGGCGCTGCGGCAGGAGCCGGCGCCAGCGCCGCGGAGTCCGGGATCGCGTCACCGACGGCCGAGGCGGCGTTGCCAAGCATGTCCGGCACGACCGTCGGCGAAGCCGCGAACTGTTCGATGATGCTGCCGCAGGGCACGCCCGGGCTCGGTTCGGCTCCGGCACCGGGACTACAGATGCAGCTCAGCAAGATCAGGGCCGCGCAACCGGCCGACGTGACCGCCGGGCGGTGGATGTTCGGTGACACGATTCCCCGTCCGTGACAATCTTGATTGGCCATCAAGACGGTATCGGGTCAGGTGGCCAAAACAAGATCGCGCCGATTCCTTTATAAAACCGATACGTGCCGGAGTCGATCCGGTAATCGCACGCTGAATCCCTTGTGCGTCAGCGTGTTCAGCGAACCCGGCGTTCCAGCCGATCGCTGTAGCGGCCGACTTGGGCGCCGTCGGGTATCGCACTGACGCCCAGACGGTCGCAGACCTCCAGGACCTCATCGACGATCGACGTCGGGACGATGAAGTTCCCAGTGGCCGATATCTGCTCGAGATGGTCGGCGATGTCTTCGGCTGCCGGTTCGGTATCGGCATCGGCCAGCCAGCCTTCACTGAGCCCAACGAACACCCGGGCATACCGTCCCGCGCATGCCGAATAGTTGCGGTGCGTGGCAGTGCAAGCCTTACTTGCCAAGAACACCACCAGCGGCACCACCAGCTCGGGCCGGATGGCGCGCATGAAACCGGATTCGGCAAGGAACTTCTCGTCGCCGACGGTCTCGGTCACCATCCGGGAAAACCCCGTCGGTAAGACGGCGTTGGCCAGGATTCCGTGCGCTTCACCTTCTATCGCAATGACATTCGTCAGTCCGATCAGGCCGGCCTTGGCCGCCGCGTAGTGCGCTTCCATCGGCTGACCGAACGCTCCGGCCGACGAGGAGATGAAGACGAATCGGCCACCGCCTGCTGCCTTCATCTCCCGGTACGCGGGCTGGGCCAGATGGAAACCGCCGTCGAGGTGGACCCGCAGCATCCGGGTCCAGTCGTCGTGCGAAAGGTCTTCGAACGCAACGCTGCTGAAGATGCCGGCATTGCTGACGACGGCATCCACGCGTCCGAACGCGCCCATCGCCGTCTCCACGATCGCCGCGCCGCCCGCTGCGGTATCGACCGACTCGTACGAGGCGACGGCCCGCCCGCCGGCGCAGGTGATCTCCTCGACCACCGAATCGGCGACGCCCGTGTCCGCCCCGTCCCCGTTCATTGTCGACCCGACATCGTTGACCACGACCGCCGCGCCACGGCCGGCCACATCGAGTGCGTACAGCCGACCAAGACCGCGGCCCGCGCCGGTGACGATCACCGCTTGGTCGGTGAAGTCGATCATGGCACCACCCTTGTCAATTCGGTGTCGATGCGACCCCCGGCGGCGCGAACCGGACAGTTGACTGGCTCAGCACCGGACTCTACGGTGGAACAGATATTTGGTCAACAATGCCGGGGACGGCTCCGAGGGGCTGGAGGTGCTCGTTGGCTGACGACGATCGACTCGCTCGGCTGGCCGTGGTCGCATCGGCTTTGGCCGGGCACTCGGTCGTCGTTGTGCCTGGCGAGCCCGACTTGCCACCCTGGACGGACGGGGAGCGCATCTTCGTCGACCCCGCGGCCGCGCAGCATGCCACCATCGAGGCGATTGCCGTCCAGGCCTCACTGATCGCGGCGGGCAGTCTCGATGTCGACATCGTCAAGGCGCTCACAAGGAACCGGAAGGCGACCGCACGGTATCTGGCCGTCGAGGGGCACCGCGCACTGCTGGCCAACGCCGACATCCTGCCGGGCACGCTGGCAGCGCTGGCCGATACCGGCGTCGCGGGCCGAAGCCAGTCGGCGGCCGAATCACTGGCGATCGCGAAGGGTACGACGCCGGTTGCGGACGCACCCGCGTCCTTCGGAGTCATCCGGCCTAAGCCGATACTCGACTGCCTCGGCCGCGCGGCGAAAACGGTGGACAAGAACACAATCGGCCACGTGCCACGCAGCGAAGGCAACCGTGCACTCGACGAGCTGGACGACGGCGAATTACCCACGGGCGGCGACGATCCGGACATGTTCACCAGCCCGGTCGGTGGCGGCGGCTTCATCGGAAAGTGGCTCAAGAAGCTGCTGTCGTCCACGCGTGCGGGTAGTTCCGGGGGAGGTCCGCCAGGGGCGGATTCACCCACCCATCACACCAATTCGGCCAGGCGCGGCGTCCACGCCGTCTCGTCGACAGCCACGGCCCTCACCGACGTCGGGGCCGACGTCGTGGCAGCGGGGGTGAGGTATCCCGAGTGGGACGTCGATCGTAAGGCGTACCGGCCCGACTGGTGCACCGTGCGCGAAGTCGAACCGCGGATCACGCCCGACGCATCGCCTGCCATCGACGACGCGATCGCGTTCCGGCGGCCCCTGGCGCGCCTGGGCATGGGCCTGCACCGCCGGCATCGCCAGGTCCAGGGCGATGACATCGACATCGATGCTGCCGTCGCGGCGAGGGTCGAGGTGAGGGCCTGTTCCGTGCCGGATGAAGCCGTCTACCTCGACAGCCTGCGCCGCCGCCGCGACCTCTCGGTGCTCGTCCTGCTCGACGTGTCGGGATCGTCCGCCGAGGCCGGCACGGTCGGCAAGACCGTCCACGAGCAGCAACGTGTCGCCGCGGCCAGCCTGGTCGTCGCGCTGCATGACCTCGGCGATCGCGTCGCGCTGTACGGATACAACTCCCAGGGCCGTTCGGCGGTGAACGTCATTCCGATCAAGCGGATGGACGACGATCTGGACAGCCAGGTGCTGCGCAGGCTCAACAGTGTGCAACCCGCGGCGTACTCCCGTCTGGGCGCCGCTATCCGGCACGGGAGCAGGGTGCTCGAGCAGCGCGGCGGGACCTCGCGGCGCCTGCTCGTCGTGCTGTCGGACGGCCTCGCCTACGACCACGGCTACGAACGCGGGTACGGTGCCGCCGACGCGCGCCGGGCGCTGACCGAAGCCCGCAGGCGGGGCACCGGGTGCGTGTGTCTGACCGTCGGGGCCCACGTCGACTCGGCGGCTCTTCGCGGCGTCTTCGGCAGTGCCGCACACGCGATGGTGGGCCGCCCCGAACAGCTCACGGGCGTCATCGGGCCGCTCTTCCGGTCGGCGATCCGCGCCGCCGAAGTCCGGCGCCGCGTGTCGTGACGAATGGTTGAAACAAACATCTGTTCCGCGATAGGCTGCCAAACACCGCAGCGACGCGGGGAAGGGACGAAGGTTGTCATCAGTGGTCGCGGATAAGCTCGAGCACCAGAACGGGGCTGCCTACCTACCCGGCGGGGAGCGTCCCTACTACCAGGCGATAGCGAACGAGGAGACCGTCTTCAAGGCGGCCTACCGGCAAGGGCTTTCGCTGGTGCTGAAGGGGCCCACGGGCTGCGGCAAGACGAGGTTCGTGGAGGCGATGGCCCACGATCTCGGTCGTCCACTGATCACGGTCGCCTGCCACGACGATCTGACCACAGCCGACCTGGTCGGCCGCTACCTGCTGCGTGGTGACGAAACGGTATGGGTCGACGGCCCGCTGACCCGCGCGGTGCGCGAGGGCGCCATCTGCTACCTCGACGAGGTGGTCGAGGCGCGCCAGGACACCACGGTGGTCCTGCACCCGCTCGCCGACCACCGTCGCCAGCTGCCCATCGAACGTCTGGGCGTGACACTTGACGCCGCATCGGGTTTCGGGCTTGTCGTGTCGTACAACCCGGGCTACCAGAGCGTGTTGAAGGATCTGAAGGACTCCACTCGCCAGCGCATGGTCGCCATCGAATTCGGTTTTCCCACAGCCGAAATCGAGGAGGGGATCGTCACCCACGAAGCGGGTGTCGACCCCGAGGTGGCCGCCGAGTTGGTCCGGTTCGGGCAGGCCGTCCGCCGTCTGGAAACCGGTGGTCTTCGCGAGGTGGCGTCCACGCGCGTGCTGATCGCCGCCGGCCGGCTGATCGCCGAAGGGCTGCCGATGCGCGAGGCGGCGCTGGCCGCCATCGCGGGACCGCTGACCGACGATGCCGTCGTCGGGCGCGGTCTCGCGGAAATGATCGACGTCTACCTGCCCGCATCCAACTGACCCGGGAGAGCGAATGTCCTACGAAAGCACCGCGGAGCCCATCAAAGTCGGTTACCTGATGGACTTCACACTGCCCCCGGGGTTTCCCGAGGAGCTCCTGTCGTCGTTCACCAGGTGCTTTGAGCTCGTCTTCGAGGAGGCCATGGCCGACGGCTGCATCGACCGGCCGGTTCAGATGATCTACAAGGAAGTCGAAGGCTTGCCCAAGGGCAGCGTCAAAGCCGTGATCGACGCCTACGGCGAACTCGTCGACGAGGGTTGCCTGGTGGTGTTCGGACCGAACATCACCGACAACTGCGTGCCGGTGCGCGAAGCGATCGAGGAACGCTTCAAGGTGCCCGCGATCAGTGTGACCGGCACCGACGACTGGCTCGGGGAGTGGACGTTCGCCTTTCCGCAGGGATCGATGACCGACGAGCCGATCTTCATCGTCGACCTGATCGCCAAGCGTGGTCTGACCGAGATCGGCGTGCTGGTCGAACAGAGCCTGATCGGCGAAAGCTATCTGAAGAGTCTCCGAAGCGCGTGCCGCCGCAAGGGTATTCGGATCGTCGCCGAGGCCGCGATCGCGCAGACGGCGCAGGACATCGACGGCGCGGTCCGGTCACTGCACGAGGCCAAGGCCGAAGCCATCGTGCATCTCGGTTTCGGATTCGGGATCGTCTTCATCAACCCGGTGCTGGAGGCGCTGGAGTGGGACCCGCCACGGTTCACCACGACCGCGTTCCAGAACGCCTGGGTCAACCCGATCATGTGGAAGGCCTTCATGGGCTGGATCGGTGTCGACCAGTACGACGAGGGCAACCCGATCGGGCAGGCGTGGCTGGACCGTTACGCCGCGCGGTACGGCGGCAGCCGGCCCGAATATTGCGTGACCGTGGTCAACCACGATGTGGCCGCGACACTCGTGCGCGCCTTCGCCGACGCACACCCGCTGAGCCCACGGGGTGTCAAGGAGGCGCTGGAACGCGTGAAGATGCTGCCCGCGGCATCGGGTGCGCCCGGAACCCGGGTCTCCCTCGGCAAGTGGACGCGGCGGGCATGGATGGGGTCGGGGTACCTGGTGGCCCGCACGCTCGATGCCGACGGCGTGAACTCGCACCTGGTCGATCGCTTCGGAGCGGAAGGCTGAATCGATGACCACACAGGAATCCCTGCCGCCGGACACCGCTGCGCAGACAGCGAAATCTGCTCGCACAGGACCGAACTGGGGCCGGGTGATCGCGCTGCTGGCGTGGCTCGGCTTCCTCGGGCTGTTCCTGGTGGTCGGGCGTACCGCTGTCGACCCGCGGGTGGCCAACCCCGACGTCGAGGGGCGGCCCCGTCCGGTCGATTTCCTGACGCCGTGGGATCACTGGCAGCTGGTCCCGCAGATCGGCGCCTTGATCATGGTCGTGGTCCTGACGATCGTGTTCATCCGCGGCTGGCGCAAGAACCCCGGCAGCCCGGTGCTGATGATGGTTCTGGTCACCACGCTGATCGTGTGGCAGGACCCGATCATGAACTGGTCCCCGTACGCGGTGTACAACCCGGCCCTGATGCACTGGCCGGAGTCCTGGTACCTGATCATGATGTCGCCGACGGTGGAACCGTTCATCGTGTTCGGTTATGTGACTTTCTATTTCGGTCCGTACTTCCCGGCCATCTGGATCCTGCGCAGGCTGCAGAGCAAGTGGGGGCCGGAATCCTTCGCGGCCCGGCACCCGCTGATCAGCCTCGGGCTGCTGGTGCTGGTCATCGGCTTCATCTTCGACGCCGTGCTGGAGATCAGCCTGGTTCGGACCGGGCTCTACATCTACTCGCAGGCCATCCCGTGGGGAACGCTGTTCGCCGGCAGCACTTTCCAGTTCCCCCTGCTGTGGGAGTCGCTGTCGGTGACCTTCGTGATGATCCCGGCGGCGATTCTCGTCTACCGCGACGACACCGGTAGGTCGGTGGCGGAAAAGCTCGCCGCCAAGGCCAAACTGTTCCCGAAGAAGCCGGTACTCGGCATGTTCGTCGTGATGTTCACGATCATCAACATCTCGTACTTCCTCTACGGCGGCTGGTTCTGGGTCATCAAGGCCAGCGGCGCCGCCACCTCGGTGGCCTGCCCGTGGCCCTATCCCGAAGCAAAGGTCTACGACCCGCAAGGCTATTACCGGGCGAACGGAGCCGAGGGACCCTACTCGGTCGGCAAGTGGTCCACCTGGCAGCAGGGACCGTCGCGAAACACCGACGTCGAACTCGGCTCGACGAGCAACCGTTGTGCCGCTGAGAACGCGAATGGGTAGCCGCGCCGTCGTCATCACCGGTGCGGCCCGCGGTTTGGGATTCGCCTCGGCGGTGCGGCTGTACCGGGAAGGCTGGCAGGTGGTGGCGGCCATGCGCACCCCGGACCGCGGCATGCCGTTGCTGCGTGAAGCGACCGGCGCGAGCGAGGACGACGACCGGCTGATCGGAGTGCAGCTCGACCTCACGGACAACGCATCGGTGTCGGCCGCCGCCAAGGCCATTGAAGAACGGGTCGGAGCACCCTATGCCGTGGTGCACAACGCCGGAATCTCCTCGGCCGGCATGGCCGAGGAGACCGATGGAGATCTGTGGCAACGCATGTTCGCCACGCACGTGATCGGTCCGGTGGCACTGACCAATGCGCTGTTGCCGTCGATGAGGGCCGCCGGGCAGGGGCGGATCGTTCTGGTATGCAGCTCGGCCGGGGTGCGCGGCCAGCCGGCCACCGCTCCCTACTCGGCGAGCAAGGGTGCCATGGAACGCTGGGGCGAATCGTTGGCCGCCGAGATCGCGCCGTTCGGACTCGGCGTCACGGTGCTGATCACCGGCACCTACGACACCGAGATCATCACCGATGCCGGCACCACCGATGACCGCGACTTCAGCGGTCCCTACGCGCGACTGCACCAGACGATGGACACCCGTGGCCGCTTGGCGATGAAACTTGCCCGATCGCCGGAACGCTTTGCCGATGGATTGGTCAAGGCGCTGGCGGATCGTGGCCCGTTCCGCCGTCACGGTGTCGGGCCGGACGCGTCGATGCTGTTGGTGTGCAACAGATTCCTTCCGGCATCAGGCATGCATCACCTGTCACGGATCGTGCTGGGTATCCCCAGGCAGGGCGCGATGCGCGGTGGCGCCCATCCGCTCACCGCGACCCAGAAGGCGATGGTGCTTGCCATGAAGGTCGTACCGCCGCCGGTGATGCAACGCATCGCCGCGGCCGCGGCCAAGCGGGCAGCTGCCAAACAGCCACCGCAGCAACAGAAGGAGCAGTAATGGAACAACTTTTCGACGACCTCGAGGACTTCGGCTCCTTCGACGACGTCGTGTCCGGCAATGTGCGGGACCCGTTCCCGGAACTGGCGCGGCTGCGCCGCGAAGAGCCGGTCCAGCGGATCGAAGGGTCGGCGATGCCGGGCGAGGCCGGTCTACCGGTCTTCATCGTGTACCGGTTCGAGGAGGCGCAGCAGATGCTGCGCGACAACGAGACGTTCTCGTCGTCGGGAATCATCGCCGCCTTCGGCCCGGTGCTGGGCGAGCGGGTCATGCTCGGCATGGACGAGCCGGTGCACGGCCGGTTGCGGGCGCTCATCTCGAAAGCCTTCTCGCAGAAGTCCCTTGCGCGTTTCCAGGACGAACTGGTTGCTCGCGTCGGTAACGAGCTGATCGACGCCTTCGCCGCCACCGGCAAAGCCGATCTTGTGAAGGAGTTCACCTTCACCTATCCGAGCCGGATCATCGCGGGGCTGTTGGGATTGCCGGAGGAGGACTATCCGCAATTCCAGCGCTGGTCGATCTCGCTGCTGAGCTGGATCATGAATCCCGAACGCGGCTTGGCGGCCTCGGCCGCACTGGTCGAATACTACCGGCCGATCCTTCAGGCGCGCCGCGCCGAACCGCGCGACGACCTGATCAGCCTGCTGGCCGCCGCGGAGATCGACGGTGAGAAGCTCGCCGACGAGGAGATCTTCTCGTTCCTGCGGCTGTTGTTGCCCGCCGGCGTCGAAACGACCTACCGGTCACTGGGCAATCTGCTCTTCGCGCTGTTGTCGGATCCCGCGCAGCTCGAGGCCGTGCGCGCGGACCGCTCGCTGTTGCCGGCGGCCATCGAGGAGGGGGTGCGGTGGAATCCGCCGCTGCTCACCATCACCCGGGTCGCTACCCGCGATACCGAACTCGGCGGGGTGCCGATTCCGGCGGGCGCATCGGTGATGCCGATGCTGGGCGCGGCGAACCGCCAGGAGGACCGCTGGCCGCAGCCCGACACCTTCGACCTCTTCCGCGAGCCGCGCAACAATCTCGGCTGGGGATACGGCGTGCACGTCTGCCTCGGCATGCATCTGGCGCGTCTGGAGATGCGTACCGCCGTCAACCTCTTGCTCGACCGGCTGCCCAACCTGCGGATGGACCCCGACGGAGACGACCCGCACATCCGCGGACAGGTGTTCCGCTCGCCGACGTCACTGCCTGTGCTGTTCGACGCGTAGTAAGGCCCTCCAGCCTGTGGTTATCGACATCGCCACTCGAACTTTCGCGCGATAGGCGTTAGTGCACCGCATGTGCCGAGCGTGGGACTTCTCGTCGAGATCGTCGAGGTTCGTCAACGACAGCCCGCACGCTCAGCGGGCGGAATCATGTGCTTCGAGCGACATCAATGCACCACGACGCCGCGGAGCATCGTGTCCCGCACGCACAGCAGTGACGCGCGGGTACCCAGCTGGCGCAGAATGCTCTCGGGGATCCAGCCGACACCGATCACCGAACGCGCCAGGAGGTCGTTGGGCGGGCAGTCGATACCGATCTCGCCGGACTTGATGCCCTCGGCCAAAAGGCTTTTCATCTGCCGCACCCGCTTGGTGAACAACCATCCGGGGTTGGGGGTGTCCGGGGGAGACTGGCGCATCCAGGCCAGCTGAATCCGGAACTCGTCGGCGAAGCGGTCCATCGCGTTGGTGTTGATCCAGCTCAAGGCGTCCAGCTTCTCGACAATCGTGGAGTCCGCCGCAAGCACCTCGGACCATCCCATGGCGACCTTCTCGCCGAAGGACTGCATGATCGACGCCAGCAGCTGATCCTTCGATCCGATCAACCGATAGACGGTTCCGGTTCCCATGCCGGCCGCCGAGGCGATGTCACGAACCGTGGTGACCTCATAGCCCTTCTTGCCGAATTCGGCTCTGGCGACAGCTCGTACATGGGCGGCCTTGTCATCGGTTTCGGCATCGGCGTCGTCGGTCCACGACCGGACCACGGCATCTGCGGCCAGGAACGCCGCGGACGCATCCAGCTGTTCGTCGGTGGGGGAGCCGGTGGCCAAGCCCTCCAACAGGATCCGGCACAGCAGCACGGCCGACTTGTCTGGTCCCGCGTTACCCCGGATGACGTCGAGTCCGATCTGCAGCATCGTCTGCACGATGCGCTCGGCCAGCACGGCCAGGTCGACATCGGATCGCAGATACCCGCTCCATCGCGCCGCACGAAGCGTCTCCAGCATCGATTGCAGCAATGCGGTCGGCCGCCGTGCCGCCAGCATGGTCAGGTCGTGGTTGGAGCTCGGACCCTCATAGAAGGACATCTGTAGGGCCGCACGATGGGTCACCGCGCACTGCGCGATCGCCGTCGACAGCTCGGCGATCTGATCGAAGGCCGGATGAAAATCCGGGTCGTTCAGCCTGGTCTGCGCCTCACCGGCGACGCGATCCAAATCCTCGTGGTAGCGGTGCAGCAACTCGACGAGGATCGCTTCCTTGGAGTCGAAGTGGTGATACAGGCTGCCGGGCAGAATGCCTGCCGCATCGGCGATTTCCTGCAGCGAGGTCCGCAGGCCCGAGGTGGCGATGATCGACGCCGCCGTCTGCAGGATCTCAGTGCGCCGGGTGCCATCGTCGTAGGCGTTGCCGGCGCCGAGCTTCGGCGTCACGCGTGCACGCCCCACGACTCCTCCAAAGGCTGGTTGTCGGTACCCGGCTGACCCGATATTTGGTAGACGCTACCAGAAGCCGGTATGGCAACAGGGCCGCTCACCTGCGAATGTCGGTCGCCGATGACGGCCGACGGGAGATCCGTTTGGTAATCCGCTAGGTGTTGTCCGCGTTGCTGCGCGGGAAGCCGCCGCCCTGCGGGAAGAGCGGGAAGACCACGTCGTCCAGCTTCTCGGCGTCGCCGGCGGTGCGGTTGACCGTTGCGCTCCAGATGTTTCCGTCCGGCGCCACCTCGAGCGCCCACGCGTGGCCGTGGGTGTCCTGGCGCACCACCTCGGGCTCGCCGGTGACCGCGCCGGTGCCCTGTGCCAGCCGGACCGCGACGGTTTGCTTGGCATTGACGAGATTCACCAGCACCGTGCCGTCCAGTGCGGCACACCCCGCGACGCCGGGCTTGTCCGGCCACGTCCACACCGTCGTGGTCTTCGCGTCCGGCGAGATGCGTTGCAGGCGATCGCCGGCCGGACTTCGGTCGGTGATGTAGAGCGACTTGTCGGTCGGGTCGATGCACATCCCGCCGGCCGGGCCCATCCCGGACAGCGCGGTCGTCGGCGGCGCCGGATGGACCGTCGTGGGCTGTTCCAGGCGGATCACTTTGCCCGCCAAGGACTTCGGATCTGCTGCGAGCGAGGGGTTGCCGGCGTCGCCGGTCTGTACCACGAGCGTGGTCGGGCTGGTGAAGATCAGCGACCCGGTATTGCCGGTGGCTCCCTTGGGAATCCCGGTCAGGATGGGCTTGGGGATGTCACCGTCAGCGACCCGGATCACCTGGTTGTCGGAGGGCGTGCTGATGTAGGCGTACATCAGGCGGTCCTGGGAGTAGGTGGGCGAGAGCACGATGTCCATCAGTCCGCCGTCACCGCTCGGGTCGACCGGGATGACGGTTTTGATCTTCGGTTCGGCGCTGACGGACACGTCCTTGATCGCACCGGTGGTGCGTTCGGCCACCAGGGCGGTCTTGCTGTCGGGGCCCATGATCAGCCCGCTGGTGCTCTCCAGGCAGCCCTGCATGACACCCGGCGCGGGGCAGGCCTTCGGGAAGGGCTTGGGGGGCAGCGGAGGCGGGGGCGGCGGCGTCGAGGACGGGCCGGGCGCCAACTGCGGGGCGGTGGTGAACGGCTGCGAGATGTCGTTGTTGAACTTCGCGCAGCCCGCCGACGCTCCCGCAACCCCTGTCACGACCGTCGTCGCACAGAACGCGGCCAGCACCCGACGGACCGACCGGCGTACCTGCATGCCCGCCAGGTTACGGATATCGCGCCGATGTTCGCCACGACGGTCCGTGCGCGGCGCAAAGTCCAGGCAATATTGCCCGCTAGAAGCGCCGCTCAAATCCCCGATTTGCGGCGAACTGCACTTACTCTGACGTTCGTGACGAGTCAAGGCCACGATCCGCACTGGCAGCGCCCGGACGACTCCTCGGTTCGACCGGCGTCGGCCCAGCTAGTCGACCCGGAAGACGATCTGCCCTCGGCCACCTACGGTGGCGATTTCGAGACCACGACGATTCCCCATTACGGCTCGGGACTGCCCGGTTCCATGCCGTCGTCGGGATATGACCTGCTGCACGAGCCCGAGCCGTTGCCGTACGTGCAGCCACACATCGATCCGACCCCGTCGCAGGCCTCTCCGATGGAGATCGAGCCCATCGACGCCGAGGAGCGCGCCAAGGCCGCCGGCAAGCGGGGCACCCAGGACCTCGGCCTGCTGCTGCTGCGGGTGGTCGTCGGCGCCGTGTTCATCGGCCACGGACTGCAGAAGGCCTTCGGCTGGTGGGGTGGGCAGGGCCTGGACGGCTTCAAGACCGCGCTGGCCGACGCCGGCTACCAGCACGCCGGCGTGCTCACCTACGCCGGTGCGGGTGCCCAGATCCTGGTGGGTGTCCTGCTGGTGATCGGGCTGTTCACGCCGCTGGCCGCAGCCGGCGGCGTGGCCTACCTGGTCAACAGCCTGCTGACGATCGTCGCCGCGCAGCGCCAGGACGGCTACCTCGCCGTCTTCGGCCCCGACGGCATCGAATACCTGCTGGTGCTGATCGCTGCGGCCTCGGCGGTCATCCTCGTCGGACCGGGCCGCTACGGATTCGACGGCGGACGCGGCTGGGCCCGTCGTCCGTTCATCGGCTCGTTCGTCGTGCTGCTCCTCGGTATCGGCGGCGGTGTCGCGGCGTGGTTCTTCCTGCACGGCAACAACCCGCTGTCGTAGAGCCAGCTATTCGTAGGGGTTCGGCACCCGCCCGCCGCTGGCCTCGGCCAGCAGCGGCAGCAGTGCGAACGTGACTGCCGGCAGCAGCATCTCCGATCCGTCGCGCAGCCGCGCCCGAGCCCACGAGCTGCGGTCGAACCGCAGACCGTCGACCTCATCCCAGCTCACCGTGCGGCTACTCAGCAGCGTGCGCGCGGTCAGCGTGTCCCGATCGGCGATCGTGCGCAATCGGACGATCGCGTACGACGCGATGATCGGCAGGACCATGAAGATCGCGCCCCAGGTGGGAAACATCGTGATCATCACCAACAGGCAGAGTGCGAGGAAGCCCGAGGCGAAGTGCGCCATCGGCGACATCCGGATCACGAGGGGTTTCGCGGTTGCCGAGGGATCGGGTGCGCGACGGGAGGGCATGGCGCCATCTTCCCACCATCGCCGCGGCCGCCGCCGCGGCCAGGGCGGGATTTGACGCTTGACCTGTGCGGAGGCTACCGTCGCAGGTTATGAAGTCCGGCGGAATGCTCGTAGTAATTGGCCAGCGCGTTGGTGCCGCGCTTGCCCCGACACGGGCATAGCCACACGCACCAGCGCGCAACCCTCGTACAGCCGCCGAGCTGACGGGGGTTTTTTCTTGCCCGAGAGAACGATCAGCAACGAAGAGGACAAAGGGGAACCAGACCGTGAGCGCACCCACGACGCGACCACCCGAGCCGACGTCATCCGCCGACAGCGCAGCCGCGGCGCACACCGCCGGTAAGAACGGCACGACCCCCGCCAAGCGCGTCGCCCCGCAGCAGCTCACGGGCGCCCAGGCGGTAGTCCGCTCGTTGGAGGAACTCGGCGTCGACACCATCTTCGGGATCCCCGGCGGTGCGGTGCTGCCGGTCTACGACCCGTTGTTCGACTCACAGAAGCTGCGCCACGTTCTGGTCCGCCACGAGCAGGGCGCCGGCCATGCGGCCAGTGGCTACGCGCACGCCACCGGCAAGGTGGGCGTGATGATGGCCACGTCGGGTCCCGGTGCCACCAACCTGGTGACGCCGCTGGCCGATGCGCAGATGGATTCGATCCCGGTGGTCGCCATCACCGGGCAGGTCGGTCGCACCCTGATCGGTACCGACGCCTTCCAGGAAGCGGACATTTCCGGCATCACGATGCCGATCACCAAGCACAATTTCCTGGTGCGTAACGGCGACGACATCGCCCGGGTGATCGCCGAGGCGTTCCACATCGCCTCCACCGGCCGCCCCGGCGCAGTGCTCGTCGACATCCCCAAGGACATCCTGCAGGGCCAGTGCACCTTTGCCTGGCCGCCGCAGATCGACCTGCCCGGCTACAAGCCCAACACCAAGCCGCACAGCCGCCAGATCCGGGCGGCCGCCAAGCTGATCGCCGAGGCGCGCAAGCCGGTGCTCTATGTCGGCGGCGGTGTGATCCGCGGTGAGGCCACCGCGGAGCTGCTGGATCTGGCCGAGCTGACGGGCATCCCGGTGGTCACCACGTTGATGGCGCGCGGTGCCTTCCCGGACAGCCACCCGCAGAACATGGGCATGCCGGGTATGCACGGCACCGTCGCCGCGGTGGCGGCCCTGCAGAAGAGTGATCTGCTGATCGCTCTGGGCGCCCGGTTCGACGACCGGGTGACCGGCAAGCTGGATTCCTTTGCCCCCGAGGCCAAAGTGATCCACGTCGACATCGACCCGGCGGAGATCGGCAAGAACCGCAATGCCGACGTGCCGATCGTCGGCGACGTCAAGCTGGCGATCACTGAGCTCACCGAGTCGTTGCGGAAGACGGGCGGAACGCCGAAAGCCAACCAGGACAACTGGTGGGAGTACCTGTCGGGCATCCGGGCCACCTACCCGCTGAGCTACGACCCGCAGCATGACGGCAGCCTCAGCCCGGAATACGTCATCTCCCAGCTGGGCAAGATCGCCGGGCCGGATGCCATCTACGTGGCCGGGGTCGGTCAGCACCAGATGTGGGCCGCGCAGTTCATCTCCTACGAGAAGCCGCGCACCTGGCTGAATTCCGGCGGTCTTGGCACCATGGGCTTCGCCGTCCCGGCAGCCATGGGCGCCAAGATGGCCCGGCCCGAGGCCGAGGTGTGGGCGATCGACGGTGACGGCTGCTTCCAGATGACCAATCAGGAGTTGGCCACGTGCGCGGTCGAAGGGGTGCCGATCAAGATCGCGCTGATCAACAACGGCAACCTGGGCATGGTGCGCCAATGGCAGACGCTGTTCTACGAAGAGCGATACAGCCAAACCGATCTGGCGACCCACAGCCACCGCATCCCGGACTTCGTCAAGCTGGCCGAGGCCTACGGGTGCGTCGGATTGCGTTGTGAGCGTGAGGAAGACGTGATCGACGTGATCAACCAGGCCCGGGCGATCAACGACCGCCCGGTGGTGATCGACTTCATCGTCGGCGCAGACGCCCAGGTGTGGCCGATGGTGGCCGCGGGTTGCGGCAACGACGAGATCATGGCGGCGCGCAATATCCGCCCGCTGTTCGACGACAACGAGGAAGGTCGGGCCTGATGGGAAACACAGTCACCCACACCCTTTCGGTGCTTGTCGAGGACAAGCCCGGTGTGCTGGCGCGTGTCGCCGCGCTGTTTTCCCGGCGCGGCTTCAACATCGAGTCGCTGGCGGTCGGCGCCACCGAGCAGAAGAACATGTCGCGGATGACGATCGTGGTCACCGCCGAGGAGACGCCGCTCGAGCAGATCACCAAGCAGCTCAACAAGCTGATCAACGTGATCAAGATCGTCGAGCAGGACGGCGACAACTTTGTGGCGCGCGAGCTCGCGCTGATCAAAGTGCGCGCCGACGCAGGCACCCGCAGCCAGGTGATCGAGGCGGTGAACCTGTTCCGGGCCAAGGTCATCGACGTCTCCACCGAGTCGTTGACCGTCGAAGCCACCGGCACCCCGGAGAAGCTCGAGGCGCTGCTCCGGGTGCTCGAGCCCTATGGCGTCCGTGAGATCGTGCAGTCCGGCGTGGTGGCGCTGTCGCGCGGACCCCGCGGGATGACGAACACCAAGTAAAGACCCCATCGAAGTAACCAAAGAAAGGTAAAGGCCACCGTGGCTTCAAATCCCATTGAGATGTTCTACGACGATGATGCCGACCTCTCGATCATTCAAGGTCGTAAGGTCGGGGTGATCGGTTATGGCAGCCAGGGCCACGCCCATTCGCTGAGCCTGCGTGACTCCGGTGTGCAGGTGAAGGTCGGCCTCAAAGAGGGCTCCAAGTCGCGTGAGAAGGTCACCGAGCAGGGCCTCGAGGTGGACACCCCGGCCGAGGTCGCCAAGTGGGCCGACGTCATCATGCTGCTGGCGCCCGACACCGCGCAGGCCGAGATCTTCCGCAACGACATCGAGCCCAACCTCGAAGCCGGCAACGCGCTGTTCTTCGGCCACGGCCTGAACATCCACTTCGGTCTGATCAAGCCGCCCGCCAATGTCACGATCGGTATGGTCGCCCCGAAGGGCCCCGGCCACCTGGTGCGCCGCCAGTTCGTCGACGGCAAGGGCGTGCCTTGCTTGATCGCGGTCGAGCAGGACCCGACCGGCGAGGGGCAGGCGCTCGCACTGTCCTACGCCAAGGGCATCGGCGGCGCGCGCGCCGGCGTCATCAAGACCACCTTCAAGGACGAGACCGAGACCGACCTGTTCGGTGAGCAGGCCGTGTTGTGCGGTGGCACAGAGGAACTCGTCAAGACCGGCTTCGATGTCATGGTCGAGGCGGGCTACGCCCCCGAGCTGGCCTACTTCGAGGTGCTGCACGAGCTCAAGCTGATCGTCGACCTGATGTACGAGGGTGGCATCGCGCGGATGAACTACTCGGTGTCCGACACCGCCGAGTTCGGCGGCTACCTGTCCGGCCCGCGCGTCATCGACGCCGACACCAAGAAGCGGATGAAGGACATCCTCTCCGACATCCAGGACGGCACCTTCGTCAAGCGCCTGGTCGCCAACGTCGAGGGCGGTAACAAGGAGCTCGAGTCGCTGCGCAAGCAGAACGCCGAGCACCCGATCGAGGTCACCGGCAAGAAGCTGCGCGACCTGATGAGCTGGGTCGACCGGCCCATCACAGAGACTGCGTAGCAGTCGATTTCGGCGCGTTAATCGTCGCTCAGCGACGGTTAACGCGCCGAGGTCGTGAAGGGATGCGCTCGCCACATCCGGGCGGTCAGCAGGATCGGCACGATGATGTAGGGCAGGTTGTACGCAAGCGCCTTTGGCACGTTGGTGAACGTGTAGTCGTAGGCCGCGTTGCAGACCGCCTGGAAAAGCGGTGCGTCCCCGGCGAATCCGACCATCACCACGATGAAGGTCGTCTGCACGACCATGCCCGTGTAGATGAAGGACGGCTTGCGGATCCACTCCCGTCCCCGGATGAAGCAGTAGACGAGCAGCACGTAGAACGTTCCGAAGACGAGGGCGGACACGCTGGCACCGACCTGGAGGAAGCGCGGGTTGGCGATCAGCAGCGGGTCGGTGCCGCCGGCGTAGACGTGATAGACGACGCGGGCGAGGAAGAAGTCGGAGTCCGGGTCGGGCCGGGCCACCATGTTGACGACGTCGCCGGTGAACGAGGACCCGATGAACAGGGTGAACACGACGATGAAGAACCAGTCGTAGCGGCGCCCGCGCAGCGGGATCGGACGGCGCGCGAGGCCCGACTCTGTCGTGGTTGCGGCCGGGGAGATAGTCATGCCCGCTGATGCTAGGAGTCTCCCGACACCCGGGAGCGCAGATTCCCGAAATTGCAACAGTAAGGGCTTCTGTATTGATGGGGATGAGTTCACCCGCCGACGGGGTACCCCGGCATGTGACACGCTTTCGGTGATTCACACCGACGGCAGAAGGAGATCAGCGATGACGTTCAGAGGTACCGCGCTTGGCGCACTGTTGACCTGCGCACTCGGCACCGCGGCCGCCGTTGCGATGCCGACCGCGGCCGCCGCGCCCTGCAGCGCCAGCGGCCTGGCCTCCACCTCCAGCGGGGTCCTGGCCGCCGCCGGCGGCTATCTCGCCACCCATCCCGGGGCCGACGATGTGCTGACCGCCGCGGCCAGCCAGTCGCCCGAGGACGCGAAGGCTTCGGTGCGGTCGTACTTCATCGGACACCCGGGGGAGCTGATCGATCTACGGAACATCGCCGGACCGCTGCGCGACCTGCGTAACCAGTGTGGAGTGTCGGTATCCCCGGGCCAGTTGGCTCTGCTGTTCGAGCAGGTGTCGTAGGACTTACGGCGCCAGCGACGGGAGCGGCAGGCCGAATTCGCGCTTGAGTACCGTGCGCGCGGCGTAGTAGCCGGCCATCCCGTGCACGCCGGTGCCCGGTGGGGTGGCCGAGGAGCACAGGTAGGCCTTGGGGATCGGCGTGGTCCACGGATTCCAGCGCAGGGTGGGGCCCACCATCGCGGCGAACAGCGTGGCGCCGCCGACGATGATGTCCCCGCCGACGTAGTTGGCGTTGTAGGCCGACATCTGTGCCGCGGTCACACACCGCGATGCCAACACCAGGTCGCGGAACCCGGGGGCGGCCTTCTCGAACAGACCGATGATGGTGTCGGTCAGGTCTTCGGTCGAGTGGGCCGGGACATGGGCGTAGGTCCATAAGGGCCGCCGCCCCGCGGAGTCGATGCGTGACGGATCGGACACGTGCGGAAGCGCCGCCAGCGTCATCGGCCAATCGGCGTGCCGGCCCGAGGCGATCTCTTTCTCCGAGTACGCCATCTGGGCTCGGGTGCCACCTATGTGGACGGTGGGCGAGGCGGCGACTCTTGGGTCGCGCCATGGAATCTCGCCGGAGAGAACAAAATCCACCTTGCAGACACCCGGGCCAAACCTGTAGCGCCGCAATGACTTTGCGTACCGATCCGGTACTGCGGCGCCGTAGATGTCGAGCAGGGCGGTCGGCGCGGTGTCGTAGATCGCCACGCCCGGGGGAGGGGAGGTCACCGGCTCGCCGACCACCAGCTCGCCGCCGTGGGCCACCAGATCGGCGAGCAGGGCGTCGACGATCACCTGGCTGCCGCCGACCGGCACCGGCCAGCCCGCGGTGTGCGCCACGGTGCCCAGCATAATGCCCGCTCCGCTGTTGACCGGCGAGGGCATCGGTGAAATGGCATGTGTGCCAACACCGGTGAACAACGCACGGGCGTCGTTGCCGCGCAGCACGCCCCACGCCGGGCTGCCCTGGGTCAGCACCCGGATCCCGGACCGCACCGTGGTGATCAGGTCGGGTGGCAGTGATCGCTTGTCGCCCAGAAAGAAGCCGAGGACGCCGTCGGGATGATCCGCCAACGGGCCGAACAAGCTGCGCCACGAACTGCCGTGCTCGAGTTCGGCGCACGTGCGCTCCAGCGAGTGGTAGGCGATCGCGGCGGGCCGGCCGGGCAATGGGTTGGCGTAGGAGATCTCCGGCACCGCCAATTGCACCCCGCGCGCGGCGAGATCGAACTCGGCGAAGAACGGCGAGGCGATCGCCAGCGGGTGCACCGCCGAGCAGACGTCGTGGCGGATATCGGGGAACTCCGGGTCCGCTGCCGTCCGGGCGCCGCCGCCGAATGTCGGCTGGCCCTCCACGACGCGCACCGTCAACCCAGCTCGGGCGCAGATGACGGCAGCCGCCAACCCGTTGGGACCACTGCCGACGACGGTCACGTCCACTCAACAAGTAGACCGCACCCCGGCCGCTGGTCGTGCACCGGCCGACAACCACTAGGCTGACCGCCGTGAATCTGCCCGTTGTACTGATCGCAGACAAGCTTGCCGAATCGACCGTCGCCGCCCTGGGCGACCAGGTCGAAGTCCGCTGGGTCGACGGCCCCGACCGGCCGAAACTGCTGACCGCCGTCGCCGACGCCGACGCCCTGCTGGTGCGCTCGGCCACCACGGTGGACGCCGAGGTCATCGCCGCCGCGCCCAAGCTGAAGATCGTCGCCCGCGCGGGGGTCGGCCTGGACAACGTCGACGTCGATGCTGCTACCGCGGCGGGGGTGCTCGTGGTCAATGCGCCCACGTCGAACATCCACAGCGCCGCCGAGCATGCGCTGGCCCTGATGCTGTCGGCCGCGCGACAGATCCCGGCCGCCGATGCGACCCTGCGCGAGCACACCTGGAAGCGTTCGTCGTTCTCGGGCACCGAGATCTTCGGCAAGACCGTCGGCGTGGTGGGCCTTGGCCGGATCGGGCAGCTGGTGGCCGCGCGGCTGGCCGCGTTCGGCACTCACGTCGTCGCCTACGACCCCTATGTGCCGGCCGCGCGCGCCGCTCAGCTGGGCATCGAACTGTTGCCGCTCGACGAGCTGCTGGGCCGTGCCGACTTCATCTCCGTGCACCTGCCCAAGACCCCGGAGACCGCCGGTCTGCTCGGCAAGGAAGCGCTCGCCAAGACCAAGCCCGGTGTGATCATCGTCAACGCCGCCCGCGGTGGGCTGATCGACGAGCAGGCGCTGGCCGACGCGATCACCAGTGGCCATGTCGCCGCCGCGGGACTCGACGTGTTCAGCACCGAACCGTGCACCGACAGCCCGCTGTTCGACCTGCCGCAGGTTGTCGTCACCCCCCACCTCGGTGCCTCTACCGCCGAGGCCCAGGATCGGGCCGGGACCGATGTGGCGGCGAGTGTGAGACTCGCGCTGGCCGGCGAATTCGTGCCGGACGCGGTCAATGTCGGCGGCGGTGCGGTCAGCGAAGAAGTGGCGCCGTGGCTGGACCTGGCGCGCAAGCTGGGGCTGCTCGTCGGTGTGCTGTCCACCGGCGCCGCCTCGAACCTGTCGGTACGGGTGTCCGGCGAGCTGGCATCGGAAGACGTTGAGGTGCTGAAGCTTTCAGCGCTGCGCGGGTTCTTCTCGACAGTGACCGATCAGCAGGTGACGTTCGTCAACGCGCCGAACCTGGCTGCCGAACGCGGTCTGCAGAGCGAGTTGAGCACCGCCAGCGAGAGCCCCAACCACCGCAGCCTCGTCGACGTGCGGGTGGTCGGGCCCGACGGCTCGGCCACCAATGTGTCCGGGACGCTGTCCGGGCCGCAGCAGGTGGAGAAGGTCGTCCAGATCAACGGCCGCAACTTCGATCTGCGCGCCGAAGGGGTGAACCTGGTGCTGCATTACTCGGATCAGCCTGGGGCGCTCGGCAAGATCGGCACTCTGCTCGGCAATGCCGGCGTGAACATCCTGGCGGCTCAGCTGAGCCAGGACACCAGCGGCAAGGCCGCAACCCTCATGCTGCGGTTGGACCGGGACGTCTCCGGGGACGTTCGGTCGGCAATCCGCGCGGACGTCGGCGCGACGACGCTGGAAGTGGTGGACCTGTCATGAACCGCCGGCGACGATGCAGAGCGAAGCGATGAGGAGGAGCGGCGCAGTGAAGTTGGCGGTAATCGCGGGCGACGGTATCGGTCCGGAGGTCATCGACGAAGCGCTGCAGGTGCTCGACGCGGTGCTGCCCGGTGTGGAGCGCACCGAATACGACCTGGGTGCGCGGCGCTACCACGCGACCGGTGAGCTACTCACCGCCGAGACCATCGAGGAGCTGAAGGGCTACGACGCCATCCTGCTCGGCGCGATCGGCGATCCGTCGGTGCCCAGCGGTGTGCTCGAGCGGGGGCTGCTGCTCAAGCTCCGGTTTGCCTTGGACCATCACGTCAACCTGCGGCCGGGCCGGCTGTATCCCGGTGTCAGCAGCCCGCTTTCCGGGGTGACGAACATCGATTTCGTCGTCGTCCGCGAGGGCACCGAGGGCCCCTACACCGGCAACGGCGGCGCGTTGCGGGTCGGCACCCCGCATGAGGTGGCCACCGAGGTCAGTGTGAACACCGCATTCGGTGTGGAGCGGGTGGTGCGTGACGCATTCGCCCGTGCGCAGGCGCGGCGCAAGCACCTGACCCTCGTCCACAAGACCAATGTGCTGACCTTCGCCGGCAGCCTGTGGTCGCGGGTCGTCGCCGAGGTCGGCGCCGACTACCCGGATGTCGAGGTCGCGTATCAGCACATCGATGCGGCCACCATCCACATGGTCACCGATCCGGGACGGTTCGACGTCATCGTCACCGACAACCTGTTCGGCGACATCATCACCGACCTGGCAGCGGCGGTGTGCGGCGGGATCGGCCTGGCCGCCAGCGGCAATATCGATGCCACCCGGACGAATCCGTCGATGTTCGAACCCGTCCACGGCAGTGCGCCCGACATCGCCGGGCAGGGCGTTGCCGACCCGACGGCCGCGGTGATGTCGGTGGCATTGTTGCTTCGCCACCTCGGCGAGGACGCCGCGGCCGCTCGCGTCGATGACGCCGTCGGTGCCCATCTGGCCAGCCGTGGCGACGCGACCTACTCGACCCGTGAGGTCGGCGACCGCATCCGCGCCTCGATTTAGTCCTTCCGGGGCTGATCGGCCGGCACCAAAGGCAGTGCCACCACTGGGAACAGCGCGCACACGGCGAACGCCACCGGGTATCCCAGCACGCCGATCAGTGCGCCGAACAATGGCGGGGTGAGACCGGCGGCCAGCAGCTGGCTGGTGTTCTGGGTGCCCAGTGCGCGCCCGCTCCAGAACGGTCCGGCGATCTCGGCGATCGCGGTGAACGCCAATCCATTGTCGACGACGGTGATCACCGAGGCGACGACCATCACGGCGATGCTCAGCGGTGAGTGCAGCGCGTCGGTCAGCGCCAGTAGCGCCATCGACGCCGCCGCCGCGGCCGCGATCATCCGGATCGGACGCAGCCGCGAGCCCATCCGGTCCGACCAGCGGCCGGCGGCGATACGGCCCAGCGCCCCGAGGATCTGGGCGGCCATCACCAGCACGCCCGCCGATTCCGCCGACCAGCCTCGGTCGGCGATCAGCCACACCAGGGTGAATGTCCACACCACGCACTGCGGCACGACCAGCAGCACCGATACCGCGTGGATGCGCCACAGGACGGCGGATCCCCGATAGGGGTTGGCCAGGTGCTCGGCCGGCGCCTCAGCGCGCGGCGGTCGAGGCGGATCGACCACGACGGCGGCGCACACCAGCGCCGCCACCCCGCACACGATCGCCGGGAACAACAGCGCCGGTCCGATTCCGTGCGACTGGGCCAGGCGGGGAATGACCAACGCGCCGACGGCCACTCCCAGCGGCTGGGCGGTTTGGCGAATCCCCATCACCAGACCGCGCTGATGGGGCGGGAACCACCCGACGACCAGCCGGCCGCTGGCCGAATTGCTGCTGGCCGCCGCCATTCCGCCGAGAAACAGAAAGAGGCTCACCAGAATCAGCGCGTTCGATGCCGCCGCCGCCAGCGCCGCCGCGGCGGTCAACGCCGAGCCGGCGCTCAGCACGAAACGCTCGCCGATGCGGTCCACCAGGTAACCCCACAGGATCAGGGTCAGCACCATGCCGAAGCTCGGCATCGCCGACACCAGGCCCGCCATGGCCAGGTCGAGGCCCATCGTGGCGTGCAGAGTGGGGATGAGGAAGGCGGCGCCGTTGATGAAGACGTTGGCGGACAACGTCGCAAACAAGGCGATCGCGAGCATCATCCAGCGCCGCACGGTACTGATCGTGTCGACGGGCATGGAGCCATGATTCCACGTGCGTCTCACAATGCTGAATATCTATCTCATATCATGAGAGCTTGCTCTGGGTGAGCGTTCACGCAGCGCACGTGCGAGTGGTGCCGAACGTGGCCGCTCACTCAACGCCCGATCGGGGCCTTTCGTCGCAGCGTGGGCGCCCCACTAGGCTGTCAGGAATGCGCCTCGGTCGAATCGCCAGCCCCGACGGGGTCGCCTTCGTCAGCATCGAAGGGGACTCGGGCAGTGACATCGTTCGTGAGATAGCCGAGCATCCATTCGGCACGCCGACCTTCACCGGCCGCACTTGGCCGTTGGCCGACGTGCGCCTGCTGGCGCCGATCCTGGCCAGCAAGGTGGTCTGCATGGGGAAGAACTATGCCGCCCATATCGAGGAGATGGGCGGGGAGGCGCCGGAGGATCCGGTCATCTTCCTCAAGCCCAATACCGCGATCATCGGCCCGGGCGTGCCAATCCAGTTGCCCGCCAATGCTTCACCGGTCCATCACGAGGGTGAGCTCGCTGTCGTGATCGGCCGTCCGTGCAAGGACGTGCCGGCCGCGCGCGCGGCCGAGAACATCCTGGGATACACCATCGCCAACGATGTGTCGGCCCGTGACCAGCAGAAGGCCGACGGGCAGTGGATGCGCGCGAAAGGTCACGACACCTTCTGCCCGACGGGCCCGTGGATCGTCACCGATCTCGACCCGTCCGACCTGGAGATCCGCACCGAGGTCAACGGCGAGGTGCGCCAATTGAGCCGGACCTCGCTGATGATTCACGACATCGGGGCGATCATCGAGTGGATCTCCGCGGTCATGACCTTGCTGCCGGGCGATCTCATCCTGACCGGAACGCCGGAAGGTGTCGGGCCGATCGAGAACGGTGACACCGTCAGCGTCAGTATCGAGGGAATCGGTACGTTGACCAATCCCGTGATCCGGAAGGGTGTTTGATGACCGCGGCCGCCAACGACGCAGTGCGCGTGCGGTTCTGTCCGTCGCCGACCGGCATCCCGCATGTCGGTATGGTGCGCACCGCGCTGTTCAACTGGGCCTACGCCCGCCACACCGGCGGCACGTTCGTGTTTCGTATCGAGGACACCGACGCCGCGCGCGACTCCGAGGAAAGCTATTCCGCACTGCTCGACGCGTTGCGTTGGCTGGGTTTGAACTGGGACGAGGGACCGGAGGTCGGTGGCCCCCATGGGCCCTACCGGCAGTCGCTGCGCACAGACCTCTATCGCGATGTGCTGGACCGACTGCTGGAGTCCGGGGCGGCCTACCTGGCGTACTCCACCCCCGAGGAGGTGGAGGCGCGCCATCTTGCCGCCGGGCGCAATCCCAAACTGGGCTATGACAATTACGACCGGGACCTGACCGACGCGCAGCGCGCCGCTTTTTCGGCCGAGGGCCGTAATGCGGTGGTGCGGCTCAGGATGCCCGACGAGGACATCAGCTGGCACGACCTGGTCCGCGGCACAACGACATTCGCCGCCGGAACTGTTCCCGACTTCGCGCTGACCCGCGGGACCGGAGAACCGTTGTACACCTTGGTAAATCCCGTCGACGACGCACTGATGAAGATCACCCACGTGCTGCGCGGTGAGGACCTGCTGTCATCCACGCCTCGCCAGATCGCGTTGTACCAGGCACTCATTCGCATCGGTGTGGCCGACCGGGTACCCGAATTCGCACACCTGCCACCGGTTCTGGGGGAGGGCACCAAGAAGCTGTCCAAACGTGACCCGGAGTCCAACCTCTTCCTGCACCGCGAGCGGGGTTTCATTCCGGAGGGTCTGCTCAACTATCTGGCGCTGCTGGGCTGGGGCATCGCCGAGGACCACGACATCTTCAGCCTCGACGAGATGGTCGCCGCCTTCGACGTCGTCGACGTCAACTCCAATCCGGCGCGCTTCGACCAGAAAAAGGCCGACGCGATCAACGCCGAGCACATCCGCCGGCTGGACGAGGCCGAGTTCGCCAAGCGATTGCGGGCGTACTTCGAGGCGCACGGCCACGACACCACGCTCGACGACGCGGGTTTCGCCGTCGCCGCGCAGCTGACTCAGACCCGCATCGTGGTGCTGTCCGACGGCTGGGAGCTGCTGAAGTTCTTCAATGACGATGCCTACGAGCTGGATCCGAAGGCCGCCGCCAAGGAGCTCGGCCCCGATTCGGTGCCGGTGCTCGACGCGGCGATCTGCGCCCTCGACGGGGTGACCGACTGGACGACGCCGGCCATCGAGGACGCGCTGAAGGTCGCGCTGCTCGACGGGCTCGAGCTCAAGCCGCGCAAGGCGTTCGGTCCGATCCGGGTGGCCGCGACGGGTGCGACGATCAGCCCGCCGCTTTTCGAATCGCTGGAACTGCTCGGTCGTGACCGCAGCCTGCGGCGACTGCGGGCCGCGCGCGATCGCGCCGGGGTGGTGGAAAAAGACGGCTGAAATCTTTGATAGTCTGCTCGTCGGCCCGTAACCAACGGCACCGGCCTTCACTCCCACGCGAGTCCGGAATAAAGGCGTCTGACCTGCGGTTATAGGTAGCCAATGGGGTATGGTGTAATTGGCAACACTAGGGATTCTGATTCCCTCATTCTAGGTTCGAGTCCTGGTACCCCAGCAATTATGTCGGCAACGGCCTCTGAGCTATGCTGGCTACCCGGTGCGCCGCGAGGTGCGCCACGGATTTGGTTCTGGCCCCGTCGTCTAGCGGCCTAGGACGCCGCCCTCTCACGGCGGTAGCGTGGGTTCGAATCCCATCGGGGCTACCAAATCAGATCGCCCGGTCACCGACCGGGCGATTCGTCATTTCGGCCCCGGCTGTGCGGTGCGGCAGCAAATGCCTGCACCCGCGGCGGCCATGCCGCAACATTGGCACCGATGAAGCGATACCGCGCGGCAGCCGTGATCGCCGTGGTGCTGCTCGTGGCGGCCATCGCCTCTGGGCCGGCCTCGGAGACGTCGGCGTGGCGGATCGCGCATGCCGCCCCGATCATCACCGGCCCCTACGCGTCGCTCCTGGCGGCATCGACGAACCTGGGCCCCTCGCGCGCCAGTGCTGTTCAACTCACCGTGACGTTGCGTGACGGCGCGCGTCCGACGGCGCTGATCGCCTGGGCCGGCAGGCACCGATTGGCGGTGCGCTGGCGGCATGGCGATGACTTCGCCGTCGTCAGCGGAGCCGCAGCGGGCATCGCCGACGCGTTCGGGGTGCCCGTCCACGACTACCGGGGGAGGCAGGGGCAGATGTTCTACGCCTCGCCTCGACAGCCGATGCCGCCACGCGAACTACGCGGCGACGTCACCGAAGTCGGACGGGTCCTGAGTTATCTGCCACATCGGATGGCGCGCCCGGCAGTTCCATTGGACGTGCCCCGTCCCGGATTGACGCCACAGCATCTGCTGACCGCCTACAGCGCGGCGCCGCTGGCGGCGGCCGGCTACCGGGGCGCCGGCCAAACCCTGGTGTTCTACGTGTTCGACGGCTTCGACCAGCGCGACCTGGACATGTTCGCGGACATGTGGGGGCTGCCCCGGTTCGCGCCCGTGGTGGTCGGTGGCCCGCTCGGGCCGCCCGAGGGCGAGGCGGTGATGGATCTCGAGATCGCGCACGCCATCGCCCCGGACGCCCGACTGGTGGTGGTGAACGCGCGCCCGACGCTGGAGGGCGGTGGCACCTTCGCGAAGATCGGCGCGATGTTCGACGATGCGGCGCAGCACTATCCGGGCTCGGTGTGGAGCCTGTCGATCGGCTGGGGGTGTGAGGCTCTGGTCACTGCGGCGGACGTCGCTCCGGTGCGCGCGGCGCTGGCCGCAGCGCACCGCCGGGGCATCACGGTGTTCGACGCCAGCGGCGACACCGCCGGCTTGGAATGCAAAGGCGGCAAGGACTGGTCGTCGGCACCCGGGCCCGACGACGTCGGCGTCGACACCATCGCGTCGTTGCCCGAGGTCACCTCGGTCGGCGGCACCACGCTGTCCACCGACGCCAACGGCAGGTGGTTGGACGAGTGGGCCTGGGTGGACGTGCCGATGTCGCAGGGCTCCAGCGGCGGTGTGTCCCGATTGTTCGCCCGCCCCGACTACCAACGCGCGGTGGCCGTCGACCGGGACACCGATCACCGGTTGGTTCCCGACGTGTCCGCGGTGGCCGATCCGTTCACCGGTATGCAGGTCGTGTTCGGGCAGAAGATCAGGATCGGCGGGGGCACATCGCAGGCCGCACCGATCTGGGCGGGCATGGCGGCGTTGATGAACGAGTATCTGCTCGACCACGGCGGACGGCCGCTCGGCGATATCAACCCCCTCCTGTATCGGGTCGCGCAGGGATCGCGGCAGCCGGGATTTCACGACATCACGTTGGGCGGCAACGCTGTCGACAACCCCAACCGCGGGTATGACCTGGTGACCGGACTGGGCAGCCCGATCGCCGACAACCTCGCCCAGAATCTGCTCGACGTGCAGAAGGCCTCATCAGTGGCCGCGGGCTTCGCACCCGGCGGCGGATAGGCGTGACCATTCTTCGCTGGTCGCCGACGTGTTCGTTGTTCCCGGAGCTGCCCACGCACTCTCGCAGTCGGTTTCGCCTCGCCTTTCTCGTATTCGTCACGGCGCTGGTGACATTCGCCGCGCTGCGCTGGCAGGCGCCGATGATCGCGACCGCGGTGTTCGGGCTCCCGCTGCTGTTCGCCAGCTATCTGCGTGAGATCGACGTCCGCACGGTCGGGCTCCGCGCTGTTGCCGTATCGGGCGTTGTGGGGCTGGGGTTGGCAGTCGGGTGGGCGCTGATCGCCGGTCCGATCGTTGCCGGCGCCTACGACGTGGCGCTGGGTGCGCCGGCGGACACCAGACGGGTCCTGCTCTTCGGCGTGGCAGTCCCCGTCAGCGAAGCCCTGCTGATGATCCTGCCCGCTGCGGTGGTGCGGCTCACGGACCGCTCACCGCGCGACGCCCTCGGCGGCTTCGCGATCGGGGCTTTCGGGGCAACGGTATTCACCGGGGTCGCCACTGCGATATTGCTCATGCCGCAACTCGCGATGGGTGTCACCGCACCGGACCGCTCAGTGAGCAGCCTCCTCGTCGAGGCGTTGGTCGAGGGCGTGGCGTGGCCTCTGGTGGGCGTGGCGACCGGCGGCATCATCGGCATTGCCCTGTGGTTTACCAACCCAGCCAACGCTTCTCGCCGGCATCAGTCGGTCGTTCCCACCGCGCTGATTCTGGTGCTGATCGTGGTGACCGCGATGGGCGTGGTGGATGTCATCCCGCTGTCGTCGGTGTGGTACGGGGTGCTGCACCTACTGATCGCCGCGGCGGCGATGCTGGTTCTGCGGTTCGTCGTCGCGGCCGCGACCGGCCACCGGGCGCCCGAAGCGATCGGTACCGCAGGGCAATCGAGCTACCCCGGTGTGCTGGGGTGGCTGGCGGCAGGCCTGGGTGTGGCGGTTGCCGCCGGCGTCATCGTGTCGGCACGGATCACCCCGGCGCCGGAACTCTTTGTCTGTCCACCGGATTGCGGTCGGCCGCCGCTCGGTATCCCGGTGGAGAACAACCCGCGGTTCAGTGGTGACGACGGCGCGTTCTCGGTGGCCTATCCCGGCCAGGGGTCCGCCTACGACGCCACCTTCGATCCACCAGGGCTGAACGGTGTCGAACTCAGGTACACCGGTGGGGATACCGGAACGCTGACGTTCTCCGGTGAGCCCGCCGGCGATCGCACGGCCAAGCAGGTCGTGCAGCAGGTCATCGAGAACTGGTACCCGGGTGCGGTCGTCGATTACGAAATCCCCAACGCGTCGGTCGGTTACCAACCCGGCTACGGCGTTGTCGCCGACCTGTTTCCCACCAGCTCGTCAGCCACCTACACCCGATTGCGGGTGATCGTCGTGGCCGCGGTCAAGCACGACTACGCACTGATCGCGGCTGCGGTCGGCCCGTATCACCGATTCGGGCCCGACTACGGGGACGGTCACCCGTCGGGGGCCAACCTCGAATTGGCCATGGACATGGGTAAATACGTCAACAGTTTCAGGTGGCGTGGCGACCGCTACAGCCGCCCGTCCTGATTCGGCTATTCGCTGGGTGCGGTGGACCCGGCCAGCGGCATCGGCGGCATGCCGAGCTTGCCGTGATCCCACGACCTGGTGCGGTGGGCCACGATGCGCACCGCCACACGCTTGTTCATCATCATGTCGACGGCAGGCTTGAGGTCGTCGGTATAGGGGCCGTTGTAGCGCTCCCACACGCTGACGCCGACTTTGAAAATGGTGTCCGGATCCTCGATGATCTCGGCCACACCTTCGAACGCGACGCCGCGCAATGTGTCGTAGGTCATCCCGTCTTCGATGAGGAAGCTCACCCGCGGGTTACGGCGCAGGTTGACCGCCTTCTGGGACTTGGCCTTCGTCTCCACCCAGATCTCGCCGTCCAGGACGCCGTACCACATCGCGACGAGATGGGGCTGGCCGTCGAGTCCGATGGTCGCCATGGTGCCGGTGCGGCTGCGTGCCACGAAATCGGCGATCTCGGCTTCCGACATGACGATCTGGTTGCGCTGATTCGTTCCCATCGCGTCAGTTTGGCAGGCCGTCGTGCGCGCTTGTCGCCGGGATCACAGTCGGCGCGTCAGAGCGTCGGCGGCGGCTACCAGATCGGCCGCCCAGCGCGCCCCGGGACGACGGCCCATCCGGTCGATCGGCCCGGACACCGACACCGCTGCGATCACCGCGCCGGTGCGGTCGCGTACCGGAGCCGAGATGCTGGCCACCCCGGGTTCGCGCTCGGCGGCGCTTTGCGCCCAGCCGCGGCGGCGGACCTCGGCCAGGGTACGTTCGGTGAATTTCGCGGTTGGCAGCACGGCCTGCTGGGTGCTGCTGTCGCTGTAGGCCAGCAGCACTTTGGCGCCCGATCCGGCCGTCATCGGCAGCCGGGCGCCGACGGGCACGGTATCGCGAAGCCCGGCAGGGGGTTCCAATGCGGCCACGCAGATCCGGCTGGTGCCCTCGCGGCGGTAGAGCTGCACGCTCTCGCCGGTGATCTCGCGCAGCCTCGGCAGGACCGCCGCGCCCGCCGCCAGCAGGGGATCGTTGACCTGGGCGGCCAATTCGCTGATGGCCGGTCCGAGCCGCCAGCGCCCGGCGCTGTCCCGGGCCAGCAGACGGTGGGTCTCGAGGCCGGCGGCGAGCCGGTGCGCGGTGGCACGGGGGAGACCGGTGCGCTCACAGAGTTCGGCCAGCCCGCAGGGTGAATCGGCGATCGAGTGCAGTACGCCCACGGCTTTGTCGAGCACGCCGATGCCGCTATCCTGTCTCATATCGAGATACTAGCGTCCCGAAATGTGAGATATCCAGACTTGCGTTCCGGGAATCACTGAATGAATTGAGAACTCATGGCTCAGTCCGACAAGCCCAGGACCTTGCCCGAGAAGGTGTGGGACGACCACGTCGTCGTCGCCGGCGCCGGCAGCGGTGCGGCGCGTGAACCCGATCTGATCTACATCGATCTCCATCTCATCCACGAGGTGACCAGCCCGCAGGCTTTCGACGGGCTGCGGCTGGCCGGCCGGCCGGTGCACCGTCCCGATCTCACGATCGCCACTGAAGATCACAATGTGCCGACGGTCGACATCGACAAGCCGATCGCCGATCCGATCTCCCGCACACAGGTCGAGACGTTGCGGCGCAACTGCGCCGAATTCGGCGTGCGGCTTCACCCGATGGGTGATGTCGAGCAGGGGATCGTCCACGTGATGGGTCCCCAACTCGGGCTGACCCAGCCGGGGATGACGATCGTGTGTGGCGACAGCCACACCTCCACCCACGGCGCATTCGGCGCGATCGCGATGGGCATCGGTACGTCCGAAGTGGAGCATGTGCTTGCCACCCAGACACTTCCGCTGCGGCCGTTCAAGACGATGGCGGTCAACGTCGAGGGTGCGCTGCCGCCAGGCGTGAGCGCCAAGGACATCATCCTGGCGGTGATCGCCAAGATCGGCACCGGCGGCGGCCAGGGCTACGTCATCGAATACCGCGGCAGCACCATCGAATCGCTGTCGATGGAAAGTCGGATGACCATCTGCAATATGAGCATCGAGGCCGGTGCGCGCGCAGGATTGGTGGCCCCCGACGAGACCACCTATGAATTCCTGCGCGGCCGGCCATACGCGCCGACCGGTGCGGATTGGGATGCGGCAGTGGCGTCGTGGGAGGCGCTGAAGACCGACGAGGGCGCCGAATTCGACACCGAGGTATACATCGATGCGACGACGCTGAGCCCCTTTGTGACATGGGGCACCAACCCCGGCCAGGGTGTGCCGCTGTCGGCGGCGGTGCCCGACCCGGAATTGATGACCAGCGATGACGAGCGCCAGGCCGCCGAGAAGGCGTTGGCATACATGGGCCTTCGGGCGGGCACTCCGATGCGCGATGTCGCGGTCGACGCGGTGTTCGTCGGCTCGTGCACGAACGGGCGCATCGAGGATCTACGGGTGGTCGCCGATGTGCTGCGCGGCCGCAAGGTCGCCGACGGGGTGCGGATGCTGATCGTGCCGGGCTCGATGCGGGTGCGTGCTCAGGCCGAATCCGAAGGACTGGGCGAGATCTTCACCGCGGCCGGCGCGGACTGGCGTCAGGCGGGTTGCTCGATGTGCTTGGGAATGAACCCCGATCAACTTGCATCTGGCGAACGCTGCGCGTCCACCTCCAACCGCAATTTCGAAGGCCGACAGGGCAAGGGTGGCCGGACACATCTGGTTTCGCCGGCCGTCGCCGCGGCGACGGCCGTGCGCGGAACCCTGTCCTCGCCCGCCGATCTCAACAACTAGACCTGCTAAGGAGAACCACGATGGAGGCATTTCACACTCACACCGGCATCGGCGTCCCGTTACGGCGGTCCAATGTCGACACCGACCAGATCATTCCCGCGGTGTATTTGAAGCGAGTCACCCGAACGGGTTTCGAGGACGGATTGTTCGCCGCGTGGCGCACCGATCCCTCGTTCATTCTCAATCTGAGCCCGTTCGACCGGGGTTCGGTATTGGTCGCTGGACCAGATTTCGGCACCGGGTCGTCACGCGAGCATGCGGTCTGGGCGCTCATGGACTTCGGATTCCGGGTCGTCATCTCGTCCCGGTTCGCCGACATCTTTCGCGGCAACGCGGGCAAGGCCGGGCTGTTGGCGGCCGAAGTCGCTCAAGATGATGTCGAACTTCTCTGGAAGCTCATCGAGCAGAATCCGGGGCTGGAAATCACTGTCAATCTTCAAGATCGAAATATCACCGCGGGAACAGCCGTGGTGCCGTTCACGATTGACGATTACACGGCTTGGAGACTGCTGGAAGGCCTCGACGATATAGGCCTTACGCTGCGGAAACTCGCTGAAATCGAAGCCTTCGAGGCGAGTCGTCCAAGCTGGAAGCCGCGCATTTCGACGCCTTCCTGAACGGGCCGGGACGCCGAATTCCCGCCCCCAAAGGGGGGTTCAGGCCCCCTCGAATCACCGCCCTAGGGCGGCAACCGGATTGCTGAAATCCTCCTAAGTAGTCCCTGAAATTGGGCGTGGCTCTTGGAATTCTGCAGCTCTTGGGTTTACCGTGTTCTGCAGTCGGTCCAAAGTGGACCACTGGCTTCGGAGGAATTGAATGAACAAAGCAGAGCTCATCGACGTACTCACGGAGAAATTGGGCTCAGATCGTCGGCAGGCAACTCTGGCGGTGGAGAACGTTGTTGACACCATTGTGCGCGCGGTGCACAAGGGCGACAGCGTGACCATCACCGGCTTCGGCGTTTTCGAGCAGCGGCGGCGCGCGGCTCGTGTGGCGCGTAATCCGCGCACCGGCGAAACCGTCAAAGTCAAGCCGACTTCCGTTCCCGCTTTCCGTCCCGGCGCTCAATTCAAGGCCGTCGTCTCTGGTGCACAGAAGCTTCCGTCGGAAGGCCCCGCAGTCAAGCGCGGTGCCGTCGCCGGCCCGGTCAAGAAGGCTGCCGCCAAGAAGGCCGTCCGCAAGGCGGTCGTGAAGAAGGTTGCTGCCAAGAAGGCTCCGGCCAAGAAGGCTGCACCGGCTAAGAAGGCCGCGCCTGCCAAGAAGGCTCCGGCCAAGAAGGCTGCACCGGCTAAGAAGGCTCCGGCCAAGAAGGCTCCGGCCAAGAAGGCCGCGCCCGCGAAGAAGGCTCCGGCCAAGAAGGCTCCGGCCAAGAAGGCCGCGCCCGCCAAGAAGGCCGCTCCGGCCAAGAAGGCTCCGGCCAAGAAGGCTCCGGCCAAGAAGGCTCCGGCCAAGAAGGGCCGTCGCTAAGTTTCACAAGTCGAATACGCCGCGGGCTCAACGCCCGCGGCGTATTTGCGCGTCAGGGCCTGGTCGCCAGAGGGCTGCCGATGTAGTCGGCGGCGATGATCCGATCGCCGTCGAGCGACAGCACCCATGTGCTGCCCTTGCGGTTGCGCGATTTGTCGGGCTTGTCGGAGCCGCGCCACCACGCCAGCAGATAGGGAATGACCTTGCCCTGTGTGCAGATCACCGGTGTCCCACCGCGGGCGGCGATCTCGGAGATACGTTTGTGCGCGGCGTCGGGGTCGGCAGCGTAAGCCTCTTCGGTGAGATCGGCCTCCGCGGTGATCGTCACTCCGAGCTCCTGCGCCAGCGGCTCGACCGATTGGATACAGCGGACCCGATCGGCGGCGTAGATCTCGGTGGCCCCGAACGCCATCAGCTGCCCGACCAGCGACTCCGCTTGTGCACGACCATTCTTGTCCAGGGGGCGGCTCCGGTCGTCGCCTTTGTAGCGGGACTTGATGCCGGCGGTGCCATGCCGGACGATCAGGACTGTCGAGGTATCGGCGGGCTGTTTGGCGAAGGACTTGAGCACATCCCGGTCGTGGGGATAGGTGAGCTTCTCCACGGCGGCGTCGACCGGAAGCCACTCCAGCTGGTCGACTTCGGCGCCGGGGGTGAACTCGCCACCGAGAGCCCGGGCCGCCCAGTAGTGAACGACCTTGGAGCCCTGCGCCACTTGATAGCGGGTCTGGATCAGGCGTCGGCCCAGATGGCAGCGCTGCCCGGTCTCCTCCCGGATTTCGCGCACGGCGGCAACCGGCTCATTCTCACCGGGGTCGACTTTGCCCTTCGGCAACGACCAATCGTCATAGCGAGGCCGGTGAATCAGCGCGACACGCAGTTCGCCGGTGTCCGGGTCGTGATGCCACAGTGCCGCGCCGGCGGCGAGGATCACACGCTGGGGCGGCTTGCCCTTCTTGACGGCTGCCTTCTTTGGCGATTTGGACCTTGAGCTGTCACGTGACGCTCGCTTGGCCACCTCAACTCCCGCAGATCAATTCGGGTCCCTGCATGGGACCGGACTTGGTGGGTCGTAACGGGGAAAGCACCTAATGCTGCCGGTGACGTTCCATCAGCCACACTTGATGGTCGCGGACTTGTCGGCCGTCTTGCGGCGAGGCTGTCCAGTGGCCGTCAGAGCCGAGCTCCCAGCATCGCGTAGAGGGATCCATCGCCGACTCGAAGATGTCGTCGAGATACCCGGTCAGGCGCGGATCTTTGACTTGAGCCAGCACTTCGACGCGGCGATCGAGATTGCGGTGCATCATGTCGGCGCTGCCGATGAAGACCTCGTCGATCGCATTGAAATGGAAGATCCGCGAATGCTCCAGGAAGCGGCCGAGAATCGAGCGCACGACGATGTTCTCGGAAAAGCCAGCAGTGCCCGGCTTGAGTGCGCAGATGCCGCGCACGACGACCTCGACCCGAACCCCCGCCTGCGAGGCCCGGTACAGCGCGTCGATGACCTGTTCGTCGACAAGGGCATTGGCCTTCAGTCGGATCCGGCCGTTGCCGCCGTGGCGGTGTGCCTCGATCTCGCGTTCGACGCGTTCGACGATGCCTTTGCGCACGCCATGCGGAGCCACCAGCAGATTGCGATAGCTGACTTTGCGCGAGTAGCCGGTCAGTGAATTGAACAGGTCGGTCAGGTCGGCGCCGATTTCGGGTGACGCGGTGATCAAGCCGACATCCTCATACAGCCGGGCGGTTTTCGGGTTGTAGTTGCCGGTACCGATATGGCAGTAGCGGCGAATCGTCGAACCCTCGCGGCGCACCACCAGACACGTCTTGCAGTGCGTCTTGAGTCCGATCAGCCCGTAAACCACGTGCACGCCGGCATCTTCCAGTGTGCGTGCCCATTTGATGTTGGCCTGTTCGTCGAAGCGCGCTTTCAGTTCGACGAGGGCGACCACCTGCTTGCCGGCCTGCGCGGCGTCGATGAGCGCGTTGACGATCGGGGAGTCACCGGAAGTCCGGTACAGCGTCTGCTTGATGGCCAACACATTCGGATCGGCGGCGGCCTGCTCGATGAAGCGCTGCACGCTCGTCGAGAACGAATCGTAGGGATGGTGTACCAGCACATCACCATCGCGAAGCGTCGAAAAAATGCTCTTGGGTGTCTCGCGCTCGGCGAAGGCCGGGTGGGTGGCGGGCACGAACGGACGATCCTTCAGCGTCGGCCGGTCGACGCCGTACACCTGCCACAGTGACGAAAGATCCAGCAGCCCTGGCACCTGCACCACATCACCGGGGTGGACGTCGAGCTCGCGCAACAGGAGCCCGAGCATGTGCTCGGTCATGTCGTCGGCGACCTCGAGGCGCACCGGAGATCCGAACCGCCGGCGCGCCAGTTCGCGCTCCAGCGCCTGCAGCAGATCCTCATCGCGGTCCTCTTCGACCTGCATGTCGGCGTTGCGGGTGATCCGGAAGACGTGGTGCTCGACGATCTCCATGCCCGGGAACAACACCGGGAGGAACGCTGCGATGAGTTCTTCGGTCGGCAGGAACCGGACGACCTCGCTTCCGCCGTTGGCGGCCTTGAGTTCCACGAACCGGTCGACATTGTCGGGAACCTTGATACGCGCGAAGTGTTCACCGCCATCGTCGGGGGACTTCACGGTGATCGCCAGGTTCAGGCTCAGGCCGCTGACGAACGGGAACGGGTGCGCAGGGTCGACGGCAAGCGGGGTGAGAACCGGAAACACTTGCTCGTGGAAATAGGTTGAGAGTTCACTGCGCTCGGCGTCGGTGAGGTCGGCCCATGTGACGATGCTGATGCCCTCCTCGGCCAGCGCGGGACGCACCGACTCGATGAAGACCTGGGCTTGGCGCAACGAGATCTGCCGGGTGCGCTCGCCGATGCGGCGCAACTGTTCACGCGGGGACAGGCCGTCGGCCGATCGCACCGAGAGCCCCATCTCGTCGCGGCGTTTGAGTCCCGCCACCCGAACCATGTAGAACTCGTCGAGATTGGAGGCGAAGATCGCCAGGAATTTCGCCCGCTCCAGCAGGGGCAGTGAGGTGTCGGCCGCCAGGGCCAGCACTCGGGCATTGAAATCCAGCCAGCTCAGTTCGCGGTTGAGGTATCGATTCTCGGGCAGCTCGTTGTCGACCGCGGTGTCCGTGGCCGCAGGCGGGGCCTCCGGCGCCTCACCGGGCTGCCAGTCGTCATCCGTGGATCGGGCATCGGTTTCGGTCTCGGTCACAATTCCGATCATCCCCCATGGAGAGGGTGCGTGGACCTCGGCAGTCGAAAGTTGAAACGCGTTCAGGTGTTGTTAACCATCAGTGATGCGCGATTGCCCTGGTTGTCGCTGCACCGACACCGAGAAGTCGCGCGGATTGCAGGTCCTCGATGGTGTCGATATCGCAGCGAAGCCCTGGCCACACCCCGGTCAGTTCGACCGCCCCGGAGTCGCGGTGCCGCCGCGCCGAATCACGGCCGAGCAGCGGGTCCAGCGGCGCGCCGAAAGCGAAAAGCGCCGCGGTGCCGCTGCCGTGGCGGTCGGCCACGAAACTGCGCCGATGTGATCGCGCCTGCGCCAGCGCCTCGGCCAGCTCGTGAGTCTGTAGAGCAGGTAAATCCCCTTGCAGCACAACAGTATTGGCGCCTTGCTCGCTGACGGCGGTCCAGGCGAATCGGACCGCCGCGTTCAGCGGGTCGGGCTCAGATGCGGGCGTGGTGTCCCTCAGCACCGCCGCGCCGAGATCACGCGCGGCCGCGGCCGCCGTCTCGTCGGGAGTCACGACGGTGATCGACCGGACGGCACTGACCGCTCGCGCCGCGGTGATGGTGTCGATCAGCATCGCCAGCACGACTTGTTCGCGGGTGCCGGCTTCGAAGACCGGGCTCAGTCTGGTCTTGGCGGCCACGAGGCGCTTGACCGCGATGATCACGCCGACATCGGCTGCGCCGCTCATGTTCACCATCCTTCCAGCGTCGTCCGGGGGCGCCGCATTCCTGGCCGGCGATCCTCGCCGCGGCGTGGGCTACGTTAATGACCATGACCAGCACGGTGGGAACTGCCGCGGTGATGGGCGCCGGCGCCTGGGGAACCGCGCTGGCCAAGGTGCTGGCTGAGGCCGGTTCCGAGGTCCGGTTGTGGGCGCGCCGTGCCGAGGTGGCCGATGAGATCAATGCCACACACCTCAACACTTCTTATCTACCGGGCATCGATCTGCCGGGCGCGATCCGCGCCACCACCGATCCGGCCGAGGCCCTCGACGGGCTGACCACCGTGCTGCTCGCCGTGCCCTCTCAGAGCCTGCGGGCCAATCTCGAACACTGGCGCGGTCTGATCGCCGACGGCGCCACCCTGGTGAGCCTGGCCAAAGGCATCGAATTGGGTAGCCTCATGCGAATGAGCCAGGTGATCGTGCAGGTCACCGGCGTCGATTCCAGTCAGGTCGCGGTCGTCTCCGGTCCCAACCTGGCTGACGAGATCGCCCACGGACAGCCCGCTGCGACGGTGGTGGCCTCGACCGATTCCGGCCGCGCAGTCGCCCTGCAGCGCGCGTTGAGCACCGGATACTTCCGGCCGTACACCAACGCCGACGTGATCGGCACCGAGATCGGCGGCGCGTGCAAGAACGTCATCGCGCTGGCCTGCGGTATGGCCGCCGGGGTGGGGCTCGGGGAGAACACCGCGGCCGCGATCATCACCCGGGGGCTGGCCGAGATCATGCGGCTGGGCATCGCCGTCGGCGCCAAGCCGGCGACGCTGGCCGGGCTGGCCGGGGTCGGCGATCTGGTCGCCACCTGTACATCACCGCATTCGCGCAACCGCAGCTTCGGTGAACGGCTCGGTCGGGGCGGCACCATGGAGGCAGCCCAGCTGGCCGCCGGTGGCCATGTGGCCGAAGGTGTCACATCGTGCGAATCGATCCTGGCATTGGCGTCGAGCTACGACGTCGAGATGCCACTCACCGATGCGGTCTATCAGGTCTGCCACAAGGGTTTGTCGGTCGGGCAGGCGGTGGCCCTGCTGCTGGGCCGCAGCACCAAACCGGAGTGAGCGGGTATGAGCGATCGTTACGGCGATTCCACCCAAGCCGTCAAAGCCGTGAGTTCTCAGCCGATTCCGGGCGAGCCGGTCGGCCCCGGCCCGGTTCTGGCATCGGCGTTCCATCTTTCCGACGACGAGGGCAGTGAGGCCAACACCTATGGGCGCGGCTCCAATCCGACCTGGCGCCGGCTCGAGGCGGCGCTGGCCCAGCTGGAGGATGCCGCTGCCGCGTTGACGTTCGGGTCCGGGATGGCCGCCATCACCGCAGCGTTGCGGGTGACGGCCAAGCCTGGTTCGGTGCTGGTCGTTCCGGCCGACGGCTACTACCAGGTGCGCCGCTACGCCACCGAAAGCCTTGCACCACTTGGTGTCACGATTCGGGAGGTGAGCGCCGAGCAGATCTACCAGGCCGCCGAAGACGCCGATGTGGTGCTGGCCGAGACCCCGACGAACCCCGCGCTGGACGTGGTGGATCTGCACAGGCTTGGGCAGATCTGCCGTCGCCGGGGAGCGCGGCTGCTTGTCGACAACACCACCGCCACACCGCTGGGGCAGCAACCGTTGTCGCTGGGGGCCGATCTGGTCGTGGCCAGTGCCACCAAGGCGCTCTCGGGGCACAGCGACCTGCTGGCCGGCTATGTCGCGGGGAGTCACCCCGAACTGATGGCGGTTCTGGAGCGTGAGCGGCTGCTCTCCGGCGCGATCCTCGGCTCGTTCGAGGCCTGGCTGGTGTCGCGCAGCCTGGGCAGCGTGGGGCTGCGCTTCGAGCGGCAGTGCCAGAACGCGTTGGCCCTGGCGACCGCCCTGCACCGGCACCCGAAGATCCGGTCGGTGCGCTACCCGGGATTGCCCGACGACCCGTCATATCCGGTGGCCGTCGCCCAGATGCGCCGGTTCGGGGGACTGGTCTGCGTCGAACTCGGTGACGCGGCCGCGGTGCACGACCTGGTGCGGCGCAGCGAGCTGCTGGTGGCATCGACCAGCTTTGGCGGTATCCACACCTCGGTGGACCGCCGCGCCCGCTGGGGCGACCCGGTGGCGGACGGGTTTGCCCGGATCTCGGCCGGTATCGAGGACACCGATGACGTCGTCGCCGATGTCTTGGCCGCGCTGGAGAGCTGAAATGCCTGTTCACGGCGTCGGATCGTGCCGATAACACCTGGGCTGTAGCCTCTCTAGGTTGTGACGTCCCGCCTGCCGTCGGACCGGCCTCGTGTCCGTGTCGCTGTCATCTACGGCGGCCGCAGCTCCGAACACGCCATTTCCTGCGTATCGGCGGGCAGCATCCTGCGAAACCTCGACCCGGACCGCTTCGAGGTCGTCGCCGTCGGCATCACCCCGGAGGGCTCGTGGGTGCTGACCGACGGCAGCCCCGAGGCGCTGGCCATCACCGATCGGAAGCTGCCGGCGGTCACCGGGGAATCGGGGACCGCGCTGGCCTTGGCGGCAGACCCGCTGCGGCGCGGCGAGCTGGTGTCGCTGGGGCAGACCCCCGGCCAGATGCTGACGTCGGTCGACGTGGTCTTCCCGATCCTGCACGGCCCGTACGGCGAGGACGGCACCATCCAGGGCCTGCTGGAGCTGGCCGGCGTGCCGTATGTGGGAGCCGGAGTGTTCGCCAGCGCGGCCGGCATGGACAAGGAATTCACCAAGAAACTTCTTGCCGCAGCGGGCCTGCCGATCGGTGATCACATCGTGCTGCGGGCACAGCAGAAGGCGCCGACGCTGGACGACGTTGAGCGATTGGGCTTTCCGATGTTCGTCAAACCCGCGCGCGGCGGCTCGTCGATCGGCGTGAGCCGGGTCAACAATGCCGACGAGCTGCCGTTGGCGATCGCCGATGCCCGCCGTCACGACCCGAAGGTGATCATCGAGGCGGCCATCGAAGGTCGTGAACTCGAATGCGGTGTTCTCGAATTCCCGGACGGCTCAGTGCAAGCCAGTGCCATCGGTGAGATCCGGGTTGCGGGGGTCCAGGGTCGTGAGGACGGCTTCTATGACTTCGCCACCAAGTATCTCGACGACGGCGCCGAACTCGACGTGCCTGCCAAGGTCGACGATGATGTAGCAGAAGAGTTGCAGCGCTTGGCGATTCAGACGTTCACCGCGCTCGACTGCCAGGGTCTGGCGCGAGTGGATTTCTTCCTCACCGATGACGGGCCCGTGGTCAACGAGATCAACACGATGCCGGGGTTCACGACGATCTCGATGTATCCGCGGATGTGGGCGGCCAGCGGGATCGACTACCCGACGTTGGTGAGCACGATGGTCGAGACCGCGCTGGCCCGCGGTACCGGCCTGCGCTGACTCAGCGGGCCGGGTTCGGATCGATCCGAACCGCGGGCATGGTGCGCGCGATCAGATCTGACAACGCCTGGATGGGCGCCGGCCCGGACGCCTTGGGCAGTGTGAGCGCGACGTAGACGGGGCGGTCCACCGTGACCCACGTGCTGCGGTCGATGCCGGGGTCGTTGATCTCGAACCACTGCACGGCGTCGACCATCTGGATGGGGGAGCCGACCACGAACTCGGCCGGCCGGTCGATGCCGCACCGCATGATGACCGGAAAGTTGTCGGCCGAGCCGCGCCATGCCGCAGCTCCTGGCGGCACCGGGTCTGCCGCGGCGACGCGCTTGAACTCGCCGAGGTTGGCGGGCAAGGCGTCGAGCAGGGCCCGGCAGGTCGAGGAGTCCGCTTTGGGCGCAGGAACCGACGCGATCACCACCGGCTGGACGGGGGCCTGCCGGGTGGCCGCGATTCCCAGGACGGTGGCGATCGCGCCGACCGCGACCACCACGGCGGCGATCAGCAGGGCGCGGGGTGGACCGTCGGGCGTGCGTTCGTCGATGGTGACGGGGTCAGGCTCAGTCGGCATCGGCGATGGGGCAGGTCAGCGTCCGGGTGATCCCGGTGATCTGCTGAATGCTGGGCACGATGGTGGCGGCAAGCTCGTCGTCGCTGGCAGCGCCGACGCGCACGACCACGTCATACGGTCCGGTCACGGATTCCGACGAGAGCACACCGGGCACCGCTGCCACCTGCTTGGCGACCACCTCGGCGCGGCCGACCTCGGTCTGGATCAGCATGTAAGCCTCAACCACCCGTCGCCTCCTCGTCTCGATGTTCGCCCGCGTGTGGTGCCGCCCTAGACTGACGTGTCCGAAGGCCGTCCCGGAAAACCTACCGCAGGTTGCCGGACCGATCAGTGTGTGCGGCAGGAGGGGAGGCGTCGTGACCGGGTCCGGTGAACCCACCCTGCGGCAGTTGGGCGAATTCGGGATGATCGACCGGCTGGTGTCCGATCGCCGTCAGCCCTCGGGGGTGAGTGTCGGCCCCGGGGACGATGCGGCGGTGGTGAGCGCGCCCGACGGGCGGGTCGTCATCACCACCGACATGCTGGTGGAAGGCCGGCACTTCCGGCTGGACTGGTCGACCCCGCACGACGTGGGCCGAAAGGCCATCGCGCAGAACGCCGCCGACATCGAGTCGATGGGCGCGCAGTGCAGCGCATTCGTCGCCGGGTTCGGCGCTCCGCCGGACACCGAGGTGTCGCGGGTGCAGGAACTGGCCGACGGAATGTGGCAGGAGGCTCAGGCATTGGGCGCCGGGATCGTCGGCGGTGACCTCGTCGCCAGCCCGCAGTGGGTGGTGTCGGTGACCGCACTCGGCGATCTGGGTGGGCGTGCTCCGGTGTTGCGCAGCGGTGCACGGGCCGGATCGGCGGTCGCTGTCGCCGGAGAGCTCGGCCGTTCTGCCGCAGGATATCTGGTGTGGCACAAAGGAATTGGTGGCTTCGACGAGCTGTGCCGGTGGCATGTGGTGCCGCGCCCACCCTATGGACAGGGCATTGTCGCCGCAGCGGCGGGCGCGCAGGCGATGACCGACGTCTCCGACGGGCTGCTCGCGGATCTCGGGCATATCGCCGAAGGATCCGGCGTGGCTATCGATCTCGTCTCCGATGCGCTGTCGGCCGACGTCGCCGCAGTGGCCGCGGCGGCCGCGGCGGGCGGTGTCGACCCGCTGTCGCTGGTGCTGGCCGGTGGCGAAGATCACGCGCTCGTCGCGTGCTTCCCCGCTGCGGTGCCGCCGGGCTGGCGAGTGATCGGCACGGTGGCCGACGGCGCACCCGAGGTCCGGGTGGACGGGCGGCCCTGGGCTGGCTCGGCGGGTTGGCAGTCCTTCGACTGAGTGCAGGGGTTAGGTTGGCGTTCGTGACGACCACCGCCCGGCCACTGACCGAACTCGTCGAGGACGGCTGGGCGCGCGCGCTGGCTCCGGTCAGTGATCAGGTCTCGCAGATGGGCCAATTCCTGCGCGCTGAGATCGCCGCCGGCCGGGGCTATCTGCCCGCCGGGCCGAACGTGCTGCGCGCCTTCACCTTCCCGCTCGCCGAGGTGCGGGTGCTGATCGTCGGCCAGGATCCGTATCCGACACCGGGGCATGCGGTTGGCCTGAGTTTCTCGGTGGCCCCCGATGTGCGGCCGCTGCCGCGCAGCCTGTCCAACATCTTCAGCGAATACTGCGCCGACCTCGGCTACCCGGAGCCGTCCAACGGCGACCTCACACCGTGGTCGCAGCGCGGCGTCATGATGCTCAACCGAGTTCTCACCGTGCGGCCCGGCGCCCCGGCGTCGCACCGCGGCAAGGGTTGGGAGGCGGTCACCGAATGCGCCATCCGCGCACTGGTCGCCCGTGACCAGCCGATGGTGGCGATTCTGTGGGGGCGCGACGCGTCGACGCTGAAGCCGATGCTGGGCGCCGATTGCATGGTGATCGAGTCGCCACATCCGTCGCCGCTGTCGGCGTCACGGGGATTCTTCGGCTCGCGGCCGTTCAGCCGCGCGAACGAACTGCTGACCGGAATGGGCGCCGAGCCGATCGACTGGCGACTGCCCTAGTACCGATGCCGAGGTCGACGTTGGGCAGGAGTGCTCTCGGCCTTGTGCGGCCAAACGTCGGTTTCGGCGCCGAGCTGATCAGCCGCGGGAAACCTTGCCGGCCTTCAGGCAGGACGTGCAGACGTTGACGCGCTGCTTGTTGCCGCCGGGACGGGTCACGGCGTGCACGGTCTGGATGTTCGGGTTCCAGCGACGGCTGGTCCGGCGATGGGAATGCGACACCGACTTGCCGAAGCCGGGGCCCTTTCCGCAGACGTCGCACACGGCAGCCATGTAGAACTCCTCTATCGAACGTGTTCCTGGGGCCAACGACCGAAACGGGTGACCCGACAACCTGACTAGGATAGCCGTCCGGCGAACCGAACGCCAAAATGCGCCTCGGCGACCGCTCTCCAAGCCTACGTAAGCGTCTCTGACCTGCGGCAACTCTAACAATGCAGAGCGGAGGGTCGCGGTGGCGTCGAACTGTCGGGTGAACTGGATAGGCTGGCGCGACACGGCCGCGTGGTGTGCCGGGATCGTGAGGAGGTGCCGATGCCGGACCGGCGGCTGGACGCATCAGCCCTGCGCGACTGGGCCCACACCGCCGTCGGCGACCTGATCACCCACACCGACGAGATCAACCGGCTCAACGTCTTCCCAGTGGCCGATTCCGACACCGGCACCAACCTGCTGTTCACCATGAGCTCGGCGCTGGAGGCCGCGAAGTCCGCCGGTTCTGGCGATGTCAGCCTGATGGCCGCGGCGCTGTCCGAAGGTGCGCTGCACGGTGCCCGCGGAAACTCCGGGGTGATCCTGTCGCAGATCCTGCGCGCCCTGGCCGATGTGACCGCATCGGCGGCCGAGGACACCGACGGCTCGCTCGCCGATATCGACGCCGTCCTGCTCGGGGCCGCGCTGCGGCACGCCGTCGGGCTGGTGGTGTCGTCGATGGGCGGTGAGCTCGTGGCCGGCACCATCGTGTCGGTCCTGCAGGCTGTCGCCGAAGCGATCCAGCAGCGCGCGGCCGAGGGCGCGGGGCTCGCCGAGGCGCTGGCCGCCGGCGGCGACGCGGGCGTCGCGGCGCTGGATCGCACACCCGATCAGCTCGACGCGCTGGCCGCGGCCGGTGTGGTCGACGCCGGCGGGCGCGGGTTCCTGGTCCTCATCGACGCGCTGACCGCCACCGTCACCGGACATGCGCCCCATCGGGAGACCTACGAGCCGGGCCCGCCGCGCCTCGAGCACGGTCGCCACCGCACCCAGATCCAATGTCCGCCGCAATTCGAGGTGATGTATCTGCTCGCCGACTGTGACGCCGCTGCGCTCGACCCGCTACGCACCCGGTTGGAGCGGCTCGGTGACTCGGTGGCCATCGCCGCTTTCCAAGAAGCAGATCGCTATTCGGTGCACGTGCACACCGACGACGCCGGTGCCGCGGTGGAAGCCGGGCTGGACGCCGGTGCGGTCAGCCGCATTCAGATCTCGGTGCTGAGCGCGGGCCCCGCCCGGGTGTCCCCCGGCAGCTGGAGCCGCGATCGCGCCGTGCTGGCCGTCGTCGACGGTGACGGCGCCGCAGAGCTTTTCGATCAGGAAGGCGCCTGCGTCCTGAGGCCGGACGCTGCACTGGCCGACCCGGCCAACGGCGTCACCGCCCGCGAGCTCGTGCGCGCGCTCGTCGACACCGGAGCGGCTCAGGTGATGGTGCTGCCCAACGGCTACGTGGCGGCCGAGGAGTTGGTCGCCGGCTGCACGGCCGGAATCGGTTGGGGGATAGACGTTGTCGCGTTGCCCACCGGGTCCATGGTGCAGGGGCTGGCCGCACTGGCCGTCCACGACTCGGGCCGCCAAGCCGTCGACGACGGCTTCTCGATGGCCAGGGCGGCGGCCGCGGCCCGGCACGGTTCGGTGCGTACCGCCACCGAGCAGGCGCTGACCTGGGCCGGAACCTGCGAACCCGGTGACGGCCTCGGCATCGCCGGCGACGAGGTGCTGGTGGTCGCCGACGATGTGGCCGGCGCGGCCACCGGACTGATCGATCTGCTGCTGGTGGCCGGCGGTGAACTGGTGACCGTCCTGATCGGTGGCGACACCGATCCGGCTGTTGCCGAGGTGCTTTCGCAACACGTCCACCGCCGCCATCCCGGTATCGAGTTCGCGACGTATCTGACGGGGCACCGCGGTGACGCACTGTTGATCGGGGTGGAGTAGTCGTGGTCAGCCTCGGCGACCGGCTCGACGGCATCCTGGGCGGCAAGGCGGCCGGCCTGCTCGACGAGGTGTTCGGCATCCGCACTGTCGACGATCTGCTGCGGCACTACCCGCGCAAGTACATCCACGGGATGTCGGTCTGGGGCGAGGACGAGGTGCCGCCGGAGGAGGGTGAGCACATCACCCTGGTCGGCGAGATCGACAAGGCCGAGGTCCGCTGGACCAACCGCCAGCCCAAACGCGAATACCTGGTCATCACACTGGGCACCGGGCGACGCAAGGTCACCGCGACATTCTTCAACGCCAAGTACCTCAAGAACGAGTTGGTCAAGGGCGTCCGGCTGATGCTGTCCGGGGAGGTCGGTTTCTTCAAGGGCAACATGCAGCTGACCCACCCGGACTTCCTGGTGCTGAACTCGCCGAAGGGCCGGGTGTTCGGCAGCAAGTCGCTCAAGACGATCGCGGACACCTCGACGTCGCAGAGCGGCGAGCTCGCGATGTCGGCGTTCGAGCGCGATTTCTTCCCGATCTACCCGGCCAGCTCCAAGCTGCAGAGCTGGGACATCTATGCCTGTGTACAGCAGGTGCTCGCCGTCCTCGACCCGATCGCCGACCCGCTGCCGAAAACCGTTGTGGAGCAGCGTGGTTTGATCGACGAAGGTACTGCGCTGCGCGACATTCACGTGGCCGAGCGGGAGCCGGAACGGGAGGCCGCTCGCGCGCGGCTGCGGTTCGACGAGGCCGTCGGCATGCAGTGGGCGCTGGCGCAGCGCCGGCACGGCGAGCTCGGTGAATCCGGGCCGCCCGCGCCACATCGTGACGACGGGCTGGCCGCCGCTTTGATGCAGCGGCTGCCGTTCGAGCTGACCGCGGGTCAACGCGAGGTGCTCGGCGTGGTCACCGCGGAATTGGCCGCGACCAAACCGATGAACCGGTTGCTGCAGGGCGAGGTCGGCTCGGGCAAGACGATCGTGTCGGTGCTGGCGATGCTCCAGATGGTCGACGCCGGATATCAGTGCGCGCTGCTGGCACCGACGGAAGTCCTTGCCGCCCAGCATGCCCGGTCGATCCGCGATGTGCTCGGTCCGCTGGCGATGGCCGGTCAGCTCGGCGGTGAGGAAGGTGCGACCCGGGTGGCGCTGCTGACCGGTTCGATGTCGGCGGCCCAGAAGCGGCAGGTGCGCGACGAGGTGGCGGCGGGGGAGGCGGGCATCGTGATCGGCACCCACGCGCTGCTGCAGGAGGCGGTGGAGTTTCACCGGCTGGGTTTCGTCGTCGTCGACGAGCAGCACCGGTTCGGGGTCGAACAGCGAGACCGCTTGCGCGCCAAGGCCCCCGACGGTCTGACCCCTCATCTGCTGGTGATGACGGCCACGCCGATCCCGCGCACGGTCGCGCTCACGGTGTACGGCGATCTGGAAACCTCGACCATGCGCGAACTTCCGCGCGGCCGCCAGCCGATCACCACCAACACGATCTTCATCAAGGACAAGCCGCAGTGGCTGGCCCGGGCGTGGCAGCGGATCATCGAAGAGGTCGGCGAGGGCAGGCAGGCCTATGTCGTGGCGTCCCGCATCGACGAGGACGACAAGACCGCCACGGCATCCGACGGACCGCCCGCCGAGACCGTCCTGACGTTGTTCAAGCACCTCGGTCACGGGCCGCTGTCGGGGCTGCGGCTGGGTCTGATGCACGGGCGGCTGCCCGCCGACGAAAAGGACGCGGTGATGGCCTCGTTCCGGGCCGGCGACATCGACGTCCTGGTGTGCACCACCGTGATCGAGGTCGGCGTCGACGTGCCGAACGCGACCGTGATGGTGGTGATGGACGCCGACCGGTTCGGCATCAGCCAGCTGCACCAGCTGCGCGGCCGCATCGGGCGCGGGTCGCATGCCAGCCTGTGCCTGCTGGCGACCAAGCTTCCGGCAGCATCCAAGGCGGGTGAGCGGTTGACCGCGGTGGCAGGCACCCTGGACGGCTTCGCGCTGGCCGACCTGGATCTGCAGGAGCGCCGCGAGGGAGATGTCTTGGGACTCAACCAGTCCGGACGGCCGATCACATTACGCTTCCTGTCGCTGGCCGAAGATCTCGAGGTCATCGTGGATGCCCGGGAAGTGGCCCAGACGATCTACGCTCACGATCCCGACAACCGCGGTATGGCGATCCTGGCCGGGCAGTTCACCGGTGGTGACCGCATCGACTATCTGGACAAGTCATGAGGCGCCGCACGGTCATCTGGCTTGCGGTGATCGCCGCACTGTCGGTGATCGTCGCGGTGCAGGTGAGGTCCTCGGCCGGCGACGCCGATCCGATGGTCGCGCGGGCCGACGTGCCCACCGTCGCACCGGGAACCGATGTGCTGGGCGGCATCACGATCGTCCCGCAGCGGGTGCGGGGCAACGATTACCGGCGCGCGGCATTCGGCGATGCGTGGGACGACGACAACTCCGCACCGGGCGGACACAACGGTTGCGACACCCGGGACGACATCCTGGACCGCGATCTGGTCGACAAGACCTACGTCTTCACCAAGCGGTGCCCGCAAGCGGTGGCCACCGGCGTCCTGCACGATCCGTATACCAGCGCAGCGATTCCGTTCACCCGCGGTGCGCAGGTCGGTGCCGCAGTGCAGATCGACCATCTAGTACCGCTGGCCTACGCGTGGGACATGGGTGCGCGAGACTGGCCGGAGGACGTCAGGATTCGGTTCGCCAACGACCCGGCCAACCTGCTGGCAGTGGCGGGGCAGGTGAATCAGGACAAGGGTGATCAGCCGCCGGGCGCCTGGATGCCGCCCAACCATGCGTTCTGGTGCCAGTACGCGGTGCAGTTCGCAGCCGTGCTGCACGGTTACTCGCTGCCGGTGGACCAGGCGTCGGCCGACGAACTGCGTGAAGCGGCGGCCACCTGCCCCAACGGGTGATCGCGGCGGCACTTCTGCCGAACGACGGTCGTCACCGCAGGTCAAAAAACCGCACGATTCGTAGTAATCAAGCCCACACCCGTTAAATACGTATTTTAAATGCGCAATAAACTAGCGTCGCATTCATGCAGCTCACACGCTTCACGGACCTGGGACTCCGGGCCATGATGCTGCTCGCCACCGGACAGGCACGTGAGCAGCGGGTCACCACCAGAACGGTGGCCGCCGCGGCCGGCGCTTCGGAAAACCACGTCGCCAAGGCGGTGTCCCGACTGACCGAAATGGGGCTGGTGCACGCCCGGCGCGGCCGTACGGGAGGGCTGGACCTCACCGACGCCGGCCGGGAGGTATCGCTGGGCTGGTTGGTGCGTCAGCTCGAAGGCGACCGGGAAGTCGTCGACTGCACCGGCCAGTCCGCGTGCCCGCTGATCGCGGGCTGTCGGTTGCGGCGGGTGCTCGCCGACGCCAAAGAGGCGTTCTATGCCGAACTTGACCGCTACACCATCACTGATCTCGTCGGCAGCACATCGCTGCCGGTCGTTCTGCAACTGAGCACTGCAACTCACAACTGAAAGGAAATACCGATGACCACCACCGAAGCTGCCGAGGTTCAGGAACTGGAGCCGGGGCACGCCGAGATCATCAGGGCGACACTGCCGCTCGTCGGTGCACACGTCGACGAGATCACGCAAGAGTTCTATCGCCGGATGTTCGGTCGTCATCCTGAACTTCTGCGCACCCTGTTCAACCGCGGAAACCAGGCTCAGGGCTCGCAGCAGCGCGCCCTGGCGGCGTCGATCGCGACCTTCGCCACGCACCTGGTGAATCCGGATCTTCCGCACCCGAGCGAATTGCTTTCGCGCATCGGCCACAAGCATGCGTCGCTGGGGGTGACCGCCGACCAGTACCCGATCGTGCACGAGCACCTGTTCGCCGCGATCGTCGAGGTGCTGGGTGCCGACACGGTGACCGCCGAGGTCGCCGCGGCGTGGGACCGGGTGTACTGGATCATGGCCGACACCTTGATCGGCTTGGAGCACGAGCTGTACCGCGCCGCCGGTGTCGACGACGGCGACGTGTTCCGCCGGCTGCGGGTCACCGCTCGCGAAGATGACCCCTCCGGCGCCGTCCTGCTGACTGTTCGCGGCGACGGGAATTCCAATACTGGTGCTGCACAATATGTTTCGGTGGGCGTGACGCTGCCCGACGGCGCACGCCAGCTGCGCCAGTACAGCCTGCTGAATGCGCCGGGTGCCGGCGAGCTGACTTTCGCGGTCAAGCCGGTGGACGCCGAAGGGCCCAACCCGGCCGGCGAGGTGTCCAACTGGATCCGCAGATGCGTGCGGGTGGGCGATCTGCTCGATGTCACGGTGCCGTTCGGTGACCTGCCGAAACCGCGTAGCGGGACGCCGGTGGTCCTGATCTCCGCCGGTATCGGCATCACTCCGATGGTCGGCTTGCTGGAATATCTTGTCGCGCAGGGATATCAGGCTCCCGTGCAGGTGCTGCACGCCGACCGCAGCGAGGACAGCCATCCGTTGCGCAAGCGGCACCGGGAACTGGTCGACATCTTGCCCAACGCGACTCTGCAGCTCTGGTACGCCGAGGGGGTCGAGCCCGACAGCGCCGGCACCCGCGAGGGGCTGATGAATCTCGAGGGTGTCGAGATCGCCGACGGCGCCGAGATCTACCTCTGCGGCAATGCGGGATTCGTGCAGGCGGTGCGCGCTCAGCTGACCGGCCGGGGTATCGCGCCAGGGCGCGTGCACTGCGAGCTGTTCAGCCCGAACGACTGGCTGCTCGACGGCTAGTAGGTCAGCTTGCCGGGTTCGGCCGGAACCGGGTTCCGTCGTCGAGCCCGGCGAGCGCCGCCATCTCGGCGTCGGTCAGCTCGAAGTCGAACACGTCGGCATTCTGCGCGATCTGTGCCGGATCGGTTGCACCGGGGATGACGACGGCGCCGAGCTGCAGGCTCCAGCGGATCAGCACCTGTGCCGGTGATTTACCGTGCGCCGCAGCCACTTCGGCGACCGCCGCAAGCTCGAGCAGCGTGCCCTCGCTCAGCGGGAGGTACGCGCCGGTGATGATCGAACGCTCGGCGTGCACCGCACGCAGCTCGGTCTGGTTGAGCAGCGGATGCAGCTCGACCTGATTGACCACCGGCGGGAAGTAGCTCAAGTCGATGATGTCCGACAGGTTGTCGGGAGAGAAGTTCGCGACACCGATCGACTTGATCAGCCCGTCCTGGCGGGACCGCATGACGCCGCCCCAGGCGTCGATGTACTTGCCGTTCTGCTCGGCGGGCCAATCCAACAGATAGAGGTCCACATACTCCAGGCCGAGGCGTTCGAGGCTGGCCTTGACGGCGTCCTGCGAGGACTGGAATCCCTGATCCTCGGTGGCGAGCTTCGTGGCGATGACCAGTTCGTCGCGGGGAATGCCTGACGCGGCGATGGCGCGCCCGACGGCTTGTTCATTGCCCGGGCTGGTGTCGATCAGCCGATAGCCGGCCTCCAGGGCACTGGCCACCGCACTCTCGGTCTCCTCGACGGACAGCTCGGCGACGCCGAGGCCAAGCACCGGGATCGTGTTGTCGTCGTTGAGCGTGACGGTGGGGATTGTGGCCGCCGGCGTCATGTCACCTGCCTGTGGAGTCGAAGTGTGTCGGGGACAGGACCCGGCCACATCGGCTCCGGGGTCAACCGACTTGGGAGACGATAGTACCCAGATTGAAATGTCGTCTGAGCAGGCCCGGCGCGCCGCGGCAGATACCGAGTCAAATTTGCGGACACGTCAGTCGACGGGCCTGGCCGGAGGCTGCCAGACCGCTGCCGGCGCAGGTCCCGTACGCTGCGGCAATGCCGACCACACCACAGTGAGGGGAGCAGTGATGGCGGAGAGCCGGATTGCCAACCGGGCGCGGGCGGCCAGCAGCCGGGCCGGGGTGAAGGTGATCCCGCGTCTGCCGGGCGGCCTCAAGCGCCTGCTGTCCGGCGGCCGGGCAATCACAATCGACGGCAACACCCTTGATCCCTCAATCCAGATGATGCTCGTCGCGCAGCGGGCGGCCGGCATGAGCAGTCTGGCGGTCCCCGGTGACCCGATCGCGACCCGGCGGCAGAACCGGGAAGCTACGGCCAGTCTCGACGAGCCCGACGTCCACGCCGCCGGCATCGAACCCGTCACCATTCCGGGACCGGCGGGGGACATCCCGGCCCGCCACTACCGTCCCGCCGGCGACGCCGGCGCCCCGCTGCTGGTCTTCTTCCACGGCGGTGGATTCGTCTTCGGGGACCTGGAAACCCACGACTCGGCGTGCCGGTTGATCTGCCGCGATGCCGGGATCAACGTGCTGGCCATCGACTATCGACTGGCCCCGGAACACAAGGCGCCCGCGGCCGTCGAGGACTGTTACGCCGCCTATCTCTGGGCGCGCGAGTATGCCACCGCGCTGGGCGCCGATCCCGACCGGGTGGCGGTCGGTGGTGACAGCGCAGGCGGCTGCCTCGCGGCGGTGGTGACCCGGCAGGCCCGCGATGCCGGTGCGCCGCTGCCAACCCTGCAATTTCTGATCTATCCGGCCACCGACCTGCGCGGCAACAGCACCTCGCGCACGTTGTTCGCCGAGGGTTTCCTTCTGACCAAGCGCAACATGGACTGGTTTCAGGATGCTTACGTAGGCGGGTCCGGTCTCGAGGTCACCGACCCGCGGGTTTCCCCGCTCCTGGCCGACGACCTCGCCGGGTTGTCGCCGGCACTGGTGGTCACTGCCGGGTTCGACCCGCTGCGCGACGAGGGCGAACAGTATGCGGAGAAGCTGCGCGCGGCGGGCGTCATGGTCGATGCCCGACGGATGGGTCCGATGACCCACGCGTTCCTCAACATGAACGTGCTGGGCGGGCAGGTCAGCCGGTGCAACGCCGAGATGATCTCGGCGTTGCGCGCCCACCTGGCGCGCGGCTGACTCGGGGGGCCGGAGCGAAGCGACTTGGGGAATGACAAGGGCTCGGACGCGCCGCCGGTACTCTAGGAGGCGCCAACACCGAGTCATGACAGCGAGGACCAGCCGACCCGTGGCCACCAATAAGAAAAGCGCGCCCCGCTACGACCTGAGAGCCCAGGATCGCAAGCGCAACCTGTTCATCCAGCTGGGACTGACCGCGATCGTCGTCATCTTCGCCGTCGGCCTGGTCCTCTACATCGTGATGGGTCACGACAAGAACAAGGGCAACGGCAACGCGCAGGCCGTACGGATCGCCTCCAGCCAGCTGATCAAGAAGGAGGGCAGCGACGAGCCCAAGGCGGTCCTGTCGCTGTATGAGGACTTCCAGTGCCCGCACTGCCGCGAGTTCGAGAAGGTGTTCGGTCCGACGATCACCAAGCTCACCGACAGCGGCGCTGTGGCCACCGACTACTACATGGTCGCGATCCTGAACTCGTCCTTCAACAAGAACTACTCCACGCGCGCCGCCAACGCGGCCTACTGTGTCGCCGACGTGGACAAGGAAGCCTTCCTGCGGTTCCACGGCGCGCTGTTCGCCCAGCAGCCCGAAGAGGGTTCGGGCACTGCCCCCGACAACAACGCGCTGATCGAAACGGCCCGCCAGGCCGGCGTGCCGACCGACAAGGTTTCGCAGTGCATCAACTCCGGTAAGAACAGCGACATGGTCGAGGGGCTGGCCGCGGCGGCCAAGATCTCCGCGACGCCGACCATTCGGCTCAACGGCCAGGACATCAGCCCCGCCTCGCCCGAGGATCTGGTCAACAAGGTCAAGGCCATCGTCGGCAATGTGCCCGGCTTGGATGCCGCTCCGACCCCGGCGCCGGCTGCTCCGGCCTCGGCCCCTGCCGGCGCGGCTGCTCCTGCCCCGGCTGCCCCGGCCGCTCCCGCACCTGCTGCCCCGGCGACGCCGACGCCATGAGCGTGACGACCCCGGCCCCGGTGGAACCGACAGACCCCGCGCAGGCGGGGCCCGCGCCGGACGGGGTCCTGGTCCGCGCGGCCAGCGCGTGGTGGGTGCTGATCGCCGGCGTGGTCGGACTGCTCTCCTCGGCCACCCTGACGATCGAGAAGATCGAGATTCTTCTCAATCCGTCCTACGTGCCGAGCTGCAGCATCAACCCGGTTTTGTCGTGCGGCTCGGTGATGATCACCGAGCAGGCGTCGGCATTCGGCTTTCCCAATCCGTTGATCGGTATCGCCGGGTTCTCGGTCGTCGTGGTCACCGGCGTCCTCGCGGTGACGAAGGTGCGCCTGCCGAGGTGGTACTGGGTGGGCCTGACGATCGGCACCACGCTGGCCGTGGTGTTCATCCACTGGTTGATCTTCCAGACGCTGTACCGCATCGGCGCGCTGTGCCCGTACTGCATGGTGGTGTGGGCGGTCACGATCCCGCTGCTGGTCGTGGTGTCGTCGATTGCGTTCCCGGCCGGCGGCAACCCGGTGGCCCGAGTGATCTACACCTGGCGCTGGTCGATCGTCGCGCTCTGGTTTACAGCGATCGTCTTGATGATCCTGGTCCGGTTCTGGAACTACTGGTCGACGTTGATCTAGCCGCCCGGCGCGGGGGTGGGTCGCACGGGTAGGGTACTTGGGTGATTTCCAAAGTCCTCGTTGCAAACCGCGGTGAGATTGCGATTCGTGCCTTCCGTGCCGCCTATGAGATGGGTATCGGCACGGTTGCGATTTATCCGTACGAGGATCGCAACTCGTTGCACCGGTTGAAGGCCGACGAGTCGTATCAGATCGGCGATATCGGGCATCCGGTGCGGGCGTATCTGTCGGTGGACGAGATCGTGGCCACGGCCCGAGCCGCCGGTGCTGATGCGATCTATCCGGGTTATGGCTTCTTGTCGGAGAATCCGGAATTGGCGGCGTCGTGTGCGGCCGCGGGTATCACGTTCATCGGGCCCGACGCCTCGATCCTGGAGCTGACGGGCAACAAGGCGCGCGCGATCGCGGCTGCCCGGGACGCGGGTCTGCCGGTGCTCGCCTCCTCGGAGCCGTCGGCGTCGGTGGCGGAGTTGGTCGAGGCCGCCAGGGAGATGACTTTCCCGGTGTTCGTCAAGGCTGTTGCCGGTGGTGGCGGGCGGGGGATGCGCCGGGTGGCCGAGCCGTCGGCGCTGGCCGAGGCCATCGAGGCGGCCAGTCGCGAGGCAGAGTCGGCGTTCGGCGACCCGACGGTGTTCCTCGAGCAGGCCGTGGTGAATCCCCGCCATATCGAGGTGCAGATACTGGCCGACACCTACGGCAACGTCATCCACCTCTATGAGCGCGACTGCAGTGTGCAGCGCCGCCATCAGAAGGTCATCGAGCTGGCTCCGGCTCCCAACCTGGATCCTGTTCTGCGGGAAAAGATTTGCGCCGACGCGGTCGCCTTCGCCCGGCAGATCGGCTACAGCTGTGCGGGCACCGTCGAATTCCTGCTCGACGAGCGTGGCCGGCATGTGTTCATCGAGATGAATCCCCGGATCCAGGTGGAACACACGGTGACCGAGGAGATCACCGACGTCGACCTGGTGTCGGCGCAACTGCGGATCGCTTCGGGGGAGACGCTGGCCGACCTCGGGCTCAGCCAGGAAGCCATCGCACCGCACGGTGCTGCACTGCAATGCCGCATCACCACCGAAGACCCGGCCAACGGGTTCCGGCCCGACACCGGCCGGATCACCACGTACCGCTCACCGGGCGGGGCCGGCATCCGGCTGGACGGTGGGACGCACCTCGGCGCCGATGTCGCTGCGCATTTCGACTCGATGCTCGTCAAGCTCACCTGCCGAGGGCGGGACTTCTCCACTGCGGTGGCCAGGGCCAGGCGCGCGGTAGCCGAGTTCCGTATCCGCGGTGTGTCGACGAATATCCCGTTCCTGCAAGCGGTTCTGGATGATCCCGATTTCCGGGCCGGCCGGATCACCACGTCGTTCATCGATGAGCGCCCAGAACTGCTGACCTCGCGGGCCTCGGCCGACCGCGGCACCAAGATGCTCAAGTTCCTGGCCGAGGTGACGGTCAACTCACCGTATCGGGATCGCGACCGCGTCTATCCGCAGGACAAGCTGCCCGCCATCGACATCGAGTCGACGACGCCGCCGCCGGGCAGCAAGCAGCGCCTCGTCGAACTGGGCCCTGCTGGATTCGCCCAGTGGCTCAGGGATTCCCCGGCCGTCGGCGTCACCGATACGACGTTCCGCGACGCGCACCAGTCCCTGTTGGCGACGCGGGTGCGGTCCTCGGGCCTGCTGAAGGTCGCCCCTTACATCGCCAGGATGACACCGGAGCTGCTGTCGATCGAGTGCTGGGGTGGGGCGACTTATGATGTGGCGCTTCGCTTCCTGAAGGAAGATCCGTGGGAGCGGCTGGCTGCGCTGCGTGAGGCGATCCCCAATATCTGTCTGCAGATGCTGCTGCGCGGGCGCAACACCGTGGGCTACACGCCGTACCCGGAAGCGGTGACGCACGCGTTCGTCGATGAGGCCACTCGTACCGGTGTCGACATCTTCCGTATCTTCGACGCGCTCAACAACGTCGAGTCGATGCGGCCGGCGATCGATGCGGTGCGCCAAACCGGTTCCGCGGTAGCCGAAGTCGCGATGAGCTACACCGGCGACTTGTCCAACCCCGCCGAGACGCTCTACACGCTGGACTACTGGCTGCGGCTGGCCGAGCAGATAGTCGACGCCGGTGCGCACGTGCTGGCGATCAAGGACATGGCCGGCCTGCTGCGCCCGCCTGCGGCGGCCACCCTGGTCTCGGCGCTGCGCAGCCGTTTTGACCTACCGGTGCACGTGCACACCCACGACACCCCCGGCGGGCAGCTGGCCACCTACACCGCGGCCTGGCACGCGGGAGCGAGCGCGGTCGACGGAGCCGCGGCCCCGCTGTCGGGCACCACCAGCCAGCCGCCGCTGTCGGCGATCGTCGCCGCGGCGGCGCACACCCCGTTCGACACCGGCCTGAACCTGGACGCGGTATGCGACCTGGAGCCGTATTGGGAGCTGCTGCGGCGGGTGTACGCCCCGTTCGAATCCGGCCTGCCCGCGCCGACCGGCCGGGTCTACTACCACGAGATCCCCGGCGGCCAGCTGTCCAACCTGCGCACGCAGGCGATCGCGCTGGGCTTGGGTGAGCGCTTCGAGGACATCGAGAACGCCTATGCGGGCGCCGACCGGATCCTGGGCCGCCTGGTCAAAGTCACCCCGTCGAGCAAGGTGGTGGGGGATCTGGCGCTGGCCCTGGTCGGTGCCGGGATCACGGCGGAGGAGTTCGCCGAAGACCCCGCGCGCCATGACATCCCGGATTCGGTGATCGGCTTCCTGCGCGGCGAGCTCGGCGACCCGCCCGGCGGCTGGCCGGAACCGTTGCGCACCAAAGCCTTGGAAGGCCGTGGGGCGGCCAAGCCCGAGCAGCCGCTGTCAGTCGAGGACGAGAAGATTCTCGGCGAACCCGGCCCGCTGCGCCAGGCGACCTTGAATCGGTTGCTGTTCCCCGGTCCGACACGGGAGTTCGAGGCGCACCGCGAGGAGTACGGCGACACCTCGGGCCTGAGCGCCAACCAGTTCTGGAGCGGCCTGCGCCACGGCGACGAGCACCGTATCGAGCTCGAACGTGGCGTCGAACTGATCGTCGGACTGGAAGCCATCTCCGATCCCGACGAACGCGGGATGCGCACGGTGATGTGCATCATCAACGGCCAACTGCGGCCGGTGTTGGTGCGCGACACCAGCATCGCCGAAACCGTCCCGGCCGCCGAGAAGGCCGATCGCGCCAACCCCGATCACGTCGCCGCGCCGTTCGCCGGTGTCGTCACCGTCGGAGTGACCGTCGGCGACAAGGTGGACGCCGGACAGACCATCGCCACCATCGAGGCGATGAAGATGGAAGCCGCGATCACCGCACCGAAGTCCGGGACCGTCAACCGCGTCGCCGTGGCCAGCACCGCTCAGGTCGAAGGTGGCGACCTCCTGGTCGTGATCGGTTCGGAGGGATTGACCGGAGGATCGGCCTGACCCGCATCGTCGGAGGCACCGCCGGTGGTCGACGCATCGATGTGCCGCCGCGCGGAACCCGGCCGACGACGGATCGCGTCCGCGAGGCGTTGTTCAATGCGCTCGCCGCCCGCCGAGATTTCGGCGGACTGAGGGTGCTGGATCTGTACGCCGGCTCGGGTGCGCTCGGACTCGAAGCGCTGTCCCGCGGTGCGGCCTCGGCGCTGTTCGTCGAAAGTGATTCGCGCGCAGCGGCAGTCATCAAGCGCAATATCGACACCCTCGGGCTGGCGGGCGCGACCGTGCGGCGCGGTGCGGTCTCCACCGTACTCGCGGCGGGGGCCGACAAGCCGGTGGATCTGGTGCTCGCCGATCCGCCCTACGAGGTGTCGACCGTCGAGATCGAAGCACTGTTGGACAGTCTGATACGCAACGGCTGGCTGCGCCCGGACGGTGTCGTCGTTGTCGAACGTCCGGCGTCCTCTGCCGAACTCAGCTGGCCGCCCGGGTGGACGGCGTGGCCGGTGCGCCGGTATGGAGATACCCGGGTCGAGCTAGCGGCCTGCTGACAGCAGCCCGATGTAATCGGCGAGCCGGGGCCCCGGAGCCAGGGTATCGGGGACGAAGCGCCACGGGCTGTGGGTCCAGGGATCCAACATCCCGGAGTCGTCCGCGTCGACGCGGATGTGATGACTGAATTCGGCGATGTCGCGTAACAGCGGAACGGATGCGGAACCGGTGGCATCGGCGTGATCACCGACGAACACCACTGAGATGCCCGCGTCGACACTGCTGCCGATCAACTGCGCGGTGGCCCCGATGGCGTCCGGCGCGAAGCCGTAGCCGGGGTCGGTGATCACCACGATGCCCGGGTTGGCCGACGCGGCCGCCGAATCGTCCAATGACGCGAGCTCGGCACGGGCGACCAAGTGCTGCAGACGTTCTCCCGCATCGGTGTGGGCCGTCACGGCCGGCCGCGGCAGGTAAGCCCGCAGGTGATCGGTGAGAGGGCCGAGCACATCGGCAAGGTCGATGACATCGATTTCGGCGTTGCTGTGTGGCGTCGCGGCCAGCAGTCGGGTGAGCAGCGACGCGAGTACCGGGATGGCAGCGGCGGGCTCGCGGGTGTCGATCCAGATCGGCCGGCGTATCGGCGCCATGATGCACAACGGGATCGCCAACGCCCCGACTGCGGGCATGGTGAGCGTACCCAGCCGGATACCCACGGTCGGCCGGGGCGGACGCTGCCACACGGCGGAGGCCCAGGAGGCCAGAGCGGCGGGCAGTTCGCCATCGAGGGCGTCGAGTTCGGCCGCCAAGTGAGCTGCGTCGCGTTCGTAATCGGCGGTGGCCACCGCGATCAGATCGTCGTGCCGCCGCTGAGCCTCGGCCATCGCCTGCTGGCCCTCGGCAGTGTTGCGGGTGCCGGGATCCGCTACGGCAGCTGACATCTCGGTGTCGAGTCGGTCGGCGGCGAAACTGTGCGCGGTCAGCAGCGCGGCTGAGCAGCGGGCGGCGTCTTCGTAGATCATCGAGATGCGTTCGAGCGGATTCTGGTCGCCCAGCGGGGTGATCGGCACGGCCGGGGCTTCGGGGACGGGTGCTGGGTTGACCGCAATGCCATGAGCCCGAGCCATTTCCGGTGCACCACCGGCGTAGCCCTGTCCGATTGCCCGCACTTTCCACCCTGCCCCGCGGCGGTAGAGTTCGAATCCGATGACCACGGGGTGTACCTCGGCGGCAGCGACGGTGAACTCGGTGGTCTGGCCGTGGCTGTCGGTGAGGCTGGCCGACAGTGCAGCTGAACCGGGATGTGCCTCGAGCGCCACGCACAACACATACCCCACCGCGGATGCCACGAGGTCGAGGTTGACCAGGAGCCGCCCGGGTTGCACGTCGACACCAGCGTGCCGTGATGGCCCGCTGCCGTCGATATACCCGTCCGGCAGGGCGCGGCGCTGGTCGTCGAGGACCAACGCCGCCACGGCGAAGCGCTCCGGTGCGACGGTGAATGTCAGTGCAGAGGAGCCTAATTCGCTGTTCTGACCGGCGGTGAGCTGTGCCATGGGTTCAGAGGAACCGGGTGATCTGGGGAATGGCCTCGCCGGCGTGCTTGGCGGTGATGCCCTCGCCGATGGCCTGCATCTTCCACTCCTGGCCGACCCGGAAGAACTTGGCCATCACCATGCCGGTGTAGTGCATACCGGCTCCCTGCAGCGTGTAGCGAGCCAGCTCCGCGTTGGTGGTTGCGTCGACCAGTCGGCAGAACGCATTGGACAGCATGTCGAACGTGTGCCCGCGGTAGGAGGTCACCGTGAAGATCACCGTGGTGACGTAGGCGGGGACCCGGGTGAGGTCGACGTTGATGACCTCGTCGTCGCCCTCACCCTCGCCGGTGAGATTGTCACCCTGGTGCCGGATCGAGCCGTCCTTGGAGGCGAGCTGACCGTAGTAGCAGACGTCGGCGACCTGCTGGTCGGCGAAGAGAATCGCCGACGCGTCCAGATCGATGTCAGGGGTGCGGTTGCCGAACATGCCGCGCTGTTTGATGGGGTCCCAACCGAGGCCCATCCGGATCTGCGTCAGCGCCACGCCATCGTCCTTGCGGAGTGAAACCCGTTGGCCCTTGGACAGATTGACGGTCCGGCCCTTGACGAGGCTGACCTCGCCGCTGGCGGCCGCGGCTGGCGGCGGCGGGTAGGCCGCTGGTGGTGGAGCGGGTGGCGGGTAGGCCGCTGGTGGTGGAGCGGGTGGCGGGTAGGCCGCTGGTGGTGGAGCGGGTGGCGGGTAAGCCGGTGGTGGCGGTGCCGACGGCTGCGCGGCCGGTGGCGGAGGTGCGGCCGGGGCGGCGGGCGCGTCGTCCACGGTCACCCCGTGGTCGGTGACCAGTGCGGCGAAGCCGCCGGCGTACCCCTGGCCGACAGCGCGGACCTTCCAGGCGTCCTGACGGCGGTAGACCTCGGCGGCGATGACGATCGATTCCGAGGAGAGCCCGTCAATGCGATACTCGTAGAGCACATTTCCGGCGGCATCGTTGATCCGGGCGACCGGTGGGGCGGACTGGCCGAAGGTGGAGTTGGTGTCGTCGAGTGTGATGACCGCACGCACTCGGGCGATGTCGGCAGGCACCGCGGCCAGGCTGATGCCCAGGCTGGCGGGCTGGCCCTGCGGACCCGGGACCAGCCGCACCCCAGGGCCGGTGGGCTGGTTGAAGAACACGAAATCGGCGTCGCTGCGGACCTTTCCGGCCTCGGTCACCAGCAGCGCCGACAGGTCAGCCGGCGCTGCGAGTTCAACCGAGATCACTAGGTCCCCGGTATTGAGCGGTCCGTTCTGGCCTTTGCTCAGTGGTGTCGTCAACGGATGTCCTTCCTCGAACCTTGTTGGGCGCACATGGTGGTTAATTCGGCGTCGCTCGATACCTGCTGACAGAACCAGGTGAGGATCTCTTCGGCGGCGTTGGCTCCGCTGCCGGCGGTGACGTGCAGGCTGGCGCAGCGCCAGTCCAGGCTGTGCAATTCGCCGTGGGCCGGCCGGATCGCCGCGTCGGCCAGCTCCAACAACTTGGCGTCGAGCGCACCGTCCCCGGCGGCCACGATCGGCGCGGGCGCCGGCAGTTCGCCGGATTCGGTCAGGCGCCGATGTAGCTCCGCCACGGCCTGGGACTTACACAGCGGTAGCGGCACGGTGTAGATCTTGCGGCCCTGCTGGGACACCGTCCAGCCGCGGGGAGCGCACCACAGCCGCCATTCGCTCACGAACTCGCCGGGCAGTGCGGCCTCGTCGACCACGAGATAGCAGAACAGGTCTTCCGCGGTACGCAGGTTTTGTACCCAGCTGTCGTGGATGCGGGTCTGCAGTTCGGCCAGGATCTCGGTCAACGGTGGTCCGCTGTCGCGGATTCGCGCGGCCATCTCGTCCGCCCAGGCGATGTCCCGGCTGCCGTCGACGAGGATGGTCCCGCCGTTGCTGGTGATCGCGTAGCGGTACGGGGATCCTGGCAGTGTGAGGCGGGTGTACTGTGCGACGGTACGCGTGGTGACGGGCACCACGAGATGTCGAGTGCTCAACTGCCGCAACAGTTCTACGGCCGTCGGCGTCATGTAGGAGATGGGTTCGTCGCGGTAGATCTCGACGCACTGCGCCACCGGCGGGGCGCTGTCGAAGAAACGGCGGGAGTAGATGAGGGTGCGATCCAGGTCGCTGGCGATGAGCGCGGTCACTGGGCCACGTCATCGATGAGGCCCACGCACGCGTAGGCGAGGCCGGGGTCGCATGAGATGGGCACGCCACGTTCGGCCGCGAGAAGCCGGATATGCCGGTGCTCGGGAGCGTCGGGGTCGCGCACGATGATGTGCCGGGGCAGGCGGCGCAGCAGTACCCTGGTGGTCTCACCGATCCCGGGCTTGACGAAATTGGTTGTGGTGATGCCGTAGTCACGGCGAATCTGCTCGACGGTGGCCAACCCCGCCCAGCCCGGTGTTCGATCGGTGGACATCAGTGCGGCACTCTCTGCGGCCGCCGCGGCGAACACCTCGTCGAAGCGTGCGCTGACGGTATCCAGGAACGTGCCGGACCGGTCGTCGGCGGCCAGCTCGCGGTAGAACTTGGCGCCGTGGAAGTCATCCCGGCCGATCAATCGGCGGTTGAGCACCGTGCGGGAGATCAGCCCGGAAACCGTGGAGTTCAAGCACGCCGAGGCGATGAGGAAGTCATCGCGGGTGCCGTAGGTCCGGACGCAGTCGCCGGGGTCGGCGAGTACCGCGAGGTCGGGGTTGAAGTGGACGCCCGTCTCGGCTTCGTGGGCGCGCAGTGCGGCAGTCAACTCGCGGGTGATCGCCCCCTTGCCCGTCCAGCCGTCAACGAATACGACCGTGGCCGGGTCGTGATGGGTGCTCAGGTATTGCAGTGCGGCGGTGTCGATCCCGCGGTCACGAACGATAGACACCGCGTAGTGGGGCAGCTGTAGGCCGTGATGCTGGGCGGACCAGCGGCGCATCAGGATGCCGATCGGTGTGCCGGCGCGGGCGAGCGAGACCAGGCAGATGTCCTGGCCGCGCTCGGCGAGCACCAGCTCGGTGACGACGCCGACGGCCGTGGCCAGCCGGGCTGCCGTGTCGGTGAGCACCTCGGCGAACAGGGCGCGATACGCGGGATTGGGCTGATATTCGATCGGCAGCGATTCGGCGTAATGCGCACGCCCGGACTGGATATCGCGCTCCCGGCTGGCAGCGTCGGCCTCCAGCGCCACCGCCGAGAGATCGGTGAGCAGCCAGCTGACCTCGTCGGCGGCGTAGCTCCCGAAATTCGGCCCGGCCAGTGGCGATTTCATGCCGCGGCCCGTGCCGTGGTCAGGACATCGAAGCCCGGGCCGGCGACCACGGCGAGCACGACGTCGTACCCGGCAGCGGCCAGCACGGCGCTGAGTTCGCTTGCACCCGGTGCCGCGGTGGCGTCCATGACGACCACGAGTTGAGCCGGCATGGCTCCGGGGGCGCCCGGCCATCCGTTGTAGAGGTAGCGCAACCCGGTCTCGCCGGATTCGCCTGGGGCGAACTCGAATCCGGTGCGCAGAGGGTAGCCGGGGCCGTCGACCACGTAGGCGGGGGAGCGGGTCGTGGACTGGAACCGGGTGGTGAAGCCGCGTTCGGCCAGAAGTTCGCCGATTCGCAGCGGCAGATACATCAGCTCCTCGTGCCCGACCACGAGCAGTGGGCGGCCTGGGTCGAGCATGACGGCCAGCTGCGCAGCCGCATCGGCGACGGCGGAGCTGAAGGCCGGCGCGTCGGTGCGCAGGAAGCCGTGCCTGCCGCCGTCGGGCACATCGCGCGGCCAGGCCAGCTCGACCGTCCGGCAGTCACCCCGGCTATCGGGATCGATCGGGTTCAGGATGGGCGCCGGCAGGGCGCAGACCTGTTCGGTGAGCGCATCGGGGATGCTGACCGCTCCGCTGGCGAGGCTGACGAAGTCGATCGATGTGCCGAGGGCTTCAGCGGTGTGCTCGGCCAGCGTCTTGTCGGCGGCGGTGCGGACGTCGACAAGCGAGGCAATAATGTAGCGGGGCCGCCGGTGACGCCGGTGCAAGGCCTCTATCGTGGCCAGAGCAGTTGTCCCGGTGGAGATTTCGTCGTCAACGATGACCAAAGGACGTTGCTGGGTGAACACCGCGGGCCCCGCGGGCTGCAGCAGGTGGTCGGTGGCGTGCGAGTGCCCTTCCTGGAACTCGGCGTAGATCTGGCGGCTGGGGGCCTGGCGTCGCGTGCTGTGCAGGTAAACCGCGGCGTCGAGCCGGTCGGCGACACAATGGCCCAGCCCGGTTGCGGTCTCGGCCATGCCGAGCACATCGGCCTCGCCGGCACCCAGCGCGGCGACGGCATCGCCGAGCCGGTCGGCGGCGTCGCGGACGATCGCCGGCGACACCGCGATGTGCTTGCCCAGCACAGTCGACACCAGCAGGTGGGCCCGGCGCGGATTGCGTCGCAGCCCCGGCTGCACCAGCCCGGACAACCGGTGTGCGCCGGTTCCGGCGTTGTCGTCGAGAAGGCGCAACCCGAATCGTGCGGTCGCCCACGGTGGCGCTGTGTTCACTTCGTCGCCAGTCGGGTGAGAAAATCGACGAAGGTGACGCCCTGGTTGGCGACCCCGAACACCTGAGCGCGTCGTAGCAATTGCTCGGCCCAGATCCGATGTGGCCGAGCCTCGTTCATCTTGTTGCGGTATTCCGAGCGGCGCACCCCGCCGGCCTCGGCGGCGATGATGTCGGTGGCGTCGCGAAATTCCTCGTGGGTGACAACCGAGAGCGCGTGCACGGCGGGCGCGTGGTACGGGTGGATGACGGTCTTGCCGATCAGTCCGTTGGCACGATCCAGGCTGATCTCCCGCAACAGGCCGTCGAGGTCACGGCTGACGAGCTTGTCTCGGAAGCGCACCGCGTCGTGCTCGACGAATGGGGTGGTGCGCAGCATGCTGCGGAACAACCGCTCATGGTTGGCGAAGTACTCCCAGACCGGACCGGTGACCGCGAATCCCGTGCCGTCGGTGCGGCCGAGGTAGTTGACGATGTCGGCAATGGCGGCGGCGACCACGTGCACGTCGTAGATGGTGTGGTCGCGGTCGCGGCGGATCCCGAATTTCCCGCACAGATCGGTAGCGCCGATCCGCACGGCGAGTACCGAATCCCGGTGCCGGGCAAGCAGTTCAGAAACGGCCTGGAGTTCGTCCGCGCGGCTCTCCCGGTAGATGACGCGGGGGGACTCCAGTACCGGCATGCAGTACAGCTTGCGGCCCAACGCTTGTGCGGCTGCGGCGGTCTGGGACAGGAAGGTCTCGCCGGTGGCCGCTTCGAATTTCGGGATGACGAATCCGAGTAGCACTTCTGCGCCGCGGCCGAGGTTGGCTGTGATGCGTTCGATGCAGTGCTGGCCTCGGACTCGCACGAAGATCATCGCCCGCAGCGGGCTCGACTGCTCGGCAAGCGCGTCGAGTGCGGAAACGGCATTGTCGAGGGCGGCAGCGGCCCCGTGCTCCCCGACGGCGTCCTCGAGGTCAAGCACCATCGAGCAGATCCCCTCGCCCGAGCGGCGGACGATCGTCGCGGGCAGGTCGGCGCGGTCGGCAGGCATGTACAGGGTGGCGCCCAGTGCTGTCGCCAGGACGTCGCGGTCGGCGTCCGCGGACAGCTCCTCCGGAGCGAGATAGAACAACCGGTCGCGTTCATCGGCGTCCAGGTGGTGGAAGTGCTGGACGGCTGCTCGGCCGTGGATCGCTCCCGTTGCGGTCATCGCGTCGCCGATCGTTGTCGGATGCGGTTGACGATCGTGGTCACGAACTGGGAAACCTCGTCGAGGGCGAGGTGATATCGCCAATAGTCGGGGTGCGGGCCGTGCAGAGCCGCGACGATGCGGTCGACGCGGGGCACTTGGGCGTCGAGTGCGGTGCCCCATTCGGCGACCGCATCGCGATCGACGGCCAGGCGCTGGGCGTCGCGGATCCGGAATCGGATCTCGCGCTCCTGGGCAGTGGGGTCGGCACGCAGAGCGCGCAGTGTGGTGAGCCGGTCGGCGACTGCGTCGACAAGATCTTCCGCGCGCCCCAATTCTTCGCGGGCCTGCCCGGCCAGGGTCGCGGATTCCTCGGGGCGACGTGCGTTCAGTTCCAGTGCGGCTCGCTCGACACACGCCCGCGCGACATCGAGGTGAGTGTGGGCGAGTTTGTCGTTGTCGTGCAGGTCGGCGGAGGAGTCGGCGTGGAATTCCCGCAGCAGTGCCGAATACGAGGTGCCGATGGTGGCGGCGCGGTGCGTGATGGCGTCGAGCCGGGTTCGTACCGAAGCCAGTGTTCGAGAAGCGTTTTCGCGGTGGCCAGGGGCCGCGCCGACCGCCTTGTCGAGGGCCGCGATGCTGCTCTGCAGTCGTTGCGCGGCGGGTCCGGTGGCTGCGATGTCACCGCGCTCGAGGACCGCCTGGGTTTCGGCGCGGGCGGCTTCGACAGAGCCTCGGGCGGCCCGTACGGAGGGGTAGTCGGCGAATTCGGGGGCCAGTGCGGCCAGTCGCTGCAGCGCCGGGATCGCCGCAGCGAGTGCCTGGTCGGCCTGAGCCCTGGCGGCCAGGGCCGCGCCGGTGGCGCCATCCAGGGTGCGCCGATGCCGGTTATAGAAGCTGTCGAGCCCTGCGGTGGCGCTCTCGATGCTGCGGGCGACCTCGGCCAGCGCAACCCGCGGCCCCGCGGCCGTCGAATCCGGCGTCACCACCCCAAGGTATTGGGCGGTGGCGGCGTAGACCTGCTCGCGGGCGGTGGTCCATTCAGCTGTCAGCGATACCTGGGGGTGCAGGGCGGTGGCCGTCTCGACGGCCTGCTCGGCGATATCCAGACGGCGTTCCATATCGAGGAACGCGCTGGTGAGTTCAGCGGGTATCTGGGTGTCGTTGTCTTCGCGCGGGCTGCGAGACAACCTCAGCCAGCGACTGGGCACGGTTCGATCCTACTGGTGGAGCCGATGGCGATTAGCTGAAATAGTTTCCCCTATCCGCGCATCCACTACGGTGGTGGGCGCGGCGTCGACCGCTCCCGGCGCGCCGCACGACAGACATTTGCCTGTTGGTCCCACACAGTTTTCTCACAGTTCAAGGAAGGCAGCAACGCATGGGTGTCAGTCTGAGCAAGGGTGGAAATGTTTCGCTGACCAAGGAGGCGCCGAACCTCACCGCGGTGGCGATCGGCCTGGGGTGGGACATCCGGACCACGACGGGAACCGACTTCGATCTCGACGCCAGCGCCATCGCCACCGGTGCTGACAAGAAGGTGCTCAGTGACCAGCACTTCGTCTTCTTCAACAACCTGAAGTCCCCGGAGGGCTCGATCGAGCACCTCGGTGACAACCTGACCGGTCAGGGTGAGGGCGACGACGAGGTCATCACCGTCGACCTCGCGGCGACGCCGCCGACGATCACCAACATCTTCTTCCCCGTGTCGATCTATGACGCCGACGCGCGGTCGCAGAGCTTCGGCCAGGTTCAGAACGCCTTCATCAGGGTCGTCGACCGCTCCAACGGCAAGGAGCTGGCCCGGTACGACCTGTCCGAGGACGCCTCCACCGAGACCGCGATGGTGTTCGGCGAGCTCTACCGCAATGGTGCGGAATGGAAGTTCCGCGCGATCGGTCAGGGCTACGCCTCGGGTCTGGCCGGGATCGCCCGTGACTACGGCGTGAACGTCTAACGCCAACCCACCGACGTCCACCGGCGCTGTGCGCGCCGGTGGCCGTCGCCCGTTTTCCGACTTGTCAAGGGGATCGCCATGGTCATACGTGTCTTCGGAATCTCGTTCCTCGTGTCCGCCGTGGCACTCGTTGTCGCCTTCCTGTACGGCGGCCCGCAGGCGCTCATCCTGGCTGCCGTGTTGGGCATCTTCGAAGTCTCACTGTCATTCGACAACGCGGTCATCAATGCCACCGTGCTGCGCCGGATGAGCGAGTTCTGGCAGAAGATGTTCCTGACCGTCGGCATCTTGATCGCAGTGTTCGGCATGCGGCTGGTGTTCCCCCTCGCCGTCGTGTGGATCACCGCGGGCCTCGATCCGGTCCGCGCACTGGACATTGCGCTCAACCCGCCCGCGGGAGGCGGGGCGTACTTCCCCGACGGGTCCCCGAGCTACGAGACCGCGCTGACCGCCGCGCACCCGCAGATCGCCTCGTTCGGCGGCATGTTCCTGATGATGCTGTTCCTGAACTTCGTCTTCAGTGAACGTGAAATCACGTGGCTCAGCTGGCTGGAACGACCGCTGGCCAGGGCCGGCAAGCTCGACCAGTTGGCGGTCGTGGTGGCCCTCGGCCTGCTGGTGGTCGCCGCGGAATTCATCGCACCGGAGGACCATCGGTCGACGGTCCTGCTGGCGGGTGTTCTCGGCATCGGAACCTACATCCTCGTCGACGGGCTCGGATCGATGTTCGAGATCGACGAAGACGACGAATCCGGTGGCGAGGAGGCCTCATCGGGTGGCCCGTCGGCGCTGGCCGTAACCACCGGCAAGGCAAGCTTTTTCCTGTTTCTGTACCTCGAGGTACTCGATGCGTCGTTCTCGTTCGACGGCGTGATCGGCGCATTCGCGATCACCAGCGACCCCATCATCATCGCGCTGGGCCTGGGCTTCATCGGCGCGATGTTCGTGCGGTCGATCACGATCTTCCTGGTCCGCAAGGGCACCCTGTCGGACTACGTCTACCTCGAACACGGGGCACACTGGGCCATCGGCGCACTGGCGGTCATCCTCCTCATCTCCCTCGGCACGCATGTCAACGAGATCGTCACCGGTCTGATCGGGGTGTTCTTGATCGCGGCTGCCTTCGGCTCCAGCGTGATCCGAAATCGGCGCACGTCCACCGAGGACAAGGCGTCCCCGGCCCTGGCGGGCTGACCGGCCATGGGAATCGACTACACGAAGCGGGAGCCGCCGGCGGCGAACGTCTCCACGATCAGTCTGACCAAATCCGCACCGGCGGTGAGCCTGACCAAGCCCGGGGAAACCCAGGGGGCGATGCGGGTCAACCTGAACTGGTCGTCGGCCGCACGGGGGAAGTCGATCGATCTGGACCTGGGCTGCCTCTACGAGCTGACCGATGGCAGCGCGGGCGTTATTCAGGCGCTGGGCAACAGCTTCGGATCCCTGCAGAGCCCGCCCTACATCGCTTTGGACGGCGACGATCGGAGCGGGACCGTCGCCGGCGGTGAGAACATGCACATCAATCTCGCTGCGCCCCAAATCTTCCGGCGGGTGCTGATCTTCGCGATGATCTATTCGGGGGCAGCCAACTGGGCAGCGGTGGACGGCGTCGTGACGCTCTACCCGACGTCGGGCCCGCCGGTGGAGGTGCGGCTGGACTCACCGGTCAACGGGGCGAAGATTTGCGCGATCGCTCAGGTGTATTACGCCCAGGGAGCGCTGCACGTGCACCGTGAGGTCAACTACATCAACGGATCTCAGCGCAAGCTGGACAAGGCCTACAACTGGGGACTGCAGTGGACGGCCGGCAGTAAGGACTAGCGCTGCTGCTGCGCGGCCATCTGTGAGTTGATCACCGAGCCCAGATGCTGCAGTCCGGTGAAGGTCAGGCCGTGCAGCTGGGATTCGATCGAGCGCACGATCGCCGAGTCGCTGATGACCTTCTCGCTGGACTGCACGAGAATCGTTCCGGCGCCGGTGAAGTCGAACTGGCGCTCCTCGCCGGTGTTGATACCCATGCGCGCCGCGCCGGCCGAGACGAACCCACTGATCCAGCGCTGATCGAAATGATGGCTGGGGGCCGGGCAATCGGCCCAGCCGACGAGCGCTTCGGGATCCACCCGCGCGGGCGGTTCGACGAACAGCACCGGCCCGTTGGAGGAGGCCAGGAATTTTCCCGTCCCGATGAGGGTGACGAAACCGGGCACGATCGACTGGTTCATCGCCAGCCCCGGTTGGAACGCCAGCAGATTGGCCGCGCGAATCGTGAGGTTGCCGTCGTCGAGATCGTAGGAATTGATGTCGTAGCCGCGGTCGCCGATGATGAGGTTGCCCTGGCCTTCGGCCACCACATAGTCGCCCAAATACAGTGGGGCAGAGAACTGTTGGGACACCATGTGCAGCAGCCCCGCGTGCAGGCCGGTGGTGAGTGCACGGAATTCGATCTGCCCGTAGTAGGCGATCATGGCGCCCTTGCGCATGAACCACGGCCCGGTCAGGTTGATGTGGAAGGCGTAGTGATTGTCCGGGACGTTGTCGTCCGGCGGCAGGTTCGAGGGGTTGACCACCTGCGTCACAGCTTGTCCTCCGATGCCTGAACGTAGACGATTCCCTGGCCTTGGCAGTTCAGCTGCATGCCCTCACCGGAGCCGCGGCCGACGGCGTCGCGCCAGCTCAGAGCGGTCTTGAGTTCGGTCTGCACATTGCCGTAGGCGCCGACGAAGGCCTGCGGGTCCACGACCACCGGGGCCGGGCCGCCGACCTGCAGCTCGAGAACGCCGCCGTGGGCGAGCAGCACCGCCGCGCCGTGCCCGGACAGTTGGGTGGTGAACATGCCCTGGCCGGTGAGCGCCCCGGTGGCTGCGCCGCGCAGCATGCCCATCACCCCGCCGCCGCCACCGCCGCCACTCGATCCGCCCGCGACCGAGACGATCGAGCTCTGCAGGCCGGCCGTATTGGCCAGCAGCCGTGAGGCTTCGACGGTCAGCACGGCCCCGGGCTGGATCTCGACGATGTGCAGATCGAGGCCGGCAAAGCCGTAGTGGACCTCGCCGTAGCCCTGGGCGAGCATGGTGCGTTCGTGTTCGCCCTGCATCATCCGGCCAGCGATGCGCATCAAGCCGCCCATGCCGCCCATCTGCGCGGCGCCGGGAACCTGATGCGGACTGAACGAGACGTCGCCGGTGTAGAGCAGCATGGCGCCGGTGCGGGCGACGACGCCGCCGGCCGCGGCCACGTCGACCTTGACGACTTTCGAGTTGACCTTCGTGAAGACCATTCGACTACCGTTCCGCCGGCTGAATGGACACCAAACCGCTTCCGTCCCAACGTAATGAGAACGCTTCGCCGGATCCTTGGCCGACCACGGTGCGCCAGGAAACGTCGGTGATGAAGGACTGCTGCAGGTTGCCTTTCGCGCAGACGAACGCGTCGGGGTCGACGACCAGCGGGTACTGCGGGGACACCTCGAGGTGGATCAGCGGTCCGCCGGCCGACAGCAACGCCACCTGCCCGACGCCGGACACCACGGTGGTGAACAAGCCCTGCCCGGAGGATGCGCCGCGCAGCCCGGCGAACGTGACGTTGGTCTGCAGATTGCCGGCCATGGCCAGCAGTTGGCGCGATTCCACGCGCAGCTGTTCGTTGTTCAGATCGACGATCGCGACGTGCTGGGCGTTGACGGCGAGGAACACCCGCCCGTGGCCCTGACATTCCATCAGCGACAGCGCTTCTCCGGTGGCACGTTGCTTGATGCCTGCCACCAGGCCCGCTCCGCCGCCGAAACCGGCGGCCTTGAACGTCACGTTTCCCTCGTAGGCGACCATCGAACCGCTCAGCGCCTTGATCGAGGTGTTGTCCAACCGCGCTTCGATGATTTTGCCCGACGCCTGGAACAACTGGGCCATCGACACCCGCCTTCCGTAGGTCAGCGACAGACTAACCGAATACGCCCGAACGCAGCGGGTTTCACCCTTGTAGGGTGATGGTTCTATCGGCGGCCTGCTAGCGTCTTGGCCCATGACCGGCAGCGATGCGCAGGAGTGCCGCAGATGAGTGGCGCGGTATGTCCGGGATCGTTCGATCCGGTGACGCTGGGGCACGTCGACATCTTCGAGCGCGCCGCCGCGCAATTCGACGAAGTGATCGTCGCGGTGCTCGTCAATCCCAAGAAGTCGGGGATGTTCGATATCGACGAACGCATCGCGATGATCACCGAAGCATGCGCCCATCTGCCGAACTTGCGCGCCGAGTCGGGGCAGGGGCTGGTCGTCGACTTCGTCAGGGATCGCGGGTTCACTGCGATCGTCAAGGGTCTGCGCACCGGAACCGACTTCGAGTACGAGCTGCAAATGGCCCAGATGAACAAGCACATCGCCGGGGTGGACACGTTCTTCGTGGCCACCACACCGCAGTACTCGTTCGTCTCATCGTCGCTGGCCAAGGAGGTCGCAATGTTCGGTGGCGACGTCTCGGCGCTGCTGCCTGAGCCGGTGAACCGCCGGCTGCAGGCCAAGCTGGCTCACTGATCCACCGCGAGCGTGCGGGTTCATCCGCAACACGCCGCCCGGGGCAGATCTCAGCGCACACTCGCGGATTCGCTTCCCTGTCCCGGCTCAGGCCGACATAATCACCGGCGGGACGCCCTCTGACCGGTGCGGTTGCCAAAACGTCTTTCCGACACACCGGCCCGCCACCGCAGTCACAGGCGTAACACCAGGCACACTAGTCACTACCAACGAAGCCAGGAGGGTGGCGCCGTGTACCGAGTTTTTGAAGCGCTCGATGAACTGAGCGCGATTGTCGAAGAGGCCCGCGGCGTCCCGATGACGGCTGGCTGCGTGGTCCCGCGCGGCGACGTGCTGGAACTCATCGACGACATCAAGGACGCCATCCCCGGCGAGCTCGACGACGCCCAGGATGTGCTGGACGCCCGCGATTCGTTGCTGCGCGAGGCCAAGGAGCACTCCGACTCGATGGTGTCCAACTCGACCGCCGAGGCCGACTCGCTGCTGAGCCATGCTCGTGCCGAGGCCGACCGGCTGTTGGCCGAGGCCAAGTCGCAGGCCGACCGGATGGTGGCCGAGGCCCGCCAGCACAGCGAGCGCACTGTTCACGAGGCCCGTGAGGAGACCAGCCGCCTGGCGGCCACCGCCAAGCGCGAGTACGAAGCCGCGATCAGCAGGGCCAAGGCCGAGGCCGACCGGCTCGTCGAGAGCGGCAACATGTCCTACGAGAAGGCCGTGCAGGAAGGCATCAAGGAGCAGCAGCGGCTGGTCTCCCAGACCGAGGTCGTGCAGGCGGCCAACGCCGAGTCGACCCGGCTGATCGACACCGCACACGCCGAGGCCGACCGGCTGCGCGGCGAGTGCGACATCTACGTCGACAACAAGTTGGCCCAGTTCGAGGACTACCTCAACGGCACGCTGCGCTCGGTGAGCCGGGGCCGTCACCAGCTGCGGACGGCCGCGGGGACGCACGACTACGTCCAGCGCTGATCGACGCGACCCGTGCCTACCGGCTGAATCGGGGAGCACCGGGTTTTAAGATTGGATTCATGGCGACGCCACGCAGTGCCCGAACTCAGCACAAGTCGCGGTCGCCGCTCGTTTTCGACATCTCCCGGTTGGGCCGGCGTCCCGGCGCGATGCTGGAGTTGCGCCAGACAGTGCCCAGTCCGTCACGGATCGGGCTGGATCTGATCGCGATCGAACGCGGCACGGATCTGAACCTCGACCTTCGGCTGGAATCGGTGTCCGAGGGCGTGCTGGTCACCGGCACCGTGGACGCCGCTACTCGCGGCGAATGCTCCCGGTGCCTGACCCCGGTCACCGGCGATGTCGAGATCTCGTTGACCGAGCTCTTCGCCTACCCGGACAGCGCGACGGAATCCACTACCGAGGAAGACGAGGTCGGTCACGTCGTCGACCAGACCATCGACCTCGAACAGTCGATCGTCGACGCCGTCGGCCTGGCCCTGCCATTCGCTCCGCTGTGCACCGAGGACTGCCCCGGGCTGTGCACGGAATGTGGAGTGACTCTGGCTGCCGAGCCGGACCACCACCACGATCAGATCGATCCTCGTTTTGCCAAGCTGGCGAACATGTTTCCCGTTGCAGACGAGGAGACCACCCCCGGGCTGGGGTCTGGCGATTCGTGAACCCGCCACGCGAGAATCTGTTGGACGCCTTGGGCGTTGACATGTCCGAAGAGTTGCTGACGCTGGCGCTCACCCACCGCAGCTATGCCTACGAGCACGGCGGGCTGCCCACCAACGAACGGCTGGAGTTCCTCGGCGATGCGGTCCTGGGCCTGACGGTGACCGACGAGTTGTTCCACCGCCACCCAGATCGCTCCGAAGGCGACCTGGCCAAACTGCGCGCCAGCATCGTCAACACCCAGGCGCTGGCGGACGTCGGACGCAGGCTCACCGATGACGGACTGGGGGCCTACCTGCTGCTGGGCCGGGGCGAGGTCAACACCGGCGGCGCCGATAAATCCAGCATTCTCGCCGACGGCATGGAATCGCTGTTGGGCGCGGTGTACCTGCAGCACGGGATCGACACCGCGCGCAAGGTGATCTTGCGGCTCTTCGGCAATCTGCTGGATACCGCACCGACGCTGGGCGCCGGCCTGGACTGGAAGACCAGTCTTCAAGAGCTTTGTGCGTCAAAGGGTTTGGGGCCGCCGTCCTACGTCGTCACGTCGACCGGCCCGGACCACGACAAGCAGTTCACCGCCACCGTCGTGGTGGGGGAGACCGACTACGGCACCGGCGTTGGCCGCTCCAAGAAGGAAGCCGAACAGAAGGCCGCTGCGCAGGCGTGGCAGGCCATCACGGACGCAACCCCGGATGCCTGAACTGCCGGAGGTGGAGGTCGTCCGGCGCGGCCTGCAGGCCCACGTGGCCGGCAAGACGATCACCGCGGTGCGGGTGCATCATCCGCGCGCGGTACGCCGACACGAGGCCGGCGCCGCCGATTTGACCGCGCGTCTGCTTGACGCGCAGATCACCGGAACCGATCGGCGCGGAAAGTACTTGTGGCTCAACCTATCTGATGACGAGACAGCATTGGTGGTGCACCTGGGGATGAGCGGGCAGATGCTGCTCGGCGAGATCCCCAACACCAACCATCTGCGGATCGCGACCCTGCTCGACGACGGCACGACGCTGAGTTTTGTCGACCAGCGCACGTTCGGCGGTTGGCAGCTGGCCGACCTGGTCGAGGTCGACGGCAGCCGGGTGCCCGAGCCGGTGGCCCACATCGCCCGCGACCCGCTGGATCCGCTGTTCGATCGCGAGGCAGTCGTTACGGTGTTGCGCCGCAAACATTCCGAGATAAAGCGCCAGCTGCTCGACCAGACCGTGGTGTCCGGCGTCGGCAACATCTACGCCGACGAGTCGCTGTGGCGGGTCAAGATCAACGGCGCGCGACTGGCCGCGAACCTGACCCGTCGCCAGCTCGGCGAGCTGCTGGATGCGGCCACCGAGGTGATGCGCGAGGCGTTGGGACAGGGCGGCACGTCGTTCGATTCGCTGTACGTCAACGTCAACGGCCAGTCCGGCTACTTCGACCGGTCGCTGAACGTCTACGGCCGCGAAGACCTGCCCTGCCCGCGCTGCGGGACGGCGATCCGGCGCGAGAAGTTCATGAACCGCTCGTCGTTCTATTGCCCACGGTGTCAACCACAACCGCGCCAGCCGCGGCCTCGGCGTTGAAGCCTGCACGCCAAGCAAGGAGACCAAGACCTATGACCGATCTGTGGGTGGAACGCACCGGCGTCCGGCGCTACACCGGACGCAGTAGCCGCGGCGCGCAGGTGCTGATCGGCTCGGAGACCGACGAGGGCGTGTTCACCCCCGGTGAACTGCTCAAGATCGCATTGGCCGGTTGCAGCGGCCTGAGCAGCGACCAGCCGCTGCGGCGTCGCCTCGGCGACGACTACAGCGCGGTGATCAAGGTCGCCGGGCCGGCCGACCGCGAGCAGGAGCGCTACCCGCTGCTGGAGGAAAAGCTGGAGATCGACCTGTCCGGGCTGTCCGCCGAGGAGGTCGAACGCCTGGTGGTGGTGGTCAGCCGCGCGATCGACCAGGTCTGCACCGTGGGGCGCACCCTGAAAACCGGCACCGAGGTCCGTTTCGAGGTGAGCGACGTTGGCCGAGACTGATGTCCGCCTGACCGCCTGGGTGCACGGCTACGTCCAGGGCGTCGGCTTCCGTTGGTGGACCCGTTCGCGGGCGCTGGAGCTGGCGTTGACCGGGTATGCGAGTAATCAAGCCGACGGCCGGGTACTCGTCGTGGCACAGGGTCCGCGTGACGCATGTGAACAGCTGTTACAGCTGCTACGTAGTGGGAAAACGCCGGGGAAGGTCGACAACGTTGTTGTCGACTGGTCACCGCGCGGCGAACCCATCAGCGGCTTTTCCGAGCGGTAGTCTGGCTCGCCGTGTACCTCAAGAGTCTGACGCTGAAGGGCTTCAAATCCTTCGCCTCGCCGACGACTCTGCGCCTGGAGCCCGGGATCACCTGTGTGGTCGGTCCCAACGGGTCCGGAAAGTCCAATGTCGTCGACGCGCTGGCCTGGGTGATGGGCGAGCAGGGCGCCAAGACGCTGCGCGGCGGCAAGATGGAGGACGTCATCTTCGCGGGCACCTCGTCGCGCGCGCCGCTGGGCCGCGCCGAGGTGACGCTGACGATCGACAACTCCGACAACGCGCTGCCCATCGAGTACTCCGAGGTGTCGATCACCCGGCGGATGTTCCGCGACGGCGCCGGCGAATACGAGATCAACGGCAGCAGCTGTCGGCTGATGGACGTCCAGGAGCTGCTGAGTGACTCCGGCATCGGCCGGGAGATGCACGTCATCGTCGGCCAGGGCCGGCTCTCCCAGATCCTCGAGTCACGGCCAGAAGACCGCCGAGCCTTCATCGAAGAGGCCGCCGGTGTGCTCAAGCACCGCAAGCGCAAGGAAAAGGCGGTCCGCAAGCTCGAGTCGATGTCGGCCAACCTCGCCCGCCTCACCGACCTGACCACCGAACTGCGCCGCCAGCTCAAACCACTGGGCCGCCAGGCCGAGATGGCTCGCCGGGCCCAGACCATCCAGGCGGATCTGCGCGACGCGCGGCTACGGCTGGCCGCCGACGACCTGGTGAACCGCCGAGCCGAATTCGCCGGCGCCGACAACACCGAGACCACGCTGCGCCGCGAGCACGACGAGGCGTCGGCCCGCCTGGAAGTCGCGACCGAGGCGCTGACCGCCCACGAGGCCGCCGTCGCCACGCTGTCCGAACGTACCGACGCCGCCCAGCAGGCCTGGTTCCGGATGTCCGCGCTGGCCGAGCGGGTCAGTGCCACCGTCCGGATCGCCAGCGAGCGGACGCAGTACCTGGATGCCGAACCCGCCGCGAGCACCGGCCCGGATCCCGATGCCCTGGACGCGGAGGCCGACGAGGTCGCCGCGCGCGAGCAGGAGCTGCTGGCCGAGCTGACCGAAGCCCAGTCCCGCCTCGAGGTCGCCCGCGCCGAGCTTGGAGAGCGCGAACACGCAGCGACCGAGGCCGAACGCGCGCACATGGCGGCGGTGCGCGCCGAAGCCGACCGCCGCGAGGGCCTGGCCCGGTTGTCGGGTCAGGTGGATACCTTGCGCGCGCGGGTCGAGTCCATCGACGAAGGTGTAGCGCGGCTGACCAACGCGATCGAAGAGGCCGCTGCCCGCACCCAGCACGCCAGGGCCGAGTTCGAGACCGTTCAGGGCCGGGTCGGTGAGCTCGATCAGGGTGAGGTCGGTCTCGACGAGCAGCACGACCGCACGATCACTGCGCTGCGGCTGGCCGACGAGCGGGTGGCCGAATTGCAATCCGCTGAGCGCGCCGCCGAGCGGCAGGTGGCCTCGCTGAGGGCCCGCATCGACGCGCTGGCGGTTGGGCTGGAGCGCCGGGACGGCTCCGCGTGGTTGACGGAGAACCACAGTGGTGCAGGGCTTTTCGGGACGATCGCGAAGCTGGTCCGGGTTCGGCCGGGTTATGAGGTGGCGTTGGCCACGGTGCTCGGTGCCGCCGCCGATGCGGTGGCCGCGGACGACTCCGACGCTGCCCGGTCGGCGGTCCGCGCATTGAAGGAAGCCGACGGCGGCCGGGCCGCAATCGTATTGGGGGACTGGCCGATCACGGCGCGGCAGTTCGGTTCGCTGCCCGATGGTGTGTCCTGGGCGCTGGATCTGATCGAGACGCCGGGGCGTCTGCAGGGTGCCATGACCGCGATGTTGGCCGATGTCGCCGTCGTCTCGGACCTTGGCGCGGCTCTCGACCTGGTTGCCGCGCGGCCGAGTCTGCGCGCCGTGACCCTCGACGGTGATCTTGTCGGTGCCGGATGGGTCAGCGGCGGTTCCGATCGCAAGCCGAGCACGCTGGAGATCGCTGGCGAAATCGACAAGGCCACAACTGAACTGGCTGCCGCGGAGACGATGGTTGCCGAGTTGTCGGCCGCGCTGACCGGTGCGCTCGCCGAGCAGGGCAATCGTCAGGATGCCGCCGAGCAGGCGCTGGCCGCGCTCAACGAATCGGATGCGGCGATCTCGGCGATCTACGAACAGCTCGGACGGCTCGGGCAGGAAGCCCGAGCCGCCGAGGAGGAATGGCGCAGGCTGCTGGGCCAGCGCGGTGAACTCGAGGCCAGCAGGCTGCAGACGGTCGAAGAGCTCACCGAGCTCGAAAACCGTTTGGCTGCAGCACAAGACGGCCAGATGACCGTCGACGACGAGCCGGTGGACCGCCAGTACATGCAGGCAGCCGCGGAGGAAGCGCGTGCCGTCGAGGTGGAGGTCCGCCTCGCGGTGCGTACTGCCGAGGAGCGTGCCAAT